>OZ244060.1:0-2462645 GCA_965215405.1 Nitrospirales bacterium
ACGTACTGACACCGGCGTGAACGGCTGGAATGATGGGAGTCCCTGGGGCCAGGCGCTGCACCCGTTCATGGATCCGAGCACGTTGTTCCGAATGAACGAGATCAATTTTGTTCAGGATTAACAAGTCGGCCGACGACACTTGCTGTTCAAAGGTCCCTTCCAGATCACGCCCTTCAGCTACCTGTTCGGCGTTCACGACCACCGTCGAGAGACAATCCTCGACCCACTTCGATACAGGTTCGCGCCAAAAATTCAGAATCGCGTCAAAGGGTAAGGCCACGCCAGACGTTTCGACGACGACTCGATCCGGATGAATCTCTTCCCTGATCCGTTGAAGCGTTGCCACTAATTCATCGGAAAGTTTGCAACAGACGCACCCACCTTCCAATTCAACATAGTTGCAGCCGACCTGGCTTCCCAACAAGGCTTGATCGATTCCCAAGGCCCCGAATTCGTTCGACACAACCGCGACCCGTACCCCTTGCGCCTGTGCTTCTTCAAGCAGGAGCCGAACGAGTGTGGTTTTGCCCGCGCCTAAAAATCCGGACACGACCAGTGCCGGAATGCTGCCTCCTGGGGGCGGCAAGTCGGCTGCCGTTTTCTTTCGCTTAAGCGATGAAAGGGGGTTGTTTTGAGACACCATAGGTTTTCAAACGCGCCACAGGTTCTTGCAGGCTCGAAACATGCTTGAGGTCGTTCTCCTTCGCCTGGTCATTCCAGCCCCCCTTCCCCATTGACAACCACGGGCAGGCTTTACCAGAATATTGCAATGAATACGCCTTCGCCAAAATCCCCCGCCCTTCCGTCAGAGGCCCAACTTCCTGATCGGCAATGCAGGTGGTGCCGGATTGCGATGACGAAACGACTCGTGGGGGAAGACCGCTTC
This sequence comes from Nitrospirales bacterium, assembly GCA_965215405.1. Classification (GTDB taxonomy): domain Bacteria; phylum Nitrospirota; class Nitrospiria; order Nitrospirales; family UBA8639; genus Bin75. The sequence continues at coordinate 887 of OZ244060.1, forward strand.
ATTCACTACACCTGTCCATCTTGTCTTTTTCAACGTACCAGAAAACAGAAAACGCCTGAGTGAGAGAAAGTCCCGCTCGTCCCTTTTCCATCCTCCTTATGCTTCCCGTGGCGATCCGGGCGTTTTCTGCGTCGGTGCCGGTTCCGGCAGACGCACGCGGTCAACGTCGCAACGTTCGCGCAGAAACCACTCGAAGTCGTGCCGTTTTGCGAAGCCCGCAAGCTGTGAGACGTTGTTCAGCCGCACGTCTGCCACGCGCCGGTTCCCTGAACCGCGGAGCTTCGCAAAGAACGTTTCCGCTGATTTCTTCGTGAACCCGATTGTAAAGCGCTTCACCTCGCGTTCTCCTCGAACGCCCAGGCTCTTGTGCGCGTCGACACAGGCAATCCGATTCTCCTGGCTGGCGCAGGACTCTTCGATGAGTTGCTCCCGCGTGAAGAAGAAGCCCGTCTCCGGCATTTTCAGTATCGCGAGAAAACCCGTCAACGCCCCCATCGGCTCTCCGGACGACCATCACGACTAACGAGGATCATGAGGGATATTCCAGCGCGGTCGAACACTCAAGCAACGGGCCCCTAGAACAAATTCGATACAATTCGCGTTCCACCGACCCACGTTCCGATGACGCTGCCAATGGTAGGAAACAAAAAGGCCAAGAACACCCGTAACAGTCGACTTTGCCACCAGCGCCTGGGAATGGCAACGTCCTCGGCCACGGTTTGAAATTCACGAACGATCGGTGGTTGCATATAGGCTTGGACAAATGCCGTCACGTACCCGACGCCGATCACCGGAGTCAGACTCGTAAACGGGGCCCCGGCCACTGCCACAACAATCGTGACAGGGTGAGCCCAGGCCAGTAAGGCCCCCAGGCCACTGGGCACGCCATTCGCCACAATCCAGAAGACGGCATTGTCTCCGGCTGCCGCGGCCCCTTTTTGATAGCCAATCAAGGCGATTGAACCAACAATAATGGCAGGGATAGACCATCCTATCCATTTCCACGTCGAAGACACAGGGGGAATAACGTCCAGGGCATCCAGGTTGTCCTGCCGCTCGCCCTGGAGAATGGCTTGAATCCCCTCCACGTGTCCGGCTCCGACCACCGAGACGATTGTCTTTCCTTCGGCTTGCAGGGTTTTTTCTGCCAAATAGTGGTCTCGTTCATCGATCAGCACCGTTTTCAACGTCGGAATCTCCTTGCCCAGTTCCTGCATCATGTCCGACAACGCGTCCTGTTTTTTCAAATCTTGTAAAGACTCTTCGGTCACGGGCGTAGTATCAAACACGCCCAAAATGAGCGACGAGACTAACATGCTCTTTTTCAAGAAGGGGGTGGACCGCCAAGCCCGTCGCATGGTGACGCGGACGTCGCGGTCGCAGAGAACAATCGGAACGTCGAGTTTTTTGGCAACGTTGACGGCTTCCAGCATCTCGGTGCCAGGCAGGACACCAAGCTGATCCCCTAGCCGCTTTTGATAGGAGGCCAACAAGACGTTGGCCAACATGGTACTCAACTGTTTTTTCCGGATAACCTCTTTGAGGTCGAATGACTCCCACTTCTGCTGCTGAGACAAGGCTTCGTATCGACGGGCATCCAATTCCACGCAGACGGCATCCGGGCGTTTCTCTTCTATGACGGCACGAACCAAATCCGCAGACTCTTGTGACACGTGAACCGTCCCGACCAGGATAATCGTTTTGTCGTGAACGGTCAGGACGTGCACGTCCGGAGAAGATTGGAGAGCGCGGAGATCGGTCTTTGGCGGCGGCATGGATTCCAGCAAATCACGTGATTCCATCATGACACCATGGTCAGAAAAATTCTTTCCTGTCAAGAACCGCACCCACGGGTTTCGCCTGATTTATGCTACAATTTCCCATTCACTTCTCTACGCAGCGGTCCCGTGATGAGGACGCAAAGACTCCATATTTCCAGTTACCGATTATCCTATTGGCACGCGCCACAACGAGCCCGCCATGAATCGGGCGACGTTCTTAATTGTGTGTTTTGTCAATATGCCGAAGGAGTGGCGTTAATGAAAGACGTGGTGGCCCACCTGAAGGGAAAAGGCTTTCCAATCGTCGAGTACGACGAACGCTCGTTTATTGTCGAACTCCAAAGTAGCGAACCCCGGACTCGCCACGATTCCTTCACCACGAAACAGGCACTGTTCGACTATATCGGAGGCGCGCAACGGTTGACCCCATAAGCGGCTTCGGCGACGGATTGACTTTACAAATCCAACGTATACGTCACGTTATCTCCCCCAAATGCCTTGACCTTTCCTTCAATCATCTTTTCTTTTTGACTGTACACCCGCACCGTGACGTCCTGACGACCCGTTAAAGACTTCATGTGCCGCATCAGCATCAGCACGATCTTTCGTCCACGTTCACGATCAACCGCCAACCGTGTATAAAATTCTTCGGAGACGTGAAGTTGTAAGAGGTCTCCCTTGACGAAAAGGGCTTCCACGTCCGTTGTCGGCCCCAATTGACTACGGATGCGCTCGGCAATCCGTTCATCCATGGGGACTTGATTCATATCGCCAGGAGGCCCTCTGTGACGGGTTATGCTTCGGAAATTGGTTCAGTCGCCCGGTGTAACCAGGCGGCCGTGGACGAGTCAACCAGCGGCCCGATGACTTCCCACACGCGGGCATGGTACGCGTTGAGCCAATCGATTTCCGTCGTATTCAATAAGGTCACGTCAATAAGCGATGCATCAAACGGCACGAGCGTAATCGTCTCAAACGCGAACCATTCACGACTCCCTTCGCCATTTACCGGAACGGGGACCACCACAACAAGGTTTTCCAACCGAATCCCATACTCTCCGCTTTTGTAATACCCGGGTTCGTTTGAAAGAATCATTCCAGGTTTCAACGCGACCGCATCGGCCGCTTTCGAGACGCGCTCAGGTCCTTCATGAACGCCAAGGTAACTTCCGACCCCGTGCCCGGTCCCATGATCATAATCCAACCCGACTTCCCAAAGAGGGCGTCTGGCCAGAGTATCGAGTTGTGCGCCGGTCGTTCCCTTGGGAAAAGTGGCCATGGCGAGTGCCATGTGTCCTTTGAGGACTCGGGTATATCGATCCCGATGCTCCGGAGCCGGCGACCCAATGGCAATCGTCCTGGTAATATCGGTCGTACCATCCAGATACTGCCCCCCTGAATCCACCAGATATAACGTGCCGGGCTCAAGCAATCGATACTGCTGAGCCGTTGCTCTGTAATGCACAATTGCCCCATTGGGACCGGCCGCCGAAATGGTCGGAAAACTCAGATCCTGCCAGAGCGGTTGCCGTCGCCGACAGACCTCAAGATACGATTGGGCATCGTGTTCGGAGAGTCGTCCCTTCTCCGCTTCCTGACCCAGCCAGGCCAGAAATTGACAGACCGCGGCTCCATCTCTCTTCTGCGCTTCTCGTGCTCCATTGATCTCCACGGGATTTTTGCAGGCTTTGGGCAAGAGACACGGGTCTTCCTCTTCGATCACCTGGGCCCCTGCCTGAATCAAGCGTTCATGAATCCAACTCGCCGTGCGCTTCGGATCGCATAATACCCGCTCACCCGCATTTCCCAATTGCTCCAAGGCGTCATGAAAGTCCGAGATGGAACGAATCTGCACGGCCAGTCCCAAGTGCGGCGCCAGGGCGTCGGAAACTTTGCGCGCGTCGAGAAAGAGCGACGCCGTGCCGTCACGATAAAGCAGGGCGAAACTCAGGGGTAACGGCGTATGCGCAACGTCCCCGCCACGAATATTAAAGAGCCAGGCGATAGAATCAGGAGCCGTCAAGACGGCCCCCCCAAGCTCATCACGTTTCAATTGCATGGAAAGTTCCCGTCGCTTGGCTTCCGAAGACTTTCCCGTATAGGTGAGATCATGGGGAATCACCTTTGCAACGGGGGAAGCAGGACGATCATCCCATAAAGCATCAATGGGATTGGGGGCACATGGAATCAACTCGGCGTCGGCTTTGGCACACGCTTCTTCCAGTCGTCTGACTTCTTGAGGCGTATGCAACCACGGATCATACCCCAGTTTATCACCAGACCGGAGTACGGTGGACAACCACAAAGGTACGGGTTCCTCAATGAGATGCAACGGGTCAAACACCTGCAGGTCGACTTCACTGCGGACTTGCAGAGTATATCGCCCGTCCACAAATATTGCGGCTTGCCCGGAAAGCACAACCGCCGTGCCTGCCGAACCTGTAAACCCCGTCAACCAGGCCAACCGCTCGGCACAAGCCGGCAAATACTCATTCTGGTATTCGTCGGCATGAGGGACAATGAACCCGGACAATCCTTTCCGGGTCAACTGTCCACGCAACGCACGGACCCGCTCTTCACACGCGGTTGACGTCACGGAACTCGACCTTCTCCTTCACGCAACACCTCAATTATGACACGGTCCCATGACTGAAGCAGAGTTAAAACCCCTCGATATCGGCACGGTCCCGATTCCAGGAAACCTCGAGAGGAGGGCAGGGCGCGGAGCCGAGTTCATGCAATCCTGGAGAGCAAGTTCTCGGCAAGAGACTGTACACCCTGTTGGCTGAATACCTGCCTTTGATTTCCAACGTAATGGGCGATTTGATTCTCGGACAGGATTTTCACGTATTGAAATTCCTGATTCGGCTTGTGATTTATTAAGCAGAGGACGTTTTTCGGTGATATTTTTTTGTCTCCCCAGTGGTTGGAAAAGTCATCGATGTCCCCTCTCCGAACGGCCTGATTCAGTAACAAAAAAATCGCAAAGCTGCTTCTTTTTAACTGCTTAATCGGAGAAAACAACTTCACGTTTTCCATTGAATCCTTGCTCCAATTCTTTGTTTCCACCAAATAAAGACCGGTGGGTCCGACGACAACGTGATCTATCTGTATCGAATAGATTCTGTCGTCATTATTTCTGTTATACAGAGGGGGAGAAAATTCCAACCTGTAATCATTGATAGCAGTGTACGTATCGGGAAGTTTTGATAATTCCCGCGTCACCATTTCCTCTCCTTCGGCTCCTAAGAACAGGTATTTGTGTTTCCTCAGAACAGAAAGGGTTCTTTTCTGTTCTTCTATATCACTGGCTGAATAACGTTCTACCCATTTTTCGGCGTTAGTTTTTCTATCCCCAATTTCAGATCTCACGCTTTCAATCTTTTCGAATCCTTTTCTGAAAGGTTTTCTCAACTCTTTCTCAAAAGAATTATCCAGAATGGCCTTTCTCCTTGTTAATATCTTTTTCCAAAAAAAGAAAAACAGCCGCGTCAGCACGTTCCGTTTTTCGTTTCCGGCAAGGGTCGCTTTCAGTTCCTTCAATTCATTTCTTAATAAAGTTTCCCTTTCTTTAATTTGACGACCAAGCTGCAATGATAATTTCTTATATGTGCGCTCAAGATCAACGAGTTCCGTTCTCAGGATTCCGGCATGTTTTTTCAAGATACGATTATGGGAATTTTTGCAATTATCATAGAACGACCGAATCTCATCAATCGTTCTGAATTTACCCGTCTTCTCTCTTTCAAGTTCATCAATTAACTGAGTGAGAGAACCCGATTGCCTGTAAATCTTCGCCATACAATAACGGGATGATTTGCGTTGCCCGCGGGAAAGAATGAATGCTGCCGTCTAACAACCGAGCGCAGCCTTGACCGTCTCCCCGATCTCCGCGGGATTGCGAACGACTCGAACCCCGGCGGCTTCCAGAGCCACTATTTTTTCTTTCGCCGTCCCCTGCCCTCCGGTAATAATGGCCCCGGCGTGGCCCATGCGTCGGCCCGGAGGCGCCGTCATGCCCGCAATAAATCCAATAACCGGCTTCGTCATTTCTTTTTTGATAAACGCGGCGGCTTTTTCTTCGGCGTCTCCACCAATCTCCCCGATCAGGACCACGGCTTTCGTTTCATCATCACGTTCAAACATCTGAAGCAGATCAATATACCCCGTGCCAATGACGGGATCGCCCCCGATACCCACGCAGGTCGTCTCACCAAGCCCCAGATTCGTCAGCTGATTCACGGCTTCATAGGTAAGCGTGCCACTGCGAGAAATCACGCCGACCTTTCCTTTTTTATGGATGAAGCCTGGCATGATACCGATCTTGCACTCGTCCGCCGTGATGATCCCGGGACAATTGGGACCAATAAGCCGGGTTTGCGTACTTGCCAGGGCACGTTTCACCCGAACCATGTCATTGACGGGAATGCCTTCCGTGATGCACACCACGAGCCAGATACCCGCGTTGGCTGCCTCAAGGATCGCGTCCGCGGCAAAGGGAGGGGGCACAAAGATCAACGAGGTGGTGGCTTCCGTCTCCTTCACGGCGTCACGAACCGTGTGAAAAACAGGAATGCCTTCCACGTCCTGTCCAGCTTTACCGGGCGTCACCCCCGCGACGATTCGGGTTCCATACGCTTGACACTGGGTTGCATGGAATGACCCTTCTTTTCCCGTAATTCCCTGTACGACCACCCTCGTTGACTTATTCACCAAGATGCTCATGCGTTATTCTTTCCTTTCTTCCACTTCTTTCTCACGTGATCACCGTGCGGGGCCAGGGGTTGAGTCGGTCAGCCCCTCCTCTTTTTGCGCTTCATGGCCACGATTGTTTGCGCGGCCTCCCAAAGATCCGTCGCCACGTCAACTTTCAACCCCGATTCGAGGAGAATCTTCCGCCCTTCTTCCGCATTGGTGCCCTGAAGGCGAACGACCACGGGCAACGTTATACCAACTTCCTTTGAGGCCTCGATCACTCCATGGGCGATCCGTTCGCACCGAACAATGCCTCCGAAAATATTGATGAAAATACTTTTGACTTTTTTGTCCTTGAGGAGAATTCGAAACCCCGCTGCAACGGTCTCTTTGGTGGCTCCTCCTCCCACGTCCAAAAAGTTGGCGGGTTCTCCCCCGGCTAACTTGATCACGTCCATCGTGGCCATGGCCAATCCTGCCCCATTCACCATACACCCGACGTTCCCATCCAATTTCACGTAATTGAGATTATGCGTACCCGCCTCAATTTCAAGGGGGTCTTCCTCGTGCAGATCACGAAAAGCCCGTACATCGGGATGCTTGAACAACCCATTGTCGTCAAAGGAGACCTTCCCGTCGAGCGCGACGAGACGTTTCTCCATGGTAATCACCAACGGATTGATCTCTACCAATAACGCATTTTTTTCCATAAACAGGCGATACACGTTCCCCAGCATTTGAATAAAGGGATTCATGACGTCTTTTCCCAGCGAGACCAACCCCAAAGCAAAGGCAAGATTACGCCCGTTATACCCCTGAAATCCGACCGCGGGATCAATCGTTTCCCTGAATATTTTATCCGGATTCTTCTCCGCCACTTCTTCGATTTCCATTCCACCTTCGGTGCTCGCAAGGAACGTGGGGCACCCGGTATCTCGATCCACCAACAGACTGAGATACAACTCCTTATCGATCCCTGCTCCTTCCTCAATCAACAGACGCCGGACTTTCCGCCCTTTTGGTCCCGTTTGATGCGTCACCAAGGTTTTCCCAACGAGATCCCGCGTCAGAGCCGGCACGTCATCTCGACGTTTGGTGATTTTTACCCCGCCGGCCTTGCCCCGTCCCCCGGCGTGGATTTGTGCTTTGACCACGTAGACCGGCGCATTCAGAGCCGCGGCCCACTTTTCAGCGGCACGCGGCGTCTTGATTTCCTTTCCTCGAGGGACCGGCACCCCGAATTGAGCAAATAACTGTTTCGCTTGAAACTCATGGACGTTCATGATTCTCCCCTTCAAAAAAAGGTCCAGGTTCTGCGCGACCTCCGACGCCTTTTCAGAACAACGAGGCAGGATTAAACGGCTGCCGTTTGATCTATGGTTGCCTGGCGTAGGCAGGCAGCACGATCGGTGAGACGACCTGACTCGTCACTCTGTGCTTTCTCGCTTCGGCTCGGAAGCGCTGCAAATGGTTCAGCGTCAATCGGCCTTGAGGAAGGGTTCGAGCGCGGGCTGCCACCCTTAACCCCGATCGTTTGCCAAACACCATCAAGTCCAACAACGAATTACCCATTAAACGATTGCGGCCATGCAGACCCCCGGAGGTTTCTCCGGCCACAAAGAGATTCTTCACGGAAGTTTCGCCATCGACGTCGATTTTCACTCCTCCGTTTTGATAATGAAGCGTAGGATAAATCAGAACGGGGTCTTTGCGGATATCAACGCCGTATCGTGCATATTGGCGAACCATGGCAGGGAAATGCTTATCCAGTGTACCTTCACCCTGCTCCACCTCGAGCAACGGGGTATCCAGCCACACGCCGACGCGACCCGTCGGCATTCGGACGCCACGACCTTCTTCACATTCTCGAATAATAGACGACGAAACAACGTCGCGAGTGTCCAACTCATTCACAAATCGTTCGCCTTTTGCGTTGACCAGATGTCCGCCTTCCGACCGTATCCCCTCGGTGACCAACTGCCCCACGAGTTGTTCCGGGTACACTCCGCCTGAAGGATGATATTGAAACGTATCGATTTGTACGAGCGGGGCCCCGATGCGATAGGCCAGGGTGAGACCGTCACCCGTGGCACCGTAATGATTGCTCGTCGGAAAGCCTTGAATGTGCAACCGCCCGATTCCGCCGGTAGCCAGAATCACGGTTTTGGCGGCAACCACGAGGGATCGTTTATTGTCCAAGTCCTGAAGCACCGCACCGGTACACGCCCCCTGCTCGTCACTCAATAATTCCACGGCAGCAACAAATTCCAGAAGCCGAATCTTTTGGTTGAGTACTTCATCCTTGAGCACCCGCATGATTTCGAGACCGGTATAATCCGAGCAGGTGAGCAGCCGGGCCCTTGTACTGCCTCCGCCTTTTTTGACGTGAAGATTGCCGTCGGCGTCCCGGTCGAAGAGCACGCCCAATTCCAACAACCACTTTGCAATGGACGGACCTTCTTCCACCATCGTCTTGAGCAACTCATGGTCATTTTTCATGTGACCGCCCTTGAGGGTATCAAGGAAATGCTGAACGGGAGAATCATCGGGAGCCACGGCAATTTGCATGCCTCCCTGTGCCATCACCGAATTCGAATCACCCAGGCGCAACTTCGTCGTCAAGAGGACCTTCGCCCCCTGCCCGTGCGCGTGAAGAGCCGCGGCACACCCTGCGCCTCCGCCCCCCACCACCAATACGTCGACCGTGTAGTCGGGCACCAGGGAGACGTCTTCGGAAACCAGGCTGTCGCCTTCCAGGACTGAAGCGAGTTCTCGTACCGTCAGATCCCCTTCATTAGGCCCGAAGGCAATCGGACGGTACGCGGCTTCCCGATGATCGGGATGAAATTTTTTAATCAGGGTGTCACGTTCGGATGGAGAGAGTTTGGGAATGGTGCGCGTTCGCCGAGCGTCACGGGACTCGTGAACCACGTCGTGCAGAGCTTGAATGTCCATGGGCAAGCCGTAACCCCCTACGACTTGATTGTGGCCGAGGCTTGTTGCAATTCTTCATCGGTCATCTTTAAGATTCGTTCCCAGTCACCATTGTACTGTCCCTCTGCAATGGCTTGAATCCGGTCGAAGAGGCCAGGAGGCTTTGCCATTTCTCGTACTCCATAGGCCCGACTGGCGTAGACCCCTACTAAATTCGGCGCAATGTCGGCAATGCACACCGGCACACACAAGCCGCACATCACACAGTCCATGAACGTCTCCGAAACCGCTTTGAAGTCCCCAAACACGGCTTTCCAGACGCCCTCCCGCACGTCAATGTTTTGCGGGCAGGCTTCGGTGCATGCATTGCAATTCCGGCACAGGGGTGCTTCCGGATACAATTCAAACAGGTCCTGCTTGGGATTCTCGATCTGATTCAAATCATACGTGGCCTTTCGAGCGGGAAAAGTCGGCGCAAACGAAAACGACATGCCGTCTTCAACCGCGTGTGAACACGCCAGGCAGGTCTTCACTTTCGGATCGTCCCTGGTGCGATAGTAGGTCGCACATGCCCCACAAAACCCGCCTAAACATCCGGCACCGCGCGTCACTTCATGGCCGGTGTACCAGAGGGCCTTTATCAAGGTAATCCCCGCCGGCACCTGAAAGGATTTCCCTGCGATCTCCACCGTGACCATTGGGGGTTGGAGAGCCTCTTCCTGACTCAAGGCTTTGTCCGTATCGAATGAATCAATCGTCATGACGTCCGCGTTGGGTTCTCCGTCCTGCCTTTTCCGGGCACGCCGCAATCACGGAGGAAGACCAGTCCCAACTCCCTCCCCCGCACCCGAACCCTCACCCTTGCCTCGAACTTCAAGGGAAGCAACCCTCATGCATTCAAGGCATTTAACGCCGACCCTGCTTGAAACCATTTGATTTGCTGGTCGGTCATGCTGTGTTTGGCTTGAATCGTGATTTCTTTTCCATCCTTTTTATGAATGGTCACGGACACCGGCTTCCCTGGCGCCAACGCATTGAGGCCCGTCACGCTGACTCGGTCCTCTTGTTCGATGTGATCATACTCAACGGGGTTCACAAAGGTCATGGGAAGAATGCCCTGCTTCTTCAAATTCGTTTCATGGATTCGAGCAAAACTCTTGGTCAAGACCGCCTTCACGCCAAGAAACCGCGGCGACATGGCGGCATGTTCCCGACTGCTCCCCTCACCGTAATTCTCGTCACCGACCACAAACGACCCGATGCCTTTGTCTTTGTAATCACGCGCGATTTGTGACAGCGTCAGACCCGTTTCTCCAGTGAGGACGTTCGTCCCCTTTCCGGCTTCGTCCGAAAAGGCATTGTTGGCACCGAGGAACGCGTTGTCGCTGATCTTGTCCAGATGCCCTCGATATTTCAACCACGGACCCGCAGGAGAAATATGATCCGTCGTGGTCTTCCCTTTGGTCTTAATCAACACCGGCAACTTCTCGAAATCCCGCCCGTCCCATCCGGCAAAGGGCTTCAGCAGTTGCAGCCGTTCACTGTTGGGAGGAAGGTCGACGGCCAGCCCGTCGCCGTTCTCTGCCGGAGCAATAAATCCTTCTTCGCCTTTCGCAAACCCTTGAGAGGGCAATTCATCGCCCTGTGGCGGATCGAGTTTTAATTGTTTGCCGTCCGGGGTGGGAATGGTATCGTGCAGAGGATTGAATCCCAGGTTGCCTGCAAGGGCATACGCGGCAACCAACTCCGGACTTGCCAGAAAGGACAGCGTGTCGGCCAGGCCGTCGTTGCGACCGGGGAAGTTCCGGTTAAAGGAACTCACAATCGAATCGGCTCGGCCCTTGACGCCGTCAACTCGTTTCCACTGCCCGATACACGGGCCACAGGCGTTCGCCAACACGGTCGCGCCCAGATCTTCAAACGTGTTCAGAAAGCCGTCACGTTTCATGGTGTGAAAAATTCGTTCCGAGCCTGGCGAAACTAAAAACGCGGTTCGAGCCTTCAAGCCCGCTTTCAGCCCCTGTTGCGCAATATGGGCGGCACGGCTGATATCTTCATACGAAGAATTCGTACAACTTCCCAACAAGGTCGCTTTCAACTCGACGGGATACCCCTTTTCCCTGGCCTCGGCGTCCAACCTGGAAATGGGGCGTGCCAAGTCGGGGGAATGAGGACCCACGACGTGAGGTTCCAGGGTCGACAGGTCGATTTCCAGAATTTCATCAAAATACTTTTCCGGCGACTGATACACTTCAGGGTCAGCCGTCAGCATCGGCTTGTTGGCTTGCGCCAACTCGGCGATCTCTTTTCGTTCCGTGATCGTGAGATAATCCACCATTTTCCGGTCAAAGGGAAAAAGCGACGTGGTCGCCCCGAGTTCCGCACCCATATTGGTAATCGTTCCCTTGCCCGTCGCGCTGATCGTCTCTGCACCGGAGCCGAAATACTCAACAATCTTATTGGTTCCACCCTTCACCGTCAGTTTGCCGCAAATATACAGAATCACGTCTTTGGGCGAGGTCCAGCCGTTCAACCTGCCGGTCAACCTGACCCCGATCAGTTTGGGATGCAGGACTTCCCACGGCAACCCGGCCATGACCTCTCCCGCGTCGGCACCGCCGACTCCGATGGCCATCATGCCTAACCCTCCGCCATTGGGCGTATGGGAATCGGTTCCGATAATGAGCCCGCCGGGGAAGGCATAATTTTCCAAGACGACCTGATGAATAATGCCCGCGCCCGGCTTCCAAAACCCGATACCGTATTTCTTGGCAGCGGATTCTAAAAAATTATAGACTTCCCGATTTTCATCGCAGGCGCGCAGTAAATCTTTTGCCGACCCCATCTCCGCTCGAATCAAATGGTCGCAATGAATGGTGCTGGGCACCGCGGCCTTCTTTTTCCCCGCCTGGATAAACTGCAACATGGCCATCTGGGCCGTGGCGTCCTGCATGGCCACGCGATCCGGTCGAAGGGCCAGCATGGCTTTCCCCCGCTCCCAAACCTGAGTTTCGAGGTTGTCTGCATGGGAGACCAGTATTTTTTCGGCTAACGTCAACCCACGACCGAATTTCTTTCTTGCCGCTTCCACGGCTGCAGGCATTTTTTCATACAACGTTTTAACAAGTTCAATAGACATAAGACCTTCTCCCCGTGGTTTCCGGAACCCACTCCTTTGTTCGGACAGGGTCAGGAGAAACCATGAATGTGTTATTTCAGTGGTGGCACTTCCCGACGACCGGGTGACGCGTAGTTCACCAGATAATTAAACAACCGAATCAACCGGCTGCCCTGACGTTTCTGATCCGCCCAATGACCAATCAGCCCAATGGTTCTGGCCAGAATGAAGAACCCATTCAGACTTTCGACGGGGAATCCAAGATCGACGAGGACGGCCGCCATGGTCCCATCGACGTTCAAGATCAGATTATCTTTCTTCGCCGCCGTGACTTTTTCGACTTTCAGGGCAAAATCCAAATGCGGCGTGGCACGGTTCAGACTCTTCACGTACCCCACCAATTCCTTCACGCGTTTATCAGGATTCCGCAGGCTCTTCACTCGATGACCGATCCCCGGCACCGGCCCAACGTTTTTCTTCATGTAGGCCAGGAACTCATCCACGGACATGTTGTTATCGACGGCATGGATAAAATACCGGCCTGCATCGGTTACCGCCCCCCCGAACCGCGGACCGATCATGATCAACCCGGCCGCAACGGCCTGAGACAACCCAATGCCGGCACACGCCGCAATAATGGTGGTCAACGCCCCGCTGACGCACGGACCATGATCGGCCGAAAGGATGATAATCCGCCTGATGATTTCGGCTTCCTGCCTGGAAATCAGCCGTTTATCCCACAGGAGCCCAATGATATGAGGAATGTCATAGCCTTTGTTAATGAGTTCAGACGCCGGATACCCTTCATACAAGGGCTCGTCGCCCCGGTCATCGCTGATGGTGGACTTGATCAGTGGGGCGACCAGAACGTCTCCATCTTTCATGCCCTGTTCGACGGTCCTGGGAAGTTTGGGCTTTTCCGCTTCACTGAGTTCGGGAATCGGCGTCACTTCACCGGACTTCACCAGTGCTTCATAGGTTTCTTTGATCGCCGGCCCCAAGGCTCCGAAGGTGTCAGGAACCATAACGCCGGCCTTCTTCAAGGCTTCCGATTTTGCTCGGGCCGACCCTTCCCCCTGAAGACCCTCCTTTGCCCCGGCATGCCCGAATTTCATTCCCTTGGGCAAACTTTCCTGACAAAAACCGGAAACCACGGCCAGGAGTCGAATCCGACGTTTTTTTGCGCCGTACCATTCAGCCGCGCGTTCCTCCAAATCACCACCCATCTCGCCGACAATGATCACGGCTTTGGTTTGCGGATCGTTTTCGAACATTTCAAGGTACGTCACATAATCCGTTCCCGGGTAGGCGTCCCCGCCAATACCAATGGCGGTCGTGACGCCGTCGGCGAACTGCGAGCAAATCCAGATGATTTCATTCGACAGACCACCGGACTTCGTGATCACCCCGAAGGAACCGGGACGATACAGTTTGCAGGCGACCAGGTTGTCAAAGGCCCCGCCGATCACTCCCAGCCGGCATTCTCCAGCCGACAGGACACCGATGGATGAAGGACCATTAAAAACTTTTCCAAGTTTCCGTGCGTGTGCTCCAAGCAATTTGGCGTCTTTTTCAGGCAACCCTTCCGTGATCATCGACACCACTTGAACGTGAGGATCGTCCAGGGCTTCCCTGGTGCCGGCACAGGCCCTGTCCGCTCCGATATAGACCAGGCTGGTATTGATTTCCGGATGGTTCGCCGTTGCTTCAGCGATCGTTTTGTAAACCGGAATCGCGACGAGTTGGTTCCCGCAAACAATTTCGTTGTTTTTCCCTGCATCGGGAGGATAGACAAAAGCCGAGACGTTCAAGGGTTGTTTAATCATGTGCCGGAACTCGGCCATTCGCCGAGCCGCGTTGCCCCCTGCCACCCCGCCTTGAATCACGACACACGTATCTTTTGTGGCCAGAATACTCATCGAACTCTCCTGCGTCTCAATATGTTAAAAAGGCTTCTCCTGCCTGCCCGGGTTGCCCGAGCAAAGCAAAAATCGTGCATCAATTATTTCTTGGCCAGGGCCATGTCGACGATGTCCGTCAGCGGAGTACGACGATCAAAAACTTCAATGTCAAAGCCTTCGTTTTTCAACGCTTTCATGGCTGCCAGCCCCTCCCGTTCGTTGGGCCCGCCTCGTCGCACCCAAATTTTCACGCCCTGCAATTTCCCCTCTGTTTTGGCTTTGCGAAACGCGTTAATAATACCACCAAAGGTCTTCTTGACGTCGGTGAAATTGGCAATGGCCCCCCCGACGATGACGTTTTTGATGCCGGGAAGGGAACAGACCTTTTCGGTCAGGACTTCAACGGCCCAGTCGGGAGGGTCGCCCGAATACTCAGCATAATTGGCTAACTTGCCGCCCCGGGCCACAACCGCGTCCGAGTAATACACGCTGGCCCCGCCGCCTGCAGGAAGCATCGCCGTGTCTCCACCTGGAATTTCTATAAGCTTCACCGACCCTTTCACTTTCGAATCCACGGCCATAACCTCTTCTTCATTCCTGGTATAGGCCCGCCCGAATTCGGCTGCAAACGGGAACGTCCAGTCCGGATGACGAAATCTGGCGTCTCCGTCCAACAGGGTCACGGCATCAAGCGCAACCAGCTCGCCGGCGGCATTGCGCACAACGGGGTTAATCTCCAGATATTGCGCGTCTTCATTGTCGAAGCAGAGAAACAGCTTCCTGGCAAAGTCGGCCACCTGGGTTCTCATCTCACCGGAAAACCCGGCTTCTTTCGTAAGAGCCTCAAGGGCCGCATCGGACGGAGAATCTCCTACGGCAACGGAGCACCGTTTTACACGATCCCAATTGGCCTCGACTTCAATCCCGCCACAGTTGGCAACCATAACGTCTGCACCGTCCCTGGTCGACTTCACGGCAACGTAATATTCCTCGGTATGCTCCACGGCTTCGGACACAATCACCTCCCGAATGGTCAACGTTCCGATTGTCCGACCAAGCATTTCTTTCGCAGCCGCTTTGGCACCGCTGAGATCCAATCCAACCTTCACGAGGCCGAGTTTGAAGCGTGAACCCAACGCTTCATGCGCCTTGACCACTAATGGACCGTTGCTCAACCAGTCATTGGCCTGAGACAACTGTACCAACTCTTCCGAAGAACCGACCACGACGTAATTCGGGGTTTGCAGACCCCATTTTTTCAACAAGCCCATTCCCGGACCTTCAAGTACCTTTGCCATAATGCAACCTTTGTTAGTCTGAATGATAATTGGCGCTCAGGACACTGAACCGATCATTATAAAGAGAATACACGTCAGCCGCCATCAATCGAAAGGCCTAGATCAGGGGTCACGAAAGACCCAGGCCAACTACCGGCACAAACCGGATGCCATAATCTTTTCTTCAAGAAAAAATGAAACACACTCACTGTAAAATCATAGGTTACGGAGAACGTCACTTTCAATGCCATCCAACCCCGGGTCGTGGCTCAGTTTGACATGACGGCCTTGTACTTGTTGAAACAAGCCCCCAAAGAAACGGGGACCGGACAAGCAAAAAAATTCAAACGGAGCCACAACCGGCTTTTTGCATGCTTCCCCCTTCTCTCTACCTCCCCTCACCCCTCCTTACAAAGGAGGGGCATTGAAGATGAGCAGGAGGCACACCGTCAGCGAAATGAGCCTCCCCCTTTGTCAGAAGGGAAGGTCACGACACGCGGGCGACCGCTGCTGAATGGTCCGAGCCTCCTCCCCTTTGTAAGGGGAGGGAAGGAGGGGTAGAGCCCCTGCCCAGGAAGCACCGGGGGAGCAGTCTCTACCTCCCCTCGCCCCTCTTTACAAAGGAGGGGAAAAGTTTCCTTTTCATCACTATCAAACCCGTACTTCTTCTCCTAGCCCCTCCTTACAAAGGAGGGGCATTAAAGATGAGCAGGAGGCACACCGTCAGCGAAATGAGCCTCCCCCTTTGTCAGAAGGGAAGGTCACGACACGCGGGCGACCGCTGCTGAATGGTCCGAGCCTCCTCCCCTTTGTAAGGGGAGGGAAGGAGGGGTAGAGACCCTGCCCAGGAAGCACCGGGGGGAGCAGTTGAAGACTCTACCTCCCCTAGCCCCTCCTTACAAAGGAGGGGAAACGTCTTGTGGGCTCCCATAGCCGCAAAGTCGCAAGCCTGGCTCCGCCTGACAAAAAGCAGGGGAAACGGGAGAAGGTCTAAGCCTCCCCTTCATCAGGGGAGGGAAGGAGGGGGAAAGAGGGGCGTGGGCACAACACGGGGAAGCTCCGAACGCAGGCAACCGTCCGGCTCGACTCTCAACGCGCCGTCAAAAAACTTCCTTCCACGTTCGCACCCGAGTCGGGACGGCGAGCAGCGCGGCCTGGAGAAGACAACTATCGTACCGGACGGTTAATGACCCTGTCCGGTGGTCGACCCGGCCGGCCCAGACCCCTCCGCGAATCCCGATTCCACTTCCATGGCCGTCGAGAAACAACGTGCCGGTCACAAGGATCATGCCGTCCCACCGGACGTCGCCTCCCAGGGTGGCGTTCCCGTCCACCAGCAGAATACCTGATCCGCTGGTTTGCCGAATCCGGATTCCCTGCGGTTGAACAAACGATCCGCTTTCCGCAAGAAAAGTCATCGGCACCTGAGCCGTACCCAGGTGCCGATTGACCTGATCACCGTTCAATGCCACCGTTTCCACGTTGAGCGAGCCAAGGGCCTCCCCAAGACTCAGAACGTGGGGACTGAACCTGGGGCTCGCGGGATTGCCGTCGAATCGAATGGTCGAAGCACTCGTGAAGGCTCCTCCATATACCACCGGTGGCAGACTGCCGACCACTCCACAGGCGTCACGGCCGTCGATGACGCCGGACGCACCCGTGAGGTTCACGTCTCCCGATGCATAGAGAGCCCCCAGATGGTTCGGACCCGGAGGGTGAAACACTTCTTCCTCCAGCACCACACTGCCTCTCTTGACGGCTCCATGGGCAACGACCCTCTCAACGGGCAGCCACGGTGTAGCCGTATTCGTCGTGAAGGACACCGGAACGCGACCGGCTGCCGAGGGGTATCCGAAGTAGACGATATTACCACGATTGCGCCTGCCATGGTGAGAGCGACTGCCGTCAAGGTCAACGTAATGAGGCGTTGCGGAATCATGTCCGGCCCGCTCGGCATCGTATTCGGTTTTATGCCGAATCTTCACCCAGTACGGCAGGTCCGTCTGAAAGCTGTTCGGTTGAACAACCGTATTGCCCGGATTGCCCGGTACAGGCATCACATTGGTATCGTGCGCGGAATACTCCGGATCGACGGACGGAGCCCAATCCGCGGACTCCGCAATATAGGCAGTCCACAAAGGATCATGCCACGTACCCGCGTCCCCAACGAAATACGCCTCAGCCCCCGCCGTTTTCCGCAAACGCGAGCGTGCTTCCGCCAATCCGGCTTCGGCAGCGTAAAACTCCTGAACCGTCCGCCTGTGGATTCCACTGATCCGGATTTCCGTCGAGGTCGTTTGCAGAACCGTCACCGTCACGACACTCACGACGGCAATCAGCAACAGGACGGCCACGAGCACAAAACCACGGGCACGGCTGACGTTCGGAATTGCGATCATCGTGCAATGCCGGCGCCAGGCACGTCCCTGCCCACGACAAGACACTCATGGAGTTTCATGGGAGGTTTCAGGGATTTCAGGTGCCTGGTCTCCCTACTTGACCCATTCCACGTTCTGGTCCTTTCGCTGGGTGGGATTGGGGCTTTCGGTTGGTTGCGTAGAATGACGGTTCCTTCTAAAATTGTCTGTTTGGTATCTGGAATATCATTCCAGCCGTTTTTTCTGCTCTTACACAATCTTGAATGGAGGGAGGAACCATGTCAGCAGAACCGGATATCATTTATACAAAAGTCGACGAAGCGCCGGAACTGGCCAGCGGCTCGTTTCTACCGATCATCCAATCCTTTGCCAAAACCGCAGGAGTAAACGTCGGCAGGAAAGACATTTCGCTGGCCGGCCGAATCATTGCGCAGTTTCCCGACAACTTGAAGCCGGAACAACGGCAGCCCGATGACCTTGCCCTCCTGGGCGAAATGGTTGAAACGCCGGAAGCCAACGTCATCAAACTCCCCAATATTAGCGCATCGATTCCGCAAATCAAAGCCGCCGTGGCCGAATTGCAGGCCCAGGGATATGCCATTCCCGATTATCCGGAAGACCCCGGGACCGATGAAGAAAAGAACACGAAAGCGAAATTCGACAAAGTGAAGGGCAGCGCGGTCAACCCGGTGTTACGGCAAGGCAATTCCGATCGTCGGGCGTCCGTTTCCGTTAAACAATACGCCCAAAACAATCCGCACAAAATGGGTGTCTGGGCCAGAGATTCAAGGACGCACGTCGCCCATATGGCAGGCGAAGACTTTTTTGCCAACGAAAAATCCACAACAATTACCGAGCAGACCGCGGGAAAGGGGCGCATCGAATTTGTCGGAGAGGACGGCGGCACGACCGTCTTGAAAGACACCGTGACGCTCGACAAAGGCGACGTGGTCGATGCCACGAAGATGAGCGCCGGCGCCTTGCGTCGATTTTTCAAGGGGCAAATCGAAGACGCCAAAAAGAGCGGGGTGCTCCTGTCGCTGCACATGAAGGCCACCATGATGAAGGTCTCGGATCCCATTATTTTCGGTCATTGCGTGTCCGTCTATTTCGAAGACGTCTTCAAGAAACATGAAAAGGTCTTTGCCGAACTCGGCGTCAACCCCAACAACGGGCTGGGCGACGTGTACGCCAAAATCGGTGCCTTGCCGGCCACGCAGCAAGAAGAAATCAAAGCCGATCTTCACGCGGCCGTGCAAAACGGTCCGGATCTCGCCATGGTGGACTCCGACAGAGGCATCACCAACCTTCACGTGCCGAGTGACGTCATCATTGACGCGTCGATGGCAGCCGCTCTTCGCGTCGGCGGAAAAATGTGGGGGCCTGACGGCAAAGAACACGACATGAAGGCCATGATCCCTGACCGCAGTTACGCGGGCGTTTATCAGGCCGTCGTCGATTTCTGCCGCGAAAACGGGGAATTCAATCCTGCCACCATGGGCAGTGTGCCCAACGTCGGGCTGATGGCTCAGAAGGCCGAGGAATACGGGTCGCACGACAAAACCTTCGAAGCAGCGGGCAAGGGAACCATCCGGATGATTGACGGAGCCGGCAAGGTGCTGCACGAACGGGACGTGGAGAAAGGCGATATCTTCAGGGCATGCACGGTCAAAGACGTTCCCATTCAAGACTGGGTAAAATTGGCCGTGAATCGGAGCAAAGCGTCTTCAACGCCCGTGGTGTTCTGGTTGAACAAGAACCGGCCACACGACGCACAACTCATCGAAAAACTGAACCGCTATCTACAGGATCACGACACCACGGGTCTGGACGTTCAGATCATGGCCCCGGTGGACGCCATGAAGCATTCGCTCAAGCGAGCCAAAGACGGGCAGGATACTATCGCCGCGACCGGCAACGTGCTTCGGGATTATCTCACCGACCTCTTCCCGATTCTGGAACTGGGGACCAGCGCCAAGATGCTTTCCATCGTCCCACTCATCAATGGCGGGGGCTTATTTGAAACGGGAGCCGGCGGATCAGCCCCGAAACACGTGCAGCAATTTGTCAAAGAGGGGCACTTGCGATGGGATTCTCTAGGCGAATTTCTCGCGTTGGCAGAATCCTTTGCGCATTTAAGTCGAACCCGCAACAATAAAAAAGCCAAAATCCTTGCAGACACCCTGGACCGGGCCACGGGCAGACTCATGGAAAACCGCAAGTCACCCGGTCGGGTGCTCGGGGAATTGGACAACGCCGGAACGCACGTCTACGAAGCAATGTATTGGGCACGGGAGCTTGCCGCACAAACCGACGATCCGGAGCTGCAAGAGAAATTCACGCCGGTCGCGAAAAAACTTGAGGCCGATATCGAGAAGATACTCGAAGAGCTGAAAGCCAAGAAGGGCAAGTCGATTGATATCGGCGGATATTACCATCCTGATCCGGCCAAGGTCAGAGCGGCAATGCGTCCGAGCGCCACCTTTAACGGCATCCTGGACAGCCTGGGCTGATCCTTCATCCCTCGCCCTCTCCCCACCCCGGGAGAGGGCTGGGTCCGGATGGCACAGCATCCGGTCGCGGGCATGAAATCCGGAGAGACGGGTCACGTGAGCCTTCGTCCGGGCACTGGAGTCAACGTCCGCTGGCCCTCTCCCCACAAACAAGAGAGCATCATCCCGTCGATGATCGCGTATATAACTGAACCGGAAGGACCCTGACACGTCTTCAGTCGCAGTCTTTCACTTAAAGGCTCTCCCCTCGATATACGTGTCCCGAGGAGAGTGTCTCACCCGCTTTCCTCTCGCTTGAGGAACGTTAAAGGAATTCTCTACCTGATGAAGTTCCCGGCAAGTCTCCTGTTCCCTTCCCTGGGCGAGAAGGGTCATCGCATGAGTCTTCAGGAGACGCTGCGCGAACGTGAAAAGCTGAGTTCCGGGAAGTCCGGATTTGCCGACGCGCTCAAGAAAGAAAAGCAGATGACAGGCAGATCGCGTTGAATGCAAAGGTAAAAAAAATCAACGACGGGATTGCCGAAATCAAAGGCGACCTTTAAACAGAACAGTGAATACTGAATCATGGGAAGCAACATGAAAAAAGTACAACCGGAAGAAGGCAAAAGCGCCGACGTCGTATCGGAGAACGTCGAGCGATTGAAAGAACTGTTTCCCGAGGCGTTCAGTGAGGGTGGCGTGAATTTCGACGTGCTCCGTCAGTTACTGGGTGACGCCAGGGTGCTGGATGAAGGCGAAGAGAAGTACGGCCTCAACTGGCATGGAAAGAAGAAGGCGCGCCAGATAGCTTTGACACCTTCAACAGGGACGTTGATTCCTTGCCCTGAAGAAAGTGTCGACTGGGATACGACCCAGAATCTGTTCATCGAAGGTGACAATCTCGAAGTCTTGAAGCTGCTTCAAAAGAGCTATGCCAACAAGGTCAAGATGATCTATATCGACCCGCCGTACAACACGGGCAAGGAGTTCATTTACCCCGACAAATTTTCGGACACGTTGGATACGTATCTTAAATATACAGGACAAGTAGATAATGAAGGAATGAAGTTTTCGTCCAATACGGAAACGACAGGAAGGATGCACACGAACTGGCTGAACATGATGTACCCACGCTTGAAACTAGCACGCAATTTGCTGATGGAAGACGGACTGATTTTTATCAATATCGATGATAATGAACAATCACACTTGAGATTGTTATGCGATCATATATTTGGGAGAGAGAATTTCATTGCAAACTATGTTTGGAAAGCCAGGAGCGGAAAAGATCACACAGCAAAACATGTATCTGTAAATCATGAGCATATTCTAGGCTATGCAAAAAATATACAAGTTATAGAAATAGCAAAAGATATGCGTGTACAAAAACAGGGGAAGTACTCTGACAGTAAAGGATCGTATTCTAGAGAACGTGTAAGACAATGGGGAACTAATGACAGAAGAATAGATAGACCAACCATGTTTTATCCTGTTTTAGGGCCAGATGGAAACGAAATTTTTCCAATAAAAGAGAATGGAGAGGAAGGATGTTGGCGTGTTAGTAAATCCAGAATGAAAGAATATTTGAACAACGGCGAAATTGATTTTGTTTATGATGAAAAACGAAAAGAATGGGACGTTTATGCCAAAAAATATGAAGGCAAAAAAACTCAAACAGCCTACAATAGTATTTTGGATACTTGTGGAACATCTTCTGATGGGACAAGGGAAATAAAAGAAATTTTTGTAGAAAAGATTTTTGATACTGCCAAACCACTTGGTTTAATAAATCACTTTTTACACCTTTCTCACTCAAAGAGAGGAATTATTCTTGATTTTTTCGCTGGCTCTGCAACTATAGCTCATGCTGTGATGCAACTTAATGCAAAAGATGGTGGACAACGCAATTTCATCTGTGTGCAACTCCCAGAATCTATAGACGAAAAAGATGCGGCATATAATTCAGGATATAGAACCATCGCTGATATTGGTAAAGAACGTATCCGTCGGGCAGCAAAGAAAATTGAGGAAGAACAAATTGGTCAGTCGATTCGGACAGCTTCCAGAACACTCGACCTTGGCTTCAAAGTATTTAAGCTCAACAGTTCGAATATCCGGCATTGGAATCCGGATACTGGCAACCTTGAGCAAAGCCTGCTATCTCATGAAAATCATCTCGTTGAAGGAAGAAGTGAACAAGATGTCCTGTATGAACTTCTCTTGAAACGCGGGGTTGATCTCGCAGTTCCGATTGAGAGCCGCCATGTCAGTGGCAAGAGACTCTACAGCATCGGGCACGGTGTTCTCTTTGCCTGCCTTGATGAGTCCATCACGAAAGACCAGGTCGAGGACGTCGGCCAAGCCATCGTCGAATGGCATGAAGAGCTTAAGCCGAGTTCGGATACCCACGTCTTTTTCCGTGACAGCGCGTTCAGCGACGACGTTGCCAAAACCAACATGGCCGCCATTCTGGAGCAGAATGGCATCAGTCACGTTAGAAGTTTGTAGGAGTGGCGACGATGCACGAAGAATCAAGAAATCTTAAACGTATCAAGATCAAAGGATTCAAGTCCATCAAGGAACTCGACCTGTCCATGGGGAATATCAATATTCTGATCGGGGCAAATGGTTCGGGCAAAACGAATTTGATTTCTCTGTTTACGTTTTTGAGTCATTTATCTACAGGAAAATTGCGCAACTATGTAGAAACCGAGGGTGGTGCCGAAAGGTTTTTCCATTTCGGGACCAAGCACACGAGCCGAATGACGTTCGATTTAGAGGTTGGAAAGAATGGCTATCATGTCAGGTTCTCCCCTAACCTTGACGATGATTCTCTGGTTTTTGATGAAGAGTATTGCACATTCTCACCGTTGCGTGATGGAAAATGGACACTGAACTCAAAAAAAGGGGAAAGTGGTTTTATCCAAAGGCCCCTAGCTGGAGAAGGTCGTGTAGAAAAATATACGAAAGAGTATCTTGAGGCGTGCCGTGTTTATCATTTTCATGATACAGGCAGCCAGGCCAGATTCAAGAAAACAAACAAGTTAGGCAACGACTATTTCCTGGAAAAAGATGCCGCGAACATAGCCCCGTTTTTATATGACCTGAAAAACGCCGGATTCGATGATGAAGCCCAGTCATATCGGCGTATCGTTTCGGCTGTAAGAACGGTTGCTCCGTTTTTCCATGATTTCTACCTGGAGCCCACTGGTGAGAAGGGAGATGAGAATATTATTCTTCGATGGACGCACGCCAGGCATGACGCGCCATTCAGCGCGAACGTGCTCTCTGATGGTACGGCGCGATTTATCTGTTTGGCGACACTGTTTCTTCAGCCGAAAAGGCCGTATACCATTATTCTCGATGAGCCTGAGCTGGGCCTGCATCCTGCTGCATTGGACGTTCTTGCCGACATGATTCATGCGACGTCAAAGGAAACCCAGGTTATCTGCTCCACGCAGTCGGTTGCTTTTGCAAATCTGTTCGCCCCTGAAGATTTTATTGTTGCAGACGCAAAGGATGGGGTTTCGAGTTTTCGAAGGCCGGAGAAGAAACCGCTTGAGCAATGGTTGGAAGACTACGGCATGGGAGATATCTGGGCCAAGAACCTGATCGGAGGGCGCCCGGCATGGTGAGGTTGGCGATATCGGTAGAAGGGCGTACAGAGGCGCGTTTCGTCGATATGCTGCTGGTCCCCCATCTTCGGAATAAGAAAATTCATGCCACACCGCTATTGCTGGGGCAAAGCGGTGGCTCTGTTTCGCTTTCCAGAGTTGGGAGGGACTTGAATCACCTGGCGAGAAGTTTTGACAGAGTTACGACTTTGTACGACTTCTACGGTTTCAAAGGAAAGTCTGTCGCGGAAACCAAAGACTCGTTGGAGCAGAAAATACTTGACAGAGTCGCCGAGCCGTTACGGGACCGAATCCTGCCTTATGTCCAGATGTACGAATTCGAAGGTTTGTTGTTTTCATCCCCCGAAGCCATGGAAAATACGATTCAAGAAGACGGTGTGCAGGGCTGGGCTCAAGATGTTCTCAACGGCTTTGGTGGTAATCCGGAAGCAATCAACGACTCGAGGCAAACCGCACCATCGAAACGACTTTCGAGCAGGACCGGTTACATGAAAACTGTTCACGGGCCAGGCATTGCCAAAGAAACCGGATTGGACGTTTTAAGGCAAACCTGCGCCGGTTTTGGTTCGTGGCTGGAACAGTTGGAGAGCCTGAATCAATGAAACTCCATTTCGAAGATGATCTGGACTACCAGAAAGCCGCAATAGACTCGGTTGTCAGTCTGTTCAAGGGGCAGGAAATTTCCCGCTCCGAATTCACGGTAACGTTCCAACCGGAATCCGGCCCCAACTTGTCGCTGGGTCTTGAGGAAAGCCAACTCGGTATCGGTAACAGGCTGGTGCTGGTTGATGAAAAGATCGAAGAGAACCTTCGCAGGGTACAGCTTCGGAACGGCCTTCGACCGACGGAGAAACTGGCCAGCGGTGACTTCACCGTCGAAATGGAGACCGGAACGGGCAAGACCTATGTGTACCTGCGCACGATCTTCGAGTTGAACGGGAATTACGGCTTCACCAAATTTGTGATTGTTGTGCCGTCCATTGCCGTCAAGGAAGGCGTTTACAAGACCTTGCAGATCACGCAGGAGCACTTTGAAGGCTTGTACCCGAAGGCCAAAGGGTACGAATACTTTCTCTATGATTCCTCGAAGCTGGGACAGGTGCGCAACTTCGCCACCAGCTCCAATATCCGGATCATGGTGACGACGGTCGGGGCGATCAACAAGAAGGACGTCAACAACCTCTACAAGGAAAATGAGAATACCGGTGGCGAGAAGCCGATTGACCTTGTTCGCGCCACGAACCCGATCATCATCGTTGACGAGCCGCAGAGCGTTGACGGCGGTCTGACGGGTAAGGGCAAGGAAGCACTCAAGAAGATGAAACCGCTTTGCACCTTGCGTTATTCCGCTACCCATGAGGACAAGCACCACATGACCTTCCGGCTGGACGCCGTGGACGCCTGTGAGCGCGGGCTGGTCAAGCAGATTGAGGTGGCTTCGCTCCGGATCGACAGTGGGCACAACAAGCCATATATCCGGCTGGAATCCACGCACAACAGGAAGGGATCGATCACGGCCAAGGTCGAGGTGGACGTCCGGCGTGGCAGGAATATTCGGCGTGAATTCCTGACCGTGGAGGACGGCGACGATCTGGAGCAGAGCACAGGCCGCTCCATCTACGAAAACATGCGGGTCGGCACCATTACCTGCGGAAAGGACAATGAGTCCATCGAAGTCAAAGGCGACGGATTCGATCAACTGCTTCGACCAGGCGATGCCATTGGCGGGGTTGATCCCGACCAAATCAAGCGCTTGATGATCCGGCGAACCATCAAGGAACACTTCGACAAGGAGCTGACGTTCGCTAAAAACAAGAAGCCGATCAAAGTTCTGAGCCTGTTTTTCATTGATCGCGTCGAACACTATCGCCGGTACGACGAAGACGGTACTGCCGTCAAGGGGACGTATGCCCGGATGTTCGAGGAAGAGTACCGCAGGCTCGCCGGATCACCGGATTATCAAAGCCTGTTTAAGGAAATTGATCCGGAGACGGAGGCCGGCGAAGTCCACAACGGCTATTTTTCTATCGACAGGAAAGGCCGCTCCGTCGAAACCGACGAGAACAACCAGGCAAACCGCGACAACGCGGAACGGGCGTACAACCTGATTATGAAGGAGAAGGAAAAGCTGCTGAGCTTCGATACCAGGCTGAAGTTTATCTTCTCCCATTCCGCGCTGAAGGAAGGCTGGGACAATCCTAACGTCTTCCAGATATGCACGCTGCGTGACATGGGCAGCGAACGGGAGCGCCGCCAGACGCTTGGCCGTGGCCTGCGTCTCTGCGTCAACCGGAACGGCGAACGGCTTCGCGGGAACGACGTGAATACGCTGACCGTGATTGCCACGGAACACTACGAGAAATTTGCCGAGAACCTGCAAAAAGAGATCGAGCAGGATACGGGCATTCGCTTCGGCGTTGTCGAACCGCATCAATTCGCAACCATTCAAACAACAAATGAAAAAGGCGAAGTTTCCTCTTTGGGCGTCGAGCCATCCCAAAAAATCTGGCAATTCCTGAAGGATCGGGAGTTCGTTGATTCCCGGGGCAAGGTACAGGACAGTCTTCGCGTCGTGCTGAAGGACGAAACCTTTGAACTGCCGGATGAAATAAAGCAGGAGCTTGTTCAGGAGCATGGAGCAGAGCAGGCCGATATGATCGCGTCGGATATTCAGGCCGTTCTGCGCAAACTGGCCGGCAGGCTCGATATCAAGAACGCCGATGATCGGAAAATCATCCGAACTCGGGAAGCCGTTCTCGGATCAGACGAGTTTAGGGAGCTTTGGGAGCGGATCAAATACAAGACTACGTATCGTGTGGCGTTCGACAATGACAGACTCCTGGACGATTGCGCTGCCGCGATAAACGATTGCCCGCCGATCACCAGAACCCGTGCCCAATTCAGAAAAGCCGATATTGCTATTGGTAAAGGTGGCGTAGGGGTTCGGGAAACCGGCGCGTCCGACTACACCACGATACATGAAAGCGATATCGAGCTGCCCGATATCATCACCGACCTGCAAGACAAGACCCGGCTCACGCGAAAAAGCATTGTCCGGATACTGAAGGAGAGCCGAAGACTTCAGGACTTTCTGCGCAATCCTCAGCAATTCATCGACTATTGCTCCGAAGCAATCAACCGCACCAAGCGACTGGCGCTCGCCGACGGAATCAGATACACCAGGATCGGTGACGATCACTTCTATGCCCAGGAGCTTTTCGAGCAGGAGGAACTGAAGGGCTACCTGAAGAACACGCTGGAAGTTCAAAAGTCCGTTTACACCCACGTCGTGTATGATTCCGAAGGTGTAGAGAAATCATTCGCAGAGGACCTGGAAAAATATGAAAAAGTGCAGGTCTACGCCAAGCTGCCCGCGTGGTTCAAGGTGCCGACCCCGCTTGGCACCTATAACCCCGATTGGGCCGTGGTCGTGGAAAAAGACGGTGAGAAAAAGTGCTACTTCGTCGTCGAGACAAAAGGCAGCACGTCGTCGGATAACCTTCGCCAACTTGAATACAAAAAGATAAAATGCGGAGAACGACACTTCGAAGAAATTGCAAAAGACACAGAAAATCCTGCCCGCTATATCATGTCCGGGGACGTTGAAGGGGTGCTGGGTTACGTGGACCAGGGATCGTAACGGACGCGAGGCAGACAATTGTCGGACCATTTGTTGCGCACGAAATCGTTCGCGAAGCTCCGGAGGACGTCACGGTCGCCGGAGGTATCACCGTACCGGCAGCGGCAGCATCGGGGCTTAGTCAGGCACATAATCACCCCAAACGCTTAGCCAGGCATATGATTCCCGATTCGAGAATACACGTCGTCGATTCCCTGAATTTACCGTAACAGCAACGAAAAGGCCGACGGTTGTCAATATCACTCGGGAGGCACCCTTCCGGCTCCTGATCCGTCTTCCGTAAACCATACACCACGTCATTGACTCTGCCGAGCCGCTTGCCATAAGATGCGTCACGTGGCCATGCTTGCATTCGATACATACAAGGCAGTCAAGGCACTCAGGGAAGCCGGGTTTGAGGAAGTTCAGGCCGAGGCCGTGGTTGCCATGGTCGGCGACGCGATGGACGAGCACGTCGCCGGCAAAACCGATATCGCCGATCTGCACAGCAGTCTGCACGGCGAGATTGCCGGTCTGCGCAGCGAAATGCATACCGAGATTGCCGGCCTGCGCAGCGAAATGCGTGCCGAAATTGCCGGTCTGCGCAACGAAATGCAGAGCGAAATTGCCGGCCTGCGCAACGAAATGCAGAGCGAAATTGCCGATCTGCGCAATGAAATTGCCAGCCTGCGCAGCGAAATGCACGGCGAAATTGCCGGCCTGCGCAATGAAATGCGTGCCGAAATTGCCGGTCTGCGTGCCGATATGTATCGTCAGCTATGGTTCATGGGCACCGGCATTGTCGCCGTTACGGTGGCATTGATGAAGCTTATTCCATGACCACGCCTGTGCCGGTCAATGACTCAAGCCGTGACTTTCCAGCTTTCTCACGCATACAGGCGTCTCCGACAAGGTTTCCCGTCACCTGATTTCAGTCAAGATTCTTCACGTCGAGGGCCGCTGCACGTTTCTCTGGAAGGCTTTCTCTCCCTTCCCACGTTACATCTCCGCATGTTTCTTTATTCCCTGCAACGACACAAAAAGCATTCCCTGTTATGAATCTTTTTCCTGAGATTGATTTGCCGAAGGACCGCTTGAGAAACAATCTTTCCGGATATGAGAAAACCGGATACCCAAAAACATATGAATACTGTGCCATGCTTTCTCAGCGATGCGACCTTGCCGAAGAACCGAACAATGTGGCCTTATGACGGTCAACTCAACCGTCAACGATCTATGCGGCAATTTCTCAAAAACCTTGGCCTTGTCTGAGTGAGAATTTCAGCCATGCAAGTTGGATGAGCACAGGTCATCCAACGATTCCGTGAAACGCATCCCGGCCACGTCCAGCGACGAGAGTGAAGTCGTCGGGTGACGCTGGCCTAACTGGACCTACAGTGCTTATGCTATGAACCTTTTTTGTTGCAGAAAAACTCCCACCAAAACCCCAGAAACAGTAAAAGTAACGTCGTGGGACGAACTGCTAGAAAAGAAACTAGAGCTGACGACAGACGGGGGATGGCTATTCAGAGGCATGCAATGCTCTGAATGGAACCTGGAAACCTCCCTGGAACGCGCATGCACAAATCATTACGGAAAAAATCCGAGCAAAGCCCCGGAAATCGAAAATATTCTTACTCGCGAGTTTCGACGTCGGTATCATAACCATAGAGTCGGCATACCTGATCCGGAAGGGATCGAGTGGCTTTCCCTCATGCAGCATTACGGTGCCCCTACACGCCTGCTCGATTTCACATACTCCTTTTTCATTGCGGCCTATTTTGCAGTGGAAAAACCATGTCAGGAATCATGTTCCCATGCCTGTAAGAAATCATGTTCCCATGCCATATGGGCAGTCAGAAACAAATGGGTCGAGAAAGGGATTGACTTGCTGGAGAAGAAAGGGATTAGCTTCTTGCTGGAGAAGGGCGTGGACATTCGTTATCTCAGGAATGAAAAGAAGGAACAGCAATGGAAATTACAAAAACCCTTTTTTGAATCGCTCCTGCATCTTGACGTGGGTGATCCGAATCTTGGAGTGCATAACCCCCTTTGTGTCTTTCCCGTAAACGCGATGAGACTTAATGAACGATCCACGATACAACGGGGAGTCTTTCTCTGCGCAGGAAATGTCACAAAATCCTTTGTAGAGAATCTGAGAAAGATTCCGGGATGGAATCTGAAAAGAAATCTGGTCAAACTGGAACTGCGCTTCACCCACAAAGAGCGGTTAGAGGCGCTTGAAAGACTGCATGCCATGAACATCTACAGGGCATCCCTCTTTCCGGGCCTTGAAGGCTTTGCCCAGTCCCTGGCAATCCATCATCCGTTGATTTAGACGAACCTGATCAAAACAAAATTCGTAATTTCCCTAGCCGTCACTCGACGGTCCTTCGATCACGTCCAGCTTTTCCACGTAAAAACTCAAACAATCTTTTATCCGCTCCACGGAGTCGAGTGGGGTTTCATACGTCCAGACGGCATTGTCGACCGTCCTGCCGTCCACGTTCACGGAAAAATACGACGCGTTCCCCTTAAACGGACAGTGGGTGGAATGGTCCGTCCGTTGAAGGCAGGACGTCCGCACGTCTTCCCGGGGAATGTAATTGGCCGGTGGAAGCGGTCCTTCCTTCAAAACCAATGCCTGCGTGGTATCGGCAATGACGGTTCCGTGAAACGAGACCGTGACGCGGTTGGGATTTTTTTCAATGGTTATCGCATGGGCATGACCAGGTGTACTCATGGGTTTTCTCCTTTTCCAAACCCAAGGCGCGTTCACGCCTGCCGGGTTTGCTGAACTGTTGTTCGATTCCGGGCGCACGCGCCTTCGCCTTTGTCGCGGCACCATCTCATGACGACTGTCTCGGCCGCATAAGACGCGGCCCCTGCCGTTCAAGGTGAAGCATGGGCATGGCCTCTCAATCGGCACCGTTTCCACATTCTTTGAAACATTGCCCTCCCCTTCACCCCAGGGTCAAGGGAGCGGGAGATTCAAGGAAAAGGAAACAAACGACGCACGGCTCCCTTCATTGCAGGTTTCTGGGCGTCAGACGGGACTGCAGAGTCACCGTACGATATCCGTCGTTTTCCAGATACTGGCTGTCGGCGCGTGCAGACCTGGCCGTCACCTGCACGTTGACTGCCCGAACGTCCGGCCCGTGCGTCGTCGGACGTCCCCGGGCGTCAAGATAAGAAAAGGTAAAGGACTCGATATGTTCCGCCACGGGTTGTCGGCCGCCGCGACCGACTTTGCGTCGCAGGGTGGAGGTCAAGTCGTCATACAGATAGACAATGGATTCTTTCGAATCAGTGAGCACGCCGTTTCCATTCAAATCAGCTCGAACGTGCAGGTTCGTCGGGTGATAGACGATCCCGTGGAAATCATTCGAGGGATCGGAGTCACGATTCACCCCCATGGGATCATACCCCGCCATACGAATCTCCCTGGCCATCATGTCCAACGCGGCACGGGCGGTCTGCTGCATGGCCAACGCGTCCTCTTGAACAATCTGTTGCTTGACCTGATGAAGATGCACGCCATAGACCGCGCCAATGGTGAACACACCCAGGACCAGGGCTATCAGAAGTTCCGTTAAGGTCACCCCTCTTTGATCGTTCACAGGCCTGGAATCCGCTGGTTTCTAGGGTGAAAGGATTGTGGACACGGACGTGGAACGTCGATCGTCTGCCCACCACACTGTGACCGTCGCGGTCTGCAAACCCGGAACGGGCCGGCCGGGTTGAATGCTGACGACGCGTTTATACAGCGGGAAGTCCGGGATCGTGTCATAGGCTTCCGTCTCTTCAATGGGAACGGTCAACCCTGCGTTGTAGCCGGCTCTTCTCACCTGCTCCAGTTTATCCTGGACCAGGGTCGTGGCAATGGTGAGACGTTTACCCGCTGCCGCGCCTTTGCCCGCCGTAACCGCCAACCCTGAAAAGGCCAATACGGCAGTAAAGAAGAGCCCCATGGCAATGACGGCCTCTAATAGGGTTAACCCCCTGTGGTTTTTCATGAGGCTCACGGGGATTCTAGGGGGTTGAGACCTTCACGCGACCCGTAATGGCGATCGTGATCGTTTTTTCTCCCGCGGCATTGGAAACCCTGACCGTAGCAAGACTTGATGCCGTGCCCCTCGGATGGAAGATCGGATTATTGTTGGACTGAATCGCAACTCCCTCAAACTCTTCACGGATCGACCGGGACTCGATGGCTTCACCAGGATCGGTTCGTCCATTGTTGTTGTCGTCGTCCAGAATATCGTAATGCTGAGAATCTACAAAAAAGACGCGGACCTTATTGCCCTGTCTTACGGCCTGTGCCCTCGCCGCCAGGAGGTCCGCGCGTATTTGTCGAACCACCCCGTTCAAGCGATACTGCGGCAGTTGCGAGGAAAGCCAGATTCCACTCAAGCCCAAGGCCACGGCCAAAATACCAAGGACGATCACCAATTCCGTCAGCGTGTACCCTGACGGCCCGTCCGTCCGACGCGCAAGAGTCCGTGTGCCCCCTGGGTTGCGTGAAGGGTTCCGCGGGACGGAACGCCCGGGGTCGGGAGGGTTCCCGTTCAACGATCTTTCCATACTGTCGTTTCCACGCCTCCGCGTTCTCGTCTTACGAAAACAGGGACTCATACAGGCCGAACGCGTCCTGATAAAAAAACAGTGACAGCACCGCTCCCGAAACCAGAAACGGACCAAAGGGGATGTACTGGCCCCGCTCCACGCCACGGAAAATCATGAGGCCGCTACCGACCACTGCCCCCGAAAGGGACGCGAGAAACAGGGTCATCAACGCGTGCTGCCAGCCGAGGAAAGCGCCGATCATCGCCAGGAGTTTAATATCTCCACCGCCCAGTCCCTCCTTTCCAAACAGGTAAGGACTGAGGACCGCGAGCATCCAGAGGATCCCTCCTCCCGACGCCATTCCAAGCAATGAACCGACCCAACCCAGGGGAAGAACGAATGCCGACGCGAAAAAGCCGATGACCAGGCCCGGGAGAGAAATAACGTCAGGAATAATGAGATGATCGAGATCAATCATCATCACGACCAGGAGCGCGGACAAAAACAGCGCGTACACGAGGGCACTCCGGCTCAAGCCGAATTTATAGACGATCCCGAGATAGCCCACTCCGTTCAGGCATTCCACTAAAGGATATCGCCATGAAATCTTTCCTCCGCACCATCGACAGCGCGCTCTCAACCATAGAAAATTCAGGAGGGGAACGTTATCGAACCAGCGAATGGGCCTCCGGCATTGCGGGCAATGGGAGCCAGGCCGGATGACGGACCGACCGAGAGGGATTCTTAGAATACAGACATTAAGGAAACTCCCTATGACCAATCCTCCTATAAACAACAACATATAGAGACCCGGCGCGTCTATCATTCCATATCTCGTGATTCGATAAAAACTCCCGTCTCTTGTGCCTCAAACGTTTTTCTCTGCTTTACTTTTCAATAAGCACACTGCTAGTATTACCTAGATAGTTCACCTTGAGAACAATTCGGTGATCGGTGCCCGTACAAACAAAAATAACCAAAAAAAGAGACCTGCTTCCCATGCGACGGAAACGCCCTGAAGCGCTGACCGAACGGGAACAGGAAATTCTCCAACTGATCTGGTCCGGCCTCAAAAATAAAGAAATCGCCGAGCGTCTCAAGATCAGCGTCAAAACCGTGGAGGCCCATCGTGCCAATATGATGAAAAAGGTGCGGGTCTCGAACGCCGCTCAACTACTCAACGCCGCTATTCAGGAAGGACTCATTCAAATTCGGTAAGGCTGTCGATCCTTCCATCCGTTGACGAACCACTTCATACGCCACCACGGCAACGCTTGCCGACACGTTGAGCGAGTTCACCCGCCCACGCATGGGAATCCGGACTCGATCATGACACTTTTCTGAAATTCCTGATCTGAGTCCCTTCCCCTCTCCCCCGAACACCAGCAAGGTCGGCCCCTTCAAATTCAGCTCGGTATAAAGTCTGGGAGAATGAGGATCCAGGGCCACGGTGTTTACGGCACGTTCCTGCAAGCGTTCGATAAGTTTGCCGATATTGGCACACCGGGCCACCCGAACGTACTCGACGGCACCGGCTGACGCTCGCGCCACGCTCGCCGTCAGGCCTGCTGATCGACGATCAGGAACAAACACCCCGTGAACACCGGCCGTGACGGCCGTTCTGAGAACTGCCCCGAAATTCTGAGGGTCCTCTACTCCGTCGAGCGCAAGAAAAAACCCGGGCTCCATTTGTTGTGCGGCATGCCCAAGGATCGCGTCCTCCGAGGCATAGGCCTTAGCCGCCACCACGGCAACCACGCCCTGATGATTGCCGGAGGAGATCAGCCGATCGAGTCGTTCACGCGGTTGAACCTGCAAGGGAATACCCCGGAGTCCGGCAAAACGAATGATCTGTGAAAATTGACGACGGCGGTGCAACAGGAAGATTTTTACGAAACTTCGCGACTCGGACCGCAGAGCCTCCGTGACCGCACGAATCCCGAACAGGGAGTCACCAGCCTCACCGCTTCCACCGGGTGCCCCCGTCCGGCCGGTCTTCGAGGAAAATCCCTCCGGCCGCCAGGGCTTCTCGAATCCGGTCGGCGGCGGCAAAGTCTTTCCTGGCCCGCGCTTCGGCCCTTTGTTGAATTTGTTCTTGAATCCACTCATCAGTGCACTCCTGATCAACGCGCGTCCGGCGTTGCTCCAGGCCGAAATCCAACTTGCGAAACACCCACTCGTTTTCGTTGAGTTGAAACAAGCCTAACGACGCGCCACGTTGCCGAAAGATTTCACGAATCTCCCGCCGGTCTTTCCAGGAGAGGCCCTCCTTCAGGAGGTGGTTGGCCTCGGCTCGCAGGTGCTGACATTCCGCCAGGGCCCTGGGCGTATTCAGATCATCGTCCATGGCGTCTTCAAACGCCTTTTGAAACGTGGTCAAGACGTTCTTCAAAGAAGCCCCGGGCTCGAAATCGGGAGCAGGCTTCTCGGACAGACGACTGAAAAGGTCGTACACGTTATCCAACGCGGACTTGGCTTCTGCCACGGCCACGCCGGAAAAATTCACCTCGCCGCGATAATGAGTCGAGAGCAGAAAGTAGCGTAACGCCTCGGCCGTCACGGGTTCTGGACAGTTCGACTGATCGAAAATCTCGCGCACGGTAAAAAAATTCCCTGATGATTTTGACATCTTTTCTTCGTCGATGGTGACGAACCCGTGATGCACCCAATATCGGGCAAACGCTTGTTCCGTTACGGCACGGGACTGCGCAATTTCATTTTCATGGTGCGGAAAGGTCAAATCTTTTCCGCCTCCATGAATGTCAAACGTTGCGCCCAGATAGCGCACGGACATGGCCGAGCACTCGATATGCCAACCGGGCCGGCCTCGCCCCCAGGGACTCTCCCAGGCCGGCTCCCCTGGTTTCGCGGTTTTCCACAACGCAAAGTCCAGCGGGTCCCGTTTTCGTTCATCCACTTCGACTCTCGCCCCGGCCCGCGCGTCTTCGATGCGACGTTTACTTAAACAACCATACTCCGGAAAAGCCGACACCTGATAATAGACGTCGCCGTCGACCTGATAGGCAAATCCTTTTTCCAGCATCGTGCTGATCATCCGAAGCATCTCCGGCACGTGATCCGTGGCCCGAGGTTCAACATCCGGAACGCCAACGCCCAATCTTTTCATGTCACGGTCATAGGCCTGCATATATTTCCGGACCACTTCGTCCCAGGGAATGCCTTCTTCCGCCGCCCGATTGATGATTTTATCATCCACGTCCGTGAAGTTCCTGACGTAGGTCACCTTATAGCCTCGATACAGGAGATAACGCCGAAGCACGTCAAAGACGATCGCACTTCGAGCGTGACCCAGATGACATTCATCATACACGGTGACGCCACAGACGTAGATCCCTACCCGAGGCGGAGCCATGGGAACGAACGGCTCTTTTTGATTCGTCAGGGTGTTGAAAATCTTCACGGAACGTTCATTCGGAGGCAGGCGAAGCGGAATCTTCCAGGGTCTTTTTCGTTTGACGTTTTACGATCCAGTATCCAAGAAC
Organism: Nitrospirales bacterium; assembly: GCA_965215405.1. Lineage (GTDB taxonomy): Bacteria > Nitrospirota > Nitrospiria > Nitrospirales > UBA8639 > Bin75. The sequence goes on from OZ244060.1 coordinate 36,786, forward strand.
AATGAACGCCACCAACGCGAGGGTGAACAGATTGAGGTATTGCTCCAGAACCTCTTTGACCCACGGACCCAACGTCTGCAACGCCCCGGCGACCAGGAAAAACCGAGCACCCCGACCGAGCAGAGACGCCGCGACGAATACTCGAAAATTAACATAAAACGCGCCGGCCCCGATTGTAAACACTTTATAGGGAATAGGCGTGAAGCCCGCAATAATGATCGCCCATCCCTCATAGCGCTCAAGGAGGTTATGGGCTTTCGAGACGCGGTCTTGTCCGATCATCCGAAGCAGAATCGGTCTTCCTCCCCACCACCCGATGAGATAGCCAAACGCGCCGCCCAGGACGGAACCGACGGTGGTAATCGCCGCGTAATACAGGCCCCACGACGGGTTCCCAAGGGTTAACGCCATCAACAGGACGTCAGGGGGAATCGGAAAGACGGAGGATTCCGCAAACGCCAGCAGGAACAACGCGGGTTCCGCGTACGGGGACTCGGACCAGGAGATCATCCACTGATAGAGTTCTTGGAGCATGGTGTCTCGTCGCTACTCCTCAGGAGAGCCCGTCCGTCTTCATTCGCTTTGATAACGCCGATTCCCACGCCGTCAACTTTCTCATGGCGTGATACTGCGTCATATCAAAATGCAGCGGCGTCAGGGAGACTTTTTTGTCGGCAATGGCATCCGCGTCGGAATTCTTTTTTCGATTCCAGGTCACCTGTTCTCCTGCAATCCAATAATACGCGTTCCCTCGAGGATCGACGTTTTCAATAACGGAATCGCGATAACGTCGCCGACTTAACGACGTGATTTGCGTCCCCGTCACGGCCTCGGCCGGCACGTCAGGCACGTTGACGTTCAACAAGGTATCGGTCGGCAACCCCTCTTTCAAAACCAGCGTCGCCACCTCGACCGCGACCCGGGCCGCCGCCGGAAACCGGAACCTTTTCAGACCGTCCAGTGACACGGCCATCGAGGGAATTCCGCGAATGGCACCTTCGAGTGCCGCGGCCACGGTTCCGGAAGTGGTCATGTCGTCACCAAGATTCAGCCCTTTGTTAATTCCCGACACCAGCAAATGGATCCGACGATCTCGGAGGACCTGTCCCACTGCTAATATGACACAGTCCGACGGCGTTCCGTTCACCGAGAAAACCTGCCGGCCGATTCGTTTCAATCGCAGGGGCTTGTGCAGGGTAATGGCTCGCCCCATGGCGTTTTGCGGTCGCTCGGGAGCCACGACCCACACGTTGCCCAGTTTCTTCAGATGTTTCGCAAGGGTGCGGATACCGGAAGACTCGACGCCGTCATCATTGGTGACTACGATGTTCATTCCAGACCGTTATACGCACGTGAATAAAAAAGCCCGCCTCAAAGGGAACTGAGGCGGGCTTTTTTCGGAAATCGCAACAGACGGGACTGCAAACTTTTCTAAATATTCTGCATAAAGTGAGCAACGGCCTCTTGGTCCACGGCTCCCATCACGGCGGAAGAAGCCACCGTCGCCGACTTTTTCCCCGTGAGCCCACATTCGATCTCGTCGAAGATCATTTCCACCGGCATGGACATACCACCATACACGTGGGGTCCTGCCACGATTTTGGCTTTCGAGTACCCATAAATGGCCGTGGCCACGTCTTTGGCCAACCACCCGACGTAATTGAATTCCGGCACCACAATCAGTTTGGCCCTGGCGCAAAGTTTCCGCAATTCTCGGGTGGGGAACGGTCGAAGAGACTGCACTTTGATCAACCCGGCCTGAATGCCTTTGTCTTTGCACATGCGGATAGCTTCGCGTGACTGTGCAGCGGCACTTCCCGACGCGATCAGAAGCACGTCGGCACCCTCAACGTCCTGCGTCTTCACCAGGCCGTCCATGTACAGGTCGATATACTTGCGCGACCGTTCAACCGCGGCCCAGACTTCCTGTTGCCACACGGCGTGGATGTTGTACGCCATGAAATTCGATTTTTGTACGGGCGCGTCTCGCGACAATCTGGCTGGAGGATTTTCCGCGTCCAGGACGGGAACCGCGCCTCTCCAGGAATCCCGTGACGGCAATTTCAGGCCTCGATCCTGCATCGAACAGTATCCCCGGGCATGAGTCACGAAAAATCCATCGCAGCACACCCCGACGGGAAGCGTCACGTCATTCTTTTCACTGATGATGAACCCTTTCATGATGTAATCGAACAGGTCTTGCTGATTTTCAGCATGAAAGACAATCATACCGCAATTCAACAGGTACGCCACTTCAATATTGTCGGGTTGAATGGCCAGCGGAGCATTCACCACTCGGCAGGTAAACATGGCCACGGCAGGAAGGCGATGCCCAGGCCATGACGCAATCGGTTCAATCCCCCGCAACGTGCCTGGTCCGGCCGTGGCGGTAAAACACCGCACGCCGGCACGGGACCCGCCTGCAATGGCCGACATGACGCCGTATTCTTCCTCGCCCCGATAATATTCTTTGACGTACCCTTCTCCGTACAACACCCCGATCAGCTGCATGGTTTCACTTTGAGGTGTAATCGGATAGGCAATCGAGAGATCAACGTTGGCCCGGCGAACGGCTTCTTTGGCGGCTTCACTGCCCGTAATAAATTCTCGCTCACGCGGCGCTTCAAAAAACATGTACTCCGGGGAAACCACCTGTTGCTGTTTGGCCTCTGCATGAGGATCTTTTCTGCCTCCCTGACTGGAAGGTGCTGGAGCCGCACTGGTAATCGGGTCGCCTTGTGGATTGGTTTTGACTTCCGTTTCTAATGCTTCGCTCATGGCTTGTTCCCCCCTTAGGGTGGCGACAATCCCAGGCCGGACTGGGGTTGTGTGATCAAAAATAACAGGCCTATCCTTCGCGCTGCATCGCTTCGGCTGTATGCCCGAAGGCGGCAGCGCTTGCCGTCCCTTCTTCTCCCAGGCCAATGTCCAATGGATTCGTATGCGTTTTCCCACCATGCACGCGGGACTGCAAACCCGTGAAACGGATACTCTCGCCGTTGTCCGGCAACGCAATACCCATTTCCTCACGCACACGTTTAAACACCCGCGCAATCTTTCGAATCTTGACCGCGTCAGAATCACGAACCGTAAACATGGCGTCTTCGTGACCTTGCTCCGCGCAAATAGCCGACGTCCAGCAATTCGTCCCGGCTCGAATCATTTTCAACGTCAGATTGGCGTAATGACAATGCACTCCGACGAAGATACAGGCTTCGATTTTATTGCCCCAGATCGTGAGATTGGGATGATTGGGATTGATCACTTCCTCGGGCTCGATTTTCGGGTATTTGGGACGATAGTCGGGCATCGGGATCACGAGCACTTCCGGAACTTGAGCCGCGAGTTCCAAGACGGCTCTGGCCTTCTCAGCCGCGTGGTCGTTCCAATTCCATAACACTAAGGGACCAGGGAAAATCGTCGCGTTTTTTCTCGCCAACATGGCTCTGGCCATTTCTTCCATGGCCCGTTCTTCCGGAACTTCATGGCCAAACGTCAGTCCATGTTCGGGTAACGGGGGAAGGACACCCAATTCGGCCGCGGACGGCGGATGAAATCCAGCCGGACCTGGTTCAACGATTCTTTCTAAATTGGTTGCTTCCACTGATGGCCTCCACTCCGTTTTTCCGGATTGCGACGAATACCGTCCCCGTGATCCTGACCCAATCCCTCACATTTGCCCGCGAACGGGATTAGCCAGGATCGCATGGCTCGTTTTTTCCCCGTAGGTCACGTTTTCAGTCAGAGCCGTGTCACCGATTTGATCAATCATTTCCATTTTTATGGCGTTGTGCTTGGCCATGTTGTCACAAACCCAGACACACTGCGCGCATCCCTTACAGCGGTCCACGGCAACGTAAGCGGCTCCATATTTCAACCCTTTATCTTCGCCAGCCGAATTGTCATACAGGATGGTATTGGCCTCAGGACAATATTGCGTGCACAACTTGCAACTCGTGGCGGCACAGATTTCGGTATCGATGTTTGCAACTAAATACATACAGGCCTCTCTCGTCGGTTAAAGCATTACGCCATTGCTGGCGTGGTGGATGCCCGTTTCTTCTGAACCCAATCGTGTCCTATGGCGTATTCCCAGGCCGCCTGGACCACCGCCAGATTCTTCTCGATCAATTCCTGTTTCTTCTTGAACTTCCTCTCGACCACGCTGTCCAGGGCCGCCGTTCCACCCGACACCACAAACCCTTTTCCAAGGAATCGATCTTTCACCGCCTGCGCCAAGGCCTCCATGTCCGTAAGACTCGTAATGGCACCCATGGCTCCTACCATGGCCATATTCGTGGCCAGGTCAATGCCGGCTATATCAAGCGAAAGCGTCGTTGCGGGCAAATAGAACAGTTTGGCATTCAGTTCGGCGAGTTCACGCTCCTGGTCAGCCTCGAGTTTCATAGGCCCATCGTTATTGATCAAGGCAATCCCGTCTTGTTTCAATCCAAAATAAAATGGATTCGTGTAGCTTTTCCCGTGGGTAATCACCTGGGGGTGGAAGATCATGATGATATGGGGGAACGTGATTTCGCCGATTTCATAAATCGGCTCATCAGAGACCCTCACGTAACTTTCCACTGGCGCCATTCGCTTTTCGGAACCATAAAAAGGCACGATGGTACTTTCTCCGCCGGCGTTAATAACCCCGGTACTGAAGATATGAGAGGCCGTGACAACCCCCTGCCCTCCGACTCCCGCCATACGAATGTTATAACGAATCGCCATTCTCTTCACCCTCCTCTCTCTTCACGTCCGAACCGATCAATCTTTCCTCCCTCAATCGACGACGCTTACTGCTTTTCCACGGCAGCCGCGGGCTTCGGGAGATATTCTTTGTACCCGTACAACTGGGATAAATATTCCTTGGCTTCATCCGTAATATATTCCGAGAATTTGTAGCGGTCGGTCTCAACGGTTTTGGCGTCTTCCATCACCTTGTCCGTGGGAATCGCGTATTCGATATTACAGGACGTATAGGCCTGGATATAGCTGGGGCCGATTTCTCTCGCGACCAGCACGGCTTTTTTGATCACGCTCTCGACTCGCCGCGGGTTATTCGGGACCACCGTCGCCACATAAGCACAACCCGCAACTTTTGCCATACCCAACATGTCCATTTTTTCGAATTTCTTACCGAGTGGCGCCATTTTCAATACTTGATTCCGGTTCGTCATCCCACTTTCCTGGCCGCCGGTGTTTCCATAGACCTCATTGTCCAGCATAATGGTAGTGAACTTTTCTTTTCTGAACCACGAGTGCAGGGTTTGGGCAAAACCGATGTCAGCCATGCCGCCGTCCCCCGCCATCACGACAACGTCCTTTGGTCTATCACCGAAACGAAGACGAAGGCCGCGAGTCAATCCACTGGCGACCCCATTCTGATCACCATAATTGCCGTACACGAACGGGATGGCTGCCTGCGAGATCGCCAGCCGGCCACAACCCGCCGTCCCGACCGTGATGGTGTCTTCCGGATTCGGAAAAGCAATGATAGCCAGCCGAATAAACAGGGTCATGGCACATCCTGCACACATCGGGTGTTCTTCCAAAATCTCCTTGAAGGTTCCCACTTGAGAGACTGAGGTTTTTTTCCCGAACGGGCCATGTTCCACCATGTCCCGATATTCTTTCGGCATGAACTTTCCAAAGCCTGGTGTAAACTTGACATAATCGAGGCTCATCGCAGACCCTCCTTCTTAATTAATACGCGTTGATTACGTTAGTAACTCGGTCCACCGGGGTGATCATCCGTTTGCACAAAAAACTTCCCCTCTTCTTGACTCCTCTGATTCTGACGTTCTCTTTCTAGTCTTTCCAGCAGATTTTAGCAACATTAACGCAGATGGGTCCACCTAGTAAAGACCTCCTTCAATCCAACGAGTCTCCTGCCCCTCAATTCCTCCGACAGGCCAGCGCGGTCCTTCGCCATTCAGCGGAACAACCCACTTGGTTACTCTGAGCAAAACAGCCACTCGACTATCCTAAGACCGACCCATAAAAGAAGGCAACAAAAAAGAAGACCCACCTCTTTAAAAAGAAGGCCTATACAGGGATTTTCCGGCTAGGCCTTTGGCCCCATTGTTCCTGTCGGAAAGAAAACCTGGGCAGTGGCTCAGTTCGAATTCCTTTTCTTGTACGGTCCCCGTTTCTTTGGGAAACTTTTCCCCTCCTTTGTCAGGAAGGGACCAGGTTTACGTCTTCAATCCGTTGCCGAATCTGTTTAATCTTTTCCCCTCCTTTGTAAGGAGGGGACAGGGGAGGTAGAGTCTTCGACAGCGCCCCGGTGCTTCATAGACAGGAGGCTCTATCCTGCCTTCCCTCCCCTGACAAAAGAGAAGGAAAACCGCGTCTTGTCACGGTTACATTTTTCCTGAGGGCACGCCGTCCCATGGACGGACCACCGACAGAAACTGCGCCAAAAGCATGAACCCGCAAACCGTCGCCGCACGACGCAAAAAATCACAAATCCGAACGGCGGTCAGCGTGCCCAGCGACGTCATCACACGTTCAGGCAGAAGCGTATGAAGATACTAATCCAAAATATACTGGAGAGGGTCAACGACCTTATCGTTCACGGCAACCTGGTAATGAAGATGCGGTCCGGTGGAAAACCGCCCTGTATTTCCGACCAATCCCAGCACGTCGCCTCTTTTCACCTCCTGGCCGTACTGAACGAAAATTTCGGAAAGATGGCCGTAGGTCGTCTCTATGCCGTACCTGTGATTGATACGAATAAAATTGCCCATTCTCGCGTCATAGGCCGCCGCGACGACTTTTCCGCTGGCAGGACTTCGCACTTTTTTTCCCCGTGGGGCACCAATATCCAAACCCGAATGGAACGCTTTTTTCCCGGTAAACGGGGAAATACGCGGCCCGAACTTTGAGGTGACGGGTCCTTTCAACGGCCAGACGGAAGGTGTAGCGTCCCAACGCCCAACGCGCTCTCCCGCGGCTTTTTCCAACCGGGCCAGGACGCGTTGTTGTCGCAATACCTGCCGGTCGAGCCCGGACAGCCCTCCTCTGATTTTAGCCGCCATCGTGGCGAGCGGGTCGTCGGGATTCTCACCGGGCACGTCCTCTGCAACAGATTCGGCGTCTTTCCAGCGGGTCATTCGTGCACCATCGGGATACGCCTCATACGGAACCTCTGCACCGCCCTGTGCCTCGACTTCGATTCCCTCCAACTGCTCAGGTTCAAGCCCGAACATCGCTTGCAACTTTTCGCTTAACGCCTGGATGGTCGAAATACGCTGCTGCATTTCATCAATGGCTTCGGAAAATTCAACCTTTTGCCCTCTGGACCGGCTGAGTTCTTCCCTCAACCCCTGGCTCAACCCTTCGAGTTCGGCAACTTGATTCGTCTGAACCACGTAATGCGCCAGCACCCCCACCTGGACGGCCAACAAGACCCCGGCCACCAGAAACACCCGCTTGATTGTCGCTTTACGCAAACAGACCTTGAGGGGGGGGAGGGTCGTTCCCCGAAAAATCATGATCGTCAATTTATCATCAGACAGTTTCATCGAGAGACTCGGGTTAACGATATTGTACCTTTCGTGCAGCCGCTGACGCGCTACTGTACTGAAGAAAATCCATGAGGGTCAATATTTCATTCCCAATGTCTTTTTCTTTTTGGCAAACTGCCTGGTCGCCCTCACCATCCGGGGGGACGAACGAGTGAGCAGGCCGGTTAATCGGGCACGTGGGTCATGGCCCTGACCCACGACAAATATTCGCTCGAGCCCTTCACTACCGACAACGCGAGAATTTCAGGGACCTCATAGCCGTGGAGGGCTTTCACTTCAGCTTCCAAGGCATCGTAGACGTCGGCATTCGATTTCATGACCAGCACCCATTCGCATTCTTCGCAGATTTTTCCCTCCCATTCAAAAATGGAAATGGCTTCGGGCAAGACCGTGACGCACGCCGCCAGCCTTTTTTCAACAACGCGGCGCCCAATCAAAAGAGCTTCTTCCTGGCTGGAAGCCGTTACCAATACAACAAGTTCTCCCACGATCGACACCCACCCTGCGAGAAAATGATCCCCCCGGAACGTCTTATTGTCACTTTTATTCGGGCTTGACGCGCGTGGGAACTTCTGCCGCCAAATCGCTAATGGCAAGCCGCATTCCATCCTGAAGAGCTTTTGGATAACTCGTTACGGAATCCTCTAACCCATAATAGACGCCATCCACCGCTTGCGTTTCAAATTCCATTGCAAAGCTCCACAGCACGTTGCCGGGCTTCTCCGTCCGGGTTAAGCGCATATCCATTTCCATCTCAGTCTCGATCGTTCCCAGCGGCAAGCCGGCCATCCAGAAAACCGTGCCGAGGGGACCGAGAAGATACGTGGAAATACGTCGATCCCACTGTGTCGAATAGAGGCGTCCCTGCAAGACGAAATCACTGGGAGGCGCAGGCTGATCCCGGTCGACAAACGTCACGGAAGAAAAAATCTCCGCTTTTCGAATTTCATCGGCCAGGGCACGCGCAAAATCGCGTGACGGGGCAAAGGACACTTCGTCAATAGGTTCGGGGTTCGAAATCGTCTCGGGCCGATCATAGGTCGCAACGGCATGAGGAACAAAGGGAATCGCGGCCGTCCAATATTCTTCGCGCATCTCCGAGCCCCGCTTGTCCTCAAGAGGAAGCACCACCAGACTGCCGGCAACCTTCTCACCAGCCGCAACGCCCAAATAGGTATTGTCCGGGGGAGGAGGATAGAGCCAATCTCGTGAGCCCAGGCAGCCCGTTATCGTCAATGACACAATCATAAGAACGCCACACGTCTTGTGCGTGACAGACAGACGACTCATACGTTGACTCCTTTCTTTGACGGACAACGGCCTTCAACCGCTGCAATGACGGGCAAGACGTCAACGTGAACGTGAAATGCTTCGCGTTGTGCGTCCCCGACCGTATGCATGCTCAACGGAGTTGAGTTGAGACTTCAGTGACACAGCCCTCCGGCACGCACGAACAGTTCCATAAGCTCAGGATAGGAGCGGGCGACTGGAAATTGAGGATATTCGGAACAAATCGTATCCGGAGGACAGAAGAAAAACCCTGCGTCAGCCTCTTGCAGCATAGACACGTCATTGTATGAATCTCCTGCCGCCAGCACGCGAAAATTCAGACTCTTGACGGCTGCCACCGCGTGGCGTTTTTGATCTTTTTGCCGAAGCGAATAGTTCCGAATATATCCGGCGTCGTCAATCTCCAGGGTATGACAAAATATGGAAGGATAGTGCAGTTGTTTCATCAGAGGGCTGACTAAATCATAATAACTGTCCGACAGAATAATGACCTGACAACGCTCTCGCAACCACGTCAAGAAGTCCGCGGCGCCGTCCAAAGGTTTCATCCCCGCGACCACGCCCCTGATATCCGACAGTTTGAGCTGAAATTTAGCCAGAACGTCCAGACGAAGCTTCATTAATTCGTCGTAGTCGGGAATGTCCCGGGTGGTAACCTTCAAGTCGGCAATTCCCGTTTTCTCGGACAACTCCAGCCAGATTTCCGGAGTTAACACTCCCTCCATATCCAGACAGGTCACCACGGGTGACTTCATACAGCCCTCGAAACCGGACACGTAATGGATGAACGGCGAAAAAACGACACGGAAAAGCAGGTCTATTGTATAAGAAACCAGAGAGAACCTACAAACCTTTTCATCACGAGGTCGTGGCTCCGTTTGAATGTCTTTTCTTGTCCGACCCCCGTTTCTTCGGGGCTTGTTTCAACAAGTACGAGGTCGTCGTTTCAAACTGAGCCACGACCCATCCCGAAGTCGGTTTCGGAATCTCGGGATTTCCCGTCACTCATTGATACACCTCCGGGTTAACGCAATAAGGCAGGCGACGTTGCCGCAGTCCCGCACAAAGATTTTCGGCAGCCATCACTGCCATGTGACGGCGGGTCGCAACGGACGCACTCGCCATATGCGGCACAACCACACAATTCGTCAACGATAACAGAGGATGAGTCGGGGGCAACGGCTCAGGATCCGTCACGTCCAAAGCCGCACCCGCAATCTGCCCTTCACGGAGAGCGTGGCAGAGAGCCTCGGTCTCAACCACGGCCCCCCGAGCCGTATTGACAAGCACGGCCGTACGTTGCATATCGTTCAACGCGTCTCGATGAATCAGATGACGGGTGGCAGGAACCAGTGGCACGTGGAGGCTCAGAAAGTCCGCCTTTCTGACGACCGTCTCAAACGAGACCTGTTCAACGTGATGAGTCTGCTGCACGTCGAGCGATAAAGAACGAGAATGGCTCACCAGCACGCGCATCCCAAAACCCTGCGCCCGACGCGCCACGGCCTGTCCAATCCGCCCAAACCCCACAAGGCCGAGGGTCGCGCCAAAAATATCCTGTCCCAGGAGCACGTGAGGGCTCCAGGTTTTCCACAGGCCTTCCTTCACGTAGTGCGTACCCTCGGCCACTCGACGGGCAGCAGTCATCAGGAGGGCGAAGGCAAAATCAGCGGTGGTTTCGGTTAACACGTCGGGAGTATTGCCGACGGGGACGCCGCGCGCGGAACACGCCTCGACGTCAATGTGATCAAAGCCCGCCGCCATGGTACTGACCACTCGAAGAGCCGGAGCCCTGGCCAGCACGGCGGCATCCACGCGATCAGTCAGCAAACAGAGCAGTCCCTCGACCTTGACAATTTTCTCAGACAATGCCGACGGCGGAATGGGTCTCTCTTCAGGCCAGACGTCACACTCGGCAAAAACGCGTATCGCGTCAAGCGCGACTTCGGGGATTTGACGGGTAATCAGGACACGGGGTTTCTGCATGAATGAAGAACGAAAATTCAAACGATCAGCCAAAAGCAATGAGTAAGCAGAACGCGATATAGCACAGGCCATTGAAAAGCAGATGATATGGCTTCAAGACGCGGGATCGTAAATGAAGCTTGAGATAGCCCGCGGCAAGCACCGTCAGCCCCATTCCCCACAGGACTTCTTTTCGTGGAACCCACGGCGTCAACAGCATCCCTAAAGCCGGAAGCAGACTCCCTTGAAACACCATCGCCCCTGTGACGTTGCCAAAAGCCAGGGTGTCTCTTCCCCGCCGCGCCCAAATAATACTGTTCACTTTTTCCGGCAATTCAGTCGCCACCGGCACAATCAGCAACGACAGGGCCAGGGTAGAAACTCCCAGCCAGCCGGCTAAATACTCCACGCCATGAACGAAGCCCCTGGCCCCTCCGACGATACACCCGAATCCAAGGACCAGTTGAAAAATGACAGTGGCAAGGTTCTCGGGGACGTGGAGCCTGCTCAAAAAAAGAGGATGATCCGCCTCGGTGCCGTGGCCCTGCTCAACCAGATCCCGTGAGGCGCAAATGGTCATCAGTAAATAGAGAAGATAACTCAGGGTCAATCCCAAAGCCAGCGACACGCGCACCCATCGCCATTCCGGAGGAACAAAGATCGCGAGGGTCGCCAGCGCAAAGGCAAAGAGAAACCAATTCAGGTCCCGATGCACGCCGGTGGGTTCGGGACAAAAGCCCTGATGCCACCCACGACGCTGAGCGGCAAATATTCCCATTAAACACAGCGTGATGGTCGAAAGCATTAACGGAGCCCCTAAAATGGCCCCGACCCCGACGTCGTGCCGAACCGACAAGTCTCCGCTGGCGGCCAACACGGCCACCACGGGAACCATCGTCTCGGGCAACGCCGTGCCCACGGCGGCAAACACCGATCCCGTGACTCCCTCGGAAATGTTCAGACGTTCTCCAAGATGTTCGAGCGCATTGGTAAAGACTTCCGCGCCAATGAAGATCGCAATAAACGAAATGAGTAAAACCCAGAGTTCCATAGGGTGACGCTTCTTTTACGAGCCGTTAACGGTGGAACGACACGCAGGGATCATCAGGGAACCGCCTTGCTCACGGAATGAGGTTGCACTAGACTATTGCCATGAGTGATGAGATGATAATCGTCGCGGGTTGTCTGGCCGCACTGCTTGCCTTTCGATTCGGAATCCGTTGGTGGCGCAATCGCAAAGCAGCCAGACAAGCCGATGAGCTTCTCTCAAAAATCGTGAAAAGCAAAGACGCCTTCCGCCGCTAAGCACGCACGTTCAGGCACGTAGGTATCAAACCCAGGCCCGTTCTGGCAACACGTGGACCGTGCGCTCGACTCTGCTTCGATTCGTGCAAAAGCGTCTCTCTCCGTTTTCTCTGGGCCTTCTCATGACGAGTAACGCCTCACAACGTGCCCACGTTCATCTGCACCGCGGCAATCTCACCCAGGCGCGCCATTGGCGTGAGGAAGCCGTACGGGAAGCACGGAACAACGAGACGGGTCAATCGCCGACGGCCGCGTCAGGGAGCCTCGGGAACGTTTGCGCGCAGTCGGGAGAGTACGCCGAAGCGGAAGCCCGTTGTCACGAAGTGCTCTCGCTTCAACGCCATGAACGCGACCCGTCAATCGTTGGAGAAACATTGGTGAATCTCGGTAATCTCAAAGCCGACACGGGCAAATCGAAACGGCCAGGGCCTGTTATTTAGAGGACATCGACGTCCCGTACCCCCTTCAACGCCATCGTGCCCTGGGCATTCCGTATAATAATCCGGCATTAACGGAACTCGCCACCCGTCACCCCGATGCAGCCGTCACGCGTTTTCAGCAGGCACTCGAGCGTCACCGCGTGGTCGGAGATGAATCAGGGCCGGCCAACGCGTTCAACCAATTCGGCAAGGCCCTGCTCTCTCAAGGAGACCTGCAGCAGGCGGAACGACGTCTCAATAACGCCAGCGAACGTTTTATCAAACTTGGGCAAGAACCCGGCGAAGCCGCGGTGCTCCGCCTTTTGGCCGACGTTTACGAAACCGGAAGAAACCACGTGTCCGCGTTGCGCCGTCCGGAACGAGCCGTCCACGTTGACAGACGGCATCAACTCCCGGAAATCGACAACGATCAAAAACGGCTCACCCTGATCCACGCGCGGGGAAGAGAGGCTCAGGACGCCGTCCACGCCACCGCAGTCACCCGCAACGCTTAAAAATCAAAGGCAAGTTGAACGGGGCCGCCTCCCACGCGGGGTTGAAGTCGAGTCGCCTCTCGAGCAGCACGCCTCAGGGAAGGAGCCCCGGAAATTTCCTGAAGAGGCCCCCGACACAATCCACAGCGGTGCCGCTTCGTTGAAAGGGTGTTGCGTTGGCGATGATACGAGTGCCCACACCGCGCACAACGCCACGTAAACTTCGCCAGGGGTTCGGCGTTCCCGCCCAGCGTGTGATAAATCGCAACCCCCAGGCCATCGGCATTCATCAGGGCCATGATTCGTCGAAATTCCCGCCCGTGTGAGGGACGGCACTTCTTCACGTCAAACTGCCATTGATGAATCATCTCGTGGGCCAGGACACCCCGTATTTCTTCAAAAGACCGACCGCAAAGGAGCGGAATCGAAAGACGAATGATTCGCCCTTTGCCGTGCCGCTCTTCCGGAGCCACCCGAGCGGTGCGTGGGCCCGTCTGGCTCAGGAACAGACCGGCCGACGCCCTCAGACGCGTACTCCATTGAATCTCAATGGCCGGCAGTCGCTTCCGGAAATACGAATCGTTCAACTCTTGCCAGATCGCCAGGAGCCGTTCGTCAGAAAGGGGAACGCTGATTGGAGTGCGAAGTGCCACGTTCTTCAAAACAACGCCTCATGGAGTTATGAGGCGACGCTATGGTATCATGTCTGCCGTTCGAGACAAAGAAGCACCATGACCACCGACGCGTCAGTCAAACAACGTCCCGATGAAACCTTCATGCGTGAAGCGCTGCTGGAAGCCAGGCACGCCGCGTCCGCCGGCGAAGTGCCCGTGGGAGCGATACTCGTTCACGACAACGCCGTCATTGCCCGTGGACGGAACACCCGGGAACGCGAACGGGACCCCACCGCCCACGCGGAACTCATGGTCATTCAGGAAGCCGCACGGAAATTGAAATCATGGCGATTGACCGACACAACCATCTACGTGACGTTAGAGCCCTGTCTCATGTGCGCGGGAGCCATGCTCCAGGCTCGGATTTCCCGGTTGGTGTTCGGTGCCTGGGACCCGAAAGCAGGGGCATGCGGTTCCCTTTTTGCCGTACATGAGGACCACCGATTGAATCATCAAATCGACGTCACTCAAGGCCCGTTGGAAAGCGAGTGTCGTGACGTGCTCCGGCAATTCTTTCAACGGGTAAGACAAAACCAGCCGGCAGCCGTACACTGACCCCGTCCGGCGCCTGTCCACTCCTCTCGGAATCCCTCACGATGGCCCCGTTCGGCACGCGGTCCCCTCCTGCTCCGCCCGCTTCCGTCCCGCTGATAAGATGACGATTTCCACGTCACGCCCAGACACCGTCAACTGGCCAGGAGACGCTCGACGAATATTCCGAAAAGTTTCCCCTGGTGATTTCACCATACGTGCGCGGGCGGCCTTCTTGCGGCAGATGCGCAACGCGGCTTCCACCTCTGCAGAACGGCCGGATTTGTGACAACCCGTTCAAGACAAACGTCGAACGACAGCCGTTCGGAAACGGCAGCCGATCAAGATTTTTTGCCCTGGATGATTCTTGCTACTCTTTGCTGCCCTTGCCTGGTCAGCCAGCTTGGCGCTAGAGTCCGCAACAGTGCGGAGAGGTGCGAGAGTGGCCGAATCGGGCGGTCTCGAAAACCGTTGACCGGCAACGGTCCGTGGGTTCGAATCCCACCCTCTCCGCCATATTTCACTTTCGAAAAAATTGGAAGGTTACGCCTCGCGGCGAAGGCCACAGGACTTGGTGGACTGACCTGACCTGACCTGACCTGACCTGACCCGCCGTCCTCGCGTTGGGGCGGAAACTTTTTGCGGGGCTATTTTGATAAAATCTGCTCGACTTTCTTTCGTCCAGTCCCTCGCAAAAGTATGTTACCACTACCGTCAGAATCAATAAATGGCGCGAGGCGGTAGTGTCTCAGTTTGACATGACGGCCTCGTCCTTTTTGAAACAAGCCCCAAAGAAACGGGACCGGACCGGACAAGAAAAGAAATTCAAACGGAGCCACGACCCACGTTCTCTGTACCTTGACGGAGGTACTCTCCAGTACGTTCGCAGCCAGGCAGTAGTCCTCCGTGTCCTCAGGGCCAAGCTCGATCATCTTTCACGCGTGGAGAAAGCCTTGGTGCACCGGTCCTGAGACGCTGAAACATCAATGCCGTTGTTCGGTTTCAGGATCAAGTCGAATCGAAGTCGCCATCCCGGACCTCGCAGACCTCCGAATCGTGTGAATTGTCGAGAATGTTACAAATTTACAATTAATCGACAAAATGTAAAAAATACTTATATTTGTAATAAATTTCAATAATTGTAAAAATTATTCATTAAATGTAAAAATTAGTACAGTATGTACATAATGTACAATTGCAGAAAACGCCACGGAGGCCTCTGCCTGTTCTTGCGTCCCCTGACCTTCGAACCCGCTTCCTTCGGCTACGCTCGGGACAGGCAGGGACGGTATAAGATGCTGAAGCTCTCAAGGCACGAGATGCCTCTTCTCGATACTCCTGGCAGGCACTTCGCTCGGAGGAATGACGGGGAAAACGGGAATGGTCAACAAAAATGCGGGAACACCTGCAAGGATGACGCAGAAGGGAGCCACGGCTTCACCCGATGGCCGGAAAAGAGAATGGGTATCAGAACCCGGGGTTCTGAAGGGGGGTATGCGCCGGAACTACTGAATCCGGCGGAGTCCTTCACGCGGTTGCCGAGAAAGAGAGGGTGGAGAAGTGACGCAATGTTCTTGAATCACGTCCAGAATACGATCGGCAAGGAGACGCTTCGGCAAGCGTTCGAGATACCTTGGTTCTCCGTGACGCGGAAGCAGGATCACTTCATTGGTCTCGCTGCCAAAGGCCGATTGCTCCCCGGTAATACGATTGATCACAATCAAATCCAGGTCCTTTTGTTGCAGTTTCTTTTGGCCATTGGCCAGAAGGTCATCGGCTTCTGCAGCGAATCCCACCAGGATTTGATGCGTTCGTTCCCTGGCCAAGGTGCCAAGAACGTCAGTGGTCCGCTCCAATTCCAACGGCTCGCCCTTCCACTCCTGCTTCTTGACCTTTTTTGACGACGTCCGCCGTGGACGAAAGTCTCCTACCGCCGCGGTCATGAGCAACACCGTGGCCCAGGAAAACCGCTCTGCCAGTGCCGCGTACATGTCTTCTGCGGTCAACACCGGCACGCGCGCCACTCCGGCAGGCGGGGTCAAGGTTGTCGGGCCACTGACCAACGCGACTTCCGCGCCTCGTTGGGCCACGGCCTCCGCCATCGCGTATCCCATTTTTCCCGAAGAGGCATTCGTAATAAACCGGACCGCGTCGATGGGTTCCCGCGTGGGGCCGGCCGAGACCAGCACCCGTTGTCCCGACCAATCCTGCCCGCGAGACAGGCAGGCGGTGACCGCGTCGAGAATCAGGCGTTCGGCAGGCAACCGGCCTTTCCCAACCAGACCGGACGCGAGCGGGCCTTCCTCCGGCTCCAATATCACGACTCCGCGCGCGCGTAACGTCCGCGTATGCGCCACCAGCGCAGGATGATCCCACATTTCTCCATCCATGGCCGGGGCCATGACGATGGGACAGCGTGCCGCCAAGACCAACGTGCTCAGCAGATCATCCGCCAACCCCAGGGCACTTTTGGCCAGGCAGTTCGCCGTGGCCGGCGCGATCAGGATCAGGTCTGCCTCTTCCGTCGCCCTCAGGTGGGGCAGAGGTCGTGAATCGGAAAAAATCCGCTGAAGAACCGGCCGTCCGGACAACGCTTCGAAGGTTAAGGGCGCCACAAACTGCGTGGCGGATGAAGTCATGACGACGGAAACCTCGGCCCCTTCCCGCACAAGAGTCCGAAGAAGCGACGCGGCTTTATAGGCCGCGATGCTGCCCGTGACACAGAGGACGATCCGCTTGCCTTGTAACGCGTGCTCGATCATCAATGGTTTCTCGCGCGGGGCCTCCTTCCGTCGGCACTTGACGAACGATTAGCCGCTCTCACGCCTCGGCGTCTGCCTCCGCGACCGTTTCCTTCGGTGAATCGTCAACGTAGACGCTGAGCTGTTGCTTGATTTCCTTAGCGTCTTCATCAGCCTCTGCCGACAAGGCTGGGTCGAATTCGCGTTCAGGGCCTTTCTTCGCTTCACGAAGAGCCTGACGCGCTTCTTCTCCCGTCAAATACTCCACGTTGTCTCCCAATACTTCTTCAAGAGCAATGGAGGTTTCTTTTGTAAACTTACTCGTTTGGGATTGCCTGGTCCCCCGCATGAGCTGTTTCGCCCGTTGAGCGGCAATCAGCACGACCCGATAACGAGAGTCGAACTTACCGGCTTTATCGTCCGGAAGAAGCGGAAGCGTATCGATCATGATCAGAACTCCTTTACTGAATAAACGGTTACGTGGAACTCTCCTTTATCGTCACGTGTTCGACCAACCCACTTTCCACAAGCCACTCAGGGGCCAATCGGTCGGTCTTCACCCGTTCGGCCAGAATGATGGACTCCAATTCTTTCGTTGCCTGGAGGAGATCTTCATTCCGAATAAAGTAATGATAGGCTTTGAAATTGGCAATTTCATCACTCGCTTTGTATAGACGACGCCGGACTTCTTCCTGCGCGTCCGAGGCCCGTCGATAGAGCCGTTTTCGAAGGACTTCAAGCGACGGCGGGGCCACAAACGCGTACACGGCCCCGGGAAAGCGTTCCATAATCTGTCTGGCGCCCTGGGCATCGATATCCAACAACACGTCAAGCCCTTTATGCAGGGCCTCCAGCAACGGCCGTTTCGGGGTGCCGTACTTATGGCCATATACTTCAGCCCACTCGACAAACGCCTCCTCCCGAATCAGGTTTTGAAATTCTGCGTCCTCAACGAAACAGTACTCGAGACCGTCCTGCTCGCCAGGCCTCGGGTTCCTTGTCGTACAGGACACCGACAACGTGGTGCCCGGCACCTGGGTCACGATATTTTTGCACAAGGTGCTTTTCCCTGCGCCGGAGGGACCCGACACCACAATCAATATACCTTTAGCCGGCATCAGACAAGCTTTCTCACCTGAGCCCCAACGTCCACGGGGCACTATTCCACGTTTTGCACCTGCTCACGAATTTTTTCCAATTCACTTTTGAGTTGAATGACGTGCTTCGAGACGTCTGCGTCATTCGCCTTGGCCCCTATCGTATTCACTTCCCGCCCCATCTCCTGTAACAAAAAATCCAACTGCCGTCCGACCGGCTCACGTTTTTTCAGCGTCTCTTCAAACTGTGCGCCGTGACTCTGCAGCCGGACGAGTTCTTCCGTCACGTCACACCGATCGGCAAAGAGCGCGACTTCCTGGTTGAGCCGCGTTTCCCGATCGCTTGTCGAGCCGATCAACGCTTGAACGCGCTCGCGCGTGCGTTCCTGAAAGCCCTTGACAACAAAGGGAAGACGGCACTCTATCGACCGACGCGTCTCTCGAACGGACTCCAGTCGTTTCGCAACGTCGAGCTGCAGGGCTTTCCCCTCTTTCGACCGCATGAGGTCAAGATCCGCCAGCGCGCCGGACACGAGTCGCTTGAGCACCGGCTTCACCTTTTTGTCGTCGAGCGAGGCCCTGGCAACGGGGAAAATTTCCGGGAACGAGGCGAAGAGCCCGATCTCAATGTGTCCCTCCAACCGGAAGTCCCTCCGGAGACTTTTGAGTGCCTGATAATACTGACGGGCCAAAGGACGATCAAGAGTGACCCGTTTGCCTGACGTGTCGCCTCTTTCGTAAGTGACGACAATCTCGATTCTCCCTCGACGATTTTTTCTGGCCGCAAGCGCTTTCAGTTCCTCTTCCGCCTCAAGCCTTCCTTTAGGCAATCGGACGATAATTTCCCGAAATCGATGGTTTACCGACCGAGCTTCCACGACAATGGTGATCCCGTGACAGACTGCCTCTCGTTTTCCAAAACCCGTCATGCTTTTCAACATGGGCGCAGCAGCTTTCCTTTCCAATGACAGGTTTCATAAAGCACACAGGCGGCGCATCGGGGGTTCTTCGCCAGGCACACGTAGCGGCCATGGAGCAAAATCCGCTGCGAGCCTTCGGTCCAGTCTCGTGCGGGCCAGACCGCCTGCAAGTCAAACTCGATTTTGGTCGGGTCGGTGTTCCGCGTGAGGTGCAATCGATTGGCTACACGTTTGACGTGAGTGTCCACCACAATCGCCGGCACGCCGAAACAGGCGCCTAAGATCACGTTGGCGGTCTTTCTTCCAATCCCCGGCAACGACGTTAATTCTTCCATGGTCCTCGGCACGATCCCGTCAAACCGCGCAACCAGAGCCTGACTGCATTGTATTAAATGCTGCGCCTTGTTCCGATAGAACCCCGTTGATTTGATCAGTGCTTCGAGTCGGGATTGAGACGCGCGGGCCAATTCCCGGGCTCCGGGATAGGCCTCGAAGAGCGCCGGGGTCACGCGGTTCACCCTTTCATCCGTACATTGGGCCGACAAGACCGTCGCCACCAGCAATTCAAACGGGTTGGTGTAGCCGAGTTCTACCCGCGCGTTGGGGTCACGCGTTCGAAGGCGTTCCAGAATCCGACCGGCACGCGTTCGAACGGATGGAGGCGACGCCCCGCGTCTCGTGTGCTCTCGAGTCTTATTCACGGTCCGGGGTCCCGTTTCCGGAAGTCGCCGCAACCAGGGCCGATGACGGTTCCACCTTCCGGGCCGCCTCTGCCGCGTGCCCGTATGGCGTGCCTGATCCCAGGGCGTCGGCCAGCGCGTCTTGCAGCGGCGCTAACGTTTCTTTCCGGAGAGCCGAGACGCAAATGGCCTGAAACCGCCGCTTTAGAATTTCCACGTCTTCCGGCCGCAATCGATCACATTTATTCATGACCGTCACCCGAGCCACGCGTTGCAACTCAAGTTCGTGCAGGAGTCTTTCGACAATTTGTATTTGCTGATCACGATCCGAAGCGGTGGCGTCCACAACGTGCACCAGCAGGTCGGCCTGATGCAGATCGTCGAGCGTCGTGCGGAAGGCCTCCAGGAGATCCTGAGGAAGGTCGCGAATGAAGCCGACGGTGTCGGTCAGAATCACGTTCCGGCCCGAGGGAAGCCTAAGCCGTCGATGGACGGTATCCAGGGTTTCAAACGGCTGATTTTTGGCGGACACGCGGCTCCCGGTCAAGGCGTTCAGCAAAGTGGATTTCCCCGCGTTCGTATAGCCGACGATCGACACGACTGGGATCCCGTGGCGAAGACGCGTGGGCCGTTGCTGCTCGCGTCGACGACTTAAATCCTTCATCTCGCGCTCGAGATGATGAATCCGATCTCGTACTCGTCGCAGGTCGGTTTCAAGCTTGGTTTCACCGGGTCCTCGTGCCCCAATGCCTCCTCCGAAACGAGAGAACGCCGTGCCGGACTGAGACAACCGAGGCAACAGATACTTGAGTTGTGCGAGTTCCACTTGAATTTTCCCTGCGCGTGAATGCGCTCGGCTTGCAAAAATATCCAGAATCAACTGTGTCCGATCAATGACCTTCAACTCGATCATTTCGGATAACGACCGAATTTGCGTCGGGGTGAGATCTCGATCAAAAATCAACAAATCAGCCCCGCTTTGGAGCGCGTGGATGATGACTTCGGTAATTTTTCCCGTCCCCAGCACGTACTTGGGATTGATACGAGGTAATCGTTGAACCACGGTGTCGAGCACCTGAATGCCCTGCGACGTCGCTAAGTCCTGACACTCCCGCAGTCGTTCTTCCTGATCAGCCCGACTCCCCGCCGTGACACTGACCAGCAACGCACTGGAGGCGACGTCCGTTCGACGAAGTGCCGGGGTCGCCCTGGAAATTTCAGCTTCCAGCGATTGCACAAAGTGATCGAATCGGAACTGAAAGGTCCGTAAGCTTTGAGGCGCCCACGCCTCACAGGCTTTCCCTTGAGGGTTGGGCGGCAGCAGGTGGGCCAACGATATGGAAACAGGTTCTCCCCCGTCTCCCACGCCAAGCACCGCCATTAAATCCAGGCGAAGCAGCGCAAGATCGGTGAGATCATCTTTGGTTAACGGTTGATTCTTGAGACGTGTATGCACGAACCGAACGCCTCGCAATAACCGCGGCCCCGACCGACTCCGCGCCAGTTGCGGGATCACCAGATGACGGTCCGTTCCAATGATGACAAATTCAATGATGCCTCGTCGATTGATCAGAAGCCCGATTTGCCGTCGAATTTCATGCGACAATTCCGTGCAGGAGCGAGCCAGTTCCGGAGAGATGACCTTCTCGACGGGCACGCGACGGCGATATAAACGTTCAAGCCTCGCGACCTGGCTGGGCTTCAACCCGGTCAAATGTCCGATGGCACGTGGAATAGACGGTCCCCTTTTCTTTTCCTTTCCTCTCCTTTGCAAGGGGAGGTCAGGTGGGGTAAAAGCCCCACGGCGTCCGTCGGAGCCCCGACCCGGCCAGGTCCGACCAGCTCAGGCTCTACCTCCCCTGGCCCCTCCTGACAAAAGAGGGGAAATCTCATCGACTCCCATAGCCGCAACGTCGCAACCCTGGCTCCGCCTGACAAAGCAGGGGAAAGGGAGCAGGTCCAAGCCTCCCCTTTGTCAGGGGAGGGAAGGTGGAGGAGAGCCTCCTGCCCATGAAGCACCGGGGCACCATCGAAGGTTCTACCTCCCCTGGCCTCTCCTGACAAAGGAGGAGAACAACGGGACACGGCTCTCATTTTCATCAGAAGAACCGTACGGACGTCTTGTGTGTCCGAACGCAAAACGATCATACCCTTTCGAACGCTCTAGGTTTGTGCGTCTGAAACGTTCCCCGGCGGCATGGCCTCGAGCGCCAGACGTGGCTGGACGTCCACGTCCCACGAAGACCACCGTTGTCGCTGGTGGGTCCACCACCCAGCCGTGGCCACCATTGCGGCATTATCCGTGCAAAAATGCATTCGCGGCAACGCAAGACGAATCCCTTCCTTTTCCGCGCGAGTGCGCAGGGCCGCTCGCAAGCGAGAATTCGCGCTGACCCCTCCGACCACCGCCAATCCGGCAACGTGACAACGACGCACCGCGCGAAATGATTTTTCAACCAACACGTCCACAATGGCTTCCTGATACCCTGAGGCAATATGCGCCGGCGAAGGCGACGCCTTCCGTGACTTTTGACCTTTCAAATAATACAACAGGGAGGTTTTAAGTCCACTGAAACTGAAATCGAACCCGCCCCGATTCAGGCACGGGCGCGGGAAATGGACGACCGACGGATCCCCTGATTGAGCCAGACGATCGAGCGCGGGACCACCCGGGTAAGAGAGTCCCAGCATCTTGGCACCTTTATCAAACGCTTCCCCTGCGGCGTCGTCAAGGGTCTTTCCAAGCAGTTCATACTCGCCACGCCGGAGGACGCGATACAAGTGCGTGTGCCCCCCGGAAACCACGAGCACGATACAGGGGGTCACGAAATCAGGATAGTCCAGCCACGCGGAGGCAATATGGCCTTCCAAATGATGCACGCCAATGCAGGGCACGCCCAGGGCATACGCCAGAGCTTTCCCGAAACTCAGGCCGACGACCAGCGCACCGGCGAGTCCCGGCCCTTGCGTAACCGCAATTGCCTGAAGATCGGACCAGCGGACGCCTGCCTGATCAAGAGCGGCTTGCGTCACCCCTTCAATCCGTTCCAGGTGTTTTCTCGAGGCCAGTTCCGGCACCACTCCACCGAAACGGCCGTGCAACTCGTGTTGAGAAGCTACAAGACTCGACAACAGATGCCCTTGAAGTGACAACACCGCGGCAGCCGTTTCGTCACAGGACGTTTCGATTCCCAAGAGACTCGGGACTTGCAGGCGAGAGGGAGGACTTGTGGGGTCTTGGCCGTTTCGATGCATGACCGATGGAGTCATAAAAAACAACGACTCTCGCCACGTGAGGCAACGAGAGTCGTCTCTGAACGGAAGGGAAACAATCCGTGAATGATGGTTGCCTTACCGTACCCGAGGCATCGGCGAACGTTCAGACACTGGCCATCGCTTCCTCTTCAACAAAAACAGGATCGTTGTCTCGAAGCACGACCTTGATTTTCTTGGTATCCTTAAAGCGTCCCCGGATGAGTTCATCGGACAAGGGGTCACCCAGAAGCTTTTGTATGGTTCGTCTCATGGGTCTGGCTCCATACTGCGGTTGATACCCTTTGGCAATCAACCATTGCTTGACGTCGTCGCCGATCGCTAATTGGACGTCGCGTTCCGCCAACCGATCGTTCAACTCACGAATCAGGATATCGACAATGTTCAGCAGATGCTCTTTTTCCAAAGAATGGAAGACCACGAACTCATCAATCCGATTCAAAAATTCCGGACTGAAATTCCGCTTCAATTCATCCAACACGTCATTCTTCATTCGCTGCCGGGTTTCAGCCTCTTCGGTCTTTTGGAACCCAAGAGACACGCCCTTCTGAATGAGCTTCGTTCCCAGGTTAGACGTCATCACGAGAATGGCGTTTTTGAAATCAACCTTTCGCCCCAGGCTATCCGTGAGCAGGCCATCATCCAGAACCTGTAAGAGGACGTTAAAGATATCCGGATGGGCTTTTTCAATTTCATCGAACAACACCACGGAATAGGGACGCCGTCGCACTTTCTCGGTCAACTGCCCGCCCTCTTCATAGCCGACGTACCCCGGAGGGGCACCGAATAACCGTGAACTCGTAAATTTCTCCTGGTACTCCGACATATCGATTCGAATCAAGGCGTCCTCGGTATTAAACAAGAACCCCGCCAACGCTCGGGCCAACTCGGTTTTTCCGACACCCGTCGGTCCCAGAAAGATAAAGGAGCCGATCGGCTTCCGCGCCTCTTTGAGGCCGGCTCTGGAGCGACGAATGGCACGGCAGACGGCCGAAATGGCTTCTTCCTGCCCCACGATGCGCTTGCGGAGGAAGTCTTCCATGTGAAGCAGTTTTTCCGATTCTTCCTCCTCGAGTTTAAAGAGTGGAATGCCCGTGATCTTGGACACCACAAAACTGACTTCTTCGGCCCCGATGACGGGCTTGTGCTGCTCCTGGTTTTTCTTCCAATCACGCTTGGCGTCTTCCAGCAGTTTGCGCAGTCGTTCTTCTTCTTCCCGAAATTTTACGGCTTCTTCGAAGCTTTGCAACCCGATGGCGAGTTCTTTTTCGTGGGCCACGCGCTTGAGTTCCTGTTCCAACGATTTCAACTCCGGAGGCAGTGAATACGATTGCAACTTGGCTCGCGACCCCGTCTCATCAATCAAATCAATCGCCTTGTCGGGAAGAAACCGATCCGTGATATAACGATCGGTCAATTTCACGGCTTCGACCACCGCGTCGTCCGAAATTTCCACGCCGTGATGTTCTTCATACCGATCCCGCAAGCCCTGAATAATCTTAATGGTTTCTTCCACGGAAGGCGGATTCACGTAAATAGGCTGGAACCGCCGTTTCAAGGCGCCGTCTTTTTCAATGTGTTTTCGGTATTCGTCCATGGTGGTTGCCCCGATACAGTGAATCTCACCTCGAGACAACGCCGGCTTGAGCATATTGGCGGCATCAATCGACCCTTCAGCCGCCCCCGCTCCAACCAGGGTATGCAATTCATCAATGAACAAAATAACGTTGCCGGCTTGAACAATTTCCTTCATGACCACCTTCAGACGTTCTTCAAACTGCCCTCGATACTTCGTGCCGGCAACCAGAGAGCCCAGGTCCAGGGCAATCACCCGACGGCTTAAAAGATTATCCGGAACGTCCATCGAGACGATTCGCTGGGCTAATCCTTCAACGATCGCGGTTTTGCCCACCCCGGATTCGCCGATCAAAGCCGGATTATTTTTAGAACGACGGCTCAGGATCTGCAGGACCCGTTCGATCTCGTCTCCGCGGCCGATGACGGGATCCAGCATGGAATCCTGGGCCAGTTGCGTAAGGTCTCTGCCAAATTCATCGAGTGCGGGGGTGCTGCTTTTCTTATCCCGATCCCGCGTTCCGGATTTCCTCAGGAAGGTCACGGTCAATTGACGAGCCGTGAGCAGATTGCCGCCTAAACTGCGAAGCACCTTTCCACCGATTCCTTCTTCTTCTCGCAACAGTCCCAACAGAAGATGTTCACTCCCGATATGATTATGTCCAAGAAGCCGTGCTTCTTCGACCCCGTATTCAATAACTTTTTTGACCCGGGGGCTGAAGGGAATTTCCCCGAAGGTGACAGTCGTTCCGCCACTGGGCAAACTGCGTTCAACTTCCAAACGAATCTGTTCGGGAGACAATCCCATTTTTTTAATGATCATGAGGGCAATGCCATCGGACTCACGGAGAATGGCCAGCACTAAATGCTCCGTGCCGAGATAGTCGTTCTGATGGCGTTCAGCCTCTTCGCGGGCCAGAATAATAATCTTACGACCTCTGTCCGTGAATCGCTCGAACATTTTCCCTCCTTCCAGGGTAAAGAGATCTACCCTTTACGAGTTAGGTAAATCCCGTCGTCACGCGCTCTTCAGTCTATCCGTCCGATCTGAAAACTGTCAAGGCAAAACCACGACTGAGACTGACAACGTAAGGTTTCATATTCCGACGCTGACGTCAAGAGCAACGGCGCGCTTGCAGGATTTCTCCGTTGACTCCGGACGTGGTGAACGATACAATTTCAAGTCCATCGATTCAGAACGGTGCGGGCACGCCTCACGATTTCAGCTTCCCTTCACTGACCCGTCTTTTCCATACACGCATGAGGCGCTCTTGACCATCATCGGCATCTTGACCAAGCCCCGGTTTCCCGACGTTCGCTCCATCCTTGATGATCTGCGCGACTGGCTTGACCGGAAACAGAAAACCGTCCTGTTCGGTTCCTCCTCCGGGGAATACTTTTACGAAGGCAAGCAACCGATTGATGAACAAATTGCCCTTGAGGCCGACCTTGTGCTTGTGCTCGGTGGAGACGGAACGATGCTGCGGGCAGCCAGACTCGTCGAAGAACGATCCGTCCCCGTCTTAGGGGTCAATTTGGGAGGCCTGGGTTTTCTGACGGAGAGCACGATAGAAACGATGTACGACTCTCTGGAAAAAGTCTTTGCGGGAGAATTCCACGTGGACCACCGTCTACGCCTCCAGGCCGGCATCCGTTATGGAAACGGAGAACGGGAGCAGCGAACGGCATTGAACGACGCGGTCATCAGCAAAGGGGGCTCGGGGCGAATGATTACCACGAGCATTCAGATCGACAAACAATTCGTGACGACGCTCCGAGGCGATGGGTTGATTGTTGCGTCCCCGACCGGATCCACGGCCTACTCCATGTCCGTCGGTGGCCCGATTTTAGACCCGGGTCTCGAAACCCTGGTGCTGACGCCCATCAGCCCCCATACCCTCACTCACCGCCCCCTCCTTGTCCCGGGCCAGGCTTTACTGGAAATTCAATTAACGAGCAACGAGGGGGGCACCGTAACGTTTGACGGACAAATCGGGATTCCCATGGAGCGTGAAGACACGTTGACGATCAGCACCTCGCCCCACAGAACGCGCCTCATCCGCTTTCCTGACCGGACGTACTATGACGTCTTACGGAATAAACTCAAATGGGGAGACGGCTGAGTTGCCCGCGATCACGGCTGGCATTCAGGGCATTCGGTCCGTTCCTCCTCGGCCCGAAATTCATCGGACGTCAAAGGGAACGTTTGATTGCACAGCACGCAGGGACGAATTTCAAAAAACGCTTCTCCATCCTCTTCATGAATCTCGCACGGCAGCAAAAGGTCCTGCGGATCATAGCCCAGGGTTTTTCCATCGGGAAACTTCACGATGGCCAGACGAACGTTGAAATGTTGAAAGACGCCTTCTTTGCCTTTCCGATCATCACCGGACCCCACGACGCAAACGGGTTGTCCGGGTTTACGGAGACGAAGATCTTTCAAGGTCCGATGGGAATCCATCGCCACCTCGAATTCGATTGCCTCAGGAGCCTGTGGGGTTGTCATAATCGTGGGAGTTGCAGCCTGACCCAACAAAGTGAAAGACAAGGCTGTCACGTCAGCTTCTAACACGCGCGGAAAAATCCCGTCAAGACAACGAGAAGCCTGGGAGTGGCTCAGTTTGACGTGACGGCCTCGTAAACGGGGACCGGACAAGAAATTCAACCTGAGCCACTCCCGGAAGCTTTTGTGAAAGGGGGAGACGATGGCACCCGTCACCATCTATCAGAAACCAACGTGTTCGACGTGTCGGCAGGTCGTGAAGCTCGTTCAAGAAAGCGGACAAGCGTTTACGACCGTCAATTATTACGAAACGCCTTTGTCGAAACCCAGACTCAAAGCCTTACTGAAAAAGGGCGGGCTCAGCGCCCGGGAAGTCCTGCGCACGAAAGAAGAGCCGTACAAAACGTTCGGTCTCTCCAAAACCGACAAGTCCGAAGATGAATTGATCGAACTGATGATCACCTGTCCCGATCTGCTCCAACGTCCCCTGGTCGAGACGGATGAAACGGTCATCCTCGCCAGGCCACCGGAAACGGTGAAGCGACTCTGGGAACGGGAGCGAGCCTGACGCCATTCGTGGAATACGCCGGCGGTACGGACGGACGCGACGAAAATGACCCTGACGGCATCCGGCCTTACCGTGTCCGGTCTTCCGTCCCGTGGGCTTCGGTGCGGGGGACAGTGGAGTCCGCCCTGAGAAATTGATACGCCTCGATGATGCGCCGCAGTTCGGGTTCGGCGCTCCGGTCGCCTTTATTAATATCGGGATGAAGCTTTTTGGCTTTTTGACGAAAGGCCCGGGTCACCGCCGCCATCGAGCTTCCGAAGTCCAGACCCAGGGCCTGATACGCTTCCTGGTGAGAGTTGATTTCTCCTTGAGAAGCCGTTGCCTCACCGCTTCCGGTCGCTTTCTTAAAGAAATCAAACAGATTGATTTTTCGCCGACGTCGCTTGGGACGTTGATAGATTTCGCTGTCAAAATCTTCGAAGCGGTCCTCAATAAATTCGAGTCGGGCTTCCAGGCGGTGGGCGTGGGTCAGTTCCCGGACCTTATCCAGTTCTTCTTCGATAAGCGTCACCATCCGCTCGATTTCCACCAGACCGGTTTCAACCTTGAAGTAACTCTCGGCGCGTTCCAGCATCATCGTGTCGATGGCAAAATCCAGACTGCGTTCCGATTGTGCCCGTAATTCGACGATTCGGCGACGCATGCCCGAGAAATAGCGAACCCTGGCCCGTTCATCAAAAGACATGGATACGCCCACGGAGCCTTCTCGTCAGATTCATCTTCCAGTCAATTCCCTGGTCCGTCAGATCTTGAATCGATCCGCATTCTAGCATAAAACCTTCCCTTAGCTTCTAACGGGAGGGTGCTCTGCATTCTCCTTCCGTCATTCTGAACGCCGCGTGATTGCCCGCAATTCTTCGGCAATGCTAAAGTCGGACGTTCCAAGGACCGCGCGTCCGTTTCGCCTCAGGACTGTAATCATTACAAACTCATCTGTCACGAGGAGGAGATTGCCGTGAGAAGGAGCGTGCTAAGCGTCGCGCTGAGTGCTGGGTTGTGCGTGGGGTTTTCAGGAGTGGCCTGGAGCGTGAATCCGACTGGATACGGGCAGGCCGGCGGAGAATATGACATTACGATTCCCCGCGTTCCATCCGGTGAATTGGCCAAAGCCAGGAAAGTCAAGCCACCGTTTGAACCGACTCCGGAAATACTGGCGGAGGGCAAGACCATCTTCATGGGGGTCGGGGGGTGCATCAGTTGCCATGGACCCGAAGGCAGGGGCGACGGCGCCGCGGCCAACAACCTTCCGATCCAGCCCCGGAACTTCACGAATCCGAAATTTCATACCTTGCGAACGCCTGGCGAACTGATGTGGGTCCTGAAAAACGGAAGCATGGGCCAATCGAGACGAGTCCCGGGAACCGGCATGCTGCCGGTTGTCCAACCCAAGGGGTTCATTACGGAAGAGCAGGGCTGGAAGGCGTTGTTATACGAACTGAGCCTGGGGAAAAATCAATAACGTTCGCTCACCGGACTGGTCCCGAGCCCGGCGTCCCGTCCGGTCCTTCCGTTATCCTGGTTGAGACGGATGCCTTCGTTGACATCCCCTGGACCCAGGGTTAGAATTTCCCCGGACTTCGGAAAGCTCACGTGGATGGGCATGAGGGGGACCGTGACGAAGCCAGAGGCACACCCGGTCGGTGCAACCATCTCCCCACCCTGTCTTTCTCTTTTCCGTCACATTCGTGATCCACAGGGGTCTGTAATTTTTCCATGGAAGCGAGGGGACCCTCCCCTCCTTCCCGTCACAACGGCGTAGGCCAAGGGATTATCCCCCTTGTCTTCTCAATTCGTTCACCTGCACCTGCACACTCAGTACAGCCTCCTGGACGGCGCAAATCAACTGCGTCCGCTTCTCAAGCAGGTCCAGGAATTTCGACAACCTGCCGTCGCCATCACGGACCACGGCAACCTCTTCGGAGCCATCGACTTCCATGGAAAGGCCATCGACCAAGGGGTGAAACCCATCATCGGGTGTGAAGCCTATCTCGCACCCGGCAGCCGGCGACAACGTGAAGGCCTGTTGGCGCACAACGACTATTATCATTTAATTCTCCTGGCCACCAATCTCAAGGGCTACCATAACCTCATCAAGCTGTCGAGCAAGGCCTATCTCGAAGGGTTTTACTACAAACCACGGATGGATAAAGAGCTATTGCAGGAGCACCACGAGGGACTCATTGCCTTATCCGGTTGTTTGAGCGGAGAAGTGCCCTATCTCATTGGCCAGCGGGACATGGAAAAGGCCGAGCAGACAGCCGGACAATACCGCGAGATTTTCGGGAAAGACCACTACTATCTCGAAGTCCAGGCCAACGGACTCGATCATCAATTGATCGCCAACCGAGGTCTCGTGGACATCCATAAAAAACTCGGCATTCCTTTGGTGGGAACAAACGATTGCCACTACTTGCACAAAGAGGACGCACGTCCGCATGAAATCCTGCTGTGCCTGCAAACCGGCAAGACGTTAAAAGACGCCAACCGGCTGAAGTTCGACACCGATCAACTGTACGTCAAGTCCACGGAAGAGATGGTTGCGGATTTTTCGGAGTTGCCGGAAGCCGTGCTGAACACCTGTCAAATTGCCGAGCAATGCAATTTGGACCGGATCAACGGCGCCTTATCGCTCCCTCACTACCAGGTGCCCTCGGGGTTCACTCATGAAACCTACCTTGAAAAATTAGCCAAAGAGGGGTTGGCTGAACGCCTGACGTTTCGGCCTTCGAGTCTTCCGCGGGAGGCCTACGATCTTCGCCTTCAAGAAGAATTAGCCGTGCTCACGCATATGGGCTACGCCGGTTATTTTCTTGTGGTATGGGACATTATCAAATTTGCTCGATCCCGCGGCATCCCGGTGGGACCCGGCCGGGGGTCGGCGGCCGGAAGTTTGATTGCCTATGCCCTCTCCATCACCGATTTGGACCCACTCGCGTACAACTTGCTCTTTGAACGGTTCCTCAATCCCGAACGCGTGAGCATGCCGGATATCGACATGGATTTCTGCATGGACCGTCGGGGAGAAGTCATCAACTACGTGATCGAGAAATACGGCGCCGACCACGTGTGCCAGATCATCACGTTTGGAACGTTGGGCGCGAAGGCCGCCATCCGGGACGTAGGACGCGTGATGGACGTTCCTTACGCCGAAGTGGACCGAGTCGCCAAGCTCGTACCGGCGCAACTCAACATCACCTTGAAAGAGTCCTTGGCTCAAGAGCCCCGGCTGCAAGAGTTAGTCGACGGTGACACTCGGATGAAGGAACTCATGACGACGGCCCAGGCCCTCGAAGGATTGGCGCGACATGCCTCCACGCACGCGGCAGGGGTGGTGATTTCACAGAAACCCCTGATCGAACACGTGCCGTTGTACAAAACGGCCAATGACGAAATCGTCACGCAATATTCGATGACGGACATCGAAAAAGTGGGCCTGGTGAAGTTTGATTTTCTCGGGTTGAAAACCCTCACCATGATTCATCAGGCCGTGACCATGGTCAACCAACAACGAACCCCGGAAGAGCAACTCGATCTTGAACGGCTTCCTCCAAACGATGCAAAGACCTATGAGCTCCTGGCCTCCGGCAAAACCTCGGGGATCTTTCAACTGGAAAGTTCAGGCATGCGTAATTTATTGGTCCGCATCAAGCCGGACTGCTTTGAAGATCTCATCGCGATTCTCGCCCTCTATAGGCCCGGGCCCCTGGAGAGCGGCATGGTGGACGACTTTATCAAACGCAAACGCGATCCCTCGAAAATTGTGTACGACCCTCCGGCGTTGGAATCCATTCTCAAAGAAACCCACGGGGTCATCGTCTATCAAGAGCAAGTCATGGCTATTGCCAATCGCATGGCTGGGTTCAGTCTGGGGCAAGCCGATTTGCTCCGTCGGGCCATGGGGAAGAAAAAGCATGATGAAATGGCGAGGCAAAAAGAGCGGTTTCTCAACGGGGCCAAGACCAATGGCTTCACGGAAAAGAAAGCAGAAAAAATCTTTGACCAAATGGCCTACTTTGCCGGGTATGGATTCAATAAATCCCATTCGGCGGCCTATGCCATGGTGACGTTCCAAACGGCATACCTGAAAACGCGTCACCCCACTGAATTCATGGCCGCGTTGCTCACGAGTGAAATGGGAAACACGGATAAGATGGTGGGCTATTTTACCGAATGTCGCGAACTCGGGATTCCCATCCTCCCCCCGGACGTGAATGAGAGCCAGAAAAATTTTACGGTCGTGGAGGGAGGGATTCGATTTGGGTTGGCGGCCATCAAGAACGTCGGCGGCAGTGCAATTGAATCCATCATTGCGCGTCGAGGAGCAGAGGACCCCTTCTCGTCTTTTTTCGATTTTTGTTGCCGAATCGATATACAAAAGGTCAACAAGCGCGTGCTGGAAGGCTTGATCAAGGTTGGCGCCTTTGACTCCATGAAGACCAAACGGGCGCAATTGATGGCGGTGATGGAACAAACGCTGGAAGAAGCCAACGCCCTTCAACGGGAGCGGGCCCTTGGGCAGACCTCATTGTTCGAGGCCTTTGAAGCGCAGACCGCTTCCTCGGACGCACGCGCCTTCGCTCGCCCGCTTCCCCCGATTGATGAATGGCAACAAGCCCAAATCCTCAAATTTGAACGAGAACTCACCGGATTCTATATCACCGCCCATCCGTTGACCCAACACGCCGAAGCCATTCGCTTACTGTCGACGCATACCACGGCCACCTTACACGAGGCACACGAAGGCCGAGAAGTCAAAATCTGCGGCGTCATCGCCGGCATCAAAGCCACCACCACCAAGAAAGGTCATCGGATGGCCTATGTTCAATTGGAAGACCTGCAGGGCCTGGTCGAAGTCATCGTGTTTCCCGAACTCTTTCAAAACTGTTCGGAATTCCTGAGTGCGGATACCGTCATTCAGGCAATGGGCACGGTGGACCACATGGATACCGAAACTCGCCTCAAAGCCACCAAGCTGGAACCCCTGCACGACTTACAAACCAAAACGGTAAAACGGGTCACGGTACACCTTGCGGAAACGTCGGAAACGTCGGAAACGTGGGGCAACCTCCCTAAACTGCAGGAAGTATTACGCCGTCACCCAGGGCCGACCCCGGTCGCCTTGCAATTCCATCTTGATTCCCAGGTTCAAGCGGAAAGCGCCCCGTTGCCGAATTTAACCGTCTTGCCCAGTTCGAACCTGGTGTATGAAGTAGAGCAGATTCTCGGGAAAGAAACCGTCACGTTTCATTGACGTGCGCAGAAGCGAGTCCACCATGCGTGATTTTTTAGAATTTGAAGGGCCGTTGAAAGCACTCGAGGAACGTCTTGAGAAACTGATGAAATCGAGTTCTGAAAAAAAATCCGTACAGCGGGAGATCCGCGTTCTCCGGACCCGGTTAGCCAGGCAGGAGCAGGAAATTTTCGGAAACCTGACTCCCTGGCAGCAAACGCAAATCTCCCGCCATCCACAACGCCCGTCGATTCTGCAATATACGACGCACTTGTGCCGAGACTTCGTAGAACTGCACGGCGACCGAACCTTCGGCGACGACAAAGCCATTGTCGGCGGATTTGCGACGTTCCAGGGCCGGTCCATTTGCGTCATCGGGCATGAAAAAGGACAGAGCGTCAAGGATCGGAGGAAACGAAATTTCGGTATGCCCAATCCTGAAGGCTATCGAAAAGCCTTGCGGCTGATGCAGTTAGCCGAAAAATTCAAACGCCCGATTGTGACGTTTATCGATACGCCGGGAGCCTATCCCGGCGTCGGAGCCGAGGAACGGGGCCAGGCCCGAGCCATTGCCCGAAACCTGTTCGTGATGGCTCGGCTCAAGGTCCCGATTGTTGCCATCATTACAGGAGAAGGTGGAAGCGGCGGAGCGTTGGCTTTAGGGGTAGCCGACCGCGTCGTCATGCTGGAACACTCGATTTACTCGGTTATTTCCCCGGAAGGGTGCGCGGCGATTCTTTGGGACGATTCGGCCAAGAGGCAAACGGCGGCAGCAGCTTTGAAAATGACGGGCGCGGAACTGCTCAAATCAGGGATTGCCGATGAGGTCATTCCCGAACCACTCGGCGGCGCGCATCGCGACGTGGAAACCGTCTGTCAAGCCGTTGCCCAAACTCTCCACACCCAACTGAACCAGCTTCTCCCCTTGTCTGCGGAAGAACTCCTGGACAACCGATACAATAAATTCCGCCGGATGACCGCCATAGTCAACGTCTGACCTCAGTGGGTATCCGCTGGTTCCCTCCTCTTCCAACGCCTGCAAGAGGCTGAAGCCCTGGAACCAGACGAGGCAAGGCTCGTGAGAATAGGGGCTGAAAATTCATCGGACATGAAGCCAGCGCCTGTCCTGTCTCGACTGATCCAACCCATGGCACGCCCAAACCGGTCTCCTCACCCTCCGGACGTCGTTCGCCGCGTTTGCAATCACGCACAGACCGTTTGATTCCGCTTCAGGTATTCGAGCAGGGCTTCCGCCGCCCACTGGTGACCGGCGGCGTTCCAGTGGCTGTCATGCGCCCAGCGTGCGTCCTGGAACCT
The DNA here is from genome assembly GCA_965215405.1 of Nitrospirales bacterium. Classification (GTDB taxonomy): domain Bacteria; phylum Nitrospirota; class Nitrospiria; order Nitrospirales; family UBA8639; genus Bin75. The sequence continues at coordinate 70,900 of OZ244060.1, forward strand.
GGCACCCTGGCGGAGAATGTAGTCGTACTGGTCGATGACGGGAATGCCCCGCGCCCCGGCCATGGCGCTCAGGCGGTCGAATAGCGGATGGCCCCGGGTGCGCATCGTGTGGGTCGACAGGATGACCAGGGACACGCCGTCGTGCTCCGCGCGTTCCTTGAACTGATCCAGGGCGAAGGTCGTGAAGTCCAGAGCCGACTCGAAGTAGGACGGCAGGTCCTTTCTGTGGAAGACCCCGTTTATGTCGCTCGTCGGCTGCCACCCGTCGAGCAGCGACGCATAGGGCGCGCGCCGGCTCAGAATCTTCGCCTCCTCGACCAGGCGCATGGTCTCGAATCGAGGTGGGAACAGTATGGCACGCAGCCAGTTCGCGAGGTAGGACGTGCGGATAACAGGAATAGACTTGGCAAGAAACCCGTGCCACCAAGGACTCACCAGTTTCTGTCCCGCGAACTTCCGGCCAGGAACCGGCGGGCGCAACGTTATGGTTCCGTCGGCATCTCTTCCCGCGGTGACAGAGGGCATCCGATCCGGATCTATCCACCTGTGCAACGCATTCAGAACCGTCGCGTTGTTCATGAAGTCGTTCGCAACGAACACGAGCACCAGTAATTTGGGATGGAGGTGTCGTGCGAACTCGTCGTAGAACGGCAACTGGTTGATCTGGCCGTGACCATCGAATCCGAACGCGGAGGTCGTGACGTCGAGGTGGGGCAAATCCCGGGCGGCAAGCTCTTCCAGCCGGACGTGAAACTTCTCGACAATGGGAACCTCTTTTGCCGCGACGAAGGAATCGCCGATCATGGCGACGTGGCAGCTTGCCGCGGCGCGTTCGGCGCTCACGGGCTCGCGGTCGAGAAAGCCAAGGCTGTTGGTGCGCGAGACGGTCCAGAACTCACGGCGGTCGGTCCAATGCACTTCCACGTCGGGTTCATACGTGAGACCTACACCGGGAACGAAGTGCATGGGCGAATCGCGGACGATAAAGGGCATCGTCAGCCGAAGCCACACTTCCGCGACGGCACCCACCAGGGCCAGACCGGCGACGAGCACCAACGCGTTCCAGCCGACCAGGCGCAGGACGCGGCGGAGTTTACGATTCTGCGGAGGGGGGTGGGGGGGTAGATTCACGCCGCGCGTCCTGGTGTCCCTCATTGCCTGTTCCTCTTTCCGGTGCAGCAGGTTGCCCCCGTTCATTCATGCCAGAGTAATTAGCACTCATGCCCCCGACTCGTCAATCCGGCTCGAACGAGTCCGTACCGACGTCCTTGAGCGACGGCTCCTGCGCCTCCTTTGCCCAGAGGAAGGCCGGTCGCGCAAGTTCACCCCTGGCGCGGTAGAGAGGGTTGGGCGCATACGCCCTGATTCCGCTTCAGGTATTCGAGCAGGGCTTCCGCCGCCCACTGGTGACCGGCGGCGTTCCAGTGGCCGTCATGCGCCCAGCGTGCGTCCTCAGGCCTGGCACCCTGGCGAAGGATGTAGTCGTACTGGTCGATGACGGGAATGCCCCGCGTCTCGGCCAGGGCGGTCAGGCGGTCGAATATCGGATAACCCCGGGTCTTCATCGTGTGGGTCGACAGGATGACCAGGGACACGCCGTCGTGCTCCGCGCGTTCCTTGAACTGATCCAGCGCGAAGGCCGTGAAATCCAGGGCCGACTCGAAGTAGGGCGGCATTTCCTTTCTGTGGAAGACCGCGGTCATGCCAGACGCCGTCGTCGGCTGCCACCCGTCGAGCAGCGACGTATAGGGGGGACGCCGGCTCAGAATCTTCGCCTCCTCGATCAGGCGCATGTTCTTGAATCGAGGTGGGAACAGTATGGGACGCAGCCAGTTCGCGAGATAGGACGTGCCGTTCTCTACTTTTCCCGAATGAGGAATACGCAAGGTAAACAGCCAGTTCGCGAGGGAGGACGTGCGGATCATAGGCTTGGCAAAAAACCTGTACCACCAAGGACGCACCTTTCTCTGTCCCCTGAACTTCCCGCCAGGAACCGGCGGACGTAACGTTATGGTTCCGTCGGCATCTCTTTCCGCGGTGACAAAGGGCATCCGATCCGGGTCCAGCGACCTGTGCAACGCACTCAGACCCGTCGCGTTGTTCACGAAGTCGTTCCAAACGAACACGAGCACCAGTAGTCTGGGATGAAGCTGCCGTGCGAACTCGTCGTAGAACGGCAACTGTTTGATCTGGCCGTGACCACTGAATCCGAACGCGGAGGTGGTAACGTCGAGGTGGGGCAGTTCCCGGGCGGCAAGCTCCTCCAGCCGGACGTGAAACTTCTCGACAATGGGAACCTCTCTTGCCTCGACAAAGGAATCGCCGATCATGGCGACGTGGCAGCTTGCCGCGGCACGTTCGGCGCTCACGGGTTCACGGTCGAGAAAGCCCAGGCTGTTGGTGCGCGAGACGGTCCAGAAATCACGGTGGTTGGTCCAATGCACTTCCACGTCGGGTTCATACGTGAGACCTACGCCGGGAACGAAGTGCATCGTGGGCACATCGCGGACGAAAAAGGGCATCGTCAGCCGAAGCCACACTTCCGCGACGGCACCCACCAGGGTCAGACCGGCGACGAGCACCAACGCGTTCCAGCCGACCAGGCGCAGGACGCGGCGGAGTTTACGATTCTGAGGGGGGGGTAGATTCACGCCGCGCGTCCTGGTGTCCCTCATTGCCTGCTCCTCTTTCCGTGCAGCAGGTTGCTCCCGTTCATTCATGCCAGAGTAATTAGCACTCATGCCCCCGACTCGTCAATCCGGCTCGAACGAGTTCGTACCGACGTCGCCTGAGCGACGGCTCCTGCGCCTCCTTTGCCCAGAGGAAGGCCGGTCGCGCAAGTTCACCCCTGGCGCGGTAGAGAGGGTTGGGCGCATACGCCCTGATTCCGCTTCAGGTATTCGAGCAGGGCTTCCGCCGCCCACTGGTGACCGACGGCGTTCCAGTGGCCGTCATGCGCCCAGCGTGCGTCCTCAGGCCTGGCACCCTGGCGAAGGATGTAGTCGTACTGGTCGATGACGGGAATGCCCCGCGTCTCGGCCAGGGCGCTCAGGCGGTCGAATATCGGATAACCTCGGGTCTTCATCGTGTGGGTCGACAGGATGACCAGGGACACGCCGTCGTGCTCCGCGCGTTCCTTGAACTGATCCAGGGCGAAGGCCGTGAAATCCAGGGCCGACTCGAAGTAGGACGGCAGGTCCTTTCTGTGGAAGACCGCGATCATGCCAGTCGCCGTCGTCGGCTGCCACCCGTCGAGCAGCGACGTATAGGGGGGACGCCGGCTCAGAATCTTCGCCTCCTCGATCAGGCGCATGGTCTCGAATCGAGGTGGGAACAGTATGGCACGTATGGCACGCAGCCAGTTCGCGAGGTAGGACGTGTGGATAACAGGAATATGCTTGGCAAGAAGCCTGTACCACCAAGGACGCACCAGTCTCTGTCCCCGGAACTTCCCGCCAGGAACCGGCGGATACAACGTTATGGTTCCGTCGGCATCTCTTCCCGCGGTGACAAAGGGCATCCGATCCGGATCCAGCCCCCTGTACAACGCACTCAGACCCCTCTCGTTGTTCACGAAGTCGTTCCAAACGAACACGAGCACCAGTAGTCTGGGATGAAGCTGCCGTGCGAACTCGTCGTAGAACGGCAACTGGTTGATCTGGCCGGAACCACTCATTCCAAACGCGGAGGTGGTGACGTCGAGGTGGGGCAGTTCCCGGGCGGCAAGCTCCTCCAGCCGGACGTGAAACTTCTCGACAATGGGAACCTCTCTTGCCTCGACAAAGGAATCGCCGATCATGGCGACGTGGCAGCTTGCCGCGGCACGTTCGGCGCTCACGGGTTCACGGTCGAAAAAGCCCAGGCTGTTGGTGCGCGAGACGGTCCAGAAATCACGTTGGTTGGTCCAATGCACTTCCACGTCGGGGTCATACGTGAGACCTGCACCGGGAACGAAGTGCATCGTGGGCCAATTGCGGACGGTAAAGGGCATCGTCAGCCGAAGCCACACTTCCGCGACGGCACCCACCAGGGTCAGACCGGCGACGAGCACCAACGCGTTCCAGCCGACCAGGCGCAGGACGCGGCGGAGTTTACGATTCTGAGGGGGGGGGGGGGGGGGTAGATTCACGCCGCGCGTCCTGGTGTCCCTCATTGCCTGTTCCTCTTTCCGGTGCAGCAGGTTGCCCCCGTTCATTCATGCCAGAGCAATTAGCACTCATGCCCCCGACTCGTCAATCCGGCTCGAACGAGTCCGTACCGACGTCCTTGAGCGACGGCTCCTGCGCCTCCTTTGCCCAGAGGAAGGCCGGTCGCGCAAGTTCACCCCTGGCGCGGCGGAGAGGGTTGGGCGCATACGCCCTGATTCCGCTTCAGGTATTCGAGCAGGGCTTCCGCCGCCCACTGGTGACCGACGGCGTTCCAGTGGCCGTCATGCGCCCAGTGTGCGTCCTCAGGCCTGGCACCCTGGCGGAGGATGTAGTCGTACTGGTCGATGACGGGAATGCCCCGCGTCTCGGCCAGGGCGCTCAGGCGGTCGAATAGCGGATGGCCCCGGGTCCTCATCGGGTCGGTCGACAGGATGACCAGGGACACGCCGTCGTGCTCCGCGCGTTCCTTGAACTGATCCAGGGCGAAGGCCGTGAAATCCAGGGCCGACTCGAAGTAGGACGGCAGTTCCTTTCTGTGGAAAAACACCGCGTCTATGGCGCCCTGCGTCGTCGGCTGCCACCCATCAAGCAGCGTCGGCTGCCACCCGCCAAGCAGCATCGGCTGCCACCCGTCAAGCAGCATCGGATAGGGGGGGCGCCAGCTCAGAATCTTCGCCTCCTCGATCAGGCGCATGGTCTTGAATCGAGGTGGGAACAGTATGGGACGTATGGCACGCAGCCAGTTCGCAAGGTAGGACGTGCGAATAATAGGCTTGGCAATAAGCCTGTACCACCAAGGACGCACCAGTCTCTGTCCCGCGAACTTCCGACCAGGAACAGGCGGGTGCAACGTTATGGTTCCGTCCTCGTTCCTTTCCGCGGCAACCCAGGGAAGCCGAGCCGGACCCCTTCCCGTTTGCAATGCGTCCAGAACTGGCATGTTGTCCCTGAAGTCGTTCCGAACGAACACGAGCACCAGCAATTTGGGATGGAGGTGTCGTGCGAACTCGTCATAGAACGGCAACTGGTTGATCTGGCCGAAGCTAGCGAATCCGAACGCGGAGGTCGTGACGTCGAGATGGGGCAAATCCCGGGCGGCAAGTTCCTCCAGCCGGACGTGAAACTTCTCGACAATGGGAACCTGTTTTGCCTCGACAAAGGAGTCGCCGATCATGGCGACGTGGCAGCTTGCCGCGGCGCGTTCGGCGCTCACGGGCTCGCGGTCGAGAAAGCCCAGGCTGTTGGTGCGCGAGACGGTCCAGAACTCACGGCGGTCGGTCCAATGCACTTCCACGTCGGGTTCATAAGTGAGACCTGCGCCGGGAACGAAGCGCAGGGGCAGATCGCGGACGATAAAGGGCATCGTCAGCCGAAGCCACACTTCCGCGACGGCACCCACCAGGGTCAGACCGGCGACGAGCACCAACGCGTTCCAGCCGACCAGGCGCAGGACGCGGCGGAGTTTACGATTCTGAGGGGGGGGGGGGGTAGATTCACGCCGCGCGTCCTGGTGTTCCTCATTGCCTGCTCCTCTTTCCGGTACAGCAGGTTGCCCCCGTTCATTCATGCCAGAGTAATTAGCACTCATGCCCCCGACTCGTCAATCTGGCTCGAACGAGTCCGTACCGACGTCCTTGAGCGACGGCTCCTGCGCCTCCTTTGCCCAGAGGAAGGCCGGTCGCGCAAGTTCACCCCTGGCGCGGCGGAGAGGGTTGGGCGCATACGCCCTGATTCCGCTTCAGGTATTCGAGCAGGGCTTCCGCCGCCCACTGGTGACCGGCGGCGTTCCAGTGGCCGTCATGCGCCCAGCGTGCGTCCTCAGGCCTGGCACCCTGGCGAAGGATGTAGTCGTACTGGTCGATGACGGGAATGCCCCGCGTCTCGGCCAGGGCGGTCAGGCGGTCGAATATCGGATAACCCCGGGTCTTCATCGTGTGGGTCGACAGGATGACCAGGGACACGCCGTCGTGCTCCGCGCGTTCCTTGAACTGATCCAGCGCGAAGGCCGTGAAATCCAGGGCCGACTCGAAGTAGGACGGCAGGTCCTTTCTGTGGAAGACCGCGTTTATGGCGCCCTCCGTCGTCGGCTGCCACCCGTCGAGCAGCGACGCATAGGGCGCGCGCCGGCTCAGAATCTTCGCCTCCTCGATCAGGCGCATGGTCTTGAATCGAGGTGGGAACAGTATGGGACGCAGCCAGTTCGCGAGATAGGACGTGCGGATAACAGGAATATGCTTGGTAAGAAGCCTGTACCACCAAGGACGCACCGGTCTCTGTCCGCGAAACTTCTCGCCAGGAACCGGCGGGCGCAACGTTATGGTTCCGTCGGCATCTCTTCCCGCGGTGACAAAGGGCATCCGATCCGGATCTATCCACCTGTGCAACGCATTCAGAACCGTCGCGTTGTTCATGAAGTCGTTCCAAACAAACACAAGCACCAGCAATTTGGGATGAAGCTGCCGTGCGAACTCGTCGTAGAACGGCAACTGGTTGATCTGGCCGTGACCATCGAATCCGAACGCGGAGGTCGTGACGTCGAGGTGGGGCAGTTCCCGGGCGGCAAGCTCTTCCAGCCGGACGTGAAACTTCTCGACAATGGGAACCTCTTTTGCCGCGACGAAGGAATCGCCGATCATGGCGACGTGGCAGCTTGCCGCGGCACGTTCGGCGGTCACGGGTTCACGGTCGAGAAAGCCCAGGCTGTTGGTGCGCGAGACGGTCCAGAAATCACGGTTGTTGGTCCAATACACTTCCACGTCGGGTTCGGACGTGAGACCTACACCGGGAACGAAGTGCATGGGCAGATCGCGGACGGTAAAGGGCATCGTCAGCCGAAGCCACACTTCCGCGACGGCACCCACCAGGGTCAGACCGGCGACGAGCACCAACGCGTTCCAGCCGACCAGGCGCAGGACGCGGCGGAGTTTACGATTCTGAGGGGGGGGGGGGGGGGGGTAGATTCACGCCGAGCGTCCTGGTGTCCCTCATTGCCTGCTCCTCTTTCCGGTGCAGCAGGTTGTTCCTGTTCATTCATGCCAGAGCAATTAGCACTCATGCCCCCGACTCGTCAATCCGGCTCGAACGAGTCCGTACCGACGCGCTTGAGCGACGGCTCCTGCGCCTCCTTGCCCAGGAAGCAGGGACCGATGGCGAGGCAGTCGATGCCCGTGCGCATGAAGCAGCGGAAGGCGTCCGCAGGTGTGCACACGATAGGCTCGCCGCGGACGTTGAAGCTGGTGTTCACGAGCACAGGGCAGCCGGTCTTTGACTTGAAGGCTTCGAGCAGATCGTGATAGCGGGGGTTGGTCTCGCGGTGAACGGTCTGTACGCGGGCGGAATAGTCCACGTGAGTGACGGCAGGGATTTCCGAATGCGGCACTTTCAACCTGTCAAGGCCGCGGAGCGTCTGATCCGACCCGGTCGCAGGTTTGCGCCGCGACGGCTTCACGCTGGCCGTCAGCAGCATGTAGGGACTGTCGCGGTCGAGGTCGAACCACTCCGAGACGTGATCCCGCGACACGCTCGGCGCGAATGGACGAAAGGACTCTCGTTGCTTGACCTTGAGATTGAGCGTCCTCTGCATGGTGGGTGAGCGGGGGTCGGCCAGAATGGACCGGTTGCCAAGGGCGCGCGGGCCGAACTCCATCCGGCCCTGGAACCAGCCCACCACCTTCCCCGCGGCCAGCGCTGAAGCCGTGGCGTCGAGCAACTCGTCGTCCGGGAGCATTTCGTACCGTGCTCCGGCTGCATCAAGCGCACGGCGGATCTCGTCTGAGCCGAATGCCGGACCGAGCAGGGTCCCGTGCATGGCGTCGCCGCCGGCCTCGCGTTCCAGGCGGCCGTCCTCTCTCAGGCCGCAGGCACTCCGCGGCTCCCCGAACAGACGGTGGCTCGCCGCCAGCGCGGCGCCAAGTGCGCCCCCAGCGTCGCCCGCCGCAGGCTGGATCCATACGTCGTCGAACCGGCCGTCCCGTAGAACCCTGCCGTTGGCCACACAGTTAAGCGCGACGCCGCCGGCCAGGCACAGATAGGGGATGCCGGTCTCCTCGCGCAGCGACCGGGTCAGCCGCAGCACCGCTTCCTCGACCACCGCCTGCACCGAGGCGGCCAGATCCATGTGCCGCTGTGCGAACGGCGCCTCGGGCTTCCGCGCCGGACCGCCGAACAGTGCATCGAACCGGCCGTTGGTCATAGTGAGGCCTGTGCAGTAATCGAAATAGTCGAGATTGAGGCGGAAGGTGCCATCCGGCTTCAAGTCGATCAGATGGTCGAGGACGGTCTGCGCGTACTTCGGCTCGCCGTAGGGCGCGAGGCCCATGACCTTGTACTCGCCGGAATTCACCTTGAAGCCGGTGTAGTAAGTGAACGCCGAGTAGAGCAACCCCAGGGAGTGAGGGAAGTGGATCTCACGCGTTATCTCCAGCTCGTTGCCGTGGCCGATCCCCACGGAGGTGGTGGCCCATTCGCCGACCCCATCCATGGTGAGAACCACCGCGTCACGGAAGGGCGACGGGTAAAACGCACTCGCCGCGTGCGATTGGTGGTGCTCGGCGAACAGTAGTCTTACGTTCCAGTCCAGATCAGGGGCCAGGACGTGCAGCTTCCGGCGCAGCAGGTCTTTCTGAAACAGCTTCTCCCTGAGCCAGGTCGGCACCGCCATGCGGAAGGAACGGAAGCCGCGCGGCGCGAACGCCACGTAGGTTTCGATCAGCCGCTCAAACTTGAGGAAGGGTTTGTCGTAGAAAGCGACTCTATCCACGTCCCCAAGCCCGATGCCACCCGCCTTCAGGCACCACGCCACGGCGTGGGCAGGATAGTCGGAATCGTGCTTCTTGCGCGTAAAGCGCTCCTCCTGCGCGGCCGCGACGATCCGCCCGTCCTCGACAAGGGCGGCGGCACTGTCGTGATAGAACGCCGAGATCCCGAGGACCCGCATGGCTCAGAAGATCGTGTAGATCATCGGCGCCACCGCGGTGCTTTGGCTTAGCACGAGCAGGCCACCCAGCACGAGCATCATGACGATGGCCGGCAGCAGCCAGTATTTCTTGCGCACGCGAATGAAGGTCCAGAATTCGGACAGAAAGGCCATCGCAGACATCAGAATTGGTTCTCCATTGACTTCGGCACTGGCCCCGGCGGATCCCTGTGTATCCAGTAGCTCTCGGCGTTCGGATCGCGCCGCAGACGCAGCGGATCCTTTCCCATCGCACGCATGACGAGGCCCGTCGGCGTCACCACCGCGTAATATATCACTGCCAGAATGATCGGGTTGACGATTCCATGCAGCAACAGGCCGAACTTGAACCAGATACGGTTGCACGGCGCCAGCAGATCGGCTTTGACCAGCGTCACCGTCAGGACGATACCGGCGACGGCGAGCGACCACGCGCGGGGCGGGGCGCCGTCGAACAGCGGAAACAGGCCGATCACGGCAAACGCGACGGTAAACGCGACGCCGAAGCCGCGGTTGGAACTCCCCGAGACAGGTTCGTCTCGGGTCAGCCGCTCGTGGGTCTCTATCTGTTTCATCATTTCTACAGATCAGGCAAGCCGCGGCCTCGTGCTCTGAAGACCGTTCGGCCAGTCACGTTGCGGTTACGGATTATGCCACGTGGCCCCTTCATATTCGGGATTAAACTGGTGGGTCAATTTAATCACGTCGCCGTCTTTGACCTGTGTTTCCAGGGTGCTGACTTTTTGATTTAATGTAACCATCAATTCGCTTCTTCGCAAGAATTCCATTAACCCTCCCAAGGTCTCCGGATTGCCCTCCAGAAGTTGCCGCACGCTAACCGGCGCAGAAATTTCACATTGAATCTCCGGCTCCTGCACGCACGGGAGCAAAGTCTGCCCAAACACTCTTATCGTAACCATGGTAAAAATCCTCCTTCGGCCGGACGGAACGTCGGCAGCAACGGACGTCGCCCTCAGTTCTCCTGACCCGTACGCGATCGAGGTTCGGATTCCCGAGCCTCGCCAATCGATTCGTCCAGAATTTGAGCAATATGCTTCACGGCAGTGCCGGCAGGCAAGCCGTTTTTCAATTGAATCATGCAGGCCGGACAACTCGTCGCCACGATATCCGCGCCACTCCGTTCAATCGCCCGTCGCTTGCGTTCGAAAATTTTTTGCGCGGTGTCATAGTCCTTCACGATGTAGGTTCCCGCGCCGCCCGCACAGCGGTCGGCGTCCTGCATCTCGACGTAGTCAAGACCCGGAGTCGTTGCCAACAAGTGCCGGGGCTGTGAAGTCACCCCGGCCGCGCGCAGGTGACAGGACGAATGATACGTGACCTTGCGCGTCTCGTTCGATCCGGCCGGTTTTGAACGCTGGGGGTCCAACTCCATGACGTATTCCGCGATATGCTTTACATTTTGCGAAACCCGCTTGGCCCGTGACTCCTCAGGCTCTCCCTGAAACAGCTTCGAATAATCCTTGAGCGCCAGCGTACAGGACGCGCAGCCCGTCACGATCACGTCATAGCCGGCAAGGTGGTCGACGTTATAGCGCGCCCCTTCCTTGGCCAAGGCCCGATGTCCGTACGTTTCAATAGGCGTCCCGGAGCATCGTTGCGGCGGAAGGTCAGGAGTCACGCCGTATTGCTTCAACACGTTGATCACGGCGTCACCCACTCCGTCATCAAAGTAATTGGCCGCGCAGCCGTGAAAATATGCGACTTTCGGGGTGGAGTTGCCTCGCCGCGTTCCGCCTGCGTCACCTGCAACGGAAGCGGGAGGAGACGACACACACAACGCGTGATGCCGTTCGCGCAACAGCGACGTTGCCAGGCGCGGCAGTTTCATGTCCCAGGGAAGCCGGGCACGCTCGGAGAGTTGCGCCAGGAAGGGGCGTAACAGCACTTCGCCGATTTTCCGAATGAGCGGCCGGTCCCAGAGCGCTTGAGTCTTCGCGGCCAGCTTGATCAACCTGCCGAAACGTTCCTGTTGCGCGTGCAGGGCAAAGAGTTTCCCGGCCAGGGCATTCGGACGTTCCGCCCGTCGCTGCAGAATCAGCTCGGACACGTCCACGTCCGCCGGACAGATGGTCCGGCACGATTTACAATTCAGGCACGCTTCCACCACGCGCTTGGAATCCAGATAGCTGTAGTCCGGGGCGGTCACGATTTCATACCAGCCACGGGAGCTCATGTCTTCGGATTGAAACACGTCGTACACCGGGCAGACCGCATTGCATTTGGCGCACGTGGCGCAGGATTTCCCCAACCTTTCAAAGTCAACGTGTTCGGTAAAGGCGGTCTCACTGATTTTCACGCCGGGATTCAAAATCCCGGCCGGGTCCATCGCGCGTTTGACCTGCACAAAGAGATCATACAACTCTTCGCCGAACATCCGCTTGACCATTTCGGCGCGGATGCGGCCGTCCCCGTGTTCTCCGCAAATGGATCCCTGGAACCGATCCAAAATCGTGTAATGCACTTCGTAATAACTCTCAACCATACGCTGAAAATCACGCTCGTCGTTCACGTCCAGCAACGGCACGACGTGGGCGTTGCCGTTGCCGATATGACCGAAAATCGCCAACGGAACGCGGGTCTTTCCAAACACGGCACTCAGATATCGCATTAACTCGCCGATTCGGTCAGCCGCCACCACCACGTCATCGATATAGTTAATCGGTTTTCTCTTTGCGTCATATCGATACAACGCGGGATAGAGTGCTTTTCGGGTTTTCCAGACGTCTTGCTGTTGTTGTGGATCGACAGCGATGACGGGATCAGAGGCAAGACGATACCGCTGACGCGCCGCCTGCAGTTGCGCGATCCCGTCGTGGTCTCCTTCCCGATCGAATTCAATAAGCAGGGTTGCCGCGGCATCGTCGGGAATGTGGTACTGCGACCGGCCAATGAGATTTAAGGTATGGGCATCCAGCACTTCCATGGCCAGCGGTGACAGATCCAGCAGGGGGCGAACCGCCTCCCCCATTTCTTCGAGGTGCTGGAAATGAAGCATGCCGGTTACGGTCGAGCGTGGACGATCAACGAGACGGATCGTCGCCTCACTGAACACGCCCAACGTGCCTTCACTTCCCACGAATAACTTCGGCAGGTCAAAGACCCCCTGCGTGAGACCTTCCGCCACGTCAAAGAGGTTATAGCCCGCGCTGTTTTTACTGACGCGGGGACGTTTGGCTTGAATGAAATCCAGATTGTCCCGCACCAGGCGAAAAACGGCGTGCAACCCCTGAAAGTCGCCGAGCGTCCGAGGGAAGCCGTCCCCGTCTACGACCTCACGACCGGCAGCGAGCCACCCATTCGACTCAAGCCTGACCCGCATGGCTAACACGTTGTCTTTCACGGACCCGTACCGCAAGGTGTGAGGCCCTGACGAATTGTTGGCCAGCATCCCTCCCAATTTGCACGCGTCGCCACTCGAAGGGTCGGGACCAAACATGAGACCCGTCGAGGCGAGTTGCTGATTCAACTCGTTGAGAATAATGCCAGGTTGAATACGAGCCCATTTCTCATCCGAGTTCACCTCCAGGATCCGATTGAGACGAGACACGTCCAGAATAATGCCGGACCCGACAGCCGACCCCGTGAGGTTGGTACCCGCCGCCCGAGTGGTCAAGGGGATCCCTCGTTCCACCGCATAATCCATAACCCCGTCAATGTCCGCTTCACGTTCCGGGAGAACCACGACCCGGGGCGTCATCCGATATATGCTCGCGTCGACGGCATACGCCCGTAAGGTCGGCGCATCATCCTTGACCTTGGTCGGATCAAGAAGACGCCTCAGATCCGTTCCAATGGTTGTCCCCGACGGTTTTAATCGGTGAGCTGACGCTTTATCGGGGAGCACAAGATCCACGCGTTGTATCCTTTCCGGCCTTCGGGAAGAGTACGTTTGTCCGCAAGTGCAGTGAACTATAGCGAGAACGTCGCTGGTTTGGAAAGGGAGAAGGCGGGCCCCTGTGCCGTCTCAACTGAACAAACGGACAAAACAGGTGCTTAGGCGATGGAAGAACCCAGGTAACTGGCAACGGATTCCCGAGCATCCCTGTCGGGCTCTTGGACGACCGGGTCGGCCCCGGGTTCATGATGGCCATTGGTTGCCGATTCTTCTTCAAAAAGCTCGGCATTGTCCCCTTCTCCCAATGCAGTGAATTCACGAAGGGACGGCAAATCCCGAAGATCCCGGAGCCCGAATTTTTGCAGGAAGGTCTTGGACGTGCCATACAGAATCGGGCGACCGGGGATATCTTTTCGCCCGACGATGCGGATGAGTTTCTGATCCAGCAACGTCCGCAACACGCTCGAGGTTTCGACTCCGCGAATCTGTTCAATCTCCGCACGCATGGTCGGTTGTTTATAGGCAATGATCGCCAAGGTCTCCAGGGCGGACCGAGACACTCTGGCGGACGCTTTGACCTTATTGAGCCTGGTGACCCACGGGGCGCAATCGGGCCGCGTGATCATGACGTAGCCACCGGCCAATTCGACGATTTGGAGGCCACGGCCTCCCTGGTTATAATCATGCTGAAGTGCCTTCACGGCGTTATGCACCGCCACCTTGGGCGGTCCCGCCAACACCGTGGTGATTTTCTCGAGGAGAAGGGGCTCACCGGACACGAACAACAGGGCTTCGATGATCCCCTTGAGTTCCTGCTCACTCAATGATTCGGCAAGGCCTGCACATTCACACTCTAAACGCTCACCCGGAGAGTCCCCGGCCACAGGCGAGAGGGAGGGATCCGGGGCCGATTCCAGGGCCTCGTTCACGCGCGTCTTGTCAGAGGGTTCCATTCCCATTGAAGCCTCCATTGGTCGAATGGTCATCATTGTCGATTGCCTGGGGTGGTTCAACGTCACCTTCGGGTTGCCCCGCGAGAAACGTGCGGGTAATCAGAATAGGACCACAAAAATCCGCTTGAACCATACGGACCAGTTTCATCCGCACAAGTTCCAGTAACGCCAAAAAAGTGACGATCACCATCAACCGATCGGTCGCACTCTCAAATAATGCGGCAAAAGTAATGGTCGGAGTCTCTTCCAGCCGTTCGATCACACCATTGATGCGATCCTGAACTGTAATGGTATCCGGTGTCAGTTCGAGGCCGGGAGAGGCGTCGGTCTGCGCCAAGACTTCCTGCAGGGCACTCAGGAGATCAAAGACCTGCACGTTGTCGGGAAACACTTCACGGAGCGGTGGACCCTGTTCAGGCTCTCGTTGGAACGTCTGCCGCCACAGTCTTTCCTGATCGGACAGTCGACCGGCGACTTCCTTGAACTGTTGATATTCGACAAGCCGACGCACCAACTCACTCCGAGGATCTTCGCCTTCTTCTTCCCCTGGCTCCGGTTCCGTTTCCTGCGGGAGCAACGTTCGAGACTTAATATGAATCAGGGTGGCAGCCATCACCAAAAAGTCACCGGCAAAAGAGAGATTGAGTTCCTTCATAAGTTGAAGATACTCAAGATATTGCCGGGTGATCAGGGCAATAGGGATATTGTAAATATTGATTTCATGCTTTCGAATAAGGTGGAGCAAGAGGTCGAGAGGCCCACTAAAGGCCTCAAGCTTCACCTCGTATGCGGGTTCGGTTCGTTGCATGATACCGCCAGCAGATTTTCTTCCCCTCCTTTCCTTTATAAGGAGGGGTGAGGGGAGGTAGAGTCTACAGCCAGGACGGCGAAAACCCGAGATCCATGGTCGGTCGGCTCTACCCCTCCTACCCTCCCCTTACAAAGGGGAGGAAAAGAGAAGAAGGACCCGGCAGAGCTGACGCACCTTCTCTGTGATTCCGTCAACGAACGAGTAAACGTTTACCCTCCCAACGTTGTGAAAAATGTACGTTGGTATACCACTTTTAGTGGAGAGAGGCAATAGAAACTTCTATATCTTGTGGACGTGGCCTTCCAGTGTTCACCTGGCTTTTCGCTTCCAGACGGCCAGCAGGAGCAACCCCAGGAGAGTCAGGATGAATAGCAGCAAGAAGAACTCGCGGTTCCGAACACTCGTTTCTCCCTCGCCACCTTGTTCGGGAAGATCGACGCCGACAATCCGTGGAGGTTTCTCGAAGACGACGTTTCGAAAATCGACGGCCTCTCGAAACCGGGCTTCCGTAAAGTCCGCCGTGTTCCGAAACAGGGCTCGGTGAAAATTCACCGGTCCCTGATAGTCGGTAAATCGAAAATAGACTTCCCTGTCAAACCGGGACTCAGAGAAATCCAGCGTTTTGTGAAACCGACTCCCTGAAAAACCCGTACCCTGAAGAAACCGGGTACGCGAAAACCCGGCTTCCTCCGCAAAGGAGACCTCCAGGAATTCCGCGAGTCCGTGAAACCGCGCTCCCGTAAACGTAGCCTTCCCCAGAAACCGAGCCTGATGAAACCGGGAATGGGTTCCAAAAGCCGTTCGGGTAAAATCGGCGTCCCGGGCAAACGTGGCTCGAATAAAAAATCCTTCATGGCCGATTTGCATCTCGGAAAAATCAGATCGATCCAGGAAAACCATCCGGGACAAGTCCAGGGAACGCTGAACGGTGGTTCCCCGCAGACTGACCGGGCCTTGGACCAATAGGTACCCGGACTCAATGAGGTTGGTCGCAAGAATGCCCCGCACCTCAACGTCTTCAAGAATGAAAGGCCCGTGAATGACGCGCACCACGGACACCCGTTCGGCTTCGATTCGTTCGGCAATCGCCGCGTGCCGGACCAGTTTCGGCTCGAAGATCTGTAAACTCAATCGGTCCAGAGGGAGGTCGCCCACAAGCACGACTCCTCTCAAAACCACCCCCTTGCCCTGGTGCAGGGCCGCCAACACGTCATTCGCTGAAACGGCCAGCGCCTGCCGGTCTTCGTCGCTACAGGGTCCTGCCAGATGACGAACCATCACCTGAGGAGCCGAATCCTCTTCGACCCGACAGGCACCCCAGGACATGGCCGGCGCCACGACCCAGACCATCACGCAAAGGACGCTCACGTACCACGTGGACGGTGGCGTCACTATCATACGACTCCGGAGCACACGAGAGCGTGGGAAAAAGCCGGCATCAGGGAAGGCACTCCCCGACACGGCATTCCCGTGTTGACGACGGAAGAGAGAGGATTCGGAGAAATGGCATTCTCCAGTCGAGGACGACCCAGCCTCAGGCCTGCGCCTTCGGATCTTTCAACGTGAGGTAAAAGTCTTTGACTTCTCGGTCGGGATGGCTGAGCCGTTCCTCAACTTCCTCAACCGTTTTGGGAGGAGGCACAACCACTTTTTCACCTTCCTGCCAGTTAACCGGCGTCGCGCAGGAAAAGTTGTCAGCCGCTTGAAGCGCCGTGACCAGCCGGAAGACTTCGTCCACGTTCCGCCCGGCGTTCATAGGATAGTAGATCAAGGCCCGAATCACACGTTTGGGGTCAATCACAAACAACGCACGGACCGTTGCGGTCGTGCTGGCCTCCGGATGGATCATGCCATAGATGCGAGCAATCCGCATATCGGCATCCGCCACCAGAGGATAGGGAATCGTCACGCCCAGTTTTTCTTTGATATTAGCAAGCCAGGCCAAATGTGCATGGATGCTGTCCACGCTGACCCCGAGCAACTTGACGCCTTTTTTCATGAAGTCCTCGTGCCGACGGGCAAATTCCATCAATTCCGTGGTGCACACGGGCGTAAAATCTGCAGGATGGGAGAAAAAGACGACCCAATCCTGCTCTTGCCAGGCACTGAATCCAAAAACCTGAGACACGGTGGTCACCGCGTGAAAATCAGGGGCATTCTCTCCAATTCGTGGCAAGCCTGCAGCCTCAGACATTCAATCCTCCTTTACAGAATTCGTTCAACGCATCAAGTCGCACAGGGGACACTCACGTTCGCATCGCGTGCCCGACTATCGACGTTCCCCTTTCGTGTCCGGATGAGAGATGGTTCGCGCTTCGCGGTCCCCTTACCACCCACGAGGCAGATCGTCATCATCCAACCCCGTCTCAGCTTCTCTGAAATACTTCTCGGCTTCCAACTCCTCGGACAAATCTTCGGTCAGATCATCGTCGCGGTCTTCGGCGAGGGTGCCGAATCCTGCGTCGTCGTCAAAATCCCGAGAAATGTCACCGGACACGTCATCGTCCAGATCAGAAGAAAACTCTTCGGCCGTCTCATCCTCGAATCCGGACAAACCCGATTCGAGTGAGTCAAGGTCCGCAGCCACGGCTTGAGACGTCTGCTCCATTTTCCCAGGGGACGAACTCACCGCTGACGTCACGGCCTTCACTTCAGGTTCCAGGGCAGGCCCGGCAACCACGGCTTTTTTCTTGATACCCTTCCTGGAACTCACTGCAACCTTCATGGGTACTTTCCCTTTGACGGCTACCGAACGTTTTTTCACGGGTTTCGCAGCCGCTTTTTTCACGGCAGATCTCTTCTTGACAACTTGTTTTCTCTCAGTGTTTTGCGCCGTCTTCTTTTTCAGCAGAGCCTTGGGACGGGACGGGGCCTTCCCTGACTTTTTCGCTGGTACAGCCTTTGGGGTCCTCTTGGCCACGGTTTTCGGTTTCGACCCGGCTGAAGCAACCGTCGGCCCGGACCTGGAAGCCTCCTTGGGGCGGGACGGGGCCTTCCCTGACTTTTTCGCTGGTACAGCCTTTGGGGTCCTCTTGGCCGCGGCTTTCGGTTTCGACCCGGCTGAAGCAACCGTCGGCCCGGACCTGGATGCTTCCTTGGGGCGGGACGGGGCCTTCCCGGACTTTTTCGCTGGTACAGCCTTTGGGGTCCTCTTGGCCGCGGTTTTCGGTTTCGACCCGGCTGAAGCAACCGTCGGCCCGGACTTGGACGCCCCGGGCTTTGCTTTGGACGCGGACCGCGCAGCCTTCTTCCCCCTGGCTTTGGATTTTTCCTGGGCTCTCTTTGCCATTGTCCTTTACCTCCCGATTTTATATGGCGCAAGGATATATGTCGAAAAGCCCGACGCCGAAACGCACCCCATCTAGCACGGACCAGGACCAAGTTTCAACCAGTAACTTTTCCGGCCGGTGAATATCCCTGCTGTCTGGCATTCTCCGGCAAACCACGTTACAGTGCTCTCAACCAGGATGAGAGAATGATGTCCCCAACCACAGCCGAGATCAAACCATCCTGCACGCGCCGGACCATCCTGGTCCTCCTGTTTGCCATCAGTATTATTACGTGTGTAGACAGGGTCAACATTTCGGTCACGGCACGGCAGATGATTCCGGCCCTTGGGCTCACCAACGTCCAGATGGGGCAGATTTTTTCAGCGTTTGTCCTGGGTTATGCCCTGTTTCAGATCCCTGGGGGCTGGCTGGGAGATCGATGGGGGCCGAGAATGGTCCTGACCCTGGCCGTGGTTTGGTGGTCGATCTTTACAGCGATGACCGCGCTGGCCCCTTCGTCGTTTTTCGCAGGGGTCGTGGGCATTTGGGGATCACTGATGATCGTGCGATTTCTGATCGGCGTGGGCGAAGCCGCCGCGTTGTCGAATTTCAATCGGACCGTGGCCAATTGGTGCGGCCCGCGTGAGCGAGGATTCGGTATCGCGCTCACGATCAGCGGTATCGGTGTCGGGTACGCGGGCACCCCTCTGGTGACGGCCTGGATCATGGTGAATTACGGCTGGCAGACGGCCTTTTATTGGGCTGGAGGCCTCGGCGTGCTCATCGCCATGCTGTGGTTCTGGTTTGCCACGGATTGGCCGGAAGCGCATCCACGGGTCAATGCGGGGGAAGCCGCTCTTATCCGCGGCAACGCGGCGCCACCGAACGTCCCGGAGTCCCCAACGCCCGTTCCCTGGAAAGCCTTTGCACAGACCCCAAGCGTGTGGTGGCTGGCATTGAGTTACACGTGTTTCGGGTACGTGGCCTACGTGTATCTGTCATGGTTTTACCTCTACCTCGTGGAAGTACGAAGCTTTAGCGTGCTGCGAGGCGCTCTCTTCGCCGCAAGTCCCTTTATGGCCATGATGACGTTTTGTCCAATCGGCGGCTGGATCACGGACCACTTGTCCCGACGGTTCGGCTTGAATAAAGGACGATCCTGGGTCGGGGCCGGAGGAATGGCCCTGGCAGCCTTCTCAATCATCGGAGGGGCGGCGATCGATGAACCTTTCACCGCCCTTGCTTTGTTATCTTTAGGGGCGGGTTGGCTGTATTTCACCATCGGAGCGTTTTGGAGTTCAATCGTCGATCTCTCAAAAACCCACGCCGGAACCCTCTCAGGGGTGATGAATACCGGTGCCACGCTCGGCAGCACTCTTTCCCCCACGCTGACGCCCTGGATCGCAAACCAACTCGGATGGACCGGCGCACTCGGGGTCGCGGCCGTCCTGTCGTTCATGGGCGCATTATGCTGGCTCAAAATCCGACCGGCGGATGGCCTGACGAGGCTGGAGGAACCGTAGAAACTTCCGACCGCAACCACAGGCCGTGGCCCTGCAACAACGGGCATACGATCAAGGGTTGGATGGTTGCCGAACGTCCGCCTGCCTTGATACAGTCGGCCGATGAGTCTCCCCCCGACCTTCAAGAGAAAAAATCCTACGGTCGTCATCTCCACCAGGCTCGGAAACATTATGGTCCGGTTTTACACGGACGTGGCCCCTCGCCACGTGGACAATTTTCTGAATCTCGTCAGAATCGGACTGTATAACGGGACGACCTTTCACCGCGTCATCCCCGGCTTCATCATCCAGGGGGGAGACCCACTCAGCAAAGAACCGGACCGAACCCTGCATGGAACCGGGGGGCCCGGCTTCAGCCTGACTCCGGAACCAAGCGACCAGCCACACCGCCGAGGCACGGTCTCCATGGCCAAAATGCCTCGGAACGACGATCGGACCCGTGACGTCAACGACAATGGGTCTCAGTTTTTTATCTGCGTGGAGGACGCCAGCAGCCTGGACCGAACCTACACGGTCTTCGGAAGAGTCAGGAAAGGCATGGACGTGGTGGATAAGATTGTGGCAGTAAGCCGGGATCCCCAGGACAATCCGTTAGAACCCGTGACCATGACCATCGACGTGGTGGAAGAGTAAAACGGACGGCCGACAAACCGGCCGGCCGGAGGTTGCTTAAAAAAACGCGGCGCTGGCGTAAGTGACGGTGGAGTTGAATTGATCGACGATCTCGCGATCATAGCGCAGGACTTCACCTTTTTCCGCCTCAATCAATCGCAAGAGCAGATAAATCGCCGAGAAGCCTAAGACGTGGCGGTGGTCCCGTTCCTTGATGAGAAATCGGGCAAAGCCTTCCGCGTCGACGCCCTCAACCAGTTTCAACATTTCCAGGTCGGTCTGCATGCAGCGGTGGAAAGAAAAATCCGTTGGTGCCGCGTTGTCGCCATAGCGCAGACCGATATGCGCGAGGTTCGTACTGGCGATAAGACAGACCCTCTGACCTGACGCGGCAATCGCGTCTTTCAACAGCGCCACAAACCGCTCAACGTGGTTGACGAAATCTTTGAATTCGGAATCGATGAAACGGCTGGGCGGGAATGAAGACAAGACGGGGACAATAGAGATCGCCCGTTGCGTCCCCACTGTCTCCTGAAGAAAGGGCAGCTGAAATTCAATGCTGTGTTCCGTGAGGTGCCGCACGTCCTCCGCGAACAACCCGTCCCCGCCTTTGGCCCTGAGATACTCCATAATGGGTCGATTGACCGGCACCACGCCAAACGGGGTTTCGAAATCTTTATCCGTGAGAGCCACCGGGTCGTCCAACCCGGCATGGCCGAGACCGAAAATAATATAGACGGCCGGCGAGTCCGCCTCGCGTAGTTCTTTATAAGCCCACGCGTAGATCGGCCCGGCTTTGTTTACCTCGTAGTTCGGCACAACCAGAGCCTTGATGGGCTTCCCTTGATTGGCCGACGGGTCCTGCCCGGGGCCTTCCTTCGAGGTAAAGAATCCGGCAATCTGATCACGGAGTTTTTGTGGATCACTTTCGTAGCTTTTGCCCGCAAATTGGGGCTTTCGCGTTCGCGCCTTACGATAGGCTTTGACCGAGGCCGCCTTGGCGGCCTCGTATCGGTCGCCTTCGAGAAACAATTTTTGATCCAGGTCGGCAATCAGCCTGTCGAGCTTGTCCGGCATCAGAAACTCGCCGTATTTTTTCAAATATTGGACGCCGATCTGTTCCAGGGAATGCTCGCCGTCCAGAAATTGAAACAGATAAAAAAAGTTGAGAGGGATAATGAGTTTTTCCGCACTCAATCCGGTAGGATCCCACAAGACGACGTACTGCTCCTCACCCTGTTTCATGGGCGAATATTGAATATTTCGAAGCGCGGGATAGGTTTTCGAATCTTTGACCTGCTCCGTCATGGGCACTCCTGCTCCTGTTGCGTCATCCATTCACGGATTGTTCGCCTTTTCTAACGAGTGTCTGATTATACGAACCAGCCCTTCCGATTCACAAGGGAGGACGCGGGATTTTTCAGACTGATTGCAGAATATAATCGGCGGGAGGGAACGTCCTGCTCAAGGACGACTCCCGGATTTCCCCGCCGGTGTCAGCCAGGCGCAGATGGAAGTCGCGCTTGATTCAAATGATTTGTCGTCTTCGGACGGGTGGTCTCCGCTAACCCCTGTCTCCCGCCAACGTTGCGACCGTGACGGTATTGGGGCAGGGAATCATCGTGTAACGGAGGGACTCGAACCCGATCACCCCGCCGCCCTGATGGCCCTTGATTCGGAGCCCCCCAACTCGACAAAACAGGGAGGACACTAACCGGCATATAAATGGCACCAGACTTTGTGGCGATCTTCCGGTTCGCCTATGTGAATGAGCGGGGGCTCGGTGGTTTTGCAGTGCTCCATCACGTGAGGGCATCGGGGGTGGAACCGACAGCCAGAGGGTGGATTCAGCGGAGTCGGCACGTCACCCGGCAGCAGGACGCGTTCGCGTTTCACCGTGGGATCGGGCAACGGATTGGCGGAGAGAAGGGCCTGGGTATAGGGATGTTTGGCGTTGGAGAACAAGGCGTCGGCAGGAGCGACTTCCGCCAGTTTTCCCAAATACATCACGGCAATACAATCGGCGATATACTGCACCACGTTCAAGTCGTGCGTAATGAATAAGTACGACAGATGATAGTCTGCCTGCAGATCCTTGAGCAGATTGATGATCTGCGCCTGAATGGACACGTCCAGGGCCGAGACGGGCTCATCGCACACGATCAGCTTCGGGTTCAGCGCCAAGGCACGCGCAATGCCGATTCGCTGGCGTTGCCCTCCGGAAAATTCATGGGGATAGCGCGAGTAATGATCAGGTCTCAGTCCCACGCGGTCGAGCAGTTGACGCACCCGATCCGTCAGGTCCCGACCTTTTGCCAGGTGATGGACCTTGAACGGCTCGCCCACGATGGAGCCGACGGTCATGCGGGGGTTCAGCGAGCTATAGGGATCTTGAAACACGATCTGCATCCGACGGCGCGTAGTCCGCAACGTTTGGGAATCCATGGCAAACAGATTCTCACCTTCAAAAAAAACCTCGCCGCCGGTGGCAGGCTGTAATCGAAGAACGGTTCGGCCCACGGTGGTTTTGCCGCAGCCGGACTCCCCGACCAACCCGAAAGTTTCCCCAGGCTTGACATCGAAGGTCACGTCATCCACGGCCTTGACCCACGCGGAAACTTTCGACAAGAGGCCGCTTCGGACGGGGAAATATTTTTTGAGGTGCAAGACCTCAAGCAGCGGCTGTTCGTCAGGCGGTCCCATATCCATTGAACGGAGACGTTACGTGCTCCCAGGTTGATGTAACCAGCACACGACGTCATGACCCGGCTCGATTTCAATGAGCGGCGGTTCCTCGTCGGCACAGTGGTCCAACGCTTCCGGACATCGGGTTGAAAAGTGGCAGCCCCGACAATACATCAGGGGAGAAGGAACCGTGCCGGGGATCGATTCGAGCCTGGTTGCCCGCGCGCCGGGCTTCGGTAACGAGCGTAACAACGCGCGCGTATACGGATGGGCCGGCGCGGCAAAGAGCTGAGGCACGCTCGCGCGTTCCACGATTCGGCTGGCGTACATCACGATGACGTCTTGCGCAAACTGAGCCACAACTCCCAGGTTATGCGTGATCAGCAGAATCGCCATCTCCATTTCCCGTTGCAGATCTTTCAGCAATTCCAGGATCTGGGCCTGAATCGTCACGTCCAGCGCCGTCGTCGGCTCATCGGCGATGAGGAGGTCAGGTTGACACGCCAGGGCCATGGCAATCATCACCCGCTGTTTCATGCCGCCGGACATTTCGTGTGGGTATTGATCGACCCGCTTGTCCGGCGAAGGAATATGGACTTTTTCCAGCAGGCGAATGACTTCTCGCCGAATGTCGCGTTTGGTCAGGGTCGTATGAATGGCCAACGCCTCGCCGATTTGATCACCGATCGTGAAGACCGGATTCAGCGAAGTCATGGGTTCCTGAAAGACCATGCCGATGTGATTTCCTCGTATCCGTCGAATGTCCTTATCGGGTAAGGTCAGCAAGTCGGACCCTTTAAACACCACCTGCCCTCCCACCACCTTTCCCGGAAAATCCACCAACTGCATGATGGACAAGGCCGTCACGGATTTTCCACACCCCGATTCTCCAACAAGTGCCACGGTCTGTCCCTGCCGAATCGAGAAACTGACGTCTTCGACGGCTCGAATTTCCCCCTGATCCGAAAAGAAAGACGTCGAAAGGTGCGAAACCTCAAGGAGACGACTGGACAAGGCGTTCACGTTTCAGCGTCTCCACAGTTTCGGATTGAGGGCTTCACGCAGTCCCTCCCCGACTAAATTAAACGCCAACACCACAACCAGAATCGCAAGCCCCGGAATAAAAAAGAGCCAGGGAGCGTCGAAGATAAACCCCTTCCCGTCGGCAAGGACGTTGCCCCACGTGGCATACGGCGGTTGCACGCCGAACCCGAGAAAGCTTAGGCCCGATTCAGTCAGGATGGCCGTGGCCACGCCGATGGTGGCCGAGACCAGCACGGGCGCTATGGCATTGGGAACCATGTGGGAAAAAATCACGCGCCGGTCCGAAGCACCGATCGACGTGGCGGCCACCACGAAATCCTGTTTGCGCAGGGCCAGAAATTCGGCACGGACGAACCGCGCGGTCCCCATCCAACTGGTCAGCCCGATCACAATCATGATGTTATAGATGCTGGGCGGCAAGAGGGCCACGACCGTGAGGATCAAGAAAAAGGTCGGAAAGCACAACATCACGTCGGTAAACCGCATGATGAGGGTATCGACCGTCACCACGCCGAGCTTGACGTTTCCATAAAACCCGGACAGCCCGCCCAGCACGATGCCGATCGCCAGGGAAATGCCGACGGCGATAAACCCGATGGACAACGACACGAAGGACCCTTGGAGCATGCGCGCGAATACGTCACGACCCAACTCGTCCGTGCCCAGCAAATAGATCCCGCCGAAGGGTTGATCATGGGGAGGAATCTCGTCGAGCGACGAGGAGGTCAAGGGAGGCAGAAATTTTTCCGGCAGGCGAACGACTTCGGGATCGAACACGACCACCCATTCGGTCAGGACTTTTCCCAACACCGCCGCGAGCAAAAGGAACACCAGGACCCAGGCCCCCGTCAGCGCAAGACGGTCTTTTTGAAACAACCGGAACGCCTCCTGCCACGGCGTTTCCGAAGGCGGAAGTTCCTCTCCGGGACGCTTCGGATCCCTTGTCACGTCTGAAACGTTTTTCACGGTGCCCTCTATTCGGTTAGAAACTATCGTCTCCCCGTCGAAGTGGCTCCAGGATCACGGCCTTCGCCGTGTCTTATGGCGCCTAACGGAAGGCGGGACAAGAGCCCCCCTGCAAAAAAATTCCTCCTAACGGCGATTTCTTCTCCCTCTTTTGTCGCTGCGCCGGCACGGACTTCCACGATCAATGAGTAGGTCCGTTTAAAGATTACGCGTCCCCTTGAAGCCCCGTTCGAATCCTCGGATCCACAACGGCATACAGCACGTCCGAGAGTAAGGTGCCAGCCAGCGTTAACACCGCGGCAATAAAATTCAAGGTCAGAATTACCGGAAAGTCTCTCGCGAGAATGGCTTCATAGCCCAACCGGCCTAACCCTGGCCACGCGAAAATTTGCTCGAAAATGACCGAGCCACCGATCAACCCCGGCAGCAAAAACCCGAACATGGTCACAAACGGCAACAACGCGTTGCGCAGGGCGTGCCGATAGATCACGACGTCCTCCTCCGCGCCCTTCGCCCGCGCCGTCCGCACGTAATCCTGCCCCACGACTTCCAGCATCTGTGAGCGGACGTACCGAGACAGAATCGCCATCCCGCCCAGGGCAGACATCAGCGAAGGGATCACCAGATGCCAGATCCGGTCCATCGTCTGAAACAGAGGGGAAGCCGACTCCATCCCAAAGGTTTTCAGGCCAATCACGGGCACCCCAAACAGATCGACAACCCAGAGAATCACGATATAGGACAAAAAGAAGCCCGGTACGGAAATAAGCGTATACGCCACAAACGTGGTCGTGCGATCATATACCGCCCCACGATGAATCGCCGCCTGAATGCCGGCGGGAAACGCCAGGGTCCACACCAGCAACGTGGCACAGAGAAAGAGCGGCAGAGAATTGAGAAATCGGTGCCAGATCTTGTCCAGGACGGGTTGACTGTCTTTAAACGACTTCAGTTCCCCTGACATGAGATCACGCATCCAATAGGCATATTGAATATACAGGGGCTCGTCGAGGTGAAACGCCGCTCGAATCCTGGCAATATCTTCGGGCTTCATCCTGGGGTTCGCCGGATCGACCTCGCTGGGTTCTCCGGGAGCAAGATGAATCACCGAATGCGCAAGGATGGAAACAATGAACACCAGCAGGAAACGTTGGAGAACGTTGCGAAGAATAAAGGCTTGCATCCGCGACTAACTCTTCAGCCGGAATTCGTCTCTCTTAAAACGCAGGCGCAAATTCCAGCTTTCGCCATTGATGAAAGTGAAACGTGATTTCGCCGCTCGGGATGGGGTAAATTTTTTCATACCGTTCCGACCCGTCCTCGGCTTTATGGACCAACACGATCTTTTTATCCAACACCCGCGTTGCCAAAGGAGCGTAGAGAAACGTATACGGCTGTTCCTCCGCAATCAGTCGATGCAGGCCGTGGGTCAGCGTCCGCTGCACGTCTCGATCGTACTCCTGCCGAATGCGAACGATCAGGTCGTCCGCGCGGGGGTTGCGATACCCGATAAAATTTAACTGCTGCGGCCCCGTCTGACTCGAATGCCACAGTTGATACAAATCAGGATCAATGCCCATGCTCCACCCGAGCACCACGGCGTCGAAATCTCCCGTATTGACGAAGTCCTTGAGAAACACCGCCCATTCAAAATACTGCGTGTTGCACTTCACCCCGATTTTTTTCCAGGCGTTCTGCGCAATCGTCATGATGTTCTTGCGAATGGGATTGCCGCTGTTCGTGATGAGATTAAACTGAAAAATTTTTCCATCCTTTTCAAGCCAGCCGTCGGCATTGAGGTGCCAGCCTTTGGCTTCCAGCAAGGCCCGCGCGGCCTCGGGATCATAGGACAAGGGAGCCACGTTCTGGTCGTACCACGGGACATTGCGGGGATAGGGGCCGGTGACGCGCTCTCCTTCGCCGTACAATAAGTACCGAAGAAAATCTTCGACGTCAATCGCCATCCCCAGTGCCCGGCGCACGGTCGGATCGGCAAACAACGGACGACGATTATTGTAGCCGATATAGGTATAGCCGAACCCCAGGCTCGAAAACGACTGGTATCTGGCATCTTCCTTGTACCGCACGACCTGATGCGGTCGGGTCCCGTAGTAATCGACCGCGCCTGACCGAAATTCCATTTCTTGCGTCAACAAGTCAGGCACAATCCGCATGTAATAATCCTGATATTCCGCGGGTCCTTCCCAATAGTCGTCGTTGCGTTGAAGATGAATGAATTCATCGCTTTGCCACTTGACAAAACGAAATCGTCCGCTGCCGATGGGGTGACGGTTAAACCGACTGTCGCGCATGCCGAACGCCTCCCGGGCGGCGTCGGAGAGGCCGCGGGCGTCCATTTCCCGTTGCATGGCATCCGCATTGAGCAGATGTTCGGGCAGGATGCCTATGGTCCAGGCATTAATCGCAGGGGAAAACAGTCGTTTATACACGACGCGCACCGTATGCGCGTCAAGCCGTTCAACCGCCTTAATCGGTTCAAAATCAGACGTGCGCGGGGAAAGATTCCTGGGATTCATGATGGCGTCATACGTAAACTTCACGTCGCCGGCGTCAAACGCGTGGCCGTCATGAAATCGGACGTCCTGGCGAAGGTGAAAATCGATGACGGGATTGTGTTCCGCCACGGGAAAAATTTCCGGCAATTGCGCGAACACCTGAACTTTGATCGCTGGAGAGACCGGCTCATGGAAGGCGAGGTACTGCTCATACGGAAAGTGTTCGAGATAACGATCGCCGATGATCGGGAGAAGCCGTTGAAAAAAGTCTTGATCCACCCGGTGCAAAGCAAACGCGACCCGTTCGGGACTATTGAAGGTCACGTCCACTTCCCGACGAGTCGGAGTACCATCCGCGTCCCGTGCCTGCACGGAAAACGCGTGCGTCCCGCGTGAGGGAGGCAACACGCGAAGAGTATGAACGTTGTCAGCCAACTCGGAAAACGCCGCGTCTTGGAGCGCGGCTCGAATCCGGTTGGCCAGGCTCGTGCCCGTGACCTGGGTGCCGTCAGGCAAACGGTTGGAGGGACTCACGAGTAAATAGGCCGTTTCAGAGATCTTCCAGCCCGTCGCCAATCGCCCCCGAAGGTTCAAGTTTTCGTCTAAATCCAAGAGCCCTTCAAACACGTGACCCACGATACTCGAGCTGGCCGTGTCCGCGTTCAAAATCGGATTGAGAATCCTGGCGTCGCCGGAGGACGCCTCGATATACGTCACCAGGCGCGCTGGATTACTCGTCGCCTGTTTTTCATACGTCGGCACCCAAAAGTAGGATTGCAGCAACAAGAGCGTCAGCAGCAGCGGAGCGAGGAGAAGCCAGCGTTTGACGTGCATGGAATGGAGGAAAGCCGTTAAGGGTAACCTGACGAGTCGGCACGCACGTGCAAAGGGTCAACCACCCTCGGCACGCGTGATTCCTTTATGAGAGCGCATAATGCGTTTGTTGCTCGGC
This sequence comes from Nitrospirales bacterium, assembly GCA_965215405.1. GTDB lineage: Bacteria > Nitrospirota > Nitrospiria > Nitrospirales > UBA8639 > Bin75. The sequence continues at coordinate 99,189 of OZ244060.1, forward strand.
ATGATAAGAACTGCGCACCAAAGGCCCTGATTCCACGTGCCGAAAGCCCAGGGCCATCCCGTACCGTTTGAGGTTCTCGAATTCCTCTGGCTCGTAATATCGGTTCACCACGCGATGTTTTTTGGTCGGCTGCAAGTACTGGCCGATTGACACCATACCACATCCGACCGCGCGAAGATCACGCAGGACCGACAGCAGTTCCTCGTTCGTTTCGCCCATCCCCACCATCAACCCTGATTTCGTTCTCGCCCCGCGTGCCTTCGCCCACTGAAGAACCTGCAACGAACGATCATATTTTCCTTGCGGTCTGACGATTGGAAACAACCGCGGGACGGTTTCGATATTGTGATTAAAAATTTCCGGATTCGCCGTCAGGACGACATCGAGCGACGCCCGTCTGCCTTGAAAATCCGGAACGAGCACTTCAATCGTACACGTCTGCAGCCGTCGCCGGATGGCATGAATAGTTGCCGCAAAAACGGAGGCACCGCCGTCGTCCAGTTCATCGCGATTCACGGAGGTCAACACCGCGTGCCGCAAGTCCAGGGTTCGAACGGTTTCGGCCACCCGTTCAGGTTCTTGCCGGTCAACCGCGTCGGGACGACCCGTTGTCACGGAACAATAATGACACCGTCGCGTACAGACGTCGCCCAAAAGCAGAAACGTTGCCGTCCGGTTATTCCAGCATTCCCATTTGTTGGGACATCGCGCTTCCTCGCAAATCGTATGAAGCCGTTTTTCCCGAACCAGCGACTGAATGCGTCGATAAGACGGCCCCGCCTCGATCTTCAGCTTGAACCACGGAGGCAAACGTCGAGCAGGGCTCTCTCCGGCACCCAGCCTTCGCGAAGTTTTCATCGCTGTCACGGGAATAAACGACATATCGAACGTCTTGTTCGTCATTATGCAGAACACATGACGAATTCTCAAGAAACAGGGGTGCCGTCCGCACCCGAGGCTTGACGATGGAACGTCAGGAAATTGTGTTCGAGGGAAAAATTCACGGCAACCGCCAAGTACTCCGACGACGCGTCAGCGTGGGGCCCGCTTCGACAGAAGCAGCCGCGGTCGTTGTTGCCGAACAGAAACACCGTCGAGAATGCGGACAGCAAAGGCTGAAACGGAAGCCATGCCGGATTCGACGCAGGCTTGAGTCCGTCAGTTACCGTGCCGTCAAGTCTCCCATACACTGTGCTCTGCAGATTTATCCGTTCGAAAACGCGTTCAGGGATAGTGCCGCGGATGATCAGCATGATGAAGCACCGGCACCCCTGAATAGTTTCAGGGGAGGAAATTGTAAATATTCACTGACTCGTTGACAACCATCATCCGCGTGTTGGTGGGGTTCATCGCCTGACGTGGTTTGCAGTCATCGGAACGACACCGGGCCCCGCGTTCGCGTTTCCGCCGGCAACGACCCTGCGCGTTCCGGATACAGGCGGAAATTGTCATGAAGGCGAATTTGAAGTCAATGCCGCCGTGCCCAATCACCCGCCGGACGAGACGGCGAGCTATCGCCCTTTTTGTCCGGAGATCTGCCGGAGACCGAGTATCCTGCGTGCCCTTTGCTCGAAGCCAGGGTCGAGTCTCATCGCCGCCGGATCCACTCCATCCGACAGCCGTTTGACTATGGCGCTGATCGATGCAAGCCTGGTGTAATGCTTGTTGTTGGCCGGTATCACGATCCATGGCCGACGGACGGTCGAGGTTTTTCGAAACATCTCTTCAATTGCCACTTCATAGTCAGCCCAGCGGGCCCGGTTGCGGAGGTCTTCCTCAGAGAGCTTCCAGCGCTTGAGCGGGTCGTTGAAGCGCGCACGGAACCGCGCAAGTTGCTCCTCCGGCGTGATGTGGAGGAAGATTTTCACGAGACGGACGCCATCGTCGTCGAGCATACGCTCGAACTCATTGATCTCGTCGTACGCACGATGCCACTCGGTCTTCGTTGCATAGCCTTCGACCCGCTCAATCAGTACCCGGCCGTACCAGGAGCGATCGAAGACGACAAGTTGCCCTGATCCTGGCAGGCGCGTCCAGAAGCGGTACAGGTAATGTTGGGCCAGTTCATCCGGGGTCGGCGCGGAGATCGGCCAGACTTTGAGCCCACGCGGGTCGAGCGGCCAGTGCAGACGCCGAATGACGCCTCCCTTGCCCGCGGCGTCCCACCCTTCCAGCACGATCACCGCGCGTCGGCTCCGGAACTGGTAAGCCTGCGAGATCTCCTTCAAGCTAACCTGCAGACTGGCGAGTTTGCTCTCGTACTCCTTACGGCTGACGGACTTCGTCATGTCCAGCCCGGTCAGGCTTGGCGGACGACGCTGTAACCGGATCGGCTCCCGCTGGCTGAGTCGTCGCGCCTTGTCGCTCATGAACGATTCTCCTCTCCGTTGTCGTCCCTGTACGCGTTCAGTCGTTTGTTGACAAGTTCCGCCGTCTCCTGCCGTCGTTCCCGACGTTGTTAACGGGGCATCCAGGTTGTTGTTCCAGGCGGGTCAGCACAAATGGAGGGGACGATGATCAAAACCCTGTCCTCGAAGTTTGTTGTCGGGAAAACCGCGAGGAGGACACTCAGTCCCTCATTCCGTCAGCGAATGACTGAACGTTGACAATCCTGAACCGTCTTTCTGTCCTCCTGCACAAAACCCCGGAATCTCGCAGAGCACCTTCTCCGGGCTGCATGAGCCACGTCCCCGGCCTTTGATCCGGGGCGGCCCTGCGTCTTGATTTCGGGTCATCCTGAACGACGTGAAGGATTTCGTTGTTTACAGGCACTCGATTGTTGAGCAAGAGATTTTTCCTTCGCTTTGCTCAGGACAAGCGGCCGAGTATGACAAAGGGGACGCCTCAAGCCGGTGAAGCCGGTTCGAGGTTGATCTTGACTTCGTTCCCTTCCACCACCACGGGGAATCGAGCCACGCACGCGGACGGATTCGTAAGACAGGCCCCGGTCGTCACGTTATATTCCCAGTTGTGCCAGGGACAGGCGACCACTTCGCCGTCCAACTCACCCTCTCCCAACGGTCCCCCGCGATGCACGCAGGTATTGTCCAGGGCATAAAACGTTCCGCCGACGTTGAAGAGGGCAACCTCTTTGCCGTCGACTTCGGCAACCATGCCTTGCCCGGGTTCCAACTCATCCGTCTTTGCTACTCTGACTTTTTCTCCCATCGACATCCTCCGCCACTATTCCATCCAGGTCAATCGAACGCCCGTTCGATTGAAACCTGCGCCTTCTTCACCCCATTGGTTCTTTTAACTTTTTCACCATCTCACTCAGGGTTGCCCCAGACGCTTCACTCGTCGCCTCTCTCACGCGTTTTTTCAACTCCTTGGCCACGCCCTGAAACGCTTTGGCAAGCGGAGAATCCTGATCGACGGAGACGATCGGCACACCCGCGTCTCCACCCTCACGAATCGCAGGGTCCAGGGGAATGCGACCCAGGAAGGGAACGTCCATTTTTTGTGCCGCGCGCTCACCGCCCGCAAACGAAAAAATTTCCGTTCGTTCTCCGCAACGTCCGCAGACAAAGAAACTCATGTTTTCAACAACGCCTAAGAGCGGGACGTTCACTTTCTTAAACATCATCATGCCCTTGCGTACGTCATATAATGCCACTTCCTGTGGCGTGGTCACGGTGACGACGCCGGTCAGCGGGACGATTTGGGAGAGACTGAGCTGAGCGTCGCCCGTGCCCGGCGGCAAATCCACCAACAGGCAGTCCAGTTCTCCCCACAGCACGTCACGAAAAAACTGCTGAATGGCGGTATGCACCATGGGGCCTCGCCATACGACGGCGGTTTCTTCCGCCACAAAAAACCCCATGGACATGATCTTCACGCCGTGCGCTTCAGCCGGCCTGATTTTGTCGCCCTCTTTCCCCGGCGGTTTCGGCACCCCCATCATCATGGGAACGTTCGGGCCATAAATATCCGCGTCCATGAGCCCGACTTTCGCGCCGGTCTGTGCCAACGCCACGGACAAATTGGTGGCGACCGTGGACTTCCCGACTCCTCCCTTTCCACTCGCCACCGCGATAATGTGTCTGACGCCAGGCAACGCGGCCTCCTGGGCCTCAGGGGTTCCTGGACTCGCGGGCGTTACAGCCTCGTCACTCATCTTTCGATCCTTTCCGTTCCGTATCCAGTCGAATCGTGGTTGTTAACGAGAACTCTACTCCCTCACAAACCAGGGAGGCAAATACTCAAAGAGCCGTCCCCCGCGTGAGGCAGCACGTCCAGGGACTTGACCCGTGACGCGGCCCTGCGGAATGACAAAGGGGGCTCTCTTGAAAAACCGGCGACTCCTCCCTAGGATGCACTCACTCTTTGCGCGTTACAGCGTTTGCCTGGTTCCGGCTATGGTCTGGATTTTCGACTGGATATCCGTTTTGAACTCCTTCATCACTCCGTTGAGGGCTGCCCTCCCCTTCCCTCAGATTGATCCGGTCTTTTTTCGGTTGGGGCCTCTGCAATTTCGTTGGTACGGGCTGATGTATTTACTAGGCCTGCTGGCCGCTTATTTTCTGATCAGGCATCGGGCCACCGAACGAAACGTCCCCTTACACGCCACCCAGTTGTCCGACCTGATTGTGTATGCCGCCTTTGGCGTGTTTCTCGGCGGACGGTTGGGCTACACCCTCTTTTACAATACGGAATATTATCTGCAGCACCCTGCGAAAATTTTAGCCGTGTGGGAAGGCGGGATGTCCTTCCACGGCGGATTACTCGGCTCCTGTTTCGCGATCTGGCTGTTCTGTTATAAAAAGGGATTCGCGGTGTACACGATTGCGGATCTGGCGGCGCAAGCCGTTCCCATCGGGTTAGGCCTGGGGCGCTTGGGAAATTTTATCAACGGGGAGTTATACGGACGTCCCACGGACGTCTCGTGGTGCATGGTCTTCCCGAGGGGTGGAGCGGCCTGCCGCCATCCCTCTCAATTATACGAGGCGGCGCTCGAAGGCATGGTCTTGTTCGGTATCCTCTGGTTCCTGGGAAGGAAGAGCAGGCCACCAGGCACGGTCTTTTGGAGTTTTATCGCCGGGTACGGTATTCTTCGCAGCCTCGCTGAATTGTTTCGAGAACCAGACGCCCATCTGGGGTTTGTGCTGGGTCCCGTAACCATGGGACAACTCTTAAGTTTTCCCATGATTGTTCTCGGGCTCACGATGCTGCTGGTGGGCTACAAAACGCATTTATTAAACCACAAACACGAACCGGAAGCGGAATAACAACGCGTGGCTTCGCCCTGCGTTCACTGCACGACAGGTTAATATCCGCCCGGTGGCACCCCGGAAGGACCGCCGCCAAGTCCCCCGAGCCCTCCAAGTCCCGGCATACCCGCGGATGGGGAAGAGCCTCCTCTTTTCGGCGTCGGAACGTCACCATACCGGCGGTATATCCGTGAATTCCAAATAACCGGATGCCCGGGAGCGAAGTCCGCGGCCAGAGTATAGTGAGTCTCGGCTTCCCGTCGATTTCCTAATCGATCCAGAGTTAACGCCAGATTATAATGCGCCTCCGCTAAGGTCTGCTGGACGTGGATGGCTTTTTCGTAATGACGCTTGGCCGTCGCCCACTGTCCGGTGGCAAAAGCCTGGTTGCCTGCTTTCATGGCCACCAACGCCTCAGGGTTGCTCCTGCCCGGCGCGTTCAACGTCAGAACTCTCCCTTTCTCCGTCGTACTGCTACAGGCTCCGATGAACAGGAGCCCGAATATCAGGCATCCCATTGTCCAATTGTTCAGTGGCATGAACTTTCTCCTTTCCTTACGTGCTTGAATAGACGGTTGTGTTCATTCAATCAGAAGGATTTTTCGCCTGCGGCTCGGCACGGCAAAGAAAACCTTTTCGGCGAACCTGGTTTGCCTGTCCTACTCAAACCTCGACGCTGCGTCCACTCCGTAAAAATATGAGTTGTACCCGAACGGGACTCTGTCCCAGGGCCAACGCCGCTGCTCGACGATAGGTTTCCATCTGTGCGCGGTACTCATGAACCGCCTGCGCCATGGTGTTTTCCTCTACACGATTCGTCTTATAGTCGGCAACCCAAATCTGTTGACGCCAGCGATACATGACGTCGATTACCCCTTCCATTACGCAGAAGGGAACGGTCGGGGGGGACGCTGGGTCTTCCTCGACACTCTCCCAGGGAACGGCAAAGGGAACTTCTCTTCCCAGAATTTCCGCCCGCCGAAGCACGTCATACGGTTCGGACGCGACAAAGTGCGTGAAGATCTCTCGCAGTTCTCCACGCACTCTCTCGAACTCCGAGGCCCATTCCCTGGGAAGATACGCCCGACAGCAGGACTCGATCCACACCGGCAACGCGTTCGTATCAGCAGAAAAATCCCAATCATGCAACACGCGATGGGCGAGCGTCCCTATGAGCGCGCTTCGATCGGATAACCCCGGCTGCGACGCCGGTTTCTTCCACCGGGGAATTGTGGGCTGCCCGGGGGCGGCAGGGATCGTCGACAACGACGGGCCGTTCATCGTCTTCAGGTACTGAGTTGAGGAAAGAAACAGCGGCGTCTTCTGCGCCGTCTCCATCCGCTTCATCCAGACGGCCCATCGGCGCTGGTGCGTCATGCCAGCCGGCATGGTCGCCTGCCACGCGGGTCGGGAGGGCCGAGCCCTTTTCTCCGGCTGAACGGCCGGCGCGACAATCGTCGTCACGGCCACGTCCCCGGGAAGATGATCGTCACGTTGGGACTTTTCTTTTGCCGCCTCAAGTATTGCCGTTAAATCAAGACCCAGACCTCGCGCGATTAACGCCAGGAACGTCCCTTTTTTGTTCGCCCCTTTTCCAGGAAGCGCCGCCGACAACACGAGACGACGTTGCGCGCGGGTCATGGCGACGTAGAGCAACCGCACGCGTTCAGCTCGTTGTCGTTCGGCCAGTTTCGTTTCGATGAAAATTCCTCCGAGGTCGGCAGCGTGGCCGAGACGAAGACCGACGGTGTTGGTCAGCCAGTCGTGGGACGTCCGGACCGGCGTTCCCCGCTGATCGATGTCCCGATGCAGTCCCGCCACGATCACCATGGGAAATTCCAACCCTTTGGCCTTGTGGACGCTCAACAACCGAATCGCTCCACCCGGGGCCCGTGGAGTGACCCCTTCTTCGACAAGGGCCCGTTCTCCCTCTTCGGGCGGGTCGTCTACCCATTGCCCCACCTGCCGAACGATTTCACGAAGCGTCAACCCTGACCGCACGGCCAGTTCAAGAACCGTGTCCCGAAGTTTGAGCACGTTTGCCAGTGCAGATTCGCCGTCGATGGAGGCCGCTGCCAATTCCGCCAGAGGGAGCTTCCGGAAAACGCGCCGGATGGCCTCGGGAACCGGAAGCACCTGTATCTCCGCGTACAGCGAACGCAGGACCGAAAAAATCGGCGGCAGGTACTTGAGAGACGACTCGCGTGTCCAATTTTCCAGGAAGCCTTGTTGCACGATCGACTCGATCTCGGCGTCTGAGCAACCACCATACGGCGACCGTAACACCCCAACCACGCCCAACTCGTCACAAGGATCCGTCAGGACTCGCAGCACGTGGCTGCAATCAATCACTTCCTGACGTTTATAAAAGTGTTTTTCCCCCTCGGCGAGACAAGGCAGGTGGTGCCGCCGAAAGGCTTCAAGGTAGATTCGCAGATGGGTCAACGTTCGAAACAGTACGGCAATATGGCGTGGCTGGATCATCTCTGCGCGATGACCCAGAAGAAGCTGCTCTTTCTCTATGACCTCCTCTCGCAACCAACGCGCCAGGGTTTCCGCCTCCGCGCGACTGGCTGTTTCCGCGTCCGCGTCTTCTTGAGCAAGGGCGACAAGACGGAGCTGCATCCGTTCGCGGGGCAAGGGAGACGAGTCCGATGGGACGGGAATGAGATTTTCGTAGCGTGGTTGTATCCCTTCCACGGAAACGGATGGGAACAGGTTGGCGCAACAGCGGTTCACCGGATCGAGCACTCTGGCGTGGGTTCGAAAGTTGCCTTGCAGGGAATGCCGTTCCCCTTGAGCCGTCGGCGCGAGAATATGGTTTCGGACGACGGTGTCATAGGCTTCGATATCCGCGCGTCGAAACGCATAAATGGATTGTTTGGGATCGCCCACGATAAACAATTTCCCCGGTGCCGGTTTCACGCCACGCCATTCCCGCGCTTCGGTGCCCTCGGCTTCGGCCAAAAACAGGATTAACTCATATTGGACCGGATCGGTGTCCTGAAATTCATCGACGATGATCGCCTGATACTGGGCCTTCAATTCGGCACGCACGCGCGGATGGTCTCGAAGAAGGTCGCGCGCGCGCGCGAGCAATCCGTTGAACGACACCAGCCCTTTCTCCAAAAACGAGACTCGGCATTGAGCGACAAACGGGGAAAGGAGTTGCACGGTGTCCCATAACGATCCCGAACTCGACTGCTCAATCGCCCGGGCCACCCTGAGCAGATCCCTGGCTTCTTCATAGTCTTCGTCGGTCCAGTCCTTCGGTTTTTTCGCGGGAATGGTTTGTTGAAGTACCGTGACGGCGGGACTCTCATCCGAGCCTTCAGGTCGCGGAGTTCTTTCCATGGACAAGTCCGTCAACAGCGCCACGGCGTGATCGAGCACGCGATTGATTTTCAGCGTGCCTTGATACCGTTCCTGCAGCATGCGACCGCGTTCACGTAGTTTCGTCACCCACGATCTGAGGGGGGGCGTGATCTCCCGTTGCGGGGTAAGCGCTCCGTTCAAGGGAAATGGGAGCAATTCATCCGTCAACGCCAGCGCGAGTTGTTTCACGTCATCCAGGCTGTAGCGCGTCAGTATCTGCTTCCAGACGTCATGACGGCACCCGTCCTCATCCAATTCCTGCTGCACCCACTGTTCCCATTCTCGATTGAAATGCTCGTGAAACCGTGCGCCGTCATCTTCCCGAAACGAGGGATCGACTCCGGCTTCCACGGGATAGAGCCGCAAGAGATGACCCGCAAAACCATGAATGGTCTCAATATGTGCCCGTTCCATCTCACGCGTCACCGTGTCGCTTAACGCCGCCAGATCCGCGTCGGTGAGACCGGAGGACTCCTGAAGCGACCGAATCCACCGGACCTCATAACCGTGGGACTGATCCTCGGTACAGGAGCCCTCGGCAAGCTCCTTCATGAGCCGCAACCGATGCCGCAGCCGCAGCTTCAGTTCACTGGCTGCCTTGTTGGTAAAGGTTACCGCGACGATTTGCGTCAAGGACAATCGATCATGGCGTCGGGTCAGTACGTGGAGAACGCGGTCAATGAGCAGCGACGTCTTGCCCGTGCCCGCTCCCGCCGTCACCACGACGTTCGTCTCTGAAGCCGTGACTGCACGGTGACGCGCGCGGCTGTCCGGAAGACAATCCGTCGTCTTCTCTTTCACGACCTTGCCGTCCTCACGAGTCATGATCCGTTTCGGGAGTCGCGGGAGAGGATGGGGGCTGCTGGCGGCGCAAGTTTCGATGCGCGGCGGTCTGCCTGCGATCCTCCCGCGCACGGCGGGCGCTCCCCGGATGTGTACGGTGGCACACCGATCGCACGCGACACCACTCGCAATGTGAACCCGGGACGATAAAAAACTTTCCTTGCTGAATCCCCTGGACGATCGTTGTCATCGCCGTCTCCAGTTGCGGGGTGACGCGGTCCCGCGCGCGTGATGAAAACGCCACGGGCGCAAACCCCCGGTCCTCAGGGAGCACTCGAGGAGGGGCGACGACGTACAACCACACGCCCTCACAGGTAACGGTCTGCCCGTCTGGTTCGGGCCTTTCCTTCAACAACGGCGGAACCCCTTGCCTGGCCAATTCCATATAGAGCAGCGGCTGCAGGCTCCTCCCTCGCACCACCGCCCTGGCCAACTGTTGGTCCGTCATGACGCGACCCTCGGTAAATTTATAATCAATGATTCGATACCGGTGCAGGGAGGGCGACCAATCTACCCGATCGAGTCGACCGATAATGGGGAGCGACGTCGTGCCCCTGGACGTCTTCGTCTGCGTCTCCCCTTTCAAGGAGACTTCAAACAGGACAGGAATCCATTCGTGCCCCATCTCCTGCTCATCCTGCTGCAGGATCCGCTCGAGAACGCTCAGGAGTTGTTCTTGCCGCATCTCCCACAACAGCGCGGGTCCGACGGAGCAACGCCCTTCAAAATCTCGGAAGACGGACTCCGCAACCTGCTTCAGGATTCCCAGGGGCTTGAAATCAGACGGAGCCACGCGCGCAAACCACCCGCTTTGTCCCAACCTGTCGTACCACTCTCTTAAAATTCTATGGAGCAGCGTACCCACTTCGAATGCGCGCAGACCATGACCCGATGACGTGGTTCTTGCCACGTGGAGACCCAGGACAACCTCTGCGAAATATTGAAAGGGGCAGACCGCATAGCGTTCAAGGCTGGTCGGCGACAGACCATGAACGGACAAAAACTTCCAATGCTCGGGCAGCGGTCCCGTCATGCCGTCGCGGGCGTTCAGTTTCGGCCGTTCGCTCTCCTGAGCCCGGAGCGCCGCGAGGCCTTTCTTCACCATCTGCCACCACGCCGGACCCACGTCGGCTGCCTGAGCCGCCCGAGTCGGCCTGTGGCGACGCAGCACGTATCGTATGAATCTCTCACGCGGAGTCCATCGCGCCTCGTCGGCGCACAAAGCCGCCTGGGGTTTTTGAAGAACGGATCTGGGCACCTCCACCGAAGAAAGACCCGGCATGCAGCGTTCCACTTCCTGGAGATACCAGGAAGGGGTCGTCTTCCGGCCCTCCTCGTCCGACCGCTGCGCTACCAGCGTGACCCGCTCTCTCACCGCGTGCATCAACAGATAGAACAATAACTTTTCCTCATCGTACCCTCTGATTTTTTCCTGAATTTTGAACCCCAGGTGCATATCCAGAAACCGACGAGCCGAATCCCGGCAAAACCCGTCCTCTCGAATATGTCGAGGAAAAACGTGGTCCGTGAGCCCGATCACAAACAAGAAGCGAAAAGACAGGCCTCTGGCCGCCATCGCATCGACGACCCGCACGCCGTCGGTCTTTTCCGGTTGCGGTGGATTCCACACGAACCGTTCTTCCATGAACCGCTTGAGGGTCGAGAGAAAATCCGCATACTGAATCGATTCACTGACGTTCGTGAGCGTTCGGAGCTCTGCAAAACATTCCAGCACCGCTTGATACACGCGCGAGAACTCGGCTGCCCCTTCCACCCCGTGGCTCCCCTCTCCTTCGGGCGAGCGCGCGTCCTGTCGCAGTGACGGACCCGTCAGCACGTGATCCATCAGGAACAGGGCCTGGTCCGTGAAAACGTCCCAACTCGCTTGTTCCGGGAAGACGAGAAGAAGCTGGGTCAAGCGACTCGTCACGTGCCGGAGGTTTCGGACTTCTTCACCGGCAATCGTGTGTTCACCGCGTCTTCGCCTGTACGGCGTCGAAACCCCCGTTTCAAAAAACCGATCCAATCGATCCCACTCCCGCGGACCTTTTTCGATTCCGACTTGCCGGCTTATCCGCTCCCACGCGTCAGGACGTGGGACCGTCACCTCGGGGCAGAAGGTCCGCCAATTCACGAACGGGGAACGCAACACGTCAAAGGTGGCGTTCCGATCAAGACCGGAAAGACGAAGCATGAGGAGACGCAACACGGCCTGGGGAAACGGATGCTGACTCAGGGGCCGACCCAGGGTCGCCTGAAAGGGAACGCCGTGTGCCGAAAAGACGCGGGGCAGCACGTCTTCATATCCGGCTAACGTTCTTCCCACCACGCCGATGTCATAAAAAGGAATCTGCAGGTCACTCGTCAAGGTCAGGATCTCTTTGGCCACGACTTCGATCTCGTCATTCGCGCCGGAGACCGTCACAAGGCGACAGAATCCCCGCGCGTCGCTTGCCGTTACGCTTCGATTCCCCTTTTGCCACGCCTCGGCAGCTTTCTCCTCGGTGTTGACCGGGGACCGGCTCGGTCCGTCGGGCACGTCAGGCTCCCGTGACCGGAACGCTTGGGCGGGGTCGAACAAGTCTCGAAACGGAGACCCGTTGACGGTCTCGACCCTGCGTTCGATCGGGCCTGCCGCGAGGCCGCGGATATGTTGATCGAAAAATTGTTGGGCAAAACAAAAGGCCGGATGTTGATCGAGTAACGGAAAATACAGCGTGGCGGGATACTGTCTGACGATCATTCGAAAAAGATCGAGTTGCCCTTGGGTCAAATCATAAAATCCATAGTAAAAAATATGGGCCTGTTGACGAAGCCACGATGAAGCAGCCACCAGATCAAGCGCCAACGCCGCAACGTCGTCATGGTCATACCACGAGTGACGGCTTTGGTCGTCACACCACGCCTGGTACAGGCGGACGACCGCCTGAAGTCGGCGATCCGTTGAGAATGGAGTTTGCTGACTGAACGCTTCCAACGCCGAACCGGCGTCAACTCTCGCGTCCTTGAGATCTTTGAGCGTAGCCCAGAGTGCCGCCCATCCGCCGGGCATCGAGGCAAGTTCGTTGAGCCCGACAAGATCCTCCCCTCGCTTGCACAGCCGCTGATGCACCCATTCTCGAAAAAAGGACTCGCCTCGGAGATGATCTGCGATCTGAAGACCCCGTTCTTCCAACACCCGCAACGCCAATTGATGAAACGTCAAGAGATGAACGTTGAAAAGAGGCTGGCGCTTCTCAATACAGAAGCTCCATTTGAGGTAGGTGCGCACACTTGCCGAGGGAACAATAATCAGACGCGGCGCCAGGGGCTGTTCGACGGTGAACGAGCGAAGGTCGGAAGTTAAGGCCCGTTCCAGATCAGGATGAAAGAGACCTGTAACGACGTGAAGCATGGCGGGCTGGAGAAAAACGAAGAAACTCGATGCTCAGGGACACGCGTCAGGGGAAAGGGGGCATCAACCTTCGCCTGCCTTACCCCGTTTCCGGACCGATCAGTTCCCCATTGCAATCCGCACAGCCCCATTCCGCGTCGATAAACGTCATCGGCTCTCCACAAAACGGACAGTCCGGCTGGGGGACGGATTGCCGGGGAGGCAGGACCGGAAGCTCAAGTTCCAGATCCTCTTCATCCATCCCGAATGGAAGGGAAGTGCTCATCAGGAGGACCTATGACGAAGCTCAACCCCGACGTTGACCCAATGCTTTTTCCGCGCTTTGTCGTGAGGGCACACCGACAAAGGTGAGTCGCCCATTGATAATCGTGGCAGGAACGGCTCGTACCGAATGGCGATCGGCAAGTTCCTGACCATCAGGGGTACTGATATCGATTTCTCGGTAACTAAAACTGTGCTTCACCCGCAATTGCTTCCACAAACTCTTGGCGGAAGGACACGCCGAACACGTCGAGGAGACTAATAACGTCACGTTGGCCATACCATGCTCTCCTTTTGCTGGAAATTATCGTAGCACTAACCGGAACGGCGTCGCAACCGAGGCGACGGAAGAACGCCCTGAAGGCCATGGAATGAGCCGACTGCAGGACCGGACAAAAGGCCAAAAGATTCACGACGACGCGATAAAACGTTCACTCTGCATCGGATTGGACGCGTCACGAAGAGCCCTCCCATGCCCCCACCACGAATGAGTGAACACGTACAATTCCCGACGCAATTCCCAACGAATTTAAGCGGGAATCCGTCTTCATGCACGGTCAGGCCGTACCATTTACGGAAGACGGGCTTTCAGTTGCAGGTTTTGCAGGCAGGGCACGTGGTCGAGTGCGACGAACGTGCAAAGAATCGTTATCGCTGCCGCGGAACGCGGTTGACGGCCGGTTCGGCAAAAGAGAAATTGCAACAGGAATCATGACGCATTCAAAAGCAGGACGGTTCTTCCGTCGGGCAGCATTACAGGTTGACGGTTCTCACGGGACTCCTATATCTGTTTCGGGAAACGTTGCGCTGCGCGTTTGACGAGGAATTGTCGTTGGCTTGCTTTCCATTTGACGTGACTGAACCGCAAACGTGCGTTCGCAAAATTTACAGATCGCCTGTCTTCTCCAAAGCAGACAACGAGCAGCGCGGACGCCGCCTGAAATCGACCGCGCGTCACTGCGCCAACGAGGTCGACACGTTCACTAATACTGACTTCCGCTGTTCCCCCGTCATGACGGCGGCCCCTCTTCGCACCTTTAGCCACAATACGTTTTCGGGCCGGAACTCGCAGTTGCCGCCCCCGACGACTCTTTGGCCAAAACGTTTTTCGACCGTATTCCTGAAAAAGCCTCCGAACGTTGTTAACCCTTTAGTTTTGAGGCAAACTGCCGGCGGAACTTCGCGAGTTTGGGAGCAATGAGGTAGGTGCAATAGGGTTGGGTGGGATTACGCACGAAGTATTCTTGATGATAGGCCTCCGCCATGTAAAACGTTTGTGCGGGTGAGACTTCCGTGACGATCGGGGAATCGAACAAGTCGTCCGAGACGAGGGCGGCAATCACGTCCTTTGCCGTGGCCGCCTGTTCGGGGGAATGATAAAAAATCACGGATCGATATTGCGTGCCGACGTCGTTGCCTTGACGGTTGAGCGTCGTAGGATCATGAATGGCAAAAAAGACTTCCAGCACCGCACGGTAAGGAAGGACGGCGGGATCAAACGTCACCTGCACGACTTCGGCGTGTCCGGTCACGCCGGTACAAACGGCTTCATACGATGGATTGGGATGCTTCCCACCCATGTAGCCCGATTTCACCGACGTCACGCCCCGCAGTTGCTCAAACGCGACTTCAACACACCAAAAACATCCACCTCCGAGGGTGGCGACGTCTTTTCCGGTGTCGGCTGTATCGATCATGAGTCCTCCTGTATCCGTGTCATGCGCGTTGTACTGAGGAGTAGAGACGACAACCGATTATACCGTCTCCCGATCGTCCGGCGCGACTTTTCCGAACGTCCTCCCGAACGTCCCCGTGCACTCTACTCTCCCGGCGGCCTCATGCTTTTGCCTTGCGTCGGTCCGCGCGTTTATTTACGTTACCATCCCGAGGGAAGAGAATACTTCCTGCTTCGGGCGTTGCGGTGAGACCACTGAGAGAGAAGCGTTGTGAGTTCATTATTTCTCCGATTCTATAAAGCCTTCGTTATTGATCGACCAGTCTTGGCGTTGGGGCTGGTGCTTCTCCTGGTAACGTTCTTTACGTTTCACGCTCCGAATTTCAAACTCGACGCGTCTTCCGAATCGATTGTCTTGGAGAACGACGAGGCTTTGCAATATTACCGAGCCAGTCGGGCGGTCTACGGCTCGGATGATTTTCTCATCGTCGCCTATACGCCTCAGGAAGACTTGTTCTCTCCTGCTTCGCTCGAACGCCTGCAAGCGCTCCGTGATCAACTGGCTCAGATCGATTCGGTCAAAACGGTAACCTCTATTTTGGACGTGCCACTCGTGAATAGTCCTAAAGTGTCTGTTTCGGATTTGAGAGGTGAAGGTGGGACGCGGACGCTGGAGACTCCGGGGATTGACAAGGCACTCGCCAGAAAAGAATTTTTAGAAAGCCCCGTCTATCAAAATAATCTGGTCAGCACGGACGGTCGCACGACGGCGCTGCAAGTTGTTTTCAAGGAAGACGCGACCTATACCACGTTACTGAAAAAACGGGATCGGTTGAGAGCGAAGAAAGCCGAGTCGGGGCTCACGCCGGAAGAGACGGCGGCCTTACAATCAGCGGAGCGGACCTTTCACGACTATCATGCCACCTTTGTCGAAGCCGGACGAAAGGACGTCGAAGCCGTTCGAGGCATTCTCGATACGTATCGTGAGAACGCTCAACTCTATTTGGGTGGGGTACGCATGGTCATCGCCGACATGATTCGTTTCATTGAACGTGACATTGCGGTGTTCGGCGTCGGCGTCCTCGGCTTTTTGCTCGTGGCGTTAGTCTACTTTTTTCGTGCGTTGAGATGGGTGTTGTTACCCATGTCCTGCTGTTTGATTTCAGTCGCTGTAATGGTGGGCTACCTGGGCTTTATGGATTGGCGCGTGACCGTCATTTCCTCAAATTTTGTTTCTTTGTTGCTCATCATCACCATGTCCTTAACCATCCACCTCATCGTGCGTTACCGAATTCTGAATGAGCACCACCCCCGGATGGACCAGAAAACGTTAGTTTTTCAGACGGTGCGGGAAATGGCGGAACCCTGCTTTTACACGGCCATTACGACGATTGTGGCGTTCTGTTCCTTGATTGTCAGTGACATTCGGCCCGTCATTGATTTTGGCTGGATGATGACAATAGGAATCTCCTTCGCGTTCGTGCTGAACTTCATCTATTTTCCAGCGGTCTTGGCGTTGCTCAAACCGGAGAAAGCCAGGGTGTGCGCGGACGCCACGCGATCGTTCACCATGGCGGTGGCCGGCCTTACGCTCAAGCACGTCAAGCCGATCACGACGGCCTGCGTGACGTTGGCCGTGCTGGGTGGAATCGGCATTACGCAATTAGAGGTGGAAAACCGATTCATCGATCATTTCAAAAGCACGACGGAAATTTACCGAGGCATGGAATTGATTGACACGAAGTTAGGGGGAACCATTCCTTTGGATTTTGTGATTGATGCCGATGAAGGGTTTTCTGCTTCCTCCGAGGAGACTGAAGATCTCTTCGATGACCCGTTCGCCGAGGATGGGGACACGTCCGAAGAAATCTCCTATTGGTTCAACGGAGATCGGTTAACGCAAATTGAAGCGATTCACGATTATCTCGAGTCGTTACCGGAAGTGGGTAAGGTCTTGTCCCTTGCCACGGGCATGAAAGTCTTCAAGCAGTTGAATGACGGCCGGATGCCCGAGGATTATGAGCTGGCTCTCCTGAGAAAGTACGTCCCCGATGCCGTGAAGAAAGCGCTTCTTGATCCGTATCTGTCTCCTGATGCCAACCAAACGCGTTTGACCATGCGGCTGATTGAATCCGCCCCGACGCTCAAACGGAAAGAATTAATCGAACGTATCCGAACGTACCTGGTGGAGGAAATGGGGTTTGCCGATACGACCGTGCATCCGACGGGCATGGCGGTACTCTACAGCAATTTGCTCCAAAGTTTATATGCGTCCCAGATTCTGACGCTGGGCATGGTCTTTTTGAGTATTTTTCTGATGTTCATCGTGCTCTTTCGCAGGGTATCATTGTCGATTTTGGCGATTGCACCCAACGTATTGGCTGCCTGTGCGGTCCTTGGATTAATGGGTTGGTGGGGGATCCCCCTGGACATCATGACCATTACGATTGCGGCGATCACGGTAGGCATCGCCGTTGATCACGCCATTCACTATATTCATCGGTTTCAAGTGGAATTTGTGAAGTATCGAACGTATCGGGAAACCATCCTGGCGTGTCATGGGAGTATCGGTCGCGCCATCTATTACACGGCGCTCACGATTACCGTGGGTTTCAGTATTCTGGCCTTTTCCAGTTTTATCCCCACCGTCTACTTCGGCCTGCTCACCGGTTTTGCCATGATGGTGGCTCTTATGAGCAATCTCACCCTGCTGGCCGTCCTCATCATGTGGTTCAAGCCACTGGGCCCGGAACGGCCGGAGGAAGCCGAGGTCGCCTCTTACTCCTAGGTCGAGAAGGGCCGGGCATTTCAAGCCCGTGCGTGAGTTCCATGGGGGAGCATGAATCCTCTACCCACCGGAAGGATCGTCTTTGCAGGAAATCAGGCAGACGGCGTCATTCGGCGACGCAATCGCGTTTCGGTTGTCGACGGGCCACGCCGGTGTCACGGGCGGCTTTGGCCACCGTCGGCGGAAGGCAACAGTCTCCTGCTCGTGCGTCCCGGCGGATTTATTGTCGCTGCCCGGGACCGGAGGATTCCAACGCGCCGAGTGCTTTGAACAGATCCGGATGTTTGAATCGGTATTTGAACTCGGACAGAATTTTCTGAGGTGAGAGACGTTTCCCCGCTTCGTGGGTGACGGTCATCGGTGGAATCGCAATATGAAAGCACTCAGCGGCAACGCGACAAATCTCTGCCCAATGCCGTGGCTGGCCGTCGCTCACGATATACGTTGATCCAGGCGAGGCGCAGCGCAGCGCGAGCAGGCAAAGTTCCGCAACGTCTTCGATATGAATCAGATTGACGTATTTTTTTGAATTTGTAATTTTTCCCGTCCGAATCCAATCAAACACGTGTCGCCCCGGTCCATAGAGCCCCGCAAGCCTCAGGACCGTCGCACCAAACGTGGTTCGTAAATGCTCTTCGCTGGACACGCGGGGAATCGAAAGATTGACCGGTACGCGTTCGTCTATGACGTCGGAGAGTCCTGATGGAAAGGCCGACGTGCTGCCCAGTACGACCAAACGGCTTTTCCGATTGATTGCGCGTTGCGCAAAAGTTCCGGCCACGTCTTCGGGAAGAGCCGGAAAACACCAGACAATGTCTGAACGCGCGGGAATATGAGACCACGTCTCCGGTCGCCGTAAGTCAAAAAAGACACGGTGGTCGGGTTGCGCAAACGAAAGATGAGCCGTTGGGTCACGACTCGTGGCAAAAACCAGACGACCCTGCTGCCGGGCGGCACGGTAGAGGAATCGTCCGGTATACCCGGCGCCGAGGATCACGACGGGGACTGGTGAGTTCGAGACGCGGCTCATGAGGGGTGACGCCACGGCCCAGGCTTTAAGCATCGTCCGGTGCGGGCTTCGCCTGGGTTGCGCAAACCATGGGAACCGTCAGCCTTTGATTACAATCGAAGTCACGACAAGAATCGTCAATGCCGTTATCACGGCAACGTAAACGGTCACGCTTCGGTCATGCAACCAGGCGGTTTGCCAATCTTTCGGGTACAGGGCTTTCCCCACTGTATAGAGGCCCTCTTCGTACAGTCCAAGCACTTGTTCCATTTCGATCAACGTTTGCTTGGCAACGCGATGGCGATTGCGTTGCTGCAAAATAAGGTAGACAAACAACGCCGAGAACAGAGCGGTTCCGGTAATGGTAAAGACCTTGATGGTGAGATGAACCGGATAAGGAGGCGAGAGCGCAAGAATCGTGACGAGGAGCAGGACCAAAAACGCGCTGCCAAAGGCCGTCAGGCGCATCATTTGTTCCCGACGGCGGAACACCTCTTCTTTATACCAGGGGTAGAGAACCCGAAAGACTTCAAGCTGTTCCTCGCTTAACTTGACGGCGTGCTCGGTCACGATCGGCTCTGAGACAAGGGTGAAAGACGCGCCTGAATCCAGTTTGCTAAATACACGGTCACGTGACGAAAATCTTCGGGTCTTCCAAACCGGTGGTCAGCCCGGGGGAGAAGCACGAGTTCCTTGTCGCCGGGCAAGGCGTTCTCCAATCGGTGGATTTGGTGGAGCGGGACCAATTCATCCTGTTTCCCGTGGACAATCAGGACAGGGGCGTTGATTGTGCAAGCGGCTTCATAGGCATTAAAGGCACGGCAATTCTCATAAAATGAGAAATCCAGGAAAATCGGTGCCGTCCCGCCCGTCACGTCGGGAATAGCATTGGTGCGTTCCCATTCTTCCATTCCACTGGGCCCAAATTCCCGTTCCAGCATTTCCGGAAAATCCGGGACTGGACATTTGAGACCGACCGCGTGCAATTCGGGGTGGTTTTCACTGACCAGGATGGTAATGAGACCGCCGAAACTCGATCCAATGATCCCTAATTTTCGATAACCCTGTGCGTACATCAGGGTTATGGCGCGTTCCAATTGGTCGCAACATCTCGAAACCGTGACGTGGCCGAATTCCCCGTCGGATTCGCCCATCCCGAACCAGTCGAATCGAAAGGTGCTGATACCCCTGGCGACCAAAAGCTGAGTCAGGCGGCGGTTGGTGCGACTCTCTTTGTTTGAGAGAAATCCATGGCAGAGGATGACGGCCTGGTCACCTTTGTGAGCGGGCTCTGCCAAAATTGCCGAAACTGAGTTGTGTGCGCCGTCTTGAAAGGCGAGGGGTGCCTCTGACCAATCCATGGCCGCATCCTGAAGAATGTCAAGAGATTCTGTCAATTGGCGCGAGTTTTTTCCTGACGTGGTTGACCGACTACGCTCAGGTGAACCGCCATGGATCCGCGCTTATGAAAGAAAATAGAAATGATTGGTCGGGCCTCGACCCCGACCGATTGCCAGACCGTGACGAATCGCGGACGTCACGTAACTTTTCGTCGCTTCGACCGCGTCAGGAAGGGGTTTTCCCAGGGCCAGGTGAGCGGCAAGGGCCGAGGCAAAAGTACACCCCGTTCCATGGGTGTGAGGCGTGTCGATCCATTCTCCCTTATACACGTGAAAAAAACGTCCGTCATACAAAAGATCGGCAGCGGGACGCTCCGGCAAATGTCCGCCAGTGATCAGCACGTGCTGGCATCCAAACAGGTGAAGGGCTTTCGCTGCCTCCCGGGCTTCGGCCAGCGACCGAATCGTCAAGCCCGTCAACCGTTCCGCTTCATGGACGTTGGGCGTGATGACGTGAGCCAGGGGAATGAGGGCGCGTTGCAACGCGTTAATCGCATCGGCTTGTAAAAGATCTTGCCCGCTTTTTGAAATCATAACGGGATCGACGACAACACAAGGCGCGTGGTATTGCTGTAACTTCCGGCTTACCAGGAACGTGAGGGCGGGAGAGGACAGCATCCCCGTTTTGACTGCGGCCACGTCAAAATCAGTAAAAACAGCGTCAATTTGCGCTTCGACGATGGATTCGGGAAGATCGTGAACGGCCGTGACCCCTGTGGTGTTTTGTGCGGTAATCGAGGTGATGACCGACGCGGCATAGGTGCCATTGGCAGACATGGCTTTCAGATCCGCCTGGATTCCGGCTCCGCCACTTGAGTCAGAACCGGCAATGGTCAAAACTTGTTTGAGCATGGTCCGGGAAAAAGAACGGAAGAGTGTACGCCCCCGCTGGCCCGTCGTCACGTCACGGGCTTCGACTCTAACACGGAGTCCGGGGGTGGTCAAATTCGCAGAGACGCGCAAAGGAACGGGTGAATGACAAGCGGGAACGCAGGACAGGTTCCGGCAACGCCCCCGTTGCGGACGACCGGATGCATGGTACGTTGTTTCACGTTCCTCCTGCTTAGCCTCGGCGCGTGTTCTTCCGGGTATCAGGAGGTAAAGATCGTTGTTGACGATTTTCGCTTTTCTCCGGTTCGGATTGAATTGCAGGCTGGGCAATCCGTGCACCTGGTGGTGAAGAATCAAGGCCGAGAACTTCATCGGTTTCAAAGTACCCTGTTGTCCCTGCCGCGGGTCACCGTCGTGTCGTATGACGGCAGGCAGCCCGATCCGTTTGAGCACGGCTTTTCCCTCGCCCCGGGACAACGCCTTGAGCTCTTTCTGGTCATACCGCCGGGCGTGTATCACTTTCGGTGTCCCGTCAAAGGGCATCGCGGGATGAAGGGGATGATCGTGGTTCAAAAGACCTCAAGGGCATTATCCGAGGACGGGCCCGCGCGCCGTCTTGCAGCGCGGACGGACACGGCCTCATCGTAACCTTGGGCGAGAACTCCGGACCAAGAGTACCCTGCGAAAACAGGGACGGCATTGCCCGAGAAAAAATGACCTGCCTGGAACGGCTTGAACAGACTGAAGCACTGACTCGTTCCTTCTTACGATGTAAACGGGTCAAAAACACAACGAAGCATGGAGAAGCAGGAAAGACGAGAGAAGCGACGGCCTGACGACGTCTTCTACGCTTGACACTACCGGGGTTTGTTGTTACGTTCCGACCTTAAGCTTTGTGTAAATTTTTTGTCGATCAGGTCCGAATGGCTGTGAGGTCTGGCGGCAAACTACTTCCGTGACCGTTCAGAATCTTATCCTCTCGCTTCATCAGTTCTGGGCAAATCAACACTGTATCATTTGCCAGCCGTATGATTTGGAAAAGGGCGCCGGCACCTTTAACCCGTCCACCTTTCTGCGTGCCCTGGGGCCGGAGCCCTGGCGGGCGGCGTACGTCGAGCCTTGCCGTCGTCCCACTGACGGTCGATACGGGGAAAACCCCAATCGGTTGCAGCACTATTATCAGTACCAGGTAGTCGTCAAGCCCTGCGTGGATAATATCCAGTCGTTGTATCTGGATAGTCTCTCGACGCTGGGGCTCGATCCCCGAAAACATGACGTTCAGTTTGTTCAAGATGATTGGGAGTCTCCGACGCTGGGAGCCTGGGGACTTGGGTGGGAAGTCCGGCTTGATGGAATGGAAATTACCCAATTTACCTATTTTCAGGAAGCCGGTGGGCAAACTCTCGATCCGGTGACCGTGGAACTCACCTATGGAACGGAGCGGATCGCCATGTATTTACAGGGAGTCGATAACGTGTACGATCTCCAGTGGTCGGAAGATATCAGCTACGGAGATTTATTCCACGATTCAGAAGTCCAATTCTCTCATTATCATTTCGAGTGCGCGGATATTGCCATGATTCATACGTCGTTTGCGGCGTGTGAAGAAGAAGGTCACAGGCTGTTAAAGCAAGGGCTCGCGTTGCCGGCCTACGATTATTGTATGAAAACCTCTCACCTGTTCAATGTTCTGGACGCGCGCGGGGCGCTGAGCGTGGCTGAACGAACGGGATATATCGGACGCGTGCGCGGACTCGCGAGAGGATGTGCGGACGCGTACGTCGCAAGAAGAAAAAACCTGGGGTTTCCGTTACTGACTCAACCCGAATCAGGGTCGGTCTCGAAGAATACCGCGTCTCCGAAACGAAAGCCGAAGCGTCTTCCGTCATAATTGTCCACAGCCTGCCATATGCCATCCCGACGGTCGACTCCAACCCAGGTCCCCAGGAAAAACCCAAAACAGGATCGTCTTGCCACGACGTCTTTTCTGCTGGAAATCGGATCCGAGGAGTTGCCGTGGCAGATGATTCAACCGGCCATGACGCAACTCGCGCAATTACTGGAAGGCTTTCTGGCGAATCAGCGTCTCTCCCATGACCATATCCGGACTTTTGGCACCCCTCGCCGTCTCGCGGTCCTCGTTCAGGGATTGGCCACAAAGCAAACGCCGGCCATGCAGGAAACACTGGGGCCCTCTCAAGCCGTGGCGTTTGACGCCCAGGGGCACCCAACCAAAGCCGCAGAGGGTTTTGCAAACTCTCAAGGCGTGGACGTCAAAAAATTGGAGACTCGTGAAACGGTCAAAGGGATCTATCTGTGTGCCGTCAAACGGGAGAAGGGGTTGCCGGCGGCCAGGGTCTTCACCGAGCGTCTCCCCGGTCTTCTTCAACAACTCACGTTTTTGAAAACCATGAGATGGAATGCTTCGGGAGTCCGGTATCCACGGCCTATTCGATGGTTGGTCGCACTTGTAGGCACCAAAACCCTGTGCGTCGAATTCGCCGGGGTACGGTCGGGAGCCCGCTCATGGGGACATCGGTTCTTATCAGGCGGGAAACCCAGCGACAAGGCGGGCAAGGGAATCGAAATTCAACGACCGGAAGCATATGAAGCGGCATTGGAACGTGCTGGCGTGGTGGTTGATCCGGTCAGGCGTCGGGCAGTTCTTAGTCGACGACTCAAACACCTTGCCCGTTCGGTCAAAGGACAAGTGTATCAGGCCAATCAGGAAGAACTCCTCGACCAAGCGGTCTTTTCGCTGGAATGTCCCAATGTTCTCAGAGGGACGTTTGATCGAAACTATCTGGCATTGCCCCCGGAAGTTCTGATTACCTCCATGAAAGAGCATCAGGGGTTTTTCGCCGTCGTCAATCGGAAGCAGGAATTACTGCCCCGGTTTTTCGCTCCCACCAACATGAACGTAAAAAACATGGAGTTGATTGCAATCGGCAATGAGCGGGTCTTAGCCGCTCGTCTGGCGGACGCCCGATATTTTTTTCATGAGGATCGTAAGAGGAAATTGGCCGAGTGCGTGCATCAACTGAACGGCGTCGTGTTTCATAAACAACTGGGCTCTCTGCATCAAAAAACCGAACGCATGATTTCCCTGATAGAAACGCTGGCAGAGACCGCCGGGGTCCCCGAGGTGAAAGAGTCGTGTCGACGAGCGGCTCTCTTAAGCAAGGTCGATCTGGTGACGGGGATGGTCAGGGAGTTTCCGACGCTCCAGGGCGTGATGGGGGAAAAGTATGCAGCATATGACGGCGAATCCATCGAAGTTTGCCAAGCCATAGGGGAATACTATCAGCCTCGAACGCCGGATGACGACGTCCCCAAAACAACGGTGGGCAGGTTACTGGCGCTGGCCGATCGATTGGATACCCTGTCGGCTTTTTTCTATGCAGGGCTTGTCCCTTCCGGCTCGGAAGATCCCTATAGTCTTCGCCGAAGTGCGTTTGGCGTGATTCGAATTGTGATCGAAGCCGGATTGAAGATAAACCTGAGAACCGTCCTGCATCAGGCGGGACACCTGCTTGATGCACAGGGCGTCAACGCTGCTCTGCCAACAAAAAGTCCGGAAACGGGAGATCCCCCCGTGACCTTGGGGCCCCTGCTCAAATTTTTGGAGGATCGGCTTCGATATTATGGCCGCACCGTGCCCGAATATCGTGAAGACGTCATGGAGAGTGTCTTAGGGCGTCCCAACGGTGCCGACCGTGACGTCCGCGATTTGTTTGTGCGCATGGAAGCTCTGCAAGCCGTCGCGAGTCACCAAGACTTTGAATTGTTAATAGTCGGATTCAAGCGAGCGCACAGAATCGTCGAAAAAGAAGCATGGACGAACAGAACCATGAAGGGCGAGCTTTTGACTCACCCAGCGGAACGGACGTTATATCAGGCAGTGGAAACGGCCAGGCGCGTGGTTGGGCAATCGCTTGAAGCCCATGACTATCACGGAGC
This sequence comes from Nitrospirales bacterium, assembly GCA_965215405.1. Lineage (GTDB taxonomy): Bacteria > Nitrospirota > Nitrospiria > Nitrospirales > UBA8639 > Bin75. The sequence continues at coordinate 123,935 of OZ244060.1, forward strand.
CCTGAGGCAACTCATCGGGTTGAAAGGCCCCATTGACCAATTTTTTGAGGGTGTGTTGGTGAATGCACCGGAACCTGAGGTAAGAGCGAATCGGTTGTCGTTGTTGTGTCAAGTCGACGAGCTGTTCTCGGCCTTCGGAGATTTGTCTCAACTCCAAATTCAAGGCCGGTAAGGGGGCGTCCCCATTACTGGACGGAAGCAGTGAGAGCCCGTGATTTTTTCCGAATCCGGATTCCAATGGTTTCGCCGCGGGATTACGTTGGGCTTGATTGTCGTCTGCAACCTGGTTCTTTTGGGGGCGTTGTGGGTCACTGGCCTGGATTTGGATTTTGTCCTGACCAATTCCGATCTCTACGACCCGAAATCGGGTCATTGTCTCCGGGTGGCCTGGGCCGAGGTAGCCGGCGTCGAGGGGCCGATTCAGGTGTGTTCGGAATGGTTGGATACGACCGACCCCACGGGGCAGGTCCATTCATTACGGGAAGGAGAGCCGTTGGCCATAAGCATCGACGGGAATCTCTATTATGAAAACGCCAGAAACGCCGACCATTGGGCGTTGGGGCTGTTGATCTTTACCGGCGTGGTCATCTATATGGGCACGTGGGTCAAACGCGTGCTTTTGACTTGGTATGAGACGCGTCTTCGCAAAAATGAGCCGTATAAATACACCCGAGTTTGACAAACGTCCGGCAGAAGCCCGCAAAAGCGTCCGGAAGCCGTCAGGAAGGGCCCGTTCAAGGACTTCGGACGGGGTTTTCAGACAATCACGGTCCGCGTTGAATAAATTTTTGTGGGAAATCAGATAGTTGTGGTAAATTTTCACCTCGGGTGCCAACCGGCAGCAACGAACCGGCTGGCTGGGTCGCCTTGCTTCGGTCAACTGGGGGAACTCACGCATGCGTAACAAGAAGTACGTTTATTCATTTGGAGACGGCAAAGCCGAAGGCAAAGGTGCCATGAAAGAGCTGCTCGGCGGAAAAGGTGCCGGTCTGGCGGAAATGACCAATTTGAAAATTTGCGTTCCTCCGGGCTTTACCATCACGACGGAGGCCTGCCTGGAATATTTCAGAGCTGGGGAACGGTATCCTGACGGCATGTGGGACCAGACCCTGAAAGGGCTGAAGCGCGTAGAGGGGTTGATGAAGGCGGGGTTTGGGAACCCTCAAAACCCGTTGCTGGTATCCGTGCGGTCTGGGGCACAGGCGTCAATGCCTGGAATGATGGACACGGTCCTGAACCTCGGCTTGAACTCGGAAACCGTCAAAGGGTTAGCCGCCAGGACGAACAATGTACGCTTTGCCATGGATTCGTATCGTCGTTTTATCACGATGTTCGGCTCCGTGGTGATGAATATACCACGGGAAAAGTTCGAAAGCGCGTTAGAAAATAAAAAGAAACGCGTTGGAGCCGCGACCGACGTTGCCCTCTCCGCGAAAGCCCTCAGAGATTTGATCTCAACGTATCAAAAAGTCGTGAGACAGGAAACCGGCCAAGCGTTTCCGGAGGATCCGCTCGAGCAACTCAAGATGGCGGTGAAGGCGGTCTTTGCGTCCTGGTTTGGTGACAGGGCGGTGGCCTATCGAAAGATTTACGGCATTCCGGACACGTGGGGAACCGCCGCCAACGTCGTGGCCATGGTATTTGGAAACATGGGCAAGACCAGCGGAACCGGCGTCGTGTTTTCTCGAGATCCATCCACGGGAGCGCGAACGGTTTTCGGGGAATGTTTATTAAACGCCCAGGGTGAAGACGTCGTTGCGGGCCTTCGAACGCCCCTTTCAGTCTCCGCCCTGAAGAACGCGTTGCCCGTTGCCTATCAATCCCTCATGACCACCCAAAAAACTCTGGAGAAACATTATCGTGACATGCAGGACATGGAGTTTACGATTCAAGAAGGCAAACTCTATATGTTGCAAACGCGGGGCGGGAAGAGAACGGGGATTGCAGCGGTTCGGATTGCCGTTGATATGGTCAAAGAAAAGCTGATTGATAAAAAGGAGGCCGTGCGTCGGGTCGAACCGGAGCAGTTGGCTCAGTATCTGTATCCTATTTTTGAACAAACCGAAGAAAAGAAATTTCAACCGATTGGAAAGGGGTTGCCGGCTGGCCCGGGAGCCGCCTGCGGGAAAATCGCCTTAACCCCGGATCGTGCGGTGGCACTCAAGGCACGGGGAGAAAAAGCCGTGCTTGTTCGGAAAGAAACCAGCCCGGACGACGTTCACGGCATGCACGCGTCGGAAGGCTTTTTGACCGCCACGGGTGGCATGACCTCTCATGCCGCGGTGGTCGCGCGACAAATGGGAAAAGTCTGCGTCGCCGGCTGCGAAGACGTCGACGTTTTCAAGGACGAAGCCAAAGTACGAATTGGCCCTTCGGTCTTTCAAGAAGGGGATTACATTTCCATTAATGGATTCTCCGGGTGTATCTATGGCGGGACGTTATCCGTGGTCGACTCGGAAGTGATTCAGGTGGTCCAGGGAAAATTTTCCGCGACCCGATCCGAAAAGTTTCGCTATTTTTCCACCCTCTTGAAGTGGGCTGATGAGATCCGACGTCTCAGAGTTCGGGCCAATGCCGACGACCCGAATCAAGCCGGAATTGCACGCGGGTTCGGTGCGGAAGGGATCGGTCTCTGTCGAACGGAACATATGTTCTTTTCGGAAGACCGTGCGCCAATCATGCAGGCGATGATCCTGGCCTCGAACCGAAAAGAGCGAGAGCGGTATCTGGAACAACTGCTTCCCCTCCAGAAAAAGGACTTCATGGGGCTCTATCGAGAAATGAAAGGGTACCCTGTCACGATTCGGCTGCTGGACCCGCCCTTGCATGAGTTTTTGCCGAAACGCGAACAGCTCATGGTGGATATCGCGCGCGCCGAGGCCGCAAACGGGAATTCGCCGGAAATAGAAGAAAAACGAAAAATCCTGGCACGGGTTGAAGAATTATATGAATTCAATCCCATGCTCGGACTCAGAGGATGCCGCCTGGGCATTACCATGCCTGAGATCACTCGCATGCAGGTGCGGGCGATCATGGAAGCAGCCTGTGAGGTGGCCAAAGAAGGGAAAAAGATCGTGCCGGAAATCATGATCCCCCTGGTGGGCATGTCATCGGAAATGAAAGCGCAGAAAGCCATCATCAAAGAGGTTGCCGATGAAACCATGCAACGCTACGGAAAAAAAATGGCCTATTTGGTCGGGACCATGATCGAGTTGCCTCGGGCTGCGGTCACGGCACGGCAGATCGCCGAAGACGCAGAGTTCTTTTCTTTTGGCACGAATGACCTGACCCAAACCACGTATGGATTTTCCAGGGACGACGCAGCCAAGTTTACGGGCTTTTACCGCGACAACGATCTGCTGAAATTTGACCCTTTTGCCGTGCTTGACCGAGAAGGAGTGGGCTCGGTCATGCGGTTGGCTATGCGTGAAGGACGAGCGACTCGTCCTGACATCAAACTGGGGATATGCGGTGAACACGGCGGAGAACCCAGTTCCGTTGAATTCTGCCATCACCTTGGGCTCAACTACGTGAGCTGTTCTCCGTATCGAGTCGCCATTGCTCGATTAGCCGCTGCTCAAGCCGCGTTGAACGCGGAAGAGCAAAAGCCGGCGACGAAGCAAAAGAAAAAAGCCGTGAAGGCTTCGGCGAAACCCAAAACGCGCAGCCGCCGAGTGGCCGTGACGCCATCGCAATCCAGGCCGAAAGCCCGGGCACGGCCAGGGAACAGGCAAGCGAGCCGGTGAATGACGTCGATCAAGACGTCCATTTCATGAGACAGGCCCTCAGGCTGGGGGCTCGAGGCAGGGGAACGACTCGACCGAATCCCATGGTCGGCGCAGTGGTGGTCGCGAAGGGGACCGTCGTGGGTTCCGGTTATCACAAACGGGCCGGTGGCCCCCACGCTGAAATCAGTGCTCTTCGACAAGCCAGGTCCCGTTCTCGTCGTGCGACCCTCTACACCACGCTCGAACCCTGTTGTCACGTGGGAAAACGCACCCCGCCCTGCGTACCGGCGATTCTTCAATCGGGCATTCGTCGTGTCGTTGTCGCGATGCGCGATCCTCATCCCCAGGTGGCGGGTCGCGGGATTCAGCAGCTCAGGCAGGCGGGGCTTTCAGTCGATCTCGGTTGTCTTGCCAACGAAGCGGCGAAACTCAATGAGGTCTATATTCATTGGGTCAAAACCGGCCGACCGTTCATCGTGCTCAAGGCGGCAATGACGCTGGACGGCAAAATTGCAACGGCGACCGGCGAATCGCAATGGATCACGGGAGCCAAAGCACGAGAACACGTCCACCAACTGAGAAGCCAGGTTGACGTGATTGCCGTGGGAGCACGGACGGTTCTCAAAGACGATCCCCTGTTAACGGTCAGGACGTCTGCGGGAAGAGGACGCACCGCGACCCGACAACCGATTCGCCTCATCTTTGACAGCCGTCTTCGGATCCCCCTCATGGCACGTGTGTTGCAGAAAATCGAACAAGCCCCGACAGCCATTGCTACAACGAAAATGGCCAGCCACCGAAAAGTCGAACAATTACGAAAGAGGGGCGTGGAGGTACTGGTGCTTCCTCAAAAAGAACACCGTGTCTCTATTCCCAGGTGTCTTCAAGCACTTGGAAACATGGGGGTCACCAGTATGCTGGTGGAAGGAGGGAGTGAATTGAATGCCGGTTTTTTGCGTGAAGGTCTGGTGAATCGGGTGTATCTTTACGTGGCTCCGGTTCTCTTGGGGGGACACAATGCAACAGGCTTGATCGGCGGTCTCTCGCCCAAACGTTTAGCCGAAAAAGTGAGGGTATCCAATCTCCACGTGCGACCCCTTGGTGAGGACCTGCTCATCACCGGAGACGTGAGGTCTTCAGTAAAGTAGAGGCAAAGTAGAAAAGAAGACCTGATCATAGATGCGACAGCGTTCTGAGGAGGTTATTATGAAAAAAGTAGCGGTCATTCTATCAGGCTGTGGATTCTTGGACGGGGCAGAGATTACCGAAGCCATTAGTACGCTGGTGGCAATTGGACGGCAGGGTGCCGAGTATCAGTGTTTTGCACCGAATCGGGACGTGGCTGAAACGAATCACTTGACGCAACGGGCAACGGGCCAGAAGAGAAACGTGCTGCAGGAGGCGGCTCGTATCGCGCGAGGCGAAATCCAAACGCTGGAAGAACTCAAGGCTCAGGACTTTGATGCCCTGGCGTTTCCCGGTGGGTTTGGCGCGGCGCTTCATTTGTGCAATTTCGGGCAGAAGGGAAGTGGAGGGGAGATTGATCCCCAGGTCCTGCGAATCGTGAAAGAATTTCATGAAGGCCGAAAGCCCATTGCCGCGATTTGTATTGCTCCGGCCATCATGGCCCTGGCATTCGGCGAGAAAGGCGTCAACGTGACGATCGGCGATGATCAGGGAACGGCATCAGAAGTCGAAAAAACCGGAGCCAGGCATACCAATTGCGCGGTCGAAAAGTTTGTCGTTGACACGGCGAATCGCGTGATCACCACTCCGGCCTATATGTACGGGACCGCAAAACCGCACCAAATCTTTGAAGGCGTGAGCGGCGCAATAGCCGAACTGGTCAAGATGGCGTAGTTTTAGTTACGGGTAGAGGTCAGATCCGGACTTCACCTCTTAAACTAAGTCTGGACCTGATCCCTCCTCCCGACCATTCTGCGCACAACGACGCTCTCACCGTGGACTCGCCGTCGTCATCTACCCAATATGAGGCATAATTTATGCCGTTGTGTTCAGCTCCCCGATTGCTTGTTTGTTTTCTCAAAAAAGCGTTGGTTGAAACCGTGACGGTTCGGAAGCGTATGGAGTTCCTGTTTCCCTGTCGAGTCTTTGAAGTGCCTCTGTATGAAATTCCGGCACTGTCTCGAAGCCAATGAAATGCCGCTTCACGCGTCTTGCGGCCACCGCCGTTGTTCCGCTCCCCATGAAAGGATCAAGAACCGTTTGATTTTCCTGGGTAGTGAGCCTGATAAGAAACTCTGTAAGTTGAAGCGGCTTCTGTGCCTCGTGAATACGCCGTTCGCTCTTTTGGAAACCAAACTCCAGTACGTTGGTCGGATTAGCACCGTGTATCTGACACTCTTCAATGTTCATGGCCCCTACACCGTGTTCCAGCACATTGTCGGCAACCGTTCCGCCAATTCTGTAAGGCTTCATGAACCAGGCAATAGGTTCATATATCGGAGCGAGGTTTCCGAGTCGCCACCCCCTCCATGTCTTTGCAGCATTCATTAGCCCACGCCTGTCGAAGACTATGCTCACTCTCTGTGCTCTATGATGTGCCGATTCCTTCTTCCACGCGAGAACGTCCTTGAGCAGAAACCCACTGTCTTCGAAAGCGTTGACAACTCGATGAATCGTGCGGCGTGCACCGAATACAAAAAGAGACGCTCCACTCTTCAATTTGGGCAAGACCATTTCTGCCCATGACCTGCACCACTCTTGGTACTCCTTCCCCATGTTTCTGTCTGCTTGCGACCAACCGTTGATCGGTTTGCCTCTCCGCTTGAATCCGGACTTCCCGACCTGAGCGGGAGACTGGCCAAGTAAGGCCGCGTTTGTGTTGTTGTGAAGAACGTCCCAATCGTCAAGGCTTATACCATACGGAATATCGGAAAGAAAAAGCTCTACGCTTTCATCCATAAGCAGCGGAATATGCTCCCTGCAATCTGCGAGAGTTATTTTGTCAATATAAGTCTCATTCATGGTGTTCACCTGATCTTCAACAGACCATTGTCGGTGACAGACTTGACAGCCTGTATTCTATTCTCGATTTTGTGCCACTTGAGGACCTCGTGAATCGCTCCTTTGCGGGATAGTTTCATAATGCGTTCTCGTTCCCTGGCCAAAAAAGTGAGTGCCTCCTCTCGCGCTATCAGGATTGACTCCAGTGAAGCGATCTTCTCTTCTTGCCAAATACCAGCGATGCTGCTATCGACATCTAAGAACGTTCGATTGACTGTTGCCAATATGCACTGGCATCTTTCGACGGGTTCATGGCTTCGACGGTTTTGAAAACATCATGGAGTAATCCAATAGCATTGGACTGTCGAATCATCTCGGCATATCTAACCAACACGGCAGGGTGTGTATAGGTGCAAATGCATACTGAGTTGGCGGCAGCTTGTTGGTAGATCTGGCTTGTTCGCGAAGGTAACTGGTAGACAGGGCAGACAACCATAGCAAATGGCTTGCCGTGCTTCCGGTTGTCCATGGCCTGCACTTTGAAGTCCTTCTGGTTTTTCGCTGTGCGGCTCAGACGAAACGCCTTAGCGTCCGCTACGAAACTGTAATCATCACATACACACTCGACATCGGCAACGTCAGCCCGTTCCTTCAAGACCAGGCTTGTGAAGCCCATCGCAGTGCAGGCTTCTGAAATGACGATATCCGTGTACTTCGAATACAGCTTCTCTTCACTGCTATCGTGACCATAGCCTCAGGGATTGCGCCGCAGAGCCTGAGATGGCCAAGCAACCATGCAACGTCACTTATTGCCAGACTACGAAATGCCCTGTCCGTACAACTTACAACAAAATTCTTTACAGAACCATCCGATACAGACGAACATCTATTTCTAATCAAGTCTTTGATTGTACGTTCAAACTCGGCGCATATGAGAATTAGCAACGATTGGGTCAGTAAGACCTCTACTTCAATTTCGATTGTTTGTCCTGAAGATAAATGTGACTCGTATTTCTCCAATGCCTGCTCAATTCGTGAAATACGCATAATCGATACCGACCGAATTACGTATCAAAAAGCTCTCGTGAAGCTTGTTGAAAACGCTTACGCACTCTATCGACGTCCGTTGTCCCCTGACTTGTATTCTGCTTGAAATCGATGTTCCTGACCAACTTCTTATATCGGGCTTTGATGTCTTCCGGAATTTGGGTCAAGTGTTTGGAGAAAGCAACCATGACGGCATCGAATATTGCAGCGTTCATACCCGAACGAACGTGAAAAGGTTTTTCTCCGAGAGTTCTAATGACGGTATCGCAGGTCTCTTCGAATACACGCCGTCTGTCTTCTAACGCTTCTTTGGATGCATCCTTGTTCTTTCGCATGAATCTCGACAGAAAATCTTTCATTGGCTTCTTGTATGCGTCCAACGTTTGCATTGCGAAAAAGCGCACCAGAAGCTCAATGTCTTTCCGTCGGCTGTCAGGTTCTTCTTTGCCAAGTATGGCTCGCCAGCTTTCAAGTTTGTTGATCTCTTCGAGGAAATCAACAAAGTTTCCGTGATAGAGACAATTACGGATTTCCTGATTCGCCAACAGCGTTCCGCCGGTATTGAGTCTTTCGAAGATGTGATACATACTTGTGACGTCAGCGGGGTCGCGTTGCCGGACGATGAACGCGCGCAATACGGCGTTTTTCAATAGCCGTTGGTCTGATTCACGAAGGGCCTCAAATCTCTTTTCGTGAAAGGGGCTTTCCTTATCGAGGCCCTTCAGACTGAATGCCTTGCGGGCACCTCGTTTTTCGGAGCCAAAATATCCCTCAAAATAATAAAAAACACTCTTCAGGCGTTGCTGTCCGTCTATGACAAAGTATTTCTGGCTTTCGCGATCGCTGTAGAGGAATACGGCAGGGACCGGCAGACCGACAAGGAAGGACTCGATCAACTTGCTGGCCTGAACCTGTTTCCAAACGAATCGCCGCTGGAATTCGGGGATTGTGATTTCATTGTTTTTCCATTTTTGATGCAAGACTTCCAGGGTGTAATCCGCTGGATACGTTGTAATCTGATAGGCTGGGGGAGCACTTCCGTAATCTTCGTCTTCGGAAGTTATCAGCTCCAGTTCCAGGTCAGTCAGGGGTCGGGACGTCCGCTCGAATTCTACTCGGGCATCTTCCATCCGGATGTCGGCTGTACTGATATTCGACATTATCTTCTCCTTACCTTTCAGAAGCTTTTATTGGGAAGGCAATAACGGTACAAATTGTATCAGATTTTACCATTTCGTCTCAGGCTTCAATGCCGAAAGGCCGGATGCGGTGCTCAGACAGGGTCGTTTTCCATGACTCCGGTGACGATTCGATCTGCGTGGTGTTGTAGCGCCGGCATTCGACGTCGAGGACTGGCGAACAGGTCGAATTAGGCACTATTGACGCCGGAGGGGTCAAGCACGCGCGTGGGGGCCAGGGGGCCGATGGGGCGTGAACTGGGTTTGGTTACTGGCCCAGGAAGGTGGCCGAGGGGCTGGCGTCGGCCTGAAATCATGGCGAATGTCCGGCGAACTCGGCGCGTTGGCGTTGACCCTGTCCACCGGCCGGCAGTGGGTCGAGATCCGTCGTCCCTGCGTGGAGTGGTGATCAGCACAGGAGGTCGCCGGTCGCATTGACGACGTTCGGCTGCCGCTCTGCTATAATGCGGTGGTGGTGGTGCGGATTGACCGTTACCTGCGTCATCGGGCCGGACAGGGAAGCAAGGACAACAAAAAATGGAACATATCCGATCCATCGACGACGCTCTTCGTATTCTCCGGACCGTCTTCGGACATTCTTCTTTTCGCTTGCGCCAGGAGGAAGTGATTGAGGATTTGCTGGCCGGAAGGGACGCCCTGGTCCTGATGCCGACGGGCGGGGGCAAGTCGCTGTGTTACCAGATACCAGCCATCATGCGGGACGGGGTGGGCGTCGTGGTGTCGCCGCTGATTGCGTTGATGAAGGATCAGGTGGACGCGCTGCGCCAGTGCGGGGTGCGGGCGGCCTGTCTGAACTCCACACTGGACGTGGAGGAGGTGCGGGCGGTGGAAGCGGCGGTGAGTGGCGGGAGGCTGGACCTGCTCTACGTCGCGCCCGAGCGCCTGCTGCAGGTGCCGACCCTGGAATGGCTGGACACGCAAAACATCGCCCTGTTCGCCATTGACGAAGCCCACTGCGTGTCGCGCTGGGGGCACGACTTCCGCGAGGAATATCTGCAGTTGTCAGTGCTGCACGAGCGTTATCCTTCGGTGCCACGCATTGCCCTTACGGCCACCGCTGACGGCGCGACCCGGCGCGAAATCGTCACCCAACTGCAACTGGAGAGGGCCACCGCCTACGTCCACGGTTGTGATCGTCCCAACATCCGTTATGCCATCTATGACGACGATAACGGTCGCGAGCGTATGTGGCGCTTTTTGCAAAGCGAGCACCCCGTCGATGCCGGCATTGTCTATTGCCTGACGCGCAAAAAAGTGGAGGAAACCGCCGAATGGCTGCGCGCCCGCGGGCGCGACGCGCTACCTTACCACGCAGGACTTTCGGACCACGTGCGCCGCCGGCACCAGGAGCGTTTCCTGCGCGAAGAGGGCGTGGTGATTGTCGCCACGGTCGCTTTCGGTATGGGCATCGACAAGCCCGACGTGCGCTTTGTCGCCCACCTCAGCCTGCCGAAGAGCATTGAGGCCTATTACCAGGAAACGGGGCGCGCGGGCCGTGACGGCCTGCCGGCCAGCGCGTGGATGAATTACGGCCTGAGGGAAATCATCATCTTCCGTCAGTGGCTGTACGAGTCCGAAGCCGATGAGGCGCATAAGCGGGTGGAGCACCAGAAACTGGAAGCCATGGTGGGCTTGTGCGAACTCGCCACCTGCAGACGTCGCGCCATCCGCGCATACTTCGGCGAAGAGCAGGGGGAGGACTGCGGCAACTGCGACAACTGTATGGACCCGCCGCAAACCTGGGACGGCACCGAGGCTGCGCGGAAAGCCATGTCCTGCGTCTCCCGCACCGGCGAGCGTTTCGGCGTGAACTATCTGGTCGACGTTCTCATCGGCAAGGACAACTCACGCGTCCGCGACCGCCGCCACGACCGACTGCCGGTGTTCGGCATCGGCGCGGAGCACGGCACCGCCGAGTGGCGCTCCATTTTCCGCCAACTCATCGCCCATGGCTGCCTCCGGGTGGACGCTGATCGTTTCGACGCTCTGCGCCTGACGGAACAGTCGCACCAGGTGCTGCGCGGCGAGCTGGGGCTGACCCTGCGAAGATTGCGGCGCGCCGTGACGGGGAAAAAAGAAAAGGTTGCCGTTGCGCCGATCGCACCAACCGACGAGGCCCTGTGGCAGGCTTTACGGGGCACGCGTATGGCTCTGGCCCGGGAGCAGGGGGTGCCGCCTTATGTGGTGTTTCACGACACCACCCTCCGTGAGTTGGTACGGCTCAAGCCCCTGAGGCGGGAAGAAATGGCGCAAATCCCCGGTGTCGGCGAGCATAAACTGAGGAAATATGGTGAAGTCTTTTTACGGGTGGTGCAGGAACATTTGCCGGCGGAGCGTGACGGTGAATGAGGGGACCCCTGCCCGCCGTGCCCTGGTTATGACGCTGCAATTCATGGTTCTTGTCGGACTACTGGCCGTTGGGGAGCTGCATGCCGGTGCTGACACGGTGGGACGGGCCACGCATACGGTGACTGGTTCACCTCCGACGTCCGACCAATCCTTGGCGACCCTTGTCGAGCACTATCTCGCGGCTGAGGATCGTGCACGGGCTGAGTCGTTGTTGCAGGCCATTCTGGATCATCCTGACGCACGTCCGGAGCGCGTGAGTCGATTACTTCAAGAAAGCCGAACCTACGAGACGGCTCCGGTAGGCGTGCTTCCCAATCGGCCGATTCGAGTTCGAGGAAAAACGTTCTCGTATGGTTTGTTTGTGCCTCCGTCCTATGATCATGAGGTAGCCTTGCCGTTGGTCGTCTGTTTGCATGGAGCCGGGTTTACGGGTGATTCCTATTTGGAGCGATGGACAACACGGTTGGGTGAGTCGTCTATTCTGGCCTGTCCCACGGTCAGGATGGGAACGTGGTGGACCCGGCTGGGCGAAGAACTGGTACTCGGCACCATTCAAGCAGTCCGTGCACGGTATCGAATCGATCCGAACCGGATTTACTTGACGGGCATGTCGAACGGCGGTATCGGTGCGTGGATAATTGGAATGCATCATGCGCCTCGGTTTGCGGCCGTGGCGCCGATGGCCGGTGGAATTGACGACGCGTTGTTTCCTTTTCTGGAAAATCTTCGGCACGCCTCGCTGTACGTGATCCATGGGGCCAGGGACCGCGTCATGCCGGTCTGGCTGAGTCGGAACGTCACGAATGAACTGGCGCGACTTGGGATCGCCTTTACGTATCGTGAACATGAATGGTCGCATCCGCACGCCGGCGGTCATTTCTTTCCTCGACAGGAGTTGCCCGCCCTGGTGGAGTGGTTCGAGAAACAGCGTCGCGACCCGTATCCTCGGAGATTGACCGTGGTTCGTGACGCGAGTCACTTGACTGATTTCGGTTGGGTGCGCATTGATTCAACCGACCGTATCGCCATGTTTTCAGAACGGTTGGTGGACCGGCATGATGATCTGATCAAAAACAAGATCTACGCGAAGTTGACCGTTGACGTGAGAGGCGAGAATCATATTGAGGTCAAAACCGAACGAGTCCGGCGATACACCATGCTGTTGAATGATGCATTGATTGACTTCTCCGAACCCGTGACCGTGGTGACTGATGGTCGAATCAGTTTCCAGGGTTCGGTGAAGCCTCAAGTCGAAACGCTTCTGCGCGACGCGCGACGTCGTCAAGACGTTGATCGTCTCTTTCCCGCTCGTTTGACGATTGACGTCCCGCGATAGCGTTGTCAGGCACACGATCATCCTTCCCTCAATCACGATGGCTAAAGCCCTGGCAATTCTTGGAACGGGCTCTGACGTGGGGAAAAGCCTCGTCACGGCGGGCCTTGGACGAATTTTTCATCGTGCCGGAATCAGAGTGGCTCCGTTTAAATCTCAAAACATGTCGTTGAATTCGTTTGTGACCGCGGAGGGTGGAGAGATGGGACGCGCGCAAGTCCTTCAAGCGGAGGCGTGTGGGCTGTTTCCACGCGTTGATATGAATCCCATACTGCTTAAACCGGAAGCTGAGCGGCGCTCGCAGGTCGTCGTACAGGGAAAAGTGTGGAAAAGCCTGGATGCCGGAGACTACTTTGCCCGCAAGCCGGAGTTGTTTCAATATGTACGGCAGAGTTACGAACGGTTGGCTTCACAATACGAGTTGATGATTATTGAGGGTGCAGGCAGTGCGGCTGAGATGAATTTGCGCGATCGTGACTTGGTCAATTGGCCGGTCGTTCATATGGCTGACGCGAAGGTGATCCTTGTGGCGGACGTTGATCGTGGTGGAGTTTTCGCTCAGGTCATCGGCACGCTGGATTTGTTGGCCTCCCACGAACGGAAACGGTTGCTGGGAGTGGTGATCAACAAATTTCGTGGTGATCGAAGTCTCTTCGATGATGGTGTCGCCTTTCTCGAGAAGCGGACGAGGCTGCCCGTTCTTGGAGTTCTGCCGTTTTTACGTGACCTTGTGCTTGATCAAGAAGACAGCGTGACCGTTGAATCGGGTTCCGGTGCCTCTTTTTCACGGGAAACGGTGAACGTTGCCGTCATCCTGTTGCCTCATATGAGCAACTTCACGGATTTCAACGCGCTGTCCCGTGAGTCCGACGTCGCGTTGCGGTATGCCGCGACCGTCAAAGACGTTGTTGACGCGGACGTGATTATCCTTCCGGGCAGCAAACAAACAATCCACGATCTTCGGTACATTAAGGAAAAAGGCTTTGCCCCGACGCTGGCGGCACACGTTTGCGCTCAGCGGGAGATGATTGGCATCTGTGGAGGGTTTCAAATGCTGGGCGGACGAATTGCCGACCCTCATGAAGTTGAGGGAGGCGGGCACGCGGAAGGCCTGCGATTTTTACCGATTGATACGGCTCTGCGTCATGAAAAACAGACGGTACAGGTGACGGCGAATCCCCTGATGCCTGGAATATCAGGATCGGAAAGCGTCCGGGGATACGAAATTCACATGGGAGTGACGTATCGTCGTCAAGGGCTCCCATGTTTTCGGATTTTCGACGCGAAGGGAGAAAGAGAAGACGGTGCCGCTTCCTCAGACGGTCTGATATGGGGCACCTATATTCATGGCGTGTTCGATGATCCGTCTTTCCGTCGGGCCTGGATCAATCGCGTGCTGGTCCGCAAGGGTTTAGCTGCAAGCGACCCCGTGGATTCACGGAACGTGACCCGACGACTGAAGGCAGGTCTTGATCTGTGGGCTGATCACGTTGGTCGCTACGTCGATATCAAAACCGTCTGTCAGGCGTTGCGTCTACCCTGTGCTTGACAAACGGATTCCACGTTCCCTAGAGTTCCCCCGACATCGATATCTTGGTGTGCACGGGTTCAGGGAAGAAGGTGTAACTCCTTCGCGGTCCCGCCGCTGTAACTGGAAACGAACCTCGCAAATGCCACTGTCAACGACGCCGTGTTTGACGGGAAGGCGCGGGAAGTAGGTTAGGATCCGGAAGCCAGAAGACCTACCCGAGCTGAGAATTCTGTTCTTGTCGTTCCGAATCGGATTGGCAAACGGGATTCGCGACCTTCGATCCCTCGTGGGCTGGGGATCGGGTAGAGGATGAAGACGCGGGAATAATCCTCATGGTCGTTCAGGCCTTGGGGATTTTTTATTGTGTCACGTCTTCGGATTTTCCAGGATTGCCGTGGTGCACGGGAGTCTGAACGGCTGGTCCGTTTTACTCTTGTCAGCATGGCGACCGCGCTTCTTATATTTCTCGTCTGTGAACCTCTTTTTGGTTTCTCCGATCCCTCTACGACCATGAAACGTCGTCAACAAGGCATTCTCACCGGTATGCCTTTCATGGCCAACGTGGCTCCTCGAACGTTTGTCGATGATACCGGGCGGAAAATTTATTTAGCCAACCCCCCGAAACGCGTCGTTTCCCTTGCCCCGAGTATCACAGAAATACTGTTTGCCATTGGTGCGGGGGACTCAGTCGTAGGCGTGACGGAATTTTGCGATTATCCCCCTGAGGCATTGACCAAAACGCGTATAGGAGATTCCCGTCCCAACCTCGAGCCGCTTCTTGCCTTGCAGCCGGATCTTGTCGTGGCGATGGACGTGATTCGGGACGACGTGCTGGAAACGCTCCAACAACTCAACGTCCCCTTATTTATTTTGGAAGCTCGATCAATCGAGCACGTGTATGCTCATATCCAGACCCTTGGACGAATGTTGCACCGGGTTCAAGAAGCCAATGCCCTGGCCCGTTCCATGCGTCAAGACATTCAGGCCATTGGCGATCGAACCAGTGCGTTGTCGAAACCTCGCGTCCTCTACGTGGTCTATCCGCAACCCTTTATCACCGCAGGGTCAGGGAGTTTCATTCATCAACTCCTTGAATTGGCAGGTGGAGACAATATTGCCAAGGACGCCGGAAACGCCTATCCGCGCCTGAGCATGGAAGTCGTGCTGCAAAAGGACCCTGAAATTCTTCTGTTGCCCTCGATGGACGGCAAGGATGCCGCGACGTCCGACTTCGAGCAATGGACTCGATGGACGACCATGACGGCAGTGAAAACCAAACGCCTTCATTTCGTCCCCTGGACGTTGATCAGCAGACCGGGGCCAAGAATTGGTCAGGGTCTCGAGGCGTTAGCTCGAATCATCCACCCTGAAATTTTTCAGGGGAGTTGATCGTGGACAACGGTCACCTGGGAACTCCGACGTCCGATTTCGAGGTCGAGGCGCCCGGTGTTTCCGAGACCGGGAAGACGGAAATCCCGGTGACTTCCCTCTCGGCGTTTCGTTGGTTAACCAGCGTGACGGGTTTAGTCTTGTTGAGCCTGTTGGTTGGAGTCGGGTGTCTCACCTTCGGAGCGGAATTTCTTCCCTTAGGGACCGTCCTTCGGATTCTGAGGACCGCGGTTCAAGCCGGGGGAGAGTCACCGGAATCGGTTGGGGTTTCCGGTCTCATCCTCTTACACGTTCGCCTTCCACGCGTCGTGTTGGCATTTCTGGTTGGGGGGTCATTGGCCGCCGTGGGGGTCGGGTTACAGGCGCTGTTGCGGAACCCCCTGGCCGAGCCCTACGTCCTGGGTCTTTCCAGTGGCGCGGCGTTTGGCGCTACGCTTGGCATGCTTTTGGGTATCGGCGGAACGGTGATGGGGATTTCGATTCTCCCTGTCTGGGCGTTTCTCGGAGGACTTCTCTCCATTCTGATTGTGTATCGAATGAGCGTCACGTATCGTATGCTGTCCGTGCACACGCTGTTACTGGCCGGAGTCATACTCAACGCGCTGTTTTCAGCACTGATCACGTTTGCCGTGTCCATTGCCGACCCCACGCGAGCATTCGCAATGATGACGTGGTTGATGGGAACCTTGAGCGCTCCGGAATACTCGACGTTGCTGGGGCTTGGCGTGTTCCTGGGACTGGGCGGCGTTCTCTTGTTCCGGCTGGCTCGACCGCTCAACGTGCTGACGATGGGAGAAGAAACCGCCAGGGCTTTAGGAGTTGAGATTGAACGAGTCAAAAAACTCATTTTTGTGGTTGCGGCCTTAATGACCGGTGCCGTCGTTTCCATTGCCGGTCTGATTGGATTCGTCGGGATGGTCGTACCCCATACGGTTCGAATGACAGTGGGAGCGGATCATCGTCTTCTTTTGCCGGCTTCCGCGCTGGTGGGGGGCACGTTTCTCATGGTGGCGGATACCGTCGCCCGTACGGCGTTGTCTCCGACCGAACTGCCGGTTGGGGTGGTGACGGCTTTCATTGGGGGACCGATTTTCATTTATTTGTTGGTAAAACGTCGTGCAGGAGTCGCCTTGTGAGGGAGACATCAGAAAAACCCCTGGCCTTTCGCGTGAGAGATTTGTCCTTTCGATACGATCGTTGTCTTGATCGAGGATGGGCACTCAGAAACGTCGAGTGTTTGATCGAGACCGGAACGATTGTTGGCGTGATCGGTCCCAATGGATCGGGAAAAACCTCGTTTCTTAAATTATTGATGGGACTTCTGCGCCAGGAGTCGGGCGACGTTTATTTTTTGGGAAAAGACCTCAGGACGTTGTCTCCGGCAATGATCGCACAACAAATGGCCTTCGTCCCGCAGGAGACTTCCCAGGTGTTTCCATTTACCCTGGGAGAGTTAGTGCTTATGGGGCGATTCCCGTTTTCTCGTCCGTTTGATGGATGGGGCTGGGATTCATCGACAGACGTCCGCCTGGCTGCCCAGGCCATGCACGACGTGGGGATTGAGACGTTGGCCGATCGTTTCATGTCCGACGTGTCGGGCGGCGAACGACAGCGCGCCATGATTGCTCGCGCGTTGACACAAGACCCCCAGGTTCTCCTCCTGGATGAGCCAACCGCGTTCCTGGATCTCCATCATCAGCTTGATATTGTACGGAAGCTTCGACAACTGAACCAGGAGCGTGGGTTAACGGTGCTGATGGTGTCGCATGATTTGAATCTTGCGAGTCAGTGTTGTGATCAACTGCTCTTGTTGCATCAGGGAGAAATTGTCAAACGGGGGTCTCCTCGCGACGTGATTCGGCCGAAGATTCTCGAGCCGGTCTATCGTTGTCGGGTCGTCGTGGACCGACATCCACGATCACGGGCACCGCGAGTGACGTTGCCCGTGTGAGATATTTTCCGTAGCGCGGCATCTCATGCTGCCTGCGTTCCCTGTTCTGGAGAGGAGGGGGAGATGACTCCCTCAATATCGTTCAACCATTAACGAAAGGAACGGGATCGAGGAACCATTACGGCACGCGTCGGGGAAGATGGTGCAAATCCATCACGGTGCCGCCACTGTAAGCGGGGAGCGAATCTGCAAAACAGCCACTGGCAGGGCAAGATACGCGTGAAAATTATTTCGCGCAGTCACGCATGGGCCGGGAAGGCGCAGGAGAGTGACAATCCGCGAGTCAGGAGACCCAACTGCCGTCAACTTCTCAACCCACCCTTCGAGCCAAAGGGAGGTCGATCATGTTGTTTCGTGGGTTACGTTGTATGTATCCGGTCTTTATTCTTGGCAGTTTCTGCTTCCCCGCGTTCTCTTTCGGTGAACCACGCGCCGATTCTTCAGACGTCCGGACTCTGGACCCCGTAATCGTGAGTGCAACAAAAACGCCGGTTCCCTTTACTCAGGTGACGAGTGCGGTTGAAGTCTTGACCGAAAAGGATCTCAAACGACGTAAAGTCAAGACGGTGGTGGAAGCCCTTCGCCTGACACAGGGTACGGCCGTGTTTCAAAACGGCGGTCCGGGTGGCGTCGCAACCGTACGGATTCGAGGCGGGTCTTCCGAGCAGACTTTGGTTGTAATCGATGGGGCGATTGTCAACGGCGCAACGTTGGGGCAGTTTAATTTCGGAAACCTCACCATCGATAACATTGAAAAAATTGAAATCGTTCGGGGCGCCCAGAGCACGCTTTGGGGCGCCGACGCGATGAGTGGAGTGATAAATATTACGACAAAACAAGGGCGCGGTCCTCTGAAGGCAGGTGCGTTTTTTGAATACGGATCTTTTAATACGTTGAGAGAAGGTGGGCACGTTTCCGGCGGCAAAGGGCCTCTCGATTTTTCCATCACCCTCTCTCGCTGGGATACATCAGGCATCTCGGCGATCAATTATCGAAGAGGGGCTTCCGAACGCGACGCCTATCGGAATTGGCAGGCTTCTGCTCGATTAGGCGCGACTCTGCCTTTCGAAGGTCGGCTCGACTTCAATGTTCGGTGGTGGAACGGCTCGTTCAATGCCGACGGTTTTTCGCTCAATCCCGACGACGGCACTGTTAATCCCTCGGACGTGTTCAAGGCCAGAACCGACAGCAGGCAATTCATCTTTAGCGGAACGTATCGGCAACCCTTGACCGATTGGTGGACTCACGCGTTGACGCTTTCTCGCGCCCAGGAGGCGAGCCTGTTCGATCCGGGAACTTGGCAGCGCAACGTGTCAACCGGAATAGAGAGTCGTCCCTCCGGCCGTCCCAATGAAACACGCGTGCTGGCGAACCGGATCGAAAGTCAACACGACTTTCGACTCAATCAATACGTCACGTTGACGGCGGGCTATCAATTGCGTGAACAGATGGGAGAGAACGATACAGGCTTATCGGAGAAGATTATCTCGTCCCATGCAGGTTTCGGCCAAATGCAACTCAATCTGTTTGATCGATTCTTTGCCACTGCAGGGATTCGGCACGACAGTTATAATACCTTTGGCGATGCCACGACCTATCGCGTAACCGGAGGATATCTGGTCGAAGAAACGAACACGAAAATACGCAGCAGCTATGCAACGGGATTTCGGGCGCCGACGATCAATGCAAATCTTGGCAATCCCAATTTGCAGCCTGAGACAAGTCAAAGTTTCGACGTGGGGGTTGATCAGGTCTTTCTTGACAACAGAGTGAAAATCAGCGGCGGTTATTTCTGGAATCGATATCGTGATCGCATTCTGTGGCCTCCACCAGATTATCGTCCCGTCAATCTGGCTTCAGCTAAATCGCAGGGTTGGGAAGGCCTGGTGAATATTGTCATGGTCCGGGAGAAACCCTGGATGAAGCGTTTGGAACTGAGAGGGCAATACACCATGACCCTGACTCGAGACTTGATCACGACCGAAAGGTTAGCGCGCTGGCCCGTGGATCAGGCCAGTCTCAGTATTTTTTATGAACCGGTTGCTCCCTTAAGCGCAATCATCGATTTTCGTTTTGTTGGCTCGCAGCCGCAGAGCCTCGGTTCGTTTGAAGTGGTCAATGTAGCAGTGAATTATAAAATTTCCGAGCAGTTCCAAGCCTACGTCCGCGTCGATAATCTCTTTGACGAAGAATATGAAGAAGTTTTGAATTATGGGACGCCGGGACGCTCGATTTTCGGTGGAATCCGTATGAATTTCGAGATTCCTTTTCTACCGGACTCTCCATCGACGAAAGGCTCATGACAAGAACCTGCTCAGAATCACGCTGGCCGGAACTCACGGGGAAGTTGTGAAACTGTTACCGCTGACGCAAAATGGAAACGTCGTGACCCGGAAATTCATCGTGACCCCGGGTCCGGATAAACGTTGCGAGGTTGAAGAGTGAGAATCTCGAAAGTCTATACAAAAACCGGCGATGGTGGTCGGACGAGGCTCGCGGGTGGCCAGGAGATTGACAAAGACGCCGTCCGAGTTGAGGCCTATGGAACGGTTGACGAGTTGAATGCCATTATTGGCCTGGTTCGTGCGTTTAATAAGGAACAGGCTGGGATTGGGGACGCTTCCCTGCAATTGGAAGAGTCGATGAAATGGGTTCAGAATAAATTATTTGACATTGGGGGATTACTGGCCACGGCTTCGGGTCAAGCATTCAAGAATATGCCGAAGGTGACCACTCGGGACGTCGAACAATTGGAACGCTGGATTGACCGGTGCCAGGAAGATCTGGAACCATTGGAAGAGTTCCTGCTGCCGGGCGGCGGGAAAGTCTCCGGATTTTTGCATCAAGCCAGGACCGTGTGTCGGCGTGCCGAGCGCGTGTGCGTTCACTTATCTCACGGGGAACCAATCAATCCGCAGATTGTTCCATTTTTAAATCGTTTGAGCGATGCGTTATTTGTCTTCGCCCGGTGGATAGCCCATTATCAGGGAGAGCCTGAATTTTTATGGGATCGATCAGAATCGGAAGCGTCCTGGGTCTTGGGGTCTTAGTGCTTCTTATCGTCGTGGGTTTTGTGTTTTCCCGCCCCAAAGGGGGAACGCCTGATATTCCTGATGATCCACGGGCTTACGAAGCTCTGGAATTGGTGCGTTCCCATCCTGCTCGAAATTCACCAACGTTAGAGGACGCGGTTGATACGTACGTCGACGAGTTGAAAGCTCAGGGAATTCCCCTTCATAAAGGTACGTGGCAGGTTGGAAAAGAACGACCGGGTGTCTATGCGGTCAGAATGCTGGTTCGGGAAAAAGGGTTTAATGAGTGGATTGAACGAGAGTTTGCCTGGCGGGTCACGTTAAAGGATAAAACCGTGCGCGTGATTTCTCTGGCCGCCGTTCACTTTATGCCGTTTCATGAGTTGCCGCCGTTGCCGCATCAGGACCACATATCATAAAAAAGCATTCGCAGGATTTTGGAAAAGGCTGCGCCGCGCAGTATTGACGGGTCACCAAAGTGTTTTTTTATCAACCCGTCAGGGTTCCGGTGGAAAAGTGACTTGGATGATGCCATTTTTCACTCGAGTCCTGTAACGGGGCACCGCCCAGGTCGGCACGGGATTTTTCAGGCATTGTCCCGTGCGCACGTTAAATTGCCATCCGTGCCACGGGCAGGTCACGATATCCCTTTCGACTGTGCCTTCGCCGAGCGGGCCTCCGGCGTGAGGGCAGGTATTATTCAGTGCCAGAATTTCTCCATCTATATTAAATAGTGCAATACCGAGGTCGCCGTCTAATTCTACCGAAAAACACGTTCCGGGTTTCAAATCTTCGGTTTTTGCTACGTTGACAAATTTCATGACGTCAATTGTACGGAAGTGGGCAATTCATTGTCCAGGAAGGGCTGCACGTGCAATGAAATCCAGTCAATCGTGCTCGACGAAGCGATAGCTCCCGCCTCATTCCTTGCTCCACGTCGGTGGACGATTCAGAACTCGGGACTTCATGCAGCCTGCCGGTCATTTCTCTCGAAATCCATCGGTGATGGTTCCGGACGTCCTGGCAGCGAAAATGCGGGAACGGACGCCGGCGTGCGTGCGTTCAACCAGGTTGTTTATTTTGAATACGTTGTGGATGCCCGTCTTTCAACCAGCATTCCGCCCAACCGGCGCACGGAGGAGGCCGCCAGGCAGAGAAGCAACAGCGTGGCCCAGATCCGCAACGGCACCTCCGGCTCGGGATAGCGAAGACTAAAATGCGAGGCCACGGCATAGACCCCGTGCAGATAGAGCGCCGGCAACACCACGAACACGACCTCGACGCGACGGCGCCCGAACCAGAACCACAGCGGCACCACCAGGAGTGCAAGAAATCCGACCAGATTCACCACGGTGCTTGACAAGGGGCCAAACCGCCATCTCCAGCTTGGCCAGGAGTCCAGACCCCAGACCTCGGCAAGGCGCGGCGAGGCAACGTCCAGCCAGGGAAGAGACGGAACATGATTGCTCCACACTATGCTGTGAAGTGGCGACTCCCGAAGATAATAGAGCATCCCGGACGGCTTCGACCAATGGGCTGCATTCGCACCGGCGGCACCCAGAATCTCGGATATTCCAACGCCCCGCATTATAAAATCATCGGGTGGAGGCACTCGGTACAGCGTCGCATCAGCAAGCTCCGCGACGGTCTCCAGATTCAAAAACGCCTTCATCTCTGCCTCGCTATAGCCAATGATCGTCCCACGCTCGCGGAACCAGACCACGTAAACCTCTCTGCCTTTCCTGTGGGCGTCAAGCGCAGTCTCTCTCAGCCCCTGCGACAATTCCCGAGGCAAGTGCCGGTTCCTGAGCAGATCGATATGGGCCCGTTTACGCCTCAGTCGTTCATGAACGAACAGGCCGCGCCACGCCAGCAGCGTTGAGATCTTGAGATGGTGCCAAGGCTCCGCAAATATCATCGCCCTCAACATCTCGCTCTCCTGCGTCCTTCGCCGGTAATCGAGATGTCCTGTTGCTTGTTGGCCCGTTTGCCGGAATCCGTCTGCATTCCTTATATCGAAGCGTTCATAGGAGTGCTTCGGAATACCGAGATCGAGCTTATAGGGGGTGTAGTACCAGAAACCGGCAGCAAACTCATCGTCTCGCATCGTGTTGTATGCCACACGAAGGGACAACACCGATGCCGTCCGCCAGCTATCCACCACCGAGAAATCGTCAAACAGGACGAAGTTACGTACCATCCAGCCTCCTATCGGAAGGAAGTGAACAATGAGAAACACGCCGATCAGCAGCACAGTGCGGCGTCCGAGGGTTCTTTGCAACAGATCCGACGCAACCAGCCCTGCCACGACAAACGGCCAGAAATACAGAAAGACGATCTTGGTCAACACCAGGGCGGCAAGGACCAGCCCCAGCAGTGCACTGTAGAGCCCACGACGCCGAACCAGTGTCAACACGCTCAGACAGGATACCATCACCACGAGAGCGGCGGTGTGAACTTCCGTGTAAAAAGTGTCAAAACTCCACACACCGATGAGACTTTGTGTAACCAGGAGAAAGGCAACATGGGGAAGCCATCGCACCTCGGCATACCACCGGCACAGAAAAAACACCCCGACCCCGGCTACCAGCACGAACACCACGTTCAGGATCTTGTATGGGGCATAGGCCGACCGGCATTGAAATGTGTCCGTCCGTCCGCTGTGCCGGTCCACGCAACTACCTGCCACCGGCTCGTATCCAAGTGCCCGTTGCGCGAGGGTGACAGCCGCAATGACCGCAGGGACGAACGGCTCGCGATAGTGGCTGACACGATTCGGTTCTTGACCCAGCCGTATTCCCATCTCCAGGTTCTCGCGCCCGTCGAAACTCACAGGCTGTAACGAGAGATTGCCGACGCCATAGAGCAGGGTGGCCAGGCACAACCCGACCAGCAGCATCACGTCCCTGCGTCGCAGACCCGGGCTCATGGCCGTATGGGAGAAGGTCGTGGCCGTGGGGGGGGGGGGGGGGGGGGGTCGTTCATCAAGAATGTCCGGCGGGCGGCAAGCTGCCCCGCCTGGGAACGGGATGGTTCAGGTTTCATCATGGCTCGCTCTTGGGGCAAGGCAGGTCTGGTTGCGCCTTGTAGCACGGGCAACGCCGCGAAGACAAGAGCCAACGGTGCGAAGGCAGGAACATTCCGTTGTTCCATCTGCACTTCGCCCCCCCCTGATAAGGGGACAGGGTGGGCGGCCAAGTCGCCGCCCAGACCGAGAGGTTCTTGATGCCTTTGGTCCTGGCCAGACCCAGTGCCTCTCGACCAACCGGTGGCCATCGGCAAGCAGGGCGATCAACAGGCGGTCACCCTTTCAACCAGCCTTTTGTCCACCGGCGCACGGAGGAGGCCACCAGGCAGACAAGCAACAGCGTGGCCCAGATCCGCAACGGCACCTCCGGCTGGGCATAGCGAGGAAGAAAATGCGAGGCCACGGCATAGACCCCATGCAGATAGAGCGCCGGCAACACCACGAACACGACCTCGACGCGATGGTGCCCGAACCAGAACCACAGCGGCACGACCAGGAGCGCAAGAAACCCGACCAGATTCACCACGGTGCTTGACAAGGGGCCAAACCGCCATTCCCAGTGTGGCCAGTGGTCCAGGCCCCAGACCTCGGCAAGACGCGGCGCGGCAACGTCCAGCAGGGGAAGAGACGGTGCATGATTGCTCAACACCATGCTGAGAAATGGCGACTCCCGAAGATGGTACAGTATCCCTGTCGGCTTCGACCAATGGGCTGCATTCGCACCGGCGGGATACAGAAACTCGGACACTCCAGTGCCCCGCACTGCAAAATCATCGGGTGGAGGCACTCGGTACAGCGTCGCATCGGCAAGCTCCGCAACGGGTTCCAGATTCAGAAGCGCCTTCATCTCTGCCTCGCTATAGTCAACGGCCGTCTTGCGCTCACGGAACCAGGCCACGTAAGTCTCCTTGCCTCTCCTGTAGGCGTCGAGCGCAGCCTCTCTCAGCCCCGGCGACAATTCCCGAGGCAAGGACCAGTGCCAGAGCAGACGGATACGGGGCCGTTTACGCCCCAATCGTTCCTGAACGAACAGGCCGCGCCACGCCATCAGTGTCGAAATCTTGAGATGGTGCCAGGGCTCCGCAAATATCCTCGCCCTCACTCTCTCGTTCTCCTGCGTCCTTCGCCGGAATCCGTCTGCGTTCCACATATCGAGACGTGCTATTGCTCGCCAGCTCATTTGCCGGAATCCGTCTATATTCTTCCTATCGAGACGTTCATAGGAGCGCTTCGGAATACCAAGATCGAGCTTGTAGGGTGTGTAGTACCAGAACCCGGCGGCAAATTCGTCGTCTCGCATCGTGTTGTATACCGCACGATGGGCCAACACCAATACCGACCGCCTGCTGTCAACCACCGAGAAATCGTCGAACAGGACGAAGTTACGTACCATCCAGCCGCCGACCGGGAGAAAGTGGGCAATGAGAAACACGACGACCAGCAGCACGGTGCGACGCCCGAGGGTTCTTTGCCACAGATCCGACGCAACCACCCCTGCCACGACAAACGGCCAGAAATACAGAAAGACGATCTTGGTCAACACCAAAGCGGCAAGAACCAGCCCCAGCAATGCACTGTAGAGCACACGACGCCGAACCAGCGTCACCACGCTGAGACAGGATACCATCACCACGAGAGCGGCGGCAGGAACCTCCGTGTAAAAATCGTCAAACCCCCGCAGACCAAGGAGACTTTGCGTAACCAGGAGAAAGGCAACATGGGGAAGCCATCGCACCGCGGCATACCACCGGCACAGAAAAAACACCCCGACCCCGGCCACCAGCACGAACCCCACGTTCAGGATTTTGTACGGAGCATAGGCAGACCGGCATTCAAATGTTTCCGCCCGTTTGCTGTACCAGTCCACGCAACGATCCGCCACCGGCTCGTATCCAAGTGCCCGTTGCGCAAGGGTGACGGCCGCGATGACCGCCGGGACGAACGGCTCGCGATGGTGGTTGGCACGATTCGGTGCCTGACCTAACTGTATTCCCATCTCCAGATTCTCGCGCCCGTCGAACGTCACAGGCTGCAACGAGAGATTGCCGACGCCATAGACCAGGGTGGCCAGGCACAGCCCGACCAGCAGCATCACGTCCCGGCGTCGCAGCCCCGGGTTATGGCCGTCTCTGAAGAGGGTCACCGCCCTTTCAACCTCCCTTTTGTCCACCGGCGCACGGAGGAGACCACCAGGCAGAGAAGCAACAGCGTGGCCCAGATCCGCAACGGCACCTCCGGCTGGGCATAGCGCAGAATAAAATGCGAGGCCACGGCATAGACCCCGTGCAGATAGAGCGCCGGCAACACCACGAACACAACCTCGACGCGACGGCGCCCGAACCAGAACCACAGCGGCACCACCAGGAGTGCAAGAAATCCGACAAGATTCACCACGGTGCTTGACAAGGGGCCAAACCGCCATCTCCAGCTTGGCCAGGAGTCCGGACCCCAGGCCTCGACAAGGCGCGGGATCGCAACCTTCAGCGAGGGAAGAGACGGTACATGATTGCTCCACACTATGCTGTAAAGTAGCGACTCCCGAAAATAATGGAGCATCCCGGTCGGCTTCGACCAATGGGCTGCATTCGCACCGCCGGGCTCCAGAAACTCGGACACTCTAGTGCCCCGCACTGCAAAATCATCGGGTGGAGGCACTCGGTACAGCGTCGCATCGGCAAGCTCCGCGACGGTCTCCAGATTCAAAAACGCCTTCAGATCTGCCTCGCTATAGCCATCGATCGTCCCACGCTCACGAAACCAGACCACGTAAACCTCTCTGCCTTTCCTGTGGGCGTCGAACGCAGTCTTTCTCAGTCCCGGCGACAATGCCCGAGGCAAGTGCCGGTTCCTGAGCAGCTTGATACGGGTCCGTTTATGCCCCAATCGTTCCTGAACGAACAGGCCGCGCCACGCCAGCAGCGTCGAGATCTTGAGATGGTGCCAGGGCTCCAGAAATATCTTCGCCCTCAACATCTTGCTCTCCTGCGTATTTCGCCATTTTGCTCGGCGTCCCATTTGCCGGAATCCGTCTGCATTCCTTATATCGAAGCGTTCATAGGAGCGCTTCGGAATATCGAGATCGAACTTATAGGGTGTGTAGTACCAGAAACCGGCAGCAAATTCGTCGTCTCGCATCGTGTTGTATATCGCGCGAATGTTCAACACCGACCACGACCGCCTGCTGTCAACCACCGAGAAATCGTCGAACAGGACGAAGTTACGCACCATCCAGCCGCCGACAGGGAGAAAGTGAGCAATGAGAAACACGCCGACCAGCAGCACGGTGCGCCGTCTAAATGTGCGTTGCCACAGATCCGACGCAACCAGCCCTGCCACGACAAACGGCCAGAAATACAGGAAGACGATCTTGGTCAACACCAAAGCGGCAAGAACCAGCCCCAGCAATGCACTGTAGAGCACACGACGCCGAACCAGCGTCAACGCGCTCAAACAGGATACCATCACCACAAGAGCGGCGGCAGGAACCTCCGTGAAAAAATCGTCAACCCCCCGCAGACCAAGGAGACTTTGCGTAACCAGGAGAAAGGCAACATGGGGAAGCCATCGCACCGCGGCATACCACCGGCACAGAAAAAACACCCCGACCCCGGCCACCAGCACGAACCCCACGTTCACGATTTTGTACGGGGCATAGGCCGACCGGCATTCGAATGTTTCCGCCCGTTTGCTGTACCAGTCCACGCAACGATCCGCCACCGGCTCGTGTCCAAGTGCCCGTTGCGCAAGGGTGACGGCCGCAATGACCGCAGGGACGAACGGCTCGCGATAGTGGTTGGCACGATTCGGTTCCTGACCTAACTGTATTCCCATCTTCAGGTTCTGGTGCCTGTCGCCCTCCGCAGGCCGCAACGAGAGATTACCGACGCCATAGAGAAGGGTGGCCAGGCACAGCCCGACCAGCAGCATCACGTCCCGGCGCCGCAGCTTTGGGCTCATGGCCGTATGGGAGACGGGCGTGGCCGTGGGGGGGGGGGGGGGGGGGGGGGTCGTTCATCAAGAATATCCGGCGGGCTGCAAGCCTTGCGCCTGGGGCACGGGACGGTTCAGGTTTCATGGCCGATCTTCGGTTAAGGATGATTTGCCGGCGGAGTTATAGAATAGGTGACACCGAAAAAGCAATCTTAGCCTTGTCCAACGCAACATGGGACACCTGCTCGGCACATGTCAAACCAGACAGATCACATGCTGCAGACAGATTGTCTTCACTTAACAGGCCATGCTCCGGTTCGGTGCCCTTGAGACGGCGAGGAGGGTCCACGCTACAGCCTCAGCCGCTTGAAGACCCGTTCGGGAACGGCGCGTATGAAGAGCATGATCGGGCACCGGACGCGGCGCACGTACATCACGTCGCGACGACGCCGGACCGCCCGGACGACTGCCGCGGCCACTTCCTCGGGCGTGGGGGTCAGCCGCGCCGGCAGGTCCATCCCGTCGGTCACGCGGGTGCGCACGAAGCCTGACTTGACCGTCACCACGTGGATGCCGGATGCGCAAGCCGGACAGGAACGCCGTGAATCCCGCCTTGGCCGAGCCGCAGACCGCGGCACGCCCGCGATCACCCGCGACCGAGCTGACGCCGACCAAGGTCCCGCTGCCGCGCCCTCGAATCGCTCGGCCAGCCTGCCCCCATCAGCAGGGCAGGACCGACGTAGTTAGTCCGCATCACCCGCCCCGCAGGTCCCGCTGGCTTTCCGTCTGGTCGACAAAAGCAGTCCGACGACGCACA
Organism: Nitrospirales bacterium; assembly: GCA_965215405.1. Taxonomy (GTDB): domain Bacteria; phylum Nitrospirota; class Nitrospiria; order Nitrospirales; family UBA8639; genus Bin75. Next base: position 152,236 of record OZ244060.1, read on the forward strand.
CTTACCGCGTTGGGTAAGGGATCGAGTTCATTGAGCAACGAAACACTGCCGTCTTCATCGAGCGCGTCGAACAGGTGCACGGTCACGTGTGCCCCCGTGTGCCCCCGTGTGCACACGGATATCCCCCCGCCTCTCTCTCCAGTCGCGCAGGGGGCACGCCGCAGATGCATCGCGTAGCCGCCGCGTGCCCGTCGTTCATGGCGGGGGATTCCCCTCGCCCCCGGGGCCGGTGACGACGATAGCGCCCTCCCAGAGCCGGCCCTCGCCGGTGAACTGGCCGGTGCGGATCTCGGCGATGGGATAGTCCGGCAGTCTGCGCACCGCCGTGCAACGCCCGCCGGCCCTCACGCGCTCTTCCATCCGGAAGTCCAGGTTGTCGAAACCATATCGCCGGCGCCCACCGGGAAGATCACGCTCGTCAACGGGAACCACGTGCAGGAAGAATCGCGCGTCATTGTCGTCCGGACGGCATGGCTGCCTGAAGTACATCAGGCGCTTCCCCAGCCGGTAGACGTCGAACACCGAGCGGAGGGCGGCTGTCCTCACCCGCTCGACCTCTTCCAGCCGGGACGGATCGTCGACGACCGACCGGGTCCACTTCGGAGGCGTTGCGGCGAGGGCCCGGCACAGCCCCGTCTCGTTGACCGTCCAGCGCTGGAGTGCCGGTTCGTCCGCCTCTTCGTTCGACCAGGGCCATACCAGCAACTCGTCCGGTGCGCAATTCCTGGCGAACGCCTGCACCCGGGACCATTTGGGAGTAGCTCGATTCACCACGAACCCCAACTCCCCCGACCGGTAGTCGAAATCCGGAGATGCCTTCTCCCAGGACAGGCCGGCGTCCCGCACGTCTCGTACATGCAGGCTTCGCCCGGCAAAACGGTCGAGAACCCACTCCTCGTCCGGGGAGTCGAAGGGCATCCAGAGATTCGGGGCGACCCGCACGGCATAGCGTACCCGCATGAGGGCCTTCGTCGGATTGTCCGCTGCGGGACGTACGCTGACGTTGACGCCCCGCTCTTCAAGGTAGCCCGGCGGCGGTCGCCGATCATGGGCCATCATGCGTTCATGATTGGCGTGAGTCACCGGATTGCGGGCCACGGTGGCATCGGTCAGTCCGTATTCGTCGACAACTTTCAGATCCGGGAGATAATAGAATCGGATTCCGAGACCACCCCCGGCCATCAGCGCGTCCGGGGGAAGCGCGCCTCGCTCCATGTGCTCGTAGGTCTTGTACCGTCGAAGTTGAAGTGCGGCGAAGTCGCGGAGTACTGCAGAAAGTGTAGCGACGAACTGTCGGGTAGCCTGGCGTCGCAGGTCGTTGGAGATGGCGACAAGCATCGGCATTCCCGGAGCGGCCAGCAGCCACCCGGTGTTGTCGCGGTCGAGTTCTAGATGCTGTGGATGCGGTCGCGAAACCCACTCGAACCAGTCCCGTACCGCAGCCCCCTCGAACAGCAGCGCGCCCTGAATCGCGCCGGCATAGAACAGCACCGGCACGAAGACGGCCACCGCGCAGGCCCGTGTGCCCATCCCCCCCAGCCCGGGAAGACGGGAACGCCAACGCCCGGCGGCCAGACGCGAGCCGAGATGCACGATCCCCACCGCCGCGGGGAACGCCAGCAACGGCCAGTAGAAGTCCAGCGGCCGGTACTCGAAAAGGTCCCCGCCAATCCGCATCACGTAGAACATGTGAACACCCATCAGCAGGAGCGGCAGCGCGAACGCCCCGTCCCGGTACGCCCGCCAGCGCTCGCGCGCCGCCACGGCAGCCAGGGGCAACAGCAGATACAGCCCGGTCTCCAGCGCCGCCGCCCACAGGTAGCGAAACCCCGACTCGTACCACGGCCGCACGTGCTTGGCGTAGTAGGTGTTGGGCAGCCACTCGCCGTAGTAGGCGTAGCGGAACAGGTAGTGAGCGGCCACCAGCACCACGAAAGGCGCCGCCAGCCACGCCAGCCGCCTCCAGTCCGGCCGGGGACGCCCGGCGTCCGCCATCGACTGCCCGGCAAACCAGCCGATGCAGACGAGCCCCGTCAACAACCCTTCGGGCCGGGTCCAGGCGGCCAGCGCCAGACTCAGGGCCGCCGCCGCCAGGCCCCAACGCTCGGAGCGCCACAGGCTCAGGCACACCACCGCCCCCACAATGAACAGGGTGAACTGCCGCGTCTCCAGCCCCCCGCCCGAGGTCCACACCGCAAAGGTGGCGCTGGAGCACAGCAGGCCGAAGGCCATCCAGGCAACCAGCCACCGGTGACGCAGCAGCGGCAGGCGGGCAAGCCACACGCCCAGCACGGCGACGACGCCGACCGTGCAGGCCACCGACAGCCACGGCGCCGCCCGCTCCGGGGGAATCCCCAGCCCCCCCCACAGCGCGGCCAGCTCCAGCACCCACAGGAAGTTGGTGTAGCCCTCGACGTATTCGCCGGGGTTGAAGACCAGCCCGTGCCCCTCCAGCAGGTTGCGGGCGTAGCGGAAACTGATGAAGGCGTCGTCGCAGAGAAACCAGGCTATAGACGAGAGCCAGCCCAGCAGCACCAGCCACGGCAGAAACGACAACGCAACCCCCGCGGGGCGGATCAGGCCCCTTGCCGCCCTGGGTCGCCTCCCCAGTGCCGCACCGCGCCCGTCGTTCATGGCGGAGGACTCCCCTCGCCCCCGGGGCCGGTGACAACGATAGCACCCTCCCAGAGCCGGCTCTCGCCGGTGAACTGGCCGGTGCGGATCTCGGCGATAGGATAGTCCGGCAGTCTGCGCACCGCCGTGCAACGCCCGCCGGCCCTCACGCGCTCTTCCATCCGGAAGTCCAGGTTGTCGAAACCATATCGCCGGCGCCCACCGGGAAGATCACGCTCGTCAACGGGAACCACGTGCAGGAAGAATCGCGCGTCATTGTCGTCCGGACGGCATGGCTGCCTGAAGTACATCAGGCGCTTCCCCAGCCGGTAGACGTCGAACACCGAGCGGAGGGCGGCTGTCCTCACCCGCTCGACCTCTTCCAGCCGGGACGGATCGTCGACGACCGAACGGGTCCACTTCGGAGGCGTTGCGGCGAGGGCCCGGCACAGCCCCGTCTCGTTGACCGTCCAGCGCTGGAGCGCCGGTTCGTCCGCCTCTTCGTTCGACCAGGGCCATACCAGCAACTCGTCCGGTGCGCAATTCCTGGCGAACGCCTGCACTTGGGGGAATTGGGGAAGAGTTCGATTCACCACGAACCCCAACTCCCCCGACCGGTAGTCGAAGTCCGGAGCTGCCTTCCCCCAGGACAGGCCGGCGTCCCGCATGTCTCGCACATGCAGGCTTCGCCCGGCAAAACGGTCGAGAACCCACTCCTCGTCCGGGGAGTTGAAGGGCATCCAGAGATTCGGGGCGACCCGCACGGCATAGCGCCCCCGCATGAGGGCCTTCGTCGGATTGTCCGCCGCGGCACGTACGCCGATGTTGACGCCCCGCTCTTCAAGATAGCCCGGCGGCGGTCGCCGATCATGGGCCATCATGCGTTCATGATTGGCGTGAGTCACCGGATTGCGGGCCACGGTGGCATCGGTCAGTCCGTTTCTATCAATGACTTTCAGATCCGGGAGATAATAGAATCGGATTCCGAGAGCACTCCCGTTCATCAGCGCGTCCGGGGGAAGCGTGCCTCGCTCCATGTGCTCGTAGGCCTTGTACCGTCGAAGTTGCTGTGCGGCGAAGTCGCGGTGTACTGTAAAGATTACAGCGACGAGCTGTCGGGCAGCCTGGCGTCGCAGGTCGTTGGAGATGGCGACGAGCATCGGCATTCCCGGAGCGGCCAGCAGCCACCCGGCGTTGTCGCGGTCGAGCTCTACTACATGCAGTTCATGCGGTAGAGAAGCCCAATCGAGCCAGTCCCGTACCACAGCCCCCTCGAACAGCAGCGCGCCCTGAATCGCGCCGGCATAGAACAGCACCGGCACAAAAACAACCACCGCGCAGGCCCGTGCGCCCATCCCCCCCAGCCCGGGAAGACGGGGACGCCAACGCCAGGCCGCCAGGCACGAGCCGAGATGCACGATCCCCACCGCCGCGGGGAACGCCAGCAACGGCCAGTAGAAGTCCAGCGGCCGGTACTCGAAATGGTCCCCGCCAATCCGCATCACGTAGAACATGTGAACACCCATCAGCAGGAGCGGCAGCGCAAACGCCCCGTCCCGGTACGCCCGCCAGCGCTCGCGCGCCGCCACGGCAGCCAGGGGCAACAGCAGATACAGCCCGGTCTCCAGCGCCGCCGCCCACAGGTAGCGAAACCCCGACTCGTACCACGGCCGCACGTGCTTGGCGTAGTAGGTGTTGGGCAGCCACTCGCCGTAGTAGGCGTAGCGGAACAGGTAGTGAGCGGCCACCAGCACCACGAAAGGCGCCGCCAGCCACGCCAGCCGCCTCCAGTCCGGCCGGGGACGCCCGGCGTCCGCCATCGACTGCCCGGCAAACCAGCCGATGCAGACGAGCCCCGTCAACAACCCTTCGGGCCGGGTCCAGGCGGCCAGCGCCAGACTCAGGGCCGCCGCCACCAGGCCCCAACGCTCGGAGCGCCACAGGCTCAGGCACACCACCGCCCCCACAATGAACAGGGTGAACTGCCGCGTCTCCAGCCCCCCGCCCGAGGTCCACACCGCAAAGGTGGCGCTGGAGCACAGCAGGCCGAAGGCCATCCAGGCAACCAGCCACCGGTGACGCAGCAGCGGCAGGCGGGCAAGCCACACCCCCAGCACGGCGACGACGCCGACCGTACAGACCACCGACAGCCACGGCGCCGCCCGCTCCGGAGGAATCCCCAGCCCCCCCCACAGCGCGGCCAGCTCCAGCACCCACAGGAAGTTGGTGTAGCCCTCGACGTATTCGCCGGGGTTGAAGACCAGCCCGTGCCCCTCCAGCAGGTTGCGGGCGTAGCGGAAACTGATGAAGGCGTCGTCGCAGAGAAACCAGGCGACGGCGGAGAGCCAGCCCAGCAGCACCAGCCACGGCAGAAACGACAACGCAACCCCCGCGGGGCGGATCAGGCCCCTTGCCGCCCTGGGTCGCCTCCCCAGTGCCGCACCGCGCCCGTCGTTCATGGCGGAGGACTCCCCTCGCCCCCGGGGCCGGTGACAACGATAGCACCCTCCCAGAGCCGGCTCTCGCCGGTGAACTGGCCGGTGCGGATCTCGGCGATAGGATAGTCCGGCAGTCTGCGCACCGCCGTGCAACGCCCGCCGGCCCTCACGCGCTCTTCCATCCGGAAGTCCAGGTTGTCGAAACCATATCGCCGGCGCCCACCGGGAAGATCACGCTCGTCAACGGGAACCACGTGCAGGAAGAATCGCGCGTCATTGTCGTCCGGACGGCATGGCTGCCTGAAGTACATCAGGCGCTTCCCCAGCCGGTAGACGTCGAACACCGAGCGGAGGGCGGCTGTCCTCACCCGCTCGACCTCTTCCAGCCGGGACGGATCGTCGACGACCGACCGGGTCCACTTCGGAGGCGTTGCGGCGAGGGCCCGGCACAGCCCCGTCTCGTTGACCGTCCAGCGCTGGAGTGCCGGTTCGTCCGCCTCTTCGTTCGACCAGGGCCATACCAGCAACTCGTCCGGTGCGCAATTCCTGGCGAACGCCTGCACCCGGGACCATTTGGGAGTAGCTCGATTCACCACGAACCCCAACTCCCCCGACCGGTAGTCGAAATCCGGAGATGCCTTCTCCCAGGACAGGCCGGCGTCCCGCACGTCTCGTACATGCAGGCTTCGCCCGGCAAAACGGTCGAGAACCCACTCCTCGTCCGGGGAGTCGAAGGGCATCCAGAGATTCGGGGCGACCCGCACGGCATAGCGTACCCGCATGAGGGCCTTCGTCGGATTGTCCGCTGCGGGACGTACGCTGACGTTGACGCCCCGCTCTTCAAGGTAGCCCGGCGGCGGTCGCCGATCATGGGCCATCATGCGTTCATGATTGGCGTGAGTCACCGGATTGCGGGCCACGGTGGCATCGGTCAGTCCGTATTCGTCGACAACTTTCAGATCCGGGAGATAATAGAATCGGATTCCGAGACCACCCCCGGCCATCAGCGCGTCCGGGGGAAGCGTGCCTCGCTCCATGTGCTCGTAGGCCTTGTACCGTCGAAGTTGGCGTGCGGCGAACTTGCGGTGTACTGCAGAAAGTATAGCGACGAGCTGTTGGGCAGCCTGGCGTCGCAGGTCGTTGGAGACGGCGACGAGCATCGGCATTCCCGGAGCGGCCAGCAGCCACCCGGCGTTGTCGCGGTCGAGCTCTAGATGCCGTGGATGCGGTCGCGAAACCCACTCGAACCAGTCCCGTACCACAGCCCCCTCGAACAGCAGCGCGCCCTGAATCGCGCCGGCATAGAACAGCACCGGCACAAAAACAACCACCGCGCAGGCCCGTGCGCCCATCCCCCCCAGCCCGGGAAGACGGGGACGCCAACGCCCGGCCGCCAGGCGCGAGCCGAGATGCACGATCCCCACCGCCGCGGGGAACGCCAGCAACGGCCAGTAGAAGTCCAGCGGCCGGTACTCGAAATGGTCCCCGCCAATCCGCATCACGTAGAACATGTGAACACCCATCAGCAGGAGCGGCAGCGCAAACGCCCCGTCCCGGTACGCCCGCCAGCGCTCGCGCGCCGCCACGGCAGCCAGGGGCAACAGCAGATACAGCCCGGTCTCCAGCGCCGCCGCCCACAGGTAGCGAAACCCCGACTCGTACCACGGCCGCACGTGCTTGGCGTAGTAGGTGTTGGGCAACCACTCGCCGTAGTAGGCGTAGCGGAACAGGTAGTGAGCGGCCACCAGCACCACGAAGGGCGCCGCCAGCCACGCCAGCCGCCTCCAGTCCGGCCGGGGACGCCCGGCATCCGCCATCGACTGCCCGGCAAACCAGCCGATGCAGACGAGCCCCGTCAACAACCCTTCGGGCCGGGTCCAGGCGGCCAGCGCCAGACTCAGGGCCGCCGCCACCAGGCCCCAACGCTCGGAGCGCCACAGGCTCAGGCACACCACCGCCCCCACAATGAACAGGGTGAACTGCCGCGTCTCCAGCCCCCCGCCCGAGGTCCACACCGCAAAGGTGGCGCTGGAGCACAGCAGGCCGAAGGCCATCCAGGCAACCAGCCACCGGTGACGCAGCAGCGGCAGGCGGGCAAGCCACACCCCCAGCACGGCGACGACGCCGACCGTACAGACCACCGACAGCCACGGCGCCGCCCGCTCCGGAGGAATCCCCAGCCCCCCCCACAGCGCGGCCAGCTCCAGCACCCACAGGAAGTTGGTGTAGCCCTCGACGTATTCGCCGGGGTTGAAGACCAGCCCGTGCCCCTCCAGCAGGTTGCGGGCGTAGCGGAAACTGATGAAGGCGTCGTCGCAGAGAAACCAGGCTATAGACGAGAGCCAGCCCAGCAGCACCAGCCACGGCAGAAACGACAACGCAACCCCCGCGGGGCGGATCAGGCCCCTTGCCGCCCTGGGTCGCCTCCCCAGTGCCGCACCGCGCCCGTCGTTCATGGCGGAGGACTCCCCTCGCCCCCGGGGCCGGTGACGACGATAGCACCCTCCCAGAGCCGGCCCTCGCCGGTGAACTGGCCGGTGCGGATCTTGACGATGGGGTATCCGGGAAGCCGGACCTCCGCCAAACACATTCCGCCCGCAAGCAGGCCACGACGCCTGAAATCGAAGTCCAGGTTGTCAAAACCATACTGCCGTCGATGGCCGGACAAGTCGCTGTCGTCAACCGGAATCAGATGCAGGAAGAATTTTGCGTCGGTGTCGTCCGGACGGCATGGCTGCCTGAAGTAGAGCAGGCGGGTCCTCAGCCGGTAGACGTCGAACACCGAGCGGAGGGCTGGCCTCACCCGCTCGACCTCCTCCAGCCGGGACGGATCGTCGACGACCGACCGGGTCCACTCCCAAGGCGTTGCGGTGGTGGCCCGGCACAGCCCCGTCTCGTTGATCGTCCAGTGCTGAGGTGCCGGTGGGTATCTGAAGCATACCCAACCTACCCTGGAGCACCACGTCTCGTTGATCCTCCAGCGCTGATGTTTTGCCGGGGTGTCCACCTTTTCGTTGGGCCAAGGCCATACCAGCAGTTCGTCCGGTGTGCAGTCCCTGGCGAACGCCTGCACCCGGGGTCGCATGTGAATAGATCGATCCATCACGAACCCCAGGTCCCCCGATCGGAAGTCGAAGTCCGGAGCCGCCTGCTCCCAGGACAGGCCGGCGTCTCGCACGTCTCGCACATGCAGACTTCGCCCGGCAAAACGGTCGAGAACCCACTCCTCGTCCGGGGAGTCGAAGGGCATCCAGAGATTCGGGCCGACCCTCACGGTATAGCGCCCCCGCATGAGCGCCTTCGTCGGATTGTCCGCCGCGGGATGTACGGTGACGTTGACGCCCCGCTCTTCGAGGTAGCCCGGCGGCGGTCGCCGATCATGGGCCATGATGCGTTCATGATTGGCTCTGGTGACCGGGTTGCGGGCCACGGTGGCATCGGTCAGGCCGTTTTTATCAATGACTTTCAGATCCGGGAGATAGTAAAACCGAATGCCAATCCCTCTTGAGTCCTTCAACCCGTCCGCAGGAATCAGGCCCCGCTCCATGTGCTCGTAGGCCTTATATGTTGAGTCCATCAACCCGTCCGCAGGAATCAGGCCTCGCTCCATGTGCTCGTAGGCCTTGTACCGTCGAAGTCTGGATGCGGCCGCATTGCGGTGTCGAAAAAAAGGCACAGCGGCGGATTGCCAGACGGCTTGGCGTCGCAGGTCGTTGGAGATGGCAACAAGCATCGGCATTCCCGGAGCGGCCAGCAGCCACCCGGCGTTGTCGCGGTCGAGCTCTACATACCATGCATGCCGTTGAGAAACCCTCTCGAGCCAGTCCCGTACCGCAGCCCCCTCGAACAGCAGCGCGCCCTGAATCGCGCCGGCATAGAACAGCACCGGCACGAAGACGGCCACCGCGCAGGCCCGGGCACCCATCCCGCCCAGCCCGGGAAGACGGGAACGCCAACGCCCGGCCGCCAGGCACGAGCCGAGATGCACGATCCCCACCGCCGCGGGGAACGCCAGCAACGGCCAGTAGAAGTCCAGCGGCCGGTACTCGAAATGGTCCCCGCCAATCCGCATCACGTAGAACATGTGAACACCCATCAGCAGGAGCGGCAGCGCAAACGCCCCGTCCCGGTACGCCCGCCAGCGCTCGCGCGCCGCCACGGCAGCCAGGGGCAACAGCAGATACAGCCCGGTCTCCAGCGCCGCCGCCCACAGGTAGCGAAACCCCGACTCGTACCACGGCCGCACGTGCTTGGCGTAGTAGGTGTTGGGCAGCCACTCGCCGTAGTAGGCGTAGCGGAACAGGTAGTGAGCGGCCACCAGCACCACGAAGGGCGCCGCCAGCCACGCCAGCCGCCTCCAGTCCGGCCGGGGACGCCCGGCGTCCGCCATCGACTGCCCGGCAAACCAGCCGATGCAGACGAGCCCCGTCAACAACCCTTCGGGCCGGGTCCAGGCGGCCAGCGCCAGACTCAGGGCCGCCGCCGCCAGGCCCCAACGCTCGGAGCGCCACAGGCTCAGGCACACCACCGCCCCCACAATGAACAGGGTGAACTGCCGCGTCTCCAGCCCCCCGCCCGAGGTCCACACCGCAAAGGTGGCACTGGAGCACAGCAGGCCGAAGGCCATCCAGGCAACCAGCCACCGGTGACGCAGCAGCGGCAGGCGGGCAAGCCACACCCCCAGCACGGCGACGACGCCGACCGTACAGACCACCGACAGCCACGGCGCCGCCCGCTCCGGAGGAATCCCCAGCCCCCCCCACAGCGCGGCCAGCTCCAGCACCCACAGGAAGTTGGTGTAGCCCTCGACGTATTCGCCGGGGTTGAAGACCAGCCCGTGCCCCTCCAGCAGGTTGCGGGCGTAGCGGAAACTGATGAAGGCGTCGTCGCAGAGAAACCAGGCTATAGACGAGAGCCAGCCCAGCAGCACCAGCCACGGCAGAAACGACAACGCAACCCCCGCGGGGCGGATCAGGCCCCTTGCCGCCCTGGGTCGCCTCCCCAGTGCCGCACCGCGCCCGTCGTTCATGGCGGAGGACTCCCCTCGCCCCCGGGGCCGGTGACGACGATAGCACCCTCCCAGAGCCGGCTCTCGCCGGTGAACTGGCCGGTGCGGATCTCGGCGATAGGATAGTCCGGCAGTCTGCGCACCGCCGTGCAGCGCTCTCCGCCCCCTATGCATTCTTTCATCCGGAAATCCAGATTGTCGAAACCGTATCGCCGGCGCCCACCGGGAAGATCACGCTCGTCAACGGGAACCACGTGCAGGAAGAATCGCGCGTCGTTGTCGTCCGGACGGCATGGCTGCCTGAAGTACATCAGGCGCTTCCCCAGCCGGTAGACGTCGAACATCGAGCGGAGGGCTGGCCTCACCCGCTCGACCTCTTCCAGCCGGGACGGATCGTCGACGACCGACAGGGTCCACTTCGGAGGCGTTGCGGCGAGGGCCCGGCACAGCCCCGTCTCGTTGATCGTCCAGCGCTGGAATGCCGGTTCGTCCGCCTCTTCGTTCGACCAGGGCCATACCAGCAACTCATCCGGTGCGCAATTCCTGGCGAACGCCTGCACCCGGGGCCATTTGCGATCGGATCGATCCACCACGAACCCCAGGTCTCCCGAGCGGTAGTCGAAGTCCGGAGCTGCCTTCTCCCAGGACAGGCCGGCGTCTCGCACGTCTCGCACATGCAGGCTTCGTCCGGCAAAACGGTCGAGAACCCACTCCTCGTCCGGGGAGTCGAAGGGCATCCAGAGATTCGGGCCTACCCGCGCGGCATAGTGCCCCCGCATGAGCGCCTTCGTCGGATTGTCCGCCGCGGGACGTACGCTGACGTTGACGCCCCGCTCTTCGAGGTAGCCCGGCGGCGGTCGCCGATCATGGGCCATCATGCGTTCATGATTGGCTCTGGTGACCGGGGTGCGGGCCACGGTGGCATCGGTCAGGCCGTATTCGTCGACAACTTTCAGATCCGGGAGATAATAGAATCGGATTCCGAGACCACGCCCGGCCGTCAGCGCGTCCGGGGGAAGCGCGCCCCGCTCCATGTGCTCGTAGGCCTTGTACCGTCGAAGTTGCAGTGCGGCGAAGTCGCGGTGTACTGAAGAAAGTACAGGGACGAACTGTCGGGTAGCCCTGCGTCGCAGGTCGTTGGAGACGGCAACAAGCATCGGCATTCCCGGAGCGGCCAGCAGCCATCCCGCGTTGTCGCGGTCGAGTTCTAGATGCCGTGGATGCGGTCGCGAAACCCCCCACTCGAACCAGTCCCGTACCGCAGCCCCCTCGAACAGCAGCACGCCCTGAATCGCGCCGGCATAGAACAGCACCGGCACAAAAACAACCACCGCGCAGGCCCGTGCGCCCATCCCGGGAAGACGGGGACGCCAACGCCCGGCGGCCAGGCGCGAGCCGAGGTGCATGACCCCCACCGCCGCGGGGAACGCCAGCAACGGCCAGTAGAAGTCCAGCGGCCGGTACTCGAAAAGGTCCCCGCCAATCCGCATCACGTAGAACATGTGAACACCCATCAGCAGGAGCGGCAGCGCAAACGCCCCGTCCCGGTACGCCCGCCAGCGCTCGCGCGCCGCCACGGCAGCCAGGGGCAACAGCAGATACAGCCCGGTCTCCAGCGCCGCCGCCCACAGGTAGCGAAACCCCGACTCGTACCACGGCCGCACGTGCTTGGCGTAGTAGGTGTTGGGCAGCCACTCGCCGTAGTAGGCGTAGCGGAACAGGTAGTGAGCGGCCACCAGCACCACGAAGGGCGCCGCCAGCCACGCCAGCCGCCTCCAGTCCGGCCGGGGACGCCCGGCGTCCGCCATCGACTGCCCGGCAAACCAGCCGATGCAGACGAGCCCCGTCAACAACCCTTCGGGCCGGGTCCAGGCGGCCAGCGCCAGACTCAGGGCCGCCGCCACCAGGCCCCAACGCTCGGAGCGCCACAGGCTCAGGCACACCACCGCCCCCACAATGAACAGGGTGAACTGCCGCGTCTCCAGCCCCCCGCCCGAGGTCCACACCGCAAAGGTGGCGCTGGAGCACAGCAGGCCGAAGGCCATCCAGGCAACCAGCCACCGGTGACGCAGCAGCGGCAGGCGGGCAAGCCACACCCCCAGCACGGCGACGACGCCGACCGTACAGACCACCGACAGCCACGGCGCCGCCCGCTCCGGAGGAATCCCCAGCCCCCCCCACAGCGCGGCCAGCTCCAGCACCCACAGGAAGTTGGTGTAGCCCTCGACGTATTCGCCGGGGTTGAAGACCAGCCCGTGCCCCTCCAGCAGGTTGCGGGCGTAGCGGAAACTGATGAAGGCGTCGTCGCAGAGAAACCAGGCGACGGCGGAGAGCCAGCCCAGCAGCACCAGCCACGGCAGAAACGACAACGCAACCCCCGCGGGGCGGATCAGGCCCCTTGCCGCCCTGGGTCGCCTCCCCAGTGCCGCACCGCGCCCGTCGTTCATGGTGGAGGACTCCCCTCGCCCCCGGGGCCGGTGACGACGATAGCACCCTCCCAGAGCCGGCCCTCGCCGGTGAACTGGCCGGTGCGGATCTTGACGATGGGATATCCGGGAAGCCGGACCTCCGCCAAACACATTCCGCCCGCGAGCAGGCCACGACGCCTGAACTCGAAGTCCAGGTTGTCAAAACCATACTGCCGTCGATGGCCGGACAAGTCGCTGTCGTCAACCGGAATCAGGTGCAGGAAGAATTTTGCGTCGGTGTCGTCCGGACGGCATGACATAGCGTCCCCGCATGTCAGCGTTTCTTGAGGATCAAATTTCAATGATACATGAGCAATCGGCTGTCCCATAAGATCATTCTGGAAATCCGAGAGAGTCACCCCTGTTCCCGCTATCGGGACTCTTTTCTGCAGCAACGGTTGTGTTTGTCGAGACAACCTTTCTGTTTCTTCCAGGGAGATTCTTGGATAGAATTGACGTCTTCTTCATCCGAAGACCTATATCAAACGTTGCCGATATCAGCCGGTGCGTTTTGGAAAACTCGGAGGACAAGGAAATGGCGTGAAGCATCGAAAACTTGGGTGAAATCTACGCTATTAGTTGCTGGAACTTTTCCCCATCCGGAATCAACTCCGTATATTTGTAAAAATGGGGACGTTCTCAAAAATATCGAACTACGGGGAGTTCGCTGTTTTCAGAAAAGGAAAGTTCAACAGACGGGCATTTTGTATGCCGCCGGCAGCGAGCACGATTTTGCGTCAGAACACCTCCGCCGAAGTTTACCCGTCACCTGACGATTCCTGGATAAAACGGCGCCATTTTGGATGCCTATATTCGTCACAGTATGATTTAACGGCACACTAACGGTCCCGTTTTGTGTCAGCCAATCTCCGAACAAATCGGCGAAACGCGTTGGGGTGGCTTAGCATAGTATGGCTTGTAGATGAGGTTTGGACTATCGGAGAAGGCCTTTTCAGGAACAGTATGAGCTTCCTTTCGGCAAGTTCAATATTTTCACGGCCTCAGGGATACCATTTGTAGAGTTCGTCGTACGCGCGAACGGCCATTCATGCTTCAAGAACGAACGTTTTTCCAATACCGCGCAGTAGCCACCCCAAACCGTAGACGTGCCATCAAATACTCGCTGATTGTGTCTAGGACAGCGGTTACCGGTAAATCACCGCTGGCATCTATGACGTTGAGCTTTTGGGTGTCACTGTCGAGGTTCAAACAGTGTCCGCTTTTTACTATTAGGGTTTTACCGGTTGTGAATTCATCATATTTTCGAGCCAAAGTCAAGCATGCAGGACCTGAGCCTACTATAATCAAGTCGTATGGATCTCCGCTCAAGGTGCTCAAATCTATTTGCATGTGCGTCTCCTTCTTGATGCTCCACAAGGTCGAAGCCGCCCCGAGAAACGAGTGAACGTCACAACGATGGCTCAATCGCAATTCCAGACGGAATCGATAAGCGAGCCAGCACGTGGCCGCAGTGAGAAACCAGAATCTCCAGCGTGAACAACCGGGCATGGCTCATCGTAATCACCCCATCGTCGCGAACCCTCGTACAGCCGGTCCTCAATGCCCGAACAGGCCCCCGGAAGATCAGGACAAACAGCAGTCCGCCCGACAACGAGACCAGAAGCCCGCGTGGGATCGGTCCGGTGACCCGCGAAGGCGTACCGGAGAAGAGTCGATCAATTGCCAATCTCGCTCTTCCCTCTCACAACGCCAGCCTGCGCGAGAGTGACGATGCGAATCCGCAGCCCGCCGCAGCCGTCTCGGCCCGAATTGCCTTGAAGGCGTCCATGTGCGGATACCCCTCGCGCATCCGCTCCGGCGCGCAGCGGGCGTCCTTGGCGAGATAGACCCGCCCGCCGTGGCGATGGGTGATCGCGTCGAGCTCGTCGAGCAACGCCAGCGTCCCCTTGCGCAGGGGAAAGTCAAGCGCCCACGTGTAGCCCTCCATGGGGAACGACAGCAGCCCGTCTCCGCCGGGGCCGAACAGTTTCAACACCGTGAGAAACGACCCCTGTCCGGTCGCGGCGACACACTCCAGCAGGGCGGCGATGCCAGCCAGGCTCTCGGCCTTGGGTAGCACGCATTGGTACTGGACGAACCCCTGCCGCCCGTAGAGGCGGTTCCAAGCCTCAATCCTGTCGAGTGGAAAGAAAAACGGCTCAAAAGGGACCAGCCTCGTCCCTGCGTGCCCGCGCCCGTGCCGATAGTACAGTTCGTTGAAGAGACCGATCGAAAAGCGGCTGAGCAGAACGGACGGCGCATCGATTGGAACCGCGAGGTTGCCCGAAGGCACAGGGCGCAGGGGATCGGACGCCAGCCGTCCCGGCAACGCGCCGCGCTCCACGAACGTCCCGCGCGTCACCAGCGAGCGGCCAAGCCGCCTGCCCCGCGCCAGGCAATCGATCCAGGCCACGCTGTACGGCCAGTCCGCGGACGCCTCGAACAGCGCCAGCGTCTCCTCCATCACAAAGACGGTTTCGATCGGCCGCAGCCGGAAGCTCGCGGAGAGGATCGCCCCGGTCAACCCCATCCCGCCGATGGTGGCACCTGTGAAGAGACAAGGGCCACGGAGCGTTACTACGTGTTACTCCTCTGACAAGATTTTCCCGGACGTCCCCAGCATCATCGACACCGCCACGGTCAGCGAGTAGGCGGTGCCGCGTCTCACCCTTTGGGCCATGAAGGTCACCGCCAGGGGGTGGAAGAGAAGCAGCAGACCCACGCCGACGAACAGGAACAGGCCCGGCGTGCCGACCGACTGTCTCCGGAAAGAAATCGACTGGACGGGCTCTCACAGGGAAATCGAATCTCGACTGGACCCACAACGATCAGGCAGGACATCATGGTCGCCCAGGCGATCATGAAACTGCACGCCCGGCATTCCCCCCGGAGATGCAAGTCCCTCAGATCGATGAGAGCTACGGCGGCCAACGACCAGAAGGCAACGGCGATCAGGACGTCCTGCAGCGGCTCGGTTCGACGCAGGAGCAAGTCGACCTACGATCTCAACGCGAAGCGAAACCTGTCAACGACGTTGAGACCCTTGGGGTCGGGATTTGCCGGGCAAGGTGCGGCGGCGCGACAGGTGGATTGCCCCCGGACCTCTTTGGACAGAGATCGGGGCTTCGTGGGCTCCGTCATCGCCCTTCGCCAATGCCATGGGGAGCCGGTGTCTCGGCGACGTTGGCGAAAGTCCCGCCGCCGGCCCCGCTGTGCGGATGGGCTTACCGTTCGCACACGCTGCGCAGGTCCGAGGCCATGCGGTCGTACCAGGTCCTGCTGCGGAAGTATTCCCCCCGGCGTCTGGCCCCCTCGCACAGCCGCCGGTACAGACCGGGGTCCTCGATCAACCGCTCGATCGCGGACCTCACCGCTACGGTGGAGCGCGGCTCCACCAGCAACCCGTTCTCTTCGTGCTCGACGAGTTCGGAAACACCGCCCCACCGGGCAGCTACGACGGGGATGCCACACTGGAAAGCTTCGAGAATAGTGTTGGGATAGCCCTCGCCTCTGAAATAACTGGGATACAGCAGCAGGTCGTGTTCGCTCAGAGCCCGGGGCACTTCTTCCGGATCGAGAACACCGCCGTAGTCCGCCCTGAGATGGCCCCCGAACAGGGAAAAATCCGTGTCGGGCATACGGGGTCCGAAGACCCGAAGATGACAGTTTTCGGGGAGATGGCGACAGGCGTCGAGAGCCTCCGCCAGCCCCTTGTCCATTTCCAGGCGGGCGATGAAGATCAGCTTGCGGGGCACTCCGCGCCTGGCCGCAGCCGGGGCCTCGACGTCCCGCACAGTGGGGTGCCAGCGGACATTGGTCAGGGGTCCGAACTCTCTGTACAACCGCTGCGATTGGACATATACCAATGCGCAACGCATCCAGGTCCGGTCGGCGGTCCAGCGGGCCAGAGCGCCGTAGTTTCGATAGACCAGGTCGGCGTCACCTCCGCTAAACCGCAACACCATGGGCCTGTGTGCGAGCCTGCTGATGACCCAGACGACCGAGGCCATGATGGCCGCCGAATAGGGCGCGATGATGAGAAAGATGATCCGGGAGCGTCGGACTCTCGCCACGGTGAGCCAGACCACCCGCAGAAACCTTATGAATCGAGTCACCTGGATTTTCCAGGTGGGCATGTTGGTCACGCTTGCCAGAGAGTCGAGGATATCCAGATCCAGACCCCGCATCCGCAATTGACGGACCTGTTCCGCGGCCATGATCTTGGTCCCCCCGATCACGCTGGTGGTGGATTCCGTGCCCGGCAGCGGGGCGATGAGCAGGATATCCGACATCCGGTTCTCGCTACTCGATCGCTTCGGCATCGTCTGGCGTCCTACGCTGCGCAGGTCCGAGGCCATGCGGTCGTACCAGGTCCTGCTGCGGAAGTATTCCCCCCGGCGTCTGGCCCCCTCGCACAGCCGCCGGTACAGACCGGGGTCCTCGATCAACCGCTCGATCGCGGACCTCACCGCTACGGTGGAGCGCGGCTCCACCAGCAACCCGTTCTCTTCGTGCTCGACGAGTTCGGAAACACCGCCCCACCGGGCAGCTACGACGGGGATGCCACACTGGAAAGCTTCGAGAATAGTGTTGGGATAGCCCTCACTTCTGAAATAACTGGGATACAGCAGCAGGTCGTGTTCGCTCAGAGCCCGGGGCACTTCTTCCGGATCGAGAACACCGCCGTAGTCCGCCCTGAGATGGCCCCCGAACAGGGAAAAATCCGTGTCGGGCATACGGGGTCCGAAGACCCGAAGATGACAGTTTTCGGGGAGATGGCGACAGGCGTCGAGAGCCTCCGCCAGCCCCTTGTCCATTTCCAGGCGGGCGATGAAGATCAGCTTGCGGGGCACTCCGCGCCTGGCCGCAGCCGGGGCCTCGACGTCCCGCACAGTGGGGTGCCAGCGGACATTGGTCAGGGGTCCGAACTCTCTGTACAACCGCTGCGATTCGACATATACCAATGCGCAACGCATCCAGGTCCGGTCGGCGGTCCAGCGGGCCAGAGCGCCGTAGTTTCGATAGACCAGGTCGGCGTCACCTCCGCTAAACCGCAACACCATGGGCCTGTGTGCGAGCCTGCTGATGACCCAGACGACCGAGGCCATGATGGCCGCCGAATAGGGCGCGATGATGAGAAAGATGATCCGGGAGCGTCGGACTCTCGCCACGGTGAGCCAGACCACCCGCAGAAACCTTATGAATCGAGTCACCTGGATTTTCCAGGTGGGCATGTTGGTCACGCTTGCCAGAGAGTCGAGGATATCCAGATCCAGACCCCGCATCCGCAATTGACGGACCTGTTCCGCGGCCATGATCTTGGTCCCCCCGATCACGCTGGTGGTGGATTCCGTGCCCGGCAGCGGGGCGATGAGCAGGATATCCGACATCCGGTTCTCGCTACTCGATCGCTTCGGCATCGTCTGGCGTCCTACGAAGGGCTTTGCGCGAGCCTGGTGCTCCATTGCCCAGGATCTTGCAGGGTCGAGACTCGCTGGGTTCGGAGAACGAGTCTTTGCCCCGCCCTGGGCCCCTTCCAGGCGTTTTTCTGCCTTGCTGTGGCCGTGCACTCCGCCATCGCCCAAGAAAATGCGCATCGCGACGCCGTGACAGCCAGATCCGTCGCCGTGTTCAGTCCAATCATTCTTCTCATGGCTTCAATTGGGGCTGATCCACCAGATTGCCCCAGTGCTTTCGCCGGAACGGAAGGAAGAAGCCAAGTCCCCAGGCAAGGTGCATGGTCGCGAGGGTCACCGGAAGAAGGAGCGCGGCATATGAACGGCAACGGAGTCCGACCGCAAGAGACCAGATCGTCAGGACGAGAACGTAGACGAGAGGCAATGCCGATGCCGTCACCCATGGGGCACCCGTCAGGGCCAGGAATCCCGAGGCGACCAAGCCCAACACCAGCAACGGGGACGTGAGATGCCTGACCTGCATCGAGGTCGGATGCCGTTGGCACACCGCTGCCTTCATCCGGCCATAGCGAAAATATTGAATGGCCAGGGCGCGAAGCGTACTCCGTGGGCGGTAGTCGACCACGAGATCGGGATCGAACAACACTGTTTCCCCGCGTTTTCGCAGTCGATAGTTGATCTCGTAGTCTTCGTTGCCTTTCAGGGAAAGGTCGTACCCACCTGCAGCATCAAGTGCTTCGCGGCGGAACACGCCAAGATAGGTGGTGTCGACCTGTCCCGCAAGGCCGCCAATCCGGTGGCGGGCGTTGCCTGACCCGAGTAGCGTGTTCATCGCCATCCCCGCGGCCCGCTCGAAGAAGGTGGTCCCGACACACCGCTGCAGCCCCCCCACGTTCGCAGCCCCCGTTCTCTGAAGCAATTCGACCGCGCGGGACAGATAGCCTGGGGTGAAGCACGTATGGGCGTCGCAACGCGCGATCACAACTCCCGTCGCCACCTGTAAACATCGGAAGATGCCGGGAACAAGTTCCTTTTCGGGGTTGGGAATCAGCTTCACCGTCGGGTACTGTCGGCGAATCATCTCGGACATAGCCGGGGATTCGGAGCCATCGGCGACGATCACCTCCACCGACCCCGCGTACTCTTGAGACAGCACCGAGTCGAGAGCCGCCGCGATGGTTGCTGAGGAGTCGCGAGCCGGAATGATCACCGACACGACGGGAAAGTTGGCAGCAGCAGCGCGGCCACCCGTACGCTCCTTCATGCTGCGGTTCCGGGCAGTACGAACGCCTCCGAGACGGACCTCCTTCGGCCCATCTGACGGTTATCCGGACCGAAGTTCTCCGAATCCGGCTGTCGGAACATTGACCACCGGAAAGCTGCCGGAGGTCGGCGACGGCGTTCTCTATGCCCCGGTGAATCCGGTGCCACTCTCCCAAGAACTTGCAGTCCGCGGAACGGACCTGACGGTTTCACGCCAGCAACGTCCAGGCAAGGTGCCTGCAGATGAATCCTCTGCCGCCGGTGAGCACGATCCTGCGCCGGATCATGTCTCCCCCACGTCCGTGGAGCTTTTCCTGATGTAAAAGGGAGAGAGGGCCAAGGCTTTGCGGACGCAGACATCTTTGCCAAGACGTCCGTCGAGCCGCCCATCGATGAACTCCGGCAGCGCAGGGCCAGGCTTCTCCCGCCAGTGCCGGACCCCTCGCCGAATTCCACGGCATGATTCTCCCTGAGGCTCACGTACACGTCTCCACCCCGAGACTCTCGCCCGACGGCAGAGACTTCCAGAGAGTGTTTCAGGAACGAGTTCATCCGCCCTTTTTGCGATCCAGCCTGCACGTGCCACCAAGTTGGCGACTATACTGAACTTGCATGGGATGGGTCAAGCGAATCTCCCTTGTCCGGCCGGCAGGAATCACTCCCTCGTCTGCTTCAACGACTTCATCCCGACGTCGGGATAGTCCTGTCTCGTTCACTACCTTTGAGACGGTGGGTAGCTGCGCACTACAACCTCAGCCGCTTGAAGACCCGTTCGGGGACGGTACACGTCATAAACATGATCGGAATCCGGACGCGGCGAACGTACACCGGGTCGCGACGACGCCGAATGGCCTTGATGACTGCGGCGGCGACCTCTTCGGGCTCCGCGGTCAGCCGCGACGGCAGGTCCGTCCCATGGGTCAGCGGGTACGCACAAAGCCCGGCTTGACCGTCACCACGTGAACGCCGGGTCGGGCGGGCCAATTGCGCAGCCCGGGCCAGGAACGCCGTAAACCCTGCCTTGGCCGAGCCGTACACGTAGTTCGCGGTACGCCCGCGCTCATCCGCCACCGAGCCGACGCCGACCAGTACGCCGCTGCCGCGCCGCTCGAAGCACTCGACAAAGGCCCCCATCAGCAACGCGGGGCCGATGTAGTTGGTTCACGTCACCCGTTCCGCGTCGGCGCCTCGCCAGTTGTGAGGCACCTGCCTCCATCAAGAAAGCCGTCTATGCCGCCCGAACCGCACGTTCAATGTTGATTTGACCACCACGGCGTCGCCGCGTTGCGGGCAGCCAGGTGGAAATTCCGCTCATTCCCGTTGTTCTCACTCGGCATCGCTCGACCCCCGCAACTCGAAGTCGATATCCGCACCTTCATCAGAACGCACAACGCCCCCCGATCCTTTAAATGAAATCCTCTCCGCCGTCAGGCACTTCTGTCTCCGCGTCGAACAAGACCGATGTTACCCACTGTAGACTCAGGTGACTGAACCGTGTGAAAGGGCGGCATCGCGCTTCTCGAATACACCCGATATTTCAAGTACCGCTCACACGGTTACTGCCGTCGACACTCTGCGGAACGCACGCCAGACAAACACCGCGTCGCTGGATCGTGGCAACCAGATTGAGACCCAGCGCAATCGAGTCGTTCTTGCAAAGACCGTTGCCAGAACAACGAGTCGGCAAGTCATGCCCAGTGTCAATCCCCAGGCCGCAGCGTCGAAGCCGACGACCGGATAGAGGGCTGGAATGGCGCCGAGATTCACAGCCACGCCCAGAAACATGGCCCAGGAACAGATGCCCGGGAGGCCGATACCCTTGAAGTGGGTGGCAAATATACCGGCGCAGGCATAGGCGAGAACTCCCGGGGCAATGATCCACAGTAGCGGAACCGCCGGCACAAAGGAATCGGAGAAAAGAATTCGAACCAGCGGCGTACTGATCGTCAGTACAGCAAGAATCGCAGCCGCCGTAGTGAGCGAAACGACACGCAGACACAACGTCGTCAATTCCGGGTGACCGTGGCCCGCAATGCGCGGCAACAGCGCGTTGCCGACCGCGTCGGAGATCATTCGAAGACGAAACATCAGCGCGGCCATGGTCGCAAACAGGCCGATTTCCGCCTGACTCGCGAACAGGCCGAGAATGAGAATACCTGCGCTCATGTCCAGTGCGCTGACTATGGCAGCGGGATGGAACCGCAACCCATAGTTGACGATTCGGGCGGAGACAGCGCGGAACGGGTTCATCAGAACCAGTCCGTAATGATGCCGCTGATACCACGCGCACAGCGCCACAGTACATCCATGTGCAGCCGCGACTGCCGCAACGGCGGCGTCTACGTCAAGCTTCCCGACCCAAACGAGAACCAGAAGAACCAGAGCGTTCACGGCGACGTGCAGCAGGGCAAACACCGCAAGGGGACCGAAGCGCCGAAGCGCGGCGAGTTGATGGTGCATGGCGCTCGAGAATGCCATGATGGGAACCAGGGCAAGTGCCAGATAGAAGGCGTGTCTGTCTGCCTGCTGAAAGAAGGTCATCTCGCTGTCGACGAACGGCACGGCTACCGTGACAGCCAGGAGCCCGCCGACGAGACAGATCGTCAGGGCGGCACTGGCGCCTTCCGAAACGGTCGCCTGCTTTGCAGCAACGAAATATTGTACGCCCTGTCGTGCGCCCGGCGTGAAGAGTACGCTGAGAACGGAGGCAAACACGACACACACGGCGAAGCTGCCACGCCCTTCCGGCAACAGTGCGTAGGCCATGAAACTCTGGACCGCGAGACCGAAGATAACTTTTCCGACCTCGGTCGCAAACACCATGGCCGTGTCCTGTATGCCCGTCGCACGTGGGCCACGTGGCCTGTTCTGCTTTTCCGGTGTCATGGCCTCGACAGGGTCAACGCCCAGCCAGCTTCCTGAACAGCGCGACATAGGCGTCGGCGGCCTGCTCTATTGAGAACTCGGCGGCGCGCGCCCGCAACGCTGCCTCCGGTGGCCTCTCGCCCCGCAACGCCCCAACCAGCGCCCGCCCCAGCGCCACGGCGTCGCCGACCGGCGGCAACTCGCCCCATCCCCCCAGAATCTCCCGCGGCCCGTAAGGCGTGTCCGTGCTCACCACCGGCGTGCCACAGGCCAGCGCCTCCAGAATCACCATCCCCAGCCCCTCCCAGCGCGAAGCCAGGGCCACCAGCCCGGCCCTGCTCATGTAACGGTACGGGTTCTCGTCAAAGTCCACGAACCCGAGGTCCCGTTCCACGCCCTGGCCGGCCGCCAGGGACATCAGCCGGGCCCGGTAGCGCGGCGAAAGCCGCCCAAGGAGGAGCAGCCGCGCCTCCACCTCCCGGCGCGCAAGCCCGAACGCCGTCACCAGGGTCGGGTAATCCTTGGCGGGGGCCTCGCGCCCCACGCTCAGGATCACCGGCGGGGCCCCCGGCTCGAACCAGGGATGGGCCACCTCGTCCGCCGCCAGCCGGCGGATCCGGTCGAGGGGGACGCCGTTGTAGATGACGTGCAGGCGCTCGGCATCCACGCCCAGCACCTGCCGCACGGACTCGCCCACGCCCCGGGACACCCCCACCACCGCGTCCGCCAGCGGGAAGAGCACCCGCGCAGTAGCCAGCCAGGACGGCGCATAGTCGGCGGCAACGTTGTTGTGCACCGTGATCACCGTCGGCACCACCCGCTCCATCAACTCGGCGGCATAGACCGCGGCGGCGTTGGCACCCGGCAACGCCGACACCACGAGGTCAGGGCCGGTCTCGCGCATGTACCTTGCCATCATGTATGCATACGCATAGATGTGATACCTGCTCGTGCCGGACAGGTCGGGAACCCGCCGGTCGAGAACCCGCCAGGCACGGGCAACGCCGATGGGATTGATGGTCATCGCTTCGACCTCGACCCCGGTGCGTCGGACCCCGCGCAGGAACTTCCGGTCGGTATGCGGAAGCCGCGCCCGATAAATGCGCATCCCGCGGGGAACGTCTGACAGGTAGTCTCCCCCGAGCCTGGGGATCACGAGGTCCGCCCGGTGCCCACGCTCGATGAGCGACCGCGCCAGATTGAGCATGTTGCGCTCCGCCCCGCCCGCGTTCAGGCTGGTCAGCGCAAAGGCGATACGAAGGTTGTTCGGTCTCACCGTGCCCACTCTCCCAGCCAGCTTCCTGAACAGCGCGACATAGGCGTCGGCGGCCTGCTCTATTGAGAACTCGGCGGCGCGCGCCCGCAACGCTGCCTCCGTCGGCCTCTCGCCCCGCAACGCCCCAACCAGCGCCCGCCCCAGCGCCACGGCGTCGCCGACCGGCGGCAACTCGCCCCAGCCCCCCAGAATCTCCCGCGGCCCGTAAGGCGTGTCCGTGCTCACCACCGGCGTGCCGCAGGCCAGCGCCTCGAGAATCACCATCCCCAGCCCCTCCCAGCGCGAAGCCAGGGCCACCAGCCCGGCCCTGCTCATGTAACGGTACGGGTTCTCGTCAAAGTCCACGAACCCGAGGTCCCGTTCCACGCCCTGGCCGGCCGCCAGGGACGTCAGCCGGGCCCGGTAGCGCGGCGAAAGCCGCCCAAGGAGGAGGAGCCGCGCCTCCACCTCCCGGCGCGCAAGCCCGAACGCCGTCACCAGGGTCGGGTAATCCTTGGCGGGGGCCTCGCGCCCCACGCTCAGGATCACCGGCGGGGCCCCCGGCTCGAACCAGGGATGGGCCACCTCGTCCGCCGCCAGCCGGCGGATCCGGTCGACAGGGACGCCGTTGTAGATGACGTGCAGGCGCTCGGCGTCCACGCCCAGCACCTGCCGCACGGACTCGCCCACGCCCCGGGACACCCCCACCACCGCGTCCGCCAGCGGGAAGAGCACCCGCGCGGTGGCCAGCCAGGACGGCGCATAGTCGGCGGCAACGTTGTTGCGCACCGTGATCACCGTCGGCACCACCCGCTCCGTCAACTCGGCGGCGCAGACCGCGGCGGCGTTGGCACCCGGCAACGCCGACACCACGAGGTCAGGGCCGGTCTCGCGCATGTACCTTGCCATCATGTATGCATACGCATAGATGTGATACCTGCTCGTGCCGGACAGGTCGGGAACCCGCCGGTCGAGAACCCGCCAGGCACGGGCAACGCCGATGGGATTGATGGTCATCGCTTCGACCTCGACCCCGGTGCGTCGGACCCCGCGCAGGAACTTCCGGTCGGTATGCGGAAGCCGCGCCCGATAAATGCGCATCCCGCGGGGAACGTCTGACAGGTAGTCTCCCCCGAGCCTGGGGATCACGAGGTCCGCCCGGTGCCCACGCTCGATGAGCGACCGCGCCAGATTGAGCATGTTGCGCTCCGCCCCGCCCGCGTTCAGGCTGGTCAGCGCAAAGGCGATACGAAGGTTGTTCGGTCTCACCGTGCCCACTCTCCCACCAGCTTCCTGAACAGCGCGACATAGGCGTCGGCGGCCTGCTCCATTGAGAACTCGGCGGCGCGCGCCCGCAACGCTGCCTCCGGTGGCCTCTCGCCCCGCAACGCCCCAACCAGCGCCCGCCCCAGTGCCGCGGCGTCGCCGACCGGCGGCAACTCGCCCCAGCCCCCCAGAATCTCCCGCGGCCCGTAAGGCGTGTCCGTGCTCACCACCGGCGTGCCGCAGGCCAGCGCCTCCAGAATCACCGTCGGCAGTCCCTCCCAGCGCGAAGCCAGGGCCACCAGCCCGGCCCTGCTCATGTAACGGTACGGGTTCTCGTCGAATTCCACGAACCCGAGGTCCCGTTCCACGCCCTGGCCGGCCGCCAGGGACGTCAGCCGGGCCCGGTAGCGCGGCGAAAGCCGCCCAAGGAGGAGGAGCCGCGCCTCCACCTCCCGGCGCGCAAGCCCGAACGCCGTCACCAGGGTCGGGTAATCCTTGGCGGGGGCCTCGCGCCCCACGCTCAGGATCACCGGCGGGGCCCCCGGCTCGAACCAGGGATGGGCCACCTCGTCCGCCGCCAGCCGGCGGATCCGGTCGACAGGGACGCCGTTGTAGATGACGTGCAGGCGCTCGGCATCCACGCCCAGCACCTGCCGCACGGACTCGCCCACGCCCCGGGACACCCCCACCACCGCGTCCGCCAGCGGGAAGAGCACCCGTACAGTGGCCAGCCAGTGCGGCGCATAGGCGGCGGCAACGTTGCTGTGCACCGTGATCACCGTCGGCACCGCCCGCTCCGTCAACTCGGCGGCACAGACCGCGGCGGCGTTGGCACCCCGCAACGCCGACACCACGAGGTCAGGGCCGGTCTCGCGCATGTACCTTGCCATCATGTATGCATACGCATAGATGTGATACCTGCTCGTGCCGGACAGGTCGGGAACCCGCCGGTCGAGAACCCGCCAGGCACGGGCAACGCCGATGGGATTGATGGTCATCGCTTCGACCTCGACCCCGGTGCGTCGGACCCCGCGCAGGAACTTCCGGTCGGTATGCGGAAGCCGCGCCCGATAAATGCGCATCCCGCGGGGAACGTCTGACAGGTAGTCTCCCCCGAGCCTGGGGATCACGAGGTCCGCCCGGTGCCCACGCTCGATGAGCGACCGCGCCAGATTGAGCATGTTGCGCTCCGCCCCGCCCGCGTTCAGGCTGGTCAGCGCAAAGGCGATACGAAGGTTGTTCGGTCTCACCGTGCCCACTCTCCCACCAGCTTCCTGAACAGCGCGACATAGGCGTCGGCGGCCTGCTCCATTGAGAACTCGGCGGCGCGCGCCCGCAACGCTGCCTCCGGTGGCCTCTCGCCCCGCAACGCCCCAACCAGCGCCCGCCCCAGTGCCGCGGCGTCGCCGACCGGCGGCAACTCGCCCCAGCCCCCCAGAATCTCCCGCGGCCCGTAAGGCGTGTCCGTGCTCACCACCGGCGTGCCGCAGGCCAGCGCCTCCAGAATCACCGTCGGCAGTCCCTCCCAGCGCGAAGCCAGGGCCACCAGCCCGGCCCTGCTCATGTAACGGTACGGGTTCTCGTCGAATTCCACGAACCCGAGGTCCCGTTCCACGCCCTGGCCGGCCGCCAGGGACGTCAGCCGGGCCCGGTAGCGCGGCGAAAGCCGCCCAAGGAGGAGGAGCCGCGCCTCCACCTCCCGGCGCGCAAGCCCGAACGCCGTCACCAGGGTCGGGTAATCCTTGGCGGGGGCCTCGCGCCCCACGCTCAGGATCACCGGCGGGGCCCCCGGCTCGAACCAGGGATGGGCCACCTCGTCCGCCGCCAGCCGGCGGATCCGGTCGACGGGGACGCCGTTGTAGATGACGTGCAGGCGCTCGGCATCCACGCCCAGCACCTGCCGCACGGACTCGCCCACGCCCCGGGACACCCCCACCACCGCGTCCGCCAGCGGGAAGAGCACCCGTGCAGTGGCCAGCCAGTGCGGCGCATAGGCGGCGGCAACGTTGTTGTGCACCGTGATCACCGTCGGCACCGCCCGCTCCGTCAACTCGGCGGCATAGACCGCGGCGGCGTCAGAGCTCGGCAGTGCCGACACCAGCACATGAGGACGCGCCGTACAAAGGTAACGATGCAGAATGTGCGCGGCAGCATACAGGGAACGCTTGCGCCGGACCTGTACTCCAGGGTGTTTTCGTCCAAGAACCAGCCAGAGCCACGCGACCCCGATCGGGTTCACCCCAAGCGCCGTTACTCTGACGTTCTCCTCGCCTCCTGCAGTCGACCGTTGGACTTCCCGCAAGAACGTCCTGTCGGTGTGAGGGAGCCGTCCGCGATACAGTCGCAATCCACGCGGAATGGCATCCCGGTAGTCCCCCGCGAACCGGGGGACCACGAGGTCCACCCTGTGCCCACGCTCGATGAGCGACTGCGCCAGGTTGAGCATAACGCGCTCCGCCCCACCCGAGCGCAGGCTGGGCAGCACGAACCCGATGTGGAGACTGCCGTCGTCGATCACAGGTCACGCCTTCGCAAGTGGTCGGTCATTGTCGTAAGCCACAGCTATCGCGACGCTCAATCCGGCCATGAACATGAACACCCCAATGTTGAGCAAATGCTGGAAGTTCATGCCGTACAGGGCGATGGTAACGACCCAACCGGCGGCCGCGTCCCGGGCGAGCGATTTCGGCGCGTGCCACTGCGAACGCAGCAACAGGAAAACAGAAAGAAGAAACAGCAACAGGGGAACGGACCCTGCCTCTCCCAGCAACATCAGGTACAGGTTGTGAACGCCCAACGGCTCGCCATCATTCCCTATAGGGGCGGAGTCCAAGCTCAGCAACGCCCCCAAGCCGTGACCGAACAGCGGCGCTTCCATCGCCTTCCCGAAGCCCAGTCTCCAGAGCAACAACCTCTGGCTCTTCAGTTGGATGTTACTCAGACTGTCCTCCATTTCGGACATGGCGGCACCGGCAATATCGTTACCGGCAACGCGCAGCGAACCGATATCGAGCGCGCCCAACTCGGGGGGGATGAAGCCGCTGAGGCGGTTGTCGTCCAGCCACAGTTGCCAGAGGTTCAACAGGTTGCCGAGCTCGGACGGAATGGGGCCCGTGAGGTTGTTGCCACTGAGCGACAGAACACGCAGACTGGTCAGCTTCCCCAGCTCCGGAGGAATGGGACCCGTGAGTCGGTTGCCGTCGAGATACAGCCATTCAAGACGGCTCAGATCGCCAAGTTCCGGAGGAATCCGCCCGCCCAGGTTCATATCCCGCAAATCCAGCCCGAAGATATGTCCCGACCAATCGAGCAGCACACCCTGCCAGGACTCGACAGGGTTGGCGTAGCTCCAGTTCAGCGGAGCCCCCCCTGCCAGGACGTCGCGCGCGAGCATCAGACGGGCGACGTCTTCGAACAGGCCGGGCTTTCTCCAGGGCGGCAGGTGGCAGAGCAGGTCCGGCTCGACGTTGTCGTACCGCGCCTGCGCCACGGGCCATGTCAGCGAAAGGCAGCCCAGGAGTGCATTCCCGCCCAGGCGCAGGTCCGCAAGACGAGGCAGCCGGCCAAGCTTCGTCGGGATGTATCCATGCAGACGATTGTTCTCAAGCCGCAGCCCCTCCAGATGTTCCATCTCGCCAAGCCACCGAGGGAAGGGACCCGTCAGCGCGTTGTCTTCCAGGGACAGCACCCGCAGGTCGGCCAGGGTGGCGATTTGCTGCGGGATGGGGCCGGTAAGCTCGTTGCCGCCGAGCTGCAGCCAGACGAGCTGCCGCAACGCGCCGAGCTCCTCCGGGATCGTGCCGGTGAGCGCGTTGTTCTCGAGCGTCAGCGCCCTCAGCCCGGCGAGGGCGCCCAGTTCCGGGGGGATCGGCCCCCCGAGCCGGTTGTCGCCAAGATGCAGAACGGCAAGTTCGTCCAACGCGGACAGCTCCGCAGGGATGTGCCCGTTCAGCCCCATGTGCGACAGATCCAGGGCGACGATGCGCGGCCCCTGCACGGCAGCCCCAGCCACGGCCGACGGAACCCCCAAGGTGACTCCACGCCAATGGTCGATGGGGACCATGTCACTCCAATTCAATCCCACGTCTCCGGCCAGCCTGTCGCGCACTTCCAGAAGCGTGGAGCAGTCGCTGTACAGGCGCGCTGCCGCTGTCCGGCAGCGCGGGCTTTCGTCGGCCACCCCGCCGCGCCCCCCGGTCGACGCTTCGTCTCCCGCGAAGCGCACCGTCTCCAGCCCGGGCAGCGCCGCCACCAAAGGCGGCAAGGGGCCGCTCAGCAAGTTCTCCTTCACCCGCAGATCCGCAAGCCTCGACAGCCTGCCCAGCTCGGGCGGGACCGGGCCACTGAGGCGGTTGTCGTCCAGCCACAGTTTTCGGAGATTCGACAGGCCGCCCAGCTCGGGCGGAATGGGTCCGACCAGCCGGTTGCGGCTCAGACGCAGCGAGACGAGCCCGTCCAGCCGCCCCACCTCCGGGGGGATGCGTCCGTTCAACCCCAGTTGCGTCAGATCCAGCGCCGTCACGCGGCCGCGAACACGGTCCACCGTGACGCCCTGCCAGTCCTCGAGGGGCACGCCCGGGCTCCAGTTCAACGGCGCATCCCCGGCGAGTCCGTCCTTCACCGCAAGCAGGAGCGCGCAGTCGGCCAGCAGGCCCGGACCGCTTCGCCCTGGCTGGCACAATATGGCGGTGTCCAGGTCGTGGTCTTTGATCGCGTAGAGCGCCGACGGGAAGGGGCGAGCCAGATCGTTGCCCGACAGGCGCAGGAAGGACAGATTGTCAAGGGCGCCCAGCTCCGCGGGGACGGAGCCGGTAAGCTCGTTGTGCTCGAGGCGAAGCGAAACGAGCTGTTCCAGTCCACCCAGCACCGAGGGGACAGGCCCGGCCAGCCGGTTGTGGCGCAGGTCCAGGGCGACCAGTCCGCTCAAATCACCGAGCTCCGCCACAAGGCGGCCGCTCAGTCCCGCGCGCGGCAATTCCAGGGCGGCCACGCGCCGCGGCGAACCTCCTGTGCTGACCCCCTGCCAGAATCCGATGGGCACGTTCTCGCTCCAGTTGAGCCGAGCCTCGCCGGCCAGGACGTCCCTGACCGCCAGCAGGAGGGTGCAGTCGGCCAGCAAAGCGGGAGTCAGGGCCGACGAGGACCGACAGACCAGGCCGCTGTCCGCCTCCCGACCGTCGACAGACCCGAGGACCTCCGCTTGATGGGGGCGGAAAACATGAAGATCGTGGTCGTCGATTTCGTAGAGTCGCGACGGGAAGGGACGGTCCAGATCGTTACCGGCGAGGCGCAGGTGAGAGAGACTGTCGATCTCTCCCAGTTGCGGGGGAGCGGGACCGGACAGGTCGTTCTTCTGCAACTGCAACTCTTCGAGCCTCGGCAGCTTTCCGAATTCCGGGGGGACCGGGCCGGTGAGTCGGTTCCGGTGGAGACGCAGCGCAACGAGCTGGGGCAGCTCACCCAGCGCCGACGGGATACCACCGACGAGCCGGTTATCACTCAAATCGAGCGAGACGAGATGGCTCAGTCGCCCCAGTTCGGGCGGGATCGTTCCGTTCAGGTTCCACCTCGGCAGCTCCAGCTTCGTCACCCGCTCCAGCGGGCCACCCACTGTCACCCCGTGCCACCCGGCCAGAGGAAGATGGCCGCTCCAGTTGAGCCTCGCGTCGCCGGCCAGGGTGTCCCTGACCTCCAGCAAAAGCGCACAGTCGGCGCGCAGACCGGGATTGCCCGAGGGAGCGGCCGGGCAGAATGGGGCGTGGGCGACGAACGGCCCCAGCCCGGAGGGCACAGGACCCGTCAGACGGTTGTCGTTCAGCCACACCTCCCGGAGATTCGACAGCCTTGCCAGCTCGGTCGGGACGGGACCGGTCAGGTCATTGGCGGCGAGCGCCAGCACTTGCAAATCGGCGAGGTTTCCGAGCTCGGGAGGGATGGGGCCGGTCAACCGGTTGCCGTCCAGCACCAGGGTCCGCAGGCGGGCAAGCCCCCCCAGCGCGGCGGGAATGCGTCCGTCCAGTCCCATTCGCGGCAATTCCAGCGCGATAACGCGGCCTTCCGGTCCGCCCAGAGTGACGCCTTGCCACTCACCCATCGGCACCGCTTCGTGCCAGTTCAGCCAGACGCCACCTTCCAACTCCTCGCTCGCCGCCAGCAGTATCGTACAGTCGCCGAACAGTCCGGGACTCGTTCGGGGCGGCGGCAGACAGAACAGCTCGTCGAGGAGGTCTTGATCGGGCAGATCGTACAGTCCTGGCAGGACGGGGCGGGTCAAGTTGTTGCTGCCCAGCCACAGGCTCTCGAGTTTGGCGAGCTGCCCCAATTCGGGCGGAACGGGGCCGGTGAGCCGATTGCGGGCAAGGTGCAACGACTCCAGGCCGTGCAGTCGCCCGAACTCCGGCGGAATGCGTCCCGTCAGTCCGCGCTCCGACAGATCGAGCGCCTTCACGCGGCCTTCCGGACCGCCCAGGGTGACGCCTTGCCACCGGCCGATGGGGATACCCGCACGCCAGTTGAGCGCCGCCTGGCCGGCGAGCTCGTCTCTCGTCGCCAGCAGCAGGGTGCAGTCGCCGAGCAGCTCGGGATTCATCCGAGGCGACCGCCGGCAGAACAGCTCGTCGAGGAGGTCGAAATCCAACTTGTACAGTTCGGGCGGGATGGGACCGGTGAGCCGATTGCGGGCAAGGTGCAATGACTCCAGGCCGTGCAGCCGCCAGAACTCCGGCGGAATGCGCCCCGTCAGACCTTGCCCCGACAGATCGATCTTCCTCACGCGACCTTCCGGACCGCCCAGGGTGACACCTTGCCACTGGCCGATGGAGGTGTCCGCACGCCAGTTGAGCGTCGCCCGGCCGGCGAGGTCGTCCCTCGTCGCGAGCAGCAGTGTGCAGTCGCCGAGCAACTCGGGATTCACGCGGGGCGACCGCCGGCAGAACAGCTCGTTGTTGACGTCCAGATTGAGTTTGTACAGTTCGAGCGGGATGGGATGGTCCAGAGCGTTGCCGGCGAGGCGCAGCAAAGAGAGACTTTCCATCTCCCCCAGTTGCGGCGGAACGGGACCGGTCAAGCGATTGCCTCGCAGCCACAGCTTCTCGAGGTTCGAGAGCTTTGCCAGCTCCGGCGGAATGGTGCCGGTCAAGTAATTGAAGGTCAATCCCAGGTATGTCAGATTGGTCAGATTCCCCAATTCCGGAGGAATGGGGCCGGTGAGCCGATTGCGGCTGAAGTTCAAGAAACCCAGGCCGTCCAGCCGCCCGAGTTCCGGCGGAATGCGTCCGTTCAATGCCATGTCTGGCAGGAGCAGACTGGTTACGCGGCCCTCCCCATCCACCTTCACGCCCTTCCAGCTCTGGACGGGCCGGAGGCGACTCCAGTTCAAAGCCACGTCGCCGGCCAGGGCGTCCTTCACCGCCAGCAGGACGGCACAGTCGGCCTCCGCGCCTGGATGACCGCGCTCCGGCGACCTGCAGAACAACCCACCCTCAGCAATTTCACTCTTGGTACGCAGCCATGCCCACGGGGTGAACTGGGTCGCAACGACGGCTATGCCGATCAGTCCCCCGATCCAGGACAAAAGAAAAACGGTCTTCTTCTTGTCGCGCAGATTGAGCAACACGAACAGAACCAGTATTACGACGAGCACGAGGAACGACGTTCTGGAAGCCGTCGCCAGGGTTGCCGCGGCACCTAGCGCCAGCCCCGGATAGCCGAACCTGCGCGACCCTCCATTGGTCAGGAAGGCCAGGGCAAGTGCCACGGTCATGCAGGCAACGAGGCCGGCGTCGTTTGGATCGGTGAAAGCACCGGTCAGGCGAAAAGGAATCTGGTAGAGTGGCAGGATGCCGAGTTCGCGCAGGACCGGCGAAGCGAGGATGACGGCACAACTCGCAATCAGGATGACGAGCACACCCCGCAACAGCCGGTCGAGCCCGGTGCGTTCCAGCACCGCGCGGCCACCTAACGCTGCGGCCACGAGAACGCCGAAGTGGAGGACTCGATACTTCAGTTGTCCGGCGGTCTCCGGCTGCCAGTTCCCTTCCATGATAAGCACGGCGGCGCCTATCGCCAGATAGGAGGCCACCGCGGCGAACAGGAGCAGGCCCGGCGTCCCGATCAATCGTCGCCAGAGAGAAACCGACCAGACGGGCTCGCGCCGGGAGCCCGAGTATCGAATGCCGACCAGGCTCACCACGATCAGGCAGCAGAGTATGGTCGCCCAGGCACCCATGAACTGCACGCCCGGCATTCCCCAGAGATCCAGCCCCCTCAGGTTGAAGAGAGCTATGGCGGCCAATGCCCAGAAGGCAACGGCGATCAGGACGCCTTGCAGCGGCCCGGTTCGGCGCAGGAGCGAGTCGATATACGATCTCAACACGAAGCGAAACCTGTCAACGACATCGAGACACCAGGGGCATGGGGGGCCGCTGCCTCGCCGACGTTAGCAGAGAGGGCTCGGATTTGGAGTAGCGCGGATAGAGCACCTGCACGGTGGCACCACCATTGCGGCGCAGCGACACCACCAAATCAGGGCCGGTCTCGCGAATGTGACTCGCTGTCATGTATGCATACGCATAGACGCGATGCCTGCGCGTGCCGGACAGGTCGGGAACCCGCCGGTCGAGACCCCGCCAGGCACGGACGACGCCGATGGGATTGATGGTCATCGCTTCGACCTCGACCCCGGTGCGTCGGACCCCGCGCAGGAACTTCCGGTCGGTATGCGGAAGCCGCGCCCGATAAATGCGCATCCCGCGGGGAACGTCTGACAGGTAGTCTCCCCTGAGCCTGGGGACCACGAGGTCCGCCCGGTGCCCACGCTCGATGAGCGACCGCGCCAGATTGAGCATGTTGCGCTCCGCCCCGCCCGCGTTCAGGCTGGTCAGCGCAAAGGCGATACGAAGGTTGTTCGGTCTCACCGTGCCCACTCTCCCACCAGCTTCCTGAACAGCGCGACATAGGCGTCGGCGGTCTGCTCCATTGAGAACTCGGCGGCGCGCGCCCGCAACGCTGCCTCCGTCGGCCTCTCGCCCCGCAACGCCCCAACCAGCGCCCGCCCCAGCGCCACGGCGTCGCCGACCGGCGGCAACTCGCCCCAGCCCCCCAGAATCTCCCGCGGCCCGTAAGGCGTGTCCGTGCTCACCACCGGCGTGCCGCAGGCCAGCGCCTCCAGAATCACCGTCGGCAGTCCCTCCCAGCGCGAAGCCAGGGCCACCAGCCCGGCCCTGCTCATGTAACGGTACGGGTTCTCGTCAAAGTCCACGAACCCGAGGTCCCGTTCCACGCCCTGGCCGGCCGCCAGGGACGTCAGCCGGGCCCGGTAGCGCGGCGAAAGCCGCCCAAGGAGGAGCAGCCGCGCCTCCACCTCCCGGCGCGCAAGCCCGAACGCCGTCACAAGGGTCGGGTAATCCTTGGCGGGGGCCTCGCGCCCCACGCTCAGGACCACCGGCGGGGCCCCCGGCTCGAACCAGGGATGGGCCACCTCGTCCGCCGCCAGCCGGCGGATCCGGTCGACGGGGACGCCGTTGTAGATGACGTGGAGGCGCTCGGCATCCACGCCCAGCACCTGCCGCACGGACTCGCCCACGCCCCGGGACACCCCCACCACCGCGTCCGCCAGGGGATAGAGCTCCCGCGCGGTGGCCAGCCAGTGCGGCGCATAGTCGGCGGCAACGTTGTTGCGCACCGTGATCACCGTCGGCACCGCCCGCTCCGTCAACCCGGCGGCACAGACCGAGACGGCGTTGGGACCTTGCAATGCTGACACCACGAGATCAGGTCTGACCTCGCGAATGTACCGGGCCAGCACCTCGGCATAGGGATAAATCGAGCGCAGGCCTCGGCCACGCATGACGGGTATCCCGGGATGCTTCCGTCTGAGGACCCACCAGGTTCGTGCCACCCCGATCGGGTTGACGGCTACCGCTTCCACCTCGACCCCGGTGCGCCGGACCGCACGCAGGAACTTCCGGTCGGTGTGCGGAAGCCGTGCCCGGTAAATACGCATCCCGCGGGGGATATCTGACAGGTAGTCCCCCGCGAACAGGGGAATCACAAGGTCCACCCGGTGTCCACACTCGATGAGCGACCGCACCAGATTGAGCATGTTGCGCTCCGCCCCGCCCGCGTTCAGGCTGGTGAGCATGAAGGCGACGTGGAGTTTACTCATGGTCACGACTTGCGGGACAAAGACCGCCTTCGTCTCGCGCCGCGGACATTGCGATACACAAACCGGCCAGAAACATGGCCGCGGCGACGAGGAGTATATGCTGGGAGGTCATACCGTGCAGGGCGATGGCAATGACCCAACCGGCGGCCGTATCCCGGGTGAGCGATTTCGGGGCGGTCCATTGAGAACGCAACAATAGTATGATGGAAAGAATGAACAGCAACCCGGGGACGATGCCGGCTTCTCCCAGAAAAATCAGGTACAAATTGTCAACGCCCATTGGCCTGCCCTGAAATCCAATGGGGGCGGTGTCCATGCTAATCAATGCCCCCATACCGTGACCGAACAGCGGTGCTTCCATCGCCTTCTCGAAGCCCAGTCTCCAGAGCAACAACCTCTGGTTCTTCAATGCGGCGCCAAGGTTTTCAAGAAAGGTCCCGCCATCCAGACTGTCCATTTCGGATGTGCCGGCACCGACAATATCGTTACCGGCAACGCGCAGCGAACCGATATCGAGCGCGCCCAACTCGGGGGGGATGGTACCGCTGAGGCGGTTGTCGTCCAGCCACAGTTGCCAGAGGTTCAACAGGTCGCCGAGCTCCGGAGGAATGGGGCCGGTGAGATTGTTGTCGTCCAGCCACAGTTGCCAGAGGTTCAACAGGTCGCCGAGCTCCGGAGGAATGGGGCCGGTGAGGTTGTTGCCACTGAGCGACAGATTACGCAGACTGGTCAGCTTCCCCAGCTCCGGAGGAATGGGACCCGTGAGTCGGTTGCCGTCGAGATACAGCCATTCAAGACGGCTCAGATCGCCAAGTTCCGGAGGAATCCGCCCGCCCAGGTTCATATTCCGCAAGTCCAGTCCGAGGATATGTCCCGACCAATCGAGCAGCACACCCTGCCAGGACTCGACAGGGTTGGCGTAGCTCCAGTTCAGCGGAGCCCCCCCTGCCAGGACGTCGCGCGCGAGCATCAGACGGGCGACGTCTTCGAACAGGCCGGGCTTTCTCCAGGGCGGCAGGTGGCAGAGCAGGTCCGGCTCGACGTTGTCGTACCGCGCCTGCGCCACGGGCCATGTCAGCGAAAGGCAGCCCAGGAGTGCATTCCCGCCCAGGCGCAGGTCCGCAAGACGAGGCAGCCGGCCAAGCTTCGTCGGGATGTATCCATGCAGACGATTGTTCTCAAGCCGCAGCCCCTCCAGATGTTCCATCTCGCCAAGCCACCGAGGGAAGGGACCCGTCAGCGCGTTGTCTTCCAGGGACAGCACCCGCAGGTCGGCCAGGGTGGCGATTTGCTGCGGGATGGGGCCGGTAAGCTCGTTGCCGCCGAGCTGCAGCCAGACGAGCTGCCGCAACGCGCCGAGCTCCTCCGGGATCGTGCCGGTGAGCGCGTTGTTCTCGAGCGTCAGCGCCCTCAGCCCGGCGAGGGCGCCCAGTTCCGGGGGGATCGGCCCCCCGAGCCGGTTGTCGCCAAGATGCAGAACGGCAAGTTCGTCCAACGCGGACAGCTCCGCAGGGATGTGCCCGTTCAGCCCCATGTGCGACAGATCCAGGGCGACGATGCGCGGCCCCTGCACGGCAGCCCCAGCCACGGCCGACGGAACCCCCAAGGTGACTCCACGCCAATGGTCGATGGGGACCGTGTCACTCCAATTCAATCCCACGTCTCCGGCCAGCCTGTCGCGCACTTCCAGAAGCGTGGAGCAGTCGCTGTACAGGCGCGCTGCCGCTGTCTGGCAGCGCGGGCTTTCGTCGGCCACCCCGCCGCGCCCCCCGGTCGACGCTTCGTCTCCCGCGAAGCGCACCGTCTCCAGCCCGGGCAGCGCCGCCACCAAAGGCGGCAAGGGGCCGCTCAGCAAGTTCTCCTTCACCCGCAGATCCGCAAGCCTCGACAGCCTGCCCAGCTCGGGCGGGACCGGGCCATTGAGGCGGTTGTCGTCCAGCCACAGTTTTCGGAGATTCGACAGGCCGCCCAGCTCGGGCGGAATGGGTCCGACCAGCCGGTTGCGGCTCAGACGCAGCGAGACGAGCCCGTCCAGCCGCCCCACCTCCGGGGGGATGCGTCCGTTCAACCCCAGTTGCGTCAGATCCAGTGCCGTCACGCGGCCGCGAACACGGTCCACCGTGACGCCCTGCCAGTCCTCGAGGGGCACGCCCGGGCTCCAGTTCAACGGCGCATCCCCGGCGAGTCCGTCCTTCACCGCAAGCAGGAGCGCACAGTCGGCCAGCAGGCCCGGACCGCTTCGCCCTGGCTGGCACAATATGGCGGTGTCCAGGTCGTGGTCTTTGATCGCGTAGAGCGCCGGCGGGAAGGGGCGAGCCAGATCGTTGCCCGACAGGCGCAGGAAGGACAGATTGTCAAGGGCGCCCAGCTCCGCGGGGACGGAGCCGGTAAGCTCGTTGTGCTCGAGGCGAAGCGAAACGAGCTGTTCCAGTCCACCCAGCACCGAGGGGACAGGCCCGGCCAGCCGGTTGTGGCGCAGGTCCAGGGCGACCAGTCCGCTCAAATCACCGAGCTCCGCCACAAGGCGGCCGCTCAGTCCCGCGCGCGGCAATTCCAGGGCGGCCACGCGCCGCGGCGAACCTCCTGTGCTGACCCCCTGCCAGAATCCGATGGGCACGTTCTCGCTCCAGTTGAGCCGAGCCTCGCCGGCCAGGACGTCCCTGACCGCCAGCAGGAGGGTGCAGTCGGCCAGCAAAGCGGGAGTCAGGGCCGACGAGGACCGACAGACCAGGCCGCTGTCCGCCTCCCGACCGTCGACAGACCCGAGGACCTCCGCTTGATGGGGGCGGAAAACATGAAGATCGTGGTCGTCGATTTCGTAGAGTCGCGACGGGAAGGGACGGTCCAGATCGTTACCGGCGAGGCGCAGGTGAGAAAGACTGTCGATCTCTCCCAGTTGCGGGGGAGCGGGACCGGACAGGTCGTTCTTCTGCAACTGCAACTCTTCGAGCCTCGGCAGCTTTCCGAATTCCGGGGGGACCGGGCCGGTGAGTCGGTTCCGGTGGAGACGCAGCGCAACGAGCTGGGGCAGCTCACCCAGCGCCGACGGGATACCACCGACGAGCCGGTTATCACTCAAATCGAGCAAGACGAGATGGCTCAGTCGCCCCAGTTCGGGCGGGATCGTTCCGTTCAGGTTCCACCTCGGCAGCTCCAGCTTCGTCACCCGCTCCAGCGGGCCACCCACTGTCACCCCGTGCCACCCGGCCAGAGGAAGATGGCCGCTCCAGTTGAGCCTCGCGTCGCCGGCCAGGGTGTCCCTGACCTCCAGCAAAAGCGCACAGTCGGCGCGCAGACCGGGATTGCCCGCGGGTACGGCCGGGCAGAATGGGGCGTGGGCGACGAACGGCCCCAGCCCGGAGGGCACAGGACCCGTCAGACGGTTGTCGTTCAGCCACACCTCCCGGAGATTCGACAGCCTTGCCAGCTCGGTCGGGACGGGACCGGTCAGGTCGTTGGCGGCGAGCGCCAGCACTTGCAAATCGGCGAGGTTTCCGAGCTCGGGGGGGATGGGGCCGGTCAACCGGTTGCCGTCCAGCACCAGGGTCCGCAGGCGGGCAAGGCCCCCCAGCGCGGCGGGAATGCGTCCGTCCAGTCCCATTCGCGGCAATTCCAGCGCGATAACGCGGCCTTCCGGTCCGCCCAGAGTGACGCCTTGCCACTCACCCATCGGCACCGCTTCGTGCCAGTTCAGCCAGACGCCGCCTTCCAACTCCTCGCTCGCCGCCAGCAGTATCGTACAGTCGCCGAACAGTCCGGGACTCGTTCGGGGCGGCGGCAGACAGAACAGCTCGTCGAGGAGGTCTTGATCGGGCAGATCGTACAGTCCTGGCAGGACGGGGCGGGTCAAGTTGTTGCTGCCCAGCCACAGGCTCTCGAGTTTAGCGAGCCGTCCCAATTCGGGCGGGATGGGGCCGGTGAGTGCGTTGAAGTCCAATACCAGCTCGCGCAGATTCGCGATCTGCCCCAATTCGGGCGGAACGGGACCGGTGAGCCGATTGCGGGCAAGGTGCAACGACTCCAGGCCGTGCAGTCGCCCGAACTCCGGCGGAATGCGTCCCGTCAGTCCACGCTTCGACAGATCGAGCGCCTTCACGCGGCCTTCCGGACCGCCCAGGGTAACACCTTGCCACCGGCCGATGGGGATACCCGCACGCCAGTTGAGCGCCGCCTGGCCGGCGAGACCGTCTCTCGTCGCCAGCAGCAGGGTGCAGTCGCCGAGCAACTCGGGATTCATCCGAGGCGACCGCCGGCAGAACAGCTCGTCGAGGAGGTCTTGATCGGGCAGATCGTACAGTCCTGGCGGGATGGGGCCGGTGAGCGCGTTCCCACCCAATATCAGCATACGCAGATTCGCAAGCCGCCCCAATTCGGGCGGAACGGGACCGGTGAGCCGATTGCGGGCAAGGCGCAATGACTCCAGGCCGTGCAGCCGCCCGAACTCCGGCGGAATGCGCCCCGTCAGACCTTGCCCCGACAGATCGAGTGCCTTCACGCGACCTTCCGGACCGCCCAGGGTGACGCCTTGCCACTGGCCGATGGAGGTGTCCGCACGCCAGTTGAGCGTCGCCCGGCCGGCGAGGTCGTCCCTCGTCGCGAGCAGCAGTGTGCAGTCGCCGAGCAACTCGGGATTCACGCGGGGCGACCGCCGGCAGAACAGCTCGTTGTTGACGTCCAGATTGAGTTTGTACAGTTCGAGCGGGATGGGATGGTCCAGAGCGTTGCCGGCGAGGCGCAGCAAAGAGAGACTTTCCATCTCCCCCAGTTGCGGCGGAACGGGACCGGTCAAGCGATTGCCTCGCAGCCACAGCTTCTCGAGGTTCGAGAGCTTTGCCAGCTCCGGCGGAATGGTGCCGGTCAAGTAATTGAAGGTCAATCCCAGGTATGTCAGATTGGTCAGATTCCCCAATTCCGGAGGAATGGGGCCGGTGAGCCGATTGCGGCTGAAGTTCAAGAAACCCAGGCCGTCCAGCCGCCCGAGTTCCGGCGGAATGCGTCCGTTCAATGCCATGTCTGACAGGAACAGACTGGTTACGCGGCCCTCCCCATCCACCTTCACGCCCTTCCAGCTCTGGACGGGCCGGAGGCGACTCCAGTTCAAAGCCACGTCGCCGGCCAGGACGTCCTTCACCGCCAGCAGGACGGCACAGTCGGCCTCCGCGCCTGGATGGCCGTCCGATGGCGACTCGCAGAACAGTGTGCCCGCACCGTACCCGTCCTCGGAAAAACGCAACAATGTCCACGGGGTGAACTGGGTCGCAACGACGGCCAGGCCGATCAGTCCCCCGATCCAGGACAAAAGAAAAACGGTCTTCTTCTTGTCGCGCAGATTGAGCAACACGAATAGAACCAGTATTACGACGAGCACGAGGAACGACGTTCTGGCAGCCGTCGCCAGGGTTGCCGCGGCACCTAGCGCCAGCCCAGGATAGCCGAGCCTGCGCGACCCTCCATTGGTCAGGAAGGCCAGGGCAAGTGCCACGGTCATGCAGGCAACGAGGCCGGCGTCGTTTGGATTGGCGAAAGCACCGGTCAGGCGAAAAGGAATCCGGTAGAGTGGCAGGATGCCGAGTTCGCGCAGGACCGGCGAAGCGAGGATGACGGCACAACTCGCAATCAGGATGACGAGCACACCCCGCAACAGCCGGTCAGATCCGGTTCGTTCCAGCACCGCGCGGCCACCTAACGCTGCGGCCACGAGCACACCGAAGTGGAGGACTCGATACTTCAGTTGTCCGGCGGTCTCCGGCTGCCAGTTCCCTTCCATGATAAGCACGACGGCGCCTATCGCCAGATAGGAGGCCACCGCGGCGAACAGGAGCAGGCCCGGCGTCCCGATCAATCGTCGCCAGAGAGAAACCGACCAGACGGGCTCGCGCCGGGAGCCCGAGTATCGAATGCCGACCAGGCTCACCACGATCAGGCAGCAGAGTATGGTCGCCCAGGCACCCATGAACTGCACGCCCGGCATTCCCCAGAGATCCAGCCCCCTCAGGTTGAAGAGAGCTATGGCGGCCAATGCCCAGAAGGCAAC
This sequence comes from Nitrospirales bacterium, assembly GCA_965215405.1. Taxonomy (GTDB): domain Bacteria; phylum Nitrospirota; class Nitrospiria; order Nitrospirales; family UBA8639; genus Bin75. The sequence goes on from OZ244060.1 coordinate 193,028, forward strand.
GGCGATCAGGACGCCTTGCAGCGGCCCGGTTCGGCGCAGGAGCGAGTCGATATACGATCTCAACACGAAGCGAAACCTGTCAACGACATCGAGACACCAGGGGCATGGGGGGCCGATGCCTCGCCGACGTCGGCGGAGAGGGTTGCCGTCTTTACCCCGACGTCTTTCAGGACCGTGGGAAACCCAACCATTTCAGCCAGTTCACATATACCGATTGCGGTGCCGTCGCCCTCCATGGCTTCGGCGATTTTGCGCGTTCCTTCCGGAACGGCACCGGCATTATAGGCGACACGCTGAGACAGGAGAGTCGTATGATTTTCAGCATGGGGCGCGTTGAACGTGCCGCCAAGAGTATGGCGCAGACGATCATGCAACCCGGTCGTGCCCATACCCAGGGCGCCGCCCGCAAGGCAGGCGCCATACACGGATTCGGTTCGGACGTCCGTGTCACCAGGGGTGGCAACCACCACGGGCAGGTTGTGCGACAGGGCGCGAGTGACTTCCCATACCATGACCGAGTCGATTGGGTTGATATCTTTCGAGGCAAGGTTGGCCGCGGCCTGGGTCCTGGCATTCAACCCACTGGCACCGGCAAAGGCAGAGGGCATGGACAGGGTTAACTCGTGATCGTAAATGGTCAATATCGGAACAACGGTATCATCCCTGCCTGTAATCTTGCGGTTGTCTTTGGTCATGCCCCAGACGTTGGTGACCTCCGAACCCGTATAGCTGGTGGGTACGGCGATATTACGCAAATCCACGTTCCTTGCCCAACCCGGTCGTCGACCCGTCGCCGATTGAAACGGAGCAATCGTCGCAAATCGTTTGACTTCTGCTGTGGCCCGTTCAACGGCTTCCACGGACACGTGCATGACGGCCCGATCGAAAAGATCGACCGATTTGTTACCCTGCAGCCTGATGATTTTCTGTCCGGCCCCGAATTAATCGGGAGTCGATAAAACCAAGGCACGGGAACAACCCAGCCTGTCCGGTTCTTCGGGTAACCGGCCAGGGATACCAACGCCACTATTCCAGGGAAGCACCTTGTGTTGAAAGTAAATCACTCCCATACATCCGGGAGAACCAGCAAAAACCCCGACGCGGGCACTGAAATTGAAGACTTTCCAACCCTTTCGGCGCACATTCAGACGTCCCCTGTCAATTGCTTTTCCATTCCACGAGTAAGTCTGGCTTTCATGTCGAGTCTGCAGGGAGCGTACATAAAGTTGGAGGAATTATTGTACTCCAAAGGGCGCAGGGCGTCAAAGCAGAAAAACTCCGGGTCGTGGTTCAGTTTGGCATGACGGCCTCGTACTTTTTGAAAGACGCCCCAAAGAAACGGGGACCGTACAAGAAAAAAATTCAAACGGAGCCACGACCCAACTCCGATCAAGTCGGAAGTTCCTGCTGTGCCGGAGAGATACCAAGTCAGGGACACCCGACAAATCAGGGATACACATATTTTCAAACCAAATCCGAGACCACCCACAGGCAAACCCGGAACACCCATATTTTCCGAACTTATGGGTGTCCTGGATTGCTGTGCCTGGATTGCTCACGCAAAATCTCTTCATGCTGGCGTACCTGCACAACGGGAGTCCTGCCGGACGCAGGAAAGGTCAAGAACCACGGACCGATCCGGTAAGTCCTTCGGGAATACAGGCAAACGGCACAGCCGTATGGCAAGCTCCGGATGTCAGAGGTTCCTGCAGCCCAGGGACGTGCGGCCACAATCAAACACTCCAACAACAACAGGGAGAGAGTTCCGCTCTACAGCCTCAGCCGCTTGAAGACCCGTTCCGGAATGGCGCGGATGATGAACGTGATGGGGCACCAGACGCGGCGCACGTACACCACGTCGCGACGCCACCGGATCGTCCGAACGACTGCCGCGGCCACTTCCTCGGGCGTGGCGGTCAGCCGCGCCGGCAGGTCCATCCCATCGGTCATGCGGGTGCGCACGAAGCCCGGCTTGACCGTTACCACGTGAACGCCGGACCGGGCCAGCCGGTTGCGCAGCCCGGCCAGGAACGCCGTGAACCCCGCCTTGGCCGAGCCGTACACGTAGTTCGCGGCGCGCCCGCGCTCGCCCGCGACCGAGCTGACGCCGACCAGCACGCCGCTGCCGCGCCGCTCGAAGCGCTCGGCCAAAGCCCCCATCAGCAACGCGGGGCCGACATAGTTCGTTCGCATCACCCGTTCCGCGGCGGAGCCGTCCTCCTGGCTCTCCGCCTGGTCGCCAAGCAGCCCGACGACGCAGACCGCCACCTCGGGCAGGGGGTCGAGCGCATCGAGTATTGAGATGCCGCCATTTTCATCAAGCGCGTCGTACCGGTGCGCCGTCACGGCGGCCCCCGTGCGCACACGGATGTCCCGTGCTTCCCGCTCCACCCGTGCAGGGTCTCGCCCCGCAAGTTGCATCGCGTAGCCGCCGCTCGCCAGCTCGCGCGCAATGGCGCGGCCGATATCCGACGTGGCGCCGAGCACCAGCGCCGTTTCGTCCCTATCGTTCATGGCCGGGACCCTCCTCCGCCGCTTGCATCCCCCTGGTCGGCCCGAGACCCATGGCGTAAGGACACCAGTTTGTTCGACTCGCAATTTCCGGCGAACGCCTGCACCAGCCGGCCTTCAACGATAAGCCCGATATTGTCCGCCTGATAATCAAAATGCGGCTCCAATTTCTTCCAGCGGGTTCTCTTGGGTTCGCTTGTGTGATAAAAATGACGTCCCGGGGCGGTGCTCAAAGAACGCATTGCTGACATAAAGCAAGCCATCATATTTAACAGAGCCAGTATAATGATTCGCATAGTGAGTTATCCCAGGCTCTTTGTGGAGAGTCCTCAATTCCGGCCTCAGGCAAGCTTTTCCGTTCCTGCGCGGATCTGTCGCGTCAAAATAGAGCTATAGGAGTTCGTCAACCCCTCAAGATTTATAACTGGAAATCTCGAAAAATGTCCTATAACGCCGGCATCCCACGATCCAACCACACTGTCGTCAGAAAACACCCAATTCATAACCAACGTACCGGCATAAGAACCGACGTGCCATCCGGAAATGTTATTAGATTGGGATTCCAAGACAACAGATCTGAATGTTCCCGTGAAATCAGTCGTGGAAAATAGGAACCCCGCGCCACATAAGACAACACCCGATCTCACAATCTCGGACGTCCGATTCGATCTCGAAGAGATGAAACGGCGAATGAAATAAATGGCAACGTAACACAGCACGGGAACAGTCAGTGCCATCATCGGATACGCTGGGACGAAGTACCAATGCCATCTGCCTTGTGAAGGGTGAATCATGAAAACAGTCTGAACGAACTTAGCGAGACGTCCGGCCGCCAGGCCGAACACGCCTGCCAAGAACACCAACCGTACGTACTCCTTCCGATTGGGGGGGGGACCACCAGACCGGCAACAGGCAGGCGCAGATACCCAGCGCAACCAGCAGTTCAAGGTCGAAAACGGGAATATCCGATATGTCCAGAAAATTCTGTGCCACACTATATCCGCCGGCCTGCTCCCACAAGAATTGGGACCAGGCTTCTTTGGTCACACCGCTAACCGACACGATGCCGCCGATGAACAGGGCGAACAGCGCGTTGCACTTCGGAGTGGGCAGGATTGCGGCATGTGCCACACTATCCGGGCACCGTGTGATCAGGGCGCGCCGGCGATCAGTCGGCGTGGTGTGGTTCGGTGTAGCCATATTGTTCTTTCCTCACAACGCCAGCCTGCGCGAGAGTGACGACGCGAATCCGCAGCCCGCCGCAGCCGTCTCGGCCCGAATTGCCTTGAAGGCGTCCATGTGCGGATACCCCTCGCGCATCCGCTCCGGCGCGCAGCGGGCGTCCTTGGCGAGATAGACCCGCCCGCCGTGGCGATGGGTGATCGCGTCGAGCTCGTCGAGCAACGCCAGCGTCCCCTTGCGCAGGGGAAAGTCAAGCGCCCACGTGTAGCCCTCCATGGGGAACGACAGCAGCCCGTCTCCGCCGGGGCCGAACAGTTTCAACACCGTGAGAAACGACCCCTGTCCGGTCGCGGCGACACACTCCAGCAGGGCGGCGATGCCAGCCAGGCTCTCGGCCTTGGGTAGCACGCATTGGTACTGGACGAACCCCTGCCGCCCGTAGAGGCGGTTCCAGGCCTCAATCCTGTCGAGTGGAAAGAAAAACGGCTCAAAAGGGACCAGCCTCGTCCCTGCGTGCCCGTGCCCGTGCCCGTGCCCGCGCCCGCGCCCGTGACCGTGCCGATAGTACAGTTCGTTGAAGAGACCGATCGAAAAGCGGCTGAGCAGAACGGACGGCGCATCGATTGGAACCGCGAGGTTGCCCGAAGGCACAGGGCGCAGGGGATCGGACGCCAGCCGTCCCGGCAACGCGCCGCGCTCCACGAACGCCCCGCGCGTCACCAGCGAGCGGCCAAGCCGCCTGCCCCGCGCCAGGCAATCGATCCAGGCCACGCTGTACGGCCAGTCCGCGGACGCCTCGAACAGCGCCAGCGTCTCGTCGAGGTCGACCGCGGCCAGCGTCTCCTTCATCACAAAGACGGTTTCGATCGGCCGCAGCCGGAAGCTCGCGGAGAGGATCGCCCCGGTCAACCCCATCCCGCCGATGGTGGCGCGAAAGAGGTCGGCGTGGTTCGTGCGGCTGCACTCCCGTGTCTCGCCGTCCGCGGTGGCCAGAACCAGCGACTCGACGTATGCCCCGAAGGACCCGTCGTGGTGATGGTTCTTGCCGTGCACGTCCGCGGCGATCATGCCGCCGACCGTGACAAACCTGGTTCCCGGAACCACCGGCGGAAACCAGCCGCACGGCACAAAGGTGTCCAGAACGTCGGCGAGCAGCACGCCGGCCTCGCAGGTCAACAGGCCGGTCTCGGCGTCGAACGCCTGCATCCGATCCATCGCCAGCATGGAAAGCGTCAGGGCCGGGTTGAGCGCGGCATCGCCGTAGGACCGGCCGTTGCCACGGGCGATAAGGGTAGCGCTGCTACGAAGCAGGGCGGGTAGCGCCTCGCCCTCGCGAAGGCACTCGACCCGACAGTCGAGCACCGGATACCGACCCCATCCGGACAGTTTCATACTCCCGCCCTCCGGAAGACGAAGCGCCGGTCCAGCCGGGACTTGATCGCATAACCGGCGGACAGTCCGAGCACGGCCCCCGAGAAGGGCAGCCAGCGCGCATCGCCCAGGGCCGCAACCGTCAGCTCCGTCGCCCAGAAGATGCAGGTCGTCAGTACGCCCGTCAACGCGTACTTGGCGAGCAGGCCGGCAAGGGGGGCCGCCGCCATCGCCACGTACAGCTCGTAGCGGCCGGCATACAGCACGAAGCTCAGGGCCTGCGTCGCGACGGTGACCGCCGTAGCCAGTGCGGCAAACGCGCCATGGCGCACGGCCAGTGCCGGACCCGAGCCCGAGTTCACGGTGGCCAAAGCGACACGCCAGCCATCGGATGAAAATGCCGACCGAGACGGATGCAGGGGAGACAGAGAGTCCTTGTTCACCTTGTTACCTTGAAGACGACGCCGTCCGCCAGTTCCGCCACCGGCTCCAGGCCCGGCAACAACCGCAAGTCGGCTTCACCGTAGTCATGGCGGACGTAGTTATCGAACCAAATCACGTATGCACCATCCTGCCTTTCCAGCGCAGTGCGGGAGAACCAGAGAACATGATAGCGATTCATGTTCTTTCCGTCCTTTCCGCCAATGTGAAGAGACAGGGGCCACGGTGCGTTACTGTATATCTCTCCCGCAACGGGATTTGCGCGGACGTATCGCAGCACCTCGGAACCTGTCCAGCGAGGTCCGTTGAAGCCGAGGTACTGGCGGGAGCAGTTTCCGACCATGATGATGGAGACGGCCGGAACTGCCTGCCTCACCACTCCCAGGGAGAGCACAATCGTCACGACGGCGACCAGTACGCTTCCTTTCCTTCCCGGCATCATCGTTCGAACGATCGGCAGGCTGCCGACGTTTCCCAAAAGCCTCCTCTCCCGTTCGTAGCCGAGAATACGGTCCAGTACGAACACTCCGGCTATCAGGAGAGGGATATACAGCGGAGACAGAAATCTCGACGGAACACCGTCTGACATATAGACACGAGTCAGAAGCGATATGGCCACGATGAGCAGGACGACGTACGACAGCGCAAAGCCCCCGAACAGCCAGAGAGGGCGCCAACGGGCAACTGTCCGTCGCTTCCATTGCTCTCCGATCAGAATGCAGCCGACCGGCGCCAGCAACGCGGCGGTTGTCGCCAGCAGCGCAAATACAGATCCGTCGAAGAGAGGCCACCAAGGCAGCCTGAGGAATCCACACGGCTCGGTCTGCACCCAACTCCACAGGGCCCCGACAACGTCCCGCAGCATCATCGGCACAGGATAGTCTCCGGGCGGCTGGTGCACGGTGAGCTCTCCGGAGGACAAGAGATTGCGCAGCAGCCACAGCACCATCGGCACCGCCACGATCAGCGAGTAAGCCGTGACGCGTCTCACCCTCCGGGCCATGGAGGTCCCTGCCAGAGGGTGGAAGAGCAGCAGCAGCCCCACGAAAGCCGGCACGGCCACCCCGATGTACCTGGCCTGCCAGGCCAGGGCGCTGAACGCCGCCGCCCAGACCAATGCCCGGGTCCCGCCCTCGGTCAGGAACCTGTCGGTCCGGATCAGGGCGAGGGTCGCCAGCAGGATGAACAGGGATTCGGATAACGCGCACGACGACCACGTGAGCAGGGGGGGGGACAAAGCCGTCGCAAGACATCCCCATGCCGCCAGGAATCGGGACTCCAGACGGTGCCGCAGGTACTGCCCCACGATGAATACGGTCAGTCCGAAGATGACTGCGTTGAGAGGGCCGGCAACGGCGATCGGATCGAACAGCCCCAGGCTGGCCGCGGCCAGCAGCGAGGGGTAAAGAGGAGGCCATGCGGTGAAAGGCTGTCCGTCGATTCTGAGAAGACCTCCTCCGCTCAGCAGGCTCCGGGCGGCGGCAATGTAATTTGCCGAATCCGGGCTCAGTGTCGCTCCGAAGGCGAGTTCGCGTCCCAGCACCAGGGCAGCGCCCAATGCAGCGATGGCGATCGTCAACAGGGTGAAGCTGTCTGGCCGAAAGCGTGCCGGCAACGCGGTCAACGGGTTTGCCTCGGGCGACGTCGCGTTGATCATCCTTCACTCACAGCGCGGCGGTGAACGCGGCCGCCATTGCCAGGCCGGTCAGCCAGCTCTTGCGGTCCCGCAGCGTGAACACCACCGGATCGTCGTCCACGACCCCGCGGTTGGCGAGCAGCGTCATGCGCCCCAGCCAGTAGACCAGCAACGGACAGATCAGCCACAGAAACTCCGGCCGGGTATACAGCGCGTTCACTTCCGGGCTCTGGACGTACAGGGCAAAGACGATCACCGAGGCAAGGCAGGCGGCCACGCCGAACGCCGTCAGCACAGGGAGATCCTCGATGTGCCAGCCGCGTCCTTCGACCGCGGTGCCGCCGGATTCGCACAGCCTCTGCAGCTCGCCCTGACGCTTGACGATGGCCAGGGAGAAGAATACAAACATGAAGAAGGCAAGGAACCACGGGGACAGCGTGACCGAGACCGCCACCCCCCCGGCGAAGACGCGCACCATGTAGAGCAGGCCGAGCGTCACCACGTCGACGAACAGCTTTCGTTTCAGCGACAGCGAGTAGACCAGGGTCAGGATCAGGTAAAGCAGCACGCAGAGCCCTCCCGGCCAGGAAAGCTCGAAGGCGAGGGCGAGCCCGCCCACCGCCAGCACCGCGCCGAGGCCCATCGCCGGCAGCGGCGCCACCTTTCCCGCCGCCATGGGGCGGCGGTGCTTGCTCGCGTGTCCGCGGTCGTGGGGCAGATCGAGCAGGTCGTTGAGCAGGTACGCGCCCGACGCGCAGGCCGACAGTGCCGCGAACATCCCGACCCCCGTCAGATACGGTCCGGCGCCGGTCTCGTGCGCGGCGGCGAGAGGGACGAACACCAGCAGGTTCTTGACCCACTGGTGCGGGCGTAATGCCCAAAGATAGTCGCGCGGGTCGCCACCGATGCCGGAGAGGCATCGGGCATTGGTATCTATTGCGCGTACACGCCGCGCAAGGTCGGACGACAGACCGACACCGATGGCCCGTCGCGCTCGCTTCCACACGGCCAGATCGCGCCGCTCGTTGCCAATGTAGTCGAAGCCACCTTCCCCGAATCGATCCACGAGCACGGCAGCCTTGGCCGCGCCGGCCAGATTGACGCACCCGTCTGAGGCGAGACACCCGGCCGCGCCCACGGCTTCGGCAAGCGGCGCGACCACGAGTTCATCGGAGGCGGAGGCCAGCCAGACCTCGCGTCCGGCTGCCTTGGCGGCGGCGATCTCGTCAAGCACGGCAGGGTTCAACGCCAGCGTCTCAGGCGGCAACGCAACCGCCTGGGCAATTCGGCGTTTCAGGGCGGCACGGTTGCCGGCCAACCAGAACGGCAGGACGAACAGACTGAGAGGCGCGACAGCAAGCAGCCTGGCTACGCCTTCGATCAGCAGATCCCCATTGACCAGAGAGCCGTCGACGTCGACAATGAGCGGTACGGCGGCTTGCGACTTCGCATGTTGTCCGGCAGATGGCTCGCGCTGCACGGCTTTGTCTTGAATACTGCCGAGGTCATTCAATATGGAAACCCAACAGTCTGCGGAAAACAGACGTTTTCCGTCAGACGGCTCCGAACGCCATGATTTTGAAGTACAATCCGGGTCGAAGGCATGGTGTTCACCCCTCCCCGCCTCGTTCTGTCGGAGAAAATGTTCGAATTTTACCAAACTCTTTGTTCTTAGACAAATTACGACTTTGACGGGTCGTGTCTCAGTTTGAATTTTTTCTTGTATTGTCCCCGCTTCTTTGGGGCTTGTTTCAAAAAATACGAGGCCGTCACGTCAAACTGACCCACGACCCTCTTTCCCCCTCCTTTGTCAGGAGGGGTCAGGAGCAACCGCTTACCAGAGTCAAGGGCTTCCCTTTGACGCTGATATTGATTCATTATTGCTCCTGATGCTATACAGGCAGTCAAACTCGTGATGTAGTTGATGACGCTCCTGTTGAACTCTACATATGAACCCCTGCGGGTCGTGCAATGGCAGAAAGCCATTACCCTGCTTTGCCAGGGGAAGGTCGAGGTCCTTGAATTCTATGATCGGGAAATTCGAGGGGTCACGATCAGTTTCAAACTCCCCTCGGTGATGCGACTTCTAAAAGTCGTCAAGTTAAAGTCCAATCATCGGTCGGTCAAGTTTTCCCGGATTAATATTTTTACTCGCGATAAATATACGTGCCAGTACTGTTACAAACGGTTTCGCACTGAAGAACTCACGTTTGACCACGTGGTACCGATTGCCAAAGGTGGCACAAAAACCTGGGAAAACATTGTGACGGCGTGTTGGCGTTGTAATAATAAAAAGAGCGGAAGAACCCCTGAAGAAGCGAATATGTCCCTGAAGAAAAAACCGCAAAAGCCGAGATGGAATCCTACCCTTACCATCATGATCGGCATTCGAAACGCTCCGGAAAGTTGGTGTGATTATCTCTACTGGCACATGGAGCTGGACTCTGACGAGTAACGGCTGCGTGAGAGCCTTCCCGTTGAAAGAGGCCCTTCTCTTTGCTCAGGGCGTAGAATCACGAGATGCTTCGCTGCACGCAGAATGACAAGAGGGGTTCAGGAGGGAAGAAAGATCCGGCATGATGAACAATTCTGGTTTTCAAATTTCTTTGGATCTGCAAGACCGGTTATGTGTGGTGATTGGTGGTGAAGATGAAGCGGCACACAAAACCTCGCGGTTGTTGAACGTCGGAGCCAGGGTGGTCGTGGTGAATCCCACCTTGAACGTGCCTCTTCGGAAGCTCACGGCTGCCGGAAAAGTTCTGCATCGGGGACGACGTTTTCGATCGACTGACGTTCAGGGCGCCTTTGTTGTCCTCAATACTCTACAGGACGATACGGATTTGGCAAAGTCGTTACGTGACTTATCAGAAGCAGAACGGTTTCTGGTATGGTCGATTGATCAGCCGGGGTTGTCAAATTTCATGATGCCCGCCGTGGTCGAACAAGGGGCTCTTCGTGTGGCGATCAGTACGAGTGGGGCTTCTCCTGCACTCGCCAGTGCCTTGCGGCGGGACGGTGAAGAGATATTTGATGAAGAGTTCGGAAAATTTTTGGATTGGCTGGGAGAATTACGCAAAAAGGTCCAAGCCGATGAACCGAGTATGGAAAAAAGGAAAGAGCGCTTGAAAGCAGCAGTAGAAGGGTTCCAATTGACGGGGAAAATTGAATATCCCCCGGCGTGGATCGCTCACAAAGAGCCTGCTGCTTCATAACGTTCTGAAAGATGGTGCGGATATGGTCTTATTGGAATTCAGCATGTCTCCCCTGGGAAAAGGCGAAAGCGTGGGAAAGTACGTGTCCCGGTCTCTAAAGATTATTGACAAAAGCGGAGTCGAGTATCGACTGAATCCCATGGGCACGGTGCTCGAAGGAGAATGGGACGAGGTACTTGACGTGGTTCGTCAATGTTATGAGCGGATGCAGAAGGATTGTGCCCGCATATCCTGTACGATGAAGGTTGATTACAGGAAAGGGCACAAGGGACGCCTGAGCGGAAAAGTGGCCAGCGTGGAAAAACGGCTTAAGAAGAAACTGAAGACGTGAATGGCCGAGACGGTCTTGTCTTTCAATAGCGTGTCCGGCCGCGTCTCGTGTGGCCACAAATGAGGCGGGACAAGTCCCGCCCTACAAAGGGAGATCATCACGAATTTCCACCAGCGGCGCATACACGCGGTTCACTTTTGCCCCGAGATTGCAGAGGACTTCATGGGTAATTGAGTCCCCCCACTTTGCCAGATCGTAGGCCGTAATTTCCTGAGTCTCCGATTTGCCCAGCAAAATCACGTCGTCACCCGGTTTGATCATGGGACCATCGGTCACGTCGACGACCGTCATATCCATACAGATTCGTCCGACAATCGGAAAGCGCTGATCATGAATGATGACCTCTCCCTTGTTCGAGAGTCTGCGATTATACCCGTGGGCGTAGCCGATGGGGAGAACGGCCAACCGAGAATCCCGCCGCGTGCGATAGACGTCACCGTAACTCAGGGGTTCTCTTTTTTTAGCCGTTTTCATGTGTACGATTTTGGTTGTCAGGGTCATAACGGGTTGAAGGGAAACGGGCGTGGCTCTGTCGGGTGCCGGGGTGTACCCGTATAACAACAGTCCAGGGCGAACCATGTCCAACCGGGCATAAGGATGCCAGAGTATTCCCGCGGTATTGGCAGCATGGCGACAGGGATGAGGCCTTTTGCCGTTACGCAGACTCGAAACGGTTTCGTGAAACTGGTCGAGTTGGTGCAGGGTAAAAGTCGGGTCCCGGTTATCGGCATCGGCCAGATGAGTCATGAGCCCCTGACAACGTAACGCGTGAGGAAACACGGGAGACTGCAAGAGAGGGAGCATCTCCCTGGGGTTGAATCCTAATCGTCTCATTCCCGTGTCCACTTTGACGTGGACGGGGTAAGGACCCCTCTTCTCTCGTGAAACTTCGTGACTCAGGGCATTGACGACCTCGGTATCGGAGAGAGCGGGAATCAGGTTGGCATGAACGAGATCTTTGACCTGCCAGGGGAAGATACCTCCCATCACGATAACGTCTCCCGGAATTCCGGCTTCCCGCAGGACAATGCCTTCCTGGACCGTGGCCACACCGAAACGTCGAATGCCAAGTTGCGATAAGGCTTCAGCCATTGGTTTACCCCCATGGCCATAGCCGTCAGCTTTGATCACCGCTAAAACTTCCGTGTGCGGCGCGAGAATACGGCGAAGTTCACGGAGATTATGGGCCAGAGCGGGAAGACTCACCGTGGCAAGCGTTGGAGACAGGACAGATGGAGACAGGGCGGAAGAAGTGGTCAAGGGGGCTGGAGAAGACGAGGAGCACACGAGCAAGACCTTAAATCTCTAAGATTTCTTCTTCCTTTTTCTTTAAGAGGTCATCGATCAGCTTGATCTTCTCATTGACGACTTTTTGAATGTCAGCTTCACCGTGTCGCAAGTCGTCTTCGGTAATCGTTGAGTCTTTTTGGAGGCGTTTAAGTTCATCATTGCCCTCTCGACGAATGCCGCGGACGTGGACTTTCGTCTCTTCCCCATATTTCCGACACACTTTAACGAACTCCTTCCGACGTTCCTCGCTTAAGGCGGGAATCGGAATCCGAATCACCTTCCCATCGTTAGACGGATTCAAGCCGAGATCCGATGAAAGAATCGCCTTTTCAATGGCCTGCATGCTTGAGGGGTCCCACGGATGGATCATGATTAATCGGCTGTCCGGCATCGAGAGGTTCCCCACTTGTCTCAACGCGGTTGGCGTCCCGTAGTACTCGACTTTGATATGATCGAGGAGCGACAAGGACGCTCGACTGCCTCTGACCGAAGCGAGTTCTTTCTGGAGGTGCTCGACGGCCCTCGCCATCTTTTGTGTAAGTTTTGCAATCGTTCCCTGATAGGGCATCGGTGAGGAACCTCAGCTAATTGAGCACCGCGTCTTGTTGAACGAGGGTCCCGATTTTCTCCCCCAGGACCACGCGTTTTAAATTGCCCGGTTCGGTGAGATTAAACACGATCAAAGGAAGATTGTTATCCATGCACAGCGTAATGGCCGTGGCATCCATGACCTTCAGGCTTTTGTTAAGTATGGAGAGGAATGGAAGTTCATGAAACATTTTGGCTGAAGGATTATTGAGCGGGTCTGAATCATAAATCCCATTCACCTTGGTTCCTTTCATGATCACGTCGGCTTTTATTTCCATCGCTCGCAGCGCGGCGGCGGTGTCCGTCGTAAAATAGGGGTTTCCAGTCCCGGCGGCAAAAATAACGACCCGCTTTTTTTCAAGGTGCCGAATGGCGCGGCGGCGGATGTACCCCTCTGCTAATTGCCGCATTTCGATGGCAGATAATACGCGCGTGGCCACACCGGCTCGTTCAAGCGCGTTTTGCAACGCAAGGGCATTCAGCATGGTTGCGAGCATGCCCATGTAGTCGGCAGCCGCTCGTTCCATGCCGTCTGCGCTGGCGGCAAGGCCTCGGAAAATGTTCCCGCCGCCAATAACTAACGCGACCTCTATTTCCATACTGACAACCTCGCTGATTTCATCGGCGAGCGTCGTGAGAACGTCGGGGTTAATACCGTAGGCCTGGTCCCCTGCAAGCATTTCCCCGCTGATTTTGAGGAGAACGCGGTGATACTGAACAGGCGTCATTCCTGGCCTAATTGATATCGTGTAAACCGGGCAATTGTGATGTTTTCACCAAGTCTGGCAATTTTTTGCGTAAGGATTTCGGTGATCGTGACGTTGGGATCTTTGATGAAACTCTGCTCCAGGAGACAACTTTCCTGGTAGAATTTTTCCAATTTACCTTGAACGATTTTTTCAACGGCGGCGGCAGGCTTCCCGAGTTCTTGAGCCTGTGCCAGGTAAATAGCCTTTTCCCGTTCAACCTGCGCACGGGGGACGTCGTCGCGTTTGACATAGGAAGGATTGGCGGCGGCAATTTGCAGGGCGACGTCTTTGACTAATTCCTGAAACCCTTCATTTCGAGCGACAAAGTCCGTCTCACAATTGACTTCGACCAGGACGCCGATTTTGCTCCCGGCGTGGATATAGGACGAGATGACGCCTTCCCTGGTTTCTCGTCCGGCTTTCTTCTGCGCGGCCGCCAGACCTCGTTGACGAAGGAGATCAATGGCTTTTTCAATATCCGAATCGGTTTCTTTCAGCGCGTTTTGGCAATCAAGGATTCCGGCTCCCGTTTTGCCACGGAGTTCTTTCACCAAGGCACCCATGCTGGACATCGTGTATCCTGCTCCCCCTGTGTTTAGCTAGATGTAAAACGAAAAAATATTGCCGGCGACGTTCTATGAGGAAGGCGTTTGTACGCTTTCCACTTGATCCCCGGTTGAACGGGCAGAGATCAACTCGGTCATCATACTGTCCTCTTCCCCTCCGCGCGACTCCTCCTGTTTGTTTCGAAGGGCCCGGCCTTCCAGGCAGGCGTCTGCAATCTGAGTGGTAAAGAGTTTTAATGAGCGGATGGCATCGTCATTTCCAGGGATTGGATAATCAATCCGAGTGGGGTCGCAATTGGTATCCACAATGGCGACAACGGGGATGCCCAAACGATTTGCTTCTTTGACGGTAATGTGTTGAATGCGAGTATCGAGGACATAGATGCAACCGGGCAAACTTTCCATTGCCTTGATCCCGCCGAAATATTTCTCCAGTTTGCCTCGTTCTTTTTCCATAAGCAAAACTTCTTTTTTCTTCAGGCGTTCATGAGTGCCATCGGTTTGAGCCTCTTCGAGTTTCTTGAGCTGTCTGATACTTTTTCTAATCGTTTGGAAATTGGTGAGCATGCCCCCCAGCCATCGTTGGGTCACGTAATACATTCCGCACCGTTTGGCTTCTTCCTCAACGATGTCAACCGCTTGACGCTTGGTGCCCACGAAGAGGACCGATTCCCCGGCCGCAACGGTATCTCGGACAAAAGTATAGGCATTGAGAAAAAATTTGGCGGTTTGTTGTAAATCGATAAGGTAGATGCCGTTTCTTTCTCCGAAAAGATACGTCTTCATTTTTGGATTCCAGCGATTGGCCTGATGTCCAAAATGAACGCCTGCCTCTAACATGTCCTTAATAGACAGCATATTCGGGTTTTTCACCTCCATTCCGGTCAAAAGATCAGGGAACTCATGAGCAACCACTTGTTTCGAAACGCGCTTCGGTAAGCGTGTGCCACGTGTCTCTCGTCCTGAGCGAGCTTCGGATGAGAGAGACGTAAGCCAAAAAGACTTAACATAACCTTTGTTTTTAATGCAAGATAAATTGCGGTCTCTTCCTGCAAAAGTGTAAAACAACGTGGAGAAACGAGTGCCGTCACGGCTCACCCACCGTGGGAAGGTCCGGAAGTTTTGACGGGGATTCCTGAATGTCGGTAAGGTTCTCCTTGATCTGATGGATGACGCAAGAATCCCCTGTGACTCATATGACTCACAACGTTTGAAATGAGGTTGTCGGAAATGGTCGAAGTTCCTATAAAGCTCTACATTCAAGGTCTTGCAAAACAGGCCCATGCCGCGACCCGTCCCCTCTCGTTGACGACGGGCCATGACCGTACCGTGGCCATCAAAGCCATGGCGGAACGGTTGGAAGCGAGCATTGAAGACGTGTTGACGGCCAATCAACGGGATCTCGATGCCGTTCCCAAAGAAGGGGCGACGGATGAGTATCGGAAAGCGAGAGAGCACGTTTCCGTGACGGAACAAAATATTCTCGACAGCGTCGCACTGATCCGCGGAATTGCAGAGGCACCTGATCCCACGGGGGAAGTGTCTCAGGGATGGTTGACGCGGGAAGGTCTGCACGTTCATCGCGTTCGCGTTCCTATTGGGGTCATCGCCGTCATTTCCGACTATGGCCCGTCCGTGGTAGCTGAATCGATGGCGATGTGTCTCCGGTCGGGAAACGTGTGCGTGATTCGGGGCGGGAGGGAGTGGTTTTTGACAAACTCCGCGGTGGCAAAAGTCTTGCGCGACGCGGCAGAACAACACGGCGTGCCTCAGGGAGCTCTCACGTTTGTGGATCGACCCGACCGGGAGGGAGTGCTTGAACTGACCCGATTGCGAAATCTGGTTCACGGCGTCGTCCCCAGAGGAAAAGCGAGCCTGCGCAAAGCGGTTCTGGAGCACTCGCGGGTTCCGGTCTTGGGTTATGACGGTGGAGTGTGTCACGTCTACGTCGATAAAGAGGCGGACGTGCCGTTAGCCCAGGGGGTCGTGGTGAATTCCAAAGTTCAGGATCCGCTTGCCACCAACGCCGCCGACACGATTTTAGTTCATCAGGCCATTGCACGGCAGTTGCTGCCAGGCCTTCTTCGGCGGTTGCTCAGTGAATTTACGGTCGATCTCATTGGCTGTCCGAAAACCGTCTCCATGATGGGCATGATGGCAATGACCGGACATAAGGGGATTCGAGCGGCCACGGACGAAGACTGGGAACAAAAAAGGCAGTCGATGACGCTGGGCATTAAAATCGTCAAGGATCTTGACGAAGGCCTTGCGCATATTGCGGCCCTCGGGCCCGGGCATACCGACGCCATCGTGACCCGTCATTATGAAACGGCCATGCGATTCGTCCGAGAAGTGGATTCCAGCGCGGTGCTGGTGAATGCCTCGACCCGCTTACATTCAGGCCCGCAAATGGATTTAGGTGAAGAACTGGGGGTGAATACCTCTCATTTCCACGTGAGAGGGCCGTTGACGCTCCAATCCCTGACGACTGAAAAATACGTCGGGTTGGGAGCCGGCCAATTACGACAGCCGCATCCCGTTCCTCAGGCCTATCAAGACGCAATGATGTTATCCGCAACGTTTTAGGCGTTCGGTCTTCGCAGCGTTCTCTTTCCAAGGACTCACCGCGTCGCGTTGCTTCCATGGCCAAGTTGGACATTGCTCAGCATCTCGCCGAATGGGGACTTCGCAAATTTAACGATGAAGATTCCTATTATGCCTGGCAACGGCAGTCCCTGGCCGGAGATCGGCTTCGGCTTCTGCAGCAAACGGCTCAAACCCGTCGCGAAGGAGTGGACGCCGGCGCGGATCAGGAATTTTATGATCTGGCGGCGTCTTCCGACGTTCTTCCCGTTTTATACAGCCAGAGATACGGCTATTATCACGCGCTCGGCTCCACGATTGCGAACGTGCTGGAGGGGGGGCAGCGCGTTTTGGACGTTGGGTGTGGGGTCGGCATTCTTACGAGCTGGTACGCGGCCTGCTTGCCGAACGTGACGTTTCTGGGAATTGATCGGTCTCTGAAATCGATTGAAGCGGCACGGCAGTTTGCACGGTCATTTCATCTCAAGAACGTGAGTTTTCGTCACTGCGAAATTCCTCAAGACCGGATACCCGGGGCATTCGATACCATCGTGTCCACTCAAGCCATTTTTCAATCGGAATCCGATCCGGGGCTTCCGAGTCGGAGTTGGACCACCTTTGAACGCGATCGGAACGCACAGCAACAACGGGATCTGGAAAAGCGCACGGGTATTGGTCCTCGCTTGGACCGTTTGTTGCAAGTGCTGGCACCCTCGGGTCGATTCGTGCTCTTTGAAAAGACCGTTCACCTCGGAAGACGCGTGTTGTTCCAGCGAGCCCTGGAAGCGAGAGGGTGTCTCCCCGTCGCGGAACCTCGGCGCCTGCTGTATGCAGAGCTTGGGGAGTCGGTTGAGGAGGGGCCTTTGTACGTGATGAAACAAGGTTCCTCTTTCCCCGTCGTGGCGTTCCATGAAGACGCGCGGCACGATCCGCAACAAAGTCTGTATTGTTGTCAGGGAACCCGTGCGGATTTCGTCTATTCCAGGTTGCCGAAATATGACGTGTATTCGGAAAAAGTGGTTGCGAACGCTGGAGAGAAGGAGGGGTCTTACGAAACGGGTCGAACGGGCGGAGGGTTAGGATATGTACGTCTCACGATGCATGGGACGTTTTCCGGTCTTCTGGTCGGCATGATGGAACTCCAGCCCCGTATGGTTGAGATCGTCAGGCGTGCGTTACAGCAGAGACAGACCGAAGAACCCATCGACACTCGACTCACGCGTCTCTGGTTGGAACGGGAGAACGGTTCACCCGAGCAGACTCCTCTTTACGAAAATCATTGTCCTGCTGCTGAGCAGGTTTGGCAAAAACTTCCGGACCGGGTGGTCCTGCAACAGAAGACGGACGAGGAGACGGATGGGCGACAACGTCACGTTGAATATGGGCGTTGTGCCGGAAATTTCCATTATCTGTACTGGGCCAATACCTTTGATCAACGGCAAATTGTGATAATGGATCAGGAGCGAAGCCTCCTGTTGGAGACCTATTATTCCGAAGCGATCGGGGAGCGATAGCGAATGATTCAGGAGGACGGGCAGGTTTTTTCACGACCCTGCAGGGAAAATGGTGGCGGTGAAGGGTTTCGAACCCCCGACCCGCGGCTTATGAGTCCGCTGCTCTACCACCTGAGCTACACCGCCACGTAACGTGTATTGTCATCCACGGTGGATATACCACACGGCATGACGTTTCGACAATTCCAGTGCCGTCCGTTTGAGAACCATCCCCTTGTCGCTCAACCCGGAGACGCTGAAAGACTAATGCGTGCGCTTGTCGTCAATCTCACCGGAAAGGGCATTCAAGACCCCAAGTGCCTGTTCACTGAGTTCAAGCGGTTGGTCATCGGGTTGGTGGGCGGGGAGCGCGTCGTCCCTGGACTTTGGACTCGTGGATTTGAGGAGCTCCTCTTCGAGTTCATCGACCGTGAGTTCGGAATCGGATTGAATGGCGAATAACCGTTGAAGAGCAAAGATGGACCGGGCATGGCTGTACCAGGGTCCACTGTGTTCACTGTCGTGAACGCGAGTGATCAACTGCCAAAAACTTGCCTCGACTTCCTCTGGCATAGAGCCATCCGCGAACGTTTTCAGTTTTTCAATCAACGCTTCTTCCGTTCGCTCAATGCCCGGGATGAACGTGACAATCGAACGCTGAGAAGGCTTTTTAGAAAGAACCCTGAGCGTCTCTCTCCAGAGATCGGAGTAAACCTGATGAGGGCCGGACGACGTAAGCTCTTGATCAAGTTTTGCCTGAAGCGCGGAGACGTATTGGGTTAACGCTTTGACCTTTCTGGCAGACAGGCTCCCCAGCGGGATTCCCCAAATATGAGCGACTTCGTGATCTTGCAGCGGAGACAGGCCGGAGAGTTCATACTCCTGCTTTGCCACGTTCAAGCGTCGTCGTTGTCTTTCCCGTCGCCTGAGCAAGGTCTGATATTCAACAAGTAACCGTTCACGATGAAAATCGTCTTCCGAGATTTCTTCTTGTTCCACCGCGCGATTCAACCGGCGAATTTCCGGTTTCGGGAGCGAGGAAACGGCGGTTCTTTTGCGTTCCTTCAACTCCACCGGGTCGACGTGAAATTTTGAAGCGAGCAGTCCTTCCGCCGCCAGAATGGTTAAATCGGTCAGAGCTAATTGCTTTTTCAGGCATTCGACTTGGAGCCAGGGACGTTCGCGCTTTTGACGAAGAAACCCGCTGTATTGTCCGATGCGCTCCGTGACTTCATGTACAGCAGCTACAAGCGAGGGTTTTTTCCGGGGTTGCTCCCCCGCTGAAAAACGAGAGTCCGGCTGGTCCTCCACAATGAATTGAACGTCATCTTGAGACGGTTCCAAATATTGAAGCAGGAGCAGCCGGATCATAATCCGGCTCTGGGCGGGAAGGGCCTCGATGACTGATTCGATGAGTTCAAACGTAAGCGGCGAACGAGTGATCGCTGTGGTCATAACGGGACTCCGAACCGTCAAGAGGATTGTCCGTCTTTCGCTTCCAAATATTGCGCAACGTATTCACGGACGTCCTGAATCGTTCCTTCAGCATACAATCTTCGAGGAATTTCCACGACGTGCAGGTCTTCCGGTTTCAGGCCTCGTTCAAGAGCCCATTCTTCATCGGAATACAAGGTGACGGCGCCGTCCGGATGGCGATAGACGAACAGGATGTCCTTTTCTTGATCGCGAGCATTTTCCATGAGCCTGACGAAAAGCAACGCGTTCGGGATAGCACACCATCATAACTTCTGTCAAAACAAAGGCAACCGGGTCAACAACCACTTCACCTTCCCGCGACGCTCCGGCCGGGCTGAAAACAGGACCGACGCCAAAAAACGTAGATGGTAAACGCGACCAGCGAAAGAAAAAACACCGTGCGAATGCGCCCGTACCCGAAACAGGCAAAATTGACCAGGGCATTGCACAATCCGAACCCGGCATAGATCACGTACACAAAAAGCGACCACGGGCGAAGCGTCAGGAACCCATAGCCAATGACAAGATGAAGGGCGGGAGATTGGGCCTTCGCCAAGAGACCGGGCACCCCCTCGGGTTTGGAACAGAACAGGGTGAGACTGTATTCAGGATTCGCCAGAATGACGTAGAGATCCGTTAACGCCGTCAAAAGAAACAAGCCACCCAGGTATCGAATATCATGAGCACGACGCCACGCGGTTTTCAGGGCTTCCACCTGACCTGGTGGATTGGGCAAAGAGGCTTCATAGGCTTGAAGACACCACCAGGGGACGATGATCAGCAGAACAAAAAAGAATCCCGCACCGGTCCCCCCCAAATGACTCAGTTCCCAGGTGATGATCCCCAGCAGTCCGCCCATGGCGAGGACCCGCGCCGCGTGGAGGGGACAGCCGCGCACCCACTGTCCGAGACCCGGGACCAGGAAAGACAGGACCGCCCCTTTTACAGACGGTTCAGGGAAGAGAGACGCCGACGAATCCGGTTGTTGCATGAGTTTGTTGACCGCGGAGCCCGCGTGAGTTCGTTGGCAGGACATTGAAGCCTGCTTCGCTCAGGATGACAATGGTGTGGCTTTTCACGGGCCATAAGGCACCGAAATGCCCCTTTGGGAAGGCCAAAGAAAAAACGGCCGACTCGTGGTGAAAAACGGACTCGACCAGGAACTCTGTCCGGATTACCCGCCGAGGGTATCGAGAGTTTCCTTGAGGCTCTTCATGACACAGGTAAAGATGGGGACGTCCCGCTTCGTATATCGACTGCCTTCCGCCTCGCGAAGGTGCATGACAAGATCAAGAAAATCCTGGGGCTCGTCAGTTTCAAACGCGACCACGAATTCCTGATCATCCAGTCCGAAGGAATAGGTCGTGTTGAGTTTGACCGAGGGGTATTTGTGACCGATTTCAATATGCTCGTCCATCATCCCCTGCCTGGCAGCCTTGGTGAGAAGGTACCACTCGCGGGTTTTCTCAAAGGGATAGATGAAAATGTATTTGCTGCGCCCCGGCGTAATTTTCAGTCGGCGGCTTTCCTGGCCCTCATGCACGTGGTGGTCCACGTAAACCGAGCGTTTCGTCATCGAAAGGTAGGAATAGGGAGTCGTCAGATACTTCCCAAGCCCGGTGGCTAACGCCTTGGACATTTGCTCCTGGAAGAGTTCGAGCTCGTAAGTAATGCGCCAGAGCACAACGTCACAGTCGCCACGAATGCCAACCGTCGAATACGGGACAACGATGATTTTACTCTGGAATTCCTCAATAACCCTGATGAACTCCTGCTTGCCGGCTTGTCGCTCCTCCCGAGGGAGCCGACGCCAGGCAGGATCCACCTTTAAGAAGCAGAAATTGACGAACTGGCGTTTGGCCGGTTGTGTTCCTTCAGCCATGCGAACCCTCCCTCATAGACCGGACAGCAGGCAAGCAGATCAGCCCGGGATATTTAGCAAGTTTCAGCCGGCGTTGTCAACGAAACGAGTGATTTGGTCGTGGCTCAGGTTGAATTTCTTTGCTTGTCCGGTCCCCGTTTCTTTGTGGCTTGTTTCAACAAGTACGAGGCCGTCACGTCAAACTGAGACACGACCAGTGGTTTCCCGAGGTAAGGGCGCGTTGCAACGGCAAGGCCCTCCTGTGTCGGTCAAAGGACGCGCTTCCGGCGGGGCATGGCTTGAATCCATGGCAAAAGCCGTATACGTTTTGTGCCGGTGACGCGGAGGCGTCATGACGGCAAGTCAATCATCCGGATCCTCGAAAAGTCATTGGCTCACCTTGACGGGTGTCTCCATTTTGACGGTGCTGTATGCCGGGGCAAGCCGGGCGATCGAGCTTTCTCCAACGAAGGCTCAAATCAACGCGGCCGTGGAGCACGGATTGCAGGCTGCGAAGGATCGCGTGCCGCCGAATCAACTGTATACGTGGTTCGGCTCCGAAAAGACGTTGCGGCCGAAGGGCTTTCTGATGACCAGAATGAATGGCTTGACGGTCATGGCCAGCCACTTCGGATTGCGCGGAACGGAACCGTCCGACGCTGAAATCGAGCGCATGTTGACTGAAGAAACGATGTTGGTCAGCGTCATGATTTTCGGCCGGACCCCGACGTTTGCACAAGACAGTTACATCGTCCTGAAACAAGGCGGGAAACTGGTGAAGCCGGTCACCGTGCGGTTCGACGGCGTGGCCCATCGGACAAACGCGTGGCCCCATGCTCCCCGCTACGAGGCCAGGATCATCGGCTCCTTTCCCTATGGGGCCTTCGACGCGAAAGCGAAGACCACGATTCTTGTGTTTCCGGGTGAAGGGGGCGAAGTGTCATTTGACGTGGATTTTTCAAGTATTCCATAGGTTGCCCGGGTTGTTCGCCTGACCATGGGAGAATGGACTTTCCCCCTCGGAAGGAGACGTGACCGTTGACTGTGAGTTTCTCTTTTGGTAAGGCTCTACCCTGTAGTCTCCACGACAACGGCAATCCTGATGGCAAGAGAAACAGCGGGAGGAGAAAATGAGACAGATTTTTTCACTTTCGATTTTCATCATCGTCGCGTGTGCCTGTGTGGTGGTGCCAGGTCAGGCACGGGCAGGCTCGGGGTTTTATCTCAGCAGCGAAATCGGGGCGAATTTCGCCTCTGGGCTGGAGACCACCGGAACCAGCAACGACAGGGCCAGCGTGTGCGATGAGTTCATCAACCCGCAGTACCATGAGGTCGAGACCACCCCGGGGCTTGAAAAAAAGTATAACTGCACGGGTGAGAATCGCGGGGCAGGCGACTTCTGGAAGAACAAGTTCGACGGCGGAACGGGCATTCTGGCCGGAGCGGCGGTGGGCTGGAGCTTTTCAGAGCAATACCCGGATCATCCCCTGGGAGGTTTCCGCGTTGAGTTGGAATACCTCTACAGGGGATCGAAATATGATCAGACCCCTAGAATTGTTACGGATCAGGCGGGTGGAGATGGACGACCAAAAGCCCCGGGTAACGAGAGCGACCAAAAGCTCGATGGTGAAATTTACAGAGCGACGGATCGGATCGGCAGTATCACCTCGCACAATCTGTTCGCGAACCTGTTTTACGACTTTATGAACACCAGCCGGTTTACGCCCTACGTCGGGGTTGGCGCCGGCTTCGGGTTTACCGACGTGGAATACGTAAGCCTCTGGGAGAGGCACTACAATTCGAAAGATATCGAAACGGGTAAGGATCACCCCAACTATGAGGAGATCCGGAAAAACCTGGCCAAAACGGTCAGCGTTGCGCAAATCACGCTCAACGACGCGCTCTTTGGCTTCCAGGTACTGTTCGGCGTGGATTACGCGTTCACGGAGGCGACGTCTCTGGGGCTCAAGGGACGCTGGGTCACCTTCGAGTCCTTCAAAGGTGACGGTGTCGTGTGGGACCCGCTGCGGAGTCACGTGCCCAATCTGCGAATGGACGGAAGCGAACCGGTATCGGGCGCGATCGAGATCGACGACGTTGAATTTTTCGGCGTCAGCCTGAACCTGAAATATCATTTCTAGAAGCTGTCTTGCGAGGCGAAATCCAACGCGGTACCGTCGCTGTCCTCCTGAAAACTCACGGTTTCCGGATTCCCGCCCCCGATCGGGATAGAGAACACGCGTGCCCGATTGTCAAACTGTGAATTCGCTCCATGATCAGCGCTGAAATCATTGCCATAGGCTCCGAACTCCTGCTTGGCGGGAAACCGGAGACCAATTCCATTTTTCTGGCCGAACGGCTGGCTGAGCAGGGCATCGACGTCCGGTTCAAGACCGTGGCAGGTGACCATATCGATGACGTGTGTGGCGTCGTGACCCAGGCTGCCAAACGAGCGAGGCTTGTCTTCGTAACGGGTGGCCTCGGCCCAACGGTTGACGACGTGACACGGGAAGCCATGGCTCAAGTGACTCGGAAACCGTTACGCCTTCGGCCCCAGGCACTCAAATTGATCGAGGCCCGCCTGAAATCTGCCGGCAGAATCGTTTCTGACAATCAGCGACGGCAGGCGTTCCTGCCCGTCGGGTCTCAACTGCTTCGCAACTCTGCGGGAACGGCACCGGGCTTTTATGTGAAATGGAACCACTGTGGCATCTTTTGTCTTCCCGGAGTGAGTCATGAGGCCCGCGGGACGTTCGCGGAATCGGTGCCGCTGATTCTCAAGCGAGAACGCTTGCTCGGAGCACCTGCTGAAATCCGAACCATTCATACCTTCGGGCTGAGCGAGGGAGACGTGGATCATCGGATACGAGGAATCATTCCCCCCGGCAGCGCGATTCGTTTGAACCTTCTCGCGTCCGCCCTGGACGTGTCGGTGTCATTGACGTTGTTACCCGAGAAAAAACCGAACAAGTGCATGGCCGGAGACGGGGGTTCTCGAAACACTCAACCGTCACTCGATGACGCGGCGGAGACGATCAAGGGGATACTGGGACACCACGTCTTTGCCGTCAATGGACGAAGCATGGAGGAAGTGGTGGGGCAATCGCTGCAGGCAAAAGGCTTCACCCTCGCGTTAGCCGAGAGCTGTACAGGTGGACTTATCGGGCATCGGCTAACCGAGGTGGCTGGCAGTTCCGCTTACGTGGACCGGGGGGTCGTGTGTTACAGCAACCAGGCCAAGACGGACCTTCTGGGAGTTCCCGAGTCGGTCCTGAAAAAACACGGGGCCGTGAGCAGGGCGGTTGCCAGGGCCATGGCTCAGGGCGTTCGAACGCGAAGTCTCGTGGACGTGGGGTTAAGCGTGACCGGCATTGCCGGTCCCGGTGGGGGCACGCGACAGAAACCCGTCGGGTTGGTGCACGTCGGGCTGTCCACGCCCCAACAATCCTTGACGAAAGCATTCCGCTTTTACGGCAACCGGAACACCATTAAACTCCGAGCGTCGCAGGCGGCTCTCGACGTGCTGAGACGATGGTTGGACAATCTGCCTCTCGACGAGAGGTAAGCGTGGGAGTACGAACGTTTTTGGCACTTGATCTGCCTGCCTCCCTGCGTTCGATTCTCGAACAAAAAATCCAGCGATTAAAACGAGAAATGGACGGCATAGCATGGGTGAATCAGAAAAATCTCCACGTGACCCTGAAGTTTTTCGGCGACACCACGGAAACACAGGTTGCTGAGATTCATCGGCGCGTCGAGCCGGTGTTCCAGAAATTTTCTCCGTTCGAGATTGAGCTCAGAGGATTCGGAGTCTTTCCGGATACACGGTGGCCTCGCGTATTGTGGACGGGCATTGGAGGGGACGTTGACGTCTTGACCGCCCTGGTCACACAAGTCGATCAGGCGGTGGTTCCCGTGGGTTTCCCGTCGGAAGCGAACCCCTTTCATCCTCATCTCACGTTGGGTCGGATCAAGAAAGCGCATAGGAGAGTGGGGAAGACGATCAGTGCCTCAGGCGTCTTATCCGACCCTTTCTCTTTTGGTCGGTTACGCGTTGAACGGGTGACTTTGTTCAAAAGCGACCTCCGATCGAATGGATCGGTCTATACAAAACTATGGGACGTTTCCTTCGCGGGATCGTGAAAAAGCACGTATGGAATCACTCCCCCTCGTCATTCCGAGCGCAGCGAAGAATCCGACTCCGGATTCTTCGCGCAGCCTGTCCTCGAACGGGCCGTGGGGACGAATGAAACCGCGGGTGGATTCCTGACCGCCTTGTCAGTGATCGCATTGACCGATGCCGCGTTGTTCGCCGTCCCCCCTTTGCTCACAGAGCACCGGAACGCGACCGATTCACAAGCCTCGCCGGCAACCCCTCGTCTTATTCCGAGCCTACGGGGTTTCGACCGCCTGATCGAGTTGATCCAATTCATAGAAAGCCAAAGGGTCGGCTGGCGGGTGGGCCGGACGTTGGGGAATCGTTCCGTCCGCAAAGACTTCAGTCCTGGTGCCTTCTGACGGCTCGCCGGCAAAAGAGCCTGTTTGCCGGTCGACCTCGACAAACCGAATCCCTTCCGGCAGCAAGAACGTCCGGACCGGGAGCAGCGTGAGTGCCGCCGCCATGAAGTCCGTCCAAATGGGAAGGGCGGCACGGGCTCCGGATTCCACTTTTCCGAGGGTGCCCACGCTGTCGAATCCTACCCAGACGCCGGTGGCAAGATTCGGAGCATAGCCAACGAACCACGCGTCCCGGTAGCTGTTTGTCGTGCCGGTTTTGCCGGCCAGGGGCCGCCCGATTGCGCGCGCGCGTTTGCCGGTTCCGCTTTGAATAACGTCCATCATCATGTGGGTAATCAAATAGGCGGTTTCCTTGGAGACGACTTGCCGGGGTTCGAACACGTGTTGTTCCAGAACGTTGCCCTGCTGATCCTGGATCAGAGCAGTGGTGTAGGGTTTCAACGCAAGTCCCTGGTTGGCAAACACCCCGTACGTCGCCGTAAGCTCTTGAAGCGTCACGCCTGAAGAGCCCAGCGCCAGGGACAGGTCCGGGCTCAGGGGGCTGCGAATGCCAACGGAGCGTGAAAAATTGACGACGTGACGAATGCCTATTTGTTCGAGCAAGCGGATCGTTGCCGAGTTTCTGGAGTGGCGCAAGGCTTCCCGTAAGGTGACAGGGCCAAAAAAACGTTTTTCATAGTTTTCCGGTTTCCAGAGTTTCCCAGGCTCTTCCTGCTCGTACACCACGGGAGCATCGAGCAGGATCGTGGCGGGGGTCAACCCCTGATCGATGGCCGTGGCATAAATAATCGGTTTGAAGGCGGACCCGGGCTGCCGGATGGCCAACAGGGCGCGGTTGAATTGACTCCGTTCGAACTGATAGCCCCCGACCATCGCTCGAACCGCGCCGGTTCGGGGATCAATCGCAATGAGAGCACCTTCGACCACGGGGGTTTGATCCAGTCGGAATCGAACCGTGTTGTTGCGGGTCGATTTCAACGAGACTTCGATCACGTCTCCTGGCCGGACCAATTGCCGGGCCGAGGTAACGGGCATCACGGTCGCTTCGGAGACTGACGCGCCTTCGGGGATCCGACGGGAAGCCCATTGCAGGTCCGGCAAGGTGATGGTGCCAAGCAGGCCATGCGCCAGGACCGTCGCTTCCTCCTGGGAGGCGTTCACGACAAGGCCTTCCAGGACTTCCCCCTCCGATGGGAAAACCGTGGGAGGCTCTGCCGGAAGCCTCACCGGCAGCGCCTCTTGACGGATTGGCCCGCGCCAGCCCTGTCGCTTATCGAGTTCGCGCAGCCCTTTCCTGACGGCCTCCTCGGCCAGGCGCTGCATCTGAACGTTCAGGGTTGTGGAAACCTGCAACCCTCCTTTATACACCATGGCCTCTCCGTATCCGTTGACCAGACGCTGACGGACGTTTTCGAGGAAATACGGGGCGACGCGTTCGAAGGATTGACGGATAAAGGACAATGAGGCCTCGCTTGCCTCCCGGGCAACGGGTTTCGTCAGAAAGCCGGCCTGGACCATCCGTCCCAACACGTGTTCCTGGCGTTTCTTCGCAAGGGCGTAGTTTCTGTATGGGGAATAGGTATTGGGGGCCTTCGGAAGTCCGGCGAGCAACGCCGACTCGGGCAACTCTAATTCGGATAACTCTTTCCCAAAATACGTCAATGCCGCGGTACCCACCCCATAGGCCCCATGGCCGAAGTAGATCTGGTTGAAATACATCTCGAGAATCTGCTCTTTCGTCAGAATAAATTCCATCTTCAGGGCAAGAAAGAGTTCACGTATTTTGCGCTGGAAGGTCCGTTCCGGGTTTAAAAACAGGGATCTCGCCAGTTGTTGGGTAATCGTGCTGGCACCTTCGAATTTCCCCCCACGTTTGAAATTCGTCCACGCGGCTCGAAGGATACCCAGGACGTCCAGGCCAGGATGCTCGAAAAACCGGGCATCTTCGACTGCAATGACGGCGTCGATCAAATGCCGGGGAACTTCACGAAGGGGCGTTAACAGTCTGCGTTCCACGTAGAATTGCCCTATGACCTGACGATTATCCGCCTGCACCTTTGTAATCAGGCTCGGCTGGTAATCCTGGAGCCTCTCAAGCGAGGGAAGCCCGGTGGCGACGTGCCAGGCCAACGCCCCTGTTCCTCCGACCATCAGCCCGCTGACAATCAACGCGGGCCACAGAAGGTATTGTGTCAGACGACGAATTCCTGAAATCTGGAGACGAGACCGAGACGCGGGCATTCCGGCATTGTGGGGTTAAGGGCGTTATCTTCTCTCGTTGACAGGGCTTACATAAAATTACGATACCCCTGGTTGGCCCAAAAGACAAGCTCGCGCGCGGCCAATTTTTCGATGAAGCTCTGCTTCCCCGGCATCGGCTTTTGCAGGTGCGTTGAGAATCCCTCATGAGCCCTGGCGTCGAAGCCCGTCACCCCGTTGACAACCTTTCAAGGGACATGCTACGAAAAAGTCCTGCAAACAATGAGGTTAAGCGTTCCACCCATTTCTATCATCATGGAGGTTAGTTCATGTCTGACGTTGCTTCGGAAATAAAAGTTGGCGACGTGGCTCCCGATTTCACCCTGAAGAACCAGGATGGGAACGACGTCACGTTAAGCAGTTTCAAAGGTCAAAAGAACGTGGTCCTGGCCTTTTATCCCCTGGATTGGAGTCCGGTCTGTACGGGTGAAAACAAATGTTTGACGGATGATTTCCCGAGCTTTTCCGATGCCAACGCCGAAGTTTTCGGCATCAGCACGGATAGCTTTTTTTCTCATAAGGCCTGGGCCGACTCACTTGACTTGAAACACACGTTGTTAGCCGATATGCATCGTGCGGTCTGCAAGGCCTATGGATTGTATTTCCCTGACCTCAATTGTTCCAAACGAGCAACGGTGATCGTGGATAAAGAGGGCAAGGCGGCCTACGTCAAAGTGCAGGAAATCAAAACGGCTCGGGACGACAAAGAGATTTTAGAAGTATTGAAACGGTTAAGCTGACGGTCGCCCCGAGAGGCGTTGCAGGGGGATTCCATACACGCGGGATCCCCCTTGATTTTGGGGAACGCCAACAAGAAACGGTTGCAGGATGGCCGGAACCGTAGAAAACGTCACTGACGAAAATTACCAGGAATTAAAGGGGGCGCAAGCGACCGTGGTTGCCTATGGCATTGCCTCCTGCGAACCCTGTGCGGCCTATGATCCCATCCTGGCAGAGGTTGCCCGGAAGCTGCCCGACGTTCGAGTCGGAAAGGCCAGGATGCACGTGCCCGGCCGGTGCAGGGAAATTAAAAAACAACACTATTTCGAAACGTACCCCACCACGCATCTCTATTCTCGAGGGAATTTACTGCTGACTCGTGAAGGGAAAATCGAAGAAGATGAACTGATTGCTCTCATCAGGCAATACCTGCTCGATTCCTGACCCCACGCCCCACCTGAAAACAGGACCAACCTCACAATCGCCAGCGGCACGTGATTCAAGCCCCTCCAGGGGCAGCACTGGTCTCATCGGGAAGCGTTCGCCTTCCGCCCGGAGTGGCTCTCCTCCGCGTGGCGAAACGTGCAAAAGTTTTGGCAGGATGGGAAGATTGAATCGGTCCGGCAACAGCCGAACGCTCATGGTTGTCGTCATTTATGGAGTTCGTGGTCTCAAAAGGAGCTTATTAACGAGAGGCAACGTCTCCGTGTCGTTGTAGAAATTCGGGTCGTGAGCGTGTCCGTCAGTTTTGCCTGGAAACTTTTCCCATCCTTTGTCAGGAGAGGTCAGGGGAGGTAGAGTCTTCGACTGTGCCCCCCGGTGCTTCATGGGCGGGAGGCTCTACTCTACTCTACCTTCCCTCCCCTGACAAAGGGGAGGCTTAGACTTTCTCCCTTTCCCTTCCGTTGTCAGGCAGGGTGAGGGGCAGCCGCTTGCCAGAGTCAAGGGTTCCAGACTCTTTTCGAGAGTGGCTCATACGGTCCCCGTTTCTTTGGGGCTCGTTTCAACAAGTACGAGGCCGTCATTTCAAACTGAGACACGACCGAAATTTGACACAGATTGAATGTATGTCCCAAATCTCTACATATGGCCCGGCAAGTTTCGGG
This sequence comes from Nitrospirales bacterium, assembly GCA_965215405.1. Classification (GTDB taxonomy): domain Bacteria; phylum Nitrospirota; class Nitrospiria; order Nitrospirales; family UBA8639; genus Bin75. The sequence continues at coordinate 222,921 of OZ244060.1, forward strand.
AATTGGCGATCTGCCGTTTCACCATTTTGAAAATCTCCATGGCGATGAGAATGATTGACGCCAGGAGAAGGAGGGCACCCCATTCTTCCAAAGACACCGGAGCGACTTTCAGCGTATGTTGGGTGAACGGCACGTACATTGACAGGATATGAATTCCTTGAGCCGCGAAGACGCCGAACATGAGAATCCGGTTATTTCGTAATGGAATCTTAAAAGCGGACCGCCGTTCCGAACGACAATTGAACACGTGGACGTTTTCGAGGAACACCATCAGGAGCAGCAACAGGTTTCGTGCTTGCCCCTCTTCGACTCCTGCGCTCAACCACCAAGACCAAGCAGCAAAGGCCACCAATCCCATGACGAGCCCTGAGACAATGGTCTGTTGAACCATCATCGAGTCAAAAATGCCTTCCGCAGGCTTGCGTGGTTTTCGGGTCATGGCATCCGGTTCTCCCGCTTCAAACGCGAGTGCCACGTCTTGCGGGCCGTTTGTGACCAAATTGAGCCACAGCAGCTGGACGGCAGTCAGAGGCAGGGGCAGGCCGACGAGCAGGGAAACCGTGAACAGCAGAATTTCCGCGACACCGCAGGAAATGAGAAGCGCAATAACCTTGCGCACGTTGTCATAGGCAAACCGACCTTCTTGGACTCCTGCCACGATCGAGGTAAACTGATCGTCCGTAATGATCATGGCCGCGCTGTCTTTGGCCACGTCAGTCCCGGAACCCATGGCAACCCCAAGATGCGCTTTTTTCAAAGCCGGCGCGTCATTCACTCCATCTCCGGTCACGGCCACAAAGTGGCCCATTTTTGCTAACGCCTCTACGACTTGATGTTTCTGAATGGGAGTGACGCGCGCGAATACGCGCACGCGATTGATGAGAGCCATGAACTGCGGAACCTGACAGGAGCCAATCTCCTCCAATTGTCGCCCCGTCGCCACCTCTTCCTCTGATTCGGCAATGCCTGACTCTCGGGAGAGGGACAACGCCGTGGCTGGATGATCCCCGGTCACCATCGCCACGTGAACGCCGGCGTTTCGACATTCCGTTACGGCGTCTTTGACTTCTGGTCGCAAGGGATCGATGGTGCCAATGACGCCTAAAAGCGTGAGGGCAGGGAGATGATGCTCCTCGAACGGGCATTCGCCTCCTTGATGGGGGAAGATGCCTTCGGCCAAAGCCAATACCCTGTACCCCTGCCTGGCCAACGTGATGGCTTCATTTTCGATCATCTCTTTCTCGATGGGTTCCACTTTTTCCCCGATGAGCATCGCGTCACACCGGGCAAGGATTTCTTCTACCGCCCCTTTAACGGCAATCTTGTTGTTCCGCGGTTCTTCATAAAATTCATAAAACAGTGCCGCGAGTTTTCTTTCTGATTCGAACGGAATCCTGCCCAGGACATTGATCGATCGCCTCAGTCCGGGCGGGTCAAGAGCCAGTTTGTAGCCTAAAGCCAGGAGCGCAACGTCGACGGCGTCGCCATGGTGGTCCCATTGTCCTTTTTCGCGTGCGAGGTGCGCTTCATTGCACAGGACTCCGGCCGTACCCAGTCTTCGCAGATGAGAGATCGTTTCTGAAGGAAGGCTCCCGTCAGATTCAGGAACGACTTCCCCCTCACCCGTGTACCCTTCACCAGTGACTGAGAAATGGTCACCGGAGGGAAGCACAATTTTTTTGACGGTTTGCTGGTTAACCGTGAGAGTCCCGGTTTTATCAGTGGCGATGTACGTGCAACTTCCCAATCCTTCAACGGCGGTCAGTTTCCGAACGATCACGTGGCGTTTGGCCATGCGAAAGGTGGCAACCGAAAGTGCCACGGTCATGGCGACGGGGAGTCCCTCAGGAATAGCTGAAACCGCCAACGCCACGGCCATGAACAATACTTCCATCCACGGGATCCCTCGGCTCATGGCCACCACGGCGAGCAATCCACACGCCACGACCACTCCGACACTAATGTAGCGGGCAAACTGGTCCATGCGTACAACGAGGGGCGGTTTGGTCTCGGCGGTTTCGGCGACGGTTTGCGCGATGGTGGCCACTTCGGTGCGTAGACCCGTTGCCACGACCACTCCGACTCCACGGCCAACCATGACGGTCGTTCCGCCGTAAGCCACGTTGGTTCGGTCACTGATTGGGGCGCGAGGATCCGAGAGCGTGGCAGGGGACTTCGCTACGGCGAGAGATTCGCCGGTGAGCAGTGATTCATCAATGGCCAGGTTTTTGATATCAAGTAATCTCATGTCGGCCGGAACTCGATTGCCGGATTCCAGAAGACAAATATCGCCCGGAACGAGTTCGTCTGATGGGATTTCCTGCTCGTTTCCACTTCGACGAACGCGCGCGTGGACTTTGAGGAGCGTTTGGAGGGCCGCGGCGCTTTGCTCGGCTTTCCATTCCTGAAATCCTCCAAGCGTGGCGTTCAGGAGGAGAATGGCAAAGATAAACGCGGCGTCGGTATTTTCACCAATGATCAGCGAGATCACCGCGGCTGCCAGGAGTATCGCAATCAGAGGGCTCAGAAACTGATGCAGGAAAATCGTGAAACCAGAAGGGGGCGGCTTGGTTGGCAGGCGATTCGGACCGAAGGTGTCTTGCCGATCCCGAACTTCGGCCGCGCTTAACCCTTCCCTTGTCGTCTCCCATTTGGCGAAGACTTCCTGCTCGGACAGCGTGTGCCAGGGGAGGGATGATTGTCTCGAAAGCAGGTTGTTGGGGGTCTTCTGTTCCGGATCAATCACCTTTTTTCTCCTCGGCCTCTGACGCGTCGCCGGTGTTGCCATCGATGGCTCTCTCCATCAGCTTCCTATCGGCGGTGACAATGTCCACTTTCCGAATCGGTTTATGATCGTTTTCCTCTTCCAACTCCATTTCCACCACCGTGCCGTGAACGTTGTGTAAAGCCGTATGAAGGGTTTGGTCCGCTGAAAGGTTGGCCTTGCCTGCCACGTGCACTCTCTGGTGAATTTCCTTTTTTCGCCGTGCATATGTACACACCCGACCCCGAACATGAAAAAACCCAGACTGACAAGGAAACGAACCTGCCCCTTGTGACGTTTTTTCATCCATGCTTCTTTTGTGACGCTGGGACACCTTGGGGCGTCCGCGACCCGGCGCATGAACTCAAACACCGCCCGCATGACTTCGCTTTTCCCAAGCACGTGGGCAAAGGCATCCTCCTGCCGGCCCTGCTTCCGCCGCTCCGCTACCTCTTGGCGAAGCCGCGCCTCCCGGAAGGCTTTCTCGATGGTGACCGATAATTCCTCCGTGTTGATGGGTTTCGTCAGAGAATCGAACGCCCCCTGGTTCATCGCCTCCACCGCGGACTCGACCGTGCCGAATGCCGTCATCGTGATGACGTTACAGGCGGGAGGGTGGGGGGCCAGGTCGTGCAAGAGCTCGAAGCCATCCAGGCCTTTCATCCGAAGATCCGTGAGCACCACGAGCGCGTCGCCCCTCCCCGGATGATCCGGAGCGGCTCGCCCCTCCGGAGCCACGGTGCCCCGGTCGTCGTGCTCTTCCAATATATCTTCAAGAAGATGGCGCATTTCCCGGTCATCACCGACGATTAGAATGGAATTGGCGGGGCAACCATGAGGCACCTGCTTTCCGAAGTTCATCAATTATAATCCTTTATATTGCTTTTTGCTGATTTTTCCCACACCATGGAAACAGGTGTAGTATCAAATGGCTTCATCCTGTAACAATCGTGTCAACGTTGCCTTGGGGCAGTCCCTTGAATACCTGCAATGGTTCCTGCAACACTCCGTTTTTGAATGTCCGATGGCATTTTTCTTGCTGAACGGGTTATCTGCCGAGTCCTGCAAAGCACGGGCCTGTTTTTTCAGGAGACGCGTATGAAAATCCTCTTGGCCATAGATGGATCCCCCCAATCCTCAGCCGCCGTCGATTCGCTGGCCCATTTTCAATCGCTTCACGAGGTTGTCCTGGTTCATGCCCTTCATCTTCCGGATCTTGATCACCCCATGATCCCTCCGGAAATGAGAGATCGGGTGATTCGTGAAATTCAAGACACCCTCAGGCACAAAGGTGAAGCGTTATTGGAGCAAACCCAATCCGGACTGCCCAAGGGGGTGGGAACGGTGACAAGGATCCATCAAATTGGCTCCCCGGCGACGGTCATTCTGGATACGGTCAAATCCGCCAAACCGGATCTCATAATCATGGGAGCCCGAGGCCTCGGATTGATCAAGGAACTGATCCTGGGGAGCGTTTCCCATAGGGTCCTTTTACATGCCCCGTGTTCCACCCTCATCGTGAAAACCCCCGTGGCCACGCTCCAACACATTTTGGTGCCAATAGAAGGAAAGGAAGACGCGGAATACGTGAGTCGCCGTCTGTTTGCTCTTCCCTTTGTGACTCGGCCACGCATTAGTGTCATGTCGGTATGGCCTCAACCGCAGTTGCCTTGGCCGGTGACGCGAGCAAAAAGCCAAGGATCGGAAGAGCGTGAATGGGCACACACTCGTGCCATGGCGGAAGCAGTCGCGCAACAGGCGAAGGAAAAGCATTTTTCGAGTCAGGCAATCGCAGGATCAGGCGAGCCAGCGTTTGCGATTCTGGAGCAGGCCAAAATGATCAAGCCGGACGTGATCATGGTGGGGTCGCATGGTCGCCGCGGGTTATCCAGGTTTCTACTCGGGAGTGTCTCTCATAGCCTGGTTCATCAGTCACCCGTTTCCGTTCTGGTCGTTCGGCCACCCAGACGTGGAGAAACCTGGCGACCGATCGGATGAGAGCATAGCCCCAGACTCTCTCCGATCTGACTCTCCAGGAGTCGACATTGCTCTTCCAGCCTTTGGTTCCAGCTTCTAAACTTGCGTCCTTTTTTATCCGCCTAACCATCAGTGCCGCCTTCTGCCCATAGAAATTTAATTGAGGCAAGAATCCACGTCCCCATCATAACTTGGGTTCGAACGTCAAAATTGCTCCATTTTTCCGGCAATTGTGACAATTGTCTGACCCAAACCATGCTTTTTCTCGAGCACATTTATTGCCTCCTTCAGAAGAGAAAAAACTTTCAAAAATATTTTCAATCAAGAAGGAGGTATACGATAAGTTCTCTAGCACGTTGGGACCCCTTTCGAGAATCAGATGAATTCCAAAAGCTCCTTTCCATGCTGTTTAGACGGGCACCGGGCAAAAAAGATAGAGATGAGCATGCTTGCCTTGTGCGCTCAGGGCTCCAAGCTGGACTGCGCGAATTGGGAAAGCGAGTAGTTCTGGAGACAGGCGACAAAACAGGATGTCGACAACTGCATGGGGCAAGGTATCGCTTTGGGAAACTCCCTTCACCTTGCGGCAGTGTGGAACGAAAACCCCGACATCCTCAGTGCCTTGATTGAGGCTGGAGCGGAGGTGAATGCCAGAAATGCAGGTGGCAATACTCCGCTTGACGAAACCAGGGAATCAGGCAACGAGCCAGCGATACAAGTCCTCTTGAATCACCAATAACCAGGCTTTCATTCCGATTGTCGGTCCAGCAGAAAATCAACAAGGACGGCTCCGCTTTGTTTGTACAATCCGGATAGTTTTGTCAGAAAGCAAAACAGGTGAGGGGCGCAATGAGTAGAAAAAACGCGCTGCTGCACCTTCTAAAATCAGTCTTCTGATAATCCGAGACGCTAGGTCCGTGCCCCCCTAGTTGGCATGGTGCCAGAGACGCTTATTATACTTGCGGAATGCAAGTTGGGTCCCAAGCAGGACGGTGCGAACTGGCAAAGCACAAACTTCTGCATTGGGCAAGGTGTCGCTTTCGGACACGTCCTTCACTCAACAGCAGGGAATGAAAATCCCGACATTATCAGGGCATTGATTGATGCCGAGCCATTTTTATCCTGGATATCAGCAAGTCCCGGCAAATCTTCGGCCTGACCGGGCTCGGTGGCAGACCGAGCCGTGGTCAGGAATTGTCTTGAGGTGGAGCGGGCTCTGCCCACGGGAGACAGTCGGGGCGGACACTCAGGATTTGTGGCGTTATCCTCCGCAGTGTCTCACAGGCAACGAGGGCGTGATGCCCATGAGGACGGCCCCATCATATGGGCCCCGCCCCGGAGCGGCATGCCGCAGATCCGATCAGGAGAGGCCGTCACCGAGTCGGGATCATTCCCCTCCAGGCCCCCCACGGTCGCAGGAGACGAAAGACGAGTCACGGATGATCCCACGTTTCCTTCACTGTGCTTGGGGTTGACGGTGTCGATCTTTGGCAGATGGACGTGCCTCATGGTTGCCTCCACCAATTCCATTTTAATCGTCGATGATGACCGGGAGAGGCGCCATCTTCTTAAAGATCTATTGGAGGAGCATGACTACCGGGTCACCGTGGCTCCGGAGGGGCGAGCCGCTCCAGACCATCCGGGGGAGGTGCGACGCGCTCGCGGTGCTCACGGACCTTCGGCTGAAGGGCCTGGATGGTTTCGAGATCCTGTACGAAATCATCCAACGTCATCCCGCCTGTAACGTCCTCATGCTGACGGCATTCGGCACGGTCGAGTCCACGGTAGAGGCGAGAAACCAGGGGGCGCTCGATTCTCTGACGAAACCCATCAACACGGAGGAATTATCGGTCCCCATCGAGAAAGCCTTCCGGGAGGCGTGTCTTCGCCAAGAGGTGGCGGAGCGGCGGAAGCAGGTCCGGCGGGAGGACGCCTTTGCCCACGTGCTTGGGAACAGCGAAGTCATGCGGGCGGTGTTTGAGTTCATGCGTCGGGTCGCGGACGCCCCAACGAATCTGCTCAGTCCCGGCGAAAGCGGGACGGGGCAAGAGCTGGGGGCCAGGGCCATTCCCTGTTGACGGAAAAGACCTCCAGGGACCCAACCCAACCCCAAGAGCGGAGCGTGAAGGCTACCCCCTGGCAGGCGACGGGCGGACACTCCATGGCAGGGACCCAAATGTCATTTCTATTGACAGCCCCGGCAAAAGCGGCATAGGCTTTGCTTCTCGATGTTCGGGGTTAACCAAGGGAGATCAGGGGGGATCGCGATTCGCCGACGGCCCCGTGTGCTCCGGCCTTGGCCCGCACCCCCACGATCCGCCATCACACTGAGTGCGGTCCCGCAACCACGGCTCATTTTGCCCGCGTAGGTCTCTTTTGCCAAAGGCTGAACAGAGGAAGAATCATGGGTTCCGATATACATCCCCCCCCCCCCCTCCACGCCCGCGCGTGACCCCGGCCTCGACAGCCGCCTGGCTGTCTTCGGGTTCCTCTGCCTCTGCCTCACCGTCTTATTCTTCACCTATTTCAACGTTGCCGACCCGTCACGCCTCAATTTGCTGACTCGAGAAGACTCCTGGGTAGAGAATCTCACCGCGGGGTTTCTCCTCGTGGCGGGCCTCTTGCTGTTCGTCACGGCTTCGGCAGACAAGGGGATTCGGCGCGGTCTCTATATGCTTGGTGGTCTGGCCCTGCTCTTCGGCGCAGGCGAAGAAATCAGTTGGGGGCAGCGTCTCTTCGGGTTTGCCACCCCGGAATTCCTCAAGACGGTGAATACACAGGACGAATTCAATGTTCACAATATTAACCTAACGTTAGTAAAGTTAGTTCTCAAGGTCGTCGATTTCGGACCAGTCCTGTTGTGCCTCGTCACCAGTGCCGCTTTCTTCTGCCGGCAACGCACCGTCCTCGGGATTCCAGTCCCGTCACTACCGCTGCTGTTCGGCTTCCTGGTGATGGATAGTTACTGGATAGCCTATCGTGGCCCGGTTGGGTGGGAGATGTTCTTCGACCCAAGTTTCGTTTCCGGCAGAGCCAAAATCCTGCTTTTTCTCTTTGTCATCTATTCCTTGCTTTCCAGACAACCCAGGTTGTTCATGGTCGCTGGGGCAACCGTGACGCTCGTGCTGGCTTCTTCGTATATCAACGTGTCCCATGACTCGCACGATTTGATGGAGGTGAAGGAGTATCTGTTCGGACTTCTCTGCCTGTTCTATTCGGGGGAACTCTGGCTGGCCCAGGGCGTTCGGGGACGGTGGCCGGCGAGCTTTCGGGTATCCTTCGCCGGCCTGAAACTGCCGGCCATACGGACTCCCTTCTTGCTGACAATGTGCTCCCTGGTCATGGCCGGCAGTATCGGGTTGGTGTTCTTCGAGTATTTCGGCTCTGAGTATCGGGCACTTTACTCGTCAATCGTGTCCGGGACGGTCGGCGCCCCGGTCGTCCGCTCCGACTTCGACGTCTACCTCCTCAGAGACAGGTTAATCTACTTCAAGGAGCCGTGCACGCCGGCGGATATCAAGCCCCCGTTCTTTGTACACGTCATCCCCGCCGACGCCAACGATCTTCCCGACGACCGCAAACCGCATGGTTTCGATAATCTGGACTTCAGCTTTCGTTGGCCCTCTAGAGAGTTCCTCTTTTGCATGAGGGCCATCCCGCTCCCGGATTACGACGTCGACCGGATCCGCACCGGCCAGTACGTGCCAGGAAAGGGAGAGATCTGGAGCCGAACGGTTCAGTTCCGCCCGAATTCCCCGAACAGAGATTGACGCCCTCGGGCCGACAAGCTATCGAACGAGCACCGCCTGTCGGGGTGCGGGGTGTACAGCCGGATTCGTCCCACCGAAAAACCGCCCAACGTGGCACCGTCCGACGCAGCCCACCGCCCCGCGCACGCGCCGTCCGACGACATGGGAGAGGGCTGCGGCTGTGCCGGATGGGTCAGCTCCACGAACCGCGCCTCGGGGTGGTCTTCCGCGACTGCCGTCGCCGCGTGCAGCGTGCGCCCCCACCGGTCGAATGTGCTCAGCACCAATCCGTTCGCCGCACAGAATTTGTCTCGGCTCTGAGATGAGGGAGAGCCCACGCCCATGAAGCACCGGAGGGGAGGTACCGTCGAAGACTCTACCTCCCCTGACTCCTCCTGACAAAGGAGGGAAAACAGAAAGTCCAAGCCTCATGCAGATGTCGTCAGATGCCCCTCACCCCGACTGACAGCGGAAGGGGAAAAGAGGATCGTGGCTCAGGTTGACATGACGGCCTCGTACTTTTTGAAATATGCCCCAGAGAAACGGGGACCGGACAAGAAAAAAATTCAAACTGAGTCAGACCGTTTGTCCTCTCATTGGAGAAATTTGCCATCTATGAAATTTTGTGCTTCAACCGTCTCCGCAACGTGTACAATCATACCTTCACCAAACAAGGTGTCCCATGGTTACCTCCACCAATTCCATTTTAATTGTCGATGATGACCGGGAGATGCGCCATCTTCTTAAAGATATATTGGAGGAGCACGACTACCGGGTCACCGTGGCTCCGGAGGGGCGAGAAGCCCTTGAACGTCTTGGGAGTCGCGAATATCTCGTCGTTCTCACGGATCTTCGGATGAAGGGCATGGATGGTTTTGAGATCCTGTACGAAATCATCCAACGTCATCCCGCCTGTAACGTCATCATGATGACGGCATTCGGCACGGTCGAGTCCGCGGTAGAGGCGATGAAACAGGGCGCCTTCGATTATCTGACGAAACCCATCAACACGGAGGAATTATTGGTCACCATCGAGAAAGCCTTCAGGGAGGCGCGTCTTCGAAAAGAAGTGGCGTGCCTGCGGAAGCAGGTCAACCGTGAGTACTCCTTTGACCAGATTCTCGGGAAAAGCAAATCCATGCGGGAGGTGCTCGATCTCGCTCGCCACGTCGCCGACTCCCAAACAAATATTCTCATTACCGGCGAAAGCGGGACGGGGAAAGAGCTGGTGGCCAGGGCCATTCATTTTAACAGCAGCCGCAAGGACGCGCCGTTTATTCCGGTCAATTGCGCGGCGATTCCCGAACAGCTGTTGGAAAGTGAATTGTTCGGACACGTCAAGGGGGCTTTTACGGACGCCAGGTCGGACAAGCGCGGGTTGTTCGAAGAGGCCCAGAGAGGCACGCTGTTCCTGGATGAAATCAGCGAAATGCCCGTCGTGCTGCAAGCGAAGTTGTTACGCGCCGTCCAGGAACGGGAGATTCGTCGAGTGGGCGCCACTCGATCCATGACCGTGACCGCGAGGATTATTGCGTCCACGAACCTGTTGCTGGCAGAGGAAGTGAAGGCTAAACGTTTTCGGGAAGATTTATATTATCGTCTCAACGTTATTGAAATCCGGCTTCCTCCTCTGCGTGAACGCAAGGAGGATATTCCGCTGCTGTGTGACGCGTTGTTTCACAAGCTGACGGCCGGACGAGACAGGCCGATGAAAGGCATCACGGAGTCAGCGCTCGAGTTGTTGATCGATTACCATTGGCCCGGCAACGTTCGGGAACTGGAAAACGTGATCGAGCGCGCCGTCACCCTGGCCCCTGGTGAGACGGTGACGGTCGGGACGTTGCCCGCGACTATTCGCGACGCGAACGGGGAACGGCAGTTGATCGAGGAAGGCGTTGAACGGTTGCTGTCGATGGGAGAAATCGAGCGCGCGTACATCAAAAGGATTTTGGAAAAGACGCGAGGGAATAAACTGCAAGCCGCCCAGATCTTAAAGATCGACCGCAAGACGCTCTACCGGAAACTGGAAGAAATGGAACGCCCCGGCTCCTGACGGACAGGGAACCCGCGGGTCACACGTCATGACAGCTCGACCTTCTCCGGACAGGCTTGTGAAAGAGATCGAAACGCTTCGACATAAACTCGCCGATCTTCGATCTCGTCAGGCCGGACGGCAGCGAACCCTGACGGGGTTGCAGGCCGTTGAGCTCCAACTGGCCGGCATTATTCATTCGGCCATGGACGCCATCATCACCATGAATGACGCACAACAGATTGTGCAGTTCAACAAGGCCGCAGAAAAGATGTTCGGCTGTCCGGCCAGGGACGCGATGGGGACGTCCATTGACCGGTTTATTCCGGAGCGCTTTCGAGCCGTTCATCGCAACCACGTGAAGAGTTTTCGACAGACGGCCGTCACTGATCGTCGCATGGGCGCCCTGGGGTCTATCTCAGGGGTTCGGGCCAACGGGGAAGAATTTCCCATCGAGGCTTCTATCTCTCAGTTCAGGAAAGGCGAGGACCGATTTTTTACCGTGATCCTTCGCGACATCACGGAGCGGAAAAGATTGGAACAGCAACTCCACCAGACTGAGCGATTGGCTGAACTGGGTACGCTGGCCGCCGGCATGGCTCATGAAATCGGAACGCCCATGAGCGTGATTCTCGGTCGAGCCGAGTACTTGATGCGAAAGACGACGGATGACGCGACCAAGCAAGGCCTGACCACCATTGTGGCTCAGGTTGAACGCATCACAAAAATCATGCGTCAGTTATTGAGTTTTGCCAGGCGAAAACCCATTGAACGCCGTTCGCTCGCCGTGTCTCCGGTCGTGCATGACATCCTGGACGTGGTGCAGGAACGGCTGGAACAGCAGGGCATCCAACTCGAGGTGGACGTCGAATCCGTCTGTCCGCACGTTTTTGCCGACCGTGACCAGATGGGGCAAGTGATCCTGAACCTCGTGATGAACGCGATTCAGGCGATGCCGGATGGTGGAGATCTCACGGTCACCCTCACGTCCGATACGAAACACGTTCACCTTGCCATTGCCGATACCGGATGCGGGATCCCCAGGGACCACGTCCCCAAGGTCTTTACGCCGTTTTTTACGACAAAAGGGGTTGGCGAAGGAACGGGGCTGGGCCTGAGCGTGGTTCACAAGATCGTGCAGGAACATGAAGGGTCGATTTCCGTCGAAAGCGAGCACGGGAAAGGAGCCACGTTTACGATTTCTCTCCCTGCGTTGGATTAACTACGGATTGACCACTCTTTTATTCTTCTTCCTCGATACCTGGTTCAGAGGGCAACGGGGGATCAGGGGGGCACCGCTGAAGACTCTACCTCCCCTCCCCCTCCTTACAAAGGAGGGGAAACAGAACGGTTCAGCCCGGAGGCACGGGGGTCAGGGGGCACCGCTGAAGACTCTACCTCCCCTCGCCCCTCCTGACAAAGGAGGGGCAAATCTCATCGGCTGCCATAGCCGCAAAATCGCAAGCAGGGTCCGCCGGACAAAGGAGGGGGACAATCAGACCGTACCCGCGACGGCTCAGATTGTATCTGCCTAATCCCTCCTGACAACGGCGGGGAACGGGAGAAGGGCTCGCCTCCCCTTTGTCAGGGGGAACCTAGGAGATTGAGCTGGTTGCCGGCGTCAACGTCAGACCTGATAACCTCCCCTTTGTAAGGGGAGGGAAGGTGGGGTAGAGTCCAATACCTATGAAGCACAGACAACGAACCCGGCAAGGACTCTCGAAGGGGCCTTTTCTGAAACGACGGCTTCGGACTGCATTGACCCCAGCCGAAACGCTTCTCTGGAACAAGCTCCGGTCAAAACAATGTCACTCATTCAAATTTCGTCGGCAACATGCAATTGGTCCGTTCATTGTCGACTTTTTTTGTCCGGAACAGGGACTCGTGGTGGAAATTGACGGCGACGTTCATGCCGAACAGACGAAGATAGCCCAAGACCGGCAGCGTGAAAGGTATTTGCGTTCCCTGGGTCTTCAAGTCATTCGGTATACGAACCATGAAGTGCTGAATAATCTGAATGGGGTTCTTGAACATCTGCTTGCCGTGCTATCCGAAGACTCTACCTCCCCTCGCCCCTCCTGACAAAGGAGGGGAAAGTCTCATCGGCTACCATAGCCGCAACGTCGCAAGCCTGGCACGCCCGACAAAGGAGGGGAAAATCAAGCACGGTTCGGCGGGAGGGACGACGACGGGGATTGGTATCGAAATCCTGTGCGGGGGAGGGACGGTCAGGGATGTGGTTCGAGCTCGATGATGCCTTTCCGGATGGCTAAAATCGCGGCCTGCGTTCGATCATAGACGTGGAGTTTGTGGAAGATGTTCCGAACGTGGTTTTTCACGGTTTTTTCGCTGAGATCCAACACGTTGGCAATTTCTTTGTTGGTCTTCCCATCCGCGACCAATCGCAGGACCGTGATTTCCCGCTCCGTGAGATCGTGTTCCAGAAAGGATTTTTTTTTGCTTTTCCCTTCAGCCAACAAGGAAAATTCGGCTAAAATTTTGCTCGCTACCGACGGATGGATCAGCGATTCACCTCGGGAAATGGCTCGAATGGCCGCGACGATTTCCGTGGAATCCGAGTCTTTGAGGAGATAGCCCGTGGCACCGGCCCGGACCAGGTCGAAAATATATTGATGATCCTCATACATCGTCAGGGCAATGATCCCGATATGCGGCAGCTCCCGTTTGATGATCCGCGTGGCTTCCACCCCGGTCATGCCCGGCATGCTCACGTCCATGACGATCACGTCGGGCAACAACTGTCTGGCTTTTTCTACGGCTTCGTCGCCGTCCCTGGCTTCTCCGACAATCTGGATTTCTTCTTTGGTCTCAAGAATAGCGGACAGGCCCTCACGTACGACGCGATGGTCGTCTGCAATCAGCACCTTAATTTTTCTTGCCATCTCGCGTGCCGTCCTTTCTGGTCAATGGGATGGAAACCGTGACCGTCGTCCCCTCGCCTTTGCGGGACTCCCACGAGACTTCGCCGTTGAGCAGTTTGGCCCGCTCTTTCATCCCGCGCAATCCAAAGTGATCCCACTTTTCGGGGTTCTGAAACACCGCCTGCACGTCGAACCCGCTCCCATCATCGCGAATGATGGTGGAGAGGCGACGGGGTTGAATGCTCAATTGCACAAAGACCTTTGAGGCCCTGGCGTGCTTGGACGAATTTTGCAGGGCTTCCTGAATGATTCGAAACACAAAGACTTTCGTCTTGGGCGGCAGGTGCGCGTCGCTCCCCGCGCAGGAGAAGGCGACCTGGACACGATTCTGTTTTTCATACGCGTCGAGATAATTCTTGAGCGCCGACCGCAGATCCAACCGTTCATATTGACCGGGTCGCAGGTTGAATACCACTTGTCGCGCTTCCTGAATGCCCTGTTTCAACTGGTGCTTCGTCTCGCTCAGCAGGGCAGAGCACCTGGTCGGTTCCGTCTGAATCAGGCTCCCGCAGCGTTCCATGGTAAAATTTACGCCGACCAGCGTTTGCACCAACCCATCGTGGATTTCACAGGCGATGCGCGTCCGTTCTTCATCCACCGCGCTTTCGGCCTCTTCTTTGACGTACCGCCGAAACAGGGACTGGTACCGACTCAGGGTTTTTTCGATTTCCGTCGTCGCCCGAATCCGCGCCTCAATCAACTGCCACATGAACTTGGCGCTTGCACCTCCGATGATCGCCGCGCTCGGCTTTCGAATTTTGTGCAGCGCCCGTTCAACGTCAGGACTCCCGGTCACGTCAATGATCAGGTCCACCCCCTTCATTTTCAAGATTTCCCGATAGTCCCGCATGACCGGAACTCCCAACTGTCGGGCAAGCCTGGTGCCAAGCGTTCGCGGTTTGGTCTCCCCTAATCCAACGATACGGGCCAGCGGATCCTGCGCGAAAATCTCCAGCAGCGCCCGTCCCCCGCGTCCACCCCCCAGGATCGCCACGCGCGTGGCCTGCGCCTCGCGTCGGCGCGTCGGCACGGGCTTCCGTTTTGACACGGAGGCCGAGGTCCGCGGAGAGCCTGTCCGCCCGGGTGGTCCGGCCCGTTTGACGGAACGGTCAGCGGCAGGCATAGACACGCACCACGGTTGCGTCGTTACGCATCGGAGTTTCCCCTGTCCTGCGCAAGGGACTTAATCGTTTCCATAAATTGATCAACGTCTTTGAACTCGCGGTACACCGAGGCAAAACGCACGTAGGCGACCTGGTCCAGGCCGTGGAGTTCCCGCATGACTTCTTCTCCGACCACCCTGGCCTGGATCTCCGATTCACTCAAATCCTGCAGGCGTTTTTCTATCCGGTCTACCGAGGCTTCGAGCGCGGCACTGCTGATCGGCCGTTTTTCACACGCCTTTTTCAAGCCGGCCATGACTTTGGCGCGGTCGAACGTTTCCCGCCGGCTGTCTTTTTTGACAATCACGGGCAGATTTTCTTCGATGCGCTCATAGGTCGTATACCGGCGCCGACATCCGAAACATTCCCGACGACGACGGATGACTTCGCCTTCCCGGGCCACGCGGGAATCAATGACTTTATCGTCGAGTTGATTACAGAACGGACATTTCATGACGGACAGGTCTTCGGGATGGTCCCCGAAGAAAGAGGGGCCGTCTCACCGCCTGGACGCCTGGTGAGTAACGGGTTCCACATCGGTTGGTACAGTGAAAGAATCCTGCAGAAGGTTATCAAGACGAAAATGCCGGGAAGCGGGCGCACAGCGCCTTGACTTCCCTGCGAACGCGGGTCTGAACCCGTTTGGTCGCGGGTTGGCGCAACACCTCGTCCATCCACGCCACAATCTGCGACATCTCCGACGGTCCCATCCCTCGCGTCGACACGATGGGCGTGCCGATTCGAATGCCACTCGCCACCGCCGGCGGTCGCTCGTCATACGGCACGGCATTTTTATTGACGATGATCCCCGAGGCATCGAGCGCCGCCTCGGCTTCTTTGCCCGTCACCCCTTTGGAATTGAGATTCAACAGGAACAGATGGGTCTCCGTTCCACCGGAGACCACGTGATAGCCCCGCGCGGTGAATCCGTCTGCCAGGGCCCTGGCATTGGCCAGGATTCGTCGCTGATAGGCGGTAAAGCTCGGGGCCAGGGCTTCTTTGAACGCGACGGCCTTGGCCGCAATTACGTGCATGAGCGGACCGCCCTGCAGTCCGGGAAAAATGATTTTGTCTACGGCTTTCGCGTGTTCTTCTTTACACAGCACCATCCCTGCACGAGGGCCCCGCAACGTCTTATGCGTGGTGGTGGTCACAAAGTCAGCATAGGGAACGGGACTCGGGTGAAGTCCCGTTGCCACCAGGCCGGAGATATGGGCCATATCAACCAACAGCCAGGCCCCCACGGATTTCGCGATCTGCTGAAACCGCGGGAAGTCCAGGATTTTCGAATAGGCGCTCGCCCCGACGACGAGCATGCGTGGCCGAACTTCTTCCGCCTTTTGCTGAACCGCGTCGTAGTCAATCAACTCGGTTTCGCGATCGACCCCGTAGGAGAAGGCGTGAAACAGCTTTCCCGAAAAATTGACCTTGCTGCCGTGAGTCAAATGGCCGCCCTGCGAGAGGTCCATGCCCAGAATGGTATCGCCGGCTTTCAAGACCGCAAGGTACGCCGCCATATTCGCGGAGGACCCTGAGTGCGGCTGCACGTTGACGTGCTCACCACCAAACAACTGCCTGGCCCGGGCAATCGCCAGCTCTTCGACCTCGTCCACGTGCTGACAGCCCCCATAATAGCGCCGTCGTGGGTAACCTTCCGCGTATTTGTTGGTCATCAGCGAGCCCTGCGCAGCCAGCACGGCTGGGCTCGCGTAATTTTCCGAAGCGATTAACACCAGCTTGTTGCGCTGCCGTTTTTCTTCGGCGCGAAACGCCGCATAGACCTCCGGGTCCTCCCGTTGAACCGCTTTCAGTGTCCCGACCACGCAGCCCATCATTCGGCCTGCGACTCAGGGTCCTCTTCGGGAGGCACAACGGCGTCGGTTGCGTCTTCGGCTTCATCAACCGGACCCGCTTTACCCTGTTTGACGAGGCACACGGACACGTTCGCGATCACGTCTCGATGCAACTTGACGCCGACGGTAAACGTGCCTAATTCCTTGAGAGGATGTGCCAATTGAATTGTTCGGCGGTCCACGTCAAATCCTTCGGCCCACAGCCCGGCTTCGAGATCCTTCACGGTGATGGATCCGAACAGTTTGTCATCCTTGCCCGTCTGGACCGGAAAGGTGAGCGAGACGCCGGACAGTTTCGCCGCCAACCCCTGGAGGTCCCCTTCGACTTTCCTGGCCTTATGGGCCGTTACTCGTTTGGCATGTTCCAACGCCTTTACGTTACGGGGATTTGCCTCCAGGGCTTTCCGGCGGGGGAGCAGGAAATTCCGCGCATACCCATCGGCCACGTCAAGCACGTCTCCCACGTACCCCAGACTGTCGACGTTTTCTTGAAGAATCACCTTCATCGTTACGCTGCCTCCCTTTTTCTGTTGAAGGGATGACATTATAGTGTCCGCTCAGGGAAATATCAATTTGAAACCGACGCCGGTCGTGGCTCCGTTCGAATTTCTTTGCTGTCCGGTCCCCGTTTCTTTGGGGCTTGGTTCAACAAGGACGAGGCCGTGATTTCAACCTGAGCC
Organism: Nitrospirales bacterium; assembly: GCA_965215405.1. GTDB lineage: Bacteria > Nitrospirota > Nitrospiria > Nitrospirales > UBA8639 > Bin75. Next base: position 240,081 of record OZ244060.1, read on the forward strand.
ACGACCCTCTTTTCTCCCTCCATTATCAGGCGGGACGAGGTGAGATGGTGTGACGTTGACAAGATCAACCTTATCTGATCCCCCTCCTTTGCAAGGAGGGGGCAGGGGAGGTAGAGTCTTCAACGGCGAACCCCGGTGCACCATGGACGGGGGCTCTCGGTCTCGGCACGGGTGTGGCGCGGCAGCGTCGGGCGGTGCCACGTTGAGCGGTTTTTCGGTGGGACGAATCCGGCGGTGCACCCCGCCCCCCGACAGGCGGTGCTCGTTCGATGGATTGTTGGTCCGAAGGCGTCACTCTCTGTTCGGGGAATTCGGGGGGAACGGAAACGTTCGGCTCCAGATCTCTCCCTTTCCTGGCACGTACTGGCCGGTTCGGATACGGTCGACGTCGTAATCCGGGAGCGGGATGGCCCTCATGCAAGAGAGGAGATCTCCATAGTACCAATGAAAGTAGCGCCAACGAAAGCTGAAGTCCAGATTATCGAAACCATGCGGTTTGCGGTCGTCAGGAAGATCGTTGGCGTCGGCAGGGATGACGTGTAAAAAGAACCTGGGCTCGAGGTCCGCCGGCGTGCACGGCGCCTTGAAGTAGATTAACCTGTCTTTGAGGAGGTAGACGTCGAAGTCGGAGCGGACGACCGGGTCGCCGATCGTCCCGGACGAGATTGACGAGTAAAGTACCCGATACTCGGAGCCGAAATACTCGAAGAACACCAACCCGATACTGCCGGCCATGACCAGGGAGCACATTGTCAGCAAGAAGGGAGTCCGTATGGCCGGCCGGTTCAGGCCGGCGAAGGATACCCGAAAGCTCGCCGGCCCCCGTCCCCGAACGCCCTGGGCCAGCCAGAGTTCCCCCGAATAGAACAGGCAGAGAAGTCCGAACAGATACTCCTTCACCTCCGTCAACTCGTGCGGGTCATGGGACATGTTGATATACGAAGAAGCCAGCACGAGCGTCAGGGTTGCCCCAGTGACCATGAACAACCTGGGTTGTCTGGAAAGCAAGGAATAGACGACAAAGAGAAACAGCAGGATTTTGTCTTTGCCGGAGAGGAAACTTGGGTCGAAGAACATCTCCCACCCAACCAGGCCACGATATTCTGTCCGGTAACCAGCCAGCACCAGGAAGCCGAACATCAGCGGTAGTGACGGGACTGGAATCCCGAGGACGGTGCGTTGCCGGCAGAAGAAAGCGGCGCTGGTGACGAGGCACAACAGGACTGGTCCGAGATTGACGGCCTTGAGAACCATGACAACTAACGTTAGGTTAATATTGTGAACATTGAATTCGTCCTGTGCATTCACCGTCTTCAGGAATTCCGGGGTGGCAAACCCGAAGAGACGCTGCCCCCAACTGATTTCTTCGCCTGCGCCGAAGAGCAGGGCCAGACCACCAAGCATATAGATACGGCGCTGAATCCCCTTGTCTGCCGAGGCCGTGACGAACAGCAAGAGGCCCGCCACGAGGAGAAACCCCGCCGTGAGATTCTCTACCCAGGAGTCTTCTCGAGTCAGCAAAAGGATGCGTGACGGGTCGGCCACGTTGAGATAGGCGAAGAACAAGACGGTGAGGCAGAGGCAGAGGAACCCGAAGACAGCCAGGCGGCTGTCGAGGCCGGGGTCACGCGCGGGCGTGGAGGGGGGGGGGGGGGGGGGGGGGGGGGGGGGGGGGGGGGGGGGGGGGGGGGGATGTATATCGGAACCCATGATTCTTCCTCTGTTCAGCCTTTGGCAAAAGAGACCTACGCGGGCAAAATGGGCCGTGGTTGCGAGACCGCACTCAGTGTGATGGCGGATCGTGGGGGTGCGGGCCAAGGGTGGAGTGCAAGGGGACATCGACGAATCGCGAGCCCCCCTGATCCCTCTTGGTTAACCCCGAACATCGAGGGGCAAAGCCTATGCCGCGTTTGCCGGGGCTGTCAATAGAAATGACATTTGGGTCCCTGCCATGGAGTGTCCGCCCGTCGCCTGCCGGGGGGTAGCCTTGACGCTCCGCTCTTGGGGTTGGGTTGGGTCCCTGGAGGTCTTTTCCGTCAACAGGGAATGGCCCTGGCCACCAGCTCTTTTCCCGTCCCGCTTTCCCCGGTACGGAGCAGATACCCGGCGCATGAACTCAAACACCGCCCGCATGGCTTTGCTTTTCCCAAGCACGTGGGCAAAGACGTCCTCCCGCCGGCCCTGCTTCCGCTGCTCCGCCACCTCTTGGCGAAGCCGTGCCTCCCGGAAGGCTTTCTCGATGGGGACCGATAATTCCTCCGTGTTGATGGGGTTCGTCAGAGAATCGAACGCCCCCTGGTTTCTCGCCTCTACCGTGGACTCGACCGTGCCGGATGCCGTCAGCATGAGGACGTTACAGGCGGGATGACGTTGGATGATTTCGTACAGGATCTCGAAACCATCCAGGCCCTTCATCCGAAGATCCGTGAGCACCGCGAGCGCGTCGCACCTCCCCGGATGATCCGGAGCGGCTCGCCCCCTCTTGAGCCACACTGACCCTATAGTTGTGCTCCTCCAATCTATCTTCAAGAAGATGGCGCATCTCCCGGTCATCATCGACGATTAAAATGGAATTGGTGGGGACAAGGGGAGGCTATAAGGTCTGACGTTGACGACGGCCTCCCGCTGGACACGTCAGGCCGTCGTCCTCTACAATGCCACGATGCCGCGTCACAAGGTTCTGTCGTGCCTGAGCGTGGGCTGTTTTGCCTTCGCCATGGTCGTGACCCACGCGTTTGTCGCTGAACGTGCCCGGGCCGGTGCGCAGACGGATGCGCCTGTCCGGGACCACCTTGATCTCACGTCTTTGAACGTCCGGCTGAGTCAACGGGCAATTCATCCTCCGAAGTCCTTTGTGAAAGAGGTGGTGGAGCTGCCGCACGTCCGGGCGGCTCGCGCCCGGGTCGCGCCTTCACCTCAATCCGCCATTCTGGAAGATGACCATCACACCCGCGTCCTCATTGTGTCGGTACTGGAAGATGGCCGCTTGCAGGCCCAGGTACTCGCCGACCTCGATTTCGCGCAGCACGTGCCTTTTGTCACTTCCTGTTCCGATCATCGAGGATGCGCGTATGATCGACGCCCGATCACCGGAGGACTGGGCTGTGTCGCCATTTGTATTCTGCAGGCACTCGATCCAGGCCGCCAACGATGAAACTGCCTGACCTTCTTCACTGTTTCGCCGCCCGGTTAGCGAACGACAAAGACGCCGCGGTTGCGCTCGACGCGTTGGTTGAATCCCGCACCACCCAACAAATCGGGACGGCCGGGGCCCTTCACCTGTATTCCATGGAGGTCCCACCGGGGACCACGGTTCTCGAAGACGTGCCCGTCACCATTGTGCCGCCCGGAGACGTGGAGCCTGCCGGAGGCTTTATTCTCCAACGTCAGGGTGACACCGCCCTGGTGCAAACCCCGGACACGCTGGGGCAGTCGATGGTCGACAATACGCTGGTGACGGATACCTCGGAATTTTTTCGGCTGGCTTCCACGAGATTGGCCGACATGGCGGCCCATCCCGAGTCCTACGCACTGGGGCCGGCTGAGCGACTTGCGGCATGGCTGGACCCGGAGCACCGCGAAACCGATGCCTCCGCCAGAACCGGAGCGTCGGCTGCCGTGCTGACGACCGTCTGGCACGACGACCAGGCCGCCCGCCGGACGAAGCTTGGTGCGCTGACGGTGGACTTGACGCGACACAATAAACGTATCCTGTGTGTGGCACCCACGCACGACGCCGTGGACCGCCTGCTCGGGTTCCTGGCCAACACTTTCCGGAACGCCGCCCTGCCCTTTCACAGCTTATTGAGCCGCTACGAAGTCCCGGTTCTCCGGAAAGCCGAAGAGGTCTCGCTGGATGAATTGGGCTTTGAAGCCCAGATGCACAGGTTTTTCGCCAAGTCCCGGTCGCATAAGGACGCTCTTCGACGCAAATATGAGCGATTTCGAGAACTCATTCCGGTCCTGGCCTATAAAGGGCAGAAGCAGCGTGACATGGATGAAGTCAAATTGCTGGAATGGCGACTTCTTGCCCAGGCGAGTGAGTTCCAGGGCAAAATCAAAGACATCGATCACCTCCTCGCCAGGTACGAAAAGCTTCCTGTCTGGAAACGGCTCGGTATGCAGACCATGGGGAAAAACGTGGAGACCCTGGGCGAATATCGGACGCTCTATGCAGGGAACGTTGCGGAGCTGATGAAAGAGGTTGAGGCGGCGCAGGCTCGTATCCGTGAATTGTCTCCCGAGGCCGCCGTTCCGAAAGAGACGCGACCGGAATACGAAGAATTGAAAGACGAAATCTCCAGGTTGGGAGGGACGAGAAAAGTTCGCGAGCTGCTGGCAGCCAGTGAGGCCACCAATCGGCAGGCCTTTATGCAGAACAAACGCGTGGTCGCCGCTACCCCGGGGAAACTTGTGACTGATCCTCTTTTCAAACGCGTCCGATTCGACGCGCTGATTGCCGAAGACGCGCCACGTATTCCAGCGCCGTTTTTACTTGGCGTCGCCGGACTCATTCGTGAACGGATCATCATCGCCGGTGACACCCGGGACCTCCATGGACCTCATCGACTCTGGCGCCAGCAGTGCCTGGAACCCCAGCCCTCTGAGAGCACCTCGGCGTAAGCTCCAGGAGAGCCGAATGCCGTGAGAGCCGTTGTTGCGCCCCCTCCTCCGTGCATGACACCAGAGTGTCTCAGGCCACCTCACCGAGCCCGTCTCCCGGGTCGGAGTACCCACGGTTTCCGAACGTATGCCGAACGCAGGCAGAGAATGCTCAACTCACCTGGAACGGCCGGAATTTCCGCCGCTCAGGAGGCGTACCACCGGGGACGCCGATCTTTCAATAATTCATTGTACGGATTGATCGACTTGTTGCGGGCTTCGTCGATATCGATCTCGACTACCGCGAGTTCGGGGACGTCCGCAGGGGCCCGGGAGAGAATACGGCCTTTCGGTGAAATGACTTCACTGTTCCCGATAAAGGTCAGAGGCGGTCTGCCTCCCCTGGCTTCCTGACCAATCCGGTTGGCCGTAATGCTGAAGACCCGATTTTCGAGGGAACGCGTCACCATGGCATCCGGGCAGTGGGGCAGGATCAAATTTGAGGGATGACACACAACGTCTGCTCCCTGCAAGGCGAGGGTACGAGCGGATTCAGGGTAATACCAGTCGAAACAGATCATGACCCCGATGCGAGCTTCGCCAACGTCCCAGACCTGAAACCCCGAGTCGCCCGGGCTGAAGAACAACGTTTCCTCGCAAAACAGATGCGTTTTGCGGTAACACCCCAGGAACCCGGAAGGGCCAACCACGATGGCCGAGTTGTAACATCGCTCACCCGCCCGCTCAGGCAGGCCAACAACCAAATGCATCCGACGTCGTCGGGCGAGCTCCATACAGGCTTGAGTCGTCGGGCCGCCCGGGACCCGTTCCGATAAATCGAAGACTTCCTCCTGATCGATGAATTGATACCCGGACAGGGCAAATTCCGGTAGAACAAGGAGGTCGCACTCCACCGAATCCAGTCGAGCAGTCACCTGTTCAAGGTTTCGCTGCACTTCCCCAAATTCGGGATGAGACTGGAAATAGCCGACTTTCATCGATTGACCCTTTGCACGTCCTTCAAAATAAAAACGGGCAGGGAGCTCCTGCCCGTTTTCTCAGACCGCATCGACCGGTTCGCGCGATTAATGGACTTCGACAAGGTGCATGACGGCACTTTCGGCATGTTTGGTTGCCACCGCGGCGTGACCTTCGTTGCCGTGCGCCACGGCTGCTTCCAATTCACTGACGCCTTCATCGAGATGAGGATTCTTGACTTCTTTTTGAGCCATTCGAGCGTGGCTCAACGCTTCTTCCGCGTGTCCGACAAGGGCGTCCGCGTGCCCCATGCCACCATGCTTTGCCGCTTCTTCCGCGTGGGTGATCGCTTCATGAACGTGCGGATTCCCGCCGGCGAACGCCGGCGTGACCACCAATACGAACGCTGCCACCATCAACATTCCCGTGAGTACAATGTTTTTCACCGTTCCACCTCTCTTCTTTCAAAAGGTTAAAGGCTCACCTGTTTCTTTCGCTGATCTCTTCGCACGTATTCACCGTTTCTTCACAACGCCTCTCCTTCGGCTTTGCCCGTCACCTGATGGAGCAATTTCATGTCTTTTTCAGCAGGAGCCGCAAAGTCCCGGCTCCACTCCCACCAGGACCCAGGATAATTTCGCACCTTCTCATATCCAGCCAGCTTGAGCAAGAAATAGACCCAGGCAGATCGAAGACCGCCCAAACAATAGGTGATGACTTCCTGTTGTTCGCTCAGGCCGAATGCATGAAACATTTCCTGAACGGTGGACAGAGGCTTGACGGTGGCATCGTGCCGGAGAAACCCATTCCAGGGAATATTGACGGCTGACGGGACGTGCCCGGGTCTGGGTAATCCCTCGATCTCCTTCCCCGCGTACTCTTCCACGCTTCGGGCGTCCACGATCACGGTTTCCGGACGTGGACTTTTGACCAGTTTCTTCAGTTCCTGTTTTTGAATGATCACGTCCGGCTGCACCGAAGCCTGAAAGTTCCCTGGCCTGGGACGAACCGGCTCATGTTCATAGATTCGATGTTCCGCCGTCCATTTCGGCCAGCCTCCATCCAGGATCCTGACGCTCTTATGGCCGAGATAGTGCAGCATCCAAAACATCCGGCCTTCATCCCCCCAATTATCGAAAGGATTGGAGTACACCACCACGTCGCTCGAATTATTCACGCCCAGGGCCTGGAGCCGCTTCTCCAATCGAGTGACGTCGGGATCCAGCAAGCCCTTGGCCGTCGCCTGAGGATCGCTGTATTCATGCCAACTGCTATGGACCGCCCCGGGAACGTGGGAAGTGTACGCGCCTTCACCACGCACATCAATAATCACCAGATCGTCCCGGCCAAGGTTGCGGGCCAGGGTTTCCGTATCAACGAGGTACATGCTCCACATTATTCAACCTGACGTTCTAATATTCGTATGCTTTTCGGGATGGGCGCCGGTCTCCGGCACGGCGCATCCTAACCGTGTATCAACCGGCGCGTCCGTATCCAACGCCATTTCCAGTTTTTTGCCAAGAGGGAACCGGCGCGTATATATCATATAGCGGTACGGGTCGTCCGACCGCAACCCATAGGTCTCTCGCAACATGGCATGCTGGCCGTCGGTCAGAATATGATACCGAACCCGCGCTTCCAAAACCAAGTCCGATCGTGCTTCAGGAATTTGATAGGAAAATTGATAGTCACGGCTTGCCAGCGGCAGCAGACGATTGTCATGCACTTCGAGAATAACGGGTTGCCAGAGAATCCATCGGCCCATGGTTTCGGTTTGCTGCTCGATGATCCGACCTGATTGATCTTTGACGTAAAATTCCACGGTAAAATGGCGATCAGGGTCTCCCGTGGGGATTTTATGCCCGGCCCCGGCATTGATCAGGGTAAGCGTCATCGTAACGGTTTCTCCCGGTTCGGGGTCGGGGGGGTCGGCCCGGACCTGAATCGCGACGGCTCGCTTGATCATTTCCGGATCATGCCCGCCACGCCATAAATGCCGCCGGCCCTGTCGAATGGGTCCTCCCTCGACCACCGGCCGTAGAATTTCCGGCATGTGACAATGCTGGCACGTCAAGCCCCGTTCTTTCATGAAAAACCCACCTTCATATTCCGCATAGGTGCCACACGGTCCCACGTTATAAAATTGAAAGGGGCCGGAGACCACGTTGTGACACCGATAACACACCTCCGTCGTCCGAAAGGCGGGATCGTATTTCGTCGGATGCGGAGCCGCCGAATCGTCAAACGGCCCCAGGATGACGCCGTCGCGGACGTGACAGGCCGCACACGTCACGCCTTCCCGCTGGTACGCTTCATCGTATCGGGCGTTTGTGACCTGAACGGCCTTTTCCACTCGATTGTCCGGTATGTTCCGAATAAGCGTGGGCTGCTGATTTTCCAACGGCGTGTGGCAGTTGAGGCAGACCCAGACATGGTCGTCTTTTTTCCAATACGCCTGAAAAAAAGGGTCCGTATAGGCGTGAGCGTGAATGCTGGTCTTCCATTCTTCATAAATCGCCTGATGGCATTGTCCGCAGGCTTCCGCACTCAGAGAGTCCAGGCCCGCCGGAACCTTTTGAAACGGAATCGCATGGGCATAATCGTCACGCAATCCGAAAATGACGGTGGGCCGGATCTCCGTATAAAAATAGTAAAGCAGGCCCGAGACCGCCGCCAGCAGGCCCAACGCTGCATAAAGCCTTCTTTTGCCGCGTCGTTTTTGTCGCCGTCGTGACGTCTGCGATTCCATCTGCAATGACCCGGCCCCCCGGTCTCCCGGGAACATTTTACATCCTTTCAGGGTCTTCAGCCGTCCTGCGACGTTTCCATGAAAGCCCAAAGATGTTGCTCGATTGAAGCGGCAAGCGCCCGAAGGTGATACCCCCCTTCCAGGCAGGACACAATACGACCGTGACAATGGGTTCGAGCAATGGACGCCACGATGCGAGTGAGTTCGCCGTAGCCTTCATCCGTGATCGCCATGCTCGCCAGAGGGTCGTCCCTGTGCGCGTCGAATCCGGCAGAAATCAGCACAAACTCGGGCTGAAACGCCGCGGCGGCCGGAACCAACACGTCGTGAAAAATTTTTCGATATTCATCCGTCCCCTGACCCCCATACAGGGGCACGTTGATTGTCGCGCCTTCTCCTTTGCCTCTGCCGCGTTCTCTGTCCGATCCGGTCCCGGGATAACAGGGATATTGGTGCGTGCTGAAAAAGAGTACGGAGGCATCATCTTCAAACGCGCGTTGCGTGCCATTGCCGTGATGCACGTCCCAGTCCACGATCAGCACGCGCTCGAGGCCGTGACGCTCTTGAATGTACCGGGCCGCAACGGCCACGTTATTATACAGGCAAAACCCCATGGCACGATTGGCCTCGGCATGGTGCCCGGGCGGACGAACCGCACAGAAGACCTGATCGACCCTGTTCGCCATGACGGCGTCGACGGCAGCCAGGGCCCCGCCAACGGCAAGACACGCAGCGGGCAGGGAACCGGGGGACAGGGAGGTGTCCGAATCGAGTGAGGCACAGCCCGTGCTCGGCGCCGTCTCTTCCAGCCGCTGCACGTAGGCCGGATCATGAATACGGGTAATCCATTCTCTCTCGGCTTTTCGTGGAAGAATCCTGGTCAGCTTCGACATCGTCCCGGTTGATTCAAGTCGAGCTACAATGGCCCGCAGGCGCTCCGGCGACTCCGGATGCCGCCAACCCGTCTCATGTTCCAGATACACCGGATCCGTCACAATTCCCACGCGGCCCATTACACGATCCTTCTACAGGCTTTTGTACCCTCGAATTTCAGGAAACAGTCAGGGAGAGAGGAAAACAGAGGGGAAATGGTAACACAGGACGTGACGTTAGACAACGCGCAGACCATTCTGTTACAGTCCTTTACCAGAGAGCGCGCACGGAACGTTCACCACGGTTGACGGGACACGTTATGCCGGATCCCAAGATAGATAAATTCAAAAAAGTCCTCCAGCTGGACCCTGCTGATGAGACGCTCTGGTTCGGGTTGGGGAAAGCCTACATGGGTGACGAAAACTGGGAAGAGGCCATTTCGGCCCTTGAGAGCTGTCTCAAGGTGAAGCCTGCCTACTCCGCGGCCATTCTTGCCCTGGCGCAATCTCTCAAACACGCGAACCAACCGGATCAGTGCCGCGCAACCTGCGCACGAGGCATCGAAGTCGCCACCGCCAACGGCGATCTGCTCGTGATCAAAAAGCTGGAAGAGTTGAGAGATTCGCTTCCCCTGAACTCTTGAGAAGACCGTGCGCGCGGACGGGACGTCACCGAATGTTTTCGAATCCTCGGACGGAGAATCAGGCCGTTCTTCCCCGGGCTGAAACGACGGCTTCACGCGGCGAAAGGGAATCGCGCAGGACCGACGTGCGACGATCGTATTGATGCATGAGACGCCGCAGGGACCTGGAGGACTCATGGCTCGCCGAACCTGTTTTGACACTCGAAGAACGGCCGGAGCCCCATTCATGACAGGTCGGGCGTCCCGACCCGGGCCGTTCCACTCGACGGTTCCTCAAAGCAGCGAGATAAATCCACGTTACCGCCGGAAATGATCACGCCCACGCGTTTGCCCTGCAAAGCGGATTCCTGCCGAAGCAGCGGTGCCACGGCCACGGCACTGGCGGGTTCGATAATCAATTTCATGCGTTCGTAGATGAAACGCATGGCCGTGATAATTTCCCGTTCTTCCACCACAAAGAATCCGGCCAGATGGTCACGCAGGACAGGCAGCGTGAGCGTGCCCACGCTCGTTCGCAACCCTTCCGCGATGGTTCGAGGATTCTCCTGCGATACAATGCGGTTCTCCCGCACGGAATGCAGGGCGTCCAGAGCCCCGGCCGGCTCACACGCGTAGACGCGGATCCCGGGATTGAGACCATGAGCCGCCAGGCAGGTTCCCGATAATAATCCGCCGCCGCCGATGGGACCCAGAATCACCTCGACGTCTTCGACCTGTGCCAGCAGTTCCAAAGCGGCAGTGCCTTGCCCTGCAATCACGTCAGGATCGTTAAAGGCTTCAATCCATTCACCCTGCAGTTCTCGCACCAGATCCCGTGAAAGCGATTCGGCTTCTTGAAGATTGGCGGCACGATGGACGAGACCCCCGTATCCTTGAACCGCCGCCAGTTTTACAGGATTGATCGGTTCCGGCATCACAAGACGCGCTTCTTTTCCCAACAACCGGCAGGCGAGCGCAATGCCCTGGGCGTGGTTTCCGGAAGAGAAGGCCACCACCGACTTTGATGAGTGACGACTCGCCACGGCATTGTAGGCCCCCCGGAACTTGAACGCCCCCACGCGCTGAAAATTTTCGCACTTGAGAAACACGGTGGCTTTCGACGTTTCATTGAGCTGACGGGACGTCTGCACCGGAGTGTGATTCACGACACCCGTCAGGACGGCGGCGGCCCGCTGAACGTCTGCAAAGGTCGAACGGTTCATGGAACAGGGAGACGGAGGAAGGACTAATGCTGACTCGGCTTTTCCCCGGAGCTGCTCGATTGTTTCCGCTCGGGCGTGAGTTCCTCCAACCGAAACTGCCTGGGAAGGAGGACGGGGACAACCAGCGCAACGGGATCTCCGCGTTTCAGAGTCGTGGGTTTCTCCAACTGCAAGAGAACGTTGGCCACAAACGCGTCGTAATCCGGAAGGAAGTCATACACGTTTGGCGTGAGCTTGTATTCCTGTGACTTGATCCCTTCCCACACCGAAAACGTGCGTTCAGGGTAATGATAAAAATGGTTGGGAATATCCTTCAGCATCATGCCGATCTGACTGGGATAGTAAAACCGGATTCCGCAACAGAGCTTGGCATAGCCGCTGTTTAAGATCGTGTCCACGTACGTCCCGGAAAAGGACTTGTAGCCGAGCAACCGTTCTTCGGGAAGGATTTCGGGTGCCTGCCATTTCAATCCGTCTTTGGTGCGGCGTATCCTGCAATCCACCGGACACCGGACCAGCCACCCATATTGACCCGCCATGCGCACCGGGCCGCAATCATCCGGAAGCACTTTGTAGCCACCGGCGGCTAATTCCCGCTGCTCGTGCAACGGCATATTGGTCATGAGCGGCCGGTGGGGATGGAAATCGAGTTTCAAGCGTTCCGGCGCGATGGCGGTGGTGTACTCACGCTCCCAGTAAATGGTCCACTGCACGTGGCTGCCGTCAGGCACTTCGCTCATCTTATCGGACTTTCAACGCTCTTGAATCAAACCGTCCGCTTCATCGTTTCCATCTGGTTCGTTTCCTGATTCGCCTGCCCCACGCTTGACGGTCCAGGCCACCTCCGCAACTCGTTTGCCAAGAGCACGCGCGTCGGCCAACTCCTGCCCGTTAATTCCAGGGCTTTCGCCTTCCGTGGTGGCAGACGCTCCAAACGCGCCGCCTCCGCTCACCACGATCATTCGATTGCCCAACATCGCCGCCAACATCGTCAGCATGGTGACTTCCTTGCCACCGGAAACCTGGCCCCCGGTGGTAAACGCGGCGCCGACTTTGTTCCGCATTTTGAATTCGGGCCATACGCCAAATTTGAATTGCCAGTTATCAAAAAACGTTTTGACTTCCCCGGCCATATTCGCCCAGTACACGGGAGAGCCAACCACCAACGCATCGGCCGAGAACAACATCTTCGCCGTCACCTTCTCGACGCGTTCCACCTGGACGAGGGTCATCGGGACTGACTGCACGCCTTCCGCCACGGCTCGCGCCATCGTTTCGGTATGACCCGAAGCCGAATGATACGCCACCAGCACCTCGACCGTTTGTTCAGCCTGTACCGGCTGGCTCACGAGCACGAGTGCAAGACAACAGAGACAACCCGCCCAGCCCGTCAGACGGCGAAAAACGAGTCTGTTACGCATGGATAGATTCGTGCCAAAAGACACCGGAAGGAAATTGACCCTGGAATGAACCTTGACGCTCCTCAGGGGATGCAACGCCCCACCCGCCCCCAGGTTCTTCTCTTTCCCACACAAAAGAAAAGCCTTGGCCCACAGGAAGCCTGCGGGCAACGAGCGGCCGCCCTGATCGTTACACGCGCTCGGTTTCTTCTTCCATGTGTTCTTCTACGGAAACGTGGGTGAGGGTGCCACGATAGTCACATCGATGACATCGAACGCGCCACTCTTCAATCCATCGTTCCTGAACAAAGGTTTGATTGCATTTGGGACAGACAAATACCCCTTTGACGTAATGTATTTGTCGCTTATATTTCATCGTTTTCCTCCTTCAGGAGACCCGATCATCCGAATACATCCGTCGGTCAAGCGTGCCATAGAGGGGGAAGTTTTGCAACCGGACCGGCGAGAAGGTCCAAGCCTCCCCTTTGTCAGGGGAGGGAAGGCGGGGTAGAGCCTCCCGGCCATGGAGCACCTGGGGGGAGCCGTTGAAGACTCTAACTCCCCTGACCCCTCCTTACAAAGGATGGGAAAAGGGGACCGTGGCTCAGTTTGAAATGACGGCCTCGTACTTTTTGAAATACGCCCCAAAGAAACGGGGGAGATTTCCTCGCGTCGATCAGCTTCAGGACGTCGTGCCGTTCCCATACCTGATCCGTCAACCCGACTTGCCCGGCAGGAGTCACTCGAAGGCTTTGATGAATCTTCACAACGTTTTGGTGTTGTGTTTTCGTGAGGAACTTTTATACTGTAGAAGAAGGCAGGGGTTCACGGATTCGACGGGAAGCGCGTATCCCGCGCGGAGTTGAGTCGGCAGCAGGGCATCGTTAAACGTGAGCAACGGAAGGATCTTTTGTCATGACAACCTTGACGTCTTACAAGGGATCAATTCCGAATCGATTGATCTGATTTACTGAGACCCTCCGTTTCATAAGAAGAAAGTTTTACGGCCCCAACGGGCCGTCACGTGGAAGGGGCGAGTTTTCGAGATATCTTTACAGGAGAAGACGTGAAAGACGAGCAGGTCCGGACGATAAAAGAAGATCATGATGAGTTATATGGATTTCTCGAAGAGGTGAACAACCGGAGACGTCGTATGTGGTGAAGAAATATGCCTATATCACGGCAAGTGGGTGATGAGTGTGGATTTTGATTCGTTAAAAGAAAAAATTGAGAACGATGCATGCAAAGACCAACGCGCGAAGGACAGGTCTCACCTCGAAAACCGGGGAGGAACTGTTTGATGCTTGACTAGAAGAAGATGAATGAGTTCAGCTTGCCAACCCGTACGCACTTTCTTGTGTTTGCAGGATTATCGTGTGTCGGAACGGGTCTGATTGGCTGGTATGAAGGGTTCGTCGAACAAGATTTTTCGTTGAACCGATTCTTGGAAAATGCAACCTTCATTCTTGTGGTGAGTATGGGATGGAGCGTTATTCTCACAGAAGGAGGCAATATGTTTTATGAATCCTTTCTAGAAGAACGAGAAAAAAAGGGACGACAAGAAGGACGACAAGAAGGACAGGAAGAAGGACAGGAAAAAGAACGGGAGCGGGTTCGGAATATCCTCAGAGGAAAGACCTTATCAACTGAGGACGGGACCAAGAAGGTACTCACCGACGAAAACCTTGACGTGTTACTAGGTCGTGCGAAAGACCATAAGCCCTAAGCGCCAACGCCACACCCTTTCCTCAGCCCTCTGTGTTCCCGTTCCACCGGACTCGCGCGGCATGGGCGGCGATGGCCTGGCGTTGACGAGGCGTCAGCCGTGCGGCCCGGACGACCCCGCCCGTGAGGTCTCCCTTCCGGGGCATATTCTTTCCCGGCCATCGGGTCCTCTTGAACGTCATCCGTCGCAATCTTCGCCACCTTGACGGCGGCCCCGATCACGTCCCCAGGCCATTCTGTCCCGTCGGTCCTTTCAGCATACCGGCATCGTACCACACCAGGACGGTCAACGCGAACAGAAAGATCCAGGCTGTCATTTCAAACGGAGCCACGACCGAAAAGGGCCTGGAAGCACTTGACTCTGGCAAGCGGTTGCCCTTCACCCTGCCTGACAACGGAAGGGAAAGGGAGAAGGTCCTTCCCTCCCCTTTGTCAGGGGAGGGAAGGCGGGGTAGAGCCTCCCGGCCAAGAAGCACCTGGGGGTTGCCATCGAAGACTCTACCTCCCCTGCCCCCTCCTTACAAAGGAGGGGAACCAGAAAGTCCAAGACTCACGCGGATGCCATCAAATGCCCCTCGCCCCGACTGACAAAGGAGGGAAAAAAGAGGGTCGTGGCTCAGTTTGAATTTTTTTTCTTGTCCGGTCTCCGTCTCTTCGGGGCTTATTTCAAAAAACACAAGGCCATCATTTCAAACTGAGACACTGACGGCGAGAGGGCTCACTCCCTGGAGGATGATTTTCCTTGAGCCCCGCGTCGTTGTTTTCTGGGGAATCGTTCGGTATGGACCTGCTTCAGCCGCTTGTGTTCCACGTGCGTGTAAATCTGGGTCGTGGCAATGTTGACGTGCCCCAACATCATTTGCACGGCGCGCAAATCGGCGCCACGTTCCAGCAGATGCGTGGCAAACGAATGTCGCAACACGTGCGGGGAGATCGGCTTGTGAATGCCGGCTCTGAACGCCCGCCTTCGAAGAATGTTCCACAGGCTTTGTCGCGTCATGGGAGCCCCCCGCCTGGTGACAAACAACGCTGTCGCCGTTCGACCTTTCAGGAGGGCCGGCCGTACGTCACGGCAATAGGCCGCGAGCTTCTGACGCGCGAGTTCTCCGATAGGAACCATCCGCTGTTTCTCACGTTTTCCAGTGGCCTGCACGTACCCCACTTCCAAATTCACCGCTGAGAGGTGAAGCGAGATCAATTCGGATACCCGAAGACCGGCCGCATACATCAACTCCACCATGGCGGAATCCCGAATTTCTTCAAGGCCCCGCCCTGCCGGCAAGTCCAGTAAGGCCGTCACCTCGGCTTCCGTCAACGTCCTGGGAAGTTTTATCCATTGCCTCGGTGCCCCCGGTAACTGCGACAGCACTTCCGGAGCCCCATGCTCCGTGCTGAGGAACCGGTAAAACCCGCGTATGGCGGCCAGGCACCGGGACACCGAGGCCGGAGCTAATTGTTGCGCGCGCAGATGATTCAGAAATCCGGTCAGATGAGGCGGGACGTCAAGAGGATTGTCCATGCCCTGCAACGCCAGGTAGGCTTGCAGTTTTTCAAGATCCCGTCGATAGGCTTCGACGGTATTGCTGGCAACGCCGCCCTCGACTCTCAAATTGGTCAGATACTGATCGATCAGATCTTCAACGCGCCACGGTTGTGGCGTTTGCCCGTCACCCATACGCGTCCCCTGCTCTCGTCCTGAAAAAGGGCCCATCCAGGGCGGCTCTTCCCGCCAACCCTTCGAGAAGGGAAAAGCCGTCGTGGGCCGTCCCGACGTTTTTGGATTTTCTTGACAGTCATCGACCCTGGCTTTATATACCACAATACGCAACAATGTCTCATGATCGTCGCTCAATTTTCTTTTTCCTCCACACTTATTCGATTCCTCCTCATCAACCTGAGTGTCATTCTGTGGTCGGGAGTGACTCTTGCCCAGCCGTCATCCGTTCAAATGGGCGAGGAGCAGGCCCTCGCGCGCATAAAGGCTCAGCTCGAACGACAGCAAAGTGGAGAGGCGTTACGACTGATCGAACGTTTCCTCGATCAATCTCAGCCACCGGCCTTTATTGATCAATTCACCTTTTTATACGCCGTCGCCCTCGAAGCTCAGGGTGAACGCCAGCAGGCGATCGTTATCCTCGAACAGTTCCTGGAAGAATATCCGGTCTCTCTGCTGAGCCACGACGCTCGGTTGATGCTGGGGACCCTCTATATCGAATCACAACGGCCCAACAGGGCCGTTCCGATTCTGTCTCGGGCGCTGGACCTGGCTTCGGACAGAACGGCACGCGCCGCGGCGCTCCAGCGATTGTGCCTCGCGTACGAGTCAAGCGGTGATTACCTTCGCGCGATTCGAACCGTCCTGACTTACGTTGAACAGGCAGGAAAAAACGAACGACGGGATCTCCTGGACTACATTCAGCGTCTCATTCTGGAAAAAATGAACGAACGGTCGCTCGGCAACGTCCTGGATGCATTTTCGACCACGTATCCCGGTGATTTAGCCTTGATTCGCCTCATCGAGCTCCACGCGGCACAAGGTGACGACGTGTCGGCTCAACGAGATATCCGTGCCTTTCTTCAACGATTTCCCGACCATCCCTACGCCCAGACCGCGGTCGCGCTGCTGCAGACCTTCATTGCCAAGATCAAAGCCCATCGCCACGTGATTGCCGTGGTCTTTCCCTTTTCGGGAAAACTGAAGCCATTCGGGACCCAGGCGTTCAATGGTATCCGCCTGGCCCTGGAAGAAGAAGTCTTTCTGGGAGTCAACGCCGTGGGACTCGTGGTCAAAGACAGCGGCCTTCCGCCTGCCCGATTTCGCCGTGAACTTTCTCAACTGCTCGACGATTTCGCTCCCGTTGCTCTGATCGGACCGTTGTTAGCTCAAGAAGTCCGACTCCTGGGCGACGCTCCTGATCGCGCAGCCGTGCCTTTTCTTACGCCAACCGCGACCCTGCAGAACGTCCGGCAGTCCGGACGGTATTGGTTCAGCACCGCGATGACGCCACCCCTCCAGGTCAAACGCGTGGTGGAATATGCCATGCAGCATTTCGGGTATACCCGTTTTTGCGTCCTGGCCCCGCAAACGCCCCATGGCACATACCTGAATCACATCTTTCAACAAACGGTCGTTGAAAACGGGGGAGAGGTGGTTGCCGAAGAGTTCTATCAATCGGGAACGACCGACGCGTCGGCTCAGATTGCCCGCATCAAAAATAAGGATTTGAGCCTCTATGGAGAAATGTTACCCCTGGGAATCGAGGAACCGGACGCTCCGGAGAAACGTCCCGTCAGGGAGGGACAACCGGAAGGGGAGGAAGCACCGTTAATCTATACTCCAGGATTTGACGCCGTCTTTCTCCCCGGACGTCCTGCTGACGTGGCTTTTCTTGCCGCACAACTCGCGTTTTTTGACGTCAACGTGCCCCTGCTGGGCACGAACGGCTGGAACCACCCGAATCTCCTGACGTGGGGACGCAGTTTCCTCGATGGGGGCCTGTTCGGGGACGCCCTGTTCCTTCAGACCACCGAGCAGAACGCTCGGAATTTTATCACACGTTATCGTGAACGGTTTCAGTCCGACCCTTCCATTTTTGCAGTCCAGGCCTACGATGCGATGCGCATGATCCTCGACACGGTCCGTCGTGGTGCCACCAGCGGGGCCGAAGTCCGTGAACAACTCTTCGTCCGGCGTGATCTTCCGACGCTGGGAGGATTGGGAGGATTTGATGCGGGTGGCATCTTCACCCGCAAAGTGTATATGATTCAAATTCGTAACGGCCGATTCATCCAACTCAATTGAGTTTCCTGCGTTCCGACTCATGGTCGAATTTTTTCATACCCTGTCCTATGTGATTCTTCCGCTTATGCTCGCCGTCGTCCTGCATGAGTATGCTCACGGCTGGGTCGCAGATTATTACGGTGACGACACGGCTCGGAGGCACGGCCGACTAACGCTCAATCCGCTCGTCCATATCGACCGTTTCGGCACCATTATCGTTCCCCTGCTCTGTTTGCTGGCGCCCGGAGGATTCCTGTTTGGTTGGGCGAAACCCGTTCCCGTGACTCCAGAACGGTTGCGCAACCCTCGACGCGACATGGCCCTTGTCGCGGCAGCCGGTCCGGCGATGAATCTGGCGCTGGCCATTCTCAGCGGCGTCCTGTTGAACGTCCTGCTCACCATTGATCCCACGCTGCAGATGCATTGGCCTCCCCAGGCAGGAGTCGCGCCAAGAACCGACCCGTCCGGGATGCTTCTGTTACCATTGGTCGCCATGGCGTTGTTTTCGATTGTCATCAATACCTTACTGTTTGCCTTTAATCTTCTTCCGATCCCTCCGCTCGATGGAGGCCGAATCTTAATGAGCAGCCTGCCGCTCAGCCCTGCCCGTCTTCTCAGCCGGCTGGAACCCTATGGGATGCTGCTTATTCTTGGCTTGATCTTTTTCGATTCGCGGATTCACGTGATCAGCGGCTTTATCGGAACCATCTTCCAATACGTGACGGGTCATATTCTCTCGAGGCTTGCGTTGTAAATGATTGTAAAGGAGTGAGTGATGCGCGTCGTAAGCGGCATGCAGCCCAGCGGACGGCTGCACCTCGGCAATTATTTAGGGGCTCTTACCAACTGGAAAACGCTTCAGGACGCCCATGAATGTTTTTTCTTTGTGGCGGATTGGCACGCCCTGTCCACCAATTACGAAGATACCAGCCGGCTGACAACCTTTGTTCGGGAATTGCTGATCGATTGGCTCGCGTCGGGGATCGACCCGGAGCGAGCCGTGATTTTTATCCAGTCCCACGTGCCGGAACACGCGGTGTTGAACGTGCTCCTGTCGATGATTACCCCGCTTCCCTGGCTGGAACGGAATCCAAGCTACAAGGAAAAGCAGGAACAGATCGAGGGACGCGATCTCTCCACGCACGGATTTCTGGGCTATCCCGTTCTTCAAGCCGCGGACATTCTGCTTTATCAGGCCGACGCCGTCCCCGTCGGCAAAGACCAGCTCCCACACCTGGAACTGACCCGCGAAATCGCTCGACGGTTTAACAGTCTCTACGCGCCCGTGCTGGTGGAACCCAAAGCCCTGCTCACGGCATTTCCCAAAGTCGTTGGAACCGACGGTCGAAAAATGAGCAAAAGTTACGGGAATACGATTAATCTTTCGGACAACGAGCCCACGGTCCGGCAAAAAGTGAAGACTTCCGTCACCGACCCTGCCCGGGTACGCAGAAACGATCCGGGAAACCCCGAGGTCTGTCCGGTGTTTGAATTCCACAAGATCTATTCCAGCCCCACGATCATCGATCAGGTCAACAAGGAGTGCCGGACTGCACAGATCGGGTGCGTTGACTGTAAGCAATTCGTGGCGGAGAGCATCGTGGAGCAACTTTCCCCGATTTGGGAAGCCCGCCGGACGCTCGAAACCAACCCCGAACGCGTCGATGAGGTAGTCCGGGCCGGTCGTGAATCGGCATCGAAGGTGGCCTCTCAAACCCTGGCGGCCGTCAACGAGGCCATGAAGATTTAACGCCCCGGCTGTTTTCAGCGTCTTTCAACGATGCTTCAGCATTGTCTGATCCCCGGACGGGCTTCCCTCCGAAGGCCCGAATGGAACGGCTGGCGCAGAGCAGCGCGATCTCATCAGGCCCTGCAAAGCCGGTGGCGGTATCAGACGCCGCCCATGAAACACCGGGGGTGCCGTTGAAGACTCTACCTCCCCTCACCCCTCCTTACAAAGGAGGGGAAAGGAAAGCTGGCCTCGACTGACAAAGGAGAGGGAACAGGAGAGAGTGAACTTACAGCTTTCCCTTTGTCAGGTGGACCCAAGAGATTGAGCTGGTTGCCGGCGTCAACGTCAGACCTTATAACCTCCCCTTTGTAAGGGGAGGGAAGGTGGGGTAGAGCCCACCTCCTATGAAGCACCGGGGCACCGTTGAAGACTCTACCTCCCCTGGCCCCTCCTTACAAAGGAGGGGAAAAGTTTCCGCATCTCTCCCCTGCGGATGCCATCAGATGGACCTCGCTCCGCCTGACAAAGCAGGGGAAAAAGAGGGTCGTGGCTCAGTTTGAAATGACGGCCTCGTACTTGTTGAAACAAGCCCCGAAGAAACGGGGACCGGACAAGAAATTCAAACTGAGCCACGACCAACCCTGACGCGCCGTTGACTTAGCCTTCTTCCCAAACGTATTATTCGGGGTTTGTTTTTCCTTACTGGATCTTTTGAACGCTTCACAAGCGGGACCGTCATGGCTATTCGGGTTGGAATCAACGGGTTCGGACGAATCGGGAGAAACTTTTTTCGAGCCTCCCTGGGTGACTTTCCCATTCAGGTTGTCGGGATCAATGACCTGGCCGACTCGAACACCCTGAGTCACCTTCTGGTTTTCGACTCGGTCCATGGCCGCTTTCAGGGAACGGTTGAGGCCAAGGACGATCACCTGCTTGTCAATAACCAACGCGTCGAGATCTTCGCGAAACGGAACCCGAGGGAACTGCCATGGAAAGCACTCGAGGTCGACGTTGTCATAGAGGCAACGGGTCACTTTACCGACAGGGAGGGGGCGACCCGGCATTTATCCGCCGGCGCGCCCCGCGTGGTGATATCGGCCCCAGGGAAGAACGCCGACCTTACGGTCGTCTTAGGCGTGAACGAACAGTCGTATGACCCCAAATCTCACCACATCATCTCCAATGCCTCTTGTACGACGAACTGTTTAGCCTCGGTGGCCAAGGTCCTGCTCGACCATTTCGGCATTGATCACGGCTACATGACCACGATTCACTCCTATACCAATGACCAGCACCTTCTGGATTTACCGCATAAGGATCTGCGACGCGCCAGAAGCGCGGGACTCTCCATGATTCCGACCTCTACCGGGGCGGCCAAAGCCCTGCACGCGGTGATCCCGGAACTGAAGGGCAAACTCGATGGAATCGCCATTCGCGTCCCCACCCCCAATGTTTCTCTGATTGACCTCGGCGTAGAAACCGAACGGGATTGTGACGCCGCCGCAGTCAACGCGGCCTTTGCCGGGGCCGCCGAAGGCCCACTCAAAGGTCTTCTGGGGTATTCCGAATCTCCCGTTGTCTCCATAGATTTAAAGGGGAGTTCCTACTCGGCGATTGTTGATGCACCGCTCACAACCGTGATGAATCGTCGGTTCGTGAAAGTGTTTGCCTGGTACGACAACGAGTGGGGGTATTCGTGCCGGTTAAGAGATTTGGTTAAATTTTTAGCCTCGAAACACTGAGCCTTCAGACTTACCTCCTCCCTGGTCGCCTGGAGCTTCCCGGGTCAGGAGGAAAGGATTTTTCATGCATATTACCAAACAAACCATTGATCAGATCGACCTCCAGGGCAAGCGCGTCATCATTCGCGTCGACTTTAACGTTCCACTCGACGAATCTCGCCAGATTACGGATGATTCTCGAATTCGCGCGGCGATTCCTACGATCAATCACGTGGTCGACGAAGGGGCGAGCGTGATTCTCTGTTCACACCTGGGACGCCCCAAAGGAACGGTCCGCCCGGAACTGAGCTTGACCCCGGTGGCCAAACGTTTGAAACGTCTCCTTGGGAAAGACGTGACGTTTGCTTCGAGCTGCGTGGGCTCGACCGTCAAAAATCTTGCAAGTCAATTACAACCCGGCGACGTGCTGTTGCTGGAAAATCTCCGGTTTCATCCTGGAGAGGAAGCCAATGACGACCATTTTGCTTCGGAGTTAGCCTCTTTAGGCGACGTCTTTATCAATGACGCTTTTGGGACCGCTCATCGGTCCCACGCCTCAACCGCCGGAATCCCCAGATTCATCAAAACGTCCGCGGCCGGCTATTTAATGAAGCAGGAAGTGGAATACCTTGAGAGGGCCGTTGAAAATCCCACTCGCCCCTTTGTGGCAATTTTAGGGGGCGCAAAGGTGTCGGGAAAGATCGGCGTGATCGAAAACCTCGGGAAAAAGGTTGATAAAGTCATTATTGGCGGAGGCATGGCTTTTACGTTTCTTAAAGCTACGGGTCTTGAAGTTGGTCAATCCCTGGTCGAAGACGAGATGCTTGATTTCGCCAAAGGCGTTCACCAACACGCCATCGAGCGAGGGACAAAATTTTATCTTCCGGTGGATTGCGTCGTCGCGGCCGGCCTGGACCCCGGTGCCGAAACGAAAATTGTTCCCATTCAAGAGATTCCCTCGGGATGGTATGGAATGGATATCGGCCCAGCCTCCGTCAAACTCTTTTCCGAAGCCGTTGAAAATGCCAAAACCATTCTCTGGAACGGACCGATGGGCACGTTTGAACGAGACGCCTTTGCCCGAGGGACCCAGGCCATGGCCCATGCCGTCGCCAATGCTTATGCCCTTACGATAGTCGGGGGAGGTGCAACTGCCTTAGCCGTCCACCGCGCCGGTGAAACCGACAACATGTCGTTTATTTCAACGGGAGGCGGCGCGGCACTCCAATTGCTGGAAGGAGGGGACATGCCGGGACTTGCGGCACTGCCGAATCGGTAATGGGTCTGACGACTGAACGTTTCAAATCGACGACTTCGGCCTCACGTCTTCACGGACTTGCCCGACCTGCCCTGCCAGGCCTGAACAACACGAAGGCAAGAGGCCCGTTTTTCCCGAGTGCCCAGAGTGCCCCGAGAGACCTTGTCTCTTTGCTGAAGAGAAGCCTTTTCAATGGCCCCTTCACCAATAGTCCCTTCACGCCGCCTCCCTTTTGCCCTGCTCTCCTACGGTTACGGCTTTCATGAGACCTCGACTCATAGCAGGCAATTGGAAAATGCACAAAACCGTGACCGAGGCCGTCGGGTTTGTGCGCCAGTTCCGGCAAGCCCTGGCTCATGACGTATCCGCGGACGTCCTGCTCATCCCGCCGTTTACCGCCCTGTACGGCATCCGGCAGATTCTCCACGCCGATGATCCGTTCCGACTGGGAGCACAGGACCTGTCCTGGGAAACGGAGGGTGCCTACACGGGTGAGGTCTCCGGACGCATGCTGAAAGACGTGGGGTGTCAGGCGGTCATCATCGGACATTCAGAACGCCGGCGACTTTTGGGGGAAACCGACGCACGCGTCAACAACAAGCTGAAAGCCGCGTTGCAACACGATCTCGCGCCTATTCTCTGCGTGGGGGAAACTCTGGAGGAACGACAGGCTGGTCGCACGCAACGCGTGGTCAAAGAACAAATGCTTCAAGCACTACGCGATCTTTCCCCTGATCAGATGACGGGTCTCACCGTTGCCTATGAACCAGTCTGGGCCATCGGCACCGGATATGCCGCAACGGTCCGGGAAGCTGAAGAAACACACGCCTTTCTTCGCTCAATCTTCACTGCGGAATGGCCGCAAACAGGACAACGTCTGCGAATCATCTATGGAGGAAGCGTTTCTCCTGAAAATGCCCCGGAACTCTTTGGGGCAGATGAGATCGATGGAGTTCTCGTGGGGAAAGCTTGTCTTGATCCTGAAAGTTTTGCTAAGATTTGCCGGATGGCGTCCTAGTCTTCCACCTGTTACCAACAGGCGGTCGTGTCTCAGTTTGAAATGACGGCCTCGTACTTTTTGAAACAAGCCTTTTGAAACAAGCCCCAAAGAAACGGGGACCGTACAAGAAAAAAATTCAAACTGAGACACGACCCAACGGGCCGTCAGGAAGCGTCCATGTATACCGTCACCGTCATTATCCATCTCATAGCCTGTTTTTTAATGATTACCGCGATCCTGCTGCAGGCAGGGAAGGGCGCGGAAATCGGCGCGTCTTTCGGTGGATCCAGCCAAACGGTTTTCGGAAGTCGTGGTCCCGGCACGTTTCTCAGCAAGATCACCATAGGCACTGCGATTATTTTCATGCTCACGTCGGTCAGCCTGGCACTCCTTTCCAGACAGGAAAACGTCGCGTCTTCGGTTATTGACGTTCCCGCTGCTTCGGGCGAAGCACCAGCCACCGACAGCGAATCAGCCTCATCTGACCCAGAGAACACGGAAGCCGTTCCCGAATCGTCTGAGACGCCCTCTGAAGACGAGTCACCTTAATCGTTCCTGACACACGGAAAGACGAAGCAAAAAACGGTGGAGCAACGTCGAGTTGCGACTGAATCGCACGCGACTCGATTCAGTCGGGTCATTCAGCACGGGCTGAAGAAACGAAACACAGGGTTTTCACGCCTGGTCGTCGCGAGACGGTCAGGGAAACGAGGACTGAGAATCCGGGTTACACGGGAGTCAGCCAATGGGCATGGGAAGGGTCTTCGCCCTTCACGACGTCAAAGAAGGCTTTCTGTAGAAGGTCCGTGACGGGGCCTCGTTTTCCGGTTCCAATCCGACGGTCATCAATTTCCCGAATCGGAGTCACTTCCGCAGCCGTCCCCGTGAGGAACGCCTCCTCGGCAACGTACAACGCGTCCCGAGGAAACCGTTCTTCAATCACCGGGATCTTGTTCCCCCGAGCCAGATCCAGAATCGCACAACGAGTGATGCCATCCAGGATGGAGGTTACAGGGGTGGTCTTGAGCACGCCCTTCGACACAATAAACACGTTTTCTCCGGTCGCCTCGGCCACGCAGCCTTCCGGATCCAGGAGAATGGCTTCATCATACCCCCCGTTTTTGGCTTCCCACTTGGCTAAAATAGAATTCACGTAGTAGCCGGGAACTTTTGCGCGGGTCATGGAGACGTTCACGTGGTGGCGAGTGAACGATGAAACCTTGGCCCGAATTCCCTGCACCAGGGCATCCTCTCCCAGATACGTGCCCCAGGGCCAGGCGGCAATCGCCAGTTTCACGGGATTATTCCCCGGATCAAGCCCCATTTCGCCATACCCCACGTAAAGCAGGGGACGAATATAACAGGACTCCAGCTTATTGACCCGAACGGTTTCGATGATGGCGTCGGACACGTCCTTGCGACTATAGGGGACCTGCATCAGCATGATATGGGCCGACTCAAACAGTCGGTCCACGTGTTCATGCAAACGAAAGATCACTGAACCGGTTCTGCCCTGGTAGCAACGAATGCCTTCGAAGGCCCCCAGGCCGTAATGCAGGGAATGCGTCAAAACGTGGACGGAGGCTTCGTGCCAATTCACAAAGGTTCCATCCATCCAGATTTTTTCGCTTGGCGTCACCATGACCGGCCTTTCTGCTCTCGACGTCGGATAAAGAAACGTTTCTCGAAAATTCGTCCGTATGTATATACCGAGGGGGTCTCAACCTGTCAATCAAACTTCCTGGCACCTCAACGTCCTATAAGGGACGTATTCGGAATGATTGACGGTCTCTCCCTATCGAAGCCGTGGGACCCGAGAGACGGCCCGAGGCGGTTTTCTACAAAGAATGGTCATGGTCAACCATTCCGGATAAGTCCCTCCCCGCGTCTTGACACTTCCTCAAGGTGCATGATACATGTGCTTGGAACAACAGAGGGAGACAGCGGAGATTGTCGGCAAACGACAGACAAGGATGACGCTCTTATGTACGCGATCTTGGAAACCGGTGGAAAACAATATCGAGTCGAACAAGGATCGATTCTTCAGGTCGAAGCGCTTCACGCCGAAACGGGACAAACCCTGCAATTAAAGCCCGTTCGATTTCTCTCGACGGACACGCAACCCCTTCTGGGACAACCGGCCCTCGAACGCGCTCATGTACGGGCCACGGTCATTCGAAACGGCAGAACTCGATCGATCACGGTGTTCAAGAAAAAACGGAGAAAAAATTACCGGAAAACCCGCGGGCATCGTCAATCATTTACTCAAATCCGAGTCGATGAAATCGTCCCAGGGTAACAGACAGGAACAGGACCCGGCATGGCACATAAAAAAGGTGGCGGTTCGTCGCGGAACGGACGAGACAGCAACCCTCAGTATCTGGGAATCAAACGATACGCCGACGAACGAGTTCGACCAGGACATATTCTCATTCGTCAACGAGGCACCAGGTTTCATCCCGGCTATAACGTCGGGATGGGCAAGGATCATACCCTCTTTGCCAAAATTGCCGGAGTCGTGAAATTTGAGGGGGGCGAAGCGCGACGCAAGATCAGCGTGTATCCCTCAACGTAAATCACTGTCTGGTTCATCTTTCCCTCCTCCCTGGTTTCTTCTTCCCAATCTTTCTGCGCCCATCGGGCTGACGTCTCCTTATGTTTATCGACCACGTAAGAATTGTTGTCCGATCCGGCAACGGCGGAAATGGAGGCTGTAGTTTCAGACGGGAAAAATTTGTACCCTATGGTGGGCCGGACGGCGGCGACGGCGGGAACGGAGGACACATCGTCCTCACGGCCTCAACCAGGGTGACGACGTTGCTCGACCTGAAGTACCGACGCCATTACGAGGCCGAGTCGGGCTCCCCTGGGCAAAAGGCCAATCGACGTGGTCGTTCCGGCTCCGACGTGACGATCACCGTGCCGGTCGGGACCATCGTTAAAGACGCAGAAACCCAGGAACTTCTGGCGGATTTAGTCACACCCGACCAAAGCGTTATCGTGGCCATGGGAGGAAAAGGCGGGAAAGGGAACGCCCGGTTCGCCACCTCCACGAACCGAGCACCACGAGAGTTCGAAGCGGGCGCGTCCGGCAAAGAAATGCAGATCGATCTGGAACTGAAACTCCTGGCCGACGTCGGTCTCGTAGGGTTTCCCAACGCAGGAAAGTCCACGTTGATTTCCACGCTCTCGGCCGCTCGACCGGAGATTGCCGCGTATCCTTTCACCACCCTGTCTCCTCACCTGGGCGTCGTCTCAATCGGAGAATACGACGGTTTCGTCATGGCTGATATTCCCGGACTTCTTGAAGGAGCCCACAGAGGCAAGGGCCTAGGGCATCAATTTCTTAAGCACATTCAACGCACGCGCTTTCTGCTGTACCTTGTTGACGTTTCGGCATGGACCACGGATGATCCCGTGAAAACCCTGCACGTGTTACGAGAAGAGCTCGCCGCGTTTGATCAAACCCTGGGGCAACGGGCTTTTGCCGTCGTCGGGACGAAAGTCGACGTCCGGGGCGATGGCCGGCACCTTCACGAGATCCGGCAGTATTGCCGGGAACAACTGATTTCGTTTTTTGCGATCTCCTCGGCCACGGGTGAGGGACTCGAGGCCTTACGGGCGTTTCTTGCCCAACGCCTTCATGAAGTCGAAGCAGCATGAGCGATCTCATCCTCTCACGCGCCAAGCGCGTCGTCATTAAAATAGGCAGCAGCATTCTGGCCGCCCGTTCGGCAGGATTGCGGCTCGACCACATTCAACGCCTTTCCACTGAAATCGCCCGGCTCAAACGGGAAGAACGGGAAATCGTCCTGGTGTCATCAGGGGCCATCGTAGCAGGGATTGCAAAGCTCGACCTCAAGGTCTATCCTCAAACCCTCCCATTGAAACAGGCCGCGGCTTCTGCGGGACAAAGCCGTCTCATACACGCCTATGAAACCTGTTTCCAGGAAGCCGGACAAAAAATTGCCCAGGTGTTGCTCACGCATCAAGACCTTGCCGACCGCAAACGTTTTCTCAACGCGCGACACACGCTCACGACGTTGCTTCAATTGGGGGTTATTCCCGTCATCAATGAAAATGATTCCGTCTCGGTCGATGAAATTCGTTTTGGCGACAATGACACCCTTGCCGCTCAAGTCGCTCACCTGGTGGACGCGGATCTGTTCATTATCCTCTCGGACGTCGACGGACTCTTTACCCAGGACCCGCGACACGACCCGGAGGCCACGTTGATTTCACGCGTTACGGACATTACACCCGACGTCGAACGGGGAGCGGGAACTTCTCAGAGTCAGGAAAGCCGCGGAGGCATGGTGACAAAAATTCAGGCGGCAAAACTGGCCCGTCAATTCGGAGTCCCGACGTTGTTACTCAATGGTGAAACCCCTGACTTGCTGCCGAGCGTCTTTGCCGGATCCGAACAGGGCACCCTGTTCTTCCCCCAAGGCCGGAAACTGCCCAGCCGCAAACACTGGATTGCCTATACGCTGCGGTCGAAAGGACAACTCGTGCTGGATTCCGGAGCCGTCAAGGCACTGACCAGTCGAGGGAAAAGTCTGCTGCCTTCCGGGATTGTGGACGTGCAGGGAACGTTTATGGCCGGTGACGCGGTTTCCTGCGTTGACGTGGATGGAAAAGAGTTTGCCAAAGGCCTGGTGAATTTTTCTTCGGAAGTCGTGTCCGGGATCAAAGGGCGCCAGACACAAGAGATTCACCGTGAGTCGGGAACTCACGAATATGAAGAAGTGATCCACAGGGACAACCTTGTGCTGCTGGTCCGACCACCTCGTCCTTGATTCGCCTCATTCTTCGTAACGCGGTGAACGATTCCTCCTTCACTCGAATCGGGTTACTGGGTGGCACGTTCGACCCCGTTCACGCCTGCCACCTTTCGATTGCCGGGCAGGCGAAACGCGCCTTGACGCTTGATCGCGTGATCTTCATTCCTTCGGGTGACCCGCCTCACAAATCGCGTGAATTACTGGCTCCGGCCCACCATCGATTGAACATGGTGAAACGCGCCGTCGCGGGGCTGCCGGACCTTACGGTTTCCGACGTGGAAATCACCGCGCCGGATACAACCTATACCATCGACACGCTACAAACGCTTCGAGAGACCGTGAAGGGTGAACTCTGGTTTATTATCGGTCTCGACGCGTTTCTTGAGATTGCAGGGTGGAAATCCGTTGAGACCTTATTGTCCTCGACGAACTTTCTTGTGCTGTCGCGACCAGACGTTCATTTTTCCCAAGTCGCCTCGCTGCGGCCGTTACCTCCCCTGCCTGCCACGCAGCTTCAACGTTTAGACTCCGGCCAACAACGTCGTCTGGATCTCGCCGTCGGACCGCTGGCCACGATCACGTTTCTGCGGATTGCCCCTTGTCGGGTGTCGTCGTCCGCCGTCCGTGAACGCATTCGGAAGGGCGTGGACGTCACGGACTGGTTGCCACCCCCGGTCCATTCTTATATAATTCAAAATCGCCTGTACGTCCCGCGTTAAGGAGTGGCCGTATTCCGGACATCAGACACAAAGCGTCGCTGATTGGGGGAATTGCTCTTGAGAAAAAAGCCTCCGACGTCATGGTCCTTCAAACGGGGCACATCACCTCGATTGCCGACTATTTTGTCATTTGCTCCGGACATTCAAAGCGCCAGGTAAAAGCCATTGCCGAAGCCGTTCGGCAAGAGATGGCGCGTCGTTTTGATGATCACGGCACCATGGAAGGAGAAACCGCGGCGAGCTGGATCCTTCTCGATTATGGAGACGTTATCGTTCATATTTTCCAGGAAGATATTCGTGCCTACTACGGCCTCGAGAATATGTGGAGAGACGCCCCGCAAATCCCACCAGCGGAATATGCCGCGCGTGCCCCCGGGCACCTTTCATCACGGCCCCCTGAATCCACAAAGGCGTTTCATCAGGCAAGCTGACACAATTTTTTGCAAACGTCCCGTCTTGCACAAAGGGAGTAAGAGCGAATGACTCAATTTGACGTTCTCGCGGAACAGGTGCTGCAGGGCCACGCCGTCACCCGTGAAGAAGGGTTAGAGCTCCTCCAAACCGACGAAGCGCAACTCTTACCGCTGATTAACGCCGCGTATAAGATTCGCCACGCCTATTTCGGTCGAAAGGTCACCATCCAAATGCTGTTGAACGCCAAAAGCGGGGCGTGTCAGGAAGATTGCCATTATTGTTCACAATCCAGCGTCTCCACCGCTTCGATTGACCGCTATGCGCTGGTGTCCGCCGATGACATGCTGGAAGGCGCTCGCCGGGCCTATGAGGCCAAAGCCCAGCGATACTGCGTGGTGATAAGCGGGAGAAGCCCACTCGACAAAGAAATGACCGACATTGCGTCCGCGGTCAAGCGGATCAAAGAGGAACTGCCGCTTCAAGTCTGCTGTTCGCTGGGACTCCTGACCGAATCCCAGGCCAGACGACTCAAAGCCGCGGGAGTCGATCGCATCAACCATAATTTGAACACAAGCGAAGCCTATCACTCCTCCATCTGCACGACTCATACGTATCAGGACCGGATAACGACGTTACGACACGCGCGAGCCGCGGGTCTGGAGTTGTGTTCAGGCGGGATTGTCGGCATGGGAGAATCCGACGAAGATCTCCTGGACCTGGCCTTCGCCCTTCACGACCTGAGCCCCGACTCGATCCCTCTCAATATGCTGCATCCGATTGCCGGCACCCCCCTGGCCGATGCCAGGCATCCCCGATTCCAAACGTCGGGGACGGGACTGACTCCCCGCCGATGCCTCACCATCCTGTGCCTGTTTCGTTTTATCCATCCTCAACGGGAAATCCGCGCGGCAGGCGGACGCGAGTTTAATCTTCGATCCCTGCAACCGATGGCGCTGTACGTGGCGGATTCGCTGTTCGTCAACGGCTATTTAACGACCCCGGGAGACCCCGCCCGCGACGTTCAACGGATGATCGAAGACGTGGGCTTTGAAGTGGTGGTCAATTCACCAACCTGCCAGGCTTCATCCCATTCTTTCCGCTGACTTCGGGGATTTTTTAAAGGGGTGGCCCGTCATGACGTCCGGAACGTCAGATACCTTCCCGACAATGGCACGTCTCCATTGACCAAACGTTCCGGTCGTGGCTCAGTTTGACATGACGGCCTCGTCCTTGTTGAAACAAGCCCCAAAGAAACGGGGACCGTACAAGAAAAGAAATTCAAACTGAGACACTGCCAACGTTCCATCCGCATTGACCGTTCCCGTCACTCGTACCGTAATCCATCGGCGATCGTGCCGCTGGTGGCCCAGCGAGCCGGAAGATAGCCGGCAACCAGTCCCGTGGTCCCCGCCACGAGCACGGCTTCCAGGATGGTCTTGAAGGGAACGATCATCTGAATGGTCCACCCGAAGGACTGCTTGTTGATGACGTGAATCAGCAGGGCTGCAAGTAAAATCCCGCCAAGGAGCCCGAGGCACAACCCCAGTAAGCCCAGACAGAGCGATTCTCGAACCACTAATCCCCGCACTTGCCGGCGACTGCCTCCGATCGCGCGGATTGTCGCCAACTCCCGTTGTCGCTCGATCACGGTCGTCAACAGGGTATTCATAATTCCCAGCAGTCCGATAATGACCGCGACGACTTCCAACCCAACGGTCAACCGAAAGGTTCGATCGAAAACGTCCATAATGTGTGCTCTCAGCTCTTTGTTGCTGATTATCGACGTGGACACGAGCGGGTCGAGCGATTGTTTCAGGTCGCCTCGCGCGCGTTGAGGGTTCGCGTTCGGCTCAAGATACACCGCCAACACCGTTGCCGTGGAATCAGCCCACCATTGTTCATAGATCGACCGATCCAGCACGATCTTTCCGCCGTCCGTGGCGTAGTCATAGAAGACTCCCACCACGGGGAACGTCTTGTGCCCGACGCCGGTCGGCAAAGACAGCGCGTCACCCACGTTGACGCCGAGCCGATAGGCCAGCACTTCCGAGACCACGACCCCCCGTTCTTCAATGGCTCGGCGGAGCCGTCGGGAAGAGTCGCCGTTCACAAACAGGTATCGACTCCGGTTCGCGTGAAGGGTGAGATCCCGTGCCACGACGTAGGCCTGGGTGGAACCGACCTGCACGCGGATTTGACGGTACGGGTCCACGGCTGCCACCCCGGGCACCGCCCTGGCTCGTTGAACCGCTTCCGGTGAAATGCCGTGGGCGTGCCCGTGGGGGTCGGCTTCCGATAACTCGTCATGGGGCGTCACAATCAGATCCGCCACGAGGGTCTGGTCGATCCAGTGCTCGACCGTCTCCCGGAAACTCTCCACCATCACCCCGACGCCCACGACAATGGCGATGCCTACCATAAAAGCCGAGAGCGTGACGCTGTTTCGATTCGAAGACCTGGTAATCTGATCCACGGCCAGGCGGGTCATGAAACCCGACGATGGTTTGAACAACGTGGCCAGACTCAGCAGATGAATGCCCAGCGGCGCGAGCAGGGTGCATCCCAGCAGGACACAAAACGCGGCACCGTACCCAAACCAGGGAATGCCATTCACCGGACCGGGCAGGGACAGCAGCCAGGCCACGCCCCATACCCCCACGGCCATAACGGTCGACCGACCATGACGACGGCGAGTGGTTTCATATCGGCCGACGGCGATAGCCCGAGCCGGAGCGGTCTGACTTGCTTCCCGGCAGGGTCCTAGTGCCCCCGTCACGGCAAGTGCCATTCCCAATACGCAACCTCCCAACAGGACGGGCAGGCTGAACGGCAGATCGCCCGGCG
The DNA here is from genome assembly GCA_965215405.1 of Nitrospirales bacterium. Lineage (GTDB taxonomy): Bacteria > Nitrospirota > Nitrospiria > Nitrospirales > UBA8639 > Bin75. The sequence goes on from OZ244060.1 coordinate 272,506, forward strand.
TCTCTACGCCATAGAGTTCGGAAACGGTTGCCTGTTCGAGCGTGGCCAGTGATTGCGCCAATCCGCTCCCGATCACGGACCCGAGGCCGCCGCCAACGACGCCGACAATCATCGCTTCACCCAGAAACAACAGACCAACGTGCCATCGCAACATGCCGATCGCTCGCAGAACGCCGATCTCCCGTCGATACTGGACAACGGAAAATCCCACGGCGTTGTAGACTAAAAACACGCCGACGAAGAGCCCGACCGTACTGAGCGTGGCAAGATTAAGCTGAAACGAGGTGAGCATCCGCTGCACCTGCACGTTCCGCCTGGACGGACGATCGACCAGGACGGAAGGGCCCAGATCTGCCTGAAGCTCCTGAATCACGCGGTCCACGGATACTCCGGGGGTCGTTACCAGATCCACCCCATCGACCTGACCGAGCCGCTTCAATTGTACCTGGGCATGGGCAATATCCATGACAACCATGGAATCCCACTGCTTCTTATGAAACGTCAACACCCGGCTCACGGTCGCTGCGAAGTGACGCGATCCCACGTGCACGGTCACCGGATCGCCCTGAACCACGCCCAGGCTGTCTGCCAATTCGCGGTCCACGTAAACCGCATCGACACTGAGCATGGGATCGAGCGAGAACGACTCTTGACCAGAGGATGACCGCGCGACCGTCTCCTCATCGAAGAACTCCAACAGGTCCAGTCCCCACGCCATGCTGACGCGGGTGTTCCCGTCACCCGTTTCGATCGTGACGGATTGTGCAATATACGGATGCACCGCCTGCACGTCAGGATGCAGGCGAATTCGTTCAATGAGCGTTTCATCGATCCGACGTTCGGCGCCTGAGAGATGAATCGTGGCCTCTCCCGCCACCTGGGTCACGGCTCGCTGAAACGCGTCGAAGACGATGTGATTCGCCAGGTAGATGGCAAGGGCAGCCGCTACTCCGACCGCGACTCCACCCGCGGTGAGCGCGGTTCGCAGCGGCCGACTCTTCAAGTGTTTCCAGGCGAGATTGCCTGATAAAACGAACAGTTCAAACAAGTGTTGTTTCCCGAAATCCCGTTATGGTAGTTTGCGAACGTCGCCGTCGGATTGTTGAAAAATCCGAACGATCCACTGCCTGTAATTGTACACGCTGTGCCGAGGCACCGCGGGAATTTTCTTATGGCCAAAAGTAAGTCAATTCCTCCTGACGGTAAAGGCAATTCCAAAGAAAAACCCGAAGATGCCCTCTCACTGACGGCTCGTCAAAAAGAAATTCTTCGACTCGTGGCCCAGGGTCACACGAATCGGGAAATCGGAGAACAACTCGATATCAGCGTCCGGACGGTTGAAGTTCACCGGTTTAACCTGATGCGGCGCCTCCGCGTGCGAAACGTGGCCCAGCTCCTCAGACAAGGCATGCTCTTACGTCTCTTATCCCCAAACCGACCGTTCCCGTCAATAAATTCCAAAAAACCGACCTTTTGATCCATCCTGAAACGTCAATGGAGAGCCGGTGGCTCCCATCAACCCACGGACGAACCCGTCCCGGAGTCGTTCGCACAGAGGTAAACGGCAACACGATACGGCTGGGCGGGCAGAGGGGAGTGATTCGACTAACGCTCTTGTAATTTTCCGCGACGTTCCAGGAGAGAGGCGTAGCCTTTCCGTTGCAGGAGCTCAGTGACTTCCCGTTCCAGCCGTTGAAAGACCCCGACCCCTTCGTCGACGAGAGCCGTTCCAATCTGTACCGCAGACGCCCCGCATAACACGTGTTCGAAGACGTCCGTGCCCGAGACGATTCCCCCCGTGCCGATGATGGGCATCCGCCCGTCAAACAACTTCCAGAACGCCCGCACGTTGGCTAAGGCCACGGGTTTGATCACGTGTCCGCCAAGCCCGCCAAATCCGGCTTTCGGTTTGATGGCCACGCGTTCTTCGTCCGGGTCGACTACCAGCCCATTGCCCACGGAATTGATGACTGACAGAAAGTCGACCCCGACCTCTTGCAACATCCCGGCCGCGGCCTCATGGTGCACCGGATCGAAATACGGAGGGAGCTTGACCCCCAGAGGTACGGTGAGAACGTCCTTCACTTGCAGGAGTAACTCGCGGGAGGCTTCCACGTCATAGCCGATTTGAGGCTTTCCCGGGATATTGGGGCAGGACAAATTGACTTCGATCAGGTCAGGCCGAACGGACGTGACGGCTTGAGCCGCCTCAAGAAAATCCACGGGGCTCAACCCTGCGATACTGGCAATAACGGGCTTGCCGAACCGTCGAAGCTCCGGAATGATTCTGGCATAGGCCGGATAGCCAAGATTGGGCAGTCCCATGGAATTGATGGAACCGCCGGGGAAGCTGTAATACCGAGGCTCAGGGTTTCCCTGCCGGAAAACAGGGGTCATGGATTTGGTGACGATCGCCCCACTCCGGGAACGGCCCAGGGTTTCCAGTTCCTCCTGCGTGACGCACAAGGCCCCGGCCGCATTCATCAGACAGGTTGAAAAATGCACGCGGGCAATCGTGGTCGAGAGATCCATGGACGATTTTACCTAGTTTCCCGGGGTGCCTGCCGTGGCAGGTGGTCGATGGTGCAGTTGCCCATCACGCAGGTCGTACACGTGATCGGCCCCCCGTGCCGCTGATTCCGAATGCGTGACCAACAGAACCGTGTGGGACTCCGCCTTCGACACTTGCCGAATAAGCGCCACGATCTCTTTGGCCGTCTGAGCGTCAAGATTGCCCGTTGGCTCGTCCGCCAACAGGACGCGGGGTTGATGGACGAGTGCTCGAGCCAGAGCCACGCGCTGTTGCTCCCCTCCCGATAATTCCGAAGGCCGATGATGGGCCCGCTGTCGGACCCCGACCCGTTCAAGCGTCGCCTCGACGCGTTGTCGAATGAACGCCGAAGGCGTCTTCTGAAGCCGTAAAGGCAACCCAACGTTTTCGGCAGCCGTCAACCCCGGGACTAAATGGAACGCCTGGAAGACCATACCAATGGTCTCACGTCGATATCTGGTCCACTCTGCGTCGGAAAACCGACGGGTCAACAGGCCATCAAGACGAATCTCACCCGAGGTCACGGTGTCAAGACCGGCGATCAAATTAAGAAGCGTGCTTTTCCCACTTCCACTCGGGCCCATGACGACGCAAAATTCTCCAGCCTCGACGTGGAGGGTCGCGTCCCGAAGGACGGACAGCGTGACGCTTCCCCGTTCATAGACCTTGCAGACACGATCCAGGATCACCATAGACGTCGATGTCCTTTCTCGAGTCCGATACCGTGCGATTGAGATGGTGAAGGCCGTCTTGTCATGAGGACCCGCCCGCTCCTATATCACATGATGGAAACACCCAACAACACAGGACACTTGACAGGGTGGCACGTGGTTTCTAGGGTTTTCCCGAGATTCCTTCCTCACTTCCCTTGTCATGAAGAGCATGACTTCTCGATTTATTCGCCGTCTCCTGCACGCCGTGTTTCCCATGAATTGTCGCACGTGCCAGCGTTCCCTCGGAGATGACCCCATTCCCTTCTTTTGTCAACCCTGCTGGAACCATATTACTCCGATTCTTTCGCCGACCTGCCCTCGCTGTTTTCACCCCTTTCCTTCACGGGATTCGTTATCTCACAGTCCGAGGCACGTTTGCGGGGCTTGTCGAAAACGTCCGCCGGCCTATAACCAGGCCTGGACGCCTTATGCCTATCAATCCCCATTGAAGGAGGCCATCAGCTTATTGAAGTACCACGGAAAGACGCAATTGGCACCATCGCTCGCTCAACTCATGACGCGGGCCACTCCCGTCCCAACGAACGTCGACGCGATCATCGCGGTCCCGTTGCACCCGGATCGACTCCGGGAACGGGAATTCAATCAAGCCCTCCTGTTGGCGCATCATTTGGGCAGGCAATGGAATATCCCCGTTCTCACCAACGTCCTCAGCCGAACGAAGCCGACCCGACCACAAACGTCCCTTACGCGACAAGAGCGTTTGAAAAATCTTCGGCGATGTTTTTCCGTAACGACCCCCTCCGCCGTTGAGGGGAAAACCACGTTGGTCGTGGATGACGTGTTCACCACGGGAACCACGGTCAATGAATGCGCCAAAGCCCTGAGAAAGGCCGGGGTTCAGGCCGTCTACGTTCAAACCCTGGCCAGGATCGTAAGCTGACTGCCGTGAACGTCGAACGTCCAGGCGGCGTCTGATGCCGCCACTGCAACCGCGGAGAGGACTTCACCCCGCCTTTGTCAGGAGGGGCCAAGGGAGGGAGAGGCTTCAACGACGCCCCCCCTCCCCCCAAAGATTTTCTTGACTTTGTAGATGGTTTTCTCTAGCATGAATACCTGAGTGTTCCGCGTCCACGGTGGACCCGTGGAGACGCGATCGACAAAGGGAGAACGCCATGTTTGCCGGACAATATCACTGTAAACTCGACGAAAAGGGTCGGTTCATTCTTCCGACCCCCCTGCGCGAGCAACTGGAGTCAGAGGGAGACCGCGTGATTTTTGTCAAAGGGCAAGAACTTCCGTTGTCAGCCTACTCGATTCAAGAATGGGAGAAAGTCCTCACGCGCGTCAAAGACACGTTCAATGAAGATCAAAGTCGGCTCTTCATGCACTTTGTCGTGGCGGAAGCCACGGCTTCCGAAATCGACAAGACGGGCAGAATTCTTATTCCCGGACGGCTGAGAAAAATCATCCCGCTGGAAGAAGATCAGGAAATCGTGGTCGTGGGGATGTATCACCGATTGGAAATCTGGAATCCTTCCGAATGGCGACGCTATCTCATGAAGCATGATGAGCAACTGGAAGAAAATCTTGGGAAAATGCTCAACCTTCTCTAACCGAGATGGCCCAAACCCGTCCTCTGGCAGTTCCGATCAACGCCCCCGCGACTTGTCCCCTGTCTCCTCCTCTGACCAACGGTCAGATCTTTCTCAGCACGGTTTGAAAAACGATCGTTCCCACGGGGCACCGTCCAGGTTGACGGACGGCTCTATCCGGCTGAGGTCTCAAATTTCACGCAAGGCCGCCATTGGCGCTTCAGCCGGATCTCGAGAGAAATCCAGGTCGCCACGTCGGTCCACCGAAGCGGCCTTCGATGCAGCGCATTTCTCCCTGATCGCAAACGCCCTTTCAATGACCCTGCCCGTTCCGCCCAGTATCAACCAACAATACGCCACGGTCAATGGACGTCGAGTCTTGTCGGCAACGGGACGTCGTTACAAACGGACGATTGGTGAACTGTTCCTGGCGACCCGTGCCGTCTCCTCCTCGAAGTGGCACGCCTTTTTGCACGCGGCACAAGAACGTTACCTGACACTGACGATTCATTTTTATTTTCCGACGTTATTGCGACGGGACATCGATGGTGGGCTCAAGATCGCTCAAGACGCCTTATGTGAAGCCATGAACCTCAATGACAACCGAATTATTGAAATCCACCTGTATAAAGCCCTGGACCGAGACAATCCTCGACTCGAATGCACCCTGGCCCTGGCAACTTCCCAGCGTTCTGCGATTCGCAAACGCTCCGACGTCCGGCGCGCCAACTGATCCTTTGCCAAACCTCTTCGGAACGCCTCGGGTCGCCAGGACGGACAGATTCCGCGTGACCATCCATCGAAACGTTTTCCATTGGTCGTGACTCAGTTTGACGTGACGGCCTCGTACTTGTTGAAACAAGCCCCCAAGAAACGGGAACCGGACAAGCAAAGAAATTCAAACGGAGACACGACCTTTCCATTCCTTGCTTTTTGTACGTTCTCCTTGGTATGGAGAGCACGTCGTTCAAACCGTCAGGGCGCTTCCAGTCTCCATTCCGGAATAGAGCAGATAAGGACATGCGGCTCCCATTATCCTGGCTTATCGGTCTTGTGCTTGTAAGCCCCTGTTACGTTCCGGACCACGTCTCCGCCCATCGGATCATCCTCAACCCGGAACAGAAGCTGCGGCTTCAACGAGTAGAGAACATTTTCGTCAAGGCTCTTGCGCTGACCGAAAAGGGATCAGTCGATCCGGCCATTATCGGGCAGGCGGCGTCTGATCAACTGACCGCCATTGGATTCACGGTCGTTGCGACACGCACCGAACCGCATGACGTCATGCTGAAAGTGAAGTGCGAGGAGCGAAAACCCTGGGGGGGAGTCAAGAAATCCGATGGAGACATTCATCGACCGGGAGCGCCTTCTCGAAATTGGAAAGGACCGGCCTGTCAATTAAGCTATTTCTTCGATGACCAGAAGGGGCCGTGGCAGTATGAGGTGCGCACCGCGTTTGAAAACGCGTGGGAGGCGGCTCGGTCCAACGGACACAAAGATTCAGGACAATTCGCTCTGCAGCAGCTCGGGCAGGCGTTACGAGACAGTTCTTTCCCGCTTGATCTCGCGGCAGAATGGCAACAAGCGCGTCTCCTCTCTTCCCTTTTGACCGATCCCAAAACCGACCAGGCCATAAAAATCAAAATTTTATCACTCGCCGGCCGAGTGCCCGGACGCACCATGCTGCAAGCCCTGCAACGGCTTATCGCCCAGGCCGAGTTGACCCTCCCCGTCACGTTTGCCCTGGGGTCCATGGGCGAACCAGCCATTCCGACCCTCATGAATCTGTTATCCGACCGACTCTCTTCAGTGGAAATTCAAGCTGCCGCAGCGGAAGGGCTTGGCGAAATCGGGGCCCACAGCGGCAACGTCCAAATCCTGCCGCCTCTCCTGGCCATGATGCAATCACCCGACGTTCACCTTCGCGTTCAGACGGAAATTGTGAAGGCGATCGGGAAAACGCCCGATCAACGATCGGTTGAACCCCTTCAACGACTTGGGCTCAAGGCATGGACCGCCCGTTCAAATGATCCGCTCATGCAGGAACTCCGGGAAGCCATCGATTTGAGCCTCTGGCAAATCAACCCCACCGCCCACACGGATGAATAGACAAGCGCCTCGTTGCAGAGGGGCTTTGAAATGGCGCGCCCGAGAGGAAGAACTTCGAATCGCCTGTTTGAAACTCTGGAAGAATGGAACCGCGTTCTTCAAGGATCCAGCTTAGCAACATTGCCCGCCACCAGTTTCTTGACATAATAAGTAATTACCACTAAAATAATTTGTGGAGGCCATGAAGACAAAGAAGCAAAGCCCGTCATTTGGTTAGGTGCGATCCCCGCAAACAGGGACAGGCCTTTCCACAAATCGCGCGGCAGGATATTGGGTCCGCGCTCTATGATGTGCAACTGGGCATTACCTTCCCAGGGCAAACCGTTCAAAGGGGTTGGGAGCGGCGCGTTCGAGATTGTCACGCTGTTTGATACGAACACTTACCGGACGGTGTATGCCATGCTGGTCCTAGAAAAACGCAATTTGAAACAGCCAGAAGTCTCCAACCTGATGAATGGACGCTACACTCTGTTTTCCCAAGAACGACTATTTGGCTTTCTTAATAAACTCGGTCAAAAAGTTACGGTGAAAGTCAGCCCACACCGCCATAGAGAAAAACCCCCAAGAGATTGTCTTTGCCTAATGTAGGATCAGCCATCCCCAAAGAAACAGAAGGTTCCCTTACTGTGGAAAATGTCGCTCAAAGGCAGGCTTTGTTTATCAGTCACGCAAACCCTGAAGACAACGAATTTACAATTTGGCTGGGCTCTCATCTCAGTGGTGCGGGATATGAAGTATGGGCTGATGTTTTGAGGATTCGTGGTGGGCAAGATTGGGCAAGAAAGTTGGAGCATGCTCTTCGTGAACGAGCATGCAAAGTTCTATTGGTGGGAACACCTCGGAGTGTAAACAAACAAGGCGTTCGAAATGAAATTCAAATCGCCATCGAGGCAGCCAAAAAGATCAATGACCGAGAATTTGTTGTTCCCCTTCGTTTGCAGGCTTATGACGCTCCCTTCCCAATAGTTCAGGCCCAGTATATCGACTTCACACATGGATGGGGGCAAGGACTTTCTGAACTCTTAGAGACCCTGAGCACCTACAACGTACCTCGCTTGCAATCATTTCACGGCGAAAGCATTGAAAATTGGCGGGCTGTTCAGTTGGTTAAAGCCCACATGGTTCAGCAAGTGACGGAAAACCTGGTTTCAAACTGGGTTCACATTGCTGAATGGCCAAACGCAATAGAATATTTTGAGTTTAGAGACGCAGTTTCAGAAGATCAGGGCAAAGCCTTGGTGAATAGTTGCAAATGGCCGGTCTTCCATTTTGGTCATGGATTTTGGACATGCGCAGAGAGAGGCGATTTCCACCAAGACCAGGGAGAATCTTTTCCAATCTCTTCTCGGCGGAAATTATACTTTCCCCATTTTCTTGAAAACGGCAGCCCTGATGATTCGATTAGCCCCTATAACGCTAGGAACATCGTTAGTCATTTAACGAAAGGTGCCTTGGAGAAGAAATTTCGTGATTCCAATCTTTGTTCATATAAATATTCCAATGGAGTTTTATGTTGGTGGGTTCATTCAGGGTTAATTCCTGGCGATAAAATTATTTTCCAATGGGAAGGGGGTCCATCTGGACAAAGGCAGCTAGTTGGGGAAACTACTTCCAGATCAACAAAACTGAAATGGCATTTTGGAGTATCCGGCAAACCATGTATTGGGCATAATCCTCATATTCGAATTCTTCCCCGCATCCTTTTTACCCAAGATGGCATAAAACTGATTGAAGATGTCAAACGCATGCATCGTCTGCGCCGGTCTGTGCCCAAATCATGGAGAAATGATCGCTGGAGAGACATGCTGCTTGCTTTTTTATTTTGGTTTTCAAAAGGAGACAGCCAGGTTTTGCTTGAAACGGGGTCCTATTCGGGAATAAAGGTCAAAGTACCCCCTATCACGATGGTTTCACAGGTCTCGGTCATACACGAAAAAGATGAAGAGCCAGAAGATATTGAAACTGATGATCCAGTATTTGAAGGAAATTCTGACGAGTTCTTCGAAGAAGATGATGGAGAAGATAACTCATCCGAGCCTAACGAAGAAGAGTCATCTAAAGAAAGGGACGAGTAAGCACCGTGGAGTTGGATTATATTGAGGAACCCAAGCTTGAGTTTGCCTTTGAGCAAAACGAAGAATATCCCCGCGATGGACTTTTTCTGTTTGGTCCTATTAAAGATGCTGCTGCCCCGGAAACGGTGCGGTACGGAGTTATTGGTACATGTAATGGGATAAAATGTTTTAAGCGGTGGGCTCAAACCATTGGGGGCTATATTAAAAGATTTGAGCATCCTTTAAACCCTGAAGCTCAACACCACACTTCGTTTCCAGGATTCGAGAGCATATTTCGGTCAAAATGGCCTACAGAACCGCTAGCCACAATAGAAGTTTCCGAAACGGAATTGAGCAGAGTCATTAAGATTGTGAATCGTTTTGAGGCAATCAAAAGCGCTGTTGACCTGTATGTTGACCCCCTTGTTAACTTTTCAAAAAGGGAAGAAGCCGAACCCGACTTTTGGTTTGTAGTGATACCTGAGTTTGTGTACCTGCTGGGAAGGCCAACCTCGAAGGTTCCCAAACACGAGAGAACACCAAGCCAAACTACGATTTCACCAGCCAGAGCTCGATTTATAAAAACCTCACCTACCCTATTCGGAGACGAGGAAAAAGAAGCTGAGGTTTATAAATATTCAAAACATTTTCGCAGACAATTGAAGGCAAGGCTTCTTAAAGATAAAATTGTGACACAAATCGTTCGTGAAACGACATTGACACCACATGATTTCAAAACAGATTTTGGCAGTCTTATTCGTAGAGTTGAAGACTCCGCCACTATAGCTTGGAAGCTTTGCACTACCGCTTATTATAAAGCGGGTGGGAAACCCTGGAGGTTATCGGAAGTACGACCAGGGGTTTGTTACGTGGGCTTGGTCTATAAGAAAACTGATCCTGATTCAGATGATCCTAATGCCTGTTGCGCCGCTCAGATGTTTCTTTCCTCAGGGGATGGCATTGTTTTCAGAGGAGCGGCTGGACCGTGGTATACCCCTTCCAACAAGGAATATCATCTTGAGAAGGAACCTGCCGCAGAACTTATGTCATTGGTGGTATCCGAGTATAAAAGACTGCATGACAACCAAGTTCCTCCCGAGCTTTTCATTCATGGACGTGCCAAATTTAAAGATCAGGAGTGGGAAGGTTTTAAATCCGCTGTCCCAGATTCAACAAATTTGGTCGGCATTCAAATAAGGGATAGTAAATCAGAACTGAAGCTTTTCAGTCAAAGGAAGTATCCCGTTATACGAGGAACTGCATTAAAATTATCCGATAGGACTGCGTATTTATGGACCAGTGGGTATATCCCAAGATTGAATACTTATCTCGGTCCTGAAACACCAAATCCTATTTTCGTTCATGTACAGAAAGGAGATTGTCCCTTGAATACGGTTTTGGCGGACGTTATGCGCCTGACAAAACTAAATTATAACACATGCTTATTCAATGATCGCCTTCCGGTAACAATCAAGTTTGCGAATGCCGTGGGAGAAATCCTTATCTCCGCACCTCAGACGGAAGAACCAAAGCTTCCTTTTAAGTTTTACATTTAAATAACACATAGCGTTCACATTTCCTGAAACTTATTCTGTTGGCCTACAAGAGGGTTGGTGCAAGCCCCCCGCCCTCTGGGTAGGTTGGGGATAGCAAGATCAAGCCAAGGGGGATCACCATGCCTGCACAAGCGAAGTGCGGAAGGTTGGTGCCACGGCTTGACGGCGTAAGCAGCAAAACCCCTGAGCATGACCTAATCTCTTCCCTCGCTCTTGGTAGCCATATCACAATCTTTATAAATTTCCTTTCATTTGTTTTCTCCATTTCATCACTCGTCCGCCGCCAGCCGGTCACCTTTCACATGGGGATGATCATCATGGAAGCCCATGAAAGGTTTTGATGATCGGAGCCTCCTTTAGAAAAAAGAAAACAATTGAAACTCATTACTCAATTTGATGTGGGCTACCAAAAGCGGTGACGAGCTACGCGGCCTTTACCGCAAGGCATTTAACGCCCTCGTTCAGAGCAATCCTGAAAGTGCCAAACGGCGGAATGCGCTGGCTTCCCTTGAGAATCTGACAAGGAAACTCAACTAGCGTTATTCCGATCAATGGAAAAAGGATGCAGGCTTGTAGGCCTGCATCTACCTCTTTGACCATTGATGGCCAATCGGTTGGTGCTTTCCTGCATGGTTCGGTCCAGGTGGAGAGCCAAATCTCCAAACCCTAGTCGAAGAATCCAGGGGCCATGAAATGCCTCCTTGGTCATGGGGGTGTCGGGGGTAGCAGAAACACTCCCCTGACTGGTGGCGCAGCGGCCAGCGTCTCCCTTGCCAATATTGTGTTTGTAGCACAACATACAATCTTGCACGCGCGGTGAGACTTACAACGCAAAATGAATAAAAGTAAGGCGACCCGTACTCTTTTCCGGTGCTTTCAGACTGACCGGAAATTCATTGTGGCAACGGCTCGATTTTAAATGGTGCTCTCTAGGTCGGCTAGCCCCCTCCCCGTTCGCGCTTGGCTTCCGAAGATAAAAGGGGAGCATTCAAGTTTGGCGCGCCCGAGAGGAGTCGAACCTCTAACCTCTTGATCCGTAGTCAAGTGCTCTATCCATTGAGCTACGGGCGCGACGCCCAGCCGTTTAATGGAATTGTCGGATCGTCCCTTAACAGGGACGACGTGATCCTTATGGAAGGCAGCCCATTTTATACAAGTCCCTGAGGAGCCGGGTCAACTCAGCCGTTCAGGTCTCACCTGGACTTTCAGAATGATCCCGGGCAACGGAGACAAGGGAGGAAACAGGGGTGCCAAAGAGCGTGGAGGCCGAGGCGTCCTCAACTTTAATCGCGACCAGATCTCCTGGCGTGAGAGGGGCCGCGACTTTTTCCCAGACTACGGTCACGTTCCGTTCCGTGTGTCCCATCCATTGCTGAGCAGATTTTTTCGCGTTGCCCTCCACCAGCACCTCCACTTCCGTTCCAATGAGCTGCTGATTCTTCCTGGCGGAAATCGTTCGCTGGAGTTCTACCAACCGCGTGACCCGTTCTGATTTGACGGCACCGGAAACGTCATCGGGAAATTTCCGACGGGCAATGGTGTTCTTTCGTTCAGAATATTTGAACACGTACGCCGTTTGAAATCCGATATCCTGCACAAGCTCACACGTGTCAAGGAACTCCTCGTGTGTCTCGGTACAAAATCCCGCAATGATATCCGTGCTGAGTGCAACGTCGCCCTGCTTCCGGATTTCCGAAGCCAGTTTGCGATAGTCTGCCCGTGTATACGACCGTCCCATCAGATCGAGGATTCGGTCGCTTCCCGATTGCAGGGGAAGATGAACGTGCCGGCACACGTTCGGATGATGGGCCACCACCTCTATAAGGGCAGGCGGAAAGTCCTTGGGATGCGGAGACGTGAATCGGACTCGTTCGATTCCAGGAATATCGGCGACGTCCGAAAGGAGCCTGGCAAACGTGGCGTCGTCGCTCCGATACGAATTGACGTTTTGCCCTAAGAGCGTGACTTGTTTGTACCCCTGAGCCGCAAGGGTCCGCGCTTCTTCGAGGATCCCGCGCGCGGGGCGAGACCGTTCCCTGCCGCGAGTATAGGGCACCACGCAGAAACTGCAAAAATTATCACACCCCCGCATAATCGCAATCCAGGCGTTGACTCCAGGCGCGCGCTCCGGAAGAATCGATTCGTAGGTTTCGTATTCCGACAACTCCACGGCCATTGACGGTTCATGGCGTTTCAAGGCCTTTGTCAGCAGATCCGGTAATTGTCGATAGGAATCCGGCCCCGCGAGCACGTCGATGACGGGTTGCGAAGCCATTAATTCTTTTTTGAGATTCTGGGCCATGCACCCCAACACGCCGATTACCACGTGCCGTGCCTGCTTCATCGCTTTCCACTCGGCCAAGTGGCCGTAGACTCGATTATGGGCATTTTCTCGAATCGCACAGGTATTCATCAAAAGCACGTCGGCCTGCTCGTGGAAGGGCGTAAAGACGAACCCACGGTCTTTTAGAAGCGACCGCACCAATTCGGTATCATACTCATTCATCTGACATCCGAACGTCTGCATATACACGTGATAGGACATGGGAGACTCTCTTGAAACGTTGCTTCCTTACCAACGGGTTTCGTTACGTGGACGACGAACCTGCTCCTGAAACCCTCGTGGCCTCGCTACCTCATGGTGACTTCCTGGCGGCGTGAGACGCCCGTCTGCCGGTCAGGCAGGCGACCCGATAGAACCCATCCGCGTAATCGCGGCGGAATCTTCCTGCACTCCCGTCTCTCGCGCGGCTTCCTTTTCAAAAGACCGGAGCACCGGAATCGGGGCGTTTTTGCGCTGCGGCAGACGCTCATCCACCAACGTTCCCAGAGCCACGCGTTCCATGGCTCCGGTAAGCCTGACTCGCCTTATCTGATTGGCTAACGAGCCGGAAGAGGCGACTCCTACTCGAATGAAATTATCCGTTACGCCGGTCCACAGGCCGTCCCTGCCGATCGATTCGAACAGCACCAGACAGTCCTGATTGAGAAACCGTTGATAGAATTGTCCCCGCTTGATTCGGGACAGCCGGGAGAGCTTTTGGCTCCTGGCTTTGATGACGGCCTGGGGCACGGGACGATTGAAACGAGCGGCCGGCGTTCCCTGCCGAGTAGAATAGCTGAAGACGTGGGCATAGGCCAAAGGCAGTTCCCTGACCAGCCGACAGGTCGCCGAAAACTGACGGTCCGTTTCCCCGGGAAATCCTACGAGCACGTCGGTCCCCACGCAGACGTCCGGAATTTTTTGCACGACGCGTTCCACCCAGTCCCGATACTCTTTCACCGAGTATCGACGATTCATCGCCGACAGAATCTCGTCGTGCCCGCTCTGCAAGGGAACGTGCAGGAATCGGCACAGCTTCTGAGAGGTGCTCATATACTCAAGGAGTGCGGGAGGTATGGTCGTTGGCTCAATAGAAGAAATGCGGATACGCGCCAATCCGGGAATGGCTTCCAACCGCTGGATCAGATCGAGAAGTCCTCTGGGGCCATTCGTAAATCTCCCGATATTCACCCCGGTCAACACCAGTTCCTGATGCCCTCGTTCCACGAGCCGTTCGGCTTCTCGAACCGCGTCATCAAGCAACCGGCTTCGTTCGCGTCCTCTGGCAAAAGGAATCAGACAAAAGGAACACATGAAATTGCAGCCGTCCTGAATTTTCAGATTGGCTCGCGTCGTCTCATACTCCCCTACCCCGTCTTGAACAAAGTCCTCTCTGCCCATTGATCCTGAACGTCGGACGAACGTTGTCGAGAGTTTTTGAACGCGAGGCATCTCTTCCAAATAGTCCGGCAACGTCATCTTGTATTGGTTTCCCAACACGAGATCCACGCCTGGAAGGCGCTGCAAGGCGTTGATCCCCGTCTGTGCATAGCATCCCGTCACCGCGACAAACGCCTTCGGAGAGCGGCGCAACGTCCGGCGAATGACCCTTCGACAATCGGCCTCGGCATTCTCCGTCACGGTGCAGGTATTCAGGACCAGTAAATCGGTTGCCTCTCCATAAGCAACCTTCTGGTAGCCCATTTTCGTCAAGCGGTCGGCCAGGACGGCGGTCTCCGATTGATTGAGACGACATCCGGCCGTATAAAACGCGACTTTTTTCTTCATGAGTCCCTGGTCTCGTTTACACGGCCGTATTATAGAGAACGGGCCGTCAAACCGACAACCATTGCCCGTTTTCCATATCGACACCACGGGTCGCGTCCGGACGTGGCCCGTCACGCGTTCGTGACGGAACCTCAAGGTCGTGGCTCCGTTTGAATTTCTTTTCTTGTCCGGTCCCCGTTTCTTTGGGGCTTGTTTCAACAAGTACGAGGCCGTCGTGTCAAACTGAGCCACGACCAGCCTCAAAAACAAATTGCCGACGCGAACAGTTCGGAGTAGAATGAAGAGACGCGCAACAGGAACGGCTGCAGGTTCTCTCTTCTTGATGGAAGGTGCCGCGTGTCCCACTTTTTGTCGATTGCACCAATTTTTCTCTCATTGCCACTTGTTCTTTTCCCTCCCGGCCTGAGTGAGGCACAGCCTCTCCTTCCCATTGAGCCGGATGAAGAAACCCGACTGGACGAAATTTATGACCATGAGACGCGCATGGTCATGTTTTTGTATTCATTGAAGGGGACGGAAGAAGTCGATTACGTGGTCGGCAGAAAAGTATGGAAGCACCAGCGAAGCGTCTATGGCAATCCCGTGTACTATCTTGAACCCTATCCTTTGTTTTACTGGTGGAACCATACGATGTGGAACGATCCTGAACAAGACGGGGTCAACGGCAACGAACTCGTCTATAAAGAAGACGTGAATTTTGACGCCACCCGCTATAAACCCTGCCTGTTTAACGGGCAACGCTGCTGAACGTTTCCGCGAATCTCCGCTTACCCTCAGGGGCCCGCGATGCTCTCTCAGACGCGAACGGACGCAACGCATTCCTCACAACGCACTGTGACGCCACCCCCACCCCATGCCAGTTTCTGAACGGTCCCAAACGACGGATTCCTCTCTTCTCCGCCGCCTGACGGCCATTCGATTGTTACCCGGTCAGATCGTTGCATTATCCGCCGCCGCTCTGATTTTCATCGGTGCGGCACTCCTCATGCTCCCATTCGCCACGCCGGAAGGCGTGGAATTAGGGTTTCTCGACGCCTTGTTTACCGCAACCTCCGCCGTCTGCGTGACCGGACTGATCGTGATGGATACTCCTCATGAATTCAGCACGTTCGGGCAACTCATCATTTTACTGCTCATTCAAATCGGCGGACTGGGATACGCCCTGCTGGCGACTTTCATTCTGTTGGCCCTGGGGCATCGCATCGGATTACGAGACCGGATGATGCTGGCCGAAACGTTAAGTACGTTTGATATGGCCGGATCGATTCGATACGTCAGAATCGTGGCCGTCGCCACCGTGTCTTTAGAAGGACTGGGGTTTCTCCTGCTCGCCTTGCGATTTTCACAGGACATGTCATGGGAAGAAGCCCTCTACTCCGGGGCATTCCATTCTATCTCCGCCTTTAATAACGCGGGCTTTTCCCTGTTTTCCGACAGTCTCATTTCCTACCAGGCTGATCTGTCCATCAATATCATCGTGACGGTTCTGGTTATTTTGGGAAGCATTGGATTTCTGGTCTTTCAAGACGCGTGGGACTATGCCAAAGGCAACAGGTTTCGGCTCCAGACACATACGAAACTCGTGGTCATGGTCACCCTGATCATTCTTGTGTCAGGAACCGTGGGCATCACCATTCTCGAATGGAATAATCCGCACACGCTGCAACCCCTGAGCATTCAGGAACGACTGACCGTCGCGCATTTCCACGCGATGTCCCGTACCGCGGGCTTCACGACCATTGACATCAGCACGATGAACGACGCCACCCTGTATTTTCTGCTGCTCCTGATGACCATTGGCGGATCGCCAGGCAGCATGTCGGGAGGCATTAAGACTACGACGTTTGCCATTATATGGCTCACGATCTGGGCAGTGCTTCGACGCCGGCACGACGTCGAACTTTTTCACAGGAGGATCCCGAAAGAGTTGGTGGTTCGCGCTTTTTGTCTTTGCATCCTGGCATTCACCGCCATCACTCTGTTTACCCTGGTCCTCGCTTTTACGGAAGAGCGCCCGTTTTTGAGCATCATGTTCGAAGTCACATCGGCGATGGGCATCGTCGGCATGTCCCTCGGAGACGGAGATGGACGAAGCTTCTCCGCCCTGCTTACCGACTTTGGCAAGGTGGTGATCATCGCCTCTATGCTGATTGGCCGTTTCGGGCCGCTCCTCATCGGACTGTTTGCCATTCACACCACGACCCGACCCCGGTATCGCTTTCCGGAATCCCGAATCATGATTGGATAAGGATAATCCTGGGGCCGTTATTTCAGCCTGCGCTGAAGGATCAAAACAAACGCCATGAGGGCAGGCAGCGGAGCGATCAGAAGGGGAACCAGCCAGACCCACGCGTTTTTCCCACGGACGCGTGCCTGGTCAAACATCCAGACAAACACCCACGCCACCAGCAAGAAATAGTTTGCCCACAACCAGTGCGTGACGAGAGCCCTGCTGCCCCCACCCGTCTCGGTGCTCCACAACACAATTTGCAAGACGCCAAACGTCACCAATAGCGTGACAACAATCCGTTTATTCCACACGTACATGATTCACGGTCTCCTTTGTGCAAGCGATCATGTTTCGAATTCGACGGCGGATCACAGTTTCTCCTTTTTGGGGAATCAGCAGAATAGTACAGCTATCGGGAAAAATCGAGATTCAAAGGCGACGAAGGCTCACGTTCTTCCATTTTCCTCCTCAGCGGTCCATCTCCATCGGGATGGATTCCTGAGCCACCCTGTTGATGAAGAGAAAGATTCCCCGACATACCTGTGGACAACCAGAAAATTTTCGTTGAAACACGTTGATTTGCAATGGCTTTCTGTATTCCCAGGCTGTCAACCCGTATCCCCAGCCCTGAGATGAAAAACACAATACTTAGTATTGATAATTCATTGTTGAATCTATATATTGTGTCACTTCAAGAAGTATGCTCAGGATTCACAATCATTGGATTGTTTCTCCAGGTGCAAAAACGGATCAGTCGCGCGTTAGAGGCGCCGTGATCACGAGAGGCTGATTATGCACTTCATGTACTCGAAGCAAATCCGGATCGCGCTATGCAGCACCGTTTTGGCATTGACTGCCATCGACTCCCCCGCCCAAGAGCGGCAAGCAGCCGAGAAAACCGAGTTGGCTGCTGAAGGGACCTATAGGGGAAAGGTCGTGCTGCCCGATCCCGAGAACATCTTGACGGGCGTGAAAATCACCGAGCAGAAGTGCTCGGTACACGTCCGCCGGCACGAACCAGGCTCCCTGTCCGTCGAGTCCCATTTCACCCAGGAAGCGGTGATCGTCCACGTCGACGGCATACCCGGCGAAGACTTCTACGTGGGCTCGTTCGGCGACAACCAGGCGTTCGTGCTTCAACTCTGGCCGCCTCACGGCGTGGTTTCACTTACCCACACGAGCTTTGACAAGAACGGTCGTCTCAACTACGGCGGAGAAAGCCGTGGAGGCTTTACGCGCGAATGCTTGATCGAACCTACATGAACCCGGCCTCAGGGTTCATGCTGATCGGACTTCCGGCGCGCGGCGGAGCCCGGTATCTATTCCCTGTAAAACGGGCATTCCCGTTTTACGCAAAGAATCCTTATCGGGTCACCGGATTGACAGCGTGGCGTGCTGATTAAAGAGATGAAAGGAGAAGTGCCGTGAAAATTGACCGTCGTTTTACCCAAGGCGGAAGCACCCCCTACGAAGGCATTCCGTTTTCCACGAGGTCGTCGGAAATCAAAAATCCCGACGGCTCCGTGGTGTTCCAGCTTACCGACATTCAGGTTCCCACGCACTGGTCCCAGTTGGCCGTGGACATCCTGGCGCAAAAATATTTCCGGAAAGCCGGAGTCCCGCAACTCGACGCCAATGGAGAGCCCGTCAAAGATGATCAGGGGAACCCCGTGGTGGGTGGCGAACGCGACGCACGGCAAGTGTTTCATCGACTGGCAGGCTGCTGGACGCAGTGGGGCAAGACTCATGGGTATTTTGACACCGAGCAGGATGCCCAGGCGTTTTATGACGAACTGTGCTGGATGCTGGCCAAACAAATGGCCGCACCCAATTCTCCGCAGTGGTTTAATACCGGCATCCATGACGCCTATGCCATCAGCGGCCCCTCTCAAGGTCATTATTTTGTCGATCCTCAAACCCAAAAACTCCGCCGATCCGAGAATGCCTACGAACGCCCGCAGGTTCACGCCTGTTTCATCCAATCCGTTGATGACGACCTCGTCAACGAGGGGGGAATTATGGAGTTGTGGGTCAGGGAAGCCCTCCTGTTCAAATACGGATCAGGGACCGGGACCAACTTTTCCAGGCTGCGGGGAGAGAACGAGCCGTTGTCGGGTGGGGGAAAGTCTTCCGGTCTGATGTCCTTCCTCAAAATCGGAGATCGCGCGGCAGGGGCCATCAAATCAGGAGGCACCACCCGACGGGCCGCCAAAATGGTCTGTTTGGACGTGGACCATCCCGACATTGAAGAGTTCATTGACTGGAAGGTGATCGAAGAACAAAAGGTGGCGGCCATGGTGACGGGCTCTCAAGTCTGCGCCAGGCAGTTGAACGCCGTCCTGAAAGCCTGTCATCAAAAAAACGCCGAACGTCGTGATGAGGTCGAAATTGACCCGGAACGAAACCCTGCGCTCAAAGAGGCCGTCCACTCGGCTCGCCAGTCAGGCGTTCACGAAGCCTATATTCAACGGATCTTTGCCTATGCTCAGGAAGGCTATACCCATTTTGTGTTTCATGAATACGATACGAACTGGGACAGCAAAGCCTATCAAACGGTGTCCGGGCAGAATTCCAACAACAGCATTCGAATCCCCAATGGATTTTTTCAGGCGTTACAAGACGACGGCGACTGGCGTCTCACCCGTCGGACGGACGGAGTCGTCACCAAAACGCTCAAAGCCAAAGACCTCTGGGACCGAATCTGTTGGGCAGCCTGGACGTGTGCCGACCCCGGCGTGCAGTACGACACCACGATCAATGAATGGCACACGTGCCCGGAAGACGGACGAATTCACGCCTCCAACCCGTGCAGCGAATACATGTTCCTGGATGATACCGCGTGTAATCTGGCGTCTCTGAACTTAGGCACCTTCCTCACGGCAGAGGATGAATTCGACGTCGACGCGTATCGACACGCCATCCGACTGTGGACCATCGTTCTGGAAATCAGCGTGCTCATGGCTGGATTCCCGAGCAAGGCCATTGCCGAAAACAGTTTTCTCTTTCGAACGCTGGGACTGGGGTATACCAACTTCGGATCGCTGCTGATGCGGCTGGGCATGGCCTACGATTCTCCACGGGCACTGGCTCTCTGCGGAACCCTGACCGCCATTCTGACCGGCGAAGCCTATGCGACCTCTGCGGAAATGGCCGCGGAACTCGGTCCGTTCCACAGGTTTGCCAAAAACCGCGACCATATGCTGCGGGTCATGCGAAACCACCGAAGGGCCGTGTATCAGGCCAGGAGCGACGACTATGAACGTCTGACGATTACGCCAAAGGGCATTGACCCGACGTCCGCCCCTGCCGCGCTCTTGCGCGCCGCGCAAGAGACGTGGGACCGCGTCGTCACATTAGGAGAAGCCCATGGATTCAGAAACGCTCAGACCACGGTGATTGCCCCCACGGGCACCATTGGACTGGTCATGGACTGTGACACCATGGGGATCGAACCCGACTTTGCTCTCGTCAAATTCAAGAAATTAGCCGGAGGAGGCTACTTCAAGATTATCAATCAAAGCCTCCCGCCGGCGTTAAAGAAACTGGGGTATTCCCATGAACAGATCCATGACATTATCACCTATGCCACGGGAACCCGAACCCTGAAACAGGCTCCGTTTCTGAATCATGAATCGCTCCGGGCCAAAGGGTTTACGCCGGAGGTGCTTGATCGCCTGGAATCGACCCTGGATGAGGTCTTTGAACTTCAATTCGCCTTTAATAAATGGACGCTGGGCGAGGATTTTTGTCGAGACGTTCTTGGCCTCTCTGACGCCCAACTCAATGATCCTCAGTTGAATATTCTCGACGTGCTGGGGTTCACCCAAGAAGAAATTCTCGCCGCCAATGATTTTTGCTGCGGGACCATGACGGTGGAAGGCTCTCCTCATCTTCAAGCCGAGCACCTTCCGCTTTTCGACTGCGCCAACCGATGCGGGCGCATCGGGACACGATATATTTCGACTCAGGCGCATATCCGGATGATGGCCGCGGCACAACCTTTTATCAGTGGCGCCATCAGCAAAACCATTAATATGCCTTCGGATTCGACCGTCAGGGATGGAGAATCCGCGTACCTGATGGGCTGGCAACAGATGCTCAAAGCCGTGGCCCTGTATCGAGACGGCTCGAAACTGAGCCAACCCTTGAGCGCGTCCCTTGACCTGACCAAAAAATCCGAACGGCGCGACGACGTCATGAAAGTCGCTCAACGGGTGACGGAGCGAGTGCTGGTTCGCTATCTCGCCAAACGTCGTCCTCTTCCCTCTCGACGCGGCGGGTATACGCAAAAAGCCATGATCGGCGGTCATAAACTCTATCTTCGCACAGGTGAATACGGTGACGGCACGCTTGGAGAAATCTTTCTTGACATGCACAAGGAAGGCGCGGCGTTTCGCAGCCTCATGAACTGTTTTGCCATTGCCATTTCTTTAGGGCTCCAACACGGCGTCCCTCTCGAAGAATTCGTCGAGGCCTTCCTGTTCACTCGATTTGAACCCAATGGCCCGGTCAATCTCAATGATCACATTAAAATGTCAACGTCCATCATCGATTATATCTTCCGCGAGCTGGCCATTACCTATCTGGGCAAGACGGAACTCGCCCAGGTGAATCCGGATGACCTTCGTGGGGATTCCGTCAACAAACAAGACCCCGAATGCACGGACGATGAACCGGCCGACCCGAGAACCATCATGACGACAACCATCAACCCGGAACTGTTTCCCGCTCGACAGCGAATTCAAAGCGACACAGCAACCGGAAACGGCCAGGGAAACGGGAACGGCGCACACAACGTTGAGACGAAGCGGGAAATTCTCGCGTACGCGACTACGGTAGAGACGGCCTATCAAAAAGGGTTTGAAGGCGACCCCTGCCCCACTTGCAAACAGTTCAAATTAGTCCGAAACGGGATGTGTCTGGTCTGCCGAAACTGCGGTGAAACCACGGGCTGTTCGTAACGTCAGGAGACCCAATACCATGAGCCCGATTGAATTGACAATTCATCTTGTATCCCGGTATATATGTTCGTAATGTCAGGAGACCCAATACCATGAGCCCGATAACGAAAAAGCAGGCGTGCCCTTTCTGTGGGAACCCAATCGAAGTCAAAACGGATCGCAGTTCCTCCCCACGGAGGTCTATTGCGACATGCAAAAAATGTGGGAAAAAATCGACTCCTGATCCGGTTAATCCGTTATCCGTTGAAAAATAAGGACGCTCATTGCGCCTTTGAGTCCATCACTGCCTTCGCGTCCATCACGCAACGAAAACCAATGGTCAAATCATTCGCGTCAATGGGGAAATTCGGCTCGGCACTTCGTCGGGCAGTCACCTTCAGCCATCGAGGCGGATCTTCCCACGATCCGCCTCGATAGACTTTCCGCTCCCCCTCTTGAGGCCCGGTTGGATTTTTCTCCGGACTCTCTTCGTAATACGTTCGGTCATACCAATCCGCCACCCATTCCGAAGCGTTCCCCGCCATGTGGTATAACCCATAGGGACTTTTCGTTCCCTGCTTTAATCCATGTCGGATACTCATTCCCGACACTCCACTTATCACGGGTGCCAACGTCACCTTGTAGCTGACCCATCCCGTTGTCCCAAGGTTATATCGTGCAATATCAACAAACGGCTGCATGTGCCCCCAGGGATACCGACGGCCATCTGTTCCTCGGGCAGCCTTCTCCCATTCGGCTTCGGTCGGCAGCCGCTTGTCCACCCATTCACAGTACATTTTCGCACTCTCCCACGCCATGCCGACGGCCGGACGATCTCCGGCCTCTTCAAGAGCCGCATAATCATCCCACAGCGGAGGCAACTCGTGAGTGGTCTCATCGAGAAATTTCTGATACCGCTCCATCGTCACTTCAAATTGATCGATATAATAAGCGTCCAACCATACCGTATGTTCGGGACGTTCATTCCTCGATCCGTCATTGGCCCCCATCAGAAATTCCCCTTCGGGAATCTTGATCATCGGAGCCCCGTCCTTTCCCGTGACCATTTCAAATTGGGATTCGATTGGAGGTTCGGATGAATCATACGTCCATTCAGCCGACACTGGTTGCCAGCCAAGGATAATCCCCACCACGCCAATGACAAAGGGGGGGCACGCGCCACGCCTTCTTTCCATATGCATGATCATCCTCCATACCCGACTCGACGTCGAGACGGCGTCGACTTCGGTTAGTATTTGTGAACCTCTGATCTCAATGCAGGTCCGCTCAGGGCTGCCTTTCCATTGTACAAAGCGACGTCGGGGATCACAACCGACAAAAACCCCCTGTCGTGGTTCAGTTTGAATTTCTTTGCTTGTCCGGTCCCCGTTTCTTTGGAGCTTGTTTCAAAAAGTACAAGGTCGTCATTTCAAACCGAGACGCGACCAGCCATGGACCCGTATACGGGTCATGGTCAGCGAGACCTGCTGCTCGTGTGGATTTCACACTGCGCGTTAACTGCACCGACACCAAAAACTGACGCATGACGCGGCGCAACAAGCCGTGTATCGTATTGAATCATGGGGGGGTATTCGTTTGGCGTCCCCAACGGGATTTGAACCCGTGTTGCCGGCTTGAAAGGCCGGCGTCCTAGGCCAGACTAGACGATGGGGACACAAAACGAACGTTCAGAGAAGGGGTATGGTAACAAGGGGGGTTGAACGGAGTCAAACCATACACCGATTCCCTTTGTCAGGTATCGGAGGAGACCCTGCCAGCGTCACAACGTCGTCACGTTCACGTGACCATGAAGAAGGGATGGGGTGGGTCGATAAGCCGGATTCTGTTCCGTGTCGACTGCCTGCACGGTGGTGACCATGTCTCTACGGCTTATGTTGCCATAAGCCTCCAGCGACCTACCCGAGAACCTTGGTCGGGCCGACCTTTCCCGAACGGCACTGCTCAGGCCGTTCAGCGCGTCCTCCTATTTGGTCTTGCTCCGGGTGATGCTTACCCTGCCATCCACGTCGCCGTGGACGCGGTGGGCTCTTACCCCACCGTTTCACCCTTACCTCAGCTTCGCCGTCCAATACGGGTCAGCTCATCCTGAGGCGGTTTGTTTTCTGTGGTGCTCATGTCGGATTGCTCCGCCTGGGCGTTACCCAGCACCCTGCCCTTTGGAGTCCGGACTTTCCTCTCACCTGCGAACTGCATACTCGGCAAGCGGCCACCTGACCCACCCCCTTCTACCCGAGAACCATGATACGCAATGCCTGTCTTCAAAACAAGAGACTGGGTCGTGGCTCCGTTTGAATTTCTTTGCTTGTCCGGTCCTCGTTTCTTTGCGGCTTGTTTCAACAAGGACGAGGCCGTCACGTCAAACTGAGCCACGACCAGAGATTGAAGGAAAAACGGAAGGGAGTTGTCCGGATACGGTTATCCGTCCAGACGTTCTTGAGCAACGGGTTCCTGGGCGCTCAAGCATTCAGGGGTCTGGTCGAGGGATTTTTCGTCGTACAAAATGCGATGACAGTAGGGACAGGTTAACAACTGATCGGCCCGCTTCACGCTGGAGACTAACTGGGGAGGGATTTGCAATTGACAACCCTGGCAGGTTTCACCGTGCACCGTTGCAACAACCACGAGTTTCAAGGAAGATTTGAGCATCGAGTAACGCGTATAGACTTGTTTTTCCAATGAGGCCAACAGGCTTTCCTTTTCCCGTTCAATCCGCGTGACCTCATCCGTCAGTTTCACGGACAATGACTCCAGTTCAACCTTTTCCTGCTCCAGGGTTTGCGTCAAGTCCTGAAGAAGTTTCTCGACTTCTTCTAATTCTTTCCCTTTAGCTTCCGCCCGCTCCATGGCCAGAAGGACTCGTTCTTCCAGTGCGTCCTTTTTCTTATTGGCCAATTCAATTTCAAATAAATGGGCTTGATACTCCTTATTCGTTTTCAACTCGTTCAACCGCGCGCGCATTTTGTGGACGTGACTTTCATGCGCGCTTAAGTCCTGTTCGCCGCTTCGTCGATCAGCCGCAATAGTCTCCGACAAAGCCTTAAGGTCTTCCGAGTGTTTCCGAGCCCGTGCAACCGGCAACTCCACTGCATGAAGGCGTTGAGGAATCTGCCGTTGCCGTTCTTCAAGACGGTGCAGCTTGAGGTCGAGCCGTTGCAGTTGAACGAGGAGGGAAAGTTGAAAATTCAAAAACGCCTCTACGCGTCAGAAATCAGTGAAGACGTTCACGTCGGATACCTTACCGCATCCACCATGAGAATAGCAAAAGTGGTGGGCCCACCAGGACTTGAACCTGGGGCCAACTGATTATGAGTCAGCTGCTCTAACCAACTGAGCTATGGGCCCTGGAGAATATCGAACACTCAGTGACTCTTTCGTGCATTCGATCAAGGATGGTACACGCAGAACACCGGGACATTGACGCGCTTTGTTCATGACCAACCGTCGAGATTAAAAGCCTTCCGCGAAACTGCGAAGCTTTTTGCTCCGGATCGGGTGGCGGAGTTTGCGCAAGGCCTTGGCTTCAATCTGCCGAATCCGCTCCCGCGTTACCTCAAAGTCCTGCCCCACTTCCTCCAACGTGTGATCCGTCGCCTCCCCAATCCCAAACCGTCTCCGCAACACCTTCTCCTCCCGCGCCGTCAACGAGTCCAACGACTTCCCAATGTGCCGCTGCAAATCATACCGCACCGCCGCCTCCAACGGCGACACCGCCTTCTTGTCCTCTATAAAGTCCCCTAAATGACTGTCCTCCTCCTCCCCCACCGGCGTCTCCAGCGAAATCGGCTCCTTCGCAATCTTCAAAATCTTCCGCACCTTCTCCAACGGCATCTCCATCCTCCCCCCAATCTCCTCCGGCGTCGGCTCCCGGCCCAACTGCTGCACCAGGTGCCGCGACGTCCGCACCAGCTTGTTGATCGTCTCAATCATGTGCACCGGAATCCGTATCGTCCGCGCCTGGTCCGCAATCGCCCGCGTGATCGCCTGCCGAATCCACCACGTCGCATACGTGCTGAATTTGTACCCCCGCTGGTACTCAAACTTGTCCACCGCCTTCATTAACCCTATATTGCCTTCCTGAATCAAGTCTAAAAACTGTAACCCCCTATTCGTGTATTTCTTCGCAATACTTACCACTAACCGCAAATTCGCCTCGATTAACTCCGCCTTCCCCCGCTTCATCTTCTCTTCCGCCCCCTCCAACCCCACCAGCACCCCCTTGAACTCCGCCGTCGGTAACCACGTCACCCGCCGCTCCACCTGCCGCAACCGCGCCTGCGCCCGCTGACTCCGCGTCACCACCTGCCGCACCACCGCCTCACTGTACCCCACCAACCCCGCCCCCGTCGCTCCCGCCCGCCCCAGCCGCCTCAGCACTCTCAGCCCCTCCCCCGCCCCCAGCCCCAGCCGCTGCCAACACGCCCGCAACTCCCGCTCCGCCCCCCGCACCGCCTCGCCCGCCTCCTTGATCTGCACCACCAACTGCTCCCGCACCGCCGGCTGCAAATGCAACGCCTCCAACCGCTCCCCCAACTGCCGCTGCACCCCCTGCACCCGTTGCGTCCACCGCCCCCGCTGCGCCCCGGCCCCCGCCCGCCGCCGCTCATACAACCGCCCCAACTGCTGGCCCAACCGCCGGACCCGCTCCAACTCCTTCAACGTCTGCTGCCGCAACTCCTCTTCCTCCTGCGCTTCCCCCACCTCGGGGTCCTCCAGGTCCTCGTCCTTCGTGGGATCGTGCAGCAGCACCACCTCCCCTACCCGCACCTCCCGCTTCTTCAGGCGTCCCCGCCACCCCTCCAGCGTCTCCCACGTCATCGGCAGCCCCGCCATCGCCAACGTCATCTCCTCCTGGCCTTCCTCAATCTTCTTCGCTAACTCAATCTCCCCTTCTCTCGTGAGAAGAGAAACACCGGACATCTCATTGAGGTATAAACGAACGGGGTCGTCAACCCTGTTGACGGCACCAGGCGTCAGATCAATTTCTTTCTCGGAATCCGGTAACGCTTCACCAAGTTCATTGACTGGCGTCACGTCGACAGAATCCGTCTCCAGCGTGGCATTGGAGTCTTCATTGTGAAAGGGGCCCGTGTTCCCGACGGTCTCTTCTTCAAACCCGGCAAACAAGGTAGAAAATTGTTCGGAAGAGCCTTTCTCTCCCTGCAGGGTCTCTCTCATTATTTCGAAATTTATTTGTTCTTTTTCCCTACCCTTAATCGGTTTAATAGTACGTCGACCACTGTTTTTGGGCATTTCTTCTTCCTCTTCCACTTTTCGGCAATAAATAATGACTGAATGACCGCCCTTCCTGTTACGGCAGGCTCCCCCCTCCGCAGTCCTTCACGCGAAGCGCGTGAAGATCAATGAGCGAACGCGTCAGACCTTTCACCACGAATCGGCAAAGGATAGATCGTTTGAAAAGCCGGATTGCTCTATCGTATTCAAAAGGAAATGTCTATTGCAAGAAACGCCAGCGAACGAGAGACAGGCACGCCACGCCCGATTTTTATCAGGATTTCTTGTCTCCATTCAATCACTCGGCGGTTCAAAGTGACCGGAGGGACGATTCTGCCAGGGAACGGTCGCCGTCTTGGCCTGCTTGAGGAGACTTCGAAGATTGACCTCGGCGGCACGGAGAAGTTTTGCTTCGCCATGGCGAAGCAAGGCCGTGAGGAGCACGTACAGGTCCCGCTCGGTTTGATTCCCTTGAAGAATCCGTTCCGTCACGGGATCAGGAGAATCAAGGTTGGAACAGAGGGAGCCTTCTTCATCAGGATCTCCCCATAACAGGTCGATGGCTTCAGGGGAACTATACAGCCAGGATGGAGGAAGCGCGAGAGCCCTGGCCAATGCCTCCACCGTTGATACGGAAGGGTCCGTCTCTCCGGCTTCAATCGCTTCAATCATGGAATCCTCGACGCCGGACTCGGCGGCCAACTTGACGATAGAGCACCGTCGAACCTTCCGCCACGCCTGCAATGATTGGTCAAGAGGCATGCCCTTGATCATAGCGAAGAAGGTCACGTCTGTCTATCGCGTGGGGCCTGCAGGCCATGAAAAGAACGGCAAGGCACGGGCCCTGACAGAACGTGACCTCTCAGGACCTCTTACCTTCCCTCTTCAGACCATGGCAGTCGAAACTGATGGACCAGCCCGGCATCGGGCATCGCGTCAAGGTCTCCGTAGGGCGAACCCGCGGCCAAGTCGTTTCCTGCTCCACTCAGGGAAAGTCCGAAGAGGTCGGCAACTCCGGTTGTTGCCGAGGGATTGGGAATCTTCGATTGCAGGGTTCTGGTTTTTCGGTCAAAGACAAAAACCATCCCGGCGTCGACGCCGGCGAAATCGTGTCCGGGCGCTCCGACGACGATGAACTCAGGAAGAAGAGCCACGGCTTCCCCGAAGTGATCGCCCTTCTTCGGTTCGGGGGCTTCTAACGTTTGCAGGAATTTGCCGGTACGTGTATAGAGATAAACGGCTCCGGCTTCCGGTTGTATGGTTCCCCGTCCCAGGGCGCCGACAACCAGCAACTCCGCGTCATTTGCCAAAGCCCATCCAAAATACTCGTTTGTTTGAGGAGCAGGCGATTCAAGGACGCGTTGCAACCGCCCACTTTCTCGATCAAAGAGAAACACCTGCCCATGATCATCCGGCTCCTTGCCGCCGAGCGGGGCACTCACCGCAAGAGTGGGACCCAGAAACGTCACCGCGTGCCCAAAACCATCCGAGTCGCCGGTTTCCGCGTATGGAGAGGAAAAGGTCTGACGGACCTCCCCACTGGTGACGTCAATCAGATAGACTTCCCCTGCGTCAAAATTCGTGGAAGTGCCTGCCCCGGGGTCTCCAACGGCCACCAGCAAATCCTGCGAGGCCACGGCGTGCCCGAAAGCTCCTGCCGCCTGATTGGGACTGGTGACCACCCGTTGTAATTTTCCCGTGTCCCGGTCGAATACGGATACCGAACCTGCCGGTCGCTGCAAGGGCCCCTTTCCCCTGGGAGCGCCGATAATCACGTAGTGCGGGGTAAGGCTCACGGACAGACCAAATAAATCCTGACCCATCGGCGAGAGCGGCACGAATTCCCGAAGCAGTTTTCCGGACTCACGCGCGAACAGGAAAGCTTTTCCCGTTTGCCCGCGGACCCCTGCCGCATGGGGAGCACCAACAAGAATCCGGGTCCCTTCGCTGGATACTGAAAAGCCAAAGCCATCCAACAACGTCGGTGTCGAAGAATGAAGACGGGGACCCTGCTCGGAGGACTGCTGCCCGGAGGCACCCACGCTTACAGGCAGCAACAGACACATCGAGACCAGAAAAACGGACAAAGACGGAGAAAAGGGTTGGGCTTTCACGGAGTGACCCCTCACTCGTTTTCGACGGTTGAGACGTGGAAACGTTCGGCGCGCAGTACCATCACGCGATATCCCGCCGTGCCCCGCGCAGCCCGGCAACGCGTGACGGCACCACGAAGGAACCGATGCCATCAGGAGGCGGACGGTCCGGATCACCACCTCGGGAGACACCTGTATGCCCTCATGGCTGGAAAAAGATGAGCAAATGCCTTAAAGTGTCGAGTGACACGGCAAAACGCACGGCTCCGGAACTTTTCCAATTCTTCGCAAATTGACGACATAAGGCACAACAAGAGACCACGGAAGACCACGCGTGCATATCCCGACCCAACCCAATATCTGGATTGCGCGAGTCGTCGGCATCATGGCGATCGCGGCAGGATTCCTGCTCGGGATCGAAGGACTGAATCAGCCTGATTCGATCTGGTTGGCTATAGCACTCGCCCTTATTGTAACTGGCCTGTGCGCCCAAGTGTATGCATTCTACCAATTCATTGCCAGCAAAATGACCTCACGGGACAACAAAGATTCGCGATGAACGCGTTGAGTCATTCAAAAAAACATTCAACGCGTCCTTATTTCCAAAATGCCCGTTCACGCCCCATGCCGACCCTGCCGGTGTGGCCTCTCGTGCTTTTCCTTGTTCTGTCTCTTCCGGCCTGCGGCTCGTCCTGGCGAGATTCATATCTCAACGGTGCGCTGAAGAAAGCCCCACAGGAAGAGATCGTTGAAAAATTCGGGGAACCGTGGAAGAAGAAGACCTCGCTTTTGAAGCATCAATCGAGGTGGGTCTATCGCTATGCACTCACCCTGGAAGAAATCGACCCCATGGGCGTCGATACGCTGGGGCGAGGGGTTTCCCAAGCCACCGCAAGCGTGGGGGCCATGATGGGACTCGCCGCCAACCCCGGCAACGCGCTGAAGCCAGGTACCCGGCCTATCTGTTTTCACTACGTGCTCACGTTTGATGATGAGACCAAGGTCCTTCAAAGTTGGGCGCGGGAAGCCTGTGCCGACACTGCTCTCTGACCGCGTCACGATATGAGGCAGCCGACGTCCCGGAAACGGGACGTTCATATTCAGGGCACCGAGTCCTGACTTTCCTTCCTGCGTCCGAGTCCCTGATGGGTGGACACAACCAGGAGGAAAAACCATATGGCGAACGTTTTTCAATCAGGCGCATTTTTACAGCAATGCTTTTCCGTCCATCCCTTGTCGTTGCGTTTTAAAATATTCACCGTACCCGACACCATCGGCATTTTCTGCATGAATTGCAACTCTCGCCACCGCCTGACCATTGGAACCATGACGCGCGTCATCGGGGAGTCGACGTTGCGCGAGGAAGGCGCCAGGACCAAGCTGGAAACTTGCGCCACCCATCATCAAGCATCCCTGCACGTCACGGAAGTGAGCGTGGACCGAGACATCGTCCAATTTCGTTGCCGAGAATGCAAAACCGGCTTTCAGGCAACGGTCTCCCTGTTCGAAACCTACCAACCGTAACCCGGTCGATTTCTGGTCGTGGCTCAGGTTGAATTTCTTTGCTTGTCCGGTCCCCGTTTCTTTGGGGCCTGGTTCAACAAGGACGAGGCCGTGATGTCAACCTGAGCCACGACCCTCTTTTCCCCCTCCGTTGTCAGGCGGGGTGAGGGGAGGTAGAGTCTTCGATGGTGCCCCCCAGGGCTTCATGGGCGGGGGCTCTCGGTCTCGGCGCGGGTGTGGCGCGGCGGCGTCGGGCGGTGCCACGTTGAGCGGTTTTTCGGTGGGACGAATCCGGCGGTGCGCCCCGCCCCCCGACAGGCGGTGCTCGTTCGATGGATTGTTGGTCCGAAGGCGTCACTCTCTGTTCGGGAAATTCGGGGGGAACGGAAACGTTCGGCTCCAGATCTCTCCCTTTCCTGGCACGTACTGGCCGGTTCGGATACGGTCGACGTCGTAATCCGGGAGCGGGATGACCCTCATGCAAGAGAGGAGATCTCCATAGTACCAATGAAAGTAGGGCCACCGAAAGATGAAGTCCAGATTATCGAAACCATGCGGTTTGCGGTCGTCAGGAAGATCGTTGGCGTCGGCGGGGATGACGTGTACAAAGAACCGGGCCTCGATATCCGCCGGCGCGCACGGCTCCTTGAAGTAGATTAACCTGTCTCTGAGGAGGTAGACGTCGAAGTCGGAGCGGACGACCGGGTCGCCGATCGTCCCGGACGAGATTGACGAGTAAAGTGCCCGATACTCGGAGCCGAAATACTCGAAGAACACCAACCCGATACTGCCGGCCATGACCAGGGAGCACATTGTCAGCAAGAAGGGAGTCCGTATGGCCGGCCGGTTCAGGCCGGCGAAGGATACCCGAAAGCTCGCCGGCCCCCGTCCCTGAACGCCCTGGGCCAGCCAGAGTTCCCCCGAATAGAACAGGCAGAGAAGTCCGAACAGATACTCCTTCACCTCCATCAACCCGTGCGGCTCATGGTACATGTTGATATACGAAGAAGCCAGCACGAGCGTCACGGTTGCCCCAGCGACCATAAACAACCTGGGTTGCCTGGAAAGCAAGGAATAGATGACAAAGAGAAACAGCAGGATTTTGTCTTTGCCGGAAAGGAAACTTGGGTTGAAGAACATCTCCCACCCAACCGGGCCACGACGTGTCAGCCAGTAACCATCCATCACCAGGAATCCGAACAGCAGCGGTAGTGACGGTACTGGAATCCCGAGGACGGTGCGTTGCCGGCAGAAGAAAGCGGCGCTGGTGACGAGGCACAACAGGACTGTTCCGAAATTGACGGCCCCGACAACTAACTGTATGCTAATATTGTGAACATTGAATTCGTCCTGTGCATTCACCGTCTTGAGGAATTCCGGGGTGGTAAACCCGAAGAGACGCTGCCCCCAACTGATTTCTTCGCCTGCGCCGAAGAGCAGGGCCAGACCACCAAGCATATAGATGCCGCGCCGAATCCCCTTGTCTGCCGAAGCCGTGACGAACAGCAAGAGGCCCGCCACGAGGAGAAACCCCGCGGTGAGATTCTCTACCCAGGAGTCTTCTCGAGTCAGCAAAAGGATGCGTGACGGGTCGGCCACGTTGAGATAGGCGAAGAATAAGACGGTGAGGCAGAGGCAGAGGAACCCGAAGACAGCCAGGCGGCTGTCGAGGCCGGGGTCACGCGCGGGCGTGGAGTGGGGTGGGGGTATATCGGAACCCATGTTTCTTCCTCTGTTCAGCCTTTGGCAAAAGAGACCTACGCGGGCAAAATGAGCCGTGGTTGCGGGACCGCACTCAGTGTGATGGCGGACCGTAGGGGTGCGGGCCACGGTCGGAGCACAAGGAGACGGCAGCGAATTGCGAGCCCCCCTGATCCCTCTTGGTTAACCCCGAACATCGAGAAGCAAAGCCTATGCCGCGTTTGCCGGGGCTGTCAATAGAAATGACATTTGGGTCCCTGCCATGGAGTGTCCGCCCGTCGCCTGCCGGGGGGGGTAGCCTTGACGCTCCGCTCTTGGGGTTGGGTTGGGTCCCTGGAGGTCTTCTCCGTCAACAGGGAATGGCCCTGGCCACCAGCTCTTTCCCGTCCCGCTTTCCCCGGTACGGAGCAGATACCCGGCGCATGAACTCAAACACCGCCCGCATGGCTTTGCTTTTCCCAAGCACGTGGGCAAAGACGTCCTCCCGCCGGCCCTGCTTCCGCCGCTCCGCCACCTCTTGGCGAAGCCGTGCCTCCCGGAAGGCTTTCTCGATGGGGACCAGTAATTCCTCCGTGTTGATGGGTTTCGTGGGAGAATCGAACGCCCCCTGTTGTCTCGCCTCTACCGTGGACTCGACCGTGCCGGATGCCGTCAGCATGAGGACGTTACAGGCGGGATGACGTTGGATGATTTCGTACAGGATCTCGAAACCATCCAGGCCCTTCATCCGAAGATCCGTGAGCACCGCGAGCGCGTCGCACCTCCCCGGATGATCCGGAGCGGCTCGCCCCCTCTTGAGCCACAGTGACCCTATAGTTGTGCTCCTCCAATCTATCTTCAAGAAGATGGCGCCTCTCCCGGTCATCATCGACGATTAAAATGGAATTGGTGGGGACAAGGGGAGGCTTAGCCTTTTCCCCCTCCTTTGTCAGGAGAGGCGAAGGGAGGTAGAGTCTTCGACCCGGGCGTGGTGGTGGCTGGGGGGGTGGAAACTTTCCCCTTCCGTTGTCAGGCAGGGTGAGGGACAACCGCTTACCGGAGTCAAGGGCTTCTCCGGACTCTTTTCGGTCGTGGTTCCGTTTGAATTTCTTTGCTTGTCCGGTCCCCGTTTCTTTGGGGCGTATTTCAACAAGGACGAGGCCGTCATTTCAAGCTGAGCCACGACACGATTTCTTCGTGCCTTGACGCGGCCGGCTATGAACGATATGGAGCGTCAGCATCGTATGCCGTCAGGAAAAGGCGCGACAAGGTCGCGCGGCTGCGGAGTACAACCGCATAAAAAAGAGCCGCCCCACGAGGGGCGGCTCTTTCGGAATGAACGAGGACTGCGGTGAAAAATCCTTATTTGTCAGGCTGTGGCGTGTACCGAAGATACGGCTTAACCGCCCGGTGGCCCTGAGGAAACTTGGAGGGAATTTCTTCGTCCTTCACCGCAGGGACAATGATGCAATCTTCCCCGTCCTTCCAATTGGCGGGGGTAGCCACCTGATACCTGGCCGTCAGTTGCAGCGAGTCCACGACACGAAGAATCTCATCAAAATTCCTTCCAGTCGATGCTGGATAGGTGAGGGTCAATTTGATTTTTTTATCAGGCCCGATCACAAAAACCGACCGCACCGTCATATTATCCAACGCATTGGGATGAATCATGTCATACAAATTTGCTACTTGTCGGTCGGGGTCGGCAATGATCGGATACCGGACCGTACACTGCTGTGTTTCATTGATGTCGTTGATCCAGCCTTTATGGGAGTCCAATGGATCGACACTGACGGCAAGGACTTTTACATTGCGTTTCTTAAAGTCATCCGTAATCTTTGCGACGGTTCCCAACTCCGTGGTACACACCGGGGTAAAATCTTTGGGATGGGAAAACAAAATACCCCACCCGTCACCGAGCCATTCATGGAAATTTATCGTTCCTGCCGTCGTTTCAGCAGTGAAATTGGGGGCTTCATCCCCTAAGCGAAGTGCCATGATGTCTTTCCTCCTCTTCAAGCTTCACAATAATTAGTACCGGTAACGGCATCATCACGTCTTATCTTTCAAAAGGCAGAAGAATTATACTCTTCCCCGAAAAAGCGAGTCAACTGAGCGGGACAGGATCAGTCCTCCCCTCAGAGAGGCTTTACCCAATAAAAAACCCGAAAGGGAGGTCAAAAGACCTCTCTTTCGGGTTTCGGGGGACTTCAACACGTTCCGCGAGCCGTCCTGGCCCGCTCTTTTTCGAAGTTTTTTGTATCAGGCCGACTGTTGAGTCGCGGCCGTTTTGATCACGTTAGCCGCCTGTGGCCCTTTGGCGCCTTCCACGAGATCAAATTCAACAGGTTCACCTTCTTTCAGCGTTTTAAATCCGTCACCCTGAAGCGCCGAATAGTGCACAAAGACGTCTTGTTCCCCTTCGACGCGAATAAATCCAAAGCCCTTTCGATCATTAAACCATTTGACTGTCCCAGACTTTCGATCACTCACGAGTACCTCCCTTACACGGACCAAGGAAAACCGTTACCCCAAAAGGCCCTGAAACACAAACCGCCGACAGGCTTTTCGCCTTCTGCGGCAGATCTTATGATAAATACACAATAATTCTCATTATGAATAACGTCCTGAAAACAGGTAGAATTTGTCTAACATAGATCGAGAAATCTGTCAATAACATTCCACCTGAAACCAGGGACGTTGCACGGCAGCTATCGTCGTCCGGAACAAGAGTCATGATGCGTGCCTGTCCCACTCAACTGTTTGATTTCCAAGCAATTTATGCGATACCTGCCCGGCAATTCTCCACCTGAGTCCGTCGAAGGATCACGTTCGGGTGGCATCCTGGACGAAGCACGAGGTCTCCCATCCTGCCGACGAATCAAATTTGGAATTGCGCTTCATATAAATTGGTATAGAGTCCCTTTTTGTCCAACAACTCGGCATGGGTTCCCTCTTCAACCACTCGTCCACGCTCGAGCACGATGATTCGATCAACTTGTTGCAGGGTGGAAAGCCGATGCGCGATGAAAATGGTGGTGCGACCCCGGGTGAGAACGGTCAACGCTTCGCGAATTTTGACTTCCGTCTCCGTGTCAATGTTCGACGTGGCTTCGTCGAAGACGACAATGGGGGGATTTTTCAATAACACCCGGGCAATGGCCACCCGTTGTTTTTCGCCAACGGACAATTTCACGCCCCGTTCCCCGATCCGGGTTTCGTATTGTTCCGGGAGCTCCATGATAAAATCATGAGCCCGCGCCGCAACGGCAACCTGTTCGATGGCGTGGTCGGTGGCATCGAGATCGCCATAGATGATATTTTCTCGAACCGTCCCGTTAAAGAGAAACGGTTCCTGCTGCACCAAACCGATTTGTGATCGCAGGAACGCCAACGGCATACGTCGGACGTCAAGACCATCCAGTGCCAGTGAGCCTCCCTTCACGTCATAAAAACGCATCAGGAGTTTGATCATCGTACTCTTTCCCGCGCCACTCGGACCCACTAAGGCAACGCTCTCTCCGGCCTCCACGCTGAGGGAGATCCCATGCAGGACCTGGCTCTCCGGCTTATAAGCAAAATCCACGCCTTCGAACCGTACACTCCCCGGAAAACGAGTCGGCGGCGCCACCACCCCGTGGAGATCCTCGACTTCGGGCCTGGCATCCAATACCTCAAATATTCGTTCACTCGCCGCGAGGGCGTGCTGAAGCATGTGGTTGACGGAATGGATTTGATTCACCGGAACGTAGAACAGGGCCAGATACGCCACAAACATCACGAGCTCTCCCACTTTCAGGTCTCCCTGCGCGACTTCCATTGACCCGACCCACAGAATGAGGACCGTGCCCATGGCCCCAAGAAAAATCATCCCCGGTGAATAGACGGACCAAAGAAACATGGCCTTGAGATTACTCTGACTGACCTCGCGATTTCTGACGTCGAATCGTTCCCGTTCAAACGAATGGCGATTAAAGGTCATGGTTTCTCGAATGCCTGAAAGCGCGTCTTGAAGATAGGCGCTCAGTTCAGCCGTATTTTTTCGAATCTCGTGGTAATACCCATGGACCCGTCGGGAAAATCTCACGGCAGACACCACCAGAATCGGGATGGGAACCAGCGCCAGGAGCGCCAATTTCCAATTGACCGCAAAGAGGACAATCGTGATGCCGATCAGGGTCAACGACGCCGTCAACGTGCTCTCCAACCCATCGATAAAAATACGCTCGACGTGTTCGGCGTCATTCATGATTCGCGACATGATTTCTCCGGTCGATCGATCCTCGTAAAACTTGATCGAGAGTCGCTGCAGCGCGTGAAACACCTGTTGCCGCAGTTGGAACACGACGCGTTGCTCCAGGATATTGTTGAACCGGATTCGCAGCGAGTTTGCGACGTTCTTGAACCCATAGGCCAGCACTAATCCTCCTAACACCCACGGCAACAAGGAGAATCGGTTCTCCTGAATCACGTCGTCGATAATTACCTTCACCAGCCAGGGCGGCAGGAGATCGAAAATCGTTGCCAGGGCCGCGAAGGAGAAGGTCGTCAGGACAAGGGAACGGTGAGGCCGCAAATACCCGAGAATGCGAAGCAGAACGTTCATCGCGCGTCACACCATGACAAACCGCCCGGAGCCCCGCCTTTCGGAAACAGTCGAGTCAGAGAATGCAAAGCCCGAGACCGGTGGGAAAAAGCAGGGGAACGGCGTCTAAACAACCGTAGCAGGTTCTTGTTTCCAGTACGCGTCGAATTCCTTTAACTGAGTCAACGTCGACAGGTCCGTCATTCTGTCCAAAAAGAGTTTTCCGATCAAATGGTCCATTTCATGCTGGACGCACACGGCAAACAAACCCGACGCTTCGAAATCGACGGAGCACCCTTCACGATTCAGCGCCTGGACCCGAATGGAAGACGGGCGCGTCACTTTTCCGCGCAGCCCGTCCACGCTTAAACAGCCCTCCCACATTTCGACCTGGGCAGGGCCATAAAACACGATCCTGGGATTGATCAAGACCGTCTCTTGAAAGGCATCCTCGCCTTCACATCGCATCACAACGAGTTGTTCCGACCGTGACACCTGGGGAGCCGCCAACCCGATCCCATCGTTCTCGGACATCGTTTCAAACATATCGTCGATAAATCGTTGATAGGCGCGCGTGGGGATGATCGACGGATCAACCGGCGAGGCGATTTTCCGCAAGACAGGATTCCCCATTTTTGCAATCGGCAAGGTTGCCATCGTGGTCTCCCTTCAGGCCCACGCGTCAGGGCCTCGTTCTATCAGAGTCCTCAAAAACCGTATCATCAGGAAACGGGTTCAGATTGTCGCGTGTTCGGCGGAGCCTGATGCTCCTTCAGGGTTTTATCCCACCATGCCCCCCATTCTTTGGCCCACGCGATTCGCTGCTCATGAGTCGAGCCTTGCCAATCACGTGGCGGTCCAACCCATCGAGTTAACCGCCAGAACGACTCAAGGGCCGTGAGGGACACATATTTCTCCTGATCAGCCAGCAATTCAATGAGGAGCGACACCGCTTCCGGCCGTCTCACGTGCCGAGACCCAAAAGCCACGGCTCGCCGAATGGTATCCTGCTCATCCTTCACCAACTCCTGCAACGTTGACAGCGTCTCCATGGGTGCCAGCCGGATGGCCACGCGAAGGGCATGAGCCCGCACCCTCGTGACTTCCCCGCTGTCCTTCGCCGTGTCGAGCAAAGCCGGCACGGCTTGTGGATCTTTAATAATCGACAGCGTTTCAATCGCATTATAGCGAAGTCGGCTCCCAGGCAGTTTGAGGGCTTTCACCAGGACCGGCACGACCGGTTTTCCCAGGTGTACGAACTCAGCGATCACGTACAGTTCCTGCCGTCCTTCCAATAAAGGCAACAAGGCTTCTGCCCGTTTCAGTTCCTTTTCAGAAAGGACTTCCGGAGCAGGGGTGGCTTGTTCGATTTCAGGAAATTCCGGCTGGGGTGGGGCATCATAGGGGACTTGGACCGGAATAAGAGAAGCCGATCGAGAACCCGTTGCGCCAACGTCCGCCAGGGAGGACGACACACAAAGGAGGGTGCTGCACCCCACCATGGCCCATACGATACCGACTCTCATACGCCCTCTCCTTTTCCAGGAAATGATGAACGCTCCGTTCTTTCAGTCTAGTGTGTTCCCCTTGAGTGGGTCAAGGCAACGCGTCACCGGGTCGTGGCTCAGTTTGAAATGACGGCCTCGTCCTTGTTGAAACAAGGCCAAAAGAAACGGAGACCGGACAGGAAAAGAAATTCAAACGGAGCCACTCCCGAAAAAAGTCCGGAAGCCCTTGACTCCGGTAAGCGGTTGCCCCTCACCCGGCCTGACAACGGAAGGGGAACAGTTTCTGCCCGCCCAGGAAGCCCCGGTGGGCGCCGTTGAAGACTCTACCTCCCCTCACCCCTCCTTACAAAGGAGGGGGAAAGAAAGTCCGAACCTCCATCAGATGCCACTCGCCCCGATTGACAAGGCCGAGGAAAGGGAGAAAAAACCTCCCCTTTGTCAGGGGAGGAAAGGTGGGGGTGAGCCTCCCGCCTATGAAACCCCGGGGCACCGTTGAAGACTCTACCTCCCCTTACCCCTCCTTACAAAGGAGGGGAAAAGACTAAGCCTCCCCTTTGTAAGGGGAGGGAAGGAGGGGTAGAGCCTCCCGCCTATGAAACCCCGGAGCACCGTCGAAGACTCTACCTCCCCTGGCCCCTCCTTACAAAGGAGGGGAACAGTTTTTGTCCGCCCATGAAGCCCCGGGGGAGCGCCGGGCGGCGGCGTTGGACGCACGTTCATGGATCGGGGACAGGAACGAGCAACGGGCCGGTCGCTCCACGCTGCTCATAACCGGATGGAGCATTGATCACAACGTCACCATTCTTTAATCTTGGTCCTGTAAATGTTAGAATCAACGATTGAGTCATCATTGTAAACGTTCTGACGGAACGAGGGGCCGCGTGTCATCCTCGCGGGCTCCCTCCCGTCATCCTCGCAGGGTCCCCGATAACGCGCGTCGGGGACAGGGTCAGCGTGGCTCCGGGCCTTTCTCCTCTGCCTTTCATTGGGGCGGACCCGCCTGGAACAACGCCCTGGATTCCCGATTCACGCCGTCGGGAACGGCAGGGGGAGACAGCGGAAATTGTCAACGAATGAGTGAACACGTACAATCATGACGTTCATAACGATTTTATAGGGCAAAGGGGGAGCATATGAAATCCGTGATATTTCTCCTTGGCCTGGGATTGGCGATCGGACTGAGCACAAACCCAGGCTGGGGATACGAACAAAGCGCCGTATCCAACGGCGGAACCTTACAGGGAACAGTCAAGTTGCTCGGAGAAGTCCCCAAACCCAAGGGGTACAACCTCGTCACCTTGCCGGACGCAGTGTACTGCGGCCGCATCTCGACCGGAACGGGCTGGCGTCTGCTTCAACCCTTTGTCATCGGCCCTCAGGGCGGATTCAAAAACGTGGTCATTTACATTGGCAGTATCCACAAAGGGAAACCCTTCAGCTACGTCACGCCCAGGATTGAGGCGATCGACTGCAAATTCGAGCCGTATATCACCATCGTTCGAGACAAACACGACGTCGAAGTGGTGAACATGGACCCGGTCTTTCATGATATTCAAGGATACGAAACCTCGAAGTTCGGAGCCCGAGTCCTCTTCAACGTTCCCTTGCCAATGAGCAAAAAACTGCAAAAAGAAGCCTTGCTTGCCGGCAAGACGGTCAAAGATCGAGCAGGCGAGGTCTTGACCCAACGCATCAAAATGGGAAAACAGCGAAATCTGTTTGTAATGCAATGCGGATTTCACGCCTACATGGAAAGCTGGGGGTTTGCGGTCAAAAATCCCTACTACGCACTCACGGCGAAAGACGGCTCGTATTCCATAACGGATATCCCGCCAGGAACCTATACGGTACAGGTCTGGCATCCGATGGTTCGCAAAGAATATACCGTGACGATCAATCCCAACGACGTCACGGAACTGCAGATTGATATCGACGCGCCGAAGGGCCGACTCTACGCCAACGAAATCAGCGAAGGGACCCGCTTCGGAATGGAATTGCTTGGGGCCGCCACCATTAAACCCATTGTGGAACGCCAAACCTATTAAGAGATCGTAACGGATTCCAGGTGCCGCGGTTCCGGAATCACCACGTCTTGACTGATAAGGAAGCCGCACAGGAGGTTCTTTTCGCCGGATTGCAGGCGAGGAGTCACCCTCTCCCGTCGTAAGGGGCAAGGGCACTGGGGAGGAGATGGGAGCCTACGACAACCAGTTTTCCACGGAGAGGCCGGGGACCCCCTGGAAGTATTGGGGACGGGCGGAAACTATCGTGAGGTCCCGAACCAGCGCAATGGCAGCAATACGCAGAGACGCCTCACTCACCGGTGTTCCCTGCCGCGCCGGTAACGCCCTTATTTCGCCGTAACGCCTCGCGGCCGAGGCATCGAAGGGCAGGATCTGCAGATTAGAGATGAGCCGTGTTTCGAGCTGACTCAGCAAGGCAGCCGAACGCTGACCCATACGGCACGCGCCGGCGCTCAACTCCCCAAGCGTGATGCTGGAGGTGAATTGATGCTCGGGAGGCACAGAGGCCAATTTTGCAATCAACGCGGTCGAGGGACAACGGCCCATCAGGTTGCTCAGAATATCCGTATCCAGCAGGTACATCAGTCTTTCCTTTCAGCGTGACAGCCGGCGTCTCCGCCTCGCTCGGCATGGACGTCGGCAAGCAGAGAGTCCATATCCCGGTCTTCCACTTCATCCCAGGCACCGGCCAGACCCAAAGCTCCCAGGGAATCGGCAGAGGTCGTCTGCTTCTGCTCCATCAGCGCGAGAGCATCCACGCTGACCAATGCCGCCAGGGGCTTGCCCCTTCTCTCAATGATAACGTGCTGGCCGCTATCCACCACATGGGACAGAAGAGCCGAAATTTCTTTTCTTAACTGTACAGTACTGACTCTTTTGACCATATTTCACCCTTTTTAACAAAATGTACATAATTGTTATTTATTTCAAATAATTTACATTTTTTCAATAATTATACATATTTATCATAATTGTACAATATGTATTGTAATTGTACATTTTTATGGCCGCATGAGGCCTGCGTTGATATCTTCTCTGGCAATAGACACATTATCGACGGTTTTTTGCAGAAAAGCCTATGCATAGAAGATAACGACAGCATTGTTTCGATGCTTTGAGATGGCCTCTAAATGCTCTTTCAGTTTCTTATCAAGCCATCTGACAGGTTCGCGCTGAGATTGCAACAAGTGCAAAAGGTCGCTCCATGAAGCCATGGTTACTCCATTTACTCAATGTGAAAGGTATTTGTCGTCAGAGGACGTTCCGGGGTGGGAGGCTGATATTGTGTTTCTTCCTCAGCCTTCTGAATCGGCAACTTATACAGCTCGCTCACTTCCACGTATTGCTGGTACTGCTTTTTGACCTCTTCCAACGTCTTCAGGTAGTCATCCGAGACGTTTTCCATTTCGGTTCTTTCAGGCATGACTGTTCCCTCCTCATTGGCGAAAATCAGTCATAACGCATGGAAAATTTCAAGTTTCCCCGCCTCAGACGCGGGCGGTCTGAATTTTTCACTCGAAGTGCTAGGTCAACTCGAAGTTGGTCTCTACACGTCCAGAGGTTGTGTAGAGAAGTAGTGGGTTACGCTACGCCAACCCGACCGACGGCTTCGGCCTCTCCCCACACCCGTCGAATCGCCACCTGTATCTTCTTCTCGAAGTGCTCGATTAGCTCGCGGTGGCAACAAAGGCTTGCTCGGCTTCGATCCCGGCAATGGTTTGAGGGATATCCGATAATATAATACTCACCCAAGGTTCGATACCACGAATGAGGGCAGGGCAGTCACTTGCATTTTTACTGAAATCTCCCATAATGAACGACGCCACTGGACTGGCGACTGAGTAAAAGATGGGGTAACGGGCACATCTGCGAAATGATCGAAGGAAAGACTGTTTATGTACACAGAATCATCCGATACGGACCTCCATCTTCCTGAACTGTCGATCAAAGGATTTCGTGGAATCGCAGACCTTTCGATTCCACAGTTGGGCCGTGTGACGCTGATTGCAGGGAAAAATGGAGTCGGCAAGACCACTCTCCTTGATGCCGTCCGCATCTATGCAGCACGCGGCAGCAATTTTGCTCTCACGGACGTATTACAGGACAGGGAAGAGCTTATTACTGCGGTTGCCGATGAGGACAGTGAAGAGTTATCAGCTCCTGATTTTGGGGCTCTCTTCCATGGCCGGAGCCTCTCGCCAGGGTCTCTCATATCAATAGGCCCTAATAGCGAAACAAAGCGACTCACCATCAGGGTTAGCCCGAATTTGCACAAACCTGATATTTCCTCAACGAGTGATAAACCGTTACTTGAGATCGAATTTCAAGGTAAAAAAGAAGAGATTTTTATAGTCCCATGGCTTCCCTACCGTGTACCACGTCGCATGCCGCAGGCTCACGAATCCAAGCTCCCACCTGCAATTCGATGTGAATCTTCAGGGCCGAGTTTAATGGACAACGAAAGCATAGCGGGATTCTGGGACAGTGTAGCGCTTACGGATTATGAAACCCAAGCAGTACAGGCATTGCGATTGGTCTATGGCGACGAAGTAGACCGTGTTGCAATGGTTGGGGATGAAAAACGACCTCACCCGATCTATAATCGCCGCGCACTCTATGGCCCACTCTATGGTCGCCGGGCGGTCGTAAAGATAAAAAAGCAAGAGCGACCAGTTCCTTTGAAAAGCCTCGGTGACGGAGCCGTGCGCCTGTTCGGTGTCGCCTTGGCTCTTGCCAACAGCAAAGGCGGTTTCCTGGTTATCGACGAAGCTGAAAACGGTGTCCATCATTCGGTACAGCCCGACTTCTGGAAGATGATTATGCGAACGGCACACGATAACAACGTGCAGGTTCTCGCTACAACTCATAGCTGGGACTGCGTGGCGGGTTTTGCACAAGCGGCAATAGATTCAGAGGAAGTAAACGGAGTTCTTATTCGCCTCGAGAAGGACATCGACGGAATTCGCGCCGTAGGATACTCTGAAGACAACCTCAAAGCCGCAGCCAAGCATGGTATCGAGGTCAGGTAATATATGGCTTTTCCCGGATCGGCTCCACCAGCCTCTCGCGTTCTTTTAGTCGAAGGACAAAACGACAAGCACGTTGTTCGGAATCTTCGCGACCGTCATCAACTCATGACAGATTTTGATATTCAGGATAGAGACGGCCTTGACCCACTGCTCGAAACCGTTGGTGCCGAGCTAAAGGTTCCAGGCCGTCAGGCCATCGGTATACTCGTGGATGCAAACGATGATTTGACTGCACGTTGGCAATCTGTCATTCATCGACTTTGGAAAGAGGATATCACAACGCCCCCGCAACCCGATCCCAAGGGAACGGTCATAGACACAATCGGAAAACCCCGCGTCGGCATCTGGATAATGCCCGATAATAAGTCAAGCGGAGAACTTGAAAAGTTTGTCGAGCAAATGATCCCTGACAGCGATCCGGTGTGGCCGTTGTCCCAGCACTACATCAACAAAATTCCTGTAGAAAACAGAAGGTTCACACAGACGAAGACACTACGAGCGAAGATCTATGCCTGGCTGGCGGCCAGAGAGGACCCGAGGCAAATGGGTTCCGCTATTGGCTCGCACGATTTGAACGTTGACGGCGTTCTCTGTCAGAACTTCCTTGGTTGGCTTAAGGCACTGTTCGCGTAGGATCCGTCTCCGCTGGTGCACGTCTGTCATTTTCTTCCCGCACTCATGCCGATGGCCGCCTATATCCTGCCCCCATACACTACTCCATCAACTCCCGGTTAGCCGTGACAAGGGTTTACCTGGCGTCGGGCTCAAACGGGCATGGTCTGTTACGCGGCAAGAAAAATGAGGACAATCTCATTTTTCAGCAAATTTCCGTACGGCCTTCGGCACAAAAGCTGCCACCAGGAAATACAAGACGAGTTCAGTCTTGTTTCCGTTTGATCCCCACCCGAATACTTCCACAGTCGCCAAAAATCCAGCAAAAATCAATGACAACGGGGACATTAGTCGCATAGACGACGGATTCCCTTGATCATCCGATAGAAAGGTTTGCAATTGTTTGGGGCAGGGCCGCGTGTCTGAGATTCGCTCACAGCAAGTCCTCCATATTGACCACGTCAATAAGGCTCACAGCCTTACGTTGAGAAACTATTGTTTCTCAAGCCGCACATCCAAGCCATAGAACACAAGCTAACTAGGACCTCTTTTCTTCTGTATTGTCTTCACCCCACACCCGCTCAATCGCCGCCCGAATCTTCTTCTCGAATCGCTCAATCAACTCACGGTTGGCGGCGACCAGGGCTTGCTCGGCTTCGATTTCGGCGACGATGGCTTGCTGCACTTCCAGCGGCGGGATGG
Organism: Nitrospirales bacterium; assembly: GCA_965215405.1. Classification (GTDB taxonomy): domain Bacteria; phylum Nitrospirota; class Nitrospiria; order Nitrospirales; family UBA8639; genus Bin75. Next base: position 317,309 of record OZ244060.1, read on the forward strand.
GAATGCGGAGTTCGCTGAACCTTGACTTGGTGATTTCTTTGTAGGTTGCTCCACTGGCGTTGGACTTCATCACCGGAACCAATTTCGTCAACGTCCACGCAACATATTCCGGAACAACAAGGTTCGCGTCGTTAATTACGACGTTCTTGAAGCCCTGGTTGGTAGCAAGCGGTATTCTATTGATGCCAATGCGGCCAATCGTCGCTCTTGATGAAACGACGACGGAATTCTCCGGCAATATCTTTGCCGACGAAGTCCGTAAACCATTCTCGCTTATCGTTCGCTCCGTAGTGGTAATCTCCGTTACCAAGTCATCCGGCGGCAGGTCCACCAGCGTAGTCCAGGGTACGCCGCCATTCCAGTATTCCTTGACCCCTGATTTTGGAGTGCCCCCACTCTCTATTTGAAACAACTCCGTGTTCCCCAACGCCACCAGCGGCCACTCAGGATCAACCGCAATATGTGGCCGGTAGTTCTCCACTACCGCCCGCGCCCCGGCGACCACCCGCTGATAGCCCTCAATCTCCGCGACGATCTCACGCTGCACTTCCAGCGAAGGGAGGGGAATTGGGAAAGTCGCCAAATCCTTTGAATAGATGTGCGGTTGTCCCATTCCTACTTGAAGAGCATAAATATCCGATTGTCTGGCTTTGAGAACATGGAATAAGAATTTGCTGATCAGAAATTCTTGCTTGGGTTTGATTGTCGAGCAGTCTGATGCGAATATCGGTTTATCAAAGTAGCTAACAAATCCTGCATAGGCTCCCGATGCGCTTACTGTAATTGTCTCACCTCTTCGGTTGGCTTTATTATGAAAAGAAGAAGGACTTTGACCACCAGCTATTACGGGAAATGGGCCTTCTACAATTTCTTTCCTAGTAATTGCAGTTCCTTTTCTGATTTCGCAGACTTCTCCAAGAGTCACTATCTCAAACTTCGTGTGTATGACCTTATTCTCCCGATACCGCTCCCCGCTCAAATTATAGTCCCCCCCCCCCCCCCCCCCCCCCCCCCCCACGCTAGCGGCAATCTTCTCTTTCGCCACCACCTGCCCCAGCGTCGGCGCAAAATCGTCCAAAGATTCACTTGTCCGCAAACGACGCAGATACTCCGCAATCTCCGTCTGCACCCCCGGCAGGTCGTTCCTGTCAATCGGCCGGCGCTGCGCCCCCAGGTCGAAGCCGTCGTTCTCGACTTTGAAGAAAGCGATGCGATCCGTCTTTTTCGCCAGCGTTTTGTCCAGTAGCAGAATCGAAGTCTTAACGCCGGAATAGGGCTGGAACACGCCGGCCGGCAGTGAGACCACGGCAACCAGGTAGTCCTCGACCAGCATCTTGCGCAGTTGCCTGTAGGCGTTCTGGCTCTGAAACATGATGCCCTCGGGCACGATGATGCCGGCGCGGCCGGCCGGCGTCAGATGTTCGGCCATGTAATCGACGAACAACACCTCGCTGCGCCTGGACTGGACAGAGAATCGGCTGTGCGGACGGATGCCTCCCTTCGGCGACATGAACGGCGGATTGGCCAGGATGACGTCGGCGTACTCGTTCCACTTATCTTCGCTGGTCAACGTATCGTACTCGGCAATCCGCGGGTTGACGAAGCCGTGCAGGTACATATTGACCAGGGACAGGCGCACCATATCGGGCGAGATGTCGTAGCCCTTGAAGCTGGCCGCGAGGCGGCCCCTGTCATCGGGCGTGAGGGTACTGTGGCCGTGCTCGTCTGCGTTGGCTTTGAGAATGTGCTTGTAGGACGAAATCAGGAAGCCGGCCGTGCCGCAGGCCGGGTCGAGAATAGTTTCGTCTTTCTTCGGGTCGATGACGGCTACGATAAAGTCGATGACGTGACGCGGGGTGCGAAACTGCCCGGCGTCACCCTGCGAGCCCAGGACGGACAGCAGATATTCGAATGCGTCGCCCAGACGTTCGGAGTGGTCGTAGGTGAACTCGTCAATGACCTTGAGAAAGGCCCGCAGAGTCTCGGGGTCGCGGTAGGGCAAAAAGGCGTTCTTGAAAATATCGCGGAACAGGGGTGGAATGCCGGGGTTCTCCGGCATCCTGGTGACGGCCTCGGCATAGAGGTTGAGCGTCTCGTGTCCACCCAGACCGGAGCGCATCAGCCTGGCCCAGCTATAGCCGGCAAACTCACCGACGAAGAACGTGCGAGTACCGCCCCACTCCTCCTCGCTCTGAACGTCCACGTCGTCCATGAACTTGTAGATCAGGGCGATGGTAATCTGTTCGACCTGACTCTTGGGGTCGGGCACCTTGCCCACCAGGATATCCCTGGCGGTGTCGATGCGGCGTTTCGTGTCGGCATCCAACATGGGATTTCTTCAGCGCGAACCGCTGACCAAACGATCACGTCCATCCCGCCAGTGAGCGCCGATGCCGATCTCGTCGCGATTGTCGGTCAACGCGTTGATCATCTTGCAGACGAGGTCAACGTTTCGGTGCAGTCGTCGCCACCTCGATTTCGTCCGCAAAGCCGTCTTCTCCTAAATACAGGGCTTTGCAGCCCGGAACATTTAATATCCCGTCGGCAAACCTGCGATCCGCCGTGACCAATACGGATTCCGTCGTTTCGGCGCAGGCAAGATAGAGACAGTCGTAAATCGGGCGATCAAGATCCTGCGCAATCCGCGCCGCACGCGCCACGAGGGTATGAGCTGGATACAGCCTGACGATCTCACTCAAATGTAAAAGTTCATCCACGTATGGCCTGGCATCTTGAAGCTCGTTCAGGCGGACTTTTTTCCAGATAGTGTTGGCGAACTCGGCCGGCAGGACATCGGGCGCGTGCAGTTCGAGATGGGGGACAAGCAATAGACGGGATTCTTCGGACAGCGACTCGGGTACAAACCATTTGACGACAACGCTGGCATCGACGGTCAGCTTCACCTGTCTCGATCTTCTCGCAACAGCTCGACGCTGTCGGTTTGGGGCCCGTCAGCCATGCCGGCAATCCGGCGCGTTCTCTCTTGAAAGTCGGCGATGCTGACGCGGCGGCCAACCTGATGCGTCAGCACGTAACGAACCTCCGCTTCCAGCGAACGCTGGTTGGTCTTCGCCTGCGCCTTCAACGTTTCAATCACGTCGTCATCAAGGTTACGGATTGTTATATTTCCCATAGTCCGTTCTCCTGCCTGGGGGACTTCAATATGACAGCATATTGCCAGCGAAAAATCAACAAAAATGCAGATGACCTGTAACTATGGGGCTTCGGGCGTCGCGTGTCCGAGATGACATTGGTGTCAAGAAGATACATCCGTTCACTCGAAACTCATCACTGCGCGATAGTGGTGCCTGGTGCGTGTGGCACACAGACGAATCATTATGCTGCAAACTGATTCAGTGAGACGTAATCTTTGACGTACTCGGGAATAAGCGCACGGTATTCCTTCGGTACTGCCCGGTAGTCCTGAGTGGAAAAGACCGGAGAAGTGGCCAGGCTGGCGAACTGCCGCTCGTCGATGATCTCGCGGGTGTAGCGGTCGGTGGTGTATGCCTTGAAGTAGGTCTTGATGGCCGGGATGGAGTCTGCCCGTGCCGGCACGTGGTCGACGACAAATTTGGCAAATTCCTCTTCCAGCAGTTCGTCCCTGGATTTGAAGCGTGGGATGACGTCAAAAATCTTTTCCAGAATCTCACGCAGGTTCAGCCGGCGGTCCGCGGCGGTGGCACGGCGCAGCTTGTCGAGGGTGTAATATTCCTCGGGCTTGTCGAAGACCTCTCGATTGACGTAGTCGATGACGTGGTCCCATTGCCCGGCTTCGACGGCCTTTGCAATGGTTTCGTTGTCTCGCACCGTGGACGCAAACCTGTCGAAGAACATCCGGTCGATTTTCATCCCCTCCGGACCGATGGGCTGTTCGACGATTCCTTCGAGGCTGTCACGACCCAGATGTTCGTAGTTCCAGGAGGATGGGGGCAGGTCCGGGCCGGCGGTGCCTTGCCTGGCCCGAGGCCGTGGCAGATCCAGAACTTCGTCGTAGTTGAACCCTGTCTCGAAATACTCGCAGTTGGCGAAGAAATCGAAGAGCTTGTATGCGGTCTTTTCCGACGAACCGACGTCCTTTTTCAAGGCATCATCCCGCAGCAATTCCAGGAAATCGTGCCTGCGCGTGCCGCGACCCTTGATCTGAATGAAGTCGGTGGGTGAGAAAACAGGCCGGAACATGCCGAGATTCAGGATATCGGTACAATCATAACCGGTCGTCATCATGCCGACCGTCACACAGACACGGGCCTTGCTCGTCTTGTAGTCGGACCGGAAGTTGCCCGAGCCGAGCAGGTTGTTATTGGCAAAGTTAATGGTGAACTGCTGAGCGTGGGGTACGTGCGAGGTGACCTGCACGGCAAAATCCGACTGGTACTTCCCAGGGAACAGGCGGTCAGCCATCTGATTGAGGATTTGGGTCAGCCTGGCCGCGTGGTCCTGACTGACGGCAAAAACGATGGATTTGCCGACCTCTCCGCTGATCGGGTCGCGCAGGGCATTCTCAAGAAAGGTCTGACAAAACAGTTGGTTGGTGTCTTCGGCAAAGAAGCCTCTCTCGAAATCGCGCTGCTTGTAGGTTTTCCGTTCCTCCTCGCCGCTGTCATTGGTGAACGATACCACAAAACCCGCTTCTGACAGGAGTTGGGTGGTAACTTCCGTACGCGCGTCCACCACTGTGGGGTTAATCAGAAAGCCGTCCTTTACACCGTCGAGCAGTGAGTAGCGAAAGGTTGGCTCTCTGTTTTCGCAGCCAAAGGTGCGATAGGTGTCCAGCAGCAGCCGACGCTCGGTCTCGCGCGGGTCGGCGGCACTGGCATGATCTCTGCCTTTGAGATAGTCGCGGGGCGTGGCGGTCAGGCCCAGCTTGTAGCCGACGAAATAGTCGAACACGGCCCGGGCATTGCCGCCGATTGAACGGTGCGCCTCGTCGGAAATCACCAGGTCAAAGTCCGTGGGGGAGAAAAGCCGTTGGTATTTATTATTGAACAGCAGAGCCTGGACCGTGCTGACCACGATTTCGGCCCGCCGCCATTCGTCTCGCTTCTCTTTGTACACGACCGTCTGAAAGTCCTGGGACAGCAGGGCCGAAAAAACCTTTTTTGCCTGTTCTTCCAGTTCAAGGCGGTCCACCAGGAACAGCACACGGCGGGCATTGCCGGAACGCAGAAACAGCTTGACGACCGCTGCGGCGGTGAGCGTCTTGCCCGTTCCGGTCGCCATCTCGAACAGAAAGCGGTCTTTACCGTCCCGTACCGCCCGTTGCAGGGCATGGACGGCTCTAAGTTGATAGGAACGCAGAAAGCGTAACCCGTTGGCCTGGATGAAGCCGGGGCGCTCGTCTTCGTTCTTCCAGGCTGCCTCGGATGCGTAGCCGGGCCGCTGGGTGAGCACGATGTAGTCGTCTCCGACCCGCTCATCAATCAGGCGCTGGGGCTCGGGCGTAAACGTCTGGTAGCCGGCCATCGAGTCTGGCGTCGGGAACGCGGGGATGGGGCACGGGTTGCCGCGCTCCAGGTCCCAGAAATAGTGCAGATTTCCGTTCGAGAGTATAACGAAGCGGCAGTGCTGCGAGCGGGCGTACTTACGGGCCTGCTCTTTGCCAACCAGCGGATTCTTGTCCTCGGCTTTGGCCTCCAGCACGATGAACGGGAAGCCCTTGGCGTCGAGCAGGAGGAAGTCGATAAAGCCCCTGGTGGCGTTCTCGAAGTTCTCACCCAGGGCGTCCAGGTCGGACTCCTTGATCGTGACGTTTGGTTCGAGACAGACGTTGGGGGGGTTGTCTCCCTCTGCGAAGAAACGCCATCCGGCTGCTTCAAGCCGCTTGTTGATCTTTATGCGGGCCGTTGCTTCGTTCACGTGCTTCCCTGTCGATTATCGTTCTGGCCCTGACTGATTGAAACAGCCCTCTTCCCGAACGCATGAGGCCCGTTCAGGGCCTTGAGCCGTGACGCGCCACGACAAAGACACCATGGCATCTTATGGAAAGTGACGATCTGCTCCTTCTCCGCTGGCTCACCACCGGAGCCTGCCGCGGGGTTGCCCGTTGAAAGTCCGTTCAGGGCAGCGAGGCGGAAGCCGTCAATGAGACGAGTGGCCACGGATACAGCCCGAATATCACGACCCCAGCGACGGCAACGGCCAACGCCACGGTCGCGGTCGGGGACAAAGCCAGGCGCGTTTCGCGCTCTGGGTCGGACGTCGGTTCTCGCATGTACATGACCATCACGACGCGCAAATAGTAGAACGCAGAGACTGCCGCAAAGATCAACCCGACCACGGCCAGCCAGGTCAGGCCGGCATTCACCGCGGCCATAAACAGATAAAATTTTCCTATGAATCCGGCAGTCGGCGGAATGCCCGCGAGCGAGACCATAAAGAGCAGCATCAGAAACGCCGCGCCCTTGTGGCGTTTGGCTAAACCGGCGAAGTCGTCCAAGTCTTCTCCTTCACAATCCCCTCGTCGAAGAATCGCAACAAGGGTGAACGCCCCAAAGGTCATGAAGGCATAGACGGCCAGATACAGCATCATGCCGGACACGCCTTTTGCCGACGCCCCGGCTTCGGTTCCGACCCATCCCGCCACGACCAACCCGATCAACGCGTAGCCGGCGTGAGCAATGCTGGAGTACGCCAGCATACGCTTCACGTTCGTTTGCACGATCGCCACGAGGTTCCCCAGGATCAAGGTCAGGACACACACGCCCAAAATCAGTCCGCTCCAATTCGGTTTCATGCCTCCAAAGCCTTCAAGCATCACCCGAAGGAACGCCCCGAAGCTCGCGGCTTTTGACGCCACGGCCATAAACGCGGTCACCGACGTTGGCGCGCCTTGATACACGTCCGGTGTCCACATATGAAACGGCACGGCCGACACTTTGAATCCGAACCCCACAATTACCAGCGTCAGGGCAATGAGTATCATCGAATCGTCAAGGCCCCGCGCGCCGATCACCGCGGCAATTTCTACCAGACGCGTGCTGCCGGCGGCTCCAAAGATGAGTGAAATGCCGTAGAGCAAAAGGCCCGACGAAAACGCTCCTAAAATAAAGTACTTGGCCGATGATTCGACGGACCGGGCTTCAAATCGCTTGAAGCCCGCCATCACGTAGAGCGGGATGGACATCAACTCGATGCCCAGATAGATGACCAACAGGTCGGCACCGGAGACCATGATCAGCATTCCGGTCAGGGAAAGCAGCACGAACCCGTAGAATTCGGCCAGATCCATCCGCTCTTCCTTGAGATACCCGATGGAGAGCAGGATCGTCATGCCACTCACGACGTAGAGCAACAGTTTCCAAAACGAGGCATACCTATCCACCACCACGAGATCGCTGAACGCATAGACCCGGTCACCCAGGCTGCTCGCCGTGACGATGAAACACACCGCGAGCGTTGCGAGACTCATCCATGCCAGCAGATCTTTCCTGGTCGATGGAGTGACGGGCTCCAGTACCAATAAGAGGCAGGCGACGAACGCGACGATCAACTCCGGGGCAATCGTTACCAGATCCGCGAGAGGAATCGTCATCGCGTCTCAGCCTTTGTCACGTCGGCTCCCGGGGCAGACCGAACGGCGTCGAGGGTCGGCGACGAGGGAGGCGCAGCGTCCGCCACCGTGACTTTCGCCTGCCGTTGAATCAGATGATCGACGCTGGCATGCATCACGTCCAGCAGCGGCCTGGGATACAACCCAATCCAAAACACGAAGAACGCCAGGGGCGCCAACAGGCCGATTTCACGCCAGTTCACGTCATAGAGCCCGGACGCCACGCGTTGCGCCGGGGTCCCGTACACCACGCGCTGCAACATCCATAATATATACACTGCCGCGAGAATGACCCCCAGGGCCGCCGCCGTTGCGACGGCCTTACTCCACATAAACGTCCCCACCAGCACGAAAAATTCGCCCACAAAGCTGTTCATGCCCGGCAACCCCACGGAGGACAACGCGAAGATCACGAGAAACGAGGCAAAAATCGGCATGGACGCGGCCAATCCCGAATTGTCGACGATCGCGCGGCTGTGCGTCCGTTCATAAAGAATGCCCACGCACAGAAAGAGCGCGCCGGTGGTGACGCCGTGATTGACCATTTGCAGGATGGCGCCTTCGATCCCCTGGGCGTTGAACACAAAAATGCCCAGCGTGACAAATCCCATGTGGCTCACGCTGGAATAGGCGATCAGTTTTTTGAGATCGGCCTGGGCAAAGGCCATGTAGGCGCCGTAGATGATCGCCACCACCGACAGGAAGAGCACCACCGAGGTAAACTGCCGCGTGGCGTCCGGCAGCATGGGCAACGAGAAACGCAGAAATCCATAGGCACCCAATTTGAGCAAGACACTTGCCAGCATCACGCTGCCCGCGGTGGGAGCCTCCACGTGGGCGTCCGGCAACCACGTATGAAACGGAAACATCGGCACTTTCACGGCAAACGCGGCGAAGAAGGCCCAAAACAACCAGGCCTGCAACGAGGGCGGATACGCGGCGTTGCTCAGCGTCAGGATATCGAAAGACCGTTCTCCGGCGTAAAAGTAGAGCACGATGATCGCCACGAGCAGCAGGACGCTCCCGGCCAGGGTATACAGAAAAAACTTTATGGCCGCGTACACGCGATTGGGTCCGCCCCAGATCCCGATCAGGAGATACATGGGGATCAGCATGGTTTCCCAGAAAACGTAGAACAACACAAAATCCAGCGCGACGAACACGCCAAGCGTGGCGGTTTCCATCACGAGCAGGCTGATCATGAATTCTTTGACCCGCGTCTCGATCGACGTCCAGGAAACCAGGACGCAGAGTGGAGTCAGCAGAGTGGTCAGCAGCACCAAAGGCAGGCTGATCCCATCCACGCCCACCGCGTAGTTGATGGAGGGCGACGCAATCCATTGACGCGTTTCGACAAACTGCATGGCGGGCGTGGATTCATCAAACAGCACCCACAGTGGGAGAGACACCAGGAACGCCAGCGATGAAATCCCCAGGGCCATCCATCTGGCCATGGCTTCTCTGGCCAGGAGAATCGCTGCCACGCCCAACAACGGCAGGAAGACGACCAGGGTCAGCCAAGGGAATCCGCCGGAAGCCACTGTCACGTCGATCACAATCCTCTCATGAAAAAAGCAGGTACGCGGTTAAGATAATGACCGCTCCCATGGTCATGCCGAGCGCGTAATTCTGCGTTTCACCGGTTTGAATCAAACGGGCCATCCAGCCCCACCAGGCAAACCCACGAGCCACGCCATTGACCGCGTTGTCGATGACGGCGACGTCCACTTTTTTCCACATCCGGTCCGCGAGCACGAACGTGGGATTCACAAACGCCTTCTCATAGGCTTCATCCACGTACCACTTGTTGAGCGAGCCGCGATATAACCCGCGCCATCGATTCATCAGACGATCGGGACAGTCGGGTGACGTCACGTAGACGACGTAGGCCGCGGCAATGCCGATCAGGCCGGCCAACGTCGTCACCAGCATGATGCCCGTGGCGGCCGCGCCGTGGTGCCCTCCGTCTTCACCGCCGGGGAAGGCCCGTTGCAGAAAATCCGGAATGCCCAGATACCCCGTCGCAATACTGAGGACGGCCAACACCAGCAAAGGAGCGGTCACGACGAAGGGTTGTTCCCGCACGTGGTCGGCGTGACGCGGATCGACTCGGGACTCTCCCCAAAAGGTGACAAACACCAGACGAAAACTATAGAAAGCCGTCAGTCCCGCCGTGAGGATTCCCGCTCCCGTGAGGATTTGACCCAATGCTCCCGCGTTCCAGGCGGCCAGCAACAATTCGTCTTTACTGAAAAATCCAGCGGTGAAGGGGAATCCGGCCAGTGCCAACGAGCCAATGATAAACGTCCAATAGGTGATGGGCATTTTATCTTTCAGCCCGCCCATTCGTCGCACGTCCTGCTCATGATGGACGGCCAGAATGACGGACCCGCATCCCAGGAAGAGGAGTGCCTTGAAGGCGCCGTGCGTCAGCAGGTGATAGACGCCGGCAACGTATCCGCCCAACCCGCACGCCATCATCATGTACCCGAGTTGACTCAGGGTCGAATAGGCCACCACGCGCTTCATGTCGTTTTGTGTCAGAGCAATCGTGGCGCCGATCAACATGGTCACCCCTCCCACGACCGCCACGACGTCCATGGCCACGGGAGACACGTTATACAGGGAGGCAAACCGCGCCACCATGAACACGCCGGCGGTTACCATGGTGGCGGCGTGAATCAGGGCGGAAATGGGAGTGGGACCTTCCATGGCGTCCGGCAGCCACACGTGCAGCGGGACTTGAGCGGACTTTCCGGCGGCACCCACGAACAGCAGCAGGCAGATCAGGGTCATCGCGGACACGGCCCACCCACCGCCGAATGCTCCCAGCAGATCGATTGTGACTTCGGCTTTGGCCGCGGCCCCGGTGAACACCGGCTGGTACTGCACGGTTCCAAACACCGCAAACACCAACAGGACGCCGAGCAGAAATCCGAAGTCACCGACTCGATTGACGATAAAGGCCTTGGTCGCCGCGGCTCTTGCCGTGGGCCGTTCATACCAATGACCAATCAGCAAATAGGAGCACAGTCCGACCGCTTCCCAAAACACAAACAGTTGGAGGAAGTTGTCAGACATGACCAGCATCAGCATGGAGAACGTAAACAACGCAATGTTGGCAAAGAACCTCGCGTAGCCGGGTTCGCCGTGCATGTACCCGATGGTATAGACGTGCACCAGCCCACTGACGATGGTCACCAACAACAACATGGCCGCCGTCAACTGATCGACGTAGAACCCAAGACGAATGGTGAGATCACCGGAAGCCCCCCACGTATACAAAGGGACTTCCAGCACCCGTCCGTCGGCGACTTCCGAAAAGGCGAGAACCGACAACAGGAAGGACGCCCACACGGCAGGCACGGCGATCAGATGTGCGCGCTCCTTCAAGACGTGCCCGGCCAGGCTGATCACGATAAAAGCCAGAAGGGGCAAGAGGGGGATCAAGACGTACGGCATGGCACTACCACTTCAACAAGCGGAAATCATCGACGTTGACGCCGGCGTGATGGCGGTAAAGAGCAATAATAATGGCAAGACCCACGGCCACTTCGGCGGCAGCCACGGTCAGGGCGAAGAAGACAAAGACCTGCCCGGCCAGGTTGCCGAAATGGGAGGAAAAGGCTACAAAATTGATATTCGTGGCATTGAGCATCAATTCAATAGACAACAAGATGACAATCAGGTTCTTTCGGACCAGGACGCCGACGAGACCGATGATGAACACCAGCCCGCTCAACGCCACGTAGAATTCCACGGGCACGCTCATGAGGCTGCCTCATCTCGTCTTGTCATGGCCTTCATTCTCATCACGCACGCACTCGGCGGGGCGAAGACGTCCATTGAGGTGACGCGTCAGATCCGAATATCCTCTCGCGATTCCCACCAGGCTTTCACGTTATCAAATCGTCCCATTCGATCTTTGATTTTCAAAATTTCTTTGGGGTAGAAATCAAGCATTCTCTCGCAAAGCTGAAGCATCCGTTTCTTGCGCGAATATCCATCAATCAATTTGATATGGTTTGAATTGGCTGTTTGAATCCGGCCCCACCCCAACGCACCCGAAGTCAAACGTTCCCCGTCCAGGTATTCGACAGGAGAAAAAATGACGTCGTCCCTGATTTTTCTTGCGGCTTCCAAATAGTGACCATCATAGTAAAAAGAAGACTTCATAACGCGAGACGTTCTTGTTTGAAGGATTGTGATTTGCTTCCAGGCCGATTATTGAGGGAATTGCGTTCCCAGAAAACACCGTCCGTATATCCCTGAATCGTTGAATCGGAAGCGACCATCTCCAAGCGCTTAAGTGCCCAGCAGCAATATTCCTTATTAAGCTCTATACCACAAAAATTCCTGCCCAACTTTGCCGCGGCAACAACCGTGGTGCCACTGCCCAGGAAAGGATCAAACACAAACCCGCCTTTCTTCGAACTCGCCAGAATAAGTTTGGCTATCAGTTTTTCAGGTTTCTGTGTCGGGTGGTGAGTATTTTCCGGCATAGACCAAAATGGGATCGTTATATCTGTCCAGACGTTAGAGGGGCACGTGCGGCGATAGTTTCCGCTCTCTGCTTCATCCCAATCCTTTGGTTTCCCGTTTACCCTGTAAGGCGCGATGACCTTTCGTTTTAATTTCACGGAGTCCACGTCAAAGTAGTAGTCATCCGAAGCCGTACAAAACCAAACGTCCTCAGTGTTATTCTTCCAGTTTAATTTCGCGCCGCGTCCTTTTTCTCTTTCCCATGTAATCCGATTTCGAATATGGAAATGCTTTTCGAGAATCGGAGCAATAAGAACGGACGTTTTCCAGTCGGAACACACGTAAACCGTTGCCGTTGATTTGAGAGTCGGCATTAAGGCTTTAACGGCACGCTGAAACCACTGCTGATAATCCGCCTTCTCTTTTTCTTTGAAGAGGTGCCCGTTATAGTCTTTGGCGAGATTATAGGGTGGGTCTAAAATAAGGAGGTCGACAAAACGCTGAGGTAACTTTTCTGCCACGTTGAACGTGTCACCGCAAATGATTTTTTCACCAATGTCCCTAACGCCAACCAGGTTATCGACGTAACTGATCTGACCTGACAGTCGGTCAATTTCTTCTTTGTGACTGATCAGCGTTCGGTTTCTTCGAGATTTCCGTTTCATCGTCAGATCGGCCTTCAACGTTTCAGCTTGCAGGATGAAACACTTGCCGCCTGGTCGCGTTCCCGACTTCCTCAGGCAGAGGACTTCGACTTCATGATTCCCTTTTTGGATAAGATGACCGCGCCGATCATGGCCACCAGCAAGATGAGCGAGGCAATTTCAAACGGGAATAAATAGGTGGAATACAAGACCGCCCCGATCGATTCCGTGTTCCCCGCGACCCCGGTCGCCCCTTCCGGTCCGGGGCCGGGCGACGCCACGGTGACTCCACGACTGACCGCAAGCAAAACGGCTTCGGTCAACAACGCCGCGCCGAGAAACAAAGCCACCGGCCCCTGTTGGTTGTAGCGCTCTTCACGTTTCACGTTCAGTAACATCACGACGAACAGATAGAGCACCAGGATCGCCCCGGCATACACGATGATTTGAACGGCGGCTAAAAACTCGGCGTGCAGCGTGACGTATAAGCCGGCCACGTGAAAAAACATGACCAATAAGGACAGGGCACTGTAGATGGGGTTGCGAAGCAGGACGACGAGCGAAGCGGTCACCAGAATGACTGCGGCAAAATACACAAAGACGAACGTGGCCACCGTTATACGTTGCTCCCGTTAACGATACATGCGCATTGACTCAACAAGGGAAGAGGCGTCGGGAAAGACAAATCGAGCGAAAATTAAAATTCCTTTTCCGGAATATCTTTGAAGGAAACGTTAAAATAGGCCACGTTGGGATGCTGAAATTCCAATCGTTTTTCCCGTTCCGGAAACGCTCGATCTCCGATTGCCAACAGTTGTTCTTTGTTCAGATGCAAATTGCGTTTATCGTACACGGCCCACTCAAATTCCTGCGACATGCCTAAGGCGTCCACCGGACAGGCCTCGACGCACATCCCACAGAACAGACAACGAGTCATGTCCATGTAATATTCTTTGGCGTACCGTTTGGTGGGCTCCCCGGGCACCTCGGCACTCACCACGCGAATCACGCGGGAGGGACAGGCCGCCTCACACAGATCACACCCCACGCACTTTTCCGTCTCGTCGTCGTATCGCAGCAACCCCAACATTCCTCGATAATTGTCAGGCAACGGTTTCTTGACGTGAGGATACTCCAGGGTGACGGGGCGATAACGCAGCAAATGCCTGATCGTCTCTTTCATTCCCAGGATGATTTCAAAAAAGACGAGAGACTGAACCCACTTTTTGAGTTTCATCGACGTCTCGACCTCGGCGTTACGAATTAGGGAAGACGTAGGCAAAAATCGACGTCAGCACCACGTTTCCCAACGCAATGGGCAACAGCACCTTCCATCCAAACCGCATCAACTGGTCATACCGTAATCGCGGCAGCGTGGCACGTATCCAGAAAAATAAAAATAAGAAAAAGTAGACTTTCGCCGTAAACCAGAAAATCCCCGTGATCCAGGCAAAGTTTCCAGGTGCCTGCAAAAACGGAAAGGGGGCGTGCCATCCGCCGAAGAACAAGACTGTGGCCATGCACGAAACCAAAATCATGTTCGCGTATTCCGCCAAAAAGAAAAACGCGAACCGCATGCCGCTGTATTCCGTAAAGAAACCCGCCACCAGTTCGCTTTCCGCTTCGGGCAGGTCGAAGGGAAGCCGATTGGTTTCGGCCACGGAGGCAATCAAAAAGACGACAAAGGCGATGAATTGCGGGAAGGGTAAGGGATCGAAGGCAAACCAGTTCCAGAAACCGCTGGCTTGCGATTCAGTGATTTCGACCAGACTCAAGCTCCCCGACAACAATAAAACCCCGACAATCGCCAGGCCCACGTTGAGTTCATAGCTGATCAACTGGGCAGCCGACCGCAGTCCGCCCAACAACGAATATTTACTGTTGGAGGCCCATCCACCGAGGATGACCCCGTACGCGCCGATCGACGCAAACGCCAGAACGTACAGCACGCCGACGTTGATGTCACTGATCACAAAGGGCTTGAATGCAACTCCCAGGAATTCCACCGTCCAGTTCGGACCGAACGGAACGACGGCAAACCCGATCAAGGCCGGCACCAACACGATAATAGGGGCCAGACCGAACATGATCTTGTTCGCGCCGGCAGGGATGATGTCTTCCTTGAAAAACAATTTCAGCCCGTCGGCCACCGGCTGCAAAATTCCATACGGTCCCACTTCCATCGGCCCCATACGGTCCTGCATCCAACTGAGCACTTTGCGTTCCAACAGGGTCAGTAATGCCACGGTCAGCAGGACCACGCCCATCACGGCCCCGATTTGCGATAAGGTCAGGGCCAATTTAATGCCGGTATCGAACACGGAAAAGCTCCTCGCGTTGATTTGTGACAAACAAGGACATGAACACAATCATCCGGTTTCCGAACACGTCGCTAATGCACGTTGACGATGGTGACTGACGTCGTCTTCCACTCGGGCACGTGGTTACGCGGATCAACCTTCAACGAGAACAACGCCCGCACGGATTCATCGAAGTGTTCGGGAAACCACGCGACCGCGTTGGGCACGCGATCATTCAGTTTCACGGAAACGGTGGCTTGTCCGCAATCATTCAAGAGCCGAACGGAACGGCCTTCTTCAATCCCTAATCGTCGGGCCTCATCGGAATTGATTTGCAGAAGCCCTTCTCCTTGAATCTCCATCAATCCCTTCGCGCGCGTGCTGTATTTTCCGGAATGATACAGAGACTGGACCAACCGCAACGTCATCGACCCTTGTGGCGCGGGGGCGGGCGGATCGAGCGCGTACCGACGATCGACGTCCTCCTTGAACCCCCTTCGCACGTATTGAGCCACCACGTCCGCGTTGACTTTTGGCGGCGTGGCAGCCGGGCCCAGAAGCCCATATCCTGGAATCACTCCACGTATTTCCTTGAAGATTTCCTTGACGTCACCGTACTCGATGGGATGCCCCATCAACACCGACAGGGCCGAAAACATTTCCCAATCGGGCCGACTCTCCCCTAACGGCTCAATCGACTGGCGAACGGGCTGGACGTGGCCTTCCGTATTGGTAAACGTGCCGTTCTTTTCCATGGCCGAACACGCCGGAAACACGACGTGAGCCCGCTTCGCGGTTTCCGTCAGAAACAGTTCCTGACAGACCAGCAACTCCAGCGCGTCAAGCGCCTCGGTCACGTTGGCATCGGCCGGCAACGATTCAAGCGGATTTTCTCCGACGATGAACAACGATTTGATACGACCGGTCCTGGCGCGGTCCAACAGATCCGGCAAGGTGGCCCCGGCTCCACGTGGAACCGCCTGCCCCCAGACCTGCGCCAGGACCGCCTGCCGTTCTTCATCATGAAGATCGGCCGGGCCTGGAAAATATTCGGCAACGGCTCCCATTTCCACGGCACCCTGCTCATTATTCGCTTCCGCCAGACAGCCAAGCCCTGAGCCTTGACTCCGGAGATGTCCCGTGAGGATCTGAAGATCGAGAAGGTTGGTCACCATCCCTTCTCCGCCAGGTGAACGGAGAACGTCCCGGCCAACCAGAATCACGGCTCGTTGAGCCTGCGTATACGTCAGAGCCGCCGCTTCAAAATCCGTTTGCGGGAGACCGGACCGTTCCCGGATCGTATGCCAGGAAACCCTGGCCACGTTGGTCCGTATCGTCTGCACGAACTCCGGCGCTTGGCTGGCAATCTCCTCATGAACCAGGCGTCGCTCAACAACGGCCTTCAAAATCCCCAGGATGGCCGCGGCAAACTCTCCGCTTTTCACCGTCAGGTGATGCCGGGACAGCGTCGCAACGTTACTCACCGTCGAGCGGACCGGAAGCAGGGATTCAAGCGTGATCAGTTGCGCCGCGCCGCGTTTCACGGCTTGCTTCACCTGCAGGGCCGTAATGGGATTGGACTCATTGATCGCGGTGCCGACCAGCATGACGCCGTCGGCTCGGACAACGTCCTCATATCGAATCGTCCATCGATGGGTGCCCTGCACCCGTCGGAGAGCCCGTATGCCATTGATGTACCCGGACCGCGGGCTGCTGTCGATCTGATTCGTCCCGACCACGAGACGCATGAATTTCTGAAACAGATACAGATCTTCATTCGTACATCGAGCCGTCATGAGCCCACCGATCGCATCGGCTCCATGCGTCGCTTGAATAGCCGTGAACCGCCGGGCGACGCGTTCCAGCGCTTCTTCCCACGTGACTTCGGCAAAGGAGCCGTCGGCCTGACGCATGAGCGGGCGTTGCAGGCGATCGGGATGGGCACTGGCGTGATAGCCGAAATATCCACGAACGCAGAGGTCCCCGTCGTTTCGGCCGGCCCCCAAAGCCGAATTCACTTCGATCAATCGATTATCTTTTCGCTGAACCGTGATCTGACACCCATCCCCGCAATAGGAACAAATGGTTTCCGTTCGTTTTAACATCCACGGACGAAAGTCATACATCGACAATCGACTGGTAATGGCCCCGACCGGACAAATCTGAATGCATCCGCCACACGCATCGCACTCGAGCTCATTGCCGGCCCAATGCGTAATCCGCGTGAGCGTGCCGCGCCCTTCAGCCGCCAACGCCCGTGCGTCCATCACTTCGTCGCAATACCGCACGCAGCGCATGCACGACACACAACGATTCATCTGTGTTTCAATGACCGGGCTGAGGTATTGTTTCGGAAACACCCGCTTCAACTCATTGAACCGACTGAGAGTTGGCGTGTACTCATGCGAAAAATCCTGCAGGTCACAGCGACCGCCCTGATCGCACACCGGGCAATCGAGGGGATGGTTGCCTAACAACAACTCCAAGACTGATTTTCGCGCCGCCTCGACGTGTGGCACCGACGACCGCACGACCATGCCTTCAGCCACCCGCGTGCTGCACGAGGTCTGGAGTTTGGGAATTTTTTCGATTTCCACCAGACACATCCGACAATTTGCGTCAGGCTTCAGCTTCGGATGGTAACAAAAATGAGGCACCATCACGCCCACCTGTCGCGCCGCCTCGATCACAAGCGTGCCTTCCGGCACTTGCGTGTCGATTCCGTCGATCGTGACTTTCAGCATTTTGTTCGTCCGTGGCATCGACGCGATCCGGTCTTACGAAACACCAAGCACAGGGATTTCTTTTCTGCTCGCCCTGCGTGACTCGGCCTCTTCAATCAAGGCCTCATACTCATGCCGCCAATATTTCAACGTACTCTGCACCGGGGAAATTTCCGCGTCTCCAAACGCACACACCGTTCGACCACCGATGTTTTCGCAAATTTCCGTGAGCGTCCGTAAGTCTTCCGGCCGTCCCTGCCCGTTCAACACCCGTTGTAAAATCTGGACGATCCAGGCGCTGCCTTCCCGACAAGGCGTACACTTCCCACACGATTCATGATAGAAAAATTCCATCAATCGAAGGGCCGCCCACACCATGCTCGTGCCTTCTTCCATCACGGTTATTCCACCAGACCCTGACATCGAGCCCGCCATGGCGACCGACTCAAAATCCAATTGAACGTCGACGTGTTCCGGGGTCAAAAAAGGCGCCGAGGCGCCGCCTGGAATAAACGCCTTGAGTGGTTTTTCCGACCGCATGCCTCCGCCAAGCTCATAAATCAAATCCCGGAACGTCGCGTTTACGGGCAATTCATAATTCCCCGGACGTTTCACGTGGCCACTCAAACAGAAGATTCGCGTTCCGGTGCTCTTGGGCGGCGCGCCAATTGAGGCATACCACGCTTCCCCGCGATTCACTATGTGGGGGACGTTGGCCAGCGTCTCGACGTTATTGACGACCGTGGGTTTCTGATAGAGGCCGTGCGTGGCCGGAAACGGCGGCTTCGTCCGAGGTTTCCCCCGTTTTCCTTCCAACGATTCGAGCAGCGCGGTTTCCTCACCACAAATATAGGCTCCGGCCCCCGCGTGCACGTAGACGTGAACGGTGATCCCGCTGCCGTAGATATCGGAACCCAGGTGCCCGGCCTGATTTGCTTCGGCAACCGCACGCTCCAGGATTGTCGCGGCAAGCCGAAATTCACCCCTTATGTAGACGTAGGCCGTTTGTGCGCCAATGGCATAACAGGAGATGGCAATGCCTTCAAGAATCTGGTGGGGGTCCCGCTCCATCAATTGACGGTCTTTAAACGTACCCGGTTCACTTTCATCGGCGTTACAGCACAGGTATTTGGGACCGGGATGGTCCTTGGGAATAAAGCCCCATTTCACCCCGGTAGGAAACCCGGCGCCACCACGACCTCGCAGGCCGGATTTTTTCACCATCTCGATCACGTCATCGGGAGGCACGTTCCCCAAGACGGTTTTCAAGGCCTGATACCCACCGGTCCCTTCATAATCAGAAAGGGACCCGGTGTAGCCGGGTCGTTCCATATTGGCCAAGAGAATTTTTTCAAAGGTCTTCACGGCGGCACGACGCCCTCGCCCCGTTCAGGAACCATAAAGGGGCCGCTTTTCATTGAACAATCGCCGGATTCCCGTAACGCCTGGATAATCCGTCCGGCTTTTTCTTCCGTGAGCCACTCATAATAGTCGTCGTTAATCTGCATCATCGGCCCGGTGCCACACGACCCTAAACATTCCACCACACTCAGGGTGAACAGCTTGTCCCTGGTGGTCTGGCCGACGGCAACGTCCAAATGTTTGTGCAACCATTCAATCAGGGAGTCGGCCCCAACCAGCGCGCACATTAACGACCGGCACACCTGGACGTGGAATTTCCCAATCGGTTTGAGATTGAGCATGGTATAAAACGTCGCCGTCTCAAACACCTGGGGAGGGGTGACGTCTAAAATACCGGCAATCTCTCGCATGGCGGCCTGGCTCACGTACCCTTCTTCCTTTTGTGCCAGATTCAACAACGGAAGAATGGCCGAGCGCTTCACCGGATATCGGCTCAGAATTTCGTCAATGGCGTCTTTATGTTTCTCGAAGACCATGCTGCCTTATCGGACGGCTCACCGATCACACTCACCCATGACGATGTCATAGGTGCCGAAGATGGTAATAATATCAGAAATCAGATAGCCGCGGGACATAAAATCAAACGCTCCCATATGGACGAACGAGGGTGAGCGGATTTTCATGCGATAGGGCCGTGGGCTGCCGTCGCTGATCAGGAAAAATCCCAACTCCCCCTTGGGCACCTCGGTCCCGCAATAGGTTTCCCCCTTCGGTGGCTTAAACCCCTGGGTAAAGATGATGAAATGATGGATCAAGCTTTCCATGTCCCGCATCACGGCGGGTTTGGGCGGGGGAATCACCTGGGGCATATCCGCCATAATGGGGCCCTCCGGCAACTGATCCAGGCATTGCGCAATGATTCGAGCACTTTGCTTCATTTCTTCAACGCGAATCCAATACCGATCATACGTGTCTCCGTCTTTGCCGACGGGGACGTCCCAGTCCACGCGATCATAGACGCCGTACGGCTCGAGTTTGCGCACGTCATAGGCCACGCCCGACCCCCGAAGCGTCGGCCCCGTGAGCCCGAAATTAATGGCGTCTTCCCCGGACACGACCGCCACGCCTTTGGTTCTGGCCACCCAGATCCGATTATTTTTCAACAAGACGTCGTATTCCTGCACGTGCTGAGAAAACGTTTTCAAAAAACTTCGAAGGCGTTCGATCAGTTCCGGGGTGAGATCGCCGTCCACCCCCCCAATGCGATAATAATTCAGCGTTAATCGCGCGCCACATAACTGTTCAAAGAAGTCGAGCAATACTTCCCGCTCACGAAACGTCCAGAAGAAGACCGTCATGGCCCCGATATCCAGCGCCTGCGTGCCTAACCAGAAGAGGTGGCCAACGATTCGCTGAACTTCGGCCACGATCGTCCGGACATACTCGGCCCGCTCCGGCAGCGTCACGCCGACCAATTTTTCAACGGCGCGAACGTAGGCATAGTTGTTCGTCATGGCGCACACGTAATCCAGGCGATCCGTATGCGGGATGACCTGCATATAATGGAGACCTTCGGCAAGTTTTTCGACGCCGCGGTGCAGATACCCCACGTCGGGAACGGCTTTGGTAACTCGTTCGCCGTCCAGTTCCAGCACCACCCGCAAGACCCCATGGGTGCTGGGGTGCTGTGGGCCCATATTGAGCAACAATTCCGTCGTGCGCCTGCCCGTCTGCTCGCCGGGCAGGGAGGAGTCAGAATCATCCCCGGCCAGAAAGACGTGCCGTTGATCTTGCGGAACGTCGCGTTCCGTCCATTCACTCTCCGGTTCATCCAGGCGGGGAAGAAAATCAAAGGTGCTTCTCCATCCCCTGCCTTCGGTTGGAAAGTCCTTTCGAAGGGGATAGCCTTCCGCGTAATCTTCCGGCAACAGAATCCGTCGCGGGTCCGGATGCCCCTCGAACGTGATCCCCATCAGATCGAATACTTCGCGTTCGAGAAAATTCGCGCCTTTCCAGATGGGCGTAATGGATCCGATGGTGGGGCAGTCTTCGGTCACGCGGGCTTTCACGCGAATCCGGGTTTTATGCGGGAGGGAGAGAAAGTGATAGATGACTTCAAACCGTTCGAGATCATCGGGATAGTCTGCCGAGCAAACGTCGGTAAGATGATCGAAGGCCATGCCGGGATCATCATGAAGGAAGCGCGTCACTTCGACGAGATCCCGTGCCCGCACCTGGGCCGAAAGATCGCCCCTCACGGGATCCTCGCGCACGGACAGCACGGCCTCGGGAAAACGCTCGCGTAAGGTTTCAAGCACTCGATGCATGGAACGGCAAAGTCCGGTTGGAATGAATGGGGACCTTACTTCACGAACACTTTTTCCTTTTGAATTTTTTCTTGCAATTTCATCAAGGCATCCAAGAGGGCTTCCGGGCGTGGAGGACACCCCGCCACGTAGACGTCGACCGGCACGATTTGATCCACTCCCTGCACCACGCTGTAACTGTTGTAATGATTGCCCGACGTCGCACATGAGCCCATGGAGACGACGTATCGTGGTTCGGCCATCTGATCATAGATACGCCGAATCACCGGCGCCATTTTGCGACACACGGTTCCGGCCACGATCATGACGTCCGATTGTCTGGGAGACGCGCGAAAGACGCCTGCTCCGAATCGGTCGATGTCATAGCGCGAGGACACCGACGCAATCATTTCAATCGCGCAACAGGCCAGCCCGAAGGTCATCGGCCACAAGGCCGACTTCCGGCACCAACTCACCAGATAATCGAGATTGGTGGTAAGAATATTCGGTTCAAACCGTCGTTCCAGCATACTCATCGTTTCTTATCCTTTGTCGTGCAAACAACCCGTGGAGGACGGATTCCCACGTTCAAAGAGCCACCCGACCCGATGCCCTGCGCCGCGGGAACGACGGAAACGGGCAACCACCAACGCCCGAACTGCCCGCCCCGTCACGGCAGCACCGAACGGCGCCGCTCGTTCTCGGGGCAGAATTCCACTGCGCTCCGGAACGCAGTATGACTCACTCCCATTCCAACGCCCCCTTTTTCCAGACGTACCAAAACCCAACGACCAGGACGGCAATAAAGACACCCATTTCAATGAGTCCCAAAAGTCCCAGCGCGTGAAACGCCACGGCCCACGGAAACATAAAAACGATTTCAATATCAAAAACAACAAACAACATCGCGATAACGTAATACCGCATCGGAAATTGAACGCGGGCGTCCATAAAGAGTGGACTCCCGCTTTCATACGGAAGAAGTTTCGCGCGATAGGGGCGATTGGGACGCGCGACCCATCCCGCCACCAGCGACACCGCGCCAAATCCCAGCGCAATGACGGCAAAGAGGGCTATGGGGATATAATTGAGAGGAACCGACTCGCCGCCCATCTCAGAGTACCCTGCAACCGACGTTGATCATCACGCTCGTCTCCCGTCACTCGACGTTAATGGACCGTCGCGAACACCGAATCAAAAAACGGACGACATCGTAAACCGCGAAGCGTTGAGATATCCAGTCCTTTGTGCTGCATCAACACTTTAAAGGTGGTGCCCATGCCGTGAGGTCGCAACAACAGGGCTGCCGCCCGGACTTCTGCAGATTCCTGGTCGTACCCGTTGATCAATTCCTCAATCCCCAGGCTCATCAGAAAATGCATCAGATTGGTAAAGCCGGTGGTGGTTAATCCTGCCCGTTCGCCGGCGTGAGCAAGACTCGAAAAATTCACGTGCGCCGTCAAGTCCTGCTCTCCGACGCGCGCGTAGGGATTCGTCGAAACCGCGTGTCGGTGGTATCCCATCAGGGTTCCGTGCTTTCGTTCAGGCGCAAAATAATCCCGGGCCGTATGCCCATAATCAATCGTGATCACCACTCCACGATCAAGCACCCGGGCGACCTGGTTGACCCACTTCACGGCTTCTCTGCTGATTTCCGTGGTAAACCCAACGGACAATTCCACGCCCAGGTCGGATAAGAACGACGACAATTCAGGCGTAGACGGCTCTCCCCATCGTTCCTGCAATTCATGGTTCGAAATGGTCACGTACAATTCCTGCAGACCTTCCTGCCCCATGCGAACTCTGTGGACTGGAAACGCGTCCACTAATTCATTCGAGAGCAACGTGCCCGTCAGGCTTCCGTCCGAAACCGTCCGAAGCTCGTCAACCCATCGAATCAGCCCCTCTTGCGTATTCCAGGCAGCCAGCGTGTGCCGCTGCAATCGCCGAAGGGCGGGACTGCGTTCGACCAGCACACAGGACAACCGGCGCATCAGAGAGGCATGCCGCGCCTCACATTCCTGCAACATATCCCGGATCAGCACCCCTTCTCCCGGACCGATTTCAACAAGGTGGAACACGGGGGGACGGCGAAGCCGGTCGTCAATTTCAACGAGTTGGCTCACAAGACACCTGGCCAGCAGTGGCGAGAGCGACGGAGACGTAAAGAAATCCCCACCTTCCATGCCAAACGGAGAAGACGCGGAGCGAGACAGTCCTCCTCCTGTCATGTAATATCCGTCCTGCTCGTCATAGAGGGCGAGTTCCATGAAACGCGCAAAGGTTATGGGACCGGACTCTCGTATAAGCGTGGCAATCTTTTTCATTAAAGAGGCAGTTGACGTTTCCATTCCACACACAACGCAGCAGGTTGACCCGTATGGCCCAAGGACATGAGATTCGTAGGCCAAAAGAACCATACACTAGCGTTCAGTCCAGGGATTAGTCAAGGTAAGTCAGGGATTGATCGTGTCTCCGTTTGAATTTCTTTGCTTGTCCGGTCCCCGTTTCTTTGGGGCTTGGTTCAACAAGGACGAGGCCGTGATGTCAACCTGAGCCACGACCCTCTTTTTCCCCTCCGTTGTCAGGCGGGGCGAGAGGAGATGGTGTGACGTTGACAAGATCAACCTTATCTGATTCCCCTCCTTTGTCAGGAGGGGGCAGGGGAGGTAGAGTCTTCAACGGTGCCCACCGGTGCACCATGGGCGGGTGGGCTCTCGGTCTCGGCGCGGGGGTGGTGCTGCGGGCTGCGTCGGGCGGTGCCACGTTGAACGGTTTTTCGGTGAGACGAATCCGGCGGTGCGCCCCGCCCCCCGACAGGCAGTGCTCGTTCGATGGATTGTCGGTCCGAGGGCGTCACTCTCTGTTCGGGAAATTCGGGTGGAACGGAAACGTTCGGCTCCAGATCTTTCCCTTTCCTGGCACGTACTGGCCGGTTCGGATACGGTCGACGTCGTAATCCGGGAGCGGGATGGCCCTCATGCAAAAGAGGAACTCTCTAAAGGGCCAACGAAAGCTGAAGTCCAGATTATCGAAACCATGCGGTTTGCGGTCGTCGGGAAGATCGTTGGCGTCAGCGGGGATGACGTGTACAAAGAACGGGGGCTTGATATCCGCCGGCGTGCACGGCTCCTTGAAGTAGATTAACCTGTCTCTGAGGAGGTAGACGTCGAAGTCGGAGCGGACGACCGGGGCGCCGACCGTCCCGGACACGATTGACGAGTAAAGTGCCCGATACTCAGAGCCGAAATACTCGAAGAACACCAACCCGATACTGCCGGCCATGACCAGGGAGCACATTGTCAGCAAGAAGGGAGTCCGTATGGCCGGCCGGTTCAGGCCGGCAAAGGATACCCGAAAGCTCGCCGGCCCCCGTCCCCGAACGCCCCGGGCCAGCCAGAGTTCCCCCGAATAGAACAGGCAGAGAAGTCCGAACAGATACTCCTTCACCTCCATCAAATCGTGCGAGTCATGGGACACGTTGATATACGAAGAAGCCAGCACGAGCGTCACGGTTGCCCCAGCGACCATGAACAACCTGGGTTGTCTGGAAAGCAAGGAATAGATGACAAAGAGAAAAAGCAGGATTTTGGCTCTGCCGGAAACGAAACTTGGGTCGAAGAACATCTCCCACCCAACCGGGCCACGATAGGCTATCCAGTAACTATCCATCACCAGGAAGCCGAACATCAGCGGTAGTGACGGTACTGGAATCCCGAGGACCGTGCGTTGCCGGCAGAAGAAAGCGGCGCTGGTGACGAGGCACAACAGGACTGGTCCGAAATCGACGACCTTGAGAACTAACTTTACTAACGTTAGGTTAATATTGTGAACATTGAATTCGTCCTGTGTATTCACCGTCTTGAGGAATTCCGGGGTGGTAAACCCGAAGAGACGCTGCCCCCAACTGATTTCTTCGCCTGCGCCGAAGAGCAGGGCCAGACCACCGAGAAGATAGAGACCGCGCCGAATCCCCTTGTCTGCCGAAGCCGTAACGAATAGCAAGAGGCCCGCCACGAGGAGAAACCCCGCCGTGAGATTCTCTACCCAGTAATCTTCTCGAGTCAGCAAAAGGATGCGTGACGGGTCGGCCACGTTGAGATAGGCGAAGAATAAGACGTTGAGGCACAGGCAGAGGAACCCGAAGACAGCCAGGCGGCTGTCGAGGCCGGGGTCACGCGCGGGCGTGGAGGGGGGGGGGGGGGGGGATGTATATCGGAACCCATGATTCTTCCTCTGTTCAGCCTTTGGCAAAAGAGACCTACGCGGGCAAAATGGGCCGTGGTTGCGGGACCGCGCTCAATGTGATGGCGGATCGTGGGGGTGCGGGCCAAGGCCGGAGTGCAAGGGGACGTCGGCGAATCGCGAGCCCTCTGATCTCCCTTGGTTAACCCCGAACATCGAGAAGCAAAGCCTATGCCGCTTTTGCCGGGGCTGTCAATAGAAATGACATTTGGGTCCCTGCCATGGAGTGTCCGCCCGTCGCCTGCCAGGGGGTAGCCTTAACGCTCCGCTCTTGGGGTTGGGTTGGGTCCCTGGAGGTCTTTTCCGTCAACAGGGAATGGCCCTGGCCACCCGCTCTTTCCCCGTCCCGCTTTCCCCGGTACGGAACAGATTCGTTGGGGCGTCCGCGACCCGGCGCATGCACTCAAACACCGCCCGCATGGCTTCGCTGTTCCCAAGCACGTGGGCAAAGGCGTCCTCACGCCGGCCCTGCTTCCGCCGCTCCGCCACCTCTTGGCGAAGCCGCGCCTCCCGGAAGGCTTTCTCGATGGGGACCAATAATTCCTCCGTGTTGATGGGTTTCGTCAGAGAATCGAACGCCCCCCCTGGTTTCTCGCCTCTACCGCGGACTCGACCGTGCCGGATGCCGTCAGCATGAGGACGTTACAGGCGGGATGACGTTGGATGATTTCGTACAGGATCTCGAAACCATCCAGGCCCTTCATCCGAAGATCCGTGAGCACCGCGAGCGCGTCGCACCTCCCCGGATGATCCGGAGCGGCTCGCCCCTCCGGAGCCACGGTGACCCGGTAGTCATGCTCCTCCAATAGATCTTCAAGAAGATGGCGCATCTCCCGGTCATCATCGACAATCAAAATGGAATTGGTGGGGACAAGGGGAGGCTTTTTCTTTTTCCCCTCCTTTGTCAGGAGGGGCCAGGGGAGGTAGAGTCTTCGATGGCGCCCCCGGGGCTTCATGGGCGGGGTCATCAGGTGGGATCCTCCGTTGACATAGAGGATCCCGGCGCAGAGAGGTCATCGGACGTGGGCTGTTCCGTCGGTTCTTCAGGAAATCGTGCGACCCATATGCTCATTCTCCCCTCTAACGGGGCCCAAGAGGGGCTGACGGGTCGTCATTCACGCCCCATGACATTTTTTATATTTTTTGCCACTGCCACACGGACAAGGCTCGTTTCGGCCAACTTTTGCTTGAGCCCGTTGGACCGGCCGTGACGCCGATTCACCATCTCCACGGTTGAAGGTCATTCGGGGCGACACAGTCGCTTCCTCTTCAATGGGAGGTCGTTCCCCTTTGACCACCTGCACTTTAAACAATCGCTCAAGCGCATCGGACTTGATGCGGTCCATCATGGCGGCAAACATGTCGAACCCTTCCCGTTTATACTCCGCCAGCGGATCTTTCTGCCCATAGCCTCTGAGCCCGATGCCGTCCCGGAGCTGATCCATTCCGAGGAGATGTTCCTTCCAATGATGATCAATGACCTGTAACACCAGGCTCCGTTCAAGCTGAGAGCGGATCTCGGAGCCGATTTCTTCTTCCCGTTCCCGTTGTCGTTGCGTAAAGAGCTTCAGTACGCGTTCACGCAATTCATCTCGCAGCCCGTCCCGTCCCATTTCCGACATGTCCTCGACCGTCATGACTTCCACGCCAAATTGCGCAAGGACGGCTTCCCGCAACCCTTCCAGGTCCCAGGCTTCGGCATAGGCTTCTTCGGGACAGCAGGTCGTGATTAAGGAATCCACGACGTCGACGAGCCAATCCTTCGCGTCGTCTTCAAGGGAGTCACCCGCAAGGACGCCGGCTCGATGGGTATAGATAATTTCCCGCTGTTTATTCATGACGTCGTCATATTCGAGAATGTGTTTGCGGATCTCGAAGTTATGCGCCTCGACTTTCTTCTGGGCGTTCTCAATAGACTTGGTGACCATCCGATGTTCGATCGGCACCCCCTCTTCCATGCCAAGTTTCAACATCAGATTGGAGACCCGTTCGGAAGCGAAAATACGCATCAAATCGTCTTCCAGGGACAGGAAGAAGCGAGACGAGCCGGGGTCGCCCTGACGACCGGACCGGCCTCGAAGCTGATTGTCAATCCGACGACTTTCATGCCGCTCAGTGCCGACGATATGCAACCCGCCCGACTTCAGCACTTCCTCTTTTTCCACTGCGCATTGCCGTGTAATTGTTTCAAGCGCCGTTTGCTTTTGTTCTTCAGTCAGATCTTCGTTTCGATAGACCACCTGCTGTTTGTATAACGCGTCCGGGTTGCCACCCAGAATAATATCCGTTCCTCGACCGGCCATGTTGGTGGCCAACGTCACCGCGCCCTTTCTCCCTGCCTGTGAAATAATTTCCGCCTCTTTTTCATGAAACTTGGCATTCAGGACGTGGTGTTTCACTCCTTTGTGTTTGAGAATTTTCGAAAGCCGTTCCGACTTTTCAATTGAAATCGTGCCTACCAGCACGGGCTGTTCCCGTTCATGGTATTCCATGACTTCCTGGGCAATGGCCTCGAATTTTTCTTTTTCCGTCCGATACACCACGTCCGAATGATCTTGTCGAATCATCGTACGGTTGGTCGGCACGACGTTGACGTCCAGATTGTAGATTTTGGCAAACTCCGCTGCTTCCGTGTCCGCCGTTCCGGTCATCCCTGCCAACTTGTCATACATCCGAAAATAGTTTTGAAACGTGATGGACGCCAGGGTTTGATTTTCATTGGCGATTTTCACGCCTTCCTTCGCTTCCACCGCCTGGTGCAGGCCGTCACTCCAGCGCCGGCCCGGCATCAGTCGTCCCGTAAACTCGTCGACGATCTGGACTTCTCCGTCTTTGATGACGTAATCGACGTCGCGTTTATAGATGGCATGAGCCTGTAAGCCTTTGATAACGTGGTGAACCACGTCAAGGTTTTTGGGGTCATACAGATTGTCACCTGCCAGCAGGCCATCCGACGCCAGCAATTTTTCCACACGGGTGTTCCCTTCTTCCGTCAGCGCAACCGTCCTCGATTTTTCTTCAATGGTATAGTCCCGTTCGGCACTGAGTCTGGGAATGAGGTGAGTGATCCGATTGTATAATTCCGTGCTTTGTTCAGCCGGCCCAGAGATGATGAGCGGGGTTCGCGCTTCATCAATCAGGATACTGTCTACTTCATCCACAATCGCGTAAGACAAATCCCGCTGGACTCGTTGGCGAAGATCATTGATGACTAAATTATCCCGAAGGTAATCAAACCCGAATTCATTATTGGTGCCATAGGTGACGTCGGCCCGATACGCTTCCGACCTCGTACAGGGACGAAGATAATTCAAGCGTTTATCCGCCGCCTCATACTCAGGATCAAACAGAAACGAGGACTCGTGCTGAATCACGCCAATCGTGCATCCCAACGCATGATACACGGGGCCCATCCACTGCGTGTCACGTTTCGCCAGGTAATCATTGACCGTCACCAGATGCACGCCTTTACCCGTCAACGCGTTTAAGTACGTGGGAAGGGTGGCGACCAGCGTTTTCCCTTCACCCGTCTTCATTTCCGAAATTTTCCCCGCGTGCAGCACCATGCCCCCCACAAGCTGGACGTCAAAGTGGCGCATGCCTGTTTTTCGCCGGGAGGCCTCACGGCACGCGGCAAAGGCCTCGGGGAGCAGTGCATCCAACGTCTCTCCCGCGTCAAGACGCTTTTTGAAAAGCTGGGTTTTATCCGTCAGTGCCTCGTCGGAAAGGGCCTGCAAGGCAGGTTCCATTTCGTTGATCCGGGACACGATCGGGTGGAGAGCCTTCAGCTCACGATCGTTCTTACTTCCGAAAAGAAGAGTTAACAGTCTGGCGAACACGATCCGATGAACACTCCTCACGACGCACCCCCGACGCGGTAAGGAATCCACGTTCACCTTGTCGGAGGAAAGGGTCAGGGCACCGCCAATCCATGGAAACTCCCTCAGGGAATCCAGGGAGTCCCGATGGATGGCCGTGAACTCTCCGATTAGTATACCTGAATGGTGTCATGAATCAACCAATCGGCAGAAGGGCTCGTGGCTCAGTTTGACATAGAGCCTCCTGCCCAGCGAGCACCGGGGGGCACCGTCGAAAACTCTACCTCCCCTGACCCCTCCTTACAAAGGAGGGGAAACTGCCGGCGTCAACGTCGGACCTTATAACCTCCCCTTTGTAAGGGGAGGGAAGGAGGGGTAGAGCCTCCCGCCCAGCGAGCACCGGGGCACCGTCGAAGACTCTACCTCCCCCGGCCCCTCCTTACAAAGGAGGGGAAAAGAGTTTCCGCATCCCCCCCTGCGGATGCCGTCAGATGGACCTCGCCTCGCCTGACAAAGGAGGGGGAAAAGAGGGACGTGGCTCAGTTTGAAATGACGGCCTCGTACTTGTTGAAACAAGCCTCAAAGAAACGGGGACCGGACAAGCAAAGAAATTCAAACGGAGCCACGACCGCAGAAGGAATATCGCTTCCGGAAGACCGGTCTCCGACCTCGACGCCACTTGAAATGTTCTCATTAATTATGTATATTTTTACGGGTTTTTTCTAACGGTCTTTTATTGATACAGGGATTCAGACTCTACAATATTCTTCCGGCAAAGGTCCTTTTCTTCTCGATCTTCAAGATACACACAAATTAAAATTACGGACCAAATCACGATTTCGATGGTTTCCGTATCTCTTAGAGGCGTGCTTGTCGGGTGTGTGCTGGGATGGGTCTGTGTGGTCTCCTCAACCGCAGCCCAAAACTCGTTCGACGAACCAATTGAAACACTGACGACCATTGAAGTTCCCGCCACGACCATCGTCCGGGAGGAACGGCAAATCAGCATACCCAAACCGGACGCCTCAACGTTATTGCCGTTACCGTTGGATGACCTCATCGCAGCCGCTGCCTTCAAAACCCACCCCGGCTCTCAAGACCCTCACAAAATCGTGCGAGATTCCATTGCGGACCGCAAAGGATTTCGGAAATCCGTCAGACCGATCAAAGCCGAACGTCCCCCGTATCCGCAAGTCGCCCGCAGGCAGGGCTGGGAAGGGACGGTCCTGTTACGGCTCACCGTCAACAGGGAAGGAATAGTGGAAAGGGTAACGACTCAAAAAAGCTCGGGGTTTCCGGAACTTGACAAAAGTGCCGTGCGGTCGGTCAAAACGTGGCGATTTGCCCCGGCGAAGGACGGAGAATTTCCGATTCCCGTCACGGTTGACCTGCCCATCAGATTCGACCTTGACCAGCCGGATCAACGGTGATTAAGAACCACTTTACGATCGACGCGACCCGTCGCAGTGCCCTGCCTGTCGGCAGACGGGTATCGTATGGCGCGTCGGGCCACGCGGGACGCGAGGCCGTAGCTTAACCGGATTAAAAGTAAGGCAAGGAGACACCGTCATGAACAGTTCTCGATTATTGAAGTACGTCCTGCCTTGCGGCCTGCTGATCCTGCTGGTTTCACCGGCCGCGGCACAGGAAGCCTCGGATCAGGACAAGGACGTCACGGAACTCAAAGAAGTGGTGGTAGTCGGATCACGGCTCCCGGGTCGCTCGGTCCAGGATTCGCCTGTGCCGGTTGACGTGCTCACGGGTGACAATTTCAGGACGTACGGCGCCAGAGACATGGACTCCCTCCTGTCCGCCACCGTGCCCTCCTACAACGTCAACCAGCAACCCATCAGTGACGCCGCAACGCTGGTACGCCCGGCGAACCTGCGCGGCCTGCCGCCCGACAACCTCCTGATTCTGATCAACGGCAAACGACGGCATCGTGCGTCCGTCATCACCTTCCTGGGCACCGGTGTTTCGGACGGGGCACACGCACCTGATCTGGCCGTGATCCCGGCCATTGCGCTCGACCGCGTGGAAGTGCTGCGCGACGGCGCGTCCGCGCAGTACGGGTCCGACGCCATCGCCGGCGTGATGAATTTCGTCTTGAAAGACGCTCCCGACAGCGGCAGGGTGGAAACCCGCTGGGGCCAGTTCTACGAGGGAGACGGTGACACGTTCAATATTGCGGGCAACCTGGGCGTGCCTCTTCCGCTCCCGCTGATCGAGTCGGGGTTTGCCAATTTCAGCTTCGAGTACAAAAATGCCGACCCGACCGACCGCAGCGTTCAGTACGGCGACGCGCAGGAATTGATTGACGCGGGCAATACCGACGTCCGGCAACCCCACGCCCAGGTCTGGGGCGCGCCGGAGTTTCACTATGACTATAAACTCTTCGGTAACCTCGGTCTGCAACTGAGCAAAAGCGTCGAAGTCTATGCCTTCGGCAATTATGCCCAACGCAAAGTGGAAGGAGGGTTTTTTTACCGCAACCCCAATGAACGGGGTGGGGTCTTCACGAATCCCAATGATGAGAACAGCCTCCTGGTCGCCGACCTGTCGGAGAATGGCCAGGGCGGCTGCCCTGGCGTGCCGACGAACGCCGGAGCCGACTACAGCGACGTGGCTCTTCCCGACCACTGCTTCATCTTCAACGAGAAATTCCCGGGCGGATTCACGCCGACGTTCGGGGGCACGGTGCGCGACTGGAGCGCAGCCGTCGGCATCCGCGGGGACGTCTCTCACGACAACGTCTGGCTCGACAACTGGCACTATGACCTCAGTGCCGTGTTCGGTCAACACAGTACGGACTTCTTCATGACGAACACCGTCAATCCGCAACTCGCCCGACTGAGAACGGACGTTCCGACGAACTACGACGTCGGTGCCGACACGGAGAGGGACCGCGTGTTCAACCTCGATCTCTCCAGGCGATTGGACACCGACGTATTCCACTCTCCGCTGAACCTTGCCCTTGGCCTGGAATATCGAGAGGAAGAATTCGAGAGAGAAGCAGGGGAAGAGAATTCCTGGTTTATTGACAAAAGCAAGGAGGGGCTTTTAAAACAGGGCTTCTTAACCGGCTCCAGAGGATTTCCCGGCTACCCGCCTAATGTCGTCGCGGATAAGACCGACAGGGGCAGCTACGCCGCCTACTTCGACGTGGAAGCCGACGTGGTCAAAGATCTGCTGGTCGGCGTGGCGGGCCGGTATGAGGAGTATGAAACCTTCGGAGACACCCTGAACGGCAAGGTGACCACCCGCTGGCAAGCGACGTCCGGCATGGCGCTTCGCGGCTCGCTCAGCACGGGCTTCCGGGCACCGACCGTGGGACAGGAGAACGTTCGCAACACATCCACCAACATCGAAGACAAACAGCTGGTGGACGAAATCACTGTGCCGGCGACCCTTCTAGGCGGCCCACCGCTGAAACCGGAAAAGTCCTTCAACGTCAGCGCGGGCACGGTAGTCAACGTCGGCGCCTTTTCCGTGACTATCGACTATTACCGCGTCAAGGTTCAGGACCGTCTCGGGACAACGACACAGAGAACTCTCTCTAAGATAGCGTCAACCTTTGGGGTTGACGAGGAGGTTCTGAATAAGCGTCTGGAAAATGAAGGCTTCCTAGACGACAATAAGAAGGTGAAATACTTCACCAACCTTTCCGATGCGACCACACAAGGGGTCGACATCGTGGCAACGTACCCCATGGAAATGTTCGGAGGGGACACCATCTTTACGTTCGCGGGCAACTGGAATCAAACCCGGTTGACCGAGGTCGATTTGGACATCATTCACTCCGAAAAAGTGCGCCAGATCCAAGAGGGTCTGCCGAAGATCCGGTTCTCGCTGACGGCCGACCACGTGCAGGGTCCTTACCGGTTGCTGTCCAGGCTTTACTACTACGGCGAGTTCGTTGATTATTTCAATGCCGGCGATGGAAGCCCCATCGACGCCGAATCCCGATGGCTCGTGGACCTGGAAGCCTCCTACACCTTCAAGTCAGGATTGACCATCGCGTCGGGGGCGCAAAACCTGTTCGACACGTATCCAACCGAAGCTCAGAATGCCGGACTTTGGAGGCAATTCGGCCGGAAGTACCCCTCGTCTTCTCCCTATGGATTCAACGGGGGATTCTATTACCTGAGAGCCGCATATGCTTTCTAGCCCGCGGGCGGTGACGCTCCTGCAAAGGAAGACCGCTTTCATGACGAACCCCTTAACAAGCAGAGGCGTTATGGTCATACGACTTGCGCAAACCCTGATCATCAGTGTCATGATCCTCATGCTGGGCCTCGGCCTTCCCCTTACAAGCCGGGCCGACGAAGCCCACGCCTTGTATAACCAGGGCCTGAACCACTTGCATCAGCAAGAGTTCCGGCAAGCGGCCCGAGCACTGCAAGAAGCCCTGAAGGCGTTTCCCCGTTTTGCGGCCGCCCACCATCTGCTGGGCGTCGTCCTGTTCAACGGGTTACAGCAACCCCAACAGGCCGTCACTCACCTGAAAAAGGCGGTGGCCCTGCACCCCAATTTCGCTCGGGCGTATCTGGATCTGGGGTTGGTGTATCAACGTCAGAACAAGCTGGAGCCAGCCAAGGAGGCGACCCGAAAGGCCCTGGAGGTCTATCCGCGCTTCGGCGAGGCGCAACTGAATCTGGCGTTTGTCTACGACCAACTGGGAGAGCAGGAGGAGGCGGTCAGCGCTTATCTCGCCGCACTCGAACTGAATCCCGGACAAACGACCGCCATGTATAATCTGGCGAACCTCTATGATCTCGCCGGGGACACGACCAGAGCGAGAGAGCAATTGCAGGCATTGACGAATCTGAAGCCCCGGGACGCCGACGCCTGGCTGCTGCTGGCCCAGTTGGCCGAAAAAGACAATCGCCGGACGGAGGCGATTCAGGCGTACCAAACGGCCTTACAAGCAAAACCCGACTTGATCGAAGCGCATTATGCTTTGGGGTTTCTCCTGCAAGATCAGGAACAGGCCCAACAAGCGATGAACCATTTCCAGGAGGTGATTCGCCTCAACCCGAAGCACGCCGAAGCCCACCTCAACCTGGGCGTGCTGTTTGCGAACGTCGACAAACTCGACCAGGCAGAGCAAGCCTATCAGGCAGCCTTGTCCTTGAACCCGAACCTGATCGAAGGGCATTA
The DNA here is from genome assembly GCA_965215405.1 of Nitrospirales bacterium. Taxonomy (GTDB): domain Bacteria; phylum Nitrospirota; class Nitrospiria; order Nitrospirales; family UBA8639; genus Bin75. The sequence continues at coordinate 351,901 of OZ244060.1, forward strand.
CAATCTGGGAGTCTTTTATGAGTTTCATCGCAAAGATACGAAGCGCGCTCTCGCCCAATACCGTAAATACGTCGAGCTTGGCGGGAAAGACGAACGGATTCGAAACCTGCTCAAGAAAACCGGCTCATGACGAACAGCGACTCCTTGAGCGTGCCTTACCCCGAACCGTCTTTTCTGCTGTTCGGGACGTGGTCCATCCTGTTCCACGTGGGTGCCGTCGCGCTCTTGAGTTTCCTGCACTTCTCTCACAGCGTTGAAAAACCCAAGCCTCTGGTCAGGGTCACCCTCGTTGAACCCCAGGCGCCAACGCCGCCGAGGGAAGCGGAACCTCAAGCCGTGCCTCCCATGCACCAAACCCAACGACGGCCGCAGCCCGTCCAACCGCAACAGATCATGCCGCCGCCGCGGCTTCGCGTTCCTGCAGAACCGACCCTGCCAGCCAAGGTCATGCCCCAACGGCCGCAACGCCAAGCCCCGCAACCGTTAAAGCGACGCGTCCTTCAAGATGAACGCGCCGGCGACGTCTTAAGATTGAAAAATTTCACGAAAGTGGCCCGCGGCAACCGCCCCCCGACGCGAGCCAGAACCGGCGTTCACAATCCATCGATGACCATCCCTGCCCTTTCTACTCTCGCTGCCCTGGAGGGAGTCTCGACCAAAGTCCAGCCGCCGGCTTCCCCGTCACGCGTCGCTTCAGCCTCCACGACAAAAACGTTGCGTTCCGTCCCGACGTCCAAAGGGCCTTCGAAGACGGGCGTTGGTCTAAAACGACAAATTCCTCCCGTCTATCCAAGAATCGCCAAGGAAGAAAGCTGGGAGGGGACGGTCGTCCTTCGCGTGGCCGTTCAGCCGAACGGCAGGCCGGAGGTGCCGATCACCGTGCAACGGAGCAGCGGGCATCAGGTTTTAGATGACGCCGCAATCGCCGCGGTCACACGATGGACCTTTCACCCTGAAAAAGACGGCAATATCCCGATTCGCAGCATCGTGGAAATCCCGATCAAGTTTGCGTTAACCAAACAAGGATAATCCTTCTCCAACCAAGGACACGTTCTCATGATTGACACGTCACTGGCTTTTGTCGAAATCCTCATCGCCGGAGGATGGCTGATCATTCCCATTCTCGTCTGTTCCGTCGTGGCTCTTGCCGTCACTCTGGAACGGGGATGGTATTTTTATCGCCTGCCCGCTCTCGAGCAGGCCGATCAGATGATCACGCTCACCACGCAGGGGAAATTCCCCGACGCCTTGTCGCTGACCGAAGGCAATCCTCATCCGGTCCTTCGAGTCCTGGGGGCTGGCATCCTTGCCCGCGCCTCCATGCCGGAGAAAGCCATGGAATCCGCCGGCATCGTCGAAGTCCGTCATATGAAACGGGGTCTGCCCGCTTTGGATACCATCATCACACTGGCCCCTTTATTGGGCCTGTTAGGCACGATCGTCGGCATGATCGATTCCTTCGGCATCATGGCCATTCAGGGGATCGGTCAACCTCACGCCGTCACGGGTGGCGTCGCCGAGGCGTTAATATGCACGGCCGCCGGCATTTTCGTTGCCGTGATGACCCTTCTCCCCTACAACTATTTCCTGAGTCGCACGGAACGCCTGACCGAACACATTGAACACTATGCCACGCTCAACGAACGCGCCTTACAGGAAGCAGCCGCACGGGTGTCCTCATGAAACTTTCTTCCGAGGTCAAGAAAAAAGCCCGCATTGAAATTATTCCCATGATCGACACCATGTTTTTTCTGCTGGTGTTTTTCATGATCGCCACGCTTTCCATGACGTTGCAAAAAGGCATGCCCGTCAACCTGCCGGAAGCGGGTTCCTCGACGGATGACCTTCCCGAACAAGTCACCCTCACGATCTCCCATACAGGCGACTTGTTTTTTAATAAAGACGCCATAACGATCCCGGAGCTTGAGCCGCGGCTGCAGGATCTCCTGTACTACGGGGAAGAACCCGCGGTGGTCATCAACGCCGATGAAGCCGTCTCGCATGGTCGCGTGATCGAAGTCATGGATTCCGTGAGAAAATCCGGCATTTTCAACATGGCCATTGCAACCAAGCCGGACAAGTCCACGTCGTAGGAATCGACTCGGCGGCTGAACGCAACGACCTGCCACCCTGCCTCTCCTCCGAGCATCACGACCGGACGTCTCCCCTCGACGGCCGCCTTCTCAATAAAAAGCCCTGCCTTTCCTTCCGACGGAAAGGCAGGGCGACTCAAGAGAGGCACTTCGAGCAGACTGACAGATGGAGACCCTGGTCTTCCCCTCCTAAAATTTCATCGTGTACCCGAGCGACAATCTGCGGCCCGGCCCCTGCACGTTGGAGTTATGCACGAACCCAAGACCAAAGGGCAGCATCTCCAGGTTCTTGGAATACGGCAACGCCGTCTGGTTTTCGGTGAATATTATAATTTCAACCAGGATGGAGAGTTTGTTCAGACCGTCGGCATGACCGACGGGAAGATCGGCCAACAGATCGTTGCTTCAGTTTATCCCGTCCATTTCGGATCATTCGGCGGTCTTCCGGTAAAAGCCGCTTATGCGCTTTTCGGCGTGGTCCTCGGTTACGTTATTTCCTCGGGATTCAATATCTACCTTCTCAAACAGCGTGGAAAGGGGAACCGTGCGCCGCGCCTCGAAGCGGCCTGGTCAGGCGTGACGCGGGGGACACCGTTCGCGCTTTCTCTCGCCCTGCTCGTCAGCGTGACGGGCACCATATCCGCCTCCGCACTGCCCACGGTCTTCTGGCTCAGCCTCGGTCTCGCACTGTTTATTGCCGTCACGGCTCCGACATGGAAATTGCCGGGGCAATGGTTACGCGGGGGGACGGGTGTCGTCCTGCTCATTACCACGTTTGCCCACTTACATGCTTACAAGGACAACTTTACGTCGCCGGCGGCAACGGGTACGACGATCGTTTGTATCGTTATCGCGTTGGCGTTTCTGATTCCATTGATCAAAGTACCTTTGACGTCAAGATAGACAACGTCTGCTGAGCGAACACGTCGACAACAGACGCAAAGGCCCTTCGGGAAACCGGATCTTACCACGGGGTCACGTCCGGCTTTTGTTTTTTCCCGTTGCGTTGAAGATCGTTGTGGCCGTCAACGAGACACGATCTTCGTTCTTTCAGGGCTTGAGAAAAGACAGCGGGGGGAGTAGGCTTACTTATGTGGATCAGGGACTCTGTTCGGGAGCACGTTCCCATGAAGAGCAAATCATCCATGTCCCGTTTCGGATTGTTCCCTGTCGCGTTCTTATTACTGCCGGCCTGTGCGGGACAGTCGACGTTTCCGTCGGATCTCGAAAAGCAGATTGACCCAGCGCTTTCTTTTGCCCAGGTCAAAGAAGCGCCGACGACTCATTTGGGAAAGGTCCTTGTCCTGAGTGGTGAAGTCCTGGACGCCACGCGTCTCAAAGAGCACACCCGCCTGACCGTCCTGCAGCTTCCGACTTCACGAAATCATGAACCGGCCATGGACCGCACGCAATCCCAGGGACGCTTTCTGGCGTTTCAAACCGAGTTTCTGGATCCGGCCACGGTGCCGAGTGGCACCCGAATCACGATCGTCGGGAAAGTTTCGGGAGCCGTCACCGAGTTGATTGACGAAATGGAATATACGTATCCGACGGTCACCATCCAATTCCTGAAGGTTTGGCCTGAAGGCATGCCACTGCCTCCCAGGTTTGGGCGCTACGGCTTCCCTCCCTATTCTTATGGGTGGTACGCCGGTTCTTATTGGGGGCCATACTGGTGGGCACACCGGCCGTTCCGATTTGCCTATTGGTAAAAAAGTTCTCGCTGTCCGGGCACCGAATGTTCCGGCATTCGCTATATTATTCGCCAGACTGATTGTTGCCAGTTCGTCCACCCACCGGTGGACGAAGAACGTCGTGACCATTCAATTCAAACTTCAACGGCGAGGTTTCATCATGAACCTTTTCTTGAGATTGATTCTTTGTACTTCTTTCATCTCGTTTTTAACCGTGATGGGGTTCGGCATTGGGACGGCCGTTGCCGGCGGCCCGGCGGCGCTCATGACCGCCGCTGACTCCAAAGCCCACGCCGCGAACAATGAAGGCATCGAACATTACAACCAGGAACATTGGGACGTGGCTCTCGGTCACTTTATGAAAGCGGTCGAGGCCGATCCGGCGTCGGCGGAAGCGCACTACAACCTTGCGCTCGCGTTGGACAAGACGGACAAGCACAAGGAGGCAGCCATGGAGTTCAAAAAGGCTCAAGACCTCGGCAAAGACAATCCCGAGATTCAGAATTCAAAGATCCTGTTGGGCCACGTCAAAATGCTCAATGGAGGCACGTGACGTCCGGCTTTTTTGTCGCCGGCAAACGGATCATGACAAGCGGCAGGCTCTCCTGCCCGCTTGCCGAAGCCTCACTCCGCTACCCGGCAACAAGAGACTCGACTTCGAGTTCCTTCCTGCGCTTCTCGGCGCGCCATCAGTTATAACCGGATTGCATCTTCATCCACAGATCTGCACTGGTCCCGAACCCAATGGAAAGCCTCACTGCCGTCTCCGGCCACCCCGGTGTGCTCGTGAACAGGCTCGGACAGCGCCTTGCGAGAAACACCGAGATTTTTGGCCGTCCGGGTAGAGTAAACGTCCAAAACAACAAAGGCACGGCGAAAGTCTATCAAGTGCGGCAAATTCTCAAAGCGATTGAGAAACCGGAGGCTCAACGTGAACGTGACTGATCAATACACCTATCGGATTACCTGGTCACCGGACGACGGCGAGCACCTAGGGCTCTGTGTAGAGTTTCCCTCGCCGAGCCGGTTGGCCCCGATTCCCGCTAAGGCCTTGTCGGGGATTCAACGACTCGTGCGCAGCGTCCTTGCGGACGTGCAGGCCAACGGCGAAACTCCGCCGGAGCCACTTGCGACCGTGGGTACAGCGGCAAGTTCGTGGTGCGGGTGCCACCCGAAACGCACCGTGGGCTTGCGATACAGGCCGCAGAAGCCGGCGTCAGCCTGAATCGGCTGGTGAGCGCGAGACTGGAAAAATCCTGATTCGTGCTGGAACCCGTGGGCATGGCAGGTAAAGTGAGAAGCTGTTGATCCTCCCCAGGTTTGACCACGGGCAAGACGCCGGAGGGAGGACCCCCCCCATTGAAATCTATAAGTTTACCGCACGTTTTCCGATGTATCTTCCGTGAGATCCTCACGCTATCGCACGGCCCCAACGTCCAACTGCCGAACGATCAAGAGCAACCGTTGACAGTTCATCGCTTGTTCTTTGTCGGGATCCTCCTTGAAGAAATTAAAAATCCCGAGTTGCAGGGTGGTGTCTTTCAACGTGCACCTGAACCCTGACCAGAACCATTCCGGGCCGGATCACCTCCGTCCACGTCGCGTAATCATTGGCCCTTCTTTGCCTGGCACGGCAGAGAATAGTGGCCACCTTCGGGTCCACCCTTTTTTCACGTCAATTTTCAGATAATTTATAACGTAAATAAATAAAAATTGGTGGGTCGTACAGGGATCGAACCTGTGGCCCGCTGATTAAGAGTCAGCTGCTCTACCAGCTGAGCTAACGACCCACTCAAGAGGCGGAGAGGTCTGTTATGGCGCGCCTGGCAGGATTTGAACCTGCGGCACCTGGCTCCGGAGGCCAGTGCTCTATCCACTGAGCTACAGGCGCTTCCCGATTTCGCTCCAATACAACGCTGCAACGCGTGACGCTAGCATCTTTGAACGGTGCGTGTCCAGAGCGTCAGAGGGCTGACGCGTTCACTCATCGCACGAAAGGGGTTCCGACGTCGTGTCCCGGGTGGCCTCGATGACAAACCCTCCTTTTTGAACGACGGCGTCGGGTTCTTCCAACACGACTGCCAGCAGCAGTTTGACGCCTTCCGAGGTCAACCCATTGGACGGCGCAATAAACCGTTTTCGCGCCACCCGTCGTTCCTCCGGATCGTCCGGCTCGTAATATCCGAGTAACGCTCCGCTCGTATTGGCCTTTGACAGTAAGCCCGCCCAATCCTCAATGAGGGAATCATTCCACGGACCAATCCCTCTGACCGCGCGATGCTGTTCCAACTTTGTCCAAATCTGCCATCCGATAAACACCGCCCAGGTCTCGTTCAACACTTCCCATGCATCTTCTTCGGAAAGAAAGCGGAGCTCCGTCGCGTCCCGACGTTGACGAATCGGGTTAATACGCACAAAACGATAATGACAGCGCATTTGCTCATGGGCAAAAGCCAAGACTCGATGAACCTGGGAACTCAACGTTTCCGAATCCGGACCATTGAAAATGTAATCCAGATAAGAATGGAGCAGTTCGTGATACAGGAGACTGACGTCATGGTGGGTCATACGCTCCAAATCCATCAACGCCCCGCCGGCTTTATTGAACGACAACCGCAGGTTCAAAATCATACGATGATCTTCCGGATGATATTCCGCGGCATAGGTCCGAAGGTCTTCGAACGTCACCGTGACAAAATCGGGATCGATTTCCTTGAGAAACCCCGTCGGCAGTTCCAATGATTCGGCTTGTTCAATGAGATTGACCCAGGTCTCGATGGTCCTGTTTGGACCCTGAGCACCGTGGACGAACTGGTTCAGGCTCAGCACGAGCCCCAATAAGAGAACGGCCAAAATCCATTTTATCGTTCCCCGTGTCACGGCGGCTTACCTCCAGGATTCACCATCTTCAACCACGCTCCAGGTTTCGACCAGGGAAGCGGGCACGTCATCGAGAAATCGAGACGGCTTCAAGAGCATCGATCCCGTGACTTTATCATACACCTGAATGGGAAACGTAAGGTAGAGGAGTTGCTTGGCCCGGGTCACCGAAACGTACAGTAACCGCCGTTCCTCTTCGAGTTCTTCTTCGGTCAGAAACGAATAGGAGGAGGGGAATCGTCCATCGACCAGCCAAATCACAAACACACACCGCCATTCAAGCCCTTTAGCGGAATGGATGGTTGACAACGCGAGCCGTTTATCATCACGGTCCCGGGCTTCGATCTCCGTCATGCTCCCATCGGGCGGTTCAAGCGTCAGATCGGCAAGAAACTCTTCCAGGTTCGCATAGCGCTCCGCTATGACCATGAGATGCTCCAAATCCCGAATGCGTTTGGGATAATCATCGTACTGCTCTTTGAGGATCGGATAATAATACTCCAGAAGACGATTGACTTGATCGGCAGGAGATTCGTCTTCCACGTTGCCGCTGGATTCCAGTGCCGAGGCGAGGTTGCGCAATCCCAGGGCCGACCGCCCACCCCCCTGCCGCAACGCCTCATACGGAGCCTCGCTGATCACGAGTTGGGCAATCAGGTCGCTCGCCCGCTTTTGCCCCACGCCGTCAACCAACTGCAACAAACGGTTCCAACTGATCGTATCCAGGGGGTTATGCACGACGCGCAAATGTGCCAGTACATCCTTGACGTGCGCAGTGTCAATAAATTTGAACCCACCTCGTTTGACAAACGGGACGTCCCGTTTGGACAACTCGATTTCCAAGTCAAAGGCGTGAAAGCTGGAGCGAAACAAGACCGCGATTTCATCTAACTGCACGCCTTCTTCCCGCAGTTCCAGGACTTTCTGCGCGATGAATCGAGACTGGGCGTTTTCACCGACCGTTTGGACCAGGGCCGGTCGCTCACCCTGCCCTTTTTGGGTAAACAACGTTTTACTGTATTTTTCCGTTGCGCCTTTAATGACGTCGTTGGCTAACTCCAAGATGGATTGCGTACTTCGGTAATTTTCTTCCAGCGTGAAAATTCTGGTTTCCGGGAACAAGACAGGAAATTCCATGATGTTCCGAAACGTGGCTCCACGAAACGCGTAGATCGATTGCGAATCATCCCCGACGACCATCACGTTCTCATGCGTGGCGGCAAGTTTCCGCACCACCTCGGCCTGGAGCCGGTTGGTGTCCTGATATTCATCGACCAGAACGTAGCGATAGACCTCCGAGATCATCTTCCTCGCCGGCTCATCGACCGTTAACAGCTCCAGAAGGCGGGTCAGCAGATCATCATAGTCGACTAACTGCCGTTGGTGCTTGGTTGATTCATACGCTTTTTGCAATTCGGTCAACTCGCCCAGATAGTCGCCGAAATGGTCGTACTCCTTCAGGAGCACGTCTTCGAGCGATTGCAGGGTATTGGCGCATTTGCTGAACATGTCGGCAATCGTCCTTTTGCGAGGAAAGCGCTTGCCGGTTTCGGTGAGACCGATTTGAGCGCGAACGAGGTTGACCAGGTCTTCGGAATCGCCACGATCCAGAATCGTAAAGCCCGGCTCCAGGCCAATGGCTCGGCCATGGCGGCGGAGCAAGACGTTGGCCACGGAATGAAACGTCCCTCCCGTCACTCGATCGCTTTGTGGACCAATCAGCAGGCCCACTCGCCCCAACATTTCTTGAGCCGCTTTTCGAGTAAAGGTCAACAGAAGAATCGAGCCCGGATCGATACCCGTATCGATCAGCCTGGCCACGCGATAGACAAGGACCCGGGTTTTGCCGCTTCCGGCCCCGGCAATGACTAAGGCCGGACCATTGACGACTTCGACGGCGGCGAGTTGTTGAGGATTTAATTCCTGCGCGTAATCTCGAGAAAGGGGCTTGACCGCCGCGTCGGCACTCGGTCGCTTCAGCACGTAGACTTTGGAATCGGATTTGACGGAGTCCATCAAGGGCACGAGAGAAAAAGGGTTCACGGAAATGGACCCTTACACCGGACCCACTCCATCCGTCGTGTATAACACAGGGCCTGGCCCCATGCAATGACGGGCCCGGACCGGAACCGTGAACCATCTCCACCTTCCTGGGAACACTTGCAAAGCCTTCCCTTTCTTTGCTTAGATAGGCATCAGGCTTTTCAGACAGGCATCAGGCTTTTCAGACAGGCATCAGGCTTTTCAGACAGGCATCAGGCTTTTCAATTCATGAAGCGTCCCGTTCAAGAGTACGAATCCATTCTCAAAGACTTGTCGAACACCATACTGGACGTATGCCGGGAATCCGTTACGCTGATTAAGCGCAGCGATCAATCCACCTCCATCAAACTCAATCAACAACAGGAATGGGACGTTTATCTGGAATTCCTGAAGGTCCTGTTTAATCTGGCGGATCGCGTTTCCGCGTTTTACGTTCCCATCCAACGGCAACCCGAATTCATGAATAGTCTTGAAGATCACGTGAGTGATCGACTCAAATCCCTGTTAGCTCCCTCTCTGAGCTCCTCTCAAATCGATGATCAGGAAATTGTCGTCTCCGTCGGCCAGGCCGTAGCCGAAAGCCGCCAGACCTATGAACCCTACAAATTTGTGTTTTCGGAAGACAGTAAAGCGCGAAATGCTTTTCTTCAGCACGCCGGTGAACGCGTGGCCGGCAGGACGGGGGACGCCAACAACCAAGCCGTCACGACGACAACCGCCGTCTGTATCAACGCCGTGATTCCAGCGTTGACGGCTCTCTTTGAAGGAAAACCCTCGGAATCCGAAGCAGAGACGTTTCCTGCGACTCAACCTCAAGCGGAAGGTCCGTCCTCTGCCCGTTCCAAGAACCCTCACGGCGCGAAATTGATCAAGCTGATCAGCGTTGTCGCTTCCATTTCAGGCGAGGAATTTGAAACCCGGTGGGGTCTGCTTCCACAATTTCGCCGGGACCTGAAGCCTGACCAGGTCACGGCCCTCACCGAGTACATGAACCGCGTGGCCCGGATCGTGGGGGACCGTTTTGCCATCGAATCCTCCAAGGCCTTAGGCAAGGCTGATTCTCCAGGCGGAAACGCCTGATCTCTCGCACGTTCAGTTCCACGGGCAATTCTTGACGCGGTCAGGATGGGGTATGGTCGTGCGCGGCTTCTCAGAATTTTTGAGAGAGGAGGTGCATGATCGCAGGGCACACGCGAAGTGCCAAATAAATTCCCAGGCACTCACTGAAGCGAGGTTTTGGTTCGCACGAGACTCAAAGGATGCTCACGGACTTTGCCGGTCAACCGATCAGCAACTTCTCCGTCACCATGCTTACAGATCGCTGGCGGGGGCCTCATTGCTTCACTCCAACCAGCGTTATCGCTCCCAAATTGCTCATATGTTCTCGAAAAACCCTTCGCATCCGGAAAATTCTCCGCCGAGCCGAAGGAGTCATTGCGACCTTCAAAACGAAACGCATCGTACGCGCCCACCCCTCATCCTGAATAAATCGCCTGGGTTCCAATAAATGCATGGGCGTGGTGATCTGTGTTTCGACCGTCAACCCATGGTCCTCCAGCAGACGTCTCCACTCCCCGGGAGTCAAAGGCCTCGCACCCACTCGAATGGCTTCAGACAAGATCCCTGTAATCTCCGCCTTTTTGGTATCCTCCAGACCATCAGGCTGTAAACACAGCTCGTGGATTCCGTATCTTCCTCCAGGCCTGAGCAGCCGCGTGGCTTCCTCGACGATCGACGACTTCAGGACCGGCGTCTGCATGCTCAGCATGGCTTCGCCAAAAACCACCGTTGCCGAAGCGTCGGGCAGGCCCGTGTTTTCCGCCCTGCCCACCAGGCATTGTCGGCCCTGGCCTTTCAGGTACTTCCCAACTTGTCTGGCTGCGGTATCGTCCCGTTCAATACCCGTATAAGAGGTTGGATTGCGCTTCAGGGCCGCCCGAGCCGTCACTCCAAGGCCAGGAGCGAATTCCACGACCTCGTCACCGGAGCGAATATCCAGGGACTCCAGCATGCGACAGGTCAACTCCACCCCTCCGGGCCGCAACACCCTCTTGCCCATCTGCGCCAGCAGCCAGTGGCCCGGCATTTTGCCGTAGTCCAGTCCATGACCGGGTGCATCCTGATCCGTACTTTTCTGTGTCATTGGTCGCGGTCTCCTGCCTTGTCAAAATTTCACCTTCACGCCGGCGTAAAAGGCCCGCCCGTCACCGGGCAGAAACGCCGCCTGATCGGGTCTGGCCTGATCGACGATAAGGGTCGATGAGGCATACGTCTTATCGAAGACGTTGCGTGCCTCTCCGAATAGACTGAAGTGGTCATTGAAATCATAGTTTGCGCGGAGGTCGACAACCACGAACGAATCGTTGTACAGCGTGTTGAGGTTGTCGACCGCCGTCCGGGCGCGCCAGTTGATTTCCGTCTGGACAACCAGGTCCGGCAGAAGGTCATACTGCACCATCCAGTTGACGAAGTGCGGCGGTGCCCCCGCCAGGCGGTTGTTCCCTCGCACCGGATCGCCATCAAAGCGAAAATCCTGATACGTATAGGCCAGCCGGCTGCTGAGTTCATCGGTTAATTGGGCGCTGAGGCCCAGCTCGATTCCAAAATGGGTGGTCTTGTCGGCATTCACGGCACCCAGCGCAACACCGGACATGTCACGCAGACTCAGCAACTCGTTCTTCACCCACGCGTAATAGGTCACGGCGTCCCAGGCGACTATTCCGGACCTGCCGCGCCATCCGACTTCGATGGTCGTCGCCGTTTGCGCTTTGAGATCCGGTGTGCGAAAAGCGGGTGCGGGAAAGGCCGGATTGGGAGGCATCGGCCGACCTGGGCTGCTGAACGGCGTGCCGCTCAGGGTGACAATCAGGTCGTCGTGGACCGGGGGTTCGAAACTGCGGCTGACCGCCGCGAACAACGTATGGTTTTCCATGGGCTGAAGGCCAAAGCGAGGCTTGGGCTCCAGCCATCATAAGATCGCGAGTAACTGGTGTTGCCCGCCGGCACCTGACCGCCCGGCAACGGCATAGTCTGATTCATGGGATTAAAGGCGATGGTAGGCCGCGTCATCGCCTCAAACACGTCCGCGTTTTCCCGTTCCGCCTGGGTGTAGGCCACGGTCGGCGAGAGCGTAAAGACGTCGCCGATGGGAATATTCAGCCCGGCATAGAGCGAAAGCGTGCTGGCGTCGAGTTCACTTTGGCCGAACAGTGGTCCCTTGGCTCCCGCTCTGTTGATGAAATTGTACCGGTCGGCCGACCCCACGACGTATTTGGCGGTGGCTTCGAACAGAGGAAGCGTCCGGGTCGCGTCAGGCCGATAGGCATAGCGCAAGACGGAGGTAAAATCTCCGCCTTCCGTCTCGCGAATCGAGCTGGGGATGGGAAAACGGAATGCATCATCGGTATACGTGTACCCCAGGACCAGGTCGGCAAGTTGCGCGCCGGACGTTGCGGTTGTCCTGCTGACGATCCGAAACTGGTTCGCCTCGCGTTGCGGTTGGTCACGAACGACGTTCGGTCCGCGATTGGATACCAGCAGCCCGGGCGGCGGCATCGGGTTGGGGCGGACCGTGGGACCCGCGTGGATCCGCGTGGGATCCTGGTTCAGTTGCTGCTTGGTCAACGGACCGGCAACGTCGAAACTCATATCGGTATACCCGACGAAGAGGCGGCTGGAGACGTTATCGGTCAGTTTGAGACCGACGTTGGCGTCGAGGTTCAATCTTTCCGATTTATTGTAAACGCGAAATCCATCCCGCTGACTGAAATGCACCTGCGCGAGTCCATCGAAATTTCCCTGTTTCCCGCCCGCTTGGGCGGAGGCGGACACCTGACCGAAACTGCCGCCTTCCACTCCTGCGGTCACCCCAGGAGCCGACGAACCCGTCGGCGAGACGAAATTGAGCGCGCCCCCGAGCACGGTGGCTCCGAGCCGGTTGGCCGTGTACCCGCGATACACCTCGGTAAACTGCACCTGCCTGGCATTGGCGAGGCCCACGGCATATGAACCGTCGGCCCGATTGATCGGCAGCCCGTTTTGGAGAATCAGGACCCCGCGCTCAACGGGATTTTGCTGCAAGCCGGACCCGCGAATCTGAATGCGTGGTTGATCATTGCTGCCAAAAAAGTTCTGCACGACTACCCCTGGCGTCGAGACGAGCGCGTCAGAGATATTCACGTTTGTTTTGCCCGTAAGGGCACTCTCGAGGATCAACCCCGTACCGCCTGGAATGGCCTCCATCTTCTCTCTGGCCAGTTCCGCCTCTCTCGTTCGACGACCTTCAACGACAATTTCTTCAAGGACGACGATCGAACGCGACAGTACAGAACGGTCGTCTGTGACCTTTTTCATTTCATTGTTCTCCATCTTCATCGGATGCGGCATACGTCATATCTCACGGACAATTAAAGTATCGATTATAATTATCAATTTCAATATATTACAACCATGAGGTCCGTGACAACAGAAAGTTTCCTTTGGAAATTCGCAACGCGTGCCTTTCCGTTCACTTCCCGATTGCACCAACAAACTCCTCCTGGCCGACGCGTCTTAACCGTTCCAACCCATGGGCAGTCCCTTGATTCTTCTTGCCTCTTTCTTTTTACTCCCTCGAAGTCCATAATGTGTCCTCATCTGAAACCAACAACACGAACCCACGGACAGGAATCAAACGATGATGAAATTCTTGAGAATCGTCTTGATCTTGGGTGCCTTTTTGGCAGGACTTTACGTAGGGCGACAACCACCCGAGGAGATCAAAAATCAGATCCGGGAGTTATCGCAAGGAGTCGTGGAGCAGACCGTCGGCCTCGTTGAGGAAGATTTGCTCGTTCAAAAGAAAGTCGTACAGGCCACGTCCGGCTTTTTGAACGGCAGGGCCAAAATGCTGGCCGGCAAACAGGAGGAAGCCATAGCCGACCTGGAGAAAACGCTTGAGCACCTGGAACAAGCCGTCAGGATGAAGGGATCAGAAACCTCGGACGCACTTCGTGAAGCCATGGCGAAGGTCGCGGATCTTCAACGAGCCATGGCTGACGGCCAAGCCGTCTCTCAAGAAAAACTGGAAGCCGCTCAAGAACAATTGAACTCACTCCTGTGGCAGACGTGAACGGACGACAAGACGGGTTCTCAGAGGGAATCACTGCAGACCTGCAGTGAGCGCCGCGGGTTCCGACCGCAGGCGCGTACGTGCTGACGGGTTTTAAGCGTTGACCGCGCTCCGGCGGTTTTGTCTGCTAGGCGTTGGCCGGCTGTTTTTTCCACGCCGCAAGAATACGTTCTATCCGCATCCGAACGACGATGTCTGGATCTTTCATCAAGGGCTTAATCGCGTCCCGTCCTCGCGGGTCTCCCACTTTTTCCAACGCAGCCGCTGCGGTAAGACGCGTAAACCAATCCCGGTCCTGGAGCATGGCAATTAAGGGATCAACGGCTTCCGAATCCCTGATCTCACCGAGAGCCGAAATAGCCTGCTTGCGTACGAACTCTTCTCTATCGCTCAAGGCCTCAATCAATTTGGGCACGGCGGGTTTCCCCAACGAAACAAGGGCCCTCGTCGCGTCGTCCTTGAACTCGTCATTGTGCAACATCGACAGCAGGGGCTCCAACACCCGTTCATCATTGATCTTTCCCAATGCCTGAATCACGTATTTTCTGGACTCCCAATCGCGCATGTACCTGAGCAACAACTCGACCGCGGGAGACCCCACTTCAGCAATAGCTTCAACCGCCGCTTCCCGGACCTGCCAGTCCCCGTCACGGAGCGCTTTGACTATTGGCTCCACGCAGCGCTCGTCCCCCATTTCCCCCAGGGTCACGACCGCTTCCCGTCGGACGACCCAATCCGGGTCACGAAGAAGGTCGATCTGGATATCGATCTCGTCTTTGACCTTCTCTTCTTCGAATTCAGGCTCTTCTTCCTCTGCCTGTGCGTCGCCCTGCTCCTCGCCTTGTTCGGCTTCCGCGGTCGTTACGTCGTCGCCGTCCAGCAGGGCTTCCGATACTTCATCCACAAATTCATCCGTCACTTCATCTTGAGAGACGGCAGAGGCGTCGGTTTCCTCATCCTGCGCGTGATGATCTTCGGCAGAAGATTTCATATCGTCCTTCATGAACTTTCCCCTTTCACTGAATTCAGCAGACGCATCGTCACTCTCCGGGATTCCGACGTTATGCCGCCCTGGCTTTCTTCCCGGCAGCCCTGGCTATACGCGCCGCTTTGCCACGAATTTTTCGCTGTACCCGTTTGAGGCGTTTTCGCAGCCGTCGCACGTCCTTTTCCCCTTCGGGGGTTTCACCGCTGGCTCGTCTTTCCCTGACTTTTTGTTCAAGGGCCGCCTTATCCTCATCTCGTGTTCGCCTGTTTGCCATTTCATTCCTCTAATGTATGAAGACTGTTCCAGACAACTCCGGGTCATCGAATGGCCGAGTCTAGTCAACGGTTCTTCCAGGTGTCAACCAGACAACGCATTCGAACGCACCGTGAACGGTTCAAGCGTCGGCATGAGAACGTTCCTCCGGTGACTCACGTGAAGGGCTTTTCCACGCCCACGCGACGGAGAGAAGACGTAGACGAAAACGGTCAATGGGACCACGCAGTGCTTCCGGAAACGGGAAGGAACTTTACCGATGCCAGTCTTCGCAGAAGCTTCGTTCATAGGCCAATATTTTCCAAGCTTCTTCTTCGGTAATCGTCACGGGAATCATCGGCACCATGCCGGTTCCCGGGCTGCCGTTCTTAATGATCCAGAACAATTCGCCGTCGCGTCTTCTCTTCTGAAACCTGCAATTGGTGAAATTGCGAGGCCCGGGATTCAAGCGCCTGCCGATTGGCCCATCTCCCAAGCCGGTTTCTCCATGGCACGAGACACAGATCCCTTTCCCTTCATACAGTGCTTTTCCCTCGTCAATGATCTCGGACGAAGCCGTTTTCGTCGAACCAAAGGGTGGGATCAATTTTCGGGCCCGCGTTCTTTCACTCACGGGAACCCGGGGGCGCAACGGCTGCGCTTCTTCGGCCAGGCTCAGGTCAGGACAGGCGCCCCAACCAATGGACCACAGGCCCACGAGCGTCAGGAGCACGTATTTGCTCAGGAATCCGAATGAGAGCGCGCGTGATATACGTTGCACTTTTGATTAAGAGAAAAAGCCCCGTTCAGGATTGAACCTGAACAGGGCTTTAGGTACTTATTCAAGTGACGAAACTATTCTTATGACTTCTACTTCTACTTGCGCCATTTCTTACAGAAGCTTCGCTCGTAGGCCAAGACCTTCCACGCCTCTTCTTCGGTGATAGTCGCAGGCACCATGGACACCATGCCGGTCCCCGGGCTGCCGTTCTTAATAATCCAGAACAATTCACCATCTTTCCGTTTCTTGTGGAATTTGCAGTTCGTGAAGTTCCGCGGTCCAGGGGTCAACACTTTTCCGGCTGGACCGGCACCGTCGCCTTTTTTCCCATGACAATTGACGCAGGTGCCTTTACCTTCAAAGATTTTCTTGCCTTCGGCTACGATAGCGTCCGAGGCTTTTTTCGATTTCTTGTACAACTCGGCTGGCGGTTTTGTCTTCTTGGCCTTCCCGCGTTCAGCCCTGGGAACCCGTGGTTTCAAGGGGTCTTTTTCGGCTCCGGCAAAGGCCAGGTCACCACCGAGAAAGGCAAACGCCGTCAACAAACTGCACATTGCTATAAACTTCTTCATGAATCCCTCCTTTGATAAATAATGCGTCCCCGTTGCATCCGTTGTCCGGAAGGCCATTGATTGAGGGTAAAGGCCTTCAGGCATCCGACGTTTTTATATTACCCCTCATCAAAACCAGTTTCAAACACTCAAAACCCGCCGAAGATATCAATGTGATTTTTCTCTGTCAAGAAATCGGGCTGAACGGCAGTGGCTCGGTTTGAAATGACGACCTCATGCTTTTTGAAACAGGCCCCAAAGAAACGGGGACCATACAAGAAAAGAAATTCAAACCGAGCCACGACCGAAAAGAGTCCGGAAGCACTTGACTCCGGTAAGCGGTTGCCCCTCACTCTGCCTGACGACGGAAGGGAACGGGAGAAGGTCCAAGCCTCCCCTTTGTCAGGGGAGGGAAGGTAGGGGAGAGCCTCCCGCCCATGAAGCCCCTGTGGGCGTCGAAGACTCTACCTCCCCTGACCCCTCCTTACAAAGGAGGGGAAAAGTTTCCGCGTCCCCCCTGCGGATGCCATCAGATGGACCTCGCCCCGCCTGACAAAGGAGGGGGAAAAGAGGGTCGCCCCTTGTTCCGTCAGCACGTTCGTGAACGGTGACCCAGGTTCCGGCCCGTCAACCAAGATCCTGCAAGTCGAACGCGCTCCTCGGCCGTCTGATCGCACGCCTTGTCAGGACGGATGACTGCGGCCTCAGGGAAACCGGAGGCGGACAATCCCGGTCAAGGCCTTAATTCCAAATCCCGAGCCACGTCGCCGGATTCGCCAAAAGGACCGCGCAACCGGCCATTGAGTCTGACCTCAACCCCGCCAGCGTTACCAAGCGTCAACAGAAACCGCTCGCGGGCTTGCCATTGCACAATTTCACCCGGCTGTAATAAGGCTTCCTGAGGTTCGTTTTCATCGGAACGAACCACGACCCAGGTGATTTCCAAAGTCCGTAGTTCAAGAACGACCGGGCCTTCTTTCGAACCCACGAAAGGGGGCGTGAGTGCCCTGTCGGCTGATGGGGATTCCGCGGAACTCTCGGCAACGTCCGTCTTGTGGACTGTCTCCGTCTGTGCAGCCGTTGAGGCCTCAGTCGGCCGTTCGATCGAAGAGGGAGGGCGGCTGTCGCCAGGGCCATTCGCGTTGCCAATGTTTCCTGATTCCAATAAAGCCTCGTCACGAGGTTGGGGGTTAACGACCCGTTGGTCCGTGGTCCGTTGTGAAGAACGGGAAGGCGTGGAAGGTGAAGGGGGTTGTTGTTGGAGCAGCACCAGCAAACCCAGCAAGAACGCGCCCATGAGAATGAGTACCAGGTTTCGCTTGGTCTTGCCTGTATGATCGTCTCGCGTCCGTATGAAAGCCGGCTGCCGGTCCCCGCCCGTTGTTTTGTAGAACGACGCAGAACGTTCTGAAAACAACCGTAGACATTCTTCTTCATCGAGATGAAGCGAACGGGCGTAGGATCGTACAAAACCTCTGGCGAAGACCTTTGGGGGCAATCGGTCAAAACCATCCTCTTCCAGGGCCTTCAAGTACCCTTCCTGGATTCGGGTCCTTGAAACCATCTGCCCAAGGGTCAACCCTTGAGACGTACGAGCCGTTCTGAACCTGTTGCCTAACGAATCCATGTGCTCCGACGTTGAACCTGAAGGGCAACTTTCAGAGAAAGTCCTCACGTGGGAGGGGAATCATTCCTTTCCTCTTCCCTTCTCCCTTTTCCGAAAAGGAGAACGAGACAACCGGCAAAACACGCGGAATATTGAGTGATCACGAAAGGTCGTCAAAATGAGTGAGACGTTTGAAGTCTCGGAAACGAGATTCAATTTCTTGACGTTCCAGTCGTCGCAAGCGGTCGAGACTAAAGCCTTCCACGGTAAATGAAGCCATGACGCTTCCGAAGATAATCGCTCGCCTTAAGCCGATATCGGAAAAATCTTCCGTGGACGAGAGATAGCCCATAAACCCACCGGCGAACGTATCTCCGGCACCGGTTGGATCCTGCACCATTTCCAACGGAAACGCCGGTGCGCCAAAGACTTGTTTTTCATTAAACATCAGGACGCCATACTCCCCGCGTTTAATAATAAGACACTTTGGCCCGCGTCCCAGAACGTCTTTTGCGACTTTGACCAAACTGAAGTCCTGGCCGAGCTCGCGAGCCTCCCCGTCATTGATGATGAGCACGTCAATCTTTTCCAACACGTCCCATAAGGCTTCTTGTTTTCCACTAATCCAAAAATTCATGGTGTCACAGGCTACGATTGGCGGCCGTTCGACTTGATTCAGCACGTCCATTTGAAGTTCAGGGTCGATATTCCCCAAAAACAACGTGCCGGGGGATCGATAGTGGTCCGGGATTTTAGGGCGGAAGGACTCCAGAACGTTGAGTTGGGTATCAAGCGTATGGGCCTCATTGAGCTGATAGGTATATTCCCCTTGCCATCGAAAGGTTTTTCCACTGCGGCGTTCAAGCCCGGACACGTCGATCCCGCGACTTTTCAAAAACGTGACGTGCTCTTCCGGGAAATCCTCTCCAACCACCGCAATCAAATCAACGTCGGTAAAAAAACTGGCGGCCGTTGCAAAATACGTGGCCGACCCTCCCAATACTTCCGTCGCTGTCCCAAAAGGAGTGCGAACCGTATCGAACGCCACGGAACCCACCACTAACAATTTTCCCATGTCACCCACTCCCGTTCGATTTTTTCACGGCCGATTGTTTCAAAAAGACGTCATAGCGTTGCTTCACGGAGGCCGTTATGGCCTTCGGTGCGGTCAGGATGGTTTGTCGAAGCGCCGTCGCGCATGCACAGGTTCTCGGTCCCCCCGCCCGGTGAACGGCGCGACGGAGTAGATTTTTGGCCTGAGCCACGTTCGCGTGCATCACGCTCAACACCGCTTCGACGGAGACGGGCTCTTTACTCTCGTTCCAACAATCATAATCCGTCACTAAGGCCACAGTCGCATAACACATTTCCGCCTCCCTGGCGAGTTTGGCTTCCGTTGCATTGGTCATCCCTATGACATCCACGCCCCATTGTCGATACAGCAATGATTCCGCTTTGGTTGAAAACTGCGGCCCTTCGATACAGAGGTACGTTCCACCCACGTGGAACGTGGCACCCACTGACCGGGCCGCCTCACCCAGATGCTCGACCAGGACGTGACAAACGGGATCGGCAAACGCCACGTGCGCCACAAGCCCTTGATCAAAGAACGTACTCATTCGCCTGGTTGTCCGATCAATAAATTGGTCGGGAAGGACCATATGACCGGGGTGGATGCGTTCTTTCATGCTTCCCACCGCACTGACGGAAAAAATCCTCGTCACGCCGAGTGATTTGAGCGCGTAGACGTTTGCCCGATAATTGATCATGGAGGGATTGATCCGATGACCTCGCCCATGACGCGAAAGAAACGCGATGGGCTTTCCGGACACGGTTCCAAGCATCACGGCATCCGAAGGTCGTCCGAACGGGGTGGACACGCGTATCTTTCGAACGCGTTCCAATCCTTCCATTTCATACAACCCGCTGCCTCCGATGACGGCAAGATCAGCACGTGGTTTCGCTGGCACGGAGTTTTTCTTTCTCGGTTATTCCTGAAGGTTTTTCACAAAGCGTTCGATGACGGGCATGACGCGTCGAGAAACCGATTGAACGGACTCGTCAGGGTCCACTTCTACCCACGTCAGGCCGGGTTCCTTTCTAAACCACGTCATTTGCCGCTTCGCAAAACGGCGCGTGTCTCGCTTTAATCGTCTCACCGCTTCGTCAAACGCACACTCTCCTTCCAGATACCCTGCCATCTGACGATAGCCCAAACTTTTCATCGAGACAAGATTTCTGGAGTACCCCTTCGCCAACAGAGTCCGGGTTTCATCAACCAATCCCTTTGCCAACTCAACGTCGACCCGATGATCAATGCGTTGATAGAGCAGGACCCTGTCCATGGTCAACCCCAACACCAGGGCGCGAAAGGGTTTCGCCCGTTTGCGATGCTCTTCGTGAGCCATGGAAAGACGAACGCCGGTTTGCCGATACACTTCCAGGGCCCGCAGCACTTTTACGGTGTCGCGAAGATGCAGGCGACGCGCGGTGGCAGGGTCGACGCGGCTTAATTCCTGATACATCGACTCCCCTCCCCGGACGCGCGCTTCTTCTTCGAGCTTCCGGCGAAGGGCGCGGTCTCCAGGAGGACCGGCCCATAACCCGTTCAGCAAGGCTCGAACGTAGAGACCCGTCCCACCAGCGACCAAAGGAAGACGGCCCTTTTCGTACAGACGAGAGATTTCTTGAAGGGCCCGCCGCCGAAACTCACCGGCATTAAACGGCTCGTCAGGCTCTACCAGATCAATCAACCGATGCGTGACGCGTTGTCGGTCCTCTTCCGAGGGGGTATCCGTCCCGATATTCATCCCCCGATAGACCTGTGTCGAATCCGCAGTCAATATCTCCGTTCCCAGAGATTGAGCCACTTCAACGGCAATACGACTCTTGCCGATTGCCGTAGGTCCCACCAGGACGACGAGGGGCTTCAACGCGGTGGAAGACTCCGGCAAGGTCCGGATCCCTGTTCCATTTTTCACGGAAAGGTGATGATCGAGGAGCGGATTCATAGACGCCGAAAAATTCGATGCAGTTCTTCGGTGCCAAAACGCAAAGAGATTCTTCGGCCATGCGGGCAGGTCATGGGAACCCCTTCCCGAAGCCAATCCTGCACCACGCGTTTCATTTCCGGCTCTTCCATCCGGCGACCAGCCTGGACCGCTCCCTTGCAGGCGACTGACGCCAGAACGGACCGGACACGTTTGTCGAGAGAATCAACGGATTTCCACTCCGACAGATCCTCCAGGATATCTTCGAGTAAGGCGCCATAGTCCATCTGTCCGACAAGCGCCGGCACGGCCCGAATGACAAAAGAAGACGGGCCGAAGCACTCAAGTTCGAGCCCCACGTTCGCCAAATCCGGCAGGATTTCCGCTACCTGCGTCGCCGCCGCGACAGAGAGATCCACTGGTTCGGGAATCAGGAGCGGCTGAGTCTGGACGTGGCGGCCCTTCCAATCTCTCCACAAGCGTTCAAAAAGCACGCGTTCATGAATCGTGTGCTGGTCCAGCACGTGCAATTCATCTCCGATTTGAGCGACGATATAGGTGGTATGAATTTGTCCGAGAACGTGAACCACCGACTCAAGCGGGTAGAGCAACGACGATTCTTTGGTCTGGTCTGCTCCACTTCTTTGTCTTCTCCCGAAACCCGTTGAGTCTTCGTACTCACCGGAAGGGGCAAGCCCTCCCGACCGATCGAGAAACGACTCGTCCATCCCCACCCGTCCGGGTTTCTCCTTCTCGACGGTATCCGACGCCTTTTCTTCGAGTCCGTTCAGACCCGGAACAAGAGCCGACGACGGTGAACCCGTAACTTTTTTCTGCAGTGGACCACGAACCGCCTCTTTGATCACTCGATGGATCAGGTCAGGGCTGCGAAACTTTACTTCCCGTTTTGAGGGATGCACGTTGACGTCCACTTCATGAGGTTCGACTCCGACCATGACCACAAAAACAGGATGCCGTCCTTTCGGCAAAAAGGAGCCATACGATTCATAGATCGCATGCGCAATCGTGGCATTTTTGACGGCGCGCCGGTTCACAAAAATTTCCTGGGGGTTCCGACTGCTTTTCGAATGATACGGATTGACAATCATCCCTCGCACGCGCAGACTTGCCCTCTCATATTGGATGGGCAGCATGACGTCCATGACGCTCGGGCCATACACTTGAAGCAGACGGTCCTCTAAAGCCGTCACTTTGGGATAGTCGAACACCATATGGTCATTGTGCGTCAATCGAAATTGCGCGTGAAGGTTCGTCAGAGCGGCTTGCTGGACAACGTGTGTAATATGTGAAAACTCCGTTGCCGTTGTCTTCAAAAATTTTTGTCGGCCCGGCGTGTTAAAAAATAACTCTTCGACTTCAATTCGTGTCCCCGGCGCGGTGCCTCGCTCTTCAACCGATCGGACGTCTCCCCCCTCAATGACCACAGCGGTCCCTGAAAGAGAATGATGCTGGGCCGTAAGCATCCGAAGGCGTGAAACCGCCGCAATACTAGGCAAGGCCTCTCCACGAAACCCATACGTGGCAATGCTCGAAAGATCGCGTTGATGACTGATTTTGCTGGTGGCAAATCGTTGGCAGGCCAACAGGGCATCGGCTCGACTCATCCCTTCACCGTCATCGATCACCCGAATCAGAGTCTTCCCGCCGTTAACAATATCGATGGAAATCACCGTACTTCCGGCATCCACGCTATTATCAAGCAATTCTTTTACGACTGACGCAGGACGTTCGACAATCTCTCCGGCGGCGATTTGAGAGGCCACAGACTCCGGGAGGACTTTGATTTTGGATTCAACAGACTCCATGTGAAACGCTTTGTTACGGAATCCTTGTGAGTCGTCGACTGATCCCTCTTCGGCCAGGGGCTTGGGGGGGGGGGGACCGGTTACCTAAAATTCTTGAGGGACTGCTCCACCTCTCTGAGCTGGGATTCGTGTGCATCGACCTTGGAGCCCAGCTTGTCGCCCATGGCCTTGACCACATCTTTCAATTGCGTGACGGATTTGGTTAAATCATTCAACTGCTTGACATTGGCCTGTAATTCCTGCTGAAGGCCGGGGACGGCCGAGGATGCCCCTAACGATTTCGAGACCTGCCGGGCCTGGGCCTGAAGCCGAGCGGCTTGCTCATTCAGTCTGGTGGACACCGTTGTTTTGAATTGCTCAAACGATTGCCCGACCGATTGCACGCTCGTCGTTACCTGGTCGAGCGAGTGCTTGCGGGCCTTGTTCGCCTCTCTGAGCTGGGATTCATGTGCATCGACCTTGGAGCCCAGCTTGTCGCCCATGGCCTTGACCACATCTTTCAATTGCGTGACGGATTTGGTTAAATCATTCAACTGCTTGACATTGGCCTGTAATTCCTGCTGAAGGCCGGGGACGGCCAAGGATGCCCCTAACGATTTCGAGACCTGCCGGGCCTGGGCCTGAAGCCGAGCGGCTTGCTCATTCAGTCTGGTGGACACCGTTGTTTTGAATTGCTCAAACGATTGCCCGACCGATTGCACGCTCGTCGTTACTTGATTGAGATGGGTTGAGACGGCTTGGGTATTCGATGCCTGCTTGGCGGCTCCGGACGACTGCTCCGCCTCCAATCGCTCCATTCGTGCCATCAACTGCCCCACCTGATTCATTTGGTGATCGCTGCGTTCCCCCAACATGCCGGCCATGGAATCCAACACCTCTCGCATGGCTGCTACCGCTTCACTCAATTCTTGAACGTGTTTGGCTTGAATTTCCAATTGCGTTTGAGTTTGGGTGACATTCGATGCGGTCGTTTGTTCGACGTGTTGGAGACCGGTTTTGAGCTTTATCAACTTCTGAGAGACCAGACTCTTTTCCTGACCAAAAGCTTTCTCGATCGATTCCAAACTTGGTCGAACCTGTGTTTCCAAATGCCCACGAAGTCCTTTCATATCGGCCTTCAACTTTTTAGCCAACGCCTCATACCGACCCTGTAATTGCTTGATCTGTTTTGCCGTTTCCTTTCCTTGGCTATCCAGCTTGGTGCCGAGTTGGGCCCCGGCCGTTTCTAACACGTCACGGAGTTGGGCCAAAGACCGGGTTACCTCCTCCAGGTTTTTGCTGTGCAGGGTATCGGCCTGTTGGAGTCTCGCGAGTTCAGGGTCCAGCTTGGCATTGATCCGGGACAATCGTGTTGCTTGGGCATCAATGTCAGTCTTCAAGTTCCGATTGCCCTCATTCAGTGCCGTATTGATGGATTCGATTGCAGTTTTTACCTCGGTTTCCAAATAGGTTTTCAATGCCTGAGTATCAGAATCGAGTTTGGCTTGAAAGGCTTGCTGTCGCTTGGCGAAGTCTTGTCGTATCTTCGTCTCGGAACTCGTTGCCCGCTTCCCCTCCTCGCCCAATCGTTTATCGACCTCAGCCAAGACTTCCTTAAACTGAACCAACGAACTTTGAAACTCGGCAAACCGGGCACTCACCTGTTGGCCCCGCTGCGCCAGGGCCTTCTCAAGATTCTTGCGGGCAGTCTCAAGGCTTTTGCCCAAAGCGGTGATCTGATTCGACAGTTCGGCATCACGCTGTTCCCGCAGTTCCTCCAGAGCGCTGACTTCACCTGCCAGAGCATCAATTCTCCGGTGGGCCTGATTAAGACGATGTAATTGTGTTTCCAACTCACCGCTTACTTTAGGCAAGTTCTCCTCTCGTAGACTTCGTAACTCACTTTTGAGTTGCGCACGGGCCTTCAGGAGTTCATTCATGAGTCCATTTAATTCGGCTTTTTGTTTCGCCAGGGCGGCTTGGGAATCTGCTATGTCCTGGTTGGCTTGCGTAAGGACTTGGGCCAACGCTTTTTTCTCTTGATCTAATTTGATGATTTTGCCCTCAAAATCTTTTTCCATTTTCACTAAGTCGGACTGCTGGGCAACACAGCCGGTTAAGCTGAACAACAAACAGGTCAGGAACAATCCTGCCTTCCAGTCACGACTGGCTTCTCGTGTTGAGTCTTTTGGGGTCAAGGAAGAAACACGATCAATCCACATGGTTTTTGGACTCCCTTACGATTCCTCAACACTTCTTGCATGGCTCCCCATTTCCTGCATCCAGGAAGGCAACGGGGCGACTCACGACAGAAGTTTGCCGAGTTTTGGTAATTAGTGAGGTTGATATTCCGCCGACAGCCCGGGTTATCCGCCGTTCGGCAGGAAACGACACGGTTTCACAATGGCGACCAGGCAGGAGAACTACGGTGTCTCCCTCCTTTCGTCAACTGTTCCAACCCCGTGCCATCGAAATAAATCATGTAAATGTGACTCCGCCCACCTCGAGTCGAACTAAAGACCAAGTGCCGGCCATCTGGCGCCCATGAAGGAGAATCATCGATTTCACTAGGAGGACCACTCGTAATTTGAACGCGTCGTTGTCCATCCAGAGAAATCCGGCATAACTTAAGCCCGTCGCCGGGTATACGACACACGTAGGCAATCCAATCCCCCCGTGGAGACCAAGCCGGTGCGGCATTATAACGCCCTTCAAAGGTCAACCGACGGACGTTTGAGCCATCGGCACTCATGAGGTAAATTTGCGGTTGACCGCTCCGATCGGAAGTGAAAGCCAATTCTCGTCCATCCGGCGACCAGGTCGGCGATAAATCTGCACTGTCATGAAAGGTTAATCGCTTTTTCTCTTTCGTTCTCAAGTTCATCGTAAAGATATCCGAATTCCCCTGCTTGGCAGAAGCATACGTTAAAAGTCGACCATCCGGGGAAAATACCGGAGTAATATTCAAACTTTCAGGAGGCACCAAGATTCGTTTATTCCCTTTGTCCAATTCGAGCCGCACAATTTCTTGATTGTTTTGGCGATAGGTCGTATACACGACGAAACGCTGATCAGGCGACCAGGTCGGCATGAGGCTTAATTTGCGATCCAACGTCACACGTTTGGGACCGAACCCATCATAATCCATCACAAACAAATCTCGTCCGCCGGACTCATCTTCAGAAACATAGATGATTTTGGTCTGGGCAATGCCAGGATCCCCCGTGTAATGCGAGACCAATTCATCAGCCCACCGATGAACCATCAACCGCAGAAGCCTCCTGGTAATCGGACCACCGGCATACCGTTTACCAACTGCTATCAAGTCTGTCTCTCCTCCATCGTAGGCACAGGCCTCCATTGCCAATTTTCCATTTTTTCGACCGATTCTGCCCCAGGTGACCACCGAGGCCACGCTTTCCTTGGCTTTCGCCAGGGATCCCTTTCCCCGACAACCTGCTTTAGAAAGCGGAAGAGTTTCCGTTGATTGGTCGATGACCTCAAACACTTGGGTGCGCTGCAAATCAGCCTTGAGAATATCGGCTACTTGCTTGCCGATTTGAGCGTCATCCTGTTGCCGAGTCTCGCTACCGGCAAACCCCATGACCCAGATGGGAATTTTTTGAAATTCCGACCGGGTCGTTTCCAGAAACACATCGGCTACGTTTGCGTCCGCATCCACAAAGAACAGAGGGGCCAGAGTGAAGGAGAGGACAAGCAATACGAAGGACGTTGCATTCTTCATCATCAGTTCGACGGGCCCGTAAATGTGTGTTGGACATTAAGAAAGGGGGGCATAGTCTCAGGAAAAGGCGGTAATGGGGTGGCCGCAACAACCGCACGTTTTGCAGCTAAGTCAAAAGATTTGTTTTCAGAGGATCGGACGACGGTCGGCTCCGTAACCTGACCGTTCCGCTCGACGCGAAAACCCAAGACCACTTGAAGCGGCTGCCTGCGTTGGAATTCAAGACTATAAAAGAACCACCTGTCCTTAATCTCGTCCTTTACTTTCCCCCAATAGGCCTTTTCTTTGGGAGAAGATCCCGCCACCCGCAGATCCGTCAGCGTTTCCTGAGTGCCGCTCTCCGTTTGTCGGGAACCCGGTTGACCAGCCTCAAAAGCTTGTCCCGGGGGAATATGGAGGGCGTTGATTTTCCGTGTGAGAGTATCCGGTTCAGACTTCGGTGTTGTCATGGGAGGCATGGTTTGTGAAGGAACCGGTTCTTGCTCAATAAGCACCTTGGCTAATTGTGGAGCCTGCGGCGGCACGACAGTGTGATGTAGAGCCCGAGCCTCGGCCGCTGTTGGGTGTTTTGGTGATGCTTCAGGAAGCAGTAGAACTGCTCCTGATACGATTTCGGACGGTTGCGACTTCTTGCTGCTCTCAGGGATTCGTATCCCTTGAATCACCTGCATTAACGACTCCGCCGTCGGGCTTTTCTCCACAGTCTGCACAGGCGTCTCTTCCTTTTGCGAAAGCGGCGTGACGGCCTCCAAGCGAGGTGCCTGGGAGGGCAAGGTAATGCCTGATGATCGAGGAATCTCGATTGTGTCTTGTTTCTGCTCACTGTCGAATTCGACAGTTGGACTCACTGCGACGCGCCTGGAAGCTTGCTTTTGTTTCTTGGGGACGACGATGGTGTCGACAGCCTGCTTCAGTGTCTGGGCCAGAGGGCCAACACTTAGGGGAGGAGTGGACCTTTTTGACTTCCCTGTCTCCGGACCTGAAGCTAATTGCGGCGGTTGCGGGGGCGCTTGGATTGTCTGAGTTTCCATCTCCAAAGCAGGCAATGGCCGAAGAGGAGACGGAGGTGCCGACACCGGCGCCGCCTTTTTGGGTAATGCCGGTGCTTGCGGTTTTGGCACCACCACGGACTCCAGCGCGCCCACAAGCGAATCCGTCACCCGTTCCGGTTGTGAGGCTTCTCCGGTCTCTGCCCGGGGCGGAGGTGGGACCTTGCCGACGTTCTGTTTGGAAACCGGCTTGGGGTCCGCGACAACCGGCAGTAGCGGAAGAGGCGCCGGAACTGCCGGCGCCGACTTTTGAGGCAATGTCATGGCTCGCGGTTTTGGCACCACCACGGACTCCAGCGCGCTCACAAGCGAATCCGTCACCCGTTCCGGCACCCTCGGTCTCGCCGGCTGGGGGGGCGAGATCTCGGGAAGCGTCACCAAAACCACCTGGTAAGACCCTGAAGGCCGTTCGAGCGATGGGGCGAAACGCAACCCCACAAGCGCGAACAACACAACCACGTGAATGGCTAACGAACCGGCAAGGGGCCACTTGAGCCGCGTTGCAACCGGGTCGGCAGAGCCCGACGCGTGAAACGCCAAAAGGTTGAAAGGCACTGCGTGCGACATCGCATCATTCCAACTTACAGGGGCTCAAAGACCTCTTCTTCAACCACGGTCCCCTGGGGGTTCGTAACCATGCCTAACCGCTCGATTCCTGCCCCCTTGACTTCATCCATGACCTGGACAATCCGTCCATAGGGAACCTGACGGTCGGCTCGAAGATACACTGACACGGATGGGTTCAGAATTTTGGCCTCATCCAAACGTTTCCGTAAATGAATCAACGTGACGAGATCTTTTCCCAAATAGACCCGTTTGTCAGGTTCAATGGTAATCACGAGACGCTCCATGGGGACGACGGTATTGGATTGAGAACGCGGGAGTGAAATATCAATGCCCCGATGCAGCATTGGAGCCGTCACCATAAAGATCACCAACAACACAAAAACCACGTCAACGAGAGGAACAACATTGATTTCAGAAAGAAAGCGACGATGACGGGATTCGAAAATCACAAACGATTTCAACCTCTTTTGTCGGCAGGGGTTATCGCTTCAAGAGCATTCAGAAATTCAATGCTGAATGCTTCTACGCCGAATACGATTTTTCGAATTTGGGAGAGATAATAATTATACCCAATGACCGCGGGAATCGCGGCAAACAGTCCGGCAGCGGTCGCAAGGAGTGCTTCGGAAATACCGGGAGCCACCGAAGCGATACTGGCCGTGCCTGTCAGGCCGATTTGCTGAAAGGCATGAATCACGCCAACGACGGTGCCCAATAACCCAATGAAGGGAGTAATGTTTCCCGTGGTTGCCAGGAAAGGCAGATACGCTTCTTGCCGGGCAATTTGCTTTTGAACGAGATACTGTATTACTTTTTCCAAATATTGGCGGTCCGGCCAGTGACCCGCCTTCCGGGTCGTCATCGTGACGTCGCTGACGTTGAAATCGATAAGATGACCCATACGACTCAAAACTCCAAGAAACACCGAACTGCTGG
This sequence comes from Nitrospirales bacterium, assembly GCA_965215405.1. Classification (GTDB taxonomy): domain Bacteria; phylum Nitrospirota; class Nitrospiria; order Nitrospirales; family UBA8639; genus Bin75. The sequence continues at coordinate 380,991 of OZ244060.1, forward strand.
GGCTATGGGGCAATTTTTCGGCCAAGTTTCGAAGTGGGGGCAGAGCCGTTTCACTGAACGGTTCTCCCTCTTGATAGGCATGGAGAAATTGTCGCTCCTCTCTTTTGATGACCAGTCCCATGCGCCATTTATACAGGATAATGCCCCACGAAAAGACAGAAAACGCCAGCAATATCAATAACACGATGATAGAGGTTGGTCCCAGGGAAGCAAGCAGTTCAAGAGGGTCGGTTGAGAACATCGAACGTTGCGATCAGCCCCCAAGGTAAAAAATGAACGCTCACCGTGTAAGTGAGATCATGCAAATAGCCACAAACCCGACGAAGTGAATGGCGGGGCCGACGGGATTTGAACCCGCGACTTCCAGATTGACAATCTGGCGTCCTAACCTGGCTGAACGACGGCCCCATTCACTAAAGAGGTAGTCATTTGACCGCGACGTCGAACGGAACCCCCTGCATGGGCAAGAATCCCTTCATGGTTCACGTTCGACTCTATTTCAGAGGTCTAACGAATTGTCTGGGACATGGTAGGCGGAACAGGGCTCGAACCTGCGACCTCTGCCTTGTAAGGGCAGCGCTCTCCCAACTGAGCTATCCGCCCCATGCATTCAAAAATCCAATACGTTTTAATTATATCAGGCAGGTATACTGTGTCAACCGCAAGGAACGGAGAACCCCTTCATGAACCACGTCGACATAAAAATCGACAATGCCCTTGAGAAACGTGGGTGCGACCCTATAAAGTCTGTCTCTCTTCATAAAGGGACCGTCTTCATGGACAAGGGGGAACAGGCCCAGTCTCGCGTCAGAAAGAGACGTGGGACGGATGGGGTGAAGGCTGTGATTGAACAATGACGTACAAAATCAGACACGTCAGCAAACAGGTGGCCTCCGAAAACCCGCAATTGTTATCCGGAAGCGAACGGGCGTGGCTATTCGCCGAATCCCATCGCAGAGCGATCATTGCCGGCATTATCGCAGCGGGCTTGGTGATGATCCTTCTCGGGGCCATTCTCTGGCTGCAATACCAACGGGAACAAGACGCAAGGGCCCTTGAACATCGAGCCGCTCAAGCCTACCTTGACCGATCCCTTGAGGACGTCGACGCCGCAAAAGAGAAGCTGCAGGAGGCGGTGACCCTGTACAGACAAATCATTGAGGAATTTCCCGGGACCACCAGTGCCCGATTGGCCTGGTATTTTATTGGAAATGCCTTAACCGAACAAAATGACCACGCCGGGGCCATTGACGCGTATCAGCATTTCATCAACCAAACGGGAAACTCTCCCGCTCTGCTCGGGCTGGTCTACCAACGACTGGGGTCCACCTATCTGGCAAATGGTGAACGCGAAAAAGGCATCAATTCCTATACTCAAGTGCTTCAAATTCCCCAAACGCTCAACAAAGATCAGGTGCTTTTCGAACTCGCAAAGCTTGAGGAACATGAAAACCACAATGACCAGGCACTCGCCCGTTACAAACAATTATTAAATGAACACCCAACCTCGCCCTATGCGAGTGAAGTTGCCTTGCGAGTCAAGATTCTTGAACCACCTCCGGAGGAATCTGCCGGTGAAGCCCAGGAGGAGGAAATCGAACAAGAAGGCATTCAAGAGGGAAAGGAAACTGAATAACAACAGAGGAAGGACAGCGGGTGATTTCTCAGGAAGCGATCATCAACATCCGCCCCGCTCGAATCAGACTGCTTCGTAACTTATTTAATATCTTCAGATCCTGCACTGACACTCGAAACCTGTTGGCAATACTCCAGAGGCTGTCGCCGCGCCGCACACGATACCACCGTACCTCGCCAATTTCTGTCACGTCTTCGTTGACGCGCAACCGCTGTCCGACCTTGATCAAATTCCCTGAGAGACCATTAAGGCTCTTTAATTGCCTGACGCTCGTCCCGAAGCGACGTGCAATCACCGACAAATTGTCTCCCCACCGCACACGATACCACGTGAGCCGAGGCGGGGGTTGAGTCCACTTCTCCATTTGGGATTTGGCCTGCTCCACGTGCTTTCCCATTCCCAGGGGGACCTTTAAATAATAGCCACCTTGATGCGGTGGAATGATGCCGCGAAGGAGTTCAGGATTTAACCGCCGAAGCTCTTCAAAGGAAATCCCCGTCTCTTTGGCAACGGATCGCAAATGGACGGGCATGGTTACGCGAGTCTCTTCATATTGATGAACCGCTTGAGAATGAGAGCGAAAGCCAAACAGCTCGGGATGCGTCGCAATAATCATGGCTGCCATGAATTTAGGGACGTATTGCCGCGTTTCCCGACGGATAAAGCGGGTCCGAGCGATTGTCCAGAAATCCCGGGTCCCGGTTTTTCGAATCGCACGACTGATTTTCCCTGCACCGGCATTATACGCCGCGAGGGCCAGGGGCCATGAACCGAAACGGTCATAGAGATCGCGCAAGTGTTGGGCTGCCGCAACCGTGGACTTCATGGGGTCCCGACGTTCATCCACGTACCAATCGACCGTCAATCCATACATCCGGCCCGTGCTTTTGATAAATTGCCAAGGACCTGAGGCTCGCGCCCGCGAATACGCCCTTGGGTTAAATCCACTTTCGATTAACGACAGGTACGTCAATTCCTTCGGCAGGCCCAACTCGACAAAGATCTGCTCGAGTAACGGCTGATATCGGTAAAATCTCGTTAACCATTCCTGGAAGCGGTCATGAATAACGGTTTGAAAATAGTGAATATTGCGTTCGACCGCGGGATTGACGATAACGGGAATATCGTCATACAGGGTCGCGGTTTCAGCTTCCCATTCACGTGAGAGGACCGCAGACAACTTTCCATCAGGCCATCCGGGTGGCCTGGCAGGGGAGGGAGAGGCCCTGTCTGCTTGACCAGTGGGGAAATCAGGCGGCTGGATGGGGAAATAAACCAGACCTCTTTGGCTCGAAACCTGGGGCAGACCAGACGAAACCGCGTCATGTAGCGGTTGTGGTGTTTCGGAAGCAACGGCCTCGCCGGCAATCAAGAAAAACCCTGAGAGACAAAACAGGCAGAAGGTAGAGACAACTTTAGCGGGCGAGGAACCCCCTTTTCTGTCTAACCGGTTCATATTCCTCATATTTTGTTCTGATATTCCCGTTCGATTTTGAGAATCTAAAGGGAACGCACGCCTCTGTCAAGCACTAAATTCGGAAAGATTCCGACGAAACAGGGTGACTCTACGGCGTCGGGAGAGCCGCAGCACATCGGAACCCCGTCGAATGATTCCGGTCGAGTGGGTTGCTGGCCACCCGGGTAAAAATCCTCACCTGCGGGGTTTCCACTTGCCATCCGGAACTTCGAATGACCCGCCGGACTCCGGTTGAGGGCCCCTGAGGGTTCCGGCGCGGACTCCTGGAATAATACGTCGCCTCATACCAATCTGCGACCCACTCCCAGACGTTCCCCGCCATATCATAGACCCCGTAGGGGCTTTTGCCTTTTTCATAAATCCCAACCGGCACGAAGGTCTTTTCACCTTGCCAGGCCTGGTTGAAATTAAGATGTTGACGCGTTGGTTCGACGTTCCCCCAAGGAAACCGTCGATCATCGGTCCCTCGCGCGGCCTTCTCCCATTCGGCTTCGGTCGGCAACCGCTTTCCTGCCCATTGACAATAGGCGGTGGCATCAAACCAATCCACATTGATCACCGGCAAGTCGGCAATGGATTCCGGCATCAATCCCCCTTGCCATAAATTTTTGGACGGGTCGGTCGGGTGAGACGGCGTTCGATGACCGGTCGAGCGAATAAACTCCAGATACAGGCCATTGGTCACTTCATATTTATCGATAAAATAGGCGTCCAATTCGATTTCGTGATTAGGGTATTCATCCGTCCCCCCGTCCCGAGCCCATTTGGGTACACCCATAAAAAACGGACCGGCCGGAATGAACGCCATGGGGGCACCGTCCCGACCGATGCCCGCAGAGACCGCGTCCGCGTGAGCCCGTTCAATGACCGGCCCAAACCCCTGGTTCACGCCCATTCCAATAAACACACACGTACAGAAAACCAGTGCCCTCGCAATCTTCGTCATCGTGTCTCCTCCGGACGCCAAAACGATTGATTATTTGCAGGGCCACCTTCCCGGCTGCCGGAGAGGCCCGTCACGCGGCGGAAAAAAAGGGCTCCATGAAGCCCGTCCCTGCCTCTCGACCCGGTTGCCGGAGGGCGAGCGTGGACCGCGTGCCGCGACAACACTACGGATTGTTTCCGGGCTTCGATCCCCCCTGAAAGTGGCGAAGCACGCTTTCCTTGTCACTCCATACTTTTCTGCTCGGCCCTTCTCAACGCGCGCATCAGCACAGGGTCGTTCAACGCCATTTCACTCAGCGCGTCCATGACGTGCAGGCCTTTGGCTGCCATCAACTCTTTGGCCTTGGCATATTGTTTGGCATTGAAACGAGCAGCCGTCGGTTGGTTATTAATCACCTGGCACGCAAGCACCCCGTCTTCAAGGTCCAGCGTGCCTCCTTCCTCCATCAACGTCTGCGCCTGCGAGACCGTGATGCCGTGGAGGTCGGCAAATTCCCGTATCCCGCCGGTTTCGACCATCGAGCCGTCCGGCATCGAACACTTACGTTTGAAATAGGGCGACCAGTCTTTACGAAAATCGATATAGCGAACGTCGCCCCCCTGAGCCACGGACCGATCGAGCTTGCTGTAATCAAGCCCGAGATTTTTTTGTTTGAGGCGTTCCTGCAGTTCCTCGGCGAGCCCCAGGTAAAACACGCGCGCCGCCGCTTCGACCAAAGGAATATCCGAAAACCTCGCGAGACGTTCTGCTTGCGCGGTTTGCTCCAAATCCAGGACCCAGGTCTGCTTAGGCTCCCGTCCGGTCGGATCGACCTTACACACAAACAACCCGCGCGTCACGATTCCCCCTGTTTCCGGATACGCATACACCCCACCTTCCGTTAACAACCGTTGCACGTCGTCAACGGGGATCTCATAACTTTCCCCGAGAATCCTGGCGTGATGCTGGATATTTTCTTCACCAGTCATGGCGCACACCATGACGTTCCCCGGAGGATCAAAATCCGTGTAATTTTCCAACACGTTATAGAGTTGTGGCTGTTTGGTCGGTTTAAGCGGCCGTTTTTTTATTTTGAACATGATCGTGTACAGGTGTCTGCTGATTTGCCGAGTATCCCCGCCGGTTCCCTCCCGTCGTTCCCGACGGTGTCAATCGGAAATCCCGTCACGCGTCGTCACTCCGGCATTTTCCGAGGATGACGAACGGAACGTCGTCAGCCCCGCGTTCTGTCAACGAATCACTGAACGTTGTCATTCCCGGTCGTCAAATGCTAGACCTGCTTTTCATGGACGCCTCACGCCAACTGGCCACGTTGTTCTGGCGATACCATGCCTTTCAATGGGACCCTCGGAAAGGCTTTGTTCTGGCCTCAGGGGAAACGAGTCCCTATTACGTGGACTGTCGGGCCCTGCTCGCGCGTCCCGATGCCCGGTGGCTCATCGCTCAACTCGCGGTTCAGGCCATCCGCGACCTCTCCGTTGACGCGGTGGGGGGATTGGAGATCGGAGCCGTTCCCCTGGCCACGGCTATATCCGATTATGCCTTTGCGATTCAACCTTCGAGAACCTATGAGACCTTTGTCGTGCGAAAACGCGCCAAAGATCATGGATTGGGAAAACGAATCGAAGGCGCGGTCAAACCCAACACTCGCGCGTTGGTCGTCGATGACGTGCTGACGAGCGGTGGGTCCATCCTGCAAGCACACCAGGCTGCCAAAGAAGCGAACCTCGACGTTTCTCATGCACTGGTGATCGTGGACCGGCAAGAACAAAACGGCAAACAGAACGTCGAAGCACAAGGGGTGTCACTGATGAGTCTCTTGACCATGAACGATTTGAAAGCCGCCCAACCCGAGACTTCATTCACACCAGGTCCATAGCGTCACGTCATTCCGAACGAAGCGCGGAGTCTCTCCCTCCCCCCAGGCACCTCGACCTTCCCCTGTCACCTCGATCAGAGCAAAGGATCTTGTCTGCCTGCACTCTCTCCTCCGCCGAAGCTCAAGGCAGGCTCCACAAAGGGAGGAAGAGCAAGAATACCCCATTCACGTTCCGTATTCGTCATCACATCGAGGTTCCTCATTCGGACTCCTGACCCGTTGGCTCGGTGTTTTTCACGATGCCTTCAGACGACGTCGACCCGGCAATCATGCCACCGCCCGCCGTGGCCATGCCCCCAATGAAATCAAGGTGCCTTCACCGCCGGATGAACGGTTCTTACGCATTCGGCCATCATGTCGCCGATCAATTCGGCACGTGGTGAGTCTCCTGGCGGTAAGCCCGTTATCTCGCTGTGCGACGGGTCGGCTTCATGGACGGCATCGGCGTTCAGAGGCGCGTGAATGAAGCGAACGTCCTCAAGTTCCAGGAGAAGATGCTGCCTCGTCGTACCGACGGGGAGTTCAGCAAGACGGCCGCGTTCTCTCATTGTCAGCCGCGAGAGCCGCCTTACCTCGTCGACCCGTTCATCCTTGCCGCCTCCGCCAAAACGTTCGAGCCAATGGACGGACAAACTCGAATCATTCGGTCGCAGGCAGAACGCGGAACCGTCCACCGTTCCATTTCTACGGACACCGGTTGGTTTTACATATAGAACGACGTGGTCGCCGGATGGAAGGTCGTCACCGGTCATGCGAAAAGGAGCGTCCCGAGTTCCAAGGCTTCCAACTGCTTTCTGACGCCGTCGAACGTGTCTCGCCCTGCCACTCGTGAAACGTGACGGCTTCCTTTCCGCCGCCGAAAACACACGTACTGGAGCAAGCCGTGACCAAGGAACTGCACTCCAAGATGACAGCCGTCCTCCCAGTCCCAGACGGCACGCAGGTTTCCATTGCCCGCGAGCACAAGTTCCGCTTCGACGGTGGGCCACGTCCCGACGAACGACCAGAAATCCTTTTCCGAATCCTTGTTCAGGGTGACGCCATCGAGTGCCCCATCCTTGCGCAGGTCCTCGATTCGACCCATGCAGGCACGTTTCATTCGCTCTACCTCTTGCTCCTCCTCGGCAAGCTCGGCACCTAACCTGCTCCACAAGTCGGTTGATTGCTCCGAATGGACGGTGCGGGCATTCAAGCGTTCTAGATCAATGCCGACTGGAAAATCACTGAACGTGTCCTCCTGGTTTGCCCTAGAGTAGGAATACGGCCAGGAGCCGTAAGGTTGATCTTCACTCGACACAGAAAACGGGTCAGAAGGACCTGTAACAGTCTCCAGAAGCAGGCCGGCGGACTCATGCTCGCTTGCCATAGACGCAGTGTGCGATCCCGTACTCATCATGAAGCATCCTCCCTCTGCTTCCAGAGCCCGTTTCGGACCTCCTTGCTCGTCAAACCCAGAAAGCACTCTATGATAGCGTCATGCGCACGACCGAACCATTTATCAGCCATTGATTTTGCAGCCTGCCCAAGTCGCGTGCCTGCCTTGATTTCAAAAATCAGGACGGGGGTGTTCGGTTGTTTAGTCTTGGCACCGTTGCGTATGACGACGAGAAGTTCCAAATCTTCTTCGACCCTGTAAAAGTAAGCGCACTGAAACGACGTCGGTTCGGGGGCATTGGTGTCAAGCGTCGGCATTGAGAAAGAAGGGATGACTTTCCGTGTGTCCCGAGGGCCCGTCCAGAATTCACACTTCTCGACAATGTTAATGTATGTCAGTTCGCAGAGGTCAATGCGCGGCTCCGTGGCTCCAACGTCGGTTTGGATGAACTCCCTGAAAACGTCATACCATTTGTCAAACGAGGGTTTGATGTGTTCATGGAATCCGGGATACGCTTTGTCCCTGCGACGCCAATTGAATATAAAAGCGTTTTTTTGAATCTGAACGAGGTTTATATCGTTCGACCCCACAAACCAATACCGGGGCACAGGAAACATTTCAACGTTACCTGCCACGGGTTCAATCATTATGGGAAGTTGAGTTAGTCCAATCGGGTGATGCTCAATCGGGCGGTGCTGTTGCACAACGGGAAATTCGTCTTTTATTTTTTTCCAAAACAGGCCGATATGCTCGTTGCGCAAACCACGTAATGGTGGCTTGAAGTATGTGCCGACTACCACTTCATCGACAGGTGGATTCTCAAAGGTTATGGGCATTCGCAATACCCCGTCTCGCTCATGACCACTGACCATATCGGCTTGCAGCGGGCCGACAGGGAGTCATGCCTATTGTCAAGCCGAGTCAGTCTGATAATATGTTGCTGTTTCACCAAGCGTCAAGCATGGCGCAACTGAAAAAGGCCCTATGGATTATGAGGTCCTTCTCCTTTAGCATCGTGATTTATTAAGAATTGATCGAGCTCGGCAAGAGTATCGGACGAAAAATTCTATAGACTTGTCTACAGTCTCCGTCGAGATTGTTATCATCGCAGACGTCAATAGCTTATGTCTCTCCGTCACACATTGCTCCCCTTGTACCAATTGCTGTTTTTATCTTTGTCCCATCAATCGTTAGCCACTCTGCCCGGTATGCCGGACTACGGTCCCCTCCCAGCTTGATCAGGGATTCGGCCGGGCGCTCCGCGGCCCTTGTGCAGTCGCCAGGTCATCCCCGCGTCGAGCCAGGCATGAGTGATCACGCTGTTTGTCGGATTGCTTGACCACCACGCCCGATATTTGCAGGCCGACGGCGGCAGTTTCGCTCCGACGATCTGCTCGATGGTATCGAAGGTCATGGACGCGGACGCTTGACCCGGTCCGCAGGGTGAGCCGCCAAAGGCTCGTAACGTGAGGAATGACGCTTGAACGCGTCTTCACCGGCCAACGGTCTCTGCGCCCTCGCCACCGAAGCGTGTCGCGCAATAGCCGATGATAAGCCCGACGACGGCACCCTCGGCCACGAACCAGAACGGCGAGCCGAGAACGCCCTCCGGACCGAACGTGGCGTCCATCACCTGTCTTATTGTGTCGTAGGTGAAAAATGTCAGGACGAAATTCATCCATGCCCCAAGAACCGGGGCGCGAACCCACCAAGGCATGGGCAGCTTCAACACGGGATGCCAGGTGAACACGCCGAACGTCCCGATGATCGCTCCCACCGTGGTGTACCAAAGCAGGATTCCCCACCGGATCAGCCAACCCGCTTCGGGCATAAACCAGGGTAGAAAAACAAATCCGGCGAGACCGATCAGGAAGCCAATGGCCTTTCCGATGGCAATTCGGGTGGTCAACGATGGATTACCAAACATCCTCGTACATCCTTTTTGCGGTATGGACGCTGTACAGACAGCGCATTTTGGCATCTATGCGCTTGTATATCTTATTGGGTCCCTATTCGGGGCTCGCCGTCCCATTCGGATTGAGCGGCGGACTTGCGGCCGTCGCAGAAGCACTCGATGAGACGGGCGGCGACTGGTCCGACGCGGACAAAGAGCCGGCAGAGGAACGAAGTAAATAATCCGGCTCACAGTACTCCAGAGAGGAAAGCTCCGGAAGGCCGTTGCATGCCTCGCGAGCCGTTACCCCCTTTTGCCATTCGACCCATTCAAAAATCCAGGCTTTGAAAACGGACAACTCTGCTTTCTTCGTTAGCCCCGCTTCCGCTGTCTTTTCAAGAATGACGGTTTCTTCTTCTTTATCAGGCCAGCGGTGAAACGCGAGAATAATCCCTTTTGCCTGAGGATCATCCAGGTCAAATGCAGGAACGGATTCCTGCTTTTTTGTTTCAGCGACTGCCGCGGGGTGGCGGGACGACGAAGAACCAGCCAATACAAGACCGTTTTGACCGGCGGCGTCTTTCAAGGAAAAAGCCGTTCCACCGGCAAAATGGGCCAGCAACAAAAAACAAAGAACCGTCGAATACTTAAGATTCACGGCGACCATTGTTTACTCCGTGCATTGAAACCGAATGCCCCACCAGTCTTCGGTCATCACCTCCGTCCCCCCCATGCCCTCGACCACTCGTTGACGGCCTTTCGTTTTCCCTTCTTTGAGAACCTGATACGAGCCACGACACAACTCGCGAATCCTTTCAAGTGCCTCCAGGCGCCTGGGTGTGCGCAGGTGTCCTTCCTTTCCTTTGTACACGTACCTTGCAACCCCGGATTCCGGGCTCTCTCGAATGACCTGAACGCCGCCGCCACACCCATAAAGTCCCGTCACGACAATGAAAACCACTCCCGCTCTTGACCAGATCCCAAAAGTGGGCATAGGATATTCCAGACGGAAGAATTGCTTCATAAGGTCATTCCTGATTTTCCTCCACACGGTTTCGAGAGGGCAGCCATGATGAAGATACAAACAATCCTTAGCGGTCTCATTGGTCTCTCACTCGGGTTGGTTCTCTTAGGCGGTTCCGTATCAGCCCAACAAACGTACGTTCTGACCGTCCAGGAATTGAATCGAGGACTGCAAAAAGCCCCAAGCCTCCGGCAAAAAGGGTTTTTTCTTATTGATGTCCGCACCGGCGACGAACATATGACGGGCTTCATTCCCGGAACTGATCACAATATCGACTTTCGTGACATTGGCCGCCGTCACGTGGAAATCGGCGCAAAAATCGATGACCATATTGTCGTGTATTGCCAATCCGGCCACCGAAGCAACGTCGCCGCCGAAACGCTGGCCAGGCTGGGATACCAATACGTGTATAACGTCGCTGGCAGCATGAACGCCTGGAATGAGGCCGGATATCCAGTCGACTTCCCTCGGCAATGAGCATTGACTCCGGGAATTTTCCGGCAGCATGCGATGCCGGCCCTACGGTCAGGGGTGCTGATTCGTCTCAAGGTCACCCCGTGACGGCGAATCTTCCTCCCTGATTTCAGAAAAAATCCGATCAAACTCCAGATGCTTTTCCCGAAAGGCCTCGAGCAGCCTCGGATCGAAATGCCGAGGTTTGGTTCGCACGTTTCCATTGACGATGATGTCATACGTTTTCTCATGGGAAAGGGCCGGTTTATACGGTCGCACGCTCCGAAGCGCATCATAGGTATCCCCTAACATGACTATGCGTCCGCTTAATGGAATGGCCTCGCCTTTCAACCCTTGCGGGTAACCACTCCCGTCCCACCGTTCATGATGCGTGCGGGCAATGTCTCGTGCCGTCTGAAGTAACAACGACGGGGAACCGGTCAGCAAATTGGCCCCCAGGACCGGGTGCCGTTTGACGATTTCCCATTCCTTTTCATCCAGCGGCCCTTGTTTTTGCATGATCCTGTCGGGGATCGCAACTTTCCCCACGTCGTGCATGGGAGCCGCGTCGAAAATCAGTTGTGCGTCATTCTCATCGAGTCCGATGAACAGTGCCAGGATTTTGCTGTAGTGACTCAGGCGCTGAATGTGCGCGCCGGTCTCTTCGTCTTTATACCGAGAGGCCAGGGTCAGGCGAACCACCGTATCGGCATAGGCTTTTTCGAGTTCTCGCGTTTTTTGCTGCTGGGTGGCATAGGCCGCCTTCAGGTCTTGAGCATAGACCTGCAATTGCCGGTTCGTCGTTTCCAGTTTGTGTGTTTTTTCCCGTTCACGAACCAACAGGGCTTTCAAATCTTTGGCATACAGGGCAAGTTGTGACCTGGCCGAACGAAGTTGTTTGTTCAGATCATCATTCGGAACGGAATCCTGAGAGAATTTCATGCGTCACCAGGGGTCAGACCGTTCGCATATGACCGAGCGCGTGCCGGACGGTTGCGAGGAGTTGCAGGGGGCTAAAGGGTTTGACCAGATACGCAAAGACCTCCGGTGCCTGCTTCGCGTCACCAGCCACGGGCTGCTCCAGGGCCGTCAGGAGAATCAGTGGGATATGCCGGGTGGCGGGATCAGCCAGAATGGCCTGGGCCACTTCGAGGCCACTCATTTTGGGCATCATCCGATCCAGAATCACCACGTCGGGACGTTCGTACCGGACCAGTTGTAAGGCCGATTCCCCATCCGAGGCCTCGAGAATGCGATAGTCCGGATCTTCCAGGGTTGTCCGGAGTAACAACCGAAGATCCGGTTCATCATCTGCAATGAGAAGCGTTTTCATTCGTTCATCCATTCCCGACTTCGAGGCCGTGCCGGCTTGATGTCCTGCAGCAGGGGTTTACAGACGCGTTTGTTTAAAAGCCCTTGAAGTCCTGTAACCATTGGAGTGCTTTCAGGCTATTGGATGTTTGCTGATTTCGAGCGATTACATTTTTCACACAACAACTGAACGTTTCTCACTGTATTCGCGCCGCCCTTTGAAACGGGAATGATATGATCATACTCCAGGTCTTCCCTTGAACCACATTCAACACATTTCCCACCGTCTCTGTTCCATACTTCCTTTTTCACGTCAGACGCCACTCGCTCTCTTCTGTCATTCGGGTTGGTTGACCCTCTTCGATTCGAAACAACCTGCGACATAAAGTCGTTAAACTTTTCAGAGTGACGTTTATTGTCTAATTTTCTCTGACACCTTGAACAAATCACAAGGTTCTTGCCGTCTATTACCACGTTCCATTTGCCTTTCGATCCGAACTCCAAATCACATATCTGACATCGAGAAGGACCAGACGACCGAAGCCACCAGAAAAAGAGAAGTATCAGGAATCCTATGATGATAATGGTTCCCACGTGAGAGTCGGACTGCCTCCTTTAATATGCCCCGAAACGTGATTCCGGTCTGCCGAAATCAACCACCGTCACGCACCGGGCCTTCAAGGTTCGCTTTCATTGCCGGACACGACAACAGGGGGTTGTCCGGCAGAGGCATCGCCCTTTTCCATGCGCCTGGCTACGGTGATGAAGCCGGAATGGGCGATCATCCGCAGATCCGGCCGCACGCTGCGTCCGTCAATATTCCAGTGACGCACGAGGGTCTCGAAGGTTTCAATCAGCCCGAAGGCGTTCGTCCGTTGAAGCGCGTCCACCGTCTGGGTCACTTGCGGGACCGTCGGCACAAAGCTCAGATAAATGCCGCCTGATCGGAGGACGGCCGGCGCGTGAGGCACGACGTTCCAGGGTTCGGGCAGATCGAGAATCACGCGATCAAACAATCTCTGCTCGCCCTCGAAGTCACGGCCAATGCCCTCATAGGCATCGCGTTGCACGAGATGAAAGTTGGCCACGGGACCCAGGAATCGCTCGATATTCTTGATCGCGGTTCGCGCGAAGTCTTCCCGTTTTTCATAGCTCACGACCAGCCCGCGGTCGCCGACCGCGCGCAGCAGCCCCAACGTCAACGCCGCGGAACCGACGCCCGCTTCAAACACGGAGGCACCGGGATACACGTCGGCCCACATGAGAATCATGGCGACGTCCTTGGGATACAGGACTTGAGCTCCCCGAGGCATCTTCAACGTGTATTCCGCCAGGGTGGGCCTGAAGGCGGCCATGGTCTTGCCCCCTGAGAACCGAACCGTGGAGCCGTCAGGCTGGCCGATGATCGCGTCATGCGCAATGGTGTCTCCACTGTGCTGAAACCGATCTCCGGCTTTGAGCGTGAGGGCATACTGACGCCCTTTTTTATCGACCAGATGGACTCGTTGGCCTGCTTGAAACGTAGGCATTGCCGCATTCTAGAAGCCCGCCTTTGGGGGTGCAACTCAGACGAGTGGGAAGGGTCTGAGAACCGACTCCAACTCTTTGAACCCGCGCCGTTTTCTTGACAGCCTCATGAGATGACCGTAAGATTGTTTCTGTAGGAGGATTCCTCCGCGTTGAATATCTTCGACACAATTCCTTCCCTGTTTTGGCATGCTCGTGTTTCCACGTGGCACAACTGGAAAGGACGCGCGTTCATTGCGCTGAGCGTGCTGTTTTTCTCTTTTCAAATCGGCCTTGCTCAGACTGAACCTTCCCTGGTGTTCACCGCCGCCTATGAAGGAGTCATTAATCCCGTCGCCGCCGAATATCTGCACGAAGCCATTGCCCACGCGGAAAAGGAACGCGCCCAATTTCTCGTCTTTCAACTCGATACGCCCGGGGGGCTGGACACGTCGATGCGTTCGATGATCAAAGACGTCACCGGAGCCCAGATTCCGATTGTGGTCTACGTCGCGCCTGCCGGCGGAAGGGCCGCGTCAGCCGGGGTCTTTCTTACCCTGGCGGCGCACGTCTCGGCCATGGCGCCGGGGACCAATATCGGAGCGGCCCACCCCGTGGCCATGGGCGGCGGGGAAATGGACGAGGTCATGAAGGAAAAGGTGGAGAATGACGCGGTCGCCTACATCAGGTCCATTGCCGAACGACGCGGTCGGAACGTCGAATGGTCGGAAAACGCCGTCAAGAAAAGCGTGTCGGCCACCGCCACCGAGGCCAGGGAACTGGGCGTGATCGATCTGATTGCGTCGGACCTGGATGACTTATTAGGACAACTCGACGGTCGGCAACTTGCCATTGGAGCACAGACCGTGACCCTTCGGACTCAAGACGCCCGCACCCAGGACTTCCCCATGGGTTGGCGACTCGAAACCATGAAAGCCATCAGCGATCCGAATATTGCCTACGTGCTCATGACCATTGGGACCGTCGGGTTGATCGCGGAACTCTATAGCCCGGGAGCGATTCTGCCCGGCGTGGTCGGTGCCATCAGCCTGGTCCTCGCGTTCTATTCCCTCCAGTCTCTTCCCGTGAACTACGCGGGGGTGCTGTTGTTCATCATGGGCATCGTCATGTTGATCCTTGAGGTGACCGTCACCAGTTACGGATTACTGGCGATCGGCGGGGTCACCGCCATGGTGCTGGGGTCCCTGTTTCTTTTCAACCAGGATTTCCCCTATTATCAGATCTCCTGGTCTGTTATGCTTCCCGTCATCGCCCTGGCGGTCGGGTTTACGTTTCTTGTCGTCAATTTCGGCGTTCGGGCCTTGCGACGGCGCACACCCACCGGCAGAGAAGGAATGATCGGCCTCGTGGGATCAGCCAAAACGAATTTGACACCGAATGGGACAATTTTTATCCAGGGTGAAATCTGGGAAGCCGTCAGCTCAGCGCCGGTGACCGCGGGACAGCCCGTTCAAATCACGCAAATTGACGGCCTCACGGCCCACGTCAAACCCGTAGAACCTCAAAACGAGAGTCAATAAATGGAATCCCCTTTCAATTCCACCATGCTGTTTATCTTGTTCCTGGGACTCATCATTCTGATCTCAAAAGCTTTTTATATCCTGCGAGAGTATGAGCGAGCCGTCATTTTTCGCTTTGGCCGTCTGGCCAAAGGCTTAATCGGACGGAATGGGCCGGGTATTCTTATTCTCATCCCCTTGATCGACAAGCTGGTTCGCGTGAGCCTCCGAACCGTGACCATGGACGTCCCTCCCCAGGACGTGATTACGAAAGACAACGTGTCGGTCAAGGTCAACGCGGTGATCTATTTTCGCGTGGTTGATTCGGAAAAAGCGATTGTCGGGGTGGAAGACTATTATTATGCCACCTCTATGATCGCCCAAACGACCTTGCGGAGCGTCTTGGGCCAGAGTCATCTGGATGACCTGCTCTCGAAGCGAGACGAGATTAACGCCGACTTACAGCGGATTATCGACCAGGCCACCGAACCCTGGGGCATCAAGGTTTCCGCCGTCGAAGTCAAAAACGTGGATCTCCCTCAAGAAATGCAGCGGGCAATTGCGCGGCAGGCTGAAGCCGAGCGGGAACGACGGTCGAAAGTCATCCATGCCGAAGGAGAGTTTCAGGCCTCCCAGCGCCTCTCCGATGCTGCCAACGTTCTGAGCCGGAATCCGGCAGCTTTGCAATTACGGTACATGGAAACCATTATGCATATCGCCGGGGACAAAAATTCCACGATCCTGTTTCCCATGCCCATTGATTTATTAGGCCCGTTTCTTAAAAACCAGGAACCATCAAAAGGGCCACCCCCGCCAGAAGGTCCTTCTTCGGGATAGGACGGCTTCCATCGCGACCTCCATCATCAGATGAGCGGCATAAAACCATGAAGCGGCTGTTTGCGGTAATCGGTCTGGGCCGATTCGGATACAGCGTCGCAGAATCTTTGGTTCAAAAGGGTTGTGAAGTCCTTGCCATTGATCGGGAAGAGGCAAAGATTCAAGCCATCAGTGACATTGCGACCTTTGCAGTGCAGTGCGACGCGACGGATGAACGCGCACTGAAAGCCGTCAGCACTCAAAACGTCGACATTGCAGTGGTCAGCATCGGCGAAAACATCGAAGCGAGCATACTTATCGTCCAAACGCTGGCCGAAATGGGCATTACCTCCATCATTGCCAAGGCCGTGACCAACCTTCACGGAAAAATCCTCAGCAATCTCGGAGTCACCGAAGTGATTTACCCTGAACGGGACGCCGCTGTCCGACTTGCTCATCGACTGGTCTCCCCCAAGGTCCTGGACTATCTCGAATTAGCACCCGGTTACAGCGTTGAGGAAGTCGCCGTGCCGGATCGGCTTTCCGGCATGAGCATCGAGGAAACCAAAATCCGTGAACTTCACAACCTCAACATCATCGGTATCAAGAAACAGGTGAATCGCATGATCAAAGGAAAATTAAAGAAGGAGGATACCTTTAATTTTACTCCCTCTCCCGGTGACATGATCGAAAAAGGCGACGTCCTGGTCATGATTGGGAAAGAGCATGATCTCGACGGATTCAGCAATTCCGAATAAGGCAACCCTCTTCCGGACTCCAACGAGTTCGGTGACGCGGTCTCCTTTTTCGTGGGGAAATGAGTCTTGACCTGATCATGTCACCGCACGATTGCCAGACGCTCCTCAACGAATTCCGTCAGAACCTGGAAGCATTTTATGCCGTGCTGAAACTCGCTCCGCCCTATGACAGCGTCGAAAAAACCATACGGTGTCTCTCCACCCTGTTCAAAACCAAAACGGTCGAGGAACAGGAACAACTTCTTGTCAATGATTCCTTGAGATGGAAGCTCTACGTCCAGGCCTTTATCGACTCAGGACTGCACAAAAAACACCGCGGTATTATCACCGGACTCGCACGCACCGACGACCTTGGTCAATTCCCCGAATCCGTGCGATACTTGCTGGAACCCTTTCGACCGTGACCCGTCATTCACTCGCTCTCTTTATTCACGTCATGACCCCCAGGCGTTGCTTTTCTGCAACACCGTTGTTGATTTTTCACACAACCTTCACCAAATCATTACTGTTTACTATTATCTTTCAATGGGTTATGTAACGTTACATTAGAATTTTTATGGCCCGTCTTTTGCATAAACTTTTTTCACCAGTACATGAAAATTTTTATGCAGCAGCAAACCATCAAACGGACCGCATCAATATCCGGAGTTGGCCTTCATTCGGGCCGTCCTTCACAAGTAAGCCTTTCTCCGGCGCCCGTGGACAATGGCATTGTGTTTCGACGGAAAGTCAACGGCCACTTCGAGACCTGCCAGGCTTCGATTCGCAATCTTAGGCCCATGGAACTTTGTACGGCAATCGGCTCAAATGGATTTCAGATCCAAACGACCGAACACGTGCTTTCGGCCCTCTGGGGCTTGGGAATCGATAATGCCTTTATTGACATCGATTCAGAAGAAGTGCCGGCGATGGACGGCAGTGCCGCGCCATTCGCCAAGCTCATTCAACGCGCCGGGGTCGTGGCTCAGAAACGTCCTCGGACCTGTCTCAGGATTTTAGAACCTATTCATGTCGGCGACCACAATCGAAGTATCTCCATTTTTCCCTCGCCCCTTCCTAAAATCACCTATACGATCGACTACGATCATCAGTTGATTCAGCAGCAAACCTATGAGCACGAGTGGTCCCCTGTGGATTTTGAGGCCAATATTGCGCACGCTCGAACCTTCGCGTTTTCACATGAAGTAGACGCCTTATGGGCCCGCGGCTTAGGAAAAGGCGGCTCACTGGACAACACGATTGTGTTTGCGAACGACGGATTTTTGAATGAACAAGAGCTTCGTTTTCCGGACGAATGCGTTCGCCATAAGGTGTTAGACCTCATCGGAGATCTGTCTCTCCTCGGCTTCCATATTATCGGCCACATTATTGCCAGGTGTTCAGGCCATCACCTCAACGCCCAGCTCGTCCAAACGATTTTGGACAACCCGGACGCCTGGACTCTGCAGGGACCTCGTGAGAAGCATGAAACTGATTGGGCAGGTCTCGTTCCCAACGGAAAAGATTCGATTCACGCCGTGCCTCTCTCCGTCAATGCCGCGCTCTAACTCCCTGCACGCCCGGTTTTCCCGTACTTCGTTGTCGAGCAGCCGACCGGGCCAATAGGTACAGACCGCCGGTTGAGTTCCCAACGGGAGAATGGTAGCGTGGCAACAATGCTTGCACGTCGCGTTCCCCGCCCATGGCATATCGGCCTTCAGCTTCTCCTCTTCTTCATCTGGTTACCCGGACTTCTCATCGCTGCGAACACGACGACTCCCACGCCTCCCCCGGGCTTTCAGGGGATTCCCTGGGGAAGTGCGTTGGCTGAATTATCTCAACTCGCACTCGTCGAGACCGACGGTCGAGTCGACATTTATCAATATAAGGAAAGTCCTCCGCATTTTGCGAACGAACCCGTCGAGTCTATCAAGCTGTACGCCATCGATACCCAATTTTCTCGCGTGATGATCCGGTACCGAAATGAAGCCACTCACAACCGTATCAAGCAAACGCTGGAGTCGGAATTCGGGAAAATTCAACACAGCCCCGGCTCGATGATTCGCGGGCTGAATCAGGAATACTCCTGGCGTCTCGAGGAAACCGAAATCAGTCTGAGTTACCGGGGACTGGGGGAACGCGGATTGCTTATGATCCAAAGTCGCGTCCTGGCACCGCGTTTTCTCGAACTGTTGAGCGATCACACGCATTAGCTCCCAACGCCGGCGAACCCCTACCGTTCGATCCGGTTCCGGGCTTCCAGCACCTTCTGCACGACCACCTCGATCATTTCCTCATCGACAAAGGGGGAGAGGATAAAGGATTTCAGTGCCACGATCGGTTCTCCGTATTCCGAGGTACGATAGCAATCCGTCAAGGACAACACCGCTCCTCGTCCTGCCATCGCTTCTTGATGGACGTACTCGAACACCTTCCGATTATACTCATTGTGTAAGAGAAGCACGTCTCGACAGGCCGCGTCTTGGCTTTCCGCCTCTTTGATCCGGAACGTATCGATCCCAGGAGGATAGACCCGAAACAGTGTAACCGGGCCAAAACTCTCTCGGTTCAAGACCGTGATGCCATCGTGACCCTCCAAATGTTCACGGAGCAGCCGCGACATTTCCACAATGTGCCCGATAATGACTTGCAGTCCTTCCTTCCCAAACAATTTCACGTTCGCCAGGGCCGCGAGAATACCGCCTCCCCCTCGAGAGGTCTCAAGGGTATAGACCCCTGGCCGATGGACTCCGAACTGATAGAGATACGGCATTTGCTCTTGAGGCCGACTGATTAATTGCAGATCGTCACGATTTTTGAACAACACCAGACTCGAGATATAGGGCGTAAACCCGGGTTTGTGAAAATCGATCCCCACGCTGTCTGCCAGAGCCAGACTTCTGATAGGGTTGCGCACCCCTGCTAACGCGCGAATGGTGCGAGGCCGGAATCCTAATGCATTACGCTCAAAATCATAGTCGTTAAAAACCGACCAGGCCCAGCCAATCACGGCATCGGCGTGAATATGGAGTTGGTACGGAAGCTGGAATTCTTCGACCAGTTCATCGCGTATCGCCGCGATCCCGGCAAGATCGTCAATCCCAAAGGCATCGGTGGTCCCCAAGGTCGCAATAATAGCCGCGATTTTTCCTCCCCGTTGAAGGACCGCTCTGGCCTGGTCTCGAAGAACCTCTAATTTCACGGCGTTCCGTGAGTCCGTGGGAATCGTGATGACACTGTTTGCTCCGAGTCCCAACCACCCCGCAACGTTGTATCGACAATAATGACTGGCATCGCTGGCAAAAATGACCGCTTCCTCCCGAACCCCTGAAGTCATGGCGCCGGGGATCGCTTTTTCCAATCCGATTTTGACGCCGTATAACGTCGTGCCGGTTCCCCCGAAGGTGAAAAACCCTCCTGCGCGGTCGGGGTCATACCCCACGAGACGCCCGGTTATTGCCACCATCTCCACTTCTGCCAGTGCCAGGCGGTGGCTGTATTCGTCCCATCCGAGGTTGGGGTTATATAAGGAAGCTAAAAGAACCCCGATTAAAGAGGAGATGGTCGGCGGGGGGATCACGTTCTGATGGGTGTGGGGATGCCCGGGAATGGCCAGGCCCGAACAATACGACACAAGGTCACTGGTGACGTCCTCCACGCTCATGCCGCTTTCGGGAAGACTCGCTTCCCCGGCCTTTGCATAATCCAGAGGCGTTCGCTGCCCCAGAATGGGCCGCTCACTTTTCAGCGCGTCCACCTCATCCATCGCGCGCATGACACTGTGGACAAGGTAACTGTCATGGACCCGATCGGAAACCGGTCGAGGAAAGCACACGCGGATCTTGGACAACAGGTCGTGGTAAGGCGCAGGCATACCTTGCTCCTTTCATGAGTCCTCCCGAAAAGACGATCAGGGAAGAGCAACACGTGAAACCTTATTCCATCGTACCACAGAAAGTTCCGACGACTCCGGCCCCGACGTGGTTCATTGCAGATACATGGAGAAGAACCGTCCCATTGACGCATCGGGATCCGATGGCGCACCATGGGAGAAACCCATCACGTGACGGGGAGTCACTCGTGCCATTCTCTCCTGAAACCTTCGCGATTAATCCTCACTGCCGCGTGTCTATCGACCATATAGGCCTGGGCCACCACAAGGTCGTCATGGTCGACCAGTTTTATCAGTGCCCGGACAAGGTTCTTCAACTGGCGTTAGAGCTTCCTTATACCGATCGATTCGAGATTGTCGGCAACTTTCCCGGCGTTCGGGCTTCGGTAAACGTCGATACCGAACCGATCGTGGATGCGATCAGTGACTTCTGGGGCACGCGGCTGCACCCGTTTTTTCACCCCCAGCCAGTGGTGTTTCAAGGCATCACCAACCAGAAATACCGCCTCAACGTCGGGCAACGTCAGCCTCATATTGATCAAGACGTTACCGCAATGGTCTACCTGAACCCTGCCGAATCCTGCATGGGAGGAACCGGCCTGTACCGTCACGTTCCAACGGGATTAGAACGAGTGCCCATCGTTCCCAACGAGGAGATTCGTGCGCTGGCTGATCGCCTGGAACTCAGTGATGAATTTCTCAACAGCGTCGAGGGGTATGAAAATTTCCAAAACAGCATGATTTTCAACCCGTTGTTTGCCAACCCGGACAACAGCTATATCAACGACGGGAACGGCTATTGGGAACTCCTCTTCCTCATCCGCATGAAACCCAATCGTCTGATCATTTTCGACGGACGCTGTTTTCATTCACAGCACATCAGGGCTGAGCAGTACACCCAGGCTTTCCGGCTCAATCAAGTTTTATATCTCAGCCAGGAACCCAAATCCTGATCCCCGCCCTGCACCGTTGAGCCACTAGGCTTCCTCGCCCTGAAGGTAGGTTTTGCCCTTGTATCGTCTGGCCACCGCGATAAAGAGAATCGACACGCCAAACATGACCCACGTAAAAAACCAATAATAATCCGCGCCGGCGAGCCGCACGCTGCCGTCCTCGTTCTGAATGAAATAATTCACCAATGAGGTAAAGGCGTTCCCGAGAGACACCGAGAGCAAAAAGAGAGCCATCACAAAAGACTTCAAGCCCTTTGGTGCCTGGGTATAGGAAAATTCCAGACAGGTAATCGAGACCATGACCTCGGCTGAAGTGATCACCAGATACGCGAACAGTTGCCACGCCACGTTCGGCCGCAGGCCCGCGGCAATTTGCACCTCGATCAAGGCCGAAATCACGAAGGCCGCCACGGTCACAAAAAATCCGATGCTGATTTTCCGCAACGGCGTTAAGGGAAACACCCTGTCAATCCAGGGGTAGACGCCAAAGGCAAACAGCGGAATGAGCAGCATAATCAAAAAGGGATTCACGAACTGAATCTGCGAGGGCAGCCATTCCATCCCCATCCAATGTAAGTCCATATGGGTGGCCTGTAAGACCCACGCTGATCCCGTTTGGTCGTAGAGCGCCCAAAAAAATGCAACAAACAGATAGACGGGGGTGAGGTGCCACAGAGCCCGCAGACTCTCCGGGGCCAGAAATTCCCGAAAGAAGGACCGGCCCCTGGGGGGAACGTGCGCATATTGCCCACGCCCCAACCAGAACACCCAGGTGGCGATCAACATCAACAACCCGGGAACGCCGAAGGCCACGTGCGGCCCGATATGATGGAGGAGCCAGGGCGTCAAGAGCGTGGAGATCCCCGCGCCCAAAT
This sequence comes from Nitrospirales bacterium, assembly GCA_965215405.1. Lineage (GTDB taxonomy): Bacteria > Nitrospirota > Nitrospiria > Nitrospirales > UBA8639 > Bin75. The sequence continues at coordinate 403,285 of OZ244060.1, forward strand.
TAATCGCAAAATAAAACCAGTAAAAGGCCTTGCTGAGTAAATGACCGTTCGTTGAACAAAATTGGTCGCCGAGGTTCGCGGAGACACACGGTTTGATGCCACCGGAACCCACGGCGATCAGCGTAAGCCCCACCGCCAGGCCGATCCTGGTCTGATCCACGGCAAGCGCCAGGTGTCCCAGGCAGTACACCAGCGACAAGGACAGAATGGTGCGATACTTGCCCAACCAGACGTCCGCGAGCAGTGCCCCAACCGCCGGAAAAAAATACACCGCCGACGCAAAGAGATGATAATAAGTCAGTGCCTCGGGTTCCGTCATCACGTCCAACGCGCCGTCGACGTTCAGGAGATAGTGGGTCATGAAAATGACCAGGATCGTCCGCATCCCGTAGTAACTGAATCGCTCGGCCGCTTCATTCACGATCAAGAAGGGAATCGCCGAAGGCATGCGATCCGAGGCTTCGGGACAGGAACGGTATCGACTGTGGCTCATGACGAAATCACGGCTCCCACGCGGCTCACGACGCCCCGGGCACCATGATTGTATTCCGGGAGGAACGGGTGAGACGGTCCTGTAAGAAAATAACGGGTTGGGTATAACACGGATTGACGGTCGATGAGAAGAACCGAACCCCGAACGACCTGGAACGACACCCTGGAGCCCCGATTAACGCCGTCGGAAACGACCGAAGGAGACGGCGGAAATCGTCAACGAACGAGTGAACGCGGACAGGGACGACAGAAGTATCGCCAGTCGGGTTAGCGAACGCGTCACGCGATAAACACCCGGAAGACGCAGCCCTCCGGCATACACTCTTTCAGGACCGCGGCGACCAATCCCACGCCTAGCTTTTATAAAAACTGACGTGGTCTTTGTATTCCTGAATGGCCGCTCGTAAAGAGGATTTGCCGAGCGGGATGTTGGCGTCCAGAGTCTCCTCTATCTCCGGATCGTCGATAACCACTTCGTATTTTTCTTGCACGTTCGTCATGATGAGGCCTTTTTCAATTTGCCGAGGCATGAAAATTTCCGTCCACACTTCTTTTTCCACGAGACAGACGTCGCAAAATCGGTCATACAGCATTTCCAAACGTTCGGGATCGGTTTCTTTCATGCTTCAGGACTCCTCTGTGAAACGACCGTCCCGCGTTGGCAGACGTGGAAAAGAATGACCTCTGCCGTCAATTTTCTGCCCCATAGCCACCGCCTCCAGGCGTTTCGACGCGCAGACGATCGTCTTTCATGACTTCAAAGGTGGTTTTCCCTGGAAGAATCACGTTCCGTCCCTTTCGAATCAGCACGTTGCGACCGGATTGTCCAGCCCCCCCTCCGGCTAACCCGAACGGCCGCGATTCTCGGCGATCGGATAATATCGTGACGTGGGCGTCTTGCAAAAATTCAATTTCTCGAATGACCCCATTTCCCCCGGGATAGCGTCCCGCACCACCCGTCCCTTCGCGAAATTCATAAGAAGAGATCCGGAAGGGATAGGCAGACTCCAAAGCTTCGACCGGCGTATTCATCGTATTGGTCATATGCGAGTGAAGACCGCTCGCGCCGGGGTGCTTGAAACCCGCCCCCATCCCGCCGCCCAGCGTTTCATAGTAGGCAAACGGCCGACGTTTTTCGTGATTCCACCCTCCGATGGTGAGGTTGTTCATCGTCCCTTGACTCGCGGCAGGTACCAGATCAGGACAAGCTTGCGCCAACGCCCCTAACAGCACGTCCACGATCCGCTGAGACGTCTCGACGTTTCCGGCAGCTACGGCGGCCGGCGGTCGAGCATGAACCACTGACCCTTCAGGCACCCGAACGTGGATCGGCACCAGACACCCACCGTTACCGGGAACGTCCAGCCCCAGCAAACAGCGAAACACATACGCGGTTGCCGAGACCGTAATGGCATACACCGCGTTCAGACTGCCTTTGCACTGGGGCGAGCTCCCTTCGAAATCAACGACCACTTCGTCATCCTGAATCTTCACGGTGACGGCAATCGTGACGCGATGGGGATCAATGCCATCGTTATCGAGAACGTCCTCATACCGATAGGTGCCGTCCGGCAGCTTTGCGATGCCGCGCCGCGTCAGCGTTTCACTATAGAGCAGTAATTCCGCCATCTGCTCTTGAACGCATGCTCGCCCGTACCGTGCGACCAATTCCTGGAGACGCTGAATCCCCGTGCGATTGGCCGCCATTTGCGCTTGCAAGTCACCCGCTCGTTCTTGTGGGGTGCGCACGTTCGCCAGAAAAACGTCCCAAAGAGCCTGGTTCATCCTCCCGGCCTCGATGAGCTTCATGGGGGGAAGAATCACGCCCTCTTGATACAAGTCACGAGACAACGGCATTGATCCAGGCGACATCCCACCGACGTCGGCGTGATGCGCGCGATTCGCGACGAATCCAAGAAGAATATTCTCGGACGCGGCTTCCACAAAAACCGGTGAGACGATCGTGAGATCGGGCAGATGCGTTCCTCCGTGAAACGGGTCATTCACAATGGCCACGTCACCCTGCACAAAGGTCAGACGCCGAAGACAGGCCTGAACGGAGAGGGGCATGGCCCCCAGATGAACGGGGATATGAGCGGCCTGTGCCACGAGCCGTCCGTTTTGATCAAACACCGCACAGGAAAAATCACGGCGCTCTTTAATATTCGGAGAAAAAGCCGATCGCTGGAGCCGTACCCCCATCTCCTCGGCCACCGAACTGAACGCGTGTTTAAAGACTTCTATTTGAACCGCCTTATTATGCACGGGCGTCTCCAATCGTGACCATCACGTTGCGATATTCATCAATGGCGGCTTGATCGGTTTCCAGGAGAAGAATCGTGGTATCTTCCTGAACAATCACGGCAGGGCCAGAGACGTGATGCCCGGGTTGTAATCGACGACGATCAAAGAATGGAACGGATTGGGGACCGGAGGGTAACACCAGACGACGTTCATAAGACGTTGCGCGGGACGAATCAGCACCTCCTTGTGGTTGGGCCTCCATCCGAGGTGGGTTCACGTCGCCAATCGCACGAACCCGAAGATTGACGATCTCAATATCGGCGTCCTCGTTCTTATACCCATAGCGGTGAGCGTGCGCGTCGTCAAACGCAGATCGAAAGGCAGGAGAAAACGGCACCGTCAATTCAAAGGATTGGCCGTGATAACGGATATCCAGTTCACAGTGGACGTGGCAGGCCTGGGAAGCGACCCGTTGCGTCACAAGGTCTGCTCGCGCCCGTTCCACCAAAGGAACAAAACGACGCTCCAACTCTTCGAATAAGGTATCACCGGGACACAGAACCGTCTGGACGTAATCAAGCGACACGTGAGCCGTGAGCATGCCCAGGGCTGAAAACGTGGAGGCTGCCCAGGGAATCAAGACACGAGGAACATTCAACAATCGTGCGAGTTCGCAGGCATGTCCCCCTCCGGCTCCGCCAAAAGAGAGGAGCACGTAATCCCGAGGGTCACGTCCGCGTTCGACCGACGTGACCCGAATCGCACGCTCCATTTCCGCGTTGACCACCCGGAGAACGCCTAAGGCGGCTTCCTCGAGTTCAAAATGAGGCTCTCCGGAATAACGGGCCAACTCTCCGGCAAGGGTCGTCATGGATTTTTGTGCGGCCTTCAGATCCAGGGGCAGTTTGCCTCCCAGCAATCCCGAAGAAGGGAGGCGTCCTAAAAAGGCATTGGCATCCGTGACCGTCGCCGTCCGGCCGCCTCGCCCATAGCACGCAGGTCCCGGATCGGCGCCGGCACTTTCCGGTCCCACCCGCAGGGCGCCACCGGCATCGACTCGCGCCAGTGATCCGCCTCCGGCACCAACCGTGTGAATGTCAATAACCGGCACACGAATCGGCATTCCGGCGATTTCCGCCTCTGACGTAATCTGAATCGTTCCATTGACAACCGCCACGTCAGTGGACGTGCCGCCCATATCGAACGTAATGAGTTGAGAACACCCTGCCAGCTTCCCAATATACGCGGCACCCACCACGCCTCCGGCCGGGCCGGACAAGAGTGACCGGACTCCCTCTTGCCGTGCCTGGGCCACCTGAATTCTGCCGCCATTCGATTGCATGACGTGAAAGGAACGACCGCCTGCCGCACGTTCGAGGGTTTCTAAATACCGGTTCAGTACCGGAGAGACATAGGCGTTCACCACCGTGGTGGACGCACGTTCGAATTCTCGAAACTCCGGAAGAAGTTCATGCGAGGCCGTCACAAAAAATCCCGACGCTCGCAGGTATTGAGCAAGCCGGCGCTCATGCTCGGAATTGACAAAGGAGAACAGGAACGAGACGGCTACGGACTCAACCCGTTGTGCGTGTAACGTGGCAGTCAGCGTGGGTAAATCGCGTTCGTCCAAAGGCGTCAACGCGCGTCCGCAATGATCGAGGCGTTCCCGCACTTCCAGACACCGATCGAGAGGCACCAGTGCAGGGACTCCGTTACTGAACCAATCATAGAGACTTCGACGCGTTTGCCGTCCGATATGCAACACGGCCCGAAACCCTTGAGTCGTCACGAAAGCGGTGGGAGCCCCCTTTCGCTCAAGCAACGCATTGGTGGCGACCGTGGAACCATGGATGATGGAAAGGTGGGAGGTTGGCGCAATCTGTCGCAAACCGTTCAGCACGGCTTCGGCAGGATCGGCGGGCGTCGACGGCACCTTCAAGCGACTCAGGCGACCGTCGGCGGGATCATACACCACAAAATCGGTAAACGTGCCGCCAATATCAACGGCAACGGAAAGTGGCGGCCTCTCCTCCGGTGGACGCATCGTGTATACTTCCTAACGAAAAACCTCCGGAAGCGCAAGCACAAAGACGGACGATTGCAACCTGTAGCCGACGCGTCTCACGCGGCCGCCTGTTGCAGGTGCCATGAGACGGCACCACGACACTGCGTCAGGACCCTCCCGCGCCGGGGAGCCTTCAGGCTTCCATCTATCCGCACCTCCGGACAAGGGAGGAGACGCGCAGAATCAGCCTTTGACCTCTCCGCTTAGAGTCACGATTCTTGGACCACCCGGCGCATTGTCGAAAATGCGCAGCAACGCCTGATGCATTCCAGGTGCCGGACTCTTGAAATGAATGGACAACGCACAGAATTCTCCCGTGGTCAGGGTTGCCCCGGCGCAGGATTCTTGGTCAACGGAAAAGGCCTGAGAGTCCGGCCCCTCCAAAACAATATCGGCTATACTCAAGGAGCCGAGTCCCACGTTGGAGACGGTTAATTGAAGGGTCCGTTGAGCCGGCTCGTCGAAATCCTCTGCGAACAGGATGGCGTCAGCACTCAAATTGATAGAAGGAATGACCGCCTTTCCGCTCAAAAGAATCGACACGTCATTGGAGCCACTGTTTGCCGTCACAATATCGGGCAACCCGTCATTGTCAAAATCCTCGATCCCCATGGCGGTTGGAACGGCCCCCACGGCATAGTGCCCGGCCGGCCGAAACGAACCATCTCCACGTCCCAGGAGAATGGAGGCACTGTGAGAGGCCCGATTCGTGGAAATCAGGTCACGATAACCGTCACCATCCAGATCTTTGTAGCTCAACGCCACCGGGCTGAATCCTACCTCCAGATTTGCGGGTTTCGTGTACTGGCCCGGACGCAACTGAAGAAGCACCTTGATGCTATCGGTAAACAAACTGGTCACCATGAGATCGAGATTCCCGTCGGCGTCCAAATCCGTTTGCGTCACGGCACTCAGCGTGAACCCCGCTTGAATCGTTCGCCAGGAGGAAAAGGTTCCCCGTCCTTGATTCTGAAATACGGACACGTACCCATTCGGCGTCCGCCAACTCGGCTGGCTCCACGTCAACGTGACGTCCGGCAACCCATCGTCGTTGAGATCCGCCAACGAAGCACCGGTGGGAAACAAGCCGTCACGGGCTTGCTCTTCGACGCGTTGAGTCGCCACAAAGTCTCCCCGCCCTTTGTTCAACAATACCGACCAGCCAAACGGGGGATAATTTCCGAATCGCCCGCTGTTGACAACGACCATATCCAAATCCTGATCCCCGTCAACGTCACCCAACGCGAGGAAGGTCGGCCCTTTCCCTGAGGGATACGGTACGGGTTGGTCGAACAGGCCGTTCCCTTTCCCGAACAGTACGGTGACACGATCGGCTCCGGTCTCAGCCACGGCTAAATCCAATTTCCCATCCACGTTGAGATCGCCTGTCGTGAGAAACGTGGGATTCTTTCCCACGCCGAAGGAATAGCCTGATTGAAACGTGCCGTTCCCATTTCCCAACAACACCGAGACGTCGTCCGAGTCACTATTCGCCGTCACAATGTCCAGCCGTCCATCTTCATTGAAATCTCCAACCGCGAGTCCCTCCGGGTGCGCGCCGACGCGAGCCGACAAGACCGGAGTAAAGACAAGGTTTTGGGCAAAGGCCGTACCGGCACCGGCCAGCACTAACGCACTGCCTATCATCCATTTCTTGAACACGCGTCGGTTCCACACAATTACGACTTTCCCTCTCTTCCCTCTTGTTTACCCTGACAACGATCGCTCATCCGTTGAAAATGTTTTTTCCAAAGCAATTTCCACTTCATCCGTCGCCGCCGCCCCTCGATTGCGAATATGCACGGACCAGGAAGGATGGGCTCGCAGGAAAGCAACCACGGTTTTGAGTAATTCAGGTTTGACCCGGGTCTCCCACTCGTGGAGCCAGGCATAGCCGTCGTCGTCGCCGTCGTAGTCTTCCGGAAACTCGGCAACGAGATTGAACCGAAGGGCAAATGTTTTTTCTTCTTCGAACATTTCCAGTCATCCCTTTCTTGTGCGACGGTCACCCCCCACTGACGTCGCTCTCGTAGATGTTCGCATTATTTTGAATTTCCCGTCCAGGGATCGACCGTACCCACGGACCCTGCGCGTCAAACCACCGAGATTGAACCCGGTCGTCCGCGTTGTGAGGAAGGCTGGAAATGACGGGAGTCGCGTTGAGGAGGCTACTCTCGAATATCCTGGGCCCGACGATCGAAATACGCCGACCGGACAGCTCCATACAGATCGACGGTGGACTCTTCGATGCCCCCGAATCTCTCAAGGTTGAGGGCACGATCATTAAAGCGACCCACTGCGTTGACGACGACGTTCGGGATAAACGGAACAAAATAATTGACGGGGTTCAGAAAAATATCGCCGACTCGCCCTGCCACGTCTCGAACCGTCATGGGAGGAAGCAGTGGCAGAACCAAATAGGGTCCGGGCTCAACCCCATATGACGCAAGGGTCTGACCGGCGTCTTCCGTTGGCGGCACTTCAATTTCAAACATATGCGTGGCAACGTCAAAGAAGCCTCCCACGCCAAGGGTCGTATTAAGAAGAAATCGTTGCATTTCTATTCCGGCCCGATCGAATTTTCCCTGAAAGAAGCTATTGAGAAATCGTGACGGAAAGCCCATGTTATCAAACGCGTTTCCTAAAGAATCCTGAACGTCGGGCGGCACAACGGCGGAGTAGCCCCTGGCCACCGGCTTCATCAAATAGCGATCGACGTTATAGTTGAATCCAAAAGTGTTCGAATTGAGAGGCTCCCAGGGATCTCGAACGGGTTCGCTCTCAACGTCAAAAGGATCCGCAAACACGCCCTCGACGACCGTTTCATCCATAAGGGGGATTTCTTCATCACCTTTATTGAATTGCCTTTCCTTCATTGGGCCGTGAGACTCACCGTCCAGTGAGGGTGGGAAATACTCCAGGGCGACCAGGGGCACAGGAAGACCCACAAAGCAAAGGGCCGCAAGGGTCATCGAGGTCAAATAATACCGCGCCGTCATAAAAAACTTTCCTTCATGCCAAAAACGACGTTGGGAACCATGCTCCCAACAAAGGAGCCCCCCACCAAACGTCCGGGGGGCGCAGAGAACGTCTCTACTCGGAACTGCCTAGCATATCATCGACCAGCGGACGGTTGATATCTTCGCAACCCGGGCACAAGACGTCGAACAGAGCCTCGTAGTTCTCGACGTAGCTCCGGTCGTCGGCCAATTCTTCATCCATCACGTCCTGGTAACAGGTATCACACAACATCATAACGCCACGCATAACCGAGACGGTTTTTCGACCAGAACTTCCAGGCATCGTCCAGACCTCTTGTCAGCCCCCATGGAACGTTGAAGCCTGATGCATCGAAGCAGCCGTTTCCCCCAATACTCGACATTTCCAACGCAGAGGCCGTTACGACCAGCCACGCTGCTGGGCCAGGAAAAAATCTTCCGTTTCGAGATCAAGGCCGCATTCCGGACATTCGTATGGTTGATCCGGTGGCGGGACAGACAATTCCGTATTCTGGATCTGTCCCTGACAAACGTGATAAAAATGCCCCCCGGCACTTTCGGAATCTAACGGGTCGTTTTCATATTTGAGAATCATCGTCTTCCCTGCAAAAATACGTTTGTCTGCAAAGTTATAACAAGGGCGGGAAACCGTTTGCAATTTTAATATAAGGACGTGCCCTTGATGGATTCAGTGGCATGCGACCCCACTTGAAGCATTCCGGAACCTGCAGGCCCTGGAGCGTTTGCACGCTTGGGGGTTTCACCACCGTCTTCTTGCTGTGGTTCGCGCCTCCCGCATGGGCTTTGTCTCAATCCCCGCAGCCGTCCTCTCAACGAATTACCCTTTCTCCCGTCCTCACACAAGGGCTCACGCACCCTGTATTTATCGGGCACGCGGGTGACGGCAGCCACCGGCTCTTTATTCTGGAACAGCCGGGAAGAATCAGAATCCTTGAAAACGGCACCCTGCAGCCCTCAGCGTTTCTGGACGTCTCCGGACAAATCGAATCCGGTGGGGAAAGGGGGCTTCTGGGATTAGCGTTTCACCCCCTGTTTTCGAAAAACAAACGATTTTTTGTCAATTATACAAGAAAACCGGATGGAGCAACCATCGTTGCCGAATTTCAGGTTTCACAACGCCCCGACCGCGCCCTCCAAAACGAAAAAATCCTGGCAATCATTCCACAACCCTATGCCAATCACAACGGGGGGATGCTGGCCTTCGGGCCTGATGGATATCTGTATATTGCAACGGGAGACGGCGGAGCAGGCGGTGACCCGGGGAATCGAGGGCAAAACCCGAAAACCCTGATGGGCAAGATGTTACGCATTGATATTGATCGGGGAGATCCTTATGGCATTCCCCCTGATAATCCCTTTGCCAGGCAACCCGTTGGACGGGAAATCTTTGCCCTGGGCTTTCGCAATCCCTGGAGATTTTCTTTTGACCGGCGTACCGGTCAGTTGTGGGTCGCGGACGTGGGACAAAATCGTTGGGAAGAAATCAACGTGGTGGAAGCCGGGAACAATTATGGCTGGCGCAGGATGGAAGGGTCCCATTGTTTTCGGCCTTCTCGAGGCTGTACCACGGACGGACTGACGCTTCCCGTGGCGGAATACCGGAATCAGTCACCCTCTTGTGCCATCACGGGGGGATACGTGTATCGCGGGAAAAGCATTGTTTCTCTGCAGGGAACCTATGTGTTCGGAGATTACTGCAGCGGCCATATCATGGGCCTGCTCAAAGGGCAACCTCACGTCCTGCTGGACTCGGGACTGCGAATTTCCTCCTTTGGGGAGGATGAAGAAGGTGAACTGTACGTCGTGGACCACGACGGAGGAATCTACAGGATCACTCCGGCAAGTACGAAAAACGAAAACCGATCGTCTGCCGCGCTGCCCAAGGAATCGGAAATCCCGCCGTACCCGCCCGTTCGTTAGTTGACGGAATCATTTTATCTTGCTATTCCCCTCTTACGTGTCAAACATGAATAAAAAAACCTTCTTCTATGTCATCGTGCTCGCAATCATGGCCCTCTACCTGGTCATGGTGGCCCGGTATCGCTGGGGAGACGGGACCCCGCCCCGTATCACGCTGGTCGAGCCTTTCACCCTGGTCGGGCCGACGACCCCGTTGACGCTCCACGTCGAGGATACAGAAACGGGCCTCCAGGACGTTACCGTCCGTCTTGTCCAGAACCTTGAGAGTTACACCCTGGCGCAAGAACGTTTTCCCGCACAAGCACCCCTTTCCCTGGGAGACGACGTTCAATACACCTTTGATCTCGATATCGTCCCCTTTGGTGACGACGCCATCCCCAAACGGCGGGGACGGGCCAAATTGATCATTGCTGCCCGGGATTATTCCTGGCAAGGATTTTTTGAAGGGAACTGGACGCGAATCGAACAAGACGTAACCGTAAAATTTACTCCGCCAAGGGTGGAAGTATTATCGACGCCGTTGCCCGTTTCCCAAGGAGGAGCGGGGGCCGTGTTGTACCGCGTCTCTCAAGACGCCAAACGATACGGAGTCCAAATCGGCGAGACCTTTTTCCCGGGACACCCAAGCCCTGCTCAAGACCTTAGTGCGTTCTCACTCTTTGCCTTTCCTCATCACGTACCAGCCTCGACTCCGGTGACACTCGTTGCGGACGACGGCTTAGGTAACCACGCAGAACAGAGACTCCACGTCACCGTCGTCCCAAAACGATGGCGAACCCGAACCATTACGATTTCCGATGACTTCATTGAGCGGACCATTCGCCCCATCATCGCCCAGACCCCTGAGATCGAAGACCTGAACGATCCGCTTCGCAACTTCCTCCAAGTCAATAACGCGTTACGAAAACGGACTGCCGACCAGCTAACGGCTCTTGCCTTGAACAGCCAGCCCGCGTTCCTGTGGAAAGGTGCCTTCACCCAGTTATCGAATTCCCAGGTGGAAGCGGCGTTTGCCGATCACCGCAAATATCTCTATCACGGAAAAGTCGTGGACCGTCAGTATCATTTAGGGTTTGATCTGGCCGTCACCAAACGCTACCCCGTGGAATCCGCTAACGATGGGAAAATCGTACTGGCAGAGTATTTCGGCATTTACGGAAACTCCATTGTGGTCGATCACGGCTATGGGCTTCAGTCCTTGTATGCACATTTATCCTCGTTCGCCGCCGAGAAAGGGGATCCTGTCCGCAAAGGGCAGATAATCGGGAGATCGGGCATAACGGGCTTGGCAGCGGGCGATCACCTGCATTTCAGCCTGCTGCTTCACGGAGTACAGATCAATCCCATGGAATGGTGGGACCCTCATTGGGTGCAAACCCACGTCAGCGATCTCCTTCAGAAGAACGACGAGACGGCTTCGACGTCGGTCATTCAAAGCCCGATGGGCCCCTTACCCCTGTCCCCTGCCCCCCGACCAACCTTCTAGAAAATTATTGATGGCACGATCACAAACGCGCACTCCAACCATGGGCAATAACGCCCCGGCACGCGTCACCACGGTACCACTCGATCAAACCACGCGTCAGCGGTACCTGAACTATGCATTGTCCGTCATTACCGCGCGCGCCTTACCCGACGTGCGGGACGGACTGAAACCGGTTCAGCGGCGAATTTTGTTTTCCATGTTTCACAACCACCGGTTGTCGCCGGACCGGCCACCCATTAAAAGCGCAAAAGTCGTTGGGTCGGTCATTGGCGAATGGCATCCCCACGGCGATTCCGCCGTCTATGACTCCATGGCTCGCATGGCGCAATGGTGGTCCCTTCGTGCCCCCCTTGTCGATGGCCACGGCAACTTTGGCAGCCTGGACGGCGATCCACCCGCGGCCTACCGGTACACCGAAGCCAAACTCACCCCTGTCGCCGTCGAGCTTCTGAACGAACTGAACAAAGACACCGTTGACTTTCAGGCCAATTATGACGGCAAAGACGAAGAGCCACTGGTACTGCCGGCTCCCTTTCCACATCTGCTGGTCAATGGGTCCACCGGCATTGCCGTCGGCATGGCCACAAACGTTCCGCCACACAATCTTGAGGAAGTCATCAACGGAGCCGTTGCCTTGATCGATGACCGAACGCGTACGGTTTCCGATCTCATGAAGTCGATCAAAGGTCCTGATTTTCCCACGGGCGGGGAAATTCTGAACAACAGGACCGAGCTTCGTGAGATCTATGAAACCGGCCAGGGGGTGGTTCGCTTGCGCGGAGAATTCACCGTTGTCCCCCACTCGCACGGCAAATCCCGAATCGTCATTACCTCGATACCCTTTGCCGTGGACAAAGCCACGATTGTCGAACGCGTCGGCGAGATCATCGCCGCCAGAAAAGTACCGCAGTTGGTCGATATCCGCGACGAATCCACGACCGACGTACAAATCGTGCTGGAGCTTCAGAAGGACGCCGATGCCCGTCAGGCCATGGCTTATCTGTTTAAGAACACTCCACTCCAGAATAATTTTTCCGTCAATCTTACGTGTCTGATTCCAACCTCGGGTGCCACCACTGCACGGCCTCAATGCTTAACCCTTAAAGCAATCCTTGAACGGTTCATCGACTTTCGCTTTGAAACGGTCACCCGCCGGTTCTCTTATGATCTGAGAATATTGGAACAACGCCTCCATACCCTTTCAGGCTTTAAAGTCATTTTTGACGCGTTGGATCAGGTGCTCACGATCATTCGTCAAAGTGAAGGCAAAGCGGACTGCGCCGAAAAGCTGAAGCACCGTTTTCGACTCGATGACGTCCAAACCAACGCGATTTTGGACGCGCCGATCTATAAGCTGTCCCGTACCGAAATCAAAAAAATGCTGGATGAGCTTGTCGACAAAAAGAAGCAGGCCGAGGACCTCAAGGCTCTTCTCGCCTCGAAGACGAGATTATGGAACGTCGTCAAAAAAGAGCTTCAGGCCCTCGCCGCGACTTACGGCGACAAACGACGGACCAAAGTCGGACGTCGCCAGAGCGACGAAGTCGAATTTGACCCTGAGGTCTACATCGTCAAAGAAGACGCCGTGATCACCATTTCAACGGATGGGTGGATTCGCCGCGTCGGGATGGTCAAAGACCTGTCGAAAACGCGACTCAGGGAAGGCGACAACCTTCTGACCGCCCTGATCGGCAGTACCGTGGACACCATGATCTGCTTTTCGAATTTCGGCAGCGCGTACACCATTCGCATCGGTGATCTTCCGCCGGCCAGGAGCGGCTATGGAGAACCCGCGCAAAAGGTGTTTAAATTTAAAGACGGAGAACGCATCGTCACGGCCTTCAGTTCAGATCCCAGATTGCATTCCTCGCCACCGGACCATCGAAAACCCACGGCACAGAGGCTCCCGCTCTTCGACGGAACGGCAGGAGGAGGCTCCGATCCCGTTTCCTCTCAGCAAGGCGTCGCCGTCTCGTCAGCAGGCATGGGCGTGCGCTTTGACTTAGCCCCTTTCAAGGAGCCCTCAACCCGTCTCGGTCGAAAATTCATGAAACTCCGGAACCATGAAGAGGTCGTCAGCATCGAAGCCCTGGACCTCTCCGCGGCAACGCCCACCCTTGCGGTCGCCTCTCAACAAGGACGCGTTCTTCTGTGCAAAGCCGAGGAAGTGAGCGTGCTCTCCGGTCCGGGACGAGGCGTGACGATCATCAAACTCGACGGTACGGATAAGGTCCTGGCGGCACGCCTTTTGTTCCGAAGGCAGGATCAACTGGTTGTCCTGAAACAGGAAGGAGGCAAGTTCCCCGTTTCGACGAGGAAGTATCAACCCGTCAGTCGCGGAGGGAAAGGTCACGTGCTGTTCAAACGCGGGAGCCTGAAAGGGGCTGAAGCGTTACCCGTCGAACTCCCGGTCCTCGATTCGGACAATCACAATGGCCCTCTCTCCCCTGGAGGGAAGGGGCGGGAGCAAGCGGGAGCCGCCAGGGAATTCGTGGACGCAGACAAATGACACGGAGTGCCGGCGCATGACGTTCGTATCCGGAAACCTTATGCGCCGTTCGGCGCTCGCGCGGTCTTCTCAGCCTTGGCTTTCCTGGCCGTCAGGGAGACCGCGTCGAAATTCTCCGGCTTTTCAACGGGCTTCACGGACCCATAAGTCCGATTCCGGACCGAAGGAGCCGGCGCCACGCGTACTCCTCCGTCTTCAATGGTGAATGCGACTTTGTCTCCAGGCTTCACGCTCAACGCTCGCCACGCTTCGGCGGGAACGGTCACTCGGCCCCGTCAAGTCATAGTTGTCACGATCTTCTTCATGGGCTCATTCAATAATTTTCCGATCAATCCACGTCACTGCAGAGTCGCATCATTGATTGACCCTCAAGGCCACGCCCTGCTGAGACTGATATGACCCACGGAGCGACAATTGCGTGGTCACTGCCGTCAATGACGGCTATACGGGACAGGCATCGTCTTCAAGCCAGTGCCCTGCGACGTGACAACCAGGACCTGAGTCGTGCAACGCAAACGGGATCAGACCGACACGCTCAATACGTTCGCCGCTTCTTCGAGCAAGCCCGCGTCGCCGGACCAACGGTTGGTTGACGGGATCGAGGGCAGCGGCAAGGATCGAAAGAAACAGTTCGGATGGCCCAAAAATACGACGCGAGCGAGATTCTTGTTTTAGAGGGGATTGACCCCGTTCGTCGGAGACCCGCGATGTATATTGGCGGGACGGATAAGACCGGCCTGCATCATCTCGTCTGGGAAATCGTGGATAATGCCATTGACGAAGTCATCAATGGGTACGCCACGACGATCACGGTTGAACTCGATAAGACGGGTGACGGTATCCGCGTTACCGACAACGGACGCGGCGTCCCGGTCGATCAGCACGGGAAATACAAAAAGTCGGCACTTGAAATTATCATGACGACGCTCCACGCCGGCGGAAAATTCGAAACCGGCAGCTACATTCACTCAGGCGGACTGCACGGGGTCGGAGCATCGGTGGTCAATGCCTTGTCCGATTATCTGGAAGTCACCGTCAAACGGCACGGGCATGAGTGGCAACAACGTTATCGGGCCGGCAAACCCCTGGGACCCGTTAAAAAAGGAGACACGGCACGGGGCACGGGAACCTCGGTGTATTTTCGTCCGGACCCGATTATTTTCGGAACGCGTACGACCTTCGACTCCACCCTGTTGCAAGACACCCTCGAGGCTAAATCCTATCTTCATAAAGGACTCAAAATTTCCTTTAAGGACGGTCCCGCGGGGCAAACGCGCCACTTTGTCCACGAACAGGGCATTGAAGAATACCTCATCAAACTCGTGAAAGACCGTGGGCGAAAACCCACCGCTGACTTTGTGTTTTATTTCGAACGAAGCTTGCACGGCGAAGACGCCCTCACGACGCACAACGAAGGATTCGCCGTGGAAGTTGCCCTGCAATGGACGGATGAACCGGCGGAATTCGTTCGCAGTTACGTGAACGGCGTGGGCACGTCGAACGGCGGCACCCACGAATCAGGATTGCGAAACGGAATCGTCAAAGCCGTGCGTCATTACATGGAGACGCACAACCTCACTCCGAAGGGACTCAGCGTCCAGGCAGAAGACATCCGCGAAGGAGTCGCCTGCGTCTTGAGCGTGCTCATCTTGAACCCTCAGTTTCAGGGGCAGACCAAAGAACGACTCAATAATCCTGAAGTGCAGGGGCTCGTGGACAACGCGCTTCGACCGTCTCTGGAAAACTTTTTGCACGAGAATCAGACCATTGCCGAAACCCTGGTCGGCCGCATGATTTTAGCGGCTCGCGCACGAGAGGCTTCTCGTGAGGCATCGAAGGCCGTCATCAGAAAATCCGCCGTGAGTCATCGGCTGAATCTGCCCGGCAAACTCGCGGACTGCCAGAGCACGGACCCTGAGGTCAGTGAGCTGTTTGTGGTGGAGGGTGATTCCGCCGGAGGAACCGCAAAGCAAGGGCGTGATTTGAAAACTCAAGCGATCTTCCCTATCCGTGGCAAAGTGCTGAACACCGAGGAACTCACCCTCGGCAAGGTGGTGGAGAATAAAGAGCTGGCGGATTTGGTCAAGGTCCTTGGCTGTGGGATTGGGCGGGAGTTTGATCTCAAGAAGCTGCGGTACCACAAAATTATTTTGCTCATGGACGCGGACGTTGACGGCTACCATATCAGCACGTTGCTTCTCACCTTCTTTTTCCGGCACGCGTCGGAATTGATCAAACGGGGGCACGTCTATATTGCACAGCCGCCGTTGTACCGCGTCGATATCGGCAAGACCGTTCATTGGGCAGGGTCGGATGAAGAGAAAGAACAAATTCTGGCTGAAGCCCGTGCCAAGACAACGCCGATCATCAGCCGGTTCAAAGGTCTCGGCGAAATGTTTCCCCAGCAACTCAAAGAAACGACTCTCGATCCTGCCACGCGACAACTCCTCAAAGTCGAGATTCAAGACGAGATCGACACCGACCGCACATTCCATGATCTCATGGGCAGGCGCACCGAAGCCCGGTATGAATTTCTTATGACGAATGCCTCACTTGCCGACAATTTAGACGTGTAGCTTCGGCAGGGCAGAGGAACCCGTGAACGGAACGCGTTCAAGCGTTCCGTTCTCCTCTTTGTGCTTTGTCTCAAGGCGTGAGGAACGGTAGAATCCACCTCCGATGAAGCCCCTCGAACTCGTAAAACGGTACCATGAGCAAACGAAGCATGAATTTAATCGATACGCCCGGGCCCTTGGGTATATGGACTGGGCCAACCAGCCTGATCCCTTTCGGCGATATGAAGGCGCTTCGCTCTACCTGTTACCCCTGCTCAAGGCCGACGATGAGCCCGTTGCTCCTTCCTATGAATCGCTCTTTTCATCACGGCAGGTTCCTCCTCAACCCTTAAGCCTGAAGAGTCTTTCCCGATTTTTCGAATACAGCCTTTCCATCACGGCGTGGAAAGAACACGGGGGAAATCGCTGGGCGTTACGCAGCAATCCTTCCAGCGGCAATTTGCATCCCACGGAAGGCTATCTGGTGATCAAAGAAACAACCGGCCTTCCGCTGAAGCCGGGACTCTATCACTACGCACCCAAAGAACACGGCCTGGAACACCGACGACATGGTTCGAACAAGGTCACTGAGGCACTCCTCCGACCCTTTCCCCCGGAATCCTTTTTCGTCGGGCTGAGCTCGATCCATTGGCGGGAAGCGTGGAAGTACGGGGAACGCGCGTTTCGCTACTGTCAACATGACGTTGGCCACGCGCTTGGAACGCTTCGGATTGCGGGAGCATCTCTCGGTTGGCGGGTCTCTCTTCTTGCCGGGCTGGATGATCCAACGGTCGGCGCCCTTCTCGGCCTGCATCGCCTGGCTGAATTTGAACGCACCGAACCCGAATTTCCTGAATTGATTTGTGTCGTCTGTCCCACGCGCGACTCCCCGCCGGAATCGTCGCCGATTGCCATCGATCAAGCCGCTCTCGAGAATTGGAGACAGGGAGACTGGCAAGGCAGCGCGAATCGGTTGAGTCGGGACAACCCCGTTCCCTGGGAAATTATTGATGAAGTGACCAGGGCGTCATGGAAAACCTCGACGGAACAGTCGGCGTTTCGAATTGCCCTCTCCCCTGCGACTTTCCCCGAACGGCGCGAAGAGGGGCCGACGACGGTCTCCGCGCACCGGATCATTCATCAACGACGAAGCGCCGTGGCTTTTGACGGAAAAACGTCGATTTCCGCAAAACAATTTTTCACGATGCTGGGGCGCGTCATGCCTCATCCGGATCGACCCGTCGCCGAACGGCCCATGCCGTGGGATTCGCTGTCGTGGGATCCCACTGTTCACCTTGCCATTTTTGTGCATCGAGTCGAGGGAATCCTGCCCGGAATATACATGCTCCTGCGAAACGCTGATCCGGCACTCAAAGCAACCTTTCAACGGTCCATGCATCAGCAATTCACGTGGACCGTTATCGAGAATTGTCCGAAATCGCTTCCGTTGTATTTGTTGGAAGACGGGAACGCCCAACGCGTTGCCACGCAGGTCAGTTGCCATCAGGAGATCGCGGGCGCCAGCGCGTTTTCATTGGGGATGATTGCGGAATTTGAGGCCTCATTGGAAAAACACGGCCCGTGGTTTTACAAACGCCTGTTTTGGGAGACCGGACTCATCGGTCAGGTGCTGTACCTCGAGGCGGAAGCGGCAGGCGTCCGTGCAACCGGCATTGGGTGTTTTTTCGATGATCCCGTACATCGCGTGCTTGGCTGGTATCCCGACACTCAATTTCAATCCCTGTATCACTTTACCGTCGGTGGAGCCGTAGAAGATCATCGTCTCATCACCCTGCCCCCCTATAGCAACCGGGGGTAACGTGAAAAACGATCCGATTCGCTCCGTGACAGGGACAGGGCAACGCAGGAACGCCGCTCCGTTCGTCGCCCTGGGCGTGGCGGAGACGGCCCTCGCTTGCAGTCTCGCCGTGGAATAGGGTAAGGTGTTCAACCATCGAATACGGCGTCGGCTCATCGCCTCCGCGACGAACGGAGGCTGGTCGAACGCAGGACCCCTTGGACAAGACAGCAACGCCCTGAGTCGCCTAATCTGAAGGAGGACACCATGAATCCCCTCGATTCGATCCCTGGAACGATAACCGCAGGATTCGTGCTGACCGTCGTTCTGTATTTTGTGGTAAAAACGCTTGTCTAGACTTTCTTGAACGTTTCTCACTTACCTGCAGTCAACCCAAAGAGGATACACAATGGAAACCTTATTAGCCTGGGGACATTTTCTGGCGGGTATCACCTGGATCGGCATTTTATATTACTTTAATTTCATTCAAGTTCCCTTTTTAGGAAAAGTCACCCCTGAAGCGAAGGCGGAGGCCTTTAAACATTTAGTCCCGAACGCGCTCTGGTGGTTCCGTTGGGGTGCCCTTGCCACCTGGCTGTTTGGTGCCGTGCTCCTGATGAACCAGGGCAGGTTCGGTTCGGCGTTTGCCCTCCAGGGACCAGACGCCGTTATCGGGATGGGGGCCTGGCTTGGAACCATTATGCTTTTCAACGTCTGGGGCATTATCTGGCCCAATCAGAAAAAGGTGTTGGGCCTCAAAGAAGCCACTGGTGATGAAAAGAAACAGTCTGCCCGCGTGGCCCTCCTGGCTTCACGGACCAACACGATGCTTTCGATTCCCATGTTGTTCTTCATGGCATCGTCAGGGCACGCCTCGGGTCTTTTTTCTTAACGGCCCGGAATGCACGTCATTTTTCAGGGGAGTCCGTTATAATGAAACGCTGGTTGCCCACGATCTATCCTCTTGCAACGTCTGGGGTTCTCCTTCTCATCAGCGTCACGTGCGCGTCGGCAAACGACACGCAAGGGTTTTTTGCAGGGATCAGGTTCGAACATGAGCTTGCCACCGTGGAGCATACCAAAACCGTCAACTACAACGCGGGTGTTCTTGAAAAATTTCCGAGTGGAAGTTCCCAGACGGCCACGCCCGTCGAAGAAGACGGGATCAACGCGTTCACGGCGCATTTGGGATATCGCGCGTTCCTGTCCGAGAGAATATATCTTTCGGGCGAAATCGAAGGTGCCGTGTACTCTAACGGCGTGCAGGGCGTTATGAAAGGAACGCAGCCTGGTCCCCTCCCCGATTCCGCCGACTCCATCGAATCCCACCACGTCTTCCCTGGAGTATGGGCCTTGGAAAAAAACCACGGCATCGGATTCAACGCACGGCTGGGATACGTGCCCCAGGGATTCGAATTCCTGGGTGAGGGCCGATCTGTGTACCTGATTTCCGGCGTGAAGTGGCTGGATGCGACCTTCGAAACCTCCTATGATAATCTGGGGCGTGGCGCCAAGGCTATTCGTGGCGTGACCCGCGAAAGCCGCAGCGCGGTTCCCTGGCTCATCGGAGGTGGCCTGGAGTTCGGAAGCAGCAAGAATCGCTTTGACGTGCGCGTCCGATATTCCAGTTGGAGCATTGATTCCGCCTCAGGAGACGGTTTGACGGAGACGACCGCATACGTCTCAGACGATTTCGAAGTTGACGAAATCGGCATTTCTTTAGGGTATACGAGATCATTTGCCTTCGGCATGTAGGTTCGGTTCAAAAAAGGGGGGAAAGAATATGAACCAGAGTCTCAAGGGCACCAAGAGTCACGACAATCTCAAGGCGGCTTTTGCCGGTGAATCCCAGGCCAACCGGCGGTATCTGTACTTTGCACGCCGCGCCGACATCGAAGGATACCCTGACGTCGGCGGCTTGTTCCGTGATACCTCGGAAGCCGAAACCGGCCATGCGTTCGGCCATCTGGACTTTCTGAAGGAAGTTGGCGACCCCGCCACCGGCGAACCCATCGGCAACACCGAGTCGAATCTCAAGGCCGCCATTGAAGGCGAAACCTACGAGTACACGCAAATGTACCCGGGCATGGCCAAAACCGCCAGAGAGGAAGGCTTTGAGGAACTGGCGGAATGGTTTGAGACCCTGGCAAAAGCCGAACGCTCCCACGCCAACCGCTTCACCAAAGGATTGGAATCTTTGAACAACGTCTAGGCGGTCTTTCTCATACCAGGCCGTGGCGCGAGAAATACCGGCGAGCCCCTGCGGCACAACTCACAACAATGGAGCAGCGGCACAACTGCCGCGCCTGTTCCGCCTCACGTATTGTCGTCTTCAAAACAACAGGACGTTTGGTGAAAGGCATTCACCTCATCTCCCCTGACTGGAACCGAGAACGTCTCGAAGAAGAGACCCGTCGCGTGTTCGACGTCTGCGACGGCTGTCGACGGTGTTTCAACCTCTGTCCTTCCTTCAATACGCTGCTGGACCGCATTGATCACTATGCAAGCGACGTCTCCCAAATAACCGCCGCGGATTATGAACGGGTCGAAAGAGAATGTTATTACTGCAAGCTGTGTTACAACCACTGTCCGTACACCCCACCCCATGCGTACCAAATCGATTTCCCGCGTCTCATGGCCGCGTGGAAAAAGCAACGGGTCAAGGAACAGGGAGCTTCCTGGCGGGATCGTCTGCTTATCAAAACGGATCTGATCGGAAAGATGGGGAGCCTGGCCGCCTCGCTGACCAACAGGGCTCTCTCAACGCCATGGATACGAAAGCTGTTGGAAACGCTGATCGGCCTGCATCGAGACCGGCACGTGCTTGTTTTTTCTCGAGAAACCTTTCCCGAGTGGTGGCGTAAACACGGCCAGACGCTGCAATCCGGGGCCACCAGGCACAAAGTTGTGCTGTTCCCAGGTTGCATGGTGAACTATCAAGCCACCGACGTTGGAAAAGCGACGGTGCAGGTGCTCGTCAAGAATGACGTGGAAGTCGTCGTACCCAGGGGACAGCGCTGTTGCGGCATGCCGTCCTTTGACCTCGGCGACACCAAGACCATGGTGCAGACCGCCGCACACCATTTACAACTGTTTCTGCCTTATCTCAAACAAGGATATGACCTCGTCGCGCCGACCCCGAGTTGCAGCCTCATGTTCAAACGGGAATATCCGTATTTGACGCCGACGCCCGACGTGACGACGCTGGCTGAACGAACGTTTGATATCTGTGAATATCTGATGCGGCTCAAAAAAGACGGCGCCCTTTCGTTGGACTTCACAAAGACCGCCCAACGGATTGCCTACCAGGCCCCGTGTCATTTGCGCGATCAGAATATCGGGTTCAAGTCGAAAGAATTACTGGAACTCACCGGAGCTCACGTCGAGTTGATTGAAAAGTGCTCCGGCCACGATGGATCGTGGGGAGCCAAAGTGGAATTCTTCGATCTATCGATGAACATCGCGAAAAAGGCCGTTCGGTCCATCTCCAACGGCAACCCGAATCTTGTGGCCTCTGATTGCCCACTGTCGGCTCTGCAACTCGATCAAGCCGGTGCGACGCCGGAACGCACGCCGGCCACGCAACATCCGATTCAGATTATTCGCGACGCGTATCACCTTCCCTCATGAACCGTTTGACTCAATCCGACCTTCTCTCGCCTTCGGACTATGAGGCGCAGCGCGCATCTATTCGCCAGCAGATTATTACCCTGAAAAAACGGCGTCGCGTCGGCGTCGGCCCCTTCGTTACGCTGGTTTTTGAGAATCGGCAGACGCTTCTTTTTCAAATCCAGGAAATGATTCGCGCCGAACGCATCTTCGAGCCTTCGAAAATTCAGGACGAACTCGACGTGTACAATGCCCTTCTTCCTCAAACGGGTGAACTCAGTGCCACCGTGATGATTGAAATTACGGATCAGGAGCACGTCAAAGAAATCCTGGACTCCTTTCAGCGTTTCGACCGAGCAGGCACCCTGGCTCTTACCGTTCAGGACCAGGCCGTGTTTGCCGCTTTCGAGGCCGGTCACAGCAAGGAGGATAAAATCAGTGCGGTCCATTTTGTCCGGTTTATGGTTCCACCGCCTTTTCCGGAAGCTCTTAAAGAAGATGGAGCCCGCGCCGGCGTTCGGATTACCCATGAGAACTATAAAGCAGAGGCGAAAGTCCCACCGGCCATGCAAAAAGAGTGGCTTAAGGACCTGGAAGCCTAACCGTCATTATTTTTTCAGATTTTTCCTTCAACAAATTGACAACCATCAGGGGGGTGGTTATGATTAATCTCTAAGGAGAAAGTTCTGGGTTCTCGAGAATCGGGAAAACGAGACAACTATTCATCTCATATTTGAGCGGAGGGAGTCATGGTCACGATCACCACGGTTGCCGAAGAAAAAATCAAAGAGTTGATACACGAGGAAGAACCCGACGTCATCGGATTACGAATCTACGTCAAGGGCGGCGGTTGCAGCGGATATCAATATGGGATGTCCTTTGAATCCAAAATGGATGACGATGACACGGTGATTGAAAAAGGCGACGTCAAAGTCATTGTGGATTCGCAAAGTGCTCCCATGCTCAACGGCGCGGAAGTCGATTACGTCGACAGCCTGCAAGGCTCGGGGTTTGCGATTAAAAACCCACAAGCCAAAAGCACGTGCGGTTGCGGCAGTTCCTTTAGCACCTGACCCCCAGCGAATTCGAAATCAAAAAGGCCAGGGTTCCTGCTCTCTCCGAGGCAGAAGTCCTGGCTTTTTTTCTCTAGAGCCCCGGTTTCCTTTCATTGAGCATGGCAAGATCGACCCTCACCAAACGAATAGAATTTTCCGCTTCCCACAGATATTTCAAAGCCGAGTGGGACGAGGTTCGCAATAAAAAGGTCTTTGGCCCCTGCTCTCAGGAGCATGGGCACAATTATCTCCTTGAAGTCACCCTTGGGGGGCGGGTCGATCCCGTCACGGGCATGATCATTAATTTGTACGACCTCAAACGCGTCGTGACGGACGTACTCGAAGAGTTCGACCACAAACACCTCAATTTCGATACCCCCTACTTTGAACGTCTTGTTCCCACCCCTGAAAATTTTGCGCTGGTGCTGTGGAGGAAATTCCGCCGGCGCCCTGAGACCCAAGACGTCGAATCAATACGGCTTTGTGAGGGAGAGAATCTGTGGGTCGAAATCCACGCGCCCGATGGAGCCGTCTCGGCGTCAAACGACGGTGAGGACCCCTCTGAGGCTCTGGTGACTCGTCAGTATGCCCTCACGGTGAGTCGCAATTCCTCTCCTGCTCTTCTCGATACGTGGCACCTTTCACTGAGTGTGACCGTTCGAGGCCCGATTGATCCCGTGACGGGTTGCGTCACGGACGTCGCAGCGTTAGACGAGCGAATACAGAACCAGGTCCTTAACGGCCTGACGGGAACGAATTTGTCCCAACACCCGAAATTTGCTTCTCAGCCGGTTACCTTATCGACCCTGGCCAAAGTACTCTGGCCACAATTGGCCGCGGCTTCAGACAGACGACTCGAAAAACTCAGACTCAAAGATCATCATGAACTGACCCTGGAATATTCGGAATAGTCACACGGACTTTTTCAGACGTAAAGGGAGCCCATGCGCCAAAGTCCCGGGCACCCTCGCGCGTTGTAAATAAAACGGGGGGGAGCCCGACTGGCTCCCCCCGTTCACGCTGTTCCGACGTACTCTCCCCTGCCTGCTAAAAGGACGTCGGTGTGCCTTTGAGGGTTTCAGGGTGGTCGGCTTCCACGTGGCGTTGGCTTGTTGACGCGTCGCCAAGCGGCAGAATTCGTTGATCATTGGCCGGGAGTACCCTGAGATATCCCCATTGACCTGATTGGGAATAAGGCAGCCGTCCGTTGCTCCACACGTAATCCCCGGCCAACGCCCATTTCCCCCCGGCCGACGGCAGGAAGACGTCCAGGCCTTCCGAACCGGCAAACTCTACCGTGCTAATCATATCCGCTCCCGGAAGGAAGGGTTCAATGGGCCATTCGTGTTTTTCTACCGTGAACATCCCGTTCTGTTCACTGCTGGCACCGAACACGTGGAGGCGAACTTTATCTCCCGCGTGGGCTTCAATGATCGGCGTTACCGGATCCTGCGGATTATCGACTTCACAGGGCTGGAACACGCGACCAAGGGAGCACCCGGCTTCTTCACGGTACAGGTACGGCTCCGCTCGGTAGTTCACCCCCGTCAATCCGGCCACGTTTTGCACGTAGGGCATGAAGCTGGTCCCGATGACGTTATCTTCGTCTTGGAAGTACAAGGCCGCGTCGCGGTAATTTTCGCGACCTTCGTTGCCTGGAATGGTGCGATCAATCACGACGTCGGCAATCCATCTGTTTTTCAGAGCAACGTCTTTCCCCGTCTTGGGGTCCCGATAGGTTGATCCCCTGGGGCCGACAATGATTCCCCCGAACAACCCGTTCCGAGGATTAACGGCCACGTTTCCCCAGTCCCACACCAACGTTTGCCCCTCTCCATTAAAAGGGTCGGCATAGTAGGTATAGGTGCGTGACTTCCCGGGAGCCACGGTCTGGTCTCCAGGGTTATTCCCGAGGTTGACCCCCTGGGAATCCTTCGGATCAAACGCCAACCCAAAGGCTGAGAACGAAGCCTGGCCTTCCTTGAGCGCATTTGTGAGCTTGACGACGAGGCAATCGCCCACGTTGGCCCGAAGGGTCAACGGCATCGGTTGCACGTTCCCGGAGACGGTCTTCACGTCCTCCTCAAGTACATAAATCTTCGCCTCGGGATTCCGCAGCTCAATCTTTCGTTCAAAGTCGACTTCGATGGTCTCCGGCGCGTTGGGATTGAAGCTCATGCCCGGATGATCCATCGCCACCACGTTAAAGTGTTTCACCGGTGCGTCCGGTGGGCACACCGGGAGCCGGGCCGGCATGCCTTCTCTGCCGTACGCGGCGTTGGGCAGCGGCTTCAGATCGGAGACCGGTTCATCCAACACTCTGATGATCCCCCACGACCCCTCCGAGAACTTGGAATTCCGCCCATTGAAAAACATATAATCGCCCGGCTGATGACGCGGACCACCGGCTTCGGCAATAACGAGGTCATAGCGCTCGGCGATGCCGACGTGCAGGGCATTCTTTCGATTGGCTTCCTCCGCGTACCGTTCCGACCAGAACGTGTGCCCGGAGATGGTAAACACGTTGCTTTCATTCATCGTAACGTCCAACAACCGGAACACCATGGCATCGCCGAGATAGGCTCGCAACGTCACCGTGCTCGGGTCACCATGCACGCGACTGCTGAAGAGTTTCGAAGGATCAGGGTTGTTGGCCAACCGCTGGGCAAACGGTTCGGCACGGAAATTCAGTGCCCCGCCGGAGGTATGCGTCCCTCCATTGAGGAAGGGCATGGGGGTCATCTTGATCAGATCATTCGGCGGCATCTGGAACGATACCGTCCGTCCCGCTTCCAACGCCACTTCCACCGGCTGCCCGGGAGGATTCCCGGCCGTCACCACGTTCACCGTATGCGGCACGGTATCCATGACGTGCACCATCAATTCACGGAAGCTCCCCGCAACGTCATGGCCAACCCGCTCCGTTGCATGGATATCAGCCACCGGGCCGGTCCTGATCGGGTTGCCCGTTTGAGGATCATGCCAGGTGGAGCCGAAGGGTTCGGCAATCATCGTGCCCACTGCACCATGTGGCCAGGTCGTGCCGCCAAATGCGTGGTCGTGCCAGAACACACTGCCCACGTCCGCGTCCACCCAGAACCGTTGCCGGACGTATTCCACCGTAACAATGTCACCAACGGGATGCTCGTGTTTCAAGGGCGCGTCGAACGTCAGAGTCTTCTCCCCAATTTCGACGATACGAAGCACCTCTTTCCCCGTCACGTTATCCGCTCCGACTAAAACAGGGATGCCCACGTGATATTGCTCGGCATTCGTCACGTGAACGGTGGTGTCTCCCGTTTTCGCCATTTTGGTGACTTTCGCGTTCATCGGCACCGGCAACCCTTTATCGGCGTCTTTCGTAAACTGCGTGAAAGGTCGCATCGATTGTTCATAGGACATGCCGGAAATCACGCCGTCAGAGGCCTGATTATCAAATTGGAAGAAATGGAAATGCGTGTTGATCTTGGAGGATTGGAAATTGGTAAAGTCATCATCCAGCCATTCGCTGGTCAGCGTCCAATCAATACAATCGTACACGTTCGCTCGAACGACCAATGGGAACTTTTTATCATTGTCGGCTCGAACGTCCGCCTCTTCTTCGTGTACCACGTAGAGCAACCCGTTGGGGTCCACGATGGGCGGTTCATTCCCCTGGGCCGAG
This sequence comes from Nitrospirales bacterium, assembly GCA_965215405.1. Taxonomy (GTDB): domain Bacteria; phylum Nitrospirota; class Nitrospiria; order Nitrospirales; family UBA8639; genus Bin75. Next base: position 429,702 of record OZ244060.1, read on the forward strand.
GCTAATTCAATCGGCAGTTTGATGAAATGAATATTATAATCCTGCGACCCTGCCCGATCCGGGCACAGACTCCAGTTCCCGTTTTCTCCCGGCTCGGCTGGTCCCACCGACCGGGTTCCGTCGTCGTTGAGTCGGATCATTTCCAACCAGGGGGCTGGATTATGATCGTTGGAAAATGGCGCGCGTTTTCCAAAATGCGGCGTCAACCAGGGCCACGCGACTTTCCCCGTGGACGGTTCAAACCAGATGGCTCGTCGTTTTCCAGGCTCATAACCCTGCCACTCCGGCCGATACTTGGGATTGTCACCAATGGCGGCTTCTTTTTCGCTCATCGCGCGATGACCGTCCCACACCCAATCCACGACCGTGGCGTCATAGGCCTTGAGCTGACCGAGTTCGTCGTCTTTATGGCCCGGCTTGCCCGGGTTGCTGAGCTGCATGGACACCCAGTCTTGAATCGTAACCACCGCGGGGTCGGCTTTCCAATTGCTCTTGCCGCTCCCTACGATCCTGAATTGACTGCCAAACCAATTCACGGTTGTCCCGACTAATCGATCAGACGTGACGGGCTTATGGATTCGTCCCATCCGATCCGGCAATTCCCGCAAGGGAGCCATCACGTCGTTTTGCATTCCGGGAATCTGCAAGGTGTTATAGACCCTCCAATACCCCCACATGCCCGCGACGTAGTGATGAGCCACGTGGCAGTGGAACAGGAAGTCTCCGGCCAGCCATTGACACAACCCGGACCCACATTCCGTTTCCAGATCCAGGGCTTCGGAAGGCCCAATCACTTCCACGTCTACGCGGTCGGATTTCGTCCGAATGACCGGATATTTCACCGGACCGTTTTGGCCCGTCGTCCATACGGGCATTTGCGTGGCCCGCGGGCTGCGTTGCCAACGAATGGACCCACCGTGAGGATGGTGAGAATGAAATACTTCGGATCCGCCGTGCACAATGCGGAACTTCGCGGGGTCCCCCAGATAACTGCGCGGGATCGTGGGTGCCGCGTCGCCGAACGTATACGAGCTGTAGGCCATGGATTCGTCTTCGAATCCAAAGTACTCATGTTGCACGTGCATATTGTTAATGCCGAAGGGCTCGCTGCGATAGTTCAGGGCACGTGCCCCGGGGCGATAGGCATCGGTTAAAGGATCGCGTTGAGGGAGGAAGTCGCCATGCTTGTTCACCGGACGAAACGCTTCATCACCCACCTCGTGGTAAATCAACACGAATTCTCGAAAATCCGGGCCCGTGCCGTTTTTGATCATCGTCTGCCATCCGCTTTTGTTTTTCACGGCAGGACCCGTTCCCAACGGGTCATAATACTCCGACCCCCGCGGCTCCACGACAAACACCCCGAACAACCCCATGACCGTCAGTTCGCGGTCATTACTATACGTATGAAATTGCCGTCCTCCCTCCTGGGTGTCCGGATGAATGTACCATTCCATTTCAATGGACTCCCCGACGCAATTCTCTTCACAATCTTCGGAAGGCCCGGCTGCCACCGAATCCGGATTGGTCGTGGTCGCCGGCTGACCGGTGCGACTCATGACCATGTCGGACCCGTTGACGTGCAGACTGACCTCTTCGCCGAATTCCAACTGATTCCGAAGGGTGATTTTCACACAATCGCCCTGGTTGCCCCGGATCACCAAAGGTTGAATCCATTGACCCTGGATCCCGTTTTTGACGCCACCGGGATCATGATGTCCTTCTTTCTCCCGAGCTTCCGCGTTTTTCGCTTCTTCTTCGCGAACGTTCGGAACGTCTTCGGTGAGGGCATACATATAGCCGGGATAGAAATCCAGCCATTGATTCAGGGTGATCTCCACGTTGATTGCCGAAACGTCATATTGCCTCACCGGTGCGGTTTTGGGGCACAACCCTCCTTTCATCGACACCGGCTCGACGTCGGAATTGGAGGCGAGCAATCCATTGGCCGGCCCGGCCCCATACTGGTGCATCATCGACATGGTATTGAAGGCTCCTGACGCGTCACCCCTCTGCCGCTCGTCTTTTTGCATCTGCTGCATCAAACGCTGATGTTGCAACTCAACCATGGCCGCACGCTCAGCACGTCCTTCCACCGCGTTCTCCGTAATGGTTTGACCTTTGAGCCGTTCAGCCCACCCCGGTGACTGCGAAGACATTGTCACCTGATGGGCGGCAGGAGAGGCGTCCCGCGCGTGGGCGGGAGAGGTCACGCCGAACGGCAGGGCACCTCCCCATACCGCCACGGCCACCGCCACTGTGAATATTGCCCGTGTGCTGTAAAACATATCCGGCCTCCTTGCAAAAGTAGGTGAATAAACGTCCATTCCCCTGAAACGGGGATCATGATTCAACGCGTGGATTTGACTCGGTAACAGATCTCTATCCGGCCTGCGTTATAATTAAGCCAGGGAAGTAATTCTCAAGGAGATTGGACATTCCGGAGGCCGATTCGTCATGACCTTCCCTGGCAAATAACTTGAGAAGCAACAACCATGCGAAAAAATTTCTTTGCAAAAATCCTAGAGAAAACAAGGAAAGACGAAAAATTCCAGGCCATCCTTCGTGGATATTTGCTGAAAATATCCACAGATCCCTTGCGCTCATGTGGCATTTAGCCACACATGACCAAAAAGAATCTTTTCTTGTTGGAATGACATACGTGTTTACCCGGGAATCCGCACCGGGACTTATCTGCAATCCCGGACGTCCGGGTAGCGCGGCTTCTTCACCAGGCGGTCCCGTTCATATTCTGCAACCCGAAAGACCGCCTGGGCGAGTTCTTCCGGCGGGGCGTCCCGGCATTCAATGATCCCGTGCCAGGACTGCCACGTCCGACCGCTGCCCCGTCGGGTCGACTCCATTCATTCCCGAGCAGGCTATGGTTCCGGGGGGCGTTCGGTGACAGGCTCTCCACTCCGTGTGAGGCCGTGGCAAATGGCAAGGCAACCGTCCCTGAACAGGATCGTGGGTCAAGAACCAGCTCGGCCGTGTCCGGAATTGTCCGGAAGTTCCCTGTTTTTTCCTGGCTTTATCAGGAAATCCATGTTATGATTCTTTCCATATCTGAAAATTTTGCGGGCTCAATCGTCAATCGAACGGGACCAATACACCTGCCATGGAGGATGTTTCCTGTTTTGATGGCTTGATCTTACTTTTTGCCCCCGAATGTGTGTATAATAGGGACATGCAGGAGACGAGCATACGTATGTTTGTACATGAGACTCGACGCTGAAAAGGGGATGGGCCTGCATTCTAGAAAACGTGCTCGATAAATGGATAGATACCTAAGGGGTTAGAAATGGCAAAAAGTAAAAACGGGGGGGGAGGCAGAGGGTCGTTGGAACCGCTCAGTGCCTGGAAACGACACCAAGCCCTGCAAGAGCTGGCACGTTTTATGGGACAAGAAGGACGTGCTCATCTCACCCAGTTGGAATATGATCTCGCCGAAGAAAAGGCGTACTCGGTTCAATTTTTTGTTCGGCATTGGGGTTCATGGGCTCGTGCCGTTGAAAAAGCTCGGGAGCTGGTGGATCAACAGGAAATTCCCGAACCGGAGCCATCTCCCTATGCCGGCTGGGTCAACTGTCTCTGTGGCAAAGCCTGTCATTGCGAAAAACGATTCTGGAGTCCTGACCGACGCAAAATCCGAATGTGCGATGCCTGCCGGGCCTGGTCCGACAAGCTGTCGGTGGATGATCAGTTCTTTTATCTGACGGATGACACCACGTTAAACACTCGCGCCCGAACCCGAGCGAAACAGGGACGCCCCAAAAAGGACGCCCAGCGGGTAAGCGTGAAATAAAACGTTGCCACCGTTGCGACAACGCGCGGGAAACACGCGACTCGTTCATCGACACAACAAGTCGTGTCCTCGTTTTCTCGTTGATTCGTGAAATCCCCCCCTTGGTCTCCGACGGCCGTCACGATGAAACCTTTCAGTATCCTGATCGGGGTCATAACCTGTCTCCTGACTTCTCCGGGCTGGGCCTATACCGAGCATCCCGTGGCCCATGGCGGTCACATTACCGGCAAGGTCATCCTGAAAGGTTCTCCGCCCCCTCCGAAAGCCTTTAATCTCATTACCTATCCTGAGCCCGTGTTTTGCGGGCGGATTTCCACCGGCACAGCCTGGCGCCTCCTCGATCAGTTTCAAGTCACGCCTGACGGAGGCCTGCAAAATGCCGTCGTCATGCTGGAGGGCATTCACCAGGGGAAACCGTTTCCTTCTTTCTCACCCACCATAGAAGCCAAAGACTGCACGCTGGCTCCTCCGGTGACGGCTGTACGGAACCACCAGGAAGTCCGCATCGTGAACATGGACCCCATTCTCCACGATATCCAGATTTATGAAGTTGCTCCGTTCGGGTCTGCAGTGATGGTTCATCGACCACTTCGCATGAATCCCTACCACCAACAAACCGATCCCGAGGCACACGACCACCTCCCTGGAACCCCTCTCGTCGATACAATCGACCTGACCAAAGGGCGGCGGATCTTTTACCTGGAATGTGGATTTCACGAATTCATGCAGACATGGGGAGTGGCCGTGACGAATCCCTATTATGCCGTGACGGACGCCCAGGGGCATTTCACCATCTCTGATATTCCGGAAGGGGTGTATACCCTCATTGCCTGGCACCCGGGTATGGGCGGCATTCTCGAGATGAAAACCATTGTACTTTCCGATGACACCCTCAAAGTCCGGTTCGAATTCGAAGAGGCTTTGGACCGTCGCATGGCCCACACCACCATGGTTGAAAACCCCCACTATGGGATAGGGACCCTCGACACCTTCGGTGAACGAATCACCATCACGCCCACTCACCAAATCCAGGCACCCTGATCTCAAAAGCCTGACGGGTCCTTCTTCATTACACCCCCAGGACCAACGCCGATTGAAGCCGGAAACACGACGTCCGTGTTTATCAGTCGGCGGCTGACTCATGAGCAGGCCAGGCTGTATGGGGAAGTCACCAGGCTGCGTCCTGTCCTAAAATGCAATGCGGGGCTTTCTCTCCGACGTTTCCGGACAACGTCTTCGCTGGAAGGCCATGCCCGTCGTCAATCGCACAAATCCTGGCCGATGACTTCATTGAATCCGAACCAGGGACACAAAGCTTCCCAGGACTCAATACCATCCTGTATTCTGCGACGCGGTTCGGATGAACGCAGCAGCGTCATCCGACCATTCCGTTTTTCCATCATTCCTGTTTTTTCTTGTAATCTGTAATATTTATTACATTTTGTAATATTTTTACAATTTATTACATTTGATATATTTTTGTTCATTTTATTACAGTTTGTAACAATTTTTACATTTTGTACATTTTGCGACAACTAAAGAATGGTCGTGCCATTCATGCCTCTTCCTATCATCCCCCAGCCCCTCGTGTCATCCCTGTATGTGTTCACTCATTCGTTGACAATTTCCGCTGTCTCCTTACGGTCATTCTCGGTCCCAGATGACAAACGTCGAGGGCAGGTTCTTGTGAATCGGGAATCCTGAGTTTGTTCCGGACGGGCCCGCTGAATGGAGGGACAGAGGAGAAAGGCCCTGTCTTCGATTCGTCGAACGCTCAAGCCGGATTTTCCGGTTACAGTCCGGACGCCGTGAAATGCCTCTGGTGCCCCCGGCGTGACTCGAACACGCGGCACGCAGTTTAGGAAACTGCTGCTCTATCCACCTGAGCTACGGGGGCAAACGAGGACAGGATTCATCAGGACGAACGCGTCGTGAGCGTTAGTCTATCGCGATACGCAGGTCGAAACAAGCAGGAGAAACAGGCGCAACGGGTTGTTTCTCAAACAAAGAACGCCTAGGGTAACGTCTTCCGTCTCCCATGTTCCTTCTCATGTTTCGGCGGCAGACGGTGGCGACACGTTGACGACATGCTCATTTCCTCTCTCATCATTTCTTTTTCGTTTCTGTTCACAATCACCGACCCCCAACCTTCCTCCGCGAAGGATACCTGGTTTACCCGGAACGTTGTGATCGACGATGAGGGCGTTGCAACCGTCAGTGCTCAACTGATCCTGCCAGTGCCATCGTCGACGACCTACGCGGTATTGACCGATTATCCTCATTGGCCGGACCTGTTTCCACGGAAACCCATCATTCACGACGTCAGGAAGATCGACGATCGCGTTCGCGTTACGATGCACGTTCCCGCGGACTACCTGCCTCTGAACCTCGAGCTCGTCACCGACACCGTCGAGTCCTCTCCCCTTCGGCTCAACACCAGGTTGGTAAAAGGTGACTTCGAGCGGTATGATTGGACGTGGGACTTGAGCCGGTCTCCTTCGGAAGACTCTACCGTGGCTCAGTTACTTCTCAGGGTTGCTCCCTCAATCTGGGTCCCCGACTGGATATTCCGATGGTTGCTGGAATCAGAACTCACGATGCATTTCCGGCTCTTGCGCGAGCAGGTTTTCGCTCGTCATTGTGCGCTGTCGCCAGATCCAGCGACGTGTCCACCCAGGAACTAAGCCGTGAAGCCAATCACCAACCCACCGAATCCGTATGAATCCCAACACAGGGAACTACTCGAACCGGCGACGTGCGTCGTGACGCAAGTCTTTGAGGAGCACACGGGTGCCATCCTGAGTCGTAACGACAGCCCGGACCTGCCCTTTCGATGGAGCGTGAATCCGTATCGCGGATGCTTTCATGCTTGTGCCTATTGCTATGCACGACCAACTCACCAATATTGGGGATTCGGCGCGGGCACGGACTTCGAATCCAAACTCATCGTGAAACCCAACGCGGCGGAGGCGCTTCGCGCGGCGTTTTTAAAACCATCCTGGAAAGGCGAACTCGTGGTTTTCTCCGGTAACACCGACTGCTATCAACCGCTGGAAGCCACGCATGAACTCACGCGCGCCTGTTTGGCCGTGTGTGCCGAATTTCGAAATCCCGTCGCCGTGATTACCAAAGCCGCGCTTGTTCAACGCGATCTCGATCTTCTGCAAAACCTCCATGAGCAGGCCTGGATTCGGACGTACTTCAGCATTCCCTTTGCCGACAACGAGGTTGCGCGAAAGGTTGAACCGCAGACGCCCTCCATCACCAAACGCCTGGAGGCCATGGCGGCCCTCTCTTCAGCCGGCGTTCCAACGGCCGTCATGATTGGTCCCGTTATTCCAGGGCTCAATGAACGGGACATTCCACGGATTCTTCACCTGGCGAGACAGGCAGGGGCCACCCATGCGGCCTACGTGCTCTTGCGGCTGAACGACAACGTGCGACCGGTGTTCCTGGAACGCATGGCTCAGGCCTTTCCCGACCGAATCAAGAAAATCACGAATCGTCTGAAAGAGATCAGAGGGGGCACGTTGGAAGAAAAACGGTTTTTCGCGCGGCATCAGGGTCAAGGTCGGACGTGGCAGACCATTCAACAATTATTCGATCTGGCCTTTCGCAAAGAAGGCTTTCATCGATTCGAAGAAGACGAAGCCATTCCCGCCACGTTCACCAGACCATCGTCCGCGCAACTCACGCTGTTTTCGTGACGGAACGCCCCTCACCCTGCCCTCTCCCGGAAAGAGAGGGGAAAAGGCAGAGTTGGCAGACGGCGTTCTCCCCCGTTACAATCAGCGACCATGAGTATGTGCCTGCCGGACGCGCCCGATAACGTGACAACAATACTGCAAAAGGTGCTGAAGTGCCGACCGGTCACGTGGCGAGGGCTGATTGCAGCCTGTCTGGTTGGCGTGCTCGGTCTGACGGGATGCGAGGACGTGAAAAGCCCTTGGGACAGGCACGTGGACAGGGGTGACCTTCTCTTTGAGCAGGGACGTTTCAAGGAGGCCAGAGAACAGTACAACGCCGCGCTCAACGAAGCCGAACAATTCGGCGAACGGGATCCCCGGCTACCGCAAACGTTGACGAAACTCGCCGGGGTCCATGACGCGCAGGGCGAATATGAGCAGGCCGAACCGCTGTTGAGTCGGGCCGTCAGTCTGAATGAGAAGATTCTCGGAGACCGCGACCCGCAATTCGCCGTCAGTCTGAGTCACCTCGCGGCAGTGTATCATGCTCAAAAACAATACGGGAAAGCCCTGCCCCTCTTTGAGCGGGCATTGCGTACTCGCGAACGGGCACTCGGAGCAGACCATCCTGATTTGACGTTGGATCTCAAAAATCTTGCGGGTGCGTTGGCCGCTCAAGAACACTATGCACAGGCAGAGACGCATTTAACCCGAGCCATTGCAATTACTGAAAAAGCCGCAGGTCCGGACGACCCTGCGCTGGTTGAACGTCTCAATAATCTCGCGCTCCTTTACCGGGCCCAACGGCACTATGAGAAAGCCATCCCGTTGCTGGAACGCGTCCTGGCCATCAATACGGAAAGCTACGGTGCCGAGAGCCCGGGTCTTCTCGGCAGCCTCAATAACCTCGCGTTCATGCACGTGGCACAAGGAGCACACGGCAAAGCCGAAACCCTGCTGAAGCGAGCCCTTCACGTTAATGAAAAATCGTTTGGTCCGGAAAATCCACGACTGGTGCCCACCCTGACCAGGCTGGCGGAACTCTATCGCGCGCAGGAACAATTTGAAAAGGCGGAACCTTTACTGGTGCGCGCCCTGGAGATTAACGAAAAGAAATTTGGCGCGGAGGATAAAAAGATTGCCAACGTCGCCAACAATCTGGCACTCCTCTATTTTCTGCAAGAAAAGTACGACAAAGCCGAACCGCTCCTGACACGGGCCCTTGCGATTCATGAGCAGGCTCTCGGCAAAGAGCACCCGACCGTTGCCCGCACGCTCAAAAACTACGTGGCCCTGTTAAAAAAAACCAACAGGGAAGAGAAGGCAGAGGAATACGAAGCCCGGATCAACGACCTGAAGGAAGAACCAGCCCTGTAGGTCGCAGGGACGCACAACCCTTCAGCCTCACTGCATAGCCGTCATTCCTGGAATAATTGACAAAAAGAGTTGGGAAAAGTGGAAGAAAGGCCTTTCATCCCGGCGCGTTACGCTTTTGGGCACGTTCGAAAAAGCTGACGCCGTCCACCGTGACGGGCTCCGCCGTCGTACCCGTACGTCGCCGCGGCATCTTACGCTGCCAACGCGGAATCATCGAATGGGCCGGTTGAAGACGCCATCAGAGGGCTGAACCACGAACGGATTTCTGCAGCACCCCACGGTGACGCTGCAAGAAAACGGCGCGTGCGGCATGGCCCTGCCGCCGGGCAGGGATCGTGCAGCAACAACGTTAAGAACGCAATGGGAAAAATTATTCGCTTACTGCTCATTTTTCTGTGGTGCGTGTTCTTCGGATTTTTTTCCGTCATGAGCTATCTGGATGACACGATGACGACGCAGAAGACCACCGTCATCCTGGTTGGATTGGTCCTGATTCTGGGGGCGTATCTCACGGTCGAGTGGTTCACGAGGAGCAAGTCAGGCAACCCTTGAAGCCAAAAAGTCATTCATGATCTCTTGTCTTCCGCAACCCCGTGAGTGACAAGGCCCGTTGAGGCGTTCGTTCCAACGCCAGCGTCAATTGGCGTTGCGCCGCGTTTCGTTTTCCCAGACTTAAGAGCACATCACCGAACCACTCACGCGCGGGCTTGACCGGAAACGGTGGTCCGTACTGATACGGGACGGCATCTTCCAAAGAAGCGGCTTCCCTCAACAGAGCGAGCCCTTCGTCGACTCTTCCCCCCGCCACGAGCCTCACGGCGAATAATTGGTTCATCATCACCTTCCCGGACAAGACGTGATCCTCATCAGCCGCTCGCTCTACTCGCTGACGCAACTGATTCGGCACCTGATTCGCCACGTCCATTTGTCCGGTTTTAATCGCCTCATCCCAATGGCAAACGTCTCGCTGGTTGCAGAGGAAACCCGAAGGGCCGACCGGTCCCGCTCGAGATCCTTCACGTCCCACTCCAGGCTCTCAATGATATACGTCACGCGCGTCGCCGCTCGATACCCACGAACGGACCGAGACTCCACCCGCTGGGCGTCGTCCTCAACCATTGCGAGAAGTTCCCTGGCTTCTTCCACGCGACCCCTGCTGAAGCAACGCATACGTGAGCCAACGGGCAACGTGACGGGAACGCTGCTCAACGCCAAGGCCTTTGCGGATTCGCCGCTCCTCACTCGCCGTCCAACGCCTTTGACTGGCTTTGATGACGTCGTCCCACGGGCCTAACGCCATAAAGAGTGCGAGGGCACATGTTGGGCATGAGGAGCAGACGGAGCAACGTCGGCATAGGTCCGTGCCGCTTCCGGAGCCATGGAAGCACGCGCCGGAACATCCGGAGCGTGAATTACATAATGAACGCCACCGGGACGGCGTGGATTTCTTTCAAAAACGGCCTGGGCAATGGAAGCGGCCTTAAGAAAGAGTTTTCACACTCGTTTGCCTTGCGTGGAACCCAAAATCGACAGCGCATAAAATGCCCGGGCGTTATCGTCTTCGGGAAACCGTTGAGCAAGGGACTGCGTGACGGTCACGTACGCGTGGTCCCGTTGTTTCTTATCGCCTTCGCCGTACAACGCCTCGACCGCTCGCAGATAACCCCGTTCCCGTTTGGTCGGAGCCGCGGCCGATCGCTGGTTTGGCGTGGGAGCCAGTCGCTGTAAAACGTCCAGGGCCCGCCGGACGTCTTGCTCCCCCCACAAGGGATGGGTCATCGTCATGGCCTCGCCCCGGCAGGCCATTGCAAAATCAGGATCAATGCTCTGCACCCGCCGGAATGACACCCGGGCGTCGTCACGTTCAACGTTGTGTAACAACAACGCTCCCCGGAAGAAAGGGTTGTTGGGCTTCCCGATCACCCGAGGTGGGAACATCAATCTCACCGAGTGAGGAAGAGGTGGTTGCATGAGGGCGCGATTGGCTTACGTCCGGACGGGGATCGGGGACAAATCCGTCGCGATGCAGCATCCGAACCTCGGGAAGCGTCTCTTGATCGAGCACAACGTCTTTTTCCAGCAGTCCGTTTTGAAACAAAATCCAGGCCGTCACGGAATACACCTGATCAGGCGTCAGAGACTGCGGCGCAACAAACGGCATCGCCCGATAGATATAGTCAAACAGAGTCGTTGCATACGGCCAATAACTGCCGACCGTTTTCAGAGGGTGATCGCTCGCAAGCGTCCCCTGCCCGCCAACCAGCCTGGGCATGGGACCTTCCACGCCGGTTGCGCCGTGACAAGACGCACAGTGCTCGGCATACACGCTCGCTCCTTCCTTCACCGTGCCCCTGCCGTCCGGTAGTCCTTCGCCATCCGGTGCGACGTCAATATCCCAGGCGTGAATCTCGTCCTGGGTCGCTACGCGACCAAGATGAAAGGAGTCGCTCTTTGCCGCACTCCACGCGGCAGTCGGCGCATTTCCGAGAAGAAGAAAAAAAACGAGGAGCACGCTTTTTCGAAGAATATCCACCTTTAAGGATCTCCCCCTGAGAAAAATGCTCTCATGCCTGCACGTTCCGGACGTCTCCATTCTCGTCAATTTTCCAGCTCTGGACGGCATTGTAATGGTAGTACGAATTGGTGCCGCGGACGGCAACCAACTCTTGCCGCGTCGGTTGCCGATATCCGGTTTCATCGGTACAGCGGCTCTGGAGAACGGCTGCCTGTCCATCCCACCACCAATCGATACAAAATCTGGTGTGACATTTAGGCAGAACGGGGATTTGCAGCTCTGCGGTTCGCCAACTTGTTCCCCCGTCTACGCTCACTTCCACCGTTTCGACTCGTCCACGTCCACTCCACGCTAAACCACGGATTTCCACGTAGCCGGGCTTTTCTAAACGGTGCCCTCCGGACGGCACCGTGATGACCGACTTCGCTTCCATGTCAAAGGTGAATTGACGCGCGGTCCCATCCGGCATCAAGTCGGTATACTTCGACGTTTCTTCGCGAGTCATCAACGGCGCGGAAACAAGTTTCAGGCGTCGCAACCATTTAATGCACGCGTTGCCTTCCAACCCCGGCAACAACAACCGCAGGGGATAGCCTTGCTCCGGACGAAGCGGCTCCCCGTTTTGCGCGTAGCACAACAGGGCTTCATCCAGAACTCGTTCCAACGGGATACTCCGCGTCATCGCGGCGGCATCACTGCCCTCGGCCAACATCCACGTTGCTCCGGGGGTGAGACCGGCTTCCGCTAATACCGTCGAAAGTCGAACGCCGGTCCACTCACTGGTGCTGGTCAGGCCATGGATCTCTTGAACGGTCTTGCCCTTCGGCCCTTTCCATTCTTTCCCGCCGTTTCCCGAACACTCGACAAAGACAATCCGTGAGGTCGCGGGAAACCGTTTCAACTCGTCGATGGTAAAGAGCAGGGGCCGTTCGACCAGGCCATGCACCAGGAGACGATGCCTCGTGGGATCAATAAGGGGCACGCCATTATGATGGCGTTCAAAATGCAGGGCCGAAGGGGTGATGATGCCATGCAGGTGCTGCAAGGGGGTTCTTGAACGCTGGGGCCTGGTTAACCGCCTGGCGCGTTCGAACTGTGAACGTTGACCATATTCCGTAGCCGGAGAGCCAGGCGTTCGGCTGGGATCGCCAGGAACGTCTGCCGCGCGTCCCAGGAGTGGCGCGAGCAAGACGTGCGCGGCGGCCGTCCCCAAAACCGACGTGGCTCCGACTAAAAAGGCTCGACGCGTCGGAGGCCCTTGAGGCCGCGTGATGAGTCTCGCGGCGTTTGGCGGGGTGTCCGGTTTCTGCTCACTCGACATTGGTTTCTCTCCTGACTGATTGATGGTACGTCAAAACTTTTCCTCGAGTCCGTCAAGAAAAAGTTTAAACCAGACGGGCACGTTATGGAAGGGGCATGCCGGATTTTGGCGGAAGGAGGCGCACGACGTCCGGTTCACCCATCCGCTCGGAACCCGTCAGGCAGAAAAAATTTAATTTTCTGCTTGACTACCCGTTCACGTCTTGGGTAAATCGACTCCCAACGACAACGGCTCGATCCCCGTTCCATGGATTCCTGCAGACCCCTCCATGGTCGGATCAAGGGACGCGATGAATCATCCGGGGAATTTTCATCAAGAGTAACGTATGCCCTACCTCTCAATTGAAAATTACGGTTTGATCGGCAACATGCGGACCAGTGCCCTGGTGGGCATGAATGGCTCGATAGACTGGTTCTGTCTTCCGCACTTCGATTCTCCAAGCGTGTTCGGCGCCATTCTGGATGATCGCAAAGGCGGATGGTTCAAGATTACGCTGCAGGGGAATGAGGCCAAGCACAGGCAGTTCTACTGGCCGGACACGAACGTTCTCGTCACGCGGTTTCTTTCCAGACGGGGCGTAGGACAAGTCATCGACTTTATGCCGGTCGGTCTTAAGACGGTCGAACCCGGCTGTCAGGGAATCATTCGCCGCGTACAGGCGATTCGCGGCAATCTGACTTTTCGTCTGGAGTGTTTCCCTGCATTCAATTACGCTCGAGACCCACACGCAACGTCCCTGACCCCCGACGGCGCCCGTTTCGACTCCACGGGTTTGCGCTTATGTTTGGGATCGACGATTCCCTTAAAACAGGAAGGCAACGGCGTCGTCGCTGAATTTGCAATACAGGAAGGACACGAACTGAGTTTTTCCCTTCAACAAGCCGACCGGATCGACGCCGGTTGCGTGGCCGTCTCTGAAGAGCAGGCCGATGAACTCTTTCGCCAGACCGTTGCCTACTGGAGACAATGGCTCTCCCGGTGCACCTATCGAGGTCGCTGGCGCGAAATGGTGCAACGCTCGGCCTTGACCCTCAAACTGCTCACCTTTGAACCGACGGGAGCGATTGTCGCCGCTCCGACGTGCAGCCTGCCGGAAGACGTCGGAGGAGAACGCAATTGGGATTATCGTTACACGTGGATTCGTGACGCGGCCTTTACCATCTATGCCCTCTTGCGCGTTGGGTTCACGGAAGAAGCGGAAAAATTCATGCACTGGCTCGAAGCCCGCTGTCATGAGCTCAATCCTGACGGGTCGTTGCAAATCATGTACGGCATCGATGGACGGCATGAATTGAAGGAAGAAACCCTGTCTCATCTCGACGGATACAAGGAATCGCGTCCCGTTCGCGTTGGAAACGGCGCCTACAATCAACTGCAATTGGACATTTACGGCGAATTGCTGGATTCGGTGTATCTCTACAACAAATACGGCACCCCGATTTCCTATGACCTCTGGAGACATTTACGCCGTTTGGTGAACTGGGTGTGCGACAACTGGATGCGTCCGGATGAAGGGGTCTGGGAAGTTCGAGGCGGCCAGCAACATTTCCTGTATTCGAAACTCATGTGCTGGGTCGCCATCGACCGGGGCCTGCGCCTCGCCAACAGACGCTCATTTCCGGCGGACCACGATCGGTGGGTGAAAGTTCGAGACACCATTTATGAAGAAATTATGGCAAAAGGATGGAGTGAAACCCGAAAAGCCTTCGTTCAACGGTACGGCGGCGAAACCCTTGACGCGGCGAACCTCATGATGCCCCTGGTCTTTTTTGTTTCCCCCACTGATCCTCGGATGCTCAGAACCCTGGAAGCGATCAACCAGTCTCCGAAGCAAGGGGGATTAGTCGCTAATGCCCTGGTGTATCGGTACAACCTCAACGAAACAGAGGACGGACTCAACGGCGAAGAAGGCACTTTCAATATCTGTACGTTTTGGTTGGTCGAAGCACTCACCCGCGCGGGCCGGGTCGATGAGGCACGACTGACGTTCGAACAAATGCTGGGCTACGCCAATCACGTCGGACTCTATGCTGAAGAGACCGGACACCACGGCGAGGGACTGGGGAACTTCCCTCAAGCGTTTACTCACCTGGCGTTGATCAGCTCGGCGTTTAACCTGGACAGGGTTTTGGGTTCTCGGAACTGATCACGCTCTTCCCACTCGATTCAGGCCCTGCCCCAACCCACGTGACCCGGCCCTCACGACCCAGAGCCCGCAAACGCCGCCGCCTTCGTTCCCTCATGAAGGAACGACTACCTGTACGACTTTTCTCTCTCTTACAACGCGCGGGAGAACTGGCTGACCGGCATCGGGTTTCCGTTTACGCGGTCGGAGGGTTTGTCCGCGACCTCCTGCTCGCCACGCCGAATTCAGACGTCGATTTGGTCGTCGAAGGCAATGGAATTCGTTTTGCGAAAATCTTTGCCCAACGATACAAAGCCCGCGTGAAAGTCCATGAACGATTCGGCACCGCCGTCGTCACGTTCGAGGACGGGCAACGCCTCGACGTGGCAACGGCTCGAACGGAATCTTATGATTATCCGGCCGCGCTCCCAACGGTGAAACGGAGTTCCCTCAAGAACGACGTCTGCCGACGAGACTTCACGATCAACGCCATGGCGATCAGGCTCAATGCCCCTCGTTTCGGTGAATTGATAGACATTCACGGCGGGCAACGCGATTTGCACCACGCAACCATTCGCGTACTGCATCGTCTCAGCTTTATAGAAGATCCGACTCGCGTGTTTCGCGCCATTCGGTTCGAGCAACGTCTGGGTTTTCGACTGGACCGGGACACGGCCGTCCTGATGAAGGAGGCGGTAAAAGGGGGATCTTTGCACCGCCTCTCCCCGTCTCGACTCTCGAATGAACTCCTTCGCGTGCTGTCAGAACGCGAGCCTGGTAAAGTTCTTGCCGGATTGGCAGACTTCAATCTGCTTCAATTCATTCATCCGCAACTGAAATGGTTGCCCGGACTTGCTCGACTCCTGAAAGCAGCCGAAAAAGCCGTAGAATGGCATACCCGACTCTCTCTCGATCGCCCCATGACGCATCCATGGGTCGTGTATGGTATGGCCTTGATGGATCCTCTGTCCCGATCAGCCGTAGAAGAAACCCTGACCCGGTTAACGTTTCCTCGGCGTCAGACCCAATCCATGTTATGGGTCGCCCAGGAGGGCTCTCGCCTTTTGCGGACCCTCAACCAACGGACAAACGTCAAACCATCCAGGACGTTTCGGGCACTCTGCAGTCTCCCGGACGAGACGATGGTTTTTCTTATGGCCAAAACCCGATCAGAGAAAGGAAAACAAAAAATTTCCGCCACGTTCACCGTCTATCGACGGGCAAGCCCGATCTTAAAAGGAAAAGACTTGAAAGCAATGGGACTGAAACCCGGGCCCGTCTACCAAAAGGCGTTAGACCGCCTTTTGGACGCACGATTGAATGGAGAAGTGGAAACTGAGGCCGACGAACGCCGGCTGGTCAGCCGACTCATGAAACAGGCATAAGAAAAACCGCTTCTCTTTTTTCCGGAGGAACGATACAATCCGGTATGCCCGTTGCGTGGTCCATTGCCAGGTTTTTGTTCAAACTGGTTGCCCCCAGCGTTCCCGACGTTGTCTCCTCTATCACGACCCTTAAAAAGCAACAGGCGGAGCCTCAATCACGAGAAGAGCCTTTCCACGCACGCATTGCGGAAATGGAGCACAAATTTACTCAACAACTCGAACTCATGGAGAAGCTGACGAAACAAGTCGATTCCCTGCAAACGATTCTTCGGCGAACGCTGATCATCAGCATTGTCGCCTTTTTCCTGTCACTGACGGGTCTTACGCTTCTCTTATACGGGACGTGAAGACAGGCACGCCGGGACTCATTCACGGCACACGATTCATCGCGCGGTCCGTCCGTGAACCGGAAGGGACGGCAAAACACCGGCAGAACCGTTCATTTCGGTTGTTCCGACGATGCAGAAATTATTCGTTTCACCAAATTTAGTCGAGGTCGAATCGCTCAAAGACGTGCTCGAACAGGCGGGCGTCCAATGTTGGATAAAAAATCAACGGGGCTCCTCCTTAGCCGGTGAAGTCCCCTTCGCCGAAGTCTTTCCCGAACTCTGGGTGCTGAACGACGACGACTATGCCGAGGCTCAACAATTTTTAGAAAATTGGCGTGCCGCCAGGCCCCGTGAATCAACGGGCTGGACCTGTGTCCGTTGCGGAGAGTCACACGAGAAAGACTTTACCTCGTGTTGGAAATGCGGCAGTGAGCGCCTGGGTTGACCTGATTCGTTGCAGGCGCGACGCCGTGGCATTCAGGAACCCACGACCCGCTCGAAGGAATGGAATCGAACGCCTAACGACTCACAAACCTTGAACTGCCGATCAAACCGATTCCTCGTGTTCACAATGTCCAACAACCGGTCCATCCCTGTCCGGCCCCAGGCCGGCAGATGAAAAACCGACAGCGGATAATCCGTTCCAAACAGAAGGCGACGATGCACTTCAGGGTGCTCACGCAACCGCAGAAGCATTTTCAACCGATTGGGCAGCGTGAGTGCGGAAATATCCGCGTAGAAGTTTGAATGCGTCTCCACCAGATCCAACAACGTGGGGTAGAACTTTTCATAGAACATCAATCCATAACTACAGGCATGGGCGGCAATCACCGGGACCCCTTCATCCAGGGCCGTCCGGAGCCGGTTCGGATCACCGACGGATTGATCTTTGCCAATCAGGCTGAACTCATATCCCACGTGGCTCAGCAAGGGAATCCGCCGTTGGGCCATTGCCCGATAAAATGCTCTATACCGGTTATTCGCCGGATCGAATCGTTGCGCGTTCGGAAGGACTTTGACCAACGCGGCACCCCTGTCGGCGCATCGATGTAATTCCTCGATCGCGTCACGTCGTTGCGGATTGATGGATACACCGGCCAAAAACGCATGGGGGAACCGTTCAGCCGTTTGCAGGACGTACTCGTTCCCAACCAAAAACTCGGTCGCTGACTGATCCAGCGTTCCACGGTCGTCATACACCCCGTCCATTCCCAACAGGACTCCCTTTTCCACGTAGAAGGACTGCCGGAGCTCATTGAGCAAATCATCGACGTACTTTCGGTTGGCGTCGCGAGGATTGTCCACGTCCAGCCCGTGTTTCCACGTCAAAAACTTAAACAGCGGGCTCCGCAACAGTTTTGAGGAAACGTAACAGCCGTTCTTCCCTTCAGGGAGCGCGGCCAGATGCACGTGGCAATCGATAATTTTCTTCGAAGGCGTCGTTGTTTCGGATGGATCGATCAACGTTTTCCCGTGACGCCGATCAGGTCAGGCTAACGCGTTGACAACTGCTCCAGTGCCAGTCGTTTCAGGGCACGGAGGTCCACCTTTCCCGTCCCAAGCACCGGAAGCTGATCAACCTTGATGAAGGCGTCTTTTCGCGGGATGAATAAATTCGGCAAACCACTCGCCGCGACTTTTTCCAACAGACCGGGAATAACGGTTTCATCGAGCGTGTGCAGTACGGCCAGTTGTTCACCTTTTTTTTCATCGGGGACGGACGTCACGGCAAACACCTGCACGTCGGACTCAGCGGCCTGGTGTAACGCTTCTTCAACCCTTCCATGCGGCACCATCTCCCCGCCGATTTTGGCAAAACGGGAAAGCCGGTCCGTAATGGTAAGAAATCCGTCTTCATCGAGGACGGCAATGTCCCCCGTCACGTACCACCCGTCACGCATGGCCTTGGCCGTCAGATCGGGACGGTCCAGGTAGCCCTGCATGACGTTTGGTCCCTTGACGACCACCATGCCGGCCGTTCCGACGGGTACGGGTTCGAAAGAATCGGGATCAACGACGCGTACGGACGTTCCCGGCAAGGGCCGACCGACCGTCCCGCGACGCGAGGCGGGCTGGTAAAATCCCGCCGCGCGAAAGTCCGGACAATTCACGGAAATGACGGGAGAACATTCCGTCACCCCATACCCTTCGAGGGGACGAATTCCAAACTTTTCCTCAAACGCGTTGGCAAGGCGCTCCGGTAATTTCTCGGCACCGGTCAACACAACGCGAACGGACCCGAATTGATCCGGCACGCACCGCCGCCAATACAATTGCAGAAAGGTCGGTGTCGCGATAAGGATAGTGACCCGCTTCTTTTCAATGAGTTCGCCGATGGCCCCCGCGTCCAACGGCGTGGGATGATACACCACGCCCACGCCGTGGTTGACGGCCAGCCAAAGCGTCGCAAGGTAGCCGAAGGAATGAAAGAACGGCAGGATTCCCAGCACGCGGTCACTGGGGCCCACGTGAAAGACCTGCGCCACCCCTTCGACGTTGGAATCAACGTTGAAGTGACTGAGCATTACCCCCTTCGGCTCTCCCGTGCTGCCGCTGCTGAATATAATCGCCGCGAGATCATCCATCCGTGGACGACGAACCGCACCGACGGCCCGTTCCACCGTTCCAACGGGCGCAAAGAGGGCCAGCGCAAACGCCCTCACCCGTTCGGCCGTTCCGATCGTCTTGCGAACTTCTTCGATCCAGATGATTTTGACGCCTTCGGGCATTTCGAGATTGGCTTTTTCAAGAAATACCCGACTCGTCACGATCGTTTCGAGGCCGGCCTGCTTCGCCGTCGACTCGATCCCGATTCGCCCGATCGTGTAATTGAGATTGACGACGGTCCGTCCCGACAACGCAGCCGCAAGGTTGACCAATGCCCCGCCAACGCTGGGCGGCAACAAGATACCTACGGTGGACTGCCCCGTCCAGGACGGACGGAGTGATCGAGCCAATGCAATGGCGCCGGCGAGCGATTCCAGACACGAGACTTCAGGCCGGGTCACGTCGGCAAACGCAAAACGCAAAGGATGACGGCGAGCCGCACGAATGAAGGAATGATGGAGCAGTCGCCGATCAGACATTCGATATCGCCATGCTTCCTCACCCAATTCCTGGACGCGCTGCCGCACTTCAGTCGCCGTGGACGTCGACGGCATGGGCTTACCATAGGAAATCGTGACGGGATAGGGAACGCGCTCCGGCCACTTCACCAGAAATTTTCCGCCGATAAAACTGAAGATGCTGCCCCATACCCGATCGAGATGAACGGGGATCACGGGGATCTCCCGCCCTTTGACGATTCGCTCGAATCCCTGGCGAAACGACAGCAGACTACCCGTACGGGTAATTTGCCCTTCGGGAAAGACACAGACGACTTCACCTTCATCCAGCCGACGACCGGCCTCGCGGAGGGAACGGAGAACGTCTCGCGGCGACCCTCCTGCAGAAACGGGGACGGCTCCCATGACGCACGCGGCCCGGTGCAGGAGAGGAAGCTCGTAATAGTGCCGATCGACGAGGAACCGGATCGGACGATCCATACTCGCCAAAAGCAGCAACCCGTCCACAAACGACACGTGGTTCGGCAGTAACAACGCGCCTCCCCGTTCGGGCACGTGACTCCGTCCCACGACGTGCAGACGATAGATGGTATGCGTGAAGAGAAACAGCACCATGCGAATAAACGTTTCCGGCATAATCCACGTTGACCAGGCCGTCACCGCCGCCGCACCCAATCCCGACGCGACCAGAATGCCACCGGCGCTTAAACCGAAAGAGGACAGGCCCCATGCAGCCAATGACCCGACCAGTACCCCCCCGAACACGAAGGTGTTACTAAACGCAATGACGGCACCGCGTCGATCTTCCGGGGCACGCCACTGAATGAGAGCGTTAATCGGCACCACGATGAACCCACTGGAAATTCCCAACCATCCCATTCCGCACACCGTCCCGATCAATCCAGGCCGCACGACGCCGAGAAAGAAAAGTCCCAGGGTTAATCCGATTGCCCCGAGAGGGACGTGCCCCACTTCAACTTTGGAATGAGAAAGCTTTCCCGCCAAAACCGAGCCGATGCCGACGCCGATACCAAAAGTCGCTAACGGCAGACCGGACAACGAATCGGACAATTTCAGAAACGTCTTGGCATAGACCAATATGTCCTGTCCCACTAAACTGGCAATGGTCCAATACGCCACGTTTCCTGCAATCCCCAATCGTAACGCCCGATCCGCTTGTACGGCCGTCCAGGCTCCGCGCAGCGTGGAACCCACTCCCCCTTCCGTCCGTGCTCGAGGAACGGCCGGAACCAGGAAAGACGCGGCAAACCCCGCAAGAGAAAACAGAAGCAGAACCAGGCCAGCCAGCCAGGGAGACGTTCCGGACATCTGGAGCAGTACTCCGCCCGTCCCCGTTCCACCAATAATGGCCAAAAAGGTCCAGAGCTCGAGTTGCCCATTTCCAACGGCTAACCGTTCGTGAGGAAGCAACTCCGGCAAAATCCCATACTTGGCCGGGCTAAAGAGCGCACTTTGAACCGCCATGCCACCCAACACCATGAGCGGCAGGAGCCCTCCGGACGGATTGCCGTAGAGCGCCAGGGTCCCCAAGGCCATCAACGCCACTTCGACGGCCTTCATGACCACGATAACGACGTGCTTGCCGAATCGATCCGAAAAGACACCGGCAACGACGGACACAAGCATAAGCGGCAAGGTGAAGACGACAAAGGTGAGGGTCGTTTGGGCCTGGGCAGCGGCTTCGAGTTCCTGCCCGTCCCCCACGTGCGAGGCCAACTGCTTGATGGCCAACAACGCAACCATCAACTTCCAGGCATTGTCATTGAACGCCCCAAAGAACTGGGCAACAAGAAGTCCACGGAGAGGAGAACGGCTTTGATGACTTTCGCTGTTGCTCACTGACCCATTCACCAGGGAAAGAAGAACGTAATCGGCCTCATTATATCACCAAAAAAGCCGTCCGGAATCGTCCGCAGTGTCAAAGTAATCCGTCACCCCGTCGATCTGTACGCTCGGGGAACCACGCCGTCCGTAAGAACGCGGGCACGATACGATTCCGCATAGCCGGACGCGCTTTCACTTTAATAAAGAAAGTTGTTGCGGTTCCTGTTTCGATCGTCGAGGTCGGCTGGAGACAACGGTGGTTTCCCTCAAGCCCTCGTCAAATTCCGTGAGAAATCGTGAAGGTTCACGATCACGACGGGCCCCGAAGAAAAAACGGGTGCTGCAGTGAAGGAGACACGCTCTTTCTCCGGCGCGAGTCAGGCCGACGTAAAACAGCCGGCGTTCTTCTTCAACGTCTCCATTTTCGCACGGCAGGCTCCCCTCTTCGAGCCCACACACCATCACTTCGGCGAACTCCAATCCCTTGGCGGCATGGATGGTCATCAGGCTCACCGCGTCAACCGAGGCGTCATAGTCATCGACTTCGACGGCCAGGGCCGCCTCTTCCAGGAATTTCCGAAGAGCCACTGCGGTGTTCACCTCATCATATTTTGCAGCGATCGAGCGAAGCAGCAACAAGTCGTTTTCATGACGTGGGTCCCGTTCTATCCACCACTGCCGAAGGCCCGTGACCTCCGCCACGTACGCAAGGAACCGTGAAAGAGGTTTTGCGTCCCCGTTGCGCCGCGCGTCTTCGATGAGCTTGACAAACGACCTGGCCGCTCTCCTTTGAGACGATGAGAGGATCGTGGATTCTCCCAGGGCGACCCACAGCGAGAGACCGCGTTGCTCGGCCTCGACTTCAAGGGCCGCTTGCGTCTGCTCGCCGATTCCTCGCGGCGGACAATTGAGAATAGACGCGAAGCTGCTGTCGTCACGTGGATTCAGGATGACCCGCAGGTAAGCCAGCACGTCCTTGACGATTTTCCTGTCGAAGAATCGCGTTTCCCCCACGATCCGATGAGGAATTCCTGAGTCTCTCAGGGCCTCTTGAAGAGGCTTCGTCAGGGCATGAAGACGGCACAACACCGCAAAGTCTCGAAAGCTTCGCACTCGCCGACTCACGGTGTCAGTCACTTTTCCCTTGTAATGTTGATAATGACTGGTGCCACCGACGCGTTCTTCGATCTGCCTGACGACCCAGGCGGCCTCGGCTCGCTCGTCGGGAAAGTTCACGACCTGAACCGGCACCCCGGACGCATTCGCCGTTTTCAGGGTTAAGGCTCGTCGGGAAACGTTCCGCCGGATGACTTGTGAAGCGACCGCCGCAATCTGCGGCGTAAAACGATAGCTTTGTTCCAGCGTTATGACTCTCCCGTTCGCGTAATCCTTCTCAAACTGTAACACGCGTTCGGACCCTGCACCTCGAAACGCGTAGATCGCCTGGTCACCGTCTCCCACGACCCAGAGGTGGCCCTGATCGCCGACCAGGTATCGCAACAGTTGCTGCTGCACCGGATCCACGTCCTGATATTCATCAACCAAAACGTGGGTAAATTGTTGTTGGATTCTTCTCCGAACGTCTGCAAAGCGTTCGAGCAACTGTACGCTGAGGAGCAACAGTTCATCAAAATCCAGCAAGTCACACTTTCGCAACCGTTGTTGATAGGCTTCGGCAATTTCAGACAGGCCTGCATTGTCCACCGACGCGTTGGGGTCAACCCGTTGATTTCGAAACGCGGAAACGTCATGGAGTCTCCGTTGGGCAGCGGTTCGATTGTCCGGCTGTCTCAGTCGCTTCAGGGTCTGCTGCATGATCGTCGTCTGAGTGCGACGATCAGCCACGCCGAAGTCACGCGGAAGGGCAAGTCGGTCCCTTTCCGCTCGCAGCAATTGGAAACAGAAGCCGTGGAAGGTTCCCAGAAACACCCTGTCCGCCGGAGACCCGACAAGCCGTTCCAACCGCTCACGCATTTCTCTTGCGGCCCGCGTGGTAAAAGTGACGGCCAGCAGTTCCTCGGGTGCGACGTGCCGCTCGGTCAGCAGATACGCAAGACGGACCGTCAACGTTTTGGTCTTGCCGGTACCAGGCCCCGCGACAACGAACACCTGACCGTCACGGGCGAGCACGGCTTCTCGCTGCCGGGCATTGAGGCTCTCGAACAAAACGCTGCTCTCGACGTTCATGGATCCATCGATCTTCAAAGGGACGACGGCCACAACGGCATCTGAGAGGAACAGGATTGCCGATCCTCTTGAGACAGCAGGCAAACGGTCCCGTACTCCCCGTCGTAGCCCGGGGTAATGGTCACGTTGCCCTCGCGCATGCGTTGGATGGCGATGGCAAGGAGACTTCCCCCGTTCTCTTCGACGTCCGAGACGGGCACGTCCATCAGAATCTTAAATTCATTGCCTAAACTCGCAAGCATCCGATGGTAGGCATCGGTCACCTTTTTGGTCGTCACTCCGGCACCGTGCACCTCGGCGATTAACTCGACGAGCGGAACCGTGCTCCAATAGGGCAACGCCGTGCGGGAACGGTGTCCGGGGGGCTGATCGGCCAGGACCTCGACACGATGCATGACCCCGCGCGTCACGGGCTTTCCGCATTTCGGACAGACGTTGTGGTGGGTTCTGGCTTCTTCCGGAGACAAACGGACTTGACAGTTTCGGTGTCCGTCATAATGGTACTTGCCTTCTTCCGGAAAAAACTCGATCGTCCCCAGGAACAGGTCAGGGTCGCAACTCGTAAAGGCCGTTTTTATACCGGCGAACGACAAGTCGCCGTTCAACACATTGGCTTCACGGCCAAGTTTGCCGGGCGAATGGGCGTCGGAATTCGAGATCAGGGTAATACCGTCAAGCTGACTCAGTCGCCAGTTCATGAGCGGGTCCGAGGAAAGTCCGGTTTCAATCACTCGGATATGTGGACTCAGTTCCCCAAAACATTCTTCCAAAGAGTCAAAACCCGAGTTGGCTCCGAACACCGAAAAGTGGGGGGTCCAGGCATGGGCGGGAACAAACAGGGACTCCGGGGCACGCTCCAGAATAATGCGCAGCAACTCTTCGCTGTCCAGTCCCAGGATGGGACGGCCATCCGAATGGAGGTTTCCAATGCGTGCCAGCTTGTCCGTCACGTTCGCGACGGCGCTGAAACTGGGCGCAAAGATCAGATTGTGCACTTTGCGCGTGCGTTCATGGCGTTTATAAATACTGCTGATCTCGGAAGTCAGCATAAACCGGACTTCAGCCCGGCAAGACTCGGGGACCTCGGCATCCACCGGAGCCGCGAGTTCCGACTTCAGGCGATACAGTCCCTGTTCGGCCGGTTCGAGTTTCTCCTGGAGTTCAGCAAACCAGCCGGGATGCGTGAAGTCTCCGGTTCCGACGACGGTAATCCCTTTGAGTTGAGCCCAACGATAGAGAGTCTCAGGGAGCATGTCTTTGCTGACGGCACGGGAATAGCGGGAATGAATATGGAGGTCGGCGATGAATGACATGAATCGTTCCAGGACGGTCGGGCAAGCTTAGCGAATACCCTCAAATGTGGCAAGCGGTGGCGTTCCAGGCCTTGCTCCTCTTTTTGGAAGTCCCGACTTCGAACCCACGCTGCGCGCAGGGCCGCCTGGCCGGCAGACAGGCATCTCATGCAGCCGGTTGTCCTGCCCCAAAACCCAGGGAAAAAAGGACCCACGGCTCGGTCGAAAGCATGGTCGTCGCCTGTCACCCTCAGGAGACAAGGATCTGGAACAGAGTTTGCATGAATCGTCTTGGCAAGAAAAACGACTCAATCGAACTTAAAGGCAAAATCCATGCAAAAACAAAGAGAAAATACATTCTCTACTCGGTACGCCAAGTCGAGGCGTCTGGGTGCCTTTACTCTTGTGACCATAGCCTTTTTCACTCTGCTGTGTGCAAATTTTGCCATAGCCGTTTCACTTTTCCCGCTTTCCCCGACGGTCACCACCACCGAATATGAGACTCCGTCCATCCTCGACTCGAGAGACGCCCTCTCTCCTGAAATGCTTAAAGGGGAACACCATACCGTCCTGGATGAGATGATTCCCTTTCGATACACGCATCGTTTTCTGATCACCTCACCGTATGGACAGTTTGACGCCTACGGGGAGGACATGCTGCGGGTCCGCATTCAGGAAATTCAGGCTATCGCAACAATGGAAGAAGAAGTGAATCGCCTCCAGAGTCTGGCAGCGGGAGCAACGCACGCGATCATGAGTCCTTTCAACTTCGTGCTGAACCTGTTCACTGAACCCACGGAAACCATGTTGGCTGTACCGAAAGGCATGTGGCGCATGGTGACACGGATTGGAGAAATGGCGACAATGGAACGAGGACAATTGGAAGACACCGAGAACGAAGAGCTGATCGGTCTTTCAACGGTCAAACGACAAATCGCCTATCGCTTTGGCGTGGACGTGTATTCCTCCAACCGGGTCTTGCAGGAAAAGCTCGACGGCTTGAGTCTGGCAGGATACGCCGGAGACGCAGCCATTCGAATTGCAACCATTCCCTTCGGAGGGCCGGCCGGCGCCGTGCTGACGGGGACGTCGTTAAGCACCGCCATTGGTGAACTCCTGCGAGATCATGCTCCTGAAGAACTTCGACAACTCAACCGTGAAAAACTTGAGACCATGGACGTTGATGAAGCACTCACCGAAACGTTTCTCAAGCACCCATGGTACTCTCCTCGTCATGAAACCGTTCTGGTCCGGGCCCTGTTCGAAATGGATACCGTCAACAACCGAAAAGTTTTCCTTGAAGTCGCCACGTCGGCAGAGTTTGAAGAGGAGGCCCTGTTTTTCCAACGAATGGCCGAAATGCTGCTTTCGTACCATCAGAACGTGAAACCGCTTCGTGAAATCGTAGCGATTGAAGACAGGTTACTGATGGGATTGACGCACGATCACGCGTTAGTCGGCATGCTTCCCATCGACTATCTTCCATGGAGAGTCGAATTCGCCGAAGCGGTAGAAACCGTGACAAACCGGAAAGCCGCTGCCCGGCAGGTTGAGAACGTCGAGTTGTGGATTGCAGGCAGGCTCACGCCGCGTGCCCACCACGAACTCCTCGCTCGCGGAGTGACCGTGCGTCAGGAAGCCATGGCTTACCTTACCCTTCATCGACTCGCAAACGACTCGACCGACGCTCCGATCGCGTCGCTCTCTTCGGATACCGACTAACCGCTCTTCTGCAAAAACCCGGCACAATTCCCAGGGACTTGACGATGCCTCCGTTTTGCCGGGACAATGAATACATGAAAGAAAAAACGAAAACGGAAGACCAGGGTCCTCAAGACTGGCTTTCCCGACTTCGCGACGTCTACGACCAGGCCGTGCATCGGTTCGAACAGGGGCATCAAGGTCCTGAAAAGGTCATTGGCCGTGACGCCCTGGCCTTTCTCGATTCGATCGGCACGTCTGCCCGGGAACTGTATGATTTCGTTGAGGATCGGGTTGAAGACGGCGAGCCGACTTTCGACACCGTTGCGGCAGTGACCGAAGTCCGCCGCAACTACTTTCTGACAGTGCAAGAGGGGAAATCCTCTGCCAGGGTGGTCCCTTCGACGGCCCTTCCATCCGGTTATGCTGAGTTGGGTGGGTATCGATGGCTCCCCCGCATTATCGCCAAGGCCCGTGCCAGGCTTCGCGGGGAACTCTCACCGGATATCATGTTCGGCTGCGGTGCCGACCGCCCGTTTTTGCGGAGTGTGAACGTGGAGCCGGCTGAATTCCTGAACATCGTGTGGAACGCCGGCATGGATGATCGAGTAATATTGGATGCCGTGCAGAAAAAGGCCCGGCTATCAACCACGAACGTTTAACAACGTATTGAAACGCGACGGGCTTTTCCGTGTTTCGTATGAGTAGATCAGAGACCCTCAAAGACGAACCGCGGGCTTGTCCCCGAAGACTCGTCGCCCACGTTTTATGTTCCCCTCGTCAGGGCCTGGTTCAGGGACGTGCCTCATGGCGCATGAGTGACAAGGGAGTTCGACGTGACTAGGAAAATTCACAAATCCGAGGAAAAATGGAAACGGCAACTCACCCCGGAACAATATTACGTGACCCGCCAGCAAGGAACCGAACCGGCCTTCAGTGGCGCCTACTGCCACCATAAAGCCAAAGGGACGTATCATTGCATTTGTTGTGAGAACCTCCTGTTCCTCTCAGAAAACAAGTTTGAATCCGGTACGGGGTGGCCGAGTTTCACGCAACCCTCGAATGAAGAGGCCCTGGAGACCAAAACCGACCACAGCCATGGGATGACGCGAGTGGAAGTCACGTGCAGCCGCTGCGACGCCCATCTGGGACACGTCTTTGACGATGGCCCGGCACCGACCGGCCAACGTTTCTGCATCAATTCCCTTTCCCTGCACTTCAAGGGTCCGGACGTACCGGCGTGAGTCTCTCGTGCCAGCCCGCGTTGCGTTGCCTGACCAGGCAAACCCGACCTCTCATGCGGTGAGCCTGCAGACTCATCTCTTGAGCGTGGGAATCGCTGCAAATACATCTCATCCCGACAGTCCACTTCCCCGGAGCCCTGCTGCCGCTGACCAGCCAACCCGCATGCCAGCCCACCTCGAATTTGCTGCACCAAAGACACAGGGTCTCGTTGCTCACGGTGATACCCCGCTCAGCAAGTCGATCCTCAGGATCCCGGAAGCTCAGGTTGAGACGGTTGGACAGCCATACGGTGCAGTGAATGCGCTCCGGAGGAACACGATGACGTGGATATGGGCTCATGGCCCCTCTGTCCCTCAAGGCCCGTTACTTGTCGGTCCCGCCGCCGGCGCCGTGCACCTGGACACGGCTTGACTTGGTTCCGCTGGTCTGTACAATTCGTGTGACGTTCCCAGAAGGCAAATCGACAAGGAGCGTATTTATTATGGATACCACACACTCGCTTTTGCTCCCTTCCGGAAACAACACCCGGGTCACCCGGCACGCCAGGGCCCTGCCCACGACAGGTATGATGATAAGGCTGCTGAGTATGAGCCTGTTTGCCATATGCGTTCAGGGCTGCGAGCCGGACTGCACGAAGTGGGAAAGCGAACGTTTCTGGAAACAGGCGACACGGCAGGACGTCGACCACTGCATGAGGCAAGGCATTGATTTGGGAAACGCACTTCGCCAGGCGGCAGCGTACAACGAAAACCCCGACGTCCTCAGGACGTTGATTGAGGCCGGGGCGGCGGTGAATGCCCGTACGGATGGCGGCGTGACTCCGCTTCACTTTGCGGCAATACAGAACAAAAACCCCAATGTTCTCAGCGCATTGATTGGGGCCGGGGCAACGGTGAATGCCCATACGGATGGTGGCGTGACTCCGCTTCACGCAGCGGCAGGGGAGAACGCAAACCCCGACGTCCTCCGGACGTTGATTGAGGCCGGGGCGGCGGTGAACGTCCGTACGGATGGTGGCATGACTCCGCTTCACGCAGCGGCAGTGCGGAACAAAAACCCCAATGTTCTCAGCGCATTGATTGAGGCCGGGGCAACGGTGAATGCCCGTACGGATGGCGGCGTGACTCCGCTTCACGCAGCGGCAGGGGAGAACGAAAACCCCGACGTCCTCCGGACGTTGATTGAGGCCGGGGCGGCGGTGAATGCCCGTGCAGATGGTGGCATGACTCCGCTTCACGGGGCGGCAATACAGAACAAAAACCCCAATGTTCTCAGCGCATTGATCGAGGACGGGGCAACGGTGAATGCCCGTGCAGATAGTGGCGCGACTCCGCTTCACCTGGCGGCACTGCTAAATAAAAACCCCAATATTCTCAGCGCATTGATCGAGGACGGGGCAACGGTGAATGCCCGTGCAGATGGTGGCGCGACTCCGCTTCACCTGGCGGCATGGAAGAACGCAAACCCCGACGTCCTCAGGATGTTGATCGAGGCCGGGGCAACGGTGAGTGCCCGTGCAGACGGTGGCATGACTCCGCTTCACTCGGCGGCAGGGGAGAACGCAAACCCCGACGTCCTCCGGACGTTGATTGAGGCCGGGGCGACGGTGAATGCCCGTGCAGATGGTGGCATGACTCCGCTTCACCTGGCGGCATCGGAGAGCGCAAACCCCGACGTCCTCAGGACGTTGATTGAGGCCGGGGCGGCGGTGAATGCCAGAAATGAAACAGGCATGACCCCACTTGACATAGCCCGGGCATCAGACAGCAAGCCATCGATACGAATTCTCACGAATCACCAATGACTCGGTTTTTCATTCCGATTTTCTGTTCAGGAGAATGAACAACGGGTACGGTTCCGCTTGGGCTGCACGACTGTGTGGCTGTTTTCAGTACGAGACGGATGCGGCGTCCGATGGCCGGCCACTCGGATCAGCCAAGAACGTGACTGCCTTCAACGAGGAAATGGCACATAACGGCAATCACGAACTTACGCGCGACAGACTGCCGGCACAAGCCGGGCAAGGGGCCCATCCATTGAGCTAGGGGCTTTCCCTGGTCAGTCTCGCCAGGGCAGCTTCCAGTGCCTGTTCCAGAGTGTCATAGCGGTCATTGGGATTCAGATGCTTGTCGGCTTCCAGGGCATTGAGGGTTTTCCTGACTTTCTCATTCATGTCACACAGGTAAATAGTCCTGCCGGTCTGTTTGGCGTCCCTGACCACGGTTTCCACCGCTAAGGCTGCCGACACGTCCAGGAAGGGGATCCGTTCAAAGTCCAGGATAATGACCTGGGCCCCGCCTTCCAGATGGGAGCGTGCATGGTGAACCAGGTCGGCAACCGCCCCGAAGCTCATGGGACCACTGAAATCGAATACGGTGACCCTGTCACCCAATTCATCGAGGATTTCAAGTTCTCTGGGAGTCGCATCATGGCGCACTGAGTGAATGTCACGCAGTCGTTCCATCTGCTCTTTCGCCACCTGTTTGACAAAGGCTACGGAGGCCAGCACCACGCCTGTGGCCACTGCCGTGATCAGATCAACAAAGACGGTCAGGGACACCACGATGAGCATCAGCAGCAGGTCCCAGCCAGGGCCTCGGTGAGCATTGCGGATATAATTCCAGTCAATAATATCCAGGCCTACCTTGATCAGGATGCCGGCCAGCACGGCATTGGGGACGTAGCTGGCATAGGCACTCAGGCCGAGTACCATGCCCAGTAAGAGCAGAGCATGGACCATGCCGGAGACACGGGTCCGACCACCGGTACGGATATTCACCACGGTTCGCATGGTCGCGCCCGCGCCCGGCGCCCCGCCAAACAGTCCGGCCACCATGTTGCCGATTCCCTGACCGATCAGTTCACGGTTGGAATCATGTCTTGTGCGGGTCATGTTGTCTGCCACCAGTGAAGTCAACAGGCTGTCCATGGAGCCCAGCAGCGCCAGGACAAACGCCGCTTCGGCGATGATAAAAAACGACGCGACTGATATTTGAGGTATATGAAGCCGTGGCAGGCCCGAGGGAATATCTCCCAGGATCGGCGCACCGCTGACGAAAAAGCTGCCCAGCGTCCCGATAAGCAGGGCCGCCAGTGCCCCAGGAACGTACCTGCCCAGCGTCGCCGGCCATTTCAGGGTAATGCCCAGGGCCAGTATGGCGATGCCCAATGCGACAAAATTGGTATCCAGCACAGCAGTGGGCGTGTAGAACAGGGCATTCAGGGTGCCGGCCGGGGCGGCATGGCCCAGCATGGGACCGATCTGCAGAATGATGATAATGACGCCAATACCGCTCATGAAACCACTGATCACCGGGTAGGGCACCAGGCGGATATATTCCCCGATCCTGGACACACCAAAAACAATCTGGAACAGTCCGGCCAGGATAATGGCCGTGAATATGAAGTTGATATTGCCCATCAGGTCAGGATGGGTGGCAATACTTGCAGCGAGGCCGGCACACACGACGGTCATGGGGCCGGTCGGGCCTGATATCTGGGGTTCCGTGCCGCCAAACAGTGCGGCAAAAAAGCCGACGAAAATGGCGCCATACACTCCGGCTATAGGGCCAAGTCCCGAGGCGACTCCCATTGCAAGGGCCAGGGGCAGGGCGATGACGCCAGCGGTGATCCCTCCGTAAATATCACCGCGCAGGTGACGGGTATCGAGTTTGATCATGTCCTTTACTCCGGGAAAAGCCAGACAGGCACGAATAACCCTGGTCAACAACCGAGTAACCGTGTCCCTTTTCTGTACTCAACAATGACGAATGAATCATTCTGTTCGTCAAAGGCGAATGAGTCCGGGCGGAATCCGGCAACGGCAAGTTCGGAACTCACGAAACTCCAAACCGGACAATGTCTCCATATTTGATTCGACAAGAGACTGAATGTCCCGCTTCAACTTGAAAGAATTCTTCTCGGTCGGTATCGGTTTGTTGTTCCTGTTCCGACATAATGGCGTTCCCGCCTCTCGTCTTACGCCGCAACCGACTCCTCGGAAATAACCTCTGCCTGTTTCAGCACCATCTCAACGGCGTCTTTCTGCTGGTCAGGCGGATATCCGTATTTTCTGAGCAAGCTGCGGATGAGGAGACGTAATCTCGCTCTCACGCTTTCACGTACTGCCCAGTCCACGGTGAGATTCTCGCGCAGTTTTTTCGCTATCTCACGCGCCATCCCTACGAGAACCTCTTCACCCATGAGTTCCTGTGCGGACTCATTCTTCGCGAGTGCATCGTAGAACGCTTCTTCTTCATCCGTGAGGTTGTGACTCTCTCTGCGTTTAAGGTCATCCCGGAACTGTTTCGCCATGGCGATCAGTTCCTCGATGACCTGTGCCGCCTCGATTGCCCTGTTGGCGTATTTGCCGAGTGACTTCGCAAGAAGGTCGCTGAATTTCCGTTGTTTGACCACGTTAGTCTTGAATCTGGCTTTCACCTCATCCCTGATAAGACGTTGCAGCAACTCTACCGCCAGGTTTTTGTGAGGCATTTTCATCACCTCTTTGAGGAAGTCCTCAGAGAGAATCGAGATTTCTGGGGTCTCCAACCCTGCGATTTTGAAAACGTCCGCTACTCCCTCGCCTACGATCGCCTGGGACATCAATTGACGCAGTTCGTAGTTAACGTCCTTCTTCGGCGGCGCGTCTCCACCACCCCCCTTCACAAGAGGCGCACGTATCACCTGATGAAACGCCACCTCTCGCGAAAGTTCCTGTGCCTCATCCAGGGTTCCACATAAGGCAAGCGCCCTGGTCATCTGCAGGACGGCATCCGAGTAACGCCGCTTGCCGTCTTCCTGTTCAAGGACGTGGTCAAGGCACTCGGGAATGAGTGAAAGTGCCTTTGTCTCAAACCCGCTCCAGTCCACAGGGTGAAGAAGGTCACGGGCGACTTGAATCTTCTCTTTGAGAATGCCCAGTGCTTCACTGGAGTCAATCGTGAGTTGTCCCCTGCCCTTTGCGGCACTGTAGGTTGCCAGTGCTTCCCTGAGTTGTGGCGCGATACCGACGTAGTCCACCACCAAACCTCCGGGTTTGTCTTTGAATACGCGGTTCACTCTCGCGATTGCCTGTGCGAGATTGGCGTCCTGCATCGGTTTGTCGATGTACATCGTGGCAAGACAGGGGGCATCGAAACCGGTTAACCACATGTCACGCACGATCACGATCTTCAGTGGATCATCAGGGTCTTTGAATCGCTTTTCGAGGTCTTTCTTCTGTAACCTGTTCGCATGGTGTGGCTGAAGGTACGCCTCGTCGGAGGCGGACGCGGTCATCACCACCTTGATCGCACCCTGCAGGTGGTCGTCCGAATGCCAGTCAGGGCGTATCTCAATGATCTTATCGTACAGACGAACGCAGATGTCCCGCGACATCGTCACGATCATCGCCTTGCCCGGCTGGGTCCGACTGCGCGTCTCGTAGTGGTTGATCAGGTCTTCCGCGATCTCCTGCAATCGCGCATCGGCGCCCACAATCGCTTCCAGTTCGGACCACTGACTCTTCGCTCTCTCCTTCTCTCGTTCGTCTGCCGTTTCGCTGTCGAGAACGTCCTCTACCTCATCATCGATAGTGGGCAGTGCTGCTTCGTTCAGAGCAATCCTGGCGAGGCGGGACTCGTAGTAGATGGGCACCGTTGCCCCATCTTCAACTGCCTGCTTGATGTCGTAGATCGAGACGTACTCACCGAAGACCGCACGCGTATCCCGATCACCCCGCGAGATCGGCGTGCCGGTAAACGCAAGAAAAGTGGCGTTGGGCAAACCGTCTCTCAGAGACTTCGCCAGGCCGTACCTGATCGCGCCACTCTCACTGTCGAACCTCGCCCTGAATCCGTACTGGGTACGGTGTGCTTCATCGGCGATCACCACAACGTTATGGCGGTCCGTGAGAACGGGGAACCTGTCTTCGCCAGGCTCCAGCCCGAACTTCTGGATCGTCGTAAAGATGATACCGCCCGATGGGCGATTCATCAGGTGTTCGCGCAGTTCCGATCGGGAGTTCGCCTGCTTTGGCGACTCACCCAGAAGGTCGCCCGCGCCGACAAACACGTTGAACAACTGCCCGTCAAGGTCCTGTCGGTCGGTGACCATCACGATGGTCGGGTTTCCAAGGCGGGGTTCCGAGATCAACCGTCCCGCCAGGCACGCCATTTCGATACTTTTGCCGGCCCCCTGGGTGTGCCAGACCACGCCCCCTTTCTTGGTGCCTTCGCGTGAGGAAACGGCAACGATGCTTTCGACCGCTGTCCGTACCGCGTGGAACTGGTGATACCCTGCAATCTTCTTGATGATGGTTGTATCATCCTCAAAGACGCAGAAGTAGCGCAGGTAATCAAGGAAGACCCGCTTGTTGAACAACCCCCTGATAAGGGTTTCGAGCTCACGGTTCCGTCCCAGCGGATCAAGGTCTGTGCCGTCAATCGTCCGCCAACGCATAAAGCGCTCTTTGTTGGCGGACAATGACCCCTGCCTTGCATAGACCCCGTCGGAGATCACCAGGCAGACGTTGTAGTTGAAGAGGTCGGGAACGTCGTTTTTGTAGGTCTCCAACTGGTTGTACGCCGCCCAGACGTCCGCGTTCTCATCGGCGACGTTCTTCAGTTCGATCACCGCAAGCGGCAAACCATTCAGAAACACCAGCACGTCGGGGCGCCGGGTGTGTTTCTGCCCGTGAATGGTGAACTGGTTCACCACCAGCCAGTCGTTGTTCTCCGGATTGTCAAAATCGATGACCTCGAGTTGTCTGCCGATTTCCTGCTTTCCCTCGTGCCAGGTCACCTTCACTCCTCTGGTCAACCACTGGTGCACCTGACGGTTGCAGGACATCAAGGCAGGGATATTCGGGTTGGTCAGTTGCGAGAGAGCATCACCAATCGCAGTGCCGGGAATGTCCGGGTTGATGCGGGTCAGCGCAGACAGCAGCCGGTCTTCCAGCACCACCGAGCGGTAGTCGGTACGCTCCGGGGTCTCGCCATAAGGCGCAACGTCGTACCCACGCCGATACCGGTAGCCGAGGTCTTCGAACCAGTCGATGCATTGGCTTTCGACCTGGTCTTCAGTCACCAACGCCATCAGATGCCTGCCTCTTCAAGGAATTTCTCAGCATCGGGGACGCGGAGTTCACCGGAGATGAGCTTAGGAAGGAGGGTGTCGCGGATTTCGGCTAACACTTCATTTTCTTTTTCGGCATGAAAAATTCGTGCATTGATAGGAGAAATAATCTCAGTAATTCGTTCGATAAGTTCTATGGAGGGCATGGGAAAAGTAAATTTAGCAGGTGCTTCTTTTGACAAATGAAGAACGGTTGTTCCTGATGTATAACCTAAAGGGTGTGAGTTATAGCGGTCGGTTAACATGAATTGATGGCAAAACTCTCTAGTGATTGGGGAATCTTTAAGTGGCCTTACAATTCCAACATCAAGTGATGCAACTAGAGTGCTATAACTGCTTGATTTTCTGACAAGTGCTGGTTTTCCAATTACCTCCGCTGCCTGTGTTACGTCTGTAAGCGCAATGACTAAGTCTCCTGCTTCTACAACCTGCTCATCTCTATATTTCCCGATGTAGGGTTTGAGACCATCATGCCGGTAACCGCCTCCACGGAGGAATGACTTTAATGTAACAAGTGCGACCTTTGAATCTTTCAAATCTAAACTTTTGTATGAACGACCTTTGGTAAGAGAAGTATGTTGGCCTAGTTCGTTAACCCTCCACCCCTTCGGTATCTCCCCAATCTCCGACTCCACCAACTTATCAGGGAACAGAGCACTGATTTCAGGGGGAAGACCGGTGGGGCGACCTTCTGCCTTGGCGCGCACAGGGTCAAAGTCCACAAACCACGACTTGAAGATTGCCTTGGCAATCTCCTCAAGAGTTTGGTTCATCTTCTGGTTGAGCTCGATTTTGTCGTAGAGAAGATCAAGCA
The DNA here is from genome assembly GCA_965215405.1 of Nitrospirales bacterium. Taxonomy (GTDB): domain Bacteria; phylum Nitrospirota; class Nitrospiria; order Nitrospirales; family UBA8639; genus Bin75. The sequence goes on from OZ244060.1 coordinate 465,510, forward strand.
CAATTGATATTCGTTTCTGCTCAGCTAGAGGCGGCAGCTTGATTTCGATGGTCTTCAAATTGGAAGCTGGACGAGAAATTGAAGGTACACCTACTTGTGAGGCATGCATCAGAAGGCGATGCCGACCGATTGGGCTGTGAAACCAATTTGCAATAAAGGCTGGATCAGCTTTGGAGCTATCCACGCGGAGATAAAACTGCCGCTGTGATATGATATACCGATCAAAAGTCGCATTAGTTGGAATCAGGGCAACCTGTCCAATTGTTCCAGCATGTGTGATGATAATATCATCAGGAAATACGTTGGAGTTACTAAGTCTGTCAGCGTGTTCTTCTGCGATGAATTTATACCCGCTCGTTTCGTCTAGACGAGAATTGTGGGAATTATGTATTTAACTTGACAAACTGAATTATTTCTGTTAGACTCTGTTCACACTTAAGAAAGGAGACTAACAGATGAAGACCCGTCGAGCCGTGACCCTCAGCCTGTTTCAACTCTCACAGATGTTCCCTACCACAGACAGTGCCATGCGGTACTTTGAACGAGTACGATGGAACGGGCACCCTGTGTGTACCAAATGCGGTCATGCTGAGAAAATTACCCCTCAAAAGAAAATCGGGACCTATTGGTGTGGAACCTGTCGGGCCTATTTTACGGTCTTTACCAACACCCCGTTGGAACGAAACAAGATTGATGCTCGCAAATGGTTGTTTGCAGCGTATTTAATGGTCACAGCCAGGAAAGGTATTTCTTCTTTGCAATTAAGCAAAGAATTATCTATTCAACAACGAACCGCCTGGTATTTGCTCCATCGTTTACGGATGGTCGGAAAAGCGACTCCGGAACTGTTATCTGGTATTGTGGAAATTGATGAAACCTATATCGGGGGGAAAGAAAAAAACAAACATTGGAAACCTGGAGCCAAACCCAAAGCAGGGGCTCAAGACAAGCAGCCGGTGTTAGGAATGCGGGAACGGGGAGGGCGCACCATCGCCAAGCCTATTCCTTCCACAGATCGTCTCACCTTATGGACAGAAATTCAACACCACGTCGAACCTGGGACACACATCTACACCGATGATCATCCAGCGTATCACGGGTTAGCACGAAAAACCTACAGGCACACATCAGTCAATCATTCTGCGAATCGTTATGTCCAAGGCATGGCCCATACGAACGGCATTGAAAGTATGTGGGCGGTGTTGAAACGGGGGTTGCTCGGGACCTTTCATTCTGTGTCAGTGAAACACTTGTCGCGGTACGTGAATGAATTTACGTTTCGGTTGAATGAAGGTCACTGTGATGTGGATACGGCGGATCGTATGGTAGCCTTGTTTCAAGCCTTGCCTGGCCAAACGATTACGTATAAAGAACTCATTGCCTGATACACAGGATCATTCGAGAGCTTTGAAGTGAGTATGATTGAAAAGGACTACGCTACGGGTAAGAAGGTTGACCTTGGCAAACCAGAAGAGGTGGTTCGTCAGGAATATGAGCGTGTCCTAGTCGAAAGTTACAGTTACCTGAAGTCCGACATCGATATTGAAGTCGCCATTCCACGCGGGGCGGGAAGCTTTCCAGACAGAGCGGATGTTGTTGTCTACCGAGAGGCTTCAGGTCGAGATCCAGCGAAGGATATCGTTGGATTAGTCGAGGTAAAGAGAAAGAACAGGCGTGATGGAATAGCCCAACTCAAATCTTACATGACAGCGACCTCTGCAGAATGGGGCGTATGGACGAACGGTGGTGATATTTCCTATTTATGTCGCCGAGGTACACAGGTTCTTGAAGACCATCTTAACAATATCCCGATTCGAGGGCAGGCGATCGACGATGTCGGGCGACGGAAAAAATCCGAGTTGGGACCCTTTGCAAGAACAGAACTGAAATCTGCGTTTCGTCGTATCCTGAACCATCTGTATACGAACACCAATGTAAGCCGCAAGGAAAAGCTAGGGTCGGAAATGGTCAAACTCATCTTTGCTAAAATTGAAGATGAAAAGACCTATGTGGATCAACCACCACAATTTCGTGCGGAAACAGGGGAGTCAGCAGACGCAATACGCACGAGAGTGAACACGCTATTCGTACGTGTGCGAGAGGAACTTCAACATGACGGCATCTTTTCCCCACACGAGGAAATTTCTTTGGACGCACAATCTGTGGCATGGGTGGTTGGCCAACTGCACAATGGCAGCTTGTTGCTTACCGACACAGATGTTGTTGGCGACGCGTTCGAGGTGTTTTCAGAATCACGATTTATCGGTGAAAAAGGTGAGTTCTTTACGCCGCGATGTGTGGTCAAGGTGGCCGTCAAGATCGCTAACCCGAAACCACATGACACCATCTGCGATCCAGCCTGCGGTTCCGGCGGGTTTCTTATTCACGCGATGAAATGGGTTTGGAACGCGATGCAGAATAATCCAAAATGGCGTAACGCTCCTGATTTACGGTCGGTACTGCGTGAGATGTCTATGCGCACAGTATTCGGAATCGATAAGGAAACGGACCTTGTCAAGATCGCCAAGGCCCATATGGCAATAGCTGGTGATGGTCGTAGTAATATCGTGCATGAAAATTCTCTGCACGCCGCCGACGAGTTCAAGGGAGAGGCGGCAACGACTTTCGTCCAGAACAATCAATTCCGCAAGTTTGATATGATTCTGACCAATCCTCCGTTTGGGACTAAAACAAAAGTCATGGCTGCCGATGCCAAGCATTTCACTCTTGGTTATAAGTGGATGCAAGCGGGAGGGGGGGGGTGGCGACAGACTGATAAGTCTGCCGACAAAGACCCATACGTTTTGTTCGTCGAACGATCTTTAGAGATGATCAAAAAGGGTGGGGTGCTCGGTATAGTGCTTCCTGAAACAGTCTTTCACGCTCCAACGCTTGGATATCTTCGTCAGTTCATCATGAAAAATAATAATATTTTGGCGGTAGTGGATTTACCTCACAACACTTTTCGTCCACACTGCAACGCGAAAACGTGCCTCTTGATACTACAGAAAGAAACGCCACAAAGTTCTCAGGTGATCATGGCAACTCCTGATCAAATGGGGCATGATCACAATGGCAACATTTTGTATCGACCGGGCACTGAAGAAGAGTGGGACGATCTAAAGATCGTTTTTGAAGAACTTGATAATGTGGCCGCTGTTGACAACCAATACGTTGCTTCTGTTTCGTGGTCAGATATCAATCCTGACACGCTGGTTCCGCGTTATTATCGTGCTAAAAGGAACCCCATCAACTTGCCCCCAGATCGAAAAGGTGTACCGTTATCAGATTTTATTGATGACGGGACACTTAGTACGTGGGACGGGCATGGGTCTCCGAGTTCGACAGAAAAAGGCAGTGGACCTATTCCTTATATTCGAGTGTCAGACATTGTGAATTGGGAATTGTATCGCAACCCGGTTTCCGGGGTGTCTCAAGACGTGTTTGAGAGGTTTACCAAAAACAAAGCTCTGCCTCTGGCGGGGGATGTGATTTTTGTTCGACGCGGGAGTTACCGAATAGGAACTGTGGCTATGGCGTCTCCCCGTGATACAAATATTGTGATGACACGCGAACTGTTGACGATGAGGGTGAATAGCAACAACCCTCACGGTGTCACTCCAGCATACTTACTAGCTCTCTTGTCATCAGACATGGTGCAGAGACAGATAACAGATTACGTATTTTACGACACCACGATGCCTACTATAGGCAATCGCTGGAAAAATTTGGTGCTTCCGGTGCATGTCAACAGGAATGAAATCGACCGTATAGGGAAATGTGTCAATGATGCGATTCAGGCAAAGTGGGAAGCCCAAAACAAAGTCGATAATTTACGTGAAGCAATCGGTGGTATCACCACTTAGAAGTTTGTCAAGTTAAAGACGTAATTCCCAGAATTGTGGAGGTGCTGGCCGCTAATAATCGGTATTCCAGAAGGCACAAAAGTCTCTACCTTGATATTTGATCCAAACGGCCCCATTGCTACCTTTTCGGCAATTTCTTCTATGCGAACTGTTCGCCACTCACTCATCGACAACCAATCCCTCCAGTTTTGCCTGAATCTGGGCTCCGAGTTCCTCCCCCTCGGCGAGTTGCTCATCCAGTTTTTGTCTGAGAGCATAAAAACGTTCAACAAAAGGAACATCGTCCTTTTCAGCCACTTCTGCACCAACGTACCTCCCCGGCGTCAGCACGAACCCGTTCTTCTCGATCTCTTCCATAGTTGCTGATTTACAGAACCCGGCAACGTCCTCGTATCCTTCGCCGGTCTTCCATGCCTGCACGGTGTCCGCAATTTTCGCAATGTCTTTATCAGTCAAGACTTTGAGCACTCGGGTCTCCATCGTTCCCAATTGACGCGCGTCAATAAACAACGTCTCACCGCGCCTGTCACGGCCATTCGCAGTTTTGTCGTTCGTCAGGAACCACAGACACACCGGAATCTGCGTATTGAGAAACAACTGGCCCGGCAGCGCGACCATGACTTCAACCACGTCACCTCGAATCATTGCTTTGCGAATCTGACCCTCACCGCCGGTGTTGGAACTCATGGACCCGTTCGCCAGCACCACGCCTGCCTGACCGCCCGGGCGCAACTTCCACAACATGTGCTGCAACCAGGCGTAGTTGGCATTGCCGACGGGTGGTCTGCCGAACTGCCAGCGCCGGTCGCCCTCGTACTTTTCACCGCCCCAGTCCGAGATATTGAAGGGTGGGTTCGCCATGATGTAGTCGAACTTCAGGTCGGGGAACTGGTCACGCGCAAAGGTATCGGCAGGTTCCTTGCCCAAATCTGCGGAAAATCCGCGAATCGCCAGGTTCATCGCCGCCAGTCGCCACGTAGTCGGGTTACTCTCCTGGCCGTAGATGGAGATGTCATCCACCCGTCCGCCGTGTGCTTTCACGAATTCCTCGCTCTGTACGAACATCCCGCCCGACCCGCAGCATGGGTCATAGACGCGCCCGGAGTGCGGTGAGAGGACCGCCACAAGGGTTTTGACCACATGGGAAGGGGTGTAGAACTGTCCGCCTTTCTTGCCCTCTGCAGACGCGAACTGACCCAGAAAGTACTCGTAGACCTCGCCGAGCATGTCGGTCGAGTTGTATTCATCGCCGAACCCGATGTTTGAGATCAGGTCAATCAACTCGCCCAGCACTCCCCGCCCCAACTGCGCGCGCCCGAAACGCTTGTCCAGCTTCCCGCGCAGTGCGGTGTTCTTGTTCTCGATGGCGGTCATTGCCGCATCGATTACAGAACCGATGCCAGGTTGCTTTGCTTTCGACCGCAGCGTCTCCCAACGTGCTTCCTGTGGCACCCAGAACACGTTGTCCTGAGTGTAGTAATCACGCTCTTCGAGAGCCGTTTCGCACTCGGCAAGGTCTTCACTGATGAAGTATTCGGACGAAGGACTGGAGACCATGCCCCTCACCTTGTTCCGCTGCTTCACGAAGGTGTCGGAAATGTACTTGAGGAAGATCAGCCCCAGGACAATGTGCTTGTACTCCGCCGCGTCCATCTGCGCGCGGAGTTTGTCTGCTGCTTTCCAGAGGGCTTGTTTGAAATCGCTGGTCACCTGGGCTTTGTCCTCCCGATAACTTTTCGCCGATACAAAACCTCGCTGCTCCCCGCCCCAATATATCAGAATAATCAGGAATGCCCATATTGGGGGGTGTCTTGGAATTTACTGGTATTTATCTTTCACGCTCCCCCAGGCATTTCTGATCTCAGAAAACTCATCAGTAGACAGGCATGTCTCACGCCATTTTTCAACGGCTTCTGGAAAGGCTAGGCTCCGAGATCTGTAATATGTCCAGAGTGCCGCTGCCAGAATTGATGAGATGTGCCGCACTTTCAATTTCTCGTCAAAATTCAAATCAGGATTGCCGTTATCGTATGCCGTTTCAACAAACAACCTATCAAGTCGCCTTCGGGTGGCTACTTCCAGGCCAGTTGAAAAACGGATTGCCGATTCTTTGAGAATGCAAACGATGATCCGTAGTGCCAAGCTTAGGCATCTGGGATGTGTAGGGCGCCATGTGATGTATTGGCTGAACATTGATACCGGATCAGATTCCACGGAGCCGGCATCAGTATCAATGCCATTGAGAATAATACTGGCGATCGCCAAGAGCCCATCTAGTTCGATGTTATCCTGATTCGAAATCAACGCTTCATTAATTCGGTTATAAACATCAATCTTCTGTTCAGGGTATATGTGAATACACGCCGCTTCAGCCTCCAGGCACGGCAATCCGTACCCCCGCATTTCCTTAAGAAGTCGACCGAGTGAGGTTTTTATATCATCATGAGAATCCGCACTGAGCTTCGGGCCTACTACCTCAGCGAGTAGTTTGACCATACGGGCAAATCTTGCCCGAAACTCCTTCTCTTCCTCTGGCATTGATGAAAACAAAGCAGGCACACTTTCCTCTTCATTCAATCGATCCTTGTCGGCGTCCCACCATTCTAGTAAGCGTCGCAGAATCTCAATGCTATCTTCAGTTGTCCAGATGCTTCCTCCATTGCTGTTGGCCCCAATAATTTCGCTCACGATAGGGATATTTCCATTCGTTATGATGAGGCCATTGCTTTGCTCGTGTTTTTGAATCGGGAAAGGCATAGCACTGACATAGTTTTTGAAAAGATGAGAAGGATCAACGTCCTCGGGGTAAGGCAGGCTGAGAAAAACAAATTTGAAGGAATCTGGATCACCATCAGGCAGGCCGTGCTGGTCAGTCACACGCCAGATGGCTCTTGCAAGGTTCTTGTTTTGGTCGTCATTGAGCAGCCGTAACTTGTGCAGTTTTATCAAGGATTTTATAGCCCAACGTCGTCGATCCGAGTTATCCTGCGCTGCTTGTCTGAACAAATGGTTTACCAGTCCAGGCTGAATTTCCAAGTCTGTAGCACATTCAGGCTTCTGATTGAGTTCGAGCAGCAGGAATGGGTTCGGAAACTCATTTCTGACTATTGGATTCAAATTTTCGGGGAAAGGAATTTCCAGCAAGTCCGGAACCAAACTGTATTGTTCCTCTTTAGACATAGAGTCTATGAGTCGCTCGGTTAGTTTCTTTATATTCAGGTACTTTGTTTTATCAGGTGAACGATAGATTCCAGTAACAAACTCAAGGATACGGTATTTCATCTCACCTGAACATTTGCAGCAAAGCCTCGACATGACTTCAGGCAGCAACTGGGCGAGGCGCACACCGTAATTTTTATTTCGTGAAACATCGCCCGCGCGTATGTCATCCCGGCATTTGTCAAGCGCATCCAGATAGCATTGAATGAGCTGGTCAGCCTCGTTAGCAGTGAATCTGTAAACGGACTCGCGGCTGAATAGATTATTAACGGCATTCACGTCCCCAAGTCTGGAAAGCGTCGCAATCGCCCAAAATGAAGAATATCGCGAGATGCGTCGCAGACTTTCTACCGCTGTCTCTCTCCCCATCGCGTAGTTACCAACATGATAAGGCAAGCCAATCTCTTCGCAGAATCGGAGGAAAGTATAGGCATGAAGTATTTCCTGGTTGGTACTGCTAAAGTGGTGAGTTCGAGTGACTCGGCCAATATCAAATTCTCGTTTCTCAGTGGTGATTTTTCTCTGAACCGGCGGATTTTTCAGAGTCAGCTCGAATAACTTTATTTCGTTCCCTGGGTCGCATTTGAACCTTTTCAATTCATCCCATCGATCATTAAATTGCATCCTCCTGTCTTGCAGCGTTTCCCACTCACCCTTTTTGCTATCAGCGACATCTTGAATGTATTTCCCCAATAGCATTGGAATGTATTTCCCCAATAGCATTGCATTGCTCTCTAGGGAAACCAAGGTGAGGTGGTCTGTCGTACCTGCCTTCTTCTGATTTAGTTTTTTTCTGACGTTTTCAAGTGCGTCCCTGGCAATGGTTTCAGCTTCATTGAGCAGACCAATTTCAGCAAGTCCGGCAGCGCGCTTGACCATCCAATAGGGCTGCGCTTCATCGGGTCGCCAGTTTTCAAGACGCTGTCTGGCGTTGGGAAGATCCAGGGTAAAAAGGCTGAAAAGAAAGCCTTCGTAATTCAGAAATTCCCTTTGTTCCGGAGAGAGATGGTCGGAAAGGGTCTTGAGCCGGTTTTCTGCTTCTTTCCATTTATCGAGATACCCTTCCTCGCGATAGAAGCGCAGCATGGCCAGTGCTATGGCCAGCCATGCCTGTCGGTGGCCATCCCATTTCAGATCTCGAAATTCATCTTTCCCGGGGGAGTTCTGGCAGTTGGCGGGTGGATTTGCGGTTTGAAATGGCCCATATTTTTCGAGGAGTTTTTCGCAGAACTCAGCGATATTGTTGAAAACCGGCAGCAAACATCTTTCAAGGCGCCAGATCAACTCGAAAGCGTATTGAATATCCAATCCAAGAGGTGATTGTTCCGTGTCCGGAAGGTATTTAGCCCAAGCGTTTGTAAATTCCCACAACTTCTCGCGGTTGTCATGTGGCAGGATCAGCCAGCCGGGATAGGACTGCCGCTGCTCCCGCCATTCTTCTGTGATCTCCTGAATTTCTTCGAGACGGTCCGCGTTGGCGGCGGGACGTTGTTTATTGGAATTGAGGGGCCAATCAAGAACATTCGGTTTTTTCGACCGTATGTACTCGAAAAACCAGCTTAATGCCTTTTTCTGATCGTTGTTCTCAACCCCCTGGCAACAAGAAAGGTCAACGACAACGATCCTGCGTTCCTTCAGGAGTTTCCGTTTGGCAGACGACAGATCGAATACCCCGACCAGGTAGATTTTCTGCGTCTCTTCTTTGCCGAGATTGTCGCGAATCCAGCCGATCCACTGAAGAAAATTGGGATCGTCCCCGGAAAATCCGATCAGACAGAAGGTGTTCTCAAGAAGAGCCTGTTGAACGGTATTGACGAAGGGGGCGTAGTCATGCGGATAGCGCCGGTAATCCTCTTCAGTGATGATAAAGTGCCGCTCTGAAGAGAAACGGCCGTGGAGTTTCACAATTCTGGGTTTGGTGGCGTAAGGAATATTCTCTTTGTTGACAACCGGCTCATATCGCCGAGTCACGACCTGAGCACTGGCCCGTTCGAGCAAAGTATCGTAATTGGTGGTGAACACATCGGTCCACGGCAGTTCAAGCAACTCGACATGCAGGCTGGAAGGTTCGGAGTTACGATCAGGGATAGTAGAACGCAACAATTCCTCCAGTGCAGGCCGGTCGCTGGCTGACTCCACTTCTTCAGCCAGCCGCAAGACATTCAGATACTTTTGTTTGACCGGATCAGGTTTGCCCCCATGTGCTTCCTGATAAAAGAGGTCACCCAACTCGTTCCAATCGGGAAAATCATCCCCCGCGTTCTTGCTGAAGCCCGCGCCGACCATCACAGCGGCGCGCTCGGCCCATAAACGTTCCGCAATTTCGTCCAAATCGGGTCTGATAGATTCAGGTATATCGTGCTTATTTCTTATTTATGTATCTCCTTTTACCACCCGAGATTAACCTGTCTCGCATTTCTCACCACGTCAAACATTTATCAAGTAACAGCGAGCAGATATGGCTTCATGGAGTGAACTTCTGAGCGAATATCAGTCGCAAAAACAGAGAGATACTGGTTGGCTTGATAAGGAACGGGATAAACGGCTGAGTGCCATCTCGAAGCATCGTAATGATGCCATCGTCATTTTCTACGCTTCGGCTTTCCTGCAAGAATCCACTGCCAGTAACATATCTATTGCCAAAGAAGATATCAACGGGCTCATGAACGCGCTTTATGAAGCTCCGATGGATAACGGGCTTTTCTTGATGCTTCATATCCCCGATTGTAAAGTCGGGCGAAGACAGGGTGGTTCCTCGGAGCTACTTGAGGGCTTCCGAAGAGTTCAGGTGCAGGTCTTTCAGCCTGGCGTAGTGGCTGGCACTGTATAACAGAAAATCGATTTCTTCCTGCCGTAAATCCCTGACCCGCTGGGCGGGCGAGCCCACGTACAGGCCTCCGCTCGTCAGGGTTTTGCCTGGAGACACGACGCTGCCCCCGCCGAGGACAACGTCTGACTCAATGACTGCACCGTCCATGACAATAGCCCCCATGCCTATCAGTACCCGGTCATGAATGGTACAGCCGTGGAGTATGGCACGATGACCTACGGTTACATCGCTGCCAACGTTCAAGGGGAAGCCGTCCGGTCCGAAAGAGTCAGGGGAAGTGACGTGCAGGACTGAACCGTCCTGGACGTTGGTGCGATCACCGATCCTGATACTGTGTACGTCGCCGCGAATGGCTGCAAGAGGCCACACAGAGGAGTCCACGCCCAGGACTACATTGCCGATGACTACGGCGCTTGAATCTACAAAAGCCCTGTCGCCAATCCTGGGGTTGAATCCCATGTAGCTGCGAATGGCCATGACTTATTCCTCGAGTTCAAAAGGGAAAAACCTGTCACGGAACTGTTTCCCCCAATGCCCTGATCAACAAGACGACGTGCGGGTTCAGGACACGTGGGACTGAAAAGGGCCGTTCCCGTCGGTACCCGTTCTATCGAGCCGTGGAGCGGCCAGGACCGGCGCCGCCACCCTGATCGAATCGAGATTTCTCAAAAAAGTTCCGGAAACCCGGAAATCCATGTGCTATTCTTGGATGCATGGCAGTTATTGACGCCGATATTAACACAAACCAAACACCGGACGCCCTGCGGGCGCAAGAGTGAACGGCAGCAGAAGCGACGTTCCGCGACGCCTCTACTCTGCAGGTTTTCATCTGCACCCGACTGAGTGTTTTATTCTGCGACTCCCTGTTTCTTCTCTTGGAGATCATTGAAATCCGGATAACGTTCTTTGCGAGATCGATACCGATTATGTTATCATTTTTCGTTTCCGTTCTCTTTGTGGAAGGTGTTGCTTGAAGAGTTTACTCCGCACTCCAGCCTGGCTGGGCGGAGGAGTTATGCATCGGCAATAATCCGGAACAACTTCGAATAACCGCCTGCTCCACTATAGACCTTGGCGCCAGGAATCCCCTGGAGGATCTCGTGGGACTATATGCGTTGATTGACGCGCTGGATGATGATCGGAAATGAAGGAGCATACCGGTCCCGAACTTTTTGGGGCAAAGCGCGGAGCCGTGACTGTATCGGTGGCGAGAATATGCTGAACAATGGGCCTCTATCTCCGACTCTCCGAAAGAAAGACTCTGAGAGGTCGAGTATCCATCGTGCATCATTCAGTGAGCATCATTCAGTGAGCATCATTCAGTGAGCATCATTCAGTGAGCATCATTGAAGCCCGCCATAAACCCGCCATGGCCGACAGAAAGGCACAGCACCTGGAGCAATCGGGAACCCCGAACCTGAACACGGAAAAGGTCGACGCCCCACTCGTTATTCGATCAGCGCGAACCTCCTTGATGTCCGCTACGAGATGGCGCACCGTGCCAGAGAGTGCCCCTGTGGCGAGACCGCGGAGCGCTTCGGCACTCCCCCCCCCCCCCCCCCGAGATTCTTGCCTTCTACGAGGAATTCGAGGCTCCGACAAGTCGTTTGCCGGTTACGACGGCGTGGATAAGGAATAAACTGGTGCCGAAGTGGAGGTAACGTTCCGCCTTCATGCCCTTCATCTGGTCGAGGGCAACTGTAATCTGCTCCACCTGTCTACGTCCGGGAATTACGAGCCGTGGGGGTTCGCGCCGTGAGCGGCACCCTGGACGGTCGGGGCGTCGACGTCCGGCACGTGTTCGCGGCCGACGTCTCGGGGCCGGTGACGGTCGTGTTCGCGACCTACCTATTCCATGACATGGTGAGGGCGTGGATCGAGCATGCCCGGCGCGCCGGCTGCCTGAACTACCGGATCATCTGCATGGACCTCGACCTGCTCGACGCGTTGCGCGAAGAGGGGGACCGGGCCGTTTACTTCTGGGACATGCTGCCGGACGTGCGTGAGGAGAGGATCGACACGATACCTGAGAGGCACAAACGGCTGGCCCTGTTGACGCGGCTGCGGACGAAATTCTTCCTGCACCTCACGGCGCATGGCATCGACTTCGTGCACAGCGACGCGGACGCGCTGTGGCTGCGCGATCCGCGGCCGTGGCTGCTCAAGCACAAGGGCTTCGACCTGCTGTTCTCGCAGGGAACCATGCACCCGTTTTGGCATTTCGAGTCGGTCGGTTTCACGATCTGTGCGGGGTTCTTTTTCGCGCGGGCATCGGCTCTGACGCACGCGTTCTTCCAGGCAGCGGAACGGATGGAGGAGTGGCAGCCGAGCGACCAAGCGCGGTTCAACGAAATCCTCTTGCGCGACTCCTCAGGCCGCTGGGAGATCGAGGCGCCGCGTCTGGCACTCACGTCGTCACAGAGCCTTGGGAGCCGGATCATTTACTGGCGGTACGCGCGATGGAAGCCGCGCGTCCACGTGCTCTTGGCGTGGATACTGGGGGGGAGGATGGGCCCCTTCTGGACGCGCGCCATTCGCGCTGCATTGCGGCTCAGGGGCTACCTGTGCATAATAACGAGTGCCCGTGTGATGACCAAGCGGTTCGTCAATGGGCTGACCGTGGGGGTGATCCCCATGAGGCTGGTCGAACGCGTGCCACTGGCCGACAGCGAGGAGATGCTGGTCTGTCATACGACGGAGGCCAAGCACAGGATAGTGCTGAAAAGTGCACACACACTATAGGAGTCCGCACGACGTTGCCCTGCCCTGTACCCATTAGAGGTGCCGGACAAAAGCGGTCCCGTCGTATCTCCTCCACAGCATGATGTCCTACAGCCGGATTCTCGATACTCTGATGAAAATTGCCGGATTCGAGCACCGCTTCCATCAACGGTCCGCCGCCGGGCGTTCGGGGTCGGCAGGCGGCACGCAAGTTTCGATCCCTTGGTCTCCGGCACTTCAGGCGGGTCATCCCCGCGCTCGCACGGGGGGGGGGGGGGGGGGGGGGGGACAGACCTCGGCAAAAATTACGCAATCGCAAAGCTCAATCCGTGCTCAACGCCTTACGGCATCTGATATGTAATCACTCGCTGGTGTCAATCGTTGGCGTGCCTGGTACTCACTGTGCTCAACGCCTTACGGCATCTGATATGTAATCACACGAAATCGAGTTCTGATGACACAGTTGGGAGCAATCCTTGTGCTCAACGCCTTACGGCATCTGATATGTAATCACAGGTTTAAATCTTCTGTAGAAATTAAAAGGTCTTCGTGCTCAACGCCTTACGGCATCTGATATGTAATCACAATTTGGCTCCCAATCTATATTGAGATCACGTAATGAGTGCTCAACGCCTTACGGCATCTGATATGTAATCACATAGGTAAAATTGCCAGGAACGCAAACGCTAATATAGTGCTCAACGCCTTACGGCATCTGATATGTAATCACGAAAAACTCAGGATAAAGCGAGTCCTCAACCCGCTCGTGCTCAACGCCTTACGGCATCTGATATGTAATCACAGACCACGCACGCTTTCTCTGGTCGTTCTGCAAACTGTGCTCAACGCCTTACGGCATCTGATATGTAATCACCTCGTATGGTTGTGCCTTCCGAGTATATCGCTACTGTGTGCTCAACGCCTTACGGCATCTGATATGTAATCACATCTCCCTCCAGCGCTTCATGCTTGCGCGTTCGGTCGTGCTCAACGCCTTACGGCATCTGATATGTAATCACATAGGTAAAATTGCCAGGAACGCAAACGCTAATATAGTGCTCAACGCCTTACGGCATCTGATATGTAATCACGAAAAACTCAGGATAAAGCGAGTCCTCAACCCGCTCGTGCTCAACGCCTTACGGCATCTGATATGTAATCACAGACCACGCACGCTTTCTCTGGTCGTTCTGCAAACTGTGCTCAACGCCTTACGGCATCTGATATGTAATCACCTCGTATGGTTGTGCCTTCCGAGTATATCGCTACTGTGTGCTCAACGCCTTACGGCATCTGATATGTAATCACATCTCCCTCCAGCGCTTCATGCTTGCGCGTTCGGTCGTGCTCAACGCCTTACGGCATCTGATATGTAATCACCAAAATACTACTCAATTCCTCTTTCGGGCGTTTTGGGTGCTCAACGCCTTACGGCATCTGATATGTAATCACCCTATTATTGCGACACCGACGCGGTAGTATGCCGCGAGTGCTCAACGCCTTACGGCATCTGATATGTAATCACATATTCATTGCGGCGACGGCCGCGACAAGCGGGCCTAGGTGCTCAACGCCTTACGGCATCTGATATGTAATCACCAAATTGTTTCTGGTGAACCCGGCTTCGGCCGCCATGTGCTCAACGCCTTACGGCATCTGATATGTAATCACCCCTGTACCTGATACTGTGAAAGCTGGTCGGTTTGAAAGTGCTCAACGCCTTACGGCATCTGATATGTAATCACCCTATTATTGCGACACCGACGCGGTAGTATGCCGCGAGTGCTCAACGCCTTACGGCATCTGATATGTAATCACATATTCATTGCGGCGACGGCCGCGACAAGCGGGCCTAGGTGCTCAACGCCTTACGGCATCTGATATGTAATCACCAAATTGTTTCTGGTGAACCCGGCTTCGGCCGCCATGTGCTCAACGCCTTACGGCATCTGATATGTAATCACCCCTGTACCTGATACTGTGAAAGCTGGTCGGTTTGAAAGTGCTCAACGCCTTACGGCATCTGATATGTAATCACACCTTCCCCTGATCCAATATGATCCATGAGTGTATTGTGCTCAACGCCTTACGGCATCTGATATGTAATCACTTTAATTTCTCGTTCCGCTTTTCGTATTTCTCTTTTGTGCTCAACGCCTTACGGCATCTGATATGTAATCACATCCAACCAAAAGTCAGCGTGCATTTTAGTTAGCGTGCTCAACGCCTTACGGCATCTGATATGTAATCACTCGAATTGTTTGCGTTTAAGCTTTCGCTCGAAATTAGCGTGCTCAACGCCTTACGGCATCTGATATGTAATCACTTCCGTAGCATGGCTTCACCCCCCCATATTATCACGTGCTCAACGCCTTACGGCATCTGATATGTAATCACCCCTCAAAGCCAGGAAGTGTTTGTAGAGTTTCGCCGTGCTCAACGCCTTACGGCATCTGATATGTAATCACTCAACAACTGCATTCACAGGCGCCCACCACGTCAAGCGTGCTCAACGCCTTACGGCATCTGATATGTAATCACACCAGGAAAGAAAGCAGGCCAGTTGAGGCGATCCAAAGTGCTCAACGCCTTACGGCATCTGATATGTAATCACACCATCAAGTCCCGTTGCGTAAAGTACGCTGGGGCGTGTGCTCAACGCCTTACGGCATCTGATATGTAATCACGAGGACCTTATGCGCCTCGACCCCGCACCGCCTCTTGCGTGCTCAACGCCTTACGGCATCTGATATGTAATCACTATCGGTAATAACCATACCGTTTTTTGTACTCTCTGTGCTCAACGCCTTACGGCATCTGATATGTAATCACAGGGATTGCCTGATCCAGAACATCGGCATGATTCCGGTGTGCTCAACGCCTTACGGCATCTGATATGTAATCACTCACGTCGCGAGCGCGGACCATCCGCGCGCCTCATTAGTGCTCAACGCCTTACGGCATCTGATATGTAATCACTCGTACCCTATGGTCAGCATTACCGAACGCAACCCGTGCTCAACGCCTTACGGCATCTGATATGTAATCACAAGTTAGGAGGGCACACATGGAGGACAGAATGAAGTGCTCAACGCCTTACGGCATCTGATATGTAATCACGCCGTCATCCCATACCCCCTTTGTTGTAGAAGATAAGTGCTCAACGCCTTACGGCATCTGATATGTAATCACGTGGTAGCCGGAATATTTTCCGGCATCAACTAAAGGCAGTGCTCAACGCCTTACGGCATCTGATATGTAATCACGCCACGTCATATTGACCCGCTGTCACTGACCACTGCAGTGCTCAACGCCTTACGGCATCTGATATGTAATCACCCGTTTTCACGCGGTTAAGCCCCATTTCCCGACATTCCGTGCTCAACGCCTTACGGCATCTGATATGTAATCACAATAACTATGCTGTCAAGCATTATTTTTTATAGCAATGTGCTCAACGCCTTACGGCATCTGATATGTAATCACAGGAGGATAAAAAATGACACAAACAAAATTTAATGAGTGCTCAACGCCTTACGGCATCTGATATGTAATCACACTCAATACTATTGACGAATGGCAGTGACAGTTGAATGTGCTCAACGCCTTACGGCATCTGATATGTAATCACTTGACTAAATACGTCCAAATCGGTTTGCACAATTTCTGGTGCTCAACGCCTTACGGCATCTGATATGTAATCACGGTCCCCATAACCGCGATAAGTCGGGTCCCATACGTGCTCAACGCCTTACGGCATCTGATATGTAATCACATCTTCGCGCATGCCACAGAAAGCCAAGGTAAGATGTGCTCAACGCCTTACGGCATCTGATATGTAATCACAAACGTTGGGAATCTCGTCCTAAAACACAACTGGAGTGCTCAACGCCTTACGGCATCTGATATGTAATCACGAGTCGTAATGAGCACTGGGAGTATATGGACAAGGAGTGCTCAACGCCTTACGGCATCTGATATGTAATCACTTGAGGAGGTAGAGATTCACCCTGTTCTTGTTCTTGTGCTCAACGCCTTACGGCATCTGATATGTAATCACACTGAACGTGGTGAAAAAACAGGTCGGCATCATATTGTGCTCAACGCCTTACGGCATCTGATATGTAATCACTCTCATCATAACCTTGACGAATGAATTCCATGAAATGTGCTCAACGCCTTACGGCATCTGATATGTAATCACGGAAGAAGCTCAATATGCCAGTGGACGCGATCCACAGTGCTCAACGCCTTACGGCATCTGATATGTAATCACAACCATGAGTCGTATGCTCTAATGTCGCTTTATTAGGTGCTCAACGCCTTACGGCATCTGATATGTAATCACATTTCTCTTGTTTCGTCTCCGTCGGTTTCGAATTGTGCTCAACGCCTTACGGCATCTGATATGTAATCACGCAGGATTCGATATTTTCCATCCCGCTGGATCGTGTGCTCAACGCCTTACGGCATCTGATATGTAATCACTTAAAAGGCAGTGTGAAGTCATCGAAGATAACACCCACGGTGCTCAACGCCTTACGGCATCTGATATGTAATCACATGATTGCTTCTATTTTCCCGCGCGCTCCGAGTACCGTGCTCAACGCCTTACGGCATCTGATATGTAATCACGCCTCGAAAGCCTCCAGCGATCTGGATCGTCAAATTGTGCTCAACGCCTTACGGCATCTGATATGTAATCACGGTTGGGCGTCGAAGCAGTACGCCACCTTTTTTTTCGTGCTCAACGCCTTACGGCATCTGATATGTAATCACCTATCTATTGGCGCTCTATTCGCTGCGAGTGGGAAGTGCTCAACGCCTTACGGCATCTGATATGTAATCACCGGTTAATGCTCCAAGTACGACTGAGATTGCATCTGCGTGCTCAACGCCTTACGGCATCTGATATGTAATCACCGTCTCTGCGTAAGAGTCGGTTTTTCTTCCTTTTTCTTACGCCTCATACAAGGACCCTTCCTCCACACAATTTGGACCTATCACAAAAACTCTCTTTTCTCCATTCTCTGCCCAGTCAACTAACGAATATTTTTACACTTTCTCTCATTTCACGAATCCCCTTTCTCCCTTAATTTCTCCTTTCTTTAAAAAATACGAGTCGTTAGCCGTTTTGATGGCAACATAGATCCAAACACTCCGAGGTGCATGAATTCTCTATCTTCCCTCAAAATTTACACCACACAGAAGCGTGGCTCTTCTTCGACCCATTCGGCCTTAGTGTTGCGCGCAATCAGCTTTGACGTACACGAGGTACAAAGGCCTACTATCATCAGGCTGTCTTCATCCTCCAACTCCTTTTCCAACTCCCAACGCATTCTCTCAAGCTGTCGCCCAGTCAAACGGCAACGGAAGACAGAATATTGTAAGCCTTCCCCATAGCCCTTAAGGAGCTTGAAACAACGACGCCACCGCTTCGTGTCACGAATGTCGTAACAAACCAGATACCAAAACCGTGCTTCTGCCATACACGATCTCTCAACGTAGCCGCATACGAGCGAACAGGCCAGGTTCTCCAGCCCATTCTTTCTCCAGCAAACGGACCTCCAGTTCGACCAATCGCGCATACGATAACGAATATCCCGTCACAGGATGTTTCCAGCGATCTTCCTTACGGCGTTCATAGACCTCAATGGCTTTCTTTCGACCGGCGTCACTGAGCCAGACTTGCTTTCCTGCCTGCGTAAAGTCTCCGTTCACGTCCCACTGAAGGCGATTGACGGAAGCAACCAACGGCATGTCCCACAACGAAACTCGGAACAACTCCATCAAATCCAAAACGAGGGGGTGGGCAGCCGAACGCGGTTGATGGAAAAATCCGAAAGCGGGTTCAAGTCCGACAGCCAGCATTGCCTGTAACACATCGCGGTACAGGAGCGCATACCCGAAGCTCAGCAGTGCGTTGATCCGATCCCGAGGCGGCCGACGGCTCCTTCCATTGAAACGGAGCCGGTCATCCAAGTCGACTCGCAGCAGGCCAGGAAAGCCTGAGAAATAGTGCCGCCCGGCGTCTCCCTCATGGCCCCGCAGGGAATCAAGCCCCTCTGCATAATTGGCGGCACGAAGCGAGTTCCGAAGTCCTTGCACGGCGTCCTCTATGCCCAAGGCTTTTCGATCTTTGCCCCGAGAGGCTCGCAGCAAAAACCCGAGTTGACTGGACGCCCGGGCAATCATCAGCCTTCGGCTCAAGCGAAATATCAAGCCAGGGTCGCGCAGAGCCTCGAACTGACGAACCCGCCGTTGCACCGGACTTGCGCTGGAGACAAGCCCGCTTACGTAGCGTCCTCCCCTGGTAAACCAATGTATTCCGACTTCCTGAGAAGCGCACAAATGGATCGCCTGCGTACTGACCTGTGCGTAGCCATGGATGACGACCTCACCGACCTCACGAACAGGAAATACCTGCTTCTGCCCGGCGGTATCCGTAACCGTTAATGTTTCGCCGGATCTACCGACCCTGGCTCCCTGCGTGGTGACGTGGACCGTCCGGCGTTCTCGATCTTGCGGAAATAACCGGACAGGTTTCCAGTCTTCGTCCTTTGCCAGACGTTCTTCCTCGGGCAGGCAAACCGGAGCGAGGGAGCAACGGAGACACAGCCAGTCATTTTCAGCCACAGGTGGGCGTTCAACCGTCTGGTTGAGTTCTCGGGCACGAGCAATGGCCCTCCGAACATCGGCACGTGCTTTTTCGTCCACAGGGACACGGACCGTCGTATTATTCGCGTGGTATCGAATCCGGGCTTCTGCGATAGGCGCGCCGGTGTGCTCCTCCAAGAGCAGTGTGTAGGCGCAGACCTGGAGTCGGTCGCTCGGCCACGCCTGCGACCCATTGTCACCTTTGGCCGAACGCCCGCGCTTGTGTTCGTAGGGAATGAGTTGACCATCACGGCGGCGCAGGCAATCGACCTTTCCGCGAATGCCGAGCGTTTCGCTCTCAAGGACAAGGCTGACAAGTTCACCTTCATCAGCCGCCAGTTCTTCATGGAGTCGGCGGCCTGCGTACACCGCCGCGTCCGCGACCCGTATCTCTTCGACCTCTTCCAGGTAGAAAAGTCGCTCGCAGTAGGCTAGCGCGTGAAGAGCCATGACCCGGATGGTGGGCTCGAGGCCGGTATCGTTCGACATGGCTTGTCTATGCTCGTACAAGCAACCGCCCGGCCACTTCTCCCTTGACGTGGGCTGACAGAAGGCTCATCATAAATT
The DNA here is from genome assembly GCA_965215405.1 of Nitrospirales bacterium. Classification (GTDB taxonomy): domain Bacteria; phylum Nitrospirota; class Nitrospiria; order Nitrospirales; family UBA8639; genus Bin75. The sequence continues at coordinate 485,370 of OZ244060.1, forward strand.
TATGACCTCAATGGCTTTCGATACGCTCAAGGCTGCCAAGGCGCTTCGAGACGCGGGCTTCGACGACGCTCAAGCTGAAGCGGTGATTGCGACAGTCGGCGACGCGGTAGGCGGAAACGTCGCAACAAAGGCAGATCTCCAGGCACTTGAACTGCGTGTCACCCACAGGTTCGAAGCCCTCTACAAGCACCTTTGGGCCATGTCGGTCGGTATCGTCACCGCCGTTGTCACATTGACGAAGCTGCTTTCGTAACCCTTCCGCTTCGTCTACGCGGACGATGTGACAACTGAGTGACCGACTCTTATCCATTTTTCCTCTTCTAGCAACGACAAGGCTAACAAGCTTACCTTCGTCAGCCGTCAGTTCTTCATGGAGTCGGTGCCCTGCGTACACCGCCGCGTCCGCAACGTTATCTCTTCGAACTCTTCCAGGTAGAAAAGACGCTCGCAGTAGGCCGGGGCGCGGAGAGCCATGACGCGGATGGTGGGTTCCGTTTCGCTCATTTCTTTTTCGATTTTCTCCCTTCCTGCTTGGAGCGGCTTGTTTGTTCGGGGGGCTCGATCATAGGAAGCCGTGTTCGATCTGGGGCGGTCAGTGGCACACTCAACAAATCCCCTGTTACATAACGAGTGCCTTCGGAACCAACGTGGTCTACCCAAACCGGCAGAGTAAGGCGTCCACGTTCAGCGCAGACAAAAATTGATCCTGTTTTTTCTGTACTCCCCGCAAAGCGCTTCAATTCATCGACAAGATGGGTGCTTTCGCCAAGCGATAATCCACCAAATCGTTTGATCTTCTCCGGACGAGTCAGCGCAGTCTCTACCCTCTGCTCGAGAGAAGGAGTGTCTGCTTTTTCCTCTAACGAGTCCAACCATAGCACGAGATGGATGCCAGTGAGCAGTTCCTGTTGTGCAGGAGTCCGGTTATTGCCGACCCCCATAGGGAGTCTCTTGTCTTTGGTCCTCCAGACTGTTCGGAGTACCGTGCTTCTGGGAGGAGTCCCCAAAACGACAGGAGCAATACGGCAACCAATATGACGCAGGCGATCGGTCTCTCCGACTAACGACAGGAAAAATCCATAACAGGTTGACGGAGGTGGCAATGGTTCGGTTTCTAAATACTCGCGGGCCAAACCTTTACGAAAACACGCGACTGGCACTGAGACAAACACTCCAAGCATGGTCTTAGTCTTTCAGTTGTTCGGCAACAGCCTGGGTGGCCTTTCGTACTCCGGGGCAGACTTTGGCTCCCTTGGCCTCTAGCTTCTTCGCCGTATCTGTCGTGGCAAAACTCCCACCAATAGTGAGTTCCTCAGCCTGTATGTCTCCAGCCTCGACTCGGTCGAGTAGCAAGGGGGCGTCAATCGCTTGGTCCTTTTGTTCAAAAATATAGAGGAGTCGTGGTGCCGGATCGTCAGTTAATCTGAACACCACACTTTCAGGAGAGAAATCGAAGAGAAATCGTCCATGATTTCCCGCGACTTGGGCAAGCTCGCATAGAGCGGTAATAGCTTTTTGAGCACGATCTTTTTTGTGGAGTCGTTCGGGAGTCAGTGCAATACCGTATTGATAGCGAGTCGCATGGAATTCGGTGCCATAGGGAACAGGGTTATTCCCTCTCTTCGCGGCACTTGGAGTTGCTCCAGGACTGGCCGCGTTGAAAGTGACATCGCCCGACCACGGTAACAACGAGATAGCGCGCGTGACCTCAAGGACGGCGCGCCGAATGTTCGCGCTTCCGGCTTTCCCTTCCTCCTTTGCAGCTTCGGCGGTCATATATCCGAGGAGGTCGTCATCAATAAACGTCTTTCCGTCTTTTTTTCCCCATCCTTCGAATTTAGTATCTTTCCAAGTGTTTGTCCCGTTTTCCTCATCCCATTTCCTGTTCGTTTGATCTGTTTCGCTCGCGGCGAACCGACAACGGAGAGCGAAGCGCACGGCCTCTGCACTCACGGTCGTATGGACCTGCCCTTGCCAGAGCAGTTTCTGGAGAGTTGTGATATTTCCATCGGTTTCTCCACGATTATTCGCGGCCGTCCCATGGTGAGTAACAATGGCGGCAAAGAGATGTTGACTCATCTTTATTCCTCCGTTTCTTCGACTTCTTCAGTCTCGGCAAGATCAATATGTTCCTGTCCTTCTCCTTTGTAACTCGCTAGTGCGACTAAGGCTAAGTCTCGCGTGAGATGCCACTTCTCATTGCTCAACAGAGGCAAAACGTGAGGCCAGGCCTCTCGTAACACGCGATTAGAACCCGCCCGGCTCCACAGGTCGGCGAGAGCATGTCTAAGCGTATCAGCAGTCTTGGCTCCGACAAAGGCAAGCCGTTGTCGCTCATACTCCCGGCGCATGCGTCTTCTCATGCCGGCTGGGTTCCTGGTATTCTCAGCCGCAATGCGTCCATATCGACAGCGTATGGCCTCGTGGACAGCACGCACGATTGTTTCTTCGCCTGGAGTGTCCAAGGAAATTTTTCGGGTCATGGCAGAAAGTCCTTTCCTTTCAAGATATAAATAGTTACGGTCCTGCGCGGTCATTAGGCGAGAGAATCCCGTAAACCATCGACGGCTGGAAGCGAGATTTTTTGCGATGAGAGGTCGGATGTAGCTTCTGGGCCAGAAATACTTCCCCTTTTTGTTTTGTCGTGGCGATGGGGGAGGCAGCTCTTGCATGGCAATCTCGAACTGGTCAAGCATGGTATCCATCCCGTCAGTGGTGACTTCAACTACCGTAGAAGGGGGCTGTAGACGCGAATTCCAGTCGGTCGGACAACACCAGACACACCGGAGAGAAGAAAGCATTTCATGAAGGAGCAAGTTTCGACTGCGTAATCGGAGCTCCGCCTGGAGAGCAGCATCATCTATATTAGTAATTTGGCAATCCCGGACCGTCTCTGGCAGAAAGGCCCGCAGCAAATGCTGAACTTCTGACAAGTTGTTCAAATCTGGTATCAGCAATGCCGCACCATTTTTAAAGCGGCGTGTCCCTCGATCATTGACATTTTTGCCACCTGCCCGTAAAGCCACCACCCCGATTGGCGCGAACAAGAGAGGAAGAAGAAGCTGAGTTGATTGTGTCACCTGACTTGTATTATGGGCAGCATGCCGTTGCACCGCTCCTGGAAAAAGTGTTCGCGTCAGCCCAACCCGGCATCGGAGACTTTCGAGGACGAGGCCACTGCCGTCTCTCTGATGCTTGTACCACGATAGTGGCCGGCAGTGGTAAGAAATCGGGTTCCCGTCAACTTCATAGGTTTTCTCAACCGCCTGATGGCTCTCCCTTGAAGTGGGTCCATGGTCATAAAAGCTCAACAGCAGTCCTTCGTGCAAAGCTGCGCGCACCTCAAGAGGCGGCGGCAGTTTTCCGTACTGTCCTGGCAAATAGATAAGTCCTTCTTGGAGCTGAAAAGCCAAGCTGAACAGTCGATCAAAAAATGACTTGGCTCCAGTCGTTTCTTCCCAGGCAAGACTTACAGAACGTTCATCAATGTTCCACTGACCTGGCGGACGATCTGCATCTGGCAGACTGTTTTCTATCCAGCGTAAGGTACTGACCAATCCTCCCAATCCGGCTCTGTGGAGAGCGGTCATTCCGGGTTCAAAAAGATCACACTTCAGCGATTCCATCTGGCCCCTCGTTCAGGAGTGTAACTTATGTATTCAGGAGGCGGCACACGGGCAAAAGCCACCTTGGGCCACCTTTTCCAGTCCGGCTCCTTTGGCATCGTCATTGGAATGCGGACCCGCACAGGGTCTACTTCTCTGTGTTCCACGGCGGCCACGTCTCTCTGGAGCAAGACCGTTATTCCTGGCGTACTTTCTCGGAGGTGCCGTGGGGTTGTCTCGAATCCGCCGTCCATCCATGCGCTCTCTAATGGTTTCAGCTCTCTTCCTTCGTCCAAAACGTTCCACGTTTGAGCCAAGTCGCTTTGAGAGACAGGCTCCATCCCAAGACGACCCAACCATCGCCACGAAGCCGCAAACGGGTCAGGAAGGTCTTGGCTCTTGTAAGGAGCAGTGGTGTCAGGTTCGAGCACGAGAAAAGGTTTCGGTGGAATCGGATTTTTTAGTGCCAATCGTCGATTGAGACGGCCTAACCGCTGAATAAGTGCTGCGACCGGTGCCACGTCTGTGACTAACAAGTCAGCCGAAAGATCGAGGCTCATCTCCGCTACTTGCGTGGTTATGGCAAGTACGGGTTTTTCTTCTCGAAAGGCGGCAATGATTTGGTTATGCTGTCGGACGCGGTCTTCGTACCGAAACCGACTATGATAGACGAGTGGTCGGAAACCTCTCGTGGAAGATTCTTCAGCAAATCGAAGGGCGCGGTCTACCGTATTAGTAACCCACAAGATTTTTCCATTGTCCTTGAAGCTCTGCTCTACGATACCCCACGGATCGTCACTGACGAGTCTTTGGTAGCGAGGGAGTTTTTCCAGATCCGTTGGACCGGATACGGTTTCTAGCGATTCACCAAGTGAGCAGAGCGTCTCTCTTAGAACGTTAAGCCGTGCTTGTGGCAGACTTGCTGTCATTAGCAGGCAAGGAACTCCACGACAAATCAACAGGAAACGCAGCAGACTGGCAAATAAGCGATCGTCGTAGGCATGGATCTCATCAAAAACGAAGGCTGCACCAACTAAAGCTGGCCATGCAAACAGCCCTCCCTTGTGATTCTGTGTCAGTCCCAGCACAGTGTCCACCGTACAACTAATAATGGAGGTAGACCACGCCTCAAGAGCAGCAAGCGGACCAGCCTGCTCCCCTTCGTCATTGACTCCAAGCAATTCTAAATCTATAGCGGCTCGACTATGGACCAGTCGAGTGTTTAACGTGGGATCTATCAAATAGTCACGAAATCCTTCGGTCGCCGTTCCTGTCGTGGGGTAGGAAAAGAAGATGCGTTTTCCGGGGGCTCTTCGAGCCGCCCAGACATACGCCCCCAGCGTTTTTCCACTCCCACAGCCGGCTTGAGCGAGGACAACCCGCGCTTTTGTCTTTCCAAGTGCTTCCTGGAATGGCCTCAGATGCATCCCTTGCAAACGTTCATCAATAATTTTTTGTAGCTGGTCTGGTGAGAGCCTTTGCCGTAAGGCAGTCCGTATCCAGCCCGTTATTTTCTCTCCCTCTTTCGGCAATGCTGACCCGGCTACGTCAGCTGCAATAAGGCAGGCTTTTGTAGCGGCGAGAAAGCGACGCTTGTCATCGCTACAGGAATTCCAGAATGCACCGGCTTGTATTCTGGCCTGCTTTAAACGTTGGTAAGAAGAAGTGATCTCTATAGGCTCCCGAGAGAAATCGTTTAGAGGAGGTGGGCTATCGATACCAAGCCATTTTGCCCCGACAGAGAGAGTGCTCAGGAAGTCTTTGTGTCTCAGAAAGAGCTTTAGCCGGGTTCCTGTCCCTGCAGCAGGGGCACCAGGAGGAAATTTTAGATGATGACCAGCAGCGGCCCAGAGCACAAAAGATAGGTCTTCAGATTCCTCCAGAGCCGAAGATAACCATTCTTTCATCGGAGTTTCCCGGAGAATAAGTAGCGATAGAGTTTCATGACGAATTGCCTGCCGGTACGGAAGTTGATATCTGACCATCGCCTGGAATTGTTCATTCGCCTTACCAAGATCATGACAAAATGCTGCGAAGAGAACAGCACGACGAAATCGTTCCTTCCACGTCGCTATAGGTAAACCTACGGCAGATAATTGAGCATTGGCGGTTTCATCTAATAGAGCCTCAGCCGCAGCCATGACGTTCGCCGTATGGCCTGGCAAAGTCTCAGCTCCACGGGGCGCATCTGGAGCTTGACTGCTTTTTGCCAGCAGCCTCTTAAAAGTCGTCATACGGAAGGTCCTTCCGAAGGCACAAACACCCCACAGCCCATCTTTCGTCTTCCGCCGAGCCCGTTTTCTTGCAGCTTTACAGAATCCTCAGCCGTTAATCCGGTCGCCGCCACTTCAAAGCCTACCACCTGCTTGTCCTTTACCCGGAAAGTACGCCGCTGGCCTAACAGCACTTCGCACGTAATGTCGAGGCTCTGCAACTGACGCTTTACGGCTTCGAGAAAGTCTTCTTCTCCGAGGAATTTCTTGATTGTGACCAGGCGGGCGCGCAGACGGGCGACAGGCAGAAGCATACGGACTTCCGGCATACCCACACTAAGAGGGTGTTTGTCCACTTCTAATCTTTTCCCAGCCAGTTTCAGACAAGATCGGATATTCTCATCCGGCAAGCGCAGCACCAAACGAGCCGAGTCGGACAATTGGAGTTTATCGTTTCCGTTATAGATACCACGAATGGGATGGACGCCAATTTCTTTGGCCTCGTGGATTTCCGGAAGAATCCGACACAGAGCGGCATACAAGGCATAACCATGATCGACGGGAACGGCTGGTCCCTTCAGACGAAAAGCCAGATCAACATACGGCATTATGCTCTCCTAAACAGACAGGCGTGACATACGGAGTCATTTTTGTGCAAAAATTCTCGGCAAAAAAGCGTGGGACAGGCGTTTGATTCCGAAACATGAAATCTGAGCATTCATTACGGGACAGTCTCCAGCCCTTCACTAATCGTTTTTGCCGCCTCTACGATTTCTCGAGTTTCTACCTCCCCTGACCCCTCCTTACAAAGGAGGGGAAATAAGGGTGCAGAGCCCTCGCAGGGCGGCACTTTACATCCTGACCCACCCTTACAGAGGAGGGGAAAAGCAGAGCCGTTCGAAGTGCGTCTTCATTTCATCATTCAAACGCCAAATCCTTTAGCCGAAGTACGATGCTGTGGCCTTTCATTTTTCGGAGCAGGGCATCATCCGCCGTAACGCAGGGGAATCCTAAAGTTTCGGCGAGGGCAACGTAGACGGCATCGTACCAGGTGAGCTTGTAGGCCCACGCAACCGCATTCGTTTTTCGCAGCACCTGGTGCGTGTGTTGTTCGACCTGCATCTCCAGGTCGGCCAACGTCGTGAGCACAGCAGCCAGTTCTTCTTCCGTACCCCTTCGACCGGCTTTGACGGCGTTGGGCACCTCCAGCAGAAAGAGTTCCGGCACGATTAATCGCGTTCTTCCTTCTATGTGGCGTTGTCTCAAGGCCAGGGCTGCCTCGCGATGGGCTTCCCGTTCTCGAACAAACCATTTGACTCCAACGGAGGCATCTACCACGTAGCCGGCATGATACGCGACAATCATCGCGTGGACCCGGCTCGCTGATCACGAAACAGGCGGATGGTTCCGACTCCATCCCATTTGCCGAATTTGTCTGCCAGTCTGTCCATGGCCGCAGCGGCTTTTTCCATTCGCTGTTTCCGTTCGTTGGCTTCTTTTTCCCGCCTCTGAACATCGAGGTATTGACGCACAGCCTTCTGGAGCAACGCACTGCGACTGAGCTTTTCTTCTGCTGAGGCTTGATCGATTTCTTTTAATACGTCATCTCGAATTATCACGTTCACGCGGGGCATATCGTCTCCTTTTTTATGGTGCCATACGATGGTGCCGCTACGTTTATCCGAATGATGGGGGACATCATAATATGCATATAGTGGTGTAGTCAATGTGTGTATTTTTTTATTTTTTATACACACCTGTTAGCCTTGTGGTCCTTTTTTCTGCCAGTTGAAAATTTTTCGTCGGCAATCGTCAAAGACCGGCGAATAGCGTATCATGTTCTACTAAAGAGCGTTCTCTTTCTGTTTTTTCCTGATTTCCATGGCTGGATTGATCTGATGCCGTTTTCATCTGTCCGACTCTCCCCCCGGTTTCTGCCGATCAGCCTTGCCGTCGCAAGCCTGCTTCTCGTGGCTCTTTGGGTGTCCCGGTCAGGGTCTCCGGCCTGCGACCCTGAAGCGGCGGAAGCTCAGTTGGCGAATTCCGTTGCTAAGGGAATCCACGGCACCGATCATCCGCCAAGCATGTCGAAGTTACTGTGGGTCCACGTTGGGCCTCGGTGGCACACCCTTCCGCTTGCCGAGAAAAAAGCACTCGATAAAGTTGTCCGTTGTGCCGCAACCACCATTGATGACAAGGGACAACCCACTTGGCAGGCAGCCTATTATGACAAAACGACCGGAACCCTCGTCGCGCTGACAAGCCGGCAATATGGGTTCCGCTTAAAAAATTCCGAATAACCATGAACCCGTTGATTCCCCGAGGAGCTCGACGTATTTCTTTCCCCCTCCGTTGTAAAAAGGGGCCAGGCAACGTCTGTTCCACCGTTTTGAGGTTGGCCATTTCTTTCCCCCTCCTTTGTAAGGAGGGGTCAGGGGAGGGAGAGAAACCACGTTGTCAGACGGTTGGTCATGGGGCTTTCCAGAGCCTTTACGGGACAAGCCCTCGCCCCCAGAACGTCACTCGAATCCAGCCCTTTACCGATCCGATATGACGGATATGAAGGGCGCGCTCAGACCACGCCGCGACAATAAACGTCCAAGCGCAAGACGCCCCTCCGGTGCTCCGTGGGCGGGTAGCTCTCTACCCCTCCTTCCCTCCCCTTACAAAGGGGAGGCTCGGACCTGCTCCCCTTCCCTCTCCGTTGGCAAGACGCCCCTCCCCGTTATGATATAATCATTGTACCGTGCGCATACTGATTGTCGAAGACGAACCCAAAGTCGCCTCGTTCATTCGCCGCGCGTTGGAAGAAGAAAGTTATGCCGTGGACGTGTGTTCCGATGGCCTTCAGGGTCGAGACCTGGCCTCGGAAGTCGACTATGATCTGATCATTCTTGATCTCCTGCTTCCCGGCCTTCCCGGCATTGAAGTGTTGAAAGCCGTACGAGCCGCCAAGGTTGCCACACCGATTTTGATTTTGACCGCTCGTTCGAAAGTTGACCAGCGCGTGAATGGGCTGAACGCCGGCGCAGACGACTATCTCACCAAACCCTTTGCCATTGAGGAATTGATCGCCCGGGCAAGGGCCTTGTTGCGTCGAGCCAGCGGGGACACGGCAGGCATTTTGCAAATCGACGATTTGATCCTGAACCCCATAAACCACGAAGTCACGCGAGGTGGGCAACGGATCGACCTGACCTCCAAGGAATACGCGTTGCTGGAATACATGATGCGCAATACGGGACGCGTCCTCACGCGCCCGATGATTGCCGAGCACGTGTGGGATCTTGATTTTGACACCTTCACGAACGTTATCGACGTGTATATCAGCTATCTTCGGAATAAAATCGATCGTGGCCATGACCGCGGACTTATCCACACCGTCCGAGGCAGTGGATACACCCTGAAGTCGACCGATGCCTAATACTTCCATCCGCATCCGGTTGACCATCTGGTATGGCGGAGGACTGGCCTTGATCATGCTTCTCTTCGCGAGCGCGCTCTACGTGGTCATGGCACGCGCGTTGCAGGATCACATCGACCGTTCGCTGGAGGAAGCGGCTGTCGCGGCCACCCGGTCTCTCGAAGAACACCGCTTTGGCCCCTTTCTGTTATTGGACGACCTGACGCAGGCTTTTCCTAATCTGGCCCTCCTTGACAAGTTCTTCCAAATCTTCGGCCCGCAGGGCCAGATCACCCTTCAGTCCGCCAACATCAAAACGCGGGACATTCCTCTCCGTCAAACCACCCTCCAATCGACTCTTCAAGGCCGTGCCATATTCGAAACCGTCCGGTTCCAGAATGAAATCCCTATTCGATTACTCTCGTATCCCGTTCGACACGGGGAGACTCTCGTTAATATCTTGCGAGTCGGTATTTCTCTCAAGCCCATGGAAGAAATGCTGACTCGATTGGTGTTCGTCCTGCTCATCGGCTCTCCGCTGGCAGTCGTGGTGAGTATGTTGGGCGGCTGGTTTTTGGCTGGCCGGGCTTTGCGACCCGTCGACACCATAACTCTTGCTGCCCAACGGATTGCGGGCGGCGACCTCACCCAGCGTATTGAAACGACCTCGAAAGACGAAATAGGTCGCTTAGCGTCTACGTTTAACGACATGATCGCCAGGCTCGACGCGTCGATTCGACAAATCCGTCAATTCAGTGCCGATGCCTCGCACGAATTGCGCACTCCCTTGACGATCACGAAGGGCGAAACCGAATTGGCTCTGCGAAAGCCTCGTTCCCCTGAAGTCTATCGCGAAACCCTGGAAAGCAATCTGGAAGAAATTGATCGGATGAGTCGTATCGTGGAAGAGCTCTTGTTTCTCTCACGAGCCGATCTCGGTGAGGTGGAAGTCGCTTTGGCCCCCGTGCAACTCGACGCGTTGGTGAAGGAAATTCAACTGCAAGCCATGGTCCTCGGAAAAGAACAGCACGTCGAAACGAACCTGGGGCAGATCGAATCGCTTCAAGTATCGGGAGACGAATGGCGGCTTCGAGAACTGATCCTGAACGTGCTCGACAACGCCGTCAAATATTCATTGCCGCGGGGAATCGTGCAACTCAGTTTAACGCAACGCCACGGGATGGCTCGGCTTACGGTTCAAGATCATGGTATCGGCATGACTCCGGATGAACAAGGTCTCATCTTCGACCGATTTTATCGAACCGATGCCGCACGGGCGCATGCTCAAAAAGGCACCGGCCTTGGCCTGTCCATCTGTAAATGGATTGCCGAAGCCCACCACGGCACCATCGAAGTCACAAGCACCTTCGGACAAGGTTCCTGTTTTACGATTTCCCTTCCCCTCCTGTCTTCCACCTGACGTAAGCCCCGCTCAGGATTTTCTGCTCCTCCTCTTTTTTGATTAGAAATTTTTAATCCGCGATTAATTTTCTTTTCATGTTCCGATGTTACAACTATTTCAACCAATGCTTACTCGTTTCAACGCCATTTCATAAAGGAGGACGTCATGAAAAAACCGCTCCACGGCCCATCGCTCGGAGCCCTCACCATGATACAGGACAAGAAAAAGTTCCTGATCGGGCTCGCGGCGGGCCTGTCCCTTTCGGTAGCGTTAGTCGCCGCCTTTTCAACCGGCGCGGTGGGGTCTCCGACGCGTTCCGCTTTATCGACTCCTCATGCCGTCGCTCGGACGGACCAACCTGATTCTCGGGTCGGGCATGGATTTGCGCACGTCGTCAAAGCGGTCAGACCGGCCGTTGTCCGTATCACCGCTTCAAAGGTCATGGGCACCGGATTCTCCGAGACTCCCGGCCTCCCCGACTGGTTCAACCACGACCCGAAAGACAAACGCTTCTTCGGGATGCCGCCTTTCTTGAATCCATGGCAAGAGCCGCGCGGGATGGGTATGGGCTCCGGAGTCATCGTGAGTCCTGACGGGTACGTGGTCACCAACCACCACGTCGTCTCAGGGGCAAAAACGGTGACCGTCGCCATGCTCGATAAACGAGAGTTCGCCGGTTCGATTGTGGGAAGCGACCCGCAGACGGATTTGGCCGTGATTAAAATTCAAGGCACCAACCTGCCGTTCATCCCCTGGGGCGATTCGTCCGAACTTGACGTCGGCGACTACGTCCTCGCGATCGGGAATCCTTTCGGGCTGAACTCGACCGTCACACAAGGCATCGTGAGTGCCAAGGGTCGTGGCGGTATAGGAATCACGCAGTATGAAGACTTCATTCAAACCGATGCCGCGATCAATCCCGGGAACTCCGGCGGTGCCCTGGTCAACGTGCGTGGCGAACTGGTCGGCATCAACACGGCCATTTTCTCGAAAACCGGCGGATACCAGGGCGTGGGATTTGCCGTGCCCGCCAGCATAGGCCAACACGTCTATACAAACCTGGTGACGACCGGAAAGGTCACCCGCGGATTTTTAGGAGTCGGGATTCAAGGCGTCACCCCTGATCTGGCCAAATCGTTTCACCTGGACCGCCCTGCCGGAGCCATCGTGACCGAGGTCCGCGCAGAAAGCCCGGCGGACCGTGCCGGACTCCGGCGAGGGGACACCATCATTCGCTATCAAGAACGGCCCGTTGCCAATCCCAGGGACCTGCAACGGGCGGTGACCACGACCAGCGTCGGGACTGACGTCACGATTGTGATCGTGCGTGACGGAGAAGAACAATCCCTGCACGCGACCATCATTGAGCATCCGATGGGGCAGCGAGTCGCCTCCGTGAAGCAGCCCGACGCCAGGTCCGGTCTGGCGGGACTGACCGTAGAGGATCTTACTCCACGAATGGCAAAACAACTCGGCGTTGACGAACACGTCACGGGCGTCGTGGTCACGGACGTTGCCGTGGGCAGTCAAGCCGAGGAGTCCGGACTCGTTCAAGGGGACGTTATCCGTGAAATCAACCATGAACCGGTTCAATCCTTGAAAAAATTTCGGCAGACGGTGAAGGCCTTACCGAGCGAACAGACGATTCTATTGTTTATCCATCGGCAGGGAACGCCGCTGTTTCTCACTGTCGACGTCTAACCAGCACGCAGGAGGACAACGGATCGTGAAGCTTCGATCGAACACAATGCCGTGCTTTCTCGACGCGGCCACTCGAAGTTTCACCCTGGTTTCCCGAAGCTAGAGAGGAGGGGCTCATGAACCACACCATGCTCGCCAACAAGCCGTCCGACGTCGGGAAGAAAAAGAATCGAAACGCGACAACGGGTACGTTTCCTGTCTCGAATTTCTTCCCTGACGGTGTTCCTACGCTGGATACCACGTCCGAGGATTTCTTGCGCGACAACAAAGATGAAGGCGAAGCGTCACGAAACACCGCGCTCGAACCTATCTATTTTCGAACCTTTCGGTCACGCCCTCTTCTGGACCGAAAGGAGGAAGTTGAAATGGCTAAACGTATCGATGAGAGCAGCCAGAGCATCCGGACCGTGCTCACCAAAGTCATTCAGTGCGTCGGCGCTCTCGGCGACAAACCCGAGTTTCATGAGGCATTGCACTCCCTGACCGAAATTCGTGGCCTGAGCGGCTTATCAGCTCCAGCCCTGAATGAAGCACAGAAACGATTGTCCGGACTCAGAACCGCCTTGTCCGCCGGTCGACTCAAAACCCGTGCGCTCGGGAAACGGCTGGAACGGCTTCAAGACGAATTAGCCTCAGAGCGCATGAAATTGGAACGGGCAAAGGAAGGGTTGGTTCAACGGAACCTTCGTCTTGTCGTTGATATTGCCAAACGTTTTACGGGACGCGGGTTGAATTTTCTGGATCTCATTCAAGAAGGCAACATCGGATTGATGCGGGCGGCCGAACGGTTCCAATACCGCAAAGGGTTCAAATTCAGCACCTATGCCACGTGGTGGGTGCGCCAGGGAATTTTACGCGCCGTGGCCGACCAGTCGCGAACCATTCGAGTTCCGGTTCATACGAGCGAGGCGTGGCAACGCATGATCAAGGTTTCACACCGTCTGGCTCAACAGATGGGCCGCGAGCCCTCCAACGAGGAAATTGCCCGGGCCTTAGCCGTCAGTCCTGAACGGGTACGGCACATGACGCAGGCGTTTTTGGAACCGATTTCTTTTGACCATCTCAATGCCGAAGGGGAGCCGTTCCTGGGGGACTGCATCCCTGATGATCAGGCTTCTCCTCCGGATGAACACATTCAGGATGAACAGATGAAGACCCAACTCAATGCCGTTCTTGGGGTCCTGACGCCGCGAGAAGAACAAGTGATTCGGTTGCGTTTCGGAATCGGCAACGAACGGTCTCGAACGCTTGAGGAAGTGGGCAAGCTGATGCATGTGACGCGTGAACGGATTCGACAGATCGAAACGCTGGCTCTCAAAAAACTTCGTGAGCCGTTGATTAAAGCGCAATTAACCGCGACGTGTTAACGGAAGGGTTTTGACACCGGGCGGCGTTCTCGCCGCCCGGTGTCGTGCTTACGTACTCCGTGTACGCTTCGCGCGACAACGGCCTTGCCGGACGCGCCTTTTCGAACGTCCTGCCCTGCAATCGCCCGTTAAGGGTCGGTTGGCAAATCCGCCAAATTCGCCAAATCCAGGAAGAAGGTGTAGATGAAGGCCAATTCCTTATATCGCTGAAACCGGCCCGAGGCCCCTCCATGGCCCGCGTCCACGTTGGTTTTGAGAAGTAATCGGTTCCGGTTGGTTTTCACGCGACGCAATTTGGCCACCCATTTCGCGGGCTCCCAATATTGCACCTGGGAATCATGGAGTCCCGTCGTCACCAGTAAATGAGGGTAGGCCTGTTCCGTGACATTGTCATAAGGAGAATAGGACGCGATATAATCGTAATACTCTTTTTGGTCAGGGTTGCCCCATTCGTCGTATTCTCCCGTGGTCAGGGGAATCTTCGAATCCGACATCGTGGTTACGACGTCGACGAATGGGACTTGTGCCACCACCCCGTGAAACAGATCGGGCCGCATATTGACCACCGCCCCCATGAGCAGCCCACCGGCGCTGCCACCCATCGCGTACAATTGTTCCGGGGCTGTACAGCCTCGTCGGACCAGGTGTTCGGCACAGGCAATAAAGTCTGTAAACGTATTTTTCTTGTGAAAGAGTTTTCCGGTCTCATACCATTCACGGCCCAACTCTTCCCCTCCTCGGACATGTGCAATGGCAAACATAAACCCGCGATCAAGAAGGCTTAAGCGTGGAGAACGAAAGTTCGCGTCCATACTCATCCCATAGGCGCCATAACCATACAGCAGGAGAGGATTCCCCTCAGGTTTTCGAAGGTTTTTTCGGTACACCAACGAAATCGGGATCCGTTTTCCGTCTGATGCCGTGGCCCACGTTCGTTCGGTAGCGTATTGCGAGACCTCAAACCCACCCAAGACCTCTTCCTGTTTCAGCAGGACCTTGTTGCGAGCGTTCATGTCATAGTCATAGACCGAATCCGGCGTTGTCAGGGAGGTATACACGTACCGCAAGGTCGATGTATTAAAATCCGGATTTTCTCCCAACGCGGCTGAATACGCCGGCTCCCCGAAATCCACGTAATGTTCGTCTTCCCCACTCCACGGGATAATTCGCAACTGCACCAGGCCCTGATGCCGCTCTTCTGCCACCAGGAAGTCTCGAAATAATTCAAAGGATTCAAACAGGACGTCATCGCGGGGCGGAAGGACCTCTTGCCACGACGACCGGCTCGTTTGATGGATCGGCGTCTTCATGAGGCGAAAATTCTTCGCCTCCCAGTTCGTGCGAATATAAAATACGTCCTGGTAATGATCGACGTCATATTCATGAAACCGTTCGCGAGGGGAAAACACCGAAAATTCGCCGTCGGGATGATCTGCCGAGAGACAGCGATACTCCGTACTCACGGTTTGATACGAAGCAATCATGAGGTACTGCTTCGATTTGGTCTTGTAGACTGCCGTGGAAAACGTTTCGTCCTCTTCTTCGAACACCAACGCGTCGGAAGACGGGTCACTCCCCAATTGGTGTCGAAAAATTTGAAACGCGCGCAGGGTATTCGGGTCTTGTTTGCTGTAGAAAAGCGTCCTGTTGTCATTTGCCCAGGCGACGTTTCCCGTCACGCGTTCGAGAACGTCGTCCAACAACTCACCGGTGGCCAAATTCTTGAATCGAACCGTGCACACGCGTCTCCCTTGCGTATCGAACGCATACGCGAGCAGATCCTGGGCGAAACTTACGGCCGTCCCGCCAATGGAGAAAAATTTATGGCCTTCAGCCAAAACGTTTACGTCCAACGTTATTTCTTCCTGGGCTTCCAGGGTTTCTCGCTTCCGGCAGTACAGGGGATATTCTTTCCCTTCCTCATATCTCGTGTAATAGTAGTAGTCGTCGAGTTTGCAGGGAACGGACAAGTCAGTTTGTTTGATTCGGCCCTTGATCTCTTCAAAAAGGGTTTCCTCGAACCTCGAGCGGTGAGCCATGACTCCCCGCGCGTAATCATTCTCTTCCCTGAGATAGGCCAGCACGTCGGGATTATCACGTTCGGACAACCAGTAATAATTGTCCACCCGTGACCGGCCGTGTTTTTCCAGGGTCGTGGGAATAGTTTCGGCGAGGGGAGGCTTCAAGAACCCGGGGGACGCATCCTCGTTGATTGGTGGCACGAAACGCCTCTTTTCAGTTGACTCAAGTCTTGTGAATGATCAGTCGTCGACCCGGACCGGTTGATTGCGCAGTTGCTTGACCCGTCCTTGCCGTTTTTTTTGATCCAATCGCTTCGCAATGGAATTTCTGGAGATCAGGGTCTTTTTTCGGATCTTTTGTGGAGTCAGAGCCTCGCGAAGAAGCCGGCAAAACTTTTCGAGCAAATCGGCTCGATTCATCGCCTGACTCGAAGCTCGTTGGGCATACAGATAGAACGTCCCCTCCCCGTTGATCCGGGTTTCGAGTTTTCTGTTGATCAGGGATTTCTGCACGTCGGTCAACGACGGAGAGTTCATGACGTCAAAACGCAGCATCACGCGGGTATTCACCTTGTTGACGTTTTGGCCTCCCGGCCCACGGCTGCGTGACGCACGAAACCGAATCTCCCGTTCCGGAATGGACAACTCGGCCGTTACGGCAAGCACTCGCCCCTTCATGGAATGAGCCTCACGGGGAGACCACGGTCAGGGAAGGCAAATCGAACGAAGAACACGTTTTGCGAAAGCAGATCGTAAGGGAGAAAAAACGAGAGAGGACTTCCAGGCCGGAGGGTCAAGAGTCAACCCCGAACGCGTCGGGGCAAGGCGTGGGGTTTTTCCGAAACCCCGACCTCACCCCGACACCGGCACGTTCAACTCGTTCATCGGATTCCCGTTATCCCTTTGCGTCGATCGGGATCGATTTGGGCCTGGTTTCTTCCACCTTGGGAATCTGCACGGTCAGTACGCCTTTGTCATACCGTGCCGTCGCCTGATCCGCTTTCACGTAGTCAGGGAGTCGGAAACTCCGAGCAAAGGCCCCATAGTGCGCTTCACGGAAATGATAGTTTTCCTTGCGCTCTTCACGTTCTTCTTTTCGTTCTCCGTGAAGTTGTAACGTGTGATCCGTCACGGATATTTTCACGTCATTCACGTCAATACCAGGCAATTGTGCTTCCACAAGCAAGTTTTCCGTGTCTTCATAGACGTTCACCGGTGGAACCCAATTGGCCGTTGACGCCAGTGGATCGTCCCACCGCGGACGTCGAAACGGCTGAGTTCCCCAGCACCCGACTGCTCGCTCGATTTCTTGAAACGGATTCCATTTGACCAACATTGTGCACCTCCTCTTGTCCATAACACTCGTTTGTCGTTTTCTGTTTCTATTGAAGCGCTTCTATGATTGCAGATACGTCCCGTCTTCAAAAAGTCAAGGTCTGGCGTTTGTTGAAAAGACCGGAAGGGCGGGCTACAAGGTCTCAGGTTTGTGCTGCGGAGGCATCTGTTGAATCACATTGAAGTCTTTTTGAGTAATGAAGTACCCATTCGCAAACAACCGGAACTCATACCGGCCTGGTCCGGGAAAAACCAAAGAGGGAATGTTCACGCCAAAATCCTGGATCCGGAGACGGTCTTTGATTTCAACCGACGGCAATGAGGCTTTCCCGATCAGTTGATCCTGATCCAGATACACGAGCCGAAGTTCGAATTCATAATGCCCTTCCGCGTCCGTCAAACAGAAATAGACCCCCATTTGGTGATGTTGACAGGGAAATCGTGCCGCCCACAGGTGCGTGAACGTACCGATGATACTCTTCTTTCGGCTAAAACTGTCCAGGATCACCGAATCGCAAACCAGAAAGGCCTGCACGATAGGTTTGACCATTTCGTCCATGGCACGTCACTCCACCCGATTGCCGAACTCACGGCCGATTCACGGAAATCACGTGAGCGCGGCTTTAACGCTGCAATACATGATCATCACTTCAACGGCGTGAGCCGTAATAACCGTCACCAGGTTTCTCCATCGCAAAAAGAGCACTGCCCAAATGAGTCCGTCCCACAGCGCGATCCAGTGGAGATGCCGAAACGTCATCACCATAAAGGGATCGAGTGCAAAAACCAACGAGGAAATCAGCGTCGCAACAATGGAACAAAGCCTGAGACCGTTTGCATGCGACGTCGGAATCCATTGACAACAAAAACGCTCCAGTCTGCCCAAGAGAAATCCTCGAAAATTCAATTCGACTCCGACCGCGATCAAGACAGTGAGCCAGGGGATCATGACGAACGGGGGAACCCTGGCATGAGGCGTCTCGGTCAAAAACAGAACGTCGCCACCAAGAACCGGCACCATCCACAAGATCACCGTCGAATTCACCACTCCTAAGACACACCCCGTACTCAGCCCCCACGTGACGCCCTGATTCAGTGAACCCCGAGACAAGCCCAGAGCGGCCAGTGTTTCCGTGTTGGATTTCCACCATACGACGAGCGCGCCGTATCCGGCGAGTTGCGGTAAAAACTGAAGGAGCAGATTCTGCTGAGTCGAAGAGGGGAGCAGATAAAAGCATCCCGTCAAACACACCGGAATGAACGCCAACCACGTCGCGCGTTCATCGGCTTGAACGGATCTCCGACTCCACCCTTTCCCACGCCACGGCATCCGTCTATTCCCCCGTGCCGACGACCCGAGAACCCGGCCACTTTGGGATGAACGTTTCCAATTGTTTGACGCTCCGGCCAGGACACGAAGACTTGACCGCTGCATTCACAAGATCCCGCCTTGAGTGTTTGCGTTATGGAAAGGTTTCTCCTTTTGTCCCCTTGCGGAAGAAGCCTTGTTCTTCGTATGATCCAGCCGGAAACCCATTGGCAATTATTCACGAAATTGGTGACATTCATGCAAAGAATCGCTTCCTTTAAGACCGTGGCCTGCGGTATGTCTTCCCTCCGATGCGTCCCGAGCGTCGGCATTCGTTCACGTGCTCTCCTCCTCGGCTTCGCAGCCCTCGCGTTTGTCCTTTGCACGGGAATTTCTGATCTTTTCGCAGAAGACACCGAGCCCTTGAAGGAACTTCCTCGAGCCGTCTTACGGCATACTCCCCCGATTTTTCAGGAATGGAATTTTGAAAAAAATCCTGATGCGGTCCCCCCACCCGGGTTTTCCTCTCATACCCTGGGTCACGGTTACCCTGGGGAATGGACGGTTATTACAGACGGCAACGCTCCAAGCCGGACTCACGCGTTGTTACAATCCTCCCCCTGCTCGGCTTCAAGCTGTTATCAACTTCTTGTCAATGAAACGATTCGCGTGGAATACGTCGACCTCACGGTGGGCATCCTTTCCAAACTCGGCACACCAACCTCGGCAGCCGGTCTGGTGTTGGGGCTGCAAGATCTCAACAACTTCTACGCCGTCCTCATTTATCCGGCAAGTAATATGGTCAAGGCCTATCGTTTTTCCGATGGGAAACCCACCCTGATCGAGGAACATAAGGTCATTCCGAATAAAAGAACTCCGTGGCATTTCCTGCGAGTCCAGCGAAATACGATTGTGAGTAAAGAATTTTTTGAAATCTCGTTCGATAACCAATTCTTCCTCTCGGTTTATGATTCCACCTTCAAGACGGGACAAATCGGACTCATTACCACCGGGGACGGAAAATTTGCATTCGATAACCTGCGAGCAGTGGAACTGGTCACGAGCGAACCACTCTCTCGACCACCTGCATACTGAACCGGCCTGCGACGCTGACGGGCTCAGGGAAATCCGAAGGGACCGGCTTTTCCGGATTCAGGCTTCAGCTAAAAGACCGAGCAACGTCACCGGATCAGAAGCAACAAGGACCGACGCTCGATTTTCGGGTTTCAAAAACCCCTCCCGCGTCTGATGGTCCAAAAACGTCAGGAACGAATCGAAAAATCCATTGACGTTCAAGAGCCCACAGGGTTTATGATGTAACTGCAGTTGTCGCCAGGTGATCATCTCACAAAATTCTTCCAGAGTACCGTATCCGCCGGGCAGCCCGATAAAGGCGTCAGCCAAATCCATCATGAGCGCTTTGCGCTCATGCATCGACCCGACAACGTGAAGAGCGGACAAGTCGCGCCGAGCCAATTGTTGGTCCGCCATAAACCTGGGAATAACGCCGATAACCCGACCGCGTTCAGCAAGACAGGCTTCAGCCGTCACTTCCATCAACCCAACGTTACCGCCACCATAGACTAATCCCAGCCCCCGCGCGGCAAGCTCTTTACCCAACCGCCGAGCCACGTCAGCGTACTGATTCCCCGTCCCGGTACTGGAGCCACAGAAAACACAGATGGCGTTCATGGATAGATTTCAGAGAAACGTCAGAAGTTACGATTGTTCGCCAAACGTCAGATTAAGCAACGAGTAGGGATCAACCCGTGAGCCGTTCAGTCGCACCCCCCAATGAAGATGGGGTCCCGTCGCCCGTCCCGTGGAGCCGACTTTCCCAATTGCCTGACCTTTCTTAACGGCCTGGTCTTGCTCCACGTCCACGCCGGACAAGTGGAAATACATGGAGAAGAGGCCAAGGCCATGGTCCACGATCACCCCTTTCCCCGAAAAAAAGTGGTCCATGGTGAGTCGTACTATCCCATCATTCATGGCTAACACGGGAGTTCCTTCGGGAGCCGCGACGTCTTCACCGCTATGAGGGTTTCTTGGTTGCCCATTAATGAACCGTCGGCTGCCGAATCGCCCGGATATTTTCCCCTGAACCGGCTCAAGAAATTCTCCTTTCCACAGCGGACGCGGCACGAAACTCCCAAAAGCCCGGTGGACGGCGCTGGATTCGGCCTTGACCCGAACAAGAGTTTCCTGGTCGAGATCCACCATTTCGGAGGGCAAGGTCAACCGTTGCACGGGGTACTCTTTCTTTATCACCAGCACAGACAGACTGCGACGTTCCGTCCGCTGAGGATAGACGACCTCGACCGTGAGTTCATAATGACCGGGACGATCCTGCATATCCAGACCCAACAGTCCGGCATACACCCGTTCCCCGACGGGAAAAAACGTAAGCGTTCGTTGTAAGAATTTCCCCGAGACTCGATCGGGCTGGTCATGGACGGAGACCGTCACAAGCACGACTTCCCCTTGTTTGCCACTTAATCGTCCATCGGCCCCCACGGCACGTCGAGGCTCTTCCTTGAAAAAAAGATTGACGGGAAACACGCTCGCCAGAACCAGCACCAGTGCCGTGAGCCACGGGCGAGTGACGACGTTTGTGCGTGAAGAGAACCAGGGGGAAAGCAATTTCATGTAGACAGGGAAGCGGCAGGCACTTGAGCCAGTAATTCATCAACTCGACGATTGAACGCACAAAAGGGATCCATGCACAAGATCGTTTCTTCCCAATATCCATTTAATTTCAAATAGGTCCAATCTACCGTGTAGGACCGATTTTTGGCTCGGGCAAATCGAATAAAATCTCCTCGAACCTTGGCGCGGGTAGACTGGGGCGGCACGGACATTGCGCGTTCAATGGCCTGCTCATCCACCATCTTCAACGTCTTCTCATGCGCCTCTAAAACGTAATAGAGGCCGCGCTTCCGGTTCACGTCGTGATACTGCAGATCCATCATCGCCACTCGCGGATCATCCCACCCGCGCCCCTTTCTCTCGATATACGATTGGATCACCCATTGTTTCGTCACCCAATCGATTTCTCGCACCAACCGCATGGGGTCATCCTCTAACGCATTCAAGACGCGTTCCCACTCCGTCAAGACGTCAGCCAGCACTTTGTCATAGGGTCTGGCGTGGAGAAACTCCGAGGCTTTTTCCAAATAGATCCGTTGAATCTCCAGGGCGGAAAACTCCCGTCCATCATCCAACTTCACCTTTTTCTTCAACGTGGGATCTCGAGAAATTTCTCTGATGGCCTTGACGGGATCTTCTAATTCAATTCCTCCGATAACGTACCCTTCTTCGATCATGGAGAGCACCAGATCCGCCGTGCCGACCTTCAGGTAAATGGCAAACTCCGACATATTCGAGTCCCCCAGAATGATATGAAGGCGTCGATACCGTTCGGCATCGGCATGCGGCTCATCACGAGTATTGATAATGCTTCGGGACGACGTCGTCGAGGAAGAGGTTTTTTCGTGAATGTGCTGGGCTCGCTGAGAAAGGAAATAGTGCGGTTTGCCCGAGACCTTGAGGACTTTACCGGAACCTGAAAAAATTTGTCGCGTCACAAAAAAT
This sequence comes from Nitrospirales bacterium, assembly GCA_965215405.1. Classification (GTDB taxonomy): domain Bacteria; phylum Nitrospirota; class Nitrospiria; order Nitrospirales; family UBA8639; genus Bin75. The sequence continues at coordinate 507,320 of OZ244060.1, forward strand.
GGAATGAGCTGTTCAGCCACTTTCCAAAAGTCAACGTCACGCTGCATCAGAAAATTTTCATGGGACCCGTAGGTATTTCCCAGGGAATCCGTGTTGTTTTTAAAAATATAGATGGCGCCGGCGAGCCCTTCTTCTCGGAGGCGTTCTTCGGCCGCGGGCAAACAGGATTCAAGGATCCGCTCGCCCGCCTTTTCATGAGCCACCAACTCGAAAATATCATCGCACTCCGGAGTGGAGTATTCAGGATGGCATCCGGTGTCTTGATAAAATCTGGCCCCATTTGCGAGGAAGGCATTGGACGGCCAGCTGTTCGGAATCAGTCCTTCGAAAATATATCCCAGGATTTTTTCGATGGGCAGATACACCCGTCCATTGGGCGAAAAGGTCAGACCGTATTCACATTCAAGTCCGAAAATGCGTTTCATGAACGCATGTTACCATAGACGCGACGCAGACGGAACAGACGCTTCCGGCTCTGGCCTATCCCCTCTCTCCCCATTTCCCGCTTAATGCGGGAAATGGGGAGAGAGCCTGCCCGGGACTCGGCCCGTGGGCTAGGGTGAGGGGACCTTGGTAAGAAGGAACGAGAGTGGGGCAGCGAAGACGTCGGGTTACGCTGCGCTAACCCGACCTGCACCGCTCGGTCTTCTTCAAAAAAGATCTGCATGTGTTCCCGTCCGGCGCAGAATCAGATGTTCGTCACTGATTTCGTAGATCAGAATCCAGTCCGGACCGACGTGGGCGTCCCAAGCGTGCTCATACTTCCCGGACAGCTTGTGAGGTCGGGCACTCGGCGGCAACGGCTGACCAATGGCCAGCGCCTCTATAAACGTCTCAAGCTTTTGAAGATCCCAGCCCCGGTTTTTGATCTGCCTGTAATCTTTGAGAAAACGGTGGGCATAGGAAATCTCCCGCATCCCTACCCGGTGTGACTCCGGGCCTCAAGATCGGCGAAAAGCTCCTTTGGAGAGCCAAACCGCTTTAGACCGTTCGTGGGTTCTTCCAAGGCCGCGATGGTTTCAGCATTGGGGATGCTGGCGTCAAACGGCAACCCGTTGCGCATAACCAGTTGGCGTAGCGCCATGCGGATAAACTCTGTAGGGTTCAGTCCCAGTTGAGAAAGCACGGCTTCGGCTTCGGCTTTCAGTTCCGGCTCCAGGCGAATCTGCATCTGTTTCGTTTTGCTCATGGCGATACCCTGTGACGTGCTTGTCGAAGACAGCTTAGATAATCTTGCTGCCATTTGCAATACACTCGTCAGAAACGGAGCGGGGATTTCCCAGCGCCCTGGTGAACCGCACGATGCAGGCTGGATCAGCATAGCGTAATCCAACAATTCTGAACAATGCTGTCAGTTCTTTCATGGTCGCCCCCCAGAGCCGAAGCCTGGAAACGCGGGCCTCTCCCATGTAGGCACTGCCCAGAAGGGGAGGAAGGGCGCGTCGAAGGCGTGAGAGACCCTCGCCGCGCGATGACCGAACGGTGGAAAATGTGGTATACTGGCTGGTTAAGTTAGAGGAAGCCCGGAGTGCACATGCACTTCTTGCCGGCGGGTGTTTCTTGGAAGAGAGCTACGTGCATCCTGAAGTTCATCGCCTCCAACCTTGAGCTGCCCTGCGTAGAGGCTCGATAAAAGACTGAAAGGAAGAAGCAAAGAGGTTGTGTGTCAAGCTACTGTATGGGGCTACCTTCTTTGGCTTTGGCACTCTGGGGCACTCTCTCCAAAAAGAGAGATTCCCGTTTAGCTGGAATTGTCGGATTACGCTTCGCTAATCCATTTCATCGACCTACGCCGACTGCACGCAGACGACGCCAATCCAAAATCCGCAATCCAAAATCCAGGTGGCGTTGGCTCTTTTCGGATCAATGATTGGAGAGATCAGGCAAGAAGGGTGCTGGCCTCTTCGAAGGCAACACGCCGAAACTTACGCCCGACGCGCGTTCGATCCAGGAGAGCCACCTCAAGACCATCAAGGGACACCTTCTGATCCGTCGAGGTATCGAGGGCTTTCATGCAATGGGTGAGGGCGGCTTTCAGATCCGGCAGGGCGTCCGAAGCCCCCGAGCGAAGGGCGGCGATCAACGCGTCGGCTCGTCCCCCGATTGCCACAAACTGCTTTTCGTGAAAAATGGTTCCATCGAACGAGATGCGATACAACTCCGTATCCTGAGAACCATTCCCGATTTGGGCCAACAGAATTTCCACTTCGAAGGGTTTCAGTTCCTGACTGAAAATCGTGCCCAGGGTTTGTGAATAGCCATTTGCCAATGAACGAGCCGTAACGTCTTCGCGGCTGTACATAAACCCTTTCAAATCGGCGTGTTGGATGCCTGCTTTGCGCAGATTTTCAAATTCGCTGTATCTTCCTGCGCCCGAAAAGGCAATATGGTCGTAAATTTCGGAGATCTTGAACAACGAATTACTTGGATTATCCGCCACAAAAAGCACGCCGTCCTGATATTCGACGGCAATAATCGATCGCCCCTTGGCAATGCCTTTTTTGGCATACTCCGCCTTATCCTGCATCAATTGTTCGGGGGAAATATAGAACGGAAGAGACATCAGGATTCCCGTTCGGCTCTCGATCGAGCGACCTGATCGTACAGGGACGCCACTTCAGAATCTTCAACGTCCTGTACGCCCTGGGCATCGACGACTTTTATGGTGGGATAAATGCCTCGGGACACATCGGGTCCCCCGGTGCCCACGTCCTCTTCCGCGGCACTCAAGAGCGCCTGAAGAGCGAGGGTGATCGCTTCCCGTTGAGACAGATTTTTGCGAAACCGTTCTTTAATGGTGACCCGGGCATCCTTCCCTCCCGATCCTACAGAGTGATACTCCGTTTCTTCATATTTTCCACCAGTGACGTCGTATTTAAAAATCCGGCCTTGTCGTTGTTTGACGTCAAAACCCACAAACAGCGGAATCACAACCAACCCCTGCATGGCCATCGGCAAGTTCGCTTTGACCATTTGTCCCAAACGATTCGCCTTTCCTTCGCAGGACAACGACATTCCATCCAGTTTTTCATAATGTTCCAGTTCAATGCCAAACAACCTGGCCATTTCCATGCACGGTCCCGCAGTGCCCGCAATGGCGACGGCAGAATGGCGATCGGCCTTGAAGACCTTCTCCATGCGCCGCGAAGCGACTTGAGAACCTTCGATTGCGCGCCGGTCACCGACGATAATCACGCCCTTGTCGTGTTTCACGGCCAACACGGTCGTACCATGAGAGATCTGCGATAAAAAATTCCGTTGCATCTCATCCACCGACACCGAGGGGTGCCCTCCGGTCCCCCACCGCGCCGACGGCATCAGTTCCGGTCTCACGCGAGCAAGAAAGTCAAAAAAACTCGAACACTGGCTCACGGGCGCGTCTGCTCCGATCCATTCCATATTTTTCCTCAAGCGGCTACCCGGCTCACGGGAGACTCCTTGCCGTGCGGTACAGCCATTTTCACTACACCGACAACCGATCCAGGAGTTGTTGAGCCGTCTCCACGCCCTCCAACAACTCATCGGTCAAATCTTGCGCCCCCTTCCATGGATCCATTAAAGGAACCCGTTTGACGGAGACGTCTCCCATCTCAAAGAGCACCGACGTCCAACTGGCCCCATAGATTTGGCGAGGAAATTTCCGAAGACAGGCACCACGGAAATAGGCTCGAGTGCCCGGCGGTGCTTGAAATTCCGCGCTGGCAATCTCTTCGTCATCCAGCAATCGTTGAATGCGACCGCTCCGTTCAAGCGTATAATACAACCCTTTCCCCGGCCGAACGTCATGGTATTGCAAGTCCAGCAACGCGACGCGCGGGTCATCCCATCCACAGCCTTTTCGGTCCATGTACGACTCGATCATCCGTTGTTTCGCAACCCAATCAAGTTCCGCGACCAATTGCCCCGGGTCCTGCTCGAGTTTCGTCAGGACGGTTTCCCACCTCACCAGAATATCCTTTGTCGCAGGCGACAACTCGCGACAGGCATAAAAATCACGCGCGGCCCGGAGATAGGCGCGTTGGATGGCAAGCGCATTCGTCACCCCTCCCCCGGACAATTTCAGATCGGCTTTCATAGTGAGGTCACGTGAGACGATCTTGATGGCCGCCACGGGATCTTCCAGCACGCACGAGGGGAGGTCCGCGCCCTCGTCCAACATGTGCGTCACAATCGCCGTGGTGCCCACCTTTAAATACGTGGACAGCTCCGCCATATTGGCGTCGCCAACGATGACGTGTAACCGTCGAAACCGTGAGCCGTCCGCGTGAGGCTCATCACGTGTATTGACAATGGGGCGTTTGACCATGGTGTTGAGATCTGCCAGGCATTCAAAAAAGTCCGCGCGTTGAGAGATTTGATATTTCGCGCGCGCGGCCCCATTTTCAGATCCGACTTTCCCTGCCCCCGCAAAGACGGGACGCGAGACAAAGAACGGCAACAACGCCTGAAGAATCGCGTCGAATGGCACTGAACGGGTCATCAAATAATTTTCATGATACCCGTAACTGTTCCCTTTTCCATCAGAGTTATTTTTGTACAGCACGTACCCGTTCCCCCCTGCCGTACGATTCATGGCTTCCAGGCATTTGGCGGCGACGCGTTCACCGGCCCGTTCATACGCGACCAGTTCTCGAGCCGTACTGCATTCGGGCGTCGAATACTCGGGATGCGATCCATCGACGTACAGTCGACCGGCGTTCGCCAACAACTTATTGAGCGCACGATTATACTCAGGACCCGGCGACTCGCGTTCACCCTCTACTTCAAACCCTCGAGCGTCTCGCAGAGGGTTTTCATTCTCGTAGTCCCAAATAGCCTGGGGGGTAACGAGAGAAGGATAATAACTGATGAGTTGGAGGGAATTTTCAACGGGATCAGACGCGTGGACGTGACGCGAGGCAACGCCAAACTCGGTTTCTGTCCCAATAATGCGCTGCAAGGACTCCTCATTCCACCGTGGGCAGGAGCGTTAAAAGTAATGCCCGGCACTCACGGTTTCAATTTCTCGTGTTTCTTCAGAGCCAGGGGTCAGGGTTCGAACGTGGATGATTTTTTCGCCTTTTTTCCCGGCGATGCGGGCCCAATCATCGGGATTCGTGGTATTGGGCAGATCTTCATGCGCCTTGAATTCGTCCCGAATAGCCTTCAAAAGGTCTTCTTCTTTCAAGCCTTTTTCATCCGCGTTAATGGCTCGCTTCACCGCGGCTTTTTTCGCTCGTGCAACTACGCCTTCGATAAGAGCGCCACTGGAAAAGTCCTTAAAGTACAGGATTTCTTTTTCTCCATTGGCATACGTCACTTCCAGGAATTTATTATCTTCCGACGTGGCGTACATCGACTCCACCGTCGTCTCGAGAAGGTGCGAGACAACGGCACGGCGATCCTGCGCGTGCCGATCAAGTTCCTCTTTCGCAAACGGCAGATCGCTGGTGAGATATTTGGCAAAAATATCGCGAGCACCGTGTTTATCCGGTCTGGGAATTTTGACCTTCACGTCCAACCGCCCGGTTCTCAAGACCGCCGGATCAATGAGATCTTGCCGATTGCTCGCCCCGATGACGATCACGTTTTCGAGCTTCTCGACTCCGTCGATTTCAGCCAAAAACTGCGGAACGATCGTGGTCTCAATATCTGAAGAAATCCCTGACCCCCGCGTACGGAACAACGCGTCCATCTCGTCAAAAAACACGACCACCGGATGACCGCCTGCCGCTTTGTCTCGAGCCTTGGCGAACACTTCCCGGATGTACCGTTCCGATTCACCCACGTATTTATTCAACAGCTCAGGGCCCTTCACGTGCAGGAAGTAACTCCGTATTTCTTTGCCGGAGACACGTCGCGTTTTTTGCGAAATGGAATTGGCTACGGCCTTCGCGATCATCGTTTTTCCACACCCTGGAGGCCCATATAACAGAATGCCCTTCGGCGGGGTCAGGCGATGCTCCCTGAAAAGATCAGGGTACAAAAAGGGTAATTCCACGGCGTCCGTCACCTGCTCCACTTCTTTCGCCAATCCCCCGACGTCTTCATATTGCACGTCCGGCACTTCTTCGATCACCAACTCTTCGATTTCGGCTTTGGGGACTTTCTCGATGACGTATCCCGACCGGGCGTCATAGAGAAGATGGTCGCCAACGCTGAGACGCTCATTGAGTAACGGCTCACCCAACTCGACGATTCGATCTTCATCATGATGCAACTGAATCAGAGCCCGTGCCCCATCAAGCCGATCTTTTAACTTCACCACTTGTCCTTGAGGATCAAAGGACCGGGCTTCAATAACGTTCAAGGCGTCATTCAAAATCACTTCCTGGCCTTTTCGCAGGGTCGCACTCGCAACCGAACTATGCACGCTGACGCGCATTTTTCTGCCTGAGACATAGACGTTGGCGCTGCAATCATCATTGAGACTGCAAAAGAGCGCATACGACGACGGCGGAGCCGTGAGTTTGGCGATCTCCGTGCGGAGGCTTTCAATCTGGGCTTTGGCTTCCCGGAGGCTGGCCGTCAGCCGTTCATTTTGTTTCTGCGATTGCTGCAATTTCATGCGGATTTCGTACAAATGCCGCGTTTCGTTTTCCAGGGATTGGAGTTCTCCACGGAGTTTCTCTATCTCCCGAGCAGCGTCTTCGTGTTTTCTCAATCCCATGGAATCTTCCCGCTGCTCAATCACAAAAAAACACGCCCCCGGCAACGGCTCCGACTATTTTCTCTCCCTCCGAACCCCTTGTACTGATAAGGATAAATCCGGATGAGCCCATCGTTTCCGCTTCAGAGAGAATCCTATAGCAGAAATTCTAGCACTGGCTTTCGGAAAGGGTCAATTAATATAAGGCGGACCCTTTTACCGTGGGCTCCATCGGTGCAGTTGCGCGGCATACGCCGCCACGGTTTCGCGTGGAGAAGAGGATTGGAAAATTGAAGAAATGACCGCAACGCCAACGGCGCCGGACTCCATCACGTTCTCCACGCGAGAAGGCGTCATCCCACCAATCGCGTAGACGGGAATTTTGCAGTGCCGACTGGCTTCGCGAACGGCGCGGATGCCTAACGGGGGGCCATACTCCCGTTTTGAGGGCGTCTCATACACCGGTCCGAGCACGACAAAATCCGCACCGTCTTTCTCGCTTTGAAGAGCTTCCCGGGCAGAATGAACCGACTTCCCAATAAGATACTCAGCACCCAAACACTTCCTGGCCTCTTTGACGGGCATGCTGTCCGAGCGAAGATGTACGCCGGCGGCCTGAGTGGCAAGGACCAGATCCACGCGATCATTAATCAAACACGGAACGCGAAAGGGATGGGCCATCAGTTGAATCGCCTTGACAAACCGGAGAAGTTCTCGGGACCCAAGATCTCTTTCCCGAATCTGTATCATCATGCCTTGTTCAGGGACGACGTCTCCGAGGATCCGCAGAAAGCGCTCCTCTCCGGTTTGGCGCCGGTCGGTGACGACATACAAAGGCGGAAGATGACTCGTTGTGACAAACACGGAAGGTCTCGACGGTTGCAAAAGAACGCGTTCTTTTTACACGCAGGGATTTCCGTAAACCTTACCCTCCGGTGACCAGGCAGGAACAGAAGACGACCTTGTCCGACAAGGCAAGAGCACGTGCCGCGTGACGATCTATGGACGCGACGCGAAAAAGCGTTGCCGCCGGTCCCTTCACGCTTCACAAAGGAGGAGTGACGCTTGACGACCAGCGGAAACCATATCGGAGAGCGTTGCCGGCGTCAGGCTACAACATACCTTCGATCGGACTGCTCGCGGCAGCATAGAGTTTTCGAGGAATGCGCCCTGCTTTATACGCTAACCGTCCAGCCTCTACCGCGTACTTCATGGCCTCAGCCATGACAATGGGCGCTTGTGCTTCTGCGATCGCGGTATTCATCAATACCGCGTCTGCTCCATATTCCATAGCCAGCGCCGCGTCGGAAGCGGTTCCCACTCCTGCATCGACAATCACCGGCACGTTTATGGTTTCAAGGATGATTTTCAAATTGTAGGGATTACGTATTCCTAATCCGGAACCAATGGGGGCCGCTAAAGGCATGACCGCCGGACATCCGATATCGACAAGTTTTTGTGCCACGACCGGATCGTCGTTGGTATAAGGCAAAACGACGAATCCCTCTTTCAGCAATATCTTTGCGGCTTCAATGAGTCCGGCTGTGTCAGGAAACAAGGTCCGCTCATCACCGATCACCTCGAGTTTCACCAAATCCGACACCCCTGCTGCCCGGGCCAACCTGGCATAACGCACCGCGTCGTCCACCGTGTAGCACCCTGCGGTATTAGGAAGAATGGTGTATTGTTTCGGATCAAGATAATCAAGAAGATTGTCGGAATTTCTGTCCGTGACGTTGACTCGACGAACGGCAACGGTCACGACGTCCGCGCCGGACGTTTCAATGGCCTTCTGCGTCTCGATAAAGTCTTTATACTTTCCCGTCCCCACCCACAAACGAGAGCGAAACTCCCGCCCGGCTATGGTCAAGCGATCGTCACTCATTGCCTCTATCCATCTCCTGGAACCTCAATGCTCGACGCCTTCCTCATCTTTTCAATTCTCAAAAAGGAGAGCGCCCCCTCCGATAAAACTCATAATTTCAACGCGGTCACCTTCTTGCAGAACTCTGGCGTCAAACTCCCCTTTCTCGAGAATCTGAAGATTGATTTCCACCGCCACCCGTTCAACGTTCAGTTGCAAATCTTGCAGGAGCCCCGTTACGTTCATCTCCTCACGCACGTTGCGTGAGTCACCATTGACTTGAATATGCATGCCTGGAGTTTCTTCGGAACCCTTCTGCCCCATCACGCTCCGTTCACTCTCAACGTCTCTCCGGTCACACGGTTACATCCTACGAGAGCCTCTCAAGCCTTGTCAATTTGGGAACGTGACCTTTTTCGAACTGCACGGAGGCGAGAAGACCTATCATTGCCAGGCACAATCTTTTACAATAGGACTTCCTTCCATTCTCAAACGACCTCGCCGCATGCCCGTCCACGACTCGAACAACGCGCTCGCCAACCTCTTCCTGTCCATGGCAACGTTGTTGAAAAACAAGGGAGAAAACCCCTATCGGATTCGGGCCTATAAACGAGCAGCCGATACGATCGCCAACGTGGAGGCGCCCATTGCCGAGCTTGCCCACAGGGGGGATCTCCGGACCCTTCCCGGCATTGGGAAAGACCTGGGGGCAAAAATTCAAGAATACGTGGAGACCGGCACCATCAAGGCCTATGAAGAACTCAGAACGCCCCTGCCACCGGTAATTCGTCAATGGATCCTGCTCCCCGGTTTTTCCGAACCCATTGTGCATGATTTGTATTATCGACTCGGCATTCAGACGCTCGACGATCTGGAGACGCTTGCTCGCACCCATATGCTCAGAACGCGACCGGGGGTCAGCATGACCTCGGAGGAACTGCTCGCGGCTATTCGGAATTTACGCGAACGCTCAACGAGTGATTGACCGTACAGCAAAACCTTTGATAAGGTCGCTCACGGAAGAGAGAGCCATCCGTCTTGTTCCACCGTGCAAAGACGAAATAACCCGCAATGGCCATATCTGCGTTCGTGATGATTGACGTGGCAGGAGATCACACGAAAAGCGCGTACAAAACGATCACCCGTATTCCTCGGGTGAAGAACGTCGATGCCGTCACGGGTCCTTATGATTTAGTGGTCCGGATTGAAGCGGAAACGCTGGAGGACCTCAACGAATTAGTCCTTTCGCGGATACGCGCCGTGGACGGCGTTATCAAAACCTCTACCGCTATTATCCTCAATCTGTGACCGATGAAAGGGGACGCAGGTCCTTGAAGACGTTCCAGGTCTTGAGCAACTCGATAGCCTTTTGAAGCTGCACGTCTTTTTTCATTAATTCCACTTCAAGAGCTTCTTTCGTGTCCGAATCATTGCCGTCCGACCGTTCATTGGACGAGGAAGAACTGACGTCCTCTTCCAAAGGGGTCGCCGTGGGCTCTTTCTGCTCCTCGTCCACGGTCATCGGTTTTTGCTCTACCACGATATCCGGCTTGACTCCAACGGAATGGATCGACTCGCCACGGGGCGTATAGTATTTCGCCGTCGTAAGCCGCAGTCCCGACCCATCCGACAACGGAAGAATAGTCTGAACGGATCCCTTTCCAAACGTTGTCTTCCCCAGGATGACGGCTTTACCCCAATCCTGCATGGCTGCCGCGACGATTTCCGACGCGCTTGCAGAACCCTGGTTGACCAAGACAATCATGGGATATTCATAGGGATCCATTGACGGACGGGCACGATACTCATCTTCCCCACCGTCACGGCCCTTGACTGACACGATTAATTGATCAAACTGCAAAAATTGCTCGGAGACCCCAACCGCCGCGGATAAGAGTCCCCCCGGGTTATTGCGTACATCCAGGATGAGTCCCTGAGTGCCTTTGTCGCGCAACTTCACTAACTCGCGGCTCAGATCTTCCGGCGTGGATTCCTGAAACTGAGAGATCCGCACGTAGCCGATGCGATCGTCAACGATCCGGGATCGGACGCTGCGAATCTTAATCGTATCCCGAATCAAGGTGAAGCTCAGAGTTCCCGGAGCCCCTTCTCGCTCTACCGTCAGCGTGACCGTTGTTCCCTTGGGCCCTCGCATGCGTTGAACCGCTTCCATCAGCGTGAGGTTTTTCGTCAGCACCTCATCGACTTTCAAAATAAGATCTCCGGTTTCTATCCCCGCCGCGTGAGCGGGCGTTCCTTCAATGGGAGCAATGACGGTGACGTGATGATCTTTGATCCCAATCTGGATGCCCAATCCCTCAAATTCTCCCTTGGTTTCAACTTTCATCTCTTTATACGTCTCCGGGGTCATATACGCGGAATGCGGATCCAACGTTTTGAGCATGCCGCGAACGGCCCCATGAACAAGATCGTCGGTCGGAACCTCTTCGACGTAATGTTTCTTAACCTGAGTCAGAACTTCCGCAAAAATTTTGAGCTCTTCGTAGGACTCACCGGCATAGCCTGTTTTTTCCAGTCCTTTTCCAATAATCAACCCCAAGCCGAGCGCACCGAACACAACGAACCAGGAAATCCACGTTATTGAAGAGCGTCGCTTTTCCATATCGACATCCTAACTCTTTAAAAGACCATGAAAATTTGCGATGCCCGAGCCTCTCGAATCCTGCTCCCCGGCACCACAATCGTGAGATCGCCCAGAACAAACCCAGGCCTTCGCGTTGATTCCGGACGCGTTCACCGTTTGACCAACCACTCCAACGGGTTCACCGGCCTGGTTCCTTTCCGTAACTCAAAGTATAAGATGGTTCTATTGGTCAATCCGGAGGACCCTGTCTCCCCAAGCACGTCTCCTTTGGCAACCGTTTTCCCTTCCATCACCAACAACTTGGAGGCATGCGCGTAGAACGTAAAGTAATTATTGCCGTGATCCAGAATGACGACAAGCCCATATCCTCTGAGCCAATCCGCATAGACGACGTCCCCGCCTGAAACGGCCCAGATAGCCGTCCCTTCGCTTGTGGCAATTTCAATTCCTTTCTTCTCGACGTACGTGTCAAAAGTCTGGTGTTTTTGCCGACCAAAAACTCCCACCAGGTCACCAGTCGCCGGCCAGAGCAACGCGCCCCTTTGAAACGAATTCTTCGAGCGTTTCTTGACGCTCTCCGCGGCACTTTGACTGCGTTGCTCCAGCTTCTTGAGCAGGGCATCTTTTCGGTTTTCGGCCTGATCAAGCGTGCGCAGCATTTGCTCATGGGACTGCGTCGTTTTTTTGAGACTGGCCAAGACAACGCGCTTTTGGGACTTGATGCCTCGAATCACCTCCATTTTCTTGTCGACTCGGCCTTTCCGTGCCACCAACGATTCACGAATTTTCTCCCGTTGGGCATGAAGCCGTTTGTTTTGAGCGACCTCGCGTTGATATTCCTCAAACAGGTGGCGCTCCCACGTGGCAAGCGAGGAGAGATACATTAACCGGCGTTGAAACCGCGCATAAGAATCCGCTGCCACTAAGGGATACACCCAGCCGGCTCTCCCTTCCATGTAGAGTCGTCTCAGACGAGTTCCGATCACGGCGTTCTGATCGTTTATATGGGACTGAAGCGTGGTTAACTGAGTGCCTATCCTGTTCAGTTCCCGGTCAATTTGTTTTATTTCCCGATTGATTGCAGTGGCTTCCTGCCGTTCTTTGTGCAATTGGCGATCAAGACGCTCAATCGACTGCAAGACCGCGTCGTGTTTTTTTCGTGACTGATCGCGCTTTTTCCTGGTTTTCCTGATTTCCTTCTTTAACCGTTCAAGGGTATGCTTTTCTTTTTCAATTTTTTCCTGGAGAGAGGACAGTGCTCCCCAGACCGTCAACGGCTCGACGGCGATGAGGCCAACGGACGTCGCAAGAAAAGCCGTGAGCACGAGCAGGCCCGACTTGGTGCTCCGCTCAGGACGAGGCTCGCAGCCTGTTTTGGTACGGCTCAGGGTCATCTCCAACGCTGGGACGTCATGGAAAGACAGAGTTTTTCAACAAGCGGCTTTGGGGCCGTCAATTCCGCACTTTCATCAGGCTGAATACTGAGAGCAAACTACTCCCACATCCTAACAGCATACCAACTATCACCAAAAGAAAAGATTCCCGTCCCGGGAAAAACGTGAGAACGTGCGTCCCTCCGAACCAACTTGACGCGTCGAGTTCCGATCGCAAGAATTCGAACATTCCTTTCAACAGCGTGAGAGACAGACCGCCACCGACTGCTCCCAGAATCATGCCTTCGATCACGTAGGGTATTGCGATAAAGGACCCCGTGGCGCCAATCAGCCGGAGGATTTCAATTTCCTCCTTTCTCGCGTTTAATGACAAACGGATCGTATTGGCAATGATCGTCATCGTCGCCACGGCCAAAATCGTCCCGACCGCCACCGACCCCAACTCAAAGTAACTGACCACCAACGCCAGAGTATCAATCCAGTCCTGGCTGTACCGCACGTGGATCACACCGGGAAGCTGCTTGACGCGTTCGGCAAACGCAGTGAGCGATTCGGCATCGAGAAATCCCGGAAATAAACCGACGACAACGGACGCGGGCAACGGATTGGTTTCCATTCCTTCCAATAAGAGTGATTCATCCGGAAATTGTTCGGAAAATTCACGAAGCGCCTGTTCCTTGGACACGGGGGTGATCGCACGGGTTGCCGGGTCGGTTTCGAGACGTTCCCGTACCCGAGACATCATCTGCTTCGAGGCATCAGGATCGAAATACACGATGACCTCAATGTCGCTCTGAAGGGTTCCGGTAAGATTTTGGAGATTCAGATACAACAACAAAAAAACTCCAAAGCAGACGAGGGTAAAGGCCGTTGTGACGATGCCAATCACCACGTTCCCTCGATTCGCGCGGAGATTGGTCACCGCTTCCAGAAGTAAATACAACGACCGCATTACGGCATCGCCCCTTCGTCAGACACGACGTGGCCTGCTTGCAAATGCAAGACGCGGCCATTCATCTGCTCAACAACCCATCGGTTATGGGTAGCCAGGAGAATCGTTGTCCCCTGAGCATGAATCATTTTAAACAATTCCACGATTTCAGCCGTCAATTCTGCGTCCAGATTTCCCGTCGGTTCATCAGCCAGCAACAGAATGGGACTGTTCACGATAGCCCGTGCAATACAGACTCGTTGTTGCTCTCCGGCCGAGAGAACACCCGTGCGTGTCGCCTGTTTGTGATCCATTCCTACGGCCTTTAAGGTTCCCACCACTCGTTTTCGCGCTTCGCGTCTTTTGACGCCTTGAATAACGAGCGGTAACATCACGTTTTCATACACGGTTTTCTTCGAAAGCAACTGAAAATTTTGCAGCACAATACCCATTGTTCGACGCAGATGGGGAACGTCACTTTCCCGCAACCGGGCAACGTTGCGGTTCTGCACAAGAATTTGCCCCGTATCCGGAACCTCAGCGCCAAAAATCACTTTGAGCAGGGTGGTCTTTCCCGCGCCACTCGGTCCGGTCAGAATGACACATTCACCTTTGTCGATTCGAAACGAGACATTATCAAGCGCCGCACGTCGATCGTAGAACTTGGAGACGTGGAACAATTGAATCATGGGGACAATCACTCAGCATGGAAAAAATTTTCAGACCATCATGGCGATATCCGGCGTGCCTACCAACGCCGATCGTCACCGGACGCCTCGAAGGCATTTTCAACGTGTTCAAGAATGGGAGAATCAGGATTCGTCGCGTCATAGAAAAGCACGTCAAACCGACACGGCTGATTTTCCAGGCGATGCCGCGCAAGGTATCGAGCCGCTAATTGAATGATCTGTTGCTCTTTTCGCGCAGTGACTGCATGGGACACGCCTCCGTAGTGATCCGTTCGACGAGCTTTGACTTCGACAAAGATCAGCGTCTCTCCCACCCGGGCGACAATATCCAATTCTCCGCGACCGACTCGAACGTTGCGATCAAGGATCTGAAAGCCTTTTTGGCGAAGGAACCGTTCGGCAGCGGCTTCGGCTTCCTTGCCTAACAGCTGTGGGGTCAGGCTCACACGCCCTCCTGAGGCGTCGTCAGACAACTGCGCACCGGGCCAAAACTGTGCCGATGGGCCGGACTTGGTCCAAACTGATGAAGCAGGCGAAGGTGCTCCGGGGTCGGATACCCTTTATGAATATGAAACCGATACCGGGGGTCGTGCTCGTGGTATTCACGCATAATTCGGTCACGGAAAACTTTAGCAAGGATTGACGCCGCGGCAATGGAAGACGAAAGCTGGTCGCCTTGAATTACAGAGCGATGAGGAATAGAACAGTCAGTGCCCAGGGATCCATCGATTAACAGAAAATCAGGTGAGACACTCAATTGATCGATCGCCCGCTTCCAAGCCAAACGAGTCGCCTGGAGAACGTTGAGCGAGTCAATCTCGGCTTCGGACGCGACGCCAATTCCCCACGCCGTCGCGTACCTGGAAATAACCGAAAAGAGAGTCTCCCGTTCCGTGGGACTCACCTTTTTGGAATCATCAAGATTCCGCAACGAAAACCGACGGGGCACAATCACCGCCGCCCCGACAACCGGCCCGGCCAGAGGACCACGCCCAGCCTCGTCTAACCCCGCTATCCGTCGATACCCACGGGCCCGTGCCTCCTCTTCGAGATCGCACGTGGGTCCGAAAGCTCCCAACCCTATGGCGTCATTGGTCAACATCACAAGACCAACAGAAAATCACGTGGATTATCCGGCAGTTTCTTCCGCCGAAGCCTCTACACTTGCCACAGCCGCAGACTTGCTCTTTGCGGCCTTTGCCCGGCTTGCGGTTCGGGAAAATTCTCGTTCGGCGACTTTGGCTTGCTTCCCCTTTTTGTCACGCAGATAGTACAGTTTTGCCCGTCGCACTTTCCCTTTTCGTGTCACGTCGATCTTCGCGATATTGGGAGAGTTCACGGGAAACACCCGTTCGACTCCAACTCCATAAGAAATTTTACGAACGGTAAACGTCTCACTGATTTTCTTGCCTTTTCGAGCAATCACGACGCCTTCGAATACCTGGACCCGTTCTTTCTCACCTTCGATCACTCTCACGTGCACGCGAACGGTGTCCCCAATCTCAAACACAGGGACGGGATTCGTTGGAAACGTTTGCTCTAGCCGTTGAAGCCGATTCATGATGGTCACCCTCCCCCTTCACTCACTGACGTAACTTGCTCACGTTCTTGAGAAATATCTGATAATAACCGTTGATCTTCCTGGGTTAACGACTCCTGCCGCAACAAATCCGGCCGCTTGCCATACGTGTTCCGCAGCGCTTCTTTTCGACGCCATCGTCGAATGGCCTCGTGATTGCCTGACAGTAAGACGTCGGGAACCTGACACCCGCGAACCGTATGTGGCTTGGTATAATGGGGAAAATCCAACAGAGGTTGGGAAAAGGAATCCTGTTCCACCGACGCAGGATCACCCACCACCCCGGGAACCAATCTGACGGCCGCGTCGATCATCACCAGGGCCGGCAGTTCCCCTCCTGTCAGCACGTAATCCCCAAGAGAAACTTCTTCAGGCTTCAGTCGAATCAGCACTCGTTCATCAATGCCCTCATAATGGCCACAGATCCACACCAGCCGTCTCGATTCTTGACTCAATTCTTCGGCAAGCCGTTGTGTAAAGGGCAGCCCTTGAGGTGAAGGCACGATAATCCGTAGTTGACTCCTCTCCTGGCCCAACGCGTCAACCGCCCGGAAAATGGGCTCAGCCTTCATGATCATGCCGGACCCGCCGCCGTAGGGCGCATCATCGGCCACTCGATGCCGATCATGACTGAAGTCACGAATATTATGGACGCGAATCGAAACCAGCCCTTTGTCTTGCGCACGCTTCACAATGGAGTGTGACGCGACGTGCCCAACCATCTCAGGAAACAACGTCAGAATTTCACACTGCATCGTCACCCGCCCATTCCGCAGTCGGCGTGACGGTCATGACCCCTCCGGCAAGGTCGACCGAAGAGATCCATTTGCGCAAAGCGGGCAAAAGATACTCTTTGTTTGCTCCGCGAATCACAAACAGACATTGATGCGGTAAGGTCACCACTTCTTCTAACGTTCCGAGCACGTTGCCCAACTCGTCTTTCACCGTTAACCCGATTAATTCAAACTGATAATGGTGACCTTCTGGCGCAGGCGGAACCTCCGCCTGAGGAATTTTCAACCACGCCCCTCGATAGTCCCTTACCTCCTCCGGCGTGGAGAAGGCCCCGAATCGCAAGAGATAAGATTGGCCGTCCGGGTAGACGTCGGTTACCGTCGTCACCAAGGTTTTGCCGGTCGGCAACTCGAGGGTCACTTCCTTAAGCTTCTCGAATCGATTCGGAACGTCCGTGAGTGAAAGAACCCGCGCCTGCCCTTTGACCCCAAAGGATTTTACCAGCTTCCCAACGGTGACCATGTTGTCCGTCGACATGACTTCTCTCTCAGGGGAAGCAATCATTCATCAGGCAAAGCCCTCAGGCGTTCGTCTTCTTTTTCGATTCCTCGAACGTCTTCAAAATTCCTGACCGCCGAAGGAGCGCGCGAACGGTCACCGACGGTTGAGCGCCTTTTTGAAGCCAGTCCAACACGCGCTCTGACTTTAAATTGGTGACTGCCGGTTCTTGTAAAGGATCATGCGTGCCGACAATCTCGATGTACTTTCCATCTCGGCGTGCTCGGGAATCCACGGCAACGACCCGATAAAAGGGCCGCTTGTGTCGCCCCATTCGGGTTAAACGCAAATGTACTGCCACGAGTATCAACCTCCTGTGAAGTAAATTTTTCCCAAAAACCGCTTATTATACGTGGTTTAAGACCAGAAATACACCCTGGCCGGATTTTTCTTCTCACGCCTGGCCGTTGCGAGACAGTACGCGCGCGGTTCTGGCAGGCGTACAACAAAGCACGCCATCCGCCAGGAAGAGTGTTCCGCTAGGGAGATTGAAGGACACGAATCAGCTTTCCCCGTTTCTTGAATTTCCCCAGCTTCCCCTGTTTCCCGGGTTTTCCTCCGACCAGCGACTTCAACGCGTTGCGTGCCGTGAGAAATTGCTTGATGAGCCGATTGACCTCTTGAACAGAGGTTCCACTCCCCCTGGCCACACGTTTCTTACGACTGCCGTTCATGATCGCATGATCCGAACGTTCCGTGGGTGTCATCGAGTCAATAATCGCGACTATCCGCTTCATTTCCTTTTCCGGCAACTCCCTGCTCGCCCCGGTATTCATCATCGACTTCAGCTTCTCTGCCCCGGGCAGCATGCCCAAAATTTGCTCCATAGACCCCAGCTTGCTGACCTGTTTGATCTGATCTCGAAAATCTTCAAGGGTCAGAGCATTGCCCGAAACTCTTTTTTGCAGCGCCAGGGCCTCTTCCTGCGAAAAGGATTGTTGAGCCTTTTCAATCAGCGACAACACGTCACCCATCCCCAGAATCCGAGAGGCCATGCGATCAGGATGAAACGGTTCCAGCGCATCGGATTTTTCACCCACACCAAGATACTTCACCGGCTTCCCGATAACCGCCCGCATCGAAAGCAGGGCTCCACCCCGCGCGTCACCCTCAATCTTGGTCAAAATCACGCCGGTCACGCCCACGCGTTGATCGAACTGCTCCGCCACGTTAACCGCTTCCTGACCGGTCATCGCGTCGGCGACCAACAAAACTTCCTGTGGCGCAACGGCGGCTTTTACGTCTTCCAGTTCCAACATCAATTCGTTATCAATGTGAAGCCGGCCCCCGGTATCCAGGATCACGACGTCATAGCCGTGCTCCCGACCACGACGGACTCCCTCCGAACAAAAACGCACGATCTCGGGGCGAGTCGACAGCAGCCGGTCCGCACGATGAACCGGAACGTCAAGGTTGGCTCCCAGAGCGGCTAATTGTTCCGCGGCGGCAGGACGTCGCGGGTCCGCAGCAATGAGTAACGCGCGCTTTCCCTGTTGGGTAAACACCCGTGCGACTTTACCACAGGTAGTGGTTTTCCCTGCCCCTTGCAGGCCTACCATCATCACAATAGTTGGGGGTTGAGAAGAGAGCGACAGGCCAGAGTGTCCATGCCCCATCAAGTCGCGTAATTCTTCCCACACAATTTTGACGACTTGCTGTCCGGGCGTCAGACTTTCGAGAACTTTGTTGCCTGTGGCCTTTTCCTGAACGCGTCCGATGAAGTCTTTGACAACTCTAAAATTGACGTCGGCTTCAAGCAGAGCCAGACGGACTTCCTTCAAGGCCTGGACAACGTCCTGTTCTTTGAGAACACCGGCCCCCCGAAACTTTTTAAGCACGCCGTCAATTTTTGCCGTGAGAGATGAAAACACGAAAACGCTCCTAACTCTTCGAAAACACAAAGGAAATTTCGTACAGTCTAGTCAAGCATCGAAAAGGCTGTCAAGAAAAACGCTTGGGGTGGGTCGTGGCTCCGTTTGAATTTCTTTTCTTGTCCGGTCCCCGTTTCTTTGGGGCGTATTTCAAAAAATACGAGGCCGTCACGTCAAACCGAGCCACGACCGTTTGGGGGCAGGTGTGCCCTGTGGCTCCGGTCTCTATAGACCCGGAGGAGAGAGAGTCCTGCTCATCCACCACCCGGAGTGAGGTGGTGGACCTATTATACAATTCCTTTCCAACGCGACTCCCGAATTGGTATACTTTTGGCATACTCCAGGAACAGGGAACAGGTTTTTCGACCGACGCGGACCGGCCAAACTCATGAGCTCGTCAAGCAACCGTAACGGATCCTTCTCCGCACAAAGCCATCCTCAACGGAAGGCCCGGTACTATTGCAGTATCAAGAGTCCCGTCGGCAGGTTACTCCTGGCAGGGGACGCACATGCATTGACGCACCTCTCGTTTCAAGACGGCCGGCATCCACTTAAACCGGATCCTCAGTGGACATATTCCGAAACACCCTTTCAACGACCTATTCAGCAGCTCAGAGAATACTTTTCCGGGAAGCGAAAAACCTTCACGATCAACCTTGCCTCGAAGGGAACTCCGTTTCAACAACAGGTATGGCAAGCCCTTCTGTCCATCCCTTATGGACACACGCTGTCATACGGACAGATTGCGCGGGCCATTGGGAAACCCAAGGCCGTTCGTGCCGTCGGAGCTGCCAATGGGCAGAATCCCGTTTCGATCATTGTTCCCTGTCATCGAGTCATCGGAAGCAATGGGAAACTTGTAGGTTATGGCGGCGGACTCTCCATTAAAGAAGCCTTACTGACTCACGAGAACCATCACCATTCCCTTCGTAAGGCGTTGGGCTCCGGACGATGAGGGAGCCGTGCCCTTGCCTTCATCCCTCTTGTTGCCTTTCGAGAATGGGCTCGACGTTCGCGGGTGAATACGTCGGAGGTTTAACCCATTTGCCGTCCTCTCGTTTATATCCGCCTGCCTTGCTCATGTTTGAACGCTGAACTTCCCTGAACACCGGCTCCACGTCGATTCCATAGGAGACGGCCGTGCCGTACACGACGTAGAGAAGATCGGCAAGTTCTTTTGCAATGCAGGGAAGATTCTCGGCTTTCATGGCCTCTGTCAACTCGTCAAATTCTTCCTGAATGAGCCGCACGCGCAAGGCCACAGTCTTCTTGTCCGGCACGCCAGGGCTCTCCGAGACGTGGATGTCAAACTCTTTGTGAAACTCCAGAACCATTTTTTGCGCTTCGTACATTCCCCATCCTTTCGGTCAAGAACCGTTTACAAGGCCAGAATCATATACAAGTCGTTCACGTTCGTGCCGGTCGGTCCCGTGACAACGTGTCCACCCGCCCGCTCAAAAAAGCGATAGCTGCCGTTCTCTCGAAGTGCCGCTTCATGGCTTATCCCTTTTTTACGGGCACGGCTGATGCTCTGCCCATCCACGATAGCCCCTGCCACCTCCGTCGGACCATCGGTCCCATCGGTGCCGACCCCGATGACAAAAACATGGGGCAATCCTGCAAGTGAAGCAGCGGCAGCCAACGCAAATTCTTGTGCACGCCCACCAATCCCGTTCCCTTTCACGGTCACGGTGAGTTCTCCGCCGGCAAGAAGACACGCCGGAGGCCGGAGAGGCTTTCCTGAAACGTGCATTTCTTTGGCGAGATCCCCAAAGAAC
This sequence comes from Nitrospirales bacterium, assembly GCA_965215405.1. GTDB lineage: Bacteria > Nitrospirota > Nitrospiria > Nitrospirales > UBA8639 > Bin75. The sequence continues at coordinate 527,952 of OZ244060.1, forward strand.
TTCCCGACGTCACGCGCTTCCCCGGAGAGAGTCGTCGTCAAGATCAGGGAACGGAACCCTAACGCCTTAGCCCGTTTGGCCACGCGTTCAACGGCAGCCTGGTTATTGCCAATAACGTGATGCCGGATCCGAGAAAAAATGGCCTCACCGGGTTTTGGCGTATCAGGTATGCGTCCCTGTACTCCGTCGTCCAAATGTTGTTGAACGGCCAATGGAATCCGGTTCCATATTGCATGCCTGGCAAGCACGTTTTTCGCGTCTGAAAAGGTAGAGGAATCCGGAGCCATGGGGCCCGAACCAATGGTAGCCAGATCATCGCCAACCACGTCCGAAAGAACGAGAGTAACGACCGTGGCAGTGGTGACGCGCGCGAGTCGCCCGCCTTTGATCCCGGACACGTGTTTTCGCACCGTGTTGATTTCTTGAACGGTTGCGCCACTTCGGAGCAGTAGATCGGTGGTGAGTTGTTTGTCCTTCAAGGTAAGGCCGGCAGCCGGGGCCGCCAGGAGACTCGACGCTCCGCCAGACAGCACCATCAAGACCAGGTCACGGTTCGTTAACGATTCAAGCAGCCGGACAATCCTTTGCGCGGCTTTTTCACTTCGATGATCGGGAACCGGATGCCGTGCCTCAAGCAGACGTATCCTTTTGGTTTTTTGTCCATGGCCGTCGTTGACCACAACCAGGCCCCCTTCCAACCTTGACCCGAATTGTCGTTCCAATGCAGCCGCCATGGCACCCGATGCTTTCCCTGCTCCGATGCACACGATGCGCGCAAATCCGGTGAGATCGTACTTCCGCGTCCCTACTCTGAGGCTCTTGTTCCTGATCCTCGTGGCACGCTGAATTGCCGACTCGGGATCAGCCGCGTCCAATCCTGCGAGGAGAAGTTGCTTGAGACTCGTCCGAATTTCTTTGTTGGAGCAATCGATATGGATTTGCATGCGTTTGCCGACTCGTTGTTCCGGATTCCCGTGCCTGCCCTGACCCTGTCCCTCACCCTTCCATGGTCACCCCCGTCCCCCTCTCCCGTCACGCCGAGGGTCCCGAAGCATCGCGTCTTTACGCGAAGGAACCAATCTCTCGCTCAAATACGAAAGCCACTAAAAGCCGATCGTGAGTTATGGTACGATGCTTCTGATGCGCAGCCTCAAAGTTTTACACCGGACCATCGCTGATTGCACGCACTGTCCACGATTGACCGTCTACCGTCAAGACGTCGCCGCCACGAAGGTGAAACGATTTCAGGAGTGGGAGTATTGGGGACGGCCCGTTCCAGGGTTTGGAGATCCCCGTGCCAGGCTCTACGTCATTGGATTGGCTCCGGCAGCTCACGGCGGGAATCGGACCGGACGAGTCTTTACCGGTGACCGGAGTGGAGATTGGCTCTATGAAGCCCTGTTTCGATTCGGATTCGCCAATCAGGCCGAGTCCACCCATCGGGACGACGGACTGCAGTTGACGGATTGTTACGTCGCCGCGGCCGTTCGTTGCGCTCCACCAGACAACAAACCATCGAAAGAAGAGTTTGAAACGTGTCGGCCTTACGTCCTCGCGGAACTCCGTTTATTGAAACGAATTACCGTGGTCGTGGCCTTGGGGAAAATCGCCTTTGACGAATATTTGACGGCCGCCGGACCGCCAGGTCGCGTCATCGGCAAGCCTGCCCCAAAGTTTGGGCACGAATCCATCTATTCTGCACCCTGGGGAGTCACCCTTTTAGGCTCCTACCACCCCAGTCAACAAAATACCTTTACCGGAAAACTCACCCGTCCCATGTTTCATCGGGTGTTTCGGCTTGCCCGTCAACTGATCGACGGCATTCATTAGCCCGATTCGCGGCAAACCGGAGGGCAAAATCCAGGGGTTACCCTTTCGGCACGTTTTGGGCTTCCCAATCGGCTAAGAATTTTTTAAGTCCACTGTCCGTAAGCGGATGCTTGACCAATTGCTGAAAGACGCCATAGGGCATGGTGCAAATATGACCGCCTGCCAGAGCCGCTTCGACCACGTGCCGTGGATGTCTCACGCTTGCCACAAGCACCAGGGTGGAAAAATCATAATTGTGAAAAATGGTCACGATTTGCCGAATGAGTTCCATGCCGTCACTACTTATGTCATCCAACCGGCCGATAAAAGGCGACACGCACCACGCTCCGGCTTTAGCCGCCAGCAAGGCCTGGGTCGGTGAAAAACACAACGTGACGTTCACCCGAATGCCTTCACCGGCCAAGCGTTTGGTTGCGACGAGTCCTTCCGGAATCAACGGGCACTTGACCACGACGTTCGGGTGAATACGGGCCAACTCCCGACCTTCCTTAACCATGGCCTCGGCCTCAACGCTCACGACCTCCGCGCTGACCGGGCCCTCGACGAGCCGACAGATTTCCAAGATTAAATCCTTAAAGTCACGCCCCTCTTTGGAGACCAATGATGGATTTGTGGTAATCCCATCCAGAATACCCATGCGAGCGGCTTCGGCAATTTCTTTGACGTTGCCGGTATCCAGGTAGATTTTCATCGGTTTTCTCCCTCACGGGCCTTTAGGATACGACCCGTTTTTCCATGATATCGCGTCGTCTCGTTGATCAAGGATCATTCCTGATGATACTCATTCTAATGGAGCCAGTCTGACGTTGGCAATACGAAAGACCTTGACGTTTTTCAGATCCACCTCCATTGCTTCATTTGACTGGACGCCGTGCCAAGGTTACGATTTTGGCAGACGTTTCAGGAAAGTCAAAGCATCACGTCCTCCGGCACTCTCTTTTCCCCTCTTGTACGAGAGATTGATGATGGCCCCCAAACCCGCAGGCGACATACCATGAAGGGCCCGAAGTCGCTCCTTTACTTTCTGATTCTTTGTGCGTTCAGTCCGGCCTTGGATGGCTGTGGCACTTCTCCTCCTCAGGATGCCTCACGGACTCCCCCTGAGTTCCAGGGGAAATCTCAAGCGTGGTTTGAAGAAAATTTTGGCAAGCCTGACGCCAAATCGAAGCGGTTTTTCGGAGGAGAGACCTGGGTGTATTTCCGCATTGCCGGTGACAAGCCGTCCTGGTTGTTTTTCAGCGCGGTCCCTGCCCAATGCCGAATTCATTTGGAATTTAATAAAGAGGGCACACTCGAAGATTCAGCTTATTCAGGCTGCTAAACGCCTTGCCGTTGTTTCACCTTCCCTCACTCTCTCACATGCCTTCTTCCCAACGAGCCATCCGGGTCTACCCTGCTTCCCAATCTTTGCTGGAAGCCGCCGCGCGACACCTTCTTCATCACGCGCGTCAGGCGATCCAGGAACGAAACGTGTTTTCTCTTGCACTTGCCGGGGGGTCGACCCCGAAAGGACTCTATGCGCTGCTTGCCGCCCCACCCTTCTACAGTCAACTCGATTGGAGAAAAATCCGGTTTTTTTGGGGTGATGAACGTCACGTCCCACCGGATCACGCGGACAGTAATTATCGAATGGCCCATGAAGTACTTCTCCGCCACCTGCCTGTTTCCATGACGCAAATTCATCGTGTGCCGAGCGAACTCCCGGATGCCCGAACCATTGCCGAACGTTATGAAGCCGTGCTTCGCAGGAGTTTTAACGTTCCCGAACCAGAAATCCCTCGCTTCGATTTCATCCTGTTGGGCATGGGCCAGGACGGTCATACCGCTTCTCTGTTTCCGGGTCCCCAGGTTGTTCATGCAACGAACCGGCTCGTTGCCGCCCCTTGGGTGGAAAAGTTTCAGGCATACCGGATCACCTTCAACCCGGTTCTTCTCAATCACGCGAGACACGTCACGTTTCTGATAAGCGGCGCGGAAAAAGCGGAAACACTGCACGCCGTACTGGAAGGGCCTTTTCAACCCGACGCACTCCCCGCTCAAATCATTCGGCCACGGGCCGGAACCCTGACGTGGTTCGTGGATCAGGAAGCAGCCGACAAACTGACTTTCCGGCAATAATCGGACGTTCGGCCTTCTCTTTGCCGTCCCGTTCGTTGTATAGTTGCATGAGGGTTGTATTCCTGTCCGAGGAACCGTAGCCGCGGACTCTACGCCGAATGGCACGTGAAGGTCATTGTGGAATCTCACGTCATTACCCAATCCGTCAACGAACGCTATGCCCGGGCCGTGACCACGGGCGAAGAAATGTACTGTCCCACCGGATACAATCATAATGAGTTACGGACGTTTATTCCCGAACCGATTCTCAAGGTTTCTTATGGTTGCGGCACGCCAGTCGGCCTCACGACCGTTCAGCCCGGCGAAACCGTGCTCGACGTTGGGTCGGGCGGTGGGATCGATTGCTTCGAAGCCTCTCGTCGAGTAGGAGAGGACGGGCGGGTGATTGGGATTGATATGACCGATGAAATGCTGGCCCTTGCAAGAACCCACGCCCCAACAGTCGCGGGAAACCTGGGTTATATGGAATCCAACGTGGAATTTCTCAAGGGGCAGGCTGAAGCGATGCCGGTCGAGGATGAAATCGTAGACCTGATTGTTTCCAATTGTGTCATTAATCTGGCACCGAACAAATCAAGCGTCTTCCGCGAAATGTTTCGAGTGTTAAAGCCTGGAGGGCGATTTTCTATTTCGGATATCATAGCCGACCAGACCCTTCCTCGCTATTTAATTCATGACGGGAAGAAATGGGGTGACTGTCTCTCCGGGGCTCTTCCATTCCACGAATACTGGAATGGTCTGCGTCAAGCCGGCTTTCGGGGCATTCACCAGGTTTCCATCGTTCCGTGGCGGGTGATTGATGGTATCCATTTCCTTTCAGTGACCCTGTCCGGATACAAAATGACACCCATGCCCCCGACTTCCTTTCCATTTGCCAGACTGAAGGGCCCCTTCAGTCTGGTGAAGGACGAACTGGAGCAGACGTACCGACGAGGGATACCCGAGCCTCTTGATCACAAAACTTCAGCCTTGTTACGCACGCCATGCTATGAGAAGCTGTTTGATTTTACCGATACTTCTGCAGAAATGACTCAAGCTGATCCGCAAGAGTCAGGGGTGTTGCCGGAAGAGACTCCCTTGGCGTGGAACGGAGATTTTGCCATACTCACCGGACCGTTTCTTGAAGTGCAGGACGACGATGGACGTACCTTTTCATGCGGCGTGCCAATGGAAATCTGCTCAAAGACTCGGAAAGTACTCGAAAATGATTTATACGCACCATATTTCGGGATAGTCAATCGAGCAGGACAAAATGTCTCCGTTGAATCAAGTACCCACCAACCATCAAGCGGATGCTGCTAAACGTGGCAACACAAAGAATGCCGCATGATCGTTTCCCTGTACGCGTGCCCTCGCCCGGATCGGGGGCGGGAATCCGTGATGAGACGGCATGAACGTCGTTGTACGTGGCAGTTTGTTGAAAAACTCTATCGACTTCCCGGCAACGCGAAATCGGAGATGATCATGAGTCTTCCCTATAAGATGCTCGTCAACCGATGAAAGAACGGACGATGACGCCTGTCCCCGTACTCCCCGGTAGCTTTTCGCAAACCCTGAAGGAACATGGGATCCCACCACTGCACGCCAGGACCCTCGACACGTTGCAAGTGAACGTCGGGAAGCTTTGCAATCAAACCTGTCACCATTGTCACGTGGACGCCGGCCCCTCCCGAACGGAAATCATGACCCGTGAAACGATAGAGATCATTCTCAACGTCCTTCGACGCCATCCTGAGATCACTACCGTGGATATTACCGGAGGGGCCCCGGAAATGAATCCGCACTTTGAATATCTCGTTTCAAAATCTCGTGCCCTCGGGAGGACGGTTCTCGATCGATGCAATCTGACCGTCTTTTTTGTCAAAGGAAAATCTCATCTTCCCCGCTTTCTGGCTGAGCATCAAGTGGAAGTCATGGCCTCCTTACCCTGCTATCTTGAGGAGAACGTGGATCAGCAACGGGGAAAGGGGGTCTTTACACGAAGCCTGGCTGCCTTACGGCAATTGAATGCATGGGGATATGGAGACGAAGGCACGGGATTAGCGTTGAATCTCATCTACAACCCATTGGGACCACGTCTGCCTTCCAACCAACGGGAATTGGAGGAAGCCTACAAGGATGAACTTCTCTCGCGTTTCGGTCTCAGATTCAATCGACTGTACACCATCACCAACATGCCCATTAACCGCTTCCTGAACGATCTGTACGCCCAGGGCAGATATGAAGCATACATGAACCTTCTCATCGAGAGTTTCAACCCTCACTCGGTCGAAAACGTGATGTGTCGAAGCTTACTCAGCGTAGGATGGGACGGACGACTGTACGATTGCGATTTCAATCAGATGCTCGACGTACCCGTCGGTCGCAGTCTTCCACAAACAATAGCGGAGTTCGATTTCGAGGCCTTGGCTCAACGCCCGATTATCATCGGCCAACATTGTTACGGATGCACGGCCGGTGCAGGATCATCCTGCGGGGGAGCTTTTGCCTAATACCCGCACGATGCCCGTGCCGCTCTCGACCAGTGGAGACCTGCTTCTCCGATCCTATCCGGACATATAGCTTTTGAATTTATGGGCACATTCGTTACTGCAAAAGTGGTAACGCTGACCTCCGATTTTTTCAACCACCGCGGAATTCGCCGTGATATAAAGTTTGCAGACGGGGTCTTGCACCATCATATCCTTCGAGGGCAGGGAGGGATCAGCAGCGTTCTTGCCAAAAAAATCCCGAATGGACTTCCGAATCATCAAAAACAACACGATCAGAAGAATTAAAATGATAATGATTCGCCACATACGTTTGTGCCCATGCCTGAAGGGCCCGTTTCAGTATACTGTTTTCTTGTGCTCAGGCCAACAGCCTTGACGCACGGGCGACGCAGACCACAACGGCTTTCTTCAAACCCACCTCCCGCTCAATTGCCGCATGGATTTTAACCTTGATAAGATGGGGCCGGTCAGCCACCCTTATCGACGCGCCGACGAGTTCCGGATGAAATGCCTTCAGGTTTTCAGCAAAGCCAATCGCTACGCGCAGGCAAACGCGGCTTCTTCAGACAGGCTCCCACCGCGAGGAGCCACGGTGTATGCACTTCCGGTTAAAACCGTGTTGCGCATACAGAAAGGTTGGCTATGGTCACCATCACCCTCATGGGGAATTTAGAAACGTCAGACGGCGAACGAAGTTTGTCCTGTGAACTGGAAGATCCCCTTTCGGTTAAACAGCTCATTAAACGGCAGGGGCGTAAACTTCGACAAGTCACCAGACTCTTGCGGGAAAACAAGGTCATGGTGACGGTCAATCGAAGAGTGGCGAGCGAAGACACCCACGTCCACGATGGAGACGAAATCAGCCTCGTGGCCCACGATGGAATGGGTACGACAGGGTTGGGGGCTTCGTTTTATTAAAAGGCAGGACTCACGGTTTTCTGCCAGAGTTGAAAGGCCGGCAACCCGTGAGGGAACTTCGTAAGACGGTTTTTGTTTTTCCTGACAGACAGGAAGACATCGGCTCGTTACAACGTACATCCGCGAAAATGGTGGTCTCAACCCCATCTCGCCGTTACCTCGGCCCCTACAGCCGAGGAAACTTTATTTCTTGCCCAAGATGGAATCTTTCGCGGCTTTGGCAACCCTGAACTTCACCACTTTCTTGGCCGGAATCTTGATCGGTTCGCCCGTTTGTGGATTTCTCCCGGTTCGAGCTTTCCGATGAGACAGGACTAACTTCCCGAGGCCAGGCACAGTAAAAGAGTTTTTCGCCTCTTTATAAGCCAAAGCCGCCAGGTTATCGAGAATTTCGCTCGTGGTCTTCTTGGTCACTCCGGACTTCGTTGCTAAATGATCAACAATCTGTGATTTGGTCATAACTTTGGCCACAACTCTCTCCCTTCAAAATTCAAAATAAAAAAGTGTCAGGCAGGATAGAACTCAGACAGAAGGCAGACATGGAAGAATTTTCAATGCTTACCGGTCTTCAATACAAAAAACACGGACCCAATCAGATGAAGGCAAACTTACTGAAATCGTAAGATTTTGTCAATTACAAAATTCTTTCAGGATCTTTCAGGATCTTTCAGGATGGAATCCATCACCGAATTTTACCTGAACAATCGATTCGTTTCCTTGAAGCCTATGTCACAACCACGATAAAGTGAGCGCAATCTGAGTCAGCCAATTGAAGGGGGGGGGTACGCCATGGGAAAAGAATTATCCGTCATTTCACTGACAAAATCTGACGACGCGGGGAACGAGTTTATCTATTCTCGGGTATTTTGCCAACGAAAGGAACCTCCCCCTCTCCGCCTTTTGTTAGATTTTCTAAGATCGAAAAGCCAGGTGCCCCTCATACCCCAAATGGCTCCTGAAGTACTCGATGAGTATTCATGGGTCCAAGTGGCTCTCGGGTATCACCGTGAAAGAAAACCTCTTCAACTGTTTTGCATTCGCAATGAAGGCACCTATCAAGACGTCTTTGAACAAGAACGGGCAGGGTTTTCCGCGCACCTGTCCGCCTTTGGTGACGTGGAGGCCGATCTGGCGAAAGAATTCGTCGTGCGAGCCAACTTTATTTTTGCCACGCGACTCCTCAAAAACGACATCACCGACGAGGGCTATGATTTCAATGGGTGGATCTTGGAATTTTTCCAAGATAACTGTGATGGCATCGTGCAGATTGATGGACAGGGATTTTTCTCGCCGAAAGGGGAACTCGTCGTGGACATGCAAGACGACCCTGTACAGCAGGACTTCTCCAAACCGGAAATCCAACCGTCCTGACGCTCTCATTCTGGCTGTTCGGAACAAGGACCCACGAGCAGATCGTTGACCCCGGAGGAAAAGGTTTTCTGTGGAATACCGCTCAGATAGCCTCGATACCCTATCCCGTCTTTTACCACTTCCACTAATGCCCCCTGGTTAAACAGGTGAGGGTGCGCGATGACGTCACCTTGGCTGAACAGGATATCCGCCCGATGCCCCGGCAGTAATTTACCGGCATCGTGTTGTCCGATGCGCTCGGCAGCAAGCCCTGTCCCACTATGCCACGCCGCCAGGGTGGGCAAGCCATCCTTGATCAGCGAGACCATCTCCATATAATTTCGGCCGTGCATATGGGGAAGGATGGGGTCAGTCCCCGTGACCATATTCAGACCACTCGCCTGCGCAATTCTAACCGCTTCGGCGTGTGCCTGAGCCACCCGTTGCGCTTTCTCAGCAACAAAAGGGGACAAGCCCTTCACCTGTGGCAACTCATAATTGATCCATGACGTGGGGGTAACCGTACACCCCTTGGCATAGGCTTTTTCCGCTAAGGTCTTATCCAAAAACGAGATATGCTGAATGTCATGCACCCCGCAATCAATGGCCAATTCTATGCCGCGCCGACTGTGAGCATGTGCCGCGACCATCATGCCGCGACCTGCGGCTTCATCACAAATCGCTTCAATTTCCGCCTGCGTGAAATCACGATGCTCTAATTTATCTGAGGGAGACACAACGCCCGGACTCGTACAAATTTTTACCAAGTCCCCGCCACACGCGGCGATTTCTCGAACCCGCTTTCGACACTCCCAGGGTCCATCTACGATGCTCGAGGGACGACCAGGGCCAGCGGGCCATAACCGGGAGACCGTCTCATGGCACCGGTCCGTGCCTCGAAAATCCGCATGGCCGCCGGTCGTGGACAACATGCAAATGGCAATCTTCAAACGAGGCCCAATGATGAGATCTTCATCCACCAATCGTTTCACCACGTGCGTGGCGCCTCCCACGTCACGAACGGTCGTGACGCCACCCTGGGCCAACGTGGCGTAGAGAATCCGCTCCGTATAGAGGAGACCGGCCGGCCCATTCATGGCAGCCAGGTCTTCGTCGCGGATACCCAGCACGGTGACGTGACTATGGCAATCGATGAGCCCCGGCGTCGCGGTGAGTACCGAACAATCAACGTGGCGGACGTTGTGGCCGTGAGAAGACGGTGCCTCATGCGGTTTCACCGCTTCTATTTTGCCCCCATCAACCCACACGTCGACCCGTTCATGAACCGCCGCAACGGTGTTTGAGGTCCCATCATATAATTTCCTGACGTTGGAGAAAACGATCATCGTGCAACCCTTCCCGCAAGTCGGAAGCTCTCCCTCTCTCTCTCTACCGCAACCTTGAAATTTTCTCAAGCAACGAAAGACTGACTCATTGATTAGCAGAACTTCCGGCGTGCTGTCCGAAAAATCCGTTCCCCTGAGCAATCGACTGCCCCGTTGCGGGAATCATCCTCAATCCTTACAATTCATACTCAGAGCCTGAGCGAATCGCTGAACCAGGCGACGTTCTACTGTCCGTAAGAGCTCCGGTTGGACCTGCGAACATCGCACGTGAAACGTGTTGCATCGGTCGAGGACTTCCGGCCATCCGCGCAAATCCGGCTTTTGCGGATCAGGGCTGCCTCCGCTTCTTCGTCAAGCAGCAGGAGCCCATTCTGTCACTACCGGGCAGGGAAGCATCTTTGCAGCCATCAAACGCAACAAGGTTATCACCCCCGAAATCTCCTCCCTCTCCTCCCGGAGCAGCACCGTATCGTCGAAATCCTCGACCAAACCGACCGTCTTCGACGCCTGCACGCCAGGCGCGCACAAAGAAACGGCTCAGGGAAACAGAGTGGCAGGCAAATGCACATATTCATTGGAGCACAACGCCACGGAGACCGAACGCGCTTGCCGGACTCCCGCCTACTGCCGGCGGGAATAAAAAACTATCGGTGGGAGACGCCCAACGGGCCAGACGCGGACAACGGAGTAACGGCGCCGTGGGAGGACGGGCCGTCGTGCCAGGACCGTTGCCATGAGAGGCCGTCTGCCTTGTCTGCTCGACAGGCAGGCACAGGCAGGGCACCACGACACATCAATAGAGTGAGTCCGGTAGAAGATGGGACCAACCGCGTCACGCTGCCGTCAGGCGATGATAAGGCCGACGCACGGCCTTTCAATGCCGGAGGACGTCTTTTGGCATTGAAAAATGTTGAAATATTTGGATAATGTTCATGGCTTTTTTTCTTCTCTTGTCGTCACTTTTCCTCACCCCAGGGCAAAGACCGGCCACTTCAGGGAGAACGTTGATACCAGGAGGAAAGTCCGATGGAACGCGGATTGAAAGTCCGGTAATAATTGGCAATCAATGACACTTCAACGTAAACAAGTCTGGTCTTATGGCTAACCTTAAGAATTTTTTCGACGAAATGTTCGGGACCGGCGAAGAGCACCGCAACCCCTACCGTGACTACCATAAATGGCTTGAGTCCCAAGACATGGCCTGGCTGCACCGCAAGTCAGCCGAAGCCGAGACCGTGTTTCGCCGAATCGGGATCACCTTCAGCGTGTATGGAGAGGAGGAACCCAGTGAACGGCTGATCCCGTTTGACGTCGTGCCGCGCATCATTTCCAGTCGTGAATGGTCGCGGCTTGTTCGCGGGATTCAGCAGCGGGTCCAAGCGATGAACGCCTTTCTGCACGACGTGTATCACCGCCAGGAAATACTGCGGGCGGGTCGCGTTCCGGTTAAATTGATCACGGAAAATGACGCGTTTCTCCCGCATATAATCGGCGTATCGCCACCTGGGAACGTCTATACCCATATTGTAGGAATCGATATCGTCCGAACCGGCGAGAACGAATTCCACGTCTTGGAAGACAATGCTCGCACTCCGTCCGGCGTTTCCTACATGCTGGAGAATCGAGAAATCATGCTCCAGATGTTTCCGGAGCTGTTCACGCGGATAAACGTGCAGGCCGTCGGCGATTATCCCAAAAACCTCAGGCGTTCGCTTGGTGCCTGCGCGCCACGTTCCTGCAAGGATACGCCGACCCTCGCGGTGCTGACGCCAGGCATCTACAACTCGGCCTATTTCGAACACGCGTTCCTGGCCAGTCAGATGGGAGCAGAGCTTGTCGAAGGTCATGATTTGCGCGTGATCGATGGCCGCGTCGCCATGCGTACCACCCAGGGCTACACGCCCATCGACGTCATTTATCGACGCCTTGACGACGATTACCTTGATCCACTCAACTTCAATCCGCAGTCGCTCCTGGGAGTGCCGGGCCTCTTTGACGTCTACAGGGCTGGCGGTGTCGCCATCGCCAACGCCCCCGGTACGGGCATTGCTGACGATAAGGCCGTCTATTCGTATATGCCGGACGTCATCGAGTTCTATACGGGTGAAAAGGCACTGCTGAAGAACGTGCCGACCTGGCGTTGCTCCGAGCCGGATGAATTGTGCTACGTCCTGGACAATCTGTCCGAATTGGTCGTGAAGGAGGCGCATGGTTCCGGCGGGTATGGAATGCTGATAGGGCCTGCCGCGACCAAGAAGCAACTTATCGCGTTCAGAAACAAGTTGAAAGCCACGCCTGAAAATTATATTGCCCAGCCCACCCTTTCGCTTTCAACGGCGCCGATTCTTACCAGGAATGGTCTGGATCCGCGCCACGTGGACCTGCGTGCCTTTGTTCTGGTTTCGCCGGACAGGATTCATACGACTCCGGGCGGGCTTACCCGCGTGGCTTTGAAGAAAAGGTCGCTTGTCGTCAATTCCAGTCAAGGCGGCGGGACCAAGGACACCTGGGTTCTAGAGGAATAACCACGATGCTTGGTAAAACCGCCGCAGGCCTGTTCTGGATGTTTCGATACCTTGAGAGAAGTGAGAATACCGCTCGCCTGCTCGACGCTGGTTTTCGAATGACGCTGACCCGCTCAACCGCTGCTGAAAACGAGTGGGATTCCGTGATCAACACGGCTGGCATCAAGCAGGCCTTTATGAAAAAATACGAACGTTTGGATACTGCTCACGTCATCGATTTCTTATTACGCGACCGATCAAATCCTTCCAGTGTTATGTCGATGATTCAGTCCGCACGCGATAATGCCCGACTCCTGCGTACTGCCCTGACCCGTGAGCTTTGGGAAGCCACCAATGAATGCTGGCTGACACTCAAGGAATTGCTCGCCCGTCCCGTGCGAGAACGGGAGCTGCCCTTTGCACTCAGCACGATCCAACGGCAAAACGCTCTGCTCGGGGGCACACTCCACGGCACCATGATGCGAAATGAGATCTTCGATTTCGCCCGTCTTGGCACCTTCCTGGAACGGGCCGACAACACGGCGCGCATCCTCGACGTCAAATATTATTTACTATTGCCGTCCGTCTCGTTAGTCGGCAGCTCTCTCGATAATATCCAGTGGGAAACCATTCTCAGATCAGTCTCGGCCCAACGCTCCTACCATTGGCTCCACAAGGGTGACATTCAGCCGAAGGGGATCGCGGATTTCCTGATTCTCGATGGGCGGATGCCGCGTTCTCTCGCCTTCTGCTATTCAAAGATTGTCGATAATCTCGCGTATCTCGCCAAAGACTATGGGGTTCGCCATCCCTGCTTCGACCAGGCGGAAACGGTGCTCGCCCGGCTTACGGACTGCTCAATCGACGATATTGTCGAGTCAGGGTTGCACGAATTTATTCAGGAATTCATTCGGGCCAACAATGCCATCGGCGTACAGATCGAGAAGGACCACCGTTTTTACGGATAGCGGAATGAGACTGAAGATTTCCCACCTCACGACGTACCAATACGACAAGCCCGTCCACTATGCGTTACAACAGGCTCGTCTGACGCCGAAATCACAGGCGTCGCAGAACGTTGTCACGTGGAACATTACAGTTGAAGGCGGTCGCAAACAGCTCGAGTTCGAAGATCAGCACAATAACCTCGTGACCCTTATCAGTCTTGATGAAGATCAATCGGAGATCAGCATCCATTGCAAAGGAGAAGTCGAAACAATCGATCAAGGCGGGATTGCCGGCCAACAGCAAGGCTACACGCCGTTGTGGTATTTCAAACGGTCAACCCTGCTCACCAAGCCGGGTCAGCATGCCCGCAATCTTGTCAAATCCCTGGTCGGTGAAGCCCAGGATGACGTAACGCGACTGCACGCGCTGTCGAGTCTCGTCGCGAAAGCCGTTTCCTACAAGAAGGGGCAGACAACCCCCCAAACCACGGCGGAAGACGCGCTACGGGCAGGACACGGCGTCTGCCAGGACCATGCGCACGTTTTTATCAGTGCGGCTCGTCTCCTTGGTTTTCCGGCTCGATACGTCAGCGGCTATCTCATGATGAAAAACCACGCCGAACAGGACGCAAGCCATTCTTGGGCGGAAGCATGGATAGAGGGCATAGGATGGACCGGGTTCGACGTGTCGAACGGTATCTCGCCGGATGAGCGCTATGTGCGCGTTGCAACGGGTCTTGATTATAGAGACGCCGCGCCAATATCCGGCATTTGGATAGGGGACGCCAAGGAAACCATGACCGTCACCATCCACGTTCAACGGTAAGACGTTCAGACGTTTCTCTTAACGTCGGACCGCCGGTCATGAACCACTTTGATGGAAACCGTTCACCTGATTGAACCCCGATGAACGGTTGGTCGGGCTGACGACGGCTAGCCGTTATCAAACCGTGTTGACGCAGATCAACCGATCTCGGGGCTGCCGGTGAGAAGGGTGTCTTTTCAGCTAAAAACGGCGGTACCCACAAAGTGGAGCACTTAGTTTCCCTCAGCCCTGCTGCCGTCCCCCTCGCACGCAGCAGGGAGCACGATTTGTGCGGGATACTCCCGATGCATGTCGGTGATGGCATCGACGATGCCAAAATCGAGAAAGACGGCTGAAGCGATGATCTTCCCGCCCATGCGACTCGGGATACTCTGCACATAGGCTTCTTGACGGTCAGGGATATCGCAGCGAATTTGCAGCAAGTCGTCGGAGCGGCGAATGTAAACGGTTTCGGGCGGCTTGAATGTCCAACTACCACGCTTGTTCTGAGCTAAGCATGTGAGATCGACGCCCTTACATCCCAGTGCGACAAACTGAACAGGTTGCATCGGATCGTTCGTGAGGGTTGCACAACCTGACAGGGCTGCGATGGTGAGTAGTACTACGTGCGGCTTCATATATGGTTACCTCTCCATTTTGCAACTCGATAAAATCCGCGGTCTCAGGCTTACCACCCGCCTACGGATTTACGTATATAACTCCCGGTTGTAAGTATGGTTTCTTAATAGTTCAATATTCTGTTAGCCGTGTCAACCCTGAGCCTTTTCCAACGACAAATGAGCCTGAAGGGGGCCCGGATCGGGCAAAATCGGAGGATGATCGTGATGTTAGAGACCCGCCGGCTGAAGAGCCTGCCCGAAATCCATGCCTTTGTCACAGGCATCGCCCCTTTATCCCCCCAGCCTTGCCCGCGCGCGCTGGTCTATGCCGGCGTGGAAGAGGTGCTGGAGCGCTGCCACTACAGTCGTCTCGGCAAGGCAGACAAGGGCCTGCTGCGGCACTACCTGGAGTGCTTGAGCGGCCTCTCGCGTGCCCAGATAGGGCGGCTGATAGCGCGCTGGCTGCATCATGCCCGTGCTGTTCGAGCAACTGGTGAGCAAAGCCGTGGCCTGAGACCCCGTGCTACTATCTGCCCCTATTCGAGCTAACCCACAATGCCTATGTCCGTACCCCCTGAGGCTTCCAGAGCCAGCTCCCGCTTCAGGCTCATTTCCGAACTGGAAATAACTCCCTGCTGTATATGAACAACCCCATGCAGGTACTCTCTCGGGTGCGCCAACACGATTTGATAACGGCTAGTGACGACGGCAGACAACTTGGCAGGATCCGTGAAACCGTGCTAACCTTGACGCCGATTCAGGCGGCACGTGCGCTCGACCACGGAACGGCACCGCAAGTAACCGCCGCGTATACCTCTTCATATTCGTTGAACGTTCTTCAATCGCATTTGCCGTTTCACGACACCTTTTCCCAGGCTTCGCGTTGAAAAGAACACATGAACCGTTTTCAGGCCAGACCGAGCATCGCCCTTTCCGCGCTTTATGACTGACCGCACTGCACAGAATTGGCTTACGCCCACGGAGACGTTCCTCGATCGGCACGTGGGACCGACGGAAGCTGAAATTCAGGAAATGCTGGGCGTCCTCGGGTTCCCGTCCCTGGACGCGTTGGTCCATGCCGCACTGCCGGAGGGCATTCGCCTTCAGGCGTTGCTCAACCTGCCGGCTCCACGGAGCGAGCAGGAGGTTTTATCCGACCTTCAGCACATGGCCCAAAAGAATCAGGTGTTCCGTTCGTTTATCGGGATGGGGTATTACGATTGTCACACGCCCCCGGTCATTCTCCGAAATATGTTGGAAAATCCAGCGTGGTATACCCCATACACCCCCTATCAAGCAGAAATTTCCCAAGGACGCCTGGAAGCCCTTCTCAATTTTCAAACGATGGTGACTGATCTCACCAGCCTCCCCCTGGCCAATGCTTCACTTCTGGACGAAGGGACCGCCGCAGCGGAAGCCATGGCCATGTGCAAAGCCATCAGCGGGCAGAATCGACGAGCGTTTTTCGCTTCGCAAGGGTGTCATCCGCAAACGCTTGCCGTGGTTCGGACTCGAGCTGAATCGCTCGGGCTCCATTTGGACATTGGCACGGTCGATGACATCGACTGGGAACAGGCGGCCTATTGCGGGCTCCTTCTCCAATATCCCACCACGGACGGCACGCTTCACGACTACCGCGACCTGGTTCAGCGCGCCCATGAAGCGGGCACACGGGTCGTGGCAGCCACGGATTTGCTCGCGCTCACCCTCTGCAAACCACCGGGAGAATTCGGCGCGGATATCGCCGTGGGATCGAGCCAACGCTTTGGGGTCCCTTTAGGATTCGGAGGCCCACATGCCGCGTTCCTTGCCACCCGAGAAACCTACAAGCGACAAATACCCGGAAGAATCGTCGGCGTATCCAAAGACAGGCAAGGACGAACGGCTTACCGGCTGGCGTTACAGACCCGCGAGCAACATATTCGTCGCGACCGAGCCACGAGTAATATCTGCACCGCTCAAGTGTTGCTGGCCAATATTGCCGGCATGTATGCCGTGTATCACGGCCCCAACGGGCTGAAACGCGTTGCCGAACGCGTCCACGGCTTGACCGTCGTCCTCGCCGAAGGCTTGACCCGTCTCGGATGCCACGTTCCGGACGAACTCTTTTTTGATACGTTGCGAGTCTCCAGTGAGGCCCTCAAGGGAAACCTGATCCGCCAACGAACGGAGCATTATCGGATCAATCTCCGAGAATATGAAGACGGCACCTTCGGCATT
This sequence comes from Nitrospirales bacterium, assembly GCA_965215405.1. GTDB lineage: Bacteria > Nitrospirota > Nitrospiria > Nitrospirales > UBA8639 > Bin75. Next base: position 545,102 of record OZ244060.1, read on the forward strand.
GCCCTGGATGAAACCACGACCATGGATGATGTGGAGACCCTCTGGAAAACGTTTTCAAAAGATGGTCGGTTGTGGTTTACGGCAAAAGAACTGGCGGAAACGCTCTCCGTCTCGCTGCCTGCCCCCTTTGCGCGCACCACGCCCTTTCTGACCCATGAAGTCTTTCATCGGTATCATTCCGAACATGAGCTGTTACGCTACATGCATCGCCTCCAGTCGCGAGACCTCTCACTGACGCATTCCATGATTCCCCTGGGCTCCTGCACCATGAAGCTCAACGCGACGGCGGAAATGCTCCCCGTGACGTGGCCCGAATGGCGTCGCATTCATCCCTTTGTCCCTGCTGAACAAACCGAAGGGTACGCCCGTCTGTTTCGGGAATTGGAGGAGTGGCTCGCGGAAATCACCGGGTGCTCGGCAGTCTCACTCCAACCCAATGCCGGCTCCCAGGGAGAATATGCAGGGTTGATGGTGATCCGCGCGTATCACGAGAGCCAGGGTCAGAAGCAACGGAACGTCTGCTTGATCCCTGCGTCCGCTCACGGGACCAATCCCGCGAGTGCGGTGATTGCCGGATTAACGGTCGTTCCCGTGGCCTGTGATGAACGCGGCGACGTTGATCTCGTTGATTTGCGCGCCAAAGCCGACCGCCATCACGACACGTTAGCCGCTCTCATGGTGACCTACCCTTCGACGCACGGCGTGTTTGAAGAAACGATTCAAGAAGTCTGTCAAATCGTGCATGATCACGGCGGACAGGTCTACATGGACGGTGCGAACATGAACGCGATGGTCGGACTGTGCCGACCTGCAGACATCGGCGCCGACGTCTGTCATCTCAACCTGCACAAGACTTTTTGCATTCCCCACGGCGGCGGCGGGCCTGGGATGGGACCGATTGCCGTTGCCGGACATCTGGCTCCGTTTTTGCCCGGGCATCCGATGCACGACACAGAGGGAGAACGCGGCATTGGACCGATATCCGCGGCACCATATGGAAGCCCGAGCATTCTGCCGATTTCCTGGGCGTTTATTGCACTCATGGGTGCAAAGGGGTTGACTCAGGCCACCAACGTCGCCATTCTCACGGCCAATTATATGGCCAAGCGATTAGACAAAGACTTTTCCATTCTATACAGTGGAAAGGGCGGCTTGTGCGCCCATGAATTCATTTTGGATTTGCGACCGTTTAAAAAGTCCGCTGACGTTGAAGTAGAAGATATCGCCAAACGCCTCATGGACTTTGGATTCCACGCCCCGACCATTTCATGGCCCGTGGCAGGCACGATGATGATCGAGCCCACGGAAAGCGAGTCCAAGGCGGAAGTCGATCGGTATTGCGATGCGCTTTTGACGATTCGAAGAGAAATTGCAGCCATCGAAGAAGGACGCCTTCCCCGAGACAACAATCCCCTGAAACACGCCCCGCATGAGATCGAAGCCGTCACCACTCCGCACTGGAATCATCCCTACAGCCGAGAACAGGCTGCGTTCCCGCTTCCCTGGCTCAGAGACTCTAAATTTTGGCCGCCAGTCTCACGCATTGACAGTGCATATGGAGATCGTAATTTAGTCTGTACCTGCCCTCCACTCGATAGTTATCAATAATTCCTAATTCAGGATGTTGATTGTCGCATTCGACTGAACGCACCATGAAAACGAAATCATCGAACGCGCTGCTGTGGGCCATTCTGTTCGGCATCGTTTTCGGAACGATGCTCGGGGGAGCCTTACCGGAAACAGGACGTTCCTTCTCTTTCATCGGGGAATTGTTTCTCAAAGCCTTATTCGTCCTCGTGGTCCCCCTGGTCATGAGTTCCATCATCGTCGGAGTGACCAGCCTCGGCGACGTGCGGCGACTCGGCCCGCTGGGAGGCCGCACGATCCTGTATTTCATGACGACCACGGGCATCGCGGTCATCATCGGGCTTTCCCTGGTCTTGCTGATTCAGCCCGGGACGTCGGGATTATCCGAATCCAACGTCGAAACCATGGCCAACGTCTCTGAACGATTAGAAAATAAACCCGCCAACGTAACCGAGATGCTTCAGACCATCCTGACCGGCCTCATTCCCAAAAATCTGTTCTCGGCCATGGCCAACGCGGAAGTGCTGCCATTGATCATTTTTTCCCTGATCTTCGGCGGAGTCCTGACCACGATTGGGGAACGAGGCGCTCTCGTCATTCGATTCTTCGAAGGGGTGAACGCGGCCATCATGTCCATGGTGCATCTGCTGATGTGGACCGCACCGGTTGGAATCGGCGCATTGATTGCCGGCCGTTTAGGCGAAGCTGGAGGATTCAGCGGCTTCTGGCCTCAACTGGTGCAATTAGGAGCCTATGCCGGCACCGTCATTCTGGGATTAATGATACACGCCGTCATTGTGCTTCCCCTGATCCTGCGAGTGATCGGGAGAGAAAACGTCATCGCCTACGCAAGAAATCTCGGAACCGCACTCACAACGGCGTTCTCCACCAGTTCAAGCTCGGCCACGCTTCCTCTCACCATGGAAGCCGTCATCGACGAACACGGGGTTTCGTCACGAACCGCCCGCTTTGTGCTCCCCGTAGGCGCGACGATCAACATGGACGGCACGGCCCTCTACGAGGCAGTGGCTGCCGTGTTTATTGCACAGTCCTATGGAATCGAACTGAGCTTTGCTCAAGCGGTTGTTATCGTCCTGACGGCGACGTTGGCCGCTATCGGCGCAGCCGGTATCCCTGAAGCCGGCCTCGTCACGATGGTGCTCGTGCTCAAGTCCGTCAATCTTCCCATTGAAGGCATTGCGCTCATTCTCGTGATTGATTGGTTCCTGGACCGCTGCCGAACCACGGTCAACGTCTGGGGAGACGCAGTGGGAGCGTCAGTGATTGATTCGTTAGGGAACAAGCCCGAAGAACGGGCGCGATGAGATCTCGCCGCTGCGCGTCCATAGAAAAAACGCAGCGGCGTCATCAGGAAAGCTCGATGAGTGTCGAGAGCAGAGTCCCCGCCACGGGGCGCCACACGGTGCCATGGATGCACCGGGAACGCGGATTCCCGTCCTAGAACCCGTATCTGAGCCCGATGCCGACGTCATGTCCGGCGATTTCGGTTTCGAAGTTTCTGCCGGTTACGAGACCTTTGAAAGTCGGGGATTCGGTCCCGAAGTACCGGTAGTCCAGGCTGACGGTGACCGAACGGCCTTCTGATAAGGCGAACTCATAACCGACGCCTCCGGCCACCTGATACGCAAAGACGGTATCGTCGTCGTCGACCAGCAACGCACCATTCGACTCCGCTTCGAGTGAAATAGACGAGAACCCGATGCCGCCGCCGACGTAGGGTTTCCAGCCGGACCCCAGATCAAAATCATAATAACCATTGGCCATGAAGGTGAACGCCGAATAATCGCCGCTGACGGGGCGCGTTCCCGTAACCGCACCCACGGCGAGCCGTTTGTGAGGATCACTGAGATCAGCGTACGTTGTCGTAACGGGATCCATCGTATACCGACGTGCCGGCCAGTGCGTTTATTACGGCAGCTACCGCTGGAGCAGCAGGGTCTACAAGGCCGCCGGGGCTCTTGACGTTCATTTCGTCCGTATTGTGGTTGCGGTAACCGATCTCGCCCTCGATGCGCAAGCCGTTGGTAAAGGCCCAACCGGCTATGCCTCTCACGATAAACCCCGCGTCGAGGTTGGCTGTGACTTCGAGCGGGGGATAGGAATCGCCGGCCGGAGCCGTGACGTCGGAGGAGTTTAGAATGCTGAGTCCGCCCCCGACCCCCACGTAAGGTCCATCAGCGGCGGTGGCACTCGCGCCGAAGGACACCAGCGCAAAGGCGAGCATGGCCGGCAAGTATGCGTGGTGACGAAAACAAACGGGTAAAGGACGCCGCATACTTTCCCCTTTGCTGAAAACGTAAGTAAAATGATTTAGTCGGAACGCAGCCCCCCCCCAAGAGGTGTCATGTTATCCCATTCTTCATGATATAATCAATCAAAAAAAGAACGAACCCATGCGCGCGTCTCACACTATCGGCTCCCTGCTGCTCGATCGCCTCTACCAGCTCGGCTTGAAGCATATCTTCGGCATCCCGGGGGACTACGTCCTCACGCTCTTTCAACTGATCGAGGAATCGCCCATTGACCATATCGGGACCACCCGAGAAGATTGCGCAGGATTTGCGGCCGATGCCTATGCCCGGCTTCATGGAATAGGCGGGGCCTGCGTCACGTATTGCGTGGGGGGCCTCAATATCGTCAATGCCATTGCCTGTGCCTATGCGGAACGGTCGCCGGTCGTGCTGCTGTCGGGGTCTCCAGGATTAGCGGAACGGGTGCGCACGCCCTTTCTCCATCACATGGTTCGGGACTTTTCCACCCAACGCGACGTGTTTGAAAAAGTCACGGCCGCGTCGGTGATTCTTGATGACCCGCTCACCGCCGAACGAGAAATCGACCGCGCCTTAACCGCCTTGCTGAAATACAAGCGGCCCATCTATTTGGAAATCCCTCGTGACAGGGTCCTCGCCCCGGTTCAGCCGTCTTCGTCCATGCCCCCCACGACGACGGAAAGTGAAAGCAATCCCGCCGCGTTGAAGGAGGCAATTACCGAAGTCCGCGGCATTCTTTCGGAAGCGGAACGGCCGGTCATCCTAGCCGGTGCGGAAATCTATCGGTTCGGCCTCCAGAACGATCTCACGGCCTTGGTCGAACGCATGGGTGCACCCGTGGCCACGACGCTGCTCGGCAAATCGGTCATTCGGGAGGATCACCCTTTGTACATCGGCGTGTACGGCGGATTAGTCGGCCGGGATGAAATTCTGGAATTCGTCGACCACGCGGATTGCTTGTTGACCCTCGGCACACTGTTGACCGACATTGAAGACGTCAAAGCCCACTCCAAGCTGTTAGCCTCAGGACGGACGATTCATGCGACCGTCGACTCCATTGCCATTAAACACCATCGCTATGAAGACGTTCGGTTCGAGGACTTCATCCGGGCGCTTTCCACTGCCCCGCTTCCTGCGTTTCCTGCTCGCCCACTGCCCACTCAGAACCTCATCGAATTTGAAGCTCCTTCGCCTGACGCCCCCGTGACCCTTCGCCATATGTTCGGCTATCTCGACGGGCTTCTGAATGAGAAAACCTTGGTCATTGCCGACGTGGGTGAATCGCTCTTTTCCTCCGCGGATTTACACGTGCGGCAAGACGCGGAATTTCTTGCTCCGGCCTACTATACGTCCATGGGCTTTAGCGTGCCCGCGGCGTTGGGCGTGAGCGTGGCCAACCCGTCCATCCGGCCCGTGGTGTTGGTCGGCGACGGCGCGTTTCAGATGACCGGCACCGAACTCTCGACCTGCCTCCGACACCATCAAACACCCATCGTCGTCATTCTCAACAACCGAGGCTATTCCACGGAACGGGAAATTCTGGATGGCCCGTTCAACGACGTCCATGAATGGCACTATCATAAAATCTGCGGGGTACTGGGCGGCGGGATCGGTCACCGGGTCGAGACGTTTGGGGCGTTCGTCCAGGCACTGGACGCGGCCATGGCGGATTCCCAACGGTTGCACGTCCTCAACGTGATCCTCGACCCTCTGGACCGCTCCACTGCCATGACCCGGGTAGCGCAACGATTAGCCAAACGTCTCATGCCTCAGGCATAGTCCAACGCTCTTGACCCTTCCCGTTCCGTTTCCTTATTCTCGTTGACGAAAGACCAACGGCCCCTGCCCGCGTGACGTTGCACGTGAGGTCCGTATTCATGAAAGTGTCATTTCATCAATTTCATTCCAGGAAATTCTCTTTTCATAAAGATCCCGTCCTCGTAGTCGAAAACTTCTGGACGGAAACGGAAATGGAAACGTTTCGAGCGGCGATGAATCGTTCGACGTGGACGAATTTATCGGACATGCCCGCGGTGTCCCAGGCGTTTCCCAATACAGGCAATTGGCAGAAGGCCGAAATTGAGCCTCACGAGGCACGGGCGTTTCTCGACAAACTGTCGCTTCCGTGCATTGCGGAGTACATGGAATCATTTCCCAACATCAGGCAACGGCACGTGAATTTTAATTACTATTCGTATGGAGTCGGAGACTGCCTGCCGACCCATGATGACACGGACGAAGCTTATGCGTCCAACCGCTGTCCTCCACCGCCGCTGAGACGGCTGGCACTGGTCACCTACTTCCATCCGGAATGGCACACGGATTGGGGCGGAGAACTCATCATCTATCATGCCCCAAAAGACCAGCGGGGGAACCGCGTGCTTGAGATCGCGCAATGCATTGCCCCGCGTCCTGGATCGCTCGTCATCTTTTCAGTGCCTCGGTTTCACCGCGTGTGTCGGGTCGATGCCCTGGCGGGGCGTCACAAACGACTTTCGATCGCGGGTTGGTTCATGACGGAACATGTCACCTGACGAGCAACGGTCATTCCTGTGTGCGTTCACTCATTCGTTGACAATTTCCACTGTCTCCTTCTGTCATTTCCGGCATTGTTAATCGGGAATCCAGGGTTGTGTTCCAGGCGGGTCCGCACAAATGGAAGGGCAGAGGAGAAAGGCCACGTCCTCGACGTTTGCAATCGGTGACTGAAGCCACGCTGACCACTGCGGGGACGACAGAGGGAGGTCCACCGCGAGGATGACGTTCAGGCCCTCATTCTGTCGGCGAATCCGTGAACGTTTACAATCCCTTGGGTCTACTCAGCTTAACGTGGACCCGTCACCCGCCTTGTTCCTTCTCACCTATGCACGCCATCACGACCATTGACTGTCACGTTGCCGGAGAACCGCTTCGCGTGGTGACGTCGGGGTTTCCCGAACCTGCAGGCTCGACGATTCTGGAAAAACGCCACTATTGCGAGACACGGCTGGATCATCTACGAACGGCGCTCCTGTGGGAACCTCGAGGCCACCACGATATGTATGGGTGTTTATTAGTCTCATCACCAAACCCGCACGTCGATACCGGCGTGCTGTTTTTTCATAACGAAGGCTACAGTACCATGTGTGGGCATGGAATTATCGGGCTCACAACGGTCATGCTGGAAGAACGACTGTTCCCGACGTCCCAACCGACCACCACCGTCCGCTTCGACACGCCGAGCGGTCTGGTGACCGCGACAGCTTCGATTCATGAAGGGAAAGTCGAAAGTGTCTCTTTTCTCAATGTGCCGTCCTTTGTTGTTGACGTTGAGCAGACGGTTCAAGTTCCCGGTATCGGCACCGTTTACTATGAATTGGCCTTTGGCGGGGCGTTCTATGCCTTTTGCCGGGCGGAGACGCTGGGCCTGACCCTCGACCCCGGACACGCGCGACACCTCAAGGACCTTGGCTTGGCCATCAAACGGGCCATCATGACGAAACGCTCGATGGCTCATCCTACGGAACCCGATCTTGGATTTCTCTATGGGACCATCTTTGTGGACCCAACTCAGACGCCTGGAGGAAGCGTCCGACAGGCGTGTATCTTCGCCGATGGGGCGTTGGACCGATCTCCCACGGGAACCGGAGTCAGCGCACACCTGGCGCTCCTCCACGCTCAAGGAAAAATTCAGGTGGGAGAATTGCTGCAATTCGAGAGCGTTTTAGGAACCGGGTTCGGCGGAAAAATCGTGGAAGAGACGACAATAGGCCACTACCCGTCGATTATTCCTGAAGTCCACGGTCATGCCTATCTGACGGGGCGTCACGAATTTGTGTTCGACCCGCACGACCCGCTGCGAGAAGGATTTCTCTTGTAATTCGCTCCGGTTTGACCTTTCAAATAACGATACGTAACAACGCCGATACCCGACGGTCCTAGCTTCCCGTTGTCATCGTCAACGTCTTAAGATAAACGGCCTGGAGGCCGATGATGGTTTTGGCATCGTTGATGGTGCCGTCCCTGATAAAATCCACGGTTCGGGCAAGGGGCAGTTCAATGATCTCCAGGACTTCAGCCTCGTCCAGGTTTTGCGTGCCCGGCGAGAGATCTTTTCCCACAAAAATATGGATGATTTCGTTGGTAAAGCCCGGCGTGGTCAAAAAGCTCAGGAGTCGTTCTAACCGACCCACCTTGTAGCCGGTTTCTTCCTCGACTTCCCGAACCGCACAATCCCGCGGATCTTCGCCGGGATGCAGTTTGCCCGCGGGGATTTCATAGATGAAGCTTCCGACGGCATGACGATATTGCCGGACCATGACCACCGTCAGGTCGTCTTTTATCGGCACGACGGCCGCGGCCCCAGGATGGGTAATGACCTCCACGTCGGCCGTGACCCCATTCGGCAAGGTCACGCTCTCGACCGACAGATCGATGATTTTTCCCTTATAGATTGGTTTCTTCACGGGTACGACGTTCACGTTTACCATTCACAAAGGTGGTCGTCACAAGGCAGGTGCGGCTTGGCGTCTCGGCTTTTGATAAAAGGGAAGGACCACCACGTGTGCGGGCACTCGCTTCCCGCGAATCTCGACGTCGAACGGGGTGCCGACCCGTGCATAGGCTGGGACGACGTAGGCTAATCCAATGCCTTTTTGGAGAATGGGAGACAGGTTGCCGCTGGTGACCGTGCCGATTGCCTCGCCCTGGAAAAACACGTGCATGCCGTGACGGGGCACGGCTTTTTCCAATAACTCGAACGCCACCAAGCGTCTGGCCGGGCCCTGTTCCACTTGTCGCCTGAGGACTGGCTCGCCGATAAACGATCCCTTCTCAAAATTCACCACCCCCGTGGCATTGGCTTCGATCGGGGTCGTGTCTTCGTTTAGATCATTGCCGTATAACAAGTAACCCATGTCGAGCCGCAGTAAATCCCGCGCGCCTAACCCTGCAGGCTTCAAGCCGAACGTCTCTCCAGTCTGCATGAGCTGCTCCCACGCCGTGCGCACCAGAGCCGCCGGCACATATAATTCATAGCCCCGTTCTCCGGTGTAACCGGTCCGCGTTATCAGACAAGGCACACCCCCTATCGTTCCCTGGAGACATTGTCGCGGCTTCAGACCATGAAGCGCCGATCCCGCGTGTTCCTGCAAAAGCGCCTGTGACTCCGGTCCCTGGAGTGCGAGTTGGGCCACGTCTTCCGATTGATCGACCATGGTCAGCCTCTCTTGCCCTTCATCCTGCTGCTGAGTAAGCCAACGTCTGATTTTGTCAAGATTCGAGGCATTCACGCACAGAAGAAACTTGTCCCCGTCCAATCGATAAATGAAAACGTCGTCTTTGATGCCTCCTTCATGGTTGCAGATCATCGAGTATTGCGAATTCATCGGCTCGACTCGTCGTATATCATTCGTCGTCACTCGCTGAAGGAACGCTGCGGACCCTGCTCCTTCTACCTGAAGACGCCCCATGTGGCTCACGTCGAATAAGCCGGCCCTGGTTCTGACGGCGTGATACTCATCCAGGACTCCCGAGTACCGGATGGGCATGGCCCACCCCGCAAAATCCACGATTTTGGCCTTGTGGCCCACGTGGACCTCATACAGGGGAGTGTGTTTCATGAGATGGAAAAACCGAGGTTGCGTGGATTCGTCGGAGGTCCTGGAAACGACCGGCGATCCTCAACCCTTACCGGAGATCCAGGAGTTCAACTTCAAAAATGAGGGTGGCGTCCGGAGGAATGATCCGGCCCGCGCCGCGACGTCCATAGCCAAGATGAGGAGGAATCGTCAATTTTCGTTTCGTTCCGATATGCATCCCCACGACGCCTTCATCCCATCCTTTGATGACTCGACCGGCACCCAATCGAAAAGAAAATGGGTCGCCGCGGTCCACCGAACTATCGAATTTCGTGCCGTTTTCCAGCCAACCCGTATAGTGGACGATGGCGGTTTCTCCGACGTGCGCCTCACGGCCGGGACCTTTCACAAGGTCAACGTATTGCAGCCCTGACGGGGTCGTGATCGTTTCACGGTCGTTCCCGTGAGCCATGTCTATCTCTTGAACACAGAACGGGCCGATCATCGCGACGACGCACGAACAGATGATGATTGTCTTGAATCTCACGTTGCTCCTGTATCCTTTCGTGTTACAGTGACGGACATATGCGGTTCAAACGCGCTCAGGATCAGATTCGGCAAATAACGCGACACTGGCGGTATAGCCATGAATAAAGTTTTTGCCGCCCACGGGGCCGATTTCTCCCGCGGCAAAAAACCCAGCGACCGGAATCCCTTCGGCGCGTCGCTGGAGGGCCGTGATATCATGATTCGGTTCGGCGAAAAATCGTCGGCCTCGTCCATTACAAGTAAATAACAAGGCTCCCTTTAGCGCGGCATTCGGATAGGTCAGACGATCTTTGGCCAGCAGTAAATTGAAATCTTCACTGGCAGCCTTCTGGTCCCTCACGTGAAATTGAATCGTCTGCCCTTCTTTGACAACGTCGGAAATCGCCACGCTCCCGGACCGTTGGTCCGCGCCCAGCAGGCCCCGTATGAGAAAGTCGCCCTGGTCAAAACGTTCACGTTGTTCGTCAAACGCCACTCCGACTTGCACCGCCATCGCCGCTTTTTGTCCTCCTTCCGGACCCAGGCTTTGGAGCGTCTCCTGCAGACGCGCCAAGGGCGGGGCACCGCCTAACTCATAAATAATATTTCTCTCGGCTTTGGTGACCACGAACCGTTCACCAATGGGCTGGCAGCCCTGAGAGACTAAGGTTCGAATCGATACCTGTCCCCACAAGGCCACACCAACCAAACCATTCCCCATGATCTCACCGTTGAGCACTAACCGGTTTTCGCCAAGATCCGAGCCCCCACTGGCAATGCCCCCAATCGCCGGAGCGCCAGGGCAATGCTGCTCCATTGTCTGAAAGACGTCCTCCACCGGCGTCGAAAAAGGATCGACGAACGCCAGAAACGTCGGCCGGTCCGCGCGTGCGTCTAATTCCTGTGGCCATCCCTCCATGAGATAGGATTTCTGTTCCTTTTCATGAAACGTCAAATGAAGCGGGATCACCTGCACTCCGGGCAAATGCGCCACCCACAAGATCACCACCGGTTTGTCTTCGTATTCTTCCGCGAACCCGATAATACCTTCGCCCATGCACCCCACCATCACGCCAGGGGCTAATTGCCGGTGGATCGAATGAACCAATTCCCCTGCAGATTCCGCATAATGGGGTGAAAAAAAGAGACAGGCCAAATCAACGACCCTGTGCCCGAACGCCTCCCGTACGGATGTGATAAGAGCCTGAGACGCCTGGTCTGCGCCCGAATCACGAGCTATGGCAACATGGAATTGCATAATGCACGTTCCCGCCGGATCAAAAGTCTAACAGCGCGTCCGTCTGCTTGTCCACTCGGATACGCAACGCCCTCCATTGGGCAAGATCAACCACACGGGAGATTTCAGTGTTTTTCACCTGGTCGGGCCGGCAGGACGAAATCTTTTTCAAACATTCGGTACGGGGCGGCCGTCAATCCCAGGCGACCATACACCTTTTGGGCACCGACGTTGTCTAATTCGACGTATAAACGCAGACCGGCCACGTTCCCTCGACGTTCCGCTTCCTGTAACACGTACTCGTACAGTTTCCTGAATACGCCTCGTCGTCTCCATTCTTTTTTGACGTACACGCTTTGCAGCCACCAGAAGACCGCGTTCCGCCAATCGCTCCATTCAAAGGTGATCAACAGTTGCCCGATTACCGGCCCGGCGGGTAGCTGCTCCATCACCACGTAAAACCCCTTGTCGGGGTCGGCAAAAATCGATTCCACGCCGGCCTGCAAGAGGGAATACTCCAGTTGTCTGCCTTCCGTTTCCCAGGCCAGAGAGGCGTTAAATGCGATCAAAGACTCCAAGTCTCTGCGCTCGGCCAGACGGACGCGGAGATCTGAGAATTGTTCCTCGTTCATCGTTCCACGACGGGAAAGCCTGGGAAATGGGTCACGAGGGAGGTGAGGCTGCCAACCACCCCGGCGGTGGCCCATACAGCCCCGCGGAGAATTCCAATTTCATGGCCTCTTCAGGACGCAGTTTGACGCGGTGGACCTTCGATTGTCCCACGAAAGCCAAATACCCTGTAAAGGGGTGAATGGCCGTCGGCACAAACACCATAAGGAGCGAATCGTCTTCGGAAATCTGGAGCGGCTCCGGCGCGGGTCCCATCAGAAATCCAATTGCCCAAAGGCCGGTGCGAGGAAACGGAAACACGACCACCGTACTTTTGCCAAATCGTTCCCGGAATTGAAACAGATCGGTCATTCCTTTGAGTGTGTGATAAATACTTCTGATCAATGGTATCCGCTCAAACTGCTCCTCTATCCTGCTCACGAATCGTTGCCCGACGACGTGAGTGCCCAGCGTCCCCCCACCGACAATGACCAACAGTAACAACACAATCCCTGTTCCTGGAATTTCGAGTGTCATCACGGGACCCAGCAGATTTCCCCACAGCCCATCCAACGTCACAAACAAAGTCGACAAAATCAGGAAGGTCCCCCAAGCTGGGATGACGACAAAGATCCCCGTGACGAAATATCGTCTGAGTTGATGAAGTCGACTGTGCTTATCCATTCGTCGTGTCCAACGAGAAACCGTGCCAGATCCCACCTTGAGCAGCCTTGCAATCAATCGAAAGATTGATTAGTGTATGAAAGACGACAGAGGAACACAACCACACGACGCGCGGCAAAGAAATCCTCGATAAAAAAACTTCGGGGACAGATCCGGAAACCATGAGTCCTGACGGCAGTTCAACCCCAATCATGCCTCTCGATCCCACGCTTTTAGAAATCTTATGTTGCCCGGAAACCAAACAAGCCTTGACTCTCCTGGATTCATCTGCCCTCGAAATACTCAACCGGAAAATTGCGGATGGGGAGTTACGGAATAAAGGCGGGAACCCGATCGAAGACCCACTCGACGGCGGGTTACTCAGAAGCGACAGAAACGTGACGTATCCGATCCGGGATACGATTCCCATCATGCTCATCGAAGAAGGGATCCCCGTCGACGGGATCCTGTAAGTCAGAAGCGACGACTTCCTCTCGCGCCGTTCCCAGCGCCACAAGGCTCTCCGCGTCAGGTCCGTTCCTGCGAATCAGACTCCTCCGGCCGCTCACCCTTGAAAAACCACCACGCCGAGCGAAGTAATTGCACGCACACATAGACGGAGAGGGTAAGTGATACACCATAAAGCCACAGGGTATTGACGGGCCATTGTTCCGGAGCGTGCAGCAAGAGGGCCAATGCGATATGCCCTCCCAAGCCAAGGCAAATGGCAAAAATAATCCACTCTCTTATCAAGCAAGATTTGAATTTGCCGGATGCCAACATCGAAAAAGGCGCGCCTCTCAGTCATTGGAGGAATTTTCATTCCCAAAATCGACAGCCCAATGAGAAATGCTACACGGGACTTTTAGCCGATTCGATTTCCGTGGCCGTAATTAAACTCGTGAGGTAATCGGTCACAAAGATAAGTGCCTCCTCCCTTCCATCCGCCCTTCTACCCTTTTCTCGCCGCTGGACGGATAATTCATGATCAAGATCGGATTTGACGTCACCCAGCAATTTGTGAAGCGAGGGCGTGGTGAGATTCTGATCCACGTCTTCAAATTCCTGACATCGATCGAGCACCCAATTGAGCCCTTCTACTCGCCCCAAATATCGATCGTGTTCAGTTGAATCGATTCGAGCCATGGTTGTGGAAAACGCCTGTGCTTCATAAATCAGATTATAAAAACTCGAAACCGCTCTATGTAAAGTTGAATTCATTGTTCCTCCTAAAAAAGACTGAGGCTATTATACAGACTTCGTTTGGCTCATCCGCTACTTCTCTCGGCATTCTTCTTCCACGGACATCTTCTCCGTAGAAACGTTTGCACGTTGTCGGTTGTCGTTCGTTCTCGTTTCCTTTCTCTCCATGGGTCGTATCCAAGGAACCGCCTTCTTCTCGATGCTATTCACCACGTCTTGGGGAAAAGGGTCCGGCAAACTCCAGCAGGTTCAGGTAAATAATAAAGGATGAAATTCTGCCATAAATCCGTAATACAGCGGAGCAAACTCCTTTAAGCCGTGGGGACTTGTTTCCTTTAAGCGTTTAAAAAAGAAAATCTGCTGGCGGGGAGATATTTGTTCGAGAATCGTGGAAAGCTGGGGAACAGGAACTGATTTGGAGGGCAGACTCAACGCGTAATGCACCAACCGTTCAACAAATTGTTGAGCCACGTACTCCGTCCTGAGATATTCATTGGGAACCTTGCCGGTTTCTAAGAGTTCCCAAAAGGGAATAGCCTGAGCTGACAAAGGGACAGGATCAGGAGGAGAGAGACTCATTTTGTTTGTGATCCATCCGATTTTTCCCCTGTCTCAGGAGAAAGTATTTTTTTGCTCCGTTGGGGGAAAAGAAAAAATATCTTTCTAGGATACACCACTTTATGGAAGAAATCTAAGCAATTTTTTGGGAGTTCTCCTCACTGACCGGCACACAATACACACGCGCCATTAGAGCATCAGAGAGGACAGCCAATACCTGTCTGGCCCGTGTGATGGAAAGATGATCAGAAAAAAAATTCAGGAATATTCTTATGGATAAGCTGCCACGTTCTCAGTGTGTCGTGTTAAAAAAAAAGCCGGAGGTCCGAAAACCTCCGGCTTTTTTTAATACCCTACCGGCTCTTACAGCCAGGTAGCGCGTTCGGCTGGCCGAATGTAAATCGGCTCTTCCACCTGCTGCCGCACCGCTTCCTTCCCAGACTTGTTGAACCCTAACACGGTGTCGTTGTACATCTCGAACTTCCGCCCGTGTATTTGGGTCTCAAACACTTTCGGCCCAGGAATCACGTCATACCGGAAGATGATTTGTTGGCTCGCTCTCCACAACTGGAGTACGGCTAACAATTCCCGGCTTGGCACCAGGTACTTCTCGATCGCATTGTCCACGCCCGGCCCAAACATCTGCCGGATGTAGCCACGGGGCGATTGCCGTGGGGGAATGTAATACCCATTCGGCTCCGTGCCCCATTGCGGGTACAACGGTAAAGCCACCTGCTCCACCCGAATAGTGTAATACAGGGGGTTCCACCGATCTTCCGCCCACAGTCCATCCTCTCCAACCTTGACGAGGTTCTGCAAACGGATCTTACCCACGCAGGCCGACATGCACCGGGTTTCCATCGGCTCTCCACCAGTGAGAGGATCTTTCCCTTCCACCCGAGGATAGCACGCAATACATTTCTCGGTTACCCGAGTCGTACCCCGATACATTGGCTTCTTGTATGGACATTGCTCCACGCACTTTTTGTACCCACGACACCGATTCTGGTCGATCAGCACAATCCCATCCTCCGGCCTCTTATAGATGGCTTTCCGCGGACAGGCGGCCAAACAACCTGGATACGTGCAATGGTTACAAATGCGTTGAAGGTAGAAGAAGTAGGTTTCATGTTCCGGCAAGCTGCTGCCGGTCATGCGCCATGGTTCTTCTTTGGTAAACCCGGTCTTATCAATGCCTTCCACAATGGCTCGCATTGACGTGGCCGTGTCTTCGTAAATATTGACAAAACGCCATTCCTGGTCCGTCGGTATGTACCCGATCGCTGCCTGGCCCACTTTCGCCCCGGCATCGAAAATCGTCATACCTTCGAACACCCCATACGGTGCATGGTGTTTGCGGCCGACCCGCACGTTCCACACCTGTCCGCCTGGGTTGACTTGTTCAATCAACTGGGTGATTTTCACGTCGTAGAACTGTGGATAGCCACCATACGGTTTCGTCTCCACATTGTTCCACCACATGTACTCCTGGCCTTTCGAAAACAGCCACGTGGATTTATCCGCCATGGAACAGGT
Organism: Nitrospirales bacterium; assembly: GCA_965215405.1. Lineage (GTDB taxonomy): Bacteria > Nitrospirota > Nitrospiria > Nitrospirales > UBA8639 > Bin75. Next base: position 560,872 of record OZ244060.1, read on the forward strand.
CTGGCAGGCCAAGCAGCGATTGATGTTAAACACAAAGGCGAATTGCCACTTCGGATGCCGCTCCTCATACGGATACAGCATCTTCCGTCCTAATTGCCAATTATAGACTTCTGGCATAATTTCCTCCGTTTCTTTGAACCAAAGTTAGTTCAAGGTCTCTAAAATTCCACATTCGATCTCGGTTGAGTGCAGGGCCAAACAACGGCAGCCCCACCTTCTTCATCTATGGTTACACCTTGATCTTAATGTGGTCGCCTTTGAGCCACTTGATCATAAACTCATTTTCCTGCCCAGGCGTAAACCCGGTCCGGACTGGCTCCCATGGACCCCTGCCGCCAATACCACCGTCTTCCGCTTTTGTAATCCGCATCAGACACTCTTTTGGAGTTGTGTTGACCGCGTGGTTGTCCACTTGATACCCGAATTTGAACTTCCAGCCCACTGCATGTTTCCCTGGCAGTGAGTCAGTCTGGTGCATCGGCATCAACCAGTCACGTGTAAAGGACTGTTGCGCCCCATACCGGAAGTTCGATTGATATCCCGTATCCATCGCGATTGCCCGTCCATCCGGTCGGGTTTCATGCCCCTTCACGGATTTCGCGGTTGCCACATACGGTGCGTGCTTCGCCATGGTTACATGGTACGGGAACGCCGGGTTGTACTTCGCCCGAATCATCAACCGAGCCACTTTGTAGTACGGGTCACTCGGCTTCCATCCTCGGTACGGCCGATCAACCGGGTTACCGTCAACGTACACGTAGTCGCCATCGTTGATCCCCCGGTCTTTCGCCGATTGCGGGTTCATATGCAATTGATGTTCACCCACGCCCGGTGTTCGTTTATCCATCCGATACGCATCTCCGAAGTTCGACTCATACATCTGCACCCAGTCGTTCACCGACCATTGACTGTGTACACGGTGCCGCGTCTTCGGCGTCACGCAGTAGAATTGATACCCCTTCTCCCACAGTGGGTTGGAGTACCGCTTGATTTCCTGCCACGGCAACGCAATGTTACGTACCGTCTTGTCATCATGGTGCTGCGCCGTGATGGGAATACCATAGTCATCAGGCCGCACGTAGGGATTCGTCGTCATAATCGCATTCGGCAGGTACGGCGTTGCTTCCGTTCCTTCCCTGTGCGAAATGAAATTTTCTCCATATTCAATGGCTTCCGGCTCCGTCCGGTAGTTCTCATACCGACCAGTCCGGGTCCACATTGGCTTACTCTCATTCGTCTCTTCCCAGAACGGTTGCCGTGGATACGTCCGGCACAGCACCATCCAGCCCTTCTCGGACTTGAGCATGGTGTCTACACTGTATCCATACCCCGTACAACTGGCGTCCAACAACCGCTGCACGTACACGTCCACCCGGTTGTCGTAGACGAACTTGAAGTAATCACGGAACCGCCCATCGCCCGTCATATCGGTCAATTTGGCAGCCACGCCGGCTGTCGTATCCAGGTCATTCCTGGTGTCATACAAGGGCCGAATACCCCCTTTCCACACCTGGAACCACGGATTCGACACCGTCGCCGTATGTTCAGGATACGTGAACTCCATCCACGTATTCACACCCATGGCCACGTCCGCGTGGTTCACGTCCGAGGTCATCTCAATATCTTGGGTGACAATACATTCAATATGGGGATCTACGTTCTTGACCATGTCATAGTGGTGTTTGGCGTTATTGACCACGTTCACGTTCGCCACCCACCGGAACTTACTCGGGGTCGGCATGTGCGTCTTTCCGGTAAACACCCGACGCCCATACTTTGGCGTGTTCACGATCAACGCCGTGTCCCCATGGTTCCAGTAAGCGACTTCTTCCCCATAGTAGTACCCACGCACGTGCACTTCTTTTCCGTGCGCATTCGGATCCGTCGTGATCTTAAACGGATTCTCCGCCGTATGCGTTCCCAGACCACCACCGGACCATGGGGTAGCGTTCCAGATCCCCGCTTTATAGTTACCTGCCCAGGTGTGCTGTCCGGTACCGAACTTCCCGACGTTCCCTGAGATAATCAACACCATCGCTGCGCCTCGCGCAATGATAGTTTGGTGGAAGTAGTGGTTCGTTCCTTCCCCGTTGTGAATAGTCGCCGGTTTAATGGAACCTGAATCTCTGGCCCAGCGGACGATCAGGTCCTTCGGGGACCGGTTGATCTGATGCACCGTATCCAAGTCGTAATCTTGCAAGTGGACTTGATACAACTGGAAGATCGGTGCCACGTCGACTTCCCGGCCATTCAGCAACTTCACCCGGTAGGTCCCGGTCAATGCCGACTCGATGCCGCTGTTCCTGTAATGCCAACCCACTAATTCCCGGTGAATCGGCACGGCCTGGTTCTTATTGACGTCCCACACCATAAAACCACCAAGACGCGCGATCTTCGCCGGATTGAGCGTTTGCACTTTCCCCGAATAGGTCTTCGAGAAATCCGGCAATTGATAGCCCTTGATCACGTCGCGTGGGTCCAGATATTGCAACGTATCCGTACGGACCAGAATCGGCATGTCCGTATAGGCTGCGCAGAAATCATGGTCATGCATGTTCTCGTCAAACATGATCTTACAGGCACCCAAGAACAATGCCGCGTCCGTCTCCGGTCGTACCGGAATCCAGTAGTCGGCTCGATACGCCGTCGGATTGTACTCCGGCGTAATCACGACCACCCGCGCTCCACGCTCAATGCTCTCGAGCTTCCAGTGCGCCTCCGGCATCTTATTCTCGACAAAGTTCTTACCCCAGCTCGTGTTCAACTTCGAGAACCGCATATCGCTCATATCGATGTCAGAGGTTTGCACCCCGGACCAGAACGGATGTGCTGGGTTTTGGTCACCGTGCCAGGTGTAGTTCGACCAATACCGGCCACCTTGGGCCTGGTTGGGCTTCACTTTCCGAATGTAGTGGTCGAGCAACGCCCCACAGCCACCGTTTAACCGGGTGACTGCCATTTTCCCGATCACACCCAAGATGGGCATACCTGCACGGAACTTCATGGTCCGCACGCCCGAGCCCTTGGTCATCTCGATCATTTCCGGTGGATAGCCTTGCTCGCGCAGCCGACGGGCACCGGCTTCGCCGCTGTACCGTTCTGCAATAATCACCATTGCTTTAGCCAGATACGTAAAGGCCGTATCCCAGCTTACCCGCAACATATCATCCAGGTATCGCGAAGTGAATTTGTATTTATTCATGACATCCGGAGTGAATTCCGGGCTTCCCGCATCCATCCAGGCTTTCCATCCACGGCGCATCAGGGGACCTTTCAACCGATAAGGCCCGTACACCCGTCGATGCATCGTGTACCCCTTCAAGCACATCCGCGGATTATGCGCAAACGTCCCGCGATTGCCGTAGAGGTCTTCGTAGGTCTGGTGGTCATAGTTTTGCTCCACCCGCATCACCACACCATTACGCACAAATGAGCGCACGCGACAGGCGTGGGTGTCGTTCGGGGAGCAGACCCAAGTGAAAGACGAATCATACCGATACTGATCGTGGTACACTCGCTCCCAGGCACGGTCAGGATACTCGCCCAGAGGATTGCCCACTTCGACAACCGGTTGCAGTGCAGTCAATGCCAAGGCTTTGTCCGCCAATGCCACTGCCGCCACCGTTCCGGTAGTCACTTTTAAAAACTGACGTCTAGAAAGAAACATTGCGAATACCTCCTCGTGTAAAGGCCGGTCTCTGTCGGCCTAACGTGGAATGGATTAATTGAAAACCCCCTAAAGGGGTATAACTCTGCCCAACCACCTCCTTTCCTGAATTTTGCTTCATAACCATAGATCATACGCCGATACTGTCGGCTTCTTTCATTCTATGATTTTTCAAGCAATTTCCACGCCATCATGAAATATTTTTGAAAGTATGCATAAACAGTTGAAAACAAAAACAAATATATTTCCATGGCAATCAAGGACTCTTTGTCACGTTTCCAATTGGTAGCACAAAATTACTTGTATGATGAAAAGAGACGACTCAAACAAGAAATTTCTTTAATCTTTTTCCAATTTTCAATTTTATTTCAATAAAAACAATACGTTAAATTCATCTGCGAGACAGAATTTTGAATTGATCGTTTCCGAAACGTTTAGATTTGGTAACATATGAAACACAGTGACCCTTCAGTGACCCTCTTAAGCCATCCATAAAACGCCTTATATAATTTGACATAAAAATTCGAACGGTCCGCATAGAACGCTATATTATTATGATGATATAAAATTTTTGAGCTCTGGTGAGCCGAAAAGAAGCAAAAACAGGGAAGCAGGGCACTTGCACGTCGAAGCCACACAAGCACAATCAATAACTCTCATCCGTTACCCATCAGTAACAAATTACAGGAAAATCGCCCCCGTTCGTGCGGTGCCCGATACTCGCTCATTTTTGCTTCTCAAATCCAATGCCGAACAAAAATGAATATCGTTAGATGTGTGGGGTCACGCAACCACGCTTCTTCGACCGCTCCGCGATCTTACAGTTTCGGGGCTAATGGGATATGGGTCCAGAACTCACCACCATCTTGACTGCGAAAGAGCCCACGACCATTCGTTCCTGCATAAAGCACTCGTGCATTGTGGGGGTCCATGGCAATCACTCGAATATTGAGGTTGTCCAAGCCGGTATTGGTGGCATTCCACGTTTGACCGCCATCCCGGCTTTGAAAGATGCCTTTGCTCGTTCCCATGTAGAGGTGCCGAACGTTGCCGGGGTCCAAGACGAGACTGCTCACATAGTGGTCACCAAGGTCCATCGTCAGTTTGGACCACGCCTCTCCTTTATTGAGGGTTTTGAACAACCCCTGGGTCGTACCCGCATAGACTTCATCCGGATTGGCAGGATTGATAAGCAATTCATTCACGCCCAAGGCCATGGAAGCCATTTTGGCGTCGTCCGGGATGAGCCCGGCATTGGCCTTTGTCCACTTGTCTGCTCCATCAAAACTGCGATAAATCCCACCGCTTGTCCCTGCGTAGAGAATATTGGGGCGAATCGGATCAACTGCCAACGCCACGACAAAACTGATCTCGTTCATGCCCTGCATGCGTTCGGTCCAGGATTGCCCGCCGTCCCTCGTTTGGAATACCCCAACGGTCGTCGCTGCGTACAGGATTTGTGAGTCAGTCGGATCGAAGACCAGTTGATTCACGTTGGCGGAGATCGTCCCCTTCTGAATGCCGGCATTTCTCGGGAGCCAACGTCGCCCCCCATCGGGACTTTTGTACACCCCATCGGCAAGCGTTCCGGCAAAAACATTGGCTGGAAACCGTGGATCAATCGCCAAATTCATCACCCGAACCCGGCTCAACCCCTCTGAAAAACGCTTCCACTCGCGTCCACCGTCTCTGGTTTTATACACGGCTTCTTCCGTCGCCACATAGATCAACTGAGGCTTGTAGGGATGCACCACGACGGAGACCACTCGATCGCTTCGCTGACTACATCCCACCAGCATGCTCACCGTCATCGAAAAGATTAGAGCACGTCGAACAACAATAGTCATGGGCTCAGGTGGTGTTTGCGTCAATGACCGTCGAATTCAAGAGGGTTCGCATATCCGGTGAGTTCGACGTATCCGTTCCCGGCAACGGGCGCGTTCCGGTAATGGCCGCGCACGTCGACCGCGCCTTCCCAATACGTCACCCGTGTACTGTTTTCGGTTCGCAGCTCCTGATCGGAAACCACTGGAGTCACCGTCACGTGAAGCTGAATCGACGGAACTTCCAGTGTCCATTTCGCAGGATACTGCGCGTGGCTCGACTGGCTGGTCCACTGATCCCACGTTCGAACAACAAAGTCCGCCCGTTGCAGATGCCTGCTCCTCCCATCAGGAAAGATCAAGGTGCCGCTCGACATCGGATCATGGGACCCGTCTTCTCGACGCAGGAGATAAAGCATTAATTCGACGTTCGAGTCAAGTTGCACGCTAAACCAATCCCACCCGACTTGATCCTCGCCTAATTCACCGGACCCGAATTCATGGTCCAGCCAACTGGTCCCGTTGACTTCGAATGGTTCTCCGCGGACCCAGATGGTTCCCTGAGTCGCCAAGCGGGTGAGTGAATAATAGTGTGACGCTTGGCCAAGTTCTGTGCCCTTGCGACTGATTCCTTCTTGCCCATGGATAACGGGCGGTTTTTGCAGGGTGAGCGTGAAATCGACGCCGAATCCGGAATCTTTCGCCGTGAGATGCAACTGGTGGTGATCTTCCGTCACGGGTTCCAACGTCCAGCGGTCGATCCAGACCTTCATCCGATCGGGTTCGGCTCCGGCTTTTCCAAAGGCCGCTCGACTCAATTTTTCGGAAAATCGAAAGGTAGTCCCCTCGACGTCGGTCAAGGCAAAGTGTGCGACATACAGTTGCCGCAACGCCCAGCGGGATGGATGCCCGTGAACGCGCGGATCATCGACGGTCTTGCGGAAAAACGTGACTTCATAGCCGAATCGTCGCGCTGACCGGTCATAGAGGTGGCCGGTGACGTACCACCACTCCAGACCATAGTGGTCATGTGACCCGTGATCGCGGGGAAAGGCATAGGTATACCCAGGCCGTGCCGGAACCACGTTCACCGACGAGACCTGAGCCGGCGCGGCCCACGTCAGCCCGCCGAAAACAGTCGACAGCCCACAGAAAAGACTGAGCACCCCATAACGCAGTCCCGGCATTCCGTTTCACCCTCCCCCAGGTTTTACCCGTCACCACGTGAACGTTCGCGATGAGAGGTTTCCTTGTCGCGGCTGGGAACGTCCGAACGGGAAATCCACGAATCACCTTTCCTGGAAAGACGATTCGTTATTCGGCAACCGATCCATCCGAGCATCACAACGTTGACAAGACTTTTGTGCGTCGGCTATCGTACCGTATGTCTGCATTAAATGACACTGCCCATTCGAGGGCGTTTCCCGTTCCGGAAATCATTCCGATCTTTCCACTTCCCAGTGTGGTGCTTTTCCCCGACACCACCTTGCCTCTTCATATTTTCGAGCCTCGCTACCGTGAAATGGTTGCAGATGCCAGTCAGGAGGGGGCCTGTATCGGCATGGCGTTATTCAAGCAAGGATGGGAGAAGAAGTATTATGGCAATCCTCCCGTCTTTTCTCTAGGATGCGTGGGACGAATCAAACATATCCAGCCACTCCAGGATGGTCGTTCGAACCTGATCCTGCAAGGCTTGCATCGGTACAGGATTGAAAAAGAATTTTTTGATTCGAGTTATCGCAAAGCCAAAGTCACGTTGGGGCCAAATGAACCGTTTCAGATGATTGCCGAAGACTCCGTTCGCTCAACCGTAACGGCGTTAGCGATACGCTACCTCCGATCACGAAAGGCCGACGAGCTCTGTCAGCTTATGACCAACGATTCCATGACCGATCCCGTGCTTGTGAATGGTCTTTCTTCGTGCCTGGATTTTACGCCGTTGGAAAAACAGTTCCTGCTCGAAGCCGAAAGCCTGCATCAACAAACCCGCCGCTTGATCGACCTCTTGAAGTTCAAACTCGCCGGCGAAACGCCATTGTCAGGCTGAGGATGATGAATTCCGCCATCGTGATCGAAGCCGCACGGTTAGGGAAAACCTTTGGCTCGGTGCGGGCCATTGAGGATTTGTCGTTCACGGTTCATGCCGGTGAAATCTTTGGAATCCTGGGTCCCAACGGCGCAGGAAAAAGTACGACCCTGCGTATTCTGATCACCGTGTTGCCCCCTTCTGCTGGAACGGCAACGGTGCTGGGGCACGACGTCGTGACGGAGGCAGATACCGTCAGAAGCCTGATCGGCTACGTGCCGCAAGAACGGGCCGTTGATCGATTTCTGACGGGTCGCGAGCATCTCGAACTTTTAGGGGGGCTCTACCATCTTCCTCCAAAGAAAACAAAAACACGGATTGCCGAACTGTTGAAACTCGTCGATCTCGAAGAGCACGCGGACCGTGTGGCCAAAACCTATTCCGGAGGCATGAAGCGCAAGCTGGATATTGCGTGCGGGTTGCTTCCCAATCCCAAAATCGTGTTTTTGGACGAACCGACCTTGGGGTTGGACGTCCAAAGTCGTCTTCGTATATGGGACTATATTCGGCAACTCCGTGAGACGGGCATTACCATCGTCATGACGACCAATTACCTGGAAGAAGCCGACCAACTGTGCGACCGACTCGCGATTATTGACAACGGGACCATTCGGGTCATCGGGTCACCGATGGAGTTGAAGACCGGATTGGGAGGCGACAGTTTATCTTTGACGATCAGGGAAACCGAAGCGGCAAAGCTCCCTCGCCTGATGGAAGGGATCACGGCCTTGCCCTTTATTCGTGACGTGCGCATAAAAGCGAACGGCTTGGACATTCGGGTGGAATCCACTGAGAAAGCCCTTCCTGCCGTTCTTGAGATCACCCACCGGCTTGATTGCCACCCTGATGGGATTGAGTATCATCATCCCAGACTGGACGACGTGTTCGTCTCCTATACCGGGCATGGTTTACGGGGGGGCACTCCGGACGGTGCAGAGGAATAACCAAGGCTCACCTTCCCTGCCGTCGGCCGGGCAGGGCGTGGGCCTCCGGAGAGAAAATTCAAATGACGATCCAACGCTACAAACAAGAAGTGCTCGCCCTGACGATGAGATGGGTTCGCCGACTCAGTCGAGAAAAATTCAGCATGCTGTTTACCCTGATCCAACCCATGCTGTTTTGGCTGATCTTCTTCGGCAGTCTCTTTCAACGCGCCGCCAATATTCAAATCCTCCAAGCCCCGAACTATATGAGCTTCCTGGCAGGGGGGGTGGTCGTCATGACGGTCCTCAATAATGGATTGGCTGGTGGCGTTGATCTCTTGTTCGATAAAGAGAACGGGTTTTTAGAACGCATGATGTCCACGCCCATTCACCGATCCTCCGTGATCCTCAGTCGCTACCTGTTCGTGATGGCCATTACCGGCATGCAGATTTTAGTCATTTTGAGCGTCTCATTTGTCTTTGGCGTGCACGTCGAAACGGGCCTTCCGGGCATCGCCCTGATCCTGGTGATCGGGATGTTGTTCGGCGTGGGCCTCACCGCCATTTCGATGGGCATCGCGTTTTCCGTCAAAAGCCATGGAGATTTCTTTTCCTTGCTGGGCTTTCTTTCCCTTCCCATGATTTTTCTCAGTTCAGCGCTCGTCCCCCTTTCGGCCATGCCAGTATGGATGCACGCACTGGCGCTGGTGAATCCGATGACCTGGGTCATCGATGCCGTCCGTCCGCTCATTATCACGGGATGGGACGCGGCCGTCCCGCAAGTGGTCATCGCCCTGGGCATTCTGGCGCTTTTTGATGCGGTGTGCTTGTACGGCGGGGCCCGAGCCTTTCGACGAGCAATCGGGTAGTGGGCAACCAGCGTTTGCCTGATAGTTTAGCGAAACAAGCCGCCAGCGGCGTTCCTGGCACCCGATTCCTGTCAATTTTCGAATTTTTCAGGGTGCGCCGTCCTGCTGCTCACCTTTGTGTTTTTCAAAAACGCCTGGCTGTGCGATGACTTCCGGATTGTCACGCGGCAAGTCGAGCAGCGGTACGCAGGCAACAGCTTAAGTTGATCCGCACGAGCGGATTCAACCTGTTGCCAGCGTGATCGGTTTCTTTTTGACCGCGTTCGGGCGCTGGGTGACTTCGGATTACTTTTTGTCATTTTCAACGTTGCCGTTCTTGCGCTGTTGGCACTGCTGCTCCCCCACCGCAAAATGGACCGCCGCCGTTTTGCTTTTGCTCACGCCCAACTCTCGTTCTCGTATAGGGATTTTGCCTGATCTGAGCTTCACAACCCCGCCGTTTCTGGGCTGTTAGTCGGATTTTACTCTTTTTGAGGCAACTCAGACGCGGGCAGGGAAAACCTGCCGTATCACAAGGCAGATGCTTGCGCTCGTAGTCCTAGCCGGTCTCGCGGTGGGAAAAATCACCGCGGCAATTTGTCCACCGGCACGTACAACCACACGCCCTGCGTCACCGCGTCCGGCACGAACGCCCCAAGCGCCGGGACCGCCACCTGCCGCCAGTCGTTGTACCAGAGGGGCTTCACGACCCCCCCCCCCCCCCCCCCCCCCCCCCCCCCCCCCCCCCCCCCCCCCCCCCCCGGTTCCCGGGCGTGGCAGATGCCGCCGTGACAGCAAGCCCAGGCATCCGTCACCTTCCTTCAGTTGGTTCAGGAGCCTGAAGTCCTCCGCGTACCGCTCCCTCAACAATGCCTTGTTGTGTTCGGTCAAGTGCGTGTCGGGCACCAGGTCGACGCTCTGCATCTCTTCCTCCGTCGGCTCCCATCCGGCCATCGTGTTCAGTCTGGGCAACTCGCGCATCGGCAGGCCCAGACGCTGGCAAACCGTCCTGAAATCCGCGTCGAGATTTTCGTAGCGCCCGACGAAATCGGGCAACCGCCCGTCGTCGAGCACTACCTGCTTGGACTGGGACAGCCAATGCCGGTCGGCGAAGGCATCCGAGCCATAAGGCGTGGTCAGCCACCGGCACAAGTCGTCGAAGCTGAACGCCGGTGAGGTGCCATGATACGGGTCGATGAACATCCGACATTTGTCGTCCCTGGGCTGCCGGTACTTGTCCGCATAGAACGAGAACGCCCGGCGGTACGGATCCCGGACAAACGCGAAGCTGTAATAGCCCCGTGCTTCCGGATGCTCCGCATAGACGTCGGAGATGCTCTTCCCGTATATCAACTCGGCATCGGGATCGATCTCGCACAGCAGCGTCCTGATGCTCCGCGACGCGACCTTCGGAATGCAGAGCCACACGTACCCGTACTTGCGGGAGACGATCTTCTCGGCACCGAGATCGGGCGTCCGTTTCACCGTCGTGGTCATGCTGAACGCCTGTTCGATCTCGCCGTTCGACAATGCGCCCAGAACGTCGAGGGCGACAGCGCGATGCCCACCCGTCGGCGCGCTCTCGGCCAGTTGCTCCGCCAGGTCGCGCAGGGCGTTCACGCTCCCGCCACCGTTCCCGTCGATCCGACGCCTGAGCCCGCGGTGGATCGTAACGGCAACCGCCCTGAAATCGTCTGTGCCGTCTCTGGGCGACGGCTCATGACGGACGGGAACGAGCGGCAGGGCGGCGCGTACGCGGCGGAGCCGCCGCAGAGCCGCGCCGGCGAACCACCAAACGAACCGCCAGGCCTCGCCAGGACCGTCAACCAGACGCAGCTCGGCCCGCAGACGTTTCCAGGACGAGGACGAACGCAACGCCCGACCCAGCGCGGCGTCGGGCATCTCACACAGCTTCCGGGGCGGAATCGTCACCACCTCGCCGAAGTCGCTAACCTCCCACGGCGTGCGCCCCGCCCGATGCAGCGCCCACGCCCGCACAATCGAAGCACAGGCCCCGTCGGAAAAGACCGCCTGCCCGCTCACCGCCGTCCCCAGTGCCATGCGCAGCCGGCGCACCACGTCCGCGTGCAGCCGCTTCCCGGCCGGCAGCGTCACGTGGAACGGAGACGCGGGAAACTCCTCCGGCGCCGAGCGCAACGGCGCCACCCGCACCCGCGGGTCCGGCCCCAGGTGGCGCTCCAGCCACGCCCGGCCCGCGTGGCCCTCGGGCAACTCCACCCGCACCACCAGGTCGTGCATCGGCCCGGCCAGCACCCGCTCGACCGCCTCCAGCAGACGGTCCGCCGCCAGCCCGTCCCCCCGCATCGTCACCACGTACTGCGGCACCGTGAAGGTCCGCCCCGCCGTACCCGTACGGTACAGAGGGTGGACAATCAGGTGGGCCAGCTTCGCCACCTGCAGATCCCTACTCCGCATCTTCTCCGCCCGGCCCTCTTCCCAGAGACCCTGGTGCCAGGCGAACGCCTCCCGCACCGGCACCAGCAACCCGCCCCGCATATAGGCCCGGTAGAGGAACTCCTGATCCTCTCCGCCCCACTGGGTGAACGACTCGTCGAATCCTCCCATCAGCTCGTAGAATCCGCGACGGACCCCAAAGTTCCCGCCCGCCACTATCACGAACATGTCATCACTCGCCTTCGACGTCAGCTCGTCGGTTCTGCGCATGTAGGATTCGAACCACCTGAATTCGATCCGGTCCACCTCCCGTCCCTTGACCAGCTCCTTCAGCGTCCCCGGCCGGCGCCGGATCGTCTCCGCGTCCATGCCGTCCACCGCCACGTGGGCCCGCTTCCCCAGCGTCACCGCGTCCGGCACCGCGTGGTGCCAGCGCGCATGCGCCGCCAGCCAGTCCGCCTCCGGCAGCATGTCGGCGTCGAGAAACACCAGCACGTCGTGCGCCGCCGCGCGCACCCCCGTGTTGCGCGCCCGCGCCAGCCCGAAGCCCAGGTCCTCCTGCCGCACCACCTTCACGTCCAGCGGCGTCTCCCGCGGCCGCTCCAACGGCTCCGGGGAGCCGTCGTCCACTATCACCACCTCGAAGAGCTCCCGCGGATACGTCTGCCCCTCCAGCGCCGCCAGCGTCCGCCCGAGCTCCTCCGCCTGCGCGTAGTACGGCACGATCACGCTCACCGGCAGCTCCGGCACGAACGCCCCAAGCGCCACCACTTCCACTCGCCGCCAGTCGTTGTACCGGACGCGCTGTGGCAAAGGCATGTCGTGTTGCACCCCAATCATATCACTGTGCTGCTACGGCTCCCCAATGACAGGCTGGCCTTGTCCCGTTTCGGGGGGCAGGATCCCCCCGGGGGAGAACGTTCCAGCCACGCCTGGAAGATCAGGATGTTCCAGAGGAGTTGCGCCAGACCAGCGTACTCATCATCGTGCGCTTTCAGGAATGCAAGCCACGTCCGGCGAACCGGACCGGACTCGAAAAACCCTTCCTGCAGCAGCCGGCGTTCGTCGAGCAAGGACTCCGCCCAGTCCCGGAGAGAACCACGCAGCCACGAGCCAAGCGGCACACTGAATCCCGCCTTCGGACGATCAACGAGCCGCATCGGCAGGTACTTGCGGAGCACCTGCCGAAGAATCCATTTGCTCTCGACACCGCGGATCCTGAACGGCAACGGCAACCGCCAGACGAATTCCACGACGTCGTGATCCAGGAACGGCGCGCGCGTCTCGAGGCTGACGGCCATCGCCGCCCTGTCCAACTTGACCAGGATGTCGTCGGGGAGATAGCCCAAGGTATCGACAGCCATCATCCACTCCGCGAATTCCAACGCACCCGTACAGATTGCCGGTTCGTTCATGACGGCTCCGGACAGGGACGTTCCGCGCATGATCGCGTGCGGATTCGGCCAGAACGAGCGGCTTCGCCAGTAGAATTCTTCCCGTGTCCGGCAGGTGACCATTGCCGCCAGCTTGCCGAGCCTGTCAGGTGTCAAACGCCGACCGTAGATTGGGGGCAGCCGGCGATCACCCAACATGGTGCCCAAGCCCGAAGCGAGGGTCAGGGTCGCGCTCTCGACGAGGCGGCATAGCGGCAACGGCCAGTCCAACCTGCGCCATGACGTCCATAGTCGTGGCACCGAAGAATACCAACCGTAGCCGCCGAACAGCTCGTCGCCGCCGTCCCCGGACAGGGCCACGGTCACGTGCCGGCGCGCCATCCCGGCCACGAGGAAGGTCGGAATCTGCGAGGGATCGGCAAAGGGCTCGTCGAAAAGGTCCGGCAGGAGCGGAACGACGTCCAGCACCTGGCGCGCCGAGACGTACATCTCCGTATGTTCGGCTCCCAGATGGCTCGCCACTGCCTTGGCATACGGCACTTCGTCGTATCCGGCCTCATCGAATCCAATGGTGAACGTCCGCACCGGCCGCGTGGATTGCGCCTGCATCAATGCCACGACGGCCGAGGAATCGATCCCGCCGGACAGGAACGCGCCAAGCGGAACGTCCGTGACCATCTGCCGGCGAACCGCCAGCAGCAACAGGTCGTTCAGGACGTCAGCCGCTTCTTCGGGAGTGCCCTGGAACGGTCCGGCCCGGCCCACCGTCATCGCGTCCCGCAACGACCAGTATGGCCTCGGCTCAGGCAGATCGCCCACCTCTCGGCTTGCAGCGCCGACGGCTATCCTGACGTATGTGCCAGGCGGCAGCTTGCAAATACCTTCGTATATGGACCAGGGGGACGAAACATAACCATATTGCAAGAGCTGGGCGAGCGCGCCTCTGTCGATGTCTCCCGCGAACGCGGGATGCGCCGCGAGTGCCTTCAACTCGGAGCCGAACAGGAACACGCCGTTCTGCCAGCCGTAGTAGAGCGGCTTTTCGCCGATGCGGTCGCGGGCCAGCCAGAGGGCCCTGTCCTCGCGATCCCAGAGGGCAAGGGCGAACATGCCGGTGGAGGCCCGCAACGCCTCCTCCAGTCCCCAGCACTCGATGGCGGCCAGCAGCGTTTCCGTATCGGAATACCCCCTCCAGGAGATCCCCCTGACTTCGGCGTCGAGCTGGTGTCTGAGGTCCTGGTGGTTGTAGATCTCGCCATTGAAGACGATCATCCTTTGCCCGGAAGCGGACCGCATTGGCTGGTGACCGGCCGGCGAACGATCGACGACGGCCAGCCTGCGATGCGCGAGAACGACCCCCGCCCCGGGATCCAGCCAGACCCCCGCATCGTCGGGACCACGATGCGCGAGCCGGTCCGCCATCTCGCGGGAGATCGATGACGCCGCCTCCGGCGAGAGATGTCCCGTTCCAAGAAAACCGGCTATGCCGCACACGCCGCGCTCTCCATTGGCCGTGTCATTGCCACCACCACTGCCACAGGTCGTGTACCGGAAGGGCCCGCGACGAAGGTGCGTTGTACTGGATCCCGGCCATCGTCACAGTGGCTGCACACGAACGGCCAAGGTAGTCCCCCACGAACCGGGGGACCACGAGGTCCGCCCGGTGCCCACGCTCGATGAGCGACCGCGCCAGATTGAGCATGTTGCGCTCCCCCCCGCCCACGTTCAGGCTGGCGAGCATGAAGGCGACGTGGAGCTTGCCCCCGCTCACGACTTCCCTGACCCGTTGGCACGGGCGGTGCGCAAGCGTCGGAGCCGTCGCAGCACCGCGTCCCCGAACCACCAAACGAACCGCCAGGCTTCGCCAGGACTGTCAACCAGACGCAGCTCGACCCGCAGACGCTCCCACGCCCTGCGCAACACCCGGACCGTCGAACCGGCTGGCCAGGGCACCGCCCTCAGCTTCCGGGGCGGAATCGTCACCACCTCGCCGAAGTCGCTAACCTCCCACGGCGTGCGCCCCGCCCGATGCAGCGCCCACGCCCGCACAATCGAAGCACGGGCTCCGTCGGAAAAGACCGCCTGCCCGCTCACCGCCGTCCCCAGTGCCGTGCGCAGCCGGCGCACCACGTCCGCGTGCAGCCGCTTCCCGGCCGGCAGCGTCACGTGGAACGGAGACGCGGGAAACTCCTCCGGCGCCGAGCGCAACGGCGCCACCCGCACCCGCGGGTCCGGCCCCAGATGGCGCTCCAGCCACGCCCGGCCCGCGTGGCCCTCGGGCAACTCCACCCGCACCACCAGATCGTGCATCGGCCCGGCCAGCACCCGCTCGACCGCCTCCAGCAGACGGTCCGCCGCCAGCCCGTCCCCCCGCATCGTCACCACGTACTGCGGCACC
Organism: Nitrospirales bacterium; assembly: GCA_965215405.1. Classification (GTDB taxonomy): domain Bacteria; phylum Nitrospirota; class Nitrospiria; order Nitrospirales; family UBA8639; genus Bin75. The sequence continues at coordinate 576,426 of OZ244060.1, forward strand.
GTGAAGGTCCGTCCCGCCGTACCCGTGCGGTGCAGGGGGTGGGCAATCAGGTGGACCAGCTTCGCCACCTGCAGCTCCTCACTCGGCTTTTTATACTCCCGGCCCTCCCAGAGACCCTGGTGCCAGGCGAACGCCTCCCGCACCGGCACCAGCAACCCGCCCCGTATATAGGCCCGGTAGCCGAACTCCGTGTCCTCACAACCCCACTGGGTGAACGACTCATCGAATCCTCCCACCAGCTCGTAAAATCCGCGACGGACCCCAAAGTTGCCACTCAGCATCAGATAGAACGGATCATCCGACTTCGATGTCATCTCGCCGGTTCTGTACAGGTGGGATTCGAACAGCGACGGATTGGTCTCCCGTCCCTTGACCAGCTCTTTCAGCGTCCCCGGGCGCCGCCGGATCGTCTCCGCGTCCACGCCGTCCACCGCCACGCGCAACCACAAACCCAGCGTCACCGCGTCCGGCACCGCGTGGTGCCAGCGCGCATGTGCCGCCAGCCAGTCCGCCTCCGGCAGCATGTCGGCGTCGAGAAACACCAGCACGTCGTGCGCCGCCGCGCGCACCCCCGTGTTGCGCGCCCGCGCCGCGCCGAAGCCCAGGTCCTCCTGCCGCACCACCTTCACGTCCAGCGGCGTCTCCCGCGGCCGCTCCAACGGCTCCGGGGAGCCGTCGTCCACCACCACCACCTCGAAGAGCTCCCGCGGATACGTCTGCCCCTCCAGCGCCGCCAGCGTCCGCCCGAGCTCCTCCGCCTGCGCGTAGTACGGCATGATCACGCTCACCGGCAGCTCCGGCACGAACGTCCCAAGCGCCGGGACCGCCACCTGCCGCCAGTCGTTGTACCTGACGCGCTGCGACTGAGGCACCCCGGCCATCATCGGATCTGTCGGGCGAATGGCCAGGACAATATACATATACGAGGCGTCCATGTCCTCGATCCACAGAAGGTGTCCGGGTCCTCTGTTTTGAGCCAGACCCTATCGGCCCTGTCGAGCAAACCACTCGTCCCCCACCGAATCCCAAGTGTGGCGGCCTGCCTCCATTGCCGAACTCGGCGGCCGCGCCCGCAACGCTACCCGGCGGCCGTCTCGCCCCGCAACGCCCCAACCGAGTGCCCGCCCGAACGCCGCGGCGTCGCCGACCGGCGGCAACTCGCCCCAGCCCGCCGTGTCTCCCGCGGCCCGTCGGCGTTCCGTGCTCACCAACGGCGTGCCGAGGCCGCGCCTCGAGAATCACCGTCGGCAGTCCCTCCCAGTGCGAGCCAGGGCGCACCGGCCCGGCCCTGCTCATGTAACCGTACGGGTTCTCGTCGTCCATCGAGGAACCTGTTCAGCCGGGCCCGTGCATCCACCGCCACGCGCAACCACAAACCCACCTGCCGCCTACCAGCAGACGCGACGGTCGGAGCATCGGCCGCGCCGCCACCTCCCGGCGCGCCCGGTGAACGCCGTCACCAGGGTCGGGTAATCCTTCACCCGGGGCCTCGCGTCTGCCACGCTCAGGATCACCGAGGGGCCCCCGGCTCGAGGACGATGGGCCACCTCGTCCGCCGCCAGCCGGCGGATCCGGTCGACGGGGGACGCCGTTGTAGATGACGTGCAGGCGCCGGCGTCCACGCCCAGCACCTGCCGCACGGACTCGCCCACGCGCCGCCGGATACCCCCACCACCGCGTCAGCGGGAACAGCACGGTGCCGCAGCAGTAGCCAGCCAGGACGGCGCATAGTCGGCGGCAACGTTGTTGCGCACCGTGATCACCACCGGCACCGCCCGCTCCGTCAAGTCGGCGCGCGCAGACCGCGCGCGGCGATGGCACCCGGCAACGCCGACACCACGAGGTCAGGAGCCGGATCGCGGTACCTCGCCGGCATGGGTGCATACGCAGTCGGCCCTGTCGCTTGCCGGCACAGGTCGAGCGGACCCGCGCCCCCACCGCCAGGCGACGTCGTCCGCGTCACCCGCCGATGGGATTGATGCCGTCAGCGCTTCGAAGGCGGGAACCCAGCGGTGCCGGCGCCTCGCGCAGGACTTCCACCGGTATACAGAAGCCGCCCGATCCGACGCCTCCGCCGGGAATCGTCAGCCCGGTAGTCCCCCACGAACGACGTGCTGGCCACGTCGTCCGCGTCACGGTGCCCGACGCCTCGAACACGGCCCGCGACCGAGTGAGCAGCGCGACAATCCCCCCCGCCCACGGGAGACTTGGCCATGAAGGCGACATGGAGCCCGCGCGACGATCAGGGAGGAAAGCCCGTTGCCACGGGCGGGACAGCGCGAGAGCATCGAACACCCGCCGCAGCACCGCGTCCCCGAACCACCAAACGAACCGCCAGGCCTCGCCAGGACCGTCAACCAGACGCAGCTCAGCCCGCAGACGTTTCCAAGACGAGGACATACGCAACGCCCGACCCAGCGCGGCGCAGGGCATCTCACACAGCTTCCGGGGCGGAATCGTCACCACCTCGCCGAAGTCGCTAACCTCCCACGGCGTGCGCCCCGCCCGATGCAGTGCCCACGCCCGCACAATCGAAGCACAGGCCCCGTCGGAAAAGACCGCCTGCCCGCTCACCGCCGTCCCCAGTGCCGTGCGCAGCCGGCGCACCACGTCCGCGTGCAGCCGCTTCCCGGCCGGCAGCGTCACGTGGAACGGAGACGCGGGAAACTCCTCCGGCGCCGAGCGCAACGGCGCCACCCGCACCCGCGGGTCCGGCCCCAGGTGGCGCTCCAGCCACGCCCGGCCCGCGTGGCCCTCGGGCAACTCCACCCGCACCACCAGATCGTGCATCGGCCCGGCCAGCACCCGCTCGACCGCCTCCAGCAGACGGTCCGCCGCCAGCCCGTCCCCCCGCATCGTCACCACGTACTGCGGCACCGTGAAGGTCCGCCCCGCCGTACCCGTGCGGTACAGGGGGTGGGCAATCAGGTGGGCCAGCTTCGCCATCTGCAGATCCTCACTCCGCATCTTCTCCGCCCGGCCCTCTTCCCAGAGACCCTGGTGCCAGGCGAACGCCTCCCGCACCGGCACCAGCAACCCGCCCCGCATATAGGCCCGGTAGAGGAACTCCTGATCCTCTCCGCCCCACTGGGTGAACGACTCGTCGAATCCTCCCATCAGCTCGTAGAACTCGCGACGGACCCCCATGTTCCCGCCCGCCACCCTCACGAACACGTCATCACTCTCCTTCGACGTCAGCTCGTCGGTTTTGCGTATGTAGGATTCGAACCACCTGAATTCAGTCCGGTCCACCTCCCGTCCCTTGACCAGCTCCTTCAGCGTCCCCGGCCGGCGCCGGATCGTCTCCGCGTCCATGCCGTCCACCGCCACGTGGACCCGCCACGCCAGCGTCACCGCGTCCGGCACCGCGTGGTGCCAGCGCGCATGCGCCACCAGCCAGTCCGCCTCCGGCAGCACGTCGGCGTCGAGAAACACCAGCACGTCGTGCGCCGCCGCGCGCACCCCCGTGTTGCGCGCCCGCGCCAGCCCGAAGCCCAGGTCCTCCTGCCGCACCACCTTCACGTCCAGCGGCGTCTCCCGCGGCCGCTCCAACGGCTCCGGGGAGCCGTCGTCCACCACCACCACCTCAAAAAGCTCCCGCGGATACGTCTGCCCCTCCAGTGCCGCCAGCGTCCGCCCGAGCTCCTCCGCCTGCGCGTAGTACGGCACGATCACGCTCACCGGCAGCTCCGGCACGAACGCCCCAAGCGCCGGGACCGCCACCTGCCGCCAATCGTTGTACCGGAGAGGCCCCACGTGAGCCCGGGCTCCTGACGTGGCGGGTGCCGCCGTGAGAGCGAGTTCGGACATCAGCCGCACCCCTCCCGCAGCCGGTTCGCGAGCGCAAAGCCCTCCGTGTGCGGCCACCGAGCCGCCCGTCCCGAGTGCCAGCCAGCCTCGTCAACCTCGGCATTCGCCAGGAAGTAGTCATCGTTCACATTCCACATGTACTGACGTTCATGGCGACCAGCAGGATGCTGTACGGGCACGTCCGGCAGATCAAAACTCCAGCCCGCGCGACGTCTGTCTGTAGGGCAGAGCCTGTTCCACGACCTGACGACATCGCTTCCAGCTCCCACCCGGTCGAGTTGGCGACACGCGATCAGCGGGTAACACCAGAGTTTATCGTCATATCGGAGCAAGTTAGCGCAATATAAACTGGAATATATCAACATTCAGTACAATGTAGATAAAGAGGACTATAATGAGAACCTGGCGAGACATTCAAGGATCGAATCATGTGGGATCGTTTGTCCTTTGGAGGTTTCCCCGTGAAGCATGCGTTGCTTGCCGGTCTCTGTCCATGGGTTTGGTCGGCCGTGAGGATTCGTCCGAAGAGATTACAGCCAGATACGTTTCTCCGCTCGCCTGCCAAGACTGTTCCTGCTCAAAGCTAAGGGTCGAAATCAACAACAGTATCACCGTCCGCTTCACGGAGGCTGCGGTACATGGTTCTGGGTTGCAATGTGTTCGGGCATGGTCATGACCCCTTGACGCTATTCAAAGAGTCATGGTCTTCATCTTGAGCGGAGCCCTCGTCGGTCTCCTGTGCACGCCATACATCCGCCGTTATCCGGAGCCGCCCAGCACCTGGCCCTGACCGTATCGGACGACCGCGACACGATAACCCGAGGCTCGATCCGACCCGCGATTTCGAACTACGCCATTGGCTGCGAAACACCGATAAGTCTCTCCCTCTGAACAGGAAAAAATACGGAAAACAGGCCGAACATATCAAGTGGCCATGACGATTTTCCTGATTTTCAGCGATTTACAGGATTATGCCAATGATTCCGTCTCTTCATATTCTTGCAACACTTCGTGAATCGATCCATCAGCCTTGACCTTTCCTCTGCCGAGGAGAACTCACTTGGCGCACACTCGCTTGAGCAGAATGGCCTTTTGCGAGGCAAGGGCCACAATTCCGGCGCGGCATTGCCTTCACGCGCGGCGATGCCGAAATATATCCCAACTATCCCGGCGTGTGGCTCGGCAAAATCATCGCCCGCTTACCCGCGCCGGCAATTTACTTGTGCGATATGGGCATGATGGCTTTTTCGCCGGCACCGAGCAGAAACTCATTGGCATTGACGGATACAGCGACGTGCTTGCAGGCACACCGGCCCCAAGAATACCTGGAGAGCGTTACCGCCAATGAAGCGAGCATCGTCGCGGGCAGTTCAACCGCTGCTGCGAACAATTGCGTCTGATCACCCAAAGCGAAAATCCGTTCACCGCCCGGCGGCGCAACGCAATTGTCACAGTCAATCTGCAAAAGCCGCCCACCGAGCATCCTGACCGGCCACCTGTCTCCGGTTCACTTCGACTGCCACTGCCGTGTCACGCAAAACATGATCCGGCCGTGCTTGCCTGGTTGCACGAAAATATAGAAAATCCGGAGGCTGCCGATTTGAACCGATCCGGTTTATCGTGTCCCGCACGCCATGAGAAACGTCCGGTTCGATTGCAACGCGGTGAGAACGACTTCGTGCCGATGTTCCGCTAACACGCCCGCGCATCCGTACCAATTGGCAGGCGATCTCCCCGGCTTGGAGAAAGAGCGTTGACGAGAGTCTTATCATTGTTGTCTCGTTTGCAGGTGACGTCGTATGTGGCGACGTCCGTTGGCGTGCTGCTGGTCACCGCCTGCCTGTACCGGGTCAACCTGGACAACGCCGCCCTGTGGCACGACGAGGTGCCCACCTCCATTCTCGGCAAGAACCGGCTGCAACGGGGCAACGTCGTCGGCTGGGATTGGCGCAACCTATGAGAGGCAACACCCAACGGGGACAAACCAGCCTCCCCACGGCCTTGGTCCTGATCATCTTTATTGTCGGCGGGATCTGGATTTGGAACCATTTGGACTTCGACGCGCAAGACTTTATTATCGATGAAGTCGTGCCCGTCCTGTTGCTGGTCGTCGCACTCATGCTCGGCGCGTGGGTGGGCATTCGCAAGGTCAAACGCGCGAAAAACAACACGAAACGGCGAGCCATGCTCATTCAAAAATTTTCCCGCGAAAAGGCCCCGAGGAAACGGTTCGATCTCGCCAGCGAACTCATTGAACTCAACGAGTATCAACTGGAAGGATTGAACAGTGTCGCTCAAGACATGGCAGAGGTCTTCCTGTATACGTTCAAACGATCCCTTGGCGAGAAACAGCACCGCATACGAGGCATGGCCGCCAGTTACCTGGGAGTCGTTCAACATCGAGAAAGCATCCCGCTGTTAATGAAAGCGTTAGAAGACGATCACGCGTACGTTCGTGGATGTGCGGCGCTGGCGCTGGGACGCATGCGCGCCACGGAAGCCAGAACCAAGCTGGAACATACGATGAAGGAAGACTGGGATCAGACCGTACGGAGCCGTTCGAGAGAAGCGGTCGAACGAATGAGCTAACGGGGAACCAACGGTAAGTCAGGACGCTCCGGTCACACGGTTCATCGCGGTCTGATCCGCATTGGTGAACCTGTACCCTTTGCTGTAAAGCGCCTGCATGCCGTCGGTCAGTATCGTGAACTCGATCGTCTCACGAACGTCGTCGAATTTTCCCTTCAGCTTTGCAAGAAGCTGAAGGGGATGATCGCCGTGCAAAAGAGCCACGTTCAGGGATTCCAATATATCGCTAAGCTCTCTTGCATCATACCGTCCGTCGTCATCGCGATCGGCTACCAGGGCCAATTGATAAAACGTCAGACTTAAAGAGAGGATGGATTGGCTTTGCGCAAAGGCCTGACGCGCTTCATTGATTCCAAGGTATCGACTGGCACAGGCGTGGGCATCCGGGTCTCCGTCCGCACCAGAAAAAGAAAGACGCTGAACGTCAGGGCGAACCGCGGGGGGCTTTCGTAATTGTTGATAAAACCACGAGGTACAAGACTCCGCAACCGCAAAATCAACTTTATCCTTGGTGATCTGCCGGGCGATGTGGTGAAGGAATCCTTGGAACACGCCGTTGCCGACCGCGGCCAGGCTTCCCCGGGCGAATAAAAGGGGCACAACCAAACACCCCAGAAGCACCAGGTTCAATCTCCGTGTTCCCGCCAGACGCATACCCGTAGTATACCACCTTCCCCGAGGAACAACCAACGTGGATTTTCTCACCGCCGGTCCGCTGCGACGCCGTCTCATCAGCCCCGTCAACGTCTTCCGGTTTGAGCAAGAGGAGCATCGGCCGGCGGCAGGGTGTAGAATGGATTATGGCGACGGAAACCGTCACTCTCGAAGGCCATATCATCGATTCGCTCATCCTGTCGAAGGTGCTCGACACGATTCTCCGGATGGGTGGCACCTTCGACCTGAAAGAGATGAAAGTGGGAGCGACGCGCGAGGAATCGTCGTTGACGACAATCACGGTTCAGGCGGATTCTCCCCCTCTTCTGGATGACATCTTGCAAGCCATCCAACCACACGGGGCCGCGGTCCAACGAGTCGCTGATTGCATTATCGAAGCCGCTCCGAAAGACGGCGTGCTGCCCGACTCCTTCTACGCGACCTCCCACCTCCCGACCCAAGTGCACGTGAACGGTCAGTGGCGTGACGTAGAAAACATTGAAATGGATTTGGCCGTTCGCGTGACCATGGATCCTCCAACGGCACGCACCGTTCCCATGGCCCAAGTCAAAACCGGGGACATGATTGTGACTGGGCATCAGGGAGTCCGGGTGTTTCCGTTGGAACGGCCGAAAGAGCTGGACGTCTTCGCCTTCATGGAAGCCCAGGCGTCGTCGGAACGTCCTCCGCAACCCATCATAACCGACGTGGCAAAACGCATGCGAATGATTCGAGACAACCGGCACAAGGCGTTCTCGCAAGGCGAGGGAGCCTGCGACCCCGACCTGGGCACGCACGTGCTCTTCGTCGGCGGCCCTGCCATCGTCCATACAGGGGGACGAGACGCGCTCTCGTGGCTGATTGACGCAGGCTTCATTCACGTCTTGTTTTGCGGAAATGCCCTGGCGGCGCATGACATGGAAGCGAGTCTGTTCGGCACGTCGTTAGGATACGGCTTGTGCGCGGGTCGAACCGTGCCGCACGGCCATGAACATCACCTGCGGACGATTAACCGAGTCCGTCGCGTCGGTACCATCACGCAAGCGGTGCAGTCCGGTCTGATCAAAGATGGGATCATGGCCTCCTGCGTGCGTCAAAACGTCAAAATGGCGTTAGCGGGAAGTATTCGTGACGACGGACCGCTTCCCGACGTCATCACGGATACGGTCCAAGCCCAATCGGCGATGCGCGCGGCACTTCCAGGCGTTGGCCTCGCGTTACTCGTCGCAACCACGCTCCACGCCGTCGCCACCGGAAACTGTTTGCCGGCCAACGTGCCGACCGTGTGCGTGGATATCAATCCGGCCGTTCCCACGAAACTCCGTGACCGCGGCAGCTTCCAGGCCGTGGGCCTCGTGATGGACGCGTCCTCGTTCCTTCGGCAATTAGCGCAGGCACTGGACCGGCAGGGCTAAGAACGTGACCCGCCTTCTCGTGTGCCCACCGGATTATTTCGGGATTGAGTACGAAATCAATCCCTGGATGCGGGTCACCAACGTGGTCGATCCCGGGCAAAGTCGCGCGCAATGGCACGAGTTGACAAGAGTCCTCGAAGAAGACGTCGGTGCCACGCTCGAACGACTCCCTCCCGTCAAAGGGCTGCCCGATCTGGTGTTCACCGCCAATGCCGGCGTACTCTACGAGGGACGGGCCGTCATCAGTCGCTTCCGACACCCGGAACGTCGTGGAGAGGAAGCACATTTCGCGCGCTGGTTTCGTGAGCAGGGGTATCACGTGACCCATCTCGAAAAAGATTGCCGTTTTGAAGGAGCAGGCGATCTGCTGGGCTTTTCCGATACCTGGTTCGGGGGCTATCGACAACGCAGTGACATCAAAGCCTACAAGATCATAAGCGACGTCTATGGAAAAGAAATTTTGCCGCTGGAACTCGTCACCCCCCGGTTCTATCACCTGGATACCTGCTTCTGCCCACTCAGCGGCGGCGAATTATTGTACTATCCCCAAGCCTTCGACGTCTATGCCCAAACCACCATTGCCCACTGGGTGGAAGAACATCGACGCATCGTCGTGCCCCAAGCCGAAGCGGAGCGCTTTGCCTGTAACGTGGTGTGCGTGGACGACCACGTGGTCCTGCCGTCCGAATGCCCCGAAACCACTGCCAGGCTCAAAGACGCGGCTATATCCCCCACCCCGTCGCCCTCGACCAGTTCCTCAAGTCCGGCGGCGGCGCCAAATGTCTCACGCTGGCACTGGCATAAGCGTGTCGGTCTTTCGGCAAAAGAAGCGTGACGCTCAGCCGCGCGTCTCGGCCACGTACAAGACAGATGAAAAATCCAGGAAACTCCGTTACACTGAACGTTGCGCAGACGCACCCTCGCCCAGGATCCGAATAAGCGGAGAGAAACATGACGTCTATTCGGCAGACACGCTCCCGTTCCACGTCACGCCGAAATCAAGGAGAGTCTCTGGGATCTCACGCGAAAACAACCGGGGATTGGTTAATCAGCCGGTGCCCGCGGAACGCTCATGATAAACAAGAGAGTTCCGACTCCCCTCCTTTGGAAGGGGAATGGGAGAAGTTCCGAGCCTCCCCTTTGTCAGGGTGGGGGAAGTTGGGGGAGAGGGCCTCTGTCTGCGAAAGGAGTGGGGTGCGGGAATGACATCAGAGGGCAGATTGTTGCATGCCTCCCCCTTTTCTCTGCCTCCCCTCATCCCTCCTTATAAAGGAGGGAAAAGTCGGGGGTTGAAGACTCTCCTTCGCCTCATCCCTCCGGACAAAGGAGGGGAATGGCCGATGAGCAGGAGGCATACCGCCAGCGCAATGAGCCTCACCCCTCCGGACAAACCGAAGACGAAAGGGAAAAACAACAAGGACTCGAAGAAACAGAAGACTTGAGACTGTCAACTATTCTTGATAATTCCCTTTGGAAGGAGGGAGAAGGAGAGGTAGAAAAATTCATGCCCCCTGCCCCCTATTTCGAAATCGACCCTGACCCGGAAACCACTCAACGCCTTCGCAAAGAGCGGGACAAAGCCCGGGAACTCAAACGGACGCCCTGGTGGAAACAGCAACTTCACAAAGGCCTCTGCCACTACTGCGGCCAGCCGTTCCAGCCCGACCAACTGTCAATGGACCACGTGGTCCCATTAGCCAGAGGCGGAAGATCGACCAAGGGGAACGTCGTACCGTCATGCGTGGAATGCAACCGAAAGAAAAAACTGGAAACGCCGGCGGAGGCCATGCTCAGGAAACTGGCCAGACAGCGAGATTGAGACGATTGGATACATTGTAATGCTTTATTCGGTTTCTCAACCACCGAACTTGTAGAGATACCAGGAAGCAACGCTACGGTATGGTTTCCATTTTTCAGCTATTTTCCTGGCTTCCTGCAAGTCATTGCCATCTAATCCATATACCTTACACATAACTTTTCCGAGTGCCAGCCATTACGTTCCCTTTTCATTGCGGAGCAACGGACTTTTCCGGTTTTGCCAACCGCTCTTTCGCTCTTTTCGCCCATGCTGAATCAGGATGCTCTTGAATGATTCGGTGATACAAGGCCTCGGCACGCGCAACGTTCGTTTGCCGTTCCTCGAACCGTGCCGTTTCAAAGAGGCTTTCCGGACTCTCTCCGCCACAACCGATGATCAAACACAAGGCGAGAACCGCACCAGAGAACAGACGGATCCTTTTGCGAAAGACCATGGGAAATCGTCCAAAGTTCATAACTTCTTACCGTCGCATGAGCATGATCCACCGCCAGACGTTCAACAATCCCCCAAGCGACGCAGCCACGTACGTCAGCGCGGCAGCCGTCAGGATTTTCCGCGCGCCTTCCATGTCCGTCGAAGAAATATAATGGCCCTGTTCCAATACCGGAAGGGCCCGGCGAAAGCTGGCGTCCCATTCCACGGGCAAAGTCACGAGATGCACCAACGCCCCAATCGACATCACCGCAAGCCCAGCGAGCAACACCAGCAATCCACCGGCCGGTGAACGGGTCAACCCGGCAACGAGAGGAATCCCGATCATGACAAAGGACCCGACCTTTTCCGCCCCTTGCGCCAAGCGAATGAGTTTTGTGCGTTCTTGCAGAGGACCGTAACCCGTTCGGTCCTGAATGGCGTGGCCCACCTCGTGAGCCGCAACCGTGACCGCGGTCAGCGACTTGCCGTTATAGTTATCCGGAAGCAACCGCACCACTTTGGCCAACGGGTCATAGTGATCGCCAAGCTCCGTCGTTTCGACCTGCACGTGCGACATCTCGAAGCGATCGAGCAAATGCCTGGCCAGTTCACCGCCTGTCCCTGAATAGTCCTCACGATGACCGCGATATTTGTTGAAGATCCATTTGGTCCACAACTGCGGGCCAATCAACACGGCGAGGATAATGAGTAACAGAAGAACGCCTCGGAGCATGGTCTAGCACGCCACGGACAACGTCAGATGACGCAAGGATACCAATTTTTTTCATGGGCAGCACCACCGGCACCGCAGGCAGGGTCAGCGAAAGCGTCACCCGACAGAAACGGAATTGCCGGATGACGGCAGCCCCAGCCAGGGCGGGGGCTTCGCTAAGCCCACCCTGCACAGCGGGCCGGTGGGAAACCCGGCACTACGAAGAACAACTCACCACGAGACGCCTGCCCCAATCCGGGGGTGGAGCCGCATACTCATCCATTTCGGGTTGGTCGTCGAAGGGGTGGCAAAGCAATTCCCGCAGACGGTCAATCTCGGAATAATCCCTGTGCTGGGTCGCCCGTTGAATGGCGATCTGGACAAGATAATTTCTCAAAACGTATTTGGGATTGCAGGAATCCATGCGTGCTTTGCGTTCGGCGTCCATACTGTGTTCGGCTTTGAGTCGTGCTCGATAAGAAGCCGCCCACCAATCGAACCCTTCCCGATCAAGAAATTGATCTCGCAACGGCTCGTCCGCCGAAGGTTCATCTTGACGGAAGGATCCAAGCGCTCGAAAGAAATTCGTATAGTCCACGTGATTGTCGTGCAGGAGCGCGAGCAAATTGCGCCGGAGCCCGTCATCGCCTTCGCGGGCTTCTTTCAGTCCCAACTTGGCTTGCATCAAGTCTGCATAGGTCTTGTGCATGGTCGCTTCATAGATTTCAGGGGCACCAAGAACGTCGGCTTCTTCGACCAGGGGGGAGAGTGCCTGCGCAATCGCTCGAACGTTCCAAAAGCCGATATCGGGCTGATTTTGAAACGAGTACCGACCATGACGATCAGAATGATTGGGAACAAATCCAGGGTTAAAGTCATCCATGAATCCATACGGCCCATAGTCCAGGGTCAACCCAAGAATCGACATGTTGTCCGTATTCATCACGCCATGCGCCCAGCCCACGGCTTGCCACTGGGCAATCAGCCTTCCCGTTCGTTCGGCCACCTCACGCAGGAATCGCGCGTATGTATCAGGGCCGGCACCGAGCTCCGGAAAATGCCGGGCAATCACGTAATCAGCCAGGGTTTTGAGGTGCGCGTGCTGACGGCGATAAAAGAATACTTCAAACGTCCCGAACCGGACGTGACTCGGGGCCACGCGCACGAGCATCGCGCCAGTCTCCACGCTTTCCCGAAGGACGGCTTCATCGCTGCCGATGAGACATAAAGAGCGGGTCGTCGGGACGCCCAGGCCGTGCATGGCCTCACCGCACAAGTATTCCCGGATCGTCGAACGAAGAACCGCCCGTCCGTCACCGTCCCGTGAAAAGCGCGTCAACCCCGCACCCTTCAGATGCAGGTCCCATTTCTCACCCCGACGATTGCGCGCTTCGCCCAACAGGATCGCTCGCCCGTCTCCAAGCTGCGACACGTAGTGACCAAACTGGTGGCCGGAATACAGCATGGCAATGGGCTCACTGCCCGGCAGGAGCAGTTTGCCGCCCATTGCTTCATGAAACTCCGAACGCTTGGCTTCATCCGGGTCCAGATCAATCAATGCCGCCGCCGAAGGATTAAAACTGACCAAATGCGAGGTTGCAAACCCCGTGGGCATCACCCGTTCAAAGAAGACCTCGGGCAGGCGGGCATAGGTGTTGTCAAAGTTCAACGTTTCGAGTGTCCGCATCAGTCTATTATCGTCCGGGCTGAGACCTGCCGCAACTTGACGCGACGTCGCCAGCCACGTCCGTTCTCCTCTCCGACACTTTCAAACAGGGAATGATTCTTCTTTTATCATCGGAGCCGCGCCATCTCATGACGCCTTCTTCGCCTGGCGACCTATCCAGGCGGGTGGCATCAGACGCCGCCGCGACAACTCCGGAGGAGAAGAATCAAACCGGACCGACCTCCACGGGGACGAGGGCATGGGAGCGAACTTCCAACCCAAGGCCTGGAATACGGTTATGACCCGCGTGCGCCACGAGAAGTGTCCCGCCGGCACCGAACATCAAGCTCTCCGACGTCAAGTCCTGTCGTAGCAAGTGAGTGCCGAACGCACCCTCCGAGGCCACAAGATTGGGTCGGATGGCGTTCATGACCGTCAATGCAGCGCGGGTGAGGATGCTGGTTTCTCCAACCTGCGCACCGACAATGACCCCGATGCCCGGATCGGTGGCTTTCGCGGCCACGTCCAGCGACCGGATAATCCCTCCCATCTTTGAAACTCGGAGGTTCACGATCCAGCGATCAACGGCACCGAGCGTGTCCAACTGTTCGATCTGCAAAAGACTCTCATCCAGGATGATCTTTGTCCGGCACTCCTCTCCCACGCGTTCGAACCCGTCCAGATTGCCCTTCTGAAGCGGTTCTTCAATCGCGAAAACGTCGTGGGAAAGCGCCCTCACGTGGCAGATGCACTCATCGGCAGACGTCCGGAGATTGTTTGCGTCGAGCCGAACCCGCAGCGATGGATCAGCGCTGTTTTTGAACGCGCGCGTCTTTCCATGATCTCGCCGCAGATTGCCCGAAATCTTGACCTTGAAGTCCCGAAACCCCTGCCTGCGATAACGACGGAACTGCCACCGGTAAGCGACATAAGGCGCATCACCCAGCACCGCAGAGTATTCAAACCCGCCAGCCAGACCTGGGACACCAACAAGGTCTTCGACCGGGCGTTGTTTGATCTTCCCGATTAGATCCAAGAGGGCGATCTCAACCTTACCAGAGTCAAGGGCTTCCGGACTCTTTTCGGGAGTGGCCCCGTTTGAATTTCTTTGCTTGGCCGGGCCCCGTTTCTTTGGGAGCTTGTCTCAACAAATACGAGGCCGTCATGTCAAACTGAGCCACGATCCTCTACGGCGTGTGCCAGGCACACGGGGAAAACCACAGCGATCTCCATGCCCCTGCGTTGTGACGTCCGAATTTTGCCGGACGCCAAACCGGCGCGTCGGCGGGCATCGATCAGCGAAGCAGGTGGCCGACCGTTTTGATCGGTCAGGCCTGACGCCTGCCGGGCATTGGCACGTCGGCACTCAACAGAAAGCATGAGGACATACTGCTGCCGCACGCCGCGTGCTCGCCCAGACACGACACCTCGCCAATACCCCTTGATCCGTTGTCTGCGGCGTTAGGCATCGCTGATCGCAACTAAGGAGACTCGTTCGTCTTTGTTCGGCGCCAGATGCTCGCCAACAGGGGCCCCGTTACATTGTGCCAGATACTGAAGATCGCGCCGGGCACGGCAGCCATCGGGCCAAAATGGGTCACAGCCAAAGCCACGGCCAACCCGGAATTCTGCATGCCGACTTCGAGGGCCACGGTCCGACAATGGCGAAGGGAAATTTTCTGCCGTCGAGGTTCCCAATACCCGAGCGTTAAGCCCAACGCGTTATGAACGATCACCGCAGGCACGACCATACCGGCCATGGTGAGTTGCCCATGATTCAATCCAACGATCACCCCGACGACCCACGCGATGACGAACATCGACGCAAGCGGCAGCACGCCTTCGAAAAACCAGGGATTCGGTTGCCAGACACAGCGAATAAGAATGCCCGACACCACTGGCAACAGCACAACCTTCGTGACCGTCCATAGGAGCGGGAGCGGATCAACCGCTACCCACGTGGAGGCGAGAATCCAAATCCACAGGGGCGTCAAGAGAGGACTGAGCAACGTCGAGACGGTCGTCATGCCCACGGATAACGCCACGTCGCCTCGCGCGAGACAGGTCACCACGTTCGACGCCGTGCCCCCGGGGCACGCCCCCACTAAAATGACGCCGAGTGCCAGCAATTTCGGCAGGCCCAGGCACGTCGCAATGCCCCATGCGCCAAGCGGCATCACCACGTACTGCAAGGCCACGCCCAGCAGCAACGTACGGCCTCCACGGCGAAGGTTGAGGACGTCTTGACGCGTGAGCGTCAATCCCATACCAAGCATCACGGCGGCCAACGCTTCGGGAATCCAGATTTTCCCTGACGCGGCAGGACCCGGCATGAACCAGCCCCATGCGGCTCCGAGCACGACCCATACGAGAAACCCGTCTTGCATCAGCGTCAGCCACGACGGCATACCGCTCGGAGGAACGTCGTTCGCTGAACGCGGATTCCCGACACGTTGTCTTTTGGCGCCGAAATGATCCATCACCCAGCCATTGTGACAAATCTTCGAGAGCAAGGGCCATCCTTTTTATGACCTTTTATAAGGCCGGCGCAGACGCGATCGTTCAGGATCATCCTGGTGTGACGGCCTGGCAGCGGCTCGGTTTCGTTGTCAGAAATCCGCAGGCTGTGCTAGACTCCGGCGCGTGGGCGATTAGCTCAGTGGGAGAGCGCTTCCCTCACACGGAAGAGGCCACTGGTTCGATACCAGTATCGCCCACCACTTCGCCGTTCTCCACTTGACGACGCAGGTTTGACTTGAGGTCATTCCCTTCCCGCGCAACGTTCGAATCGCCAGGTTTTCGGAGCCTTCCCCGCGTGGTGACCAAACACGCGGGACAGTGGGTTGTCGTCCTGTGGCTGGTGAGCGGGCTCGCGGCCTGTGAAACCTCACCGCCACCGAGTCTCGATCCCTCCCTTCCCCCTTCGGAAAGCGACCTTGAACTTTTGGGATCCACGCACCTCTGCGATGCAAAGGAGAAAGTCGTCAAACGCTGGCAGGGGCTACGCTATCAATCGGTTCCCTGGGGCTCGGGAGAACAACTGCAACGATTGGTGCAACGCGGCCAACCCGACCACGATCGTTTTTATTTCTTCAATGATGAACAGATCCTGGTGGGAGCCGTGTTTCGATACAATCAGGGTCTCTCCTTAGAGCCGTATCCCGTCCTGCGACAAACCTTATCATCAGATCGCATCCCGTCCGCTCCGTTTTATATAGATCCCACTCAGCTGCTCTCTCGAACGGGCGCGCAGTCTGCCGTGCTGTATCGAACAGGGGATCAGACCAGTACGACCCAATATCTGGTGCTGGAAAGCAAAGAAGGACCGGCGTTACTCGTGGCCTCGATTGCTATTGATCCTTACGAGCCGCTGTTGTCGAGTTATCATGAAACGTTTCTGCCGGGTCTCAACCGAAGCCGCTCCCCGACGTCGGCAGCGTCTGCGCCCTCCCCCGAATCGAACCCGAACGACGATTTCCTGGGGCTTCAACAATTCGCGCGAGGGGAGGCCGCATTATTCAGATCTTGCGGAATCGCGCGGCCTTCGATTGCCGTCGAAGCGTATCGGCAATCCATTCAACATGGGTTCAAGAACGAGGCTCGTTTAGCCGAAGCCCATCATCGACTGGGCCTGGCGCTCAGTGATCAAGGCCAATTGGCCGAAGCACAACGTGAGTTGGAGCAGGCTCTATCGCTTCGCCCCAATGTTCCGGGGATCATCAACAATCTGGGCAGGGTCCTGGCCGAACAACAGCAGCAGTCCCGCGCCATTGAACTCTTCGAACGGGCGATTATCTTACGCCCGAATTTTGCCGAAGCACGTTTCAACCTGGGAAAAATTCTGGAACGGATCGACACCCGACGGGCGATTGAAGAATACGAGACCTATATTGCCCTCGCCGAAGGGATCCCCAGGGAAGCCAAACGAATCGACGACGTAAAAGAACGCGTGGAGCAATTAAGGAATCAATAAGAACCATGAAATTTTATGCCATCCGCAAGGGGCGCCAGCCCGGGGTCTATACAACCTGGCCTGCCTGTGAAGTCCAGGTGAAGGGATTTCCAGGAGCCGTCTACAAAGCCTTTTCAACGAAAGCCCAGGCCCAGGCGTTCATGGCCGAAGCCCTTCCCTCTTCAACCTCCGAACCTCCGGCCGACGCCCTTCCACCGACCGATGCCATACGCGTTTGGGTCGATGGATCATGCCTGGAGAACAGTCAAGGGTCGCTGTATTTTGGCTGGGCCTACGTCATCCTCGGCGGAGATCAGGAACTCCATCGGGCGAGTGGGCATGACGTCCCTGCCGAAGCTCACCCGCATCGAAACGTGGCAGGAGAAATTCAGGCCGTCTTGCAGGCGCTGACGTGGTGCCGGAAACAGAGCATTTCAGTGGCCACGATCTATTTTGACTACCAGGGGTTAGCCAGTTGGGTGGAAGGCTCGTGGAAGACCAGAACGGCCTTTACCCAGGCATACGCGGAACGGGTCCGGGCCCTGGGAATGACCCTCACGTGGCACAAAGTGCAGGCCCACTCCGGCGAAAAGTATAATGAGCTGGTGGATCAACTGGCGAGGGAAGCCGCCCGATCCGCACAGGGAAAAGCGGGATGAGGCTTGCCCGCCTCCGGCGGCAGACGGGCAAGCAGGGGATACCACGACAATCGTCTCTCTGTATTTGTAGAAGCCGTATCTCATACGGCCAGGAAAGACCTGCTCCACAGGCTGTTGCATGCAGAGGACGCCCATGAAGTCCCCGTCTGCCCGACAGGCAGGACGCAGCGACAAATCAAGGTCCGTCCCTCCCCCAGGGCTGGACAGCACGACGTTCTCCTTTCCGCCCTCGTTCTTCGAGCCGTGACCCGAAAAAGAGGTTGCCGCATTCGAGAGCAAGCCTTGATATGAACCATCCCTCATCGACCGCTCAGTGGTCACTCGTTATCCATCGAGTCAGCCAGCGGTCCATGGAGGTGTGGGTAGGCACATTGTTTCCCACCTTGAAAATGCCCGAACGCGCGCGGGTCCGACTCTTCCAGGGCAATCGGGAGATAAGAACACGAGGCATCAGCAGGCAGGACTGGCGGCGCCCTTTTACACGCATGAAGCAGCGCTTCTTCACCATCGTAACTTTTCGAAGACTCGAAGCCGGAAGCAACTATCGCCTTACATTCGAACGCCGCATCGAAGCGAATCCTCGGGCCGGCGTCAAGCGTCGCTGGCAACGGCTGCGCTCCGGCAAGTTTTGCACGCTCCCGTCTCGCTTGCCCGAGAAGGGCCGAGACGCTTTCACGATCGGGCTCGGGAGTTGCTTCTACAATCATCGGGACGGCGGCCAGGCCGCGGCAGCCTACAAGGCACTCTATGAGCGGGGGAGCAAACCCGTTCGTCCCGACGTGACCGTGCTGTCAGGGGATCAGGTTTACCTGGATATCGGCTTCGATTCGCTGTCGCTGATCGGCAAAGAGATCCGCGAGCGCATCGCAGACGACTATGCCGTACACTGGCAGGCACTCGGCAGCATTCTGAGTCGAGGCGGCACGTGGATGTTGCCCGACGATCATGAATACTGGAACGACTACCCCTTTTACGACTCCCTCACCCCAACCCTCTTCGCCCTCAAACTGCCACGCGTGCGGGAGAACTGGAGGCGCGCCGCCCGTGACGCCGTAAAAAACATTCAGCAGCGCACCCGCAAGGTCGAGTCTTTTGCGCTCGGAAATGATCTGTCCGTGTGCCTGGCCGATCTGCGCTCACACCGCTCGCACAGTACCTTCCTGCCGAAGGCAGACTTTCAAGATCTGCTTGCCTGGGCAAGCCGTCGCGCCTGCCCGGGCGTGCTTATCATCCCCCAGCCGCTGATCGTGAAACCGAACAGGGTCGAGCGGAATCTCCGCAGTTATCGAACCCAGTATATCCGTTTACTGGAAGCACTGGGGTCCGTTTCCCACGATGTCGTTGTCCTCAGCGGCGACGTACACTTCGGACGCATTGCCAGCGTCCCGATCGGAACCATGGGGGCGCGCCTCGTCGAGATTATCGCGTCGCCAATGTCCAATTTAACCGGCCTCAATGGACTCTTCGCCACCAGCGTGGCCACGAACAGCCCCAAGACGTTTCCTCACGTCGATGCCGCCAATGACCTGGGTTGGCAGCCCCACAAGGTGAACTATTACGAAGATGGAAGAAACGGGGGACGATTCTTCGTCCAGGTTCGGAAGGGACGCTGGAGGTCAGCGTACCCCAGGGACCGGACTCGAGAGCATTTCATGACGGTGAGTTTTTGCCGGCTCAATGCAGGAGACGTCGAATTAACCGCCGACGCGTGGCTCGTGCGTGAACGAACGGGACCCAGGCACCTGCCCGTCAAGAGCTTCATCAATCCCTTCCGTACCACCTTGAGATGACGTGAAACGGGGTCGGAAGGCCTGAAGACGTTCGTTGGGAACCTGCACGGGCGCCGTCAGAGCGGCCGTCCGCACACGAATGAGGGCAGGCATGACAATCGCCCTTATCCGGCGGAGAAAGTCGAGCAAGGCAGGAGACGGAATAAAAAAGAGACGCCGAAACACGACGCGCTCATTTCCTGCAATCAAAGCCGTCGCAGTGATGACCGTTGGGAGCGGTTCAAAAATGCGGGATTGCAAGACTCAATCAACGCCTTCGGCGTTTCCTGTCCTTCGTCACCGCGGCAAGCGGCGCGCCCGGGTGCGCGGCGCGGGCCTCGTTCCACGACAGATGCACGGTTTACAGCGCTTCCTGATCGAAATAATCCTCGTCGATCCGCTTAATCTCGTAACGGACACGTGTCAGCACTCCGATTCCGTGCCGGACCATCAGGCGCGCGAGTTCCTCGCCATCGATCAGCACGATCCGCTTCGAACTCTTATGAACGAAATCCTTGGCCGCACTCGTGAAACCGGCGGTGGTGACGAACACACCCTTGGTCCTACGCAGAACATCGAGCGCACTCGCGAAGTTGTGCAGGTGGGACGCACAGACATCGTTGCCTTCGGCGTACCTTTTCGCCTGCACGTAAACCTCGTCCAGGCCGAGCGCATCCTCCCGTATCGTGCCATCTATTCCGCCGTCGCCGGAACGTCCGGTTACGCGGCCTCTCTCGATATCGCCACCGCCATAACCCATGGCGATCAGCAAATCGACGACCACGCGTTCAAGCAACATGGGTTCGGCACTGCGAACCCGATTCAGTACCTCGGCTTCCAATGCGCTGCTTAACTGCCTGGCAGCGCGGTCCAGTGCTTCCTCCGGCGTTTCCACGATGGTGTCGCTTCGATTCTCCATCTCACCCTTGTCAGACGACGGAGTGTTCGGTCCGCGCAACCACTCAGCGTAATCCGGGTACTCTCTCATCAGCAGCTTCATGTCTATGCGCAAAGGGTTACGCGACAACAAGTCTGCGCCTCTCTGTGTCAACCTGTATACGCCACGGCTAACCAGCTCCAGAAGACCGGCATGCTTCATGTGCTTAACGGCCCAACCCACATAGTTTGTAAATACCGGCTGACCGCTCGGTAGCACCTTACGGACATCTTCGTCGGTGAGCTCCTCCGAAACCGCCACGCGAACACGAAGTGCCGCAAGCGGGGTTTCCGAGCCGTCGGCAAGGGCATTGAGCGTGGGAAGCATCAATGACTGAAAATCAGGAATGGACATCGACTCCCGCTCCCTTATGCCGCCGATTGCCGAGGCGTCACCTGCTCGACGATTTCACCGCCAGGCTGCACGATTTCCGCCTGGCGAAGTTCCCACGCCTTCTGCACGTTCAGCCAGCATTGTGGCGACGTCACGAAATGCCGTGCCAGCCGCAACGCCGTGTCCTCGCTCCCTTCCCCAATAGAGGCGTGAATGGTCACGTAAAAGCCCTCGCTGCAGAGTGTAGCTCTCACGTCTCTTCAAAAAGCCGGTTCAGGAGCACGTTCAGGTCAGAGGCTTCCCTTTCGAAAGCAGCCTGATCCCGATGACCGCGTCTATTCCCGCCTTGCGCTTTCATTCGTCCGATCGCTCCTCAGCCTGTCGCCGATTTGATCGTTGTCGACGGGTCGAACGCGTCAACAACCCAGGACAACCGTTCATTACCGGAGCTTTTGTTGAATCGCCGGCACCACTCGCTCGGCAGCCCGACTCAGGGCCACGTCGTCGAGATGGACGTCGAGGTTGGCAACGGACGTCCGTCGATGCCCACGCAGGCGTCCCGCAACGTGCAGGCTTTCGCCGCTCATCACCGCGTGCGAGGCGCGCGCATGGCGCAGATCGGAAGTCGCGCGGCGGTTCGCAAACCGTTTCCCCAAGTGCGCGGCAATCGCTGCCGATCAACCGGCAGCTCGGGCTGCCTGCGGGAGGCACAACGGACTGCATCGCCAGGTTGCGTGACAGGTCAGGAAGCAGGATGGGGACACCCCGCGGCGCGTGGTTTTTACGCCCCACGCATACCAGAGCTAGAGCTTGCCTTCGCCTTTGAGGTATTTGCGGAAGCGGTCCATGAGTTCTTCACCGAGCACGCCCACTTCCGGTTTTTCTTTGGTCATGAATTCTCGAATTTCTTCCAGGCGTTGCTCGGCCTGGTTGTTGCCTTTGAGCCGCCTGACTTTCACCAGCGCGTCATCGAAGGCGTCAAAGGTCAATTCCTGATACCCGAAACTTCTGATCCGCTTGACGGCTTTCATCATGGCTTCGTTACGAAACGTGGTGAGACGTTCGGAATCGATCTCCTTCAGCCCGAGCTTTCTGGCCCGGCGTTCAGCCGCCTTGCGAATCCCACTGCGAACAAAATCGGGAGACGTGAGCAACCGTTTCCAGGCTTCATCCGTCCAGGCCACTTTTTCCTGCGGCATTTCCCATACCCTGAACAGCGTCCGTTCATCCATCGTGGTCAGCCCTGATTCCCGCGCCAGGTCTTCCGCGTCCCGCTTCAGCATATCCGTGACGAACTCCAAAGCAATGGGGGGCGAATGCTTGACTTTTTCCTGAAGCATCATCTTCGCTCCCTCGGTCCATTCCAGGGGCTTGACTCCTTCGGCCTGTTCCCCCAGGGCTTCGGCTTTTTCAAATAATTCCACGTTGACTTCCAAATGCCCCCGCTCCCGAGCCATCTCTTCCGTAATCTGCTTGATCATCGAGCGCATAAACGCCGGTACGCTTTCCAATCGTTTCCGCGCTTCGCCCGTCCACGGCATCTTCCCCTGTTCCAACTGACTCGCCGCGTCGGCCATTCCCGCCTCGCCCCCCATACTCCCCATCATTTGCCGCTTAAACCGGTCCAGCAATTCCCCTGTAATCTCGCTTCTTCCCAATTCGCGCGCTTTCTTTTCCGCCAGGCGTTTGACCATTCCCCGTAAAAAGACCGGAGCCCGCTCAAGCCGCGTGAGAGCCTCGGCGGTCCAGGTCGGTTCCGTCAGCGTGGTCTCAGGATCAGGATCGCTCATGCGTTCTGCTCAGGCCTTTCTTCATTCAGCAGTTCTTTGATTTCTTTGCCCGCCTTGAAAAACGGCATCCGTTTTTCAGGAACGGATACGGTTTCTCCTGTTTTCGGGTTACGCCCGTCCTTCGTGCGTCGGACGCGCAACCGGAAACTCCCAAACCCGCGTATCTCCGTTTTCTCGCCCCGTTTCAAGGCGTCACGGACGGAATCAAAAATGCAACTCACCACCTTTTCCGCTTCACGACGGCTGAGGGTCTTGGCTTTTTCCGCCACTTTTTCAATCAGGTGTGCTTTGGTCATTCCCCCTCTCCTTGATCGAATAGCCCGGTGCCCCTGCGCTCACTCCTCTTGTTCCCCGCTCACCTGCCTGTTCCGTTTCCCTAAAACGCCATCAAATACATGAGGGGCATTCCCGTTTGAAGAGGCAACGTGGGCACGTCCCCGAACAGGGTCCCGAGGAACCAATCCCTCATTGAAAATTCTGGCGTGGACTCGACGACCAGCGGAGAATCTTTCAAACCACTCATATCCGCCGCCAGTCTGACGGCGTCTTTCAGATCACCCAGATCATCAACGAGGAGTACGTCTTTGGCTTGCTGCCCGGTAAACACCCGTCCATCCGCCAACGCTTCGACGTCGGCGACGGCCAGCGAGCGGCCAGCGGCCACGGCTTCGATAAACTGACGATGCGCGTCATCCATCACCGATTGCAAGAGGTTCCGATCTTCTTCGCCCATCACGCGAAACGGCGACCCCAGGTCTTTGTACCGTCCGCTTTTTATCACGAAATTCTTTACGCCGATTTTGTCCATGAGTTCTTCAAAATTGGCCAATTGGATAATCACCCCGATACTGCCCGTAAGCGTCCCGGGGTTGGCCAGAATTCGATCCGAGGCCACCGCAATATAATACCCACCGGAGGCCGCGACCGTCCCCATGGAGGCAACCACCGTTTTGTGCTCTTCTTCCCGCACCCGTTTGACCGCGTTATAAATTTCCTGAGAGGGGGCTACTCCGCCACCTGGAGAATCGATCCGAAGGACAATGGCCTTGACGAGCGGATCCTGGGCATACGATTCCAGGTCCTGCACGGTTGATCGGGAGTCCAGAATGGGGCCTTCGATTCTGACGAGCGCGATACGTTCTTTGCCGACCGTGGCGAGTTCCGGCAACAGCGCGTTCCCTCCCACGGTCAACGCCACAGCGCCCAGCAATATCCAGACGATCCGTCGCCACCTGGAGGGACTTTTTCCTGAAGATGCGTCGTCTGTCATAAACGCCTGCACAACGAAAATCGTCTACGCACTTTCCGTTTCGGACGGGGCCGAGACTTCCGGTTCATGAGCGACCTGGCCGGGACCCTGGTCGACGTCGCCTGGAGCATCGGAAACCGCTTCGGCGGTCTGGCCAGCCGATTTCTGTATATAGTCCTTCACGCTCAACGCAATTTTCCGTTCTTCACAATCAACCTTGACAATCTTCGCGGTAACGGGCTGGCCTATCGCAAAGCACTCTTCCAGTTTATTCGCCACGTCAGGACCGACTTCGCTGACGTGGATCAATCCTTCCACGTCCCCGTCCAGTTCGATAAACACTCCGAAATCCGCGATCTTGGAAACCGTTCCGGTCGTCACGCTGCCCACGTGATACCGTGAAGGAATGTCCGATACCCACGGATCCGCCGTGAGCTGCTTGTAGCCCAGCGACAACCGCTCTTTTTCTTTGTCGATGCGCAAAATGATCGCGGCTACACGTTGGCCCTTCTTGAACAATTCCGAGGGGTGCTTGATGTGTTTGGTCCAGGACATGTCCGAAATATGAATCAGTCCGTCAATCCCTTCGTCCAATCCCACGAAGGCTCCAAAGTCCGTGACGCTTTTGACTTTGCCTTCGATTTGCGTGCCCATCGGGTAGCGGGCCTGAATGACGTCCCACGGATTGGGCGCGGTCTGTTTCATGCCGAGCGAAATCTTGCGGCCCTGCTGGTCCACGTGCAGCACCTGCGCGTCGACGGCGTCGCCCACCGTGACCACTCGGGACGGATGGCGGACTTCATGAGTCCAGGACATTTCCGATACATGGACGAGTCCTTCAACGCCCGGCTCCAGTTCCACAAACGCTCCGTAATCGGTCAGGCTTACGACCTTGCCGGTCACTCGCGACCCTTCAGGGTATTTGGAGGCGATGTTCATCCAGGGGTCGGCCGTTTTCTGCTTGAGCCCCAAGGAAATTCTTCCTGTCTCGCGATCGTACTTGAGCACCAGCACCTCCAACTGATCCCCCACGGCAAACATATCGGACGGATGGCCG
Source organism: Nitrospirales bacterium (assembly GCA_965215405.1). Lineage (GTDB taxonomy): Bacteria > Nitrospirota > Nitrospiria > Nitrospirales > UBA8639 > Bin75. The sequence continues at coordinate 601,251 of OZ244060.1, forward strand.
ACGCGACCCCAGGAAATGTCGGTGATGTGCAGCAGGCCGTCAATGCCGCCTAAATCCAGAAACGCCCCATAGTCGGTTATGTTTTTCACGGTGCCCGTGAGCAGTTGCCCTTCGGCAAGGGTCGCCAACGTGCTTTGCCGCCGCTTGTCTCGCGTTTCTTCCAATAAGGCCCGACGGGAAATCACCACGTTGCCGCGCCGATGATTGATTTTAATGATTTTGAACTGGAAGGTTTTTCCAACCAGCGCGTCCAAATCACGAACGGGCGTCAGATCGATTTGCGAACCGGGCAGAAAGGCCTTGACCCCGATATCTACCATCATCCCACCTTTAATGCGTGAGACTACTTTCCCGTGGACTTCTTTTTCTTCCTGATGCGCGACCTCAAGCTCATCCCAAACTTTCATCTTGTCCGCTTTTTCCTTGGAGAGGAGCAGGTTCCCTTCTGAATCTTCACGTTGCTCTATATACACCTGGACGGAGTCGCCGACCGCCAACGCGTTCAGTTCGTCCGGAAGAAACTGATTCGTCGAGATGATCCCTTCGGATTTATATCCAATGTCCACGATGACTTTGTCTTTTTGAATGACCACGACCCGACCTTCCGTAATCGTGCCTTCTTCAAAATTTTTGAAGGTTTCTTCATACAGGGCCTCCAGAGCCCCGCGGTCTATTTCTTCGATGACGTTTGACACGGTATTCATTCGCAATTCCTAACTTCCGGTCGCTTTCCAGCAACCGTTGTGACAGAGATCAAACCCGACGCGACGTGGAGGCTCGATCTCTCAGGTTCACGTTGTCGGCACTGCCGAATCATCCACGCCGCGCAATTCGGCAATCCGAGCCATTATCCTTTGACTGATCCGTTGATATAACTCTCTCCCCTGGTACCGTCGACACTCGTCACAAAAATCCATGGACTCCCCGAACGACACTTCCACCGGATGCCGCCTGAGCCATAACGCTCCGGGCGGGAGGACCTGATACGTCCCTCTGAGATAAACCGGCACCACGGGACATCGGGCTTCCGCCACAATCCTCCCGATTCCCGGTTTTCCCGGTTGCATCGTTCCATCCGGCGTTCGCTTCCCTTCCGGAAAAATGACCACGGCCTTTCCCGCCTTGAGCAACTCCACGACCGATTCGAACGCGTTTCGATCCCATCGCTCGGGTTTTAACGGAATCCACCCCAGCCAGCGAAGGATTCCACCCACAAGGGGAGAGGGAAACAAATTGGCCCGCCCGAGATAAAAGAGGCGGCGCCTGACCCCGCATCCCAATAACGGAATATCCGCATAGCTCGCGTGATTCGCTGCTAATAACACGCCACCCGCCGCCGGAACGCGTTCAACGCCTCGCGTGCGATATCGCAGGAACAGTCGGCTGACAACGCGGCAGAGGATCCACAGAATTCCATACGCCAGGGTGCTCACGAGTGACCCGGAATCCACTCCATCATGTTTTCCACCACCTGGTCAACCGTCAAAGACGTGGAATCAATCACTACCGCGTCGGCCGCCGGTTTCAACGGCGCGGTTTCTCGCGACCGATCGTTGGCGTCTCGTTCCTGAATTTCCTGCCGAATGTCGCGTTGGGTTTCGGGATGACCGGCCCGCACCGTCTCTTGATACCGGCGAGTCGTCCGTGTCTCGAGGTCCGCCTCAAGAAAAAACTTCACGTCCGCTTCAGGAAACACGTGGGTTCCCATGTCACGGCCCTCTGCGACGATCCCTTTCTCCCGGCTGTATCGTGCCTGAATCGGGAACAGCCGTTTGCGAACCTGTGGAAGCGCCGCCACGGTTGAAGCCAACCGACCAATTTCAGGAGCACGCAATTGCGCGGTGACGTCCTCGTTGTCAATAAACGTTCGGGTTCCTCCCTCTTCGAGAGACACGCGAAAATCGATTGAGGACAACAGCGTCTCCACGGCTACAACGTCTGAACAATCGGTCCCCGTTCGCCGGACCGCCCACGCTACCGCCCGATAGAGGGCACCCGTATCAAGATAGGCATACCCCAAACGCGACGCCAACGCCCGCGCCGTCGTACTTTTCCCTGCCCCTGCAGGGCCGTCAATCGTGATGAGGAAGCCTTGCCTTTGGGCAAACGCCTTCACGGTCAAAATGGTATTCTTATAGAATTTAGTGCGAAATTGTCAATAATTCCAACAGGTTGTCATGAAAATTCGGGAAAGACGTCGCTATGCAGTCGGTGTCGAGGATGGTTGTCGGTCCATCGCCGGTCAAGGCGGCAATCGCTAATGCCATGGCCACGCGATGGTCCCCATGGCTCATACAGGTTCCGCCTTTGACGGCGGCGCCCCCGTGCAGAATAAATCCGTCCGAGATTTCCTGAACGGGCACGTTGAGTTTGGTCAATTCCGTCGCCACCGCGTGAATCCGGTCGGTTTCCTTGACGCGCAGCTCTTCGGCCCCCGTCACGACCGTTCGGCCTTCGGCCAACGCCGCCGCCACGCAGAAAATGGGAAATTCGTCAATCATGTTCGGAACCCGTTCGGCTCCGATGGTAATGCCGCGAAGCGGGGCCGCGCGGACCACAAGGTCGCCCACCGGCTCCCCTGCTTCTTCTCGCTGGTTGACAATCCGGATATCGGCCCCCATTTCTCCAAGAATATCCAACATCCCCATTCTGGCCGGATTGAGTCCGATATTCACGACCTGCACTTCGGACTCCGGAATCAGGGTGGCTCCCACGATAAAAAACGCCGCGGCCGACAGGTCACCGGGAACGAACAAATCCCTGGCTGCATAGGTGGGACGGCCGGGCAAGACGACGTGGTTTCCCTCTGTTTCAAACGGAATCCCGAGATGCCGGAACATCCGTTCGGTGTGATCCCGAGACGGCGCGGGCTCGGCAAACCTCGTCTCCCCTTCGGCAAAGAGACCTGCAAACAGCACTGCCGATTTGATCTGGGCACTCGACACCGGCGATTGATACTCGATCCCCTTTAAGGCACCTCCCTGAATCGCTAACGGTGCCAATTCGCCCCCTTTCCTTCCCTGAATCGTTGCACCCATCACGCGCAAGGGGTTGACAATTCGTCCCATGGGGCGGCGGCGAAGCGAGTCGTCGCCCGTCAGGATCGAAAAAAACGGTTGGCCGGCCAGCACCCCGGCCAGCAGACGAAGGCCCGTGCCGGAATTGCCGCAGTCCACGTGCCGAACGGGTTCGGTCAATCCCCATAACCCCTTCCCCGACACCCTGACCTTGTCTGTTTCGACCTCAATGGGAACGCCTAACGCTTGCAGCGCCCGAAGGGTATTGAGGCAATCTTCTCCGCGACAATACCCCGTAATCGTGGACGCGCCTTCGGCCAGGGCACTGACCAGCAAGGCCCGATGGGTGATGGATTTGTCACCGGGCACCCGAATCGTCCCTCGCAAGGGGCCTTGCGGCGTGATCGTGAGTGAACTCATTTCAACCGCTGCCGCGTTTCCCGTGCCTTGGCGATTTCGCGCTCCAGGCCCGGTCCGTCCTTCGCTTCGATCAATGCTTTGAAGCGTTGCAACTGTTTTTCCAGGGCTTCAATCATGATCAGAAGATTTTCATGATTCCAAAGAAAAATATCACGCCACATTTCCGGAGAACTTGCCGCGATTCGCGTGGTGTCTCGCAAACCGCCGCCGGAGTAACCCAGCAGATCCACGTCGTCCCGTTGTTGAAGATTCATCAAGGCATTCATGAGTGCGAAGGCCGTGACGTGCGGAAGATGACTGACCGCGCCCAGGATCCGGTCGTGCACAAAAGGATCGACCGACAGGACAACGGAGCTCGTGGCTTCCCAGACTTGCTGAACCATCAGGCAGGCCTGGGGATTGGTATTCGCCGTCGGAGTGATTATGCACAGGGCTCCGGCAAACAAATCCGCGGAACCCGCCCCGACCCCAGACGTTTCCTTCCCCGCGATGGGATGCGCGCCCACAAAATGCACACCGGCCGGGACCAATGCTTCCACCCGTTCCACCAGGGATCCTTTGACGCTTCCCACGTCGCTCACGATCGTGCCGGGTTCCAGGAGACTTCCCCACTCCTTGAGATGCGCGACGTAACTTTCCACGGGCGTGGCGAGGATGACCAGTTCCGTGCCAGGCATCGCGGCTTTGGGATCGCGTTCATAGGCGTCGATTGCTCCGAGTTCGACCGCTAATTCCAGATTTCCCAGACTTCGGCCCACGCCCACCACTCGATCCGCCAGGCCGCGCCGCTTCAAGATCATGCCGAGAGAGCCGCCGATCAATCCGACGCCGACAATCGTGACTTTCTTAAAATGCACGGTCATGGTGGGGAGGAGGAGAAACAAACGTCGTTTTGCATCGCGCAACCGTCATCTTTTTCGAATCGAAGGAGAAGTATAAAGCGCGCGTTTACGGACTCACTCCGAAAGACGAGCACAGCGTGAAACAAGCCCTGATCGCCTGCCAACCAACTCTTTTTCTCTCCATCCCGGGGCTTACAACTCTCGACCCACGGCTTGTGCAAGGACGCTCAGGTCGTTCATCAATTCCTTGAACCGGTGAGGCTTGATGGATTCCTCCCCGTCGCAAAGGGCGCATTCCGGATTCGAATGGACCTCGATCAGGAGCCCGTCGGCTCCTGCCGCAATGGCTGCTTTGGCCATGGGTGCCACCAGTTTCCATTTACCCGTCGCGTGACTGGGGTCCACGATCACCGGCAAATGGGACAGTTCTTTCAACGTGGGAATCGCCGCCAGGTCCAACGTATTGCGGTATTGCGTTTCAAAGGTGCGAATGCCGCGTTCACACAGCATCACGTTTCGATTGCCACGAGACACGATGTATTCGGCCGACAATAAAAATTCCTTGATCGTGGCCGAAAGCCCTCGTTTCAAGAGAACCGGCTTGTCATAGGCTCCGACTTCTTTGAGTAATTCGAAATTCTGCATGTTCCGCGCTCCGATCTGAATCACGTCGGCTTTTTCCAGGAAGACGTCCGTGTCACGGGGATCCAGAATTTCGCTGACCACGGGCATGCCCGTCTGCTTTTTCACTTCAACCAGAAAATCGAGCCCTTCGCGACCCAGGCCTTGAAACGAATAGGGAGAGGTTCGCGGTTTGTATGCGCCGCCTCGAAAGACCGAGCCCCCGGCGGCCTTGACTTCATGCGCAATCCCGACCGTCACTTCCAATTTCTCGACGGCACAGGGTCCGGCCATCACGACCAATCGTTTGCCACCCACCGTCGTCCGTTCCACCGTGATCATCGAGTCTTGTTTTTGAAATTCACGGCTCACCAGCCGCCACGGCGTTAAAATGGGCGTCACGCTCTCCACGCCTGGGAACACGCTGAGCGGTTGGTTTTCCAACAGGCGTTCGTCACCGATCACCCCGATGATCGTACGCTTCTCGCCACGGGACATTTGTGATTTCAGACCTAATTCCCGGAGTCGATCCGTGACGTGATCAATGTCTTCTTCCGTGGCATTCGGCTTGAATACAATAATCATCAGGAATCCTTATCCCTCGGCAAGGGGCACGTTCTCCATCACGTTGCTCAAGGCCTTGAGGAATCGACGGTTCTCCTCAGGCCGCCCCAGCGTCACGCGAAGCATCGAACCGCAGACGTGCCGAACGATGATTCCTTCACGAAGGAGCCCGTTAAACACTTCGCCGCCGTCACGATGCGCGTCAAAATAGAGAAAGTTCGCCTGACTGGGAAGGGGCGCCAACCCCAACGCTCGAAGACCGCTGGCCACTGACGCCATTTCTGCTTCATTATTCGCTCGACTGGCGGCGACGTGCTTTTCGTCACCTAACGCCGCACGGGCCGCGAATTGTGCCAGGGTATTGGCGTTGAACGGATTTCGCACGCGATGGAGATACTCGACGATTTCCGGCGTCGTTATCCCATATCCGACACGCAACCCCGCTAACCCGTAGATTTTGGAAAACGTCCGTAACGCCACCACCGGTCGGTTTTGTCGAACGTAGTCGATGGTGTCGGGATAGTCCGGGTCCCGCACGTATTCATAATAGGCTTCATCGAACACCACAATCACGTCATCCGGGACGGCTGCCATGAACTCCCTGACTTCCGCGTGGGTGACCATGGTTCCCGTGGGATTATTGGGATTGCAGACAAACAACAACCGCGTTCGACCGGTGACGGCCTGCGCCATTGCCGGAAGATCGTGACGCCAGTCTTTCAAGGGGACTTCCACGCAGACCCCATGCCCCGCGGTCACGGCGAGCTTATACATGACGAAGGTATGATCCGCCATCACGACTTCTTCCCCCGTGGTCACGAACGCCTTGACCAACAGGCTGATGATTTCATCGGATCCGTTGCCTACGACGAGTTGATCGCCCGACACTTTCCACCGGTCGGCCAGCGCGCGGGTGAGATAATGCGCCCCGCCGTCCGGATAGAGATGCAGGGTCTTTTTCCCTTCATCCAACGCCGCAAGGGCCCGGGGTGACGGGCCAAGCGGATTTTCATTGGACGCCAGCTTCACGGCTCCACGAATGCCCAATTCCCGCTCCAACTCATCGAGGGGTTTCCCAGGGGAATACGGGACGAGTTTAGCTATATCGGGGTGAACTCGGATAGACATCTGCAACTCACGCGTTCGTTCCCGTCGCGCGTCGTTCGTTTCCTGACGCGACGCGAGCGGCTCCCACCGCGCGTCAGGAATGGATGGGATACGAACCGAGCATTTTCAAGAACAAACACCGGCCCTTCAGTTCCTCAAGGGTTCGGCGGATTCGGTCTTCACGTATATGGCCCTCAATATCGACAAAAAAGATATACTCCCAGGCCCTGCGACGCGAGGGCCTCGATTCGATTTTGGTCATAGTGATGCCATTGGAAGCAAAGGGTCGCAGCAAATCATAGAGCGCGCCGGCCCTGTCCTTTACCGACAGCATGATCGACGTCTTATCTTTTCCCGTCGGATCGGAACAATGCCTGCACAACACTAAAAATCTCGTGAAGTTGTGAACGTTATCCTCAATTCTCGATTTCAAAACGTGCAGGCCGTACATCTGAGCCGCCAGCTCGGAAGCAATGGCTGCCGCACGAGGTTCTTCCGTACACCGTTCGGCCGCGCGCGAGGTGCTGGGGGTTTCGGCTACCGGCACCGCGGGCATATTGGTTTCCAACCAATTCCGACACTGCGCCAGGGCATGAGAATGTGAATAAATCGTCTCAACGTCCTCTACTCGCTCACCCTTCGACATGAGATGATGGGAAATCTCCTGCATGACTTCCCCGTAGATCATCAGACCGGAGTCGATAAACATATCGAGGGTGTAATTCACCACGCCTTCAGTCGAGTTTTCGATCGGCACGACCCCATAGAGCACGCGCCCACGTTCCACTTCATCAAATACTTCTTTAATCCCGCCGACAGGTTTATATTGGGCGGATTGCCCGAATTTTCCCAGGGCCGCCAAATGCGTAAACGTGGCAGGGGGGCCTAAGTACGCCACGGTTTGCGTCCCCTCCAATGACAGAGAGGCGGACATGATTTCCCGATAGACCGGCTGAATCGCCTCGTTGGGGAAAGGCCCGGGATTTTGACGCCCGAGGCGTTCGACAATGGCCGCTTCTCTCCCCGGGGTATGCAGCAGAGCATTCGGGTCAGCCTGGCGCTTGGCCCTGCCAATGGCCATGACGTGACGAGATCGCTCATTGAGGAGCTTCAGGATCTCATCGTCCAGCCGATCAATTTCTTTCCGGGAATCGTCTATTTGCCGTTGTTCGGACATCATGCAGCCTGTACGTGGGCACAACAGGACCGAGCATACGCAGACGCATCCATCTTTGCAAGAAAACAGAGAAGTCGGTCGTGGCTCAGCTTGACGTGACGGCCTCGTACTTTTTGAAATACGCCCCAAAGAAACGGGGACCGGACAAGAAAAGAAGTTCAACCTGAGCCACTGCCGAGAAGTCCGTCAAAGCCGCGCTCGCCCGTGGCTGCGTCCATCGCACCGTCATGAATCCGTCACGACTGGTTTGCCTGGATTTTACTATCCTCATTGAGTCATTTAAGATATAGCTGTTTCTGTTTTGGAACGTCGATCATACGCCCCGCGCAATCATCTCCCGGGAGATAATCCATGAAAGTGTTAGCGATGAATTGCGGCAGTTCCTCCATAAAATTCGCGGTGGCAAACGTCGGCCCGGGGCAAAGCGATCCCACTCTGCTGACCCGAGGTCTTATCAACGGCATTGGTTCTTCGGAGTCGTCAATTCGACTCAGCAGACCGCAACGGGTCGACGTCCTCGAAAACCAGACCGTCTCGGATCATCGTGAAGGCGTCCGAAAGATCGTCAGTCTTCTGAGTCAATATGAAGAACTTGCCCCATCGAGTCTCGACGCGGCCGGTCATCGTTTCGTGCACGGCGGGGACGCATTGACCAATCCCATCGTTGTGGATCAGGAAATCCTGTCAGCGCTGGACGCGCTGAGCGAACTCGCCCCGATTCATAATCCTCTTGCCCTCAGCGGCATTCGAGAAACGCAAACACTTCTTGGGGAACGGGTTCCGATGGTGTGTGTCTTTGATACGACCTTTCATCGGACCATGCCGGCGGTTGCTTCGACTTACGCCGTTCCTTATGAATTAACGACCCGACATCGCATTAAACGGTATGGGTTTCACGGCATCGCCCACGCGTCACTTTTTCAGGGCTATATGGCCTTCCTCGGTCACACTCACCGACAAGACCGGCTTATTACTCTCCATTTGGGGAGTGGGTGCTCCATCACGGCGTTGAAAGGGGGACAATCCGTTGATACGTCGATGGGATTTACCCCCCTGGAAGGGCTGATCATGGGGACTCGGTCGGGAGACCTCGATCCGACCATTGTGACTTATCTTGCCCGGAAGGAACACGTCTCTTGTTCGGAGGTTGTGGAGTGGTTGCACCATAAGTCGGGCCTCTTGGGCGTTTCAGGAAAATCCGCGGACATGCGCGTCCTGTTGAATGCCATGAATCGTGACCACGATGACCGGGTCACACTGGCTATCGAGCTTTTCTGTTATCGGGCACGGAAATACCTCGGAGCCTATCTGGCAGCCCTCGGCGGAGCGGATGCGATTATCTTTGGGGGAGGCATCGGAGAATCCTCACCGGAAATACGGAACCGTATCTGCACGAACATGGCATGGTGCGGTTTGGAAATCGATCCCGCCCGAAACCAACGGACCGTCCGTCTTGCTCCTGGCACGGCTGCCTGCATCAGCCCTTCCCATGCCGCGCTTTCCGCTTATGTTGTGGCTGCTGATGAAGAAATGACTATCGCCAGACAAACGGTGGATTGCCTGACTCGATTGAATAATCAGAGCGTTGACTGTTGATCCGAAACCGCCATTTGCTTACTGGAGGCCTTCATGTCTGTTTCCCCACGTCAACCAGAAACCATCACGCCCGCGTGTCTCTCGCTCATGGACGCCTATTGGCGGGCGACCAATTATCTTTCCGTGGGTCAGATTTACTTGATGGATAATCCGCTTCTGCGCAAACCGCTGAAGATTGAACACGTGAAATCAAGATTATTAGGCCATTGGGGAACGACCCCCGGGCTGAACTTCATCTACGTCCATCTTAATCGTGTGATTACGAAACGTGATCTGAATATGATCTTCATTGCCGGCCCTGGCCATGGCGGACCCGCGGTCGTCGCCAATACGTATCTGGAGGGAACGTACAGCGAAATCTATCCCGACGTCTCGCGGGACGAGGAAGGGATGAGAAAACTGTTCAAGCAATTTTCGTTTCCCGGGGGCATTCCCAGCCACGCGGCACCCGAGACACCCGGATCTATCCACGAAGGCGGGGAATTGGGGTACGCCCTGTCTCACGCGTTCGGCGCGGCGTTTGACAATCCGGATTTAATTGTTGCCTGCGTGGTGGGTGACGGTGAAGCCGAAACCGGACCACTTGCAGCGGCCTGGCATTCGAACAAATTTCTTAATCCCGTCACGGACGGCGCGGTTCTGCCTATCCTTCATCTCAATGAGTACAAAATTGCCAATCCCACCGTACTGGCTCGAATCTCTCGGAAGGAGTTGGAAAGTTTATTTGTCGGGTATGGCTACCAACCCTTATTTGTGGAGGGATCAGACCCCATGGTGATGCATGACTTGATGGCGAAAACGATTGATAAGGCCGTGAGTCAGATTCAACGCGTCCAACGTGACGCCAGGACGGAAAGAAGGCCCCAAAGACCGCCGTGGCCCATGATCATCCTGCGGACCCCGAAAGGATGGACCGGTCCGGCAGAAGTCGACGGGCTGAAAACCGAAGGACACTGGCGGTCGCATCAAGTCCCCTTCTCGGGACTCGCGGCAAATCCATCCCACCTCAAGCTCCTGGAAACGTGGATGAGGAGTTACAACCCGGAAACCCTGTTTGATGAAAATGGCAGGTTGAAACCTGAACTGGCCGAACTGGCGCCGAAGGGCCTTCGGCGAATGGGGGCGAATCCTCATGCCAACGGAGGCTCGGTCCTCAAGTCGCTAAAGATGCCGGATTTTCGGGACTATGCCGTCACCGTCCCTCAGCCGGGACGCGTTCTCAGTGAAGGGACCCGGGTCATGGGGCAGTTTCTTCGAGACGTCATGAAACGCAATCTCGATCAAAAAAATTTTCGTGTCTTCGGACCGGACGAAACGGCCTCGAATCGACTAGGGGCGGTGTTTGAAGTCACGGACCGAGCGTGGCTGGCCGATACGGTACCCGAGGACGACCACTTGGCTGCCGATGGTCGCGTGATGGAAATTCTGAGTGAACACACCTGTCAGGGCTGGCTTGAAGGCTATTTGCTCACGGGGCGACACGGCTTCTTCAACACCTATGAAGCGTTTGCGCACATCGTGGATTCGATGCTTAATCAACACGCTAAATGGCTCAAAGTCACGGGTATGGAAATTCCCTGGCGTCTCCCGATTGCTTCCCTCAACTATCTCCTGTCCTCCCACGTTTGGCGACAGGACCACAACGGATTCTCGCACCAGGATCCGGGGTTTATCGATCACGTGGCGAACAAAAAAGCCGAAGTCATTCGCGTGTATCTCCCGCCGGATGCCAACAGCCTGTTGTGGGTAACCGATCGCTGTCTCCGGAGCCGCAATTTCATCAACGTCATTGTCGCCGGGAAACAGCGACAATTGCAGTATCTGAATATGGACGCCGCCATCAAACATTGTACGGCCGGCATCGGCATTTGGGAGTGGGCAAGCAACGATACAGGCTCGGAACCCGACGTGGTGATGGCCTGTGCCGGTGACGCCCCCACGCTGGAAACGTTGGCGGCCGTGAAGCTTCTTCGTCACTATCTCCCAGACCTCAGGGTCCGCGTCATCAACGTCATCAACCTTATGAAACTCCAGCCCCGAACCGTACATCCCCATGGGCTATCCGATAGAGAGTTTGACGTGCTCTTTACCACGGACAAACCCATTGTCTTTGCGTTTCACGGTTATCCCTGGCTTATTCACCGTCTGGCTTATCGTCGAACCAATCATCGCAATCTCCACGTTCGGGGATACAAAGAGGAAGGCACAACCACCACGCCTTTCGACATGGCGGTGCGAAACGATTTGGATCGCTTTCACCTGGTCGAGGACGTGATCGACCGCGTTCCTCAACTGGGGGCTCTTGCGGCGTACGTGAAGCAGGCCATGCGAGACAAACGCATCGAACATAAGGAATATATCGAGAAATACGGTCAAGACCTGCCTGAAATTCTAAACTGGACGTGGCAGGGGAATCCGTAAAGCGGAGTCACGACGTGATGAATCAGCCGGTGCTGGAATCCAGCCGTTTCGATGCCGCGATTTTTGACCTTGACGGGGTCATCACCCAAACGGCTCGTGTCCATGCCGCAGCGTGGAAACAGTTGTTTGATGAGTATCTCCGCAAACGAGCAACTCGAACCGGAGAGTCGTTTCAAGCCTTCGATCTCGCCAGGGACTACATCGAATACGTCGATGGTAAACCCAGGTATGACGGCGTTGCGAGTTTTTTGACTTCCCGCGGCATCACGTTGCCTCAGGGGGCTCCCTCAGACCCACCAGACGCTCATACCATTTGTGGGTTAGGAAATCGTAAAAATGACACGTTTCTAAAGGTCATTCACGCGAACGGGGCGGAGGCGTTTCCGTCGACCATCGCCCTCATACAACTTCTCAAGGCACACGGCAAAAAAACAGCCGTGGTCACCGCCAGTGAAAACGGCCAGGAAATTCTTCACGCCGCCGGGGTGACGAACCTCTTCGAGGTGACGGTGGACGGTCGTGACGCCCGTGCGTTTCACCTTCGGGGGAAACCCCATCCCGATACCTTTCTGAAAGCCGCAGAGCTTTTGCAGGTCCAACCTCAACGAACGGTGGTGTATGAAGACGCGTTGTCCGGCGTGGAAGCAGGACGTGCCGGACGCTTCGGATGGGTCGTGGGCATCGATCGCGCGGACCACGCCGAGGCCCTTTCCTCTCATGGAGGAGACGTGGTTGTCTCGGACCTGGCGGAACTCGCCGTCCGAGACAACGCAGGAATCCTCTGGCATTGCACGACAACCCTGCCTTCGGCGCTCGATCAATTTGAGGAGATTATTTCACGTTTTCACCAAAAACCGGTCGTGGTATTCCTTGATTACGACGGGACGCTGACTCCGATCGTGGATCGGCCCGACCTGGCGGTGTTGTCGCAAGACACGCGAGAAGCCCTGAACCTGCTGAACCGTCACTGTCCGGTGGGGATCATCAGCGGTCGAGACCGTCGGGACGTCTCAGCGTTGGTCAATCTTGACTCCCTGATCTATGCCGGCAGCCATGGGTTTGATATTGCCGGTCCGGCGTCCCTCACCCTTCATCATGAAGTCGGGACACAATTCGCGTCTACTCTTGATCGGGTGGAAGAAACCCTTCGAGGTCTGCTCCGGCACGTTTCCGGTTCTTTGATCGAGCGGAAAAAATTCTCTGTCGCGGTGCACTATCGCCTGGTTGATCCGGACGACGTGGCACGGGTTGAAAAGGTTGTCACCCGGCTCATAGCCGACCGGCCCGAGCTCCGGAGGTCGGAAGGCAAGAAGGTGATTGAAATTCAGCCGCGGCTCGACTGGGATAAAGGAAAAGCACTGTTATGGTTGCTGGACGGATTGAAATGGAAAGAACGCCGTTACTGTCCCGTGTATATCGGCGACGATCTCACGGACGAAGATGTCTTTCGTGAGTTGGCTGATCGTGGCGTGGGTATCGTAGTGGAGCACGGGTGTCGCTTTTCCTCGGCCACCTATTCATTACAAAATCCCGACGAGGTGCGACAATTTCTCATGAGATTGAGAACGTGGATCGCAACCCGCTCAGGAATCACCTCATGAGCGACTGGTCATTGATCTATGAAGGATTTGATCCTGCCCAGGAACGTCTGCGGGAAACGCTCTGTACGCTGGGCAATGGGTACTTTGCCACCAGGGGGGCGGCTCCCGAAGCGAAAGCCGACTCCACGCACTACCCCGGAACCTATCTGGCGGGCGGATATAACCGGTTGCAGACCGAGATTGAAGGACGGACGGTTGAAAATGAAGACCTCGTGAATCTGCCGAATTGGCTGGTGCTCACCTTTCGCCACCCTGACGACGCCTGGTTCGACCTCCAGGCCGTTGAACTGCTCTCGTACCGGCAAACCCTTGACCTGAAGGCCGGTGTCCTGCATCGATTATATCAATTTCAGGACTGCCGGGGGCGAAAGACCACGGTAAGCAGCCGCCGATTCGTCCATCTTGGCTTTCCACACCTCGCCGGCCTGGAGGTCGTGATTACCCCTGACGGTTGGTCCGGCCCCCTGAACGTTCATACCGGTCTCGACGGCCGAGTTCGAAACGCGGGCGTAGCGCGCTACCAAGCCCTGAACAATGCTCACTTACGCGCGCGAGAGGCCTCCGCTCTCGGGCCCGACGTGATTTTTCTGTGTATGGACACCCGTCAATCGAAATTCCGTATAGCCGAAGCCGCCCGCACCAGGTTCTTTTCTGATGATTCCTGGGCGCAACTGCCAAGGAACCTCGTGAAGGAACCGGACTACATCGGCCAGGAATGTACCATTCCCATGACGGAGGGGCGTCCTCTGACCATTGAAAAAATCGTGACGTTGTATACCTCTCGGGACCGCGGCATTTCGGAATGTGGAGAGGAGGCCCGCGGTGCCCTCCTTCACGCCGGTGGATTTGAGGACCTGCTTCGGTCGCATACTCAGCAGTGGGAGCAGGTGTGGCAGCGTTGCGATCTAGGCGTCCGGGACGGAGAAGACTCGCAACTTCTCCTCCGGTTGCACCTCTTTCATCTGCTGCAAACGGTATCGTCGCACACGATCGAGTCAGACGCGGGCGTCCCTGCGCGGGGGTGGCATGGAGAAGCGTATCGGGGCCACGTCTTCTGGGATGAGACGTTTATTTTTCCCGTGTTGACTCTGCGCCTCCCGGCTCTGACAAAGGCGCTGTTGTTGTATCGGCATCGACGCCTCGAACAAGCCAGACGGAATGCCCGACAGGCCGGGTTCAGTGGGGCACTGTACCCCTGGCAAAGCGGCAGCAGCGGCCGCGAAGAAAGTCAGACCCTGCACCTGAACCCTGAGTCCGGCCGATGGACCCCGGACCATAGTGCGCTCCAACGACACGTGAACGCGGCCGTCGCCTATAACGTCTGGCAGTATTTCGAAGCCACCGACGATTGGGACTTTCTCTCAAGCTATGGCGCAGAAATGCTGTTCGAGATCGCCCGGTTTTGGGCCAGTGCCGCCTCGTACAATCCCGAAAAGGATCGTTATGAGATTTTGCAGGTGATGGGGCCTGATGAATACCACGATCAGTATCCGAATGCCGAAACCCCCGGCTTAAACAACAATGCCTACAGCAATCTCATGGCGGCGTGGATTCTGTGCCGGGCCTCGGACCTCCTCGACCTGCTCGCGGAGGCAGGCCGAACCGAGGTTCGAGACCTCCTGCACGTCAGCCTTACCGAGGTTGCCTTGTGGCAGGACGTGAGCCGGAAGATGTTTGTTCCGTTTCACGACGAGGGGATCATCAGTCAGTTCGAAGGCTACAACCAGTTAGCGGAATTTGATTGGGAGCGCTATCGGCAACAATACGGCGACATTCATCGGCTGGATCGTATTCTCGAAGCCGAAGGTGATTCCACAAATCGCTACAAACTTTCCAAACAGGCTGACGTGCTGATGCTCTTTTATCTATTCTCATCGGAGGAACTGCAACGCCTGTTCGACCGTCTGGGTTATCCGTTCAACGCCACCACTATTCCCCGGAACGTTGAGTATTATTTAAAACGGACGGCCCACGGGTCTTCCCTCAGCCGGGTGGTGCATGCATGGGTCATGGCGAAATCCGACCCCGACCTCTCCTGGGAGACGTTCAACCAGGCCTTACGCGTGGACGTCTCGGACGTGCAACGTGGAACCACCGCGGAGGGCATTCATCTGGGCTCCATGGCCGGGACGGTGGATCTTGTGCAACGCGGCTATACCGGGTGGGAAACCAGGGAAGGCACACTCTATTTTAATCCCTGCCTCCCGACGGCGTTAAAGTCCCTCCACCTCCGGTTGCGTTATCGCGGACATTCCCTGGAAGTTACCGTGACCCACGACGCGTTTCAACTCACGTCACGCCCGGGGCGCGCGGCTCCGATTCGGGTTTCCATCAAAGACCAACTCCAGGACCTCAACCCTGGCCAAATCATCAAGGCGGTTCTGTAACCACCCTTTCTCCCCTCCCCGGACCAGAAATCCCATTTTCTGGGACCATGCACCGATTGTTGAACTCAAGATCCGTAGCCGCACGCCTTCTTTGTCACGCCAGGCGAAGCACCAAAGACAGGAGCGCCTGCAATCGATTTGATTCGCGTTGCTCCACCGAGGATGAAACCGATTTCACCAAATGATCCTTCCTGAGTGGCGTTATGAGAAAATCTTTCACCCCGTCCGTGCACCATGTATCCTCAACTACCCGGGCACGGGGAACAAAAAATTCCCTTGCGCAGGAGAGGGCAAAGGATTGGCTCAAGCCCTGCCTTCTTCGACCCTTCCTTGCCCCTGCTGCATTCTCCATCACGTGATTGGTAGAATGGCGAATTGGAAACGACGCAGATGGCCAAGCGGACCCAACCGTCTCTCTGCGAATTTCAACTGCTCCCGTGCGACAAGCGGCTCCACCGGACGAGGACGAAACAACAGGAAGGCCCGCGATGATGAAACCCCAAGACCAAGGCTCTTCTGACCGGCACCTGTGTCTGGTGGATGGGTCCGGCTTCCTGTTTCGAGCGTTCCACGCCCTCCCGCTGCTGACCCGATCGGATGGGACACCCGTGAACGCCGTCCTTGGGTTTACCAACATGTTGCTCAAACTGCTGGACGACCTTCAGGCCACGCACGTGGCCGTGATCTTCGATTCGGCGCGGGAGTCCTTTCGGAATGAAATCTTTCCGGATTATAAAGCCAATCGACCCGCCACGCCCGACGAGCTGATCCCTCAGTTTCCATTGGTTCGAGACGCCACGCGGGCCTTCAAGGTGGCCTGTATTGAAAGGCAGGGCTTCGAAGCGGATGACCTGATTGCCACCTATACACGACGCGCCGAGGCAGAAGGGTTTGACGTCATGATTGTCTCCTCGGATAAAGACCTGATGCAGTTGGTTTCCGAGCGGGTGAGCATGTTCGACGCAATCAAAAACCGAAGGATTGGCCCAGCCGAAGTCAAAGAAAAATTCGGCGTTGGCCCGGAGAAAGTGGTGGACGTGCAAGCCCTGGCCGGCGATTCCACGGACAACGTCCCCGGAGTCCCCGGCATTGGCGTGAAAACCGCCGCCCAACTCATTCAAGCCTATGGTGACCTGGACACACTGCTCGCGCGCGCGTCCGAAATCAAACAGCCGAAGCGACGCCAAAGCCTCATCGATTTTGCCGATCAAGCCAGACTTTCACGAGAACTGGTTCGCCTGTGGGACAAGGTCCCGACGGACGTGACGATGCCCCAGTTACGACGACAACGCCCTGACCCGTCGCAATTACTCGCTTTTCTCGATGAACAGGGCTTCAGAGCGATTATGGCCAAAGTCCGGAGCCGGCTGGCGGCGTCAGGGCAAGTCACCCCTGAGATCGAAGAGGTTCCGCCGGCCGTCACCCGCTGTGAATTGGTCCAATCCACCATGGTCCTGCAAGACTGGGTGACCCGGGCGCGCTATGCCGGTGCCGTCGCGATCGATACCGAAACCACGTCGGCGGATGAAAGCCTCGCGGAACTGGTCGGCATTTCTCTGTGTATCCAACCCGGCCACGCGTGCTACGTTCCTCTTGCACACCGGTCCCCTGCGTCCGCGGGTGAATTGGATTTTCCCAACTCATCGAGGGAGAATCCCCCCGCTCAACGGCAGGAACCTCTTAAGCAGATTCCGCTCGACGCGGCACTGTCCATCCTGCGTCCGCTCCTGGCCGATGCCTCGGTGCTCAAAATCGGTCACAACCTGAAATATGACATGATGGTGCTTCAACGCTACAACGTCACCATCTCACCGGTCGACGACACCATGCTGATGTCCTACATTCTGGACGGAGGCAGCCACGGCCACGGCATGGATGAATTGGCCGAACTGTATCTGGGCCATCGGACGATCAAGTTCAAGGACGTGGCCGGCACGGGAAAATCCCAGATCACGTTTGATCTGGTTCCGCTGGATCAAGCCTTGACTTACGCCGCCGAAGACGCAGACATGACCCTGCGGTTTCACCGATTACTCAAACCCCGTCTGTTGGCCGAACGCATGGTCACACCTTATGAGACCCTGGAACGGCCCCTCGTGTCAGTACTGGTCAACGTGGAAAACGAGGGCATCCACGTCGATCGTGCAAAACTGGAGCGGCTCAGCCTGGAATTCACCGAACGTCAACGCACGCTGGAGAAAGACATTTACCGACTCGTCGGCCACGAATTTAACGTCGGCTCTCCTAAACAACTGGGTGAGGTCCTGTTTGACGAAATGCAACTGGAGGGCGGACAAAAAGGGAAATCCGGCGCCTATTCCACCGGAGCCGATATATTGGAATCGCTGGCCGCCGAAGGACACGACCTGCCGTCTGCGGTTTTAGAATGGCGACAACTCGACAAATTAAAAAGTACGTATACCGACGCTTTGGTCGAACGGATCAATCCGCGGACGGGGCGCGTTCACACCTCCTTTGCCATGACCGCCACGTCAACCGGCCGCCTGTCTTCGACGAACCCCAATCTTCAAAATATTCCCATCCGGACCGAAGACGGTCGAAAAATTCGCCACGCCTTCGTACCCAAGCCCGGGTGGAGTCTGCTGTCGTTGGACTACTCACAGATCGAACTCCGTCTTCTCGCCCATATTGCCAACATCGACGCGTTGAAACGCGCGTTCCGTGAAGGTCAGGACATTCACGCCCTGACCGCCAGTCAAATCTTCGGAGTCGACGCCAAAAATCCGGACCCTGCGACGCGGCGTCAAGCCAAGGCCATCAATTTCGGCATTATTTACGGGATCAGCGCATTCGGACTCAGCCGACAACTGGGCATTTCCAACGAAGAAGCCGCTGATTACATGAAAGCCTATTTCGAGCGATACCCCGGCATCCGGGACTATATGAACCGCACCAAGCAATTCTGCCGTGAACGTGGATACGTGGAAACGCTCTTTGGTCGTCGGTGCCACGTCCCGGGCATCCACGATAAACGTGTCGCTCGACGCAATTTTGCCGAACGCGCGGCAATCAACGCCCCGATCCAGGGCACCGCTGCAGACGTTTTGAAACGCGCCATGATTCGCGTGCCTCAGGCTCTGGCACGGCACCACCTCAGCGCACGAGCCACCATGCTTTTAACGGTCCACGATGAATTGCTCTTTGAAGTTGCCGAAGAGGCCGTCGAGCAAACCGGCGAAGTGGTGAAGACCGTCATGGAATCCGCCGCCCTTCCCGCGCTTCACCTGTCGGTGCCCCTGACGGTCGACGTGGGACAGGGCCATTCGTGGGGCGAAGCCCATTGAGACAGAAGGCTTTGAAACCATCACGTTGAGCCAGGGTTGCAGGCGACCATCGAAATCGGATCCCCTTGCCTTTTTCACCATATTTAAGGAAACCCGACCCTTCGGTCCGGAACGCCGCCGTGAAAAGTCCTGCTTTTCAGGATCGTTCGAAAGGCTTTTCCTTTTTCGTCCATTTTGTTTTTAAAAATTTCTTTCATGACGATCTCTTTCGTGAGATCAAACGAAAGGATTGTTGTTGTAGTCCCTTCACCGGGGTTGAGGCACTTCTTGCCCGGCATTCACATTCGGGAATAATGTTTGCTGCCCGGGGGACGTCGTGTTTTTTCAGAAAGGTTTGTCGATGACTTCGGTCTCAGACGCTGTTTCAACCGGTTTGTCACGGGGGCATCGAACCCTTTAGAATCCCGTCCGGTGAACATCGCGACGTGGAACGTGAACTCCATTAAAGTCCGGCTGCCTCACGTCACGGCTTATCTGAGAGAGGCAAGCCCGGACGTCCTGTTGCTCCAGGAATTGAAATCTCCGGAAGAGGGTTTTCCTCGACCCGAGATTGAAGACGTCGGCTATCACGTCGCTGTCGTCGGACAGAAAACCTTCAATGGCGTAGGAATTCTCGCGAAGCAACCCATTGAAGTGGAACGGCGGGCACTGCCCGGTGATTCAACCGATGAACAGGCCCGGTACATCGAAGCCACGATTGGTTCCGCTCATGGCTCTGTCCGCGTCGCGTCGATTTATCTGCCGAACGGCAATCCGATCGGGACGGAAAAATTTTCCTACAAATTAGAGTGGATGGATCGCCTGATTGCCCACGTTCGCACCCTGCTTACGTATGAAGAGCCGTTCGTGTTAGGCGGCGATTATAACGTCTGTCCCACGGATGACGACGTGTACGACCCTGAGGGGTTTGCCGGTGACGCGCTCTGTCACCCCGAGACCCGCACCCGGTTTCGGACCCTGTGTTACCTGGGACTCACGGAGGCGCTTCGAGCCTTACATCCGCAGTCGGGGCTCTACACTTTTTGGGATTACCAGGCCGGATGCTGGAATAAGGACCAGGGATTACGCATTGACCACTTGCTCCTCTCGCCGCAGGCGGCGGATCGGCTCACGGCCTCAGGGGTCGACAAGGGCCCACGCGGGAAAGAGAAACCCTCTGACCATACGCCCGTCTGGTGTGAGTTGCAGATGGAGAGAGGGGCGTAAGGGGAACACGCTCTTCTTCAACGACCTGCCAGGTCCGTCGAACGGGCGACAATGGCACCAGCTTCCTGCATGGCCGCCAGCGCTCGATCGGAATCTCCGGGTTCCGCGTTAATCCCACGAACCCCATCCCTCAGGACAACGACTCGAAACCCCAGCCGGCAGGCGTCCAGGACCGTTTGTTTCACGCAATAGTCAGTGGCAAGCCCGATCACGTACACGGTTTGTGCCCCTAAATCTTCAAGACGCTCGTCCAACGTCGTCCCATCGAAACCGGAACGGGCTTCTTTTTTCGGGTCGGTCGCCCCGGACACAATCAACGTCCCCGGCGGCATTTTCAAATCCGGGTGGAATTGGGCCCCTAATGACCCCTGCACGCAATGCGACGGCCACGGTCCTCCCCGTTCCTGAAATGAACAGTGATCGGGTGGATGCCAATCCCGTGTAGCGACAATGCCATAACCCTCCGCGGCAAAAACGCCAATCCATTCATTCGCAATGGGAATGACGTGATTCCCTTCCGGCACCGGCAAGGCGCCACCCGGACAAAAGTCATTCTGCAGATGAACCAAGAGCAGCACGGTCTTTCGATCCGGTGGAGGAACGGCTTCACGATTTTTCTTCTCCGTGCCGGTTTGCGATTTCGTGAGTTTCATAGGGCCAACGGGATGGTTCTGCGCGTGGCGGGACCTTCACGGACGGGACGCATTCGCCGATCCCCCCTCAACCCATGAGGATTGCCCCGTTCCGGCGTTCACGCCACGATCTCCGTGCCGATGCCTTTGTCAGTGAAAATCTCGAGTAAAATGGCGTGCTCGACCCGGCCGTCAATAATATGGGCCTTTTGCACGCCGGCTTCGATTCCGAGCAGACAGGCCCGCACTTTGGGCAGCATGCCTTCACTAATCGTGCCTTTTTTAACCATTCGTTCGGCGTCTTTTCTGGATAAGGTGGACACATGCCGGTTGTTGGCACCACGAATGCCTCGCACGTCGGTGAGCATCAACAGTTTTTCCGTTTGCAACGCACCGGCCACGGCGCCGGCCACGAGGTCCGCGTTAATATTATGCGGTTTCCCTTTGCGATCGACGCCAATGGGAGCGATAACCGGAATCAAATTTTCCTGCTGCAATTTCCTGATAAGCTGCGGTTCGATTCTATCGACCTCCCCCACAAGACCATACTCTTCCTCCGTCTGATTTTGGGGATCATGGGTTAACCCTTGTGACCAGCCTTTCGAGGAAAACGGTTTGCACAAAATGAATTGCGCGTCCTTTCCGGTGATCCCGATGGCTTTCCCCCCGTGTCGATTAAGTAACGTCACGATTTCTTTATTGATCTTTCCCCCCAGGACCATTTCGACCACGTCCATGGTCGCTTGATCCGTGACCCGAACGCCTCGTTTAAAGGTCGGTTTCATGCCCAACCGAGAAAGCATGTGATCAATTTGCGGCCCGCCCCCATGAACGATGACCGGATTGATCCCGACGTATTTCATCAACGCGACGTCTTCGGCAAAGCCGTCTTTCAGTTCATCCTGAATCATGGCTTTCCCACCGTATTTGATGACGATGGTCTTCCCCGCAAACGTCCGAATGTAGGGCAACGCCTCGACGAGGACGTCGGCTTTCTTAATCAATTTTTCCATGACGTGTCTCGAAGGGAATGCTTCGCCTGAAGTCCGGTCGGCCGGCCCTCGAGAGACGGCCATCAGACGCGACCGGCGTTTCTACAGAATGTACCGACTCAGATCCTGATCCTTGACGATCTCCTTCAAATGATCATTCACGTAGGGCGCGTTGATCACCACTTTTTTCTCTTGCAACTCCTGCGCCTCAAAGGAGATTTCCTCGAGCAACCGCTCCATAATCGTAAAGAGTCGGCGCGCGCCGATATTTTCCGTTCGATCGTTGACCTCGACCGCAATGGCCGCAATGGCTTCAATGCCTTCTCGCGTAAAATCCAGGGTAATGCCTTCGGTTTCCATCAACGCTTGATATTGTTTCACCAAAGCATTACGGGGTTCCGTCAAGATTTGAACCAGATCTTCCTTGGTCAAAGGCTCCAATTCGACCCGAATGGGAAATCGACCCTGAAGTTCAGGAATCAAATCGGCCGGTTTGGCCACGTGAAACGCCCCGGCGGCAATAAACAGAATATGGTCGGTCTTCACCGGGCCATACTTGGTATTGATGGTCGATCCTTCGACAATCGGCAGCAGATCTCGCTGCACGCCTTCTCGTGACACGTCGGGTCCCGCGTTCTTTTCCCGACCGGCAATTTTATCGACCTCATCTAAAAACACGATGCCGGATTGCTCTACGCGCTCAATCGCGTCGCGCGTCACTTCATCCACGTCGATGAGTTTCTGCGCCTCTTCCTGTGCAAAATACTTCAAGGCATCGGGGATTTTCATGACCCGATTTTTTTTCTTCCCGGGCATCAACCCACCCAACATCTCTCGAAGATTATTTTCGAGTTCCTCCATGCCTCCGACGTTGGAGACAATCCCCACCGGCAGCGCACGTTCCCTGATTTCCATTTCTACCGTTCGTTTATCGAGCCGGCCTTCCCGTAATTGCTTGCGGAGCTTTTGTCGCGCGCTGTCTTCCGAAGTACCGGACGGTTTCGCCGACGACGGCCCATCCTCCGGCGATCCCATGGTCCGAGACGGACTCGTGGGCAGGAGCAAATCGAGTACTCGATCTTCGGCCAGATCTTCGGCTTTCCGTTCGACTCGCTTCAGCGACGAACTCTTCACCAGATTGATCGACTGTTCGGTCAGGTCTCGGATGATCGATTCCACGTCACGCCCGACGTACCCCACTTCGGTAAACTTCGAAGCCTCGACTTTGATGAACGGGGCATCGGCCAGTTTCGCCAATCGCCTGGAAATTTCCGTTTTGCCCACGCCCGTCGGCCCGATCATGACGATATTTTTCGGGAAAATTTCGTCCCGCAATTCAGGGCTGAGCTGTTGACGGCGCCAGCGATTCCGCAACGCGATGGCCACCATCCGCTTGGCGTCACGTTGTCCGATCACGTATCGGTCGAGCACTTCGACAATTTCGCGAGGAGACAAGCTGTCGAGTTTACTCGTTTCGTTCGTGGAGGCTTGACTCATGAAGATGCCTTCAATTCTTCGATCACGATTTCGTGATTCGTGTAGATATCAATGCCGCCTGCAATGCGCATCGCTTTATCGACAATTTCTCCTGACGCTAAGGAGGAATGGTCGATCAGGGCCCGCGCCGCGGCCAGCGCATACGGTCCGCCGGACCCAATGGCGAGAATCCCGTCTTCCGGTTCCACGACGTCCCCTGTCCCGGAAATAAGAAAAGACCGATCCTGATCCGCGACGATCAACAGTGCCTCAAGGCGACGCAGCACGCGGTCCGTCCGCCACTCTTTTGCCAACTCGACCGCGGCCCTCGTCAGATTGCCTCGATATTCTTCTAACTTGGCCTCGAATTTTTCAAAGAGCGTCAAGGCATCCGCCGTGGCTCCCGCAAAGCCCGCGATCACCTGATCATGATAGAGACGGCGGACTTTGCGAGCGTTGGTCTTCATCACCGTCGTCCCGACCGTCACCTGGCCGTCTGATCCCATGGCCACCGTTCCATCCCGACGCACGGAAAGAATCGTGGTGGATCGAACGTTCATGACGGTTTCCTCGGGGTTGCGGGCTTTGCCGTCCTGACCTCTCCGGACCGCGGATGCGCCTGATCATACACTTCCATCAACCGATCCGTAGCCAGATGCGTGTATTTCTGGGTGGTGGCCAACGACGCGTGCCCGAGCATTTCCTGGATGACCCTGAGGTCGGCCCCCTCATCCAATAAATGCGTGGCATAGGAATGCCGAAAGGTATGCGGCGTGATGGTCCCCATCTGCAACCGGGCGGCATAACGCCGGACGATTCGCTCCACGCTCCGCGTCGACAACCGGCCCCCTCGATTATTGCGAAACACCGGGCCGTCGGTTGGCTTCACCGTGAGGGTCGAGGCCGAAGCAGAACCCCTGGCCGTTGCTGGGATCGAACGCACCGGCGTCACCGCAAGATAATCCTGGATCGCCTCGGTCGCGACTCGTCCGATCGGCACGAGGCGCTCTTTTTTGCCTTTGCCTCTCAATCGCACCATTCCTTCATCGAGACTAAGATCACTCCAGTTCACCCCCACCAACTCGCTCACCCGCGCCCCCGTTGAATAGAGGGTTTCCAAAATAGCCAGATCTCTTCCGGCGCAGGACCCCTCGTCGGAATCAGGAGATTCCAGCACCCGTTCGGCCTCATCTTTCGTCAGGACACGGGGCAGGCGTTGCCCAATCCGCGGGGTCCGAACGCGAGCAACGGGATTGCTCGGCACCTGCCCGCGCCGATGTAAAAATTTGAAGAGACTCCGCAGCGTCGCGAGCTTCCGTGCCTGCGACGTTTTTTTGTCCCTCCGCCCAGCCAACCAAACCAGAAACCGACGAATGAGTGCCACGTCAATCTGCGTTGGCTCCGGAACCACGTCGCCTGTAACGGTTTTGAGAAAAGTCACAAACTGTCGCAGGTCCGATTGATAACTGCGAATTGTTTCCCGCGACGAGCCACGCTCCACGTCGAGATACGTCAGGAAAGTGAGAATTGCTGCTTCCACGTTTGAAACTCATCAATGGCCCGTTGGTGGATCATTCGACGCCGTTGTTCCTTGTCCCGCATTTTCGTGGGAAGAGGCGGAAACAGTCCGAAGTTGGTATTCATAGGCTGAAAATGCCGAGCGTCGCTCGTCGTAATATAATTCACCAACGCCCCGTGGGCCGTGGTGAGAGGGGGAGCCACCAACGGCAGATTGGCCAACGCTCGACCGGCATTGATGCCCGCCAGCCCCCCGGTCGCGGCAGACTCGACGTATCCTTCCACGCCGACGAGACACCCTGCCAACCACGTGGTCCCTCGCCTCTTCAATTGCAACGTATTCCGCAGTAATGCAGGGGAGTTCACAAAGGTATTCCGATGAACGCTTCCATATCGTAGAAACTCTGCGCGTTCGAGACCCGGAATCATTCGAAACACGCGTTTTTGTTCCGGATAGGTCAGTTTGGTTTGAAAGCCTACCATGTTATAACACGAACCATAGCGATTTTCCGCACGCAATTGGAGTACCGCATACGGTTGGGTGAAGGTGCGTGGATCAATCAACCCGACGGGTTTCATCGGACCAAAGGTCAACGTCTGCTTCCCACGTTCCGCCATCACTTCAACGGGGAGGCACCCTTCAAAGTAGGGAATCTTTTCAAAGTCCTTCGCTTGCACTTTGTCCGCCGTCATCAGTGCCTCGTAAAAGGCCGAATACGTTTCGTCACCCATCGGACAATTAAGATAATCCGCTCCGCCCTTGTCATAGCGAGACGCTCTGAACACTTTCTGCATATCAATGGATTCCGCGTCGATGATCGGCGAAATGGCGTCAAAGAAAGCAAGATTCTTTTTCTGCGTCAGCGCGGTCAGGGCTTGGCCCATCCGGTCTGACGTCAGGGGACCCGTTGCCACGATGCAGAGGGTATCCGTCGGAATCGATTGAACCTCTTCGCGAACGATCCGAATATTGGGATGAGCCTCCAATGTGTTCGTGACTTTCTGCGCGAAGACGTCGCGGTCAACGGCCAGTGCCGTCCCGGCGTGAACCCGCGCGAATTCTGCTGCCCGCATGACAAGAGAATTCAACAGGCGCATCTCTTCTTTCAAGATACCCGGCGCACTCACCGGATCGGCTGATCCCAGGGAATTGGAGCACACGATTTCCGCCAACCGGCCGGTCTTGTGTGCGGCTGTACCTTGCAGGGGCCGCATCTCATACAGGGTGACCTTGGCCCCTCGTTCCGCCGCTTGCCAGGCTGCTTCCGACCCCGCGAGGCCCCCACCTATGACCACCACGTCATCGCGCATAATTCGTTGATTCTCCCTTAAAAATCGGCAAGAAGGAAATTCTAGGGACCTAGTAAAAACCCTGTCAAGGAAGGAGGGAGGATGGTCGTGGCTCAATTTGAAAGGACGGCCTCGTATTTTTTGAAACAAGGCCCCAAAGAAACGGGGACCGGACAAGCAAAGAAATTCAAACGGAGCCACGACCGGGAGGATAGAAGAACGCGGCGGGAAGGGCGGGTTACGGATTCGGGTTCACGTTTCCCGTGGGTTCAACCCCAATTCCCGTACGACCGGTCGCAACGCCTGAACGACTCGTTCATGACAGAACCCATTGGTCGCCAACAGGCCATGCGTGTTGGCGAGTTGATGCAAGTCATAGACCAGGGGCTGACCCAGGATAGTGGTAAACTGTCCCCCGGCCGCTCGCAGAATCGCTTCAGGGGCACAGGCGTCCCAGAGCCTGGTATAGGGACCGGGCTCCAGGTACACGTCGGCTTCTCCTCTTGCAATCAGGCCGATTTTCAATCCGACACTTCCCGATGGCATTTCGTTCCCGACGCCGAGAGCCTGGCCGATCTTTTCGACCATGGGATGTCGATGTGAGCGAGAGACCGTCAAGATGAGCGATCTTCCGGAATCTCGTTCCTTGAGCACCAGGGGCGTCCTGACCCCTTGTTGTTCCATCCACGCCTCAGTGCCCACGGCTCCGGCATACAGCAGGTCTCCCTCCGGTCGATAGACCACACCGAGGCGTGCCTGTCCGTTTACCGCGAGTCCGATCATCACGGAGAACTCTCCGTTCCTGGCGATAAAGTCCTTTGTGCCATCCAGCGGATCCACGTACCAGAAACGCCCAGGGGTTGGAAAAATTTCAGGCGGGGCACTTTCCTCAGCCACTACGGCGTCATGGGGAAAGGCCTCTTGCAGGCCCTTCACAATCAAGTCGTTTCCCTGCTGATCGGCCTCGGTCACAGGATCGTTTTTGCCTTTATACGCCACGGCAAAATCCGTGGCATATACGTCCATCACGGCCTGGCCTGCTTTGCGAGCCAATTCCACCGCCACGGCCAATTCTTTATTCATGTTTTCCCTGCTTCACGTCGTTGCCGTTGCCATAACGAGGGAGATTCTCGTCATCGGTCGGCTCGCAATGCCTCTGACGACAAGACCACGCACAGCGAGGCATCGGTCGAACCGAAACGTCGGCGAGCGTTTCTTGAGACCACCGAGCGACGTGGGGATGACGGGCAACCACCAGGACTTGATGCGTGGACGCGGGTTCTCTCAAGACCGTGATCGTGGCCCTGGCTCGGTCCGGGTCAAAATTCACCAACACGTCATCCACTACTACGGGTAACGGCCCGGCACGTTTTGCATGTTCCCGCATAAAGGCTAAGCGCACGGCTAAACAGAACCGTTCGGCCGTGCCGCGGCTCAGGATCCCGGCGGGCAGTGACGCACCGTTTGGGAATTATCCGGAACAGGTGACGGCCTCTCCAGGCGGCCTCAGATGCCGCCGCCGTCACGACGGAAAGGCCGCGGGACCCGAGAGGCGCCCGAGGCGTTGTTCTACAAAGAACGGTCATCGTCAACTATTCCGGATAATTCCCCTTTTTTGTATTGCGGTGCAGGCATTGTTGCCCCGCCAGCATAAGTGCCTCGAGTTCCTGACGAGTCGACGCCTCCGCGTAACAGCGTATCAGTGGTTCCGTACCCGACGGACGGAAAAGAAACCAACTCCCGTCTTCCAACAAAAGCTTGCAGCCGTCAAGGGCGTTGACGTGCTGAATCGATTTTCCCGCGAGACGGGAAGGCGGCGACTGTTGGATTTTGAGTAAATTGTCTCGCATCGTTTCCGTGAGGGTCTGGTCTTCGCGATACGAGAAGACCGGGCCTACCCGATCAAACAACTCTTTCGTGAGTTCCCGGAGAGTTTTCCCTGTTCGGGCAATCATTTCCGTCACCAGCAGGCAGGCCAGAATCCCGTCTTTTTCCGGCACGTGGCCCTGGATTGACATGCCCGCACTTTCTTCTCCGCCCATCCGGATCTCTTTCCTGGCCAAGAGTGCTCCGAGATATTTGAAACCCACGGGGGTTTCCTGGACGTCCAGGCCATGAGAGTGCGCCACGCGATCGATGAGGTGCGTCGTGGCGACGGACCGTCCCACGTGTCCGGTCCAATGCCTGGTGGTCGCCAGATAATCCACCAGTAACGCCAACACGATATTCGGGTCTATAAAGCTGCCGTCCTGGTCCACGATTCCGAATCGATCGGCATCCCCATCGGTAGCCAACCCGACGTGCGCGCTCTTTTGCCTGACCGTTTCCTGTAATTCCGCCGTTGTGTTTCGCGTAGGCTCAGGACGGAGTCCGCCAAAATAGGGATCGCGCCAATAATGCAGAACCGCCATTTTCGCGCCTGCGTTCCTGAGGAAAGTATCGAGGTAGCCGCGTGACGTTCCATAGAGCGGGTCCATGACCACCTGCAGGTTGGCCTGACGGATTGCGTCCACGTCAACGTGATTCCCCAACGCCGCCAAATAATCGGGACAAGGATCGAACCGTTCAACCATTCCCGTTTGCTCCGCCTTTTCCCACGGGAGCCATTTCACGTGCTCTTCGTGCAGCAGGAGAAGAATGCGCTGTTCGATGGCCCGGGTGGTTTCAGGAAGCGCAGGGCCTCCCCATTCCGGGGTAAACTTGATGCCGTTGTATTCAGGAGGGTTATGGCTGGCGGAAATATTCAGCCCACCGGCCAGGTTGTGCCGCAGAATCTGGTACGAAATGGTCGGCGTGGGGGTTTCCCGATCACACAGCAACACCGATATACCATGGCCCACAAACACTTCCGCCGCGGTCTTCGCAAATTTTTCACCGAGGAATCTGGCGTCATAGCCAATGATCAGGCCTCGGTGCCCGATCTCTTCTTGTTGCAGGACGTGGGCGATGGCTTGACTGATGATTCGGACGTTCTGAAATGTAAAATCTTCCCCCAGAATGGCTCGCCACCCTGAAGTCCCGAATGTGATTCGTCTCATACAGGCTTACGTGCTCACTCTCCTGATTGCCGAACTCTCGACGGAATTTTCCCCAAGGGCAGCAAACGTGGTTTTCGAAGACCTCTCTTTTTCATCGGGGGACGTTTCACCGAGTGTCTCGAAAAAGAAAAGCCCACGGATTCGTACGTCCGTGGGCTTCAGAAGAACCCGGCAACGCCCTACTTTCCCACAGCCTCACGGCTGCAGTATCATCGGCCCTGGAGGGCTTAACTTCCGTGTTCGGGATGGGAACGGGTGTGGCCCCTCCGGTATGGTCACCGGGAATTCGTTGGCAGCCGTCATATCGAGAATCCATGATGGGACGAAAAAACACTCTTCCCTGGTGTGAACCCATCATGCTTCCCGCGTTCTACCAATAACCGGTATTGGAGATCATGTCTATCAGAAGTAAAATGATGTTAAGTCGCACGGCCGATTAGTACTGGTTAGCTTCAAGCCTCACGGCTCTTCCACATCCAGCCTATCAAACTCGTCGTCTACGAGTGGCCTTTAGGGAGGTTACCCTCCGGGAGATCTTGTCTTGAGGCTGGCTTCCCGCTTAGATGCTTTCAGCGGTTATCCAAACCGGACATAGCTACCCGGCACTGCCGCTGGCGCGACAACCGGCACACCAGAGGTCCGTCCATCTCAATCCTCTCGTACTAGAGACAGACCCTCTCAAATCTCCTGCGCCCACAACAGATAGGGACCGAACTGTCTCACGACGTTCTGAACCCAACTCTCGTACCGCTTTAACGGGCGAACAGCCCGACCCTTGGGACCAGCTTCAGCCCCAGGATGCGATGAGTCGACATCGAGGTGCCAAACCTCCCCGTCGATGTGAACTCTTGGGGGAGATCAGCCTGTTATCCCCGGCGTACCTTTTATCCGTTGAGCGATGGCCCTTCCACCCAGGACCACCGGATCACTAAGCCCGACTTTCGTCCCTGCTCGACGTGTCCGTCTCGCAGTCAAGCTCCCTTTTGTCTTTACACTCGACGGCTGATTGCCGACCAGCCTGAGGGAACCTTTGGGCGCCTCCGTTACTCTTTAGGAGGCGACCGCCCCAGTCAAACTACCCACCAGACACTGTCCCTGCTCCGGATGACAGAGCCAGGTTAGAATGTCGGAAAAATAAGGGTGGTATTTCAAGGATGACTCCACGGAAACTAGCGCTCCCGCTTCACAGTCTCCCACCTATCCTACACATAGTCGCCCAACACCCAATGTCAAGTTGTAGTAAAGGTGCACAGGGTCTTTCCGTCTAGTTGCGGGTACCCGGCGTCTTCACCGGAACCACAAGTTCGCTGAGTCACTCCCCGAGACAGCGCTCCAATCGTTATGCCATTCATGCAGGTCGGAACTTCACGTTATCCACGGTTTCCCGTGGCATAGACTATACCTTCATCTGGGAAAAGCGAGTTGAGAATTTCGCGTTCAGAATATTTCCGTTTCCCTGATGGATTCATTCTCATGGCTGAAAAGAGACACAGAAGCATCACTTTCCATCGCCGTGTCCAGAAACATAGGAGGCTGAATCCATCATGAAATCCCAGAGCCGGCGTGTTATGGAACTGGTCGTTCCATCCAGGGGTCTCATTCCCTGAGTCGTTACGGGGATCGTCAATAAACGATCTTACCCTCGGTATTACCCGTGACGGCCTGCACCGTCGTGAGGGCTCCACCGATTTGAGCCGGTTATCTGGACGGGATCGCTCCCGCCATGGGCAATGTCACTTACCCGACAAGGAATTTCGCTCGGTTACTCCTGCTCCGTTTCCGGAGAGGCCGGACTTTATCTTTCCTGTCACCTCCTGTTGCCCGTTCATGGTCGTGGCAATCGCTCGGATGTTTTCAAGCCCCTGGGCGGTTAAGTGTTCTCCGCGCTCCATCAACAGCAACACCCTTCTGAATTTAGAAAATTCGATCCGCTTTTTTGATTTTAATTTGTGCTTTTCAAAAAACGGAACGACGTTTTCTTTCAGGTGCCGTTTGTCTCGGACACGAAACGCTAACCTGTCTCCATGGTGTTTCCTTACGACGCCACAGCCGAAAAACGCCTTCAGTGCATGAAGCACCTGCGCGTCTTGCTGATGCTGCACGATCGTGAATTCCGGCAACACCTGGTGCCCCTGGGTCATATCGTCGTGCCGGCTGATTCCAACGTGGAAACAGCCTTCTCCATCCACAAAACCAACGACCCATTGAGCTTCTAATTTCGTCATAACAGGACCAAACGTAAAGTCTCTGAGGGTTCTCCTTGCTCCTGGAAGGAGTCTTCCCTGCGGATTGTCCCCGTGTCCGCCAGATTTTTACTGTTTATTCCGTGGGACATAAACGAGTACTGGACGGCTGTAGGAGGAGTTTCCCGCATATGGTTTGGTTTTACTAAGGCTCGCGATGAACCTTAGGACCGTTCATTCTGTTACTCCCCTTGGCGATCACCGAGGGGGGCACGATCATTTCTGTCGTGCTCTGTATGTCGCCATACAGATCGGACCATCTCATCTCGGGTTTGGCATTCCCGAGTCCGGCGTATGGTCTCTGAGGATTCTGAAGAAAAATGATAATGGCTTTGACATTACCACGTCTCTCCAGCCTTTCCTGCTGATTGCCCGCAGATCCTGGTTTGTCACTGCCACTAACGTCGTGGCGAGTACCGGATCATCCACCGGGTGTCCCAGCATATAGCCGGATTTGTTCTCGGAACTACAGCGGTCCGGATCTATAGTTACGGCCGCCGTTTACTGGGGCTTCCCTTCGAAGCTTCGCCTTGCGGCTGACATCTCCAGTTAACCTTCCAGCACCGGGCAGGCATCAGACCCTATACATCCTCTTACGAGTTAGCAGAGTCCTGTGTTTTTGGTAAACAGTCGCCAGAGCCCTTTCACTGCGACCTCGTTCCGCTTGAGGAGCAAGTCCTCTCACGTACGCGAGGCACCCCTTCTTCCGAAGTTACGGGGCTAGTTTGCAGAGTTCCTTAGGGAGTGTTCTCTCACGCCCCTTAGTGTATTCCACTCGCCTACCTGTGTCGGTTTGCGGTACGGTCACCATGCCCACTCACTACGAGGCTTTTCCAGGCAGTGTGGGATCAGTCCGTTTGTGGCCTTGCGGCCTCCCCATCACGCCTCGGCGTTAACGGATTCGCGGATTTGCCTGCGAATCCCGCCTACACGCTTGGACCGGGTATTCCATGGACCCGGCGGTACCTACCCTCCTGCGTCCCCCCTTCGTTGATAACGCGAACATGATGGTACAGGAATGTTGACCTGTTTCCCATCGACTACGCCTTTCGGCCTCGCCTTAGGGACCGACTAACCCTGACCTGACGAACATTGGCCAGGAAACCTTAGGCTTACGGGGACGATGATTCTCACATCGTTTATCGCTACTTATGCCGGCATAATCTCTTCTCTGCGATCCAGCTGTCCTTGCCGGTCAACCTTCACCTCACAGAGAATGCTCCCCTACCGCTCATACCTTTCGGTACAAGCCCGCAGCTTCGGTTGTAAACTTGAGCCCCGTTACATTTTCGGCGCAGGCGCACTCGACCAGTGAGCTATTACGCACTCTTTCAAGGATGGCTGCTTCTAAGCCAACCTCCTGGCTGTCTGAGCATACCCACAACCTTTCCCACTTAGTTTACAATTGGGGACCTTAGCTGGCGGTCTGGGCTGTTTCCCTTTTGACCACGGACCTTAGCACCCGTAGTCTGACTCCTGGAGATCCAGTAACGGCATTCGGAGTTTAGTTGAGTTCGGTAGCGCGATAACGCCCCTATCCCATCCAGTGCTCTACCTCCGCCACGGTTACTCCAAGGCTAGCCCTAAAGCTATTTCGGGGAGAACCAGCTATTACGAGGTTTGATTAGCCTTTCACTCCTACCCACAGCTCATCCGAGCTTTTTGCAACAAACAACGGTTCGGGCCTCCTCCATCTGTTACGACGGATTCACCCTGGCCATGGGTAGATCACCTCGCTTCGGGTCTATTCCACGCAACTCGACGCCCTATTCGGACTCGCTTTCGCTACGGCTCCGTCTTGTCAACTTAACCTTGCTGCGCAGAATAACTCGCCGGCTCATTAAGCAAAAGGCACGCGATCAGGCATTCCCCTTACGGGGCATAGCCCTCTCGCTGCTTGTAGGTATACGGTTTCAGGTTCTATTTCACTCCCCTCACCGGGGTTCTTTTCACCTTTCCCTCACGGTACTGGTTCACTATCGGTCATCAGAGAGTATTTAGCCTTAGAAGGTGGTCCTCCCAGCTTCCCACAAGGTTACTCGAGCCCCGTGGTACTCAGGACCTGCATTCAACGAGCCAACCTGTTTTCGCATACAGGACTGTCACCTTCTGTGGTTGGCCTTTCCAGACCATTCCGCTAACAGGTTGGTTTATCACTCGTCGACACCACTGTACCGATGTCCAATACAGGCCTACAACCCCTCATCTACAACGCGTACAGGCTTGACATAAATGAGGTTTAGGCTGTTCCCGTTTCGCTCGCCACTACTCAGGGAATCGCAATTGCTTTCTCTTCCTGCGGGTACTGAGATGTTTCACTTCCCCGCGTTGGCTTCGCGTCGCCTATGTGTTCAGCGACGGATAGGCGGCATTCATCGCCTGGGTTTCCCCATTCGGGCATCCCCGGATCACGGCCTGCTTGCGGCTTCCCGAGGCTTATCGCAGCTTGCTACGCCCTTCATCGCCTTCTGATGCCAAGGCATCCACCGTACACCCTTAGTAACTTAACATCACTTACTTCTGATACACATGACCTGTGTTTCGGTCTATGCAATTGTCAAACAACGATCAGCGCTCACGTCGCGCCGAAAAAACTCACATTGGTGGAGCTGAGCGGGATCGAACCGCCGACCCCCTGGTTGCAAACCAGGTGCTCTCCCGGCTGAGCTACAGCCCCCCTCCCTGCGTGCCCGGATAAAGATTCCCGCGCTTGCCGCCGTCTCTTCGGATGAACCGTTCTTCCATCCCGATTCAACGGGCCCCTTTCAGATGGTGGGCCTAGATAGAATTGAACTATCGACCTCACGCTTATCAGGCGTGCGCTCTAACCATCTGAGCTATAGGCCCATCTCTCTTTACGGACCATGACGGGTATCTGTGAGGAGAAGCTATGTTGAAGAGGTGACCCTTGCGACAGGTTTATTTATTTCTTTGGAGCCAATGCTCCTTAGAAAGGAGGTGATCCAGCCGCAGGTTCCCCTACGGCTACCTTGTTACGACTTCACCCCAATCATCAACCATACCGTGGGCACCTGCCTCCCTTACGGGTTGGCTCCAGCGACTTCAGGTACAACTGACTTTCGTGGTGTGACGGGCGGTGTGTACAAGGCCCGGGAACGTATTCACCGCGGCGTGCTGATCCGCGATTACTAGCGATTCCTCCTTCATGAGGTCGAGTTGCAGACCTCAATCTGAACTGAGGCCGGTTTTTTGGGATTGGCTCCTCCTTACGGGATTGCAACCCTTTGTGCCGGCCATTGTAGCACGTGTGTAGCCCCAGGCATAAAGGCCATGCTGACTTGACGTCATCCCCACCTTCCTCCCCGTTATCCTGGGCAGTCTCTTCAGAGTGCCCGGCATCACCCGATGGCAACTGAAGACAGGGGTTACGCTCGTTGCGGGACTTAACCCAACACCTCACGGCACGAGCTGACGACAGCCATGCAGCACCTGAGCTCGCACCCCTTACGGGGTCTTTACTCTTTCAAGCTTTTCCACGAGCATGTCCAACCTGGGTAAGGTTCTTCGCGTTGCGTCGAATTAAACCACATGCTCCACCGCTTGTGCGGGCCCCCGTCAATTCCTTTGAGTTTCAACCTTGCGGCCGTACTCCCCAGGCGGGGCACTTACTGCGTTAACTGCGGCACCGACAGTAACCTGCCGACACTTAGTGCCCATAGTTTACGGCGTGGACTACCAGGGTATCTAATCCTGTTTGCTCCCCACGCTTTCGCACCTCAGCGTCAGAGACATTCCAGAGCGCCGCCTTCGCCACCGGCCTTCTTCCCGATATCTACGCATTTCACCGCTACACCGGAAATTCCGCGCTCCTCTCCTGCCCTCTAGCTTAGCAG
This sequence comes from Nitrospirales bacterium, assembly GCA_965215405.1. Taxonomy (GTDB): domain Bacteria; phylum Nitrospirota; class Nitrospiria; order Nitrospirales; family UBA8639; genus Bin75. The sequence continues at coordinate 636,558 of OZ244060.1, forward strand.
TCCCCCTCGACCTTTACGGGTTAAGCCCGTAGCTTTCCCAAAGGGCTTACTAAACCGCCTACGTGCTCTTTACGCCCAGTAAATCCGAACAACGCTTGCCACCTTCGTATTACCGCGGCTGCTGGCACGAAGTTAGCCGTGGCTTTTTCTGGAGGTACCGTCCGGGTGGCGAACCACCCCATCTTTCCTCCTAAAAGGGGTTTACAATCCGAAAACCTTCTTCCCCCACGCGGCGTCGCTGCGTCAGGCTTTCGCCCATTGCGCAATATTCCTCACTGCTGCCTCCCGTAGGAGTCTGGCCCGTATCTCAGTGCCAGTGTGGCTGATCGTCCTCTCAGACCAGCTACCCGTCGTTGCCTTGGTAGGCCATTACCCCACCAACAAGCTGATAGGCCATGAGCCCATCTTCGAGTGCCACATCCACGATGCAGCTTTCCTTCCTTACCCAAAGGACCGGAAGCGTATGGGGTATTAGCCAGCCTTTCGGCTGGTTATCCCCCGCTCAAAGGCAGATTACCCATGTATTACTCACCCGTACGCCACTTTACTACTCCGAAGAGCCTCTCGTTCGACTTGCATGTGTTAGGCGCGCCGCCAGCGTTCGTTCTGAGCCAGGATCAAACTCTCAAAAATTTTTACTTCTTTTCACAAGGGCCACCACTTCAACACACTTCTTCTTTGCCGTTTTTTCGGCTATGCAACTGTCAAAGAACGACTGAACAGGGAAGCTAGATATAATACGGAAACACCTGAAAGATGTCAAGCAACATTTTCGGGAATTATCTGATTATTAATTATATACCAGGGTTGAGGAACGTTTCTTTTTCCGGCGGCCCCTTTCATCAACCGTGAGAAGGAGAAACGACCCTGAAAAAAGCCAATCCCCACGAAAAACACAACGACAAGCGAGTTCGTTGACGGAACTCACGGAACGGTTCCCTGATGAAGCCCCTGCCGCTGCCTGGTCCGAACCACGACGCTGGAAGGCGGAGGTAACGCAGGGGAAGAAACCTCAACGCCCTGAACGCACAAAAGAATGGCTGGGGGACCAGGAATCGAACCTGGGTTCACAGATCCAAAATCTGTTGTCTTGCCCCTAGACGATCCCCCAACCAGGCAATCACCTTACCGACCCCGTCTTCATTCAGTCAAGATCCTCGACGGGTCGTTGTGCTGCTAAAACACGCGGCCGGACACGATCCAATGCCGATCGTCCGGCACGTCTATCAGAAGGCGGCTTAAATTCATTTCCGCCAGGTGAGCCGCGACTTCATCCTCGGTGAAGGCACTCAATAAGGAATGATAAAAATCGTGTCGCAGTTGTTCAGGCTCATCAGCCGCGTAGCGGTCGACCAGGGCCCGGGCCTCCTCCGGTGTGTCGGGTCTCAACAAATCCATGATGAGCACCGGAGCCCCAGGCCTGGCGAAGGTTTTCACCGCGTACCAAAACTGAAACGGGTTGGGTACGTGATGCACCAGGCTATTGGAGATCACGGCATCCGCCGGTCGGTCTAACCGGAGATCCTGAAATCGCCGACAGATGAGTTGAATGCGTTCTTGCAGTCCCGCCCGTTGCGTGGCTTCTTCAGCCCACTGAATCATCGGGCCGGACGCATCGACCCCCGCAACGCGGAGGGCTGGACGATTGCGGAGCAGCCGAATCGGAATATCCGCCGGTCCACATCCCAAATCCAACACGGTCCCTTCCCTGACGTCGGGATACAATGCTAAAAACTGATTGACAAATCCCTGGTTTTCTTCAGCGAAATCGGCCCGCGCATAGACCCGGACCTGCTCTTCGCCGTCCATGATTTCCGGTTCAAGAATCCGTTCCACGTCTCCGCTTCCCTTCCACGGTGCCTCTCCGTGTCCGTCGATACCGGCTGCGTGATCGTACCCGTCCGTCTAGCTGGATTCAAGGCGGTGCATGAGTTCGTCACTCCACCACGACAACAAATTTCGGGAACAGGCGTTGGCACTCGGAGCGGTTGACGTGCCCCTCCGATCTGTCTTTGCAGGGCGGGATCTCATCCCGACCCCCTTGGGGTCGCATGAGGCCCGTCCCGGGCCGTTTACCCGTGCGTGTACGCACGCAGACAGATGCCCGGGACGCGGTTCTGCGGGTTTGCCGATACGCGTCGCCCTGACAAATTCCTCTTGCACCATTTCCGGGTTCTGGCTAAGGTCTGAGAAAGGATCCATTGTAAGGAAGCCCTATGGCCACGTATGCAATCGGCGACGTTCAGGGGTGCCTGCCCCCTCTCCGGAAACTGCTGGACCTCATTCGATTCGATCCTTCTTCGGATCGGCTGTGGTTTGTGGGCGATTTAGTTAACCGTGGCCCCCAGTCCCTGGACGTGTTGCGCTTTATTAAAGGTCTGGAAGACCGTTGCGTGGTCGTACTCGGCAACCATGATTTGCATTTATTGGCAGTTCATTGCGGGGTAACGCAACTCCGCAAACAGGATACGCTGCAATCGGTCCTGCAGGCGCCTGACGCAGAAGAATTAGTGGACTGGCTTCGCCGTCAACCCCTGCTCTATCGCGAAGGCGAGTATCTGCTCGTCCACGCCGGCATCCTTCCCCAATGGTCCGTCGAACAGGCCTTGAGATTGGCAGGGGAAGTGGAGGACGCTCTCAGATCCGAACGGTATCACGCACTCTTACCGTTCATTTACCGAAGCGAGGAGACCCGTTGGGTCGAGACCATGCCGTCTCCAGCCCGGCTCGGCCTTATCACAAACGTCTTGACCAGAATGCGGACGTGCTCCCAGGACGGCCTCCTCGATCTTTCGTTTAAGGGCCCGCCGGAGCAGGCCGCCGCCGATCTTTCTCCATGGTTTCATTGCCCCCCGCGCGTCCCACGAACCGAAACGGTGATTTTCGGGCATTGGTCGGCGTTAGGGGTGCATGTAGGCGAACGGGTCATCGCGTTGGACGGCGGATGCGTCTGGGGAAACGAGTTGGCCTGTCTGCGACTGGAAGACAGAACACTGCACACGGTTTCTTGCAAAACCTGAGCCCGGATTCATTGGAACGTTTTTCAATGAGCCGCGTACCCCGCGGCGGATGAGCAAGACGGCGGTTCCCTCTCAGGCGTTCGGTATCGCCCCTCAGTCTTTGTCACGCACGACATGACGCTGCTTCCGAAAACTCAATCTGTTCTTAACCGACCCTTCATGCAGTTTCGTCCGTTCGGCGTCACCCCCGACGGGGAGAAGATCCGCGACGTAAGCGGAATTACGGTCAAGGCAAACATTGAATATCTGGAAGAGGAGATCGGCAGGAAAAAAGGGGGAGACGCCGCCCGTGACGCGATTGAACGCCTCTGCGACTCGCTCAATTCCCGGATACCCGATCCGGCGTATCACGTGACCCCCCGGTTTTTACGCAATGCCTGGCACAGTTATTCTTATGAATTTGTGTGTTACCTGGGCGAGTTCTGCATCCATATTTCCGAAGAGCCGCAATTTCAATTCCAAGTGGGCAAAAACAAATTTATTTCTCCCGTCATTCAAACCCTGGGACGGCCGTTTTCCGTTTCACACATTTTCAGGATGTTTCCGCACTTCGGAGAAAAGTTTGCCAAAGGGTCCATTCATTTCAGTGCGCCGTTCGTGACCAATGGCTCGGCCGTTCTTCGCATGAAATTTACCGACCACGTCTATCGGCAATTCGGTCCCTACCGCAAACGGTGCGCCTACATCATCTGCCAGGCGGCAAAGGCCGGCCTCCTGGCCGTACCTCAACACGTTCACCACCTGGGATTTGCCAGCGTCCACGACCGCCAGTGCATTGCGGATGGGGACGAGTACTGTGAATGGGAATTCCATTGGCCCGCCCAGCCTCTCTCTGCGCACCTTGTATGGTCCCTGAGCGGGGCGTTCGTGAGTGGTCTGGCCTTCGTCTACGTCCGATGGTCGCATCCGGAGTTTTCCTGGCTGGAGACAAGCGTCTGGGCTCTCATCCCGGGCATGGCCACCTGGTTTGCCGGTCAGTGGTCTCGTCTCAAGAAGAAGGCGGAAGAACGGGAGGCCTTGATCGAGGAACAGGTGGCTTTTGTGAACGACCACCACGAGCAACTGCGAGAAGCCTATCTTGAACAGGAACACACGGCCGTAGAACTCCGTCATAAAGTGAATCAGCTGACCACCCTCTACCAAACGGGGTTATTGTTCAGTTCGGTACTCGACAGGGAAGCCCTGCTGGAGAAAGTGCTGCACACGATTATGAACGCACTCAAATACGAGCGCGTCATGATTGCGTTTTTTGATCGCGACCGCCACGTGTCGCACGATGCCCGGCTTCTCGGTGCGTCTCCCGACGTGATCCATTACGCGCGGACGCTGGAAACGCCCGTCACTGATCCGGCCAGCCTCGAAGGCGAAGTATTACTGCAAGGGCGTCCCGTGTTAATCGGCGATCTCCAGCGGGAATGGGACCGACTTCATCCGTTCACCCGGCAATTGGTTGAACGTGCTCACGTGAAATCGTTTATTTCGGTCCCCCTCAAGGCCCAGGGGATCGTGCTCGGCTCTCTGACCGTCAATCGATCCCAGGAACACGCGTTGACCCAGGATGATCTGCAAGCCATGGTGACGGTGGCGAATCAAGTCGCCATTGCCCTGGACAACGCCGAAGTGTACCACCAGATCGAAGTGCTGAACGTGGGCCTGGAGAGCCGAATCCAGGAACGCACGAGTTCCCTCCAGGCGGCCAACGAAAAACTTCGTGAACTCGATCAACTCAAATCCGCCTTTGTCTCCATTGTGTCTCATGAATTGCGCACCCCTTTAACCGCGGTTAAAGGGCTGGTGGAAAACATGCTGGATGGATTCACCGGGGGATTACGTGAACGGCAGATCTTTTATCTTACGCGGGTCAAACATAACGTTGAACGGTTAACGCGAATGCTGAACGACCTGCTGGACCTCTCCCGTATCGAGGCCGGCCGCATGGAATTACGAGTGACTGACGTGTCGCTGACCGAATTGACGGCAGAGGCTCTTGACAATTTACGCCCTCAGGCAGAAGAGAAATCCCTCATTCTGCAGATCCTGGCTCCTTCGCAACCGGCTCAGGTCCGTGGAGACCGAGACAAAATTCTTCAGATTTTGACGAACCTCATTCACAATGCCGTTAAATTTACGCCTCCGGCCGGACGCGTGTCGATTTCGCTCACGCCACTGGAAGATCACGCGGTCCAGGTGTGCGTCGCCGACACGGGGTGCGGCATTGCTTCCGAAGAGGTCCCTAACGTGTTTGATCGCTTTTATCGGAGCAACAGTGGGCCGACGGAGGTGCGGGGGGCCGGGCTGGGATTAACGATTACGAAAAATCTGGTGGACCTGCACCAAGGACGAATCTGGGTGGAAAGTACATTGGGCAGCGGGAGTCAATTCTATTTTACACTCCCAACCAGTTGAATCAGGACGCGGTCTTACTTCGCGTCTTTCGGTTCTTTCTTCTCCGCCTGTTTTTGTTTGAGCACGCGCGCGAGGTACGATCGCTGAAGCCCCAGCGCTTCCGCGGCTTTGGTCTGATTGCCATGAGCACGTTTCAGTGCCTGTTCAATCAGAACGCGTCGGTAGCGTTCCATCGCCTCATGGTAGGGCAGATCGCTCACCGCTCGGACCTGAGGCTCTTCTTCCTGAGTGTGAGGGAGGCGTAAATGCTCGGGACCAATCACGTGGTCGGTCCCCAAGACCACGGCCCGAGCCACGGCATTTTCCAACTCCCGCACGTTTCCCGGCCACGGATACGTTCGCATGGCGTCGAGGGCGGACGCCGTCAGTTGCACGCGGGGCTTTCCCGTCTCCCTGGCGTAGCGTTGAAGAAACACGTCGGCTAAACGAGGAATATCATCGGGTCGTTCGCGTAACGGCGGGATGGAAAAACTGATCACGTTTAACCGATGAAATAAATCCTCACGGAATTTGCCTTCTTTCACGGCCTTTGGCAGATCACGATTCGTCGCGGCAATCACCCGGATATCGACCCGAACCACGCGCGTCCCACCCACGCGATGAAATTCTCGATCCTGGAGAAGGCGCAACAGTTTGGCTTGCAGATCCTGGGCCATGTCCCCGATTTCGTCCAGGAAGAGAGTCCCTTCATCGGCCATCTCCACTTTTCCCTTTTGTTGCGTCGTCGCTCCCGTGAAGGCTCCCTTTTCATGACCAAACAATTCGTTTTCGAGCAGGGTCTCGGTCAAGGCCACACAATTAATCACGACAAAAGGCTTCTCAGCCCGTCTGCTCCATTGATGGATGGATCTTGCAAAGAGTTCCTTGCCCGTCCCGCTTTCCCCCAGCAAAAGAACGGTCGCATCCGAATCAGCCCCGCGTTTGGTCAACTCAATGAGCGACTCCATGGCCGGTGTGGTCGCCACAATGGCGCCGTACCGGGATTCGACCTCCTTGCGCAACACGGTGACCTGCCGTTTCAAGGCCTCGCGTTCCAGAGCCTTTTGTATCACCAGGGTCAGGTGATCAATATCAAGAGGTTTCGTGAGAAAATCGGCGGCTCCACACTTCATGGCTTCGACGGCTCGCTGAATCGTCCCATGGGCCGTCATCACAATAATCGGAGGACGATCCGACAAGATCGCCTGCCCCGCCTCGCCACGTGGGCGCGAGCCCGTCTGCTCCTGCTTTGCCAGTTTTTCCAGGACTTCAAGGCCCGTCATCCGAGGCATTTCCAAATCAAGCAACACGAGTCCGCATTCCTCGGATTCCAGAAATTCGAGCGCGCGTTGCCCGTCGCCGGCGGCCAGCGTTGTATAGCCCAATGCCTCCAGGCGATCCGTTAACATCAAAATGATGTCGGGATCATCATCGACGACGAGAATCTTTTTCTGCATGAGCAACCGAGAAACCGGTGGTTCGACAAGGGCGACGACCGACGACACGAGCCCGTTTTGCGGTAAGCAGGTTTTTCAGGGTCAAGAAACTCTTATGAAGAAATACGGCCCTTTCCGGACCCGCTCGCGTTTCGTCTCGGCCTGCGTTCAAATTCTTCAATGACGGCGGCTGCCAACAGGGGAACCATTATTTCATGGTGTCCCGTGAGGGAATACCCCCGGCCACCTTTTTGGGTGGGTCGCTTCACCACGTTGGTCAATGGTCGATAATGCGGTAAAAAATCCATGTCCGCGGTGGTCACGTTCTTCAGCGCCTTCCCCAAATTGCGGCTCAGGGTGACGGTTTTCAAGAAGACTTCTGGCAAGAGAACCGCAGACCCCACGTTCACGTAGACCCCCCCTTCCATTCGAGACACCACTGCGGTCAATTTTCGAAAATCCAGCAGCGAACCCGCGCCGAGGGCGGCTCCATCCGCCGACGGGTGCATATGCACGATATCCGTGCCGACCGCCACGTGAACCGTTACAGGAATTCCTAGTTGTGCTCCCGTCGCAAGAAGACTCGTTTTCCAATTCGGAAACCGTTTGCGTCGTTGCAGGATGTATTGGCCAACGGCTTCTCCTATCCCTGACCCCTGCGTCAGCCCGCCCACGATTGCTTCATTAATCATTCGACCCGTTTCTTCCGCCATGCCAAACCGGCCGGAATCGATTTCCGCTTCGACGTCTTCCGACGTGTGGCCCATCAACGCCAACTCGAAATCATGAATCACGCCTGCCCCATTCAGCGCCACTGCCGTGACAATCTCTCGTCTCATCAGATCCACGATCACGGGATTCAGCCCGACTTTGGTGGGATGCGCGCCCATCCCCAGAATCACGGGACGTCCGCGTCTCCTGGCTTTGACAACGGCCTGGACCAGGTTCCGAAGGGTCTTGACCGCAAGCACGTCGGGCAGCGACGACAGAAACGAAGAAAACGATCGCCCTTTTTTCCAAGACACGGCAAAATCGGCCGTCTTGACCTTACTTCGACGCGTGTTCAGCGAATAGGTTTTCAGATGAGAGACGTCGATGGGCCGGACCGAAGAAGAGTTTTTACGAGGTGCGCGCAACGATCTTCTCTTCGACCATTTCACACAACACGTGGCCGAGCGTGATGTGACATTCCTGGATTCGAGCGGTGACGTTTGACGGAACAATGAAAGGATGATCGACGAGGCTTGCCAGCTTCCCGCCGTCTTTTCCCGTCCACCCCACGGTGATCAGCCCTTTCTGCCTGGCCGCGTCAACCCCCTTCAACACGTTGGGCGAGTTCCCGCTGGTGCTGATGGCAATCGCAAGATCACCCGGGCGTCCCAGCGCGTCCACCTGCCGGGCAAACGCGTCCGCGTAGCCATAATCATTCGCAATACACGTCAAGGCGGCCATATCCGCTGCCAGGGACACGGCAGGCAACGGCACCCGGTCTCGATCATATCGCCCAACAAACTCCGCGGCAACGTGGGCCGCATCCGTGGCGCTGCCTCCATTGCCGAATAACAGCACCTTGCCTCCCGACCGAACGGCCTCGATCATGAGGTCCGCCACCTGCGCGATCCGGTCCGCATGGGTTCGAACAAACCGGAGTTTCACCTCTCCGCTCTCTTGAAAACGCCGTGCAATTTGGTCCGGTGTCATGAGAGCGATTCTAGGCCCCCCCTTCAGAAATCTCAACAAGCGCGATGACGCTTGAAGGAGCGGCACCCTGCCCGTCGCCTGTTTTCTCTCTTCGCGGGGGCGGCATCCTATCCCGCCTCCCTCCCGGCCGCGTCCGATGCCCGTCTGCCAGTCAGGCAGGCGACCCTTCAAACGCAGCGGGACGTCTCCCGCAACGCTTGGAGTTTGCCGGGGGCAATGCTATAGTTTCGCCACCATGAGCGAGGATTATCGGACCAAAGCGTTACTCATTGCGGTTTCCGAGGATCCTGCCCCGGTGCAGGCCTGCATCAATCGGCTCGTCCCGGAGTTTCTCTGCTTCGTGGTGTCCGAATCCCGGAAAGCCTCCATCGAAGCAGACATTCAACCGGCAGTCACCAAAATGCCGCAGCGATGGGACTGGATTATCACGGAAGAGTCTGAAAGTTTTACCACAATTCATCAAACGTTAACCAAAAGCCTTCCCGACACGTTGAAGACCTGGGGCCTGCAACCCGGAGAACTCACGGTCGACTTTAGCAGGGCGACTCCGGCCGTCGCCGCAGCGATGGCGCTCGCCAGCCGGCCGTGGACTTCGCAAATCGTTTGCCTGACCACGCCGGGGAGCAGGACGACCCAGAAGGATGTGGTGGAGTTCGGAGGACGGACCTTCGCCTGGCAAGCTGGGAATCCCTGGAATGAAGAAGCCGTGTCGGCCCGACAAGAAGCAGCCCTGTTATTTAATCAAGGCGCGTTTTCCTCGGCGGGCAAACGGTTTCGACGCCTTGAATCGTTGGTCGGGGGAGGTCTGAAACCCTTGTATCACGCCCTGGCGAATCTGGCCGATGGCTATGCCTCCTGGGAAGGGTTCACGTACCGAGACGCCAGGGACAAACTCAAAACCGCACTCAAGGCCCTGGAATCAGCCTTGGTCTGGGGAGAACCACCCGGGGCGTCCTCACTGCTCGGCAGCGTCAAACAAAATCTGAAGTTTTTGGAAAGCATCGTCATGGACCCCAATGACGTCAAGCTCTCCGTGGCGCATGATTTACTCGCCCATGCGAAACGACGCGCAGAACGAGATCAGCAAGTCGACCTGGCCATTCAACTGTTACTTCGAGCCCTGGAAGTCTGTGCCCAGTATCAATTGTGGAACCGGTATCGCATCAAAAGCTGGGACGTGCAGGTTGAACAACTGCCGCAGGACTTACAGGAATCCTGTCGGGCCTGCTATGCCAGCGACGTGGATGGAAAATTTCACCTTCCGCTTCAGGCCCAACTTCGCGCCCTGGCCGGACTGGGTCATCCCATGGGGCACGCCTTCGTGAACGAGTGGACTAAACTGAAAACCCTCTGGGACGCGGTCCATCACGGCGTCCTGGGCCATGGGTTTCAAACCACGAAAGCCGACCGGTTTCATCAGCTCCATGCCGTGGTCATCAAATTGACCAATGTCACCGAACCCGACTTGCCGGTCTTCCCAACGCTGACGTTGTAACTTCAGTGAATATCAAAATCTATTATGAGGACACCGACTGTGGCGGCGTGGTGTACTACGCCAACTATCTCAAATATTTTGAACGGGCCAGGACCGAACATTTACTCTCACACGGGACCTCGGTCGCAGCACTTCAGGATCAAGGCATCTACTTTTTAGTTACCCATACGGAAGTCTTTTATCGCTCTCCGGCGCGCTATGGAGAGACCCTCGAAATCGAAACGGTCGCGTCGGCATCACGAAAAACCGACGTCACCTTCTCCCACACGATTCGAGAAGAAACCAGCCGGCGACTCATCGTCGAAGGATCAGCCACTCTCGTCACGATCGACGCCAGGGGAAAAGTCGTCAAAAGACCGAATTCGCTGCTTGCGATGCTCCAGCAACCTGCCCCTGAACGGCAGAAAAACACGTCGTAGAGCCGCATCTCACGCGGCTTTCATGGTTTTTCCCGAAACAACCAGGCCAGGTACATGCCGGCGATGGCCAGCGTGACCAACTCCACGGTTTGGAGGATGCGACTCACCACGGCTCCGGGCTCCGGGGGCGACAGGATAAAGTGCATCCCCAAATAGGCAGGCGGCTCGCCGGGCGGCGATTCCCACGGCGGAAACAGAACCGCCAGAATCAACAACCCCACCATGACGTACAGGATCCGAAGATTGAGGATTTCCCCGGATCGAGAGTCATCCCTGCCCGTGGAGACAGGTCGCGATTCCTGAAAAAACCGCTTTCCGCAATTCGTACAAAAGCGCGCCTCCGAAGCCGATTCATGCCCGCAAGCCTGACACGTCCGTTGCCCGTCCATCACGTCCGATTCTAATCAAGAAGAAGGCGGCATCTGTCGGTCATAACCATAAGGGTGTCCTGCGCCATGGCCCTCCGCGCTGGAAATAAAGAGCCATACAACAACGTATTTTTTCAAATGCTTGCGAATAACGGTCAGTTTAAACCCGACAGAGTCCCAAGACAATTTAAAAAGTGCTTACGATAAATTTGCCCGTGCATCTTTCAGGGTAATCATTAGATCCATTGGATCCGTGGGGGAAGGCTGAAAACCAAACCGTTCATGAAATTGCCGGGCTTCGTCAGAGAGAGCATGAACCACAAAGGCACGGATCCCGGCAATATCTGCGGCTTGCATGATGCGCTTCACCGCATCGGCAAGCAGATCACCCCCCAGGCCTTTCTTTTGCCAATCCAGATGAACGGCCAGGCGGCCAAGAACCATGACGGGAATAAGGTTCGGCATGTTACGACGGATCCGGCCAGGAACATGCTTGCATTGCACGGCACCGGTTGCCAATGTGTAATATGCAATCACATGGCTCTGACGGCAGACCACATACGTCCGTGACGCGCCTGAGGCTTCATTTTTGATAGCTCGGCGCTTCAGCCAGTCATTCAGCGTGTCATTACCACACTCGAAGTCATCAAGGATGTGATGCGCGCTGAGGGGTTCGGGTGCGATAAGTTTTAACGTCGATGGGTCCGTGCTCAGTTTTCCCAAAGCGGCTTCCGGCTCAGGAATTTTTTAAGTTCGGGATTACGTTGTGTCGGCGCACGGAGCGCATGAACAAACGCCCGATACGCTGATTCGTCGAGATTAAACAGTCTCCGGTCAAGGAGAACATCCTCGGCCTCACGACACGCCGCATCGAGAACGAAGTCCGTTATTCTCTTGTCCGTGACGGCACAGGCGCGATCGATCAACGAACGCGCTTGAGGTTTGACCCGAAGATTGATGTTTCTCGGGGGACTCTTGCGTCGCGTTTTGACAGTTTGTTTGCTCATAAGAACACCTCTTCTTTCACATACATTATCGGCTGTTGTACGCACAATGTCAATACATTTCCATTACCAGTCTGACCAACGACCCGGAAACAGGAGCCCTCTCCCAGAGGCGAGTGTGGCCTGAGGGCGGGTAAGGAGGCCAGAATGAACTGGATCAAACACATATGTCCTGATCCAGTACAAACGGTTCCAAAAGAAGTGCTGACAAGGTAAGATTGCGATACGATTGTGGAAAGTACTCCGGCAAATATCCAGAGAAAGAGAAGCGTGGCAGTCAGGATCATGGATGATCGGGGGCTCGAGAGTTTGAAGGTTATGGAATTGGAATGATGCCCCAGGTAGCTGAACCCAGAGCAAGCTACGGTGGACAATGGACTATTGAGAAACTGAAGATTCTGGAAAAGTATCTGGACTCCTATACGACGGCACTAAAAAAGACGCCTTTCAAGCTGATGTACATTGATGCCTTCGCCGGCACGGGCCACGTGGAGTTCCATCATAACGATCGGGATACCAAGAACTTCATACGCGGCTCAGCAATAAGAGCCGTCAGCATTGACAACCAGCCGTTTGACAAACTGATTTTTGTTGAAAAAGAACAAGGTCGATGTGATGAATTGGAGAAACTACGAAAAGAACACCCCGGCAGAGATATTCAGATTGAGAATTCTGATGCAAACGAGTTTCTGAGGAATCTTCAACAAAATTGGAAGCAATGTCGCGGCGTCCTTTTTCTTGACCCGTTCGCCACGGAGGTTGAATGGTCCACCATAAAAAAAATAGCGGGTTTTAATGCGTTGGACACCTGGATTCTTTTTCCGGTGTCGGCGATTGCCAGAATGCTACCGAATTCGCGGAAACCCGACGACATTTCACGGGAATGGGGTAACAGGCTCACTCGGATTTTCGGAGATGAAAGTTGGCGCAACCTCTACCAAGAAGACCCACAGAGAAACTTGTTTGGAGATATCAACTATCAAAGAAATCCAGGCGTCAACGGCCTCATCGGCGTCTACAAGGAAAAACTGAAAAGCCTTTTCGACAAAAGGTTGCTGGAGCAATCTCGAACTCTAAGGAACTCCAAGAATTCCCCATTGTTCGAGTTTATGTTCTGCGTGGGAAACCCGAAGGGAATCGATCCAGCTAAGCGGATAGCGAATCACATCCTGAAGCATATATAGCCATGTCAACGCAGTCGAGCATCGAATGGACCGAGACCACCTGGAACCCGGTGACGGGCTGCACGAAGATCAGTGAAGGCTGCAAGCATTGCTACGCCGAGAGAATGGCGACACGGCTCCAGGCGATGGGTGTTGAAAAATACCGGAACGGGTTCGACCTCACCGTTCATGAGTCGGTACTGGAAGAGCCTCTCAGGTGGAAAAACCCGCGGCTCGTGTTCGTGAACTCGATGAGCGACCTGTTCCACGAATCCGTCTCCTCGGTCTTTATCGAGTCGGTGTTCCGCGTCATGAATCGGGCGTCCCAGCACACGTTTCAGGTGCTCACAAAGCGCCCGGCCCGCGTCAGGCAACTCGCCGCCGGCCTGATGTGGACGCCGAATATCTGGCTGGGCACGAGCATCGAATCCAAAGAATGGATCGACCGATTGGCGAAGCTGAAAGAAACCGGCGCCCTCACGAAATTCCTGTCGCTCGAACCGTTACTGGGGCCGTTGTCCGGCCTGGATTTGGCCGGCATCGATTGGGTGATCGTGGGCGGAGAATCGGGACCCGGTGCCCGGCCCATGGAGGCGGGCTGGGTGCGGGACATCCGTGACAACTGCCTGCGAAGCGGCGTCCCGTTTTTCTTCAAGCAGTGGGGCGGCGTCTTCAAGAAACAGACGGGTCGCGTGCTTGACAACAGAACGTGGGATCAAATGCCTGATTTCAAGGCGATCTGACAAGCCCCCATCATGGACCATGTGAATCAAAACCCGGAACAAAAAGCCCGTGACAACATTGACAGAATGTTGGGTGACGCGGGCTGGGTCGTCCAAGACAAAAAGCACATCAACTTTAATGCCGGGTTAGGGGTGGCCGTCAGAGAATACCAGACAGATATTGGGCCGGCGGATTATGTGCTGTTTGTTGACCGTCAACCGGTGGGGATTGTTGAGGCCAAGAAAGAAGAAGAAGGGCACTGCCTCACCACGGCGGAAACACAGTCTGACGATTACGCCAAAGCAAAATTAAAATGGATTGCCGATAGTAACCCTCTTTCCTTCATCTATGAAAGCACGGGCACCCTGACACGGTTTCGAGACGAGCGTGATCCGAACCCAAGGTCCCAGACTGTATTTACTTTTCACCGACCCGAAACGTTCAAGGCATGGATTTCGCAGCCTAAAACTCTGCGCTCCCGCTTATTGGATCTTCCTGTTCTCAATACGGAAGGATTGCGGGACTGCCAGATCAGGGCTATCAACAATCTGGAGAAATCATTTAAAGAGAACCACCCTCGTGCCCTGATCCAGATGGCCACTGGTTCAGGGAAAACGTTTACCGCCATCACGTTCATCTACCGATTGCTCAAATTCGCCGATGCGAAACGAGTGTTGTTTCTGGTGGACACCAAAAACCTGGGTGAGCAGGCAGAACAGGAGTTCATGGCCTATGTACCCAATGACGACAATCGGAAATTCACCGAGTTATATAACGTGCAGCGCCTTAAATCCGGTTATATAGCTTCAGATATCCAGGTTTGTATCAGCACCATTCAGCGGCTTTATTCTATCTTGAAAGGGGTGCCTTTAGACGAAGCCGCTGAACTGGAAAACCCCGCCGAACGTCTTCAACCTAAAAACCCCATGCCCGTGAGTTATAACGGGAAAATTCCTATGGAGTTCTTTGATTTCGTCGTCATTGATGAATGTCATCGGTCGATCTATAACCTCTGGAAGCAGGTGTTGGAGTATTACGACACGTTTCTTATTGGCTTGACCGCAACCCCGGACAAGCGCACGTTTGGATTTTTCAATGAAAATATAGTCAGCGAATACGGTCATGAAGAGGCTGTGGCCGATGGCGTGAATGTGGGATACGACGTTTACACTATCGAAACGGAAATTACCAAAAAAGGCGCGTGTATTACGGCCAAGGAATATGTAGACAAGCGGGACCGTCTGACCCGAAAAAAACGATGGACCCAGCTAGACGAAGAATTCGAGTACTCTCCCAGGCATTTAGACAGGGCCGCGGTCAATCCCAGCCAGATACGAAACATCATTCGAACGTTCCGTGACAAACTTCCTGAAATTTTCCCAGAACGGACAGAGATCCCCAAAACCTTGATTTTTGCCAAGACCAATAGCCATGCCGACGATATTATCCAGGTCGTTCGGGAGGAGTTTGGGGAAGGCAATGAATTCTGTAAGAAGGTGACGTATCAGACGGAAGAAGACCCAAAATCCATTTTGGCGCAATTTCGGAACGATTTCAATCCCCGTATTGCGGTGACCGTGGACATGATTGCGACGGGAACCGATGTCAAACCTCTGGAATGTTTGCTTTTCATGCGTGACATTAAAAGCCGCAACTACTTCGAACAAATGAAGGGGCGGGGAACTCGTACACTGGCCTATGACGATCTGAAAAAGGTTACACCCTCAACGCACAGTGCCAAGACGCACTTTGTGATTGTGGATGCTATTGGTGTGACGAAATCCCTTAAAACGGATAACCGGCCACTGGAGAAAAAACCGACCGTTCCTCTGAAAGACCTTCTCTATGCCGCCATGATGGGGGCACGGGATGAAGATACCATTTCTTCCCTGGCTAACCGCCTGGCCCGGCTTTCCAAACAACTGAGTGACGACGAACACGAACGGATTGCTGAAAAGACCGAGGGAAAGACCATCAATCAAGTTGTTCATGGCTTGCTCGATGCCATTAATCCGGACACACAGGAAACCAAGGCCCGTAAGGTGAATAACCTTGCTTCCAACCAAGCTCCTTCGGAAGCACAACTCGAAACGGCAAGAGGAGAACTGGTGAAAGAGGCAACAGGCGTTTTTACCGGTGAGCTGAATGCTTTGATTGAGAATATCCGCCGAAACCACGAACAGATTATTGATACGGTGAATATAGACACGGTGGAATCTGCCGGATGGGATAAACAGGCCAAAGAGAAAGCCCAGGCACTCATACAGGATTTCACGTCTTATCTTGAAGCCAACAAGGATGAGATTACGGCACTACGTATCTTCTATAACCAGCCCTATCGCCGACGAGAATTGACGTATCAGATGATTAAGGACGTTCTGGAACGGCTGAAGCAGGAGAAACCGAACATGGCACCGCTACGGGTCTGGCAGGCTTATAAACAACTGGATGGCTATAGAGGGCAAGAGCCGGTGAGTGAGCTAACCGCACTTGTGACACTGATCCGGCGTGCCTGTGGCATTGATGCAAACCTTTCACCATATTCGGAAACCGTTCGCCGGAACTTTCAGAACTGGATCATGAAACACCACAGTGGTGCAGGCACGAAATTCAATGAGGAGCAGATGGAATGGCTACGGATGATCCGAGATCATATTGCCGGCTCTTTCCATTTGGATCGAGCAGACCTTGATTATGCCCCATTTGACGCCCAGGGTGGATTAGGGCGCATGGCGCAGTTATTTGGTGATGAAATGGATCTGGTGATTGAAGAAATGAATGAAGCGTTAGCAGCGTGATTGGGAAACAGCAGACGATTCCCACCAACTGGGTTATGTCGCCCCTTTGTGAAGTGGCAGAAATTAACCCTAGGCTAGATAAATCAGCCTTTGCAGACGAGGCAGAAGTCTCTTTCGTTCCTATGCCAGCGGTTGAGGCGGAAACAGGGAAGATAGACGTAAGTCAAATAAGGACTTTGGGTGAGGTAAAAAAAGGGTATACACCTTTTAAGAAGGGAGATGTTCTTTTTGCAAAAATTACACCCTGTATGGAAAACGGTAAAATGGCCATGGTTCCAAACCTTCACAATAACATTGGTTTTGGTTCCACCGAGTTCCATGTTTTGCGCCATCACCAGGGTATAGCGGCAAGCTTTCTATATTATTTTGTCTCCTCAAAAAGCTTTCGATGTGACGCTGAACATAATATGACGGGGGCAGTTGGCCAAAAGCGCGTCCCTACTACCTATCTGGAAAAATGTAACATTCCGTTACCTCCTAGCAATGAACAACAGCGCATCGTTGCCAAACTTGAAGAACTGCTCTCCGAATTGGACAAAGGCATTGAATCCTTCAAGACGGCCCGCGAGCAGTTGACCGTCTACCGTCAGGCAGTCCTGAAACACGCTTTTGAAGGCAAGCTGACCGAAGAATGGCGCAAGAAAAACGCCGGTGAACTGGAGCCTGCTGAAACAGTACTGAAAAAAATAAAGGCCGAGCGCGAACAACGCTGCCAGCAACAGCTAGACAAATGGAAACTGGCGGTCAAAGCCTGGGAGGCTAGTGACAAGGAAGGGAAAAAACCCACAAAACCAGGCAAGCCCAAGGAACTCCCACCACTCACAGAAGAAGAATTGGCAGGGTTGCCGGAACTGCCGGAAGGTTATTTGTACTCATATCTTGCAGACCTTGGCGATCTGGCAAGAGGTAAATCTAAACATAGACCCAGAAATGATCCAAAGCTATTTGGTGAGAAGTACCCTTTTATACAAACAAGTGAGGTTAAAAGAGCAAACCAGGTGATTCGCAGTTACTCACAAACATATAACGAGATTGGATTGGCACAAAGCAGGCTCTGGCCTGAAGGAACGCTGTGCATAACCATTGCTGCAAATATTGCTGAAACTGCATTCTTAGGAATAGAAGCGTGCTTTCCAGATAGTATTGTCGGTTTTACAGGGTTTTCCGGTATCACCAATTCCAAATATATCGAGTTTTTCATCAGGTTCTCCCGACAAAAAATAGAAACATATGCTCCTGCTACAGCTCAGAGAAACATAAATCTTACAACTCTTGAAAATCTGGTTATTCCCTATTGTTCGATAAATGAGCAGAAACAAATCGTGCAGCAGATTGAATCCCGTCTCTCCATCCTGGAAAAACTGGAACAGGATATTGAGGACGGCCTCAAACAGGCTGAAACGCTTCGGCAAAGCCTTTTGAAGAAAGCCTTTGAGGGAAAGTTGGTCGCGCAGGACCCCAATGATGAGCCTGCCAGTGTTTTGCTGGCGCGGATCAAATTGGAGAAGGCTGGGCTGAAACAAAAAGCTCAGAAAAAAAAGAAAGCAGCCGTATGAATACCCAGGCCATCGTCTCTAAAGTCTGGAGCATTTGTAACGTCTTGCGGGATGCAGGCGTCAGTTACGGCGATTACCTGGAACAATTGACCTACCTGATTTTCCTCAAGATGGCCGATGAATACAGCAAGCCGCCTTATAACAGAAATGTGGGCATTCCCACTGAGTACGATTGGCCAACGTTGAAAGCCAAGAAAGGTGCGAAACTGGAAGGGTTCTATATCGAGCTCCTGCGTGAACTGGGTAAGAAGAAAGGGCTGCTGGGGCAAATCTTCACCAAGGCCCAGAACAAGATTCAGGATCCGGCTATGCTGTTCCGGGTCATCGACATGATTGATACGGAATCCTGGGTCATGATGGGCGCAGATATCAAAGGCGATATCTACGAAGGCCTGCTTGAGAAAAACGCCGAGGATACAAAAAGTGGGGCAGGGCAATACTTTACGCCACGTGCTCTGATTAAGGCTATGGTGACTTGTGTGCGCCCTGAGCCGCGTAAAACCATTGCCGATCCTGCTTGTGGTACGGGCGGATTTTTTCTCGCCAGCTACGATTTTCTTGTGAATGAGTGCAGGTTGGACAGGGCACAAAAAACCTTCCTCAAGCATCAGACATTTCACGGCAATGAAATTGTCGCCAATACACGCCGGCTTTGCCTGATGAATATGTTCCTGCACAACATCGGCGAGATTGACGGGGAGTCTACCGTGTCATCGACCGACTCCCTGATTGCCGATAGCGGAGTTCGGTATGATTACGTGCTGGCCAATCCGCCCTTTGGGAAGAAAAGCAGCATGACGGCCACCAATGAAGAAGGCGAACTGGAAAAGGAAGATTTCACCTATAACCGGCAGGACTTTTGGGCCACCACGTCCAATAAGCAACTCAACTTTGTCCAACACATTCGCACCATGCTGAAAACCACGGGCCAGGCAGCGGTGGTGGTTCCCGATAACGTGTTATTCGAGGGAGGAGCGGGGGAGACGGTTCGCAAGAAGTTATTGCAAAATACCGACTTGCACACCATTCTACGGTTGCCTGCCGGTATCTTCTACGCTCAGGGCGTCAAGGCAAATGTGCTGTTTTTCGACAACAAACCCGCAAGCCCCAATCCCTGGACGAAAGCAGTTTGGTACTACGATTACCGTACCAACGTCCATCATACTCTAAAGAAAAAACCCATGCGGCTTGATGACTTGAAGGATTTCATCGGATGCTATAATCCCCGGAACCGCCACGGGCGCAAGGAAACATGGTCAGGAGAGTATCCTGAAGGCCGGTGGCGAAAATTCACCTATGATGAAATCATCGCGCGAGACAAAGCCAGTCTCGACATTTTCTGGCTCAAGGATAAAAGTCTGACCGATCTGGACACCCTGCCGGAACCTGACGATCTGGCAGAAGTTATTATCGAGAACGTCGAAGCCGGGTTGAATAGTTTCAGAGAAATTGCGACCAGGCTGGGGGCCTGATGTGTGTTCCTCTTGGAGATTGTGCAGTTTTGAGACCGAACTCAGGATGACGGAAACAGCATAAAAGAGTGTGGTTCGCATGAAGTATGCAGACAAGACGTGGAGAAAAATCGTGAATGACGACCAAGTACAAAATAATGCAAGTTTTCCGAATGGCAGCGTCTGGCTTCGGGCTGATTTTCACTTGCATACAAAAGCCGATAAGGAGTTCCAATACACTGACGAGGATAATCAGTTCGTAACGAAATATATTCAGGCTTTGAAAAAGGCTGGGATTCGGGTTGCCGTCATCACGAACCACAATAAGTTTGACCCCGACGAGTACAAGGCGTTGTTCAGGGCCGGACGTAAAGAAGAGATCCTCGTGTTGCCCGGCGTTGAGCTTTCAGTAAAGGACGGCAGGAATGGGGTTCATACCCTGGTTGTGTTTGAGCGTGACTGGATCACTAACCAGGAGAACACGAATCACATTTCCAGCTTTCTGGCGGGGACATTTTCGGGGCAGTCGAATTTCGAGAATGAGAATGCTCGGTCAAATCATGACCTGCTTGAAACCATGCGCAGGCTGGATGAATTTAAGCGAGACTACTTTTTTGTCTTTGCTCATGTGGAAGCAGAAAACGGGCTTTGGGGTGGTTTAGGAGGTGGCCGGATTCAGGAGCTTGGCAAGAATGAATCCTTTAGGCAGAGGTGCCTGGGTTTTCAGAAAGTTCGCAATCGGGACCTGCGCGATAAGGTTAAGGATTGGTTGGCAGACTGGTATCCTGCCGAAGTCGAAGGGTCTGATGGCAAGGACTTGGATCAAGTCGGTCAGGGTAGTAACCATTGCTATCTGAAGATTGGAGCCTTTACTTTCGAGGCGGTGAAGTATGCCCTTTTGGATTACGAAAACCGCGTTTCTGCTGAGCCTGAGAAACATGAATCTTCTCATATCATCAGCGCGGCCTTTGAGGGTGGTGTGCTTGATGGGAAGACTATCTATTTTTCCCCTGGTCTGAATACCCTTATCGGCATTCGCGGCAGTGGCAAATCTTCCATTTTAGAAGCTGTTCGCTACGCCCTTGATATTCCTTTCGGAGAGAAGTCACTGGATACGGACTATAAGAAGAACCTCATAAGGCACGTGCTCGGAAGTGGCGGGAAGGTGACCGTTCGGGCCGTTGACTGCAGGGGACAGAAGTATGAAATACGGAGGATTTACAAGGAAAGGCCAGATGTGTACGTGGACGGCAAGCCTCAACCCGGCGTATCAATCAGAGAAACCATCCTGCGAAAACCTCTGTATTTCGGCCAGAAGGATCTCTCCAGCACGGGTGAGGGTTTTGAGAAAGACCTGGTTGAAAAGCTGGTCTGGGAGAAATTAGCTGATATTCGGTCGCGGATTGACGCGCAGCGGCAAAACGTATCTGAAGCCGTTACCCAGTTGAAAAAGCTTTCCACCACGGAAGAAAACAAGAAGGAGTCTGAAGCGAAGAAACAGGATGCGGAATTCAGACTCAAATTTTATAAAGAGCACGGCGTTGAAGAAAAGCTACAAAAGCAGGTGGACTTTGAAGCGGATTCGAGAAAGTGCTCACAGGTCATTTCTTTCGTGACAAACTACTTGTCCGATTTGGAAGAGTTTATCAATCAATATGAGGATGACCTGAAGAATCAGCGTGTGTACAAATCAACACAGAACAAAGAGTTCTTCGATGGCTTTTTCACAATTTACGATGAGCTGATCAGATCTCTTGACGATATCAAGAAAGCTCTTTCGGAAGGCCGCAGGAGTTTCAGTGGGGTACAGGAGAAAGCAAAGCAATTTGAGAAACTGAAGGACGGTCTTAAGGAAGAATTCGCGAATATCGAGAGGGCATTAGCAGAAGAATTAAAGTCCACCGGGACTCAGGCTATTCGTGCGGATGAGTTTCGTGAGCTTCGCAGAACCGTTGACCATGCTCAACACATGCTCAAAGCCCTGGAAAAACAGGAGACCCAACGGATTACGTTGAACCAGAAATTGTTACAGGAATTGGCCCGACTCAATGACCTTTGGCACGAGGAATATCTGACCATCCAGAATGAGCTGAGCAAAGTCAACAAAAGCCATTCCTCTCTTGAGATCAAGGCAGAGTTTAAGGCGGCCACGGACGCGTTCGTTGACTACATGAAGGATATATTCAGGGGCAGCCGGATACGGGAAGGAACCTTTACGTCCTTGGCCGATGAATTTTCCGATTTTGGCTCCATGTACAGGGAGTTCGACAAGGTGAAAACATCGGTCCGTAGCTCTGCCGAGGTTTTCGAGAAATATTTCCTGGATAATCTCTCAGCCTTGCTGACGTGGCAGGTCCCGAACCGCTTCATTATTGAATATCGCGGCAAAGAGCTGAAGCATCATTCCTTGGGGCAACGCGCTTCGGCTCTTATCTTATTCGTACTGAGCCAGCGGGAAAATGATGTCATCATCATCGACCAGCCTGAAGACGATCTCGACAATCAGACCATTTATGAAGATGTCATTAAGCTGATCCGGAGCCTGAAGCCCACGACACAGTTTATTTTCGCGACGCACAATGCAAACTTTCCCGTGCTTGGTGACGCGGAACAAATTCTTTCATGCGTGTATTCGAATGATGTCATCACTGTGACCAGTGGCAGTATTGATTGCCCTGAGTTACAGAAGGAGATTGTCGATATCATGGAAGGTGGAGAAGAGGCTTTCAGGCAACGTAAAAGGATCTATGAGATATGGAAACCGCAGAGATCTTAGAGATTGTCTCCCGTGGCGAGGACAGTAAACATCAGTTAAAGGCGGATTTCAGCAACGTGAATTCCTTGGCTGCGGAATTAGTAGCATTTAGCAATTCCGAGGGAGGCACGATATTCATTGGAGTAAGTGACAATGGTTCGTTTGCCGGTTTGAAGCGTGAAGACATGGAACGGTTGAATCAACTTCTCTCAAACGCGGCTTCTCAATCCGTACGTCCGCCGATTAACCCGCAATCTGAAAATGTCCTTACCCCTGACGGTCTTGTCATGGTGGTTTCCGTGCCTCAAGGTGTGAGCAAGCCGTACATGGATAACAAGGCGGCCTTTTGGGTCAAAAGCGGGTCAGACAAGCGCAGGGTGACTTCCCGTGAGGAAATTCGAAGGATGTATCAAAGCGCGAGATTGATTCATGGAGACGAAATCCCGGCGGATAACCTGACCGTTGCCGACCTGGATACCGACTACTTCAAAGAGTTCCTTAAAGATCATATAGGGGAACGGGAACCTCTCGACAAACAGGACCTGTCATTACCAACAATCCTTGAAAATATGAATTTGATGAAAGATGAAGTTCTAAACATCAGTGGCGCGTTGCTTTTTGCCAGGGATCCAAGCTTCAGACTGCCGGTCTTTATTGTGAAGGCAGTGTCTTACCCTGAAACTGAAGTTGATGAAAAGCACTATATCGACAGTCAGGATATCACGGGGAAAATGTCCGACATGTATCGGAAAAGCATGAACTTCGTCCTCGGCAATATTAAACACATACAAAGGGGTCGTGGCGTCAATTCGCCCGGAGAACCTGAAATCCCCAAGATTGTATTGGAAGAACTGCTCGTCAACGCCTTAATTCATCGGGATTACTTTGTTTCTGCTCCGATCAGGATATTCGTTTTTCAAGACCGTGTGGAAATTATTAGCCCGGGCCATCTTCCGAACAATCTGACGGTTGAAAATATTAAGAAGGGAAACTCGAACATACGAAACCCGATTCTGGCCTCGTTCGCTACGAAGCTCCTTCCTTACCGTGGTCTCGGAAGCGGCGTCATCAGGGCGTTACGGGCGTATCCTGACATTGAATTTGAGAACGACCAGGAAGGGAACCAGTTCAAAGCGATTATCAAACGCAGTACCAGAAAAGAATGAATTGTTGAGAGAAAACGGCAGTACGACCAAGTTCAACATTTCATCAAGGAGGCGTTTATAGCTGAGGGCAATACAGATGAGAATCAGGAAGCAGGCTGTATCTGCACCTGGTTTTTGCGTTCAATCCTTGGAAAAAGTCTAGCACATGGGAACAGGCGGGGCCAGGACAACTGAGAAGACATCTTCTTTGACATTCATTACATTCGTTATCGACTACTGTGCGCACAAGGTCGATACCTTTCAATGTCCGGCAGAAGCTGGGCGAGGCTTTGCAGTCCGAACCGGCCATCTTTTACTCACGACAGAATTGACAGTTTTTAAAGACCGTTCCTATAATCCCCGCACTCCTTTTCACGTCGCATTCTTCACAACGGGCCGCATGAGATGCGGCAGCTACAGAGATTCTGATGACGACGTCTCATCCCACCATTCACGCCGCTTCGGTCATTGGTGCCGGAGCGTGGGGCACCACGCTTGCTCGCCACCTGGTGAACCAGGGGCTCAGGGTGAAGATCTGGGCCTATGAGCAGGAAGTGGCCCAGGGCATCAACCTCAAACAGGAAAATACCGTGTTTTTGCCGGGCGTCACCCTTCCCAGGACGCTCTTGGCCACGCACTCTCTTCAAGACGCGGTCACCGGCACCGATCTTCTCGTGCTGGCCGTCCCGTCTCATGCCATGCGAGCCGTGGTCCGGAAACTGCTGCCCTCCCTGGCCGATCCTCTGCCGATTGTCGTGGCGTCAAAAGGGATTGAAGAGGCTTCGCTTCACTTGATGTCCCAAGTCCTCAACGAGATCCTGCCGTCTGCCTGGACTCAGGGAATAACCATCCTCACCGGCCCCAGCTTTGCCGCTGAAGTGTGTCACCACCAGCCGACGACCACGTTGCTGGCCGGTCAAGATGCCACTCTCACGGCTCACCTGCAAACGGTGTTCATGTCGGCGTCCTTCCGAGTGTATACAGGAACGGATCTTATCGGGGCTCAATTGGGAGGAGCACTCAAAAACGTCATGGCCATCGCCGCCGGCGTGGTGGATGGCATGGAATTAGGTTTGAATGCACGAGCCGCGCTGATCACCCGAGGATTAGCCGAGGTCATTCGCCTGGGAGTGGCGCTCGGTGCCGACGTGCACACGTTCTACGGCCTTTCAGGCTTAGGGGATTTGGTGCTCACTTGTACGGGTTCCTTAAGTCGCAATCATGCCGTCGGCCTGAAATTGGGCCAGGGCCGCCGGGTGGAGGATATTCTGAACGAAACCGTCACCGTGGCCGAAGGCGTTCGGACCGCCAAGGCTGCTATGGCCCTGGCTCGACGGTTTCAGGTGGAGATGCCGATTGTCCAAGGCGTCCATGCAATGTTGTTCGAGGGGAAACCGCCCAGACAAATCGTCGCTGATTTGATGGCACGATCAGCCAAAGAAGAAACCTCTTTCACGCCTCTCTGTCCGGCAGACGGGAGTTTCGGCGGCCCTCGCTGACTTCGTCCCTTTCACCACCATGCACCCATCGGCTATCGAGTCTCTCCTGCGGTCGGTTCAAACAGGTTCGGTATCGGTTGCGAACGCGCTTGAACAACTGCGCACCCTGCCCTATGAAGACCTGGGATTTGCCAAGCTGGATCACCATCGCGCGCTCCGTCATGGCTCACCGGAGGTGATTCTCTGCGAAGGGAAGACCGAAAAGCAGATCGTCGAGATTGCCCGGGGCCTGCTCAAACGCAAAAATCCCGTGCTCGCGACGCGTGCCGATGCCACCATCGCGCGCGCGCTCAAACGAGTGAGCCGGAAAGCGGTGTATCATCAAGCGGCACGAGTCGTGGTGATTCAGTCCACTCCCAATCCGCTTCAAGGCGATATCGTGATTGTGACCGCCGGCACAGCGGATATCCCGGTGGCGGAGGAAGCCAGAGTGACCGCCGTGACGATGGGGAGTGCCGTGGACGTGATTTTTGACGTGGGGGTTGCCGGGGTCCACCGATTGTTCGACCACGTGGCTCGTCTCCAACGGGCGCACGTGGTGATTGTCGTCGCTGGCATGGATGGTGTCTTGCCCAGCGTCGTGGCCGGTCTGGTGCAAACCCCTCTCATTGCCGTGCCCACCAGCAGAGGCTACGGCGCGCACTTTGGGGGGCTTGCCCCTTTACTCACGATGTTGAATACGTGTTCCGGTGGAATCGGCGTGGTGAATATCGACAACGGATTTGGAGCCGGCCATTTAGCACATCGAATCAACACCCTGGTCGCTCGGCCATAATCGCCGCCGGTTTCTATTCGGGGTCCCGTTGATCAACGTCTTCGGCAGTCCTGACGTTCCCAAGCCGACCTGATGCGTCTGAGCCTTCTTTATCCGGGGGTTCCGAACCCGTGTCATCCGAAACAACCGGAACACGTTCGAAATTCGCGTGACGCCGGACGAGGGGTTGAGGAGAAGACACTTCAAGCGTTCCTCTCGCAAACCGCGAGACGACTTTGGTCCTGGCAAACCCTTCATCCCTGACCATCAACTTGGCTCGGACTTCATAGGAATACGTTCCTTGACGTACATACTCCCGGGTCTGATCTTTCCCGTCCCAGAGCAGGGTGGTCTTCACGCGAGGCGTTCTGTCCGCGATAGCCACCGTTTCCAGGTCTTGTCGGCTGACTAAAAATCGAATGGAACGCCTGGAAGGAACACTGATGAGGGAAGCGACTTCAAGCACGTCGAATCTACTGAGGTTCCTGGGTAATTCTACGTCTACGGTGATGGCCATGGGGCCGTTTCCGGGACTAAAGGGGACAGGCGACGTCGTGACGGCCACAATTTTGAGTGACGGAAGGACCCGCTTTGTTCGTTTGGCGTCAATCGCCGCCGGCACAAGCACAAACGCCAGAAGCGTCACCAGACTGATGGAGGGCAGACGAAAGTGGATCATATCAGACGTGCAAGCGTGGGTCGTAACCCCCTTGCCGTGATTCTACATGAAATTGCGCAAGAGTCCAGACAAAGAAGCGGTCAAGAGGGACCCTCGTGAGCGCGTTGGGAATAAACGACTTGCCATTTCCTGGAAATTTTCGTATGGACTTACATGCCGCCGGCAAGGCATGACGCCTGTCCGGGGCATCGGGTTGCACAATATGGTAAAGGACGTTCATGCATCTGCACTTTGATTGTTTTTCCGGAATCAGCGGGGACATGACGTTGGGAGCCCTGATCGACGCGGGGCTTTCGCCGTACAAACTTCGAAAAAGCCTGAAAGCCCTTCCTCTCTCCGGATACCGGCTCACGGTCTCAAAAGTCTACCGGGGAACGATTCATGCCACGAAAGTGGACGTCGTCATCTCTCGGGGCCGGACGAAACCTCTCTCCTGGCCGCAGACCAGACGGCTCCTTTCCACGAGCCGGTTGCCTCCCTGGGTCAAAGCCCGCGCGCTGCTGGTCTTCGAGCGAATCGCGCAGGCAGAAGGAACCGCGCATGGGCTTGATCCGGCAACGATCCATTTTCATGAAGTGGGAGTCATCGATTCCCTGGTGGATATTGTCGGTGGGCTGCTGGGATGTCACGAACTCGGGATTCAGACGTTCAGCGCCACGCCCGTCAACGTGGGGTCTGGGACGATCCACGGCAGCCACGGCACGTTACCCGTTCCCGGGCCGGCTGTCGCCGAGTTAGCCAGGGGGCATCCTGTTTATGCTCGAGGGCCGGCGATGGAATTGACCACTCCTACCGGGATGGCCCTGCTGACCACGCTGGCGCGTCCCCGTGATCAACTGCCGCCTATCGTGCCCAGTTCCATTGGTTATGGAGCAGGCACGGCCGATCCGCCAGGCTGGCCGAACGTGCTGCGGACGTTTCTTTCCCCGTCTCCGTCAACTGAATCGCTTGAGGCTGACCAGGTCATTCAGTTGGAAACCAACGTCGACGATCTGAATCCTCAAATTTACGAATCGGTCATGGCACGCCTGTTTGAGAACGGCGCCCTCGACGTCACGTTTACCCCGACCATGATGAAACGAAATCGACCCGGAATCCTCCTCACGGTGTTGGGCCTTCCTGAGCAGGCGGAAACGCTGACGCAGACCCTGTTTCGTGAAACCACGACTCTCGGAGTACGCAGCCAGATCATCAACCGCGTGACGTTGTCTCGTTCCATGAAAACGATCCGTCTGCCGCAAGGCCGCGTGCGCGTGAAAACCGTTCGCGTGGGGCACACCATCAGGTATCGGCCGGAGTTTCAGGACTGCCAGGCCATTGCCGAAAAGAGCGGCCTTCCCGTTCAAGAGGTCATCGAAACGGTGATGCAGAAGCTTGCCTGACACATGCCCAGGACTCCGACGACATACAGGCCTTATCTGGCCGTCACCATGGGCGATCCGGCGGGGATTGGCCCTGAAGTGGTTGTCAAGGCCCTGGCCTCCTCTCTCGTGTGGCGCCTGTGTCGCCCCATTGTGATCGGCTCGGTTCCGGTTTTACAACGGGAAACGCTTCGACTTTCGTCTTCGCTCAAGGTTGTCCCCTTGCCGGATGACCACGATCAGGAAGCAGATCTGGCCATCAGAAGAGGCCATCTTCCGGTTCATGATCCGTTGAACGCTCCGTTGGGTCGCGTTCGATCAGGCCAACCCTCCCGTGCCGCAGGGGCGGCTTCTGTTGCATTCATTCAAACCGCCGTGCACCTGGCTCAAGCCGGTCGCGTATCGGCCGTGGTCACGGCCCCGATTAATAAAGAAGCCATGCACCTCGCCGGGCATCACTATCCAGGGCACACGGAACTCCTGGCCGAGCTCACGGGCACGAAACACGTCGGGATGATGTTAATGGGCGGGCCATTAAAAATTCTGTTTGTGACGACGCATCTGGCACTCAGGAAAGTCCCCCGGGCCTTGACGATTCCACGCGTGTTGACTGCCATTCGACTCGCTCATCGCGCCATGAAGGACGACTTCCGGGTTGCTCGCCCCCGGATTGGCGTGGCCGCACTCAATCCACACGCAGGCGAACGTGGGACATTCGGCAACGAAGAGCAGACCATCATCGCGCCCGCCGTTCGCCTGGCCACACGAGGCCGCATCCGAGCCACCGGCCCGCTTCCAGCCGACACCTTGTTTGGAGCCGCGGTTCGCGGAGCGTATGACGTCGTGGTTGCCATGTATCACGACCAGGGGCTGATCCCTCTCAAAACCGTGGCGTTCGGTCGCTGTGTGAACCTCACGGTCGGATTGCCGATCATTCGGACCTCGGTCGATCACGGCACGGCCTATGACATCGTCGGAAAAGGAAAGGCCGATCCACAAAGCCTCGTGGAAGCCATCAGGCTGGCCAGTCAACTGACCGCCGCCAGAGGACGGTTGCAGAACGTTTCCTGATCTCAGTGGCTCTCACCTCTCACTACAACACCGGACAAGAAAATTACTGAAATGGAGGAAGGACCATGGCACGAGAATACAAGGTCGAGGTGGTCGTCGAAGGTGTACTTGGGAGCCTGGTGTTCGGCGCCAGCAAACTCCCGGTTAAAAAGATGGAAGAACGGATGAACGAACTCGGCCGGCAGGGATGGGACGTAACCTTTATGGTCATTGAAAAGAAACGCCTGCTCCTGTTTTGGGAACGGGAAGCCGCCGTGATAACGTATTCCCGTCCTCTAAATCCCATGAACAGGTGAAGCGTATTCATGGCTTCTCGACAAGCCTCTGCTGCTCGGCACCCGGCGCCCAGCCGGCTGCTGGCCCTTCAAACGCTTTTGGCAGTGGAACGGCAAAACCGTTTTGCCGATGACGCGTTTGCCACGTTCGCCACGCACGCGAAACTGTCACACGAAGACCAGGCCCTGGCTTCCGAGCTGGCGTATGGAGTCCTCCGGCACAGGGCGACGCTGGATTGGCAATTGAATGCCGTCTCAAGTCGTCCCATTCATCGGCTGCCGACGGTCGTCGCGGCCATCCTCCGTCTCGGTGCCTATCAAATGCAGTATTTAGATCGAATCCCGGTTTCCGCTGCCGTGAACGAATCGGTCAAACTCGCCAAAGGGGTCAAAGGCCGGGACTGGCGTGGAGTGGTGAACGGCATTCTTCGGAATCTGAATCGACGGGCGGAATTCGAATGGCCGGACATTGCTCACGACCCCGTTAACGGGCTGTCCATCACCTACTCTTGCCCGAACTGGTTGACGCAACGCTGGATCGACCAATGGGGACTCGACCTGGCGGAAGCGATGTGCCGGCACACCGTCACCATCCCACCCCTGACGTTGCGAACCAACGCGCTGCGCTGTTCCCGTGACCGGCTGGAAGCCAGGCTTTGCGAAGAAGGGTACACGGTTTCCCGAACGTCCGTCAGCCCCCAGGGACTCATCCTGGATAAGTGCGGATCGTTACAGACCTTATCCGCTTTAAAGGAGGGTTGGTGTTACGTCGAAGATGAAGCGGCCCAGTTGGTCCCCCTGCTGTTGGATGCCAGGCCCGGGCACCGCGTCCTGGATGCGTGTGCAGCCCCGGGAGGAAAATGCTCACACATTGCGGCGTTAATGCAGAATCAGGGGGAGATCGTGGCAACCGACCGAGAGCCCCAACGTCTGAAACGCCTGGAATCGAATCTGCACGCCCTGGGGATCACGTGTGTAAAAACGATCAAGATCGCCCACGAGGCCACCCCTGCATCCTCATCGTTTCGCGACACCTGGGTTCGGGACGGGTTTGATCGGATTCTGGTGGACGCCCCCTGTTCAGGGTTAGGGGTGCTCCGTCGCCATCCCGAAGCCAAATGGCAGAAAACTTCCTCTCAACTCGATTGGCACAGGGAACGCCAATTGAGCATCTTAAGACGGACGTCTCCTTACTTGAGGCAAGACGGAGTCTTGGTCTATAGTGCCTGCTCAACGGAACCTGAGGAAACCACACGGGTCATTTCTCGTTTTTGCCAGGAGCACCCGGAATTTTCCCATGAATCGTCGGCAAAGTGGCTTCCTCCGCGTGCGCACTCCCTCACGAGCCCTGACGGAGATTTCCTGACCGTGGGTTCCCCCTATAACCTGGACGGATTTTTTGCCGCGCGACTTCGGCGAACGTAAAAGATGAATCCCTCCACCGTAAAAATTGCGCCTTCGATTCTCTCAGCGGACTTTGCGCGTCTGGCCGAGGAGGTCGCCGCCGTGGAAGCTGCAGGAGCCGATTTGCTGCACGTGGACGTGATGGACGGGCATTTTGTGCCCAATCTGACGGTCGGCCCTCCCATTGTCGAGTCGCTGCGAAAGGTAACCGCCCTGCCCCTGGACGTCCATCTCATGGTGACGAATCCGGATGCCTCCATTGCCGACTTTGCTCAAGCCGGAGCCAATTATCTCACGGTTCACGCGGAAACCTGCCCCCATTTGCACCGCACCATTCAATACGTCAAAGAGCATGGGGTGAAGGCCGGCGTGACGCTCAACCCTTCGACCTCCCTGAGCACCCTCGAAGAAATCATCGCGGAGATTGACCTGGTGCTGATCATGTCGGTCAACCCAGGGTTCGGAGGACAAACCTTTATCCCTGCCTGTTTGGATAAAATACGTCGGGCCCGACAACTCATTGATCGTACAGGGAGCCGGTCCCTGCTTGAAGTGGACGGCGGAATCAAAGTCGAGAACGCAGGGGCCGTCCTCGAAGCCGGGGCCGACGTCCTGGTCGCGGGGTCGGCGATTTTTCACAGCCCGAATTATTCTGACACGATTGCCTCGTTCCGCGCCATTGCCCGCGAACTCCCATCTCGGTAATCCCATGCAGACCACGGCCGTGTATGACAGTTTGCACCCTCTCGAAATCAACCTACTCGCGGCTTTTAATCAATCCGCCGATCAGCCGGTCTCTGATTCGTCGTTACAGGAAATCTCCCAACTGGAACCTTCTCAAGTCAGCATGGCCCTGGGATGGCTTCAAGCCAAAAAACTGATCCGCGTCCATTCTGAAAGCAGCACGGCCTGGGCAGGTTTGACGGAGGTGGGGCAACGGTATCTGTCAACCGGTTCTCCGCTTGAGTGGATCATCAAAACGTGTCGGCAAGGGGCCGAGGCAGGGCAACCGTTCACCGTGAAAGACTTACAGGGCCTGGACACCTTTCCCCCCACGGAGCTCAGTCGGGCCATTGGTCTTCTCAAAAAAGAAGGCGCCATCTCCTTAGGGGCCGGAGGCTACATTGAAACCACTGATACGCCAAGTCCCACGATTGAAAAGCTCCAACGTCTCCTTCACCGGTTAAAAGAGAATCGGCAAGAACTTCTTCAGTCCTTTTCGCCGGACCAGCAAACCCTTTTACGTCAGTACTCGGTGAAACGGGGAAGCACTCAGGAACCGTTCCGGATCGAAGACCGCATTCAACGCGAATACACCCCGACAGAACAGGGAAAGGCAGTGGCGAAACGCTGTCATTCCGGCGCAGTGGAAGAAGTCTCCCAACTGACGCCCGATATGCTCAAGGACGGCTCATGGCGCAGCAGGCGTTTCCGGAAATACACCATTACCCTGAGACCGCCACGGGTCGCTCCGGGGCGGAGACACCCGTACAGAGAATTTCTTGATCTGGTCAAACATAAATTGGTCAGCATGGGATTTCAGGAAATGAGAGGCCCATTGGTCGAGACGGAATTCTGGGACATGGATGCCCTGTATATGCCCCAATTCCATCCGGCACGGGCCATTCACGACGTGTACTTCGTGAAAACCCCAACCCATGCCGATACGATCGCCGAACCGTTTCTTTCTCGCGTGGCGGCTGCCCATGAGCACGGCGGGTCCACCGGTTCAAGCGGTTGGGGCTATCACTATGACAAAGAGCGGGCCCGTCGCTTGATTCTCCGAAGCCAGGGCACGGCGGTTTCGGCCCGAACCCTGGCTTCACGTCCCCTGGTACCCGGAAAATATTTTTCCATGGCCCGGTGTTTTCGCTATGACCAGGTCGACGCGACACACGCCACGGATTTTTTTCAGGTCGAAGGGATTGTGTTGGGCGAAGATATCAATTTTCGAACGTTGCTTGGTCTGCTGACGCTGTTTGCCAGAGAAATGGCCCAAACGCAGGAGAGTAAATTTTTGCCGGCCTATTTTCCATTTACGGAACCGTCCGTGGAACTGCACGTCCGTCATCCGAAACTCGGATGGATCGAATTAGGCGGCGCAGGCCTGTTTCGGCCTGAAGTCACCCAACCCCTCGGGGTCACGGTGCCGGTCGTGGCGTGGGGATTGGGGCTGGACCGCATGGCAATGGTGGCCCTCGGAATCCATGATATTCGCGAACTCTTTTCCGTCGACCTTGAAAAAATTCGCACGATGCGCGGACGATTTTCATAAGTGCCGCCGCCGGCATTGGCAAAACGAATCCCGCGTGCAGGCTTGCAGCCCGCACCGCAAGGCATGAAAATGGAGCACTGTTGTCATTCCCGCAATTCCCTTTCCGTCGTTTCCGACGTTTTTCATCGGGAGTCCAGGGTATTGTTCCAGGCGGGTCCGCCCGGATGGAGGAGCAGAGGAGAAAACCCCCTGACACATGAACGAATCTTGCCAACGAATGACTGAACCCATCCGAATGACAGAAGGAACCCCCCCGGTTTTTCCCTGGTGACGACGTTATGCCCACGATTTCCTTTTTTCAAAAAGATTTAGAACAACTTCTCGGTCAATCAGTCCCGCTCGATCAACTGGAGTCGTGGTTGCCGTTGGTCAAAGGGGAAGTAAAAGATTTTATCCACGACACCGGCGAAATTCGGCTTGAACTTCAGGACAGCAACCGACCGGATCTGTGGAGCGTAGAAGGGATCGCCAGACAGATTCGGATCAAGTTACAGGGGTCGCCTCTTGCCTATCCCTTTTTTCACACCAGGACTCGCCCCAAACGGCGCATTCTGGTGGCCAGGGGACTCGAACGGGTTCGACCGTACATTGCGGCGTGTACGGCCACGGGATACACCGTCACGGAAGAAGGCCTGGCACAACTCATTCAGACGCAGGAGAAACTTGCCGACCTGTATGGACACAAACGAAAAACCGTCTCGGTGGGCCTGTATCGCCTTTCCCGGATTCAGTTTCCGGTGACCTATGGATTGGTGAAACCCACTGAAGCCCGATTCACGCCCCTTGGGTTTTCCGAAAAACTGACCCTTCAGGAGATCCTGACGCTTCATCCCAAAGGCATCGAGTACGGCTCCATTCTCGCCGATCAGCCTCTGCTGCCCTTACTGTGGGACACAGAAGGCCACGTTTTATCCCTTCCCCCCATCATTAACAGCCAGGACGTCGGGCAGGTTCTCGTCGGCGATTCGGCCTTGTTGGTGGAAGTGACCGGCACGGACATGAGAATGGTCACCCTGACCCTCAACATTTTTGCCACGAATCTGGCCGACCGGGGGGCAGCCATCGACCCTGTAGACGTTCAGTATCCGTATGACACGGATTGGGGAAAGTCGATCAAAACCCCCTGCGACATCAGCGAGATGAAGAAAATTTCTCTGAAAGCCATTGAATCCGCCCTCGGGCTGCCCATCGACGTTGAACTCCTTCAACGGACCTTGCGGGCTTACGGGTACGAGGTCAAAGCGAGTCGAAAGACGCTCGCGGTGCGGTTACCACACTATCGAAGCGATTTCATGCATCCGGTGGACGTGGCGGAAGACGTGGCGATCTGTCGAGGATATGACTCTTTTGTTCCGGTGATGCCGGCCCAATTCACCGTGGGCTCGTTATCTCCCCAGGAAAGGACGTCGGATTATATTCGCGACCACATGATCGGGCAGGGGTTCCAGGAAATTTTTTCCAATATTCTGCTGTCTCACGAAGAGCTTGTGGAACGGATGAGACTGACCGCCTCAGACCACAATCGCGTCGTGGAAGTCGACAACGTCATGTCACAGAATTTTTCATGTCTCCGATCCTGGATTCTGCCTTCGCTGTTGCGCGTGGAGACCGCCTCGCCTCGCGCGTTTTACCCTCATCGGCTCTTTGAAATCGGTGAAGTCGCGATTCCTGATTCGAGCCAGGAACTCGGCTCACGAACGGTGATTCGCGTGGGAATCGTCATCGCCCATCCCCATGCGAACTTTTCCGAAGTGCATACCTGTCTGGACGTCCTGATGTTTTACTTGGTGAAAGACTATGAACTCGAGCCCGTCAGCCATGAATCCTTCCTCGACGGGCGAGCAGGAAGCATTCTCTGCCAGGGGCAATCCGGAGGATTGATTGGCGAATTACATCCGGAAGTCCTGGAGAACTGGGGAATCTCCGTCCCCGTCTCGGTGTTCGAACTCGACGTGGACTGGCTGTGCAGCGACGGTTTGTAACCGGGAAGCACGGCAGCGGCAGGCTGAGTTTCCTGCCTGCCGACCAACCACTCGCCGCAACGGGCACTGTGCGCGTTGACCTGGGTCAGGCTGAGGCTTTCGCCAGATCCGTGAGGGACTTGAACCCGGCTGGGTCGTGAATGGCCATCTCCGACAACGTCTTCCGATTCAAGACCACATTGGCTTTGGTCAACTCATGGATAAACCGGCTGTACGATAATCCGTGTGCCTTGACGGCCGCCGAGATTCTGGCAATCCACAGTCGCCGAAAGTCTCTTTTTCGACGTCGTCGGCCAATGTACGCGTAGACGTGGCCTTTATCGACTGATTCCGTCGCTGTCCGAAACAGTTTGCTTTTCGCCCCATACTGCCCTTTGGCTAATTTCAGCCGTTTCTTTCTGCGGCGGCGAGTTTGAGGGCCTCCTTTGACACGTGGCATGACTTAGAACCTCTTCGTTTTCAGGACATTGAAAATTTTTCCCCTTTTCAGGGGTCTTACTGCGTGGCCCAGTTGAGCCACTTCTCTTGAAGAACCTGGGTAACGGTTCGTCTCATGAAACGCCTGGTTCCGGGTTTCTCGCGTTCAACAATCAGGCATAGGGTAAGAGTCGGGTCAGAGAGGTTTGATCCGATTTCGCGACAACCACCGTATCGTTCAGACGACTTTTCCGTTTGGCGTTTTTCGTGGTCAGGATATGTCGCAATCCTGCCTTTCGCCTCATGAATTTTCCGCTTCCCGTGCGTTTAAACCGTTTGGCTGCTCCTGAATGACTTTTTAACTTCATGCGCGGCATTTGCTCGTTCCCCTAATTTTTCGGTGCAACAATCATATACAGATTACGCCCTTCCATCCTGGGTTCCATTTCAATCGTTCCCGCGTCCTTGATCTCTTCCCGAATTTTTCCCATCGCCGATCGACCCAGATCCTGGTTCGCCATTTCTCGTCCTCGAAACATGACCGTCACTTTGGTTTTGGTCCCTTCTGCCAGGAACTCTAGTATTCGGCGAATTTTGGTTTCGAGGTCATGCTTGTCCGTTCGCGGACGAAGTTTAATTTCCTTGACCTGCGTCGACTTTTGATGCTGGCGCGTTTTGTGTTCTTTCTTGCTCTGCTCGTACTTGAATTTTCCATAATCCATAATCCGGCAGACCGGAGGCGTGCTGGTTTGGGCGACTTCCACCAAATCATACCCTCCCTCATGGGCCTGCTTGAGCGCGTCCGTCGTCTTCAGGATCCCCAGTTGTTCCCCCTCCGGGCCGATTACCCGGACTTCGGGAACCCGAATCAGGTGATTCACTCGATGTTTGGCAGCGACCGTTCTACTCATTCGTGAATAGAGTGACCGGCCAATTGTTCTGATGGTGTATCTTGTCGAATCAGATCCAGCACCTCCGTGATGAGCATCGTCCCGACGTTGGTCCTACTGCGTTTTCGGACTGAGACCGTCTCCGCCTCCTGTTCCCGATCCCCCGCGACGAGCATGTAGGGAATTTTGGCTTTCTCGGCTTCGCGGATTTTGAGCCCAACCTTTTCATTTCGCAAGTCCGTCGTGACTCGCAGTCCGGTGGCCGCCAGGCGATCCCGGACGCGCGAGACGTACTCCGTGTGTTTGTCGCTGATGGGAAGCACGATGGCTTGGACGGGTGCCAGCCACGTCGGAAACGCCCCGGCATAGTGTTCGACTAAAATACCAAAAAACCGTTCGATGGACCCCAGCAGCGCCCGATGAATCATGATCGGTTGGTACGCTGCGCCGTCCTCCCCGACGTAGGACAGCCCAAACCGTTCAGGATTATTGAAGTCGATTTGAACCGTTGAGCATTGCCAGGCTCTCCCCAACGCGTCATGAATTTTCAGATCGATTTTCGGTCCGTAAAACACCCCTTCGCCGGGATCAACGTCATAGGCAAACCCGCTCCCCTTCAGAGCGGCCTCGAGGGCCTGCGTGGCCTGGTCCCACTTTTCCAGGGTGCCGACGGCTTTTTCCGGTCTCGTGGAAAGATACAACGCAAACTCCGTAAAGCCAAAGCACCGGAGGACAAACATCGTGAAATCGAGGACCTTTCTGACTTCGGATTCTATTTGGTCCGGCTTGCAGAAGATATGCGCGTCATCTTGTGTGAATCCCCGAACCCGCATAAGTCCATGCAGCACCCCTGAGCGCTCGTATCGATAGACCGTTCCCAATTCACCATAGCGAATGGGAAGATCCCGATAACTCCGCAAGTGAGACTTATACACCATGATATGGAACGGACAATTCATGGGTTTCAATTGGTACTCACCGGCATCGACGGTCATGGGAGCGAACATGTTTTCTTTGTAATAGTTCACGTGCCCGCTGGTTTCCCACAACTCCAACCGAGCGACGTGGGGGGAATAGACCAGTTCATAGCCGTGCTTCACGTGGCTGTCGCGCCAAAAATTTTCTATTAACGACCGAACCACTGCACCCTTGGGATGCCAGAGGATCAAGCCCGGTCCGGTTTCTTCCGGACTGCTGAAGAGATCCAGTTCTTTGCCGAGTTTCCGATGGTCACGGCGTTTAATTTCTTCAAGCTTCCGGAGATGGGCATCCAGTTCTTTCTGGGTTGGAAACGAGGTTCCATAAATTCGCTGAAGCCTGGGATTGCGTTCATCCCCCCGCCAATACGCTCCGGCGACGTTCAACAGCTTGAAGGCCGCGACTTGACCGGTGGCACTCACGTGCGGGCCTCGACACAAGTCGATAAAATTTCCCTGCTGGTAGAGAGAGACGACTTCATCCTCGATCTGCTGAAGAATCTCGACTTTGAATTTTTCCCCTTTTTCTCGAAACAACTCGACCGCGTCCTCTTTCGACATCTCAAGACGCTGCACGGGATAATTCTTCTGAATAATCTCATGTGCCCGTGCTTCTATTTTCTCCAGATCGTCCGGCGTGAACGGCCGTTCAAAGGAAAAATCGTAATAAAAGCCTTCTTGAATGGCCGGTCCGATCGTGAGGTTGGCGGAAGGAAACACGTCTTTCACGGCTTGCGCCATAATATGGGTGCTGCTGTGTCGATAAATTTCCTTCCCGTCATCAGACGTAAACGTCACGGGCTCCAGCGTGGCACTCTTTGTCAGTGGCGCATTCAAGTCACGGGGTTGACCCTCAATCCTCACGGCGAACACCTCCGCGGGAAGAGGACCCGTCATATCCGTCAACGCCTCACGAGCCGTGACTCCAGCCTGAAACGTTTTCGTGCCGGTCCCCGGCAACGATATTTCTATCCGTTCGCTCCGGACTCTTTCAGCTTCAACGGAAACCGACATGCTTCTGCGTCTCCCGCCATCACCTGCACCCGTGTGGCACCTGCAACGTTATGGTAGGCGCGGGCGGTATTGAACCGCCGACCTCTACCGTGTCAAGGTAGCGCTCTCCCCCTGAGCTACGCGCCTATTACAAACGAAATATGCTAGAGGAGCTTCTCGCGTCTTGTCAAGAAACTCCGGATTCCGGTAGTGGCTCAGATTGAAATGGCTGCCTCGTACTTGTTGAAACAAGCCCTAAAGAAACAGGGGCCGGACAAGAAAAGAAATTCAAACTGAGCCACTACCCTGATTCCCTCAGTCCCGTAATAGAAAACCGAAAAATAGAAAGAATCTTGCTTGTATAATGGTTTTGTAGAAATCCAAACGCTCCACTAGTTTCTAAAGTAGCGGATTTAGAGTTAGCTCCAGGCTATGATATAGTTGTGCCGTGACCATTCATTCGTTTTCAAAATTTATTCAAAAACGTTACGAATTGTTTGAGACGCGTCACGCGACGGCCATTCTTGAAAATGATTTTCCTAACGAATGGGCAGACATTGTGGCCGTATTGACGGAATTCCGATTGAAACGAAGCGATATTATCAAGAGTGGTGGACGCAAAAGCCAAGTTGCCGCTGCTCTGGATTCCAAATTCTATGCACGAGGATGGGAAGAAAAGGGGTTTGAAACAAAAGTGGTGGTCGATCAGAAGGAACGCAATTCTCCAACGCACAAAGTTGACTGTTACAAAAACAAGATTGCCATCGAAGTCGAATGGAACAATAAAGATCCCTTCTATGATCGTGACCTGAATAACTTTCGACTGCTCTTTGAACTGCAAACCATCAGCGTGGGTGTGCTCATTACACGATCAGACGAATTACAGGATATTTTCGACGTTCCTGGTCGAGGAACTTCCTTTGGGGCTTCAACGACCCACATGGGAAAATTGCTTCCACGAATCGAAGGTGGGGGCGGGGGCGGATGTCCGATCTTAGCGGTTGGTATCAGACGGAGGCTTTATGTCGAAGATTGATTTTGTGAGACTGAGTCATCACACGTCATTTTCCACCATTTTAGCCGACCCGCCCTGGAGATTTACGAACCGGACAGGAAAGGTTGCGCCTGAACATAAACGTCTTCGTCGATACCGGACGATGAGCATCGAAGAAATTTATGAACTTCCCATCAAGGACATTGCCAACGATCCAAGCCATTTATACCTGTGGTGTCCCAATGCGCTCCTTCCTTGGGGACTGCAAGTCGTGAAAGAGTGGGGGTTTCAATATAAGGGCAATGTGGTGTGGTATAAAACCAGAAAGGATGGCGGCCCGGACGGACGCGGGGTCGGCTTCTACTTTCGCAACGTCACCGAATTGCTGTTGTTTGGCGTTCGCGGGAATCTGCGGACATTAAAACCAGGTCGTCGGCAAGTGAATCTGATCGAATCCCAAAAGCGAGAACATTCACGCAAACCCGATGAAGTCTATAACGTCATTGAAGCCTGTAGTCCTGGCCCATATCTTGAACTCTTTGCCAGAGAACCACGGGCAGGGTGGATTCAGTGGGGTGATGAGCTTGGAAAAACCATTCCGAATTACTCATCTGCCTATGCCACTATTGGAAGGTGAACCCCATGAGCCGGACAAAAACAGCCCAATCCCGCAAACTCCGTCGCTCCAAATACGATGAGGTGAATGATCCGTCCTTCTTCAAGATTCCCAACGCGCCGGAGAACCTAGCCAAGTCGATTCTTCGGAAACCCAAAGCCAATCACAGGCCGTGATCAGGATTCAACGCGCTGGCGAGCGTGAGACCGGCGTTTCGCGGGAATGCGGTGTTTCGCCATTTTCTTTCGCAGAGTATTGCGATTTATGCCGAGCAACTGTGCCGCTTGAATCTGGTTCCCTCTGGTTTCACGAAGCGCGTGCTGGATCAAGAGCCGTTCCACGGCCTGGATGAGGGTAGCATGCAGACTCCGGGCTGAACTGGCTTTCATGACCCGCACAAATTCGACGAACTTTGACTCCACATAATCTTCAAGCGTCACATTTTTGAATGCTTGAACGCCACGATCGGCTTTTCCCCTGTGACCCCTGTCGAGCAGATCTTTCATGCCGCCCAGCACTTCCTGAACGGAAAGGGGCCCTGCCATGATCAACGTTTTTGACACGTCGATGACGTGAGGCAAGTCCCTGAGTCCTTCCATCGACGTCTTTTCAGAAAGCACCAACCCATCGATCGGTCTCTTGTGAGCCTCTTGTTTGACCTGCTGAAGATTCTCCACCACCGTCACGCGAACGTCCGCCCTGTCCTGCAGAGACTGCAAAGACTCCTCTGCCGGGTCGCCCACGACCACGATATGACTCACTTGCGACACGACGTGTGTTCCTTACCTCTCGAAGAAGAGGCGCGCCGTCTTATCTGCCGGTTTCATGCGAGCCCCAGCAAGGGGCACAGGAGTCTGAGGGTCAGCCACACGAGTCCGGCTCCAAGGATATTTAAGATCACCCCGGCTTTCAGCATCGTGGGAAGCGTGATCAAGCCGGTGCCATACACAATGGCATTCGGTGGCGTCGAGACCGGCATCATAAACGCCAGGCTTGCCCCTAAACATACCCCAAGGGTCGGCGGAACAGGGGAGATGCCCGTAGCGGTGGCAATGGAAATCACCACGGGAACCAGCATGCTCGTTGCTGCCGTATTCGACACAATCTCGGTGAGCAGCAAGGCCGTGCCAATGGCGACGGCCGTCAACGTCCACAACGTATTGCCCCCAAAGAGAGCAACCAGACTTTCTCCGATGATCTTAGCCAGATCGGTTTGTATCATCAACTGTCCGAACGACAAACCACCGCCAAACAATAAGATGGTTCCCCAGTTGATATTCACGGCCTGGGTCCAGTGCAGCGTAAATTCACCGGCTTTGAAATTGACGGGCAACATAAAAAGCAGCCCTGCGGCAAAAATCGGAACCATTTCCTTGGGAAGACGGGTATTGATGAACGTCACCAGCTCAGCATCCCGCCCCAACACGATCCCCAATATCCCCGGCCCGAGCCAACACCCTATGGCCAAGGCCAACGCGATACAGGTATTCACCTGGCCACGTGTCCAGGGCTCCCGTTGGTGGAGAAGATTCTGAAGATGATCGCTCAGTCCCGGGAACGCCTTTGGCGGCGGGTGAAGCCAAAAGAGCACCACCGCAATACCCAACACGAGCACCACGGTCACCGGAAGACCAATCCCCATCCAATCAAAAAACGAGAGAGAAATGCCTGCCTGCTGGGAAAGGAACCCTACGCCGATGAGGTTGGGCGCCGTGCCGACCATCGTGGCAACCCCCCCGGCAGAAGAACCATAGGCCAGGAGCAGGAGCACCCCGGGCTCATGGTGGTCGCCTCCATCTTGGAATCTGCGGATTGTGGAGAGAATGCCGAGCGCACTGGGAATCATAATGGCCACCGACGCCGTGTTGCTGATCCACATTGAAAGGACGGCCGTCGCAACCGCCATGGCCCCGAAAAGTGCCATCGGTCTGGTCGCGAGCCATTTTCTGGACAACAGCCACACGGCAAACCGTCGGTCCAGCCCGTGAGACACAAAGGCTTCCGCCAAAAAAAAGCTGCCGAGAAAGAGAAAGATGATCGGATGAGCAAACGTTGCCAGGACTTCCTTTGCCGACCCTAACCCCGCGGCAATACACAACGCCGCACCGAGCAGTGACGTCACGGCTAGAGGGAGGGCTTCCGTGGCCCAACTCACCACGACCCACACCAGAATGGCGGAGAGGATATGAGCCGAGGGGGGCAGACCGGACAACGGGTTGAGATACACAAGGAAAGCCAGCACAGGTGCCGCATACAGGCCGACTCGTTGCCGCGTTCCCCAGGTCTTCCGGTTTCCGGTTGTCATGCTGATGATGCGGGTCGATCCGGCTTCAGAATAAGCCTGGACAGCGTTGACGCGATTGGTTCAAAGGTCCTCCTCGTACGACAGATCCTCGCACGACACAAGCCTTGACTGACGGCAGGGACTGACGGCTACTGTACCATAGCAGGTTGAGGGAAAACCATTTCTTCGCCTCCCTGACAAGGGGGACAGGGGGGTCTGCCTTCAATGAGGGGCGGCCAAGTCGCCGCCCAGACAGAGAGGTTCTTGATGGCTTTGGTCTTGGCCAGACCCAGTGCCCTCTCGACCAGCCGGCGGCCATCGGCAGGCAGGGCGATCAACAGGCGGTCAACCCTTTCAACCAGCCTTTTGTCCACCGGCGCACGGAGGAGACCACCAGGCAGAGAAGCAACAGCGTGGCCCAGATCCGCAACGGTACCTCCGGCTGGGCATAGCGCAGAAGAAAATGCGAGGCCACGGCATAGACCCCGTGCAGATAGAGCGCCGGCAACACCACGAACACAACCTCGATGCGACGGCGCCCGAACCAGAACCACAGCGGCACCACCAGGAGTGCAAGAAATCCGACCAGATTCACGAGGGTTCTCGACAAAGGGTCAAACCGCCATTCCCAGTGTGGCCAGGAGTCCAGACCCCAGACCTCGGCAAGGCGCGGCATCGCAACCTTCAGCGAGGGAAGAGACGGAACATGATTGCTCCACACTATGCTGTGAAGTGGCGACTCCCGAAGATGGTACAGCATCCCGGACGGCTTCGACCAATGGGCTGCATTCGCACCGGCGGCACCCAGAAACTCGGCCACTCTAGTCTGAACTCCGGCGCTCCCCTGTCCGGCATCAAGTAACGCCCCGTGATCAAGCAACGCCTCAACCACATGGAAGTTGGCCCTGGCTGCCAGGTGCAGGGGCGTCCAGCCTTTGTCGTTCGGCTCGTTCGGGTCGGCGCCGGCCTCGATCAGCGCCCTGATCACCGCAACACTGGGATTCTGCCAGGCCGCCAGGTGCAGGGGCGCACGGCCCGGATTGTCACGCAGATGCAGGTCGGCACCGGCCTCGATCAATGCTTCGACTACCGCTGCGCTGGGGTTGAACCGGGCCGCCAGATGCAGGGCGGTGGCGCCGGTCTCATCCCGCGCATTGGGATCGGCACCGGCGTTCAGGCAGGCCACCACCACCTCGACAGTGGCCCTCGCGAAGAATTGTTCGGAGGTCCAATCCCCGCAATCTCCAGCCACCGCCGGCGTCGCCGGGAGGGGGATCAATCCAGGAGCTTGCATCACCAAATCATCGGGTAGCGG
The DNA here is from genome assembly GCA_965215405.1 of Nitrospirales bacterium. Taxonomy (GTDB): domain Bacteria; phylum Nitrospirota; class Nitrospiria; order Nitrospirales; family UBA8639; genus Bin75. Next base: position 679,763 of record OZ244060.1, read on the forward strand.
CACCCGATACAGCGTCGCATCGGCAAGCTCCGCGACGGTCTCCAGGTTCAAAAATTCTTTCAGTTTTTCTTCGCCATAGCCATCGATCGTCCCGCGCTCACGGAACCAGACCACGTACGCCTCTTTGCCTTTCCCGTAGGTGTTGAGCGCAGTCTCTCTCAGCCCCGGCGACAATTCCCGAGGTAAAGACCAGTGCCAGAGCAGATGGATATCGGGCCGTTTACGCCCCAATCGTTGATGAACGAACAGGCCGCGCCACGCCAGCAGCGTCGAAATCCTGAGATGGTGCCAGGGCTCCGCAAATATCTTCGCCCTCAATCTCTCGTTCTCCTGCGTCGTTCGCCGAAGCCATTTTGCTCGGAAGCCCATTTGCAGGAATCCGTCTACATTCTTCCTATCGAGACGTTCATAGGAGTATTTCGGAATACCAAGATCGAGCTTATAGGGGGTGTAGTACCAGAACCCGGCGGCAAATTCGTCGTCTCGCATCGTGTTGTACGCCGCGCGATGGGTCAACACCATTACCGACCGCATGCTGTCAATCACCGAGAACTCGTCAAACAGGACGAAGTTACGTACCATCCAGCCGCCTATCGGAAGAAAGTGAACCATGAGAAACACGCCGACCAGCAGCACGGTGCGGCGTCCGAGGGTTCTTTGCCACAGATCCGACGCAACCAGTCCTGCCACGACAAACGGCCAGAAATACAGGAAGACGATCTTGGTCAACACCAGGGCGGCAAGAACCAGCCCCAGCAATGCACTGTAGAGCACACGACGCCGAACCAGTGTCAACACGCTCAGACAGGACACCATCACCACGAGAGCGGCGGCAGGAACTTCCGTGTAAAAATCGCCAAACCCCCGCAGACCAAGGAGACTTTGCGTAACCAGGAGAAAGGCAACATGGGGAAGCCATCGCACCCCGGCATACCACCGGCACAGAAAAAACACCCCGACCCCGGCCACCAGCACGAATACCACATTCAGGATCTTGTATGGGGCATAGGCCGACCGGCATTGAAATGTGTCCACCCGTTGCCAGTCCACGCAACGACCCGCCACCGGCTCGTATCCAAGTGCCCGTTGCGCAAGGGTGACAGCCGCAATGACCGCCGGGACGAACGGCTCGCGATGGTGGTTGGCACGATTCGGTTCCTGGCCTAACTGTATTCCCATCTCCAGGTTCTGGCGCCCGTCGCCCTCCGCAGGCTGCAACGAGAGATTGCCGATGCCATAGACCAGGGTCGCCAGGCACAGCCCGACCAGCAGCATCACGTCCCGTCGGCGCAGACCCGGGGTCATGGCCGTATGGGAGAAGGGTGTGGCCGTGGGGGGGGGGGGATCGTTCATCAAGAAGGTCCGGCGGGCGGCAAGCTGCCGCGCTTGGGTACGGGATGGTTCAGGTTTCATCATCGCTCGCTCTTGGGGCAAGGTAGGTCTGGTTATGCCTTGTAGCACTGGCGACGCCGCGAAGACAAGAGCCAACGGTGCGAAGGCAGGAACCTTCCGTTGTTCCATCTGCCCTTCGCCCCCCCTGATAAGGGGGGGGCGAAGGGGGTCTGCCTTCAATGAGGGGGCGGCCAAGTCGTCGCCCAGACCGAGAGGTTCTTGATGGCTTTGGTCTTGGCCAGACCCAGTGCCCTCTCGACCAGCAGGGCGATCAACAGGCGGTCACCCTTTCAACCAGCCTTCTGCCCAACAGGCGCACGGAGGAGGCCACCAGGCAAAGAAGCAACAGCATGGCCCAGATCCGCAACGGCACCTCCGGCTGGGCATAGCGCAGAAGAAAATGCGAGGCCACGGCATAGACCCCGTGCAGATAGAGCGCCGGCAACACCACGAACACAACCTCGATGCGACGGCGACGCCCGAACCAGAACCACAGCGGCACGACCAGGAGTGCCAGAAATCCGACCAGATTCACCACGGTTCTCGACAAGGGGCCAAACCGCCATTCCCAGTGTGGCCAGGAGTCCAGACCCCAGACCTCGGCAAGGCGCGGCGCGGCAACGCTCAGCCGGGGAAGAGACGGTACATGATTGCTCCACACCATGCTGTGAAGTGGCGACTCCCGAAGATAGTACAGTATCCCGGTCGGCTTCGACCAATGGGCTGCATTCGCACCGGCGGGATCCAGAAACTCGGACACTCTGGTCTGAACTCCGGCTCTCCCCTGTCCGGCATCAGGTAACGCCCCGTGATCAAGCAACGCCTTAACCACCGCTTGGGAGTTGGCCCTGACTGCCAGGTGCAGGGGCGTCATGCCTTTGTCATTCGGCTCGTTCGGGTCGGCGCCGGCCTCGATCAGCGCCCTGATCACCGCAACACTGGGATTCTGCCAGGCCGCCAGGTGAAGGGGTGTACGGCCAGGATTGTCACGCAGATGCAGGTCGGCGCCGGCCTCGATCAATGCCTCGACTACCGCTGCACTGGGGTTGAACCGGGCTGCCAGATGCAGGGCGGTGGCGCCGGTCTCATTCCGCGCGTTGGGATCGGCACCGGCGTTCAGGCAGGCAACCACCACCTCGACAGTGGCACTCGCGAAGAAGTGTTCGGAGGTCCAATCCTCGCAATCTCCAGCCACCGCCGGCGTCGCCGGGAAGGGGATCAATACAGGGGCTTGCATCACCAAATCATCGGGTGGAGGCACCCGATACCACACAGCATCGACTGAAGACACTCGGTACAGCGTCGCATCGGCAAGCTCCGCGATGGTCTCCAAGTTCAAAAATTCTTTCAGTTTTTCTTCGCCATAGCCATCGATCGTCCCACGCTCGCGGAACCAGACCACGTACGCCTCTTTGCCTTTCCCGTAGGTGTTGAGCGCAGTCTCTCTCAGCCCAGGCGACAATTCCCGAGGCAAAGACCAGTGCCAGAGCAGAGGGATGCCGGGCCGTTTACGCCCCAATCCTTCATGAACGAACAGGCCGCGCCACGCCAGCAGCGTCGAGATCTTGAGATGGTGCCAGGGCTCCGCAAATATCCTTGCCCTCAACATCTCGCTCTCCTGCGTCCTTCGCCGGAGACGTGCTCTTGCTCGGGAGCCCGTTTGCCGGAATCCGTCTATATTCTTCGTATCGAGGCGTTCATAGGAGTGCTTCGGAATATCGAGATCGAACTTATAGGGGGTGTAGTGCCAGAACCCGGCAGCAAATTCGTCGTCTCGCATCGTGTTGTACGCCGCGCGACGGGTCAACACCGATGTCGCCCGCCTGCTGTCAACCACCGAGAACTCGTCAAACAGGACGAAGTTACGTACCATCCAGCCGCCTATCGGAAGAAAGTGAACCATGAGAAACACGCCGACCAGCAGCATGGTGCGGCGTCCGAGGGTTCTTTGCCACAGATCCGACGCAACCAGCCCTGCCACGACAAACGGCCAGAAATACAGGAAGACGATCTTGGTCAACACCAAAGCGGCAAGGACCAGCCCCAGCAGTGCACTGTAGAGCACACGACGCCGAACCAGTGTCAACGCGCTGAGACAGGATACCACCACCACGAGAGCGGCGGCAGGAACTTCCGTGAAAAAATCGTCAACCCCCGACAGACCAAGGAGACTTTGCGTAACCAGGAGAAAGGCAACATGGGGAAGCCATCGCACCCCGGCATACCACCGGCACAGAAAAAACACCCCGACCCCGGCCACCAGCACGAACCCCACGTTCAGGATTTTGTACGGAGCATAGGCAGACCGGCATTCAAATGTTTCCCGTTGCCGGTCCACGCAACGACCCGCCACCGGCTCGTATCCAAGTGCCCGTTGCGCGAGGGTGACGGCCGCAATGACCGCCGGGACGAACGGCTCGCGATAGTGGACGGCACGATTCGGTTCCTGACCCAGCCATATTCCCATCTCCAGGTTCTGGCGCCCGTCGCCCGTCGCAGGCTGCAACGAGAGATTGCCGACGCCATAGAGCAGGGTGGCCAGGCACAGCCCGACCAGCAGCATCACGTCCCGGCGTCGCAGCCTTGGGGTCATGGCCGTATGGGAGACGGGCGTGGCCGTGGGGGGGGGGGGGGGGGGGGGGGGGGGGGGGGGGGGGGGGGGGGGGGGGGGGGAACGTTCATCAAGAAGGTCCGGCGGGCGGCAAGCTGCCACGCTTGGACACGGGACGGTTCAGGTTTCATCATGGCTCGCTCGTGGGGCAAGGCAGGTCTGGTTGCGCCTTGTAGCACGGGCGACGCCGCGAGGACAAGAGCCAACGGTGCGAAGGCAGGAACCTTCCGTTGTTCCATCTGCACTTCGCCCCCTGACAAGTGGGGCAGGGTGGTCTGCCTTCAATGAGGGGGCGGTCAAGTCGCCGCCCAGACCGAGAAGTTCTTGATGCCTTTGGTCTTGGCCAGACCCAGTGCCCTCTCGACCAGCCGGTGGCCATCGGCAGGCAGGGCGATCAACAGGCGGTCAACCTTTCAACCAGCCTTCTGCCCAACCGGCGCACGGAGGAAGCCGCCAGGCAGACAAGCAACAGCGTGGCCCAGATCCGCAACGGCACCTCCGGCTGGGCATAGCGCAGAACAAAATGCGAGGCCACGGCATAGACCCCGTGCAGATAGAGCGCCGGCAACACCACGAACACAACCTCGATGCGACGGCGACGCCAGAACCAGAACCACAGCGGCACGACCAGGAGTGCAAGAAGTCCGACAAGATTCACGAGGGTTCTCGACAAGGGGCCAAACCGCCATTCCCAGTGTGGCCAGGAGTCCAGACCCCAGACCTCGGCAAGACGCGGGACCGCAACCTTCAGCGAGGGAAGAGACGGAACATGATTGCTCCACACTATGCTGTGAAGTGGCGACTCCCGAAGATGGTACAGCATCCCGGACGGCTTCGACCAATGGGCTGCATCTGCACCCGCATCCTCCAGAAACTCGGACACTCTAGTCTGAACTCCGGCGCTCCCCTGTCTGGCATCAGGTAACGCCCCGTGATCAAGCAACGCCTTAACCACCGCTTGGGAGTTGGCCCTGGCTGCCAGGTGCAGGGGCGTCAAACCTTTGTCGTTCGGCTCGTTCGGGTCGGCGCCGGCCTCGATCAGCGCCCTGATCACCGCAACACTGGGATTCAGCCAGGCCGCCAGGTGCAGGGGCGTCCGGCCCGGATTGTCACGCAGATGCAGGTCGGCGCCGGCCTCGATCAATGCCTCGACTACCGCTGCACTGGGGTTGAACCGGGCCGCCAGATGCAGGGCGGTGGCGCCGGTCTCATTCCGCGCGTTGGGATCGGCACCGGCGTTCAGACAGGCAACCACCACCTCGACAGTGGCACTCGCGAAGAAGTGTTCGGAGGTCCAATCCTCGCAATCTCCGGCACCACGGCCGGGGGGGGTGAGTGGAGACACTCGGTACAGCGTCGCATCGGTAAGCTCCGCGACGGGTTCCAGATTCAAAAACGCCTTCAGCTCTGCCTCGCTATAGCCATCGATCGTCCCACGCTCACGGAACCAGACCACGTACGCCTCTTTGCCTTTACTGTGGGCGTGGAGCGCAGTCTCTCTCAGCCCAGGCGACAATTCCCGAGGCAAAGACCAGTGCCTGAGCAGAGGGATACGGGGCCGTTTACGCCCCAATCCTTCATGAACGAACAGGCCGCGCCACGCCAGCAGCGTCGAGACCTTGAGATGGTGCCAGGGCTCCGCAAATATCTTCGCCCTCAACATCTCGTTCTCCTGCGTCGTTCGCCAGAGACGTGCTCTTGCTCGGGAGCCCATTTGCCGGAATCCGTCTATATTCTTCGTATCGAGGCGTTCATAGGAGTGCTTCGGAATATCGAGATCGAACTTATAGGGGGTGTAGTGCCAGAAGCCGGCGGCAAATTCGTCGTCTCGCATCGTGTTGTATGCCGCGCGATGGGTCAACACCGATACCGACCGCCTGGCACCAACCACCGAGAAATCGTCAAGCAGGACGAAGTTACGTACCATCCAGCCGCCTATCGGAAGAAAGTGAACCATGAGAAACACGCCGACCAGTAGCACGGTGCGGCGTCCGAGGGTTCTTTGCCACAGATCCGACGCAACCACCCCTGCCACGACAAACGGCCAGAAATACAGGAAGACGATCTTGGTCAACACCAAAGCGGCAAGAACCAGGCCCAGCAGTGCACTGTAGAGCACACGACGCCGAACCAGCGTCAACGCGCTGAGACAGGATACCATCACCACGAGAGCGGCGGCAGGAACCTCCGTGAAAAAATCGTCAACCCCCCGCAGACCAAGGAGACTTTGCGTAACCAGGAGAAAGGCAACATGGGGAAGCCATCGCACCCCGGCATACCACCGGCACAGAAAAAACACCCCGACCCCGGCCACCAGCACGAACCCCACGTTCAGGATCTTGTATGGGGCATAGGCCGACCGGCATTGAAATGTGTCCACCCGTTGCCAGTCCACGCAACGACCCGCCACCGGCTCGTATCCAAGTGCCCGTTGCGCGAGGGTGACGGCCGCGATGACCGCCGGGACGAACGGCTCGCGATAGTGGTTGGCACGATTCGGTTCCTGACCTAACTGTATTCCCATCTTCAGGTTCTGGTGCCCGTCGCCCTCCGCAGGCTGCAACGAGAGATTGCCGATGCCATAGAGCAGCGTGGCCAGGCACAACCCGACCAGCAGCATCACGTCCCGGCGGCGCAGACCCGGGGTCATGGCCGTATGGGAGACGGGGGGGGGGGGGGGGGTCGTCATGATGCCCTTTCTACCCGGACGCGCTCATTCCGGCCGGTAAAGACGAAACCGCGGTAGACCAGGAATTTCACCAGGTTGGTGATGAAAATAGCCAGCGCAGCCGCAACGTAGTAGGGCGCCACAAGCCCCTGAAGGCCCACAAACAGCAGATAGTCCATGAAACGGAACACGAGTGCCGAACCCGCATAGCGAAGAAAGGTATTGCGGTCGGCACCGGCGTTGAACACGAAGAACGCGTTGGCAAAAAACTGGAAGGTGAACACCACGCCGAGGGCCATGGCAAATGCCGCCCGGGCAGACAGTCCTGCCCCTTCGCGCGCCAGAACCGTGACCCCCAGGCTCACGACAACCCCCGCCAGGCCGGTCAGGACATAGCGCCCCATCTGCCGGGACGTCGTCATGACCGATGACGATACCGCACAAGCAACTCGGCCAGCAACCCGAAATAGCCGGTGTTGATGCCGAAGAGCGTCAGCCCCAGAACCAGGTTGACGTGTTCGACCGGCTTCGAGGTCGAGTCCAGCAGCCACAGAGTCAGCTCGAAGCCGAACACCCCCAGGGCAACGGCAAGGAACAGACCTGCCAGCGGCAGAAACACTTTCAGTGGCCTGACCATGACCAGCAGCAAGAAAATTTGTGGCAGCACCTTGAACGGGTATTTGAACGAGATGAACGAGTCCCCGCTTGTTCGCGCGTTGAAGGTGACCGGCACCTGGGTAAATCGCATTCCCTTGAGATAGGCATCAAGCAATACCTGCTGGGTGTAGTTGTAATCGCCGGACAGAAAAAACCTGTCCAGGTAGGCGTGGCTCGCAGCGAACATGCCGGGCTGCGAATCCCGGATCTGCCAACCGTTCAACAACCATTGCATCAGAGAACGGAAAAACGCATTGCCCCAGCGACGCACCAGGGGCATCCGGTAGGTCATGCGGGGGAAACGGTCGCCGAAGACCAGATCGGCCTGGTCTTCCAGGATCGGGGCAATCAGTTCGGGGATGTCCGTCGGGTCGTGCTGACCGTCGGCGTCGAGTTTGACCGCGAGGTCGAACCCATGATCACGCGCGTGGGCCAGTCCGCTGCGTATGGCCGCACCGAGCCCCTGGTTCCACCTGTGGGTCAAGATATGGTCGGCCCCGGCCCGGCGCGCGACTTCGGCGGTGCCGTCGGTAGAACCGTCGTCGATTACACAGACCGACAGACTGACGTCTTGACCGGCCAGTCGGCCTGCACACGTCTTCAGGCCTTCCAGGACTTGCGCAATGGACTTCTCCTCGTTCCAGGCCGGAACGATGACCAAGACACTGGTTGGGGAAGGGGGGACACTACCGTGCCCGGCACTGGCAGGGGCTGCAAGCTGCCGTGCCTGGGCACGGGATGGTTCAGGTTTCATCATGGCTCGCTCTTGGGACAAGGCAGGTCTGGTTATGCCTTCTAGCACGGCGACGCCGCGAAGACAAGAGCCAACGGTGCGAAGGCAGGAACCTTCCGTTGTTCCATCTGCACTTCGCCCCCCTGATAAGGGGAGCAGGGGGGTCAGCCTTCAATGAGGGGGGGCGGCCAAGTCGTCGCCCAGACCGAGAGGTTCTTGATGGCTTTGGTCTTGGCCAGACCCAGTGCCCTCTCGGCAAGCAGGGCGATCAACAGGCGGTCAACCCTTTCAACCAGCCTTTTGTCCACCGGCGCACGGAGGAGGCCATCAGGCAGACAAGCAACAGCGTGGCCCAGATCCGCAACGGCACCTCCGGCTGGGCATAGCGCAGAATAAAATGCGAGGCCACGGCATAGACCCCGTGCAGATAGAGCGCCGGCAACACCACAAACACAACCTCGACGCGACGGTGCCCGAACCAGAACCACAGCGGCACGACCAGGAGTGCAAGAAATCCGACCAGATTCACCACGGTTCTTGACAACGGGTCAAACCGCCATTCCCAGTGTGGCCAGGAGTCCAGGCCCCAGACCTCGGCAAGGCGCGGCATCGCAACCGTCAGCGAGGGAAGAGACGGAACATGATTGCTCCACACTATGCTGCCAAGTGGCGACTCCCGAAAATAATGGAGCATCCCGGACGGCTTCGACCAATGGGCTGCACTCGCACCAGCGGTATCCAGAAACTCGGACACTCTAGTGCCCCGCACTGCAAAATCATCGATTAGAGGCACCCGATACAGCGTCGCATTGGCAAGCTCCGCGACAGTCTCCAGGTTCAGAAGCGCCTTCAGCTCTGCCTCGCCATAGCCATCGATCGTCCCATGCTCACGGAACCAGACCACGTACGCCTCTTTGCCTTTCCCGTAGGTGTTGAGCACAGTCTCTCTCAGCCCCGGCGACAATTCCCGAGGCAAGGGTAGAGGCTTGAGCAGATACTCCTTAGGCGACCCCCCATATCCCAACCGATCCTGAAAAAACAGGCCGCGCCACGCCAGCAGCGTCGAGATCTTGAGATGGCGCCAGGGCTCCGCAAATATCCTCGCCCTCAATCTCTCGTTCTCCTGCGTCCTTCGCCGGAATCCGTCTGCGTTCCATATATCGAGACGTCTTAATGTTCGGAAGCCCGTTTGCCGAAATCCGTCTGCATTCTTCCAATCGAGGCGTTCATAGGAGTGCTTCGGAATATCGAGATCGAACTTATAATAGGGAGTGTAGTACCAGAACCCGGCAGCAAATTCGTCGTCTCGCATCGTGTTGTATGTCATGCGAAGGGTCAGCACCGATATCGCCCGCCTGCTGTCAATCAACGAGAAATCGTCGAACAGGACGAAGTTACGTGCCATCCAACCGCCGACCGGGAGAAAGTGGGCAATGAGAAACACGACGACCAGCAGCACGGTGCGACGTCCGAGGGTTCTTTGCCACAGATCCGACGCAACCAGCCCTGCCACGACAAACGGCCAGAAATACAGGAAGACGATCTTGGTCAGCACCAAAGCGGCAAGAACCAGCCCCAGCAGTGCACTGTAGAGCACACGACGCCGAACCAGCGTCAACGCGCTCAGACAGGATACCATCACCACGAGAGCGGCGGCAGGAACCTCCGTGAAAAAATCGTCAAACCCCCGCAGACCAAGGAGACTTTGCGTAACCAGGAGAAAGGCAACATGGGGAAGCCATCGCACCCCGGCATACCACCGGCACAGAAAAAACACCCCGACCCCGGCCACCAGCACGAACCCCACGTTCACGATTTTGTACGGGGCATAGGCCGACCGGCATTCAAATGTTTCCGCCCGTTTGCTGTACCAGTCCACGCAACGACCCGCCACCGGCTCGTATCCAAGTGCCCGTTGCGCAAGGGTGACGGCCGCGATGACCGCCGGGACGAACGGCTCGCGATGGTGGTTGGCACGATTCGGTGCCTGACCTAACTGTATTCCCATCTCCAGATTCTCGCGCCCGTCGGACGTCCCAGGCTGCAACGAGAGATTGCCGACGCCATAGAGCAGGGTGGCCAGGCACAATCCGACCAGCAGCATCACGTCCCGGCGTCGCAGACCCGGGGTCGTGGCCGTGGGGGGGGGGGGGGGGGAATCGTTCATCAAGAATGTCCGGCGGGCTGCAAGCTGCCGTGCCTGGGCACGGGATGGTTCAGGTTTCATCATGGCTCGCTCTTGGGGCAAGGCAGGTCTGGTTATGCCTTCTAGCACGGCGACGCCGCGAGGACAAGAGCCAACGGTGCGAAGGCAGGAACCTTCCGTTGTTCCATCGGCACTTCGCCCCCCCCCTGACAAGGGGGACAGGGGGTCTGCCTTCAATGAGGGGGCGGCAAATTCGCCGCCCATACAGGTCATGATGACGCTACCTTAGGTCAAATCGGCGGTAGCTTCAATGAGGGGGCGGCAAATTCGCCGCCCATACGTCGATGATACAGTGCAACCCATCAAGTGCTCCACTGTTGCTTCAATGAGGGGGCGGCAAATTCGCCGCCCATACGTGGAGGACATGGGCGAGCACGAAGAGCGAGCCAGAAAGCTTCAATGAGGGGGCGGCAAATTCGCCGCCCATACGCCCGCAGACCTGGAAATAGTCTGTAACGCATTTTCTCGCTTCAATGAGGGGGCGGCAAATTCGCCGCCCATACGCAATTTCGCCGGCAAATGTGGAAAGACATACGGGAGCTTCAATGAGGGGGCGGCAAATTCGCCGCCCATACGAGTATTGGAGGCCGCTAATGCTTAGCCGTCTATTGCTTCAATGAGGGGGCGGCAAATTCGCCGCCCATACATATTGATTCCCATCTATAGACCTCTTAGTATTGCGCCGCTTCAATGAGGGGGCGGCAAATTCGCCGCCCATACACGACAAAGAGAGTTCATCCATCTTTGCACGATTCAGCTTCAATGAGGGGGCGGCAAATTCGCCGCCCATACAGCTTCCGCTTCTTTTTTTGCGCCCCATCGTGGGCCGCTTCAATGAGGGGGCGGCAAATTCGCCGCCCATACAACGTGCAAAAAGTCATGGCACAGACAGGACGTGATGCTTCAATGAGGGGGCGGCAAATTCGCCGCCCATACATGGGTCAAAGGTTTCTTCTTGTGTCTGAGGCATGGCTTCAATGAGGGGGCGGCAAATTCGCCGCCCATACCGGTACAGTGATAAGATCGAGGCCTTGCTGATTTACGTAGCTTCAATGAGGGGGCGGCAAATTCGCCGCCCATACAGATTTTGGAAAGAGAGGATAAGTTTTTATCAATACGCTTCAATGAGGGGGCGGCAAATTCGCCGCCCATACTTGTGCGCCACGGGATATGCCGCTCGCGCCGCCGAGCCCGCTTCAATGAGGGGGCGGCAAATTCGCCGCCCATACGGGGAAGAATGACGCAAACAAAATTTGAAAGGATTGTGCTTCAATGAGGGGGCGGCAAATTCGCCGCCCATACAACATAGGGGGTAAAAATGATTATTGAAGGGGAAATTGCTTCAATGAGGGGGCGGCAAATTCGCCGCCCATACAATAAAAAGGTCCAATATGGACCTGAGGGTGCCACGTAGCTTCAATGAGGGGGCGGCAAATTCGCCGCCCATACGTTTTTACTCCGTGCCCCCCTCGCTGCATTCGGCGAGCTTCAATGAGGGGGCGGCAAATTCGCCGCCCATACTAGGGGATAGACTGCGCATAGTTAGGATCCTTTCCTGGCTTCAATGAGGGGGCGGCAAATTCGCCGCCCATACATTGAATTACAAATCCAACAGGAGGTGTCAAAACAAGCTTCAATGAGGGGGCGGCAAATTCGCCGCCCATACCCTGCGCAGATCGGGTAATAGGTGATTGCCAGGAACGCTTCAATGAGGGGGCGGCAAATTCGCCGCCCATACTTTAAAATTTTTTTTCGTGTAATTAATTTCTCTCGCTTCAATGAGGGGGCGGCAAATTCGCCGCCCATACAGATAATATTTCACGTTATCCCCCTTTTGTGAATAGAGCTTCAATGAGGGGGCGGCAAATTCGCCGCCCATACGAAAAAGAGGCTTTAGAGAATTTAGAAGAAGCCGTCGCTTCAATGAGGGGGCGGCAAATTCGCCGCCCATACAACTATGAAAAAATATAAAACCTATTATTATTTAGCCCGCTTCAATGAGGGGGCGGCAAATTCGCCGCCCATACGTGTATATGAGCGGGATAGCAGATCACCTTTCTAAGACGCTTCAATGAGGGGGCGGCAAATTCGCCGCCCATACCTGTTGTGAAAGATCAGGAAGGATCAAGGCTTGTATGGGCTTCAATGAGGGGGCGGCAAATTCGCCGCCCATACGCAGCACGCAGGCCTTCAAGCGCCAAATTTTGGCAAGCTTCAATGAGGGGGCGGCAAATTCGCCGCCCATACTATTATTTTGACACTGCCTGCGAAGCTAAAAGCTTCGGCTTCAATGAGGGGGCGGCAAATTCGCCGCCCATACTTGTCGGATTCGGCAAGAGCCGCGGATTGTTTTCTTGCTTCAATGAGGGGGCGGCAAATTCGCCGCCCATACAGCCTGAAATAGGCTTGCGTTCCAGGCCCCGGCCTTGCTTCAATGAGGGGGCGGCAAATTCGCCGCCCATACCAAAATATAAAGACTTTTCCGGTCCGTATTGCGTGCTTCAATGAGGGGGCGGCAAATTCGCCGCCCATACTTAAAGTCAGGCATCCCATGACGATTGATTCGTATGGGCTTCAATGAGGGGGCGGCAAATTCGCCGCCCATACATAACACCCCCTTTGTTAAAATCTTTATTATCGATGCTTCAATGAGGGGGCGGCAAATTCGCCGCCCATACCTCTAACAAAGGGGGGCTTATGACTTTACATGAAAAGCTTCAATGAGGGGGCGGCAAATTCGCCGCCCATACAGTACTCGCGCAACGCCTTGTTTCCGCAAAAGAAACAATGCCCCTTGCGAGCGGTGCCGACAGATTCCAGCAGATATCGAAGCAACTTATCAAGCCAGATAGACGCATTATCATAAGTCTCTGATTTTTAACGAACGTTGGAGTGCGAGCACTCCACCTGAAACCAAACACCACCGCAGTATTCGCACCTCCTCGGCAACATCACACGATGACCGCGTCATTGGAAACCTGTTTGAAGCCTTTGCCGAGACTCGTTATTCGCGGCTCAACCGAGTCGGCAGGGCCGAGGTCCATAATCAACACAGAGTCGTCGTCATGATGTATCAAGCGGTCGAGAGCCGCAATCATTTCTGCGTGGCGAAGTCGCGACAATCGGCATTGGAATATCGACAATTGTACCCAGTCTCCATAGCCATGCATAGTCTTGAAGACCGCTCGCCCGTGCTTTGGATCACTGATGTCATAGGCCACAATGTAGAGCCGCTCGTCTGAAGTCATCGTTATCTCGTCATGAAGTCCGGATACTCAGACAGTTCACCAAGCAGGTAGCGCCCAAACACCCTTGCCTGGATTTCCAGAACGCGGCGATAGCTGGCCTTGTAACCGAAGACGGGATGTGTGATTTCCTGGGACAGCCTTCGCTCGAAAGCCGCAATCAGGCTTTTGCGGGCGCCCTCTTTCATGGCAACGCCGGTAGAAGAAACAATGAAATCCCCAGCACTGACCTCACCATTGTTGATGGCCTTTATGACGGTCGATTCGGCGACCAGGGGCCGGAAGGCTTCCATCAAATCCAGCGCAAGTGCTGGCCGGCCGTATCGCGGCTGATGGTAAAACCCTCGGTACGGGTCAAACCCCACCGTGCTGAGCGTATTGGTCCAGGTTCTTACCAGCAGTGCGTAGGTGAACGACAGCAGGGCGTTGACTTTGTCCTTGGGTGGCCGCCGGTTTCTGCCGGAGAAATCAAAGTCAAAGCCTTCGTCGTTGCGCAACATGTTTTGGAAATGACCAAAGTAGCGTGAGGCGGCGGCTCCCTCTATGCCCAACAATGTTTGCAGGTTGTCCGCCCTGGCGGCGTTGTCCGCGTCCACCTTGAGGTCCCGTACCAGCGCAGTCGGCTTTACTTCACCCCGCCAGTTTCGTCGCAGCAGGGTTCTTGAATTGAGAATCTTTGCCCTGACAAGCCGCCTTGCCAGGTGCAGGCAGGTTTGAGGCTCGAAACTTCGGGCATACTGGGCCGTTCTCAACTCGACGTTCTTGTGGCCGACTCCCGTGGTGTGGCCCAGAAACCAGCCGCCGTAGGAATACCAGGACACGGGAATCTCCCGGCGCATGAGCTCATGGAGGACCGGCGTCGTAATGTAGACGTTGCCCATGGCGACGACTTGCGAGATTTCATCCAGCCGGCAGGTCGAGACGGTTTCATCCTCCACTTCTATGTTCAGGACGTGCCCTTTCTTGCGTACCCTGGCCCTATGGTGCTGAACGTACACGGACCGCTTGTGATCCGCCCCGACTGCGAGCGGTCTTGGTTCCACCTCCGCCTTGGTGAGGAAATTGACCTCGTCCGGCAGGCAGATGCCAACGAGTGAGCAACGGGGACACTTGGGTGAGTCCTCCAGAGGTGGCGGAATCCTGCCACTTGCCGCCAAGTTTCGCGCGCCCCTGATCGCTTCCCCGGTCAGGTTAATCAACTCTTCATCGAAGGGGACCTTCACTCGTTCTTTGCTGGCTACAAAATACAATGCGCCCTCGTCACATTGGTAGCCATGCTCGAGCAGAATCAATCCCTGTACGCAGAGTTGCACCCGTTCAGGGTCATAGGCACCTCTGGCCACGTGCGGCCGTTTGCCCTTCTTGTAGTCGACGGGCACCACGGCGCCACCCTCGACTTCAACCAGGTCCATCTTCGCAACGACACCCAGCTTTTCAGAAGATAAGTACACGGACCTGGCGTGGATGACGTCATCTTCCTGTACGTCATCTGCTGTCGGCATGGTGCCCGACTTTCGATCCACCCTGCGGTGAGCATAAGCGCCTTCAACCGTATCGTAGGAAGCCGCCCATTCACCCTGGACCCATTCGAGGTACGCAAGGCGCGGGCAGTAGACGTACTCGTTGATGATGCGGGCGGGGATGAGGTTGGTCGCCTCGCCTTCGCCAGCCTGGTGAATTACTATGGCGTCCGGTTTTTGAAGCATGGCTGGGTTTGCCGAATATTGACTGGATTCCGGTTCCACCGAACCAGCTTAATGCCGGGCAGGTCGATAGATCAGGATAAGTTCTGTTTATTGCTGACGTTTCTCAGACTTCTTTGCTTGTAGCGGCAAATAGTCCGCCTATTTGAAATAGGGCTGGGCCGTATCAGAACCCTGTTTGGAGTCAATACCGTAAGACAGAATCAGCACTAGTGAAATTGCGGTAGTACTTACCTTGAGTAATACGCTCACTACGATATACCTCTACTATACCCCTCCGATATAACTTCCCTCCATTCGGCCCTGGCTCCTGTAGTTCGTTAAGTGAAAGAAGCGAGCGGATGGTGTCAATATCTATAGGTACGTTCCAGATTGGCCAAGAGAAGAAAATAGGCCCATTTTTCCTTGGGGAAAATCCAGTGGTCTCGAGAAACCTGCCAACAGGCATGGTTGGAAACAAGGGAAGGGCTTCGATGGCCAGGCGTGTAGCACCATGCATTGTTTTTATAGTATCTTTGCTAGGTTCTTTCCAACGCAGTGCGTACCGCCTGTCCTCTAGTGGGTCCCAGCGGAGGCCCATTTTTTCATCTCTATATGCCCATATGTCAAACAAAGAAAACCTTAAATCATCCTGCGCAATCTTCCCAGCCAAATCTCGCATCGTTTCTAGAAAATGCTGATGACCGGCACCGCTCATTGTCCGTAGATCCGTGTCCTGAATTGAAGGGCTCTTGCCGGCAGGGTGAGGCGTGCTTTCACAACCTAAAGCGGCAACGAAATCCGAGTATGTTCGATCAACAAAGGTCGATGTGTCTTGCGCCTCCAAGGCAATCTCTCGAAATTGTTCACATTCTATCTTAGCTGTGTCTTTGAACTTCCTGAGTTTAGGTTGGTTAAGCACCTGACTCTGCACTTTTAAAGCAGCGTGCAGAATGCTTATCAATTCTTCAGCTTCGAGCGTGTCTTTTCCAGATAACACAGGCGACCAGTCCGCACCGTTTTCCTTCCAACACAGTTTCCAGTTTTGCTCAGGCTTCTCTGTGACAAGAGTTCTCAACAAACCGATGGCAGCCAAAAAGGCCAGCAAATTACCGCCCTTCAAACCGCCTAGCAAGAGACCGTCTTTCGGTTCATGCGTTGTCATCATTTTGTTCTTCCCACTCGCTTCGTCGCCAGTCGGCAATCCTCAGCAGTGCCTCCAACCAAGCCAGCCCCCACCAGCCGTACCGTCTCGTCAAGTGCCAGTAACGTTCTGAAACCCCGGAGTCGAGCCGCTCCAAGCCAAGCGGACCACCAGGCCAACTCCATGCAATGTTGCAATGTTCGCCAAGTGGAAACTTGGTTTCAGGGTGATTCTCATCATTTACGACTGGCGCGAAGGGGCGACCGTACCCATGGTGGCTGGCCACCAAATGCAACACAAGTTCTTTCAGACCGGTATCTTCCGGAAGCAACTCGGGGACGCTTTCCGCCATCCGCACCGAAAGCAACTCATGTCGAGCACCTTCTGGATAGCCTGATTCCCTCCTGATTCGTTCTCGTTCGTTGCGGTCTCTGGGGTATCGGGATGACTTGGCAAGCATTTCCCCGACTACAGGAATACCACCACGACGCAGTATCTGTTGGAATCGTGGGTCGGCCTTGCCCAGATCATGCAATAAACCGGCACGGGCGATTGCTTCCGTTATTGCGTCTGGGAGCCCGCAACCAATAGCGTGATTTCTGGCAAATTCCTCAACGCCGGGCAGATGTTTCTTCAACAGGACTGGTTTGCCGTTTTTGTGTGATATACCCGAAGATGAAGCATCGTCTTCATCGCTGAAAATACTTGCGTCACGAGTATACTTTTTTACCAGTTTACGACCCACAATCGTAAGGCTGCTAGTGCGTACATGGCAGGCCCCGGACCTATTCAGTTTTTCAGCAGTGGGGAATTCGTCGACCAACACAGAAGCAACTTCCGGCAACCAGCGCCACTGCTCTTCAGGGATGTCTCCCACCTCCGCAAGCCGCTTCAGAACATTATGCACATCTGTCATAACTTCTTCGGAATCATCCTCGTATTTTTCGCTTAAACCTTCTAACAACGTCTTGGCGTCATCCCGTACCAATGCCAAGCTCTCCGGCCATGCTCCTATTCCTACAGGGTGCAGGCGCAGGGCGGCTTTGGCTCTGACACGAAGGTAAGCCGACTCTCCCTGGTCCAAAATCACGTCACTTGCCGTCAAGTCACCAAGTACGGTGGATTCGGGAAACAAACTAAACGGGATGACAATAATCTCTCCAGGGTGAATGTCAGCTGGTTCGGAAATAATATCTCTCCCAAGGCGCGTTTCACGACCTCTCCATCGAAGAACCCGGCGCTGGTTTTCTTCGTTTGTGGCATTTTGCGATTCATCCTCGGCGTTCACGCCTTCCACGTCCGCACTGTTGTCCAGTCCGTCGAACCCCGTCAGCCAGCACTTAAACAGACCGATAGGTACCGCCAGCGTTTCTACACCTGTCGGGGGGCACAGGCGCAAAGATTCCAGGGAATTTTCTTGCTGTTTATCGTCAGTCAAATCCACATCGGCTCGCCAACAGACCTCGACATCACGGACTGCCTCTCGAAGACCGTGCAAAAACAGGGAAACGGCCGGTGAAGGTTTGGGAGCAGGCTCGGTCTGTGCCAAACAGTCCAGATGGGCAGGCAGCATCACAGCAGCATCAGTAGTGGGAGCATTCAGTTTTGATAGTTCTTCCCCCTCGTGCAGTCGCTTTTGCAGCTCGGCAATACCGAAATCAACCTCGTCATTTTCATCTTTCTGCTCTCCGAGCCACTCCCAGGTTTTACTCATCGCTTCACCGTAAACCGGGTCGGCTTCCTTGCCATTATCGACATAAATGATGATTGCCTTCGCCTCAATATCTCTTCCCATGCGATTCAATCGTCCAAAGCGTTGACGCAAGGCGTCCAGGCTTGCGCACTCCGTAACGAGGCCATCGAAATCCAGATCAGCACCAACTTCCAACGTTTGGGTAGCCACAACAATCAACGACCTTTCCAGAGTTCGCTCCACGCCGGAATGAAGCGATTCAAGTCGACCTTGCACGGCCTCCTTATCAATTGTCCGCATTCGTCCCGTCAGCAACTCGCAGTCAATATCTTTCTTCTTAATCAACAGGTCTTTTGCCGCCCGGGCCGTCGCAACACGATTGACGAACGCGACGATAGCCTTCGGCTCGTCGCCGGCAAGCTCAAGTGCATACTCAACTACGGCCTTTGCGACCTTCTCAGACGCTTCGGCTTTCCTGCCACCCTTGATTTCATCCAATATCAATCTCGCCGGCTTGGAAGCCAGTTGCCGACGACCAAGAGGGTGCTCAGGATTTCTGGGATCTGAAGACGAATCCGTGAATTTATCCTTCAAATCGGAAGGCGGTGTGGCTGACATGACAACTGGAAGAAATGGCCTTTGTAGCGGCTGCTCTCCCCATTGGCGGTACTTTTTAACAGCCTGTAAGGTTTGCAGGAAGGGATGGGCGCAATGAGCTTCATCAACTAGAACAAGACTATCGTTGGCGACAAGTCCGGCATAAATGGGCCATACCCGTGAACTGCTGCCACCGTAGGCACGAAACAAAAGGCGCGAACCGATTTGATCAACGGTTGACGTGATAACCGAAGGTTGCAAGGGGCTGCGACTCCACGCTTCTGAACGGTACATCCCGCCCCGAAGGATATGAGCTTCCAACGGCATCCCACTACTTTCGGTGTGGCCTGCAATTTCCCTCAGGTTGTCAGCAACCTGTTTTAATATGCCGCCTGTAGCGTCCTGCAATTTGCAAGATATCCTATAAGCGCGCTCGTAGGCTTCATCTACTACAATGCGCCGATCAACAACCAGAAAGATGCGCCTGGGTGCGGTAATTGCTTCTTTCCGGCCCGGCATAGCCGCCTGTGCCGCAAGCGCAAACACGGCTATATCCAGGCAGGTCGTCTTGCCAGCTCCGGTTGGTAAAGCGATTGCCTGCGGCCAGGGGGCTTCACGATTTGTCAACACTCGTTCGGTCAAATCAGACTGCCAAGCAAACGGCGGCCTGTCCCACAAGGAGGTAAAAAAGCCTTCAAAGTCGGACTCGGTCAGTTCGCTGATCGTCATTTTGCTTATTATTGTTGCTTATCCATGGGCAAACAGACCCCATAACCGCGAAACCTTCCTGCACCGATAAGGATGGGACCACGGATCGGCTCATCGAAAGTCGCCACCAGATGTTGGTGAACGGGCTTCCCGCCTTGGTTTTTGCGTTCAATCCTTGGGAAGTCCCGGACATGAGGTGCTCCTTCGATCAGCGATACCGGGTGTAGCAACACCTCTCGGGGACGAGGCAAGCCAATGTGCTCACAGGCGTCCTTCATGCTCTCAGCAGTCTGCTCCCAGGAATTGTTGCCCCTGAAATGCCGATTGAGTGCCACTGGGGTTACACTTGCCCAGACTCTTGACGGTCGTGTCCATCTATCAGGCTGGAGTGCACGAGGAGGAGATTCCCTGGCTTCCAGTTCCGTCATGCATTCGAACCATTTACCGTCGAACAGCTTGTGTCGACGAATCAAGCCGGTCTCAGAATCATGCAGAAACTCGAAGAAGCACCGACCAATTTCCGAATCCGTGAGTGCCTTAGCCTCATACTCCCGTGGTAAAGCCAGGCCGACACCTATGATTCGCCCATCTGCGCGTTCATTGCCCACGAAAGCAAGCGGGAAGATTGCGAGGTGAGGTTCGATACTTGGTTTGCCGGTTTGCTGGTGTCCACTCAGCCATTCTGGCGGTGGCTGTACCGGACAACTATTCAGTAACAGGTTGCGAAAAGCCTTCGTCAGTATGAGCGTAGCCGGTAACGAAAGACGTTTTCCGGTGAGGCGCATGATGATCAATTGTGGGTTGAACAACGATCCTTGCAGACTAGAATCTGTTTGCTCCTCAGGCGAATCATAGGATTGCCAGCGACCAGGAGAAGGGCGTTGGTTTCGTGGCGGAACACCGTTAAAACGGTCGTCTATTTCCTTCTTTAACCGTCTTTTTTCCGATGTCTTTGACGCATTGGCGCATGCAGCCTTAAGGTCTTTATACTCAATATACTGATCCCGATTGAGCGAATTGGCGAGATTATCAAGACGACCTTTATAGGGGGTTTTGAGTCGGTGTTTTGCTACCCCTTCGATGGGGACCCAGGTTGGTTTCAACTGCCTTTCAGTCTCCACCCAGGCCTGAACCAGAGAAGCAGAATGTCCTATATGGGTCACTTTAGCCGTCAGCTTTTCTAATGCCGGTAGGTGAACGCCCGGACCTACTTGATTCCAGATCAGGTAAACCTCTGGTAGGCACCCTTCCGCGGCGTGAGGAATTGCCGTTGGAAATCTACGTGGCTGTGGTGAACGATGTTCCGGGACTCGGTCATTAACTGGCACGTAACTGACAACGGAATCACGAAAGGTAGCATCAGGAGCACGAATCGCAGGAGAATCAAGAGCTTCCAGCCACCGCAAAGCCTCACCCTCTTCTTCGACTTCACCAGTTTCAAACCAGGCCGCCGCCAAGGACATGAACACCCGGTCAGGATGCGGCGGCCATTCAGCTCGCTCTTTCTTCGCGCCATCTGCTGCAGCCATTGCCCAGCCATTCAGATAGCGAATGCCGATAGCGAGCATTATGCAGCGGTTTCCGAGCCCTGTTTGCTAGCCAATTCCTGGCTACGGCGTATAAGGCTCATAAGTTCTTTGGATGGTGTGAGCTCGATTTCGCCAAGCCAAGGCAGGTGAAAATTCTTGACGGCACTGAGCGCATTCTTAAACAAATCTATGGCTTCATCAGGGTCAAGGTTGTATCTGGTTGGTTCCTGCCCTGGGCGGTCCAAAAGTTCCCAGGCTGGAAAATCCTCGGCAAACAACTGACAGCGAGAACGCAGGTCCGTATCGATTCGCGCCAAGGTGCCAGCGACCAAGCCCAGTGCAGCCAAGGTCGTGCGAGCTGCAAGGTCTACTTCCGGGCTGGAATCGGCTTTGCCATTCAGTGGAAATCTGAGCCGTCGCAACACAGCCAGTGACAACGTGGTTGTCTGACGTGCCTTGGAGATAGTAAAGCCACCATTCTCGACACTGGGAGTTACGTTGCCATGATTAACTTCCGATGGCCTAATTTCCTTAGCTTTGTTCTCAACCAAGTTTTTATCTAAAGTCCAATTTGGCGCATCCTCTGCTTCATTGCGATGGTAAAGTGGACCCGCACCCAGCATTATCTGTGCAGGGTCAATGCGACTTGAAGTCTTTTTCCCTGGTTCTGCGTCGTAACCAACAATTTCAGAAACTAACGCACGCTGAAACTTGGCACCAAGACCTCTGCGCGGTCCCGTCGAGTCCCACAACCCAAACAGGAGAACAGTAGGGCAGAGCCCAAAGATGTCAGCGGCATTACGGATATCACAGGTGTCCAGAATCTTTCCCGTATCCGATTTCCTGAAAATTTTCCCATCAAGCAAACAGTCACGAAACAGGGCATCGGCGACCCGGTGTGGAGCCTCCAAGCTGGTTACTGTGAACGGTTTGGGCAGATCTTCCTCGAAACGGGCAATCAGAATCGGCAGTTCCAGCTTACCGCCTCTATAGGCTTCCAGCAGCGCCAGTTCCATGCGATTGGCTTGCGACTGCACCGAATCGAGCAATACACACTTTCGGGCTTCGCCGGTTTCCGGGTTGATCCTGTCCTCAGTAGCGTACTTTCCGCCTTCGTATGTCGGTGGAAATACCTTATCACCTTGGCCCCCTACCGGCTGGTAATCTGTTACACAACGAAAGGCTGCAGCAGTCCCGCGTACCGCTTTCTTTAAAGTATCAAGATCAAGTGTTTTCATTTCGATTTCTCCAAAATAACCATAAGATCCCAACAAGTATTACCGAAGCTGCTACTGTCTATTTACAGTTAATTGCCGGTCAACAATAATGGGCCAAGCAGCAGTGAGTGGTCAAGTAAAGACTGTGCCTGCGCGTCATTCGCATGCTTGCCCGTCAAGGCCATTCGCCGCCTGACTTTTTACGGTATCCGGCCGGACTTGTATCGGTGCCATCCGTTTGACCCGTTTGACGCTTTCAGATTAGTTTTGTTTCCCGGCTGGCTGGGCAGGGAGGGATGAGGCACGGTCTTGTCCTCGTGGCCTCTAGGATTTTACCGGGGGACGGGGTATCATAGCCGTATACGCCTGAGACGGACGGCACGCCGTTTGAAGGGGTGTTGAGTCATTCCGCGCTCTGCGAAGCGGTAGAGGCCTCAGTCTGTTGTGTTGATGATGGAGCATGCGCACATGGTGACCGTAGAAGAGCTTCTGCCTGTTGTGACGCGGCGAAAAGCACGCGGCGACCGGGTGGTGTTGACGAATGGTTGCTTCGACTTGCTTCACGTCGGGCACGTTCGATATCTCCGGGCGGCGCGGGAGTTGGGGGATCTCTTGATCGTCGGCGTGAACAGCGATGCGTCCGTGCAGAACCTGAATAAAGGAACGGGACGGCCGTTTATTCCGGAGGACCAACGCATGGAAGTTCTCAGTGCCCTCTCGTGTGTCGACTATGTCGTCAAGTTTGCGGAACCCGATCCGTTGTGTCTGGTCGACACGATCCAACCCGACGTCTTGGTGAAAGGCGGAGATTGGCCGGTCGATGCGATTGTTGGCCGCGACAGGGTCGAGGCCCGTGGCGGTCTCGTCGTCAGCATCCCGCTTGTTCCCGAGATCTCAACGAGTATTATTATTGAACGAATCCGAAATTCCGGCTCAACGAAGGAAGGACCCGACCCCATTCCTCCCTCTCCACCAGGGACGCCCCTGACGCCATAACAATCCGTTGTCGTGAACCACGAAAGAATGAGCTACCTGTCCCAAGCATCGTGGGCGCGCCTGTTGACGCCCATGATTGAGGCCTGCGCCACGCCGGGAACCAAACCCTTCGTGGTGGGACCGCACGGGCCCGGCCTCGCCTTTCTGCTCAGTCTGCTGATGACCGCGCCGCAGAGTCGGAGCAAGACCCCTTTCCATCTCTCAATGCAGGGCCCCGCTCCTCAGCCGTGGCTCGTGCTCACCCCGACGCAGGAAGAGGTGGAAACCTTGTTCCGGAACATGGAGTTTTTCTTTACCCGCTTCAACCTCCCTGTGGAATCGTTGACGGCGTACCCGGACCGAGGGTCCTCCTCCACTGAAGACGGCGCGTCATCCATCGACCTGATCGCGCAACGCATGCGAACGTTATTTCAGCTCCAGTCCCATCGTCCCACGCTGGTCATCACGACCCCCAGGGCCGCCCTCCGGTTGCTGGTGCCTCCGTCTGCGTTTGCCAGGTCGTGTCTGACGTTAACCGTCGGCGCCGTGATTGATCGGGAATCGCTGGTTCGCCGGTTGCTGGCCACGGGATACCGGCGCGTGTCCCTCGTGGAAATTCCCGGCGAATTCAGCATTCGAGGCGGGATCGTGGATATTTTTTCCACCGGCGACCCGGACCCCTGCCGGATCGAGTTTCTGGGCGATACCGTGGAGTCCATCCGCCGGTTCGATCTGGGCACGCAAGAGTCCACCCGGGTGACACGCGCCGCTGAGATTCTTCCCGCGCGGGAAGACCTTCTCCCATCTGCCAGGGACCATGAGAGGCTTGTCGACCCGACGGGCAGGGTGCCGCAACAAGATGGTCACGCTGAAGGGTCGTGGGCTGACGTCCCGATGGATGCGGAACGCCGCTTGCCCGAACGGCCTGCCCCATGCTCGACAGGGGACTCTCCATCGACGGCTGCCCTGCTGGATTATTTTCCAACGAAACCGTTCGTGGTGATGGATCGTCCCGGCGCCCTGGCCCAGGTTGCCCGAGATTGGTGGGAGGGGTTACGGGAGGCATGGGAGACCCACGAAACCATAAGCCCAGGGGGTCCGCACCCTGATCCGTCTCACCGGCATCTCGTCTGGAATGAGTTCGTGTCGTCCTTTGCCGATTGTCCGTCTCTGTCCGTTGACGCGCTCGAGCCGTCCGAGGGCACGTGGGACCCGATGATCACACTTCCCATTCAGTCGACTCAGAGTGCGGGGCTGGGCCTCCGCGCCACGTCGTTTATCGAGACCCTGGCCATCCTCGAACGGCTTCGACAAGAGGGGCCCGTGATGGTGGTGGTGCGATCGTCCGGACAGGTAGAACGGTTGTCAGGGTTGTTCGCGGAACATCAGGCTCCCGCGACTGAACAGAATCCCTTGACGCACGGGATCGACGTTGCAGGACGAGCGCCGTTTTACATTTGTCAAGGGTTTCTTTCTGCAGGGTTCGTGGTCCCCTCGTTTCCGTTCACGGTGGTGACCGAAGAAGATTTATTCGCGAAAATTTCCCGGCATCGTCCCCAATTCAAAAGCAAGACCGCGACCTTTCTGTCCTCGTTGGATGATTTGAACGCCGGAGACTACGTGGTTCACGTGCAACACGGGATCAGCCGGTATAAGGGTCTTCGGCGCCTGACCGTGCAGGACTTTGAAAGCGACTATCTCATTCTGGAATTTTCCGGACGAGACACCCTTTATGTGCCGCTTGCCCGATTGAACCAGGTCCAGAAATATCGAGCCAGCGATCATCCTGCCCCAACCCTCGACAAATTAGGGGGAACCGCCTGGGCCAAGACCAAAGCGCGCGTCAAAAAAAACATCGAAGACATGACCAGCGAACTCGTCGATTTGTACGCCAACAGAGAAGTGGTCACTCGTCAACCGTATCAGCAGGTCACGACCATGTCCCATGAATTTGACGCGGCCTTTGATTATGAAGAAACCCCGGACCAACTCAAGGCCATCGAGGACGTTCAACGAGACCTCGAACTTCCCAAACCCATGGATCGGCTGGTGTGTGGCGACGTCGGGTATGGAAAAACCGAGGTGGCGATGCGGGCGGCTCTTCAAGCCGTCGAGGGGAATCGGCAGGTGGCGGTGCTGGTTCCCACGACCCTTCTGGCGCAACAACATTCGGAAACGTTTTCGCGCCGTTTCGCGCCGTTTCCAATCCACGTGGCCACGCTCTCGCGGTTTCAAAGTCCTAAAGAAGTCAACGCGTTGGTATCCGACCTCGCGTCAGGCGTCGTTGACATCGTCATTGGCACCCATCGACTCCTTCACAAGAACGTGCAGTTTAAGAACCTGGGACTGGTCATTATCGACGAAGAGCAATGGTTCGGGGTCCGTCATAAAGAGCGACTGAAACAACTTCGCACGCAAGTCGACGTGTTGACGCTCACGGCGACCCCCATCCCTCGCACGCTGCAAATGGCGTTTTCCGGAGTACGGGATCTGTCGGTGATCGACACGCCCCCACCCGGACGCCTGGCTATCCGCACCCAGGTCATCCGATTCAATCCCACTCTGATTCGTGAAGCGATCCGCCGGGAGCTGGCGAGACAGGGACAGGTGTTTTACGTCCATAACCGGGTTGAAACCATTGAACGGACAGCCGGCTGGCTCCGGGAACTCGTACCCGAAGCCCGTCTGGTCATGGCCCATGGGCAGATGAACGAGCGCGTCCTCGAAGACGTCACGTTGAAATTCTTTCACGGCGAGGTGGACGTGCTGATTGCGACTTCGATTATTCAATCGGGGTTGGACGTTCCGCGCGCCAATACCATCCTGGTGGATCGGGCCGATACGTTCGGACTGGCACAACTCTATCAACTTCGGGGACGAGTGGGCCGAGCCGGTGACCAGGCCTATGCGTATTTCTTTTTCCCCAATGAAGAGGTGTTGAGCACCGACGCCCAACGACGGCTCATGGCCATTCAGGAATTTGCCGACTTAGGCTCGGGCTTTCGCATTGCCGCCGCCGACCTGGAAATTCGAGGGGCCGGCAACCTCCTGGGCAAACAACAATCCGGCAACATTGCCGCGGTTGGGTTTGATCTGTATATGCAGATGGTTGAACGGGCCGTGCAACAGAGGAAAGGGGGAAAGGTGGAAGAGGAGATCGAGCCGACGTTGCACGTGCCCGTGTCGGCCTTTATCCCCGACGACTACGTCGAGGACGGCCACCAACGCTTATCGTTGTATAAACGGCTTTCAGCCAGTCGGAAAATTGGCGACCTCGCGCTTCTGCACCAGGAAACACAAGACCGGTACGGGATACCACCTGAACCCGTCGAGCGGTTGTTCGAAGTCATGCACGTTCGCCTGCTCGCGAAGAAGCTTAACGTGGAGTCGCTGGAAGCTGAAAATGGAACCATTACCGTGACCTTCGCGGCCAACGCGACGATTTCTCAAGAGCGTCTCGATTGGTTAATGACGTATTCGGAAGGCCGCCTGCAATTCCTCTCGCCGGTTTCCTTTGCAATCGCCGGAGATCTCGATGATTGGTCGACCGTGGTATCCGCGTTGACGACGATGCTGAATGGCTTGTTGGATTCCTCACCCGAAACCATGACCCCTTCCCTTTTATGAAACGCCCTCTTCGCTCCCACCGTTCTTCATCCCTCTCCCGTTGGGACCGTCGGTCACGCGCCCGGCACTCGCTCGGGGCAATGGCCATGCTGCTCACCGTCCTGTGCGCGGCAGGGTTCCCTGCCCCTGGCGCGTCTGCTCAACCTTTGGCCGATGGTATCGCCGTCGTCGTCAATTCAGAGATTATTACGGTTTCCGATCTCCAACGTGAAATGGTCGATGAAACCGTTCGCTTGAAAGCTCGGTATGAAGGGGATGAACTAACGGCGCGTCTCGTTCAGAAACAATATGAAGTCTTGAATCGGATGATCGAGCGGAAGCTCAAACTCCAGGAAGCCAGGTCCAAGAAAATCGAGGTCAGCGACGAGGAAGTGGAAAAAGCGTGGGAAGAATTGCGCCAAAACTCCACTGCTCTTCCGGCGGCGTTACCTCAATCAAAAGACGTCCTTCGCGAAGAATTGATGGTACGCCGAATCACGGACGTGGAAGTTCGCCGAGGCCTCATCGTCTCTCTTGAAGAAGTTCACGCGTACTATGAAGAACAACAAGTTGCATCTCCCCGCAAATACCGCATCAGACAAATTCTCCTGTTACCGAAGCCGGATGAAAGTCGGGAGAGCGTGAGAACGCGGGGGGAGGTGCTTGTCAGTCAACTGAACGAGGGAGAGAGCTTCGAGAAATTGGCTGAACTCTTTTCCGATGGGCCCGAAAGCGTCATGGGGGGCGACCTGGGGTTTGTGAAGAAAGACGAATTATTGGCGCCTTTGGGCGAAGCCCTGAACAAGCTCAACCCGGGCGAGTTCAGCCCGCTGGTTGAAACGGAAATCGGGATTCATATTCTCCGACTCGAGGAGATACGAAAGGGAACCCCTCCACCATTTGATAAAGTGAAAGACGTGCTGGGGAACCAGTTGTATCAAAAGAAAAGGCAACAGGCCTATGAAGAATGGATGGCCTCGTTAAAGAATAAAGCCTACGTCGAAATCCGCTTTTAGCCGGGACTCCTTCCACAATTCATAACGCCGTCTCACCGCGCTCCACAGATCCTGACGGCCCTCGTTCGTCTTTGAGGAGTACCCTGTTACCTCTTCCCCATTTTCCAACCCCAGGGTTTGACGCGTTCGCAACAGGCTCGACCGGCGCTGACCGCGAGACAGTTTGTCGATCTTCGTCACCACAACGATGGGGCGATGCCCCAGATGGGTAAGCCATTCGAACGTGGTCACGTCATGATCCTCGAGCCTTCGTGCGTCGACCAACTGGACGACGGCAACCAATTGAGTCCGTTCCGTCAAATAGGTCTCGATCATCGGGCCCCATTGTTCACGAACCGACCGGGACGCCCGGGCATAGCCGTAGCCGGGAAAATCGACGAAAAAGACGTTGGGGAAAGCCTTGTCGCTCGTGAGTACACGAAAGAAATTAAGCGTTTGCGTTTTTCCCGGAGTCGTGCTGACCTTGGCGATGCTTTTGCGATTCAACAGAGAATTAATCGCCGATGATTTGCCCACGTTGGATCGCCCGACGAAGGCCACCTCGGGAAGCCGCTCACGAGGATAGTGAGCCGGCTTCACGCAACTCTTCACAAAGTCTGCCGACAGAATCTTCACGTTGAGAATAGAGACGACCAGACAGGCGTCACGGCTTTCCTGGTTCCCGTTTCATGGCTCGTTCCATTTCACGACCAGCCTCACGTTTTTTCACGGCCTCCCGCCGGTCATAGTGCTTTTTCCCTCGCGCGAGGCCCAACTCGATCTTGGCAATTCCACGGGGAGTGAAATAGAGGCGTAACGGAATGAGCGTGAGGCCTTTCTGTTGAACTTTTCCGGTCAATTTCCGGATTTCTTTTTTGTGCAACAACAGGCCACGCGGCCGCAGCGGATCGTGATTCATGATATTCCCATGGCTGTACTCGGCAATGTGACAGTTATGCAGAACGGCCTTGCCCTCGGCCACCGTGGCATAGGCCTCCCGCAGGTTGACGCGCCCATCCCGCAGAGACTTCACTTCGGTCCCGGTCAGAATCAGGCCCGCTTCGATTTTTTCCTCAATCGAATAATCGTGAAACGCCTTTCGATTGCTCCCGACGACTTTTGGCTCTTGAGACATGACCGTGAATGCAGCGCGACTTCCGAACGTTATGCCGTCTCCCTTGAGGAACAGGACGACAACGCGTGAAGCTTCACGTCGTCCCTCGGCCCGCCCATCAATTGACCCCCCTCTTCTCAAAGCCTAGAATACCATTCTATGCACGCCTTTGCCTCCTCCCGGTCACTCATCAGAGAAATTTCCCAAAGCCATGGGTTTGCGGTGCGCCTCTGTGAGTCTCGCCTCCGGAAGCGGTGGAAGACCCTCGTGGGCGAAGTCGTGGCTTCCCATACCTGGCCCGCCAGAATCAAGTTTCGCAAGCTGCACGTGGCCGTGGACAATTCAGTGTGGCTTCACCAGCTCATCTATCTTAAAACAGCGTTACTGGAGAAAATTCAAGCGCAGACGGAAGAACTGTATCTGGAAGATATTATTTTCCGGATTGGGGAAATACCGGAATCCCCAGAGGAAGACGCCGACGTGCAGGCTGACCAGGTTCTTGTTTCTCCCGAGGCGCGGGCGACCGCTGCCGAATGGACTCGAGACGTCCATAATGAGGATCTGCGCCGTTCCCTGGCACGAGTCATTTCCCGGGCGCTTTCCTCTGCGCAACGCCCGACGTGACTTCCCCTGGAAGAACGACGTCCTGCATTTCAAAATCCATCATCATGGGAGGTCCTTCACCCACGGCGTCCGCTTTCCATAATGGCTCGCGACCAACGAAGCATGAAATTTGCGGTCTGCCGTCACGACCCGCCCGTCAATGGCTTCAGCCAGGGCCATGTACAGACAGTCGTATAAGCCTTGCCTGGTTTGAAGGGCCGTGGCAAATGCCGTCTTCATCAATCGTTCATTCGAATGTTTTTGTAAGGGAACGCGTTGAAGTTCCTTAAGAATCACTTCTCCTTCTTCGGGAGTCAGTTCCTCCCGGCGTATTTTTTTAGAGAGGACGCTGGCTGACTCCACATCAAAAAACGCCGGAACGTGAAGCGAGGCATTCAACAAGGGCAATCGGCTCGCCGCTTCAGCGTAAATTTCAGGGAGAAACCACTTGATTCCAACGCTCGCATCCACCACGTAGCGTGGGCACCGATATCCCGTTCCTCTCGAATGAGTGACGTACTGTCACCGAACGTTCTTCCCGTTTGTTCGAGGGCTTGCTTCAACTTCGCAATCCGTTTCCACGTGCCTTCATAGTCGGGGACCGCTTCTTCCAGAATGGTCTTCACTTCTGATTGCAGCGACCGGCCATGTTCTCTGGTCCGTTTTTTTAATCGTTCGCCCAGATTGTCATCCGGTCGCCGAACGAGAACCTGTGCCATTGTTCCCTCCCTAATCCATTCGATGCCGTCTCACGTGCCGGCAAAATGACAGCACGACGTCCGTGGCGGGCAAGTACAGTCTGGGGCCACGATCGGGTCGGGAACGGCAGAAGGAGAAGAAGCGTGGAGGGGAACGCAATCGGCTAGGACCGAGACGGGACGAGGTCGTCAAACAGGACCTGAACGTTCCGGCGTTGCCCGGGAATGGATGGTTCAGGAATGGGGCCAAGCCAGCCCCTGGTTTTGCCTTCGTTATAGATAAAGCCTCCTCGGGACGATCGTTCGAACTGCCGACGAAACGCCTCTTCTTCAACGTCCAACCGGTTCCCCTCTTCCGCTGGGACGCGCGTTGTCAGGTACCGATGCAGCACGTCCGGTTCGGTCCAACCGGGGTCGGAAAAAATATAGAGGACCACTTCCTGATATAACGCGGTCGGATTGTCCGGCGTCGTTGGACGCACTTTCATGGATCGAAAATCGTGGTTGGTCACGCCGACCTTTCGGAATCGACGGATCAGGGTTTCGATTTCCGGATCGCTCGTCCACGCCGGTACGTGCACGGCCACCACTGCACCCTCCTGCCCCCCGATACTAAACGGCGGGATCGTGCGATCGGGTCTCGACAGGAACATGCCCCCGGCAATCAGCGTGAAGCCTCCCAGTAAAACGGTCAGCCCTATCTTGACGACGGGATCGAATGGCTTTTTGACTGGTTGTATGTTCGAACCCACTTCGGACGGTTGCAGGATTTGACTGGGGAACGCGGGGAACGACTCACCTCTCGAGACCAGGCTTCTTCATCTTTCAACGCCTTCGTCTTTGAGTGACGCGTGGGAAAGAAGGGGGGAGCTCAGATGGGGGAGAGATTCTCAATAGCAGACGTGCGTTCAGCGACGAACTCCATTCGTCTCGGCGGCGCTGGCGTCATTGCTCCCTTCGTCGTCGGCACTCTCGGCGAGCTTCGCCACATCCACGACCCGGTCGGTGTCTTCCATGTCGATGAGCCGTACCCCTTGCGCGTTGCGACCGACGTCTCGGAGATCGGCCACACGGGTTCTGAGGATCTTTCCTTCTGACGTCATGATCATGATTTCATCGGATTCCTTCACCTGATGAAAGGAGACGGCCAATCCATTTTTCTCGGTGACTTTGATACTGATCACCCCGCGCCCCGCCCGACCTTGCGTGCGGTACTCGGTCGCCATGGTTCGTTTGCCAAACCCCTTTTCGGTCACGGTCAGGATCGAGGCTTCGACGCCTGGCCGGATGACGGCCATTCCAATCACGTGATCGGTTTGACCCAGGCGAATGCCCCTGACCCCTCTGGCGGTCCGACCCATGGGCCGGACGTCTCGTTCTCGAAACCGAATGATCAGGCCTTCTCTGGTTCCCAGCATGACGTCACTTCGGCCGTCCGTTATTTCAACGCTAATGAGCTTATCGCCTTCATCCAGCGTCAAGGCAATAATCCCACCCTGCCGGGGCTTGCCATAGGCGGATAATTTTGTTTTCTTGATAGAGCCCCTGCGGGTCGCCATCACGACGTAGAGGTCATCGGGAAATTCTCGAACCGGAAGCGTGGTGGTCACTCGTTCTTCCGGGCCCAAGGCTAACAGGTTGACCATGGCCTTGCCTTTGCTGGTTCGACTGGCTTCCGGGAGTTCGTGAAGTTTGAGCCAATAGACTTTCCCCGCGTCGGTAAAGAACAGGATGAAGTCATGCGTCGAGGCGGTAAAAATTTTTTCGACGAAATCCTGTTCCTTCACCCCCATGCCGATCTTGCCTTTTCCTCCACGGCGCTGCGCCCGGTATTCGGATACGGGATGGCGTTTGATATAGCCTTCATGGGAAATGCTGACCGCCATTTCTTCATCCGTTATCAAATCTTCAATGTTAATCTCCGCTTCTTGCGGAACGATTTGGGTGCGGCGCTCATCCTGATAGGCCTCTTTGAGTTCAATCAGCTCGTCCTTGATGACTTGTCTGACTAAATCCTCCGAACCCAGAATGGCCTGAATCGAGGCAATCCTGGACGTGAGTTTTTCGTGCTCTTCAGAGAGTTTCCGTTGTTCGAGTTGCGTCAGCCGCTGGAGCCTCATGTCCAAGATGGCCTGTGCCTGAATCTCCGACAACGGAAATTGTCGCGTGAGGGCGGTCCTGGCTTCGTCGGGCGACGCGGCCCGACGAATCAACGCAACCACGGCGTCCACGTTCGTTAACACAACCTTGAGGCCTTCTACAACGTGTATCCGTTCTTTGGCTTTCCGTAACTCGTAGGCGTTTCGCCGAATGACGACTTCGCGTCGATGATCGAGAAAGGCCTCCAGGATTCGTTTGAGGGTCAAGATCTCGGGCCGGTTATTCACCAACGCGAGCATAATGACCCCAAACGTATTTTGCAGTTGGGTGTGCTTGTACAACTGATTCAAGGTGACGGGCGGGAGCTCGCCTTTTTTGAGTTCGATCACGACGCGGATGCCGTCTCGGTCGGATTCGTCCCGAATATCGGAAATGCCTTCCAGGCGTTTCTCTTGAACCAAATCGGCAATTTTTTCGAGCAGCTTGGCTTTGTTCACCTGGTAGGGGATTTCGGTGACGATGATGCTCGACCGATCCCGCTTCTCATCCGTTTCAACGTGCGTTTTGGCGCGGACGGTCAATAGTCCTCGCCCGTGTTCATAGGCGTCTTTGATCCCCTGGGTTCCATAAATAAATCCCGCCGTGGGGAAATCGGGACCTGGAATCACGTCCATCAATTCCGCAATCGACACTTGGGGATCGTCGAGGACGCGCAGTAACGCGGCGACGACTTCGCCAAGATTATGCGTGGGAACGTTCGTGGCGTAGCCAACGGCGATCCCTCCGGCCCCGTTGATTAAAAGGTTGGGGACTTTGGTCGGTAACACCAGCGGTTCGACGTCCGATTCATCATACGTGGGGCCGAAATCAACCGTTTCCTGATCGATATCCGCCAATGTTTCGCCGGCTAATTTCGTCAGCCGCGCTTCGGTATAGCGCATGGCTGCAGGCGGGTCGCCGTCAATCGATCCATAATTCCCCTGGCCGTCTACCAGAGCACAGCGCATGTTGAAGTCTTGCGCCATGCGCACCAGCGTGTCGTAAATGGCAGAGTCGCCGTGCGGATGATAGTTCCCCATAATTTCGCCCACGATTTTGGCTGACTTGCGATAGGCTTTGTTGTGTGCCAGACCCATTTGGTTCATGCCGTACAGAATGCGCCGATGCACGGGCTTCAGCCCGTCACGGACGTCCGGCAAGGCGCGCCCCACGATCACGCTCATGGCGTAATCCAGGTACGACAAGCGCATCTCATCTTCGATGGCAACTTGAGTAAGGCGTTCTTCGGCAGGCATATCGGATGGGAAGCTTCGGTCTGGTTTGACGGTTGCCTACACGTCCAAACGACGGACTTCCAGTGCGTGCTGCTGAATAAAATCCCGTCGCGGTGCTACTTCATCCCCCATGAGAATGGTGAAAGTTTCGTCCACTCCGGTCATGTCTTCGAGTTTCACGCGAAGCAGAGATCGCGTGCTCGGGTTCATGGTGGTTTCCCAAAGTTGCAGGGGATTCATTTCCCCCAGACCTTTATAGCGTTGAAGATTGATTCCCTTTTTGCCTACGTCCAGGATCGCCTGGACGAGTTCATCCGTGGAGGCGAAGGTGGTTTCTGCGTCATTGACTTTCATTCGATACAGGGGGCTTAAGCCAATGGCGTTGGGAGCTGATTTTTGCAGTTCCCGAAAATCGGCGGACCCCACTAATTCATGGTTCACTTCGAGGGTCGACGCCACTCCATTCGTCGGCATCCGACAGATTACTTTGTTGGATTGATGTTCTTCATCCTCGACCAGATCAACGTGGATCGGAGCTTGCGGATACGACATGGTTAATCGTGCCTTTACCCGTTCGATAAGATCCTGGACGGCGTGCCGGTTTTTTAAGAGTTCGCGCCCCAGGGTCGGTTCGTCCACAAACGCGCGCAACAAGCCGGTGTTTCCTTTTTCCCGACTGAGTCTTCCCAGCAGGCCTTCGAACTCGATCATTTTCTTCAAGATGGGCTTGAGCGTCCGGCCGCTGATAAACTCGCGGGCACTGTCCACGTAGACTTCTACCGCCTGTCCCGCCAACTCGGCGAGGTAGTCATTCAGGGCCTGCTCATCTTTGAGATAGTGTTCGAATTTGCCTTTTTTCACCTTAAAGAGCGGGGGCTGCGCAATGTACACGTAGCCTTGCTCAATCAGGGCGTGCATCTGGCGAAATAAAAACGTGAGCAGGAGCGTTCGAATGTGGCTTCCATCGACGTCTGCATCCGTCATCAAGATGATTTTGTGGTACCGTGCGCGGCTCAGATCAAAGGCTTCTTTGTCGTCCTTCCCTTTTTCCGAGTCCTCCCGCTTTTGGCCGATTCCCGTCCCTATGGCCATAATAAGCGTCCGGATCTCTTCGTTCGACAGCATTTTGTCGAACCGTGCTTTTTCAACGTTGAGGATTTTCCCTTTCAGCGGAAGAATGGCCTGAAATTTTCGATCCCGCCCCTGCTTCGCCGACCCGCCGGCTGAATCCCCTTCGACAATAAACAACTCGCTTAAGGCCGGATCTTTTTCCGAGCAATCAGCGAGTTTCCCCGGCAGTGATCCACCATCCAAAGCGCTCTTTCGGCGGATGAGATCCTTGGCTTTCCGAGCGGCTTCGCGGGCCCGCGCCGCGTCCACCGCTTTACCGATGACTCGTTTGGCAACGGCCGGATTTTCTTCAAAGTACGTGCCGAGCCCTTCATTCACGGCGGCTTCGACAATCCCCTTGACCTCGCTGTTTCCTAATTTGGCTTTGGTTTGTCCTTCAAACTGTGGCACCCGAACTTTGACGCTTACAACCGACGTGAGGCCTTCTCGGACGTCATCGCCCGTGAGCGAGTCCATGTCCTTTTTCAACAGATCGTTCGCGCTGGCATAGGAATTGATCGTCCTGGTCAGGGCGGCCTTGAATCCGATCAAATGTGTTCCCCCTTCTCGCGTGTTGATGTTGTTCGCAAAGGAGAAGAGGTTTTCGGTGTAGCTGTCGTTGTACTGGAGCGCGACTTCTAAAATAACTTCCGATTTTTCGACGGAGATGAAAATCGGTTTGTGGAGTGGGGTTTTGGCCTCATTTAAATGCTCGACAAACGAAACGATCCCGCCTTTGTAACAAAAGACCTGTTCTTTTTGTTTTCGTTTATCGGTGAGCAAGATCGAAAGACCTTTATTGAGGAAGGCCAATTCCCTGAGGCGTTGGGCCAGTACGTCAAAACTGCACTCGACGATCTGGAAAATTTCCGGATCAGGTTTAAACGTAATTTTTGTGCCCCGTTTTTTTGTCACGCCGGTCACCTTAAGCGGGGCGGTCGCGGTTCCCCGGTGGTAGACCTGTTCAAAGACTTTCCCGTCTTGCCGGATTTCCAACTCCAGCCATTCCGACAGCGCGTTGACGACGGAGATGCCCACGCCATGAAGGCCGCCGGACACGGTATAGGCACCCTGTTCAAACTTTCCGCCTGCATGAAGAACCGTCAAGGCGACTTCGGCTGCCGACTTGTTCTGAGTGGGATGCAGCCCCGTGGGAATACCTCGACCATTGTCCGTCACCGTGATACTCCCATCGATTTCCAAAGAGGCCTTGATCGTCTCCCCATAGCCCGCCATGTGTTCATCGACGCTGTTATCCACGACCTCATACACAAGATGGTGGAGGCCGTCCACGCCCGTACTGCCGATGTACATGGCCGGTCGTTTTCGAACGGCCTCCAGGCCTTCGAGCACACGGATCTGATCGGCACCATACCCGCTCCGTTCGGATTGTTCTTCGGGGAGGCTCGATGGCTCCAACGGTACGGCAGGGGGCGAATCGTCTGGCAGACGCTGTGGGGTCATCTCCTCGTGAGGCATGCTTTTCCAGGGGTGCATTAAACTTTGATGGGCATCACCACGGTCTGAAACAGGGAGTTGTCCTGCTCTCGAATCAAACATGGACTCAGGGGCGCTTCCATATTGAGAACCACCGTGTCGCTCTCAATGACGCCCAACACTTCGAGAACGTAGCGTGCATTGAACCCGGCGGAAAATTCCTCGCCGTTAAAACTGGCGGGAATCTCTTCTTTTGCTTCCCCCACGTCCGGATGGCTGGAAAAGAGCGTGATGGCTTTCCGTGAAAAAGTCAGTTTGACGGCATAGGTCTTATTCTGGGACAGGATCGATACCCGTCTCAGGGCACCTTCGAAATCATCACGATTTACCACTATTTTTTTGTTGCCCGCCTTGGGAATAACCTGTTGATAGTTGGGGTAATTGCCCTCCATCAGCCGAGAGGTCAGGACCAACCCGCTTTTTCTGAAGATCAACATGTTTTTGGTAAAACCGATCATCGGCTCATCCCCACCTTCTTCCAGTAATCGCCGAATTTCAGTCGCCCCTTTTTTCGGGACAATCGCCTTGACTTCTTGATCGAGGGACTTCTCTTTCTTGATTTCCAATTTCTGCTCCGCCATCGCTAACCGATGCCCGTCGGTCCCCACCAATCGAATCATCGATTCATTGCCTGAATTCGTGACAAGAATAAACAAACCATTGAGCAGATAGCGCGTATCGTTGTCACCCACGGCAAAGAGCGTCTTTTGAATAAGCTGCAGTAAGCCCATACCGGGTAACGCCATAAGACCCTCTCGCTCAATGGCAGGCAACGGCGGAAAATCTTTACTGGGAAGCCCCACGACTTTGAATTGACTGCGGCCGGCCTGAATAGTGATCTGGCAATTGTCCGTCACCGTCATGACAATTTCCGATTCTCTGATTTCTTTGAGAATTTCATGGAGCGTTTTCGCGGAGAACGTCACCGATCCGGGTTCTTCGACCGTTGCTTTATAGAGCCCCCGCAATCCGAGCTCCAAATCCGTCGCTGAAATGTCCAGCCCCTCGGGCTTGGCCTCCAATAAGACATTGGCCAGATTCGGCATGGTATTTCGTTTTTCCACCACTCCCTGCACCCGCTGGAGAGCTGTCAACAGTTCATCTCGTGCCACAGTCACTCGCATGAGTGGGCTCCTTTCTATTGGGCGTTACTGATTTCGTCTTTCAGACTATCCACGGTCATACGTAAGGAGTGATCTTCCTCTATGGCCTTTTCTATCTGGCGACATGCATGGATTATGGTCGTGTGGTCTTTTCCCCCGAACTCACGCCCGATTTCGGGGAAAGAGCAGCCCGTCAGTTCTCGGGACAGGTACATGGCAATTTGCCGAGGATGGACCACCGTTCTGGTTCGTCGCTTGGATTTCAGCTCGGAGACTTTGACTTGAAACCGCCGGGCAACGACGTCCTGCACGTCTTCCAGGGTGATGATCTTCTTTTTACTCCCCAATAAATCGCGAAGATTGTCTTTCGCCATGTCCGTGCTCACGGTTTGGCCGGTCAACGTGCTGTAAGCCCCTAACCGGATCAATGCGCCCTCTAATTCACGGATGTTGTTTTTTAACCTTTCAGCCAGAAAGTGGATAACCTCGTCTCCAATGGCGATGCCTTCTTCTTCTGATTTTTTTCTCAGGATAGCGATACGGGTTTCGAAATCAGGCATTTGAAGATCGGCTATCAAGCCCCATTCAAATCGTGACCGCAATCGTTCTTCCATGGAGGGCATTTCTTTGGGAAACCGGTCACTGGACAGGACAATTTGTTTTCCTGCTTCATACAACGTATTAAAGGTATGAAAAAATTCTTCCTGCGTGCGCTCTTTTCCCGCGAGGAATTGAATGTCGTCTATGAGAAGTATATCGATCGTACGATAGCGCCTTCGAAGTTCCGTCATCTTATCGTATCGAATCGAGTTAATGACTTCATTCGTGAATTGCTCCGTTGTCACGTAAGCAATCCGAATGTCTGCCTTCTGCATGACAAAGTTTCCAATGGAATTCAGGAGGTGTGTTTTTCCTAAGCCCACGCCCCCGTATATAAAGAACGGGTTGTAGACACGAGACGGCGCTTCAGCAACCGCCAGACTCGCGGCGTGTGCAAACTGGTTGCTTGCCCCAACCACAAAATTCTCAAAGGTATACTTCGGATTCGGTACACGACGCTGGTGGGGAGCCACCTGTGGTCTGTATGTTTTGTCTTCTACTCTTGGAGAGAAAGAAGAGGGTTGTTCGCCTACAATAAACTCGACTTCAACTTTTCCTTCTCCCGTGCCACCTGGCCGAACCGCTTGCAGGGCTTCGCTGATAATCCGGAGATAATTTCGACTCAACCATTCTCCAAAAAACTTATTGGGTACGATGACGGTGGCTTTGGTCCCATTAAGCCCCCATAACTTTGTCGGTTGAAACCAGGTTTCTACTGCTTCATTTCCTATTCGGGACCGGATAAAACCCAGGGCATTTTCCCAAATACTCAACGTCTGCTGGTCGCTCTTTCCCACTGAGTTATTCACAACCTTATTAACACTTGTTGATAACCCACGCCCCCGCATAACCTGGCCGAACCGCTTGCAGGGCTTCGCTGATAATCCGGAGATAATTTCGACTCAACCATTCTCCAAAAAACTTATTGGGTACGATGACGGTGGCTTTGGTCCCATTAAGCCCCCATAACTTTGTCGGTTGAAACCAGGTTTCTACTGCTTCATTTCCTATTCGGGACCGGATAAAACCCAGGGCATTTTCCCAAATACTCAACGTCTGCTGGTCGCTCTTTCCCACTGAGTTATTCACAACCTTATTAACACTTGTTGATAACCCACTGTTTTCATAAATATTACAATTTATTTTATTAATATTCTCTGCTGAATAACCAACACAATACTTCCTGCTTTTCACAACTCTTTTACCTGTCATCCTGTTATTTTCCCACATGATCGGAATTATTTTTTCTCAATAAAATCATCAAGATATACATAATACGTCCTATTCACATCCATTTCTCTTCCTCCTGTTTCTTCTCTTATTTTCTTTTATTCAAGAAAAGGAAATAACCGTATCAGCTTCAAAAATCATTTTTAGCATATCCGGATAATGAACTGGTGAACAGACCGAGACTTCACTCTTTCCCGAATCGAGTATATAACACGGAAAGGGAAAAGTCTTCTCGAAGAGATGACTGCCCTGAAGAAGTATCCCCTGCGCGGAGCAGTCGGAAAAAGTACAGTCAGTGAGTATTTTCTCCAGGGAGGATTCGGTTCCTGGTGACAAAAGAAAGAGAACTTTTCTCATACTGCGCCTCAAAACACCAGCACGCGATCTGCTTGACAAATCCGGGACATTATTCCTGATTGTGGAACTTCTCGAATGGCAAATTCCGAATCCGGAGAAAACTCCTCCGATGTTCCCTCCGGAACTACCATGACGAGTTTGAGTTCTTGAATAACAGGAAGATGTCTTTCCAGAATTTCTGCGTCAACGACGTCACTCGTTTCTTTGGTTAATAAAATTCTCGCCTGTCCAAGAAGAATAACCGTTAAGGAGGAAGCACCCGTTGATAAACCGAGAGCTATACGAAGCCCTTCAGTCGGACGATGCGTTTCCAGAGGATTGCTCTGAATCAACACAAGTATAGATGGTGCCATGATTAAAGAAGAAGTAAGTATACTCGAACTCTATACGGAGCAAAACGTGTTGGTCGGGCGATTGAAATTCTTGAAGATCACCTTATTTTACGGCACGCACACGACTTGACTCTCGATATGGAAAAACCTCAAAAGTCGATGGTGCCATAAACACCATTACTTATTGAAAAAAAAGAAAAAATCGTATTCCTAACACAAAAAAAAGTCAAATTTCTACGTGATTACCGGAATCCAAGCCGTATCGGAATAGCGGAAGACGCGGTGTCCAGGGGGTGATATTCCTGTTCTTTTGTCGCCATATTTCTCAAGATTATCTGATTCGTTGTCACCTCATCGTCTCCCAGGATTACGACGTAGGGTGCTCCCAGCCTGTCGGCAGAGCGAAGGAGGGCCTTCAAGGTCGTCGCATTGTAATCGGTATCCGCTTTTACTCGTTTTGAGCGAAGGGAATCGACAAGGGATAACCCGGCGAGTCTCCCCTTTTCCCCGAACGCCGCAACAAAAATCCATGGCTCCGGTGACGGCAGGACCGAGTCAGGAAGGGCCAGTATGACCCTGTCAAGGCCTATGGCAAAGCCTACCGCCGGCGTGGGAGTCCCTCCTAAAGTCTGAAACAAACCATCGTATCTTCCTCCTCCGCCAATGGCATTTTGGGCTCCGAGTGCGGAGCATGAAACCTCAAAGGTCGTCATGGAATAGTAGTCCAGTCCCCTTACCAGCCGGGGATTGATGGAATAAGGAACAGCTAAGGTCTCTAACCCGTGTAACACCTGGTCGAAGTGACGTTTGGAGAGAGGAGAAAGAAAATCTGTCAGGTGAGGAATGTCTCTTGTGGCTTCACGACAGCGGGCGACCTTGCAATCCAGGGTGCGAAGGGGGTTTGCGTCTATTCGTCTCCGGCAATTTTCGCAAAGGAGGGTTCCTTGTGTCTCAAGAAAGGAAACCAGTTCCTTTTTATACGCCTGGCGGTCCGTCCCGACTCCCAGGGAATTAAGCTCCAACAAGAGGCCGGGTAACTGAAGTGATGAAAAATATCTCCAGAGCAGCGTAATGACCTCGACGTCTGCAGAGGGTTCAGTACTGCCAATAAATTCGACTCCGAACTGATGAAACTGCCGTAAACGGCCGGCCTGAGGTCGTTCGTGGCGAAACATCGGTCCGATGTAATAGAGTTTTCTTGCTGCATGACAGGTCTTCAACCCCCGTTCGATAAACGCGCGAACGACACCGGCGGTTCCTTCCGGGCGAAGCGTTAATGAGCTTCCATCCTTGTCCGGGAACGTATACATTTCCTTTT
Source organism: Nitrospirales bacterium (assembly GCA_965215405.1). Classification (GTDB taxonomy): domain Bacteria; phylum Nitrospirota; class Nitrospiria; order Nitrospirales; family UBA8639; genus Bin75. The sequence goes on from OZ244060.1 coordinate 720,757, forward strand.
CAACGATATCGGTGCTGCCGCCAATGCTCTGAACGTAGAGTTCCGTTTTTTCAAAAACGGGAATCCGGATTTCATGAAATCCAAAGGAGTGAGCCAACGCGTGCGCAGTCTGTTCCACCACGCTCCACCCGGGTATCTGGTCCGGCGTAATATCCTTGATACCTTTGATTCCTCGAATCACCGTGGAGATCCTTTTGATTACGAGAAGACGGCGGCTGAACGATATACCAATAATTCGACTATAGAAAGGGGCCTTCAGGCAGTCAATGAAATGAACAACCCGGAGCGAACACGCGTTCGATGAATCCAACGGGAGTGAAGGGCTCCCTCCCCCGCCCTGGTCAGCACCTGAGGACGCCGGACCGTACCCGTTTGAGTTCATGAGCCGTCAGGAGCGAAAAAATCGATTTGACAGCCAGAACCAGGGAAATTACAATCACTTCCTTAAGTACGAGACACTGTGTCGAAAAGAGGTTCTTTACCATGTCTATGACGTATCGACAACCGTCGAATCTCAAAAGAAAACGTGACCATGGGTTTCGAAAGCGAATGAGCACCAAAAACGGGAGAAAAGTGCTTGCCCGCCGTCGCCGAAAAGGCCGCCATCGCCTTACCGTATCCGATGAGTGACGTCCCCTCACGGTGCACGCCTGTATTCTTGAAAAAAAAAGAGGACTTCGAGCGAGTAAAACGGGAAGGTAAGCGCATCGCGACGCGATACTTCAACGTGGTTTCCTGTGCGTCCGGTCCGGGGAATACCCGGGTTGGAATCGTGGTTGGGCGTCGGCTTGGCAAAGCGGTTGTGCGGAATAGAGGGAAACGCATTTTTCGAGAATTGGTAAGGCGAACGTACCAGCGTCTTTTGAAAGGCCATGACATTATTGTCTTTCCCAAACGATCGGCGCTGGATTTCAACCATCAACGCCTCTGTGAAGCATGGATAACCACCCTTGTCAGCCATGGGCTCATGGTTGCCCCTGAACCCCTCTCATGCGCAAAATAGTGTTGTGGCTCATTGTCGTCTACCAGAAAATCCTGTCTCCGTATCTGGGGCCTCATTGCCGCTTTGCCCCAACCTGTTCACACTACACCCGTGAAGCGATAACCCGTCATGGCCTTCTTCAGGGAGTGTTTTTAGGGGTTTGTCGGCTTCTAAAGTGCCATCCCTTCCATCCTGGCGGGGTCGATCCCGTTCCATAAGCGGATGCCAGGAAGGGACTTGCAGGGAATTTCGGATTCACGACTCTCGGATGGTTTATATGACGGTACGGTGTGACCGAGTTTCGGGATATCGTGAAGTAACCTTCGCGGCGGAGTAAAAGGCTTTCGGTTTTATGGAAAAACGGATCATCCTCTTCCTTCTTCTTTCGTTCCTCATCATTTTTGGCTTTGACTTTTTTCTGAAAGAGCTGGGGATGGTGCCGCAACCCCAACCTTCCGAGGAAGGACGAGAGGCCTCTCCAGGAGGACAATCTTCCTTTTCTTCCCCAGACGGTATTCGGGAAACCTCATCCGACGTTCCTCTCCATGGGGAGGAGACGGAAACGTCGCTCCGGACGGTCCACAGCCTGGAAGAAATTGAGACCCCGCTGTATCGGGCAACGTTCACAAACCGGGGAGCGCAGATTCAAAGCTGGAAACTGAAACAGTATTTGACCCAGGACGAAGACGATCCTCAACCCATCGAGTTTATTCACCCGGAAGGACGTTTTGCAGGTCCGGTGTCCATGCGGGTTACGGATCCGGACGTCAACGCCCTGCTCAACAACGGCCTGTTCGAAGTGAGTCGGGACTTTGAAACTCTCAACGCCGTTCATCCCACGGGCCATCTGACCTTTTCCTACCGTAACGAGGAAAACGGCCTTCTCGTGGAAAAGGAATTTACCTTTAGCCATGACTCCTATCTGGTCGACGCGTCCATTCGCGTCGAAGGCCTTGAAGAAGATGCCGTCGACGTGTTGTTGGGCACCAATTTCGGGGTGGTGGAATGGGGGCAGGGGTTCATCGGTGCCCTGGGGCCGGCCTGGATGATTGATGACGCGTTGGAAAAGGAAACCCCTGACCCCGAGATTCGACGTTCCGGCGACGTTCGATGGGCGGCGCTTCAGGATAAATATTTTATCAGTGTCATGATTCCTCAGGGTGCCCAGGGTGTTTTTGCGAGAACGGAAGCCGAACGCGTGGTGACTTCGGGAGTGGAGTTCCCCGTTGACGCGGGGGGCAGCCATCTGCGCTTTCAACTCTATGCCGGCCCTAAACAATTTGACGTCATGCGATCCTTGGGCCACGGCCTGGAGGATACGATCGATTTCGGATGGTTTATTTACGGGAGTTGGGGAATTGTGAAAGCAGTGGCCAAGCCGCTGTTTTATGTTCTTCGTTTTCTTTATGAGTACACCCAGAATTACGGCGTGGCGATCATTCTCTTAACGTGTGGCATTAAGCTGTTGTTTGTTCCCCTGCAATACAAGAGCTACAAATCCATGCAGGGCATGCAAAAGATTCAACCCAAAATCCAGGCCGTGCAGGCCAGGTTTAAAGAGGATCGGGAACGCCTCAATCGAGAGCTGATGAAGTTATACAAAGAGCATAAGGTCAACCCCGTGGGCGGGTGCTTGCCCATGTTGTTACAGATGCCCGTTTTTATCTCTCTGTTTAACATCTTATACATGACCGTGGATCTTCGTAAGGCACCATTTATCCTGTGGATTACGGATTTGTCTATCCCTGATCCCTATTACGTTCTGCCGATCCTGATGGGAGCCTCGATGGTGATTCAGCAGAAAATCATGCCGACGACCATGGATCCCACTCAAGCCAAAATGATGTTGATGTTGCCGGTTTTTCTGACGTTTCTCTTTTTGACCTTTCCCGCCGGGTTAGTGATTTACTGGTTGACCAATAACGTGTTGACGATTATGCAACAGGTTGTGACGGATCGATTTGTTTTAAGAACCCCAACGCCCGGTCAGCCGGCACCAGACAGTGATGACTCCTTGACGAAGCCCAGGAACGGTGAGACGGGTGCCTCCAAAAAGAAAAAGGGCAAAGCAACGGAGTCTCAACGGCAAATGAGTGAATAACCGCATGAGTTTTATCTGATGGAAAACCCGGTTGACGATACAATTTGTGCAATTGCGACTCCCACGGGGGAAGGGGGGGTTGGAATCATTCGAGTCAGCGGTGCCCGCGCCCTTGAGGTGGCTGCTCACGTCGTTCGTCCCCGCAATCAGCAACTCCTGCAACGCCTGAAAAGTCACCACATGTATTTGAGCGACGTGACGTGTACGGAGGGAGCATCCGTTCCTGAATGGTCAGAAGAAACGAACGCGGCTATAGACGAGGCTTTTGTCGTGGTCATGCACAAACCGCGTTCGTATACGGGAGAAGACGTGGTGGAAATTCAGACCCATGGGGGTGCCTGGATCTTGCATGCAACCTGCCGGGGCTTGATTCATCATGGCGCCAGACTGGCGGAACCCGGGGAATTTACTAAACGAGCGTTTTTAAACGGCCGACTGGATCTTACTCAGGCAGAGGCGGTCCTTGATACGATTCAAGCCACCACCTCCCGGAGTTTGCAGGCCGCTCAATCCTTATTGCGCGGGTCCCTCTCAAAAGAAATTGAAATGCTCCGGGAAAGACTCATTCGAGTCCTTGCACACGTTGAAGCCGGGATGGATTTTGTCGAAGAGGATATTACATTTATTCAAACGCCTGAATTGCAACGGGTCTTGACTGACGCGCAACGGGCCCTGGAGAGGTTAATCACGTCCTATGAGGAAGGGCGTATTATTCGAGAAGGCCTCAAAGTTGCCATAATCGGACGCCCCAACGTTGGCAAATCGAGTCTTCTCAACGCGCTGCTGAAACTGGATAGAGCGATTGTGTCCGAGCAACCCGGGACGACCCGCGACGTCATTGACGAGTCATTGAACGTCCGGGGGATCCCTCTGCGATTACTGGATACGGCAGGACTGCGAGAGACGCAGGACATGATCGAAGGGGAAGGAATTCGTCGAACCGAGGACGCAATTTCCGACGCCGACGCGCTGCTCCTCGTGGTCGACGGTGCCGTGGGCGTGACGGACGAAGACCGTGCCCTGTTCGAAAGGTACGGCTCCCGAAAGCACCTGCTCGTGATAAACAAAATGGATCTGCCCGAGGCCAGGTTGTTTGACGCGCGCAGGGCATTATTCCCTCTCCCGCAGGGAAAGGGCCAAGGTGAGGGAGAAGGACCGGAGTGCGTGAAAGTATCGGCCAGAACAGGAGAAGGCCTTGATCATTTGACGGCGGTCATTCACAGTGTATGCCTCAAAGAAGGGCTGGAAGCTACTCCGTCCGTTCTCGTCACGAGGCTTCGCCACAAGTCAAGCCTGGAGCAGGCTCACCGCTCCACTGAAGAGGCCATGCGTTCTCTTCAAAAAAGAGAATCCGGAGAATGTGTGGCGTTGGATATTCGAGCAGCTCTCCATGCATTGGGAGAAATCACCGGCGCGGTCAGTACGGAAGACGTTTTGGATCGAATTTTCCAGGATTTTTGCATAGGAAAGTAATGCCTAGGAAATTATACGTTTTCCAGCGCAAACTCATTGTGAGCGATGCTTGGACAGCCAGGTAAAGATACCCATGTCCATTCAGCGGGATATCATTGTCATCGGGGGAGGGCACGCCGGGTGCGAAGCGGCGCTGGCCGCGGCCAGGATGGGATGCCGGGTCCTCTTGCTCACCATGGATCAGGATAAGATCGCGCAAATGCCGTGTAATCCGGCCGTGGGTGGAATCGGCAAGGGGCATCTGGTCAAGGAGATTGACGCGTTAGGCGGGGAAATGGGCCACAACACGGATAGAGCCGGCATTCAGTTTCGTGTCCTGAATACGAGAAAAGGGCCAGCGGTCAGAGCCACCCGCGTCCAATGCGATAAGGCCTTGTATCGAAAGGCCATGCAGGAGACGCTCAGACTCGAGCCAAACCTTGAACTGGTGTCGGGGACCGCCAATCGTCTGTTGACCAAAGGGCTTTCGATACAAGGGGTGGTGACGGATTCCGGGGAGACGCTCTACGCCCCGGCGGTCATTCTGACTTCAGGCACGTTTTTGAAAGGGTTGATTCATATCGGAATGAACCATATGCCGGGTGGACGGGACGGAGAGGCTGCGGCGGACGATCTTTCGGATTGCATGAGGGATTTCGGCTTTGAAGTTGGGCGATTGAAAACGGGAACGCCTCCACGATTACATCGAGATACGCTGGATTTTGCCGTCATGGGCGTGCAACCCGGAGACGTCCCGCCCCGTCCGTTTTCATGTCGGACTTCACGCGTCACGAACCCGCAAATTTCCTGTCACCTTACGTATACCAATGCCGGGACGCATGAAATCATCCTGAAAAACCTGGACAGATCCCCAATGTATATGGGCGTGATTGATTCCACGGGCCCGCGGTATTGCCCGTCGATCGAGGATAAGGTCGTTCGGTTTCAGGATAAAACGCAACATCAGATCTTTGTGGAACCCGAGGAACTCGATTCTCCGTCCTTTTACCCCAATGGAATCTCGACCAGTTTGCCGGTCGACGTGCAGGCTGCCATGCTGAAGACCATCCCCGGGTTTGAGCGAGCCACAATGCTGAAGCCCGGCTATGCGATCGAATATGACTACTTCCCCCCGTACCAGCTTCATCAGACGCTTGAAACCAAAAACGTGAAGGGGTTGTATCACGCCGGCCAGATAAACGGAACCTCCGGGTATGAAGAGGCCGCGGCTCAAGGCCTGATGGCCGGGATTAATGCCGCCCTTCAGGTCAAGGGGGAACCACCGTTCATCCTGGATCGATCACAGGCCTATATTGGAGTGCTTATCGATGATCTCATCACGAAGGATGCTCGGGAACCATACAGAATGTTTACCTCAAGGGCGGAATACCGACTGTTTTTGCGCGAAGATAATGCCGATCAGCGGCTTATGGAAACCGGGTACCGATTAGGGTTGGTGTCAGAAAGCGTGTATGCTGAATTTCAGGAAAAACAACACGTTATGGATAAAGAAATTCGTCGCCTGTCGCAGACTCGGTTGCAATGGAATCCGGAGCAGGCAAAGCATTGGAGCCACATACAACACAAATTACCCGACCCCGGCACAACGCTTGCGCAATTACTCAAGCGCCCGGAATTGACCTACTCCCGATTAATGGAAATAGCCGGGGAAGCGGACACAACAGACCAGGAGATCGGTGAAGCCGTTGAAATTGCAATAAAATATGATGGTTATATCAAAAGACAACTCGAACAGATTGAAAAATTTAAAAAACTTGAAGGCAAAGTCATTCCCACGGATTTCCGGTATAACGACGTGACGGGGTTTTCAAACGAAGTTGCCGAAAAACTGTCAAAAATCAAACCCTCCACAGTTGGGCAGGCTTCGAGAATTTCCGGCATTACCCCGGCAGCCATTTCTTTATTGCTTGTTGCCCTGGAACGATTCCGGCGGTCGGCGAACGCCGCATAGATATTCAATCCTTTTCCTCCGGGTTTTTCTTCGCTCCTTTCCCAATGTTCCACGTGGAACAATAACATGAAAACCGAACAGCTTGCAGAACTCTTCCTGAAGGGGTTTACGGCCATTGATCTGGACCCTGCCCAGGCAACGATTGATAAATTTTTGATTTATTTGCAAGAGCTTGTGAAATGGAATGCAAAAATAAACCTCACCGGCCATAAGAATGAGCAAAAGATTATCGGAAATCTTTTTATTGACTCCCTGGCCTGTACCAAGGTGTTTTTGCCGGAAACGGCCTGTTCGATTCTTGATATCGGAAGCGGCGCCGGGTTTCCTGGGATTCCAATAGGCATTGTCTCCCCTCAACAAAACGTCACCCTTCTCGAACCGAATTTGAAGAAAGTGGCTTTTCTTCACCATATTATCGGGGTCCTTGGATTAAAAAACGTTCGAGTCGAATCGAGTCGGATCGAACATTTTTCAGAAAAACCTGAATTTCATAAAAAATTCGACTGGGTCTTCATGAAAGCATTGCGGTTTGACGTTGGTTTATCCTATGTTGGGCCGATCCTGTCCGAGTCAGGGAAATGTGTTTTGTGTCGGACTGAATATTTGACCCCTGATCTCGATCTTGAAAAATTCTCGGTGGTAAACGAAATTACTTACAAATTACCTTTTGAGTCAGGAGAAAGAGTCCTCAGCATTGTCGGCCCTGCAAAGGACGTCTCGAAAAGTTGTTCCACGTGGAACAATCAAGACCATAACGATACAGGTCCCGTGAGAAAATCGCTCGATGGATAAAATAATTGCAGTCGCGAATCAAAAAGGCGGGGTCGGAAAAACCACAACGTCCATAAACCTGTCGGCTGCGCTGGCACTGTGCTCACACAAGGTGTTACTGGTTGATATTGACCCGCAGGCCAATGCCACAAGCGGGATGGGAGTCGAAAAGCCGGTACAAACGCTGTATGATTGTTTATTCAAAGAAATTCCGGTAACCGATTCGATTATTTCCACGTCAATCTCGAAGCTGGACCTTTTGCCGTCCGGTCCGGACCTTGCCGGAGCAGAAATCGAATTAGCCCAGGTTCCCCATCGAGAGGAACGATTAAAGTGTATTCTCTCAACCATTGCCAATCAGTATAATTTCGTCATTCTGGATTGTCCGCCGGCCCTGGGGCTCCTGACGGTGAATGCTCTTACGGCTGCACAATCGGTGTTGATCACTGTTCAATGTGAATATTATGCCATGGAGGGTTTGGGAAGGCTTGTGTCCACGATCGAGCGGGTTCGTGGAAGCTTCAACCAGGCCTTATCGATCGAGGGGATACTCTTAACAATGTGTGATGCCAGGCTTACCCTTTCCAGGCAAGTCTCGGATGAAGTCAAAAAGTTTTTCCCCAATAAAGTCTATCAATCGACTATACCGAGAAATGTGGCGTTAGCGGAAGCCCCAAGTTACGGACGCCCCGGGTTGCTCTACAATTCGTCGTCTATGGGGGCGAGGGCATATATGGACTTTGCAAAGGAGTTTTTGGAAAATGGAAAAGAAAGCACTGGGTAAAGGCCTGGCTGCCCTTTTGCCGGATGGCGAATCGAAAGTGCCCGAGCAGACGATTCACATGATTCCCGTGACTCAAATTCGGCCGAACAGGTATCAGCCGAGAAAAACGTTTGTCGAACAGGACCTTCGAGAATTGATGGAATCCGTTGAGCAACACGGGATTCTTCAGCCCGTCCTTGTGCGGCGAAAGGCGGAAGGTATCTATGAACTCATTGCAGGGGAACGGCGGTTCCGTGCGGCCACACTGGCGAAACTGTCGGCTGTCCCCGCGGTGATTCGAAAATCCAGTGACGAGGATTCTACGGTATTATCCCTAATTGAAAATATCCAAAGAAGTAGTTTGAATCCGGTTGAAGAAGCCGAGGCCTATCGGCGATTGATCGATGAATTCGGATTGACTCAGGAAGCGGTGGCTGAGCGGGTGGGACGTGACAGGGCTTCAGTCGCCAATATCTGCAGAATTCTCTCCTTGCCCCATGAAGTTCAGGGCATGATGAAAGCCGGTCAATTGACACTGGGGCACGCAAAGGTCATTCTGGGCATAAAAAATTCCGAAGACCAATTGACTCTGGCAAAGCGAATTCTTCGGGATCGACTTTCTGTCAGACAGGTAGAGCAATGGGTCAGGAAAAGGACCCCTGGCTCAAGAAAAGCGAGGTCTTCCCAGAGGGGTTCAGGAGAAAAAACCCTCCACGCCGACGTGGAAGATCGCCTCAGAAAGCATTTGGGAACGAAAGTCGTTATTCGCTCAAAACAGCAGAAAGGTGAATTGATTCTCAGTTATTATTCTCAGGAAGATTTAACACGAATTGTTGACGTGATTTTATCATGACAATCCGGCAGGGTCAGCGAGGTGCGGTCATGAAGATGGGGTGGCGGCGGACCTCATCGGTCGGCAAAGGGACGCTGTCCTCCTCGCGTCGACCGTACGGCTCCTGAGCCGAAGAACTTTTCGCTTGTAAAGAGAGGGCATTCTTATGTGGGGCGCAAAGACCGATAAAAAAGGGGAACCGATCTTTGAGGAAGGCACCTGCACGTTTCTCGGAAAAGGTATAGACTTCAAAGGAAAAGCCAAATTCGAAGGCAGTGTCCGAATCGACGGACATCTTGATGGTCAGATCATTGCGGAAGATACCCTCATCATTGGCGAACACGCGGTCATCAAGGGCGAGATTGTCTGTGGAACTATTATCTGTAAGGGGAAGATCGATGGAAATATTACGGCCTCCCAAAAGGTCCGATTACTGAAGCCAGCCGTGCAGATCGGCAGCGTTCATACTCCGTCTTTGTTCGTGGAAGAGGGGGTCGTGTTCCAGGGCACGTGCGATATGGGCGTCAGTGGGCTTGATGACCTTCCCTCTGAATCCGGCGACCTGGAAAACGTTTATCATGATCTCTCAACGCGCTGAGATCACAAAGTAAGATCTCGAGAGGCCGGTCCCATTATGTCCAAACCAACGGTTCTTCTGGGGATGAGCGGGGGCGTCGACAGCTCGGTCGCGGCATTACTGTTGAAGGAACAGGGCTATGACGTGAAAGGGGTGACGCTGCAAGTATGGGAAAATGAAGATGAAAATACGGCCGTGGCGAAAAAATGGGAAGAACGTGGCTGTTGCAAGGTCGGCCTGGCTCGGCACGTCGCTCAACGATTGGGCATTCCACATGAAGTGGTCGATACCCGAGAGACCTTTCGCAAAAACGTGGTGGATGATTTTATTTCAGGTTATTTGGACGGGACCACTCCCAATCCTTGTGTTCGATGCAATGAACGGGTGAAGTTTGGGGCGTTGTACCGATTAGCGAAAGCCAAAGGGGCCGACTTTGTGGCCACTGGTCATTATGCCAGGGTGTTACCGGTCGATGAGGGGGTTGGCTTGTTTACAGGCCTCGATGGGAAAAAGGATCAGTCATATTTTTTATACAGGATCCCTGCCGATTGGTTTCCTCGTATCCTGTTTCCCATAGGCCATCTCCAAAAAACAGAGGTTTGGAGACGTGCGGAAGAATTAGACCTCCCGGCCGATGAAATGCAGGAAAGCCAGGAAATCTGTTTTGTCACCCAGGGAGATTATCGGGAATTTTTAACCGCGGAAGCCCCGCAAGCCCACCGGCCCGGACCGTTTCTTGATCCCGACGGCCGGACAATCGGGGAGCATCGAGGCATCGCATTTTATACGCCCGGCCAACGAAAGGGGTTGGGGCTCGCAACAGGGGAACGCCTCTACGTCCGGGAAGTAAAACCTGAAACGAACGCCGTCGTCCTGGGACGGGCCGAAGACCTTTTTCGACAAACGTGCACGGTTCACGATGTGAATTGGTTGGGTGGTGCATCGCCTGAAACCCTGAATCACGTCGCCATCAAGTATCGGTATGCTTCGCCAACCGTTTCCGGTCAGGTTCGGCAGCACACCGCGGGGACCCTCCTCATAGAATTCCAGGAACCGCAAAAAGCCCTGAGTCCCGGCCAGTCGCTCGTCCTCTATCAAGGCGACCGCGTTCTGGGCGGCGGGATCATCGAATCGTTCCACAGCCGCCATGCTTCGACAGCACTAAGCGGAACCCCGAGAAGTTCTAAACACACCTGCGCTTGAAAGCCTCTTCCCCGGACCGTTCTGCCCGTCGGTGTTAGGAACACATAAACCGTCCCTTCGGTAACACGGAATCTGTCTGAAAATAAGCACTTGTAGAGGTCCAAATCCTGATACTGTACTAAAGACCGAACACCAGTTCCGGCACCACCACTTCCCAGGCATCGCACTCGATGCCGTCTTGGTACCGTGGCTCAGCCGCTTCGCGGCTCCAGGCCACGACGGCGAGGACCGTGGCGGAGATACACCGCGTCCCCGGTGGGGGCCTGAAGCTTCTGGCAAGACGTCCCACCACCGTCCCCGATCGGTCCAGCAACTCCCAGCGTTCCGACTCGACAACCCGCGTATCGAGTGGCTCGCCGGGCGACAGGGCGGCGATGGCACGATGCACCGGATGGCTGGCGTGATGACGCCCCGCGAAGCCCAGATTGACCTCGCGTAAACTGGGTCGCCTGTATTGGCGTGCAAGCTCCGGAGCTTCTGGTGAGAATTCGCCTGACGTGCGATTCAGTACCGAGTTGCTGTCCGGAAAGGCGTACGGCAGCGGGTGCAAGCCCCCCGAGTACGCGGAGGTGAATTCAGGTTCCTTCACGAAATGCGGCGATGCGGCGCCTCGCTGCGGGTGCGATCCTTCAAATCGCGCGAGTGCGAGGGTCTTTCGGGCGCGGGTCATGGCCACGTAGTAGAGCCTGCGCGGTGCGTCAGGGTCCTCGCCGTTACCGACGCGGTCCCAGCCTCCGTCGAGCACCGTCACGTGATTGAACTCCAAGCCCTTGGCGCGGTGCGCGGTCAACAGCAAAAGTCCGCGCTGGCGGCGGCGGACGTCTCGTCCCCACTCGGCCAGCCACTCGATGAAGTGGTCCACCGGCACTTCCGCGGCGCCGGTTTCTAGTGCGTGCTCGTCCAAGGCTTCCCGCAGCAGGTCGATCCAGGGTCCCGGGGGACGTGCATCCACCCAACTGCGCAGGTCCGCGCCGTCCACCAGCGGAGTCTCGCGTCTGCGCAGCCATTCAACCAGCGCCCGGATCTCCCGCAACCGCCAGAACCTCGGGATTTCTTCGTTCCCCATCTGCACCGGAATACGGTGGACTTCACAAAACGCGCGTACCGGGTCCAGATATTTCCATTCACGCGCGATCACCGCGCACGTGGACCAGTCCCAATCCGGTGAAAGGTCGGCAAGGCGCTGCAATTCCGTCATCGCGACCTGCGCCTGCGAGATCGGATCACGCCGCGTCTGCAGAATCTGCACCCGGCCTTGAGCAACCGGGTCCAGCTCATACCAGTCGCCGCCTGGCGGATTCTTCATACGCGCCCGGTCTATGCTGATGGGACGTCCGGTTTTCATCCGACTGCGCGCCGGCTCGATCAGCGCATTGGCCACCGAGATGATGTGACCCGTGGAACGATAGTTGCGGGTCAGGTAGGTAGGTCTTGGCCCGTAGTCCGCCTCGAAGCGGCGGATGAACTCCACCGAAGCCCCGTTGAAGGCGTAGATGTTCTGGTCGTCATCGCCTACCGCGAAGAGGGTGAGCTTGCGGTCCTCATCCTCCAGTGTCCGTCCGGCCAGGGCTGAAATCAACTCGTATTGAGCCGCGTCGACGTCCTGGTACTCGTCCACCAGGATCCAGCGAAAGCCGGCAAGGAGCCGTTCTCGTTGCTCGTCCGCTTCCTCAGGCGGCAGACCTTCCCCGCGCAGAAGAGCCACCGCCTGTCGCATCACCTCCTGGAAAACGTCCCTGTCCGGACGCTCCGCTCTTCCGGTGAAGCTGGCACCGGCCAGCCGCATGGCGAGAGCATGGCAGGTGAGCACGGTCACCCCTCGGGCGTCGTTGCCGATAAGGTCCCCGAGACGGCGCCGGATCTCGACCGCCGCGTGCCGGTTGTAGGCGAGCGCCAGGATGCCGCGGGGATTTTCGCGTCTTGCGCGTACCAGGTAGGCGATGCGATGCACCAGCACCCGCGTCTTGCCGGAGCCGGGACCGGCAAGCACCAGCACGTTCGTCTGTTCCCGATCATCCGCGACGATACGCTGCTGGACAGGATTCTTCAGGCTCTCGACGATGGCCCGCCACGATTCGGGCGTGGTCTCCCGCGCGATCTCCCGATCCCGATCCGGCAGCCAGCGGCGAAGGAAATCCTCCTGCTTCAGGCTGAAGTAGTCCATGGCCAGACGCAGGGCGTCGGCCATGGCGTCGAGGCCCCGCCGCGCGAACTCCACCATGACGTGGATCTGCTGCACCTGCCCTTTGTAGTGGAGCTTGAGCGGCTCGAAGTCGGCGGTGGTGAATCCGCGCCTTGGCTTCTCCTGCTCCAGCCGGATGGTCATGGCCGGACGGAATACCGCCAAGCCCTTGTGCAGGCGGATGACCTCCTGCTCGTGCAGCCACAGCAAGGCGCGGTCCAGCAGTTTCTCGGGATTTTGGGCCTTGCTCTTCAGAAACAGGTCGGCCTTGAGGGCTTCCAAGAGCTTGCCGAGAGTGGTTTCGGCCAGCAGGTCCGTACCCAGGGTCCCGGGAGGCAGGCAAGCGAGCAAGTGATCCAGCAGACGTTTCGCACCCTCGCGTCGGCGCGACGCGATCTCCTCTAACGTCGGCCATTCGCGTTGCAGCGTCACCTGTACCGTCTCCGCGTCCCGCTCGCGTATTCTCAAGCTGCCGGCACCTCCCCCTTCGCCGCGTCCGTCGTGGGCGATGCTGCGGAGAATGCGCCGTAGTTTTTCCGGTAACGGACCGGCCACTCCCTTGTCCCGCAGGGTTTGCGCGGCGACCCGTAAATGTAGGGGCAACGTGTCTCCCTTGCCCAGATCCGGGGCCGCCTCACGCATCTGCGCGATCAGGGCGGTCTCCAGCTCCGCCGCCTCATTGAAGCGCTTGAGAGAGGCGCGCTTCACCCCGGCGTGGACGAAGGCAGTCAGTGCCGTGTCGTTGCTGGCGACGTCCAGCCGCTCCAGGTCGTACAGGGCACCGCGCACGCCTTCAGCACTCAGGCCGGACACGCCCATCAGCTCGTCGGTGGAGATGCCCACGTCCGCATCCGCGTCGATCAGCGTCTCGGCAATGGCCAGCAACTGGCGGCGATAGGCGTCCGCCATGGATTTCCTTTCGAGCCTGGCGCGCGCCTCCGCCACCGAACTCACCCGCAGGGACGAAGGAAACACCTGCACCCTGTTCTCTTCCCGGGTCAGCAGTACCGCCTCCTCCAGCCAGGCGATGGCGGTTCGCACGCGAGTATCGTCGGTGGCGGAATCTCGCTCGAATACCTTTTCGTCGTCCTCACCGAGGATCTCGCCGGCAGTGGCCACGACCTCGCCGCCCAGTCGTTTCTTCCGGTCCAAGTTGCGCAGCGCTCTCAGGACGCCGTGGATCTCCCGCCGGGTGAGCCGTGAACGCGCCGACATGCCGAACTGTCTCTCCACGTCGTCCGTCGCATAGAGCAGCACGCAGCGCGCTGTCTGCCGGTCGCGTCCGGCGCGGCCTGCCTCCTGCAGGTAGTTCTCCAGCGACCCCGGGATGTCGGCGTGGATCACCAGCCGCACGTCCGGCTTGTCGATTCCCATGCCGAAGGCATTGGTGGCCGCAATCACGCGGAGCTCGCCGCCTATGAAGCGCTGCTGTACGCTCTTCCTGGTCTCAGGCGTCCGCCCGGCGTGAAAGTAGTCCGCCGCGACCTCCTTGACCCGCAGGAATTCCGCCACCTCTTCGGTCTGCAGGCGCGTCGCGCAGTAGACGACGGCGCCTCCGGGCGTATCCGGCCGCAGGTCGGCCATCAGGATCTGGTGGATATGCAGAAACTTCTGGCCCCCGGTCGTCGGCACCACCACGAACTCCAGGTTGGTGCGATGGGCGCCGCCGTTGAAGACCTTCAGCTCGATGCCGAGCTCGTCCCGGAAATGCAACGTGATGTCCGCCACCACGAGGGGCTTGGCGGTCGCGGTCAGGCACAGCACCGGCGGGATCGGCTCCGGTCCTGCCTTCTCGCGGATGAAGCGCCCAACGTAGCGATAATCGGGTCGGAAGTCGTGCCCCCACTTCGAGAGGCAGTGAGCCTCGTCCAACACCCAGGCGCCGATCTCGCGCTGATCCAGCACCCGGCGGAAGCGTCGGTTGCGGAGCTGCTCCGGCGAGACGATGAGAATACCCGCGTCCCCGAGCCGGACCCTGTCCAGCGCATCGGCCCGCTCGGGCATGGACAACAGCCCGTTGATGGCGACGCACGAGCCGATCCCGCGCGCCTCCAGCCCCGCCACCTGATCCGCCATGAGGGCGACGAGAGGCGAGATCACCACCGTGAGGGCGCCGGTCTTGTCGTAGCGGGACAGGGCTGGAATCTGATAGCAGAGCGACTTGCCGGTGCCGGTGGGCAGAATCCCCAGAACGTGCTCTCCGGCCATCGCCGCCTCGACGATGGCCTGCTGCATGGGCCGTCCGGCCTCGTCCGCGGGCTCCGGCCGGAAATCCTCGAAGCCAAACCAGCGGGCGAGTTCCTTGCGCGCGTCATGCCGTTCCCTGCACCACTCACAGGCGGGGTCGGGACAGGCGGTGTCCCGCAACCGGCGAACCAGCCGCCCCGCCTCCGGGAACTGGTGGCGCACCCAGGGCGGCATGACCGAGTTGCCCCTGGACACCGACAGCCACGCCAGAGCATAAGCCAGCGCCCAGCCGTGGCTGGCCGCATCCGCCAGGATCTCGCGCCCGCGGGTCAAGCAGGCGTTTCCCGCAAGCTGCCCTTGGGTCGCCTTGCGGGCCTCCGTATCGGATGGTCGCAGCGATCGCCGCAGGCTGGAGAAAAAGGTGTTGAAGCCGGCCCTTTCATTCTCCGAGAAGGCGTTGACGCTGGCCTTTTCACTCTCTGCCGTGGTGAGCCAGTGCCAGGCCAGCAGCAGATCCTGCTCGTTTCGCGCGACGTCTTGCAGCGTGCGCCACTGGTCATGGAAGAGGTCCAGCGTGAGCCGGGCATCGAGCTCAGGGTCGTTCAATCGCCCGCGTTTGAGCTGTCCATCCTGGTAGTGCTTGACAAGGTGGTGATAGGGGTTGCGAGGGAAGGCCAGAGGATTGAGCCACAACGTATCCACCGCCGGTAGCCGCAACAGACGAAGATCGGGCTTCGTCGCGGCCAGATGCAGCAGATCGAAGGCGATCAGATTGTGGCCAAGCAGGAAAGCCGCTCCTTCGGCAAGAACGTCCATCTCCGCCAGCGCCGCCGCCAGTTCGCCGCCGCTGAAAACCAGGCGCTGGCCGGTATCAGGACGCACCGCAGCGAAGGCGTGGATGCGGCGGTCTTGTAAGCTGACTTCAAGGTCCACCGAGAGACAGGGGGGAGAAAAACTTCCGGTTTCGTTTGGTGCCAGAGTCACGCTGCCCTCCGTTACGTGATAACGGCATCATAATCGATTTAACAAAATTCTTGTTGTCAACAAATAGATTTGTCCGATTCTGTAACAAATGGCAAGTCGAAATGCTCAACGGGATGATTCTTGAACGACAACATCGTATCGGGCGGGAATACAACGGGCAATTTCGGCAACTGATGGAACGCAATGAAGCAATGGCCCGTGAAGCCATAGGGAACATAGTAGAGCAGATTATGTGTTAGGTGAACAATCACTGCGCCGGGCCATGGAGAACTACTGCACGACGCCGAGCTGCATGCGCGAGAATCGCCCCATTGCGTGTGGGCCGTATTGGGACCCGCGAATGCGACCGGGTTGCTGAATTCTTACCGGACTGGTTATCGCCGCCGAGGGTTTGCCCCTTCTGAAATCTCTTTTCACGTAGTGGCTGTAAACCACTCACCCGGGCTTCCTGAGTTGTCTCATGGCGGCATGAGATGCCGCCCTAGAAATGCAACGGCCTGTGTAGGCACCCACCCCGTCGGTTGACACCCGGATTTCCGCGTGATACCGTGCCTCGTTTTTTGCGCGACCAGTGCAAGCACTGAGGTTTCGTCTTTTTCTTTACAACTGATTCATCATGAAGAATGCCATAGCAGGGCGGTATGCTCAGGCGTTTTTTCGCCTGTTACGCCATGAAGACACAGCGGCCGCTCAGGACGGGTTACAGGCCCTGTCTCGCGCGGTGAAGGACTCTTCCGCGTTGAAACACGTTCTGGCCTCGCCGGTGTTTACCGTAGAAGAAAAACTCGAAGTCCTCACGGCGTTGTGTGAACGGGTGGGGTGCCCACCGGTGATGGGGCGATTCTGCGAACAATTGTTGAAAAAAAACCGAATGGAATTCCTGCCGGAAATTGCCGAGGCCTTCAGAGAGTTAATGGTTCGGCAAAGTGGCAGGCAACAAATCATCGTCGTGTCGGCACAACCGGTTGATGACGCCATGAAGCAGGACGTTTTTACTCAATTACGCGCTACGGCAAAGAGAGAGGTCGAGGTCGACTTTCAATCCGACCCGTCCCTGCTTTCAGGCGTACAAATAAAAATCGGGAGTAAAGTCTATGATAGTACGGTCAAGGGCCAACTCCAAAAGATGCGGGCTCAATTGGTAAAGGGGTAAGGCATGCAGATCAGGGCAGAAGAAATCAGTTCAATCATTCAAGACAAGATCAAGGGCTTCGATCAGCGCGTTGACGTGACCGAAACGGGGTACGTCATACAAGTCGGAGACGGGATTGCCAAAGTCTACGGCCTCGAAGGGGCGATGGCCGGGGAATTGCTGGAGTTTCCAAATGGCGTCTTCGGCGTGACGCTCAATCTTGAAGAAGACAGCGTGGGCGCGGTGTTAATGGGGTCCGACACCGGGA
The DNA here is from genome assembly GCA_965215405.1 of Nitrospirales bacterium. GTDB lineage: Bacteria > Nitrospirota > Nitrospiria > Nitrospirales > UBA8639 > Bin75. The sequence continues at coordinate 738,163 of OZ244060.1, forward strand.
TTAAAGAAGGGGACCCGGTGAAGCGAACGGGCCGAATTGCCGAAGTGCCCGTTGGCGAAGCGCTCGTCGGACGGGTGGTCGACGCGATGGGACAGCCTCTTGACGGAAAAGGTCCGATTCAAGCGACAGAGACTCGGTTGATTGAAGTTCGCGCCCCTGGCGTGGTGGAACGTCAATCCGTCAATGAGCCCCTGCAGACGGGATTGAAAGCGATTGACGCCATGATTCCCATTGGCCGCGGGCAACGAGAGTTAATCATCGGCGACCGACAGACCGGGAAGACGGCTATCGCCGTTGATACCATCATTAACCAAAAGGGGCTCAACGTCTTTTGTATCTACGTCGCGGTTGGCCAGAAGCGGTCAACGGTGGCTCGCGTCGTGAAAATGCTCGAAGACCATGGTGCCATGGACTACACCACCGTCGTGTCGGCCACGGCCAGCGACGCGGCTCCTCTCCAGTTCTTTGCGCCGTATGCCGGCGTGTCGATGGGTGAATATTTTCGTGACAATGGAAAGCATGCCCTCATTATCTATGACGATCTTTCCAAACACGCCGTGGCCTATCGACAATTATCCCTGTTGCTCCGTCGGCCACCGGGTCGCGAGGCGTTTCCCGGCGACGTGTTCTTTCTGCACTCCCGGCTGCTGGAGCGTGCCGCCAAATTGAGTGAAGAGAAGGGATCAGGGAGTCTGACCGCCCTGCCCATTATTGAAACGCAGGCCGGCGACGTGTCGGCCTATATTCCCACCAATGTGATTTCAATTACCGACGGACAGATTTATTTGGCCAGTGACCTGTTTTATTCGGGAATTCGTCCGGCCATTAACGTGGGGTTGTCGGTTTCCCGCGTGGGTGGGGCAGCCCAGATCAAGACGATGAAACAGGTAGCCGGGACGCTTCGGCTCGATTTAGCCCAATATCGGGAAATGGCCGCGTTTGCCCAGTTTGGCAGTGAATTGGATAAAACGACGCAGGCCCAGTTGGCCCGAGGAGCGCGAATGGTCGAGCTGCTCAAACAGGAACAGTACAAACCCATGCCGGTGGCGGATCAGGTGTTGTCGATTTTTGCCGGGGTCAACGGGTTTGTCGATGACGTGCCCGTAACGAAGGTTCGTGCGTTTGAAGAGGGCCTGTTGACGTACATCAAAGAACGGCATCCTCAATTGCGTGAAGAAGTCGTAGCCAGAAAGAAGATCGACGACGAGTTCGGCGGACAACTCAAGCAGGTCATTTCCGAATATAAAAAGACGAAACAATTCTGATCAAATCATCGCGAGAACGCTCCCATGCCGAGTTTACAGAGTCTGAGACGGAAGATGGCTTCCGTGAAAAATACCCAGAAAATCACGAAAGCGATGAAAATGGTCGCGGCCGCCAAGCTCAAACGGGCCCAGGACCGAATTCTCTCTTCCCGCCCGTACGCGCATAAACTTCGGGACGTCGTGGGTCATCTTGCAAAACGGACAAGTCGGATCTCGCATCCTTTGTTGCACAAGCGGGAGGGACACAAAACCGAATTGCTTGTGATTACGAGTGATCGGGGATTGTGCGGGGCCTTTAACGCCAATATTCTTCGGCAAGCCTCAGAGTTCCTGAGGGAGCACGCCGAGCAGGGCGAACGGGTGAACGTGTCCGTGGCTGGGAGAAAAGGCTGTGATTTCTTCCGAAGGCGCACGTGGACGATTCGGCAGGAATGGCAGGGAATCTTTGATCGCCTGAGTTTCGAACATGCCCTGGACATGGGGCACGATATCATTCAACAGTACAACAAAGGCGCGTTTGATCAACTGTACGTGGTCTACAACGAATTCAAATCCGTGATGCAGCAACGCGTGGTGGTCGAGAAACTGTTGCCGATCGAGTCATTAGCCGAAGAAGCCTCCCAGGAGCCGTCCCTGGCGGTCGGGGCCTATTTATTCGAGCCGGACGAACACGAGTTGCTCGAAACCCTGCTGCCGAAACATTTTCAAGTACAGGCGTTTCGCGTGTTGCTGGAATCAGCGGCCGCCGAACAGGCTGCACGGATGACCGCGATGGATGGAGCAACCAGGAACGCGGGAGAGCTGATTCAGAAGGTCACGTTGTTTTACAATAAAACCCGTCAGGCCGTGATTACGAAAGAATTGATGGATATCGTCGGCGGGGCGGAGGCCTTGAAGTAGACGGCTTTATTCAGAAAGGGAGTCATCAGGTGAGTACCGAAACAGGAAAAGTCATTCAGGTCATCGGGCCCGTGGTCGACGTCGAGTTTCCCCCGGGGCACCTTCCCAATATTTTCAACGCGCTCAAGATTAAACGTGACGGCACGGGCGACGTCGGGGGAGATGCCGGGGAACTGACAATGGAAGTCGCGCAGCATTTGGGAGAAAACCGAGTGCGTGCCGTCTCGATGTCCTCCACGGATGGATTGGTGCGCGGCCTGGAAGTCCGGGACACGGGCGGGCCCATCTCGGTTCCCGTTGGCCGTGAGACGCTTGGTCGAGTCGTCAACGTGTTGGGAGATCCCGTCGATGGGTTCGGTCGGATTGCTGCCGGCAAAACGTATTCCATTCATCGGTCGGCCCCGGCCCTTGAAGAACAGGAAACCAGGACGGAAGTGTTAGAGACCGGCATTAAAGTGGTCGACCTGCTGGAACCCTATGCCAAAGGCGGAAAAGTGGGGTTGTTCGGTGGTGCCGGCGTGGGCAAAACCGTGATTATCATGGAACTGATCAACAACATCGCACTGCATCACGGAGGCTTTTCCGTGTTTGCGGGGGTTGGGGAGAGAACGCGCGAAGGGAATGACCTGTGGCATGAAATGCAGGAATCCAAAGTCATCGATCCCACTGACCACACCAAGTCAAAAGCGGCGTTGGTGTATGGACAAATGAATGAACCTCCGGGAGCAAGGCTTCGGGTCGGTCTCACCGGATTGACCATTGCCGAATATTTTCGTGATGAAGAAAACCAGGACGTGCTCTTGTTTATCGATAACATTTTCCGGTTTACCCAGGCAGGCTCGGAAGTGTCGGCCTTATTGGGCCGCATGCCGTCGGCCGTCGGATATCAGCCGACTCTGGGTACGGAGATGGGGGTGCTGCAAGAGCGTATTACGTCAACCAAGAAAGGGTCCATCACTTCAGTCCAGGCGATTTACGTGCCAGCCGACGATCTCACTGACCCTGCACCCGCCACCACGTTTGCCCACCTGGACGCAACGACCGTGTTGTCCAGACAATTGGCGGAGCTCGGGATTTATCCGGCGGTCGACCCGCTTGATTCTACCTCCAGGATTCTCGACCCTCACGTCCTTGGGGAAGAACACTATAACGTCGTGCAGCAGGTCCAGGGGACCTTGCAGCGGTATAAAGACTTGCAGGACATCATTGCCATTCTGGGTATGGATGAGTTGTCCGAAGAAGACAAACAGACCGTCACGCGCGCGCGAAAGCTTCAACGCTTCCTCTCTCAGCCGTTCCACGTTGCCGAAGCCTTCACGGGCACTCCGGGAAAATACGTGAAGCGCAAAGACACCGTTCGCAGTTTCAAAGACATTGTCGAAGGCAAGTATGACGATTTGCCGGAGCAGGCGTTTTACATGGTAGGGGCGATTGAAGAAGCCATCGAGAAGGCGGAAAAGCTGGGACACAAACGATAATGGCAGCCACAGACGAAACCGTCCCCTCGGGAAAAATCCTGCTGGAAGTGGTCACACCGGATAAACTCATTGTGAGTGAATACGTGGATCAAATCTCCGCCCCGGGAACGGAAGGAGACTTTGGGGTCTTGCCGGGCCATTGTCACTTTCTGACGACGCTTCGGATTGGCGAACTTCACTATAGAACGGGAGAAAAAGTCCGGTATATGTCGGTGTTGTGGGGGTTTGCCAACGTGACGCCTCAAAAGGTCACCATCCTTGCAGAGATTGCCGAAAAGTCAGAAGATATTGACGTTGAACGATCCCGGGCCGCCGTGGCCAAAGCCGAAGAACGTCTTGAGCGCGGCGGACTTCCTTCGGAAGTGGAAGAAGCCAGGGTGAGTCTGGAAAAAGCGCGACTTCGCCAAAAAGTGGCCGAACGGCTCAAGAAGCAGGGGCACGCCTGACCGAGACGTCCATCCTTCCTGTATGCTTCCATGCCGCACGTTAAAACGCGGACGGAGATTATCGTTTCACCGGGAGAAGGTCCCAAGCGCCTGGACCATTTTTTGGCCAACCGCGATCCGGACTTCTCCCGAACGATCCTCCAGCGGTTAATCCTCGACGGCAGGATCACCGTTGACGGTCAGGTCACCAGGCCCAGTCACAAAATAAAACCCGGGAACGTCATCGTGCTCATGGTCCCCCGGGCCGAGCCACTGACCATCAAGCCCGAGCCTATTCCCCTTGAAATTCTCCATGAAGACGACGCCGTGCTGGTATTGAATAAACAAGCCGACTTCGTGGTGCATCCAGCGCCTGGCAATTGGTCAGGAACCCTGGTCAATGCCCTGTTGCACCATTTCAAAACCGGGACGGGCTCGCTCTCCGATATTGGAGGAAAAGAGCGGCCGGGGCTGGTGCACCGACTGGATAAAAACACCACGGGCGTCCTGGTCATTGCCAAGCACGATCAGGCCCATGCTCACCTGGCTAACCAGTTTAAGCGCCATACCATCAACAGGGTTTATGAAGCGCTGACCCTGGGGGTCCCGAAAAAACCCGAAGGCCTTATAGACGTAGCAATCGGGAGAGATACGAAAGACCGGAAAAAATTTTCCGCCCGGACGTCCCGTCCCAGGGCTTCGGCAACGAAATACCGCGTGACGGAACGGTTTGGAAAACTGGCGGCCCACGTGGAGTTATTTCCTCAAACCGGTCGAACCCATCAACTTCGCGTGCATTTGTCGGCGATCGGGTGTCCGATCCTGGGAGACCCGACGTATGGAGGAAAGAAGGCGGGAGCGATCCACGACGTCATCATGCCTCGGGTCATGCTTCATGCCAGAGAGCTCGGATTTATCCACCCGACCTCGCAACGGACCTTGAATTTTGTCGCTCCCATGCCGACCGATATGGCGGAGATTGTGAGTCAATTACGAGGAAGGAGAAAGATCGACACAACGGACACGGGAGAGGGCCAACCGCGATGACCCGGAAAAAAGAAATGGAACCCGCGCAAGTGCTGGATACCTTCGGAGAATTGATAGCGGCGTTAGCGGCGTTGGCCGCGAAAGTCCCGGCAAAGTCGTTCATGGCGATTCCCGGAGGAATACGTCCCACGGAAGAAGCCATCGACAACTATGAAACGGTCGTCTGCCGGTTTCGAGATCAGGCGGGGCCGACGTATCGGGTCCTCTATAGATTTTTCGTGGATTCGGTAGAGGCCTTTGAAGCAGGACGAATCTTTGACGCCGTGCCGCCCCTGCTTCAGGCGGTAGAACAGTTGGTGGATCTGCACGAAGAAGAAAAAGTCCGTTTCAGTTCCTCAGAGCAGGAACGCATTCGCGAATTTCAACAACGCCTGGAAAAAATTCTCCCTGAAGCGAGCAAACCGGAAGTGGATCTTCCCACACCGGAGACCTATTAAAGCGGGTTGCTCACGCTCGCTCGTCGTGAGGAGTCGTCAGTGCCGAGCAGGGATAGGGACCCGTTTCTGCCGGAAACGTTTCCCCTCCTTTGTAAGGAGGGGTGAGTGGAGGTAGAGTCTTCGACGGTGCCCCGGGGCTTCATGGGCGGGGGCTCTCCCCCTCCGTCCCTCCCCTGACAAAAGGGAGGGAAGGCCCTGCTCCCTTTCCCTTCCGTTGTCAGGCAGGGGGAGGGGCAACCGCTTACCAGAGTCAAGGGCTTCCGGACTCTTTTCGGGAGTGGCTCAGTTTGAATTTCTTTGCTTGTCCGGTCCCCGTTTCTTTGGGACTTGTTTCAACAACAAGTACGAGGACGTCATTTCAAACTGAGCCACGACCCGGGAATTATGTGTGTGACTCCCACAGAATAAACTGCTAAAATGGCCGCGTCCCGCCGGCCGCGGGATGAGCAGCGCAAAGCCGAACGACTGGCAAAGTACGAATCGGAGCGAACCCAGCGAGTAGAAGCCGAACGAATCAAGAGAGAACCCACAAACGAACCGTTTGAGCCAAGAGCAAGAGACCAGGAATTCCTAACCGCCGTTACTGAATTTCTGGTCAACGAAATCAGAGACGGAGCACAAAAAACACGCGCTCATATCAGCCCAGGCAATAGTCAGGCTTGCGCATCAACGATTCATCGAAGAAACGGAAAACCCATGCGCGAAGAAGTCAGAAAAGACCGAGACCAGGAACTGATCACAACAATTGATCAGTAGATATACAGAGAAATCAAAGACGGAGAAAGCAATGGCATCGACGCATTCATAAGAGCCGAGACACTCCTTGCGGTAACAAAATACCTCTACCTGCAAAGAGCAGACAAAGAAAGGGCCGACCATGCCACCACATAAAACGATAATACACGAGGAGACAGAAGCACCAGAAGCACCGGAAGCGCCGGAGCCGTGCATACCGGAAGGCCTGCAGGAGTGGCTACTTGATACCGGAGAAATGATCCTGGAAGCCGGCCTAGAGTTTGGGTTATGGCTAGGGTTAGCCGCACTCTTAGGCCTAGGAAGTTGATAATCAGTCTCAACAGACTCCGGACCCGAAGAGTTTCGGGATCAGAGTCAGTATTGACGAGGGTAAAAGAAAACAGAACCTGCAATATCAATTTTGAGAAACGGAAAAAGAAAGAGCGGCCTCCGCGCTCCGGCCGATGCCGCAAGGCCTGGTCTGCATATCGCCGATGGAATAGCGCGGGTCTGGCGGCGGCAGTTGGGGCCGCACGTCCGAAGTCTTCCCATTCGCAATCAGCCCAGCCCGTATGGCCGTGAGACAGGCATGGCGCTCCCACCAAAATCCGCGATCCCTTGCACAGTCCAGGGCTATGCTGCAATCGCGCCGCTTGCATATGTAACAAGTTGAAAGCGATGCAAAGCAGCTCCGGACAAAACGACATCAATTGGGCTGTCGACACGGTAGCGGAAGCCGCCCGACATCCAACGGGGGGCAAGTGGCTCGAAAACGTAACCGTGCATGCAGCTCCCCACATCAGGGAATGGGATATTGCCGAATGCTGGCCCTGGGCTGAATGGCCGGACCGGGAATCCAAATTCCCCGGCACCACGAATCAGGATATCGGCATTGACTGCGTCGCGGTTCGCCGCAGCGACGGCGAACACATTGCCATCCAGTGCAAATCCCGGCAACTCGACGAACACGGTCGTGGAAACCCCATCAACAAAGAGGAGTTCGACAGCTTCGCCAGCACCTCGGCCGACGACTTTTGGGCGGAACGCTGGATCGTCACCAACGGCGACAACCCTCCGGGCAGCAACGTCAAGAAAACCCTGGCGATGCACAGCAAGCCCGTGAAGATGGTCAACATCGCCACCGACCTGCACCGCCAGCAGGAGCAGCAGGTCGCGTCCACCCGCGAGGACTGCCACCACTGCCGACCCGGTCCGGAAGGCGAAGAGCGGTGGCGAACCAAAACCTGTATGCAGACCGAGGCCATCGCCGAAAGCGTGCGGATACTCCGGGAGCACGAACAGTCGGACAGCGGCGGCCTGCCCCAAGGTCAGGCCCGCGGCAAAATCATCCTGCCCTGCGGAACCGGCAAAACCCGAATTTCCCTGCGTATCGTCGAGGAACTGACGCCACCCGGCGAACTGTCAATCGTCTTGTGCCCGTCCATCGCGCTGGTGGCGCAGATCAGGCGCGAGTACCTCCAGGCAGCCGCAAAGGACAACATCAGAGCACTGGCCGTCTGCTCCGACAAAACCGCCGGCTACGATCCAAAGAAAGAAAGCACGCGGAACACCGCCGCCGACCCGACGCTGGACAACAGCAACGTCAGTGAAGCCGAGGTCAAGGGCAAGGTCACCACCGACCCGACGGAAATCGGTGCCTGGATGCAAAGCGGACAAGACGCTGACCAAATCAGCGTCATCTTCGGCACCTACCAGAGCGGCAGCCGGATTGCCAAAGCTCTCAAAAAGACCGGCATCACCGCCAGAGTTCTCATCGCCGACGAAGCGCACCGCACCGCGGGCCTGCGCCGCAAGCGCAAAGCACAAAGCAACGAGCTTTCCCAGGAGGAACAACGCATCCGCGACTTCACGCTGTGCCACGACAACGACGCCTTCCCGGCAATCTACCGCGTCTACCAGACCGCCACGCCCCGCATCTACGACACCGGCAAGGTGAACAGGGAACAATCCAGCGACTGGATCGTCCGCACCATGGACGACGAGACCGTCTTCGGAGTGGAACTGTACCGCAAGAGCTACGTGGAAGCGGTCAAGAACGGCTGGCTCTCCGACTATCGCATCATCGCCCTGGGCGTTAACGACCCGGAAGCCTTTCGGCAGGCCAACCTGCTGGCCACCAATACCAGGAGCAAGGGACGTCGGGCCCTTACCTCCACCGACTACCTGCGGGGGCTGGCCTTCGCCCTGGCCATGGGCGGTGCCACGCACAGTGAAGGAGAAGACGACACTCTCCCCATCAAATCCTGCATCGCCTTCATGAACACCGTGGACAAGTCCAGGAACATGGCGCAAGACCTGCAAACCGACGCCGTAAAGCAGTGGCTCCAAAACTGGCTGCGCGAGAACCGGGAGGGGCAGCCCGCCGCCGACTACAAGCTGCAACACCTGGACGCCACCGACGACGTTATGGCCAGAGAAAACGCCAAGCACAGGCTGGCGGATTCCACTGCAACCAAGCCTTATGGCGTCATCAACGTCGGGATCTTCGGCGAAGGCACGGACTCGCCGTCGCTGAGCGCGGTTGCCTTCCTGGAGGCTCGCAAAAGCCCCATCGACGTTATCCAGGCCGTAGGGCGAGCCATGCGGACCACGCCGGACAAAAAGAAGGGCTACATCATCTGCCCCATTCTGATTCCGCCCAACGCAGACCCGGAGCAATGGCTCAGCACCAGCAACATGGAAGAAGGCTGGCCGGAGCTGGGGCAGATTCTCCTTGCCCTGCGGGCCCACGACCAGCGCATTGAAGACGAGCTGGAACACCTGCTGCAACTGTACGTCCCGAAGCCGCCACCGGTGCTGCGCACCATGGTCGCCATAGCCGGCGGCGAGGAAAAGCGTATCCATTACCGGGAACACGAAGGCGCGCAGGGAGAAGCCCAACTGGCCACGGTGCGCGTGCTCGAGGGTCAAAGCAATCTGAACCAGGAGTTCCCCCCCCCCCCCCCCCCCGTGCGCGCGATGGTGAAGAAACGCCGCTCATAGCGGAAACCGGAGCACCGGCGTACGGAACCAGCGAGCCGACGCAAATCATCGCGGGCAAAAAGAACGTCGACGGCAGCATTGAAATCCGCCTGGACACCGTTGCCAGGACCAGACCTGCTCCTGACGGGACACCCGGCGCCGTGGACTACAGAAAGTCCAAAGCCAAAGCTCGGGACATGATCAACCTGGGCACAGGAGTCCGTATCGGTCCCTGCCAGGAGCGGAAACCACTCCATGCTCCGGAAGAACGGCGAGAACGCTTCGGCCAGCAAATGCTGCTGCTGAGCGGACTGGAAGATAACGGCAACGCCATCAGAATGAACCTGCTTGCCAAGTCCGGCCTGGTCGAAAACCGTGTCGTCAGAGACCTGAACGTCCTGGAAACCAGCATCAAGGAAGCCTCCCACCATCTGCAGAGTGACGGCCTCCAGCCGACACTGGACCGGCACTTCGGGCTGGACTGCCTGAAGGAAGACACGCGCAGAGAACAGGCTGACGGCTGCACGATTGCCGCGCTGCTGCTGATGAACGCCGCCATGCTGCACCAGCGCATCGCCAACGGGAACTGGATGGTCGGCGTCAGTGCCCTGGGCACGGTCAAGCATGACGTGAACGTGGTTATCCGCGTTCGTCGGGAGTGGGCACGTATTATGCTCCACGACTTCCGCCCGGTCCTGGAACCCGCCGTCAACGTCATCGAAGCTGTCGAGGATACAGGCAAGCTGGCCGGACTGGAACGCGCCCTGCGCCACGTCACGGCAGAAGCAGAACGCCTTGCCGAGACCTACGCCGACATGGGGGCCGACCACGCCGGCCCCTTGTTCAACCGCGTCATGGGCAACCAGGCGTCCGACGGGGCCTTTTTTACCCGACCTGTTGCGGCCTCTCTCGCTGCCCGTCTCACCCTGGACGTCTGCGGTGACGTGGACTGGACCGACTCTAGGACCTGGCGGGAACACAAGACCGTTGACCTGGCGTGCGGCAGCGGCACTCTGCTGGCGGCGATGCTGACGGATATGAAACGCCGTGCCAGGGTTGGCGGTGCAGATGAGCGTACTCTTGCCGACCTGCAAAAACTGGCGGTGGAAGAGACCCTCAAAGGCCTGGACATCAACCCGGTGTCTCTGCAACTGGCGGCGTCGCAACTGACCGCCGGCAACCAGGACATCCGCTACCGCCGGATGGGGCTGCACCTGATGCCATACGGTCCGTCGTCTTCCGACCGGACCAGAGTCTCGGTCGGCACGCTGGAACTTCTTGGGCAGCAAGCCATCGTCCCCAGGGACCACGAACTGACCCTGCCGGACGACCACGTCGGATCTCAGGCTGTGTGGCATCCATCCGACGACGCCGAACTGGAAGACGCGGTGGAGGCCGCGAAGGACGCCCGTATTGTCATCATGAATCCCCCCTTCACCGGCCGGGTCAAGATGGGCCAGAAATTCCCCAAGTCCACGCAACAGGCGTTGCGGGTCCGTGTGGACGGCATGGAGCGAGTGCTGATACACAACGATGCGGACATGGATGACTTCACGGACAAGCGCTCGATACGGCCGCTGTTCGTCGCACTGGCGGACCGCTGCTTAAAGGACGCACACGACGTATTGACGATAATCAATCCAACCATCGCGCTTTCCGCACCGTCCGGGTTGAACGAGCGGTGCATCCTCGCACAACGCTACCATATCCATACCGTGCTCACCTGTCATCAGCCCAGGCAAATCAACCTGAGTCAACACACCACTATCAATGAAAGCCTCATTGTCGCCAAGCGGTATGATGGCCCCAGGCCGCCGACACGTTTTATCAACTTAGACCGCATGCCGGGTGATGAGGCCGACGTCGACGACCTGCACGAATCCTTGGGCCGCTGCGAGAAGGGGCCGCTTGCCCGCGGATGGGGACACGTCTCCCTGTGGCCGGCGCAGCGGATTGAAGCCGGAGACTGGACCCCCGCCATCTGGCGTTCCCCCGAACTGGCCGAGGCCGCCCACGGATACGCCAGTCACGCGGACATGCGCACCATTAAGGCGACCGGTCTGTCGGCGCAGGATACTGGTCTGATGCTGCGCGTCTCTTTCGAGACGGCAGCCGCCGGCATGCCGGGCAGTTTCTCGATCCTGAAATCCAAAGGTGCTGATGGACAAACCACCATACACAGTACGCCGGATGAGTATTGGATTCCCAAACAGCAGGACGAACAGGGCCACCAGCGAACCCGGCAACTCTTGGCGAAAGCCGGGCACCTGTTGATCACAGCAGGGCAAGACAACAGAACAGGGCGCCTGACCGCCACCGCCGCCGATGAACCCTACGTCGGGAACAGCTGGATGCCGGTCATCGGCCTTTCCCCCTGGGAAGCCAAAGCGCTTGCCGTGTTTATCAACTCGACGCCGGGGCGCCTGCAACTCATGCGGGCTCCGGGCAGAAAACTTGATTTCCCCAAGTACAGCGTGGCGGAAGCCGAGAACATCCGGATTCCCAACGTGAGGGATGCCCGTATTCGGCAAATCCTGGCGGACTGCTGGGAGCGCACCAGGGACGTGGATGTGCCGCAGTTCCGCGACGGGGAGTGCGAGGTCCGTCGCCTGTGGGACGAAGCCGTGGCCGACGCCATGGGCTGGGACGCCGCCGACCTGGCGCAGCAACGCCGCCTGCTCCACCACGAGCCCCACGTCCGCGGCCTTGGCTACACCCAGTACGCCGAGGCAGAGGATGATGACCACTCGAACCCCTCCCAGGATCGAGAAGCCATTGGGAACGCACCCGTCTAAACGGAGGTGGTATCGCGCGGATGACGCGACACCCGGCGAGTGATCACCGAAACCTGTGTTCAAAGGGATTGAGAAGCGGCGGCTTCTCTGCGAGGCTCGACAACCCATCCCGTTTTCTGCGTGACGCCGTGCTGCGTTGCCAACCGGACATCCCTGTTCTGTCTTTCATCATCAAAGCATTGCCACACACTCCACGACGTCCCGTCTGTTCTCGGTGTTCGTTTCATGCTCATGCTCTCAGGCAGCGTGTTTTCATCGCTCCCTTTGGAATGGTGGGTGAGCTTGTCGGAACTCCCATCTTCCGAAGTTGACAGATCCTTGAAAATAGTCGAAAAAGATGGTCCGACGCGCCCGTAGCTCAATGGATAGAGCATCAGACTTCGGATCTGAGGGTTGGGGGTTCGACTCCCTCCGGGCGCGCCATGGGTTGGCGGATAAGCTACACTTCCCGATAACCGAGAATCGGCTATAATGAAGGCGATGCTCGTTGAATAGGCAGCAAAGTATTTGGTAAGTTTTTCCAATGAGGTAAAAATACCTTTCAAACCTAAAACCCTATAATGGCATCACAGCCAAAAGTCCCTTCCTATTCCCGCCCACCTGTTAGAGAAGCCATCATTGATATTCGAATAGATGCGCTCCCTAACGATTTGCTTCCAAAACTAAAAGACTGCGGTACTGGGATCAAATCTCAATACCCTAGGGCAAAAGCGCAGTATCTAGATGCGATTTCCATGAAAGTTTCCGATACGGATTTTACATCGGAGCAGAACAGACAACTCCTTGGTTATATTTTCCAGTCATCAGATGAAAGCCGATTGGTTCAAATGCGACTTGATGGTTTTACCTTCCATTTCCTAAAGCCGGACTATCAGGCACCATGGCCTGGTTGGTCTGTTCTACGGGAGGAAGCTCAAAAGGCCTGGGATAAATACGTAAATGCAACGAGTACGGTCGAAATCAAACGTCTTGCAGTTCGTTACATCAACCAGATCGTTATTCCTGAAGCTGAAATAGAACTCCCTGATTATTTTACTGAACCACCGAGAATTCCAAAGGGACTTTCCCAGGATTTAAGCAATTTTTTTAGTCGTATACAGGTTATTAATCCTGATCCGGAAGCCGTTATTATTATTACACAAGCACCAGCACTTCAACCGGACCAACGTCAACCAACTTTCACTCTCGATATTGATGTCATAAGAGAACGACGTATGTCCCTAGACCGTTCTGAATTATGGAGAACCCTTGATGGCTTCCGTGAGTTGAAGAATATGGTCTTTGAGGCAAGTTTACATCCAAGAGCCAAAAACCTTTTTGGACCGGAGGAAAGAATCGAATGAGTTTTGGAACGTTAGAAATGGTGCCTTCTTCCAACACCTTAGAAAAAGGCGTCGGGGAGGATTCAAACCAGTTGTGGAAAACCGAGAAAGAAGTGTTTCTTCATGCCACCCAACCGATCTCATCGGGTGGTTGGAAACGGCTGCTCGTGAGTGAGGCTTTTGAAATTTATATAGAATGTTCAGAGCCAGGTTGGGATGGGTATGATGCTTTGGCACTTTCCCAGGATTCCTTTTCACATGCAAGGAGCTTTATCAACCTGATTCCGAACTGGGCCTCCCAACCCGATGTTGTCCCATCTCCTGATGGGTGGATCTCTTTTGAATGGCGTTCGCTCATGAATCGAACGTTGTCGGTCACTCCGGAAAACGGGGTGGTGATCTATGCCGCAGCGTTGGGTCCTCACCACGTCCGGTATGGGAGAGTTTCATTGAACGAGTATCGAGAAACACTCCTGCCCGACATCGCTGAAATATTGTCTGAGTATTTTTTGAAATGAACGAGCTTTCTCATTCTGATGTCAGTCCCGATGAAAGAATAACCCGGTATATTTTAAATAAGAGACACATCAAGCCTGAAAATGGTGAAATTAAGGCTGATGCGTTTCTGCCAACCAAACCGAAACCGGGGCTGCCGGAACGGCAAACTTCCATTTATCGGACGATCGATTGTGAAGAAATTGAAATTTGGTCAATCGGTGAGCAATATGTCGCAAATCCTGGGAAAAATCGTTTTGTGCTTGCAAGAGGGGATCTCTTGGCACAAACGGTATACAGCCAGGATTTACGTATCGTTCCACGTCCTTCTCCCCATCCTCGTCACGCCGATATTGTCAATTGGCCGAATGAAGACAGCAGCGAACATCGTAAAATGAAAGCCGTATTGCTGGCTCAAAAGGCGAGTCTTATTGTTAAACCTTCGAAGTAACGTCTCTCGCTCCAGGGGCTCCAGGGTTTATTGCCGGACAATTCATTTTCGTGTTTTGGCGCCGTTCATCGAGACGGCAAACACACGTCTCGGTTGTCCGGGAGGACAATGATCGTCGTCCGTGTCCGTGATAATGGTCCGGCGAATTCAACAGGCAGCTCTGAGGTGAGATTGGTCCGTCCTGGGGAAGCGTGGCAATTCAGCGACAGGCCTTGGTGACGGCATGGGCCTGTTTCTGAGAGCGAGGGAGAAGTTGTCAGGCACCTGGTTTTTTCAGGCCCATCCTTTGTATTCTTGTCGTCAAGGTCGTTGGGGGGACACCCAGTAACGCTGCGGCTCCATTCTCTCCAAAAATTTTCCAGTCAGTCCTCTTTAAGGCCCTGAGAATGTTTTCGCGTTCGAATTGTTTGACGTCAGCAAACGTGAGAACTTTGCCGGAAATGTCAGCCGATTGATTCCGGGGAAATACGTTTCTGTTTCTGGGGCTTCTGGGTAGATCGAAAACCAGCCTGTTCGCCTGTGCAATAATAACCGCACGCTCAATCACGTTTTGCAGTTCTCTGATATTGCCGGGCCAATCATAATTCTCAAGCGTGACTAAATTTGCCGTGGATAAATGAATCCCCGTGCGATTGAATTTTTCCTGCGCAAGTTTTAAAAAATGACCGGCTAATGCAGGAATGTCTTCTTTTCTTTCTCGTAACGGCGGTATTTCCAGAGGGAAAACGTTTAGACGATAAAAAAGATCTTCCCGAAACTTTCCGCTTTCCACCTCACGTTTCAAGCGACGATTGGTTGCCCCTATGACTCGAACGTCCGATTGTATGGTTTTTTCATCTCCCACGCGCTCGAAAGTGCCCTCCTGAAGGACTCGAAGTAATTTACCTTGCAGGTCCAACGGAATTTCTCCGACTTCATCCAGAAAAAGAGTTCCTCCATTGGCCAATTCAAACCGGCCCACCCGATTCTTGAAGGCACCCGTAAAGGCTCCTTTCACGTGACCGAAAAACTCGCTTTCATATAATTCCCTCGGGATCGAAGCGCAGTTGACTCGAATCAAAGGTCGGGACGACCTGGGACTTCGTTTGTGAATTTCATGGACGATGAGTTCTTTGCCCGTTCCGGATTCTCCGGTAATCAGAACGTTTGCGTCGGTCGGGGAAACCATTTCGATTTGTTTCAGGATATTTTGCAGCGACAAACTGCTCCCGATGACGTTGCCGAACGCCTGGAGTTCCATCACTTCTTCATGAAGATACTCGTTTTCGAGTTCCAACCGTTTGCGCAATCGATTGATTTCTTCAAAAGCGTTGGCTTTTTCCTCTTCGATTTTTTTTCGGAACGTGACGTCTCGGATAAAAGCAACCGCGTACTCCTGCTTGTCGAATTCCAAATAATTGACGGTAACGTCTACAGGAATAACGGTTCCACCCCTGGAACGATGGCGGGCTTCGAACGTAAGCGTTTTGGATTTTTTGATCTCTTTCCAAAACGTTTGCCACGTCTCTTTATTGGAATCAGGGTTGATGTCCTGAATTGTAAGGCCTGTTAATTGTTTTTCCGAATAATCGAGATGGCGGCAGGCCGCTTTGTTTGCATTGAGAATTACCCCCCGGCAATCGTGAAAAATGATGGCATCGCCGGAATGTTCAATAGTGAACTCAGCCAGCTCCAACGTTTGGTCCCTGTCTAATTTTTTCCCCATCGGGCCTCTCCGGATCTTTAAAAGCCGCCGCCGGGCAGATGCACTCACCATGATATATGAATTTGAGTAGTTTTATCTACTCAAAACAGTAATTTTCTCATTTGAGTAGCAGCTTCGGCGAGGAGAGCGCCACGAACAATCCTTTATTACATAAGGGATTATGCGGCTCAGCCCGGGTTGGTACGGTTCATGCTTCTGATAAAGATGACAGCCGGAATCGGGAAGGAAGGGCAACGTCTCTTGCCGGCGCGGGTCTTATCAGGTCGATACGCGGGGGATCGCTGAAACGAACGGTTTGAAAGGAAACGCCAATGAACCGGATAGGGAAACCCGCGGATATCAAAATTTATCCTCCCGAAGTCCAGGGGGTCGGAGAGTTCGATGGAGGGAGAATCACCGAAACCAAACCCATTGGTTTCCCCGGAGAAGGTCCCGGTGTTCCCCATACCGGTCCGCTGTTTTACTGGGCCTGGGCTACGGCCAGGGGATACGGGAAAATTGGTCTTCATCCTCATCGGGCCTTTGAAATAATGAGTTATGCCCTGAAAGGGGAAATCGGCCATTACGATGACCTGGGCAATCGAAGCCGGGTGAAAGCCGGAGGCGCGCAGGTGATGCAGACGGGTTCAGGCGTCTCTCATGAGGAAGAAACGGTCGGGGATCATACGGAATTTTTTCAAATCTGGTTCGAGCCGGACCTGAAGAAAAGCGTACACCAGACACCGACCTATTCGGAATTTCGCAATGAAGACTTTCCCACCGAGGTTCGTGACGGGGTGACCCTTAAACACGTCATTGGTAACGGTGCGCCGGTGTCGATCCTGGCGGAAGCGGCCATGCAGGATATTTTCATTCCGCCGAGCCATGGTTGCCGGCGCACACTTTCCACGAACCGTACGTTGGCCATGGTGGTCATCAGTGGACAGGGAAAGCTGACAGGTGAAGCCCATTCGGAGGAACGTTCTCTTAAGCCCGGATATTTTGCCGTTGTCCATGCCGGGAATAATGAATCGCTGTCCATCCGGGCGAAGGAAGACGCTCTTCTTCGTATCGCCATGATCGAGGTCCCGGCTGAGGTGGATTACCCGTTATACAGGGAAGAAGGGCGTTGATCCACCTCGTGTCCGGCAGGACGTTAGAAAAGTCGGCAGAAGGTTTTCACCTTTAACTACCTGAGGAATCACATGATGAACAAAAGAAACTTCAACCCGAAAAGTTTTGGCGTTGGCCCGTTCACGATACCCCTGGCGTGTTTCTTTTTGCTTTTGAGCGGGGTCGGGATCATCGAAGGGGCCGACGTCATTTGGAATCCTGCAAGCGTCGTTCTGGAACGACAGCAGGCAGGTCGGGGCGTGTATGCGCTTATTCCTCAAGGGGCAGCCGAAGCCAACGAAAAGGGATATCCCGTCGCGACCTCCGGAGGTTTCGTGGTCGGAGAACGCGGCGTGCTGGTCATTGAATCGATGATCAACAAGGCACTGGCACACCAGGTCATGGATTTGGTCGAACAAGTGACGCAGAAACCCATTCGCTACGTCGTGAACACGAGTTATCACGGAGATCACAGTTACGGGAATTATGCCTTCCCTTCCGATGTCACGATTATTCATCACCCCCACACGAAGGCCTACGTCGGAAACCCGGAAACTTTCAAGGCGGACAAGGCCTTTATGATCCGATATTTCGGAGCCAACGTTGGGATTGAGGAAGTTGTCGGACGCACGGCAGGCATTTTAGTCGATGACCACGTGACCGTTGATCTGGGAAACAAGGAAGTGCAAATCATGCACTGGGGGTTTGCCCAGACTCCCGGAGACCTGTTTGTGTGGGTGCCGGACGAACGCGTGTTTTGGACGGGCAATCCATTGGTGGCGCCCCCTCCGGCGCTTCCCTGGCTGTTAGAGGGAGGACATCGCGAGTCGTTAGCCACGATGAAGAAAGTCCGGGCGTTTTTGCCTTCGGACGCAACCGTGGTTCCTGGTCATGGAAGACTCATGAAACCCGAGGAAATTGATTTCACCATTCGATACCTGGAAACGCTGGACAATAAAGTTCAAACAGCCATAGCCAGCGGATTATCACTCGAACAGACACAGCAGTCTCTTTCCATGCCCGGGTTTAAGGGCTACGCGCTCTGGGACTGGGTTCATACGGGGCTCAATGTTCCCGCTGTTTATAAGGCCCTCTCAGGACAATAACCATTATGAAGTCGCGCGGGTAAGGACGAACGGCAGACAACGCGACGTGTATTCATCTCATTGATATACAGAAGGCGTTCTTATGGCGAGAATATCCGGACTCGATGCGTTACGCGTACACGGAACGGTGGATTCCGAATTTCAGACGAACCGATATGCGCCCGTGCGAAGGCATGAATCCCGCGCACGACGGGCGTGGAGAATTCTTGCGGTGACGGTGTGCGTCATGAGTACCGTCTGGAGTCAGCTTCAGGTGTCGGCTGCTTATGCTCACGAGACTCCATCGAAAACCGACCAGGGAATCTCATTAATTATCCATAACGGCCAAATCACGACGTTGGATGATGCCCGGCCGGCAGCCACCGCCGTGGCCATTCAAGACGGTCGTTTTGTTAAAGTCGGAACGGACAAGGCAATCCTGGCAATGCGTGGGGAAGCCACCCAGGTCATTAATGCACGCGGCCGTCGCGTGATCCCGGGGCTGAACGATTCCCACTCCCATTATATTCGAGGGGGCCTGGCGTTTAATGCCATTCTTCGGTGGGATGGCGTCCCCACGCTGGCAGATGGTTTGGAGATGATTCGCCAACAGGCCCTTCGGACGCCGAAAGGACAATGGGTCCGCGTCATCGGCGGGTGGACGCCTCACCAATTTCAGGAAAAACGATTGCCCGCGCCGGAAGAACTGACCAAAGTGGCGCCTGAAACGCCAGTCTACGTGCAATATTTTTACAGTCGTGCCGTCGTTAATAAGGCTGGCCTTCAAGCGATCGGATTTGATGAGAATACCCCAACCCCCCAGGGGTCGCGTTTGGAATCGGACCCGGATGGCAATCCCACTGGATTGTTGATTGCCGATCCTCACCCTGCCCTGCTGTATAAGTCCATTGCGAGTCTGCCGGCACTGTCACCCGAGGAACAGGTCAATTCCACGATTCACCTTTTTTACCAGTTAGCCCGTTTCGGGTTGACCAGCGTTATCGACGTGGGCGGCGGCGGCCAGCATTATCCCAGGAATTACAAAACCGCTGAGCAACTCGCCGGGCAAGCCGGATTTCCCTTACGCGTTTCTTATTTCCTTTTTGCGCAGAACCCGGGGAAAGAATATTCCGATTTCCGGAAATGGGTTAAAATGGTCCCACCGAATACGAACACCGATCCCCTGCGCGAGGACGGGTACGTCATCGAAGGTGGCGGCGAGTATCTGGTGTGGGACGCGGCGGATTTTGAAAATTTTATGTCGCCGCGTCCGGAACTCAATCCCGATATGGCTCGGAATTTAGGCAAGGTGGTCATGCTGTTAGTCAGGAACCGATGGCCTTTTCGGTTACATGCCACCTATGACGAATCCATTTCCAAAATTCTGGACGTCCTGGAGAAGGTCGATAAGGAAACACCTTTTCAGGGACTTCGGTGGTCAATCGAACACGCGGAAACCCTGAAAGAGCCGAACGTTGATCGAATCCTCGCTCTCGGTGGAGGCGTGGCCATTCAGGATCGAATGGTCTTTTTAGGCGACGATTTTCTGAATCGGTACGGTGCTGAAGCGGCTTCTCACGCTCCCCCGATTCGAATGCTCCTGGACAAAGGCGTGCCCGTTGGCATGGGCACCGATGGCACCCGTGGGTCGAGCTTTAATCCGTGGGTTGGTCTGCATTGGTTGGTGACCGGGGAAACCGCCGGTGGAGCCAAGTTGTATGGACCGGACAATCTTCTCACGCGGGAGGAAGCGTTACGTCTGTATACCGTTGGCAGCGCCTGGTTCTCCCATGAAGAGGAGGTCAAGGGTCGAATCGCGCCAGGCCAATACGCTGACTTTTCCGTTTTATCGGCTGATTACATGAAGGTCCCCGTAGAAGATATTCAAAAAATCGAATCGGTCTTGACGGTCGTTGATGGGAAAATTGTGTATGGGGCACAAGAATATGCGTCCCTGATGCCCGCACTCCCTCCGATACAACCGGACTGGTCTCCCGTGAAATATTTTGGGAGTTACTGGAAGAAAGAAAGCCATTAACGTTCGAGGAATGGCTAGACAAACAGTTTTACCTCATGGGCTCACTGATCCGGGGGGAGCCGTCACTGAAGGCTCCGCCGCAACGTTCATTGCCTGAAGCATGGTGCTCAAACAGTTGAAAGCGTTTTTCAGGAGGCTTCACCATGAATGCCAGTCATGAAGAAAACAGCGTTTCGATTGAATGTGCCCCCAATGGGCCGCTCATCGTCAGAAACCTGACTTCTTTGAAAAATTCAAAAGGTCAGGTTATTGCAGGCAAAGCCGTTATGGCTTTGTGCCGATGCGGGCAATCTGCCAACAGGCCTTTTTGCGACGGGACTCATGCCACAATCGATTTTTCCGATGAGAAGCGCACTGATGGCGCGTTGGATAACAGAGACAGCTACGTGGGGAAACATATTACAGTTCACGATAACCGTGGAATTTGTTCCCATGCGAGCTCTTGCGCGGACAATTTGGAGTCCGTGTTTAATGCGGAACGAGAACCATGGGTCGATCCGGACGCCGGAACGGTTCAGGCCATTATTGACGTGATTCAGACTTGCCCGTCCGGAGCCTTGAGTTATTCTATTGGCGGGGTAGAGTATCGTGATCAACGGCGGAACCCGAGCATTACGGTCTCCAAAGATGGACCGTATTTTGTCGTTGGAGGCATAGAACTGAAGAACGCGGCATGGGGCAAGGAGGCGTCAAAAGAACATTACGCGCTTTGCCGCTGTGGGCAATCGAAAAACGCTCCTTTTTGTGACGGCACCCATCGCAACGTCAATTTTTATGACGACAAGAATTAAAAAAATTTAATCGGTCCGAGCATGATGATCGTTTTGGAAAGAGAGCATGACCTTTTCATTCAACAAGCCGGAAAGGTTCGCTCGCCGCACGCCCAACGCGTTCCGGTCTTCCGTGACGCTTAAGCCCGGTTCGTCGTTCATTTTCGTTTTGATAAGCGCGCCAGGATGATGCGGCTTCACGCCGGTCCGTAAGGAGGTTTTTCTTCACGGAAGGTTGGTGGTTCGGTTCCCGCCGGGCGCCTCATGAATTGAGAGACGGGAGTATGACAACGGGGGAAACTCAAGAGGATCACGAATCTGCACGCTCTCCCGACAGATGAAAGGATACAGTGAGTGGAGGATATATGGGACAGTGTCGCCGCTGAGCAGTCCGCTTTGCCGAGGAGCGACGAACAACGGGTCGAAATTGATCAGCGTTTGAATGCCTGCGAATCGGACAAAATTAAAGGTCGTGAAGCCGAGAAAGTCAGGCAGAGATGAAGCAAACAATTGTGAGTTTAAGGGTCCGTCTTCCGTCCGGAAGCAGAAACGGACATTGAAAAAATTTTCAGGTGACGTTCTTAGCGGAGAAATGAGATCGTTTTTGCCTTCGGAGATTGCTTCATTTTTGCAAAAAAGTTGGTCTCGGTGAGATGTGTCGGCCATTCCGGTCTGACGGCAAGTTCATACCGATCTTCCCCTGTTTTCTTTATGGAGACCGCGTTCAAATCTTCCAGGTTCAGAAGATCACGAACCAAGCCGCCCAAGGGGTTTTTTAACGTGTTGTAGATATTCTCGGTCATTTTTATCAACCGGTGGATTTCCATGGAATCGACGTCCAGTAATATTTCGAGAATCTTCAACTGGCGTTCTGCAATGAACCGCTTCCTCTTTGATTTCAGCCTGCCAAAGAGTTCGTACATAAGATCACGATAGAGGACCCTGGAGATTTGATGCTGAAGCTGGTCAAGGACTCGCTTGCTTTGAAGGGTAATGCCCTTGAGCCCGAATATGAGGAAAGGCGTAAGGTTATGGCCGGATCGGCGGACTTCAGCCAGGGCGGCAAGGTACGCGTTCTTCTCGTCGTAATAATAGTTGGACATAGCAATGAAGCAGGTGTCACGAAGGCCTGCCCGTTGGAGCATAAGGGCTTCCAATGCCCGGGCGGTCCGACCGTTTCCATCGAGAAAGGGGTGCATGGCCGCCAGATGATAGTGGGCCGCTAATGCCTGAATGATCGGGTCGTGTTCCTGGTACTCTTTTTGAACGGCCGCGCTGAATTGTCGAAATGCGGATTCGCACGCCTGGCCTCCTTCAACGCCTCGATGCCTGGGCATCCCGAATTGAACGTTCTGACTTTCCTTCCTTAACTTCCCTGGCGGACAATGATCATCGTCCGCACCGGTAACAATCGTCCGGTGAATAGTAAAAATCAGATCTGCGTTGATTGGCCTGTCTTGGGGGAGCGCGGCAATCCGGCGATAGGCCTTGACGACTGCGTAGGCCTGTTTCTGAGAGCGCGTGAGAAGTTGGTCCGGGGCTTCCTGGAAGGCCAGATCGAGTTCCTGCTCTGTAAATTCGGCTCCCTCGATTCGTGAGGTCCCCGCGACTTCTCGCTTGAGTTCGACGTCTTGCAGGGTCTCAACCCAACGACGCTGGTAGGGGACCGTTTGCAGAGAAAGGATCGAGGCCTTCGCTTCCGTGTAGGCCCCTGTCAGCGCCGCACGATCAAACAGAATCCAGTTTTTTGGCATTTCGTATTTAATCATAATCCGCTATATTCCCATGTCATTATCCATTCGATTTTCATAAATAAATTATAACTATATGTTAATAAAAATAAAATATAACTTATATTTCATATAAATCAATTTTCATTTTTAACTCATTTTCCATATGTTTCACAAACATTCTTTATATTTTTGACGAAAATCAAACACGGTCAGAACAAAAAATCTTCGAGACGTCCCCCCATGAAATTTTCCAGCCTGTCGCAACGTGATACGAAAAACGCCAGGCTCACGGATTAAAAAGAGGATCAGAGCCGTGGTCGACGCCATCGTTATCATCGGCTGTTTCGTCATCATTCTGCTCGTTGGCCTTTGGTCTACGGCACAGGGTCAGGGACGTATCCGTCAACGGGTATTCGTGTCCGGTCAAAAGCACACAATTCATTTGTACCGGGCACAGCTTGTTTGTTGACAATGCAACACCGTCTGCTATGATAACGTGATCATGGAGATGATCATGGAGAAAGGGAGGCAAAATTGAACTTTGTGCTCAACACGTTTTCGTTCCTGATCTGGGGAGCACTGGTGATGTGGATGTGTGCCGGATTCACCATGCTGGAGTCCGGGTCGGTACGAACCAAGAATGCGTCCGTCATCTGTCTTAAAAATATCGGCCTTTATTCCATTGCCGGACTCGCTTACTACGCGGTTGGGTACAACCTGATGTACGTGGATGTCACGTCCTGGATTGGCTCCTTCACGCTTTTATACGGTCCTTCCGCTAAAGAAATTGCCCTGCTCAACGGCGATACGTCAGTGGCGCAAGAGGTTGCCGAAAATGGCTACGCAGTCATGTCGGATTGGTTTTTTCAGATGGTGTTCGTGGCTACCACGGCCTCCATCGTTTCGGGAACGCTGGCCGAACGGGTAAAACTCTGGTCGTTCTTTCTGTTTACGTTGCTACTCACCGCGTTTATCTATCCCATTATCGGCTCATGGACGTGGGGCGGCGGCTGGCTCAATGCGATGGGGTTCAAGGACTTTGCCGGCTCGACCATCGTCCATTCCACCGGCGGTTGGGCAGCACTGGCTGGTGCCATTGTGGTCGGGCCAAGATTCAGGAAGTTCAGGGAAGACGGGACCGTCAAGTCGACGCCACCTTCGAACGTGCCCGTGGTGACTCTCGGTGTTTTCATCCTCTGGCTTGGCTGGTTCGGCTTCAATGGTGGCTCGCAACTTGCGCTCGCCGGCGTTAGCGATGCCGTGGCCATCAGCATCATACTCGTGAATACCAATCTGGCTGCAGCCGCCGGAGTGATGGCGGCGATCTGTGTTTCCAAACCCATTTTGGGCAGATATGACCTGTTTGCCGGTCTCAACGGTGCAATTGCCGGTCTGGTTTCGATTACCGCCGGACCTGATATTGTCGATCATCACTGGGCGATCATCATCGGTGCCGTTGGCGGGGTACTCTGTACGGCAGGCATAAAACTCCTGGAAGCATTGAAGATTGACGACGTTGTCGGTGCGATTCCAGCCCACCTCATTGCAGGCGTCTGGGGAACGCTGGCAGTGTGTATCGTTGCCGGCGGCAACGTTGTCGTACAACTTACCGGAATACTTGCGGTCGGCGCGTTTGTGTTTGTCACCTCATGGACCCTGTGGCTTGTCATAGAAAAGACCATCAAGGCTCGGGTCTCGCAGCACGTTGAGGAACTCGGCCAGGACGTGGCTGAACTGGGAATTGAGGCGTATCCCGAATTTCTGGTTATTCCCGATCCTGACGAAGTCGATATTCTAAAAAAGCAAAAAAATCCGGGTCATACCTAGCCGAGGCTGATAATAACAAACGTCGGGGGCGGGTCCTCGATAACAACCTCGGGGACAGGGTTTAGCAAGGGCTCTGCCCTCTTCCGAATTCTCCTCCCTGCGAAAAAGTCCCTTCCGTCAGACGTCACCAGTCTTAAATTCTCATCACGTAGAGACGACGAGTTTTTTCTCTGGCAGTTTGGGGCGGGAGGGCTTGGCAGGGATCAGAGCCGTGATCGACGCCATCATTATCATCAGCTATTTCGTCATCATTCTGTTCATTGGCCTTTGGTCGCGGAACAGGTCCACGGCCGTATCCGTCAAGGAGTATTTTTTAAGCTCGAATCGCCTGCGATGGCCTGCCATCGCCATGTCGACTATCGGCACGAATATTCACGCCGGCCACTTCCTGGGAATGATGGGCTCAGCCTACCTGTACGGCCTGGCTCAGGCCAATTTGGAGATCAATGCGATTTTCGGCATTCTCATTGCCGCGTTTGTCTTCGTCCCTTTCTATCTGAAACACCGGGTCACGACCATCTCCCAGTTTTTTGAAGATAAATTCGGTCCCCGCGTCGCGCTGACCTACTCGCTGTTGAGCATCGTCCTGTTCGCCACGGTATACGTAGGTGCCGCTCTGTTTTGGGGAGCGTATGCGGTCAATGCCGTATTCAGCGAACACCTGCGCTTCATCAGCGACAATCCCGTGATCAGAATCGCCGTGATACTCGTCCTGTTAGGTGGATTCTCAGCAACCTACACGCTCCTGGGCGGTCTCACGGCCGTTGTGCGCACTGACGTCTTTCAATTTGTGCTTTTGCTGCTGGGCGGAGTCGTTCTCCTGTATCTCTCCATGACGGAATCGGGAGGCTGGAAGCAGCTTTACGACAAAACGCCTCAATTGATGCACCTCCACCTTCCCGCCGATCATCCGACGTTACCGTGGACCGCCATTTTCAGTATGTTGCTGCTCAACCTCAATTACTGGGGGTGTAATCAGGTCATCCTTCAGCGAGCCCTGGCCGCAAAGAATCTGCGAGAAGCCCAGATCGGGCTGTTGGTGGGGGGCGTCCTCAAGTACGTCATGGCCGGAATCATCATTCTGCCCGGCGTAGCCCTTGCCGGGATGTTACTCGACCGTCCTCTTCAGGACCCGGACCAGAGCTATATGGTCCTGATCGATATGCTTCTACCCATGGGCTTGAGAGGCATTATTCTTGTGGGGCTGTTTGCCTCACTCATGAGCTCCGTGGACTCCATGTTTCATTCGTTGGCCACGCTGTGGTCGATCGACGTCTACAAACGGCATCTCAATCCGACGGCCAGCGAGCAACGGGTCGTCAGGGTCGGTAAATGGGCCATCGTGGTATGCCTGGTGACGGGAATCCTGTTTGGTTTTCTGCAACTGTACGTCAAATATCAGGACCCGGGTTTTGCCCTGACCCATTGGTTCAACGACGTGTCGTACTATATTAAGAATGGCTTCGTGGTGTTGATCTGTGCGGCGATTTTCTTGATCAAGCCGTCTCCCAGGCTCGTGTTTTATGCGCTTTTCCTGAGTCTTGCCGTATCTCTGGGTCTGAAATTTGCCTTTCCCGATATGGCCTATTTTAACCGCGCCCTGTCTGCCATCGTGCTGACCTTTGCGGTGGTGGCGGTTCCCACGGTTGCAAGAAATGGGTGGCGAATCAGCGTGCGCGACCTTGTCCGGATTGCCAGCCCGAAAATCGGATACGGGGCTCTCGGTCTGGGTATTTCCTTAATGGTTGTGCACGTGGTCTTTCACTGATGTATCGTCCCGTGATTGCGGGAACGGGCGCATGAGAGGCTCGTCTGCCCCTGTCAGGCAGGCGACAGGCAGGGCGCAGCGACAACTCTGTCCGGTGGCGCGCACATTGTGAGAAAAACGGTTTTTCGGTATAACGGCTTCCGGACGTGCCGGCGCGTCAGCGTCGATGTACGCTCGTTCTGATTATGCGACCCCGATGATGAAAGGAGCCGCGATGCTGCACCGTCTCGGATTGTTCCTGCTGGTTTTGCTGTTCCCTTCTCTGTGTATCGCGGAGATTCGAACCAGAACGATTCCCTATCAACATGGAGACGTGCCACTTGAAGGATTTGTGGCATGGGATGATTCACAAACCGGAAAGCGACCAGGCGTCCTGGTGGTTCACGAATGGTGGGGATTGAATGCGTATGCCCGTGATCGGGCCAGGCAACTCGCGGAACTCGGGTATGTCGCCTTTGCCGTGGACATGTATGGAAACGGCCACGTCACCGCGCGTCCGGACCAGGCGGGAAAATGGATGAAGCAGGTCCAGGCCAGCGTGAAACAGTGGCAGTCACGAGTCCTCAAGGGGTTGATGGTGCTTCAGAGTCAAGAGATGGTCGACCCACGTAAAATTGCGGCGATTGGGTATTGCTTCGGTGGCGCCACGGTCCTCCAGCTCGCCTACAGTGGGGCCGACGTGCAGGGCGTGGTCAGCTTTCACGGGGCCCTGCCCTTCCCCACGGAGGAGGCCCAAAGCACCAAAGCGAAAATCCTGATTGCTCACGGCAATGCCGACCCGTTTCTCAGCGAAGAGCACGTTCGGAAATTCCGACGGGTGCTGGATCAAGCGAACTTCGATTGGCAAATGGTGACGTACGCCGGGGCGCGTCACAGTTTCACCAATCCCGGTGCCGATTCGCACGGGATAGACGCCTTGAAGTACGATCAACGGGCCGATGAGCGGTCCTGGAAGCACATGCAGCTTTTTTTCAATGAAATCTTTCACGATTCCCGACGGGGTCATTGAACCGATTCGGAACCACTGAGTCTTTCACTCAACTCTGATTTTCCCTTCCTCCCATGGACTTGTTTGACATCCTCGCCATCGTGATGAGCCTGACCGCCGGGTTTTCGTATCTCAACTATCGGTTCATTGGATTGCCGGTCACCATCGGCGTGATGGTGATGGCCTTGGTGGTTTCCCTCCTGCTGCAGGGGATTGATCTTCTGGGATTCCATCTGGAGGACCAGGCCGCGGGGTGGCTTCGGTCCATCGACTTTAATAAGACGCTGCTTCACGGCATGTTGAGTTTTTTGCTGTTTGCGGGAGCCTTACACGTGAATTTCGACGATCTGTTGGACCAGAAATGGGTCATCGGGTCGTTGGCCACCGTCGGCATCCTGCTCTCGACCTTTTTGGTCGGGACGTTCACGTATTGGGTGTTGGCGCTGACAGGCGTTCCTCTTGCCTATCTCACCTGCCTGGTCTTTGGAGCCCTGATTTCCCCGACCGATCCCATTGCGGTGCTCAGCATCCTGAAGAATGCCAACGCCCCAAAAAGTTTAGCCGTGAAGATTACCGGAGAATCGCTCTTTAACGATGGCGTGGGGGTCGTGGTCTTTTTAGTGCTCGTGGAACTTGCGGCTGGAACCCATGAACCCACAGTGACCCATATCGTTGGTCTGTTTGTCCAGGAAGCCGTGGGCGGATTCGTCTTCGGATTAGGATTGGGCTATCTGACGTATTGGCTTGTCAAAAGCATCGACAGTTATCAAGTCGAAGTGATGATCACCCTCGCTGCCGTGACTGGTGGCTATGCGCTGGCAAGCGCGCTCCACCTTTCCGGCCCCCTTGCCGTCGTCGTGGCCGGGTTGCTGGTGGGCAATCACGGTCGGGTTTCGGGGATGTCGGATAAAACACGGGAGCATCTGGATACGTTTTGGGAGTTGGTGGATGAGATCTTGAACGCGGTGCTCTTTGTCTTGATCGGCCTCGAGGTGCTGGTCCTCACGTTTACCCGGGAGTATCTCCTCGCGAGCACGTTGATGATTCCTCTCGTTCTCCTGTCGCGGACCGCGGCGATCGGGGTGCCCATTGCGCTTCTGAGTCGCGTGCGATCATTTACACCCGGGGCAACGTGGTTGATGACGTGGGGAGGCTTGCGGGGAGGAATCAGCGTGGCCCTGGCCCTGTCATTGTCCGACGGACCGGACCGGGACGTTATCCTGGCCATGACCTACGTCGTCGTGGTGTTTTCTATTGTGGTTCAAGGTCTGACGATTGAAAAGCTGGTGAAACGCCTGATTCCGCAACGGTCAACGCCAACCCGGTTGTGACGTGGTGGCCTGTTTCCGCTCACCTCGACAGAGAAGTTCGAGGTGAGCACGAAATGTGCCCGCCTCCGAAGCCTCAAGTTCTCCAAGACCCTGTCTCGTGCCTTTACCGAACCGGTGCGCTGACGGCCGAACGGTCTCAAGGCGTGGGATGCCGATGGGTGGCCCCAAAAGCGTTGTATGCCGTGATCCTGACGCCTGCCGCCGCACTCTGCTTTAAAAACGGGCCGTTATGAAAATCTGGTCGTGGTTCGGTTTGACGTGACGGCCTCGTACTTTTTGAAATACGCCCCAAAGAAACGGGGACCGGACAAGAAAAAAAATTCAAGCGGAGTCACAACCGAGAATCTGGCACTCTCTTTGAGAGGGGAGTATACTGTCAGCATGGATGGACGGTCGCGACGGGATTCGGAAGATGCCGGGCCTCTCGAATTTTCACTGTAAGAGAAGTAACGCCGTGTCTATAAAAAGAGTGTGTGCGTTGACGGGATTGTTGTTCCTGACCGCTTCATGGGTTTTTGCCGCTTCTTCACCGTTCAGGATTCAAATGGGATCCTGGTCTCCTTATTATACCCCGGCAGCGGCGACGGTTATGACTCGGAGCACTGTTCGATGGGAAAATCCCACTGCCACCCACCACACCGTGACCCACGACGGCTGTAAGACAGAGGGCCGCTGCCTCTTTGATTCCGGATCAATCCCACCTGCAGGAGCGTATGAAATACAGGAATTACCTCCGGGGCGTTATTCCTACCACTGTGCCCTGCATCCCGTCATGCGAGGAATACTGGTCGTCACAAGCTCGGATCACTCATCTGAAATCTGACCCGCGGACACACCGAAAAAAC
Source organism: Nitrospirales bacterium (assembly GCA_965215405.1). Classification (GTDB taxonomy): domain Bacteria; phylum Nitrospirota; class Nitrospiria; order Nitrospirales; family UBA8639; genus Bin75. Next base: position 767,677 of record OZ244060.1, read on the forward strand.
CCCTTGACTCACACACACATTTTTTTATTATAAAAAGGAACACAGAAACACCTCGTGCGGAGTTTTGTTTGCTCAATATTTCCCTTCTCAGGGTCTCACTTTTGAAAAAATTGAAGGGGGAGAAACGTGGACTCGATGGTTGACATACGGGAGCTTCGGAAAACCTTCGGGCCGATTGTTGCCGTGGATCACGTGTCGTTTACCGTGAGCCAGGGGGAAGTTCTGGGATTTTTAGGGCCGAACGGCGCAGGGAAATCCACGACCATGAAAATGATTACGGGGTTTCTGACTCCAACCCGTGGAACCGTCACGGTCAACGGATTCGATATTCAGGAACAACCACTGGACGCGAAAAAAAACCTGGGATATCTCCCGGAAGGCGCCCCTGCCTATGGGGATATGACGCCGCTGAGTTTTCTGGCGTTCATTGGCGCAATGCGAGGGTTTCGGGGTGACGCCCTTCATCGGCGCGTGGAAGAGACCATCAAGAAGGTGAATCTTGACAGTGTGATTCAACGGCCGATTGAAACCTTATCGAAAGGCTTCAAACGACGAGTGGGATTAGCTCAGGCTATTCTTCATGATCCGTCGGTGCTGATTTTAGACGAGCCCACCGATGGTCTGGATCCCAATCAGAAACACGAAGTTCGAACTCTCATTCAAGAAATGGCGAAACAAAAGGCCATCATTTTATCCACACATGTCTTAGAAGAAGTGCAAGCCGTGTGTACTCGGGCCATGATCATTGCCAGGGGGAAGGTCGTTACTGACGGCACCCCGGCCGACCTTGAAGCAAAGTCTCGATATCACAACTCGGTCATCCTGCGCCTGAAAGGTGACGCCGTCCTGGGCGTACAGGACGTTCTTCAACGTCTGTCAGGCGTAAAAACCGTTGAAGCCCTGGAAGGGCCTCCGGGCACGCAGGGGTTTCGCGTGATTCCGGAAAACAATCAGCCTCTCGTTGCCGCGGTGAGTCGCTGTGTTCATGATCACCCCTGGGACGTGGTTGAGTTGTCTGTAGACCGAGGGCAATTAGACGAAGTGTTTCGGTCGTTAACGATGCCGGCGCAAGCCCTGACATAGAACAATCAACGAAACGTAGCGGAACAAAGACAATCCATGGACAGAATCGGCGTCATCTTTCGACGAGAACTGGTCGGATATTTTGCGACCCCGATTGCAGCGGTGTTCATCGTCATCTTCTTGATGCTCGCCGGTGCCTTTACCTTTTACCTGGGAGACTTTTTCGCCCGTGGCCAGGCCGATCTCCTTCCTTTTTTCAATTTTCACCCGTGGCTCTATCTGGTCTTAATCCCAGCCCTGGCCATGCGGCTCTGGGCAGAGGAGCGGCGAGGCGGGACAATCGAATTGCTGTTCACGCTGCCCGTAACCTTGTGGGAAGCGGTGGTTGGGAAGTTTTTAGCGGCCTGGTGTTTTACGGGGATTGCCCTTGCCCTGACTTTTCCCACGTGGGTCACCGTCAATTTGTTGGGTGAGCCTGACAACGGGGTGATTCTCGCGGGATACGTCGGCAGCTTTCTCATGGCCGGCGGTTTTATGGCGATTGGCTCATGCGTGTCGGCCATGACCAAAAACCAGGTCATCGCGTTTGTCATCAGCGTGGTCGTGGGGTTGGGTTTTGTGTTGAGCGGCTTTCCGCTCGTGCTGGACTTCTTTAGTGGATGGACGCCTCAATTTTTCCTGGACCTGATTAGTTCTTTCAGCTTTCTTACGCACTTCAATGACCTGAGTCGCGGGGTCATCGATTTGCGAGACGTCGTGTATTTCCTGTCGCTGATTGGGTTTTGGTTGTTTGCCACCGCGCTGATTCTCGAGTGGAAAAAGGCGGAATAAGGTGGAACAACGCGGAATACACGTGAATAAGGTGGAAGATTGACACGGTCCTCCAACGACGTTGTGGTGAGTGATTGAAGATATGAACGCTCGACTCTTGACCGGAAGCGGATTAGCGACTGCGGTTCTGCTCTTTTTCGCCGTAAACGTGTTCAGTACCGTGGCCCTTCGATCAGCTCGGTTCGACCTGACGGAACACCAGCTCTATACCTTGTCCGAGGGCACGAGAAATATTTTGGAGGCCATCGACGAACCGGTGACCTTGCGGTTGTATCTGTCGAAGAAGTTGGCGACGGGACTGCCCGGTATCAAGAGTTACGCCAATCGGGTCATGGATCTGTTACAGGAGTATGAGCAGGCCGCCGCCGGGAACCTGCACCTGCACGTCATCGACCCCGAACCTTTTTCGGAAGAAGAAGATCGGGCCGTGGGGTACGGCCTTCAGGGAGTGCCCCTGGATAATGGAAACGTGCATTTTTACTTTGGCCTTGCCGGCACCGGTTCCACGGACGAGTACGAAATCATTCCGTTCTTTCAGTTGGATCGTGAAGAATTTCTGGAATACGATCTCACCAAGTTGATCTATCACTTAGCCAACCCCAGGAAAAAGGTTGTCGGCCTTTTGAGCACCCTTCCTCTGGAAGGAGGGGGGCCTCCCGTGGCGTTCATGGAGGGGCAAGGAGGATCGCCTCCCTGGATGATTCTGGACGTCATCCGGGACGTGATGCAGATAACGTCTCTCGACAAAGACGTCACGGATGTCCCCGAAGAGGTGGAGGTCCTCATGGTGGTGCATCCCAAGAGATTGAGTGAACCGACCTTATACGCCATTGACCAGTTTGTGTTACGGGGCGGCCGAGCCCTGGTCTTCGTGGACCCCCACAGCGAGGCGGACCGCGTTCCACCCAGTCCCGGAAATCCGATGGGGATGCAGGGCCCGCGCAATTCGGATCTCGGGAAAATCTTTGATGCCTGGGGCATTGAGCTGGTCACGGGTAAAGTAGTGGGTGATCTGCCGCTCGCCAAAAAGGTGAACTTCCAGAAACAGTCCCGCACGTTTGTCGCCGATTACCCCGTTTGGATTGATCTGCCCCCACAGTCCTTCAATCCGGAGGATATCGTGACCGCCAACCTTCCGAGTCTCACCATGGCGTCCGCTGGAATTTTGAAAAAAAAGGAAGACCGTGACGTCCGGATCATCCCATTGGTGGAAACCGATGAGCAAGCCATGCAAATCGATTCCTCGCGTCTGCAGTTTATGCCGGACGTGGAAGGCCTGTTGCGGACGTATCATGCGGAAGGCGAAAAACTTACCTTGGCCGCACGCGTTACCGGTAAGGTGAAAACCGCCTTTCCTGAGGGGAGGCCGGTTGTCGATGATTCCGAGAAGCCGGACAACGCAAACGGCAAAAAAGAATCACAACCCCATCTTGGCGAATCTTCCGAATCCATTAACGTGATCGTGGTTGCCGACACCGACGTGCTGCAAGATCGCTTTTGGGTGCAAGTCCAACGCTTCCTGGGCCAGCGGATCAGCATTCCCCTGTCTGCGAATAACAGTTTCGTAATCAACGCGCTGGACAATCTGACGGGGAGTCATGATCTTATCAGCGTGAGAAATCGAGGCAGCTTTTCGCGCCCGTTTACGCTCGTTCGAGCCATTCAGCAGGAAGCCGAGCAGCAGTTCCGACGGAAAGAACAGGCGCTGCAGCAGCGCTTAAAAGATACCGAACAGAAGATTCGCGATTTGCAGAAAAAGAGAGACGATCAGAGCGCCGTTATTTTGAGTGCCGAACAGCAGGTCGCCCTCGATGGTTTTCGAGGCGAGTTGGTGGAGACGAGAAAAGAACTGCGGAACGTGCAGCATCAACTGCAGAAAAACATTGAAAACCTTGAAGGCATTGTAAAGTTTCTCAACATTGGGCTCATGCCGTTAGTCGTCGTCGTGGGAGGATTACTTATTAACGCGCATACGGTGCGCCGACGGCAACGCGCCGGATTGGAGGAGTTGGCGGAACAACGCGCCGACTCAAGGCCATGAATACCAGAACCTTCACCATCATGGGAGTTATCACGGTCGTCCTGGTCGGTGCGGCCTTGTGGGTGTCCCAACGCGGGGAACCCACGCCTCCCCGGACGGGGCAACCCGTCTTCCCGGGCTTGATGGCGAAGATCAATGACGTGGCTGAAATTGGTGTGTCGGCTCCAGGTGGAACCGTCACGATTGTCCGTCAGGGCGAGTCCTGGGGCGTCAAAGAGAAACACCATTACCCTGCCCATATGGGAAAAGTTCGACAGGCGATCATCGGCTTGGGAGAATTGAAACTTCTCGAGGCTAAAACCAGGAAGCCTGAATTCTATGAAAAGCTGGGGGTAGAAGACGTGGGTGCCGATGGATCATCATCCACGGGCGTGACTCTGAAGGATTCCACGGGAACCGTCCTGGCGGAGGTCATTGTAGGAAATCAGCGCCCTGCCAAAGGAAACCCCGGTCAGGATGAAGTGTATATTCGCAAATCAGGGGAGCCGCAGGCCTGGCTGGCCATTGGGAATCTCTCGATCGAGAAGTCGGCCGGGGGGTGGTTGGACGAGGATTTCCTGGAAGTCGAGCCTGAGCGAGTCCGGCGCCTCCGGATCATCCACCCTGACGAGACCGCGTTAACGTTGGAGAAAGACGCGCCGGATGAACGGGATTTCACCCTGGTGAACGTTCCCGCGGGACTGGAAGTGCAATCACAATTTGCCGTGAACAATATTGTATCCACGGTCGCGGCCCTGTCCCTGGATGACGTCAAACCGACGAGCGAGGTCCCGTTCGACGACCAGGCAGTCGCGGACGCTGTTTTTGAGACCTTTGACGGCCTCGAAGGGACGGTGAGACTGCTTCGAAAAGACGAGAAGGTTTACGTGAAGGCCTCGGCCTCCTTCAATGGCGATCTGATCTGGAAACCTGAATCTGAAGAACGCTCGAAAACCGACAATCAAGCCGAAGAGGCTCGGGATAACGATAGCCCTGAGAAAGAAAAGACGGAGACTTCACAGCCTGAGAAACCCGCGATCAAACCCGAGGGGGAAGTCAAAGCCGAAATTGAAGCCCTCAACAAAAGAGTCGCGGAATGGGTCTACGTGATTCCCCAATTCCGCGCCGATGCCATCCTCAAAAAGCCTGAAGATCTCGTCAAACTGTCCCAATAGAATTCCACGGAGCTTCTCTTCTGCAGGGGGGGAGGATCTTTTTTATCCGGCCTCTTCGGATGGAGGAGAGCCGGAGGACTTCCTGCTCTTTTTCAGCCACGTCTCCAGGAGTTCGTGGTACACCTGCATCAATCTGGAATCTTCAAGACGATAGGCCAGAGAAACCATAATCAAACCGAAGAGCAAGACCAGGATGCCTAATCCGGTCACTCCCAACGCCAGGAAGAAGCCGCCGGCTGAATGAAAGCCGCCGTCAATCCCAAACATGGTCAGAAAGGCGGCGGTTCCAATGGTTACCAGTCCCAACCAGGCTATCGTGATAATACTCGAAGACCAGGGCATGCGCTTGGTGAGCCGCAATTCCACCCCGGCATTTGTGGCATGCAGCTCGATGGTGCCTTTCAATGGCCACGCCGTGCGAAACCGCATGGAAAAGAGTTGGTAATGCGGACGAAACGCAATCACCGCCTGCTCGCCAAACCAGCGGGCGACGCCATGCGGCAGTTCAATGGTTCCGTGTGTGCCAAATTGTTGAAGCAGGGAATCAAGGGACAGGTTGTCAAGGTGGTCGTTTCGCCGCGCCACGCCGAACCCGTATTGCGCGGAAAGGGATCGTAGATTACCAAATTGATACCAATCTCCAATGAGGAGCAGCAAAAAAAGAATACCGCCAAAGATCCCTGCCAAGACCATGATTCCCGCAACATATCATAATCGACCGCAATCCTGTGAAGACGAGATTTTTCGTAGAGTACGGCGATTCGGTCGTGGTTCAATTTGAATTTCTTGTCCGGTCCCCGTTTCTTTGGGGCTTGTTTCAACAAGTACGAGGCCGTCATGTCAAACTGAGCCACGACCGGCGATTTGACTTTGTTCGTGACGCTTCGCTATTATGCCGGTGCGGGGTGGAGCAGTCTGGTAGCTCGTTGGGCTCGATTCTGCAGGAGTGAGGGAGTGACCCGCTGATTGCCTGAGAGATGAGCAATCCCTCCTGCAGTGGGCTGTGCAGAGGGAAACTTCTGTACGATCACTTGTCAAATTCGGGGAAGCCGGTAGCGGGGTAACCCCGAGCCAAGCTTGAAGAGCCAACACGCTCTGAAAGAAGGTGTAGAGACTTGACGGCAGGCATCCTCACGGCGGTCAGCCCGGTCCGAGGATGAAGAGAAAGTCCAGACCACAAACTGGATTCACCAGGCAGCGAAAGCTGTAGTGGTACGCATAACCCAAAGGTCGAGGGTTCAAATCCCTCCCCCGCAACCAACGAGAGCGTCTGTATCGACGAGGCCTTGTCGTGGAAAACGGCAGGGCCTTTTTGTTAGTCGACAACAACGACACGCTGTTTCATAAATGGATCAGGGTATTTTATTGAGCGAACTCCCTTGCCGTCGTCCATCGACGGGCCCTTTGCAAAAACCCTTCGCCAGGACTCAGGGCATGCTCGGGACTGGCTCAGGACAGGCTCGGAGCCACAGCGGCACAGCGGCGACGTCTCATGGCACCTGATCGTGAATCCGGATTTTTCCTGGATTCCTGATCAAGCTGGGAATGACACGCAAAGACGGAGAAAGAAGGGGAAGGGCAGGAGAGGAGAAGTGGCTTTTGTCAGCGAATGAGGGAACGTCTGGAAAAATGACGTCTTATGAGATGGATTCCGAGGACGAGGCTGAGGTGAGATTATTGCGAAGTCGTCGTGACTTGGTGAGGAGGAAACGGTGCTCAACATACGATGGTTATGGGTTCCCCTGGTCGGGGCGAGCGTGTTTTTGGCATTGCCCGGCAACTCGACGATCGAAGGGGTCCTGGGCGACGTGGTGGGGCATTTTTTTTCGGCTGCGTTGGTGGCCGTCGTGCCGATCGTCGGGTATCGCCTGATTTACCAACACATTGGCGAAAAGGAAATGACCTATATTTTTGCGGCGGCATGGGCCTATCTCGTGATTTCGCAAATTTTGAAGTTGCAGGGCCTCCCCTGACGTTCATCCTTCATCCGCAACGCCGGACTGCTGCCCCAAAACGGAGCTGAAGAGATCCTGCATTTTCTCCCGTTCATTTTCCGGTTTTTCGACCCAACGCGGAAACATAAATCAGAACAACGTCTTCCCCTGTTTTGGGTGGCGTTCCCAAACGGGCGCTTGAGCGTTTCCCGTTGTGATGATCTCGCACTTCTCAACGCCTCAAGGAGGTGGTGTTTTCGTGAAGTTCAGGATGAATGGAGATGAAGGGAAAGCCTGGGTGCTTAAGCGAGGTGGGGCGTGAGGGTCTTAACGAAAAGGTGGTGATCAGGAGAGCCGGCGTAAAGAACTGGCAAGTCCCACGAGGGAAAGACCGTAGATAAGCCATTTTGATGGATCGAAATTATACCACTTGGCGCCGTTCCGATAATCACTTTGATACGTGTGGTGATAGTTGTGGTATCCCTCTCCGAAGGTAATGAGCGAGACCCACCAACTGTCACGGCTGGAATCGGATGCCCCATGAGGTTGGTTGCCCCACAGGTGGCAAATGGAATTAATACAAAACGTCGAATTCAAAACAAAAAACGTTCGCCCGACTCCGGCGAGCAGGAAACACCCCAGCCCTCCGATCCAGCCGTCGTACAACGATCCCACCACGAAGGGAAACGCGAAACCGGAAAGGACAATGGGGATATAATAACGATGCTGCCACGTCACCATGGGGTCCTGTTTGAGCTTGGTAGTATATTTGTCGTCTTTATAGGGATCTTTCCAGAACAGCCAGCCACAATGACTGTGCCAAAATCCCATCTGAGCATTATAGGGATCTTCTTCCTGGTCGCACCGGGCATGATGGCGGATATGATCCGATGCCCATTTGAGGGCTGAATTTTGCAGGGCCCATCCTCCCGCGACCAAAAAAATGCCTTTCACCCAATCGGGGCAAGTGAAACTTCGGTGAGCCAGTAACCGGTGGTATCCCACGGTGATACCCAGTCCCGTGATGATATAGAGCATCACAAACATGGACCAATCGACCCAGGAATAATCATAAAAGTACGCGTAGGCCGGCACCCCGACTATTGCACTGCCCGTGACACCGGAAAACAAAATAAAGTTCAATCGATCAGGGGTTCGCCTCATGGGGGGTGCTGTTTCTGAATCGGTCAGCGTCATCATAGAGTTATCGTCCATTGTGAGACAGTAGAGTCGTCTGCCAAAAAATCGGCATTCAGGTATTGTTAAAAATATTGTTAAAACAGAACGTGCCGTCCTTCACCGGAAACCTGTTTCGGTCTCTTCTTCCCGACAGGTCGGCCAGCCTTTTGATAAAGCAGCACACCAAAAGGCAAATCGTTTAAGAATACCTTACCCACGGATGGATTGTAAAGACTTAACCCCCTTGGAGAGTGGCGGTTATTGATTCTCTTTTCCTCCCCTTTGTCAGGGGAGGGTAGGAGGGGTAGAGCCTCCCGCCCATGAAGCACCGGGGGGCCGTCGAAGACTCTACCTCCCCTGACCCCTCCTTACAAAGGAGGGGAAACGGATAAGGTTGATCTTGGCCACGCCACACCATCTTACCCTCACCCCTCCTGAAAAAGGAGGGGGAAAAGAAATACCCTCCCCTTTGTAAGGGGAGGGAAGGGAGGGGTAGAGCCGCCGCCCATGAAGCCCAGGGGCGCTGTCGAAGACTCTACCTCCCCTCGCCCCTCCTTACAAAGGAGGGGGAAAGAGGGGCGTGGCTCAGTTTGACGTGACGGCCTCGTACTTGTTGAAACAAGCCTCAAAGAAACGGGGACCGGACAAGAAAAGAATTTCAAACTGATACGCTACAGGGACTCCGGAGACGCGCGAGGAGGTGGACAAGTGGGTGTCGATGACGACGGGGGAAGTGCACCGTTTTGCCGTGGCCCTGAAGGCCACCAGTCATTTTTCAGAGACACTCCGAACGTTGGCCCTGGGGCGACTCAGGGTTCGAGGGGTTTGCCGGGTTTGTGCAGATTGGGTTTTTCGCGAAATTTTTTGATTTCAGTGGCAGCCGCCTTAAACGCGGAACGAATCGCTTCCTCGAAACTCCTGGCGTCTTTCCGTGCGGTAATGGTATGGCGTGGAGGAAGGTTCAAAACGATCAGCACTTCAGCATTATCGTCTCCCTTTTTATGACGCGGGTTTTTGGTAAGCGTGACGCGGGCATGGGTGACGTTGTCGTACTCTGTCCGGAGCGTGGCAATCCTGTCTTCGATCTCTTGTTTCCATCTCGGCGTCATGCCGACGTTCCGACTGTCAATTTTCAAATCCATAGTCCTCCTCCCCGCCGGGGTTCGTCACGGTCACGAGTTTCTGACGGCATTACCGGAAGATTATCTCATGAATGATCTCACGTTGTCATGAGAGGTTGTGCCAGGTGGGGGCTCACGGATTTAAGGATCGCGCCCGCGGAATCCTCAAATTTCAATCTTGTACTTCAGGATACCCCTGATGTACCATCAAAATCCATAAATCAAGGGGGCGTCATGGATAAAATAAAAGGGTCTGCTAAAGAGAAAAGTAACGCGCTCGATCAGAACATTGATCGATTTCGTCAACAAGTCGCGAACTTGAAGACCTTTATTATGGGAGGGTTGCCAAGGTATTCATCAATAGAAGAATTCGATCTGGCCTCCGAAGAACTTATTGCCGAGGCGTTGGGAAGTTCCTCAAGCATGTTAGAGGCTTATGAATATGCTCAGTTGGGGGAGGCAGGAGGACTGGTCAATCTCTCGGATGAAGCTCCGGAAGGAGCCGGTCTGGATAATGAACGGGAAACCCTGCGACAACGGCAGCGAGTGCTGGAAAGTTGTATCGCGGATCTGGAGGCTCGCAGGGCTCAGGCCGGTTCGAGTCGACGGGCCAAGGTAAAGAGCGGCCCCATAGTGAGTGACTTTATGTCCAAGACGATTCGATCCGTGTCGCATGATACGACCCTTCGGGAAGCGGGAGAGTTATTACAGGAATGGAGAATCGGCTCACTGTTAGTCGATAGTGGCGAGGAATTCATCGGAAGTATCACGGAAACCGAATTGAGCCGAGAGGTGGTTGCCAATGGGGTTGATCCCACGACTACGACGGTCAAAACCTGCATGCGGGAACCTATTCTGACGATTGAAAGCAGTGAACCGGTGGTGGCAGCCGTGCGGTTAATGAAAGAAAAGGCGACTCGTCACGTGTGCGTGACCGAAAGTGGCAAAATCATGGGACTGATTTCCGTGTCGGACGTTCTGCGATATTATTCCGGGGTGACGTAAACCGTAAACCCGACGCCCGGTAAGTTTTCAGGTTACTTCCCCGCGTCGCGCCCTGATTCGAGAATGCCCACCACCTCGGCAGGGTCAAACGGGGCGCCTGAGTGAATCAGCACGGTGGTGGCTTGTTCGTCCGGTCCGAGGGGTTCTTGGATTTGCTCCTGTTGTTTGAGTACGGAAAGATCGGCTTCTGAGACGTCAGAAGACTCGACCGCTCTTGCCGCGACTCGTTGACGAAGAACCGTCGGAGTTGCATGCACGTCCAGGATCATAAAGGGTACATTCAGCGAGGCCGCCAGCTTTCTAAAGGCAGTCCGAGTCTGCCGTTCCAAAAAGGTTGCGTCCACGATGACCGGATATCCGAACGGCAGGATCTGCCGGGCAAGAGCGTGGAGACGGTCATACGTCTTTCGCGTCGCCTCCGTTCCATACACGGCGGGCTTTGATTCCCAGGAACTCTGATCCAAAGGCGACAACCCGAACAGGCGTTTGCGTTCGACGTCCGAACGGAGACGAATGGCGCCTGCATATTCCAACAGAGTTTCCGAGACGGTCGACTTCCCTGTCCCGGATACCCCGTGCATGATGATGAGCCAGGGTGCTTTGGGCGTGGCAGCGTATCGGGCGGCCGAGAGATACCGAAGAAAGTCGTCCACGTGAGACGAAACAGCGGTGTAGTGGTCTTGGGCGAAGACAAGGCCCACGACTTTCGCTCGTACCAGGGCTCGATAGACTTCGTAAAAAGGGAGCAGGACGAGACCTTCATAGTCTCCCGTGAATTCGAGATATCGATTCAGGAATCGACTTGCCAGCGCCGGCTGCCCTCTGGCCCGTAAATCCATCACCGTAAACGCAATATCGTTGATGACGTCAATCCAGCGCAGACGTTCACTGAACTCGATGCCGTCGAATGCGATAATCCGGTCGTGATGAAGCACGAGATTGGCTAGGTGAAGGTCACCATGGCACTCTCGAACGAACCCTCCCGTTTTTCGTTTGTCAAAATCACCGGCATGGGCCGTTTGGAATTGAGTGAGCCAGCGCCGAAGTTCCTCTAAGGATTGTTGACGTTCGGAAAAGGGACTGTGAGAGGTGATCCGTTCAAAGACTTCCGAGATCACCCGGGTAATTAACGAAGGGGTTCCAAAAGGTGTTTCCTGATCTGCCCGGGTAACGTTGTGGTGAAATGCCGCAATGTCCTGAGCCAATTGATCGACCTGTTCGGGTCGAACCGTCTGGTGAGACAGAAGTTGATCTAAGGTGGCAGCAGCCGTGAACTGTCGCATTTTCACGGCGAATTCAAAGGGTTCTCCTTGTCCATCCAGCCGCGGATGATCAGGTGTTCCGGAAATTGAAATGACGTCCACGTAGACGTCCGGTGCCAACCGCTGATTCAAGCGGATTTCTTCAATACAAAAAAAATAACGTTGAGCAAGGGACGAAAAATCCACGAACCCGAAATTGACGGGTTTTTTGATCTTGTAAGCAAAGGGTCCGGTCAGGAGGACCCAGGAAATATGAGTCTCCCGAAGTTCAAAATGCGTGACCGGATGAGGGTAGAGACGGGGGCGTTGTAAGGCTTGAAGAAACGTGAACGAATCGTCGAGTTTCACGGTTCAACAACGGGTTAAAAGGGACGAATTTGACATGATAACATTAGAGGGAATCAAGGTCGGATAGCAGGGTGGTCTTTTGTATTCATAACGGACGGACGATCTCGGATTATGATGTTCAGAATCAAAATCTTATAGCACGGCGGTCTTTTGTATTCTGCCCATAGCAAAATTCAAGCCATACGGGAAACGATATTTCCACAGAATATGGGGATAACCTATTGAAAATTTTTTGAGCACCGTGCTTCTGTGGCCATATGATCATAAAATCAGCTAATTGCACATTTTTTGTGCATTGTAGAGAATAATATTTTGCCACAAGATATAGTATATCAAAAACCTCTACCTGTATTTATATTCATATTTCGGGATTCTGCGTAAAAATCGTAGAGTGGTTGAGGCTTTTTCCCCACTGCACGCTCAGGCTGACTAAGAGAATGAGGCTTATCCACAAAGGGTGTTGACAAAGTAGCGAGTCAGCCGCAGCAGTGTAAATACATAAGTACGTCCCAGCCTTCCCTGAGAAGCGGGAGTGTCGTTCTGTTTTTGGAGGAATCACGTCACAGACATGCAGGGAATTTCCACGTTGGCCACCATCATTTCTGTTTTCAGTTTTTCGTTGATGGGCGTTGTCCTGCTGTACCCTAACCTGTCGAGTTTCAAAAGTCGATGGAAGGGGGCCGCGTTCTATGGGGGCGTCTCGGTGAGTACATTATTGGCGGCGGCGCTGACCGCCCCTGATCCTGCTTCGTTTGACCAGGAATGGTCATGGGTTGATTGGACGGTGATTGGTTTGGGCGTGGGGAGCGGTATTGCAGTGGTGACGAGAAATTTGTGGTGGCCTCGAAGCAGGTTGGTCCCGCCGTGCAGCAGGGGAAGGAGAGGCCGGTTGAAAGGAAAAAGTCTTACTTCGCAAAAAGGAAGCGCTCAAGATAATTGATGGAGAGACGGCCGAATCGACGACGGGTTTTTTGTCTTTCCATTCTCTGACGTCGTCCGGAGCAGACGGCCATGCTGAGTGTCCTCGATCTCGCGAGCGGGAATATCTGCTTCGGAAGAGCCGGTTCACCAGGACGTTCCTTCATGGTTGTCATGGTTTTAACGGGACGGGCAAAGAAATTTGAACGCAAATGCAGTATACTCCATCACGGAACACAAAAGACGTCCGCCAGGAAAACAGCTTGAAATCTCCATGAGCTTCCGGGGTCTGAAAATCTGGACGGTGGTTACTCTGTCAGCCCTGTCAATGGCGTCACGCTCCGTGGCTTCGGAAATGGCGCCTCCGACCGAGTTTCGTCACCAATCAATTCCCGTGCTTGGGATGACCCTTGATAAGGCTCGGCAACCCGTTGGAATCGTGATGTACGTGATGATTCACTTTCAACAACGAGCGGATCATGACGGGCTCAAGGTGCACTTTCGAAAAGTCCCCGGGCGTTTCGGTCCCATTGCCCGTAAAGCCGTGGCGACGGCCATCGACCGCGCGGCAAAATCCGCGGAGCTTCAAGATGATTCGTGGACCGTGGTCTTGACGTTTCCCTACTCAGGGTTGACCATGTACGGTGAAAGCCTGTCGGCGATGGTGGCGTTAAGCGTCGTGGCTCTTGCCAAAAACGACGCGATCGTTTATGGCCGAACTCTGACCGGAACCATTACGGAGGACGGCTGCATTGGGAAAGTGCCCGGTGTCCCGTATAAAGTGTACGCGGCCCATTCGGAACGCCTGGACCGTGTCCTTATTCCTGAAGAACACGATCCCGGCGACGGCGAATGGCGAATCCCCTTCCTCATGCACGTGTCACACGTTGGAACGCTGGAAAAAGCCTATCAGGGATTAACGGGTCATTCCCTGTTTCCTGAAAAATCGTTAAACTAGACTCCACGTGCACGGTCGTACCGCACGAATCCGGGCATTCAGGGTTTTCAAACGAGCGAAAGCATTCGCCCGTTCCGTATACGAAAAAACTCGTGCGGCTCAGGTGAAAAAGGAGGATCCCTTGTGGCAATTTTTTCTTTGTGTCTCACCGCGCTGTTCGGCGCGTTATTCGTGACGCCGATAACGGGAATGAGTATGGAATTCGAACCTTTTGCACGTTCCTTTCCTCGACAAAGCGAACGGGATCACATGGTGAAAGAGCAACTCCTCGCCCGTGGGATCAGCGATCAATCGGTCATTCAGGCCATGCGGGAAGTTCCGCGGCATGAATTTGTGCTGGCCGATGACTCAGCCGAAGCCTATGATGATCATCCGCTGCCTATCGGTTATGGACAAACCATTTCACAACCCTATGTCGTGGCCTATATGACCGAAGCGCTGCACGTCGAAAAACGTGAACGTGTGCTGGAAATTGGAACGGGGTCGGGCTATCAGGCCGCCATTCTGGCAAACCTGGGGGCAGAAGTGTTCACCATTGAGATCATCGAGGAACTCGCCGAACGAGCCCGCGAAACTTTTCACAGGTTGGGCGTTCCTCACGTCACCAGTCGAGCGGGTGACGGGTATCAGGGTTGGCCGGAGGAAGCCCCCTTTGACGCGATCATTCTCACGGCCGCCCCGGAGCACGTTCCTCAACCATTGATGGATCAGCTCGCGCTTGGGGGGCGAATGATTTTACCCCTGGGAAAAACGCTGCAACGACTGATCATCCTCACCAAAACTTCTACCGGGATACAGCGCAACGAGTTGCTGCCGGTTGCGTTCGTTCCGATGACGGGAGAGGCGCAGACGCGCCAGCCGAATCAATAGGGTTGCGAGACCTCTCGCGGTTTGGAAACAACGCGGAAAGAAGAAAAGGAAGAAGGGGAATGAACAAGAAAAATTCACACGTTTCGCGCCGAAAGCCTGGTCGCCATTTCCGTCTCATAGTGGCCATGGTGTTGGGTGTGACGGTGGGAGGGCTGGTCCTGGCTCACGCCCAACGTTTACCCAGAGAAACCGTGCTGCCCCTGGCGTTGGCCCAAAAAGCCGCGGCAGCAGGATTAGCCAAATGTGAAGAAGGCGGGTACAAAGTCAGCGTTGCAATCGCCGATCGTGGAGGGAACCTGAAGATCCTGTTACGCGGTGACGGTGCAGGACCTCACACCACGGACAGCAGTTTTCGTAAAGCCTATACCTCGGCAAGTTTGCGACGTTCCACGCGTCACCTCGCCGAACTCATTACCAAAGTTCCCGGTATCCAGGCCCTGCGTGACATGAACGACAGGATTCTGATACTTGGCGGGGGATTGCCGATTGAACTCGAAGGAGAAGTGGTCGGTGGGATCGGCGTCGGTGGAGCCCCTGGGGGACGTCTGGATGAAGCCTGTGCCTCCGCCGGACTCGCAGGTATCGGGGCGGCTCCCCAGGGAGCCAACGCCCAATAAGGGACGGCACCGTGGTCAGTGCGGGTACTGACGGTTCGACGCACGAGAACGGTCGCTGGAAAATACTGAACGGCCGTCACCCGATCGTCAGGACCCCGGCCCCGTTGATCTTTCCGGCCTTCAAGGCTTGAAGCGCGTGATTGGCGTCTTCCAGCCGAAACGTCCGGGTATGCGTGCGTATAGGAATGGCTGCCGCGACCTGGAGCAGGTCCAACCCATCCTGCCTTGTATTGGCCGTCACGCTTTGGAGCGTCCGCTCCTGAAACAAATCGCGGTCATACACTAACGGAGGAACGTCGGACGAATAAATCCCGGCCAGAGCCACGGTTCCTCCCCGTTCCAGGGCTTGAAGCGCCAAAGGTACGAGGTGCCCGACCGGCGCAAAAATGATCGACGCATGGAGTTTTTCCGGGGGCGATTCAGTCGGCTGCCCTACCCACGTGGCGCCTAATTGTCCGGCGAGACGTAGATGTTCCGTTCGGTTCGAAAACGCGTAGACCGGGCAACCCCAATACCGCGCGATTTGAATGGTGATATGGGCGGATGCGCCAAAACCATACAGGCCGAGTCGTTGCCCGGGCTGTAGCCGGCTTCTGCGTAAGGCCCGATACCCGATTATGCCCGCACAGAGAAGCGGCGCGGCTTCTGCATCGGAAAACGTCGAAGGGATGGGGTAGGCAAAGCGCGCGGAAACCAGCGCATATTCCGCAAACCCACCATGAACGTGATAGCCGGAAAACGTTGCGGCCTCGCACAGATTTTCACGACCCGTTGAGCAAAACGTGCAGGTCTGACAAGTCTCCTGCAGCCAGGCAATACCCACGCGGTCCCCTGGGTTGAGTGTGGTCACGTCCGGTCCAAGGCGCTCCACCACCCCCACCACTTGATGTCCGGGAATAATGGGCCGCGTGGACGGCGGCAATTCCCCTTCTACCACGTGCAAGTCCGTTCGGCACACGCCACACGCGTGCACTTTCACCCGCACGTGGCCAGGTCCGGGTTCCGGCACGGGCACCTCACGAAGTTGCAAGGGAGCCGTGCTGACGTCGGCGTCATGATCGAGAATCATCGCTTTCACGACACGTATCCTTCCTGCGGTATCAGGTTTTTTATCTCCAAAACCGAAGGGGCATGAACCAGGCCAGCCACGGATGAAACTTCAGAAACACTGTACCGCCTTAAAAAAGACGTCGAGGGGGAGAAGGCAACTTTGTTGGCGCCTCCCCGGCCAGGAGACTGTCGATGCTCTGGGACCTGACGGCAGAATTATGGAGCTTGACCGACCCCCAGGACGTTGAACGAAGATTACAAAGACGCGCTGCAAAGCTTATCCGTTCACGGGGAACGCCGCAATATAGAAAAACGGCATTGACGTTCCTGGTCGGTGACGTCCGGATATTTTTCCCGTTGAACGAGAACCATCAACGGCAGGGAAGAGAACAGGGGCTCGTCCGGCCGGACTTCGGAGTGAAACGTTTATGAACGTTCCAATCAGTCCGTCGCACGCAATGAAGTTTCAATCTCAAGTACCACGACCTCCCCGTTACGGTCATCACCCACGTTGAACGTCCGAAACCCCGCGTCGCACGCAATCGAGGTCCGGTTCCTTTGACCGCGAGACGGATTTCTGTGTACATTTTGCCAGGGACAATGCCCGGAAAGATGACCAATTCATTTTTTAAAGGCCACGGATTAGGCAACGATTATATTGCTCTTGATCCCAGGCGTCTGACGTTTAGGGTGACAGCCAAAACCATTCGAGCGATTTGTGATCGAAATTGGGGGGTGGGGAGTGATGGGATTTTGGCTCTGGTGCCTTCCCAAAAAGCCGACTTTGGATTGCGGATTTTCAACCCGGACGGCAGTGAAGCAGAAAAGTCCGGAAACGGCTTGCGCATTTTCGGCTGTTTCTTATATGCCACGAACAGGACGCGACGCCGTTCGTTTTCCGTTGAAACCAAAGGTGGAATCGCCAAGGTGGAGTTGGCATTCGATCGGAAGGGACGGGTCAATGGCGCGACGGTGGAGATGGGCCGGGCCTCGTTTCAGCCGGGTGACTTGCCCTGTACCATTAAGGCACCGGAGCTGATTCTGCAACCGATCAAAGCCGTTGGCCAGTCCCTGCGTTTCACGGGGGTCAGTGTGGGCAATCCCCATTGTGTGGTGTTTAAAGACGCAGGCGGGACCTGGACTCGGGATGATCTCCTCCGCATGGGGCCGGAATTGGAAACCCATCCTACCTTTCCCAGGCGCACGAACGTTCAGCTGGCCGTGCCGGCCGGCCCTCACGCCGTGTCCATTTTAATCTGGGAACGTGGAGCCGGAGAGACGCAGGCGTCGGGCTCCTCGGCCTGTGCCGTGGCCTCTGCCGGTGTTCGCCTGGGTTTCGTGAAAAGCCCGGTCAGGGTGTTTGCTCCTGGTGGCAGACTGGACGTCACGGTTGATGCCCGGTACCACCTGACCATGAAAGGTCCTGTAACCGAAGTGTATCAAGGACGGTTCAGTGAAGCCTTTTTATCCGGTGTGCGGTAGCCGGCCGTGCCTCAGGGCTCGTCTCACGTGGCCTTACCGGGGGAATTGGGTCGGTGCCCCGACGTTCCAGCCCTCTCCGTTCAATGAGCGCAGAAACTCTTCGAGGTCTTCCATTTCCTGCTCTGTTAACTCCAGGGGCTTCATCACGGGATCAAGCCGGGGATTCGATATTCCGCCTTGATTGTAAAAATCGATCACCTGACGCAAGGTCGCAAAGCGGCCATCGTGCATGTACGGAGCGGTTCGGGCAATTTCCCGAAGGGTAGGCGTTTTGAACGCACCGAGGTCTTTGGGATCTTTCGTCACGGCATAGCGGCCGACGTCGATATGATCCTGATCCCATCCTGCCCCAAGGTTATGGAATCGTTCGTCGGTAAAATTGAATCCGAAATGACAGCGGAGACACTGCCCTTTGCTCACGAACACACGAAGCCCGTTTTGGGCGTTGGCCGATAAAGCCCGTTCATCGTTCCCCTGGCTAAAGCGGTCGTAGTTGCTGTTCCCGGAGAGCAAAGTGCGTTGAAAGCTGGCAATGGCTTTGCCGATCAAGTCAAGCGTAATGGAAGTCGCTCCGAAGGCCCGTTCAAATAAGGGGTGATAGCCGGCAATGTTCTTCACTTTGGCTACCAGTTCGTCGTGATCTGCAAACCCGTGCTCCACGGGATTGATGAATGGGCCAACGGATTGAGCTTCGAGCGTTGCGGCCCGTCCATCCCAGAATTGGGCCGAGCTAAAGACGCGGTTGATGGCCGTCGGGGCACTTCGCCCGCCTTGTTGTCGATGAATACCCGTGGAAACCGGCTGCCCATCGGTAAAGGCCAGAGCCGGCACGTGGCAGCTTGCACAGGCGATCGTCTCATTCGCCGATAATCGCTTATCAAAGAACAACAGCTTCCCAAGTTCCACTTTTTCTTCAGTTAAGGGGTTATCCCGGGGAATCACGAGGCTGTCTTCTTCCAGTCCCAACGGGAGGTCAAGCCGAAAGTCCGTTTGGGCCCGGGTTGTTCCTGTCTGAATGGTTACGAATATCAGCAGGAACGCAGGGATCAGGGCCCATCGAGGTTGAGAATCTTTGATAATGCCGAGCACTCCCTTCTTTCTCTTGTTGCCGGTCATTTCGTGCCTCCTGTTTTGTGAATCAGCCGTCAGCGTTATTCTTTAGTTTCATTATACAGGCAATTCGCAAGTCGTTACTCCGAACGACGTGCTCCTGTCAGCAGGATACGGCCCTTTACTTTGGCATTTTCGTTTCAGTTCGGACTTTAGTCAAAGCGGTTTTTGACGTTTTCCGAACGCCGTCCGAACGTGACGCCTTCTTGCTTGAAAGCTAAACCCGATTTGGAATCGGTTCAAACGGGACGGCAGGCAGCGATGCAGCCGTTCATCGACTTGCTGAGAATGCCCGGTGAAAGGCTTTGCAGGCTTCAAGGTAGCGGATGAGATGCCTGGCCATGAATTCGTCTGCCTGCCAGGGCGTGGAAGTGAGGCAATCCCGGTATTGCAGAGGAATAATATACGCGTAGGTCTCAAGGGAGCGGCCGTCGCGCACGTCCACTTCAATACGTTCCCGGGTATACACCTCGTCTTCAAAGGCGTCCAGAATTTTGAGAGTTCGACGGTCTATACCATAATAGACTCTACCCGAACAGATTGCTCCCTGGGCAGCGGTCATGCCAGGGTATATTCGACCTTTGAGCAAAAATCCGGCGAATCCTTTTGCCCGGGCCTCTGCGGAAGAAAATGATCCGCCGGTGACGGTTTCCATGACTTCAGGGATTTCAAGAGTGCCGTATGTGAAGAGGTGGTTCATGCATGCTCTCTACAGACGGGCGCGATCCTTCGGTGGCTCTATTTCGCGTCATGAAAAATAATGCCCAGGACGTATCGCTGGCCGGTCCTGAGTGGACTGACGCCATGCCGCATTGATGCCCGGAGATATCCACGCTTCCCCGGGATGGGCCGTTCATGCACGGGAAAGATGATCAGATCCCCCAAATCAGGAGTAAATGCCGTCACGCTGGCTTGTTGGCGCGGCGGGTTTTCGACGAGCACAAATTCGCCTCCCTCAAACTCTTGTCCTTTCTGACTCAGCATGACCATCGCCTGAAGAGGAAAGAACGTCGGACCATAAAGATCCCTGTGCAAACAATTATAATCTCCACGGTGATACCGAAGCAGTAAGGGAGTCGGCTTGGTTTGCCCCTGACGGTGACATTCCCGTCGCAGGGCCGCAAGGGTCGGAGGATAACGATAAGAGCGGTTCATTCGTTCCATCATTCGATTGGCAATGGGTGCCAGACGGGTATACAGGGAGGTCCGTAAATGGGAAACCAGCGCCGGCAATGGATACGTAAAATACGAATACTCTCCTTGTCCGAAATAATAACGTGCCATCACAATCCTGGATCGAAAACAGCGGTCTTGGTCGTACAGCGTTCGCAGGGATCGACACGCCAGAGATGGGATGACCTTCGGCAAATGGGCGTGTCCGCTCGTGAGGACCGAGTGCTCGATGGAACCCCAATCCAAAGCGCGAAGATTCGGAAGACGTTGTCGGTTCGCGGGCACTGGGGTTCTCGGTCTACTCAATGACGCGTTCAGCTTTCCTTCGGCGCACAGTGGCGTGGCTGTCAGGGATCGTCGCGTCGTTCAACGTGGCACTCTTTCGGCTTCCTCCCTCCTCGCCGCCTTGTACGTGGAATGACACATTTGAAGTCTTCGGATTCAAGAATGTCAATATCCACCAATCTCCGCGTCTTCCCAATGAACCTTCAAGCGCGGCGGTTGCCGGGCCGTGGCTCGGTTTGACGTGACGGCCTCGTACTTGTTGAAACAAGCCCCAAAGAAACGGGGACCGGACAAGCAAAGAAATTCAAACGGAGCCACGACCGGTTGCCGTGGCCCTGGACTCTTAAGGAAGGAGTGAGATAGACTTCTGGCGAAGGCAACGGAACGTTTGTGAACGCGGATTCAGTCAGACGGTCATGAAAGGCCCGCGATGATGGAATTTGGCAAACACGTGGCTGATGTGTGGCAAACGGGCGTGCTCGGGATCAGCCTGGGTGAAGTCGTGACGGCTATTCTCGTGCTTTTCGCTTTTCTGGGACTGCGCCGCGTCTTTTTCCGATTTGTGGTGTCCTCGCTCAGGGCCGTAACCAGCAAGACCGAATCGACACTTGACGATCTGTTCCTCGGATCCGTGGAAAAACCCCTGGAATTCGGCTTTGTGGTTGTGGGGGTCTACGTTGCGGGTCAGGTCATCCCCCTGCCTGGGTCCGTCAGTGAGATTTTCGACAAACTCATTCGATCCCTGATTGCGCTGACGTTGTTCTGGGTTCTCTTTCGAGCCATTGATCCTTTTTCTTTGTTCATTGATCGCGGAATTGCCATGCTGGGAAGCTCGAGCATGCGCGATACCATGAAGAGCTTCTTCGTGAAACTTGCCAAGTTCGTCGTGATCTGCTTCGGGATCGCGGCGGTGTTTCAAGAGTGGGGATTTAACGTGGCGGCGGTCCTGGGGAGTCTGGGGCTCGTCGGGATGGCCGTGGCGTTGGGAGCCAGAGACTTCATTGCGAATTTGTTTGCGGGACTCACCATCTTTTTGGATCGTATGTTCGAAAAAAACAATTGGATTCGGACGCCGGACGTGGAAGGGGTCGTCGAGGACATTGGATTTCGCGCCACTAAAATTCGACGGTTTGATGATGCCCTGGTGACTATTCCCAACGCGCGGTTGGCAGGAGAAGCACTGGTGAATTTTTCTCGCATGACGAATCGAAGAATTTATTGGACCATTGGAGTCGAATATCGCACGACCCAGGACCAACTGCGTATGATCATTCGCGACATTCTGGAATATCTGAAATCCAATCAGGACTTTGAAACGGATCCTTCGCGGACCCGGACGTTTGTCTTCGTGGATTCCTTTGGTGCTTCCAGTATCGATATCATGCTCTACTGTTTTACCAGGACCACGGAATGGGAGGAATGGTTGGCCTGTAAGGAGCGCCTGGCGTACACGGTCAAACGTATCGTTGAAGGCCATGGCGCGTCGTTTGCGTTCCCTTCGACTTCTCTTTACGTCGAAACGCTTCCCTTTGGGAGCCCCGAGACGTTTCCTCTTCCGGGGCAAGCCAGGCCGCAACCCATTCCCTCGTCGTAATCGTCTTCCCTCGCGAGGGCGCAACTCTCCTGATGAGCCTGTTCCCGTCGACGCGTTGGCGGACGAATAGTCTTGTCCAGCCCGAACATAGGAGTTCACCATATGCTTGACACGGATGAGATGGGTATCTTATATAAACTATTCCTTCCGTGCCTGACCCCCCACTAGCAAGGAAAATCAGATGGACGCTTCAAAGCAAGCCAGTCTGTTCGACCCACTGCAGCAGAATGCCGTCGATCGAAAATTATCCGAAACCAAGTACCGTGGACAGACGAATGCCCCTTTTTCATCAGGCGTTCAGCACGAAGCATCTTCCGATGACGTGGCTGATGCGAACGTTCCACAACGTCAGCCAACGATTGTGATGTACTCAGGCCAACGCGCGGCTTCTCACCCCAGCCTCGTGAAGCGCGTCTCGCATATTTTTAATGAAAGCTTTGGATACCGGCCTGACGGACGACCTTACCGACTCGGCCACAAATCGGTCACCGAGCGTTTGATGAATACGGACTATCTCTTTATCGAGGGGGATGAATCGTCCAGTGTCGGGTACCTGTTCGGAAAAGAAATCCCCTCTTCGTTTGGCCGCGTTGCCTGGGTCGAGTCGATGGCCGTGTTGCCTCTGTATCGAAGACAGGGTACGGCGACCGCTTTGGTCACGCGGTTTTTTCTCGCAACGAAGGGAGCTTTTTTCTTTGGATGTGCCACACCAAATCCTATCGCGGCCTACGTGGTGCTCAGCGTTGTTCGAGGTCGATTCTACATTGGTCCCAGTTCCGCCCCTCCCACCCTTTACCGGATGTTAAAAGAAATCCGACGGCACTGTTTTGATCTCAGGGGATGTTCCATCGACCAGGAGCATTTTAGAATCGAAACAGGATTCAGCCCGTTGTCTCGGTCCGATCAACGAGAATGGAGTCCACGTGAGCCCCAGGACAGGCCTCCATGGTGGAGCGCAATCGAACACCTTCCCAACGAATACGAAGCATTGCTCGTTGTTCAATGTGACCCCCTCTCCCTGTCGGCAGACAGGTAATCGTCAGCGCAATTAGCTTCCTGTCCTCAGTCCTCAGGGAAATGGTTAAATTCATCAATGAGAAAGAGACGGTCGGATAACCCTTACGACTTCCGTTATTACCCGGCAAGAGATGCGGCTGCGTCTTCTGAAGTGATCAATGCAATCTCCCGTGTGTTCAGTAGCAGTTTCGGGAGCAGTCCGAAAGGCAGGCCCTACAGGTTGGGTCCCAGAATGACCAAAGCACGAATCGAAAGTACGCACCACGTCATCGTTTCACGGCATCACGCTGATGCTGACGAGATCGTAGGGTATGTCTATGCCAGCGTCATAGCCTATGCAAAAGAAGTAGTCGGATGGATCGACTCCCTGGCGGTCATGCCGAATCACCGCAGGAGGAAGATAGCGACCCGCCTTGTTGACGATTTACTTGGAAGAATTCCGGATTGTCGCTGGGTGGGTTGTGCGACACCGAATCCGATTGCCGCATTGGTTATTACGAGAGTTGTACGGGGGCACGCTTTTGTAGGCGAGTGCCAACTACCACAGGAAGTCATCGATATGATTGAGCAAATTCGACCCCGTTGTCCTGACTTAAGAGGAGCAGATTTTAATCCTCGAAAACTCTTGGTACGAACGAATTTCAGTCCGGTCTGCAGTGAGGACACCACAGACTGGAGTCCTCCCCATCCGTCGGAACCGCCTCCGTGGTGGGCCTCTCTGAAAAACCTGCCGAACAATCACGAAGCCCTGCTGATAATCGACAGAAAGGCTTCCGTGTTTGAGGATGCAGGGACCATTGACTGAAACAATGGAGTGCAATTTCACGGAAGGGTGTTCAGGGAATCTCCCTTAGTGACGGAACGTATATACTTTGTTCTCATATCGTGCCGTAGAGTTTTGCACGAAGTAAGTTGACAGAAAGTAGAGCACATTGATGAGAAGACGTTGCATTCGGACGTCTCGGAGGCGTGCGGGCGTGCGGATACTATCCTGTGGGACGCATACGCGCGAAGTGCCAACGGTCCCTGCGTCTCCCCGCTGCAGGGCATCTCGTTTTCCCACAGTGCCGTGACGAGAACAAGAGTCTGCGCGTCAGTGAACAGGAGGCCATGTTCGCTTTCGTCGAGGCGTTGTGTCAGAGACCTTTCGGATACGCCGTTGAGTCACTTGCCGGCAAACTCTACGGCTTTACCGGTCAGAAGCCGCTTTAGGCTCAGACGGGTTTTCAAGTACATGGCGTGAGCAAGAGTAGCGTCTGTAACGTTGAATTCAAGTGAAGGATGTCAGCCCGTCTGCCCGAAACCACCGCTCAATCTGCAAAGACTTGCAGAAGCTACTCCGTGAGCCCGTGTGGGGGACTTTGGTTTCATTTTCTTGAGAGCATGGATAAATCGACCATCCCCGCTCTCCTGCGCGTGGATGGCGACGGAGACCGGCAAGGTGCAGCGTGAATTCGGAGCAGACGTTGAGACCCCGAAGTTGCCCCTCCATGCGTGCGGGTTGGAGCATGGCTTCTCACTACAGAAGGACGTGCCGCTCTTATCGAGTGCTGGAACTAAAGGTGGAGAGGGGGCGGGTGGACGGGCCGCTGGGGCGTTAGTGGTAGCCGTGTCGCCGGTAACATTCAATCGCTTTGAGAAACGCTCGATTCGCCAGGTTGGCAGCTTTTGCCATATAGTACCGCTCCACGGTGTTACAGTATCCGCCTCGCTCCCTTCGCTTGCAGGGCTTCAAAGGACCGTTCTGATTTTTCGAGACGTCGCGGGCAATGAAGTCGGCACTTTTTTCCACGCGGACCTGATGTTGAATTTCTTTCTGAAGAAAGGCTATTTGTGCGTTGATCCCGTCGGCCCGCTGAATGGCCTGGGGGATGGACGCCTTCAAGGCAGAGCGAATCGTGCGTTTGAATTCCTTGACGTGGACGCCTTTGAGTAGCGCGTCCATTTCTTCACTGAGGTGAGACAAGTTTTCCGGACAGGTCAAATGTTCCGCCGCCTGCGACGGCGACGAGGAAAAAGCCAGCAACCCCAGGAGAATCGTCATAAAGGACAATCGTTTCATCAAGCCTCCTCTGCTACAATATACAGGAAATATTTTTTGATCAATTTCCGTGGAAACCTGGTCGTGGCTCAGTTTGACGTGACGGCCTCGTACTGTTTGAAATAAGCCCCGAAGGAACGGGGGACCGGACAAGAAAAGAAATTCAAACCGAGCCACGACCGGAAACCTCATATGGAACACAGAGAGATTCCGTGCAAAACGATTCTCAATCCCACGGGGGGATTTCTAGGCCAGGGCTTTACCCATACCATTAATCTCTATCGGGGCTGCGCGCTCGGAAACACGCTGTGCGGATTGTACTGCTATGCTCAGTGGAATCCCTATCACGTGCAGGGGCGGAGATGGGGACGTTTCCTGGACGTCAAAGCAGGAGCGGTGCAAGCCTATTGCGCGGACTATGACCGGCTGAAGCTCCGCAAATCCGGTGACTCCAGGCCCATAAAGATTTTCATGTCCAGCGTCACCGAGCCGTATCCGCCACAAGAACGGACCATGCGACGTACACGGGAACTGCTTCAAGCCATGGTTGATCGACCGCCGGATCTTTTGGCCATTCAATCCCATACGCCGCTGGTGGTCGACGATCTTTCTCTTTTGCAGCAACTTCGGCAGCAGTGCGACGTGTCTGTTCACATTACGGTGGAGAGCGATAAACCAAAACTGCCGACCCCGCTTCCGAATCACGCCTATTCACCTCAATCCCGCATTCAGGCACTGCACGCCTTGCGAGATGCAGACCTCCACGCGGTGGCGACGGTGAGTCCTTTATTGCCGTTGGATGATCCCCGGCAATTCGCCGCTGAGTTGGAGCGGGCCTGCACCCGGGTCATTCTGGATCATTACTTGCTCGGAGATGGAAGCAAAGAGGGGCAACGGACAAAACAGACGACGCTTCCACGACTGTTAAGGGAAGCGGGTTATGACGAATGGACGACTCTGCGGAAGTTTCAGGAAATCGTAGATCTGTTCCGTGTCGTGTTCAAAAGGAATGAGCGGGTCGGCGTGAGTCAGGACGGGTTTAATGCACGACCCACGGCGCAAATCGTATGATAACGGCGTGGGGTTTTGGTTGCTGCGTCCCGTCTGCCCCTGCCCGTCGGGCAGACAGGCGTGCCCGTTTGCCCAGAGTAGAGAGACGGGGACGTGTCGTATGGCACCTTTCCTTCCTGCAATCTGGTGATTCTTTGTCGGCCGCGTAAGCAAACGTGAAAATTCGAGCCGTTGCCATGAGACCGTACCCGTCACGACGTCACGGACGCCGTGTCCTTGAACGACGAATGCTGGCCTGGGTGATGGTGATCATCCTGGCGCCAGCACCCGTTGTGGTTCAGGCGCAAACCGAGCCCCACCCCCTGGATGTCTTTCTCACGGACGTTCTGGACTTTACCAACCCTGCAGGCATCAGGGGCACCATTCGTTATATTGACTTCAACGGACCAGTGGTCTGGTTGAATTGGGAGCAACGTTCCGACGAGGCGCCGTTGTTCCAAACCGGCTGGAAAGTCGTGCCTGGTGAGGCCATACTGGCGGTTCATCCACGAACCTCCGATCCCCTCATCGATCTGCGAACACTCAGGAAGGGGACCGTCGTGGAACTGATCATTCAACTCGATGCCGAGGGGAAACGCCGGATTCTGTCGTTTCGAGACGCGTCTCAGTCGCCCGAAGTTCCTCTGTAACGGTACGCAGGCATTGAATGAGCGGATCGTCAATCCGTGGTTGAAAGAAAAAGGGTCGTGTCTCAGTTTGAATTTTTCTTGTCCGGTCCCCGTTTCTTTGGGGTTTGTTTCAAACGGTACGAGGCCGTCATTTCAAACTGAGACACGACCGGAAAAAGAGATGCATTGAACGTCATGGTGCGGTATGATGAGAGGGTCGTGGATCGCCTGCGGTCCATGGCCGATGACGCGCGTGAGGTATCCGTGGGTCGTCTCCGGACCAAATCGCAGGATCATCACAAGCAGCCACACGATCTCAACAGGGGGACCGGCTATCTGTTGCTGCCGGACGTGCAGCCGGTTCTCGGGAACTCAAAGGAGGTATTACGATGTTCATGCAATCGTACACGGACCAAACGTATGCCTTGATGCGGATCTTTACCGGGCTGTCGTTTCTCTGGCATGGCACGCAAAAACTTTTTGCCATTCCCGCGCCCATGGAGCACGATGTGCCGGCGTTTGTGGTGTATATCGCCGGTCCCATTGAATTGATCGGCGGCTTGCTGGTCGCGTTGGGACTGTTCACCCGATGGGCTGCATTCGTATGCAGCGGACTGATGGCCGCGGCGTATTGGATGGTTCATGGGACGAAGGCGTTTTTTCCGATCATGAACGGAGGAGAATTGGCCGTGCTGTATTGCTTTGCCTTCCTGTTCATTTCAGCACAGGGTTCCGGAACGTGGAGTATGGACGCGTCTCGCGGTGCAGCGTAGTGTGATGGGGATTCGGTGGTCCGCCGCATCTAAGTGCCGGTAACGGTTGCCGGACAAAGCAGACGCTCCATTTTTGTCAAGCTGTTGAGGGGGAGACGTGTGCGCGGCACGTGGCGTCGCCGTGCATTCGTGGCGCGTGTATATTTGGACGGGCGCCTTTTTCAAGCAACCTGCACAGCCGGATTGTGGCCCGTCAGGCGAATGACCGCCTTCTGTTCGCCATACTCGATTTCCATTTGTCGACCCTCCCGACCATTTCCCCCTCTTTGGAATTCTAAGGATAGAATACCGACCTTCGCCTCCCGGTCCTGAATTTCCTTCTTATTTCGTCAAAACCGACCTTTTTCGCTCATTCAACATGTTTTTCCGGTGAATGAACATGTATCAGGGAGACGGTTTTATCTATAGTGCTTAACGATTTTGATTATGAATACCAGAATTTTTAATATCTGGGGAGTACGCTCTCACCAACGATAACGGACCAGGAGGAGGACGTATGGGCATGAACACAAGATGGATTGTTACCTGTGTATCGATGGGGTGTGTTTTGGTGAGCCCGGTGCTCCCGGGGATGGCACAACCTTCCCCTCCCTCAAAGGAGGTAATTGCACTGAAGCCCGTGACCGTCACGGCGACCCGAATTGAAAAACCCCTCACCGCTATTCCCAATACCGTCACGATCGTTGATCGGGAGGCGATTACTCAACAAACCACGATTCGGGATGACGTCCAGAGTATTCTGGAAAATACGGTTCCGGGATTTGGTCCCAGTCTGAGAAGACTGACCGGACGCGCGGAGAGCCTTCGCGGGCGGAATCCGCTCTATTTGATTGATGGGGTGCCACAGTTCAATGCGTTGCGAGACGGTCAACGGGACGGCAAAACGATTGATCCTTTTTTCCTCGAGCGGGTCGAGGTGATTCATGGCTCCAACGCGATTCAGGGGGTGGGCGCAACCGGTGGCGTGGTCAGTATGGTGACGAGGTCTCCTCGGCCTGATGGGAAATGGACGACTCTGGTCCGTACCGGCGTCACCACCCACGACAGTTTCGACGAGGACGGGTTCAGCTATAAACTCGCCGGGCTGAGCGGAAAGAAATTCGAACGCTTTGACGTGATGGGCGGGGTAACGTTTCACCACAGAGGCCTGTTCTTTGACGCGAACAGTGACCCCGTGGGGCTCTATCGGACGCAGGGCGACATCATGGACTCGAAATCCTGGGACGTGTTTTTCAAGGGAGGGTTCGAACCGGACGCGCACCAACGCCTGCAGGTGATGGTCAACCACTTTAACCTCGAACGGGATGGGGATTTTCGCCCCGTCGTCGGCAATCGGGCAACGGGACAACTGACCACAACGGTACCAGGTGACCCGAGTGCGGACGTGGGAGATCCGGCCAAAAACACCGTGACCACGCTCTCGCTGGATTACCGGCATAAAGCCCTCTTCAACGGAGAATTGGTGTCGCAGTTCTTCTGGCAGGATTTTTCAGCCCTCTATGAAGGAGGAACGTTCGGGAACTTCTTTCGCCTGACTCCGGACGGCCCTCCATTCCTTGATCAGTCGGAAATCGAATCGACAAAGTTGGGCACCAAGTTTGTCTACGCGTGGAATGGCCTGGACCGCTACAATCTCACCCCGAGTATCGGATTTGATTTTCTCCAGGATCAGTCGGCTCAGGTGCTGGCCAAAAGTGACCGGGAGTGGGTGCCGGAAACCACGTTCAACAGTTACGCTCCGTTTACACAATTCGACTATACGGTATTTGATCGGGTGCACCTCACGGCCGGCGTTCGATACGTCATGGCTGATCTGGGGGTAGATGATTACACCACGATCGCCGCCTCCAACGCCACCTTGGTGTCCGGAGGCAACCCGAGTTTCCAGGAAGCCCTGCCGAACGGGGGGATGAAGGTCGAGCTGGTCCCATGGTTGTCGATCTATGGATCGTATGCGGAAGGGTTTACCATGCCGGACGTGGGTCGCATATTGAGGGCCGTGAGCACCCCGGGCCAGGACGTGGATACGCTCTTGAATCTGGAGCCGGTGGTGACGCGAAACGTCGAGTTCGGGTTGGATTTCGATTGGGAGCGCGCCAGACTCCACGTAGCCTACTACCTTTCGAATACGGATCTGGGTTCACGTCTGGAGTCCTCTCCCAGTGGGATCTTTAACGTGCGACGAGAAAAGACGAAAATTTCCGGCGTGGATCTCACGGGGTCTTTTGACGTGACCGAGGACGTGACGGCCGGGTTCACGTATGCGTGGCTCCGGGGGCAGTTTGACTCGAATAAGGACGGCACGGTTGATACGGACCTCGATGGATTGAACGTCGCTCCCAATCGTCTCAACCTGTTTGCTGAGGTCAACGCAGGCAGGGGGTGGAGCGGGCGCGTGCAGGGTTCTCATTTCTTTGATCGTGACTTCGAAGGGCCGGCCAGCCGTGAGGCCAACTTCAGTGGCTATACCATTGTCGATCTGTTTATTGGCAAAGACACCGGCTACGGACGGGTCAGCCTGGGAATCGAGAACCTTCTGGACAAACAGTATGTGCCCTACTTTTCACAAACCGAATCGTTTCAAAGGGATGACACGTTCTTCGCGGGGGCTGGACGCACGATGACGGTGTTCTATCAGCACGAATTCTAAGACGCAAGGCTGACCAATCAGACCGAAAGCGTCTGTTGAAGACGTCCGGAAACCGCGTGTCCCGCTCTGCCGAGCCTGCGCTTCATACCCGTGTGGGCCCCTGGAGACGCGACGCTGTTCGAATGAAGATCCTGCGGCTGCTCCATCGTTGGCTGGGATTAGTCGTCAGTCTTGTCGTGATCGCCGTTGCCCTGTCCGGCGGAATCCTCATTTTTCACGACTCGATCCTGCGGATAACCTGGCCGGTACTTGCCCACCCGCTCGAGCCTGGGCAGGAACACTCGTATCCGACCGTTCTTTCCCACGTCGAACGGCACTTCCGTGATCCTGGCATTCAATTGATCAAATTTCCGGACCAGGATATGAACGTGTTTCACCTCTGGTTGCACGATGGCTCCGAAGCCCTGGTGCATCCGTCTTCCGGTCGTCTGATCACCCGATGGGCCTGGGATGAAACCTTGACCGGCGTGCTGTTTGAATTGCATGCGAATTTGCTGGCCGGAGAACGAGGAGAGCAGGTCAATGGCTGTCTTGGGCTGCTGCTCTTGGGATTCGTGCTGTCGGGCCTGATCCTCTGGTGGCCACGGCGCAGGACCTTCAGGCTACGATTTGCCCTGCCCAGGGGAACGTCGTCGGCTCATCTCGTTCGGGCGCACTCCGCCATCGGGGTCATTTTCACAGCCGGAATTCTCCTGTTTGTGATAACCGGCGTCACCATGGTTTTTTATCGCCCCTTTATGACCACCATCACAGCCATTCTCGATTCGACTCCGCCCATGGTGCCGGCAGCGAGGGTCAAACCAACGGATCAACCCGTTCGGCCGTGGACCACGATCATGGAAACAGTGGTCAAGACGTTCCCCGAAGGCAAACTGGTGTATTATATTCCACCCCGTCCTGACAACGCGGTTCTGACTTTTCGAAAACGAATGCCCGGCGAATGGCACCCGAACGGCCGCTCATTTGTGCTGCTCCATCCCTATACCGGCGAAGTGCTCCAGACCATCGACGCCCGACGGCAACAACTCGGCATGCGTCTCATGGAAAAAGCCTACCCCCTGCATGCCTCCAAAGTGGGCGGTGCGCCCTATACCCTCTTGGCACTCTGCACCGCTGGCGCCTTGATGGCGCTTGGGGTATTCGGATGCCTGAGTTATTTCTTCAGGATCGTGCCTCATAGAAGAAAACATTGAGTGCTTGCCGTTCCGTCAGGATTGCAGCAACCCCTGCCAGTTGACTGAAACGAGAGTGAATCACCCCAAGGCTTGCACCTGAGGCATTGTCTCTTGCAAAGGGAGGGGAGAAGGTCTAAGCCTCCCCTTTGTCAGGGGAAAAAGGGGGGGCTCCCCGTCCATGGAGCACCGGGGAGGGTTGAAGACTCTACCTCCCCTCACCCCTCCTGATAAAGGAGGGGATCTGAGATGGTGACAGTATGAACCTTCTTGAACGGGTGTCCTCGTCCCTCCCGACAAAGGCAGGGAAAGGGAGATGAGCAGGAGGCATGCCCCGTCAGCGTAATGAACGTCACCCCTCCGGACAAACCGAAGACGCAAGGGAAACACAACAAGGACTCGAAGAAACAGAAGACTTGAGTTTGTCAACCATTCTTGATAATTCCCTTTGAAAGAAGGCCGACAAGCAAGGTCACAGGTTACTTCTTATGGGAAAGCTATACGGCTGTTTCGCTGAGAAGACAGCCTGGCCGTCAAGTTAAACACATAATTCCCACCTCATCCCCCCGTTGTGATCAAAATCCGACAATTCAAATATACGTCTAAAATGTATATTTGAAATATGGATTAGAATCGGTTATTCTTTAAACACTATGGCAAAAACGACGCGAGAAAAACTGATTGATGCCGCTTTGGAGATTTTCGGAGAGCGGGGCTATCAGAACGCAACCATTCAGCAGATTGTCGATCGTGCAGGCACCAATATTGCGGCGATTAACTATCATTTCGGCGACAAAGCACGATTCTATGACGAAGTGGTCTCACATGCCCTGAATCTGAATCAGTGGGCGGAACACGCCGATTTCGGGGATGATCGGACTCCGCCTGAAGAGCAACTGCGACGATTTATTCGCTGGTTCATTCATCACGTCGTGGGCGTGACCACACCACCCTCATTTCTCGAAAAAATCCACATGCAGGAAATGATGAGCCCCAGCCCGATCTTGAACAAGTTCGTGGAAACGTTTATTCGCCCGAATCACCTGAAGCTCCGCGCCATCGTAACGGCTTTGCTGCCGCCTGGTGCAACCGAGCAACACGTTCGCCATCATTGCTTTAGTGTGATTGGGCAGTGCTTGCACTACAAATTCGGAAGGCCGGTGATGCATCGTTTGTATGACGATATCGAGTTCACCGAAGCCTATGCCGACGTCCTGGCCGAGCACGTTGCTCACGTCAGTCTTGCCGGCATGCGTGCCGTACCGCCTCAACGGATGATGGCGGCGCGTGGCAGGAGAGCACGTCGATCATGATAGGCCGGTTCCTGATGATAAGCCTCTGGACGTTCATGCTCGGAGGATGCGCGCTGGGACCGGATTATGAACGGCCGCCGGTCGAGGAACCCGACGGCTTTCGGATGCAACGGGATGCGACCCTTGAGGAGGGGTCCCTAGCCGATCTGGGATGGTGGGAACTCTTTCAGGACGAGAACCTTCAGGCTTTCATCCGAAAGGCATTAGTCCGAAACAAGGATCTGAGAATCGCGGTCTCTCGAGTTCGAGAAGCTCGCGCCCAACTCAGGATGACCGGTGCCGATCAATTTCCACGGATTGACGGCAACGGTCGTATTGAGCGTAATCAACCGACTGGAGCGGTGGCTCGACAATTCGGTTTTACCGGGAGCGTCCCGCAAATTCCCGCCACGAATCAATTCAGGGCCACGATGGATTTATCCTTTGAACTCGACTTCTGGGGCAGACTGAGTCGAGCCACGGAAGCGGCTCGCGCCGACCTGCTCGCGCAGGAATCGGCGCGGAGGACGGTCGTCCTGACGCTGGTCAGCGATCTGGCCACGGCGTATTTCGAGCTTCGAGCATTGGATGCCGAATTGGCGTTTGCCAGGCGCGTACTCAAGACCCGGCAGGAGGCCCTCGATCTTGTCCGATTGCGAAAATTCGTGGGGCAGCGATCGACGCTGGATATTCGTCGGGAGGAACAGGATGTGGCCCGTGCACGGGCCGTGATCCCGGATCTCGAACGTCGAATCGGGCAAAAGGAAAATCAACTCAGCATCCTGACGGGACAGAATCCCAAGGCCATTGTTCGCGGGACGTCTTTGCAGGAGCAATCCCTGCCGCCTGACGTTCCCGCGGGGCTGCCCTCGGCTCTCCTTGAGCGGCGTCCGGATATTCTGGAAGCCGAACAACGGTTGGTTGCAGCCAATGCCAGAATCGGCGTGGCCAAGGCCGCGTTGTTCCCGCAGATCAGTTTGACGGGCAATTTCGGTGCCCAGAGCCTGCAATTTTCCGAACTCTTTGTCGGCTATTCCAGGGTCTGGACGTTTGGACCGACGCTGACCGTGCCGCTGTTCGACGCGGGGAGAAATCTCGCCAATCTGGAAGTGAGTCAAGCCCAACGGGAACAGGCGCTCATTTCCTATGAACAAACCATTCAACAAGCGTTTCGAGAAGTGGAAGACGCCCTCATTGCCCATCAAAAAACAGGAGAGGTCCGGACGGCGCGGGAACAACTCGTCGAGGCCTCCCGTGAAGCCTTGCAGTTGGCGCAGCTCGAATATCTGAACGGACAAGCCACTTATCTGAACGTGCTGGTGGCTCAGCGGGAAGTATTAAACGCGGAAACTATCCTGGTTCAGACGCAACGCGATCAATTCGTTGCCGTGGTTCAATTGTATAAAACCCTCGGGGGCGGATGGAATCCGGAACCCGTGGCGCCAGACCTCGCCATGCTGGAGGTGCCCCGGTGATCGACGCTTCTTACTCTGCCGGGAAAAAGGCAAAAATACTGCGGGTCGGCCTTCCGCTGCTCATCTTGGGACTGGCCGTCGCCGGAGCCTATCTCTTGATTACCGGTCGCCCGAGTGTGCCAAAAACCGTCAGAGACGTAAAGCCGACCTTTGTCGAAGTCTTCACTGCCCGAGTGCAGGACGAGCGGGCCACCATCACCGCGTATGGCACGATCCGGGCGTATCGACAATTGATCGTACAACCCGAAGTCAGTGGTCGGGTGGTACAGCTCAATCCCGACGTCGTGACGGGTGGAATACTCGAAAAAGGTGAGCCCCTCCTGCGGATCGACCCACGTGATTATCGATTCGCCCTGGATGAGCAGCGAGCCTCCCTGGCCAAGGCCGAATTTGATCTGAAGGTGGAACTGGGCAATCAAACCGTGGCCAGGCGCGAATGGAACCTGGTGAAACCGTCCGCCGGCGAAATCAGCAAGTTAAGTCGGCAACTCGTCCTGCGCCAGCCGCATCTCAAGGAAAAACACGTCGCGCTGGAAGCGGCGAAGAGTCGGTTCGGCAAGGCCCGATTGGATCTGCAGCGGACGGTTGTCCGGACGCCTTTTAACGCGTTGGTGCTGAACGAATCCGTGGAGACGGGGCAACTCATCAACCCGCAAAGTTCCGTGGCCACGCTGGTCGGCACGGATGAGTTTCGAGCGCAGGTGAGCGTACCCATTCATCAGCTCGAGTGGATCGTCTTCCCCGGTCCTGGCCGGACCCAGGGGTCGCGCGTGCGGGTGATTCGCGAAATCGGCAATGGAGAGCCGGTGACGCGGCAGGGGATCGTGGTCGAATTGCTGGGCGACGTGACGCAGAGCGGCCGGATGGCCCAGGTTCTGGTGGCCATTCCGGATCCGTTGGAATTGGAAAAGCCGGACGCCCTTCGTCGTCCCTTGTTATTGGGTGAATACGTGCGAGTCGACATAGAAGGACCCGCGTTACACGACGTGATTGTCTTGCCGCGTCGGACGATTCGGGAAGGCACTCGCGTCTGGGTCAAAAATGCCGGGAATCAATTAGAAGTTCGTCCGGTTGAAATCGTGCTTTCTCGAAAAGATACGGTCCTCATCAGCAAGGGACTCCAGGACGGCGAGCAGATCATCACGAGTCAATTAGCCGCGGCGATTCCCGGGCTGATGGTGCAAACCATTGAGGAGACGACTGCTCCCGTGGGTTCTTCAAGCCCTCCAATCGAGTAACCCCCTCCATGGCGTCTAACGACCAGACCTCCTTCAATTCCGGGCCGATCGCGTGGATGGCGCGTCACACGGTGGCGGCCAACCTCGTCATGGTGATTTTTATTGTCGGCGGGCTGCTGGTCAGCACGCAGGTCAAGCAGGAAGTCTTTCCGCAATTTGAGGTCGATATCATTCGTGTCTCCGTCGCCTATCCCGGCGCCAGCCCGGAAGAAGTCGAAAAAGGCATTATCCTGTCCGTCGAAGATGCCGTGCGAGGCCTGGACGGCGTGAAAGAAGTCACCTCCACGGCCAATGAGGGCAAGGCATTGGTCGAGATTGAGCTGGTGACCGGCGTCAACGTCAATAGTGTTTTGCAAGACGTCAATAACGAGATCGAACGCATTCAGTCGTTTCCGGAATTGGCGGAAGAACCCATCATCAGCTTTGCCGAAGTGCGGAATCAGGTGTTGAGCGTGATGGTACACGGCGATCAGGAAGAGCAGGTCCTCCGGGACGTGGCCGAACGCATTCGGGGTGATTTGTTGCAACGCCCGGGGGTCACGTTCGTGGAACTGGGGGCGGCCCGTCCCCGGGAAATTTCCATTGAAGTGCCCCAACGGCACCTGCGGGCCTATGGGTTGACCCTCAACCGGATCGCCCGAGAGATCGGCGAGGCCGCCATTGAACTGCCCGGGGGCGGAGTGAAAACCACCAGTGGCGAAGTGTTGTTGCGCACGCAGGAGCGTCGTGATTTTGCTCGGGAATTTGCCGATATTCCCGTGGTTTCGACGCCGGATGGTGCTACCGTCACCGTGGGCGACGTTGCGACGATCAACGACGGTTTTGCAGAGACGGACCAGGAAGCCTTCTATAACGGCCAACGGGCGATCCAGGTCAAAGTGTTTCGCGTGGGCAAAGAAACGCCCCAGTCCGTCTCCGAGAGCGTGCGTGCGTATTTGGAGGAATTGCGACCGGAATTGCCGGTTGGCATTGACTTGGCGATCTGGCATGACCAGTCCGAAATTTATCGCGACAGGATGCAGTTGTTATTGAAAAATGCGTTTCTGGGCTTGACGCTCGTCCTGCTGCTCCTGGGATTGTTTTTGGACCTCAAGCTCGCGTTTTGGGTCACGATCGGCCTCCCCACGGCCATCATCGGCTCGTTCTTGTTCATCCCCCTGACCGGGGCCTCCATCAATATGATTTCCTTGTTTGCGTTCATCGTCACCTTGGGCATCATCGTGGACGACGCCGTGGTCGCGGGGGAGATCATTTATCAGAAGCGGGAACAGGGCCTGCCGTTTCTCCAGGCGGCTATTGCCGGGGCTCGGGAGATTGCCGGTCCCATTACCTTTGCCGTGCTGACCAATATCGCGGCGTTCCTGCCCTTGTTTTTCACGCCTGGCGACACAGGCAACTTTATCCGGCAAATTCCCTCGGTGGTGGTCTCGGTGTTTGTGGTGTCGCTGATTGAGTCCCTGTTCGTGTTGCCGGCGCATCTGGGAGCAGCGCGGGAACGCTCCAACGCGTGGCAGGCACTCGACCGCCC
This sequence comes from Nitrospirales bacterium, assembly GCA_965215405.1. GTDB lineage: Bacteria > Nitrospirota > Nitrospiria > Nitrospirales > UBA8639 > Bin75. Next base: position 804,497 of record OZ244060.1, read on the forward strand.
GCGACGGTGGTTTGGCCAGGTCTTGCGCACCTTTATCCACGCACGCTATCAACCATTTCTGCGAATCGCCGTCACCCATCGCTATGCGACGGTAGCCGTGGGGCTGGCCTTGTTGATCCTGGCAATGGGCATGGTGGCCGGCGGTCATATCCCTTTCAGTTTTCTCCCGGAGATTGATTCTGAAATTATTATGGCCCAGGCCACGCTTCCCTATGGAGTCTCCCTGGACTATTCCCGGAACGTCCTGAGCCGCCTTCAGGAGTCGGCGAACACTGCGATCGAGCAACGGGGGGGCGAGGCCGTGTTGCGAGGCGTCTACGCCCAGATCGGCTCCCCCTTGCCGCGAATGGGGCCGGCTGACGCGTCCACGGGTTCGGCAGGCAGCCACCTGGTCGGGCTGATGGTCTTTTTAGTGCCCGCGGATCAACGAGATTTCAGCGGAGCGGATTTTGCCGGTTCCTGGCGGGCCGCCATCGGGACAATTCCAGGGATGGAGTCGCTCATCTTTCATTCTGATACCGGCCCAACGGGTGGGGACCCGATCGACATTCAGCTCACGCATCGATCCAGAGCCACGCTTGAAGCCGCCGCTCAGGAGCTGGCCGAGGCGTTGACACAATATAAGGGCGTCACGGATATCGACGACGGGGTATCAGTGGGCAAGCCGCAACTGAGTTTTCGAATCAAGCCGGAAGCGCGCAGCCTGGGACTCAATGCGACGGGCCTGGCCCGGCAGGTGCGCGGGGCCTTTTATGGCGTCGAAGCGCTGCGTCAGCAACGGGGCCGCGATGAAGTGAAGGTGATGGTGCGGCTGCCCGAAGAAGAGCGGCGTTCCTCTTTCACGCTCGAACAATTGGTCCTGTTGACCGAGCAGGGCGGCGAAATTCCCCTGGCCGAGGCCGCAGAGGTTGACTTGGGACACGCCTATACGGAAATCAAACGGCACGAGGGACGTCGAATTATCGCGGTCACGGCTGACGTCGATGATCAAATCACAAATGCCAACACCATTATAGGGGAAGTGACCGCCAATGAGCTGGAAGCGTTGAAACGCAAATATCCCGGGCTCACGTATTCGCTGGAAGGCGAACAAGCGTCGCAACAAGAAACGCTGTCTTCCCTGGCCGTCGGGTTTGCCTTAGCCCTGTTGTTGATCTATGGGTTACTGGCCATTCCCTTCAGGAGTTACGTGCAGCCGCTGATTGTGATGCTCGGCATTCCATTCAGCATTATCGGCGCGGTGGCAGGACACCTGCTCTTGGGCTATGGGCTCAGCATCATCAGCATGTTTGGCATCGTAGCCTTGGCCGGCGTGGTGGTGAATGATTCGTTGATGTTGATCGTCGCGACGAATCAGATTCGCGGCGAGGCTCGGATTTCCCTCCATGACGCAGTGCTCCATGGCGCGATGAAGAGGTTCCGGCCCATTGTCCTGACGTCGTTGACCACGTTCTTTGGTTTGGCCCCGATGATTTTTGAGACGGCGATGCAGGCCCGGTTCATCATTCCCATGGCCATCTCGCTGGGGTTCGGCATCCTGTTCGGGACCGTGATTATTTTAATCATTGTGCCTTCGGTCTATCTTATCGTGGAAGATCTGTTACATAGAGGCCGACCGGCTCTGGCCGAGTCGCTGGCTTCACCGGACCAGCCAGAGTCAGGATCACTGTAAAACGCCGCTGTTGACCCATCTCCGGGGCAATACGTCAAGTCGCTGCATCCCGTCGTGTCACCTAGAAGAACCACTGGGCACGGAAGAAAATGGATCGCGGCACGTTGGCATGGGACACGCCAAGCCCGACACTCTGTTCTCCGGTATTCAACAACTCCTCCTGATCCAGGAGATTGACCACGTCCAGGGCAAGCACCAGCTTTTGTTGCCTGGCAAAGCGCAGTACCTGAGCAATGGAGAGATTATACGTGGTATTCGAATCTTCATTCCCGGAATTGGTTTTGGTGCCAGGGTCCGCCCTTCGCAAACCGGAACCATACAACATCTGCCCGGTGACCGTGGTGCCGGAGAAGGGACGATAGGTGACCACCGCCGAACTTGTGAGCGTTTGCGAATGATCGCAAAATATACCTTCACTCGTTCTGGCATCGTTCAGTTCATGCTCATGCAGCAAAAAGTGTCCCGATTGTATGCCATACCCTTTGCATTGGCCCCAGGCCACGTTGCCGCGGGCCGTGAGCGTGTCCGTCAGTTTTGCTTTCAGGGCAAAGTCGATCCCCAGTTGCCGGCCCCGCTCAAACGCAAAATAATTCAGCATCGGCGTCGAATTGAATTGATGGGCGTCGGAAAAATTGGTGCTGAGCTTGTAATAGCCCGTCAATTGGATGACGGTCTTTCTCCCAAGTGCATGCGTCGAACCGACTTCGAAATAATGCGCCCGTTCAGGGTTGGTTTTGATGTTGGTCGGATCTTCGGGTGCCGCCGTGGTGCCTTCAAGATTGAGGGCCTGAATAGGTAAGGCCTCCAGGTTGGGAGGAGTAAAAAGGCGACCGTAAAACGCGTGGAATGCATGCCGATCGTTGGGTGTAAAGGTGACCCCGACGCGGGGACTGACCTGGAAGGCCTCTATGTAGCCGTGAATATTATCCAGCCGCAAGCCGAGGTTAATGGTCCACTGTTCATTGGGTGTGAATTGATCCTGGATCCAGAATTCCTCCCGATACCCGATGATCCGCCGATCTGCATTGCGGTTTAAAACCTCGCCCACGGGCTCACCATGTCCATGCCCGTGCTCATCGTGCTCGTCATGCTCGTCGTGCTCATCGTGCTCGTCGTGCTCATCGTGCTCGTCGTGCTCATCGTGCTCATCGTGCTCATCGTGCTCGTCGTGCTCGTCATGCTCGTCGTGCTCGTCATGCTCATCGTGCTCATCATGCTCATCATGCTCATCATGCTCATCGTGCATGCCGAACAGGTCATTCTCCTCCTCCTCTTCGCGAGCAAACGCAAACAAGCGGGTTTTATTCCTCGACGTCGTCCGGTCGAACTGGAACCCGGCTTTGATCGAATGTCTGGAACTGAGCACGTGAGTGTAATCGAGCCGTATCCCCCCGGCATATGCCCACCGATCCTGATGACTCGATGAAAACGGTTCGCCGTCGTCGTTTGTATAAGCCAGGACGTTATAGGGATCGGTGTTGAACGTCGCCCGGCTGTGCCGGAGGTAGCCGGCTACGCTCATGAACCGGTTGGCATCCATATCGTGTCGCCACACCAGATGTGAGTACTGGTTATGTTCATCCTGATTTTCATCAATTTCTGCAGAAGGCTTCGGCGTAAACCCCGGGTCGGTGTGGTCCTGGATCAACTCGACAATTTCATTATTCGGGTTTTGGCCCGGTTGAGTGGGAATTTGTGAGGTTGCCACGCTATTCAAGAGCAACCAGGTCAAGTTATCGCGATTGTTCAGTTGGTAATCGCCACGCAGGAAGGTTTGATTGTGTTCGCCACGGCCATGAAAGATCGACTGCCCCAACGTGGGAGGATCGATCGCCCGATTGGTCGTCCGATAGTTGTTCATCACATAGAACCGGAACCGGTCCCCTGCCGTCCCCCCGTATTCAAACGACGGCAGCACGGTTTCGTTCGATCCTCCGAACACGCCTACCGACCCGAACCCTGGCTTGGTTCCACTTTTGCTGGTGATGTCTATCACCGCAGTCGTTCGATTCCCGTATTGGGCTTCCATGCCTCCGAGAATAATATCCGCTCGCTCCCAGGCACGGGGGGAGAGCAGATCCGAAAACTGGGACGTGACGGTGTCAGGAATGGGTACGCCGTCAATCCGGAATTGGAGATTCGCGTGATCCTGCCGAATGTGCACCTGTTTGAGGCTGCCGTAGATTGCACTGGGGATGGTGAGCAAGACGTCGTGCAGATCCAGATTGTTGCCCCGTGGCAGTGCCTCGATGTCTTTCCGGCTGACGGAATAGGTCTCACTGGACGAGTTGGGATTAATAGGAGAGAGCGGTGCCACGATTTCCAGCGCAACGTCCTGCGTCTCCGTCAAGGTCAACACGACGAGGCCGGGCTCCTCTTGGCCGACTTCAATCACCACGTACTTACTCCGATAGGTGTCTTGAACGGCGTGGACGGAAAAGACGCCGTCACGTGGGACAACCAGCGTAAACTCGCCTGCGTCGGTTGTTGCTTCTGACGTGACCAGCGTCCCTTCCTGATCCAGTAATTCGACGGTGGCCTGCGCGACGCGCCGCAAATCCGCGTTCTGTACGTACCCGGAAATCATCTGACCGGGAGAAGCCAAACCACTCTGCGGCACTCCCCAAAGGACCGCCAGGGCTGCCCCGACGATAAACCATGACTGCCTTCGGCTCTGAGTCGTTAATGAATCTCTGCCTTTCATAGTTCTTCTCTCTCCTTCCCCTTGTGTTGAATCGTGCCCGTGCGTCCATCAGAGAACGCAAGCGCGTACTTATACACGGCCAGCCCGGGTTTCGAGATCTGTTTTTAATGAATGGGCGAAACTCATTCATGAACAGACAGTGTTGCGCGATGAAAAGGAAGAAGGGGACGTGAGGAGTATGTTCAACGCGTTCGAGCAACTGTTTCCGAATCCCTGCCCCCCGAGGGGCCTTGCGCGTTGATCGTTTACAATGAACGGATTCCGTGCAGTGGTTCAGCAGCTTGTCAGGGTTTTCGGTTCAGGACGTCCGCGACGCGTTCGCTGGCTTCTTTTACCAGGATCCCCATCTTGGAATGGGAGGGTTCGAAGTCAACGTGGACGTGATGGTGACGAAGCCGCTGACTGGTAATTGGGCCAATCGAGGCTACCATGGTTCTCCTTAGAGCGGCACGAAGATCCGTGAGCTCATCGGCAGTGCCGAGCAGTTTCACGATATGATCGACTTGGGCGGCACTTGTGAAAAGCACGACGGACGTTTTTCCATCCAGAATGCCGCGGAGAGTCCGTTTGAGGGGCTCCACGTCATCAGGAAGAGCCCATCGGTAAACGGACACGCTTCTGACCTGGGCTCCCCGCTCAGTCAGTCCCGCCTCAAGGTCCTTGTTTGCCGTACCGTATTCCTGAATGGCAATCTGGAGTCCGGAGAGCCCCTCGGGTTTGAAGACGTCCAGGGTGTGGAGGACGTCCCGCCAGGTATTGGGTTCAGGCACGGTGAGGTGGGGTTTCAGCCCCAACTCCTTTAAGGCTGCAATGGGTTTTGGCCCGCGGCAGACGAGGGTTGTTCTCGTCAGGATTTGCCGGATCGTTTCGAGGGGAAACTGCGTTTTCCATACGTCTGCCAACGTCCTTGTTCCAACGCCCGTAAGTAAAATCAGCAGGTCAACGTTCCCCGCCGCGAGGCACTTCGCGAAGTCCAGGGCTTCTGTATTGTTTTCCAGGGGAATCTCTTGTAAGGAGGGCGCAACCATGGGAGTTCCTCCATGCCGGGCAATCAGATTAGCCATGTGATCGCCCATCCGGCTTTCGAAGGCGACGACGGTCATTCCCGCGAACCCCCTTGTTGCGTCTGGTTCAGTGCTCATGATCCTCTCTTTCAGCGTAAAAAGTTCCAGGCTTCTCCCGTCGAGTCATGGAACCTTCCGGTGGTTTGATGGTAACACACGATCTGCACGGTGCTAAAGGCATTCACCACGGCATCGAATTGATCAGGCGGGGGGTTGCTCCACTCAGTGAGCCCCGTTAAGATGACGTGCCTGCAATTGGAACCATGAGCAGAACGTCTCAGGAAGACCGACAAGATATTCCACCGGGGAGAGGCTTGCGCCACGTTGCCTTGAACGTGACGAATCTCGAGGTCTCGAAAACTTTTTATCAGACCTGGTTGGGGATGAATATTGTCTGGGAGCCCGATGCCGAGAACGTCTATATGAGTTCCGGGGTGGATAACCTGGCATTGCATCAAATTCCAAGTGAAAAAATTCCTGCTTACCAACGCAGTCAAGGGCAATTTCTTGACCACGTGGGGTTTGTCATGGATTCCCCGGGCAGCGTGGATCAACTGTATCAGCGGGTCGTCAAAGAAGGCGTCGAGATTGTACGCCACCCGAAGCGACACCGGGACGGCAGTTATTCATTTTATCTTGCGGATCCTGACCACATTGTCATTCAAATTTTATACGAACCCGCCGTCAGCGCGGTTCGTTTTTCGACGGAGACGTAAGGGGTTGCCCCCTTGCCCGGTTGTGTCATGAGTTGATGGTGTAACCCCTCGCGAAGAAAGATTATTGGCTCTATGGCTCTTTGGGATCGCGTTGACCCCGATCAGTTCGTCGGACTTCAGCCGTGGGTGTGGGTGCAACTGGAAAGCGCCGAGCCTCCTGGCCCTTTCCCTTTTATGGGAGGCGTGGATCCGGCGGTCGCGGCAAGTCTCCATGAAGTCCACGGAATCCTCATGAGTACGGTGGAAACGGCCATCAGTGACGTGTTTGCCCACCGAACCTCGGTTGATGATCCGGCGGTCAGTCGCCGTCTTGAAGATGCCTATGCGGAAGTGGTGCAGTCACGACCTCGGCTTCAGCAACATATTCGGTGTGGACGGAATCCTGACGGTACCTTTGTGTGGGAATTTCCCCAGGATCGTCATAAATCAGCGGTCATGAATTACGCCGGTCTGCGCGTTTTCAACGCGGTGAAGCGGCAAGCGCTGCCGCTGGGATTGGATCGTCCGCTCTCATCCGAAGTGGGAAAGCTGTTGGGACGTTTGAATGGGACCCGCACCGTCTCGGAAATTCGCACTATGGCGATGACGGCTGGTCGTGACGTGACGGCACGGTTGCTTCATTTTCTTGAGCAACTCGAATCGCACGAGTGTTTAGCCGTGACGAAACACTCCTCGGTTCGAACGCGGTGGACCGAGGTCACGCGAGATCAGGATACGGTTCATCTTGGTCACGCGGCCTTGATGTATCGACAACGGGATCGGTTCTTCTGGTTTGATCCCTGGCTCATGCCCTGGTTTGCTGAATCTCCGGTCCCCTCACTGTGGACGTCGTTGTTGCCACAACCGGCCGCCGTGTTCTTAACGCACGACCATGATGACCACGTCGATCCTCGCACCTTGCTGCACCTGCCGAAGGAAGTGCCCGTTATCGTGCCCAGCCGGAAAAACCGGAAGATGTTGTATTTCGATTACCTTGCCTTGACGCGAGAGTTGGGCTTTACGAACGTCATTGAACTGGCGCATGGAGAATCCTGGAAATTTGAAGGGGGACACGTGGTATCAGTCCCGTTTTTTGGCGAGGATCCTTGCGACCTTGCGCTTCCACGAAATTGTTATTTAATCAGCGATCGAGGACACAATACCCTGGTCCACGCGGACAGCGGTCCGACGAACGATGGGCGTTCCGCCGTCCGGGACGGAGTCATCGCCCGACTTGTGGAGCGCCATGGTCCGATTACGACCGTCTATGCCTCCCAGCAACAGTTGAAAGAAATTCGTTCTTACGCGGCTCACGCGAGTTTGTCCCATCCCGGCAAGTGGTTGGAGGTAGGAGAAAACGGATTTCTTACCAATCACTATCTGGCGGATTTAATGCGACGCGCCCAGGCCAAACTGTTTGTCTCGTATGCCACGGGTGGCGCCGATTGGTATCCGGATCATTTGTCGTTCATGTTTAGTCGTCGCAATCCGGCCCGTACGGCTTTACTCACGGCCCACTGGGATCCCCCGGAGTCTTTGAGCGACCTGCTGGCTGCATCCGGCAGTCAGTACCATTATGGTCAGGCCCTGGACGTTGTTCGGGTGTCTGCGCCGGGCCAGGTTCAGGTGATCCGGGAGAACGAAGCCGTCACGCCTCTCTCTCTCTATCAACTTGATCATGAGGTGCCCGCCTTCCTCAAAGGTGCTCCTCACCGGCAGGGGAGACCGTGAGGTGGGACGGAGAAGCCGGACCTTCTTGCCGTTCAGCCGTTTAATGTGATACGACTAGCTGCTTTTTATGACGGGAGGGCCTGTGATGACCGATCAATCAACTTCCGTGCCTGGGATTGATCAGGAAGAGTCGTTCCCTGAGTGGGTCACTGTCGTTGGGGTGAAGGTGCGCGACCATGGTGAAGTTAAAGTGGCTCGGACTGCCGACCCCACTCTGAAGGCTGGTGATTACGTGCTCATGGAATTAGAGAACGATACGACCTATGGCACCGTCTTTTCCCCGCCTCATCCTCAACCGTTTCTCCCTCCCATGCGAGTGATGCGGAGTATCCTTCGGAAAGCCACGGAGGAAGACGAAATCGCGATTGCCCAGCAAAAAAAACTGTCCTCCTCCGGCCTGGAGTTCTGTCGAGAGCGGGCCCAGGCTCTGGGTTTGCAGATGAAGTTAGTCGAAGTTTACGGGTCGCTTCGGCGGCGCGTCCTGGCGTTTAGCTATACGGCGGAATCCCGCGTTGATTTTCGGCAACTCGTCAAAGACCTGGCGCGCCGGTTTAATTGCTGGATTGAAATGCGGCAGATTTCCAGCAGAGAGGAAGCTCGTCGGCTGAGCGGAGTCGATACCTGTGGGCTTGTCTTGTGTTGCGCGAGCTTTCTCACGGATTTCAAACAGGTCAATCTCAAGTTGTCCCGTCGTGAAGCGGCCTGGTCGAATGATTCGCATCGCATCGGGGTCTGTGGACGGTTGAAATGTTGCCTCATGTTTGAAAGCGAGGATTGGTCAACCTCAAGGGCGCCTGGTCAACAACTCATTCAACCCACTCGATTGTAGTTGTCCCTGTTTGTTCGCGATCTCAAAAGGTGGTTCAGATGAGCGCGTCACCTCGTTTTATCATCTACGCCCACAACGCGACCTATGATAAATTACACCAGGTGGCGACCCTGGCCCTCACGGCCTCGGCCATGGGAAAAGACGTGGTGGTCGTGTTGTTGTTCTGGACCATTAAAAAGCTCGCTGAGGGAAAACTCAATGCAATCGATTTTCCCCCGGAGTATCGCCTCTATCATGATGAAGTGGCCCGCTTGCTTTCCGAGCGAAAGGTTCCACTTATTTCGGAAATGTTTGAAGAGGCCAGGAAGGTGGGAAAGTTGCGCCTCATCGCTTGCAGCGCCGGGTTGGAATACATGGGAGTCGACGCGGATACCGTGGCCCGACAAGTCGATGAAGTGATGGGTCTCCCCGCAATCCTTTCCCTGGCCGCGGATGCAGAAACGACCCTGTTTATTTAGCCTGGATTTCGCAGGTGGGAATTTGATCACTCGTGAGCACTGAGGCGCACGCTGATGAGGATCAGTCCTGGTTTCTTTTTCTGATAAAGCGACCAGCAAGTCCGATGGCACTCGCGCCAGCAAGAACACCGGCAACCCACTGATGGCCGTTCGTCGCCAGAAAGACGGCTGAGCCAATACAGAGCGCGGCTGTCAACAATCCAAACCATTGACCAAGAAGAGTCTCTCGTGTCGCCACCGTGAGGGCAGCACGCTCCCAATGGATGCGGTGTTCTTGCTCCTTTTCCGCCATTGTTAGAATACGTTCAGCACTGCCAGGCAACACGGTTTCGTATCCTTTATAACATTGATGGGGGTGGAAGAGGACCTTGAGAATGAAGCGGCTTCAACGATGGAAATACGGACATTCTCCGGAAGTTTGTCGAGAATCTCCTTTGGCGGCAGATTGGACGACCCGATCTCTCGCCTTCTATCCGGACTTGGTTGTCTTGGTTTCTTCACTGAGGCGTCAAAAAGCTCTATACATGTCGTGACCGATGTCCTCGAGATCGAAAACCTGTGAGTCTTTTGGATAGCGTGGCGGGTTGAATTCAGTCGGGCCAACAACACCCAAAGAACTAAGCGTCAGCCACGTGCCATGAGAGAGCCTGCCTGAAAGAACACGCAGGACTTCTCGTGCATGCGTCGATTGCCGGAGGTCCTTATTAGTGTTGTCCATTAGGAGTTGCCCTTAGAAGTTCGAGTGTCCCTGTGTGGTATTGATACTCGTCACAGTCTCGTCGGCATCGTATTCAATGGATAAGGTGAAGGTGTCCCCGATAAACCCTTCAATTGGACTCCCCACGACCTCCCACAATCCTAAAGTCAGAACATCCATCGCGGCGTGGCCCACGGCTCGGCCAGCAGACGGTTGATTCCCGCGTTCGAGGTGAAACACATCCGTTCGTTTTTCTTCTTTGACCGAGGGTTTTGTGGGTTGTCCAAGATTCAGCAGGACAATGTCCCTCTTTTGGCCAATCTGCAAGGCACCGATATTCGGATCGGGTTTGCCTGACATTGCCATTCCCACCGAACAGCCCTGGAGGAAACAAGGAAAGAACACGAAGAGGATGAACAGATCAAACCGTATAATGATGGGAATTCTCACGATGATTCTTCCTCATGGAGTTTCTGTAGTCACGTTTGTGAGAGACAGTATATGAAGATGAGCAATCCATGTAAAAAGATAAACGTCAAGATCTTAAATCAGGAAATTCCGTCACCAATCAATGGATCACACGTGATGCCCGAGGGCTGGATCTACCGAGAAGTTCGCACACCGACTTTCTTGCAGTATTGGCTGACCGGGCACTGGCTGCAAAAAGGAGAAACGGGTCGGCAGAGGTGTTGCCCAAAGGGGACCAGCCAATCATTATAGGTGATCCAATATCGTGCGGGAAGTTTTTTTCTGAGCGCGAGCTCGGTTTCCTCAGGCGTCCTGGTCTGAACGTAGCCCCACCTGTTACTGATCCGGTGAACGTGAACGTCCACGCAAATCCCAGGTTTTTGATATCCGACGGTCACCACCAAATTAGCCGTCTTGCGTCCGACGCCCTTCAACGTGAGAAGTTCTTCAATGGTATCCGGAACCCGTCCCCCGAAGTCCTGGAGAAGGCTTTCGCAGATCGTTCGAATCTGTTTGGTTTTGGTTTTGTAAAACCCCACCGGATAGATGGCCTGCTCTATCGTTTTCATGGATAGCGCGCTCATGTGCTCTGGCGTGTCGGCCAACTTGAATAACCGTTGGCTGGCCTCGGACGTGGTCTGATCTTTGGTGCGGAGACTCAGAACACAGGCAATCAAAATACGGAACGGGTCGCGAGTTTCCCGAGCTACGACACCAAGCACGGGTTCTTTCCATCGGCGAATGGTGTGTTTGACCCTGGAGACGACCACGTGAATATGGGCATCACGCATTGAAGACGTTGTGGCGTTGACCGGGAAGGGAGGAGGAGACAACGTAAAGAGGTGAACTAATGAAAGGCACGTTTGGCCAACCATTTTTGTCGTCGCCGAGCGGCCTCTCGCTCTTTCGTTTTCCGCTTCACGCTCGGCTTTTCGTAAAAACGTCGGCGCTTCAACTCACGGAACAAACCATCGGCTGCGAGCTTTTTTTTCGCAACGCGAAGAGCTTTCTCTACATTGTTGTTCACAACCTTGATTTCCATTGGACCTCGTGATGGATAGAAGTTCCTTCTCTCTGACTCCAGCGTGTCACGGGCTAACGTAGCACACCGGTTCAGCGAGAGACAAGTTTGTATATAAGAATCCGGTTAACTCGAAAAAAATCCATAAATTCAATTAATTCAACACGTTATAAAATAATTTTTCCTGAAAACGTCGATGGGCATCAGGCACGCATTACGCTATTTATACTAAATAAAAATACGTTCAATCGTATGAAGGGACGAACCGGCTCTTGCGAGCAGCGCGCGATCAGGCTTCTTTGATGGCGGCGATTATATCTAACACCATCTTTTTCCCGTCGCCAAACAGCATGAGGGAATTGTCTAATGCAAAGAGAGGGTTGGGGATCCCGGCGAACCCGTGGCTTAAACTCCGTTTGATGACCACCACGGTTTTTGCCTTATCCACGTCGATGATCGGCATGCCGGCAATGGGACTCGATGGGTCGGTCCTGGCTAAAGGGTTCACCACGTCATTTGCACCAATGATGAGGGCCACGTCAATTTGATCGATATAGGGATTGATGTCGTCCATGTCCTTGAGGGCCTCATAAGGCACGTCGGCTTCGGCCAACAGGACGTTCATGTGGCCGGGCATCCGCCCTGCGACGGGATGAATGGCGTATTCCACCTCAATGCCGCGTTCGCCGAGGAGGGAGGCAAGGCTGACAAGGGGGTGTTGGGCCTGGGAGACCGCCATGCCGTATCCTGGAACAATTGCGACTCGTCGAGCTGCCTCGAAGAGCAGAGCCACTTCTTCCGGCGAGGTGGACTTCACCCGGCCGGTATAGACCTCGTCCGCACTGGCACTGTCACCCGTCGGTCCCAATACGCCAAAGAGGACGTTGGTCAAGGACCGATTCATGGCTTTACACATGATTTGTGTCAGGATCAATCCTGAAGCCCCGACCAGGGAACCGGTAATGATTAAGACGTTGTTGGACAAGACAAACCCCGTTGCGGCAGCCGCTAATCCGGAGTAGGAGTTTAAGAGCGCGACCACGACGGGCATATCGGCCCCACCGATCGGAATGACAAGCAGGACTCCAAGGGTGGAAGCCACAAGGACCAATAACCAGTAGAGGAGGATATTGGTGGGGTCCATGATCACGCCCGCGCTTAATGCAATGGCAAGAATTGCCAGCACGGCATTAATGACCTGCTGCCCTGAAAACAAGACGGCATTTTCATTAATGAGGCCTCTGAGTTTTCCAAAGGCCACCAGGCTTCCCCAAAACGTGACGGCTCCGATCAGCCCGGAGGCGGCAGTGGCCACAGAAACCTGCACTAAAGGGAATCCGTCATGGAGGGTGCTTTCTATCAAGGCGGCACCTGCCACCAAAACCGAGGCAATACCGCCAAACCCGTTAAACAGCGCCACGAGTTCCGGCATGGCCGTCATTTCGATTTTGACGGCCAGGATGGCCCCTATCGTTGCCCCGATAATGATCCCGACGAGAATGACTTCAAAGCCGACAATGTTTTGATCCGTGAGAGTAATGACGATGGCGAGCAACATGCCGCAGGCACCGAGCAGGTTGCCTCGAACGGCAGTACGGGGGTGGGTAAGCCCCTTCAGGCCGAAAATAAAGAGTACGGCGGCAAGGAGGTACCCTCCGTTAATAAGTAAATCGGTCATGACTCAGGATTTCTTTTTGAACATTTCCAGCATGCGATTGGTCACCATAAAGCCGCCGACGACGTTGACGGTCGCAAAGACCACGGCAAGCCCCCCAAGCAGGGTTGTCAAAAACGTTTGCTGGGTGCCTGCCGACAGAATGGCTCCGACAAGCGTAATGCCTGAAATGGCGTTGGCTCCCGACATGAGTGGGGTATGAAGGGTGGGAGGGATTTTCGTGATAATTTCAAAGCCCACGAATATTGCCAGGACGAAAATCGTAATGCCGGAAATCAACATATCCATGGCTTAACTCTCCTCTCCTCGCCTGCCTGCGAGAGGGCCCAGGAGTTCACGGACTTGGGGATGAACAATTTCTCCATCACACGTCAAGAGGGTTTCCCTGGTAATTTCGTCTTCCCTGTCAATCGTGACTTCGCCTTTTTTTACCAGATAAAGCAGGAAGGTTGCGATGTTTTTGCTGTACATCTGGCTGGCGTGGTAAGGAACCAGTGAAGGAAGATTTTCAGTTCCGATAATGGTGACTCCCTGGGTCACCACCGTCTGGTTGGCTTGAGTTAATTCACAATTTCCGCCTCGTTCGGCGGCCAAATCGATAATCACCGATCCGGGAGACATGTTGGCTACCATCTCGGCCGTAATCAGGATGGGAGCCCTTTTCCCCGGGACCGCCGCGGTGGTAATCACCACGTCACTCGACGCGATCACTTTGGTGAGCAGCTCCCTCTGGCGTCGATAAAACGTTTCGTCCTGAGCTTTGGCGTACCCACCCTTGTCTTCTGCCTCTTGCGTCTCCAATGGGAGATCCGCAAACTTGGCCCCAAGGCTGAGCACCTGCTCTTTGACGGTTGGTCGAACGTCATAGGCCTCCACCGAGGCCCCCAGCCGGCGTGCCAGCGAAATCGCCTGCAGTCCGGCAACGCCCGCGCCGATGATAAACACTTTGGCGGGGGTCACGGTTCCGGCTGCCGTCATCAGCATTGGAAACATTTTCGGAAGCGCGTCAGCGGCCATGAGCACGGCTTTGTAACCGGCCACGGTTCCCATTGATGAGAGAACGTCCATGCTTTGGGCGCGGGTGATGCGCGGCATCAATTCCATGGCAAAGGCTCGGACCTGGCGAGCCGTCAACTCCTGGACGCTCTGGGGATTGGAAAGGGCTTCGGCCATCCCGACAATGACTTGATTGTGTTGCATCAGGGGCAGGTCGGTTTTGCCTTGTTCGGGATTCGCGCCCGATATTCTGACTTGGGCAATGACGTGGGCGCGTTCAAAAAGTTCCTGGCGCGAGGCGACGATGGTGCCCCCTTTCTCGACGTAGGCGGCATCAGGGTATCCCGACTCTACTCCCGCTCCGCTTTCGATCTGCACGTCCATCCCTTCCTTTTTCAAAGAAGGAAGGACTGCCGGGACGAGGGCAACCCGTTTTTCGCCCGGATAGGTCTCTTTGGGAACACCGATGATCATGATTTCGTCACGAGAAAATATTTGATAGCAACTGTATCCAAAAGAACCGACTAAGGTAAACCAAAAGCGTTTACCATAAGTATTACATGAGAATCAATGAGTTTTTAGATGGTTGGGGGTGAAAAGGTCGGGCTGAAACAGTCGGAAGGGAAGTTCAGTTGCCGTAGAGTGTTTCCATAATGTGGCTGGTTTGAAAAAGCAAAGCGTTGAGCCGCGTATAGCAGGTATGGCCGAAGAGGTGTTCCTGAGGGGACAAGTCCGTCGCGCCATAATCAATTAACAGACACTCCCCATCGTTAGGGCAACGGGTCACCCGTCTGGTGCATTCCAGCCAACGTTCAAATCCGTCATACGGCTCCAGATTTTCTCGTAAGGCCTGGTTCAGTTCCTCTTCCCATGGTGAGGCGGGTACGGCGTCGGTTCCCGCTACGGCAAGCTGGTGAACGTAGTCACCGCCGGAAGCCATGGGCATTTCCATGACAATCTGGGGCAGCTCCATTTTGGCCAGCCAGCGTTTCCCATCTTGTCGGATGGGCCGATGATTCACCACGTGGAGGAGTTTTCCAATACCATCCGTGTCCCAGCCGTACCGAATGGGAGTGCCCAGAGTCACAACGTCCAACGAGGGCCAGGCTTCAAATTGGTTTTCGGCTAACAATCGGTCCAGTTCCTGCAAATGTTGAATCGATGCCGACGGGGAATCCATCTGCTCGTAATAATGGGCCAATGTTTCAAACACGGTTTCACGAACCGATGCTTCCCCCGGGGCAATCAGATTGGAAAGGAGAGCCGGCAATTGGCCTGCATGGCCATGGGCCACAATCAACATGCGATTGTTGGCATGCAGGTTTTTTTGTGTTTTGAGGTGACTGAGTTCGTGCAAAAGAGCCAACGCCCCTTCCATTCGACCAAGATGGTGGTGCCGGGAAGACCAGAGGTGACGCCGGACGGCCAAAGGAAGCGCGTGCGAACTCGTGAGTCCGTCCTGGAGGGCTTTGACGTAGTGTCCGGAAAAATTCCCTTTGTCATTGAGAAGGTCGTCCAGTTTGGTTTTACAGGCTTCGTCATTGGCAAAGGGCGGCTTGCAGGAAGGATTCCGAGGCGAGCGTTGATATTCATTGGGGCGAAGTGCCGCCAGGAGAGATTCCAACCCTGGAATGCCACGAGAATAGCCACGCTTGAGGCCTCCGGCTTCATCAAGGCGTCCTGACCCGAAGAGGTCGGCCCCCAGATAGGAACCATACACCAGGAGGACCACGCGGACCCCCGCGTCCCATATGCTTTTGCCCAGGCATCCGAGTGCATCATGCCAGGGAGGGGAAAACGCAGGTGCTCCGGGTTCGAACGTCAAATACCTGACCCGATGACCCGGATCCGAACGGGAATACTTGGAATGCAGAAAATTATTTCCACGTGGCATGAGCAGAAATCCTGATCAACCAGACAATCCTTTTGTCGTGCTGTCTTATCCTGAAAGAGGCTCAAAGCGCAACGGCGTTAGCCCTGATTCCCCTCCCGCCCATGAAGCCCAGGGGGCGTCGTTGAGGACTCTACCTCCCCTTGCCCCTCCTTACAAAGGAGGGGAAACGTTTCTGTCCCGCCCATGAAGCCCCTGGGGCGTCGTTGAAGACTCTACCTCCCCTGACCCTTCCTGACAAAGGAGGGGCAATCTCATCGACTCCCATAGTTGCAAAGTCGCAACCCTGGCTCTGCCCGACAAAGGAGGGGAAACGTTTCCAGTAAGAAGCGCAGGGATTGACGTGAAGTCCCTCACCCTGCCCGACAAAGGAGGGGAAAAAGATTAAACCTCCCCTTTGTAAGGGGAGGGAAGGGAGGGGTAGAGCCTCCCGCTCATGAAGACCCTGGGGCGTCGTTGAAGACTCTACCTCCCCTTGCCCCTCCTTACAAAGGAGGGGAATCAGATAAGGTTGATCTTGTCCGCGTCACACCGTCACACCCTGAACCCTCCTTACAAAAGAGGGGAAAGTTTTCGCATCCCCCCTGCAGATGCCATCAGATGGACCTCATCTCGCCTGACAAAGGAGGGGGGAAAGAGGGTCGTGGGTCGGTTTGACGTGACGGCCTCGTACTTGTTGAAACAAGCCCCCAAAGAAACGGGGACCGTACAGGAAAAGAAATTCAAACGGAGCCATGCCCCCGCATTTCGGCTGGTTGACTCTGAAAAATCCGGCATGATAGGTTGCCGTCAAGACCTGCAGGAATGAGGTGTTCGAGGCTGGGCATTTGAGGCTTTTTGATTGAAAAAAACGAGGGGGCGTACTCGCATTCCTGCTGCCCGATACCACGGCCCCCGATAACTCCGGAAAGAGGTTTATGTTTATAAGGATTACGGTTTTTCTGCTCGCCGTCTGGGCTCTCGGGTTTCCGGAGAAGAGTCCGGTTTTTGCTTCAACTCCGACCCAGGCCGAGCACGTCCTGCTTTTTGTCTTGGAAGGCGTGGGTAATGACGTCATTCGAAATGGAACCATGCCCGTTCTTCACGGGCTCGCCCAGGAAGGGGCGGTCACCTGGAAGGCTCAATCGGTGTCTCCGCCGTTCACGGTGCCGGCAATGGCCAGTCTCCTGACTGGGGTGCCCGTCAGGAAGCATCGCGTGAATCACGAATGGGAAACGTACGATTTTTCCCGATCTTTTCTTCGTTCTCCGACACTGTTCGATTATCTGGATCTGGCCGGAGGGGTCGATACCGCGCTCTTCATCATGGATGAGCGGTTTTATCAGCTTGCCAGACCGGAAATTTACGTTGACATGCAGACGTGCGGGAAAGCCAAACCTCAGTGCAATCCCTCCACACAGGTGGAATATATTAAGGATTACCTGAAAAAGGTTACCAGCAAAGGGGGCTATAATTTTCGTATATTCGCGGTGCCGGGGCTCTTGGTGGCTCACCTTCCTGAAGCGGCGGACGTCGCCCGAAAACGTGGATGGGACTCAAGGCAGTATGCACAGGCCCTCCAGGCGATTGATACGGCCATCGCGGACGTCATGGCGATCTATCACGAATACGGTGTCCTGGACAAAACCATGGTCATGGTAACGGGCTTACGGGGACAGGGGTCCCCTCCGGCTTTAAATGGGAAAACGGCCCAAAGGGCGCACCGGCAATCCCCTGTGCCCTGGCTTGTCTGGGGTGCGAACGTGAAGCAGGGGTACACCATTCCCGACAACGTGAGTATCATGGACGTTGGGGCAACGGTGCTTGCAGCGCTCGGACTGGAGACCCACACTGAATGGGAAAGTCGAGCGTTGATGGAAATTTTTCAAAAGAGACCCGAACGAAGGACAACGGGAAATGAGAAAATCTTCGCTCCTTGATCTTCCACGTTTTTTAAAGGGCAGTGCCCTCATTCTGGCAGGCAGTCTCGTCGGAACTTTGCTCATCGGCGAAAGAAGCGTGGCACGAGAATCCGTGAATCCGTTAACGCGGGAGTACGCGATTACCATTGATCCCACGGCCCTCGATCCTCCGACGTGGTGGCACGTGCCAGGCATAACCCCTTTGATCTGGACCAATGACCCCATCACGTATGAATCCTACAAGACGACCGATGCGCGGGAAATTAAATTAAAACCGGGCGAGTATCGTTTCGGGACCTTTACGTTCGACTTTGCTTTTCGGGTCACGTTAGAGGGGAAGCTGGACTTTGCTCAATCCTTAACGCAATGCGTGGAAGGACTGGGAACGGCCAGGCTCGTGATTCGGTGCAGCCACACGCAACCGTATAAACAAGAACGAGATTACGATTATCCTTCTCTTCATTAAGAAGAAATCTCCGGCATGTCACAGAACGTACAACACTGGGTCGAAGCGTTAGAAGACATTGATGACGTCACGCGGGAAGAGGCCGCGAAGGCTCTCGCGGAGTTGGGTGATCCGAATACCGTCGAGGCCCTCTCCCTGGCCCTGGAGGATGATTATTGGGCCGTGCGGGTTCAAGCAGGGTGGGCGTTTGCGAAAATCGGCGGGGATATCGCCATTGAGTCCCTTATTACGTTGTTCAACGACAACATGGTGGAAGTTGGAAGTGAGGCGGTGGCCGCCATGGCCTCCATGGGGAAGAGTCCCGTCCCGAAACTCATTGCCTGTTTGAAGGATGACCGATGGCGCGTGCGTCAGCAGGCCGCGAAGACCCTGGGACTGCTCCGGGAGCCCGAAGCCGTTCAACCTTTGATGATAGCCTGTCGGGACCGTGATGGTGCCGTCAAAAGCGCGACGGCTGAAGCGTTGGGTCGAATCGGTGATTCTCGAGCGGTTCCGGTTTTAATCAAGCTCTTTAAGGATACCTCGAAAATTGTCAGGGAAACCGCCGGAACGGCCCTCGTGTACATTGGCGACGCGTCCATCCCCGCCCTCATGGAAACGTTACACGATCCGCATTTTGTGGTTCGCTGTCATGGCGTTCGGGCTTTGGGAGGCATGACGACTGACTATCAAATGGGGCGAGCCTGGACCAGGGACAGGCGCGTGGTTGAGGCTTTGATCAAAGCGTTAAAAGATGAAGATCGAGCCGTTCGCGAAGATGCCACTATCGCCTTGGGGATTATCGGGAATCCTCTGGCCGTTGATGGGCTCATTGACGCCATGAGGGACGGAGCCGTGAAGCGTCACGCGATTGCTTCTCTCGGAATGATCGGGGACGCCCGGGCCTTGCCACCAGTGTTGGATGCCCTGAAAGGCAGGGGCATTGCTCAACAGGGGAAGCCGACTCCAGGGTGTATTATTAGCGAAGAGCAGCTTATCAAAGAAGCCGCGGCAACGGCATTGGGGCATTTTCGGGACCCCAGGGTGGTCCCGGATCTTATCCTGCTGTTAAAGGACATCGTCTTGCGAGATTATGCCGCCTCTTCGTTGGTGCTGATCGGTGACGCGGCCGTTGAACCTCTGGTGGCCTTTCTCCATGATCCGGAGGCCTCTAAGGTTGAAAGGGAAAGTGAGCGGGTGTTGGCGTTTGCTTCTACCCGACTGACGGCACTGAGTGCTTTAAAGAAAACCGTGCTGGAAACCCTGGACAAACTTGGCTGGGAGCCGCCCAGGAGCGATGCTCATGGGCAAGTGAAGGATATTGAATATACCAACCTGGATAAGGTGCTTGGCGAAGAAGGGCGTTTCGGCCCATCGGGAGACTTTGCCAAACCAGCCAAACCCTACCGTATTGAACGTTGATCCCCCGGTTCCGTTCTCGTTCGATTGAACGGGCAACGAAGAGTTCGACCTGCCGTTCTTCAGGAAAAAGACGGAAAAGCCGGTTCTCCTTCACGCTTTTTGGAAGTGGAGAATCCCCCAGGTGAGATGACCGCTCTTGCCGCCGTCGACCCAGTGCTGAAGACCGGTTTTCATCCGCTCGATATAGTCCTCGCTGCAGACTCTCAACAAATTCCATTGATTGGCGCGAACTTCTTCCAGGACTTTCCCATAATGAGCACTCAGGTGTTCAGAGAGGTCCACAATTTCAAGCTCTTTAAACCCAAGCCCTGACAGCGTCTCTTTGTATTGCGGAATTGAACCAAGAGAATCGAGGTGAATACGATCAAGAATAGGTTGCAGGGCTTCCCTGGGGCAATTTTCACTCTGCATCGGGTCGGTAAAAATAAATTGCCCTCCTTCGGAAAGCACCCGTTTGACTTCTTCAAAGACCTTGTTGCGATTTCCACTATGCAAGATGGCGTCCTGAGACCACACCACGTCCACGCTGTTATCCGGCATGGGAATCTCTTCAAAACTTCCGTCAATCACGTTAATGACCAGCGAGTATTTCCCTTGAGCGTTGAGTTCGCGGTTTCTGGCGTTTTGTGTTTCGCTCAAATTCAAACAACCAACCTGGCATCCATAGTGTTTGACCAGATACCTTGCCGACCCCCCGTACCCTGAGCCAATATCCAATACCCGAGTGGCAGGCCCGAGATTGTTGATCATGGAGGCTATTTTCCGGACCGTTTTTTGACTCGCGTCAAAAATAGTATCCGTGTCGCGTTCATAGAGACCGATATGAATGTCCTCACCCCCCCACACGGTGGCATAGAATCTGTCAGCATCATGGCTGTTGTAGTAGTTTCTGGCGTTTTCGACGGGCTGAGAATAATTGAACCCCATTGAAATTTTAACGGGCCGTTCTTCGTTTTTATACAGTTTTTCAGCCACGTGGATATAGAAATCAGGGTCCTCGACGCGGTGCGTCTCTTGAAAGTCCGCAAAGGTTTTGACTTGTTGAAACCCAACTTCTCCCATGAGTTTTCTGACGTAATCCTTGCGCAGGGGGAACATGTTGAGATGATATTCCGAGTTGTCAGGGAACTGATACCGGAATCGGGCCAATCCTTCATCAATGTATTCAGGCTCGGCACGAACGTTTTCCCCGCAATAATAATAGACGTGTTTGGAGGTGAACCCATTATTGAGCATCCCGTCGTAATTCCGCTGATCGAGCATCAGAATGCCGTCGTGGTGCAGCATCGAATAAAATTCGGCGAGGGCCTTCCGTCGGTCCTGTTCCGAAAACAAATGGGTCAGAGAGTTCCCTAAGCAAATAACCGCGTCATATTGGGTGTGAAGATCCCGACTCAGCCACCGCCAGTCAGCATGGACGGTCTTCATAATAAAGCCCACCCGGGTGGCATTTTCAAAGGCCTGTGCCAGCATTTCGGGGCTGCCGTCTGCGCTGGTCACGTCGAAACCGGCCCTCAGAAGCCGAATAGAGTGAAATCCCGTTCCCGTTGCCACGTCCAATACCCTTTGGACTCCACGTTCTTTCAGGATATTGATGAAAAAATCCCCTTCGCTTTTAGCCCGAGCGTCCCAATCGATGAGTTCATCCCATTTTCGGACAAAGCCATGGACATATTCACGTTTGTATTGGTCGGTTTTTCGTTGGGCGATGGGGTTCTCACCGTACAGTTGTTCTTTACCCATGGGCCACCTCCTCAATGGTCAGACTCACAATGCCTTTCCCCCGGAGCACCGGGTCAGCTCGACGGTTGGCTGTATGAAAAAGCAGAAAAGGCCATTCACAGGATTTTCACTCTAACGATTTGGGTACTCCTGAGCAACCCTTGCCCCGTATCACGGAATTCGCCTCGAGGGACCCCGATGTTCCCATTGCCCGTCAGGACGACGTGGGTTACGAAGCCTTTTCAGGATTGAAGCAATCGAGTTTCTTTATAACTAACTGATTTTAATTTATTTTTCTGAATTTAACCCACATGATTCGAAGCAGACTGCCGGGAGTAGAAAGACGAGGCCATCCGAACCAGACCGGAACCGGGAAGACTTTGGATTCGGAACCATTGGGATTCCTCCTTTACGTGGACGTTTCCATTATGGTCGTTTTTGGGCTGGCCTGCACAATTTGACTGCACTGGCAACTGAACTGTCTCGATGGCGTCCTGTCGGCTTGCCGAAGGTGGATAGTGCCCGAAAGTCCCGCTCTATTAGCAGAATCACTGTCAACGAACCACTTCCCCTCATACTTCGTTCCTCCCCGAATGGCCTCCTCTGAATCCGGAATCAAGCGAAGTTGACTTCATATCCTGAGTTTGTGAAACTTGTCGGCCAATATAAGAGGGCCACTCAATCTCTTGATAACTCCTCGGTATGCCGACGTAAGAGCAGGATGAAGTGGGAGGAAATATGACGGGTGATGGTTCCCTGGTTCGCTTCGTCAATATCCAGAAAAGCTACGATGGGGAGACTCTCATTGTCAAAAATCTCAATCTGAACGTCGGAAAAGGCGAGTTTCTGACCATGCTGGGGCCGTCCGGGTCCGGTAAAACCACGTGTCTGATGATGTTGGCCGGATTCGAGCCGGCCACCCATGGGGAGATCTATCTGGAGGATCATCCGATTAATCGGGTGCCGCCGCACAAACGCGGTATCGGCATGGTGTTCCAGAACTACGCGTTGTTCCCCCACATGACCGTTGCCGAGAATCTCGGATTCCCCCTTGACGTGCGCGGTATGAGCAAGTCGGAAAAAAAGCAGCGGGTCACGCGCGCGCTGGACATGGTTCGACTTGGCGGATACGGCGACCGGCGACCGGCGCAGCTTTCCGGCGGTCAGCAACAGCGAGTCGCGGTGGCGCGGTCACTGGTCTTCGATCCCGATCTGGTGTTGATGGACGAACCCCTGGGCGCACTCGACAAGAATCTGCGCGAACAGATGCAATATGAAATCAAGTCCATTCACGAGAATCTCGGGGTCACGGTGGTGTACGTCACCCACGACCAGAGCGAAGCCTTGACCTTGTCCGACCGCATCGCGGTGTTCGACGACGGCGTCGTTCAGCAATGCGCCGCGCCTGACGTGCTGTACGAACAGCCGGAAAATGCCTTCGTCGCCAACTTCATCGGCGAGAACAATCGGCTCATCGGCACCGTGATCGAGGACAACGGCGATACCGTCAGGGTGGACGTCAACAACGGCCATATCGTCACGGCGAAAAAGGTCAAGGTGAAAGGGGCAGGTTCGCCGACCATGTTGTCGCTGCGACCGGAGCGCGTGGTTGTCGATCCCGAGCCGCACGGCCTGCCGAACGTCTTCCCGGCGAAGGCCGAAGAGTTGATCTATCTCGGCGATCATATCCGCACGAGGTTTTCGGTGTGCGAAACCGATGATTTTATCGTCAAGATTCCGAATTCCGCCGTCCATGCCGCCCTCTCAGTGGGAGACGTTGTGACCATCGGCTGGAGGGTGGAAGATTGTCTGGCGTTGGACGCGTGGCCGTGTCAGGCCCCTCATTCGCGGATCAGTCGAACGTCGGACGTTTGATGACCCTCTCCGGTTCTCTGAAGGAAGAAGGGAAAAACGATGCGTAATTATTTGAGCACAACCGCGTTGGCCGCCGCCGTTGCAGTGGGAATGGTCGGAGTCGTCCGGGCCGAGATCAACGTGGTAACGTGGGGAGGAGCCTATGCCGTGTCGCAACAGAAGGCTTACGGCGACACCTGGGATGGAGAAAAGATCAACTGGATCAACTACAACGGCGGTCTCGGCGCGATCCGCACGCAGGTTGAATCCGGCTCCGTGACCTGGGACGTCGTCGACGTGCTGCCCGATCAGGCCCGCACGGGTTGTGATGAAGGCTTATTCGAGCCGCTTGATCGCGGCATGTTCGTTCCCGCCCCGGACGGCACGCCGATGGATGAAGACGTTATGACTGAAGTGCCGAACCAGTGCGTGGTGCCGAATATCTTCTGGTCGTATCTCGCGTTCTTTGAGGAAGGCACGTTCAAGGGCGAACAGCCGTCGACCATCGCGGATTTCTTCAACGTTGAGAAGTTCCCGGGCAAACGCGGCATTCATACCTGGCCCAATGCGTTGATTGAAATGGCACTGTTGGCGGACGGCGTGCCCATTGACCGGCTCTACGAAGTCATGAGCACCGGCAAGGGCATTGATCGCGCGTTTGCCAAACTGGATCAGATCAAGGATCACGCCGTGTTCTGGTCGTCCGGCTCGAAGCCCGTCGAACTCGTCAAGAGCGGCGAAACGTCGATGTCCCTGGCCTACAGCGGCCGCGTTGGTGCCGCGATCCTGAGTGAAAGCGAGAAATTGGTGCCGATCTGGGATGGACAGGTTGTGGAAGAAGAATGGTGGGTGCTGATGAAGGGAGCCCCGAATGCCGAGGAGGCAAAGAAGTTCCTGGTCCATGCATCTTCCCCCCAACGGCAGGCCGGCCAATCCAGGTGGATCAACTATGGCCCGATGCGCAAGTCCGCTCTGGATATTATCAAGGCCAATGAACCGTGGC
The DNA here is from genome assembly GCA_965215405.1 of Nitrospirales bacterium. Lineage (GTDB taxonomy): Bacteria > Nitrospirota > Nitrospiria > Nitrospirales > UBA8639 > Bin75. The sequence continues at coordinate 828,745 of OZ244060.1, forward strand.
ACAACAGCGGCGTGAACGTCATGCCCTACGTGCCGAATCGGGAAGAGGTTCTGGCGCGCTCTATTTTTGCCGACCCGGACTGGTGGACCGACTACGGTGAAGAACTCTCCGAGCGCTATACCGCGTGGATGAGCCAATAAATCCGATAACCTGAACGGCTGATTTCGGGGACGGCGTTCGGACCATCCCCCGCGTCCCACCTTTACCGTTACTCGAGAATTTTTCGATAATGCCCATAGCTTCAGCCAAATCCGTCGGCCCTCTTCTCACCGCTGACGGGACGCCTTTGAAAACCAGTCTGGAGCGTTCCCTGAAGCTCAGCAAAATCCGCGCCGTCGGGCTGGTCTTTCCACCCCTGTTGTTTCTGATTATCCTGTTTGTCGTCCCCATCGGGAGCTTGTTGACGCGCAGCATCGACGATAGCTTGAGCAATAAGGCGTTGCCGAAGACCCTGGCGGCGTTCGAGCGCTGGGATAAGACCTCCGAGCCCGATGAGACCATGTTCGAGGCCTTGTATCTCGACCTGAAGGCCGCGGACAAACTTGACCTCAGCAGGCTCGGCACCCGCATGAATTACGAAAAATCCGGCTGGCGCAGCCTGATCAAGATTACGACGCGCGGGTTGAAACGTATTGAGGGTCCGCCGTACAAGCCGGCGATGCTCCGACTCAACAAGCGCTGGGGTGACGTCGCGTTCTGGCAATCGCTCGGCTCGGTGAAAGATCCGGTGACGCTGGGCTATTACCTGAACGCCGTCGATCTCAAATATGATGGAAACAAGAACGTCCTGAGGGTCGACAAAAACCGCAGGATTTACCAGTTACTTTGGTGGCGCACGCTCCTGGTGAGCACGATTGTCACCATTGGCTGCCTGATCCTGGCCTATCCCGTCGCCCACCTGTTGGCGACCCTGCCGCTTCGGATTTCCAACCTGTTGATGATCTGCGTCCTGATGCCGTTCTGGACGTCGCTTCTTGTGCGCATCGTCGCCTGGATGGTCATGCTGCAACAGAACGGCGTCATCAATGATTCGCTGGTGTCCCTGGGTCTGCTCCACGACGATAACAGGTTGCCGATGATGTACAACTTCACCGGCACCGTCATCGTGATGATTCAGATTCTCCTGCCGTTCATGATTCTGCCGATTTACAGCGTGATGAAAACCGTTCCGCCGAGCTACATGAAGGCGGCTCAGAATCTCGGTGCCACGCCGGCTCTGGCTTTTCTCAAGGTCTACGTGCCGCAAACGATCCCCGGCGTCGGGGCTGGTTGTATTCTGGTGTTCATTGTGGCCGTCGGGTACTACATTACGCCCGAACTCGTCGGCGGCAAAGACGGGCGTTTGATCGGCAACCTCATCGCCCATCACATGCAGCACTCGTTGAACTGGGCTCTGGCTTCGGCTATGGGGACGATCCTGCTGGTCGCGATCCTTACCCTGTATTGGGTCTACGACAAGCTGGTCGGCGTCGATAAGATGAAGATGGGTTGACGCATGGCACTTCCACCGTACGCCACTCCCGGTCAGCGAATCTGGCATTACCTCTACGTGGCGTTCTGTACGCTGGTGCTGTTTTTTCTGGTTTCACCGCTGATCGTTGTGATTCCGCTGTCGTTCAACGCGGCGCCATTTTTGCACTTTACCCCTGAAATGCTGGCCCTGGACCCGAAAGGGTATTCCACGCTCTGGTACAAGTCCCTGTTCGGAATGTGCGACGCAGAGGAGGCTTCGCTCTGGACCTCGTGTACGGACAAATGGAAGGTGGGCACCATTAACAGTTTCATTATCGCCAGCGTGTCCACGGCACTTGCTACCACCCTCGGAACGCTCGCGGCCCTGGGTGTGAGTCGGGCCCACGTCCCCTTTCGTCGAACGATTATGGCGCTGATGATTTCACCGCTCATCGTGCCGTTCGTCATCACGGCGTCGGGCACGTTCTTTTTCTTCGCCAAAATCAATCTGGTCGCGACGATGCCCGGAATCGTGTTGGCACACACCATTCTGGGGCTTCCGTTTGTCGTGATTACCGTGACCTCGACGCTGGTCGGGTTCGACCGGAACCTGATGAAGGCAGCGGCCAATCTTGGCGGAACCCCACTCTACAACTTTTTCAAGATCCAGATGCCTCTCATTGCCCCGGGCGTCATCTCCGGAGCCTTGTTTGCGTTCATCACTTCATTCGACGAGATCGTGATCATCCTGTTCATCGGTGGACCCGATCAACAGACCCTGCCGCTGCAGATGTGGTCCGGGCTCCGTGAGGAAATCAGCCCGACGATTCTTGCCGCGGCCACGATTCTCGTGCTGTTGTCGACCGCGTTATTGACCATCCTTGAATTGCTGCGCCGACGCAGCGAACGGCTGCGCGGCATCTCGCCCGGGTAATTCCCCGTGCAGCGCGTCCATTGCCGTCCCGATCCCCCGTGTCGGCGGTCGTGGCTCGGTTTGACGTGACGGCCTTGTACTTGTTGAAACAAGCCCCAGAGAAACGGGGACCGGACAGGCAAAGAAATTCAACCTGAGCCACGACCGTGTCGGCGATTTCATTGACCCTTGAAAAATCGCTGTGGTAAGTTGCCACGGTGACGTTTCTTGAGCATGTTCCGTTATTTTGAAAAAGGACGGAAGGCGTTTCTCGACAAGACATTTACGTTGAATCGTGTAGGTGTAACCGGCTCATGACCGATAGCGTGACGGAGCAAATCGCAGCCTTAAGAGACGAAGATTGGGGTATCCGGGAAGACGCGGCCACGGCGCTTGGTGAATCCCGGGATCCAAGAGGAGTCTGTCCCTTGATTGAGGCCTTGCGAGATTCCGACCGAGCCGTAAAAACTGCCGCTGCCGCTGCGTTGGCGGCTATTGGAGGACCGGCCGTTGAGGACTTGAGTTTCTGTCTGCAAGATCCGGATTTGTCCGTGCAGGAGGCCGCGGCTTCCGTTTTGTCTGCGATTGCTGACGAGCGAGCGCTCGAACCCCTGCATGCCGCTCTCCTGAGCCAGGATTGGGTCGTCCGAATGCATGCCGCCCGCGCAGTAGGACGGCTCGGCAACCCGACGTCGGTTGAGACCCTGGGGCTGCTTCTCCAGGATACAGTGCCGGCGGTGCGCGATGAAGCCATTGAGGCGTTGGTGTCCATTGGTGAGTCGGCGGTTGCGCCTTTGGTGGAAGCGCTGGCCCATCAGGATTGGCGGATACGCCTTCGAGCCACGGAAGCCTTGTGTGTCATGAAATCCCAAACGGCCGTCAAGCCATTGACTGGTCTTTTGCAGCGCGACCCCGATATAGCCGTGCGTCAGGAGGCAGCCCGTGCACTCGGAAACATTGGCGACCGTGCCACGGTCGATGCTCTTTTAGAGGCCATTGAAGAGCCTCGCCTTCGGGTTCGTGCCATAGAAGCGCTCGGTAAAATTGGCGATCGGCGAGTACTTCCTCTGTTGTTTCGACTGATTAGCGAGTTGAAGACAAGCGAGTATGAAGATCGCACGCCGGCCTGTGAAGATCATCGGTATGAACAGGAGCTGGCCAGCGTGGAAGAGGCCATTCGGGCTCTTGCGCGTATCCGTGACAAGGAGGCCGTTCCTCTTTTGATGACGGCTCTGCAAAGCACCTTGATACGGAACGAAGCGAGTGAAGCCTTGGTCCGATTCGGACAGGAGGCGATTGCGCCCCTGGTGAGCCGACTTCAACGCGAACACGATGAAAATATTCGCTACCATATCAAGGAAACCTTAACCCGATTGGGGTGGAACCCGAAACGGGTCCGTTTATAGCCCCGGACGCGAACGAAGGGGTGAGGCCCCGCCGTCATGCCGAAAGAACCAATTGAAATCATCGTGTCCGAGCTTGCTCATGAAGAAGAATGGCGCCGCATGCGCGCCACGGCCACGTGTCTCAAGGGAGGGCCTAACGTTGTGGCTCTGATCATCGAAGCCATGAAAACGGGCTCACCGTCCTATAAGATTGAAGCGGCCGGAATGTTGGCGCGGATCAGAGACCCGCAGGCCGGCGTGCCTCTGGTGACGCTCATGCAAGGTGAAGAGGAAAGCGTCCGAGAGGCCGTGGTGGCTTCCCTGGAACAAATGGCTGGAATTGTGAATGAAGAGACGGCGACGGCCCTGGTCGGGCTTTTGAAGAATGAAGCGCTTCGACCCTCCGTCACCAAACTGTTGGGAGTCATTCCGACGTCTATCGCCCCGCTGACCGCCATGCTGAAAGATCCGGATGAAGAGGCGCGGGTGCGTGCCGCCCGAATCCTGGATCATCTTCTGGACCCGCGCGCGGCTGACGCGTTGGTTGACGCGATGGGAGATGCCGCTCTTTGCGACGTGGCGATTCATACCCTGAAAAAACTCAGCGCCATTCGGGACCGCGTCGATGAGATTATGGATGAATTGCGCAACGTGGAAGAGTCTGAACTCCGCGAAGGTGCACGGCAGGAAGCGGTGCACAAGCTGCATCCGATTGGCCGCCCAACCGTCGAGATTCTCATTGAATACCTCGAAGACGATGATTGGGTGGTGCGTGAAGCCGCGGCAGACGTATTGGGAAAAATCGGAGACGTCCGGGCGGTGGAGCCGTTGATTGATCGCCTCAAGCGGGACAAAGACACGGGAGTCAAGGAACTGGCAACCAAGGGATTGGGATTAATCGGAGACGCCAGGCCCGTTGATCTCCTGATTAACGTGATTCCCATCAAACCGTTACGGGTATTGGCAGTGGAAGCCTTGGAAAAGATCAAAGACGTTGAAGCCTTGCGCCCCTATGCGGAAGTGTTTAAGAAAATGAAAAATGACCGTGATGGGCTGGTCTCGTATAACTCTGGGATCATCATCGATAAACTGGAAGCTGCCGCTGCGCGGATGGATGAAGCGCAATGGACAGAGAAGGAGCAGGTGAATGGCTGAGAGTCATCGCGTCGAACAATTATTGTCCGCCCTTCGTGATGAAAACGAAGGTCTGCAAACGTATGCGGCGGCAGAACTCGGGCAAATAGGCGATTCGGTAATCCCTCGTCTGATCGAGACGTTTGAAGACGACGACCTCGTGATTCGGGAGGCGGCGGTCAATGCCATTGTTCAAATAGGGGAAGCCGCGATTGATCCTTTAATTGAAGCGTTGAAAGATGACGCGTGGGCCATTCGAGAGCAGGCGGCGTCCGCTCTCGGGAAACTGAAAAACGCTCGAGCGGTACCCTTCCTGGTGAACGCGTTAAAAGACAAAGACGGGGGGGTCCGGACCGCCGCGGTCTGGGCTCTGGAACGGATTGGAGACCCCGAAGCCGTCCCTGCACTGGTAGACTGCCTGATGGATGCGACGTTGAGAGAAGACGTTGCTCGTGTGTTGAAAAAAATCGGGGACTCCAGAGCCACGGATGCCTTGATCGATGGACTGAACGCGTCCAATTGGATTGTCCGTCGTCATGCTGCCGAAGCCCTTGGAAAAATCGGGGACGCCAAAGGGTTCTCTCCTTTAGTCGAGGCCTTGACGGACGAGGACTGGCTGGTTCGTCGGAACGCGGCTGAATCATTAGCCAGATTGGGCGATCCCCGCGCCATCCAACCGGTGGTTGCGTTGTTGGAAGATGAAAACGAAATGGTACGCGACACCGCCGAAGGCGTGTTGGCGAGTTTAGGATGGAAACCCGAGTAAGGCCGTTGCCGGCGCGTACGGATTACGTTGTCGTGCCCGTGAAAACGGAAACGCAGGAAAAAACGTGGGATACCCGATTAACGGTATTCGGGTATGACGCTTGATGACCTCAGCTCAGTCATGATGAAGAAGGAGAAATAGATATGGCAGATCCGGTTCCAACTCCTCTCGTTCAAATCGCTCCCAAAAGTGCCAAGAAAGACGGCTTCAATCTTGTTACTGAAAACGTCATTGCCGTCAACCTGGAAGCCAGGCAACTCGAAGTCGAGTTATTGGCTTATGACGGAAAAACCGTGTTGCTGGACGTTGCCGAAGAAGCTCTTGACGATCTGCAAAAGATTAAGCCGGGTGACGGGGCGACCTTCCGTATTGTCGAAGAAGACGGAAAGCGGCTGGTCAAGCAGTTTCGAATTCGGGTGAAAGATCCTAACGTCGTCAAAGTCGACGCCGCGTTGATGGATTTAAAGGATTCACACTGGCTCAATCGCAAATATGCCGTCGAGACATTGGGAGAACTCAAAACAGCCGACGCCGTGAATGACCTCGTGGAATGTTTGGAAGATGAAGTGGGTGACGTGCGGCATCGCGCTTATGAAGCCTTGATTAAAATCGGCGCACCCTCCGTCCCGCAAGTCATTCCCCTGCTGGTGTCGGAAGAAGATGAATTGCGTCAATCCGCCACCGAGATTCTTCGGAAGATCGGCAAGCCGGCCGTGGAACCCCTGGCCACGGCCCTGGCCGACGCCGATGGTCCGATGAAGAAACGTATTACCAAAGTGTTGGACCGCATGGGATATAAACCCAGGGAGGCGTAAGCCCTGGCCGCAAACGGGACAGGCCCGACGCGGTTACGACGTTCTATAGGGATTGACGCCGACGGCCGGACGGCCAACCGAAACGTAATAAAATCCGTATTCGGCGACCCGTTCGGGGTCGTAGACGTTCCGGAGATCAATCAGCACGGGGACTCGCAGAAGCGATTTCACGTGATCCAAATCCAGGTTTCGGAATTGATTCCATTCGGTGGCCAACACGACGGCGTCCGCTCCCCTCATCGCGTCATATGCATCGTGACAGCCGACCAGGCCGCCCAACGTTTCGAGCGAGCCCGCCAATCCTTCCGGGTCATAGGCCCGGATGGTACAGCCTTCCTTCATCAGGTGTTCCGCAATCATCAAAGCGGGTGAATCCCGAAGATCGTCGGTATTGGGCTTGAAAGATAACCCCAAAAAGGCAAGGGTTTTCCCCTGAACGCCATTCACGGCGTGACGGATTTTATCGACCATACGGGCCCGCTGTTGTTCATTCACCCGTTTGGTCGTTGCTGCCAGCGTCATGGCAGATCCGGTTTCTTCTCCAATATGAATCAGTGCCGCCGTGTCCTTCCCGAAACAGGACCCGCCATACCCCGCTCCGGCGTGCAGGAACTTGGCACCAATCCGTTTATCAAGCCCCATGGCTTTGGACACGGTTTGCACGTCGGCATTCACGAGTTCACACAGATTAGCGACTTCGTTGATAAAGGAAATCTTGGTGGCCAGGAACACGTTCGACGCGTATTTAATCATTTCTGCCGTTGGAATATTTGTGACGACGAATGGGGTTTCAATGAGATACAAGGGCCGATATAACTCCTTGACGACGGCCACGGTCTGCTCATTGTCTGCCCCGATGACCACACGGTCCGGATGCATGAAGTCTGCAATCGCCGACCCCTCACGTAAAAACTCCGGGTTGAACGCCATATCAAAGGCGATGGGCCTCGATTGATGAGCTTTGATGACGTCTCGCACTCGCGTCGTGGTCCCCACGGGCACGGTCGACTTGGTTGCCACGACCTTGTACTCCGTCATGTGACGACCGATGCTCCGAGCCACTTCATCGATATAGGACAGATTAACCGACCCATCAAGGTTTGAGGGAGTGCCGACCGTGATAAAGATCACCAAAGCCGTATCCACGGCGTGGTGCAGGTTGGTTGTGAAGTTGAGCCGTCCGGCTTTGCGACCTTTAGTCACCAGATGGGCTAATCCGGGTTCATAAAACGGCACCTCGCCATTTTCCAGTTTTTTAACGCGAGCGGCATCCACGTCCATGCACGTCACATTGAGTCCGAATTCTGCAAGACACGCGCCTGTGACGAGTCCCACGTATCCCGTCCCGAGAACACTGATATGCATTGCAACCTCTTGGATGAGAAAGAATAAAGATTGTCCGGTCGAGTTATTGAGGGCGACGGACCGTTCATCAATTATTCGGCGCAGCGTATCACAATTTAAGGGAAAAATAACGGCTGACCGAAAGAAACCAGCGCCATTTCCGGCCGCCTTCTCACCTGCAACGGGTCGTGGTTCGGTTTGACATGACGGTTTCGTACTTTTTGAAATACGCCCCAAAGAAACGGGGACCGGACAGGAAAAGAAATTCAAACGGAGCCACTGCCGAAAAGAGTCTGGAAGCCCTTGACTCTGGTAAGTGGTTGCCCCTCACCCTGCCTGACAACGGAAGGGAAAGGGAGCAGGTCCAAGCCTCCCCCTTTGTCAGGGGAACCTGGGAGATTGAGCTGGGTGCCGGCGTCACCGTCAGGCCTGATAACCTCCCCTTTGTAAGGGGAGGGAAGGTGGGGTAGAGGCTCCCGCCCAAGGAGCACCTGGGGGTGTAGTCGAAGACTCTACCTCCCCTGACCCCTCCTTACAAAGGAGGGGGAAAAGAGGGTTGTGGTTCAGTTTGACATGACGGTTTCGTACTTTTGAAATACGCCCCAAAGAAACGGGGACCGGACAAGAAAGAAATTCAAACGGAGCCACGACCCTCAACGGGGTTTCTTGACAGGGTAGTATACGCAAACTAAAATCAAAATCCGACCTCATTCCGGAGAGCGGGAATAGCTCAGTGGTAGAGCATCGCCTTGCCAAGGCGAGGGTCGGGGGTTCAAATCCCCTTTCCCGCTCCAACTTTCCTCTCAACGCGGCAGGGTGACTCGATCCCTGACCGGGGATTCCGAAAGGGACCGTTCTTCTTTCGTGTGGCGACCGGGGGCGGTCACGAGGGTTGCCCTGCGGACGGGAATTGGAAACGTTCAGTCATTCGCTGACGAACCGTGGGGCTGAGTGTCTTCCTCTCGGGCTCTCTCTTCCGAATTAACCGTTAAACCTAGTCAGCAACATTTTAAACCGGGTTTTGGCCTTCACGGCGTGTGGCCGTGTTCCAGGTAACGTAATCGTGTCTCCCGCGCATAAATGAAACGGCTGCCCTTCGACAGTCAACTCTGCTTCGCCTTCAAGAATAAGAACGTACACGTCATGCGGGGCAGTATGCTCTTTCAGCTCAGTGGCGTGGTCGAAGGAGAGAAGTTTCATCATCCCTGATGGTTTGTTGACTAACGTGTTGACCTCAATGCCATTCTCTTTATAATCAACGAGGAGACTGAGCTTCCGTTGTTCAGGTGATTCGTCAATCGGTTGGTCCTGGCTACTCATTTTCCCTCCCTGTCAAAGGTTCAAGTCCTTGTATTGAGTTCCCTTCATGTCAATGATCAGCACTTGACTCTGGTAAGCGGTTGCCCCTCACCCTGCCTGACAAAGACGGAGAAAGGGAGCAGGTTCAAGCCTCCCCTTTGTCAGGGGAACCTGGGAGATTCAGCTAGTTGCCGTCGTCACCGTCAAACCTTATAGCCTCCCCTTTGTAAGGGGAGGGAAGGGAGGGGTAGAGCCTCCCATGAAGCACCGGGGCGTTGAACCCAGCGGCCTGTATACTTTGCCGACCGGCCTCCCGCCCAGGGAGCACCGGGGTGCCATCAAAGACTCTACCTCCTCTCGCCCCTCCTGACAAAGGAAGGGCGAAAAGAGGCTAGTGGTTCGGTTTGACATGACGGCCTCGTACCTGTTGAAACAAGCCCCAAAGAAACGGGGACCGGACAAGCAAAAAAATTCAACCTGAGCCACAACCCAATGATCACGTGGCGTTCGCCCTTAGTCGGTTCGATTATAACAGTTTTGGCTTCGATCCTGGAAATGGGGGAGAGCAACGTCCCGCCATCCGGTGAAAGAGTCGGCAATCGGATCGGAGAAGTTGCTTGAATCGATCAGCACGTGCCAGACTGCCGCAAGCAGCCTGATTTGTCCATGAACTCATGAGTCAGGAAATAACCCGTGTCTCACTCAGTCAAGAGCGATTCACCTGCCGTGACCTATCAAGGGTCCGGGGTCGATACCGAACGAGCCGTTCAATCCCTGACCGATATTACCAGACAGTTCAGGCACACGTGGACGCGATCCGACGGACAACTCGGTCGCGTTCGTCTGGACTTCGGATGTTTCGCCAACGTTATCGAGATCGGCAACAATACGGGCATGGCCATGACCACCGATGGCGTGGGGTCCAAGGTCTTGATTGCCCAGCGAATGGGGAAATACGACACCATCGGCATTGATTGCGTCGCCATGAACGTCAACGATCTGCTCTGTGTCGGGGCGACCCCTCTGGCCATGGTGGACTATCTGGCGGTGGAGGCACTTGATCCGGGCTGTGTACAGGAACTGGCCAAAGGGTTGACGGAGGGGGCCCTGCGCGCCGGCGTCTCCATTCCAGGCGGGGAACTCGCGCAGGTTCCGGACGTGATCAGGAGTGAACCAGGGTACGAGGGCAAAGGGTTTGATCTGGCGGGATCGGCTGTCGGCATGGTGGATTTGGACAAGATCATCGTGGGGGAACGTCTTCGCGCCGGCGACGTCGTCATTGGCATTGAAAGCAATGGGGTGCACAGTAACGGCCTCACCCTGGCACGAAAAGCGATTGGACGGGACGCGTCACTCTATCACCAGCGGTTTCCCGAACTGGATCGGTCCCTGGGTGAAGAATTACTCAAACCCACCCATATCTACACGCGGGAAATTTTGTCGATCCTCAACGCGGAACGCGACGTTGACGTGAAGGCACTCATCCACGTCACTGGCGACGGGTTCCTGAATCTGAGCCGAGTCGCGTCCTCAGTCAGTTTTGTGATCGAGTCGTTCCCCTCGCCTCCGCCGATCTTCTCCGTCATTCAACAACTGGGCGGAATCGCGGACGCGGAAATGTTCGAAGTCTTCAATATGGGAATCGGCTTCTGTCTGGTCGTTCCGGAAAGCCAGGCGGACACGGTACTTGAGCTGGTCGCCACGCGTGAGAAAAAAGCCTGCCGGCTTGGCTATGTGACGGACCGGGATCCTGACGGGTGGGAAGTCTTCATCACAACCGGCGACGTGAGACTCCGCGGGAAAGAAAAACACTTCTCTTCTATTGACTCCTGATCGTGTAGGCGTTCACGTGTTTCCTTCTGTTTTTTTACGTTGTTGTATAAAGAGAAAAGAAATAGTCTTGCCTGCCTTCCCACGGGTATGAACCAGGAGGCCCGTTCGTCGCCGTTTGCTGGCCCGTGTTCCTTGACGGGGAGGGCCGGGGGCACGGGTGAAATCTTTTGTCGTCGAGAACCTCAGGCGCCGAGACTCGTTCCATCAGCAGTTCGCAGAATTCCCACGTAAAGCGATGGCGTTCATTACAGGACGCTCGCGGGATTGAGCGATTTCAGCAATGTCTCGTCTTCGGGAAAAAAGTCGTTCAGGAAATCCTGTTGCGCCACCCCTCGCGTTGTCTGGAACTCATCCGGCCCGCCAGGGCGCGCGTGCCGTTGTCGATTCCCGCCCACGTTACAGTCTATTCGCTTTCCGGACCGTTGTTCGAAAAGATCGATTGCTTCGGTACGGGGTTTCCGGTCTTAGTCTCTCGGGTTCCTCGCTTGCCCTTTTCAACCCTCAAGACTCAACCGCGGGGTCTCGAAATATTGTGTCCCTTAAGCGATCCGTCGAACGTGGGAGCCCTGATTCGGACCGGAGCGGCCATGGGGGTCAGGCGAGTCGTCCTGCTCGAAGAATCGGCTCATCCCTGTCATCCCAAATCCATGCGGGCAGCCAGCGGCACGGTGTTTGAGGTGACCCTGGTTCAGGGTCCTTCGATCCGGCGTCTGCCGGAACCCGCCACGTGGGTGACCCTTGACCCGCAGGGTGAGAATTTGCCCACGTTTCAATGGCCGGAAGATATTCGAATATTAGTCGGAGAAGAAGGGCCTGGTCTGCCTCAGGTCGCGTCCGCGAAACGGCTGGCGATTCCCATGGCGGAATCGGTTGAATCCTTGAACGCGGTTGTTGCCGCGAGCATGGCCCTTTACGCGTACCGCGTTCAGTACCCGCTGCCCGGGCAATCGGATCATGCCTTCGGGAGAGAAAAGCGATGAACGGCTTCTGCCATGCAGCGACCGCCACTAAACCTTGACAAAGCAAAGCCTCCGAGGATAGGCCTATGGCGTTGACTGCGGATCGTGGAGGAGAAGGAGGGTTCTGATGCCGGTTAATATGCTTCGGAAAGACGTCCCCAAGGGGCAGAAACCGCCGGGATGGGTTTCCTCGCGTGAGCAGGGCCCGGAGCAAAGTGCGGAAGACAAACAGAAAGAGACCGACCTCGCGGTACGGGAACAAGAAGCCTTGTGGGAATCGGAAGAGATCGGCATCGTGCGCTGGTCGGGCGAGGAGGGACAACGTTTCAGTGATCCTGAGTAGGGGGGATGAAGAGATTCCGGGGAAGAGGACGCAAAGTGGGAGTCTCCGCGTTGCGCGGAATGACACAAAGTGAAGACCGCGACTTCGAAAACGTTATTTAACCGCACACAACGGTACATTCCCGGAGGGGTGAACAGCCCCGTCCGCGCGTTTCGGTCGGTCGGCGGGCATCCGTTGTTTATCAAGCGCGCGCAGGGGGCCACGGTGACCGACGTGGATGGCAACGTCTATCTGGATTACGTGGCCTCATGGGGGCCCATGATCCTGGGGCACGCCCATCCGTCGGTGGTCCGGGCGATTCAGCAGGCTGCCCGTGCAGGGACCAGTTACGGCGCGCCGACCCAGCAGGAACTGACGTTGGCGCAAATGATTTGCGAGGCGTTGCCGTCCGTGGAAAAGGTTCGACTTGTGAGCTCCGGCACGGAGGCCGTCATGAGTGCCGTTCGGGTGGCACGCGGATTTACCAAACGGGAGGCCATCCTCAAATTCGAGGGGTGCTACCATGGCCATGCCGATTATCTGCTGGTCAAAGCGGGGTCCGGTGCCGCGACGCTGGGTCTTCCCGACAGCCCGGGAGTACCCAAAGCCTCGGCGGGGCAGACGCTTACCGCTCCCTATAATGATATTGCGTCGGTGAAGAGCCTGGTACGAAAACATTGGCGGAAACTGGCCTGTATCATCGTCGAGCCAATCGCGGGCAACATGGGCGTTGTGCTGCCTCGAAAAGGCTTTCTTCAGCAGTTGCGCGCGCTGACCCGACGGTATGGCGTCCTCCTGATCTTCGATGAGGTGATTTCCGGGTTTCGCGTGGCCTATGGGGGCGCGCAAACCCTGTATGGCGTCACCCCAGATCTCACGTGTCTGGGGAAAATCATCGGGGGAGGGCTGCCGGTTGGAGCCTACGGCGGATCAAACGAGATTATGGATCTTGTGGCTCCGTCAGGCCCCGTCTACCAGGCAGGGACGCTTTCCGGGAACCCGTTGGCCGTGACCGCCGGAATCGAAACATTGAAAAAACTCAGGGATTCTCGAGTATATGAGAAATTGGAACGCCGGGGAAAACAGTTGGCCCAAGGCCTGGCACAAGCCGCCAGGCGAGCCGACGTCCCGTTTTATCAAACGCGAGTCGGTTCCCTCTTGGGCGGATTTTTTACGGAAGGCTCGGTGGTGGATTATCAGTCGGCGAAGAAGGCCGATACGGTTCGATATGCCAGGTTTTTCCACCACGCGTTGAAGCGCGGGTCCTGCTTCGCCCCTTCCCAATTCGAAGCGGCCTTCGTCTCCGCCGCCCACACGGCGGCAGACGTTGAACGGACCGTCAAGGCCGTTCACGAGGCGTTCAGGCGGTGTTGAACGCCCGTTAAAGGCGAGCACCCCCGCGACGCGTGCCTCTCCACTCGGGTGGCCTTTCACGCGGCGCTGGCGCACAAACGTTTCAGTTGACTTCCCAAAGCGAGTGCAATGGCACGGCATACAGTTTGTCGTCAATTTTTCCGCCTGTTTCGCCGTTGTACACCAGCACGCCGCAGGCGAAATGCTTCCCCGCTACGGTTTTCAGTCTCCGCAAACCGTGAAAATCGGATTTGTTTAGCGTCGCGGATGCCTTGACTTCCACGCCCGCCAAATCAAACGCCCCTCTCTGGATCACGATATCCACTTCCGTTTCCTTGTCCGCTTTTTCCCGATAATGAAAAAACCTGTGCGGCTCGGTATGTCCGCTTGCCTGCCGTTGCAGTTCCTGCAAGACGAACGTTTCAAAAACGTGGCCGAAAAGGGAACGGTCGCTCACAAGCGTCCGGTGATCCAGGTCCATTAACGCACAGGCAATTCCGGTGTCGCTGAGATGGAGTTTCGGGGTTTTTATCAGACGCTTGACGCGGTTGTTGTGCCACGCCGGTATGGTCTCCACCAGAAACATTTTTTTAAGCAGCGACAGATAGTCATGAACCGTCGGTCTGCTGAGTTGAAACGATGACGACAGCCCATTTACGTTCAGAAGTTGAGCGGTCCGTGCCGCGGTCAAAGCAAGCAGGTCCGACAGTATTTCAGGCGACCTGACATTGGAAATATCCGGCACGTCCCTTTGAACAAGGGCTTCAAGGTAACTCTTATACCAGCCAACCCGTCGCCGTTCACTGGAAAGCCGCACCGCCGCAGGGTAGCCACCCGCCACAATGCGACGTGCCGCGTTCTCCCCCGGAGTTTTATTGTGTCGATGCTTGAAACCGGAAGAAAACAGCGAGTCAAGAAACCTGGGAGGGGTTTGTGAAATCTCGCTTTGGGACAAAGGATGCAACCTGATAATCTGCATGCGACCCGCAAGGGAATCCGTTATCTGCCTCACCTGCAAGACGTTCACCGAGCCGGTCAAGAGAAAACGTCCGGGGGTACGGTTGCGGTCAACCGACGATTTAATTGAGGAAAACAGACGGGGAACCTTCTGTACCTCATCCAGGATGGCTCGCTCCGGCAAATCGTTCACAAAACCGATGGGGTCGGTTTCGGCAAAACGGCGTATGTCCTCATCGTCAAAACTTTTGTAAGCGTATCCTTCACGATTGCCCACCATTTGAGCAAGCGTCGTCTTCCCGCACTGACGGGGCCCTTGAATCAGCACGACCGGAGAATCTTCCATCGCTTCCTTCAGGTGCGACTCAATGTGCCGGTGATAAACGGGTTTGTTCATCTATGACCAATTGTAACGTTATGGCATGACCAACTGTAAGTTCCAGGCATGACTAACTGTAAGTTTCAGGTATGACCAACTGTAAGTTTCAGGCATGACCAACTGTAAGTTCCAGGCATGACCAACTGTAAGTTTCAGGCATGACCAACTGTAAGTTTCAGGCATGACCAATTGTAACGTTACGGCATGATTAATTGCAAGGTTCAGGCCGGACCGATTGCAAACTTTCCCTGCGACCGATTGTCTGTTTGTTAGACGACCAATCGCACGGTCAGGGCCGGCAAGGTCAGGTGGCTGGATGCCGGCGCCGAAACTCGCAGAGCGTCCGATGCCGGCGTCTGAATTGCAGTCCGCAGAATTGCCCGTTGCGCAGTAATTGCCGGAGCAGTTTTTCGGCGTTGGTCCGTTCTTCGCGGAGCCTGGGCGTAAGGGTGAGGAGACGGGGACGCCACCCCTCTCCCTGAGGGGAGTGGGGTTTCCCGTGTGGCATCTTTGCCCAGGCGCTTCAACTCGTCTACGGACGGGAACCGTGCCTTCCGGCTTTATTCATCATCATCGTCGTCATCGTCATCCTCGGCTTCCAGGGCGGCTTGCCGCATCTGCTCTTCCATGGCGTTGTGAATCAACATCCTGATGAACATGGAAATGACCGAACCTTTTTCCAGCGTCCCGCCTGGCGGGATCGCAATCCGTCCTTCTTCCACCATTTTATCCAGCCATTTTTTTTGGTCCGGAGTCACATGGAGTGGAATTTCAATGAGTGGAACCTTCCCAAACATATCCATGACGCAACCCTCCTCCTTCAAGAACGACACAATGCCGTCACAGTGGCGCTGGCGTAAAGCGAAGCAGCGCGACGGTGCCAGACCCGTACCTTGTTCAATTCGAAGCGTTGACACACGTCCTGGTGCCTTTCGAATCTCTCAATCAATCAAGCCGATTATTTGCACTTTCAATCGCTGCACTTTTTCCGGAGAATGGCCAACGCCGAAGTCCCCTGACCCCCGTCAATCCTTCCTTGTGAGCACGTCGGCCATGCCGTACAGGCCAGGGGGTTGCTTGACCACCCATTCTGCGGCGCGCAAGGCTCCGCGTGCAAATGGGTCTCGATTATGGGCGCGATGCGTGATCTCGATCCGTTCTCCCTGCCCGCCATAGAGAACGGTATGATCGCCCACGACGTCACCGGCTCTCACGCTCTGCATGCCGATTTCTTTTGGCGTGCGTTCCCCGATGAGGCCGTGACGCGCGTAGACACCCGTTTCCTGTAAATCCCAGTCTTTGGCGGAAGCCAGGGCTTCGGCGAGTTTCAGCGCGGTTCCGCTTGGCGCGTCTTTCTTTTTGTTGTGATGAGTCTCGATGATTTCGAGGTCATAGTCGTCGCCAAGTGCCCGGGCCACGGTTCCGATAATCTGCAGGAGCACCGTGATCCCCACGCTCATATTGGGAGCTTGAACGCACGGGAGCGACTCCGCGTGCCGACGAAGCCGCTCCATTTCATCGGGAGAAAACCCCGTCGTGCCGATGACCATGGCACACGTGTGCCGGACGGCTTGAGAAAGATGGTTCAACGTGGCAGCCGGTGAGGTGAAATCGATGACCACGTCGGTCAGGGGCAGCGCCTGGGCGAGATCATCCGTTAACGAGACGTCGAGGGGGCCACAGCCAGCCACGTCCCCGGCGTCTTTTCCAAGGTCCGGGTGCCCGTTCATTTCAGTGGCTCCGGACAGTTGCAGACGGGACGATTCTTTGACGAGGGCAACCAGCCGTTTCCCCATTCGGCCGCCGGCGCCGGTAATCGTGACGTGTATCGGGGCATTCATCACGTGATCGAATAATGGGTCAGCCGCGCGCTCCGGCTGCGTCCGGGACCCGGACGCCGACGTTGGCGAGAAGAGTGGAAAACAGGAAAGCCGTCATGGCGTTAGATCAACCCTGAATCTTTCATGACTTGCCACAGCCGTTTACGGTTGTCCGACGAAAGAGGAGTGAGCGGGAGTCGGAGTTCGGGTTCGATCCTGTTCATCATGGCCAGGGCTTCTTTGACCGGAATAGGGTTGGTCTCATAGAACAAGGCACTGAACAGCGAAGCGAGTTTGAAATGAAAGTCGCGCGCTTCGGCAAAGTTCCCAGCCAGGGCGGCATTCACCAGCCCGGCCACGTCTTTCGGCGCCACGTTAGCGGTGACCGTAATCACGCCTTTGGCGCCCAGTGCCATCATCGGAAGGGTCAGCGAATCATCCCCTGAGAGAACGGTTAAATCCTCACCGCATTGGTGAATGATCTCGGAAACCTGCCCTAACGACCCGCTGCCTTCTTTGATCCCCACCACGTTGGGGAGCGTGGCGATACGTGCAACGGTGGCCGGCGTCATGTTCACGCTGGTGCGGCCCTGGATATTGTACAGGATCAACGGAAGGTCGACGGCTTTGGCCACGGCGGCATAGTGTTGATACAGGCCTTCCTGCGTGGGTTTATTATAATAGGGCGTAATCAGCAGGGCACCGTCTGCGCCGGCGCGTTTGGCGTGTCTGGTAAAAGCAATCGCCTCATCCGTGGCGTTAGAGCCCGTGCCTGCAATCACCGGGACCCGTCCGTTGACGAGCTCTATCGTCAACGCCACGACGCGTTCGTGCTCCCTGTGCGAGAGCGTGGCGGATTCGCCCGTGGTCCCGCATGGGACGATGCCGTGCGTGCCGTTGGCAATTTGAAATTCGATTAACTTCCGATACGACGTTTCGTCGAACGCACCGTTCTTGAACGGGGTCACGATCGCAACGAGAGAGCCTGAAAACGTCATATGCCCTTTGGGTCCACCGTATGGCCGTGAGACGCGCGGTGCCGCGTTGAGTCGGACACGATCACCTCACGTCCACGAGATCGTAAGCATTGTCAACGTTCCCGAATTCATTGACGGAATGAAAAGCGGTCCATCTTCTCTTTCTTGTGTCGCGGCGCCGTCTCATGGAGTCTTCCCGTGGCGGCATAAGCGCCGCCGGACAATGGCAATGGGGCGTGAGAGGGGCCCGCGAATCCCTCTGCCTCTCGGCCCTTGTTTGTTCGACGTTTCGTGGATGATCCTCTCCAGCCAAAGGATTGACGGCACCAGGTCTCGGTTTACGCCTCGGCGGCAAGAAACGCGGGGATACGTTCCCCGCGAACGAGGTCATCAAACGTCTCACGTTCTCGAATCACGAAACTTTCCCCGCCCTTCACCAGAATCTCCGGAGCCCGGGGTCTCGAATTGTAATTGGAAGCCATGGTGAAACCGTAGGCTCCCGCGGACATCACCGCTAAGAGATCGCCGGCTTTGACGGCGGGCAGGGTTCGGTCTTGGGCGAGAAAGTCCCCGGACTCGCAAACGGGCCCTACCACGTCCAACACTTCTTCCGGTGCATTCGGAACCCGGCGAACCGGCAAGATGTCGTGATGGGCCTGATACAGGCTGGGCCGCAGCAAATCGTTCATCGCCGCGTCCACAATGGCAAACTTTTTGGCGCTGGTCTCTTTAATATAGAGGACTCGAGTCAACAACAGGCCGGCGTTCCCAACGATCACCCGGCCGGGTTCCATAATGATTTCACAGTGAGCCTCCCGAAGAAGCGGCGTGACGGCTTCGGCGAACTCCCGAGGACGCGGCGGCGTTTCGTTCGAATAGGTAATGCCGAGTCCTCCTCCTATGTTGAGATACCGAATCGGAATACCCTGGGCTTTCAGCGTCTCAATAAGCACCAACGCCTTTTTCAGCGACTCGACAAAGGGACTGACTTGAGTCAATTGAGAGCCGATGTGGGTATGCACCCCAATGACCTGGATATGGGGGAGCGTCGCTGCCTTTTTGAATTCTTCCAACACCCGATCCGCCCCGATCCCGAATTTGCTTTTTTTCAACCCCGTCGAGATATACGAATGGGTACGGGGATCGATGTCCGGATTGACCCGAAGCGCCACTCGCGCGAGCTTGCCTTTTCCCCTCGCCACGTCATTGAGGGCCTGAAGTTCTGCAGACGATTCCACGTTGAACAACAGGATGTCGGATTCCAGGGCATAGGCAATTTCTTCGTCACTTTTTCCGACGCCGGCAAACACGATCTTGTCGGGGGGGATTCCCGCCTGCAACGCGCGAAATAATTCGCCTCCCGACACAATGTCGGCGCCGCTTCCCTGCGACGCCATGAACCGAAGAATGGCCAGGTTCGAATTGGCTTTCATGGCAAACGCGACGAGGTGGGGAATGGAAGAGAAGGCCCGGTCAAAGGCCTGGAAGTGCCGGGTCAGCGTCGCGTGACTGTAGAGATAACAGGGCGTGCCCTGTTCCTTGGCCAGGCGTTCGAGAGGCACGTCTTCACAGAAAAGCGAATCATTGTGATAGCGAAAATCATGCATCTTGGGGCAGCTCTTCAAACAGTTCGGGCTCCGACACGGTCAACCCTTCCAGCGCGGAATGAAAGGCGTCTTTCAATTTACGATAGCGCAGTTTCGCGTAAGGGGTCACCGCCTGGAGCACGTCTTGATCCAGGAGCATCTGGATCGCCCTGGGGGTGGCCTGCCGAAGATGCTCGAAGTTGACGACGATGTCCATTCTGGCCTGCTGCGCGGCGTCTTTGATGCGGTTCAGGAGTTCCTGGGCGTTCAAATGATCCAGCGTTCCCTCCAGGTCGATAAATAACGCCACTGACGCGTCGTGGCGTCGGCCCTTGATATTGAGGAACAAATCGTGAGGCTTCGCGGGGACCGTTTGCTTGATCTTGTGCAGTGCGTTCGGAATGAACAGGCTGGTGTCCATGGAGGGAAGTTTTGCCTGAAGATTCTTGAGGACGGCCGCAATAGGAGAAAGCGTTCCCTGAGGACAGGATCGCCTGACAAGCTTTCGAAATTCGTAATTCATTTCGATCCGTGGGATCAGGCGCTGGCTGGTGTGCCGGAGTCGATTCCAAATGGAGCCCAGCGAATAGAACTGATGATTGATCCAGAAAAATCCTTCCTGCAGTTGTTCCGAGGTCATCCGTTTCGGGTGAAACACCACGTGCTTTCCATCGTATTTCGCCCAGTCTCGATCGAAGATCCGGCCTTCGCGCGTGTATCGTTCATACAGGGCGGTTCCGGGCAGAGGCGTCAAGACGTTGAAATACGCCAGTTCCACGCGATTGCGAACAAGAAAATTCAGCGTTGTTTCAAACACGGATTCATCGTCGTTGTCAAACCCGAACACCATGCCTGGATTCACCATGATGCCGTGGTCGTGAAACGTTTTAATTTGATCCTCGAATTTTCTGACCTGGTTGAACCCCTTCCTGGTTTCGACCAAGGAATGCTCGGAGATCGATTCCATTCCCACAAAGACCGAAACGCATCCACTGTCGGCCGCTAATTTGACCATCTCCGGATCATCCCCTAAAAACAGGGTGGACTGGCATCCCCATTTAACGTTTAAGGCTTTCATGGCCTGCCACAACTCTCGGCAATACGCCCGGTGACTGTTGTGCAGGTCGTCCACGAACGCCACGATCGATCCTTCTTCAAGGCCTACCCAGATTTTTGCCGCGATGGTCATGGCCTCCCGCAACGATCCTTTCGTCATGCGCTCGACGACCTCGGCCCGTATCCATTCTTTGACGCGCTTCATTTCTTCAATGACTTCCGGAACGGGACGCCGTCTGGTGGTTTTCCCATTAAAGGGCGACACGCTGCAAAACTCACAATCGAAATGGCAGCCGCGCGTCGTGAACGTACAATGCCGGGTCATGTAGGCGTCCGGACTGAGAAGCTGAATCTGCGGGGCCCGATAGTGATCCAGCGCGGGAAACTGCTCCATCCGATAGATGCGTTTCATCTTCCCGGCCTCGAAGTCCGCCACGACTTGTGGCCACAGGTCTTCGGCTTCCCCACACACGATGGTGTCGCAATATTGCAGGGCCTCTTCGGGACAATAGGTGGGGTGGACGCCACCGAGGACGACGGGTTTGCCGCGTTTGCGAAACTCCGTGGCGAGTTCATAGGCTCTTGGGGCATAGCAGGTCATCACGGAGATTCCAACCAGGTCACAGGGTTGGTCAAAGTCGATGGTCCGGACCGCCTCATCCACGAGCTGCACGTTCCACGTGCCAGGGGTGTAGGCGGCAATCACGGGCAGACTGAGTTTTGGAAACCAAATGGAGCGTCGCTCGCGCGCGGTCATGCGATACGGATTGTTCCTGGGGTAGGGATCGAGAAGAAGTAAGGTCCGAGAATGATCGTGGTCTGCGTTGACGGTCATGGAGCAATCCCCCTTATATCGCCGAATCAACTGGGTAAACGTTGTTGCAACTTATCCGAGTCACCTTGTCCCGCTCAAGGCCCGCTATTGGGTTCCGACGGGTCGAAGAGGGGGCAGCACGACTTCCGACTCCTCCGTCGGGGAGATCGGTTGCCCCTCCGGAGCCGAGCGCCGTTCTTCGGCTTGTCGGTGCGCCCGGATTTTGGCTTCGATACCGACGTCTTCCGGGGCAATGGGGGAGCCCACAATCCCACAGCCCGCGACACATGAAACAAGCACGCCCGTCAACGCGATAATCCAGCCGTGACCCGGTTGTCGAAAAGCGAAGCGTTGGGTTGGAGAATGGCTCGACATCCCTAAGCTTTCGATTTCCTGGCGAGACGCGATTCCCATGCGTTCAGTTGCCGAGTCACCTGTTTTCGGGAAGTGCCGCCAATTTGGGTTTTCCGGTCAATGGCCCCCTCGAGGGTCAGGAACAACGACACGTCCCTGGAAAAATGCGGAGACACGGTCTTGAGCTCGGCCAGCGAGAGATCGCGCCATTCCATCCGGTGCTCAAGACAATACCGAACCACTTGCCCGACGACGCGATGAGCTTCTCGAAAAGGGATTCCCTTTTTCACCAGATAGTCAGCCAACTCGGTGGCCAGGAGAAAGCCGGATCCCACGGTTTCCGAGAGCACGTCCCGACGGATTCGAAGACGTCGGATCAGTTCGACGTAGACTGTAAGACACTCTATCACAGTTCCCATGCCGTCAAAAAGAGGTTCTTTATCTTCTTGCAGGTCCCGATTATAACTCAGAGGCAGTCCTTTCAGGGTCGTCATGATCGAAAGAAGATGACCATAGACTCGCCCGGTTTTGCCGCGAATCAGTTCGGGGACGTCAGGATTTTTTTTCTGGGGCATCATACTGCTTCCGGTACAGAAGCCGTCCGGAAGTTCGACAAAGGAAAATTCATACGATGCCCACAAGACGAGTTCCTCACTCAACCGGGACAGGTGCATCATGATGAGAGCCAGCACGCTGAGCGTTTCCGCTACGTAGTCACGATCCGAGACTCCGTCCAGACTGTTTCGGGTCAGCGCGGGAAACTCCAGCAGCTTCGCGGTGAACGCCCGATCAATCGGATAATTGTTGCCGGCCAGCGCGCCTGAACCGAGGGGCATCACGTTCACGCGTTTATAGACGTCCTGCACGCGCGCTTTGTCTCGTTCCAGCATTTCCACGTATGCCAGAAAGTGATGGGCAAGCGAGACGGGCTGGGCCCGTTGAAGGTGGGTATACCCCGGAATAATCACGTCGAGATGCTGCCGGGCTCGTTCAAGGAACGCCAGTTGAAGCCCTTGCAGGCGCGTCTGCAGCGTCTGAAGGTGATCTCGCAGATACAACCGGAGATCGAGCGTGACCTGATCGTTCCGGCTCCGACCGGTATGGAGTTTTCCACCCACGGGCCCCACGAGTTCCGTGAGCCGACGCTCCACCGCCATATGAATGTCTTCATCCGAAGCCGCGAAAGAGAAACGACGTTCACGAAGTTCCCGTCGGACGCGTTCGAGTCCACGCGTCAGGGTTCGACGTTCCGCACGGGTCAGCACCCTGGCTTTTTCCAGGGCCTGGCAATGAGCGAGACTGCCCAGAACGTCATATTCGAACAATTGTTGATCGAAGGGCAGAGAGGACGTCAACCGTTCGACGGATTCATGCGTTGGTTCGGTGAATCGACCCGTCCAGGCTTTCGGGGGAACGCTCGTCGCCTTTTGGGCCGGGGGTGCCGTCTTGCGGTTGGAACGAGTCGTGACCGATGAATCGGATCTGCGCCGTGCGCGATTGCCGGACTTCATGTCGACCGAGGAGCCTTTTGACGGGAGGTTCTTCGGGAACGCGGCCTTCCCTGGGATTTGATAATCGCCAGGCGCAAGGCATTGAGCCGGATAAACCCCTCGGCGTCTTGCTGGTGATACCCCTGGTCTCGTTCGAAGGTCGCGAGATCTTCCCGATAGAGCGACCAATCGGATTGTCGGCCCGTGACCGTGCAGTTTCCCTTGTACAATTTAAGCCGAACCGTGCCGTTTACCCTGCGCTGGGCTTCATCCATGACCTTTTGCAGCATCGCGCGTTCAGGGGAAAACCAGTATCCATAATACACGAGTTCCGCGTACCGCGAAATCAAACTGTCGCGGAGATGAAGCACTTCCCTGTCCATGGTCAACGATTCGATGCCGCGGTGGGCCACCTGAAGGATCGTTCCGCCAGGCGTTTCATAGACGCCGCGCGACTTGATGCCCACGTAACGGTTTTCCACGAGATCCACCCGTCCGACGCCGTGTTGCCCCCCAAGCCGATTGAGGTGGGCGAGGAGGTTGGCCGGGGACAGGCGTCGGCCGTTCACCGCGACCGGGTCGCCGCGTTCAAAAGAAATTTCAATCCGTTCGGGTTTGTTCGGTGCGCGTTCCGGTGAGACCGTCATCTGAAAAATGGATTCGGGCGGGGCCTTCCAGGGATCTTCGAGAATCCCGCCTTCATAACTCACGTGAAACAGATTCAGATCCATGCTGTAGGGTTTGGCCCTGGTGGCGGTCACGGGAATCCGGTGTTTTCGGGCGAACCGAATCAACTCGCCACGAGACTGAAACGACCATTCCCGCCACGGAGCAATGATGGCGATTTCAGGATTGACAGCCATATAGGTGAGTTCGAACCGGACCTGGTCGTTCCCTTTTCCCGTGGCCCCGTGACTCACCGCCTGGGCTTTTTCTTTTCGTGCGATTTCAATCTGACGCCGGGCAATCAGCGGACGCGCAATCGAGGTGCCCAGTAAATAAGAGCCCTCGTAGACCGCATTGGCCCGAAGCATGGGAAAGACGTAGTCTTTGACGAACGTTTCTTTGAGATCCTCCACGTAGACTTTCGAAGCCCCGACGGCCAGAGCTTTGTTTTTGACGGCGCGAAGATCTTCGCCCTGACCGAGGTCCGCGCAAAAGGCGATGACGTCGGCGTCACGTTCCGTTCGGAGCCATTGCAGAATCACCGAGGTGTCGAGACCGCCGGAATAGGCGAGAACGACTTTCCTGATCTTTTCGGAACGCGGCAAGCGTCTTGGCATCGTGGTACAGGGTCTCGGGCGAGAGGGCCTCAAGGCCATGGCCGCCCGAGCCACTCCGTTAATATGGCTTTTTGAACGTGAAGGCGGTTTTCCGCCTGCTGAAGAACCACTGATTGAGGGCCGTCCAGGACGGCCGCCGTAATTTCCTCACCCCGGTGAGCCGGCAGGCAATGCAACGCAATCGCCGACGGTTTGGCTCGGTGGAGCAGTCGCTCGTTTACTTGGTAGGGAGCCATGGCCTTCAAGCGTTCGGGTTGTTCGCGCTCCTGTCCCATACTCGTCCAGACGTCGGTATAGAGGGCATCGGCATTCTCGGCGGCGACGTCGGGATCATGGACGACGTCTATGGTCGCGCCCGTTCGGGCGGCTTCTTCGCGGCTTCGTTCGACAATGCCGGGATCGGGTTGGTATTGAGGAGGGCATCCGATCGCGATATGCATCCCCACCTTCGCCGCGGCTTCGAGTAAAGAATTCGCAATATTGTTTCCATCTCCGAGGTACGCGAGTTTGAGACCTTTGAAAGAGTCCTCGGCGAACGATCCTTTGACTTCCATGAGAGTGAAAAGATCGGCCAGGACCTGACAGGGATGACACAGGTCCGTCAATCCGTTGATGACCGGAACGGTGGCGTGTCGCGCCCATTCCTCCAACGTGGACTGCTCAAACGTGCGAACCACGAGTCCGTCCAGATAGCGTGACAGTACCAGGGCGGTGTCACCGAGACTTTCCCCTCGGCTGAGTTGGATGGCGTCTGCTGGAAGGAACAAGGCGTGTCCCCCCAATTGATGCATGCCCGTTTCAAAGGAAACCCGCGTGCGGGTCGAAGGTTTTTCGAAAATCAGGCCCAGTGTCAACCCCGAAAGCCAGTGAGAGGCCTGGCCGGAACGCGGAGCGGCTTTGAGTTCGCGGGCAACGCGGAACAGGCGAAAGAGCTGGCTTCCGGGAACGGCGGCAATGGTCAGCAGGTCTTTCGTGCCGTCTCCTGACGTCGCGCGCGCGGGTGCCGAGACGCCGGGGTCAGGAATGGAACGTCCCAACGTGGTCATGAGTGAGGTCCGAATCGATTGACGTGAAACATCAGCCCCGTGCGTCTTCATGAATGAGGAAGCGACTCGACTCGCTTCCTTAGCGCGCCGGACAACGCGTCCAGTAAGCGATCAATCTCACTGTTGGTCACAATCAACGGAGGCATGAAGCGGAGAACCTTCTCCATCGTGCAATTGATCAACGTGCGCCGGGCCAGACAGTCCTGGACGATCGGCTGCCCGTCTATGGAGAGTTCCATGCCTTGCAGGAGACCCAGGCCGCGAACCGCCGTGATCAGGGAAAATCGGTTCTGCAGCGCCTGGAGCCCTTTGCGGAGGTAGGCTCCCGCTGCCCGGCTGCGCTCGAGAAGCCGGTCTTCCAGCAAGGCGTTAAGAGTGACGAGCGCCCCGGTACAGGCTAAGGGATTCCCGCCAAACGTGGAACCATGGGATCCGGGACCGAATGCCTGAGCCACGTCATCGGTGGCTAAACAGGCACCGATGGGGAGTCCGCCGCCCAGTCCCTTGGCCAGCGTCATGACGTCAGGCCGAACGGAATAGTGTTCATACGCAAAGAGGGTGCCGGTTCTCCCCATTCCCGTCTGAATCTCGTCGAACACCAACAGGACGTCACGGTCGCGACAGAGTGTCTGCAGTTGTTCCAAAAACGTCCTCTCGGCCACCACCACGCCCCCCTCGCCCTGTATCGGTTCAAGCATCACGGCCGCGGTGCGTTGATCCAGTTGGCGTTCGATCGAAGACAAATCGTTGAAGTCGGCATATTTAAACCCCTGAGGGAGAGGAGCAAACCCCTGCTGCACTTTGGTCTGTCCCGTCGCGGCCAGGGTTGCCAGCGTTCGACCGTGAAAGGATTGTTTCATGGTGATAATCTCGTAACGGTCCGGACCGTATTTCTCAAAGGAATATTTACGGGCGAGCTTTATCGCGGCTTCGTTGGCCTCCGCCCCGCTGTTACAGAAGAACACTTTGTGGGCGAATGAACGTGCGACCAGTCGCTCGGCGAGCAGCACCTGCGGTTCGGAATAATACAGATTTGACGCGTGCAGGAGGTGCCGTGCCTGTCGCTCAATGGCCGTGACCAGATCAGGGTGGCCATGGCCGAGCACATTGACGGCGACGCCGGCGACAAAGTCCAGATATTCCCGGTCCTCGGCGTCATAAACCTTACATCCTTTGCCCCGAACCAGACTGACGGGGAATCGGGCATAGACGTTCATGATCGTCCGGGCAGAACGCTGTTGCAGATCTTCAGTCAACACGGCGGTGAAATCTCACGTGAAAAGAGGAAAATCTAGCACAGGGGTTTTCAGTGGTGCAATAGAATGAGTTCGTGGTTTCTCGCGTTGACAGGGCGCGCGACGGCGGCTTTCGCGGGCGTTTTCGTCCCGGCCCGACGAGGAATCCGACTGATCGGACCGCCGCAGGGACGGATAATGCCGGCCTCGCGGCAGACCCGGGGGTGAGAAATGAGGACCGGACTGAAAATCAGGTGGAATCTACCGTTTCTATTCAGTCAGGAAAGCGTCTTTTCCGTTGAGAAGCGTTCAATCTCCGGCACGCGCCGGGTTTCGGGGGAGGGCTGCGCAGTTCAGAGTCCCGGCGATGGGTTCAAGGACTGGTTGCATGAATGTGTTACGTTACCTTTGGTTTGGCCACGTCTGCAATTTTATCCAAAGCAACCTTAACTTCCTCGTCTATTTCTTCCGGTGGAAGAAATCCGACCAATTTGTAAAAATCCTTTTTTTGCAGGGGCATTGATTTTGATTTCTCCAAAGACGCGGTAAAATTTTCAAACAAAGGCACAAGAAAATCGTCCGATGCTTTTATATCGTCCGAAAAAGGTCCGGGTCTATTCAAGATTTTAGACGCCTTTTCCAATTCATCTATTTCTTTTTTGATTTTATCTTCACGCTCCGAAATTTCGGAGTTGTCAAGGAGGTTTCCTCTATCAAGCCCTTCGGTAACGTAAGATATAATCGCATGCCTGCTGCACAAATAATTTTCTATCTCACGTTTTTTCCACATAAATTCTGACAGATTCTCCGCGTTTCTTAATTCTTTATCAGTACGGTCCAACAAAAGGAAACCTCGCAAATCGTTCTTTGCCTCTTTCAAACCATGAAAATGTTCACGGGCTTTATCGGGAAGGTTGGAAACATATTTAACAAGAGGGTCTTGAAGAATTTTTTCCGACGGATGCTCCAGTTTTTCGGCAAAGGCTTGTAGAATTCTTAAATCAGTTTCTCCTTCAAGGTATAATATCCAACCCTTTTGCTCTACTCCGTAGTAATACTCAAAACCGATTTCTCGCAATGCATTCATTAAGTGGGATTGTTTGTTTTTCCCCAGGATATGGGGGGCTCCAAGAAATGCAACGGCTGACTCACGTTGCACCGCTTCACTCAACAACACTTCGGAGTGGCTTGCGGAGATAATTTGTGAATTTTGTTTTTCCGCGACGTCATTTATACGATTGTATATCTGTCTTTGGCGTAAAATCTCCAGATGCGCGTCCGGTTCATCCAGCAGAAACACGGTATTGGAGGGATTATCGTAGAGATGCGCCAGGAGCAACAGCACTTGCTGCATGCCCCGACCGGAAGATGATAAATCCAGGGACGTTCCCCCGTCTTTGTCGGTATAGTCCATTACCACTGTGCCGCGATTTGCCAGAAATTTCGGTTTGCCAAGAGCTACGCCAAACAGGTCCTTGATATGCTTTACAAGGGATTGCCAGTTTTTTTCATTCTCTTCGTAAACCCTGTAGCAAAGATTGCGTAGAACCTCGGCTGTTTGCCCTTGCCCGACAAGTACCTTGATGCGCCCCTCTTGTATCAATGCCTCTTCGGTTGCAAGCCCGGACATGGGCGGCAAAAAGGCAAGCCTTACGTCTATTGCTTTTTTGGGGACTTCCATGCGATCAGCATTGTTATCGGAGACTGTTCTCAAGGGGCGACAAAAGAACGCTTCCTGATTGGCATAATCAAATTCCAGCCCACACTTCCATTCTTCCCCCTGGCTGATTCCTTCCACAATCAATTCAATGCGGATATTTTTATTGAAACCCCTGCGTACCTTTCGGTTAAACCATATCAAATCCACTTCCGCCACGGGCAAAGTCACCAAATCCAGTCTGTTGACCGTCACGCCTGGACGTTTTGATGGAATTTCATTCTTGTCTTTTGAGGCGTGCCTTTCCGCCCATTTCTGCAACCCTGTGTGCCACAGAGTCAGGGCCTGCAAAGCAGAAGTCTTGCCACTGTTATTAGGGCCTATGAACACAAAACCGTTTCCCAGAGGTATTTCTACTTCATCATGAAACAGCTTGAAATTTCGAATGGTTATTTTTGTGAGCATTCCTTACTCCCCCACTGCAAATGGGGCTTGGTCACGGACACGAACCGCATTTTCCCTTCTTTCGTCATTTTTGTCGAGTTTCTCTTTTCCGCGCTTCCATACTCAAAAGTGACACTGTCCTGCGTGCGTTTGCGGACCTGTTTGCCGAGGACGTTTGAGAGTGTTCGGCAGATTTTCGCCGCCGGAAACTTCAGCGACGCGCGGGTATCAGGAAGAATAAACGCCATTTTTGCTCCGGGCAAGTCTCACCTGTCGTCCATACAACGACCCGTTTCCCCTTTTCCTGACCGACTACTGTAACCCGGACGTGCAACCGGCGAATTCCGCCTGGTGAGGAATCCGGGCTGGTGGCCTTCCGGAACGTTTGCATGGTATAACCTTAAGAAATGAGAACCTGCGATTCCTGCCGACAACATAATCCCGATGATGCCCTGTTTTGCCTGCGATGCGGGAAGGAGTTTCCCCGGGAAGCGGCGCCTGCCGATTCCCTCGAGACGAATCAGGAGGAGCACTATTGGTGGACGTTGGTCGGTCCGGGGAAATGTATCCACTTTACGTTGAAGAGAGGCTGGTCGTGGGTCCCTGCCTGGGACTATTACCGCCGAATGTTTCAACGATTTCACTCCGGACCGGAACCTCGATTTGCTCTCACGTGGAACTGGGCCCCGTTTCTCGTAGAACCCTTTCTCTGGTTTCTGTATCGAAAAATGTACCTGTTTGCGTTTGTCTATTTTATCGGCCCCATCGTTTCCGTCTTTTTCACGAACGATATCACGGTGCCAATCGTGTGGTCGTTCATCGCAGGCGTGAGTGCCAATTACGTGTATTACCGGCACTTGCAGGATTTGCTGCTGAAGGTAAAAGCCCGGGCCGGCCTTGACCACGTGGCACGCCTGCGGGAGCTTGCGGACGCAGGCGGGGTCCAACCCTATGTGTCATGGTTGGTCATCGCTTCGTTCTTACTGAAAATCGGAGTCTTTTTTGCCGTGTTGGGTGAACCGCCGATCGACGAAGATCTCCCTTTGCCCAGCGGGCAGGAGATGGAGGGCCGCCGGACGTTCTGACCGGAATTGCTCACGCTCGGTCGTCGCAAGCCCCGTCGGGGCGGATGATCTCGGTGAGTCGCAGTCCTGGCGTAAGAAATTCGAGCGGGCGGATGAGCCGGAAAGATAAGCCGGGAATCAGCGATCAGGAGCGGCCGATTGCGACAGCTCCCACGTGAACCATGATTGAAACCATTCATAGTCACTTTGGTACGCCGTATGGGCGGTAGGCAGCCCCTCGTCGTTTTTTTCCTTCAACATGATGGCGTAGGTTCGAGGCCAGTTCTTCGTCCACCACGATTTGAGTGCGCCCGCCGTAAACGGATGGTCATTGGGTTGACGAATGCCGGCAGCGGTAATCACGTCGGTGAGAAGCGGCCAGTAACGATCTTTTCCCATGCTCAGGGTTCGAAAATGCTCGCGGAGCAGAAACACGACCCACAACTCGGCACTGTGTTTTTTATTGTGTTTAAAGGGTTGAGTCTGTCGAAGGGGAATGGGATCGAAGTTTTTGATGATCGACGTATAGTCGGCTCCGCCGTAACTGCCGGCGACTCTGGCAATGTCCTGCAACATGTTGGCCAGCTCCACCTCGACGATCGGAGACGCGGAAGGCGTCGTCCTGGGGCCCAGGGGGTTGGCCGTGGTCAGGAGGTCGATCAGGGGTTTTAATTCTCGCAGGCGCGTCACCGCGGCATCGAGAATCTTCGCCGATTCCAGCCAGTAATCCTGATCATGTTTGGAAATTCGTTCACGTCCCGGCGGGGGCAGGACAATGGGAATCCAGTGGCGGACCAGGACAAACAGGATATAGTGCATGTCTCCATCGACTTCCGCCACGCGGCTCAGCACGTTTTGGGGCGTGGTCGCACGGTGAAAGAACAGCTCGACTTTGTCTTCGATGTTGAGGCGTTGCGCCAGCGCGACCCACCACTGGGCGTCGGGGTGAAGCAGTTCGGGTTGAGCCATACGCGCCAATTCCGGAACGGTAGAGGCAGCATCTGACGCTGCCCGCGTGATGAGGGGTCGGGTGACGGTTCTGGGACGTAGCCGGCATGGTACGGCGCGTCGGCAAAACACGTCAAATGTCGGGGTGGCTCTTGTGGCATCGTGTCATGTGCGTCAAATTATTCATCAAACGTCGGGGCGGCCCTGTGGCAGCCCGTCATATGCGATGGAGCAGTCAGCATGAAACAAGTCGTCTTGATTCGCCATGGTGAATCACAATGGAATCTTGAAAATCGGTTTACCGGATGGGTGGACGTCCCGTTAAGCCACGGGGGTGAACGGGAGGCGCGAGCGGCGGGGGAGAAGGTCCGGACCTTTCACTTTGATCATGCCTTTACCTCCGTATTATGTCGAGCCATCCGGACCCTGGAGCTTGTGTTGGAGGTCATTGGCCAACCCCGACTCCCGGTTGAAAAAACGCAGGCCCTGAATGAACGGATGTACGGAGAATTACAAGGGCTCAATAAAACGGAAACCGCTGAAAAATACGGAGAAGCTCAGGTGAAATTATGGAGGAGAAGTTATGACGTGCGGCCTCCCGGGGGAGAAAGTTTACAGGACACCGCCGACCGCGTGGTTCCCTATTATCAACAATATATCCGGCCGCGACTGGCAAACGGCGAGACCCTGTTGGTTGTGGCCCATGGAAACAGTTTGCGTGCCCTCGTCATGCACCTGGACCAGCTCTCCCGAGAAGAAGTCCTCGAACTGAATATCCCCACGGGCGCCCCGTTGCTGTACGAACTGGATGCTCAGGGTAAAGCCGTCGCCCATCGGTATTTGTAGGGAAAGAGTCTGCAAACCCCGGTCCCCACCTGACACCACGCCTTGGTTGAAGACTCTCCCTCCCCTGGTCCGAAGACCCCCAGCCCCTCCCTTTATCAAGGGGTTGACGGCTCTACCTCCCCTCCCCCCTCCTTACAAAGGAGGGGAACCGTCTTGTGGGTTCCCCTAGCCGCAAAGTCGCAACCCTGACTCCGCCCGACAAAGCCGGGGAACGGGAGCAGGTCTACCCCTCCCCCTTGTCAGGGAGGGCAGGTCCCGATGCGCGGGCGACCGCTGCTGAATGGTCCGAGTCTCCTCCCCTTTGTAAGGGGAGGGAAGGAGGGGTAGAGTCACCCGCCCGTGAAGCACCGGGGGGCACCGTCAAAGACTCTCCCTCACCCCTCTGGACAAACCGAAGACGCAGGGGAAACACCACAGGGACTCGCAGACACCGAAGCCCTGAGATCGTCAACGATTCCTGATCATTCCCCATGCATGAACGGCCAGGCAGCCGGCAGAAGGCATCGGTGCAACGCGACCCACGGATGGGATGAAGGACGTCCGCCTCCTCCGAGTGAAGAGGCACCGAAAAGCCCGCGGCATTGATGTGCCCGCCGCCCCCGTAGCGGGTGGCAATCGCGGACACGTCCACCGTCCCGGGCTTTGACCGCAGGCTGACATACCGACGCCCTTCCCGCTGGTGCCAAATGATGCAAAACAAATGATGCAAAACGGAAAGCCCTGGCACAGACGTTCGCCAATTCTTTTTCTGCCGCCCTTCCGGTGAAGGAGGATAATACCCGTACCCGCAACTGGGGCGTTGCCTGTGCTGATGACACCATGGCGCAGGGGAGAAAACCTCCATGCTCTGTCTACCGGGAGAATAGCGATGCGCCTCAACGTCAAGCACAATGAACCCTGTCGGCGAGCCGGTCCGGGTGACTGGCAGGACCATGACCGGCGCGATTCAACTCGGAGCAGCGTCAGATCATGGTGTTTTCTGTTGGCCGCATGAGACGCGGCGGCTCCATCTTTATTCAACTTCGAGCAGCACCGGATCATCCCCCCGGAGACCACTGCCCCGGCGTGGCGTGGCGCGTTCTTGGAGAGGTCTCCCCGCCATGGCCTCAAGGCACAGGGTTCGAGACCGACGAAACTCAGGAGACGGGTTCCCCGTCCGAGTCGCAAATCACCACGGCGGCTCAGCAAGAATGGGCGAGAATCGTGACGAGCCGTTCTTTGTGTGCCACCTCCAGCCCTTGCCGAATTCCCAGGGACAGAACGGGACGCCCCCCTGCCGGCAACCGGGGGACGGAGTTGACCCCCAGGCACTGTTGAAGCCCCCAAAGATGACCCCCGACGTCTGTGTCAGGATGGGTATCCTCCGTGTCCGGGATGGTCTATAAATCCCGGAAGATATCCTTGACAAAAAGGATACGGAAGCCTAATCTGTCGGCAAAATTCATGCTGGAGGCGTCCGTACAGGTGCCGTCAATGTAGCCCGTTCACGCTGGTGTGCGTGTTTCGACAAATCACTGAGCCTTAGGAGTTAAGTTATTATGAACACAGTCACTCATTGCCGGCACGGTTGGAGTGATGGCCCCGTCATGGCGCCTCCTGTTGCCATCAAGCCGTCCCCCCCCCCCCCCCCCCCCAGACGCTGACACTGGTCGTCGGGCTTCCCCGTCGTTCTCCCCGGTCGAGTCAGGGAGAATGTCGCCTGTCCCTGAGCAATGCCCTGGGCAAGCCGGGGAGTTCGAGATGACTGGGGCGGACATCGGGGCGAAGGGGGCCGGCATCGGCAAGATGCACGCGGGTCCGTCGAACCGCAAGGCAACGACACCTGCCCCGGCGGCCCTCTGGCACTGGTGGCCGGGGTCCCGCCGCATGGCCGCGGTTCCCGGCAACCCGGCCGGAGTCCGGGCGTTGTCCCCAAGTCGTCGGGACCGGAGCGCCATGACGGCGACGGCTCGAAACGGCGCCGCATCGCATCGGCGGCTGGCGGTCCGGACGGCCTGCCTCCTGCTGGTGCTTGTCGGTCTCGCCCCCCCCCTCTCGGCCCAGACGACTGATCCGATACTCGTCAGCAACCAGGATCAAACCGGCACCACATCCGATCCATACGTTGGCTCCTCGTCGTACGCCCAGCAGTTCCGCACGGGCTCCGCGTCCGGCGTCTACGCCGTCTCCGACGTGATTCTGACCTTTGCCAAGGGCGCCGACAGGGGAACGACCACGGTGACGGTCAGAAACGACAGTTCGGGGAATCCCGCCAATGGCGCCCTTGCCACGATGACGATGGCCGGCTCCTACTCCTCAGGCTCCGTGGCATTCACGCCCATGTCTCCCATCCTCCTCGAGCCCCAAACCAGGTACTGGGTCGTGACGGAGCATTCAACGGGCGGAACGTCAGGCCCGAGGTGGGTGGCAGTGTTGATCGGCGACGGCCTTGACACGGCTTCGGCTGCGGGCTGGGAAATAAACCAGCAATACGAGGAACGTCGCGGGGGCGGCTGGACACCGCCAACCCTCGCCAATCCGGCGGCGATGAAGATCCGGCTCAGGGGAACCGTCCTTCCGGCCGTCACCGTCGCGGCCGGCGCAAGCGTGACGGAGGGAACGGCCGCGAGTTTCACGCTGACCCGCGGCGGGGACACCGCCGACGAGCTGGAGGTCGGGGTCACGGTCTCGGAAACGGGCGACATGGTCGCCTCGGGCGACGAGGGGACGAAGACGGCGACGTTCGCCGCGGGTTCGGCCACCGCGACGGTGACGGTGCCGACCCAGGCCGATTCCGCGTCCGAGTCCGACAGCACGGTGACCGTGGCCGTCGCGGACGGCGACGGCTACGTCGCGGGCACGCCGTCCACGGCCGACGTCGTGGTGTCGGACGACGACGATCCGGTCGTCACCGTCGCGGCCGGCGGAAACGTGACCGAGGGCGGGGTCGTGCGTTTCACGCTGAGCCGCACAGGGAGCACCGCCGCCGCGCTGACGGTCGAGGTCACGGTCTCGGAAACGGGCGACATGGTCGCCGCGGGCGACGAGGGGACGAGGACGGTGACGTTCGGCGCGAACTCGCGCATCTATTCGCTGGCGGTGCCGACCCGGGCCGATTCGACGGACGAGCCGGACAGCACGGTGACCCTGACCGTCGAGGACGGCAGCGACTACGACCCGGGCACGCCGTCCACGGCCGACGTCGTGGTGGCGGACGACGACGTTCCGGTGGTCACCATCGCGGCCGGCGCAAACGTGACCGAGGGCGCGCCCGCGCGTTTCACGCTGACCCGCACCGGGTACGTCGCCGTCGAGCTGGCGGTCGAGGTCACGGTGTCGGAAACGGGCGACATGGTCGCCGCGGGCGACGAGGGGACGAAGACGGTGACGTTCGGCGCGAACTCGGCCACCGCGACGGTGGAGGTGCCGACCGTGGACGATTCCGTGGACGAGGATGACAGCACGGTGACCGTCGCCGTCGCGGACGGCAGCGACTACGACCCGGGCACGCCTTCGGATGCCGAGGTCGTGGCATCGGACGACGACCAGGCGGCGCTCGCGATCGATTCGCCGAGCGTTGACGAGGGCGATTCCGGGACGGCGGACCTGGTGTTCACGGTGACGCTGGATCCGGTCTCGGACCGGCAGGTCACGGTCGCCTACGCGGATTCGGGCGGCGGTACGGCGACCTCCGGCACCGACTACGAGGCGGTGGCGGGCGGCACGCTGACGTTCGCGCCCGGGGACAGCACGAAGACGATCGCGGTCACGGTGACCGGCGACGACGCCTTCGAGGACGACGAGACGGTCGTGATCCGGCTTTCGGGCGCGACCGGCGGCGCGACGATCGGGACCGCCGAGGGCACGGGCACGATCGTCGACGACGAGGTTCCCGGGTTCTCGATCAACTCGCCGAGCGTCGTCGAGGGCGACACGGGGACGGCCAGCCTGGTGTTCACGGTGACGCTGGAGCCGTCCTGGGACAGCGAGGTCTCGGTCTGGTACGCGGACTTCGAGGCCGGCTCGGCGACCCGCGGCACCGACTACCGGAACGTGGCCGCCGCCGAGCTGACGTTCGCGCCCGGCGAGACCAGTAAGTCGGTCACGGTCCGGGTGAACGGCGACGGGATCGCCGAGCTCGACGAGACGGTCGAGATCGGGCTCGGAACCCCGATGGGCGGCGCCGAGATCCTGAAAGGGACCGGCGTGGGCACGATCCGGGACGACGACCAGGCGACGCTCGCGATCGATTCGCCGCGCGCGGAGGAGGGCGACGCGGGAGAGACGTCGACGCTGACGTTCACGGTGACGCTGGATCCGGTCTCGGACCAGCGGGTCACGGTCGCCTACGCGGATTCGGGCGGTGGCACGGCGACCTCCGGCACCGACTACGCGGCGGTGGCGGGCGGCACACTGACGTTCGCGCCCGGGGACAGCACGAAGACGGTCACGGTCACGGTGACCGGCGACGACGTCGGCGAAGGCAACGAGACGGTCGGGATCGCGCTGTCGGGCGCGACCGGCGGCGCGACGATCGGAACCGCCGTGGGCACGGGCACGATCGTCGACAACGACGTTCCCCAGTTCTCGATCGACTCGCCGCGGGTGGACGAGGGCGATTCCGGGACGGCGGACCTGACGTTCACGGTGACGCTGGATCCGGCCTCGGCCGTTCGGGTCACGGTTGCCTACGCGGATTCGGGCGGTGGCACGGCGACCTCCGGCACCGACTACGCGGCGGTGGCGGGCGGCACGCTGACGTTCGCGCCCGGGGACGTCACGAAGACGGTCACGGTCACGGTGAGGGGCGACGGGATCGACGAGCCCGACGAGACGGTCGAGATCGCGCTGTCGGGCGCGACCGGCGGCGCGGACGTCGCGACCCCCGCGGGCACGGGCACGATCGGGGACGACGATGCCGAGCCCACGGTGACGCTGGTGCTGACCCCGGCCTCGATCACGGAGGTCGATGAGCAGAGCACGGTGACGGCGACCCTGAACCATCCGTCGAGCGAGGCGACGACGGTGACGGTCTCGGTGGCACCGGTGGCGCCGGCGGTAGCAGGCGACTACACGCTGAGCGGGAACCTGGAGTTGACGATTGCGGCGGGTGCGACGACGAGCACGGGTACGGTGACGGTCACGAGCGTGGACAACGACGTGGACGCCCCGGAGAAGACGGTGACGGTGTCGGGCACGGCGACGAACAGCCGGGGGGTGACGGACCCGGATGACGTGACGCTGACGATCAGGGGCAACGACGCGACCCCGAGGGTGACGCTGGAGCTGGACCCGCCTTCGATCGGGGAGGACGGCGACACGAGCACGGTGACGGCGACCCTGGACCATCCGTCGAGCGAGGCGACGACGGTGACGGTGTCGGCCGCGCCGGTGTTTCCGGCGGTAGAAGGCGACTACACGCTGAGCGGGAGCCAGTTGACGATCCCGGCGGGCGCGACGACGAGCACGGGCACGGTGACGATCACGGCCGTGGACAACCCCGTGGACACGGCTCACAGGGAGGTGACGGTGTCGGGCACGGCGACGAACAGCCGGGGGGTGACGGACCCGGATGACGTGCCGCTGACGATCACGAACGACGACAAAGCCACCATCGAGCTGAGCGTCGTTCTGAGCACGGCGGAGGGCGACGGGGAGACGGCGGCGAGGCGGTCGGGCCCGGCGACGAGCGGCCGGGGGCTGACGGTGGCGGGTACGGCGGCGACGAGCGGCGAAGGGGTGAAGGTGTCGGAGGGCGCCAAGACGAGGGTGACGGTGACGGCGACGGTGACGGGAGACACGCCGCTGGGCGACGAGCGGCCGGTGACGATCCGGATGAAGGGAACCGTTGAGGACGGGGCGGTAGGGTTTGAGCCGAGTGAGTACACCTTCTCCGTTTCCCCGGGGCTGCCCGGCCCGAGGGACCCGGAGGAGTTTACTCTGGTTCCGCACGACGACAACGTGGACGAGACGGATCAGATCGTGGTGGTGTCGGCCTCGGTGGGGGGGGAGGGCTTCGCGACCGTCGCGACCGTCGTGAGTGGCACCAGATTCACCCTGGTCGACAACGACGAAGCCCCGACGGGCATCGAGCTGTGCCTCACGCTGGGCTCCCCGGAGTCGGAGGGCGACAGCGAGACGATGGTCACGGGGTCGGAGGGCGACTGCGAGAGGATGGTCACGGTGTCGGAGGCCGCCGGCGAGACGCTGGTCACGGTGAGGGCCACGGTGACGGGAGACACGCGGTTCAGGGTGGCAAAGGAGATTACGGTGTCGGTGGCCGGGAGCGACGAGAGCGGGGTCGTGGACGTGGAAAAGGTGGAGCCCTTCATGGTGACGATTCCGGCGGGCGCGAAGAGCAGCAAGGAGAGCAAGGAGCCTGGGACGTTCATGCTGAAGCCCAAAAAGGATACGGAGGATGAGGAGGACGTGACGCTGGAGGTCAGTGGGGAGGTGAAGGGGGCCAGGGAGGTGGCCATCACGTCGGCGGAGGTGACGGTGACGGACGATGACGTGGTGAAGGTGATCGTGGAGGACCGGAAGGTCCGGGAGAACGCAGGGGCGGTCGACTTCGAGGTCACACTGGACCAGAAGAGCGTGCGCCCGATGACCCTGACTGTCACCTTTCAGGATGGCACGGCCACTCAGGGGGCGGATTACGAGCCGCTCGAGCGGGAGGTAGTGTTTGCCCAGGGGGACACGAAGCAGACGCTGCGGTTCACCGTGGTGGATGACAAGCTGATCGAAGAGACCGAGACCTTCCAGGTGACCTTCCGGCCGGGGGAAGGGAGCGAGGAGGGTCAGGACACGGTAACGGCGACGGTGGAGATTCTCGACGATGAGACGCTGAGCCAGCGGCAGCGGCGGCTGCAATACGCGCTGGCGGCGTTTGGGCGGACAGTGGTGCAGGACCTGATGATGGCCCTCGAGGCCCGGCAGGGGGCGGCGGCTGGCGGGTCCACGGTGACGCTGGGCGGGACCCCGGTCCCCTCGGGCGCGGTCTCCTTTGAAGAGGTGGTCGGCCTGGTGCGTCGGCACGTCGGGGTGGACGGGACCCTGCCGACGGTCCGGGACTTCCTGGCGCGGAGTCACTTTCAGTTGGCCTTGGGAGAGGGAGCGGCCGACGAGGCCGGGCTGGGCGCGTGGGTCCTCTGGGGGCGGGGCAGCTACAGCCGGTTTGCGGGGCAACTGGACCCGACGGTCGCCACGGAGGGGAACGTCTTTGCCGGGCAACTGGGGCTGGAATGGCGGCGCCGGGCCGACCTGGTGGCTGGGGTTCTGGTCAACGGGAGCGAGGGAGCGGTCGAGTTGACCGCGGACGTGGAGACCGAGGTGGAGCCGAAGCTGCTGAGTCTGCATCCCTACGTGCAGTGGTCGCCGTGGGCGGGGCTGCGGACCTGGGGCATGCTGGGCTATGGCTGGGGCGAGGCCACGGTCACGGACACGTCGAGTATCCCGGCGGGGGCCACCGACCTGGCGATGATGATGGCGGCGGGTGGGGGGAGCCACACCCTGGCGTCGCTGGGAGGGCTGGACTGGTCGCTGGGGACGAAGGGATTCTTTGTGGAGATGGAGACGGAGGCGCAGGAGGGGCGGCTGGCGGCGGTGGAGGCGGAGGCGTGGCAACTGCGTCTGCTGCTGGAAGGCCGGGGGGGACTGGCCGTGGGTGGCGCGGGGCTGAGCGGCACGGTGGGGCTGGCGGCTCGGGTCGACGGGGGCGACGCGGAGCGGGGGCTCGGGCTGGAACTCGGGAGCGGGGTAACGTATGGCCATCCGGGGCTGGGGCTGGACGTCACGGTCAACGGGCGCGTGTTGCTGACGCATGAAGCCACGGACTTTGAGGACGCGGGGGTGAGCCTTGCGGTGGGATTCGACCCGGGGGAGCGCGGGCAGGGGCTGTATATGGCGCTGACGCCGGCATGGGGGAACGCGACCAGCGGGGTGCAGGCGCTGTGGGCGGACCGGCAGCCGCTGGCGGGTGGTCCGGCGCCGGCTCGGGGGCCCTCGGCCCTGCGGCTGGACGCGGAGGTGGGGTACACCATGCCGTGGTGGCAGGCGGGCGGCACGCTGACGGCCTACGGGGCGGTGGCGGGGGATGGGCGCACGACGCGGCAGTATCGGGTGGGCCAGCGGCTGGCGTGGACCCCGAGCCTGGGGCTGAGTCTGGAGGCGGACCGGCGCGAGCGGGTCGGCGGCCTCCCGGAGCACAGTCTCTGGCTGACCGGGAGCCTCCGGTATTGAGCGGGGCGTCTTCGCGGTGCTCCGAAGGCTTGGAGGAGGGAGGGAATCCGGCTCCCGGGCCCGTCCTGGCGTGCCGGGCCCGGCGACGCGAAGCCCTTCACCCCAAAGGAGGGGACCCGTCTTGTGGGCTCCCGAGCCGCAAACTCGCAACCCTGGCTCCGCCTGACAACGGAAGGGAGCAGGAGCAGATCTAAGCCTCCCTTTTGTCAGTGGAGATAGCATCCTCTTCCGTGACCACGTGGACTGATTGGCGGGAGCAGATCTAAGCCTCCCCTTTGTAAGGGGAGGGAAGGGAGGGGTAGAGCCGCCCATCCATGGAGCGCGCGCGGCGCCGTTGAAGACTCTCCTTCCTCTGGCCAGAAGCCCCTTGGCTCCTCGAAGACTCTACCTCCCCTCACCCCTCCTTACAAAGGAGGGGAAAAGAGTTTAAGCCTCCCTTGGCCCCTCCTGACAAAGGAGGGGGAAAAGAAATACCCTCCCCTCACCCCTCCGGACAAACCGAAGACGAAAGGGAAACACAACAAGGACTCGAAGAAACAGAAGACTTGAGACTGTCAACTATTCCTCCCCTCGCCCCTCCTGACAACGGCAGGGAAACGTCTGGTGGGCTCCCATAGCCGAAAAGTCGCAAACCTGACCCCGCCTGACAACGGAAGGGAATGGGAGAACGTCCAAGCCTCCCCTTTTGTCAGGGAGGGCAGGTCCCGATGCGCGGGCGACCGCTGCTGAATGGCCCGAGCCTCCTCCCCTTTGTAAGGGGAGGGAAGGAGGGGTAGAGCCCCCAGCCCATGAAGCCCCTTGGGGCGCCGTTGAAGACTCTCCCTCCCCTCACCCCTCCGGACAAACCGAAGATGAAAGGGAAACACAACAGGGACTCGAAGAAACCGAAGACCTGAGACTGTCAACTATTCTTGATAATTCCCTGTTTGCAAGGGCCTTGTTGAACGGGCTCTGCGCGTTCGGGTCTCTGTCGGAGGTGCCCGGAACAATCAGATATTCTGCCGTGCCTGATACCGGAAAACAAACGCAGGCGGGTTCATTTTCACCACCCGCTTTTTGAACGTTTGACCGGAAATAAGGAGCAACCACGTCCGCTTTGCCATGCGATTCTCTCCCCCCCCCCTGTCTCCGCTGGTGGAACCGTAACATGTCACCTGCCGCGCCCGGCATTTCCCTGATCCCCGTCGTCGGTGGGCGGCAGTCCCTCTAATAAGCTTCGAGCGTACAGGGCTAACGCTTGATTGCCTTGTTCTGTAGCTAATTCAAAAGCGCGTTGAAAGTCAGCGCGTGCCTGGTCGTACTCCCCAATGGCTTTATTGGCAAGTCCTCTGTTGCAGTAGGCTTTGGCATGTTGTGGGTTGATGCGGATTGCCTGGTCAAAGTCGGCAATGGCGTCGCGGTATCGCTCAAGGACATGCTTGGCGAATCCTCTGTTGCAGTAGGCGTCGGCATGTTGTGGGTCGATGCGGATTGCCTGGTCAAAGTCGGCAATGGCATCGTCGTGTCGGTTAAGGGCCAACTTGGCAAGTCCTTTGTTGTTGTAGCCGTTGGCATCTTGCGGGTTGATGCGGATTGCCTGGTCAAAGTCGGCAATGGCGTCGTCGTGTCGGTTAAGGGCCAACTTGGCGAGTCCTCTGTTGTTGTAGGCGTCGGCATCTTGTGGGTTGATGCGGATTGCCTGGTCAAAGTCGGCAATGGCGTCGTCGTGTCGGTTAAGGGCCAACTTGGCGGCTCCTCTGTTGTTGTAGGCGTCGGCATGTTGCGGGTCGATGCGGATTGCCTGGTCAAAGTCGGCAATGGCGTCGTCGTGTCGGTTAAGGGCATGCTTGGCGAATCCTCTGTTGTAGTAGCCGTTGGCATCTTGCGGGTGGATGCGGATTGTCTGGTCAAAGTCGGCAATGGCGTCTTCGTGCCGGTTAAGGGCACCCTTGGCAAGTCCTCTGTTGCAGTAGCCGTTGGCATCTTGCGGGTGGATGCGGATTGTCTGGTCAAAGTCGGCAATGGCGTCTTCGTGCCGGTTAAGGGCACCCTTGGCAAGTCCTCTGTTGTAGTAGGCGTCGGCATGTTGCGGGTTGATGCGGACCGCTTGGTCAAAGTCGGCAATGGCGTCGTCGTATCGGTTAAGGGCATGCTTGGCTGCCCCTCTGTTGTAGTAGGCGTCGGCATGTTGGGGGTTGGATCCGGATCGCCTGGTCAAAGTCGGCAATGGCGTCGTGGTGTCTGTTAAGGGCATGCTTGGCGAATCCTCTGTTGCAGTAGGCGTCGGCATGTTGGGGGTCGATACGGATTGCCTGGTCAAAGTCGGCAACGGCGTCGTCGTGTCGGTTAAGGTCACCCTTGGCGGCTCCTCTGTTGTTGTAGGCGTCGGCATGTTGCGGGTTGATGCGGAGTGCCTGATCAAAGTCGGCAATGGCGTCGTCGTGTCGGTTAAGGTCACCCTTGGCAAGTCCTCTGTGGTTGTAGGCGTCGGCATCTTGTGGGTCGATGCGGAGTGCCTGGTCAAAGTCGGCAATGGCGTCGTCGTGTCGGTTAAGGTCACCCTTGGCAAGTCCTCTGTGGTTGTAGGCGTTGGCGTTTTGTGGGTTGATGCGGAGTGCTTGGTCAAGGTCGGCAATGGCGGCGGCGGGGCACTTAAGGGCACTCTTGGCGGCCCCTCTGTTGTAGTATGTGTTGGCGTTTTGTGGGTTGATTTCTATCGACTGGTCATAATGTTCGATAGCTTCTTGGTATCTTTCTTTTTTGTGAGAGGTAAGACCGATATAAAACTCTGTATAGGCGCCGTGGTGTTTTTCCTGATTTTGGATGTAGCCGAAAATATCGTTGTAAATGGTGTGCGTAGTAATATCATGGTATTTTTTCAGGTAGTTTAAAATGTGTTGTTTCATTCCCCGAGGAATTGGGATGATTGCAACTGCAGAATCCTTTTCCTCAAGGTAGCCTTTCGGGGATTGAAAAAATATGCTTTTCTGCGAAATGACCCGATTGTTCTGATTTTTCTTTGGAGACGTGATTGTCCCCTGTTTGGATTCTCGATTGAGCAGTATAACCCTGCCGTCTTCCCTGGGTAAGCTATCGCAGGCAAAGAATAACGCTATGAGATAATCGGTGGTGAAGTCGATCAGATTGGTTTTGCCTCCGTAATGTTGCAGTTCGGTGAGCACGTCGGTTTCATCGGTAAAATCAGTGTATCCTTTTACCTGTGCCAGCATTTCATTTTGAGCTATTTGAATGTCAAAATTCTCCTCTTCTATTTTCTCTTCGTACTTTCGGTAAAACGCAGAGGAAATTTTTTTATATTTTTCCGGTTCGCCTCTATCCGGTTCGCCTCTATAGATGTACTCGCCTTGCATGGATTGTTCTCTAATACACCGGAGCAGGTTTTGTATTGTTGAATCGTTGGTTTCGGATTCGCTCATTTCGCGCTTTCCTCAATAACAGCAACTTCTTCAGTCGTCAGGCCGTAGAGATCGTACACCAGTCTGTCCATCTCCGCATCCTGCTCGCTGGTGTTCGGCGCAGGGTCGGCGGCCCCGTGTCGGGGCACGGGGCAGGCTTTGGCTTGCAGGACGTCGTCAACCAGGCGGATGAACGGGTGCTGCTTTGCGGCGGGGAGGTTGGGGATGGAGAGACGTTCAACGGTGACCTTAAACCATCATGGGGCAAGCCATGGGATATGATCAGCCACAAGTCAGCCCACTGTACTCAAGAGCCTTGCATGTTCAGACTCTTTCGTCAGACGTTTCATCCTTCGAAATAAGCCGTACTCGTTAGGTCTGACGTATCGCCAGGACTGTGGAACAACGAAATCCGGGAATCGATTTTCAAGCGTGTTCAGGCTTGCGGGGTTTTTATACTCCCAAACGTCTGTGATTTCCAAAGCATACGCAACCGTCCGCCCGGCATAATAAACGTCGAAATCGCGCTTACGGACGCCAGCGAGTTTGGATACCCGTCTCCACACTTCTTTGGGTGTGCCAGTCCACACCTGCCCGACACGAAAGCCGCCGCGCAATTTCATGACCGGACTGGACACGTAGATGAACACGTCGCGGTTCTTGAGATGTAACATGAAGCGCCGCCGCAGTTCAGCTTTTTTGAGACCTTTGAAGACCAGGTCCGCATAGTCGGGCTTCAAGGAAAGAAGCAAGGGTTGCACGGTCGCGTTCATGCCCGGGTGGGGTATCCCAGTAACGTGGGGGTTGTATCTGAACACGCCCCTGAACTTGTTCAGCAGGGTGTTGCCGTCGTCATTGGTGAAAAATTTTGTCGCCATGCCGATACGGTGTGATTTCGTTGACGGGTTATCTATTGCGTGCCGCGGTCAGCCGCCGGCTCTGCTCTGCCTCACTGTGTGATTGCCTGTATTTCATCCATGTGCCGGTTCATGGCTTTTTATCATCCAACGTGCCTGCTGTCCTGGAAAAACCGGCGTTGTCAGCACGTGTGTTTTTAGAGGCTTCGGCCGGGCGTTCACCCGCAGCCGGCGCACAATCCTGTCTCAGGCTCTGTTCCAGGTCGGCGATGAGTTCCCCGATTTCTTCGATCGGCACCAGATCGAGAAACACGGCCAGGATTTTTTGTTCGTCTTGTGAAGAGATAATATTGTCGGCTTCGAGGTCCTTCGCCGCTTGACTCAGGACGGCAATGGGTTCCCCGCCTTGTCGGGTAATGTGCTCCCACGTCTGATGCGTGCTTTCCATCCCGGCAAAGAACTGATCGACGGGGACGTGGACCAGTCCGAATTTACTGCCCCATTTTTCACGGACGTGCTCACGAATCGATCGGTGCATCCGGCTGCAGACGGGTTCCGGGATGCTCACGCGAACGGCACAGGTGATCCAATACATGGTGAGGGCCAGAAGCTCTTTGGTGACGGCTTGAGCCTGTTGGGTGGTCAGGGTCAGTCCGTATTCCTCAAGGAAATCGGGTGCGACGGACGGAGGCATCAGTTGAACGAGGGCTTTCGTCGTCTGTTGGACGAGGTCGGTCATGGCACGTTCAGGGCGGCAAGAACAAAGACGGGTACGTGATGATCGCGTGC
The DNA here is from genome assembly GCA_965215405.1 of Nitrospirales bacterium. Lineage (GTDB taxonomy): Bacteria > Nitrospirota > Nitrospiria > Nitrospirales > UBA8639 > Bin75. The sequence continues at coordinate 873,537 of OZ244060.1, forward strand.
AGCATACGCAGCGTGGCGTTGATGAAGCAAGCCCCCGGCTTGACACTGAAACCCGGTGAATGCCAGTCTTGCCTTGGCGGTTTCTCTTACACCATCCTGATACAAAAAGAAAAAGAAAGAAAAAAACGGACAGGTCGAAGCAATGTCCTATCTCCTGATGGCCATTGCAGGGTTATGGATGGCTGATGGTTTGGCCTTAGTGGTGGCACCTCTGTGGATCGTCGGGCAGATCAGGCAGGCCCTCCTGACCACCCCTTCATTCACGAAATGGTCGGGAGTCACCCTCGTTGCGGGCATGATTCTGCTTCTGAAAGCGTCCGATCTGCCCTACCAGGGATTATGGATGGTCACGGGGGCTGCCATGATGGCGAAGGGAGGATTTTTTCTTTTGTCAAATGACGAAACGCGTCATTCCGTTTTGAATTGGTGCTTGAGCCGGGAGGCGGTGGATTATCGCTTTTGCGGGCTGGGGTTGTGTACGCTCTCGATTGTATTGATCCATGCGTGTGGGTGGATTTGATCCACGGGCAGGAAAAGGCGTTGACGTGTTGATCGCAAACCTCTTCATGGGTTTGACGACCCTGGCCTGGGGGTTGCTGGGGTTGATGATGACCATTGTGCCCGCGATGGGGCTCGCCTGTGTCAAAGGGGTTTTCCTGGATCCCTGGCGGCGATTCTGGATGGGACAGGCGATCATGCTGATGGGGTTGATCTTGATGATTGGCACGGTGGGTCTCAAAGGATTTTGGGTGTGGGTGGCGTGTGGCGGGCTGGCCGTGGCCAAAGCCTGTATTCTGCTTGGGGCCACGGCGTCGGGTCGGGACCGGATCCTGCGGCGAATCAATCATTGGCCGGTGTGGCTGTACCGGTGCAGCGGAATGATTCATCTGGCCCTCGCGGTTGGCCTGGCCGCGGATATTATGCTCTATGGCTGAGACGTGGGCCGTGACCCGAGGGAACAACGGGGACCTGCTCCGGTTGTGGGAGATACACCAGGCGGCCGAATGGCCGGGCTCGGTGGGTCCTCGTGAAGGCGAACTCATGACCCTGGACACGGTGGTGAGTGGGTGCGTGGCGTATTTTTTGGAAGAGCACCATCTCGATCCGCAGCGAGTGGTGATCCTTGAAGATTGCCTGTCCGATTTGGAGACCGCACTTCCGGAATTAAGTGAAGAATCCCTGGGTTATTTCGAGCGGGTCAGGCAGTTGGGCGCGTTGCTGCTGGAAGCCGGTGGCCTTCCCCGATCGATCGACCCCGGTACATGAAACGCCGGCTCGTCATGGCACTCGTCGGTGTGTGGTTTGCCGTCTTGACGACGACGGCCACGGCAGCCGCGGCAGCAGATTTTACTTTCGTGGCCTTAGGCGATATGCCCTATGGCCCGCCTGAAAAGGAGTCCTACGGCACATTCAAGGCGTTGATCGCGGAGATCAACCGCAGGTTCCCCGTCTTTACCATCCACGTCGGCGATACCAAATCGGGTTGGACCCCGTGTTCCGACCAAAGGCTGCTCGATCAGCGGGATTTCATGAACGGCTTTGCGTCGGCCGTTATCTACACCCCGGGAGACAACGAGTGGACCGATTGTCACCGCCCGCAGGCCGGAGGGTTTGACCCGCTCGACCGACTGCAATTTATCCGTGCGCACTATTTTCGGACGGCCGAGAGTCTCGGCAGACGTCCGATTCGCCTCGAGCGCCAGGCGGACGTCATGCGCGGCTTTGAGCCATTCGTCGAGAACGGCAGGTTCAGCCGTGGCAACGTGTGGTTTGTGACGGCACACGTTGTCGGCCCCAATAACAATTTCAAAGATAATCCCGACGTTCCCGATCTCAAGGTTCGGGGTCGGAACGCGGCTCAGGAATTCTTCGCCCGTGACCGGGCGAACAGGGCGTGGCTTGCGGATTCATTTGACAAGGCCGCGGCAGCGAACGCCGGGGCCGTGGTGGTCGCCGTTCACGCCGATATGTTCAAGAAGAGATTCGATCCGGAGCAGGAAACCTTTGCCCCCGCCTCGGGGTTCAAGGGATTCGGCGAAACCCTCATCATGCGGGCAGGATTTTTCCGGAAACCCGTCCTCCTGCTTTTCGGGGACAGTCACGAGTTTCGGGTCTTTCGGCCTTTTCCCCGCTCGGCAGGCAATCTGACTGCCGTGGAGGTATACGGTGGGGAACACATGCACGCCGTAGAAATAGCGGTCGATTCGCACACGCCGGCCGTGTTCACGTTCAAGCCCGTCCGGAATCCTTCCTTGCCCGAGCCGCCTGAGGTCCAACCGGGGTACTGAACGGTGCAGGCTCCTCGGCCGTGACGGTCTGACCCCGAGCCGCCTGAAGTTCAACCGGGGTACTGAACGAATCAAGCGCGGCGCGGAGCAGAAGGGAGGATGGGAAAACTGCGGGGATCGGAAATAACAAAGGGAGACAGCGGAAATAGTCAACGAATGAGCAAACACATACAGAAATGAACAGAAATGACCATAAAATGCACTGATGTAATAAAATGTACGAATTGTAATAAATTTACAAAAAGTTACATAAAGCAACAAAATATTACAAAATACTGTAAAAATTACAAAATAAAGAAAAATGTTAATAATTGTAACAAATGTAATAAATGACCTGAAACTTTACATTATCATAAAATCCCTCTTTTCCCTCCTTTGTAAGGAAGGGCAAGGTTCGCCCCATTGGTAGACGCCTTTCCCTGTTTTTTCTTTCCCCCTCCTTTGTAAGGAGGGGCAAGGGGAGTAGAGTCTTCAAAGGCCCCCGGGGCTCCATGGGCGGGCAGCAACGTTCCCCTTCCTTCCGTTCGCAGACCGAGGCCTTCTCCCCCTCCTTCCCTCCACTTCCAAAGGAGAGGCTTTTTCTTTTCCCCTCCTTTGTAAGGAGGGGCAAGGGGAGGTAGAGTCTGCAACGCCCCCCGGGGTTCCATGGGCGGGCAGCAACGTTCCCCCTCCTTCCGTTCGCAGACCAAGGCCTTCTACCCCACCTTCCCTCCCCTTACAAAGGGGAGGAGGCTCGGCCCATTCAGCAGCGGTCGCCCGCGCATCGGGACCTTTTCTCCCCTGACAAAGGGAAGGTTTTTTCTTTTCCCCTCCTTTGTAAGGAGGGGTGAAGGCTCTGGTGGGCGGTCGAGCGTGGCAGGCGGTTAGTCTTTTCCCCTCCTTTGTAAGGAGGGGCAAGGGGAGGTAGAGTCTTCCATGGCTCCCCGGGGCTTCATGGGCGGGCAGCACAACGTTCCCCCTTCTTCCGTTCGCAGATCAAGGCCTTCTACCCCACCTTCCCTCCCCTTACAAAGGGGAGGAGGCTCGGCCCATTCAGCAGCGGTCGCCCGCGCATCGGGACCTTTCCTCCCCTGACAAAGGGAAGGTTTTTTCTTTTCCCCTCCTTTGTAAGGAAGGGTGAAGGCTCTGGTGGGCGGTCGAGCGTGGCAGGCGGTTAGTCTTTTCCCCTCCTTTGTAAGGAGGGGCAAGGGGAGGTAGAGTCTTCAAAGTCCCCCGGGGCTCCATGGGCGGGCAGCACAACGTTCCCCTCCGTTGTCAGGAGGCAGGGTGAGGGGCAACCGCTTACCGGAGTCAAATGCTTCCGGACTCTTTTCGGCAGCGGCTCCGTTTGAATTTCTTGTCCGGTCCCCGTTTCTTCGGGGCTTGTTTCAACAAGGACGAGGCCGTCACGTCAAACTGAGCCACGACCCGTTCGGCTTCTCGATTGACTGGCTAAAACCCGTATGATACTTTTTTGCTTCTGAATCATTGCGAACGTGCCGTACTCGTTCCGTTCAGGCTCGGGGCAGCACGGGAAGGCGTTCTGGTTTTGTTGTCCGGGAATTATCTTTTTCATTGTCAACCCGTTCGGACGCGTGCGGCATGGTAGACGAACCCACCATGGAAAAAGACCTGAAAAGCATTCTGGGTAAATTGCAATACACCGACGACGCCAGGGTCGTACAGCAGATCACCCTGCAAACCCGGCAAGTCCGGGACCGCATGTCGGGGATCAGGCACAAGATCGTGGTGATGAGCGGCAAAGGCGGGGTCGGGAAGAGCATGACGACGGTCAATCTGGCCCTGGCATTGGGACGACAGGGCCACAAGGTTGGAGTCATCGACGTGGACCTCAACGGGCCCTGCGTTCCCCGAATGATGGGGATACTGGACAAGGGGCTCGAAGTCACGCCGGAGGGAGCCCGCCCCCCGGAAGGGCCCTATGGCATCAAAGTGGCTTCCATGGATTTCTTGCTCAATGAGACGGCTCCCGTCCGGTGGAAAGGCCCGATGGATTTGAGTCCCGTCTGGTTGGGGCTCATGGAAATGAACGTGATCCGGGAGTTTCTTGCCGATATTCTTTGGGGAGACCTGGATTATCTGTTGGCCGATCTTCCTCCGGGAGCCGCTGCGGATAAACCGCCGGTCCTCGCCGGCTTCCTTCCTGATCTTGCCGGTGCGGTTGTGGTCACGACTCCTTCGGAAGTGGCATCGAACGTTGTTCAGAAGTCGATTGGCTATGCGACGGAGCTGGGGATTACCGTGTTGGGAGTCGTTGAAAACATGAGCCAATACCGGTGCCCGTCTTGTGGCAGCGAGAATGAGCTGTTCGAAGGCAACACCGCAGGCATGTGTGAAGCCCTCAATCTGCCGTTGCTTGGCCGTATTCCATTTGACCGGAACTTCGCCAGGACGTTTGATAAAGGGACACCGTTGCTGGATGAGCAATATCCGACGAGCCGGCGGTATACGGATATTGTCGCGCGCGTTCAATCGATGCTGGAGTACAAAAAAATTCTGGCTGAAAAGCTGTAAGCAACAAGAGGGCACCCCCCTTTTTTACTTTCAACTCTGCCACGTGAGGCTGCCATGAAATTTGTCTGCTTGAACTGTGAAACCTATATGGGCTTTGAAAAGGTTGAGAAACCCGCCGAAGGCTCGCTGGGGGTATTTTTTGCCTGTCCCTCCTGTGACGCGAAGTTTTCCATGGTGACGAATCCGGGCGAAACGCAAATGGTCAGTTCCCTTGGTGTTCAGCTCGGAGGGCGGACCACGGAGGCGTCCCCATTGGAAATGACGCGGGGGACGTTAAAAGAAGAAGTCGGGGCTTCGGCGGCGTCTGGGTCCATGGCAGCCTATCTGAACGAAAAAATCCATGCAGGACAGAGTGCGGGTCCCGCAGCCGGCGCAGCCGCAGCCGGTGCAGGTGCAAAAGAGGGTGAATCCGGCGGTTGTCCTTTTTCCGCGATGGTCGCGCAAATGGGCTTGACCTCCGGCGAGGCTTCTGCCGGCACGCAACCATCCGATCTTCAATGGAGCCCTGACGCCCAGGAACGGTTAGGCAAGCTGCCGTCGTTTGTGCAGCCGATGGTCAAGAGCAGCGTGGAATCGTATGCGCGGAAAAACGGCTATACGACCGTTACGCTTCAGGTCATGGATGATTCGAAGAATTCATCCAACGGTATGACCTGGTCTCCCGAAGCCGAACGGCGGTTGAACAACGTTCCGGACTTTATTCAACCCATGGCCCGCAAGGAAATTGAACGCTTGGCCAAAGAGCGCGGCGCAACAACGGTCTCCGCCGAACTTATGGACGAAGCCAAGGAAAAGTTCATGAAATTTATGTGACGCGGGACAAGATAGATGGATTTCTCCGGCGGCTCTCTTTCACGAGCAGATTTCGTGGTCGATGCTTCCATGTTTTTCTTTTCTTCCCCTGTAGCCATTGCGTCATTCCCCAATAATGACTGGGTCATTCCCGACAGAGTTAATCGGAAATCCGGATTTGTTGTTTTAATGAAAGAGGCGGGAGCTCACCCGCCCCCGACAAGGTCCTTTTGCTGAGACAAAAGGACCTGCTTCAAAGAACAGGCTGCTTCCGTTATGAAACTTACGGAACAACAAAGAACTGAATATAAAAACAATATCCTCTTCGAGGTTATTTTTCAGGCTCGTTTCCCCCAGATCATGAAGATTTCGAACGAACAACCCGCAAACTTTCAGCCTGACCCCTCCTGACAGAGGAGGGGAAGGGAGAAGTCGTCTGTCCCGCGTTCCCAATAGCTGCTACCTGGTCCCTCCTGACAAAGGTGAGGAATGGGAGAAGGTTTAACCCTCCCCTTTGTAAGGGGAGGGAAGGAGGGGTAGAGTCCCCCGTCCATGGAGCGCGTGCGGGTCGCCTTTGCAGATTCTCCCTCCCTTGGTCCGAAGACCCCTTGGCCCCCTTTATCAGGAGGGTGAAGACTCTACCTCCCCTGACCCCTCCTTACAAAGGAGGGGAATCAGAGAAGGTCCAAGCCTTCCCTTTGTCAGGGGAACCTGGGAGATTGAGCTGGTTGCCGGCGTCAACGTCAGACCTTATAACTTCCCCTTTGTCAGGGGAGGGAAGGTCCCGATGCGCGGGCGACCGCTCCTGAATGGTCCGAGCCTCCTCCCCTTTGTAAGGGGAGGGAAGGAGGGGTAGAGTCTCCCGTCCAGGGAGCGTGCGCGGGTCGCCTTTGCAGATTCTCCCTCCTCTGGCCAGAAGCCCCCCTGCTTCCCTTGTCAAGGGGTTGAAGGCTCTACCTCCCCTCGCCCCTCCGGGGGAAAAGAAAAAGCCTCCCTTTTGTCAGGTGAGGGAAGGTCCCGATGCACGGGCGACCGCTGCTGAATGGGCCGAGCCTCCTCCCCTTTGTAAGGGGAGGGAAGGTGGGGTAGAGCCTCCCATGAAGCACCGGGGGCGTTGAACCCAGCGGTCTGTATACTTTGCCGGCAGGACTCCCACCCAGGGAGCCCCGGAGGTGCCATCGAAGACTCTCTCTCCCCTTGGCCCCTCCTGACAAAGGAGGGGGAATGTAGTGTCGGAGGATTGCCGTGAAAGCTTTCACAGCGGAACAGATTTATAAAGATTGGCAACGAAAACATTACTCGTCCTTGTTGGAACCGTTTAAAGAAAAACTTCAAAAAATAGCCGAGCGTCAAGATAATTGGGATGGAAAAGGGTCAAAGAAGCCCAGTCTTTTTGCTTTGAGTCAAGCTCATACTACGCTGGAGAATTGTTTATATTCTATCGTAAACAGTGGACGGCTTTGGAACCCTCCGTTTGTTTCCAGTGATGAAGATGGACGTCTGACCATTCAGTGGAACAGTGGGGACCATGAACTTCATATAGAGATCGGTGAAGAGGAGACCGAATATATTAAGGTCTGGGGTATAAACATTGAGCATGACATGCACGTGGGTATTCTGAAGGAAAGGGAGTTCTTGAATTTGTGGGACTGGTTGCACGAGTGACCCGGGATGGTGTTTCTGATGAAGAAGAACTCTACCGGACCGTTCGTGGTGAACAAGGAGCGGATGAATACTTTTAGCGGCTGGACACTGGAACCAGGACATTCTTAGTAGATTCCTCACGAGCCTTTGCTGATTCCGAGGAGGGGTTCTACGCGAACTCCTTCCAATTCGCGTACGGTTTCAGTCGGTAAATCTCTTCAACGGACTTCGGGAGCACGACGCCCCGTTGCTTCAGCAGGCTGGCCGTCTGCCACAGGGGCAACCCGACAATGGTTGGGTAATCTCCCTCGATCTTTTCAATAAGCCTGGCCCCTTCTCCTTGAATGGAATAGGCTCCGGCTTTCCCTAAACTTTCTTCTGTCCTGAGGTAGCCGAGGAGTTCCTCATCGTGACACGGTTTCATCCGGACGTGGGCGGTTTCGATTTGCACGAGCGTCGTGTGCGCGGTGTGGTGAATCAGCGCGACGCCCGTGTGCACCTGATGCACGCGCCCCTGTAGCTGCCGCAACATGATTTCCGCCTGTTCGAGATCTTGAGGTTTGCCCAGCAGCATTCCGTCAATTTCAATCACCGTGTCGCTGCCTAACACCAGATCATCGGGATGCCGACGTGCAATGGAGCGCGCCTTGTCGAGGGCAAATCGTTTCGCCTGGTCGGGAGGCGAAAGACCGGGGGAGGGCACTTCTTCAACCGTGGGAGGGATGACTTCGAATCCGATGCCGAGCAGGGCCAGCAATTCGCGGCGGCGCGGAGAAGTGGAAGCCAGGATGACGGACACGGGTTCTCGATAGGTGCGGCGGGTTACGTCGGTGCAGCAGTGAGTGCTTCGACTTCAGGCGTGACGCGTCGGGAGACGTACTCGTCGAGCAGTCGTTCAACGTCCTGGGCATTGTTGGTTTTGACCATGTGGGCACGCAGGGAGGCCGCATGGGGGAAGCCGCTGCAATACCAGCCCAGGTGTTTGCGCATTCGCGGAAAACGGGGGGCATCGTGAAATCGTTCAAACTCGTGGGCGTGCTTCAGAATCATGTCGAACCTGTCTTCCAGGGAGACCGTTGGTTCGGAGACCGGATGAGAGGAGCGCGCCCTCGCGCCCTCGCGGATCAATGCTTTGCCCTGGAAAATCCACGGGTTTCCCAGGGCCGCCCGGCCAATGAGAATACCGTTCACCCCGCTGGCGTGTATGCGAGCAATGGATTCGTTCAAAGACCTGACGTCGCCATTGCCGAACGCGAGGATACCGTGCTGGCGAATCTGCGCCGCGGCTTCGGCAATGGCCTCCCAATCCGCTTCGCCCCGATACAGTTGTTTCAAGGTTCGGCCGTGGATAGAGATGACCTCCGGTTGGCCCTGCGCGAGACACGCGCTCCATTCCTTGATAATGACGGAGTCATACCCCAGGCGCGTTTTCACTGACAGGGGAAGGGCCTGTCGGTCGCTCCGTGGGGAGAGAGGCTCCTGGGCGGCACGAAACCCGGCGACTCGTTCGACAATGGCGGGTTTGAGGCCAGCTTCAGCCAGGGTTTGTCCATTGGCCCAATCGTGAAGGCCCCGTTTGGTGGCCGCCATGATTTCGAGTGCCAGTTCCGGTATTTTGATGAGCCCCGCGCCACTGCCGGACGAAGCCACGTTTTTTGACGGACAGCCCATGTTGATGTCCAGCCCGTCAAACCCGAGTTCACTCACCACGTGGGCCGCCTGGTAAAACAAGTCAGGGTGTTTCCCATAGAGTTGGGCGACAATCGGTCGTTGGCAATCGGTAAACCGCAACGGGTCCCAGCCCATCTGCCGACCCTGGCAAATATCATGGACGTTGGTGAATTCGGTAAAAATGACGTCCGGTCGGCCATGGGTGGCCACGACGTGGCGGAACGCAATATCGGTGACTCCATCCATGGGAGCCAATCCGATGATGGGCTGAGGAAGGTGCCGCCAGAAACTCATGATTGGTTCGCTCTGCAGTCCGGGAGCGCGGGAATCACCGAAGCGTCGTTGTTCCACGTCGCCCAATGCAGGGGCGCGTGCCTCCAATGATAGTATTTCGGTAATATTCCGCCACACGTTAGGCCATTGACCTGTACCGTCAATCATAACCACGGGCCGGTTAAGTATCAATACCCGCGGCCAGCGCCGCGTCGGGGGACGCGGCGCCATATCGCCCGTTTCCTATTCAGTCGCCGGCAACACCGATTTCTCCTCAGTGACTCTTTCGTGCATTCGATCAACCGCTTCCTGCTCAGCCTCCGGCTACGTGGCTCTCTACTCAGTGACGCCTTCGTGCATTCGATCAACCGCTTCCTGCTCAGCCTCCGGCTGCGTCGATCTCTACTCAGTGACGCCTTCGTGCATTCGATCAACCGCTTCCTGCTCAGCCTCCGGCTACGTGGCTCTCTACTCAGTGACGTTTTCGTGCATTCGATCAACCGCTTCCTGCTCAGTCTCCGGCTATGTCGATCTCTCGACGGTCGCCGTCAACCCTGTTGATGTTGACGTTGGTTAGTGGCTCCGTTTGAATTTCTTTCTTGTCCGGTCCCCGTTTCTTCGGGGGCTTGTTTCAACAAGTACGAGGCCGTCATGTCAACCTGAGCCACACCCCTCTTTCCCCTCCTTTGTAAGGAGGGGCCAGGGGAGGTAGAGTCTTCAACGGCACCCCGGGGCTCCATAGGCGGCGGCTCTACCCCTCCCTTCCCTCCCCTTACAAAGGGGAGGCTTCGTCTTTTCCCCTTTCCCCGGCTTTTTGTCAGGCGGAGCGAGGACACCCATTCAAGAAAGTTCACACTGTCACCATCTTCCTTTCCCCTCCTTTGTAAGGAGGGGTCAGGGGAGGTAGAGTCTTCGATAGCGCCCCGGGGCTCTATAGGCGGGCAGAAACTTTCCCCTCCTTTGTAAGGAGGGGCTAGGGGAGGGAGAGTCTTCGATAGCGCCCCGGGGCTCCATGGGCGGGCAGAAACTTTCCCCTCCTTTGTAAGGAGGGGTCAGGGGAGGTAGAGTCTTCAACGGCACCCCGGGGCTTCATAGGCGGCGGCTCTACCCCTCCCTTCCCTCCCCTTACAAAGGGGAGGCTTCGTCTTTTCCCCTTTCCCCGGCTTTTTGTCAGGCGGAGCGAGGACACCCATTCAAGAAAGTTCACACTGTCACCATCTTCCCTTCCCCTCCTTTGTAAGGAGGGGTCAGGGGAGGTAGAGTCTTCGATAGCGCCCCGGGGCTCCATGGGCGGGCAGAAACTTCCCCTCCTTTGTAAGGAGGGGCCAGGGGAGGGAGAGTCTTCAACGGCACCCCGGGGCTTCATAGGCGGCGGCTCTACCCCTCCCTTCCCTCCCCTTACAAAGGGGAGGCTTCGTCTTTTCCCCTTTCCCCGGCTTTTTGTCAGGCGGAGCGAGGACACCCATTCAAGAAAGTTCACACTGTCACCATCTTCCCTTCCCCTCCTTTGTAAGGAGGGGCCAGGGGAGGTAGAGTCTTCGATAGTGCCCCGGGGCTCCATGGGCGGGCAGAAACTTTCTCCTCCTTTGTAAGGAGGGGCCAGGGGAGGTAGAGTCTTCGATAGCGCCCCGGGGCTCCATAGGCGGGCAGAAACTTCCCCTCCTTTGTAAGGAGGGGTCAGGGGAGGGAGAGTCTTCAACGGCACCCCGGGGCTTCATAGGCGGGCAGAAACTTCCCCTCCTTTGTAAGGAGGGGTCAGGGGAGGGAGAGTCTTCAACGGCACCCCGGGGCTCCATAGGCGGCGGCTCTACCCCTCCCTTACCTCCCCTTACAAAGGGGAGGCTTCGTCTTTTCCCCTTTCCCCGGCTTTTTGTCAGGCGGAGCGAGGACACCCATTCAAGAAAGTTCACACTGTCACCATCTTCCCTTCCCCTCCTTTGTAAGGAGGGGCCAGGGGAGGTAGAGTCTTCGATAGTGCCCCGGGGCTCCATGGGCGGGCAGAAACTTTCTCCTCCTTTGTAAGGAGGGGCCAGGGGAGGTAGAGTCTTCGATAGCGCCCCGGGGCTCCATAGGCGGGCAGAAACTTCCCCTCCTTTGTAAGGAGGGGTCAGGGGAGGGAGAGTCTTCAACGGCACCCCGGGGCTCCATAGGCGGCGGCTCTACCCCTCCCTTCCCTCCCCTTACAAAGGGGAGGCTTCGTCTTTTCCCCTTTCCCCGGCTTTTTGTCAGGCGGAGCGAGGACACCCATTCAAGAAAGTTCACACTGTCACCATCTTCCCTTCCCCTCCTTTGTAAGGAGGGGCCAGGGGAGGTAGAGTCTTCGATAGTGCCCCGGGGCTCCATGGGCGGGCAGAAACTTTCCCCTCCTTTGTAAGGAGGGGTCAGGGGAGGGAGAGTCTTCAACGGCACCCCGGGGCTCCATAGGCGGGCAGAAACTTCCCCCTCCTTTGCAAGGAAGGGGAAGGGGAGGGAGAGTCAGAGTCTTCAACCCGGGCATGGTGGTGGCTGGGGATACGGAAACGTTTCCCCTCCGTTGTCAGGCAGGGTGAGGGGCAACCGCTTACCAGAGTCAAGGGTTTCCGGACTCTTTTCGGGAGAGGCTCCGTTTGAATTTCTTTGCTTGTCCGGTCCCCGTTTCTTCGGGGGCCTGGTTCAACAAGGACGAGGCCGTCATGTCAACCTGAGCCACGACCTTACTCCGGAATTATTCTTCAAGGCGGGAGTGGGTTCCATCACAAAATGGCTGCTTGTTCGTATGTTTACATCCACACCATGCCACTCGTTTTTTCTCGGTAAGTTCAACTTCCAACGGGGAGTGTTCCGTGCCCGTGTGCGAACCATCGCAAAAAGGTTGCGTCTTGGACCGGCCACACCGACACCAATAATACTTGCCGGGATCCATCTCCAGCACATAGGGCATCCGTTGCGCAATAATCACTGAGTCTCCCATTCTTTTCCTCCTTGAGCGTTCTTCGTTAAGACAACTCGCGTTCCCAGGCTCGTCCTTTGACGGATCACGAGATGCAGGTATGCAATTACTCCCCGCACCGGGGTTGTCTCCCCTGAGGCCCTAAGGCCGTGAGCCACACGTAATCCGCAATGCGTTCATCGAGCAAACGTCCGACGTCTTCCGGGTGTTCGGGGTCCAGCGCATGGAGATACACGGTCACGTGTTTGACGGGAACTCCCGCTTGACGTCGGACCCGCTTGGGAACGGGAAGCCCGTATTGGATATGCCCTGCACCGGTATAACTGACAAAGGTCGTTGGCTCAGACGCATGTAACTTCACCATCGTCGTAATGACGGAAGCCATTCCCTCGTCGCGAAAGACGGAAGCTTCATAGATTTTCTGATAGACCTCCCGTGACAATCCTGCATGACACCGTTCAATCTGCTCATAAATGACTCGTCGATACTCAAGATCGTCAGCAGGAAACGGGACTGGAATCGTCCATCGTTGCACCGCCGGATCCCTCCCGATTGCCGCGAGTCCTTTTTTCGCCACTTTCCTGACAAGCGGACGAGGCGGATTGAGGCCCAGCAGTTTTACACCATGGGTTTTCGCAAAATCGACCAGTGGCGAGTAATCCGCATATTTCCCGCCCCAATTGTTCTTCCATTGCGATTCGGCTAAAAAATCCTCGGTCGAGGTTATCGCTCCCCCGAGGTAACGATCAAGCCCGGCTTGCCCGTCCCAGCTAAACATTTCCATTCCCAAAACCGGTTTTCGGCCTCCGCCGAGCACGATTTGCAGCACCTGAAGTGCGGCAGCAACGTGAGAAGGCGTGTAATGCGCCTCACCGATATAGATGATATCAACCGATTGAAGCATTGAGCGGAATTCCGCGGCCGAGAGGATGGTATGGCGGTTCGGATCAATGATCTGGCCGACGCGATAGTTGCCGGGAGGGTGGACTGCGGCACAGGCCGTGGTTGACGCCAACACTCCACAGACAAGCGACACGAACGCCAGTATTTTACTTGAACGACACGCGAGGGGTTGCGGCATGCGCATGGTGTAGCACAGGGTTTGTCCAACCGCAACCCGTTGATTTATCGAATCTTGACGCGTTACCGACCCGAAGGCTACGCTTCCTCCGTGTCGAGCGCGCCTTCCATGCCAGCATCGTCTGACGCCCAGGAAACGCCACAAAACGCCGCTCAACTTCGCAGACTCCTGAAGGAAAGCAAACACGCAAATCCCGTCGCGTGGGAGTGTACCAGAAAACTGGTTCATCGCTCTCAACTTGCGCCCACCCTGGCCCGCCTCATGGAACGCGTCCGACACAGCCAATTGCCAGGCACGCTTCAGGAAGGGCTGCTTGCCGGCCTCTGGGCGAACGTTACCTCATCGAGTCACACGAGCAGAGCAAATCAGGCCCGACTCAAAGAATTAACGGGACTCCCCCCCACAAAGGCGATTCGATCGTTGTGTGTGTACTTTGCTCTTGTCCGGGAAGAGGAAACTTCATCGTTCGTACCCGCGCCTCATGAAGTCGAAGCCTTCGTGAAACAGAACCCGTCACCCTATGACCTTCTCCTTCAGGCGGAGAAGCCGTCCCTGCTCGATCTGGGCGCAGGGGATTTATCCTTTGAAGAAGAATTACTCGATCTTTATCTTCCTCCGCTTCAACAAAGTCGGAAAACTCTCACGCTTCATGCATTGGATCGCCTGCAGCCCGGCTCGCAATTCGGCGGCGCGTACCACGCCAGCCCGGAGCGCCTTCGCCGATTTGCACAAGGCGCTGCGGACAACCTTCAATTCCGGTTCTGGGGCGGCGTCGACATGATGGAACGTTCGACGCAACGCCACCTTTTTTCTCGTTACACCATGGTGACCTGTCACGCCCCGGCAACGCCCACCTTTGCCTATGAGCCCGCGCGGTTGTCACCAACCACTATCCACTCGCACGTCACCAGGACCAAAGGCACGTATCGGACAATCCGCGTTCACGGAGAAGAAGCCTTGGAAGTGACGCATCGAGGAAAAGGCCTGACGTTTCCTCACTGGAAATTCGTGATTCAGGGTCCGCTGGCGCTTTTGAACCTCGCGGCTCGTCGCGGAGCGCTCTGTGTGCTCACTGCCGTTGACGACGAAGTGTTTTGGGAAATCCTCGCTCAACTGGTCGACGATCCCGGCATGCGACCCGCTGACGTCGTGTTCTCCCCGGAAACGCGTCCCGACGTCTTTGGCCACGTTCACCAGGCCCTGTCTTCACTGACAATCGGAGAACGCTGTAACCTGTCGGATGTCACCCCTCTTCGACGGAGCCTCACCGCGGGGTCAACGTCTCGAGAACGGAAATCCGCCCCGTACCGTTTCCGGTTTGTGGAAATCCGCCGTGGTGCCGTGTTTCCCGGAATGCCCGCCGGCTTCACCGCCCGCCAATTTTCACGCATGAGCGAAGAGGAGCCCCCCTGGCATCTCGTGCTCGTCCCGGAACGGGTGCCGGCAGGGTGAAGAATCGAATCCGTTGTCCTGATTTGCGGATTCGGATAAAGACCTGAGGAAACACCTGTTTTTTGTCTTGAGAGGCAGAGAGTACCGGACGGATATGGAAGGGAGTTTCCCCCATCAAGAGGGGAAAGGTCGATGAAAAAGAATAGAGACCGGCTTCCCCGCAACCGTTATCGCGTTACCGCCAGTGCCGCGCGTGCGTATGGGGAGGATTAAAAAACTTCACGTGTGGGTGTTTGAATAACCCGATCAACAGGACTCCGGCCAGGAATCCTCCGATATGGGCAAAAAACGCCACGCCCCCGCCTTCCGTTCCGAGGCTCATGCCGCCGCTCAAGACCTGCATCACAAACCACAGACCCAACACGATCGATGCCGGGATATGGATCATCTGGCTGAAAAACCCGAGCGGGATGAGCACCAACACCTGGGCACGAGGGTATAACAGCAAATAGGCGCCTAATATCCCCGATATGGCTCCACTGGCCCCCACCATGGGAATAGTCGAAACCGGATCGATGGCGGCATGACTCAACGCGGCAATAATCCCGCACAGGCAATAAAAGATAATAAACCTTCCATGCCCCATGACGTCTTCGATATTGTTCCCGAAAATCCACAGATACAGCATATTGCTGATAAGATGCATCCACCCGCCGTGAAGAAACATGCTGGTCACTAAACTGCCATAAGGTGAAACCGCACCGAGTTCGGTCGGCAGTTCGGCATACCCGAACACGACCGCAGGGATGGCCCCGTACTGATACACAAAGGCTTCCCAGGCACCACCCCCCAGCGTCGTCTGGTTCAGGAAGACCACCACGCAGGCCAGCAGAACCCCGATGGTCACGAAGGGTCTGATTTCCGTCGGATTATCGTCACGCAATGGAATCATGAAAACCCCCTGTATACATGGGAAATGCTAAAAGGTCCGAGCCTCCCCTGACCCGAAGACCCCCCTTGCCCGCCTTATCAGGGGGGCGAAGACTCTACCTCCCCTCCCCCCTCCTTACAAAGGAGGGGAAAAGAGTTTAAGCCTCCCCTTTGTAAGGGGAGGGAAGGGAGGGGTAGAGCCGCTCATCCATGGAGCGCGCACGGCGCCGTCAAAGACTCTCCCTCACCCCTCCGGACAAACCCAGGACGAAAGGGAAACACAACAGGGACTCGAAGACACAGAAGCCTTAAGATCGTCAACTATTCTTGATCATTCCCTGTGCATGAACGGCCAGGCGGCCGGCAGAAGGCATCGGTGCAACGCTACCCCCGGATGGGATTCAGGACGTCCGCCTCCTCCGAGTGAAGAGGCACCGAAAAGCCCGCGGCATTGACGTGCCCGCCGCCGCCGTATCGGGTGGCAATCGCGGAGACGTCAACCGTCCCGGGCTTTGAACGCAGGCTGAAATACCGACGCCCTTCCCGCTGGTGCCAAATGATGCAAAACGGAAAGCCCGGGCACAGACGTTCGCCAATTTGACTGGTCAGCACCGGACTATAGACCGCCGGCACGGTTGCCCCCTCAAATTCCACCAGGACGGCTTCCTCGACAATTTTCTCGATCAGGGAACGTTCCCGGCGAAGAATCGCCCGCCCTTCGACTTCCAACACGTCCTGCTTCAGCCCGTCCCAGACCTGAAACTCAAACGGATACGAGGCCAACGCGGCATTGATTTCGCGACTCCTGGGCAGCCGCCATGCCCACAAATCCTTATCCTGAATATATTGCAGCAACCAGGGGACCGGCTCCGGGTGCGCCCATTCCCAGGCCAGCACCGCCCCGCTTTTTTTCACGTCGAACCAGGCATAGGGAAGGCCGGCCAACGCCGCCTGCGCCGTGACGTGGTGATCCAGGATCCGGAAACTGGCCGTGGACCCGGCCAGGCGTTCGACGACCTCACGCGGATAACTGAAGTCCACCAGCACCACGTGCGCCTGGTCTAAGCCTTCAGGCGGAGGGTGGCCGTGTTTGACCGGGATGTATTGCGCCGCGGGATACTTTTTCCACAACGCCCAGGCCGCGCCGAATCCATCCGCACAATCCGCATGATACAGCACCACCGTGGGGTCCTGGTTCCCCCCCGGTGGTTTCCCGGACGCGTTCCTCACTTCAACCCCCACTCTTTGACTCCCCGCCGGACCTGAGGCGGCCCTGCTCGGAGGCCGGCCCCTGCCTCAGGCCGCCCTGACGCCACCCCCTCACTCAAAAACCATACCATGAAAAACCATACCATGAATCCGGTCGCAGACAAAGCCCCTTTTCTTTTTCGGCCGCCCTTCCGGTGAAGGGGGATCCTACCCGTACCCGAGCCTGGGGCGTTGCCTATGCTGAGGACACCATGGCGGAGGGGAAAAACATCCCTTCTCTGTCTACCGGGAGCATAGCGAGGCGCCTCAACCTCAAGAACGATGAACCCGGTCGGCGTGTCGGCGAGCTGACCCGGGTAACTGGCAAGACCATGCCCGGCGTGATGCAACTCGGAGCAGCGTCAGCTCATGGTGCTTTCTGTTGGCCGCATGAGACGCGGCGGCTCCATCTTTATTCAACTTCGAGCAGCACCGGATCATCCCCCCGGAGACCACTGCCCCGGCGTGGCGCGTTCTTGGAGAGGGCTCCCCGCCAGGGCCCCAAGGCGCAGGGTTCGAGACCGACGACACTCAGGAGCCGGGTTCCCCGTCCGAGTCGCCACCCGCCACGGCGGCTCCGCGAGAATGGGCGAGAAGCGTGACGAGCCGTTCTTTGCGTGCCACCTCCAGCCCTTGCCGAATTCCCAGGGACAGAACGGGACGTCCCCCTCTGCCGGCAACCGGGGGACGGAGTTGACCCCCAGGCGTTGTCGAAGCCCCCAAAGATGACCCCCGACGCCTGTGTCAGGATGGGTGTCCTCCGTGTCCGGGATGGTCTATAAATCCCGGAAAGATTTCTTGACAAAAAGGATACGGGAGTCTACTTTTTCTCCGAATTCTCATGAGGGGAATCTCATGAGGGGAAGCCGACAGGTTTCCATCCATGAATGTGTACTATGTTGCTGCTGGCGAGCGGGTCTCGCCAAATTGGTGAGCCTTAGGAGTTAAGTTATCATGAACACAGTCACTCATCGCCGGCACGGGTGAAGTGATGGCCCCGTCATGCCGCCTCCTGTTGTCATCAGGAGGTCCCCCCCCCCCCCCCCCCCCCCCCCCCCCCCCCCGAAGGAGGGAGCGCCTGAGATGCATGTCCCCCACGCCGGCCCCCGAGTGCCGCCCGTTCCGTTCGCGCGGATTCCTGGAACGTTTTCCAGAAGGCGGCGGACCCGTCTCTCCGGTCGCCCGGTGCCGACGGTCTGCGTCCTGCTGGCGCTTGCCGGCCTGTGGTCCGCGACGGCCCAGGCGCAGACGACGACCTTTGTCAGCAACATGGAGAATCGCCCGCCAAATCTCTTTTCGCCAGTGCAAAACGACGAGCCTCGCTCCCAGCCGTTTCGGACGGGAAACGCGACGGGCGGCTACACGCTCCACGGCATAGCTCTGCACTTCAGCGAACACGGGGAAGGAAGCGTCGAAAGCGGTGCGCTCAGCATGACGCTCAGAGAGAGCGGCACGGGAGGGAAACCCGGCAACATTCTGCACACGCTGACCAATCCGTCTTCCGTGATGACCAGCGGAGTGAACGAGTTCACGGCGCCGCAGGGCGTCGTCCTCGCGGCCGACACCCAGTACCACGCAGTGCTGGAGTATTCGTCGGACACCGGGGAACCCAAATGGTCACGGGCGAACGAACCTCTGGTTTCCTCGGACGGTTGGGAGATTCCCAACAGCTCGCACAGACTAAAGACGAGCATCTGGAACACCTTCAGCTTTCGGCACGCGATGGCGGTCAAGGGAACGAAGATCGTGTCCGTGACGCCGCCGACGCTGCCGGCGCTCTCGATCGCCGACGCGAGCGTGGACGAGGGCGATTCGGGCAGCACGACGCTGGACTTCACGCTGACGCTGGACAGCGCGGCGATGGAAACCGTGACCGTGGACTGGGCGACCTCCGACGGCACCGCGACCGCCGGGACGGACTACACGGCGGGGAATGGAACCCTGACCATCAACACCGGGGACTCCAGCGGGACGGTCTCCGTGACGGTGCTGGGCGACGAAGTGGACGAGCCGAACGAGACGTTCACGGTGACGCTGACGAACCCGTCGGGCGCGACCCTCGGGAACGACACGGCGACCGGCACGATCACCGACGACGATGACCCGCCCACGGTGACGCTGGTCCTGACCCCGGACACGATCACGGAGGCCGGCGGCGGCAGCACGGTGACGGCGACCCTGGACCATCCGTCGAGCGAGAGTACGACGGTGACGGTGACGGCGACGCCGGAGTCGCCGGCGGTGGCGGGCGACTACACGCTGAGCGCGAACCCGGAGATGACGATCCCGGCGGGCGCGACCACGAGCACGGGTACGGTGACGATCACCGCCGTGGACAACGACGTGGACGCGCCCCGCAAGACGGTGACGGTGTCGGCCACGGCGACGAACACCCAGGGGATCACGCCGCCGCAGGACGTGACGCTGACGATCACCGACGACGAGAACGTGGCCGCGACGGGCAGGCCGACGATCGACGACAACACGCCCGTGGTCGGCGAGACGCTGACGGCGACGGTGGATGCCTCGGACATCGACGACCCGGACGGGCTGACGGGCGCGACCTTCACCTGGCAGTGGTTCCGGGTGAGGGGCGGAACGGCCACGCCGATCCCCAAGGCGACCTCGGCGACCTACACGGTGGTCGCCGAGGACGTGACGTTTACGCTGAAGGTGGAGGCGACCTTCACCGACGACAACGGGACCGAAGAGACCGTCGAGAACGTGACGCTGAGGGAGGTGGCGGCCGAGGCGACGATGCTGCCCGAGGTGTCCGTTATGCACGGCGGCAGTCCCATCACCGAGGGAGGAGTCGCGACTTTCACGTTCACCCGGGGGGATCTTAATTCAGATTTATCGTTGCGTGTCCATATCAGAATAACGGAAACAGGCAACATGATGTCCGAGAGCAATTTGGGGAATTCGATGGTATTGTTTTTCCGCGACCAGAAAACCTCAACAATGAATTACAAGACGGATAATGACGACATGGCCGAGCCGAACAGCACGGTAACCGTGGAGGTCCTTGAACGTGATGGCGGCCACTACGTGCCGGGCACGCCCTCCATGGCCAGTGTCGAGGTGCGGGACGATGACGACTCCCCGGCGACCGGGACGGTCACGGTCACGGGCACGGCGACGGAAGGCCAGACGCTGAGTGCGGACATATCAGGCATCACCGACGAGGACGGTTTGGACAACGCTTCCTACGTCTACCAGTGGGTGCGGACACCGGCCGGCGGCAGTGACGAGGACATCTCCGGCGCGACCGGCGCGACCTACTTGCCGGTGTACGCGGACGCGGGCGCGACGCTGAAGGTCAAGGTGACGGTCACCGACGACGAGGGTCACGAGGCGGAGTTCGAGAGCGCCCCGACCTCGGCGGTGGCGGCGCTGTCACGGCCCTCGGTGACGGTGGTTTCGGACGGCGACGTGACGGAGGGCAGCGCCGCCGTGTTCACGCTGACGCGCACGGGCGACACGGCGGAGGTTCTGGACGTGGCCTACGACGTGACGGCTTCCGGGGACTTCGGCGTCACGACGGGTGCGGGCACGGCGACCTTCCCGGCGACCGGCGCCACGGTGCAGGTGAGCGTGGCCACGACGGGCGACGCCACCGACGAGGCGGACGGCTCGGTGACGCTGACTTTGCAGGCGAACCCGATTGCCTACACCCTGGGAACCGATGCCGCGGCGACGGCGGTGGTGGCGGACGACGACGATACGCCGACCGTGACGCTGGTCCTGGCGCCGGCCTCGATTGCGGAGGCGGCCGGGCAGAGCGCGGTGACGGCGACCCTGGACCACCCGTCGAGCGAGGAGACGACGGTGACGGTGTCGGCGACGCCGCAGTCGCCGGCGACGGCGAGCGACTACACGTTGAGCTCGAACCTGGAGCTGACGATCGCGGCCGGCGACACGACGAGTACGGGCACGGTGACGATTACCGCCGTGGACAACGCCGTGCACGGACCCGACAAGACGGTGACGGTGTCGGCCACGGCGACGAACACGCTGGAGATCACGGCCCCGCAGGACGTGACGCTGACGATCAGGGACGACGACAACGCGGCGCCGACGGGCACGGTGACGATCGACGACACGACGCCGGTGGTGGGTGAGACGCTGACGGCGGACGCGTCGGGCGTCGACGATCCGGACGGGCTGACGAACCGGAGCTTCACCTGGCAGTGGGTCCGGGTGTCGGGCGGGACGGAGACGCCGATCGCCGGGGCGACCGCGGCGACCTACACGGTGGTCGACGCGGACGTCGGGGCGACGCTGAAGGTGGAGGTGAGCTTCACCGACGACGACGGCACCGCGGAGACGGTCGAGAGTGCGGAGACGGCGGCGGCCGAGGCGCTGCCCATACCGACGGTATCGGTGGCGCGGGTGTCGACCCCGGTGGCGGAAGGCGCGGGGGCGCGGTTCACGGTGACGCGCACTGTGGTGACGACGGGGGCGCTGACGGTCAACTACAGCGTGTCGGAGACCGGCGCCATGGTGGCATCGGGCGATGAGGGCGCGAAGACCGTCGATTTCGCGGACGGCGATACCGAGCAGACGGTGACGGTGCCGACGGTGGCGGACAGCGCCCACGAGGCGGACAGCGTGGTGACGGTCACGCTGACGGCGGATGCGGCGTATGACGTGGGGACCGGCACGGCAACGGTGACGGTCGAGGACGACGACAACGCGCCGGCGACCGGCGCGCCGACGATCGACGACACGACGCCGGTGGTGGGCGAGACGCTGACGGCGGACTCGTCGGGCATCGCCGACCCGGACGGGCTGACGGGCGCGACCTTCACCTGGCAGTGGATCCGGGTGTCGGGCAGTACGGAGACGCGGATCAGCGGCGCGACCACGGCGAGCTACACGGTGGTCGCCGGTGACGTGGGCGCGACGCTGAAGGTGGAGGCGAGCTTCACCGACGACGACGGAACCGACGAGACGGTCGAGAGCGCAGAGACGGCGACGGTCGAGGCGGCGCCGACGCTGTCGATCGGCGACGCGAGCGTGGACGAGGGCGATTCGGGCAGCGCGACGCTGGATTTCACGGTGACGCTGAGCCGGGCGGCGACGGCAACCGTGACCGTGGACTGGGCGACGTCCGACGGCACCGCAACCGCCGGGACGGACTACACGGCGGGGAATGGAACCCTGACGTTCAACGCCGGGGACTCCAGCCAGACGGTCTCCGTGACCGTGGCCGGCGACAACGTGGACGAGCCGAACGAGACCTTCACGGTGACGCTGACGAATCCGTCGGGCGCGACCATCGGGGACGGCACGGCGACCGGCACGATCACGGACGACGACGATCCCCCGACGGTGACGCTGGTGCTGAGCCCGGACTCGATCACGGAGGTCAATGAGGAGAGTACGGTGACGGCGACCCTGGACCACCCGTCGAGCGAGGCGACGACGGTGACGGTCTCGGTGTCGCCGGACTCGCCGGCGGTGGCGGGCGACTACACGTTGAGCACGAACCGGGTGCTGACGATTGCGGCGGGTGCGACGACGAGCACGGGCACGGTGACGGTCACAAGCGTGAACAACACGGTGGACGCCCCGCACAAGACGGTGACGGTGTCGGGCACGGCGACGAACAGCCAGGGAGTGACGGCCCCGGATGACGTGACGCTGACGATCAGGGACAACGACGCGACCCCGACGGTGACGCTGGTGCTGACCCCGGACTCGATCACGGAGGTCAATGAGCAGAGCACGGTGACGGCGACCCTGAACCATCCGTCGAGCGAGGAGACGACGGTGACGGTCTCGGTGTCGCCGGTGTCGCCGGCGGTGGCGGGCGACTACACGTTGAGCACGAACCGGGTGCTGACGATTGCGGCGGGTGCGACGACGAGCACGGGCACGGTGACGGTCACGAGCGTGAACAACACGGTGGACGCACCGGACAAGACGGTGACGGTGTCGGGCACGGCGACGAACAGCCAGGGAGTGACGGCCCCGAATGACGTGACGCTGACGATCAGGGACAACGACGCGACCCCGACGGTGACGCTGGTTCTGACACCGGCCTCGATCACGGAGGGCGGCGGGACGAGCACGGTGACGGCGACCCTGAACCATCCGTCGAGCGATGCGACGACGGTGACGGTCTCGGCGGCGCCGGTGTCGCCGGCGGTAGCAGGCGACTACACGCTGAGCGGGAACAGGGAGTTGACGATTGCGGCGGGTCAGACGGAGAGCACGGGCACGGTGACGATCACGGGTGTAGACAACGATGTGGTCGCGGCTGCCAGGGACGTGACGGTGTCGGCCACGGCGACGAACAGCCAGGGGGTGACGGACCCGGATGACGTGACGCTGACGATCCGGGACGACGACGTGCCGGGCCTGTCGATCGGGGACGCGAGCGTGGCCGAGGGCGATTCGGGCAGTACGATGCTGACGTTCACGGTGACGCTGAACCCGGTGGCGCTGTCGCCGGTGACGGTGGACTGGGCGACGGCCGACGGGACGGCGCGAGCAGGGACGGACTACACGGCGGGGAACGGGAGCCTGACGTTCAACGCCGGGGATTCCACCAAGACGGTGACGGTGACGGTGACGGGCGACAACGTGGACGAGCCGAACGAGACCTTCACGGTGACGCTGTCGAGCGCGTCGGGTGCGGCCATTTCGGATGGCACGGCGACCGGGACCATCAGGGACGACGACGACGAGCCGACGGTGACGCTGGTCCTGTCCTCGAATTCGATCACGGAGGTCGATCAGCAGAGCACGGTGACGGCGACCCTGAACCATCCGTCGAGCGAGGCGACGACGGTGACGGTCTCGGTGGCACCGGTGGCGCCGGCGGTGGCGGGCGACTACCGGCTGAGCACGAACCGGGAGCTGACAATTGCGGCGGGGCAGACGACGAGCACGGGCACGGTGACGATTACCGCCGTGAACAACACGGTGGACGCCCCGCACAAGACGGTGACGGTGTCGGGCACGGCGACGAACAGCCAGGGGGTGACGGACCCGGATGACGTGACGCTGACGATCCGGGACAACGACGCGACCCCGACGGTGACGCTGGTGCTGACCCCGGCCTTGATCCCGGAGGCGGCCGGGACGAGCACGGTGACGGCGACCCTGAACCACCCGTCGAGCGAGGCGACGACGGTGACGGTCTCGGTGGCACCGGTGTCTCCGGCGACGGCGGGTGACTACACGTTGAGCACGAACCGGGATCTGACGATTGCGGCGGGCGTGACGACGAGCACGGGCACGGTGACGGTCACGAGCGTGAACAACACGGTGGACGCCCCGCACAAGACGGTGACGGTGTCGGGCACGGCGACGAACAGCCAGGGGGTGACGGCCCCGGCCCCCGTGACGCTGACGATTGAGGACGATGACGGGCCGCCGACGGTGACACTGGTGCTGAGCCCGACCTCGATCACGGAGGTCAATGAGCAGAGCACGGTGACGGCGACCCTGGACCGCGCGTCGGGCGCGGACACGACGGTGACGGTCTCGGTGGCGCCGGTGGCGCCGGCGGTGGCGGGCGACTACACGCTGAGCACGAACCGGGTGCTGACGATTGCGGCGGGGCAGACGACGAGCACGGGCACGGTGACGGTCACGAGCGTGAACAACACGGTGGACGCCCCGCACAAGACGGTGACGGTGTCGGGCACGGCGACGAACAGCCAGGGGGTGACGGACCCGGATGACGTGACGTTGACGATTCGGGACAATGACGCGACGCCGACGGTGACGCTGGTCCTGACCCCGGACTCGATCACGGAGGTCGATCAGACGAGCACGGTGACGGCGACCCTGAACCATCCGTCGAGCGAGGCGACGACGGTGACGGTGTCGGTGGCACCGGTGGCGCCGGCGGTGGCGGGCGATTACAGGCTGAGTTCGAACCGGGAGCTGACGATTGCGGCGGGGCAGACGACGAGCACGGGCACGGTGACGATTACCGCTGTGAACAACACGGTGGACGCCCCGCACAAGACGGTGACGGTGTCGGGCACGGCGACGAACAGCCAGGGGGTGACGGACCCGGATGACGTGACGCTGACGATCCGGGACAATGACGCGACGCCGACGGTGACGCTGGTGCTGACCCCGGCCTCGATCACGGAGGCGGGCGGGACGAGCACGGTGACGGCGACCCTGAACCATCCGTCGAGCGAGGCGACGACGGTGACGGTCTCGGCATCTCCGGTGGCGCCGACGGTAGCGGGCGACTACACGCTGAGCGGGAGCCAGTTGACGATTGCGGCGGGTCAGACGACGAGCACGGGCACGGTGACGATCACGGGTGTAGATAACGAGGCGGTCGCGGCTGACAAGGACGTGACGGTGTCGGGCACGGCGACGAACAGCCAGGGGGTGACGGACCCGGATGACGTGACGCTGACGATCCGGGACGACGACGTGCCGGGCCTGTCGATCGCGGACGCGAGCGTGGCCGAGGGCGATTCGGGCAGCACGACGATGACGTTCACGGTGACGCTGAACCCGGTGGCGGTGTCACCGGTGACGGTGGACTGGGCGACGGCGGACGGGACGGCGCGGGCCGGGACGGACTACACGGCAGGGAACGGAAGCCTGACGTTCGGCCCCGGAGAGGACCGCAAGACGGTGTCGGTGACGGTAGCGGGCGACAACGTGGACGAGCCGAACGAGACCTTCACTGTGACGCTGTCGAGCGCGTCGGGGGCGACGATCGGGGACGCCGAGGCGACGGGAACGATCCGGGACGACGACGCCGAGCCGACGGTGACGCTGGTGCTGACCCCGGCCTCGATCACGGAAGTCGATGAGGAGAGCACGGTGACGGCGACCCTGAACCATCCGTCGAGCGAGGCGACGACGGTGACGGTGTCGGTGGTGCCGGTGGCGCCGGCGGTAGCGGGCGACTACACGCTGAGCGGGAACCTGGATTTGACGATCGCGGCGGGTGCGACGACGAGCACGGGCACGGTGACGATTACCGCCGTGAACAACAAGGTGGACGCCCCGAACAAGACGGTGACGGTGTCGGGCACGGCGACGAACAGCCAGGGGGTGACGGCCCCGGATGACGTGACGCTGACGATCAGGGACAACGACGCGACCCCGAGGGTGACGCTGGAGCTGGACCCGCCTTCGATCGGGGAGGACGGCGACACGAGCACGGTGACGGCGACCCTGGACCATCCGTCGAGCGAGGCGACGACGGTGACGGTGTCGGCCGCGCCGGTGTTTCCGGCGGTAGAAGGCGACTACACGCTGAGCGGGAGCCAGTTGACGATCCCGGCGGGCGCGACGACGAGCACGGGCACGGTGACGATCACGGCCGTGGACAACCCCGTGGACACGGCTCACAGGGAGGTGACGGTGTCGGGCACGGCGACGAACAGCCGGGGGGTGACGGACCCGGATGACGTGCCGCTGACGATCACGAACGACGACAAAGCCACCATCGAGCTGAGCGTCGTTCTGAGCACGGCGGAGGGCGACGGGGAGACGGCGGCGAGGCGGTCGGGCCCGGCGACGAGCGGCCGGGGGCTGACGGTGGCGGGTACGGCGGCGACGAGCGGCGAAGGGGTGAAGGTGTCGGAGGGCGCCAAGACGAGGGTGACGGTGACGGCGACGGTGACGGGAGACACGCCGCTGGGCGACGAGCGGCCGGTGACGATCCGGATGAAGGGAACCGTTGAGGACGGGGCGGTAGGGTTTGAGCCGAGTGAGTACACCTTCTCCGTTTCCCCGGGGCTGCCCGGCCCGAGGGACCCGGAGGAGTTTACTCTGGTTCCGCACGACGACAACGTGGACGAGACGGATCAGATCGTGGTGGTGTCGGCCTCGGTGGGGGGGGAGGGCTTCGCGACCGTCGCGACCGTCGTGAGTGGCACCAGATTCACCCTGGTCGACAACGACGAAGCCCCGACGGGCATCGAGCTGTGCCTCACGCTGGGCTCCCCGGAGTCGGAGGGCGACAGCGAGACGATGGTCACGGGGTCGGAGGGCGACTGCGAGAGGATGGTCACGGTGTCGGAGGCCGCCGGCGAGACGCTGGTCACGGTGAGGGCCACGGTGACGGGAGACACGCGGTTCAGGGTGGCAAAGGAGATTACGGTGTCGGTGGCCGGGAGCGACGAGAGCGGGGTCGTGGACGTGGAAAAGGTGGAGCCCTTCATGGTGACGATTCCGGCGGGCGCGAAGAGCAGCAAGGAGAGCAAGGAGCCTGGGACGTTCATGCTGAAGCCCAAAAAGGATACGGAGGATGAGGAGGACGTGACGCTGGAGGTCAGTGGGGAGGTGAAGGGGGCCAGGGAGGTGGCCATCACGTCGGCGGAGGTGACGGTGACGGACGATGACGTGGTGAAGGTGATCGTGGAGGACCGGAAGGTCCGGGAGAACGCAGGGGCGGTCGACTTCGAGGTCACACTGGACCAGAAGAGCGTGCGCCCGATGACCCTGACTGTCACCTTTCAGGATGGCACGGCCACTCAGGGGGCGGATTACGAGCCGCTCGAGCGGGAGGTAGTGTTTGCCCAGGGGGACACGAAGCAGACGCTGCGGTTCACCGTGGTGGATGACAAGCTGATCGAAGAGACCGAGACCTTCCAGGTGACCTTCCGGCCGGGGGAAGGGAGCGAGGAGGGTCAGGACACGGTAACGGCGACGGTGGAGATTCTCGACGATGAGACGCTGAGCCAGCGGCAGCGGCGGCTGCAATACGCGCTGGCGGCGTTTGGGCGGACAGTGGTGCAGGACCTGATGACGGCCCTCGAGGCCCGGCAGGG
This sequence comes from Nitrospirales bacterium, assembly GCA_965215405.1. Lineage (GTDB taxonomy): Bacteria > Nitrospirota > Nitrospiria > Nitrospirales > UBA8639 > Bin75. The sequence goes on from OZ244060.1 coordinate 901,068, forward strand.
GGCGGCGGCTGGCGGGTCCACGGTGACGCTGGGCGGGACCCCGGTCCCCTCGGGCGCGGTCTCCTTTGAAGAGGTGGTCGGCCTGGTGCGTCGGCACGTCGGGGTGGACGGGACCCTGCCGACGGTCCGGGACTTCCTGGCGCGGAGTCACTTTCAGTTGGCCTTGGGAGAGGGAGCAGCCGACGAGGCCGGGCTGGGGTCGTGGGTGCTCTGGGGCCGGGGCAGCCTGAGCCGGTTTGCGGGGCGGCTGGACCCGACGGTGGCCACGGAGGGGAACGTCTTTGCCGGGCAACTGGGGCTGGAATGGCGTCGCCGGGCCGACCTGGTGGCTGGGGTGCTGGTCAACGGGAGCGAGGGAGCGGTTGAGGTGACTGCGGACGTGGAGACCGAGGTGGAGCCGAAGCTGCTGAGTCTGCATCCCTACGTGCAGTGGTCGCCGTGGGCGGGGCTGCGGACCTGGGGCATGCTGGGCTATGGCTGGGGCGAGGCCACGGTCACGGACACGTCGAGTATCCCGTCGGGAGCCACCGACCTGGGGATGATGATGGCGGCGGGCGGGGGGAGCCACACCCTGGCGTCGCTGGGGGGCCTGGACTGGTCGCTGGGGACGAAGGGATTCTTTGTGGAGATGGAGACGGAGGCGCAGGCGGGGCGGCTGAAGGCGGTGGAGGCGGAGGCGTGGCAACTGCGCCTGCTGCTGGAAGGCCGGGGGGGACTGGCCGTGGGCGGGGCGGGACTGAGCGGCACCGTGGGGCTGGCGGGTAGGATGGACGGGGGGGACGCGGAGCAGGGGCTCGGGCTGGAACTCGGGGGCGGGGTAACGTATGGCCATCCGGGGCTGGGGCTGGACGTCACGGCCAGCGGGCGCGTGTTGCTGACGCATGAAGCCACGGACTTTGAGGACGCGGGGGTAAGCCTTGCGGTGGGATTCGACCCGGGGGAGCGCGGGCAGGGGGTGTATCTGGCACTGACGCCGACGTGGGGGAACGCGACCAGCGGGGTGCGGACGCTGTGGGCGGATCGGCAACCGCTGGCGGCTGGCCCCCCGTCGGCCCGGGTTCCCTCGGCCCTGCGGCTGGACGCGGAGGTGGGGTACACCATGCCGTGGTGGCACGCGGGTGGCACGCTGACCGCCTACGGGGCGTTTGCGGGGGATGGGCGCACGACGCGGGAGTATCGGGTGGGCCAGCGGCTGGCGTGGACCCCGAGCCTGGGGCTGAGTCTGGAGGCGGACCGGCGCGAGCGGGTCGGCGGCCTCCCGGAGCACAGTCTCTGGCTGACCGGGAGCCTCCGGTATTGAGCGGGGCGTCTTCGCGGCACTCCGAAGGCTTGGGGGGCATCCGGCTCCCTGGCCCGTCCTAGCGTGCCGGGTCCGGCGACGCGAAGCCCTTCGCCCCAAAGGAGGGGACCCGTCTTGTGGGCTCCCGAGCCGCAAACTCGCAACCCTGGCTCCGCCTGACAACGGAAGGGAGCAGGAGCAGATCTAAGCCTCCCCTTTGTCAGTGGAGGGCAGGTCCCGATGCGCGGGCGACCACTCCTGAATGGTCCGAGCCTCCTCCCCTTTGTAAGGGGAGGGAAGGGAGGGGTAGAGCTGCCCGCCCATGAAGCCCAGGTGGGTGCCGTTGACGACTCTACCTCCCCTCCCCCCTCCTTACAAAGGAGGGGAAAAGGAGAAGCCGCCTGTCCCGCGTTCCCAATAGCCGCCACCTCGCCCCTTTGGGACAAAGCCGGGGAATGGGAGAAGGGTTAAGCCTCCCCTTTGTAAGGGGAGGGAAGGAGGGGTAGAGTCACCCGTCCATGGAGCGCGCGCGGGTCGCCTTTGCAGATTCTCCCTCCCTTGGCCCGAAGACCCCCCTGCCCCCTTTATCAAGGGGTTGACGACTCTACCTCCCCTCCCCCCTCCTTACAAAGGAGGGGAAAAGGAGAAGCCGCCTGTCCCGCGTTCCCAATAGCCGCCACCTCGCCCCTTTGGGACAAAGCCGGGGAATGGGAGAAGGGTTAAGCCTCCCCTTTGTAAGGGGAGGGAAGGAGGGGTAGAGTCACCCGTCCATGGAGCGCGCGCGGGTCGCCTTTGCAGATTCTCCCTCCCTTGGCCCGAAGACCCCCCTGCCCCCTTTATCAAGGGGTTGACGACTCTCCCTCCCCTCACCCCCTCCTGAAAAAGGAGGGAAATCAGATAAAGTTGATCTTGTCCACGTCACACCATCTCACCCTGCCCCCGTCTGATAGAGGAGGGGGAAAAGAGGGTCATGGCTCAGTTTGACATGACGGCCTCGTACTTGTTGAAACAAGCCCCAAAGAAACGGGGACCGTATGAGCCATGACCGAAAAGAGTCCGGAAGCCCTTGACTCTGGTAATCGGCTGCCCCTCCTGCCTTGACAACGGAAGGGAACGGGAGCAGGTCTAAGCCTCCCCCTTGTCAGGGAGGGCAGGTCCCGATGCGCGGGCGACCGCTGCTGAATGGTCCGAGCTTCCTCCCCTTTGTAAGGGGAGGGAAGGAGGGGTAGAGCCTCCCATGAGGCACCGGGAGTGTTGAACACAAGGCCTCATCGAACCGATCATTGAAACGGTAGAGCCTCCCATGAAGCACCGGAGGTGTTGAACCCGGCGGCCTTATACTTTGCCGGCAGGCCTCCCGCCCAGGGAGCCCCTTGGGGCGCCGTTGAAGACTCTCCCTCCCCTGCCCCCTCCTGACAAAGGAGGGGACAAGAGGGGCGTGAGTCGGTTTGACATGACGGCCTTGTACTTGTTGAAACAGGCCCCCGAAGAAACGGGGACAGGACAAGAAAGAAATTCAAACGGAGACACTGCCCGAAGTAAGTATGTCTTGCCTCTTTCAGGAGAGTTTTTATATAATTTTATCCCTGCAGGCTCGAATGGAATTATAAGAATATGTATTCTGCTTGAGAAGGAGGATGAGACAATGCAGAAAACCATGCAACGGATTCTCAGTGCGGCTTTCATCGTTTTGGGAACGTCCCCTGTATATGCCAATGAGCCAGGAGGCGGCTATGAAGGTATCACTACCATGTACTATGCGATGATCGGCCTTGTTCTTGCGTATGGTGTGTGGGATATTTTCTTCAAAAAGGACTAAGTCTCCGAGCGAGTCCCCCCAACGTTGCCCCTTTCAGTCCCTGTCTGTGACGTGAAAGGCGGGCGATCTTTTTTACTGTTCTCGACCCGACGAGGAGTTGGGGCCTTCCTTTGTGAGTAACGGTTCGATCACGTCAAAAACCGTATGGGCGACAATCCGATACCCTTCTGCGGTGGGATGGATGCCGTCGGCCTGGTTCAATGCTTTCTGAGCCGCCACGCCTTCAAGAAAAAAGGGAATCAAGGTTACCGAATGGTCCTGGGCTAAACGCTCGAACATGGATGCAAAGCCCGTGGTATAGGCCAGGCCATAATTCGGAGGAATCTTCATCCCGGCCAGGACCACCTTGATGCCTGCTTCCTGTAATCCCTGGATAATTTTTGCCAGATTCGATGCCATGAGAGACAAAGGCTGTCCTCGCAAGGCGTCGTTTGCGCCCAATTCGACAATCACCATCGACGGTCGGCTTTTGAGAATCCAGGTGAGGCGGCGCAACCCGCCTGTCGTTGTCTCACCACTCACGCCGGCGTTAATGACTTCATAGCGATACCCCGCTTCGTCCAGATGATTTTGCAGGTGAGCGGGGTACGATTGGTCAGGAGAGACCCCAAGGCCAGCGGTGAGACTGTTCCCGAACGCCACTATTCGTGGTGCGTCTGCTGAAACGCGACCCTGAGAAGAAGTACTCGAAACGTCAGAAGACGCAACGTTGTGGGCCGGCTGCGTTTCATCCGGCGGCGGAGCGGGTTCCCTGGTATCACATCCTCCCGCTCCTGACGCGAGCAAGAGGCCACATCCTGCCAGCCGAAGCCAATTCCCCCATCGGCCGGCGAATCGGCGGGTTGGGAAACGGCGAAGAACGTCAGGGCCACGGGTGTCTGAAGCCATAGTGTATAATAGAATGCTTTGATGAAGGGTTTCCAATGAGCAGGAAATTTTTCAGACCATGATCCGCGTTCGGAATCTGACCATGCAACTCCGGGGCGGAGGCCACGTGGTGTCGATCCTCAAGGGGTTGAGTTTCGAGGTGCCACACAGGCAAATGGTGTCCATTGTCGGACCGTCAGGGAGCGGGAAATCCACCTTGCTGGGGCTATTGGCCGGATTGGATAAACCGACCGCTGGCTCCATTCGGTTGGACGGCCAGGAGATCACGACGTGGACAGAGCATCAACTGGCTCACTTTCGACGTCAAAACGTCGGGTATCTTTTTCAGTCGTTTCATCTCATCTCAACCCTGACGGCCCTGGAAAACGTCATGCTTCCCATGGAACTGAATGGCGATTTGTCTGTAAAGACTCGCGCCCGGGACTTATTGAAAGTCGTGGGGCTGCAAGACCGTCATGGCCACTATCCCGCCCAGCTTTCGGGAGGCGAGCAGCAGCGCGTGGCGGTGGCTCGAGCCTTTTCCTGCCGTCCTCCTGTTTTGCTGGCGGACGAGCCGACCGGGAATTTAGACGGTTCGACCGGGCAACTCGTGATCGATCTGTTGCTCAGGCTCCATCGCGATCATGGGAGCACGTTGGTCCTGGTCACGCACGATTCCAGCCTGGCCGAGCGCACGGAGCGGATCATCACGCTTCGCGACGGCGAGATCGCGTCAGACAGGTTGACTGGTTCTTAGCGCATGCCGACCTATCCATTCCCTGTTGCTCTCAGAATGGCCTGGAGGGAAACGAGAGGCAGTTGGCGGCAGTTTGTCTTCTTTTTCGGATGCCTGGCCGTCGGAGTGGGATCCGTGGTGGGCATCGAACTGTTTGCGACCAACGTGGAAAGCCTCATTCTCCGCGACGCGAGAAGCCTCCTGGGGGGCGACGTGGAAATTCGTCTGGCTCATCCGTTGAGTGCATCCGGGAAACTGGCAGTGGGCTCTCTCCGGGAGCGCACGATCGACGTCACGCACGTGAGCGAACTCGCAGCCATGGCGGCCGTGTCGGGCGCAGAGCCTCCGGAAGAGACCAGCGCGCCATCGACGCAGATCGTTGAGCTCAAGGCCGTTGAAGCCGGTTACCCGTTGTATGGAACCGTGGAGGTGAACCCTCCTCAGCCTCTCCATTCGTTGCTGGCTTCACGAGAGACGACCTGTCCGGCCCTCCCCTGCTTTGGCGCCGTGGTTCAGGAATCTTTACTGATCAGCCTCGGGATTCGGCTTCACGATCACGTCAGGATCGGGCAAGCCTGGTTTGCCGTGACAGGGCTCCTCGTCAAAGAGCCGGACCGCGTGGCCACGGCCTTCAGCTTGGGACCACGAGTCCTTATTTCTCGACAGGCATTAGTCGCGATGGATCTGGTGAAGCAGGGAAGCCGCATTCGTGAGCGCTACCTGCTTCGCGTTCCCGAATCACTGGCCCTGGGTCCGCTCAAGGGAGAGCTGCAGGGACGACTTGGCCCGGAGGGGGCCAGGGTCTCATCGTATCGTGACGCCCAACCGCGCATTCGGAGATTTTTGGATCAGCTTGCCACCTATTTGGGACTCATCGGCCTGACCGCGCTGTTTGTGGGTGGAATCGGTGTTGCCTGCACCGTTCACGGATTCATGAGACGCAAACTCACGACCGTGGCGATTCTAAAAACCTTAGGGGCTGACGCCGGTCTGCTTATGAAGGTGTATCTGCTGCAGAGTTTCTTCATGGGATGCCTCGGCAGCGTCGTGGGCGTGGCGTTAGGGGTTGGGCTGCAAAGGCTGTTGCCTGCGCTTTTTGGTGAACTCATTCCCCTGGCCGTCAGCAGCCAGGTCACCGCGTTGCCCCTCGGTAAAGGACTGCTTGTGGGGACGTTGACGGCACTCTGTTTTACGATCTGGCCGTTACTCACGATCAGAGAGATCCCCCCGGCGCTGGTCTTTCGGCGTGAAGTGGAGCAGCATCAAACTCCGATCCGGGCCGGTTCACGTTTCAGGCTCACGCGGGACGCGTTGATGGGGGTTGTACGAGACCGCCATCGGCTTGGCACCGCCTTGATGATGGGGTTCGGCTTTACCGTCCTGGCCGCGTGGCAAGCGCGGTCACTCACGTTGGGGGTTCTCTTTATCGTTGCGTTCGGAGCCGCTGCCGTGCTGCTTCAGGTTGGCGCGTGGGCGTTGCTGCACGGGCTGCGAAGCCTTCCTCGTCCCCGTTCATTTGTGATCAGGCAAGCACTGGGCAACGTACAACGCCCAGGCAACTACACTCGTGGCATGGCCGTGGCGATGGGGGTAGGCGTCATGGTCATCGTGACGGTCGCGCTGGTGAAATCGTCGCTGCTCGTGGACCTCGGGGAACGCGTTCCTGAGGATGCCCCGACGTTTTTCTTCATTGATATTCAGCCGGATCAGAAAGAACAGTTCGAACGGGTTGTGCAGAGGGAAACCCGCAATGCTCTGTATCGGCTCACTCCCGTTGTTCGGTCGCGGTTACGCGCGATTGATGGACGCGTGATTGATCCTGAAGAGCACAGAGGCCAACGGAATGACTGGTACTTCACCCGGGAGTACGTGCTCACGGCACTCTCGGATCTTCCCGAAGACAACGCCGTGGTGAAAGGGCAATGGTGGGCGACTGATTCGGAAGAAATGGAGGGAGGCGAGTACAAGGATCAGAAGAAGGCCGTGCAGGTCTCGGTCGAAGAGGAGGCTGCCAACAGGCTTGGCGTGGATTTGGGGTCTGCACTCGAGTTCACCGTTTCAGGGACGCCCTTGTCCGCCGTCGTTGGAAGTACGAGGAAGGTTGACTGGGAAAGTTTCTCCACCAACTTTTTCATGATCCTTTCACCGGGCGGGCTGGACGGGGCACCGATAACCTATATTGCCACGGCGAAGGTCGAACCTGAAGATGAGACGCCACTTCAGCAGGCGCTCGTTCGGGCCCTTCCAAACGTGACGGCGATCAAGGTTGGTGACGTGCTGGCCAACGTGGCGAGGTTGCTGGAACAGTTGGCCCGGGCCATTCAGGGGATTGCGCTGTTGAGCATGGTGAGCGGAGCACTCGTCATGATCGCGGCATTGTCTTCTACACGGTATCGTCGCCTGCATGAGTCGGCCGTTCTCAAGGCTATTGGCGGGACGCGACGGATTGTCGTGGAATCATTTGCCGTGGAGTTTGCCCTGATCGGGAGCCTGGCGGGTCTTATTGGCGTGGGATTGGCCAGTGCGCTTTCCTGGGCCATTCTCTATTTTTTCTTGGACCTCTCCTGGACCTTTCAGCCCATGATTCTTGGCCGGGGGCTGCTGGCGACCGTCGGACTCGCCGTGGCTGCAGGGTTTCTGAGTACCTTTAAAATCCTCGGTGAACCCCCTCTGGCGGTGTTAAGGCAGGAATAGGGAAAGATCGCCCCCTTCGGAAGCCCGTTCGGGTTTCAACTTCGCGTGCATTGTTGATGGGCTCGTTGTTACTGGCGTGAAACGATTCGGGGAAGTCGTCAGGCGAATGGGGCCGACTCCCCGGTTTTTATCTCGGGGCTTCCACTCGATACGAGGCTAGTCTCCCGACCGGATAAAAATGGCGTTCTGGATTCTTTCGAATGCGTTTGTGTAAACCTGGACGTCTACAATCGGGGTATCTCTTCGGCTGCTCTGGCCGTAGGCTCCGGATGATTGTCTCTTGATTACAAAATTCAATCGGACTCGCGTTCTGTCTCCGATTTCTTCCATGAACGCGGTTGCGGCCGTCTGTTCGATTGATAATATGCCGGCGAAGAACTCCAAGCCGCCCGTCGCGTTCTGGGCAGCACTTTCCGCATTGATGAATCCGGTGACAAGATCCACGCCTTTGATCGTGTACCCCAGGTCCTGGAAGACCGACATGACGCTGGCGAACACGATCTTTTTAGGTGATTCATATTCTCTTGTCTGCAGGCTTTGAATTTCCAGCGGAGTCATGCGATGTTTCTGTTGTTGGGTCTCACATCCGGTAAAGGCAAGGGCTGCCACGGTCAGAATGGCCCATACGTTTGTCCGGAACACGTTTACGTTATCCTCCCGCTGGCTGCATCAGCGTGGTTGAGACAGATGGATTTGAAACTCCGATGCTCAGAACTTGGACGTTCTGCTTCGGAAATCTTTCACCACGTCGTTTTGATCGAATTTGATGATCAGGGTAATCATGCTTGAACTGCTCTCGAACCCGGATGAACGTGAACTTTGGCCGGCGAGAATAATCGTCCAATATCCCGATTTGCCTGAGGCCTGAGAGATCTGCGCCGCCCGCTGGTACGTCCATACTTCGCGTCCCGCTCCGTCACGGGTCGTGACGTTCGGTGCTCCGAAGGTTTCCAGTACCTCGGCTTTCGTCGTTTGACCGACGATCAGGTTCATCTGGACGTTTCCCTGCGTGAGTTGGGAATTGCGCTGGGTTAATGGTTGAGGCGTTTCCATGCACGCGCTCAGGGTCATGACGACACCGAGGAGCAGCGGCAGTTTGCGAATGTGCGTCATAGGTTTCTCCGTTCGTTCGAAAACCGAAGGTCATTGAAATGCTGACGGCATGCACCTTTCTGTTCGCGCGTTGGAGTTCTTGTCGTCCGGTGAGCACCCACGCCGACGTGACAGGGCAAGGAAAAGAGTAGAAAGAGTGACAAAACGGCGGGGGTTCGGGAAATTGTCCATAAAAGACGTTGATGATCATCGGAAACGTGCTTGAATTTACGACGTCCTTCCACAAAGACGTTCCGGAACCAACCGTTTTCCGCTCCAACGGAAGAACCGTCTTTGGTGCCGAAGCCGGGACTCGAACCCGGATGGGTCTCCCCACACGCCCCTCAAACGTGCGTGTCTACCAGTTCCACCACTTCGGCATGGCGGGATTATAGGTAGGGGTTCGAATGGTTGTCAATCAACGCGCCCTTCGGTACAATCAGAAGATCGTACCCGTGACGGCTCAGGAATTTTTCATGTCTGATTCTTCTCTCCACGGTCCCTCCGATATTACTGCCTCCGGCAGTATTGCGGCATTTTTTGACGTCGATAATACCTTGATTCCCGGGCAATCCATTGAAATTCGTTTCGTACGGTATTTGTGGAAGAATGGATTATTATCCAAACGCGTGTTGATCGACAGTGCACTCTACTTACTCTTCAATATTCTCGACGTTTCCCTGAGGCCCCTGCGGGAACGAAAGATTTATCTGACCGATAAACGACCGGAAGGCGTCGAACCCCTGGCGAAATGGTTTGTACGATCGGAAGTCTGTCCTCGACTTTCCCTCAAAGGAACCGCAGCCTTGGCTCAGCATCAACAAGCCGGCCATCAGGTGGCCCTGGTCAGCGGCACTCCGGAGTTCCTGATCAGACCCCTGGCTCATTATCTGGACGTACCGAACGTCCTCGCGGCACAGTTGGAAACCAGCGAGGACGGCTATACCGGGCGGGTACGCTCGCCCTATCCTTATGGTGAAGGCAAGCGGCGCCTGCTCCGTATTTTCGCGGATATGCATGGCGTGGATCTTGCTCAAAGCTACGCGTATGGCGATAGCCCCGGCGACGTTCAGGCCCTGGAGTCCGTCGGGCATCCACTCGTGGTGAATCCCATTCGTGGAATGGCGAGGATCGCTCGTCGGCATCGGTGGCCCACTGCGGTGTGGGCGTAACTGCTGAAGCGAAGTCGTGGAGAACGTGCCGAGGCGATGACGACGTGAGTCCCCGCCTCCCCGTTGATTGTCTTCCCGCGCCTCGTACTCCGTGATGGAGCGAGGCGTCAGCGTATGGAGTCTTCATCGGTGACACCGGACCTCTTGAAGTCCCCGTCGTCTTCGCTGAAGGTCACGGAAATTTTTCACAGTATTCAAGGGGAATCCACCCACGCGGGAAAACCTTGTGTCTTTGTTCGGTTGACGGGCTGTCCCCTCCGGTGTACCTGGTGCGATACGGACTATGCGTTTTATGGCGGCACGGACATGAGTCTTGAGGCCGTGGTGGATCAGGTCAGACGTTACGGCTGTCCGCTGGTCGAAGTCACCGGTGGGGAGCCGCTTACTCAATCAGCGGCGTTTGAGCTGATTACGCGTCTGTGTGAAGAAAGCTTCGAGGTGTTAATCGAAACGAGCGGAGCCGTCGACGTCTCTTCGGTTGATTCCCGTGCGACCGTCATTTTGGACGTCAAATGTCCAGGCAGTGCAATGGACGACCGGATGTGCTGGGACAATCTCCGTTATCTTCGTCAAAAAGATCAGGTTAAATTTGTCATCAGCGACCGCCGCGATTACGATTGGGCCGTTGACGTGGTCAGACGGTCTCAACTCGCGGAGAAGTGTTCCGTGTTGTTTAGTCCGGTATTCGGGGCGCAGGAGCTGCAACCGCTGGCGGAATGGCTTCTTCAGGACCGATTGCCCGTGCGCTTGCAGGTTCAATTGCACAAGTTCATCTGGGATCCGGACACGCGGGGGGTCTAGAGGTCGCGTTCGATGAGCCCCCTGAGCCCCTGACTTTCGAGGAAGGAACAAGGAAGGGGCGCGCCGGCATTCTCACGTCATTGCTTTATTCAGGAGGAAGAGGAGATTCGTATGAAGTGTCAGGTCAAGGAGGGCCATATCGCCCGGGAAGCCACGGACGTTCTCGTTGTCAGTGGCTGTGAAGACGAGGTCACGTTGCCTCAGACCCATCAAGCGCTGGATGACGCGCTGGGTGGACAACTCCAGGAGTTGAGAAACAGTGGAGAATTTTCTGGCAAGAGTCAACAGTCGGCGTTGATTCATACGCGAGGGGCCCTTCCTGCCAGGCGGGTTCTTTTGCTGGGGTTGGGAAAAAAGAACAACGTGACCCTGGATGGCGTTCGGCAGGCCATGGGCACGGCGTTCAAAAAGGTTCGACAAATCGGGGCGCAAACGTTTTCCGCGCCGGTGTTCGGAACCGATGCCTTAACCGCGTCTGCGTCCGACGTTGCCCAGGCGATGGTGGAGGGAGCCATTCTGGGAAGTTACCGATTCACGCACTATCGGTCCGACAAGGGGGAACCGTCAAAAAAAGTTCGGACGATGACCCTGTTGGCAGATCGTGCAAGTCAAGTAGGTGGAATGAAGACGGGAGTCAGGCGGGGAGAAGTCAGCGCCAATGCCGCGTCGTTCGCGCGTGATCTCTGTAACCACCCGGCCAACGTCATGATGCCCTCTCGCGTGGTGCAGGAAGCGAAAAACGTCGCCAAAGCCCTTCGCAGCGTCAAATTGACCGTGCTCGAGCGCAAGGATCAGCAGAAATTAGGAATGGGAGGCATGCTGGGAGTCTCACGTGGAAGTCAAGAGCCACCGAAATTCATCGTGTTGGAATATTCCGGGGGAAAGAAGAAAGAACGGCCCATGGTGCTCGTTGGGAAAACGATTACATTCGATTCAGGGGGTATTTCGCTGAAGCCTTCGGAGAATATGGAACAGATGAAGGCGGACATGACGGGTGGGGCTGAAGTGTTAGGGGCGGTACGGGCCGCGGCGCAGTTACGTCTTCCCGTCAACGTCGTGGGTATACTGCCGGCGACGGAAAATATGCCGGGGGGTCGAGCCATGAAACCAGGGGATATCCTGCACATGCTCAACGGCAAAACCGTGGAGGTACAAAATACCGATGCCGAAGGCCGGTTGATTTTGGCAGACGGGCTGGCCTATGCCGCCCGGCTCAACCCACAATGTATTATCGATATTGCCACGTTAACGGGTGCGTGTATCGTGGCCCTGGGTCAGTTTGCGATCGGCATGCTCGGGAATGACGACGCGCTCAAGGCCGACTTGAGAAAAGCGGGTGAGCAAGCCGGTGAACGCGTGTGGGAGATGCCGCTCTGGGAAGAATATTTCGAACAACTCAAAAGTGACGTGGCCGACATGCGCAATATCGGTGGCCGTGGGGGTGGCATGATTACGGCCGGAATGTTTTTGAGTAAGTTCGTCGGCGAGTGCCCCTGGGTGCATCTCGACATTGCAGGCACCGATTGGAGTCCGTCCGAGCGTCCGTATATCAGTAAAGGCCCGACGGCCATTGGAACGCGATTGCTGGTGCAGTTGTTAATCAATCGCTCGGGTAAACGGGCATTGTTCAACGTTCCCCACCAGGGAAAGTGAGTCCTCCGTGACGGTTCGCGACACCGTCGGGCAGCTCTTGATGGTTGGGTTTCAGGGGACGGAACTCTCTCACGCGTTTATCGATTGGCTGCAGGAGTATCGACCGGGTGGCGTCATTCTCTTTTCGCGCAACGTCGTGGACCCCGAACAGGTGGCGCGCCTGACCAATGCCCTGCAAGCCCATGCGCCGAACCCTCCTCTGTTGATCGCGATTGATGAAGAGGGTGGGCGCGTTTCCCGCCTGCCTCGGGGCTTTACCACGTTTCCTTCCGCTGCAAGCATCGCGGCGCGCCAGTCCCCGGACGTGGCATATGAAGTTGCGGAAGTGACGGCCAGAGAACTGCGGGCGGTCGGGATCAACGTGAACCTGGCTCCGGTCCTGGACGTGAACAGCAATCCCGCCAATCCCATTATCGGCGATCGCGCGTATGGGGCTCAGCCTGAACGGGTCTGCACGTACGCCCTGGCCACGGTGCAGGGGTTTGAGGACAATGGAATCATTCCCTGCGGCAAACATTTTCCCGGGCACGGCGACACCACGACGGATTCACACCACGTCCTGCCCGTGGTGGACGCTGACCGTGTCCGACTCGACGACGTTGAACTGGAACCCTTTCGACGGGCGATCCGGCAGGGGTTGCCGGCGATCATGGCCGCGCACGTGCGCTACCCGGCGCTTGATACCGAAGCTCCTGCGACTCTGTCCCGACCCATTCTCACTGATCTTTTGCGGAACGAGTTAGGCTTTCAAGGCGTTACGTTCACCGATGATATGGAAATGCGAGCCATTCTCGACCATCAAACCGTCGGGGACGCGTCGGTTCGAGCCGTACAGGCCGGTGCCGACGTGGTGGTGATTTGTCGTCAGCAGGAACGGCAACGTGAGGCCGTGGAAGCTATTGAGCAAACGCTTGAACGAGGCGGGCTTTCCTGGGAGAGGCTCACGGCCAGCGTTGCCCGCGTACAGGACCTGAAAAAGAAACGTCTCGTCCCGTTCCAACCCGTCGATCCGTCACGCGTCATGCAAACCGTTGGTCATCCCCGGCACAAAGCCTTGTTGGCGAAGATTCAAAACGTTGCAGCGCGTCCGTAGCGTCCTCTCTTCTCAAAACCCGCGTGTTTCTCAGGCCTGACCTTCCCTGGGGCTGGACTTTTCCCCCTCCGATTTGGTTAGCTGGCTCCACGGCGTCGAATCGCCCGTTACCGGACAAACGATATTATTTTTTTTCGGAGGACGGCATGGGGTTAAAAAAGGGAGACATTATTGATGAACACAAACGCCACCCGGATAGTTGCGGCTTGATGATCAAAGTCATGGCCGGGGGAGCAGGTTTTGAAAAAGTCGTTTGCTGTGGGCATGAATTGACTGAGGAAGACGTGACCCCTGCGTTTTCACGTGGCCGAGGACGAAAGCGGGGGAAACTCCCGCCGGCGGTTCTTCTGGATGAAAAAAAGCTGCACCCCGACTCCTGTGGACTTCGAGTCATGATTATAGACGGGGGTGAAGGATTTCAGGAGATCATCTGTTGTGGTCATCCTCTCAGGCTCAATGCGATGAAAGAATTTAAATACGGCGAAGAACAACGGGGAGCCTTGCCCGAAACAGGGCCGGCGGGTCACGCCTGAAGGCCGTTGCTGAAGACCCCAATGACCATCAAGTCGGTCTTGCGTCACGAAACCGGGTATGGCACTATGACGCCTTCGGCCTGCCATGAGATCACTTCCTGAATTTGTCGGTACGATTCATATTTTTTTCGGACCCTATCGTGGCAACCCTATTGGGCTGTATCTTCGAAAAGAGGGCGACTCCTGCTCTATCTCTCCGACTGTTTATCCCTGGAACCGGTTTGTGGGCGTGGGCGAAACCGCGAATAAAGCGGCGGCGGATTTTGACGTGAAATGGAAAGAAGGCGATTTAACCACGGAGATGTACTCAGGACCGCATTGGGAAGGTGGCATTAAACCGGAAAAACCCAAACCCCCTCCGAAACCGCCGGCTGCGGCTAAACCGGAAGCGACAAAACCGGAAACACCCCGAACCGAATCCCCCCAGGCCGCGACTCCTGCGGAGACGAGTCCCGCGACACCGGCACCTGTGGTGTCACCAAAGACGGAAGAGACTTCGGCGTCCTCGGCTTCGGCGCCAAATCCGAGTGTCTCACCGTCCCAATCCGTTCCCTCCGGACCGGAAGGCTCTGCTCCTTCGGCTTCTCAGGAAGCAACGCGTTCTCCGGTGCTCGACGATTCACCATCTGCCGCGTCCGCTGACCCACGGCAAGGTCCTGCCTCTCCTTGACCTCTTATGAAACAGGCAATCGTTCGGACCGCAGGAACGATTAAAGTGTTTCAGGGAACCTCTTTGGAAACGGCACGCGGCATTGGTTGCAGGAACCCCCGTATTTTCCCGCCGGACGGCTCAGGCCATTCGACCCGGGGCACTCGATTCTTTCCTCTTGCAGATGAATCACGGGCTTTCCCACGTTCCACAAGGTATTCGGTCGCTTGAACCATTCCTCATGCTGCCTTTTGGGGAACGCGTTGCCTGACGGGCCTGCGTTTGTGAAAAACAAACAAACGTGAGGTTTTTAAAACCGCTTAACTTCTTGTGAGGGAAAAATTTTTCCCCGCTCGTACCAGGGCCCGAAAAAAGCGCCTTTGGATAGGGTCACGATCGTAGAGAAATTCCGGATGCCATTGGAGCCCTAATAAAAATGAGCGATCCGGAGCTTCAATGGCTTCAATGACGCCGTCAGGGGAGACGGCGGTCCGGATCAGTTTGGGTGCCACCTGCTTAACCGATTGATGGTGGGAGCTGTTCACCTCGATGCGGGACTTTCTCGCAATGCGGGAGAGAAGGGAGCCCGTGGCAATATGCACGGAATGAGCCGTTTGTGTGGCGGAACAGGCGGGAAGATGTTCGATATGGGTGTTGAGCTGTGCGTGAATGTCCTGGTAGAGGGTTCCGCCGAGGGCCACGTTGATGGATTGCATGCCCCCGCAAATACCTAACATGGGAATGTCGGCCTGGTAGGCCGCTTTCGCTACGCCGAGTTCCAGGGTCGCTCGTTCTCGACTCATGCGTTGAAACTTGTGTCGTTGTTGCTCCCCGTACAATTCGGGCGCCAGGTCGGACCCGCTTCCGGTGAGGAGCAGACCATGCACGTGGACCATCATCTGACGCCAGTCTGCTCTGTTCGCCGTCAGAGGCAACAAAAACGGAATGCCCCCGGCAGCTTCAATCGCCTTCATATAACGGGCACGAAGGAAGTAGGTCGGCTCTTTGCCACCCATGTCCTTACGATTGCCGGCATTGAAATCAGGCGTTACGCCGATGATGGGTTTGTTCATGGAAGGAACAATCGACGAAGTTACTCTGGGTCATACTCGTCGTCTCGGTCGGAAGGCTTGCCGAAAAATCGAACGGGTTCGTCGTTCCGCAGATGATCCGGGGTAATGACGTACGTCCCATAAAAACTGGTCTCCCACACGGTTTGTGCGGCGTCTGTGTCCCCTCCGGTCAGCACCCAGGCGAATCCGCCGACAATGCCGCCCAGCCCGGCATAGATCATTTTGGTTGGAGCATAGGGGATGGTCAGGAGCGCACTGGCAATACCCAGGGTGGCTTCTTCGACCTGGTCGTTTTCGGCTGCGTGAACGGGTGTGCAGGTGAACGCGAAGAGACACAGCAGGACGTTGAGTGATCGTCTCATCCATAAGACGCGACGTCCTGGGCGGACGCGCTTTCCCGTGAGGTCACGTCGTTTTATTCTTCCCTCATTCACGGGAAAAACACTGACGGTGCGTTGTGCGTGCGTCATCGGATTCTGATAAACGTGCGACACGTCCTGTAAGGTCGGACGTTCCATTATATCACAACCTGCAAACCGATTTCCTGGAACGTTTAATCCAACTCCGGCACGTCTAATTCTGCAAGGAGATGCGCTTTAAGTGCGTGGCCGCTCTCCGTGATGGCTTTGTCGAGTTCTTGAGTCAGCACGTGCTGAGACAACAGAGACGTTTCCTGGCGGAGTCCCTGATCGACGGCAAGCAGCAATTTCGTGTGACACAGATATTGAAGAAACAGATCGTGGCCTCGCTGAACGTATTCATCATATTCGCGTTGCTGAAGATGGAGAAGGGCGTTCTGTAACCAGGTCTCTACGTGCAGGCTCCGTTTCAAGCGGGACGCCTGGGTTTTGGTCATCTCAACCACGAGTTGAATGCCACCCTTCCAACTCCGTTTTTTCACGTTGAACACACAATAAAAAATATCGGGATTGGTTTCATGAACTTCCGGCCCGAAAAACAACGTGATTCGATACGGAGGAACGTTTGAAGAAGATGAAGTGGCCATCGAGGACAATTCTACCACGTGTCGCATCCGACACAAAAGACAACGCCCTGAATAGAACGTTGTTCCCCGCTTGTTCAACGGGTGGCAGTGGCTCCGGTTGCATTTCTTTGCCTGTCCGGCCCCCGTTTCTTCGGGGCTTGTTTCCACAAGGACGAGGCCGCCATGTCAGCCTGAGCCACGACCCAACGGGTTGACACGGTCTGCCGTGGTCTTTACAGTAAACTCAAGGCGTTATCGGGTGTCTGTCGTTTGAAGGATCTGCCGTGTTCGGAACCCTCGGATTTTCAGAACTGATCATTATTCTGGTCATCGTTTTGATCATTTTCGGAGCAGGCCGGCTTCCTCAAATCGGAGAGGGTGTCGGGAAAGCCCTGAAGGGTTTTAAAAAGGAAGTCCATGACGTTCCTCCTCCTGCGGAAGAGCAAAGCTCCCAGCCACAGATAGAAAACGCCGGGGTCGGTCCTGCACCTGATCCCGTGGCTCAGCCCGTAACTGCTCAGGGAGCGCAGGCCACGGGATCTGCACCGCAGCCTGTGACTCAGCAGGCACCTCAGCCCGGCCCCGAAAGAACCCCTGGGACGTTAGCGGCACAGGTGTATGGTGGATTCGGTCCCGAAACGGTTCAGCCTGCTCCTCCACCTGCCGTTGACACGGGAGCGGCGTCACCCTCTCCCTATCAGGAGCCGTTCGAACCGGTGACCATGGAGCAGCGTGCCGCAAGTTCAGTGCCTCGACCGTTGGCGCAGTATCCACCCGTTCCTTCTTCGGCCGTGCCTGCTCAAGCAGGAAAACGTCCGGCGGCTATTGTGAATAAAAAGGCCGTCGCTCGCGTTCAGGCGCAACGTGCCGCGATGCAGGCCAAAGCCGCCAGACCCCAGGCCACCGCGGGAAGTGACGACCTGCAATCTCTGGGAGAGGGATTGGGGGGCGCCCTCCGAACCTTTCGTGAAGCGACGGCGGACGTGCGAAATTCTATTGATCCGGAGATGCGGACCATTCAGGCGGAGCTTGAATCGGCGCAAAAAGAAGTTGAACAATCCATCGAAGCGGCGAAAGAGCCTCCGTTACCCAAAGACCCCCCGCCCTCAAACGTAACGGGAGGTTGAAAAACCTGTCCCGAGTCGAGTCGAAGGACGTGTTCTGCGCGAAGACCTGGCCGGCAGGTCCGCCGAAGGACGGCAGCTTCGCCCCATGGGCATTCCGCACCGGCATTCTGAGCGACGGCGAAGGAACAGGTCTCTCCCCCAGCCACGCGTTCGGCCTGAGCAGAACAACGGCAAGATCCTTTCCTTCGTCGGCTTTGCTCAGGGAAGGCCGTCACGCTCAGGGCAGGCCCTGCTGACTGTTCTGATGCCAACGTCAGGTTTTCGATAAGCTGCTGTGCGTCAAGGGGACGATCTGCGTGTTCGTAAAAAAGACCTCTCTGGCACTCCTTCTCATGGGCGTCTCCCTGGCCTTGAGTTGTCAGGGAGACGCCCCTGTCGGGGCTCCGCAGAAGGTCACCGCTCGTCTCATGACCCTTCTTCGGGATCCTTCCCGGGACGTTCGACGAACGGCTGCGCTCTCCCTTGGAAAAATAGGGCATTCCACCGCGACGACGGCCCTGGCTCAGGCTTTATCCGACCCCGATCATGAAGTTCGTGAATATAGTGCGTGGGCCCTGGGACAAATAGGAGAAGACGTGAACGACAAGGCAGCCGTCCGCCTCGCGGGAGTACTGGGCGACGCGCACCATTCTGTCAAAAAGGCAGCCGCGCAGGCGTTGGGAAAAATCGGCCCTCGTCAGCCAGTCGTTGCAATACTCGCTCAAACGTTGGCCGTCGGAGAGGAAGGCAGCCGTCGTGCCGCCGTTGAAGCTCTCATGCAGCTTGAAGCCAAAAGCGTCTATCCGGCTTTGCGGGAAGCCCTGACTGATCCGGCTTCGACCGTGCGACAGGGTGCTCTTGCCGCGTTGGGTGAGCTGGCTGACCGTCGGGCCCTCTTCGATTTTCGGCAACGACTCCTGCTTGATTCTGACGCGGGCGTACGAACCGAAGCTGCCTATCGACTGGGAAAATTGGGAGATCCCGGGGAGTTGCAGGATCTTGATCGGGCAGCACGTAACGATGCGTCCCCCATTGTTCGTTTGTGGGCCAACCGGGCGAAGGCCAATATTACTGATACGGGAGACTGACGGGATGAATGATGCCGTTTCTGCTGTCCCGTGAATCTGCCGGCCGGCTATTCGATTTTCGTATCCACAAGGAGCCCAATGGCTCGACGAATATGATCGTGGGTGCCCAGCAGAACGACGACGTCCCCGGCTTCGAGTAAGGTTTTGCCTGAAGGGTTGGACTGCGTGACCCCGTCACGCGTGAAGGCGATAACGGATGCGCCGGTTCTTGGTTGAATAGCCAGCTCATGGAGTGATTGACCCAGAGCGGGTGAATCTTCATCGATGCGGCAGGTTTCCACTTCCACGTCTTCGAGCGTTCCGGACCGAAGATGGTGGGAGAGTTCCGGAAGCTCTGCCCGGCGGAGAAGCGCATAGCCTTCTCGCCGGATTTGTTCGGCCTTTTCAAGAATAACGTGTTTGGGAGTTTGAAACGATTGGAGAACAAGAGTCGAGATTTCAATCGACGTTTCAAATTCTTCAGGAATAATCGTGTCGGCTCCCAGTTTGTGCAGTTCTTCGAGTTCTTTGAGATATCGGGTCCGAACAATGACGTGAATCGACGGGTTCAGACTTTTGGCAAGCTGGACGATGCGTCGTGCCCCGAAAGGGTCGGAAATGGCGACCACGATGACTTTGGCGTTTTGAATCTGGACCTGATGCAGGACCGTTCGATTGGTGGCGTCGCCGTATTGAATGGGGACACCCGTCCCGATTTCCAATTGAACCACTTCCCCGCGTATATCCAGGACGACGTAGGGAATCTCGAACTCTCGAAGGACTCGTGAAAGACTTCGGCCATTCAAGCCGTATCCGACAATGATGACGTGGTCCCTGAGCTTGAATTGGGCCGTTTCCTCGCGCAGCGATACGCGCCGCGGCAACCATTGGTGCAGCCGTTGAATGGCTTCTGTCCGGCGCGCGATTTTGGGGGACCATTGGATCAAAAACGGCGTGATGATCATGGTCAGGACCGAGACGGCGAGAAAAATATTATAGGTTTCATGGTACAGAATACCCGCCTTGAGGCCTTCTCCGGCCAAGATAAAGGCAAATTCGCCTACCTGAGCCAGGGCCACGCCAGCCAGAATCGCTGAACGAAGAGGCGCGCCGACTGCCAGCACCGCGGCGGCCCCCGTCACGAATTTGCCGATGACGACGGCACCGACCATGGTCATGATGAGAAGAGGGTGTTCCAGGATCACCCGCGTATCCATGAGCATGCCGATCGAGACAAAAAACAGGCTGTTAAAGCTGTCCCGAAACGGGAGAACCTCAGCGAGTGCCTGGTGACTGTACTCCGATTCGGAGATGATGAGCCCGGCGATAAAGGCACCGAGAGCGATGGATAACCCAAGCAGTGAGGTCAACCATGCCGTCCCCATGCAGAGGACCACGATGGTCAGGAGAAAGAGTTCCCGACTTTTCACCCGAACGATGTGCTCAAGGAGTTTGGGGACGAAGACTCTGGCGGTGAGCACAATAAGGCAAACCAGCGCAAGAGATTTTCCGAGGGTGAACAGAATGTGGCCAATGCCTTCTGACCCCTGATTCCCCAAAAACGGAGTCATGAGCATCATGGGCACGATGGCCAGGTCCTGAAAAATCAAGATGCCGACCGTGGATCGTCCGTGGAGGGTATCGCTTTCTCCGCGCTCAGCCAGTGCTTTCAGGACGATGGCGGTACTGCTCAGGGTGACCAGGAATCCCCAGAAGACAGCGGAGTGCAGGTCGATTTCCAGGAGGAACCCGCCAACGAAGAAAAAGATCAGAACACTGAAGATCTGGGCTGGTCCTCCCACAAAAAACAGGGTTTTCGAGGACTTCACTTTAGCCAGAGAAAATTCCAGGCCGATCGTGAAAAGCAGAAGAATCACCCCGATCTCGGCAAGCACGTGGACTTGTTCCCGATCGGAAATAAGGTTGAGCCCATAGGGACCCACCAGAGCCCCCACGACCAGGAACCCCGCAATCGAGGGGAGGTGGAGTTTTTGAAACAGGAAGACCACCGCGATGGACACGGAGAAAATAATGATGACGTCCCTGAGTGCGCTGAATTCATCCATCGTGATTTCTCCGGGAAACGGAAGAATCGAACTGAATAGGGCTTAGTGCTCCTCTCGCTCACTCAATCCCGTGACGATGGCCAGGGAGAGTCCGGGGGCGGTTTTTTCCACGGATGCCCGGTGAACGCCTTACACGTCCCCGGACAGGAGGCATGGAAAACGCTTCTCGGTTCGTCGAACGACGGCCGGTCCGGTTACACTTGGAAACGCGGGTTCAAGAACGCGGGTCTTGAAAGACTCGGCGGGTCGACGACGTGCTCAGCCTCTTGACCTTGGAAACGCGGGTTCAAGAACACAGGTCCTGAAAGAGCCATGGGGTTTCTTGTTTTTTTCTTGCTTCGTAGTCAGCAATATCTTTTTCGCGTCGGAGAGTCAATCCGATAGAGTCTAACCCTTGCAGAAGACACTGTTTTCGAAAAGGATCAATGAAGAATTGAAACGTGGATTTCTGCGGCGTGGATATCGTTTGAGAAGCCAGGTCGATCGTCAGTTGAAACTGATCGTCCGCGTAAACGTGATCAAAAATCTGCTGAATTTCCCGGGCGTTCAGGACAATCGGCAGGATGCTGTTTTGAAAGCAATTGTTATAAAAAATCTCGGCAAAGCTCGGAGCAAGAATGGAGCGAATCCCATAATCCAGCAAAGCCCAGGGCGCGTGTTCTCTGGAAGAACCACATCCGAAATTGTCACGAGTGAGCAGAATCGTGGCATTGGCATACTGCGGTTGATTCATAAAAAAATCCGGGTCCGGCGAGCCGTTGGGGAGAGTGCGCCAATCGGCAAAGAGTCCCTCTTTCAATCCCGTTCGATGAATCGTCTTTAAATACTGCTTGGGAATGATCTGGTCGGTATCGACGTTGACGCGGTCCAGAGGAGCGAGTCGTCCGGTATGGATGGTAAAAGGTTCCATGGCCACGCTTCTGAGTCAGGCCCAATGACGAATATCGACGAAGTGTCCGGTGACGGCTGCCGCCGCGGCCATCGCCGGGGAGACCAGGTGAGTCCGTCCGCCCTTTCCCTGGCGGCCTTCGAAGTTTCGGTTACTCGTTGAAGCGCAACGCTCCCCGGGTTGGAGAACGTCGGCATTCATGGCCAGGCACATACTGCAGCCGGACTCCCGCCATTCGGCACCGGCGGCTCGAAAGATTGCATCCAATCCTTCTTCTTCTGCCTGCTTTTTGACCAGACCCGAACCTGGCACGATCATCGTATGAACGCCGGACGCCACTTGTTTCCCCTTAAAGTAGAACGCGGCCAGGCGTAAATCTTCAATCCGTGAATTCGTACACGATCCGATAAACACCCGGTCGACGTTGATATCCACAATAGGAGTGCCTGGTCTGAGGGCCATGTAGTTGAGTGCCCGCGCCGCGGCGTCCCGCGTTTCGACTTCGGAAAAGGACCGAGGGTCCGGTACTACGCCGTCCACGCCGGTGACCATTCCCGGATTCGTTCCCCACGTGACTTGCGGGGCGATGTCTTCCGCGTGCAACGTGACGACTCGATCATAGGCGGCTCCATGATCCGTGTGCAGCCTTTCCCAATGGGAGACGGACTGGGTCCGGAGGCGTGCAGGAGGAGCCATGGGGCGGTCCCTGATATAGGACAGGGTGGTCTCGTCGGGGGCAATCATGCCGGCGCGTGCTCCGCCTTCGATAGACATGTTGCAGAGGGTCATTCGGCTTTCCATCGATAAAGAACGAACCGCCTCGCCCGTGTATTCCACGACGTACCCGTTTCCTCCCGAGGTGCCGACGTTTCCAATGATGGCCAGGATCATGTCTTTTGCCGAACACTGGGGAGAGAGTTGGCCGTCGACTCGAATTTCCATGGTTTGGGGTCGTTTCTGGATCAGGCATTGGGTGGCCAGGACGTGTTCGACTTCACTGGTTCCGATGCCAAAAGCCAACGCCCCGAATGCTCCATGGGTGGAGGTATGGGAATCCCCGCAGACAATCGTCATTCCAGGCAAAGTGAGCCCTTGCTCCGGACCAATGACGTGCACGATCCCCTGACGAACGTCATGCATGGAGAACATCGTAATGCCGAAGGCAGCGCAATGTTGTTCGAGCGTTTGAATTTGAATGCGACTCAAGGGGTCCGTAACGCCCATCCTTCGGTCGGTGGTTGGCACATTGTGGTCGGGCACCGCGAGTATCGCCTCCGGACGCCGAGGACGACGTCCGGCGAGTTTGAGCCCCTCAAAGGCCTGGGGAGAGGTTACTTCATGGACCAAGTGTCGGTCGATATACAAAAGGGTTGTGCCGTCCGATTCCTCGTACACCACGTGAGAGTCCCATATTTTGTCAAAAAGAGTTTGTGCCGGCATCAAATGGCCCCCTGGTTGCAGGAAATCAATATGGCGTATCGGAGGCGCGGCATGCAACCCCAACGCCGCCGCGAGCGTCGAAAGAGGATGGGCTTCTCGGTCGTGGCTCAGGTTGACGTGACGGCCTCGTCCTTGTTGAAACAAACCCCAAAGAACCGGGGACCGTACAGGAAAAGAAATTCAAACGGAGCCATCGCCGGCTTCTCTGCATAATTGCCTTGGCAGGCAATCTCCGATATACTTTTTCCTTTAACGCTCCCTGAGTGGCCCCCAAATGGGGGCAGTCTGTACGACAGCGAGATGAGTAATGCGGTTTGCGAATTGAGCCCATGTTATTGCATCCGTGACAGAACCATTTCCAAAAGAGACGGTCGAACGTCTCAGAACCCCGGAACATCTCGATCGAGCTCTCTACGTGACGACGGCCAGGGCGTGGCTCGCGCTTTGCGTCTTGATGCTCATGATGGCCGCGGTCATCGTCTGGTCGGTTTTTGGCGAGATTTCGACCTACGTGCGGGCTGAAGGAATCTTTCTGAACCGCGAGGGCATGGTTTTCGACGCGACGTCGTTCAGCAGCGGCAAGTTGTCCAGGATCGTCCCGGCAGTCGGTGACGAGGTGGCGGAAGACGACCTCGTTGCAGAGATCTTCGACGCGGAAATCATGGAGCGTTCTTTCAGTGCGGTCGTGCTGGCGGACGAGTGTACGCAGACGCTCCGGGAGCTCGAATCCGAGGCGAGAGAAGAAAATGCGCTTGCCTCGCAGAACGTCGTCAGGCAGCGCAACCGGCTGGAGGAGCTCGAGCGTACCAGCCGTGAACTGGTCGGGAAGGCCCGCAAACGCCTGCGGGTCGATCAGGCACTGCTGGCACGGGGCGTCATCAACCGGATGGCCGTCGAACGCAGCGAGCAGGCTCTCGATCTCGCCAGGCGGAACCTGTTCGACGCCATGCATCGGCGCGACGAACTGGAGGCAGACGACCTTCGTCGCAGGAATGATCTCAAGGCTCAAGTCACCAGCGCGAGGGCGGAATGCCTGGAAGCGAAGCGGCGGGCAACCGAGCTCGCGGCCCTGATCGAAACCTGGCGCATTCAGGCTCCGGTCTCGGGACGCGTGATCGAGATCAAGGCACAGCCCGGCGCCACGCTCGAACCGGGCCAGTCCGTGCTCAGCATTGAAACGGGGGGGTCTGGTCTCGACGTGCTGATCTACGTGTCTCCGTTGGACGGCAAGCAGGTGAAAGCAGGCATGCTGGCCCTGGTGTCTCCGGCCACCGTGCGGCGCGAGGAATTCGGATCCATGATCGGTACCGTCGAGAGTCTTTCCGAATTCCCCGCAAGCCTCGAAGGCATGACGGCCGTGCTGCAGAATCAGGATCTTGCCAGAACCTTCTCGCACGACGGTCCGCCCTATCCCGGCCGCGTCGCTCTCACGCTTGATCCGTCGACCGCGAGTGGTTTCGCCTGGACCTCCCCCCAGGCCGTGACCGTGAACGTCACGCCAGGCACGCTGGCCGAGGTCGAGGTCGAGGTCTCCAGCCAGCCACCCGTCTCGCTGTTCGTGCCGTGGCTTAAGGAAAGAATAGGCTTTTGACCACGGATTCGGAACTTCGTCCCAACCTGAAATCCGGGCGCGGTGGACGGCGCACGACGCCGACTATCTTGCAGATGGAGACCACGGAATGTGCCGCCGCCTCCCTGGGCATCATACTTGCTTATTACGGCCGATGGGTACCGCTTGAGACGCTGCGAGTGCGCTGCGGCGTTTCGCGCGACGGCGCCAACGCGGCCAACATGCTGCGCGCGGCGCGGGAATACGGCCTCGTTGCGCGGGGCTTCCGGATGGAGCGGGAGCGTCTGTTCGACGTCCCCTTCCCGATGATTGTCTTCTGGGAGTTCAACCATTTCGTCGTGCTCGAGGGGATCAAAAGCGACAGCGTCTACATCAACGACCCGAGCGAGGGACCTCGCCGACTCTCCTTGCAGGAGTTCGACGAAAGCTTTACGGGCGTTTGCTTCGGTTTCCAGCCAGGGCCCGGGTTCCATCAAGGCGGCGCACGGCCGAACCTGGTGCGCGGCCTGAGCGCTCGTTTCGGTCAAGCGTGGAAGCCCCTCGCCTTCGCTGCCCTCGCGACGTTGGGACTGGTCGTTCCCGGCGTGGCCGTTCCAACGATGATCAAGGTGTTTATCGACGACGTGCTGATCGGACAGAACCGTGACTGGGTGGGACCGCTGCTGATCGGACTGGCTCTGGCCACGGCCATTCAAGGATCGTTGATCTGGTTGCAGCGTACCCTCCTTGCCCGGCTGGAGACCAAATTGTCCATCGTGACGACGGCGCGATTTTTCTGGCACGTCGTGACTCTGCCGATGCTGTTTTTCAGCCAGCGCTACGCCGGCGACGTCGCCAGCCGGGTCGCGTCGAACGACCTGGTCGCACGGTTGCTCTCGGGAGAGCTGGCCGTCAACGCGATCAACGTGCTGGCGATGGCCCTCTACGCGGCGGTGATGCTCTCGTATGACGTGCCGCTGACAATGATCGCGCTGGTCATGGTCGTCATCAATCTCGTGGTGCTGCAACTTGCCGCCCGCGTCCGGGAGAACGCGAACCGTCGCCTGCTCAAGGAACGGGGCAGAGTCGCCGGCGTGTCCATAAACGGTATCCAGATAATCGAGACCGTCAAGGCCAATGGGACCGAGAACGACTTCTTCGCGCGTTGGTCCGGTATTCACGTCAATGCCCTGGATGCCCAGCAGCGGCTCGGCCTCGTTACGACTCTTGCGAACGTTGTCCCTCCGTTGCTCTCCCTGCTCACCGTCATCGCCATTCTCGGATTCGGCGGTCTGCGTATCCTCGACGGCGCGATCACTATCGGCGGGTTAATCGCCTTTCAAGCTCTGACGCTCAGCTTTGCAGCGCCGGTAGAAGGTCTCATTCAGTTCGGTGCCAACCTTCAGTTGATAAAGGGCAACGTCGCCAGGCTCGACGACGTGCTGAACTATGCCCCGGATGAACGCACACTTCGAGGCGTCAACGAGCGTGAGCCGGAAGCGGCGGTGTCCGTGCCTCGCGGCTTCGTCGACCTCGACAAGGTCACGTTCGGGTACAACGCCATGGAGCCACCGCTCATCAAGGACTTCGCCTTGTCTATCCGACCGGGCCGACGCGTGGCGCTTGTGGGAGGATCCGGCAGCGGCAAATCGACCATCGCCAAACTCATCTGCGGTCTCCTGACGCCCTGGTCCGGAAGCGTGCGCATCGACGGACGGGACTTCAACGACATCCCGCCCTCTCGTTTTGCCGAGATGGTGTCTCACGTCGACCAGGAAGTCGTTCTGTTTGAAGGGAGCGTGCGCGAAAACGTCGCGCTGTGGGATCCGACTATCGAAGAGCGCGATATCGTCCATGCCTTGCGCGACGCCGCGCTCCACGACATAATCGCGGCGCGGCCCCTGAAATATGACTCTCCCGTCGAAGAGGGAGGGCGCAATTTCAGCGGTGGACAGCGCCAGCGCCTGGAACTCGCCCGTGCGCTCGCCCGCAACCCTTCCGTCCTGGTACTCGACGAGGCGACGGCCGCGCTCGATCCCATAGCCGAAGTCGAGATCGACGACCGTCTCCGGCAACGCGGCTGTACCTGCCTGATCGTCGCCCATCGTCTCAGCACCGTCAGGGACGCGGACGAAATCGTCGTTCTCGACCACGGCCGCATCGTCCAGCGTGGCACGCATGACCACCTGATCAGAGAAGATGGCCTCTATCGTACGCTAGTCATGTCGAATTGACGCGATGACCGAAGTCCCCCTCATTGAACGTATCCGCGGCGTCCGTATCGAGACCGGAGCACATCGCCCTTTTCTGATGGATGACCCCCAGCGCGTCCATTTCGTGGAGCGGGGGTATCTGGACGTCTTCGCTGTCGAGTTGAGCGCTGACGAGGCGGCCGGCCGTCGGCGTTTCGTTGCTCGAGTGCCGGCCGGAGAGATGGCTTTCGGTCGGGACCGGATCAGTGACCAGGCGCGGTCGGAACGCACGTTCGGCTTTCTCGCCGTGCCTTCCCTGAATGCGGTCGTCGTCGAAGGAGAGCGCGCCGGCGTCGCCGCGGAGAGCTTCGATCTCGCCGCGACCAACTGGATCGACGAATGGATATCCAGACTGTCGGAATTTCTGGTCCGCGACCGGCCTCCGCCTCGAGACGCCCTGCTGCTCGAAGCCGACCCGGATGTACCCTATCCCTCGGGTTCCGCACTCGCCGCGCAGCACATGGACGTCATCTGGGTCTCCGCGAACGCGCCGATGCGCCTCGTCGGACGCGATGACCTGATCGTCGCACCGGGGGCTCCGCTTCTGCCCGTCACCGAGCAGACCTGGTTCGAAATCGACGCCGATGCCCAGGTGTCCGCGTTCTATACGCCGACTGCCCTTCTGACGAAACGGCTCTGGCCCGGATTCGACCGCTTCGGCGCGTGCGTACTCGAGTTCGCCATTCTCACCGAGGCCGAAGAGTCCGAGGCTTTCGAAATGCGTCGCCGCAGCACCCATCGAGCCAGGCGTGTGTCCATAAGCGGGGCGCTTCGCGGCTTTGAAGGGATTCTGGGCGCGACGAGTGTCGACGGGCACGCCGTCTCGACCGGTCGAACGCCGCTGCAAATGGTGGCGAGGCTGGTCGCCAGGTCCTGCGGCGCGTCACTGGAAATTCCCGACCGCCTTGACGATGCCCGCAGTCCGACCGGCGCGGTCGAGTCACTTGCCCGAAGGTCGGGCATACGAACGCGCTGGATTACGCTCACGCCGGGCTGGTGGAAGCGGGACGGGCCTTCCTTCGTGAGCTTTACAGAGAAGGGAGACGGGAAGAATAAACCGCTCGGGCTTCTTTCGGATAATCGAGGCACCTATCGCGCGGTGGACCCGGAAACCCGGACCGCCTTCACGGTAGACGACGGAACGGCTGCTCAAATCGCACCAGGCGGGCTGGTGTTTTACCCGCCGCTCCCTGATCGTATCGAGAATGCCAGGGCGGTGCTGCGCTTCTCCATGCACCAGCGCGGACGGGATCTGCTTACGATGCTTGGCGTGGGCGTCCTGGGAGGGCTTGCCGCGCTGCTGACCCCGATTCTCACGGGAGAAATACTTGTCCGGATCATTCCCCGTGCGGACGTCTCGCTTTTGATCGTCGCTCTCGCCGCTCTGCTGTTGGTCGCTTTCGGCAAGGCGGTTTTCGATATCGTGCGCGGACTGGCGCTGCTGCGGACCGAGAGCCTGGTCGACGAGCGTCTGCAGACCGCCGTCTGGAGCCGGTTGATCTCCTTGCCGGCGCCGTTCTTTCGGAATTTCACCATCGGCGATCTCGAAAACCGGGCCAATGGGATCAGCGAAATCCGCAAAATGTTGACCGCCGCCGCCGTGCAGGCGACAGTGGGGGGCATCTTCTCGATCTTCAGCCTGGCGTTGCTGTTCTACTATAGCTGGTTGCTTGCATTGGGCGTCTGTAGTCTGCTGTTCGTCGTGACGGGGGTGAGCTGGATTCTTTCGCTGGGTCAGCTTCGCCACTATCGTGAGGCATTTCGCACGCTGGGCGCCGTCAACGGGGTGGTTTTCCAGATGATCAGCGGCCTTGCCAAGCTTCGGGTGGCGAACGCCGAAAGCTACGCACTCGCGCGCTGGGCACAACGCTTCGCCACGCAGAAGCAGGAAACGTTTGCCGCGCTTCGCTGGGCCGCGGGCCAGCACGTCGTCGTCGGCACGTTTCAGCCTCTGGCCCTGATCGCCATCTTTGCTTCCATCTATTACACGATGATGGTCGAAGAAGGCCCGTCGTTCGATCTTGCGACTTTTCTGTCTTTCAACGCCGCGTTCGGGCAGCTTGCCGGCGCGGTGGCCGCTCTGACGACGGCCATGACGACGGTCATAGCCGTCATTCCACTTCTCGAGCGCGTCAGGCCGATTCTCGACGCCAGGCCGGAAAACGCCGACAAAGGCGTCGATTTGGGTGACATCAAAGGTGACATCGAGTTTACGAACGTGACCTTCCGCTATGCTCCGGAGGAAGCGAACGTGATCAACGGCGTGTCCTTCCGTGTCAGGCAGGGTGACTACGTGGCGTTCGTCGGTGCGTCAGGTTGCGGAAAATCGACGATCTATCGACTGTTGCTCGGCTTTGAGCGACCGAATTCCGGAACGGTATTTTTGGACGGACACGATCTTTCGAGCCTCGATCTGAACGCGGTCCGCAGATGTATGGGCGTAGTCCTGCAGAACGGCCAGATCGTCGCCGGCAATATCTTCGAGAACATCGCGGGCCTGTCCCCGTTGAGCGCGGAAGACGCTTGGGCAGCGGTGCGCGCCGCTGCGCTCGAAGACGATATCCGGAGGATGCCGATGGGTATGCGCACGGTGCTGCCGGAAGGGGGCGTCGGGCTTTCCATGGGCCAGAAGCAGCGGTTGCTGATCGCTCGCGCGCTCGCCCGCAAGCCGCGCGTCCTGCTGTTCGACGAGGCCACCAGCGCTTTGGACAATCGCGCCCAGGCCGTGGTTCAGGCATCGCTTAAAAAACTCGGCGTTACCCGGATGGTGATTGCCCACCGGCTCAGTTCGATCCGTGATGTCGACCGGATCTACGTGTTCGAAGCCGGGCGTATCGTCGAGAGCGGGAACTTCGACCAGCTTATTAAGCGTGACGGCGTCTTCGCCGCCCTCTCCCGCCGCCAACTGATTCAGTCGTAGAGGCACGCCTCTCCGCGTTCCACCCGTACCAGGTCATCATCGGGAACGACGTCTGTTTCATCGGAAACCCGTGTATAAGTTCAGCAACCCTCAGAGGGAACGAATCCGTTCAACCGTCGCGCCTATTGGGTCGTGGCTCCGTTTGAATTTCTTTCTTGTCCGGTCCCCGTTTCTCTGGGGCTTGTTGAGGGAACGCTTCCCCTCCTTTGTAAGGAAGTGCCAGGGAAACGTTCCGTTGATGCCCATAGGCCATGGGAGTCTTTTCCCCTCCTTTGTAAGGAGGGGCAAGGGGAGGTAGAGTCTTCGACGGCTCCCCCGGTGCTTCCTGGCCGGGGGGGCTCTACCCCACCTTCCCTCCCCTTACAAAGGGGAGGAGCCTCGGACCATTCAGCAGCAGTCGCCCGCACATCGGGACCTGCCCTTCCTTGACAAAGGAGAGGCTCGGACCTTATCGGATTCCCCTCCTTTTATGAGGAGAGGTCAGGCGTTATTAGCCAGAGCTGTCCAGCGAATAGAAGAAACTTTTCCCCTCCTTTGTAAGGAGGGGCAAGGGGAGGTAGAGTCTTCGACGGCTCACCCCCTGTGCTTCCTGGGCGGGAGCTCAGATGCCGCCGCTGGCACTGGGAGAGACCGCGTGCCCCGAGAGGGTTCGCGGCACAGGAGGTCCGGGCCGCCGCCAACGCGGACCCGGATGAATGCGAGTGCCCCCATGAACTGCCGCCGGACCGACTAGGCACAACCCCTGCCTTTCCCCGCCAGGTCCCGTGTCTGCCCCGACGATGCGGAACCCGGCAACGGACTTGACAACACCGCCGTCATCCACAACCGCGGTCCGTGGCGGGCCGTCGATGCAGTCGAGGGTGACCTTTCCCCCCTGTCATTCGTCCCACGACGAAAGAGCGTTTTCCTCTTACCCTATTGATGAGGAGAACGCACGATGAAGTGGAAGCGTTTGACAGACGAACAGAGGAGCAAAGCCCTGAAGCCGCGCAGGAGTCCGGGGTAACGGTGGCGGAGATTGCCGTGCTATTGGCCCGGTGGAGCCGACCTTCTCTCGCTGGCAATCCCGGTACGGGGGCATGGCGGGCTCCGAGGTCAGACGGCTTCAGGCACTGGAAGATGCGAGCCGCCGACTCGGGAAGTTACTGGCCGATCCCATGCCGGAGCATGCCGGGATCAAGGAGGTACGGTCAAAACAGTGGGCAAGCCGACCCGGTGCAGGGAAGGGGTGGCCCCCTGGCTGACGCAGGGCTGGCTGAGCGAACGAAGAGCCTGTCCGGGGGGAGGAAGCAGCCGAACGGAACTCGGATGCCACGGTCAGCGGGTAGCCCTGTTGCGACGTGAGCGGATTCCGGCTGGGAGCCCCCCCACGTCCTATGGGAAGGGTTCATGTGAATTCACGTCAAGAAAGACGGAAAATGACCGTGCCCGCTTGCAGATGGGGACAGGGAAATGGTATAGGACAGGGGTTTTTAGAAGGCAGGGTCGTGCAGACACCATGCGGGTAGCGACCGAATTCACGAGATCAACGCGTATGCTCTCGGGAACTGGCGAGACGTGCTGGCCGGTGAGCGAATTCGGAGCATTGAAGTTGAGAGGAAGACCAGGCTTGCTCGCCGTCAGTGCAGGACAAAGCAAGGCCACACGTCACGCGTCTCATCTCATAGAGTACAGAGTCAGTCATAGCCATTGACGAACCATTTTCTGCAAGCGTCCCCGACGAGCGCGACGGCATGTTCTCTCTGCGTAAGAAAGCCTTGGATGAGACCAGAGGCTAGGAAGTTTTACCCCCCCCCCCCCCCCCCCCCCCCACACACAGGCAGGGAACCATTCTCCTCATGGAACCCAGGCCAATCATGCACCGACGTTCAACCTGAACCGATCAGGGAAGGCTGGTCGCCGCCGGCTCGCCCGCGGCATCCCGCTGCTGCTTCTCCCTTTCGTCTTCTCGTTGTGGGCGGCGGATGCGCACGCCCAGCAGCCCACGGTGTCCATCGCCGATGCGGAGCCGGTGGTGGAAGGCGGCACGCTCGAGTTTCTGGTGACGCTGAGCCAGGCCAGTGACAACACGATCACCGTGCCATGGGCTGGCGGCGAATACCGGGACCGTGCCGACACAACTTACTGTGACGGGAGAGGCACTCTGACCTTCCACCGGGAGTGACGAAGCAGACGATCCGGTACCCGACCTGTGATGACGACGTCGACGAGCTGCAGAACTGGGTTACGGTCGTGGTTTGGTTCATGGAGATTGTTACGGGCGCGGAAGGACTGATCCTGGACAACGATGGTCTCTTCGAGGTGACGGTCGCGGCGCAGTCGTCCACGGTCACGGAGGGGCAGGACGCGGTGTTCACGCTCACGCGGGCCGAAGGCGAAAACCTGTCGGCGCCGCTCACGGTTTCCTTCACGGTGACCGGCGGCGACGCGGTGCTGACCGGTGCACCGCCGACCAGCGCTACCTTCGGGGCCGGTGTGGACACGGTGCGCGTGACGCTGGCGACCGCGAATGACACCACCGACGAGCCAAACGCCACCCTCACGCTGACGCTGGCCGAGAGCAATGCCTATTTCCTGGACAGGCGGATGAGGGACATTTACCCGGGCCCGATCAAGCCGAGGGAAGCGACGGTGACGGTGCAGGACGACGACGACCCGCCCACGGTGTCGATCGCCGATGCGCCCGCGGTGGTGGAAGGCGAAACCATGGAGTTTCCGGTGTCGTTGAGCCACGCGAGCGACGAGGAGATCACAGTAATTTGGCAAGCGACCGAAGTCAGGAAAGGCACCGCCGATTACAACGAACAGAGTGGAACGGTGATCTTCCCGCCGGGAGTGACGGAACTGACGATCCCGTTCACGACGGAAGATGATTCCAGGGACGAGCAACGGGGGACGAACAAGGCTCAGATGTATGTTACTTGGTTTCCTCATCCTCCTGCCGTCTCGGAAGTCCGGGTCCTGGACAACGACGGTCTTTTCGACGTAACGGTGGCGGCGGAGACGGCTGCCGTCACCGAAGGGCGGTATGTGTCGTTCCTCCTGACGCGAACGGAGGGCGAAGATCTCTCCACGCCGCTCACCGTGTCCTTCACGGTGAGCGGCGGCGACGCGGTGCTGACCGACGCGGCGCCGACCAGCGTGACCTTCCAGCGTGGTGTGGACAAGGTGCGCGTGACGCTCGCGACCGCGAATGACCGCACCGACGAGCCGGACGCCACGCTCACGCTGACGCTGGCCGAGAGCGATGCCTATTTCCTTGGCGAGGGCCCGCCGGTTACCTTTGCCGAATTCCCACCCCAGCCGAGGGAAGCGACGGCGACGGTGCGGGACGACGACGATCCGCCCACCGTATCGATCGCCGATGCGCCCGCGGTGAAGGAGGGCGGCACGCTCGAGTTTCCGGTGCGCCTGACCAACGCGAGTGCCACGGAGATCCGGGTGGACTACACCCTCGGCGGCACGGCGACCGCCGGCACGGACTACACGGACCGCGGCTCGGGAACGGTGACCTTCGCGCCCGGCGTGATCGAGCAGACGATCCGCCTGGCGACGATTGAAGACGATGCATTCGAGACGGCCGACGAAACCGTCGATGTCACGCTGTCGGCTCCGGCCACCGGCACGGCGAGTCTCGGCGCGGCGACGGCCACCGGTACGATCCGCAACGACGACCACGAGATCTCGTTCGGCGCCGGTACGAACGGCCAGGAGAATCACGCGACCGACGGCAACGTGCCGGTCCGCTTCAAGGTGGTGCTGGACCCGCCCGCAGACGTCCAGATAACGGTCCAATACGAGACGTTCGACGACACCGCGACCGCCGGCGAGGACTACGAGGCGACGAACGGCACCCTCACCTTCGCGGCCAACGAAACGGAGAAGACGGTCGAGGTCCGGGTCATCGACGACGACATCGTCGAGAGAGAGGAACACGAGCGCGTGGGGCTGCGGCTCTCCAACGTCAGCGCCTCGCCCGGGGTCCCCGTCGCGATCACGGCCGCCGAGGAGACCCGCACCATAGCCAGCGAGGACCTCTACGTGCTGTCGTTCGACTCGCCAGGCGTGGCCGAGGGCCACTCCGGCACGACCGACCTCACCTTCACGGCGAGTCTGAGTAAGGCGGCCGACTTCGACGTGCGGATGAATCTCCTCACCCATGCGGGTGGCGCGGCAACCGCCGGCGAGGACTACGTGGAACAGGTCGGCGACGGTACGACGTTCGCGCCTTCTCAAACCTTCGCGCCCGGGGAAACCGAAAAGACGGTCACGGTCAGCGTCACGGGAGACAACGAGGTCGAGCCCGACGAAACGGTCAGGTTCAAGGGCTTGCTGGACAGCCATTGTTTTTTACCGGAGAACCCCCTCATCGACTGCTTCGTCGAACCGGGCCGGCACGAAGCCATCGCCACGGGCACGATCCGCAACGACGACCACGAGATCTCGTTCGATAGTCCTAAAAGCAGCTTCGGGTACGAGTACGACGAGCTGCTTGATGGCCCCCGGTCGATCAAGTTCAACGTGGTTCTCAATCCACCGGCGCCCGCCCCGGTCACGGTCCGCTACGAAACGGTCGCCTCCACTTCTCCGGACGCGGCGACAAGCGGCGTGGACTA
Organism: Nitrospirales bacterium; assembly: GCA_965215405.1. Lineage (GTDB taxonomy): Bacteria > Nitrospirota > Nitrospiria > Nitrospirales > UBA8639 > Bin75. The sequence goes on from OZ244060.1 coordinate 935,419, forward strand.
TACGCCGACGGACGGCACCCTCACCTTCGCGCCCGGTGACATGACGAAGACGGTCGAGGTCGTCGTCCTCGACGACGATATCGTCGAGCAAAGCGAGAACGTGGTTCTCCGGCTCTCGAACGCGAGTACCGCCTCGGAGGCTATCGGGGTCGCGATTGCCGATGCCGAGTTGCGCCGCTCCATAACCAGCGACGACGAATACGCGCTGTCGGTCGACTCGCCGAGCGTGTTCGAGGGTCGCTCGGGCACGACGGCTCTCACGTTCACGGTGAGCCTGAGCAGGCAGGCGACCTTTCAATTGAAGGCCGGTTTCAGCACCGGTGGCGGCACCGCGACCGCCGGCGAGGACTACGTGGCAATCACCGACCAGGAGCTGACGTTCCCGGCGGGCGTAACCGAGCAGCAGGTCGCGGTCACGGTCAACGGCGACACCGTCCGGGAACCGGACGAAATGGTGGACGTGACGGTCACCCTGCGTCCCGGGTATGCCTTCGCCGAGAAAGGCGGGGATACGGCGACGGGCACGGGCACCATCCTGAACGACGACTACGAGTTGTCGATCGACTCGCCAAGCGTGTCCGAGGGCCACTCCGGCACGACGGACCTCACCTTCACGGTGACCCTGTCTTCGCCCGTGCCCGACGAAGTGAGGGTCAACTACGCCACCAGCGACGGCGAGGGTCGGAAGGCGGCGGAAGAGGGAGAGCAGCCGAATCCGGGCGGCGAGGACTACGAGCCGGCGCGCGACACGCTCGTGTTTCCCGCCGATACGGCAACCCGGACGATCACGGTAACGGTCAACGGCGACGGGCAGTACGAGTTCGACGAGGTGATGAAGGTCGAACTTTCCAACCCGGACGGTCCGGAGGGGAGCTCGTTCACGATTGCGGGCGCGGGGGTCGGGACGATCGTGAACGACGACGTCCTCACCTACACGATTCGCGACGTTCCGATGCGTGTGCTGGAGGGCAGCAGAAACGGGCCACTGTCAGACCGGACGGACACGCAGGAGTTTCTCCGCTTCTACGCGGATCTGAACCAGGAAGTCTTCTTGGAAGGGGAGACCTTCTGTCTCCTGGAGGAGGGCACGGCGAAGGGAGGGGAGACTAGCGATGAACTGAACGCTCGCGACAGGTTGGAGATCGACTACATAGTCGAGCCACAGCAACAAGGCTTTAATAGAATGACAGGCTTGCAGCACATCGGTTGCCGGGTCACGATCCTGAGCGACGACCGCATCGAGCCTGACGAAACGGTGAACGTCTATTTCTATGCCCCGGACCTGGGGTTCGGAACGAAGGACAATCCCATTCTCATGGGCACCGGCACGATCGTGAACGACGATCACGCGCTCTCGATCGACTCGCCCAGCGTGGAAGAGGGCGATGCGGGCACGACGGGGCTGGAGTTCACCGTGACGCTGGCTCCCCCGTCGACCGGAACCGTGACGGTGGACTACCTGGTCGGCGACGGGTCGGCCACGAGCGGCGGCGCGGCCGACGAGGGCGGCGACGACTACGACCCGGGGCAGGGCACGCTCACGTTCGGGGCGGGCGAGACCGAGCGGAAGATCGCCGTTACGGTCAACGGCGACGAAACCGACGAGCGGGACGAGACGGTCACAGTCACGCTCTCCGACCCGGAGGGCCCGGGCGCCCCGGAACAACAGGATGAGCGCACCCGATTTAACTCGAGATCCACGATCACGGTTCCGGAGGCGCCGGCCACCGGCACGATCACCGACGACGACGGCCCGCCCGCGGTGACGCTGAACCTCGACCCGGCCTCGATCAGCGAGAACGGAGGGACGAGCACGGTGACCGCGACGCTGAACCGCCCGTCGAGCGAGGCGACCACGGTGACGGTCTCGGCCACGCCGGTGGACCCGGCGGTGGCGGGCGACTACACGCTGAGCCCGAACACGACGTTGACGATTCCGGCCGGTCAGACCACGAGCACGGGCGTGGTGACGATCACCGCCGTCAACAACGACGTGCAGGCTGCGGACAAGACCGTGACGGTCTCGGCCACGGCGAAGAACGACCAGGAGATCACGGCCCCGGAGGCGGTGACGCTGACGATCACCGACGACGATACGCCCACGGTGACGCTGCACCTGGACCCGGCCTCGATCAGCGAGAACGGAGGCACGAGCACGGTGACGGCAACCCTGGACCGTGTGTCGAGCGAGGCGACCACGGTGACGGTCTCGGCCACGCCGGTGGACCCGGCGCTCGCGGGCGACTACATGCTCAGCACGACCACGACACTGACGATTCTGGCGGGCGAGACGGACAGCACGGGCGTCGTGACGATCACCGCTGTGGACAATGACGTGGATGCCGCGGACAAGACCGTGACGGTCTCGGCCACGGCGGAGAACGACCAGGGGATCACGGCCCCGGAGGACGTGACGCTCACGATCACGGACGACGACGACGCGCCCGCGGTGACGCTGGTCCTGACCCCGACCTCGATCAGTGAGAACGGAGGCAAGAGCACGGTGACCGCGACCCTGGACCATCCGTCGAGCCAGGCGACCACGGTGACGGTCTCGGCGGCGCCGGTGGACCCGGCGGTCGAGGGCGACTACACGCTGAGCACGAACAAGACGCTGACGATCGCGGCGGGCGAGACCACGAGCACGGGCGAGGTGACGATCACCGCCGTGAACAACGACGTGGACGCCCTGGACAAGACGGTGACGGTCTCGGCCACGGCGACGAACGACTTGGGGATCACGGCCCCGCAGGACGTGACCCTGACGATCACCGACGACGACGCACCGGCGCTGTCGGTCGGCGACGCGAGCGTGAACGAGGGCGATTCGGGCGAGAGCCCGACGCTGACCTTCACGGTGACGCTGGACCCGGCGGCCACGCTACCAGTGACGGTGGACTGGAAGACCGCCGACGGGACCGCGATTGCCGGGACGGACTACACGGCGGCGAATGGCAGCCTGAGGTTCGACACCGGCGACGACACCAAGACCGTCACGGTGACGGTGACGGGCGACGACACGGATGAGCCGAACGAGACCATCACGGTGACACTGACGAACGAGTCGGGCGCGACGCTCGGGGATGCCACCGGAACCGGCACGATCACGGACGACGACGACGCGCCCACGGTGACGCTGGTCCTGACCCCGGCCTCGATCACGGAGGCCGGGGGCAAGAGCACAGTGACGGCGACCCTGGACCATCCGTCGAGCGAGGCGACCACGGTGACGGTATCGGCGGACCCGGTGGACCCGGCGGTGTCGGGCGACTACACGCTGAGCACGAACACGACGCTGACGATCCCGGCCGACTCCCTGGCGAGCACGGGCACGGTGACGATCACCGCCGTGAACAACGACGTGGACGCCCTGGACAAGGAAGTGACGGTGTCGGCCACGGCGGAGAACAGCCAGGGGGTCACGGCCCCGGACAACGTGACCCTGACGATCACCGACGACGACGCGCCGGAGCTGACGATCGACGACGCGAGCGTGGGTGAGGGCGACGAGGGCGAGAGCGCGACGTTGAGTTTCACGGTGACGCTGAGCCCTGCGGCGACGCTGCCGGTGACAGTGGACTGGAAGACCGACGACGGGACCGCGACCGCCGGAACGGACTACACGACGGCGAACGGCAGCCTGAGGTTCAACACCGGCGATGAGACCAAGACCGTCACGGTGACGGTGACGGGCGACGACGCGGACGAGCCGAACGAGACCATCACGGTGACGCTGTCGAACGAATCGGGCGCGACGCTCGGGGATGCCACGGGAACCGGGACGATCACCGATGACGACGACGCGCCCACGGTGACGCTGGTCCTGACCCCGGACTCGATCGGGGAGGCCGGCGGCAAGAGCACGGTGACCGCGACCCTGGACCATCCGTCGAGCGAGGCCACGACCGTGACGGTCTCGACCACACCGGTGTCGCCGGCGGTGGCGAACGACTACACGCTGAGCACGAACAAGACGGTGACGATCGCGGCGGGCGCGACGACGAGCACGGGCACGGTGACGATCACGGCGACGGACAACTCCGTGGACGCCGCGGACAAGACCGTGACGGTCTCGGCCACCGCGACGAACAGCCAGGGCATCACCGCCCCGCCGAACGTAACGCTGACGATCACCGACGACGACGCGCCGGAGCTGTCGATCGGCGACGCGAGCGTGGACGAGGGCAACGAGGGCGAGAGCCCGACGCTGACCTTCACGGTGACGCTGACCCCGGCGGCCACGCTGCCGGTGACGGTGGACTGGGAGACCGCCGACGGGACAGCGGAAGCCGGGACGGACTACACGGCGGCGAACGGCAGCCTGAAGTTCGACACCGGCGATGAGACCAAGACCATCACGGTGACGGTGACGGGCGACGACGCGGACGAGCCGAACGAGACGTTGACGGTGACGCTGACGAACGAATCGGGCGCGACGCTCACGGACGCCACCGGAACAGGGACGATCACGGACGACGACGACGCGCCCACGGTGACGCTGGTCCTGACCCCGGACTCGATCGGGGAGAACGGCGGGAAGAGCACGGTGACGGCGACCTTGGACCGCCCGTCGAGCCAGGAGACGACGGTCACGGTGGCGGCGGCGCCGGTGGACCCGGCAGTGGCGGGCGACTACACGCTGGTCGGGAGCCAGTTGACGATCGCGGCCGATTCCCTGACGAGCACGGGCGAGGTGACGATCACCGCCGTTGACAACGACGTGGACGCCCTGGACAAGGAAGTGACGGTGTCGGCCACGGCGGAGAACACGCAGGGGATCACGGCCCCGCAGAACGCGACGCTCACGATCACCGACGACGACGCGCCGGCGCTGGCGATCGGCGACGCGAGCGTGGCTGAGGGCGACGAGGGCGAGAGCGCGACGCTGAGTTTCACGGTGACGCTGAGCCCGGCGGCGACGCTGCCGGTGACGGTGGACTGGGCGACGGCCGACGGGACGGCGGAAGCCGGGACGGACTACATGGCCGGGGAAGGAACCCTGAGCTTCAACGAGGGAGATGAGAGCAAGACCATCACCGTGACGGTGACGGGCGATGACGCGGACGAGCCCAACGAGACGTTCGAGGTGAGGCTGTTGAACGAATCGGGTGCGACCCTCGGGGACGCCACGGCCACCGGCACGATCACGGATGACGACGGCCCTCCCGCGGTGACGCTGGTCCTGACCCCGGCCTCGATCGGCGAGAACGGCGGCAAGAGCACGGTGACGGCGACCCTGGACCATCCGTCGAGCCAGGAGACGACGGTCACGGTGTCGGCGGCGCCGGTGGACCCGGCGGTGTCGGGCGACTACACGCTCAGCACGAACCTGAAGCTGACGATTCCGGCCGATTCCCTGACGAGCACGGGCGAGGTGACGATCACCGCCGTTGACAACGACGTGGACGCCCTGGACAAGGAAGTGACGGTGTCGGCCACGGCGGAGAACACGCAGGGGATCACGGCCCCGCAGAACGCGACGCTCACGATCACCGACGACGACGCGCCGGCGCTGGCGATCGGCGACGCGAGCGTGGCTGAGGGCGACGAGGGCGAGAGCGCGACGCTGAGTTTCACGGTGACGCTGAGCCCGGCGGCGACGCTGCCGGTGACGGTGGACTGGGCGACGGCCGACGGGACGGCGGAAGCCGGGACGGACTACATGGCCGGGGAAGGAACCCTGAGCTTCAACGAGGGAGATGAGAGCAAGACCATCACCGTGACGGTGACGGGCGATGACGCGGACGAGCCCAACGAGACGTTCGAGGTGAGGCTGTTGAACGAATCGGGTGCGACCCTCGGGGACGCCACGGCCACCGGCACGATCACGGATGACGACGGCCCTCCCGCGGTGACGCTGGTCCTGACCCCGACCTCGATCAGTGAGAACGGCGGCAGGAGCACGGTCACGGCGACCCTGGACCGCCCGTCGAGCCAGGAGACGACGGTCACGGTGTCGGCGGCGCCGGTGGACCCGGCGGTGTCGGGCGACTACACGCTTAGCACGAACCTGAAGCTGACGATTCCGGCCGGTTCCCTGACGAGCACGGGCGAGGTGACGATCACCGCCGTTGACAACGACGTGGACGCCCTGGACAAGGAAGTGACGGTGTCGGCCACGGCGACGAACAGCCAGGGGGTCACGGCCCCGGACAACGTGACCCTGACGATCACCGACGACGACGCGCCGGAGCTGACGATCGACGACGCGAGCGTGGCTGAGGGCGACGAGGGCGAGAGCGCGACGTTGAGTTTCACGGTGACGCTGAGCCCTGCGGCGACGCTGCCGGTGACGGTGGACTGGGCGACGTCCGACGGGACCGCGACCACCGGGACGGACTACACGACGGCGAACGGCAGCCTGAGGTTCACCACCGGCGATGAGACCAAGACCGTCACGGTGACGGTGACCGGCGACGACGCGGACGAGCCGAACGAGACCATCACCGTGACGCTGACGAACGAGTCGGGCGCGACGCTCGGGAAGGCCACGGGCACCGGGACGATCACGGACGACGACGACGCGCCCACGGTGACGCTGGTCCTGACCCCGACCTCGATCAGTGAGAACGGAGGCAAGAGCACGGTGACCGCGACCCTGGACCGGGCGTCGAGTGCGGCGACCACGGTGACGGTCTCGGCCACGCCGGTGTCGCCGGCGGTGGCGAACGACTACACGCTGAGCGGGAGCCAGTTGACGATTGCGGCCGGTGAGACCACGAGCACGGGCGAGGTCACGATCACCGCCGCGGATAACGCCGTGGACGCCATGGACAAGGAGGTGACGGTCTCGGCCACGGCGACGAACCCGCAGGGCATCACCGCCCCGCCGAACGTAACGCTGACGATCACCGACGACGACGCGCCGGAGCTGTCGATCGATGACGCAAGCGTGACCGAGGGCAACCAAGGCACTAGTGCCACGCTGACCTTCACGGTGACGCTGGACCCGGCGGCCACGCTGCCGGTGACGGTGGACTGGGCGACCGCCGACGGGACCGCGATTGCCGGGACGGACTACACGGCGGCGAATGGCAGCCTGAGGTTCGACACCGGCGATGAGACCAAGACCGTCACGGTGACGGTGACCGGCGACGACGCGGACGAGCCGAACGAGACCATCACGGTGACGCTGTCGAACGAATCGGGCGCGACGCTCGGGGATGCCACGGGGACCGGGACGATCACGGACGACGACGACGCGCCCACGGTGACACTGGTCCTGACCCCCGCCTCGATCGGCGAGGCCGGCGGAAAGAGCACGGTGACGGCGACCTTGGACCATCCGTCGAGCCGGGCGACGACGGTGACGGTCTCGGCGGACCCGGTGGACCCGGCGGTGTCGGGCGACTACACGCTGAGCACGAACACGACGCTGACGATTGCAGCCGGTGAGAAGACGAGTACGGGCGAGGTGACGATTACCGCCGTCGACAACGACGTGGACGCTCTGAACAAGACGGTCACGGTGTCGGGCACGGCGAAGAACACGCAGGGGATCACGGCCCCGCAGAACGTGACGCTGACGATCACCGATGACGACGCGCCGGAGCTGTCGATCGCCGACGCGAGCGTGGCCGAGGGCAACTCGGGCGAGAGCGCGACGCTGACCTTCACGGTGACGCTGACCCCGGCGGCGACGCTGCCGGTGACGGTGGACTGGAAGACGGCCGACGGCACCGCGGAAGCCGGAACGGACTACACGGCCGGGAGCGGAACCCTGACCTTCGAGACCGGCGACGAGAGCCAGACGATCTCGGTGACGGTGACGGGCGACGACGCGGACGAGCCGAACGAGACGTTCACGGTGACCCTGTCGAACGCGCCGGGCGCGACGCTCGGGGATGCCACGGGGACCGGGACGATCACGGACGACGACGATGAGCCGACGGTGACGCTGGTTCTGACCCCGGCCTCGATCGGCGAGGCCGGCGGCAAGAGCACGGTGACCGCGACCCTGGACCATCCGTCGAGCGAGGCGACGACGGTGACGGTCTCGGTCACGCCGGTGTCGCCGGCGGTGTCGGGCGACTACACGCTGAGCTCGAACAAGACGCTGACGGTCGCGGCGGGAGTGACGACGAGCACGGGCGCGGTGACGATCACCGCCGTCAACAACGACATGGACGCCTTGGACAAGACGGTGACGGTCTCGGCCACGGCGACGAACACGCAAGGGATCACGGCCCCGCAGAACGTGACGCTGACGATCGCCGATGACGACGCGCCGGAGCTTTCGATCGCCGACGCGAGCGTGGCCGAGGGCAACTCGGGCGAGAGCGCGACGCTGACCTTCACGGTGACGCTGTCCCCGGCGGCGACGCTGCCGGTGACGGTGGACTGGAAGACGGCCGACGGCACCGCGGAAGCCGGAACGGACTACACGGCCGGGAGCGGAACCCTGACCTTCGAGACCGGCGACGAGAGCCAGACGATCTCGGTGACCGTGACGGGCGACGACGCGGACGAGCCCAACGAGACCCTCACGGTGACCCTGTCGAACGCGCCCGGCGCGACGCTCGCGGACGCGACGGCCACCGGCACGATCACGGATGACGACGATGCGCCGACGGTGACGCTGGTCCTGACCCCGGACTCGATCACGGAGGCCGGCGGCAAGAGCACGGTGACCGCGACGCTGGAGCATCCGTCGAGCGAGGCGACCACGGTGACGGTGTCGGCCACGCCGGTCGACCCGGCGCTCGCGAGCGACTACACCCTGAGCACGAACACGACGCTGACGATTGCAGCCGGTGAGACGACGAGCACGGGCGTCGTGACGATCACCGCCGTCGACAACGATGTGGACGCCCTGAACAAGGAAGTGACGGTGTCGGCCACGGCGACGAACAGCCAGGGGGGCACCGCCCCGCAGGACGCGACGCTCACGATCACCGACGACGACGCGCCGGATCTGTCGATCGGCGACGCGAGCGTGACCGAGGGCGACTCGGGTGGGAGCGCGACGCTGCGTTTCACGGTGACGCTGACCCCGGCGGCGACGCTGCCGGTGACAGTGGACTGGAAGACCGCCGACGGGACCGCGACCGCCGGGACGGACTACACGGCTGGGAACGGCAGCCTGAGGTTCGACACCGGCGATGAGACCAAGACCGTCACGGTGACGGTGACGGGCGACGACATGGACGAGCCGAACGAGGAGACGTTCACGGTGGCCCTGTCGAACGAATCGGGCGCAACCCTCGCGAAGGGCACGGGGACCGGGACGATCACGGACGACGACGGCGCGCCCACGGTGACGTTGGTCCTGACCCCGGCCTCGATCACGGAGAACGGCGGGACGAGCACGGTGACTGCGACCCTGGACCATCCGTCGAGCGAGGCGACGACGGTGACGGTATCGGCGGTGCCGGTGGACCCGGCGGTGGCAGGCGACTACACGCTCAGCACGAACACGACGCTGACGATAGCGGCCGGTGCTACGACGAGCACGGGCGAGGTGACGATCACCGCCGCGGACAACGCCGTGGACGCCCTGGACAAGGAGGTGACGGTCTCGGCCACGGCGACGAACACGCAAGGGATCACGGCCCCGGACAACGTGACGCTGACAATCACGGACGACGATATGCCGGCGCTCTCGATCGGCGACGCCAGTGTGACCGAGGGCGACGAGGGCGACAGCCCGACGCTGACCTTCACGGTGACGCTGGCCCCGGCGGCCACGCTGCCGGTGACGGTGGACTGGCAGACCGCCGACGGGACGGCGACCGCCGGGACGGACTACACGGCGGGGAACGGAACCCTGACGTTCGGCACCGGAGATGACAGCAAGACCATCACCGTGACGGTGACGGGCGACGACGCGGACGAGCCGAACGAGAACTTCACCGTGACGCTGTCGAACGCGCCAAGCGCAACGATCACGGATGCCACGGGCACCGGGACGATCACGGACGACGACGGTCCACCTGCGGTGACGCTGGTCCTGGCCCCGGCCTCGATCGGGGAGAACGGTGAGAAGAGCACGGTGACGGCGACCTTGGACCGGGCGTCGAGCGCGGCCACGACCGTGACGGTCTCGGCGGCCCCGGTGACGCCGGCAGTGGCGGGCGACTACACGCTGAGCGGGAGCGAGTTGACGATTGCAGCCGGTCAGACCACGAGCACGGGCGAGGTAACGATCACCGCCGTGAACAACGACGTGGACGCCCTGGACAAGACCGTGACGGTCTCGGGTACGGCGACGAACAGCCAGGGGATCACGGCCCCGGACAACGTGGCGCTGACGATCACCGACGACGACGCGCCGGTGCTCTCGATCGGCGACGCGAGCGTGACCGAGGGCGATGCGGGCAAGAGCGCGACGCTGACCTTCACGGTGACCCTGACGCCGCCGGCGACGCTGCCGGTGACGGTGGACTGGGCGACGGCCGACGGGACGGCGACCGCCGGGACGGACTACACGGCGGCGAACGGCAGTCTGACGTTCAACACCGGAGAGAACACCAAGACCATCACGGTGGCGGTGACGGGCGACGACACGGACGAGCCGAACGAGACGGTGACCGTGACGCTGACGAACGAATCGGGCGCGACGCTTACGGATGCCACGGGCACCGGCACGATCACGGACGACGACGGCCCACCTGCGGTGACGCTGGTCCTGGCCCCGGCCTCGATCGGGGAGAATGGCGGCACGAGCACGGTGACGGCGACCTTGGACCGGGCGTCGAGCGCGGCCACGACCGTGACGGTCTCGGCGGCCCCGGTGACGCCGGCAGTGGCGGGCGACTACACGCTGAGCGGGAGCGAGTTGACGATTGCAGCCGGTCAGACCACGAGCACGGGCGAGGTAACGATCACCGCCGTGAACAACGACGTGGACGCCCTGGACAAGACCGTGACGGTCTCGGCCACGGCGACGAACAGCCAGGGGATCACGGCCCCGCAGGACGCGACGCTCACGATCACGGACGACGACGCGCCGGCGCTGTCGATCGACGACGCGAGCGTGACCGAGGGCAATGCGGGCGAGAGTGCCACGCTGACCTTCACGGTGACGCTGGCCCCGGCGGCCACGCTGCCGGTCACCGTGGATTGGACGACGGCCGACGGGACGGCGGAGGCCGGCACGGACTACACGGCCGGGACCGGGAGTCTGAGATTCGACACCGGAGAGGAGAGCAAGACCATCACGGTAACCGTGACCGGCGACGACGCGGACGAGCCCAACGAGACGTTGACAGTGACGCTGTCGAACGAATCGGGCGCGACGCTCACGGATGGCACGGGCACCGGCACGATCACGGACGACGACGGCCCGCCCGCGGTGACGCTGGTGCTGACCCCTGCCTCGATCGGGGAGGACGGCGGCACGAGCACGGTCACGGCGACCCTGGACCGGGCGTCGAGCGCGGCGACGACGGTGACGGTCTCGGTGGTGCCGGTATCGCCGGCGACGGCGAACGACTACACACTGAGCCTGACCCCGACGCTGACGATTGCGGCCGGTCAGACGACGAGTACGGGCGAGGTGACGATCACCGCCGTGGACAACGACGTGGACGCTCTGGACAAGACGGTGACGGTGTCGGCCACGGCGACGAACAGCCAGGGGGTCACGGCCCCGCAGGACGTGACGCTGACGATCACGGACGACGAGGTGCCTGTGGTGACGGTGGCGGCGGAGACGGCCACGGTGACCGAGGGCGCGGAGGCGGCGTTCACGCTGACGCGGGACGGGGATCTGTCGGCGACGCTGGATGTGACGTTTGCGGTGACGGATGGCGGCGGCGTGCTGAGCGGCGAGCCGCCGACCGAAGCCACCTTCGGGGCCAACGCCGCCACCGTGCGCGTGGCGCTGGCGACCGAGGACGACCAGCAGGACGAACCGAACGCGACGCTGACGCTGGCGCTGACCGACGGCGCCGACTATGACCTGGGTACGACATCCGATGCCGAGGTGACGGTCGAGGACAACGACGACGCGCCCACGGTGACACTGGTGCTGACCCCGGCCACGATCGGTGAGAACGGCGGGAAGAGCACGGTGACCGCGACCCTGGACCGCCCGTCAAGCGCTGCCACGACAGTGACGGTATCGGCAGCGCCGGTGACGCCGGCGGTGTCGGGCGACTACACGCTGAGCGCGAACAAGACGCTGACGATCGCGGCCGGTCAGACTACGAGCACGGACGCGGTGACGATCACCGCCACGGACAACACCGTGTACGAGGGTGACAAGACGGTGACGGTGTCGGCCACGGCGGAGAACGACCAGGGCGTCACGGCCCCGGACAACGTGACGCTGACGATCACGGAGGACGACTCGGCGCCGGTGGTGACCGTGGCGGCGGAGACGGACACGGTGACGGAGGGCGAGGACGCGGTCTTCATCCTGACGCGGGCGAGCGCTGACATCGCCACGTCACTGGTCGTGGACTTCACCCTCGCCGACCCCGACACGGTGCTGGACCAGGCAGCTCCGGCCACGGCCACCATCCCGGCCAACGAGACCACGGTCAAGGTGACGCTGGCGACCGACGACGACGCGGTCCACGAGGAGGCCGCCACGCTGACGCTGACGCTGACCGACGGCGCCGTCTACGACTTGGGTTCGGCGTCGTCGGCCACCATCACGGTGCAGGACAACGATCCTCCGGGTCAGGAATCGGAGTCCGACGCCGCGGTGACGGTCGCGTCCGACGGCGACGTGGCGGAAGGCGCGGACGCGCAGTTCACGCTGACGCGGACGGGCACGGACCTCGCCGGGGCGCTGGTGGTGCACTTCACGCTCGCCGACCCCGCCGCGGTGCTGGACCAGCAGGTCCCGACCACGGCCACCATCCCGGCCAACGAGACCACGGTCAAGGTGACGCTGGCGACCGACGATGACAATGTCGACGAGCCGGACGCCAAGCTGACGCTGACGGTGATCGACGGCACCGACTACTACCCTGACGAGCCGTCCGAGGCCACGGTGACGGTGGAGGACGAAGACGATGCGCCGATGGTAACGCTGGTCCTGACGCCGGCCTCGATCGGGGAGGCCGGTGGCAAGAGCACGGTGACGGCGACCCTGGACCATCCGTCGAGCGAGGCGACGACGGTGACGGTCTCGGCGGCGCCGGTGTCGCCGGCGGTGGCGAACGACTACACGCTGGCCGGAAGCCAGTTGACGATTCCGGCGGGTGAGACGGACAGCACAGGCGTCGTGACGATCACCGCCGTCAACAACGACGTGGACGCCCTGAACAAGGAAGTGACGGTCTCGGCCACGGTGGAGAACACGCAGGGCGTCACGGCCCCGCAGGACGTGATGCTGACGATCACCGACGACGACGCGCCGGCACTGTCGATCGCCGACGCGAGTGTAGACGAGGGCGACGCGGGCGAGAGCGCGACGCTGACGTTCACGGTGACGCTGACCCCGGCGGCGACGCTGCCTGTGACAGTGGACTGGAAGACCGCCGACGGGACTGCGGAAGCAGGGACGGACTACACGGCGGGGAACGGAACCCTGACCTTCGGCACCGGAGAGGAAAGCAAGACCTTCACCGTGACGGTGACGGGCGACGACGCGGACGAGCCGAACGAGACGTTCACGGTGACGCTGTCGAACGAGTCGGGCGCGACGATCACGGATGCCACGGGCACCGGGACGATCACGGACGACGACGGGCCGCCCGCGGTGACGCTGGTCCTGACGCCGGCCTCGATTGGGGAGAATGGCGGCAAGAGCACGGTGACGGCGACCCTGGACCGGGCATCGAGCGCGGCCACGACGGTGACGGTCTCGGTCACGCCGGTATCGCCCGCGGTAGCGAACGACTACACGCTGAGCCCGAACCTGACGCTGACGATTCCGGCCGACTCCCTGACGAGCACGGGCGCGGTGACGATCACCGCCGCGGACAACACCGTGTACGAGGGTGACAAGACGGTGACGGTGTCGGCCACGGCGGAGAACGGCCAAGGCGTCACGGCCCCGGACAACGTGACGCTGACGATCACGGAGGACGACGCGGCGCCGGTGGTGACGGTGGCGGCGGAGACGGCGACGATCACGGAAGGCGAGGACGCGGTCTTCATCCTGACGCGGGCGAGCGCCGACATCACCACGCCGCTGGTCGTGGACTTCACGGTCGCCGACCCGAACACAGTGCTGGACCAGGCGGCTCCGGCCACGGCCACCATTCCGGCCAGCGAGACCACGGTCAAGGTGACGCTGGCGACCGACGACGACGCGACCCACGAAGCGGACGCGCCGGTGACGCTGACGGTGACCGACGGTGCCGTCTACGACTTGGGCTCGGAGTCATCGGCCACGGTCACAGTGGAGGACAACGATCCTCCGGGCCGGGTATCGGCGGCCGATGCCGCGGTGACGGTGGCGGCGGACGAGGCGACGATCACGGAAGGGGCGGACGCGGTGTTCACGCTGACGCGGACAGGGAGTGCGTCGGAGGAGTTGGTGGTGACGATCGCGGTGACGGGGGGTGGCGGAGTGCTGGCCGATGAGCCGCCGACCAAAGCCACCTTCGGGGTTGGCGCGGCCACGACGCAGGTGACGCTGGCGACCGCCGCCGACGAGGTCGACGAGCCGGACGCAACGGTGACGCTGACGCTGACCGACGGCGACGACTACTACCCGGGCGATCCGGCCGAAGCAGGGATCACGGTGGAGGACGACGACGCCACGCCGACCGTGACGCTGGTGCTGACGTCGGACTCGATCAGCGAGGACGGCGGCAAGAGCACGGTGACCGCGACCCTGGACCATCCGTCGAGCCAAGCGACGACGGTGACGGTGTCGGCGGCGCCGGTGGACCCTGCGGTGGCAGGCGACTACACGCTCAGCCCGAACACGACGCTGACGATCCCGGCGGGCGAGACGGACAGCGAGGGGGTGGTGACGGTCACCGCGAAGGACAATGACGTGGATGCCCTAGACAAGACCGTGACGGTCTCGGCTACGGCGACGAACAGCCAGGGGATCACGGCCCCGCCGAACGTGACGCTGACGATCACCGACGACGACGCCCCGGCGCTCTCGATCGGCGACGCGAGCGTGGACGAGGGCGACGAGGGCGAGAGCGCGACGCTGGAGTTCACGGTGACGCTGACCCCGGCGGCGACGCTGCCGGTGACAGTGGACTGGAAGACCGCCGACGGGACCGCGACCGCCGGGACGGACTACACGGCTGGGAACGGCAGCCTGACGTTCGCCGCCGGCGACGACAGCAAGACGTTCACGGTGACGGTGACGGGCGACGACGCGGACGAACCGAACGAGACGTTGACCGTGACCCTGACGAACGCGCCGGGTGCGACGATCACGGACGCAACCGGAACAGGGACGATCACCGACGACGACGGGCCGCCGGCGGTGACGCTGGTCCTGACGCCGGCCTCGATCACGGAGGCCGGGGGGAAGAGCACGGTCACGGCAACCCTGGACCGCCCGTCGAGCGCGGCGACCACGGTGACGGTGACGGCGGCGCCGGTGACGGGCGACTACACGCTGGTCGGGAGCCAGTTGACGATCGCGGCCGACTCCCTGACGAGCACAGGGGTGGTGACGATCACCGCTGTGAACAACGACGTGGACGCCCTGGATAAGGAGGTGACGGTCTCTGCCACGGCGACGAACAGCCAGGGGATCACGGCCCCGCAGGACGTGACGCTGACGATCGAGGACGACGACGCACCGGAGATGTCGATCGGCGACGCGAGCGTGGGTGAGGGCGACGAGGGCGAGAGCGCGACGCTGGAGTTCACGGTGACGCTGACCCCGGCGGCGACGCTGCCGGTGACAGTGGACTGGAAGACCGCCGACGGGACCGCGACCGCCGGGACGGACTACACGGCTGGGAACGGCAGCCTGAGGTTCGACACCGGCGATGAGACCAAGACCGTCACGGTGACGGTGACGGGCGACGACATGGACGAGCCGAACGAGGAGACGTTCACGGTGACCCTGTCGAACGCGCCGGGCGCGACGCTCGGGGATGCCACGGGGACCGGGACGATCACGGACGACGACGATGAGCCGACGGTGACGCTGGTTCTGACCCCGGCCTCGATCGGCGAGAACGGCGGCAAGAGCACGGTGACGGCGACCTTGGACCATCCGTCGAGCGAGGCGACGACGGTGACGGTATCGGCGGACCCGGTGGACCCGGCGGTGTCGGGCGACTACACGCTGAGCACGAACAAGACGCTGACGATCGCAGCCGGTCAGACGACGAGCACGGGCGAGGTGACGATCACCGCCGTCGACAACGATGTGGACGCCCTGAACAAGGAAGTGACGGTGTCGGCCACGGCGACGAACGCCCAGGGGATCACGGCCCCGCAGAACGTGACGCTCACGATCACCGACGACGACGCACCGGAGCTGTCGATCAGCGACGCGAGCGTGACCGAGGGCGATTCGGGCGAGAGCCCGACGCTGGAGTTCACGGTGACGCTGACCCCGGCGGCGACGCTGCCGGTGACGGTGGACTGGGGGACATCCGACGGGACGGCTGAGCCGGGACGGACTACACGGCTGGGAACGGCAGCCTGAGGTTCGACACCGGCGACGACACCAAGACCATCACCGTGACGGTGACCGGCGACGACGCGGACGAGCCGAACGAGACGTTGACGGTGACGCTGACGAACGAGTCGGGCGCAACGATCACGGACGCCACGGGGACCGGCAAGATCACCGACGACGATGGGCCGCCGGCGGTGACGCTGGTCCTGACGCCGGCCTCGATCACGGAGGCCGGGGGGAAGAGCACGGTGACGGCGACCCTGGACCGCCCGTCGAGCGCGGCGACGACGGTGACGGTGACGGCGGCGCCGGTGACGGGCGACTACACGCTGGTCGGGAGCCAGTTGACGATCGCGGCCGACTCCCTGACGAGCACGGGGGTGGTGACGATCACCGCCGTCGACAACGACGTAGACGCCGCGGACAAGACCGTGACGGTCTCGGGTACGGCGACGAACAGCCAGGGGATCACGGCCCCGGACAACGTGACGCTGACGATCACCGACGACGACGCGCCGGAGCTGTCGGTCGGCGACGCGAGCGTGACCGAGGGCAACCAGGGCACTAGTGCCACGCTGACCTTCACGGTGACGCTGGACCCGGCGGCCACGCTGCCGGTGACGGTGGACTGGGCGACGGCCGACGGGACGGCGGAAGCCGGGACGGACTACACGGCGGGGAACGGAACCCTGACCTTCGGCACCGGAGAGGAAAGCAAGACCTTCACCGTGACGGTGACGGGCGACGACGCGGACGAACCGAACGAGACGTTGACGGTGACTCTGTCGAACGAATCGGGCGCGACGCTCGGGGATGCCACGGGCACCGGGACGATCACGGACGATGACGGCCCGCCCGCGGTGACGCTGGTCCTGGCCCCGGCCTCGATCGGGGAGAATGGCGGCACGAGCACGGTGACGGCGACCCTGGACCGGGCGTCGAGCGCGGCCACGACCGTGACGGTGACGGTCACGCCGGTATCGCCCGCGGTAGCGAACGACTACACGCTGAGCCCGAACCTGACGCTGACGATTCCGGCCGACTCCCTGACGAGCACGGGCGTGGTGACGATCACCGCCGTCAACAACGACGTGGATGCCGCGGACAAGACCGTGACGATCTCGGGCACGGCGACGAACAGCCAGGGGATCACGGCCCCGGACAACGTGACGCTGACAATCACGGACGACGATATGCCGGCGCTCTCGATCGGCGACGCGAGTGTGACCGAGGGCGACGAGGGCGACAGCCCGACGCTGACCTTCACGGTGACGCTGGACCCGGCGGCGACGCTGCCGGTGACGGTGGACTGGGCGACGGCCGACGGGACGGCGGAAGCCGGGACGGACTATACGGCCGGGAACGGCAGCCTGACGTTCAACACCGGAGAGGACAGCAAGACCGTCACCGTGACGGTGACGGGCGACGACGCAGACGAGCCCAACGAGACCTTCGAGGTGACGCTGTCGAACGAGTCGGGCGCGACGCTCACGGATGGCACGGGCACCGGCACGATTACGGACGACGACGGCCCGCCCGCGGTAACGCTGGTGCTGACCCCGGCCTCGATCGGGGAGAACGGCGGCACGAGCACGGTCACGGCGACCCTGGACCGGGCGTCGAGCGCGGCGACGACCGTGACGGTCTCGGCAGCACCGGTATCGCCGACGGTGTCAGGCGACTACACCCTGAGCCCGAACACGACGTTGACGATTCCGGCCGGTCAGACGAAGAGCACGGGTACGGTGACGATCACCGCCGTCAACAACGACGTGGACGCGCTGGACAAGGAGGTGACGGTCTCGGCCACGGCAACGAACACACAGGGCGTCACGGCCCCGCAGAACGTGACGCTGACGATCACCGACGACGACGAGCCGGAGCTGTCGGTCGGCGACGCGAGCGTGGCCGAGGGCGATTCGGGCGAAAGCGCGACGCTGACCTTCACGGTGACCCTGACGCCGCCGGCGACGCTGCCGGTAACGGTGGACTGGGCGACTGCCGACGGGACCGCGGAAGCAGGGACGGACTACACGTCCGGGAACGGAAGCCTGACTTTCAATACCGGAGATGAGAGCAAGACCATCACCGTGACGGTGACGGGCGACGACGCGGACGAGCCGAACGAGACCATCACCGTGACGCTATCGAACGCACCGGGCGCGACGATCACGGATGCCACGGGAACCGGGACGATCACCGATGACGACGGTCCGCCCGCGGTAACGCTGGTCCTGACCCCTGCCTCGATCGGGGAGAACGGCGGCAGCAGCACGGTGACCGCGACCCTGGACCGCGCGTCGAGTGCGACGACGACGGTGACGGTGACGGTCACGCCGGTATCGCCCGCGGTAGCGAACGACTACACGCTGAGCCCGAACCTGACGCTGACGATTCCGGCCGACTCCCTGACGAGCACGGGCGTGGTGACGATCACTGCCGTCAACAACGACGTGGATGCCGCGGGCAAGACCGTGACGGTCTCGGGCACGGCGACGAACAGCCAGGGGATCACGGCCCCGGACAACGTGACGCTGACAATCACGGACGACGATATGCCGGCGCTCTCGATCGGCGACGCGAGTGTGACCGAAGGCGACGAGGGCGACAGCCCGACGCTGACCTTCACGGTGACGCTGGACCCGGCGGCCACGCTGCCGGTGACGGTGTACTGGGCGACGGCCGACGGGACGGCGGAAGCCGGGACGGACTACACGGCGGGGAACGGCAGCCTGAGGTTCGACGCCGGAGAGGAGACCAAGACGTTCACGGTGACGGTGACTGGCGATGACGCAGACGAGCCCAACGAGACCATCACGGTGACCCTGTCGAACGCGCCGGGCGCAACGCTTACGGACGCCACGGGCACCGGCACGATCACGGACGACGACGGCCCCCCCGCGGTGACCTTGGTCCTGAACCCGGCCTCGATCACGGAGAACGACGGCACGAGCACGGTCACGGCGACCCTGGACCATCCGTCGAGCGAGGCGACGACCGTGACGGTGTCGGTGGCACCGGTGACGCCGGCGGTGGCGAACGACTACACGATGGTCGGAAGCCAGTTGACGATTCCGGCGGGTGAGACGGACAGTACCGGCACGGTGACGATCACCGCCGTGGACAACGACGTGGACGCCCTCGACAAGGACGTGACGGTCTCGGGTACGGCGACGAACAGCCAGGGGATCACGGCCCCGGACAACGTGACGCTGACGATCACCGACGACGACGCACCGGTGCTCTCGATCGGCGACGCGAGCGTGACCGAGGGCGATGCGGGCAAGAGCGCGCCGCTGACCTTCACGGTGACGCTGGACCCGGCGGCCACGCTGCCGGTGACGGTGGACTGGGCGACGGCCGACGGGACGGCGGAAGCCGGGACGGACTACACGGCGGCGAATGGCAGCCTGAGGTTCGACGCTGGAGATGAGACCAAGACGTTCACGCTGCCGGTGACGGGCGACGACGCGGACGAACCGAACGAGACGTTGACCGTGACCCTGTCGAACGAATCGGGCGCGACGCTCGGGAAGGCCACGGGCACCGGCACGATCACGGACGACGACGGCCCGCCCGCGGTGACGCTGGTCCTGACCCCGCCTTCGATCGGCGAGGACGGCGGCACGAGCACGGTGACCGCGACCCTGGACCGGGCGTCGAGCGCGGCGACCACGGTGACGGTGGCGGTCGCGCCGGTGGACCCGGCGGTGGAGGGCGACTACACCCTGAGCCCGAACCTGACGCTGACGATTCCGGCCGACTCCCTGACGAGCACGGACGCGGTGACGATCACTGCCGTCAACAACGACGTGGATGCTGCGGACAAGACCGTGACGGTCTCGGGCACGGCGACGAACAGCCAGGGGATCACGGCCCCGGACAACGTGACGCTGACGATCACCGACGACGACGCGCCGGTGCTCTCGATCGGCGACGCGAGTGTGACCGAGGGCGACGATGGCGACAGCCCGACGCTGACCTTCACGGTGACGCTGGACCCGGCGGCCACGCTGCCGGTGACGGTGGACTGGGCGACGGCCGACGGGACGGCGGAAGCCGGGACGGACTACACGGCGGGGAACGGAACCCTGACCTTCGGCACCGGAGAGGAAAGCAAGACCTTCACCGTGACGGTGACGGGCGACGACGCGGACGAACCGAACGAGACGTTGACCGTGACTCTGTCGAACGAATCGGGCGCGACGCTCGGGGATGCCACGGGCACCGGGACGATCACGGACGATGACGGCCCGCCCGCGGTGACGCTGGTCCTGGCCCCGGCCTCGATCGGGGAGAATGGCGGCACGAGCACGGTGACGGCGACCTTGGACCGGGCGTCGAGCGCGGCCACGACGGTGACGGTGACGGTCACGCCGGTATCGCCCGCGGTAGCGAACGACTACACGCTGAGCCCGAACCTGACGCTGACGATTCCGGCCGACTCCCTGACGAGCACGGGCGTGGTGACGATCACTGCCGTCAACAACGACGTGGATGCCGCGGACAAGACCGTGACGGTCTCGGGCACGGCGACGAACAGCCAGGGGATCACGGCCCCGGACAACGTGACGCTGACAATCACGGACGACGACGCGCCGGTGCTCTCGATCGGCGACGCGAGTGTGACCGAGGGCGACGAGGGCGACAGCCCGACGCTGACCTTCACGGTGACGCTGGACCCGGCGGCGACGCTGCCGGTGACGGTGGACTGGAAGACCGCCGACGGGACCGCGGAAGCCGGGACGGACTATACGGCCGGGAACGGCAGCCTGACGTTCAACACCGGAGAGGACAGCAAGACCGTCACCGTGACGGTGACGGGCGACGACGCAGACGAGCCCAACGAGACCTTCGAGGTGACGCTGTCGAACGAGTCGGGCGCGACGCTTGGGGATGCCACGGGCACCGGCACGATCACGGACGACGACGGGCCACCCGCGGTGACGCTGGTGCTGACGCCGGCCACGGTCGGCGAGGATGGGGGCACGAGCACGGTCACGGCGACCTTGGACCGGGCGTCGAGCGTGGCGACGACCGTGACGGTGTCGGTGGCGCCGGTGTCGCCGGCGGTGGCGGGCGACTACACGCTGAGTCCGAATCTGGTGCTGACGATTCCGGCCGACTCCCTGACGAGCACGGGTGTCGTGACCATCACCGCCGTGAACAACGACGTGGATGCTCTCGACAAGGAGGTCACGGTCTCGGCCACGGTGACGAACACGCAGGGGGTCACGGCCCCGCAGGACGTGACCCTGACGATCACGGACGACGATGGCCCGTCCGCGGTGACGCTGGTGCTGACCCCGGCCTCGATCGGGGAGAACGGCGGCACGAGCACGGTCACGGCGACCCTGGACCGGGCGTCGAGCGCGGCGACGACGGTGACGGTCTCGGTGGTGCCGGTATCGCCGGCGACGGCGAACGACTACACACTGAGCCTGACCCCGACGCTGACGATTGCGGCCGGTCAGACGACGAGCACGGGCGAGGTGACGGTTACCGCCATGGACAACGACATGGATGCTCTCGACAAGGAGGTCACGGTCTCGGCCACGGTGACGAACACGCAGGGGGTCACGGCCCCACAGGACGTGACCCTGACGATCACGGACGACGACGGCCCGTCCGCGGTAACGCTGGTGCTGACCCCGGCCTCGATCGGGGAGAACGGCGGCACGAGCACGGTCACGGCGACCCTGGACCGGGCGTCGAGCGCGGCGACGACGGTGACGGTCTCGGTGGTGCCGGTATCGCCGGCGACGGCGAACGACTACACACTGAGCCTGACCCCGACGCTGACGATTCCGGCCGGTCAGACGACGAGTACGGGCGAGGTGACGGTTACCGCCGTGAACAATGACGTGGACGCCCTGGACAAGGAGGTCACGGTCTCAGCTACGGTGACGAACGCCCAAGGGGTCACGGCCCCGGCGACCGTGACGCTCACGATCACCGACGACGACGAGTTGACGATCACGCTGAGCGTCACGCCGGACACGGTGTCGGAGAGCGACGGCGAGACGCCGGTCACGGTGACGGCCACGGTGGACGGGCGCACGCGGTTCGGGGGGGCGGAGGAGATTGAGATAAAGGTGGAGAAGAGTAAGGAGAGCGAGTTCGTGGGCGTGATGATCAAGGAGGCGGAGTTCACGGTCATGATTCCGGCGGGCGAGGCGAGCGGGACCGGGACGTTCCTGCTGACCCCGGAGGACGATGAGCGGGATGAGCGGGACGAGACGCTGACGGTCAGCGGGCGGCTGGAGGAGGTGGCCATCACGCCGGCGGAGGTGACGGTGACGGACAATGACGTGGTGGTGGTGAGCGTGGAGGACGTGGAGGTCCGGGAGGACGCCGGGGAGGCCGTCTTCGGGGTCACGCTGAGACCTCCGAGCGAGCGCACGATCACCCTGGCGGCCACCGTTCGGGACGGTACGGCCACCTGGGGGGCGGATTATGAGCCGTCCGAGCGGAGGGTGGTGTTTGCCCCGGGGGACACGGAGCAGGAGTTGCGGGTCGCCGTGCTGGACGACGCGCTGATCGAAGAGACCGAGACCTTCACGGTGAGCTTCCGGGCCGGGGAAGGGAGCGAGATGCAGGTTGCCGGGGCGACGGGGACGATTCACGACAATGATGTTCTGGACCAGCGGCAGCGTCGGTTGCAATACGCGCTGGCGGCGTTTGGGCGGACGGTGGTGCAGGACCTGATCACGGCCCTCGAGGCCCGGCAGGGGGCCGCGGGCGGGTCCACGGTGACGCTGGGCGGGACCCCGGTCCCCTCGGGCGCGGTTTCCTTTGAAGAGGTGCTGGGCCTGGTGCGTCGGCACGTCGGGGCGGACGGGGTCCTGCCGACGGTCCGGGACTTTCTGGCGCGGAGTCACTTCCAGTTGGCCTTGGGGGAGGGAGCGGCCGACGAGGCCGGGCTGGGGGCATGGGTGCTCTGGGGGCGGGGCAGCCTGAGCCGGTTTGCGGGGCGGCTGGACCCGGCGGTGGCCACGGAGGGGAGCGTGTTTGCGGGGCAACTGGGGCTGGAATGGCGTCGCCGGGCCGACCTGGTGGCTGGGGTGCTGGTCAACGGGAGCGAGGGGGCGGTCGAGTTTGCCGCGGACACGGAGACCGAGGTGGAGCCGAGGCTGGTGAGTCTGCATCCCTACGTGCAGTGGTCGCCGTGGGCGGGGCTGCGGACCTGGGGCCTGCTGGGCTATGGCTGGGGCGAGGCCACGGTCACGGACACGTCGAGCATCCCGGCGGGGGCCACCGACCTGGGGATGGTGATGGCGGCGGGCGGGGGGAGCCACACCCTGGCGTCGCTGGGGGGACTGGACTGGTCCCTGGGGACGAATGGATTCTTTGTGGAGATGGAGACAGAGGCGCAGGAAGGGCGGCTGGCAGCGGTGGAAGCGGAGGCGTGGCAACTGCGTCTGCTGCTGGAAGGCCGGGGGGGACTGGCCGTGGGTGGCGCGGGGCTGAGCGGCACGGTGGGGCTGGCGGCTCGGGTCGACGGGGGCGACGCGGAGCGGGGGCTCGGGCTGGAACTCGGGAGCGGGGTAACGTATGGCCATCCGGGGCTGGGGCTGGACGTCACGGTCAACGGGCGCGTGTTGCTGACGCATGAAGCCACGGACTTTGAGGACGCGGGGGTAAGCCTTGCGGTGGGATTCGACCCGGGGGAGCGCGGGCAGGGGCTGTATGTGGCACTGACGCCGGCGTGGGGGACCGCGACCAGCGGGGTGCGGGCACTGTGGGCGGACCGGCAGCCGCTGGCGGCTGGCCCGGCGCCGGCCCAGGGGCCCTCGGCCCTGCGGCTGGACGCGGAGGTGGGGTACACCGTGCCGTGGCGGCGTGGGGGCGGCACGCTGACGGCCTACGGGGCGGTGGCGGGCGACGGGCGCACGACGCGGGAGTATCGGGTGGGCCAGCGGCTGGCGTGGACCCCGAGCCTGGGGCTGAGTCTGGAGGCGGACCGGCGCGAGCGGGTCGGCGGCCTCCCGGAGCACAGTCTCTGGCTGACCGCAAGCCTCCGGTATTGAGCGAGAGGGGCGGTCGGTCTCACGTGTTCCTTGAGGGGCGCGTGCCGGGGCGCCGCGGCACCTTCTCCAATCAGTCCTCCATAATCCGACCTGCCAGGGCCGTGCCTCTTTGGTTGGCCTGGGGCCGGAGACGCTTGTTCTGCTGGCGGAACGCAACGTGGGGTCCAAGCCGGACGGCGCAACCCGGCCCAGCGCAACCTTCTGAACACGGCATGGGGCACGGGGTCGCTTGAGGACACGTCCTTCCCTGAACGGCAGGGAATAACAAGCCCGACCGTATCAGGGCCTTGATTGATGCCGGGCCATCTCCAGCCTGGGTATCGGCAAGGCCCTGCACGTCTTCGGCCTGACCGGGCCGGTGGCAGACGGAGCCGTGGGGTCAGGAAGTGTCTTGACGCGGAGCGGGCTCTGCCTCCTGTGAGCCGGTCGGGACCGACACTCAGGCTTTGGGGCGTTCTCCTCCCCGGCGTCTCCCAGGCAACGGGAGTGTGATGCCTATGATGAGGGCGGCCCCATCGGATGGGTCCCGCCCCGCCCCGGAGCGGGCAGGCCGCAGCTTCCATCAGGAGAGGCCGTCACCGAGCCGGGAGCATTCCCCTCCGGCCCCCCACGGTCGCAGGAGACGACAGACGAGTCACGGATGAGCCCGCGTTTCCTTCACGGGGCTTGGGGGGGGGGGGGGGGGGGGGGGTAGCGGCTTTGGGGCATCTTTGGGAGATGACACCCAAAGATGCCCAACACCGCCTCTCCATTCTTCAGTTCCGGACCCGCCACGGGCCCGGGGCTACCTGCGAGTCCTTCGGGGTCAGTCGCCGCCCGCTCTATCGTGGCAGCGCTGTCTGCGGGAAGCTGCAGGCCATCCGGCGGCCTTGGCCGCCCGCTCCAGCGCCCCTCATCGGCGGTGCCACCCGCAGTGGCCTCCAGCCCTGAGCCACGAACTCCGGCGCCTGCGCCCCACCTATCCTACTTGGGCAAGGCCAAGCTGCAGGTCTTGGTGCGCCCTTGGTGTGCCCGCCAAGGGCTGGCTTGGCCCAGCGTGTCCCCCATCGGCCGCCTCATCGCTCGAGTGCCCGACAAGATGCCCCCCCCTCGACGCCCGCGGCCGCCCTCACCCCGTGCCCCGCCTCCGCAAAGCCCTGCCCCCAAGGGCCACCCCGCCCTGCCCCTCGACGTCTTCGCCTGTGATACCGTGGTCCGCCTGCGGGATGGCCTCCGGCTCTACCTCTTCCCCTTCATCGACCCCCAGACCCGCTTCGCCATCGCCTTGGCCGGCGCCACCCCGTCCAGTCGCCAAGCGACCCGCGCCCTCGACGCCCTGGGTGTCCTCCTGCCCACTCCGCCGCGCTTCATCCTCTCTGACAACGGCTCCGAATTCCTGGGCCACTTCCGGCATCGCTTGGAAGAGCGCGGGATGACTCACTGGTGGACCTATCCCCGCTCCCCTGAAATGAATGCCCACGTCGAACGCTTTAACCGGACGCTCCAAGAAGACTTCGTGGACTACCACGAGGACTTGCTGTTCTGTGACCTGGGTGAATTCAATTGCCACCTGGCTGACTGGCTCCTCTTCTATAATACTGAACGGCCACATCATTGCCTCGGCCTGCAATCGCCTGTACACTTCCTCCTTCAACACCATCCCGAGTGCCAAAGGTGGTGGACCGTCTATTGACAATGATTGGGAAAATCAGATATGGTGTGAAATTGGAGAGATAGTCTTGTTTCCGGATTTGTGGAGGCGAGGGTGATGCAACAGGTCTCCTGTCCATCTCATAAACATGGAGGTAGCGTGATGAGTGACCAACCGGAAGTGAAGAGTGCAGAGGACACGGAAGCAGCCGAAAGCAAAAAGAAGGACGCCACCATGGATGATTCCGAGGCGGAAAAGATCGTCGGCGGGACAGCGTCGCCACGAATGGAAGAATGGCACAATAGTCTGCCTCGTGCGCCGCGATAAGTGGAACAAACACGAGCACGCAACGTCGACACAATTTGACCAATGGCACACTCTGCCTAGGGCTCGGGCAGCGGGTTCGGTGAATAAAACCGGAAAATCGCCCATTTTCCATGATGGGTGCGAGTGGAGGAGAGACGTTGCACGGTCTCCTGACCAACTTATAAACAATATGGAGGTAGCATGATGAGTGACCAACCGGAAGTGAAGAGTGTGAAGAGTGCAGAGGACACGGAAGCAGCCGAAAGCAAAAAGAAGGACACCACCATGGATGATTCCGAGGCGGAAAAGATTGTTGGCGGGGCAACGTCGGGACAATTTGACCGATGGCACAATCTGCCGAGCGGCTCGGGCAGCGGGTTCGGTGAATAAAACAGGGAAATCGTCCGTTTTCCATCTGGGTACGAGTGGGGGAGAGAGGTTGCACGGTCTCCTACCCAACTTATAAACAATATGGAGGTAGCGTGATGAGTGACCAACCGGAAGTGAAGAGTGCAGAGGACACGGAAGCAGCCGAAAGCAAAAAGAAGGACACCACCATGGATGATTCCGAGGCGGAAAAGATCGTCGGTGGGATCGCAAACCCGGCTGAAGAGAACTACTGGAGGACTAACCGGCCCGGTGACGGCTCCTCCCGCCCTGGCCATTAATCCTGGGCTGGCGGCTGGATACCACGAGTGTCCAGCCGCCGCCACCCTCCCTTTCCCCATTTCGGAAAATCCCGGTTTTCTTCCACTTCCATAGTGCTTCCGTAGTTGATCGAAATCCGACTGTGTGAGAGGTAGTAGAGGTACTGGACGGTGACGTGCTTTGTCTCTGTTCAGGGGAGAGAGTCGTGGGCTTCAGGCTGTTCGAGCGGTAACAGAATACGCATCTCGGTGTAGTTCCCCTCTTCCGTTTCGACCTGGATGGAACCACCGTGACGAGTCAGAATGTCGGTGATCAGGGACAATCCCAGGCCGGTGCCCTTTCCAGGATCTTTGGTGGTCACAAAAGGCTCAAAAATCCGATGGCGTATTTCCTCCGGGATACCGGGCCCATTGTCCCTGATGCAGAATTCCACGTGGTCATCCAACTGGCGACTGGCGATAGACAGTTCAGGTTGGTAATCTCCATCCGACTGTTTCTGCTTTTCGTTCATCGCCTGAAAGGCGTTGGTGGCGAGATTGAGGAACACTCGACATATATCCTGTGGTACGACCGTGATCTCTTCCATGTTCGGGTCCAGTTTCTCATTCAGAGTCATGTTGAAGCTGTTATCTTCGGCGCGTAGAGCGTGATAGGACAGATCAACGTACTGTTTTAACAGGGCGTTCAGGTCCGTCTTGCGCCACTCTCCCTGTTTGTCGCGGGAATGTTCCAGCATACTGCGTACGGTGTCATCGGCTCGCTTGCCGTGCTTTTTGATTTTACCGAGGCTCAGCCGCAGTTCCGCCAGGGTCGACCTGATCCCCTCAAGGTCGCCGTCCTCTTGCTGTTTCATCATCTCCTCAATCTCATCCGCAAGTTCAATCGAGACGTTGGCAAAGTTATTGACGAAGTTGAGCGGATTCTTGATTTCGTGTGCCACGCCGGCGGTGAGTTGACCAAGAGACGCGAGCTTCTGCTCGGCAATGACCTGCTCCTGGGCGGCCTTGAGATTATCCAGTGCCTGCTCCAGGGTCTCATTCTTGGCGTCCAGTTCCTCAGCCAGTTTTTCTACAAGATTCAGCCGTTGTACCTCATGGGCGTAACGTCGGAACACCTCCAGTGTCCTGGCCATGTCCCTCACCTCGTCGTCCCAGATGAAATCCCATGCGCGTCGCGCGAAGTGATTGGCAGAACCCTCCACTTGCCTGTCCATATCATTGCCTTCGACTTGTACCGGCACCTCCAGGTCACCTCTGGCCATTTGGCGCATCGCGCTCGCCAGTGCCACCAGACGGCGTACCAGATAGCGCCACACAAACAGCCAGCCCAATACAAAAGCACCCGTGATGCCAAAAACGTTGAGCAGAATGAGCAGGAGGATCCCTGTACGGGCGGCGGCGCGGGAAGCCTCGCTGGAATTGATGGCCTCATCGTTGATCTGTGCAACCAGATTGTTGACTTCCGACACAAGCAGTTCGGACGCGCTGCGCGCCTTTGCCAGGGTGTTCTGCTCCCGTTCCAGCCTGAGCAGTGCTTCCTGGCGCAGCGCAATGACGCCCTCCGGGCTTTCCCCGATTTCACCCAGACGGATCAGGTTTTCTTGAACAAGGTCATTCTGCATGGAAGCTGGCAGCTTCAAATAGGCATGCAGGAAATTCCGAACGGCAGCCTGGAAGCGTTCCTCCAGGGGGGTGAGAAACTGGCGGTCCGCCAGAACCAGGACTTCATCCAGCAGCAGCACGGCCAGATTGGCGGACTGGTTCACGGTGATCAGATTGCGGTAGGCGGTCAGTTCGTCCTCCGAAGCCCGTTCATCGATGGGGCGGACGTCCTCATCCAACCGCCGCAATCCCGACACCAGGTAAAAAGCCTGATCATCAATGGCTTTTGCCATCAAACGTTCCACGACCCTGGTGGTCTCGCCAAGTTCGTCAATCAGGACGTTGAGTGCCTGGCCAATGGCCAGACGCCTGGCGGAGGATTGCTTGATCACGTTCAGGTGCTTGCTGAGCTCCTCCAGGTGTGAACTGATCAACTGGGTTTGTTCGCCAAAGGCGGAACGGGATTCCAGCTCCAGTATGATGTTTTCGAGAGAGGCTGTTTCTCGAGCCATGTTTTCCACCACGGCCACGTGCTCCTCCTTCGACGACGCCGATACCAGACGGAACGCGACGTTGACCACGACGGCGCTTTTTCTGGCCACGTCTACCGAATTGATCAGGTTGGGCACGCTGTATTCTGCCAGCCGGATTTCGTGCCCCAGAGTTTCGTGGAAGGAAAAATAGGCCAGCAGACTGGCGCCTCCCATGAGGACAACGGCACCCAGCAGCACGAAATACAGCCTTGCGCCGACTCCTACACGAAATTTCCGTTCGGTTTCCGGCTCTTCAATGGCCGGATGTTTCACCTGACTCGCGGGCGTGCCGGGTCCGGTCAGGTCCCGGGATTCGGGGGAAGAGGATTCGTTCATGGTGGCGACATCTTGTCTACCGACTGGAAGTGTCCTCGGTCGTCGATGCGGGTCAGGTACACTCGGTCCGATCCCTGATTGTCATTGACGCCGTAGCGTAGATAAAACCCGCCCAGGTCGATGTCTCCGGCCTGTCTCAGAGCCTGCAGGAATTTCTTCCTGGTAGGAAGCGGTCCGGCCAGCCGTAGACCTTCTGTTGCAAGGCGGCCCGCGATGTAGCCTTCCAGCGAGACGAAACCAGGTTCGCTGTTCGCGTCGATTTCCTTCAAGGCCTTCTGGTATTGGGCTACGACCGGCAGGGTCGTATCCAGCGGAAAAGGGACAACCTGAGTCACGTAAACCCCCGTGCCGTCGTCACCCAACTCTTTCGCCAGGGCGGTGCTGCCGATGAATGAAATGTTGACGAAGCAGGGATTGAAGTTCAGTCGTCTCGCCCACCGGATCATGGTCGCTGCCGGTTTATAGGCACCCACGATGACGACTGCCTCGGCATTGGCTCGACGCAAATCCAGCAGGGCGATTTTGACGGCTTCAGTGTTGCGGGTATAGTACACCTCTTCAATCAGGGTCAACCCGTGACGATTGACCGCGTGACGCAGCCCGGTAAGGCCTGCCTGCCCGAAGGAGTCGTTCTGGTAGAAGATGCTGATCCGGCTTATGCCCAGATCCTTGCTGAGCCGGACCACCATTTCTTCGGTTTCCTGGTAGTAGGAGGCTCGCACGTTTATCACGTTGGGTCGATCCTTCGCGTCCCGTAAAAATTCAGCCCCGGTGAAGGGGGCAATATAAGGAACCTCTGCCTCCGTGGCGACGGGTTGGGCCGATTTGGACGTTGGAGTGCCAACGGCACCGATCAGGGCAAAGGCCTTGTACTCGTCAATCAGAGTACGGGTATTGGCGATGGCTGCCTCTGGTTCGTATCTGTCGTCCAGCGATTCGAGGTGTAGCCGGTAACCGTGTACGCCGCCGTCGCGATTGACCTCGGAAAATGCCGCGAGGAGTCCAAGGCGCATGCCTATGCCCAGTTCGCGGGCCGGGCCGGTGAGTGCCGCGGACTGACCGAAAACGATTGTTTGTTGCGAGGACTCCGACCGGGCCAGTGCCAACGGCGTGACGAGAACCGGAACGGCTAAAAGGATCAGGATAATCCGCATCGTTGTGGGCCGAGCAGATTCGTGTCGCTCACGACGTGCCTGAAAGGGGTGTCAGGAAACGTGCCACCAGGCAGGTAATGTCGTCGGATTGCGGGGCCTCTCCGACAAACTCATGCACTGCGTCCACTACGGCGGCTACCACCCGTTCCGAACTCTGACCGGCAAGTTCGGCCAGCTTCTCGTCGAGCCGCGACTCGGTGAATTCCTCCTCATGGAAGTTTTCCGCTTCCGTGATCCCGTCCGTGTACAGCAACAGCGCGTCACCAGGCATAAGCTGAATCCGGTTATTGTTATACTTGTGACTGGGTTGTATTCCCAGCACCAGATTGCCGGTTTGCGGCACCACCTCAACCCGGGAATCAGCCCGCAGCAGTCGTGGGGGATTGTGACCGGCGTTGCAGTAGCTCAATTCGCCGCTTCGCAGGTCGAGCACCCCGAAAAAAAGCGTGATGAAAATGCAGGATTGGTTGCCTTCACAAAGCAGTTCATTGACGGTATTGAGGCAATCGGCCGGCGTGGAATAGTCCTTTGAGGTCGCTCGCAGCAGAGACCGGGTCACGATCGTGAATAACGCCGCGGGCACTCCCTTGCCGGACACGTCCGCAATCACCAGTCCGACGTGGGACTTGCCAATGTAAAAGAAATCGTACAGGTCACCGCCGACTTCCCGGGCCGGAATTATGACGGCTCTGACGTCGTGGGCCTCGCTGTTCGGCATCTCCTTCGGCTGAGCCGACATCTGTACCTGTTTGGCCATATCGAGTTCCTGCTTGATGGCCACCAGCCGATCACGGGATTCCAGGGCGGACTGCAGGGATTGAATGTGTTTGAGGGCTTTTTCTATGGTAATTTCAAGGTCATTGAAATCAATCGGTTTGGTGAGAAAGTCGAAGGCCCCGCGGTTCATTGCGGTGCGAATGTTCTTCATGTCGCCGTAGGCGGATACGATCACCGCCTGCACGTCCTGTTCAATGTCCGCAAGCTGATTCAGCATGGTGAGGCCATCCATCACCGGCATGTTGATATCGGACAGTACCAGGTGTATGCCAGGGTTTTTACCTATAATTTCGAGTGCCTCTTTGCCATTGCGGGCAAAGAAGAACTGCAGGTTTCCATCACGGATCCGGTGGCGGAATTTCTGTTGCACCAGCAACTCAAGATCTTCTTCGTCATCGACGATAAGGACCTGAGTCGGGGCGACGTTCCTGTTCTTAATCATGTATTCATTCTCCGACGATTCACGTACGAGCCGTTGATCACAGCGCCCCGATAGCGTCGGCTCGGGTGGCGCGAATGTCAAGAATCTCGTTAAAACCGCTGATCTTGAAGATTTCAGCGATGTGATTCGCAAGGGCGCAGAAAAGTGCCTTGCCCCCTTCCTTGTGCGTCAGACGGGCAGCGATCAGTAACGCACGCAACCCGGCACTGCTGATGTAACTCAGATCCTTGAAATCAAAGATCAACGTGTTCTGACCGGCATCAATCTGTTCCCGTATGGCACTCTCCAGGATTCCCACGCTGGAACCATCCACTCGCCCGATGACGCAAAGGATCGTGGCCTGGTCGCTCTGTTCGGTTTGCACAGACAGCTTCGGTTTTTCCTCCATAGCTCTTTCCTCCAATGCAGTCTCACGTAAGGTAGCACTTGTGCCGGTCGAACAACCAACCTCCAGGCGCAACCTGCCACGCGGTTTTTTCGTTAATTATCCTTAGAATATCATTGACACAATTTTGCTTCAATAGTCGTGTATGTGTATACTCCATATTCTGATTCAACGGGCATAAGACACACAGGCGCGAGTCTGTATGGATTGCCCTGCGGTTTCATGGGAGTCCGTGTGCCAATCCTCTTATGGCGCGGGCATGGGTTATGAGAAGGTCGACAGTGGACGACTTCCGGTTGATCGTCCGGACGGGTACCGGTCCTTCGTCAATAAAGACGGCACTCGTGTCGACGAGTTTCCATCGGCGCGTCTGACAGACACGTTGGGAGGTTGAGAGGGAACCCGTAAGCGGGGGATGGTCGGGTTCCGACACGTCCGTTCACTTTCTGAACGAGTCGATATCGGAACGGAAATGAAACAGATTTCTCTGAGCCCGGACTTGTCATCGATCAGGGTACTGGAACGGTCCGTGGAAGATTTTTCCAGCCTCCATGGCCTGGATACGGCGTCGCGGAATCGCCTGAATCTGATGCTTGAAGAACTGATCACCAACAGTGTGAACTACTCCCTGCAATCGGTGTCCCGACCGGAACTGGAGTTGTGTCTGTCTTTGGAAGGTACGTTTGTGGTGGCTCGGCTTGAAGACAACGGGCCCGCGTTCAACCCGTTCGAGGACGCACCTGAGGCGGATACAACCTCGCCCTTGACGGATCGGCCCGTTGGGGGGCTGGGCATCTATATAACGAAAAAGCTTGCGGATGAATACGCTTACGAGCGGGTTGGCGCGCGCAATCGTGTTACCTTGCGGTGCAGAATCGGTAAAAATACTTAGATTTCCGTGTATGTCGGGATCACGTCTGTCGCACCGGTGGTTGCAGGCCGGTTCGTCACCCACTCCGACCTGACCGCGACCCTGGCCGTCTCAGTGACCGCTCCGATAAAACGAAAATATCAGGAACTTCCGATTATAAAAGCCCTCCGTGAATCGACGCGGGCGAGGGAGCTACTGAACGATTACGGAATTTTGAGGTTGGGTGAGAGGTCTGCTATACTGCGAAACGTGTTGACAGTTTCCCGTGAAGGGGTTGATCGGAGAACGAACAACGGATGTATTGTTCGCTCTTCTCTTCGAATGTCCGTCTCTCCGAAAAACAGAGTTTCCTTTGTCATCTGACGTGAATGGTTGTCTTTGTTCCCGGTCAACCGGCCGTTGAAGAGCGAATCCATGGGAGAGTTGGTCATTGAAAGAAGTGAAGAACGATACAGAGGACAATGGGTACTGCTCCTGGCGGGAACAACCCGTCCACGATCAGTCAGGCCTGATGGGTAACGTCTGCTAGCGAAAAAATTATGGGATTGATGAGTCGGTTTTTGAGCCTCTTCTCGAGTGATATGGCCATTGACCTTGGGACGGCCTATACCTTGGTCTACGTCCAGGGGAAAGGCATTGTGTTGAATGAGCCGTCGGTCGTGGCTATTGAACAGAACTCCAATAAAATTTTAGCCGTAGGGAGCGAAGCCAAACGAATGGTCGGACGGACTCCCGGAAACATTTCGGCTATTCGTCCGATGAAGGAAGGGGTCATCGCGGACTTTGAAATGGCCGAGCGTATGCTTCGCTACTTTATTACCAGGGTTCACAATCGTACGGCGTTTGTCCGGCCCCGGATCATCATTGGCGTTCCTTCCCGAATCACGCAAGTTGAACAGCGAGCCGTCAGAGAATCAGCGGAGTTAGCCGGCGCGCGTGAAGTCTATTTGATTGAAGAACCCGTCGCGGCGGCCATTGGAGCGGGGCTGCCTATTACCGAACCTTCAGGGAACATGGTGGTCGACATCGGAGGGGGCACGACCGATATCGCCGTCATTTCATTGGGGGGGATTGTCTATAGTGAATCCGTGAAAGTGGCTGGTGATCAGATTGACTCGGCTATTATCAGTCACGTGAAGCGTGAGCATAGTTTATTGATCGGTGAACACATGGCCGAGCGAGTGAAAGTGGGCATTGGCTCTGCCTATCCGTTGGAAGAGAGAGCCCAAATGATGGTAAAGGGGCGGGATTTGATTTCAGGCATCCCCCGGACCATTGCGTTGGAAGACGCTGAAGTCAGGGAAGCTCTGCAAGAATCCATCAGGGACATTGTGTCGGCAATAAAGGTGGCTTTGGAACATACTCCTCCTGAATTGGCAGGGGATATCGTTGATCGAGGGATTGTGTTGACGGGAGGCGGGGCTCTGTTGCGCGGGCTGGACGCCCGGTTGCGAGATGAAACGGGGCTTTCTATTGTCACCGTCGATGATCCGCTCACTTCTGTGGTCTTAGGAGTAGGGAAAACGCTCGAAGAACTTACCCTCCTGCGGAGTATCTCCTCTATGTCGACGGTCAGTTCGTAAAGGAACCGATTTTTATGAGTGGCCGGTTTCGGCCTGGAGCATTTTGGGCTTCCAGCGCGAAGCGGATCAGTGTGGTCGTATTCGCGGTTGTCTTTGTCGTGGTTGCCCTCCTGCCTCGGCAAGCTCAATTCCTTCTTCACAAGATAGGCCAACCTTTTGCCGACGTCATCGCGGTTCCCATTGAAGGGATGGCGATAATCGATCGGGGCATACGTGAGTGGTGGATGCAGTATATTGCCCTCCAGGGCGTCTCCGAACGGAACCGTGAGCTTCGGAAAAAAGTCCGGCAACTCAAAGGTGAATTGAATCAGTTGCGCGAACAGGCGCTGGCTGCGGAACGGTTCGCCGCGTTGTTGGAATTTCAGAAGCAGGAATCGATTCGGACGGTGGCTGCAAGGGTCATTGGCCGAAGTCTGTCGAACTGGTATCAAGGCGTGATTCTGAATAAAGGTGAAGATGACGGCATTCGAGTCGAAATGGGCGTCATAACGCCGACCGGGATGGTTGGACAAATCGTCAGAACCGCAGGATCCACGAGTATTGCCTTGTTGGCGATTGATCCGAACGTTGCGGTCACGGGAGTGGTCCAGCGAACGCGGGATGAAGGGATTGTTCAGGGAACTTCGCAAGGCCTTGTGCGCATGAAATATATCCCCCCGCTTTCCTCAGTCAAAAAAGGCGACGCCGTGATCACGTCGGGGCTGACCGGAGGATTTCCTCGAGGCGTGTTGATCGGGAACGTGTCACGCGTCGAAGAAAGTGAAGACGGTTTGTTTCAAACCGCCGAAATCGCACCCGCGGTGCAGTTTCGACAATTGGACGAAGTGCTGATCGTCCTTTCTCCTCGATCACCGGAAGCCGTGATTTCCCTTGATCAAGCTCTGGTTTCCCACGGGCGCCGGAATCCAACCCCATGAAGATCAGTGCTTACACGGTTTTCATTCTGTTCCTTTTTCCCTTTCAGGCCACCTTGTTATATTCTTTGAGTCCCCTTGGAATTCGGCCGGACCTCTGTCTCGTTACCGCCTGTTTAGCAGGATTTTTGACGGGGCGGGTTCAAGGATTTATCGTGGGATTCTGCCTGGGGTTTCTCCAGGATTTTTTTTCTGCCGGCACGCTTTGGCTGAATACGTTCACAAAAGCCGGAGTGGGATTCCTGGCGGGTGTTTTCGCACAGAACGTCTCAAACAGGGCATCCTGTGCGGCCTTTTTGCCGATCATGGCGTGTTCTCTTCTTTCGGCAGTCGTGTTTTTACTGTCGTCCCGTCTGGGAATGGGCCTGGAAGAGGTGCTCTACGGGTTTTCCTTTACCTTGCTTCCTCAAGCGGTATTGGATGGACTTGTGGCCGTCATGGCCAATTGGGTCATTGTCCGGTGGATGGTCGAACCCCAAAGCGCGTGAAGGACGTCTTGGAATTCATCATGGTGACGGTTGTCGGTGAAGTAAATCATGACTGATTCTGGTCTTCAATCAACTGAATTGGCGGAAATCCAGCGACGATTACTTCTCGTCAAAATCGGGGTGTTGATTATCGTGGGATTGTTGGTCGTGCGGTTATGGCAGCTTCAAGTTCGTGATGGGGCTTACTATCGAAACCTCTCTTATAATAATCGCACCCGATCGGTTGTGTTACATCCGATTCGCGGACTCATTTATGACCGAAACGGGATATTGCTGGCGAATAGTGTCCCGAGTTTCAACCTGTACGTGCAACTGAACGACGTGCCGAACCGTGAAGCCCTGATTGGGAAACTCATCGAGTTTCTGGCGTTGGACGAGAGTGAGTTGAACAAAAAAATTCAGGCTAAAGGAAGGGAAACGCTGGTTCGCCTTAAGGGAGGACTCAGTCTCAAAGAAGCCACCATTGTCGAATCGCATCGGTTGGATCTGCCCGGCGTGGTGATTCGTCCGGAATTTGAGCGGAACAATCCTCAAGGATCATACGCCGCTCACGTGCTTGGATACGTTGGGGTGGTCTCGGAAGAACAACTCGCAGGGGAAGAGTTTCAGGGGCTTTCCCCGGGGAGCATCATAGGTCAGGACGGAGTGGAACGAATCTATGATAAGACGTTGCGAGGACGGGCAGGGAGCAAACTCATCGAAGTCGACGCGTTGGGTCATGAGAAGCGCATGATTTCCGTGGATAAACCTCAAGCGGGAAACGACGTGCGTCTCACGATCGACTTTCGTTTACAGAAACTGGCGGAAGATTTGTTGGGAGAAGAAGCCGGAGCGATTGCTGCATTAGAGCCTCAAACGGGAGAAATCCTGGCCTTGGCCAGTCGCCCGGGTTTTGCTCCCAACGCGTTGTCCCGTGGGTTAAGTTCCAATGAATGGAACGCCATTCTTCAGGATACGAGCCACCCTCTGATGAATCGAGCGATTCAAGGGCAGTATCCTCCAGGTTCCACGTTCAAAATCATTGTCGCGACGGCTGCCCTTGAGACCAATGCGATTGACCTCACCGACACGCTTCAGTGTGGGGGAGAGTTTCGATTGGGCAAGCGAATTTTTCGGGACTGGAAAGCGGATGGTCATGGCGCGGTCAATCTGCGTAAGGCGACGGCCGACTCGTGTGACGTGTACTTTTATCGATTAGGCCATCGCATGGGAATGGAGACTATTGCAGCCTATGCGAAACAATTTGGGTTAGGAGCGCGAACGGGCGTTGATCTCCCCTCCGAAGGGACAGGGTTCATCCCGTCCCCGGAATGGAAACGGCAGACACGAGGGGAACCATGGTACCCGGGTGAAACTGTTCACGCGTCGATCGGGCAAGGCTACGTCACGGTCACGCCGCTTCAAATGGCGAAGGTGATTGCCACGATTGCCAATAACGGGATTCTGCCTCAACTGCACGTCGTTCGTGGAGCGAGGAGGAGCGCGCGTGAATCGATTGAGAAGCGGACTCCGACGCAAGCCCGCCCCTTTATGCTCCAGCCGCGTCAACTGAAAGGAATACAATCGGCTCTTGAAGCCGTGGTCATCGAAGGGACGGCACAACGGGCTCAATCGTCGATGGTAAAGATTGCGGGAAAAACAGGGACGGCGCAGGTGGTCTCATTACGCCGGGACTCCGAAGAAGAGACTCCCAGGCAATTTCGAGACCATGCGTGGTTTGTCGCCTATGCGCCCCTGGAAAATCCGAGCATTGCCGTGGCGGTGTTGCTTGAGCATATGGGGCACGGCGGGTCCGCGGCGGCCCCATTGGCAAAAGAACTGATTGAGGCCTATTTGTCGTATGGGGTCGATGGGGGGCAGAAAACGCGGTCTTCTCTTGTGTTGCCTTCCCACAAGGTGATGAAAAAGGAGAAGCGGCTGTATGGGTGAACGGTGGAGCCGTGGTCTGGGGTTAGACGCGTTTGATTGGTGTTTTTTCGGCGTCGTTTTCGCGTTGGCGTCCCTTGGGATCTTCATCATTTACAGCGTGACGGCAGGGGGTGCCGGCGCTCGGTTTCCTATTTATTTGAAACAGGCGATATGGGTCGGCGTGGGAAGCCTGGCCTTTCTGGTGGCGTCGCGAATTGATTACCATAAATTAGCTCGATGGTCGTATCTGCTGTACGGATTAGCGTTGCTTCTCCTTCTCGTCGTTCTATTCAGCGGGAAGAGCAGTCGCGGCGCCCAACGATGGATGTCCCTGGGACCCATAGCGTTTCAGCCTTCGGAATTTGCGAAAATTCCAATTATCCTGGTGTTGTCCGTCTACTATTCCACGCAAACTCTGCGGGGATGGTGGTATCGGGCCATCGTGCCGGCGTTGATCACCTTGCCGGGATTTTTCCTGATTCTGAAACAGCCGGATTTGGGGAGCAGTCTCAGCTTTCTGTCGATTTATGTCATATTGCTTTTCGCCGTAGGCGTCAAGTCCAAAACCTGGGGGTTGGTGTTATTGTCGGCGTTGATGCTTTTCCCTTTTGTCTGGAGTGAATTATGGGGCTCTCTTCATGACTATCAAAAGGAACGGATCCTGAGTTTTGTGGACCCCGAATATGATCCGGTGGGAAAAGGCTATCAGGGGCTGCAAGCCCGCATTGCCGTGGGCTCGGGGGAGTTACTGGGAAAAGGGTTACACAGTGGGACGCAAACTCAATTTAAATTTCTTCCGGAAGGCCATACCGATTTTATCTTTGCGGTCTTAGCCGAGGAATGGGGGTTTCTGGGTGGCTTGTTTTTCATCAGTCTTTTCCTCGCGTTGTTGTTGTTGGGGCTGGACGTTGCGGTGAAGGCTAAAGACGCGTTGGGTGCTCTGTTGGCCGTCGGGCTTGTAGGCATGTTGGCATTTAATATGGTTGTCAACGTGGGGATGACCATTGGCCTGGCACCCATCGTAGGTATTCCTTTGCCGTTACTCAGTTATGGGGGAAGCGTGACTATTATGACGATGGCGGCGTTGGGACTGTTGTTCAGCGTGAGGAGAAAAAGGTTTACGTTGTTGGCGTGAGTCGTTCACGTGGGTTCCCGCCCTGCCACGCGCCGGCATTGACAATTTGACGAAACTTATATCCCGTGTCACGTTTTTCGGCAGAGGACCCTGGACGGGCACGGCGAGAGATTCCTTCACTGAGTCGCAAGGCTCTCGATGAGGGAATAAAGGAGTGAGTGTATGGGTATTGAGATTGCCATCAATAAGACCCTTCAGGAAACGCGCGTGGCGGTTCTGGAGAATAAGGTCGTTACGGAACTCTACGTGGACCGAGCGAAAAAAAAGGATTTTGTCGGTAACGTGTATAAAGGCAAAGTCGTGAAAGTGCTGCCCGGCATGCAGGCGGCGTTTATTGATATCGGGCTGGAGCGTGCCGCGTTTATACACGTGTCGGATCTGTCGGTGGGCACCGAACCCGGCGACATCCTGGTGGAAAGTGACGAAGATGAGAAGGGACCGGAATTCCCGCGTCCTCGACGACAAACGGTCCTGCCTATTCAAGAATTGTTAGAAGAAGCCCAGGAACTCGTCGTGCAGATTTCCAAAGGCCCGATTGGCACCAAAGGGCCGCGAGTCACTTCCTATTGTTCGTTGCCGGGGCGTTTTTTGGTGTTAATGCCGAACGTCGATCATATCGGGATCTCGCGACGTATTGCCGAGGAAGACGAGCGAAGTCGTCTCAAAGACATCATGAAACGCGTTCGTGAGCCGGGCTATGGATACATTGTGCGGACGGTGAGCGAGGGAGTGAGTGAGGAGGATCTCAAAGCTGACGTCAGGTTTTTGACCACGATGTGGA
Source organism: Nitrospirales bacterium (assembly GCA_965215405.1). GTDB lineage: Bacteria > Nitrospirota > Nitrospiria > Nitrospirales > UBA8639 > Bin75. The sequence continues at coordinate 975,448 of OZ244060.1, forward strand.
AAGATATTTTAAAGAAGCAGGATTCCCGTCCTGCTCCTGCCGCCCTGCATACCGATTTGGACCTGACGCTTCGGGTGGTGCGGGATTTGTTTACCAAAAGCGTCAGGAAGCTGCTCATCGATTCGAAAGAAGAATGTGAAGCGGTCAAAGAGTTTGTTCGGCGGTATCTCCCTGACCAGACCTCTCGAATTTTTTATTACGATAAGGACGAGAGTCTGTTTGATCATTTGGGGATTGAGATGGAAATCTCTCGAGCGTTGGGTCGAAAGGTATGGCTCAAGTCCGGAGGTCACATTGTGATTGATCACACGGAAGCCATGACGGTGATAGACGTCAACACGGGGCGTTACGTTGGAAAGCGTGATCAGGAAGAGACGATCTTGAAAAACAACCTGGAAGCGGCTCGTGAAATTGCCTACCAGATTAAACTTCGTGGAATAGGGGGAATTATTATTATCGACTTTATTGACATGGAACGAGTACGGAATCGCGACAAAGTCTATCAAACACTCGTGGACGTGATGGCCAATGATAAAGCGCGAACGCGTATTTCTCGTATCAGCGATCTGGGGTTGGTCGAGATTTCCCGGGAACGCGTTCGGGAAGACTTGCTCCGGACGCTCTCGGATATTTGTTCTGATTGTGACGGCCGTGGCTATACACGATCCGCTCTCACGGTGGTGTACGATATTTTTCGGGATATCCGCAGAATCGGACGAGCAACCGGAAGGCAAACCGTAGTGGTCGGGGCTCATCCTCATATCGTGGATATGCTGCAAGATACTGAGCCTGAAACTCTTGATCGACTGCAACGGGAGTTTAATTATCAGATTATTGTCAATGCCGATCCCCTGCTCCCTCTTGAGCAGTATGACATTGTGGCGTTGGGAGAAGACGCGGGGGCGTTTTAGCCGGCTGGTACGCGCCCCTTCACGCATTGTGGGTCGTTCTTCTTCCATAACGCTCGTTCATGCGAAGGGTCGGCCAGCCTTGCGTTCAAGCCGGATCAACAATGGAATCACTCGAAGCGTGGCTGATCCTGCGGTCAGTCAAAGGATTAAGTGACGCGACCATCTGTGCACTCGTTCGATACTTTGGCGGACCGACGGAGGTTCTGTCTGCTTCCTCCGGTGCGTTGCGGCAAGTGGCCGGGCTTCACTCTTCCGTTGTGACCTCCTTACGAAAAGAACCTGATTCAAACGTTATTGCGCACGTTCGCAAAGAAATGCGGCTGATCGAGAAGGGAGAGAGTTCGATCGTCACGATTCTTGATGAAACCTATCCCAGTCGGCTGGCGATGATCCCTGACCCACCGCCTTTTTTGTACGTTCGCGGCACGCTTCCCTCGTCTGACGATCACCCCGTCGCGATTGTGGGGTCAAGAAAGGCGACGCCGTCGGGGGCGCTCATGACGCAAGAGATCAGTCAACGGTTGGCCGCTGTGGGGTTTACGATTGTGAGTGGATTGGCCAGGGGGATTGACGCGGCCGCCCATCGCGGCGCGCTTGCCGCCAAGGCCAGGACGGTGGCCGTAGTCGGGTGTGGAGTGGATCGAATCTATCCGCCGGAACATAAACAATTACGAAATCAAATTGAAGCCAATGGTGGAGTGGTTTCGGAATTGCCGCTCGGGTCCCCACCGCTGCCGTATCATTTTCCTCGTCGCAATCGGATTATCAGCGGATTGTCGTTAGGAGTGATCGTCTCGGAGGCCAGTCAGAAAAGTGGAGCGTTGATAACGGCACGATTTGCGCTTGAGCAGAACCGTGAGGTATTTGCCATACCGGGCTCCATCAAACAGGGGAAACATCAAGGGGCTCATTGGCTTATTAAACAAGGCGCGAAACTTGTTGAAGAGGCGCGTGACGTCGTTGAAGAATTGCTTCCTCAACTTGACGGACTCTTTCGCGATCAAGTAAAGAATGCCGATTTTCAAGAAACAGCCTCTCCGGTATTAACCACCAGGGAACGGCGAGTGCTGGATCTTTTGCATGATGATCCCGTATCGATTGATGAGGTGTTGACTCAAGTGCCTTTTGCTCTTGCCGAGGTCATGAGTCTCTTGTTAAACCTGGAATTGCGAGGCTACGTCCAACAGGTACCCGGTTCCTGTTATATCAGGAGGGCAGGTCAGGGGTAGACGATCTTGCCGCGGAACGGCGGCGTGCCACGGTCGAGAATCCCGGACGCGCGTTGGTATGGCACCCTCACTCATTCTAATCGATTCTCCGGCCCGATGCAGGATTTTCTGTCCGGACCTGGGATCTGACGGTTGACGATGCCTTCACGTTCCTCCACCACAACGTCAGGGAAAAAGACGACTCGCCACGCCGCCGGAACGGGCAAAACCCTGGTTATTACCGAGAAACCCTCGGTGGCCCGAGACATCGCCGGAGCCCTCGGTGGCTTCGAGAGCAAGAACAACTTCTTTGAGGGGCCGCGCTACGTGGTTGCTTCAGCGGTCGGGCACATGCTCGAGTTGACCGCGCCGGAAGGCGTTGAAGTCGGACGTGGCAAGTGGTCACTCGCCAATCTTCCGGTGATTCCCGATCATTTCGATCTGAAACCGATCCCGAAGACCGAATCACAACTCAAACTGATCAAGAAACTCTACACGCGCAAGGACGTTCGCGGCATCGTCAACGCCTGTGACGCCGGACGTGAAGGCGAGTTGATCTTCCATTATCTGATCCGTCACTTCAACGTCCCGAAGCCCGTGCAGCGTCTGTGGCTGCAATCCATGACTCCGCGGGCCATCCGCGACGGCTTTGAGCGTCTTCGTGAAGGCGATCAATTGTTGCCGCTTCAACGTGCCGCCGTGTGTCGCTCGGAGTCGGACTGGCTCATCGGGATCAACGCGACTCGGGCCATGACGGCACTGAATTCGCTCGGTGGCGGGTTTTCCCTGACCACCGTCGGGCGGGTGCAAACCCCGACGCTCGCAATTCTTGTCGACCGCGAGAAAGAGAGGCAGCGTTTTGAACCACGTGATTATTGGGAAGTCAGAGCCACGTTCGAGATTGCCTCAGGCCAGTACGAAGGGTGCTGGGTTGATCCGCAGTTGCAGGCCGGAGCGAAGCCGGCGGCCCCGACGGTTAAGGATCAGCACGGCACCGCGAAGCCGGAACGTATTTGGGACAACACCCGGGCAGAAGCCATTGTCGGGAAATGCGCGAATCGGGACGGCCGCGTGTCCGAAACCACAAAACCATCGAGTCAGCAGGCCCCGATGCTGTTTGACCTGACGTCGCTTCAGCGTGAAGCGAACCGGCGTTTTGGTTTTTCGGCAAAAACCACGCTTGGTATCGCGCAGGCCCTCTATGAGCGTCACAAGGTTCTGACCTATCCACGTACCGATTCGCGGACGTTACCCGAGGATTACCCGGGTCCGGTCAGAACGATCATGCAGTCGCTGACGGCGTACAACGTCAGCGCCACGCACCCGGACGGCGAGAAGGGCGACCGACCGATCAGCCACTGGGCCGAGCAGGTGCTCCGGAATAATTACATCAATGGGAAAAACAGGCGCATCTTTAACAACGCGCAGGTCTCTGACCACTTTGCCATCATTCCCACCGGCGAAGTGCCGGGGAAACTCAAAGAACAGGAACGCCGAGTCTATGAGTTGGTTACGCGTTCGTTCATCGCTGCGTTCTACCCGCCGGCCCGTTTTGAAAACACGTTACGCTACACCGTCGTCGAAGATCAGACCTTCGAGACCAGAGGGCGGGTGCTGATCGAGAGCGGCTGGTTGCAGGTGACGGGGCGCAAGGAAAGCAACGAAACGTTGCCGCCGCTAGCGGGCACGGCCAGGGACGAAAAAGCCCGGACGATCGCCATCGACGCGGTGAGTAAACAAACCAGGTCGCCCCTGCGTTACAACGAAGCGACCCTCCTGTCCGCGATGGAAGGCGCGGGCAAACTGATGGAAGACGAAGAGTTACGCGAGGCGATGCAAGGTCGCGGGCTCGGGACGCCCGCGACGCGCGCGTCGATCATCGAGGATTTGATTCGCAACCGCTACGTCCTGCGCGACGCCCGAGAATTGATTCCAACGGCCAAGGCCACGACGTTGCTCAGGCTGTTGCGCGCGCTCAAGATTGATGAATTGACCAAAGCCGAATTGACCGGAGAATGGGAAAAGAAGTTGAAGCAGATCGAAATCGATCAGTTCTCCTCCGCTGAATTCATGCGGCACATTCGCGGGATGACGGCGCAGATTGTCGAAGCCGCGCGACGGTGTGACGTGGACAAGATTGACGATGAATACGTCGTTCTCGACGTCGCCTGTCCCAAGTGCGGCACGGGACAGATGCGAGAGAACTATCGCAAGTTCGTGTGCGAAACGTGTGACTTCTCGATCTGGAAAACCATTGCCGGGCGGGAATTGTCACCTGACGAGGTGACGAGCCTGTTACGTGAACGGCACCTCGGCCCGCTGAGCGGGTTTCGCAGTCGTCTCGGACGAGAATTTGCCGCGGAGCTGAAGATCAAGGACGATTTCACCGTGGCCTTTGATTTTGACGACGGTACCCAGGACGACGACGTTGATCCGCAGCGTTGCGACCAACTCGGTCCCTGTCCCAAGTGCGCCGCGATGGTGCTTGACACGCCAAGACGATACGTCTGTCCTAATGGGCTGGGGGACAAACCAGCCTGTGATTTCAGAATCAGCCGACAGATTCTGAACCGGCCGATCAATGCCGATGAAGTGCGGCAACTGCTGAGCAAGGGTAAAACCGATCTGCTGGAGGGTTTCGTGTCGAAGAAGAACAGACGCAGGTTTGCGGCCCGTCTCACCCTTGACCTGTCCAGTGGCTCAGGGACCTTCGGTTTCGAGTTCGCGACGCGCAAGCCGGATATGGATAGCCGCGGCAAGCCCGGGGCACTCGGAAACAGGAAAGCCGCTCCACGTCGCGGCACGTAACGAGACGATGGCTCCGGTCCACGCCTTCACGCCTTACGAGCCAACCGCGGGTTTCATGCTTTTTAACTGTTCGAAAGATTTAAACGGTTCGCCCTTCTTCAGAATCACGTCTTCGGTAATCACCACTTCCCTGATCCCCGTTTGAGAAGGGATCTCGTACATAACGTCAAGCATCACCTCTTCCAGGATCGCGCGAAGACCCCGTGCTCCGGTTTTTTGAGCATAGGCTTTTCCGGCAATGGCACTGAGCGCCCCATCCGTAAACTTCAGTTCCACTTTGTCGAAGGACAGCAACTTTTGATACTGCTTGATCAGGGCATTTTTGGGCTCGGTCAAAATCCGCACTAACGCTTTTTCATCTAACTCTTCAAGCGTGGTCACAACCGGTAGTCGCCCGATGAATTCCGGAATCAACCCATACTGGAGCAAATCTTCCGGTTGGGTATGGGTCAACGGGGAAGGTAAGCGTTGCTGCGGCGACGCGGGCAGGTCGGATTTGAAGCCCATGCGTTTTTGATTCAGGCGTCGTTCGATAATGGGTTCCAGTCCGATAAAGGCTCCACCACAAATGACCAGGATGTTTTTGGTATCGACCTGGATGAATTCCTGATGAGGGTGTTTCCGGCCGCCTTGCGGCGGCACGTTGGCCACGGTGCCTTCTATTAATTTGAGAAGGGCCTGTTGCACGCCCTCCCCGGACACGTCGCGGGTAATGGAAGGACTGTCGGCCTTCCTCGTGATTTTGTCGATCTCATCAATATAAATGATGCCTCGCTCCGCGCGTTCCACGTCATAGTCCGCGGCCTGCAGCAGTTTCAAGATGATATTCTCGACGTCTTCCCCGACGTACCCCGCCTCGGTTAAGGTTGTGGCGTCGGCCAATGTAAACGGCACGTCGAGATAATCAGCGAGGGTTTGAGCCAATAAGGTTTTACCCGTTCCCGTCGGCCCGATCATCAGAATGTTGCCCTTTTGGAGCAGAATGTCTCCGGTTTCATTGGCAGCGATGCGTTTATAGTGATTGTGAACGGCAACCGAGAGAATTTTTTTGGCGCGGGTCTGGTCGATGATGTATTGATCGAGGTGGCGATTAATCTCGGCTGGTTTGCGAAGTTTTGTGGATATTTCTTCTTTGACCTCTTGACACTCTTCGGCCATGATTTCATTACACAGGCCCACGCATTCGTCACAAATGTAAATGGTGGGACCGGCGATCAGTTTACGCACTTGATCGCGGGTCTTCCCGCAAAACGAACACCGAAGATTCGCGTCTGATTTGACGTGCTTTGCCATGGGGGCACGGTTTGGTGAGGCGTTCAGCGGCTAGGTGCCATTCGAACCGGTCTTCTCCTTTTCCGACGTTCTAACGATGACTTCATCAATGAGGCCATAGTCTTTGGCTTCCGTGCCCGACATGAAATAGTCTCGCTCGGTATCCTGGCTGATTTTCTCTAACGACTGCCCCGTGTGTTCCGAAAGAATCTGGTTGAGACGCTCTCGAATTTTCAGAATCTCACGAGCGTGAATGTCGATCTCTGTCGCCTGTCCCTGAAATCCTCCCATCGGTTGATGAATCATCACCCGGGCGTTGGGAAGCGCGTAGCGTTTGCCTTTGGTGCCGGCGGCCAGGAGAAGCGCGCCCATGCTTGCCGCCTGACCTAAACAAATTGTCGTAATCGGTGGTCTGACGTATTGCATGGTGTCGTAAATACCGAGGCCCGCGGTCACGCTTCCACCTGGGGAATTAATATAGAGGTTGATGTCTTTTTCCGGATCTTCCGCCTCCAGGAACAATAATTGAGCAATGATAAGATTGGAGAACACGTCATCAACGGGCGCGCCAAGAAAGATAATGCGATCTTTCAAGAGGCGGGAGTAAATATCATACGCTCGTTCACCCCGGTTTGTACTCTCAATAACCATTGGAATTAACATACGATTCTACCTTTTCTGCTCAAAGCCGATTTTCGGAGAGCCTTATCCTTGAATGACCGCGTATTGGTAGACCAATTGAAGAGCTTTTTCGGCTCTGATGCGGTCCTCAAACTCTTGACGTGAATTCGGGCCTCCCGATTCCACCATCTTTTGAACGTCTTCCAGCGGGACTTGAAGGCCCTGGGCGAGTTTGGTGAATTCTTCCTGAACGTCCTGGTCACTCACGGAGATCCCTTCCTTGTCCGCAATGGCTTCTAACACCAATCCAAGCCTGACGCGTTTTTGAGCCCCCGGAGCAACGTCTTTCTGGATTCGTTGTACTTCATCTTTCATCCGGATTTGATCATCCAGCGAGAATTTCCCGCCCTTTTTCCGTTGCTCTTCCATGAGGCGTTGTCGAACCATCGTGTGAATTTCCCGTTCGATCAGGACTTCGGGGAGATCAAAATGATGCATGGCCAAAAGGCGTTCAAGAATCTGATCCTTATAGCCGTCTTCCACGTCCCGTTTGAGTACCGATTCCAATTCGGATCGAATCCTGTCTTTGAGAGCGTCGAGGGTTTCATAGGCCCCGCAGTCTTTGGCAAATTCATCATCCAGAGGAGGGAGAATTTTTTGCTTCACCCCAAGGATTGAGACGTGAAACGTGACGCATTTGCCAGCCAGACGGGCATCCGGGTGCGTGGCGGGATATTCCTGGCGAACCTCTGCCTGGTCCCCTTCCTTTTTCCCCACCAGCATCTCGTCAATGGTGAGCCCCAGCACGGGTTCCTGAGACCCTACCGCGTGGAGAAGACCTTCTTTTTTCGAACCTTCCACGGACTCGCCGTCTAAAAAACCCTCGATCGTCAAGACGGCATAAAGGCCTTCATCCAGGACCGTGCCGGAGGGGGCGGCCTCAAGCCGGGACTGTTGTTCTCGAAGTCTTTCCAGGGCGGCATCCACGTCCTGATCGCTGGTGGTCCGGGAATCGGGTTTCAAGGAAATCGGATTGGGCGGACGATAATCACGTAATTCAATAGACGGCTTGATTTCAACGGTGGCGGTGAAAGTGAGCGCGGCGTTACGAGTGGCTTTCAATCGTTCCAAAGGAGGAATCTCAACCAGAACGGGTGCCACGCTGGCTTCTTGAATCGCCTTCTGGTAGTAGGTTGGGACCAGGCGCTGAAGAACGTCCTGTTCCACGGCCTTCGCGTAGCGTTTTTCCAACATGGCGACGGGGGCTTTGCCGGGTCGGAAGCCCGGGACGCGAACCTGGCGTTTCAGATCGGTATACGCCCGGTCGAATTCCTGGTTGACGACGTCTTCCGGGACTTCAATCTTAATCGCGCGCTTCACCGGCCCTAATTCTGTTATTTCCAATTTCACGTTGAGATCGTTCGTTTATGGGAAATATCGGAGGCAGAAGAATCGCGTGGATTGGTGCGAGAGGGGGGAGTTGAACCCCCACGGTCTCCCACGAGATCCTAAATCTCGCGCGTCTACCTGTTCCGCCACTCTCGCTTAAATGAATTGATTCCTTTTCCGAGGATCACTCGAAACGTTACGGCTGGTTATGGCGCCCGAAATGCAACGGGCTTTCGGGTTACAGTCAAAGCGACGCTGTTTTTTCTATTTACCCATATGGTGCGTGGAGTGTCAACGCTCAGACTGGATTTTCCGCGTCTGATTGAATAGACCATGGAGACTCGCGCACGCAACGGATTCTTGCCAGAATCCAATGGAGTAGGCTATGGTGCTTATTATGGGTCTCAAAAAACTGTACGGCAATATTTACGAGCAATTCATCCAAACGCGAGACGCGCACAAAGGGTTCAATTTTCAAGAGAAGACGCTCAAAAGCGCGTCGCCTCAATCTGTTTCGTTTAAGGATCGCATTAAATGGTGGACCCTTGACCGGCCTAAACGGTTAAAGATGATCAAGCAGGAACGGGACCGGCAACAACAAGACATTCTTGCCCTCAAGCGTCAGCCGAAATCGTCAGATTAACCGCCTTCTTCATTCCTCTTGGCCACGACGACGCATGTCGGAGCTCGTTCAAGCGACTCTTCAACTCTATCGTCAGGCGTTACTTGCGACGTGGCGGTCATTGACCAAAAACTGGTTGCTCGTGCCGGCGGTCATGATCATGGCCGTTCTCATGTATCTGGTCACCATGATGGCCGTGTCCCTCGGCATGCTCGGAGGATTGTTCCTCGGCGTCGCCAATGCCTTTGTGGTCGGTGCGTTTCTGAGTTTACTCGAACAGGCCGTTGGGAGCGTCAGGAAAATGGTCTGGCACGACCTGCGGGACGTTGCAGGCAACTATTTTTGGGACGTGATCACCATTGGGTTTATTGTATGGGTGCCCCTGCAAATTCTCGAATTGGGCCTGCAAGCCAATCCCTATGGGCCGGCGATTGTCTCAGCGGTCTTTCTTCTGTTGTTTGTTTTGCTCAATCCCGTCCCCGAATGTCTCTATCAAGGGCGCTCCGGTGCCTCACTGGATCTTCTTAAGGACAGTTACGAATTTGTCCTGGAAAACTGGATTGAATGGTTTTTGCCTCTGGCCGTGGTCTTTGCTCCTTTTGGGGCGTCCTTTTTCCTGTTGATTTCGAGCCAGAGCGGCCGGCTGATCGGATTGGATTTTTTCCGGCTGTTAGGATTACCTTTTGCCGTGTTGAGTCAGTGGTTCCAATACCTCGGGCTTTCTTCCTCGATGGCCATGATCCCGGTTCTTCTTCTGACGCCCTTCGGGGCGGTCCTGATGATGCTGTTTCGCGGCCATCTCTATAAGGCATTGACAGGGTCGTCTCGACGACAACGACTGTTTCAACGACGCCGGTTGTGAGGTCTCTGAAGGGATCGATGCCTCAGGCCGCTGTGACCCTGGGCAGGAAGACCAGGCGGTTTTCGCGTCAACGAGAGTCATCCGAAACGAGTTGCCTTGTTGCTCCCAGGTGCCCATGTTAAGATGACGCGCGTTTACCGGAGTCCCTGCCGCGTGGAGAGGTGCGAGAGTGGCCGAATCGGCGTGCCTGGAGAGCACGTGTGCTGGCAACGGCACCGTGGGTTCGAATCCCACCCTCTCCGCCACAACGGCAAGAGTCGTAGATGGAAAATGGAGCCACGGTCCACCCACTGGCTGAAGAAGCGGGTGGCTTCGAACAGGGGGTAATGAAGCCGGTCGGTTCCTTCATGGGGTGACCGGAACGAAGTGAAGAGGCGAAGGGGGCACGGCTCCCCTTACGTCCGTTGGAGAAAACGTACCGAATTTCATGCCTGCTTACTACGGAGGAATCGGGCCGGGTTCACAAGAAGAAAGAATGGCTCAGATGGAAAAATGGAACGCCTGGGTAAAAGGCCTTGGTGAAACGGTCGTGAATCCTGGAACGCCGTTGCCGGTTTCAAAAATTGTAACGTCGGGCAGCGTTGAAGATGATCATGATCCGGATTCGATGAAAGGCTTTGCAGTTGTTAAGGCAAAAAGCATTGTGGCCGCCGTTGAAACAGCCAAATCGGATCCGTTTTTGGAAAATGGCGGGACAATACGCGTTTCTCAGATGATGGAGATGAATGAGCAGGGTTCATGCTGAAAAACCGTTTTTAAGCGCGTTACGTTAAAGAGATGGAAAGCTGCCGCGCTTCCTTTGTCTCCATTTCGATCTCATCACCGACAATGGACAGGGGCTGGGCCCTGTGCAGCAGAATCTTGTGAACCCCGCCAGGTCCGGAAGGAAGCAACGGTAAGCAAGCGAGTCTGTGTGCTGCAGGATCACCTGGCCCCGTTTTATAATCGCCATCCGTGAAGAGTGACCACGTGCACGTGAAGCAGAATGGTCAAGGAATAACGCGCGTTACCCGGGACGAGTGATGGAATACCAGGTTTCCGCCAGAAAATTTCGTCCGGGCGCGTTTGAAGAGTTGATTGGGCAGCCGCACGTGATCCAAACGCTGCGAAACGCCATCCTTCAGCAACAGGTGGCCCATGCCTATCTCTTTTCCGGAATGCGCGGAGTAGGGAAGACCACGGCCGCCCGTATTTTGGCCAAAGCGCTGAATTGCGAACAAGGTCCGACCGCGAAACCCTGCGGAGAGTGCAAGAGTTGTCTGGACGTTACTCGTGGCAACTCGATTGACGTCATTGAGATCGACGGGGCCTCGAATACCGGGGTCGACGACATCCGGGAGCTTCGGGAAAACGTCAAATTTTCGCCCTTCCGAGGCACCTATCGAATCTCCATCATCGATGAAGTGCACATGCTCTCCAATTCCGCGTTTAACGCGCTGTTGAAAACCCTGGAAGAGCCCCCTCAGCACGCGGTGTTTATCTTTGCGACGACTGAAGTCCATAAGATTCCCCCTACCATTACTTCTCGATGTCAACATTTCAACTTTCGGCGGATTCCCCGTCGAGAGATCATTGCCCGTCTTCAGGAAGTCGTGAAACGCGTCGGCGTCACGGTCGGCGAACGAAGCCTGGGAGTGATAGCCGGAGCGAGTGAGGGCAGTATGCGTGATGCCCTCAGTTTGCTGGATCAAGCCGTGGCATTCGGTGGCAAAACGATTACCGAGCACGACGTGGAAGATATGCTCGGGGCCGTTCCTGACGAACTGGTGGGTCGAATGGTGGATACCGTCCTGGCCCAGGACGCCGCCGCGGCCGTCGCACTTGTCGGAGAGGTGGTTGCTCATGGACACGACCTTCGGATCTATTGTGGAGCGGTGGTGGAACGAATGCGCCACCTGATGATTGCGGCGGTGGTGCCTGGGTTCGAGCAGGCACAAGGCTTGATGGATCTGCCTGATGAAAACGTGAAACAACTGTTGGCGGACGCTAAATCGTTTTCGGTAGAGCAGTTACAAGAGTTATTTCATCTCTTTGCCCAAGCCGAAGATCGCCTTCGGTCAACGGCACGTCCCCGTTTTATCTTTGAAGTGGCAGCCGTTCGCGCGGCGCGGTTCCTTCAAGACAGCGTGCAGGTTCCGCAATCAGCCGAAACGTCCAGGGGGCCTCAGCCACGCGTGGCAGGAACGCCGGTTGAGAAAAGCGGGCCACTGTCCGGGGCGTCCCCGCCACCCTTAAAACCATCGGACAATCGCGTCGGAACGTCCGGACCACCCCCGGCTGCCGTGGCTGCTCGGAGGGAGGGTCAATCTCGTCCGGTGCAAAGCAAAGCCCCCCCGCTGAAAAACGTGGCGGGTTCTCCTCCCACCGCACGGCCCGAGGTCAGAACGGAGCGGATCTCCGGGGTTTCTGTCCCGCAACCGAGACCACCGTCCCCAGCGGGTTCGCCGGCTATTCGGCAGGAAGACTGGCAGCGCGTCGTCGAATCCGTGATTCGCAATTCTCCCAACGTTGGAACCTTTTTGGAAATGGGGACGTTGGTGAAAATCGAAGGCAACCAGGTCATCGTGGGGTTTCCCAAAACCGAATCGGTGGCCTGTTCAAGAATCCAGAAAGAAGAGAATCGCGCATTGATCGCAAAAGTCTGTCAGGAAGTCGTCGGGGCGACGATTCACCTTCGCGTGGTCGAGTTGACCGAGGAATCAGGCGACAGGCTCACCATCAAGCAGACGCGAACGAAGCAGCAAGAACAAGACAGTGAGGCCTTACTGGAACAGGCACGAGCGAATCCCATGGTTAAACGCGCCATGGAGTTGTTTGGTGGAGAAGTGGTAACGGCAAGTCGCGTGAGGGGAAAGAAGGAGGGCTAAGCATGTCCAAGAATCCTTTTGGCAACGTGGGAAATTTGTTGAAACAAGCCCAGGCCATGCAGGAGAAATTAGGAAAAATTCAGGAAGAAGCGGCCGCGAAAACCGTCCAGGCGTCGGCTGGGGGCGGGATGGTCACGGTCACGGCCAATGGGGGTATGCAGATCACCAAAGTGGCGATTGATCCCGAAGTCTTGCAGTCGGAAGATCCCGACGTGTTGCAGGCTCTCCTTGTGGCCGCAACCAATGAAGCATTACGCAAAGCCAAGGAATTAATGGCTGAAGAAGTGAAAGGGTTGACCGGGGGACTCGGCATTCCCGGGTTGTAACGGGACGTGGACGCACAACGGTGTCGACCGAGACGCGAGCATCCTCCCAGGTTTGAACCCGTACGGAAAAAGTCATGAGCGTGCACCAGCAGCAGGGGTTATTGGCCAGGCTCGTTAAGGAATTTGTGCGGTTGCCTGGCATTGGGCAAAAGACCGCGCAACGACTCGCCTTTCATCTGATGAAGGCTGACAAAGAAGACGCCCTGCGCCTGGTCGATGCCATTCGGGACGTCAAAGAATTTGTGACCTTTTGCGTGCAGTGCCGGAACATTGCGGAAAGCGAGTTGTGCGATATTTGCCAGGACCACGAACGGGATCGGACTAAAATTCTGGTCGTGGAAGAACCCAGCACCCTGCACGCCATTGATCAATGCCGTGGGTATAAAGGGTTGTACCACGTATTGATGGGATCGCTCTCACCTCTGGACGGCGTGGGCCCGTCCGATATTCGTGCAAAGGAGTTGGAGTCGCGCGTCAGAGAGGGGGGAGTCGGAGAAGTCATCGTGGCGACGAACCCCACTATTGAAGGTGAAGCCACGGCCATTTATCTCACGAAACTCTTGAAGCCCTATGGAGTGAAGGTGTCACGAATTGCGTACGGCATTCCGGTCGGCATGGACATCGAATACGCCGACGAAGTGACGCTGACCAAATCTATCGAAGGACGGCGGGAATTGTAGCGGTGAAAGCTCCGTCTGTGTTCATGGATTCGTTGACGGGCATCGTTCACGTATCCAGGAGGTTTCACCGCCTGGTGTGATCTCCCTTGTGCCGCAAGAGAGAGCAAGGACTTTCCCTTCCCCTCACCGCTCCTGACAAAAGAGGGAAACCGGGAGGGGGCAGAACCACCTTTCGTCAGCGAATGAGTGAACGTGTCCGATCTTTCTCGGAAAGAAGCATTTTCTCGCGGGTGAACCGTGAAGGTTCATGATCATTCATTGCAGATTATGGCTCTGGAAGGTCTCCTTCTCTCCAGGTTCGATAGGGCTGAACGCACATGAAAGTATTTGTGAGACTCCTTGTCCTGATCGGGGTGCTTGGGATTCTTGCCGTGGCGTTAGTCGGCCTGTCGTTGAACGCCTTGGTCAAAAGCGTGGTCGAGACCATGGGTCCGAAAGTGTTGGGCGTGCCGGTGACGTTGGAGGACGTGGATATTTCCCTGCTGTCCGGCACGTCCATGCGAGCCGGTTTGACCCGGCTCGTCATCAAAAACCCCGAAGGCTATGAAACCGCCTATGCCGTGTCCCTTCCGAACGTTCGAGTGGAAGTCGACCGGAATTCGGCGTTGACCGATACCATCATTATCGAAGAGGTGCTGATCGTCGAACCGGCCATTACCTTCGAATGGTCATTAGGAGGCAGTAATCTCAGCAGGATTCAAGAGAACGTGAAGCGCAATACTCGATCCGGTCCCGATAACCCCGGTCAGGAAAAGGATGAAAAGCATGAGGAAGGCGAGGAACCCGATAAAAACGTTCACATTAAAAAAGTGACCGTCAAAAACGCGATCATCAACCTGAGCCTCGGCGGTGGACAAAGCGAAGTCATTCAGTTGCCGTTATCTGATTTCGAACTGCGTGACATCGGCAAACCACCCGGAGTCACCACGTTCTCGGAAGCTTCAGCCGTGATTTTCGATGAGATACTATCCAGGGCCATTACCAGGGCCATCGAGAAATCGGGAACGCTCATCCCCAAGGGCGTCAGGCAACTCGGCAAATCCATCGGCAAGATGGGTAAGGATCTGTTGAAGGGATTGTTTGGGAAGTAATCGTCTCGAACCATATTCCCATTCCGTTAACGTGACCGTTGGGTTGTGTAAAAGCGTGCCTCCTTTTTCGACGGCGAGACATCTGTCCAACGGAGGCCAGACCAACGTCATTGTGAAAACCGAACGCCCGTGTCCTGTATTTCTCGGTACGGCAGCAACCACACGAGCGATTCATCGTGGAGATCGACGACCTGGACGCGGTTGCCCCAGGGGTCGCGGAAATCGCAACGGAAATGAGGCATCAACGTCAGGCCGTATTTGTTGACGAGTTTGTCTCGCACTTCATTGACTTGCGCTTCGTCCCTGACCATGACGCCGAAGTGTTTCACGCGATCGGGTTGCAGGACTTCGACTTCGAAGACGGCCAGGAACTGATGTTCCCCCAGTTTGCACCAGGCGGCGCCCTCTCCTCCCCGTAACATTTCCAGATTGAATACGTCCGAATAAAATTCCACGGCTTTCTCCGCGTCGTCCACTTCGATGACGACGTGATTGCATCCATAGACTTGAACGGCCATTCCACCATCTCCTTTTTCATGATTGTTCGAAAGCGTCTTCGATGGATTCATCATAACAGACAGGAGAGCGCGTCTGCAGGGATTGATCCCCGTCACCGGCGAAGAAGAACGGAACGCTCAACCCGGCAACGGTGGAACGTGAGAAAGACGGGCGTATGGGGAAAACGTTTCAGACGGGACCGCTAGAACTTTTTGCGCGGTGGAAGGGGTAATGAGTCTTCCAGGTGGCGAAAATCGTGGTCGGGGTTCTGTTCTTTGGCGAAGTTTTTGGACCAATGCGAGCGGAACAGCACGATGGGACGGCCCAGTTGATCCTTGACGACCCTGGCGTCGCTCGGGGCGCGAAAGGCGTCGGGGTCTCCGTCCAGCCAGGCACTGCACGTATAGGCGAGTGGCTCCAGTCGAATCTCCACGCGATATTCACTGCGCAGGCGAAACTCCAGGACGTCGAACTGCAGGCGGCCCACGGCACCGACGAGGAATTCCAGATCATCAAGGCTCCGGAGAACCTGCACCGTGCCTTCGGTGGCCATTTGCTCCATGCCTTTGTCAAAGGCTTTGCGTTTGCCCACGTCTGTGGGATGAATTTTGGCGAACACCTCAGGTTGAAACCGGGGAAGCGGTTGGTAGTTGAAGCCGTCACTCAGTGAGACGGTATCGCCAATGGCAAACTGTCCTGGGTTGATGATTCCAATGACGTCACCAGGATACGCCAGGTCTACGGTATTGCGGTCCCTGGCGACGAGATTATGTGGCCGGGACAAGCGCACGTCGCGTCCAAGGCGGTGATGTTTGACTACCATGTCGCGCTCGAATCTTCCGGAGCAGATTCGCAGGAAGGCCGTGCTGTCGCGATGACGGGGATTCATGTTCGCCTGAATCTTGAAGATATAGGCGCTGAATGGTCGTTCCACCGGGTCCACGATGATTGCAGTCCCATCAGGCTGATCAGCCGTTCGAGGCACGGCAGCGGGTGCCATCTCCACAAAAGCGTCGAAGAAATTTTCAATGCCGAAGTTCGTGAGTGCAGAGGCAAAAAAGACGGGCGTCACTTCACCCTTGAGAAAGGCGTCCCGCGAATAGGGGGTTCCGGCCACGTCCAGAAGTTCCAGGTCGTGGCGGACCTCCTGCAGTAAGACTTCCTCGATCAGGTCCCTGGCTTCAGGGCCGTCCAGGGAAATTTCCGTGCGGTCGGCTTTGGCGGAACCGTGCGTTACCGTTTTTTTGAACAACGAGACCCGTCGCGTGGCACGGTCTATGACTCCCATGAATTGTTGCCCTGAACCAACTGGCCAATTGATGGGATTGGCATGAATGCGGAGGACTTCTTCCACCTCTGCCATAAGTTCGAGGGGCACGCGTCCCGGCAAGTCCATTTTGTTGATTAACGTCAATACGGGGATTTTGCGCAACCGACACACTTCGAATAATTTCCGCGTTTGAGGTTCAACGCCTTTTGCCGCGTCGATGACCATCACGGCACTGTCCGCGGCGGTCAGCGTCCGGTACGTGTCTTCGCAGAAATCCTGGTGGCCTGGTGTATCGAGTACGTTGATGACGGCATTTTTGTACTGGAACTGCATGGCCGACGCGGTGATCGAGATTCCGCGTTCTTGTTCCATTTCCATCCAGTCGGAAGTCGCCGTCTTGAAACTTTTTCGGCTTCCCACCATCCCCGCGGTGCGGATCATCCCTGAATAGAGCAGCAGTTTTTCCGTGACGGTCGTTTTTCCTGCGTCAGGATGACTGATGACGGCAAAGGTTCGGCGCTTTCCGGCTTGAGCCCGAACGTCGTTTTGAATTTGTGGATCGTAAGTGACCATTGTTTCGCGTGTTCTCGACGGCGGCGGGCAGGCGATTTCGCAGCGCGTTTCCCCCGTGACCGGATACGTCCCACGCGTCCGGTCCTTCGTTCCGGGGAAGGGCCCTGAGGGAAGAGGAAGGCCCATCAACAAGTCAAGACGTCTAGGCCGTGCTCACCAGGGTCGTGATCGATTATCCATCCGGGTCGCCGTGAAAAATTGTGGGCTAGAGGTCTTCAAGGCGGCCCTGGGCTCTGGCGAGATCTACGCGCGACGCGTTGAAATTGAACAGTGCTTCAATCAGATTGTCCCGGGCTTGCGCCACCGACGTTTGGGCGTCCGTGACTTCAATATTGGTCGAGACGCCAACGGCGAAGCGCTGTCGGGCGAGATTGAGTTCCGAGAATGCCAGACGAGACCCTTCTTGGGCCACGGTGACTTGTTGTCGGGTCGATTCCAGCGTCAACAGAGCGTCTCGAACTTCTAACGCAACTTGATTTTCAACGTCTCGAGTTTTGATGGACTCCAGGCGAACCAGACTGCGATTTTCAGAAATACGTCCTTCCCGCTGCCCTCCGTCGAAAAGGGGAATGGAGAGCAACACCTGCACATTGTCGGTGGTTAAGGCATTGGGGGCTTGATTTCCGATCATTCCCACGTCTCCGCTGCCCGTGAGAGAGGGCACGCGTTCCATCGTCACCGAACTCAGCGTGAGGGCCGCCAGACGTTCCCGTTTTTTTTGGGCTTTGAGCTCGACGCGGTGTTCCTTGGCGACCTGTAAGGCTTCGTCAACGGTCTGAGAAGGGATGGGTACGAGTTTGAGCTTGTCCGTGAGAATGAGTTTGACGTCGAAGGAGAGACCAATGGCACGGCTCAGGTTGAGTTTCGCGCGGCCATACTCATTACGAGCGACGAGCAGGCGCTGTTTTTCATTTTCAAGTTGTACCTTCGCGCGGGTGACGTCCAACTTGGTGGCCATGCCTACCGATTTGCGCTCCGTGGCCAGGCGCAACAGTTCGTGATTGAGTTTGACGTCGGCCAGGCGCGCTTTGACGGCTTTCTGCACCCGTAAGGCTTCCAGGTACGTCAACGCGACGATGGCCATGGTGTCCATTTTCTGGGTTTCCGAGTCCAGGCTGGCCACTTCGACGTTCGTTCTGGCCGCCCGCCATTTCTGAATAAGACTGAGGCTGAAAATATTCTGAGTTAACGCCACGCGGCCTTCGTAAAAATCTATTGGGTCGGAAACAACGGGGCTTCCACCAAATGAACTGAAAAAGAACCGCCTTCTCGCTCCACTGACCCGAGCGGACAGGTTCGGCAGCAGGGCCCCGCGTTGGGTAAAGGCCTGGTCTGCCGCCTGAGTAACGCGTTCTTGAAAGATCCGGACCGTGGGATTGTTGTTCACGGCTGCCTGCATTGCGTCATGCATGCTTAACCGGAGTTCGAGCGGGCGTTGGCGTGCAGGTGCTTCGTCCTGAGCCCAGGAGAGGGCAGCCGTCCCTGACAGCCAAACGATGCTGGTGAAGATGATGAAGATCATGATGGCCTCTTGGAAAGAGTTGACGTTCTTGCCAATATGTCAGGCGCAAACATTTCGATCAAGTCTCGTGGATTTCCGGAACCGGGCCGTCGTCTGAGGGCGTGGCGTCCCTTTTGCGTTTCCAGTCCATCACGAGGCTGAACAACGCCGGAACCACGAGGATCGTAAAAACCGTCGAGAGTACAAGGCCGCCGAGCACCACACTGCCAATGCCGCGGTACAATTCCGATCCTGCCCCCGACGCCAGAACCAGCGGCAGGAAGGCAAAGGTGGTGGTCAGCATACTCATCATGATGGGCCTGACTCGTGATCGCACGGATTCGGCGATGGCTTGACGGGCCGATACGCCGCCCACGGCCTCGCCTTCCCCGGATTTCCATAGATTCCGCCGGGCAGGCTCCATAAAGTTCAAGGCCTGATGCACGACCAAAATCGCGTTGTTGACCACAACGCCGACCAGAATAATAAACCCCAGCATGGTCAGGACGTCCAGGGGCTGATAGGTGATCAGACGATTGACGACAAACAGCCCGAGAATGCCTCCGGCCGCCGCCAGCGGCACACTGAAGATAATAACAAAAGGATACAGGAAACTTTCAAACAGGGCAGCCATTAACAAATAGGTAATGAGTAAGGCCAGGAGAAGATTGTATTTCAGGGCGTCATACGTTTTCGTGAGGTCATCCGCCGTGCCGGACAGGCGAATATTATAGAGACGACCGAGTCCCCCACCTTGTTTGATCGGAAGGATGACCCGTTGTTCGATCAATTCCATGGCCGTCTCCAACGGCATTTGGTCCGGCGGAATGACCTGGATGGTAATGGCCCGTTCTCGTTCGATGTGGTTGATTTGTTCCGGTCCCGCGACGAGTCTGACGTCGGCAATATCGCCCACCGTGGTCAGACGGCCGCCGCGCGTAAAGATGGGAAGGTTTGCGACGTCCTGCGTTCGATCGGCATAGTGATCGATGCCCCGAATGGTAAGATCGATTTCGTCCCCTTCAAATTGGTAGTCGCTCGCTTTTGCTCCATCGACCAGAGCGTCAACGGTAAAGCCGAGTTCCTGATTGGTCATTTGCACGTCGGCCGCCCGTTCTCGCTTCAGGCTCACTCGCACTTCAGGACTTCCCAGGTCGAGACTCGGCTTTGGGCGAACCTGCCCGCCTGACAAGATTTCCCGAACCTGTCCGAAGATTTGTCCGCCCAGAGTGATGAGCCTTTCGAGGTCAGGGCCGGTAATTTCAATATCGATGTTCCGCCCTTCGCCCAACCCTCGTTGGAATAAACTGCTCTGAGTCACGATCCCGATCACCCCGGGAATATCGGCAAAGGATTTGCGGAAAACAGGAATCAACTCTCGAATTTTGGCATCGTCATTTGTGCGGGCGCCCATAAACACCGAACGTCCACGTGCCACATAGAAAAAATTGCGAATACTGGGCCCTTCCAGGGCGGCTTCCTCAGGGGACCCGGGTCGGGCTTCCCAATGGGGAGTGAGCACGCTCTCAATGGACGTTCCTAAACGAACAAACTTTTCCGTGTTGTACCCGGGTGGAGGCAGAACAATGCCGATGATGAGATTTCGTTCTCCATTGGGCAGGTATTCGGCTTTCGGTAACAACAGCGCGGTGACGCCAACGGCCAACGCGGTGAGGCCGAATACGATTCCCACGCGCCAGCGAATACTGCCGCACGTCCAATAAATGAAATCTCCGATTTTGACGGCATTCATCCCCATCCGGTCAGCCATCCGATGACCGCGATCCGCCAGGTCATCCATCAATAGTTTCCAGCGAGAGGAGGAGCGGTTTTGACCCGTTTGACGGTTTCTGGTCGTCAGAACGCGCGCGGACAGGCAGGGAATCACGGTAATGGAGACAAGGAGACTCAGCCCGACTCCGGCACTGATGGCAATGGCAATGTCCCGAAAGAGTTGTCCGGCCTGTTCTTCGATAAACACAATGGGCACGAACACGGCAATGGTCGTGAGGGTGCTTGCCAGCACGGCTCCCCATACTTCGATGGTACCGTCATAGGCGGCTTGCCACAGAGGTTTGTCCAACTCTCGGTGACGATAAATATTTTCCAGGACGACAATGGAATTGTCGACTAACATGCCCGCGGCAAACGTCATGCCGGCGAGACTGATCACGTTCACGTTTCGGTCCAAAAACCATAAAGCGATAAAGGTTCCCATGATGCTGATAGGAATGGCTAATCCAATCACGAAGGTCGTGCTTCCCGTGCGCAGAAACAGAAAGAGAATCGTCACGGCGAGGACGCTGCCGATCACCAGATTTTTTTGCACCAGGTTGATGGAGCTGTAGATGTAGTCCGTTTCGTCATAGACTTGAAAGAGTTTGAAGCCTCGTTTTCCGAGGACCCCGTCGTTCAATTCCTGAACGGCTTCTCGAAGTTGTTGCATCGTGTCCAGGATATTGGCTCCGGTCTCGCGTATGGCGTTGACCGCAATGGAATTGCGTCCCATTTCCCGAACGACGTGCTCAGGTTCTTTATACGCAAGGCTGACGGTCGCAACGTCCCGCACGTACACCGGGGCCCCGTTCCGTCTTGTAATAATGACGTTCCCCACGTCTTCGGGGCTTTGGTACTCGCCGATGGTTCTGACGACGTATGATCGTTTGCCTTCATCAAAGTCACCCGCGCTGAAGTCGCGATTTTCCTGATCCAGTGCCTGCGCCAGATCTCGAATCGTCAGAGAACGAATGGCCAGTTTCATGGGATCCACGAGCACGCGCATCTCCCGCTCCCGCCCTCCGTAGACGTTGGACGCGGCCACGCCCTGAATTCGTTCAAAACGCGCCTTGATCACGTCTTCTGCAAAATCACGCAGGGTATCGATGGGGATGAAATTTCCTTCCGACGGTTCGAAAATAAACCATCCCATGGCGTTGCCGCGCGTATCGGCACTGCTGATCACGGGTTCATCGACTTCGTCGGGGTATTCTTTGACCTGATTCAATCGATTGGAGACGCGAAGAAGAGCCGTGTCGGTATTGGTTCCGGCGGGAAAACGAAGGATGATTTTGGCAGAGTTGTAGGAACTTTCGCCGAACATCTTTTCCAGCCCCTCGACTCCTTTAATCTGCTCTTCCTGTTTATCCACGATCTCCCGTTCCACTTCTTTAGGGCTTGCACCCTGCCACTGGGTGTCAATCGTGATCTCGGGTTCGGAGACGTCGGGCGTGAGTTGAATTGGAAGTCTGGTGAGGGACACGAATCCGAAGAGGACGACGAGAATCACCCCCACGACCGTGGTGACCGGGTATCGGATGGCGAATTGAATAACGTTCATGGGCTCTTGGCAGGAGGCGCTAAAATACGCACGGGTTGGCCCGGGAACAGGCGTTCGTTGCCTTCCACCACCACGACCATTCCCTCCCGGATCGGCCCCTCGATTTCAATGAGATCTTCTACGTGAAGGACTGCGGTCACTGGAATTTGGTCAACCGTCCCCTCGTTCACTCGAAACACGAATGCCCTGCCGCCTCGGAGGACCAGGGCGTCTTTCGGCACCACGGTCCCCTGGTGGGGTCGATCGACCTGGAGCGTGACGCGGGATACCATGCCGCTTTTAATGGCCAACGCGGGATTCGGAATATCCACTTTGACTGGAAAGGTTCTGGCGATTCGATCGGCCTGGGCAACGAGAGAGAAGACTCTGCCCCGGGTCTCGAATTCCGGAAGGCCGTCGAAGGTTGCGGTTACGGGGTCGCGGATTCGAATGTTGCGCACGTAGCGTTCCGGAAGAGGGATCTCGACCTGCACGTGAGAAAGATCGACCATCTCGATAATCGCCCCACCTTCTTCCACCCATTGCCCGATCTCCGTAAATTCCTGCGTAATCCACCCATCGAAGGGAGCGACAATTCCGGATTGGTTGAGTGAGTCTCTGACGCGTCGGATTTCGGCTCCTAATTGGGACAGGCGTTCTCGAAGCGCCGTTTCCTCGGCCTGAGCGTCATCAAATTCTTTTTGCGTGACCAGCTCTTTTTTCCAGAGGACTCGGGTTCGGCTCAGATCCCGTTTGGCCTGTTGATAGCGAGTTGCGGCCTCTCGATGTGAGGCCAGGGCTGAATCGAGTTGGATCTGCAACGTGTCGGTCCGCAAGCGCGCCAGCAGTTGCCCGCGTTTGACGGCCATCCCTTCTTCTGCCGGAAAGACTTCGACCAGCCCTTCCACTTCGCTGGCCACGATGCTTCGTCTCAATGGTTCAACGGTCCCAACCAGCGTGACGGTCTGATTCACTTCTTGTCGAAGAACCGGAGCCACGCGCACCGGCATTGGCGGAGGACCCTGGGGAGGAGGGGCTGCCTGTTGTTCGTTACAGGCCGGGACCGTGAGCAGGCACAGGAACAGAGAAAGTGGCCGGCAGGCTTTGCGAAGAAACGTCCGGAACGGGTACATGATCGTCACGACGAGAAACATCAGCGAAACAAGTGAAAATTGACTTCAACCATCCGTTCTTCAAGATTTTACTCGAATTACAACGAGGCTTCCACGATAGAAACATACGTCTCTTCTTTGCCTGTAAAGAATCGATAGAGGACGTCCATGGCAAATTGCGCCGCGGCGGCAACGCCGGCCATGCTGGTTTTGAAAAAGCCATTTTTCGAAAAAAGACCCGCCGCCGCGAGCATTTCTTGTCGGCGGGCTTCATGCTCGCGTTGTTTTCGTCGTGTGCGAGGGGCCATAACATACGTGCCTCAGTGAGTGAATCTTCATTCTAATAGATGAAAATCATATTTCACAACTTGGGATAACCATTGGTCGTGGCTCAGTGTGAATTTCTTTTCTTGGACGGTCCCCGTTTCTTTGGGGCGTATTTCAAAAAGTACGAGGCCGTCATGTCAAACCGAGCCACGACCTGACCATTCGATCTTAATGTGCCGCTCACGCGAAAGGAATGAGCGGGCACGTCGATTATTGAGATGAATCAGGACGCGTGTACGGCTCGGCCGGGGACGGCAACGCGGGAGTGCCGTCAGGAGCAGAAGGTGTTCCGGTCTTCTCATGAGCTGATCCACCAGAGACCCCGCCCGAGACGATAAAGGCCATGATGTCCGAGCTGTCGGCTTCAAGGGGCCGAATCTGACTTCGAGGAAAGACTAAAAGATGGCCGGCAAAGTTGTAGGATTGAGGGAAGTAGACGGCGACCTGGTCGTCCAAACCGAACGTCTTCAAATCCTGGCACGTGACGAACCCGATGGCTTGAGCGTGTCCTCCGGGCATGAGCGTGACGAGAACGGGTTGGTCAAAACGTTTTTTCTCACCCATAAACGCTTCGATGAGATCTTTCAGCGAGGTGTACACCAATTTGACAAAGGGGGTGCGAGTGAGAATTTTTTCCAATGAGCCCAGTGCCCCCTGGAAGAACACGTTCGAAGCAAGCCGCCCGACAAGAATCATCATGCCGATAGTCAGGAGAAACCCAAGCCCTGGAACAGGAATATTGAGCCAGCCGTCAATAAAATTGAACACCAGGAAGACGACGTAGATCGTGACGGCCACCGGGACCACAAGAAACAGGCCTTCAAGGAAGTTTTTCGCCAATTCCTGCATGTCCCATCGCCTGGGGATGGCTTCATCTTTGAGAGATTTGAGCATTTCTTTCCAGTCAATACTCATTCGGCTGGCCTCTGGGTAAATTTGTTAAGAGTGACCCGTCTTCTCTTTCAAAAGAATCGCTCGGATACCTGACTCTAACCGGAGAGAAGGGCATGAGACAAGACCTTCACCGGAGTATTGGAAAAACCCGTCAGCCAGGGTTGTTGCAGGCCGTACAATCCTCACGATTCCAGTACCCCGGTACATTTGACACTTAATACGAAAACCCGTCACAGTAATCGTAACAGGGATTCGGAGATTTATCCGGAACGCGCAGAAAGGCACACGTCGTGGCAGGCAAAGCCTCACCGCGGAAACCATCCTCGTCAGACGGATCAAAAGCCCCCCTTGAAACCGAAATCCTGACGGTCCACGTTGAGCGTGAAGACCAGCAAGTCAGTGCCAAATGGGGACTGAATCCGAGATTGAAAGAGGAATTGACGCCTGAAGAATGGAAAGAGGTGACGGAAATTATGGGTAAAGTCACCGACATTGTGGGAAAACGGTTTTCGGAAATGTTAAGGCAAGGGCCAACCGAAAGCGGCGGAAACGCGTAAGCCCACAGGGTTTTCCCAGGGCTGAGCATCAGGCCCTGATTCTTCGGCCGTGGCTCAGGTTGCATTTTTTCTTGTACGATACCCCGTTTCTTTTGGGGCTTGTTTCAAAAAGTACGAAGCCGTCATGTCAACCTGAGCCACGACCCTCTTTTCCCCCGGTTTTGTCAGGCGGAGTGAGGTCCATCTGATGGCTCCGCAGGGGGCGGGGGGGGGGGCGGCGGAAACTTTCCCCCTCCTTTGTAAGGAGGGGCGAGGGGAGGTAGAGTCTTCGACCCGGGCGTGGTGTCCGGTGATGGCTGGGATGCGGAAACGTTTCCCCTCCTTTGTCAGGCAGGGTGAGGGGAGGGAGAAAGAAGGGGGAGGTATGCCACAAGTTGCCCTCTGCTGTCATTCCCGCCCCTCCCTCCTGTTGCAGACCGAGGCCTTCTACCCCACCTTCCCTCCCCTTACAAAGGGGAGGCTTAAACTCTTTTCCCCTCCTTTGTAAGGAGGGGTGAGGGGAGGTAGAGTCTTCAACGGGGCCCCGGTGCGTCATGGCCGGGGGCTCTACCCTACCCCACCTTCCCTCCCCCTGACAAAGGGGAGACTTGGACCTTCTCCCTTTCCCCCTCACCTCGTCCCATCGGTCATACAGGAAGGAGAAAACACTCCCTTCTCTCCGTGCGTCTCATTGTCGCGGCTAATGGTTCAAAGTATAAAGACCGTTTGTTTACAGATGCGGATTGACCGGAAGGGCGAGGGTAAAGTATCGGCCCTTCTCTTCGACCATGAGGCGTTTTGCCACGAGGGCAGAGACCGCCGCGTCAATGGAGGTCGCCGAGGTGAGTGCCGCCGGATCGTCGGTTGAAGCCTGTCTGATTTGATCGAGCGTTTTCGGGACCTCATTGCAATACTCGATGACAAACGAAAAGGGCCAATCGAATCGTTCGCTCGTGGGGTGATCGGTTCGGCCATCGTAGACGGTCACGTAACTCATGGCCTTGGAATAGAACAGGAACGGGCGGTCTTGAGAGAAATAGCGAGCCCGCCATTCCTGCACGAGGTCGAACAATTGTTCGTAGAGGGCTTGGTCCACCTTCCAGTCAATCTCATATTCGAAATCGTACGCAATCTTGTTCAGGTTCACTTTCCGCGCGTCGTACACGTATTCGTAGGCCGCTCCCGGGCCGGTCACGCGCACGCCATACTCTTCGGGGCGCATGAAATACGGGCTGAATCGTTCCAGCCACAGTTTGCCGGTGCTTTCGGGTGGCTGGAGGTGAAAGAGTGATGGAACGAGCGCGATCTGGCGCCGGTAGTCCTCGTTGGTTTCCCGTGGAAAGCCCAGAAGAATATTCCAGTTGATGTCCAGGTTGTAATAGCGGCTCCATTTCAGGCACTGAACGTTTTGGATCGGGCTGACGCCCTTATCCATTTCCTTGAGTTGTGCGGCACTCAGGCTTTCAATGCCTGGCTGCATGCACTTCACCCCGCCTCGGGCGAGGGTCCGGATTTGCTGCCTGGTCAGGTTGGCTTTGGTCTCCATGAATACGTCCAGGTCGTAATGACCGGCGGCAAATCGACCGAACAGATTGTCGATATACTTCAAATCGATGATGTTATCGACCAGCCGGAAGCGCGTGGTGTTATAGCGACTGGAAAGCCCGTCCATTTCTTTGGCCACCTGCTCGGAAGACTTGGCACGAAACTTCATGGCTTGCGCGTTCAGCCCACAAAAAGTGCAATGATGTTTTTCACCCCACCAGCACCCTCGTGACCCTTCGTAGAGCAAAATCCGATTGAGTCCGGTAGACTCCTGCCCTTCCAGTTCTCGAACCATGTCAAAATAATCGTCGTAATCCGGTGGCCCGACTTCGGGAAAATCGGAAAAGAGAGTCGTGTTGGGTTGGAAGTGAATCTGCCCGTCTTTGCGGCAGGCCACCCCTGGAGGGAGCACGTCTTCCTGAGGGCGAAAAATGTTCTTGACCAAAGAGGGAAACGCCTCTTCTCCCTCGCCGACCACGACGTAATCAATCCAGGGAAACGCCCGGAAATATTCCAGGCCCATCTCACCGTCAAAGTTGGCTCCGCCGAAAACAATGCGCACGGAGGGGTACAATTCTTTAATCAATTTGGCCAGGGTCAGGCTCGCCACGTTCTGGTCGAAGGTGGACGTGAATCCAACGACTTTGAATTGATTCCAGTCGTGCGCGGTCAAAAGCTCGGTGAGAAATTGTGGCGCGACGGCGTGGGCGATCTCTTCAAGATACCCGGTGGAACATCCGGCCTCCTGAGCCGTGCTCTCAAACACGGGCTTGAAGACGTCGGGATACTGAGCGTGCTTCGGGTTGTCTCGAAAAAGAATCGACGAGAACAGCCACTCTCCGATCATGCCGCGTTTTTCGCACAACACCTCGTAGAGCGGGACACCGATGCGATGGGCAAAGAGCAGATTGAAATGATAACTCTTGGACCCGATGCCGTGGTTCTTCAACACCCGAGACAGCGTGCCGAGCTGAATAGAGGGGAATTTGGAATACCCGAACGGCATGGTGACCAGGGCCACCCGAGGGACGTCATCCGGGTCGACCCAGGGTTCGTCTTCGAGCACCGTGCCGGCCTGAGAAGACGGAAAGCCCGACCCCGACGTTTTGAATCGGGGAATGGTGATGAGTGAATCAGCCATTGCCGGTGAAGACGCGGTCGGCCTTGGCCGCCAGATAAAAATCGCTTTCCGTGAGGCCCTTGATTTTGTGCGTCCAGATTTCCACTTTGCACCGTCCCCACGCCAGATACAGATCGGGATGGTGGCCTTCCTCCTCGGCAATCGCGCCGACTTTGTTCACAAAATCCAGGGCGGCGGCGAAGTCGGGAAATTCGTACAGGCGCTCAATGTGCCCGTCGGCATTCAAACTCCAGCCCGGGTCTACCTGGCCCAACAATTCCTGCATCTTCGCCGGCTCCAGGGGCGGCACCCCGCCCCGGCACGGCACGCATTGCTGATCAGCCAGACTCATGAAAATCCTCCTTTTGCTCTATCATTCAGCGGTTATGGCTTCATCTTCCATTTCAACGCCCGGGAAAGAGACTCCTGGTCTCCTTTCCCTTGACAGGAGAAGATGAAGGTGATCATCAGCAAAGAATTATAGACTCCCGAATGGCAAGGCACAAATCTTTACCTGTGCGTGACCGTCTTCCCGTAAACGGGCCTGCTTCCATCCATGACCGCTTGATAGAGTCATAAAGTATTCATAAATCAGGCTAATTAAACTTATTAAATTGAATTAGCATGAATTATGTGGTAATATCTTCCTTATGATTATACGAGACCTCGTCCCGAAGCTGATAAAGGCAGCACACCAGTTCCCATCGATCACGCTTACCGGACCTCGGCAAAGCGGCAAGACCACGTTATGTCGAGCCGTGTTTCCGCGTCATCCGTACGCAACCCTCGAGGCTCCGGACGTACGCGCTTTCGCAACCAATGATCCTCGGTCCTTTCTGGCTCAATTTCCTGAAGGGGCCATTATCGACGAAGTCCAGCGAGTTCCTGATCTTCTCTCCTACCTGCAGGGCGTCATCGACGCAGACCCGGCACGTGGGCGATGGATACTCACGGGCTCGCAAAACCTCTCCCTGCTTGACTCCGTGAGCCAATCGCTGGCTGGAAGGACGGCAGTGTATCATCTGCTTCCATTGACCCGAGGTGAGATTGTGCGTTTTGATCGGTATCCCCCACGTCTTGAAGAAACACTTCTCGCTGGTGCGTATCCCCCCATATTCGATCGTGATCTCAATCCGTCTGACTGGCTCAGGTCGTATGTCGCCACCTATATCGAACGTGACGTGCGAACAATCAGCAATATAGGGGATCTTGCGACGTTCCAACGGTTTATTGAATTATGCGCCGGTCGTACGGCGCAGTTGCTCAACTATTCGTCATTGGCGGGAGACTGTGGCGTCTCCCAACCGAGGGCAAAAGCGTGGCTCGGCATACTGGAGGCCTGCTTTATTGTTTTCCGCCTGCCGGCGTTTCACATGAACTTGCGCAAGCGGCTCGTGAAGATGCCGAAGCTGCACTTCTACGACACAGGTCTCGTTTGTTGGCTCCTGGGTATCCATACGCCTGAGCAGCTACGTTCGCATCCGCTTCGTGGCTCGATCTTCGAGACCTGGGTGGTCTCGGAGACGGTGAAAAATCGAGCTAACCGGGGCGAGACTCGCGGTCTGTCGTTTTACCGAGACAGGAACGGGGCCGAGGCTGATCTCATCATTGAGCATCCGTCCTGTGTCACAATCGTCGAAGCCAAGTCCGCCGAAACTGCGTCGTTGAACTTGTTCGATGGGGTCCGACGCGTTCGGCGACATTTCACCGAATCGGACCGCCCTTGCAGCGTTGTCGTAGCCTATGGCGGCGATCAAGACCGGCAGCACGCAGACGGAAGCCTGATACCATGGTGCAGACTCCGTGAAGTAAGCCTTGGAGAATCGACGTTCATCGCTTCCGTCTTTGCCGATGGCCGACCGATTGCCGGTGCCAGGGTGCTTGCATTATTTCCCGACAAGACCTGGAAGACCGGCCTCACGGACAACGGTGGTGAAACCGTCCTCGATTTGTATTCCGCTCACCTGCCGATGACCGTATTTGTGGCGGTGACGGGGTTCGAGGCCCATCTGGAACGCGACTGGCTCCCCTCCGAGCGTATGCTCAACGTCGATCTGAGCATGCTGCCCGGCGGCGGTGCGGTTATCCTGGAGAACGGAACGGGTGAAATTCCGATTCTGAAGGGACGGCTCAATCCAATACTCGACAATCATGGTCGCACGTATCTCTATGCCGATAACGTTTCCATCAACGGCGGCAAACTCCAACAGCCGTTTCACTTTAAGCTCGGAAACGAACTGCGTCTTACCGATGCCGAAGGACGAGACGCATTGGTGCGGGTCATCAGTATAGTCGGTCGATCCTCGCTGGTGCAGTATCGACCCGTTTGAGGGTCCAATGTCAAAACGAAGCGATCATTGATGATGCACGTTGTATGAACAATAATTAATAACGTGTGGCATGGTCAGTCTGTGCTGTACTTTTCCCACAGTGGTCACTCCCTCAATAAAATAGAAAAATCCTTCCTGTTACTGTCAGGCGTCCGTCAGAGGGGCATCGTGCATTCTCATGACTCGCAGTGAAGGCCTTTTCCGCCCCCGGAGGCCGGACTGGTCATCGGGGCGGTGATGATCAACGACAAGCCGTGTCTGTCCGAGAGGGAAACTGTTGCCCTGATCCATGAAAACCCCTATGAGCAGGACGTTGTCTGATGGCCCGGCTAACCTGGGGAAGTGCCGTTTGTGCCCTCGCCGTTTGTCGAATTTCACGGGATAACCGGCAGGAGAGAATAACGGTGGGGTCGGGGAAAAACATCCTGTTTACTCGAAAACAATATTTGCAAATTAAAATAATTAATTTCAAAGTGAAAGCATGATTGAAAGAAGAAGCAAACAACGGGTAAGAGAGGCACTGGACCGCCAGGCAGCGGTGGCCCTGATCGGGCCCCGCGTCAGGCAGGCAAGACGACCCTGGCCCATGATCTGACCGAAGGGCGGGACGCGCTTTATCCGGACCTGGAAGACAGCAACGATCGGGAAAAGCTGTCCGAGCCGGCACTGTTTTTGGAGCAATATGAGGACAAGTTGGTTGTTCTCGATGAGATCCACCGTGCTCCCGAACTCTTTCAGGCACTGCGGGGATCATCGATAAAGGCCGCCGTAAAGGGAAACGAACCGGATGGTTCCTGATCCTGGGGTCAGCCTCGATTGATCTACTGAAGCAGTCAGGGGAGTCACTGGCCGGACGCATCGAGTATGTCGATATGCAGCCTTTGGATATTACGGAAGTGGGAACGGCCGATAACGCCATGAACCGCCTGTGGATACGAGGCGGGTTCCCGGACAGTTACCTGGCAAAGTCCGGGCAGGGACGGCCTGAAGCTGCAAAAAGACTTTATCCGTTTGGAGCGTGACGTCTCGCAATTCGGGCCACGGATTTCATCTGAGACACTGGAAAAATTGTGGAAGATGCTGTCATGCGGGCAGGGGTCATTACTCAACGCGTCGAACCTGGCGGTGGCCCTGTCTCTGTCGGCACCAACGGTGAACAAATATATCGACCTGCTGGTTGATTTGTTGTCAGTCCGGCGATTATGTCCATTTCATGCGAACGTGGGGAAACGTTTGGTAAAGTCACCGAAAGTGTACGTCAGGGACAGTGGTCTGGTCCATGCGTTACTCGCTATTGAAGACTATAACCAGTTTTCCGGTCATCCGGTTGTTGATGCAGGCTGGGAGGGGTTTGTCATCGAAAACGTGTTGTCCGTCATGAAAGACGGGTCGCGGGCCGGCTTCTACCGGACGCCAGCGGGAGTAGAAGTCGACCTTGTTCCGGAGTTCCCGGGTCACTCTGAATGAAATATGGGTCATTGAGATCAAGAGGGCTTTGTCTGCAAAGCCGACCAAAGGATTTTATCACGCCCTGGAGGATATAGAGCCGGACAAATCGTTCGTCGTGCATGCCGGGGACGAGCGACATCCGGTTTCAGAGGGCGTGGACGCGATAGGGTTGGCCGAGCTGTCAGGGATGCTTTTGAACGGAAGCAGGGCGTAGATGAATAGTGCTGATGGAGAGACCGCAAGCCGATGCCGGCACACAAGGTCGGCCGCTTGCGGAAGTTCGGAGAAGAAGGAGATCGGGGGTGAGGCGCGTGATGGCGGCGCGCAGGGCCGGAGCGGCAATGGTTGACGTGATCAACGGGCGAGCGACTCGCGGGGTCCGCTGCTGCGGCTGGCCGGGACCTTCGGGACAAGGGGATGCGCGCTGTGGGTAACCGGTTCTTCGAACGACCGATACTGAACTCACCCTACGAGTACCCATCGCGGCATTGGGAGCTTGATACAGACGGTCAGCCAACTCAGAAGATCATCGAGGGGCGTCGGGGGGCGGAGTTCATCACGCCGATCCCCAGGCCCAGAAAGCGCAAGGGATCGGAGAAGCAGTCCTCGATGCTGTTCGACGAGGGCAGGGGGCTCTCGACCGCCAACCAGCAGTACGACTACGCCGACATCATCAACGGCATTCGTCGGGAGATCGATCGCTGGCGCCGGATTCCGAACCCCGGCCAGTGGCAGGTCACTCCGGAAACGGCCCGGCTGCTCCAACACTGGCGCCATCATACATTCAGCGGCTTCCGCCCGTTCTTTTGCCAGGTCGAGGCCGTCGAAACCGCGATCTGGCTTACCGAGGTGGCACCGCACGCGGGGAACGCAGCAGGCAGGCGATTCCTCGATCGCCTCGCCAACGCCAACAACGACGCCAACCCCGGGATCACGCGTATGGCGTTGAAACTTGCGACAGGGGCGGGCAAAACCACCGTGATGGCGATGCTGATTGCCTGGCAGACCATCAATGCCGTGCGTCACCCGCAGAGCAGGAAGTTCACCCGGGGTTTCCTGATCGTGGCGCCGGGTCTGACCATTAGGGATCGCCTGCGCGTTTTGCAACCCAACGACCCTGACTGCGACTATCAGAGCCGCGAACTCGTGCCGACCGACGCGCTCTCCGACCTCGGGCGCGCCAGGATCGTCATCACCAACTACCACGCCTTCAAACTGCGCGAGCGCGTCGACCTGTCGAAAGGCGGCAGATCGCTTCTCCAGGGCCGCGGCAAGGCCCTCGAAACGGTCGAAACCGATGGCCAGATGCTCCAGCGCGTCATGCCTGAATTGATGGGCATGAAGAACGTCCTCGCGATCAACGACGAAGCGCATCACTGCTATCGCGAGAAACCGGGAGAAGACCTTGAAGGCGAATTGAAGGGAGACGACAGGAAAGAGGCCGAGAAGAACAAGGAAACTGCGCGGCTCTGGATTTCCGGTCTCGAAGCGGTCAATCGCAGGCTGGGCCTTTCCCGCGTGATCGATCTCTCTGCAACCCCGTTCTTCCTGAGAGGCTCAGGTTATGCAGAGGGCACCCTGTTCCCGTGGACCATGAGCGATTTTTCACTCATGGACGCCATCGAATGCGGAATCGTCAAGCTGCCGCGCGTACCCGTCGCGGACAACGTCCCGGGCGGCGACGTGCCCAAGTTCCGCAACCTCTGGGAGCACGTCCGCACGAAGATGCCGAAGAAAGGACGCGACAGGGCCAAGACGCTCGATCCGCTGAATCTGCCTCCCGAACTGCAAACCGCCCTGGATGCGCTCTACGGGCACTATGAGAAAACCTTCGACCTCTGGGAGCAGTCGCGCGTCGAGGTGCCGCCCTGTTTCATCGTAGTGTGCAACAACACCTCGGTCTCGAAACTCGTCTACGACTTCATCTCGGGGTTCCATCGCAAGAACGACGACGACACGACCACGATCGAGAACGGCCGACTACCGCTGTTCCGCAATTTCGACGAGCACGGGAATCAGCTCGCACGGCCGCGAACCCTTCTGATAGACAGCGAACAGCTCGAGTCCGGGGACGCACTCGACAACAACTTCCGGGCCATGGCCGCGGATGAGATCGAACGCTTCCGCCGCGAGATCATCGACCGCACCGGAGACCGCCGTCAGGTGGAAAACCTGAGCGACCAGGATCTCCTTCGGGAGGTCATGAACACGGTCGGCAAGCCCGGGCGACTGGGCGAGTCGATTCGCTGCGTCGTGTCGGTCTCCATGCTGACCGAGGGCTGGGACGCGAATACGGTCACGCACGTCCTGGGCGTGCGCGCGTTCGGCACCCAATTGCTCTGCGAACAGGTCATCGGCCGGGCCCTGCGCCGACAATCCTACGACCTGAACGAAGAAGGGCTCTTCAACGTCGAATACGCCGACGTGCTGGGTATTCCCTTCGACTTCACGATGGAGCCGGTAGTGGCCCCGCCACAGGTTCCTCGGAAGACCATTCAGGTCAAGGCCATCCGGCCCGACCGGGACGCGCTCGAGATCCGGTTTCCACGGGTGGCAGGCTATCGGGTCGAGCCACCGAAAGAACGGCTGAAGGCCGAGTTCACGAAAGATTCCGTGCTGGAGCTCACGCCGGAGCTCGTCGGTCCCTCGACCACGAAGAACGCCGGGATCATCGGCGAGGACGTTGACCTGAGTCCCGGTCGCCTGCGGGACGTGCGGCACCTGACGCTCCTGTACAATGTCACCCAGCGGCTGCTCTACACCAAATGGCGTGACCCGGGCGAGGAGCCGAAGCTGTACCTCTTCGGGCAACTCAAGCGCATCACCGGGCAGTGGCTTGGTCAGTACCTTGTCTGCAAGGGTGACACCTTTCCGGCGCAGCTCATGTGCCAGGTGCTGGCGGATATGGCCTGCGAACGCGTCACCGCGGCCATCACCCGTGCCGAGATCGGGAACCGCCCGGTCAAGGCCGTGCTCGACCCCTACAATCCGGTCGGTTCCACGGCACACGTCAATTTCAAAACCTCCAGGACAGATCGCTACCAGACCGACGCGCGACGCTGCCACGTGAATTGGGTGATTCTGGACAGCGATTGGGAGGCCGAGTTCTGTCGCGTGGCCGAAGCCCATCCCCGCGTGCTGGCCTACGTGAAGAACCACAACCTGGGGCTCGAGGTGCCCTACCGCTATGGCTCTGAGGCGCGCACCTACGTTCCGGACTTCATCGTCCTGGTTGACGACGGCCACGGCAAAGAGGACCCGCTGCGTCTGGTGGTCGAGATCAAGGGCTATCGGCGAGAGGACGCCAAAGAGAAAAAGACCACCATGGAAGTCTACTGGGTGCCGGGTGTGAACAATCACGGTCGCTACGGACGCTGGGCTTTTGTCGAGTTCACCGCAGTCTATGAGATCGAACGGCACTTCAAGAAGTTGATCGAAGGACAGCAGGGCACGTTCCCTTAACGGTTGCTTGCGGCTTCTTCCAAAAATCCTTATTATCATAAAAAAGTAATAATTGATGTGTGGAACTTCCAAGAATACCAAAGCGCGGAAGGAAAGCTGCCTGTATCGGAATGGTATGAAAAGCTGTCGCGGGGGAATAAGGCCAGAGCTAAAAGGTTTCAGCGTATAGTTCGAATGCTGGAACGACTTGAGCAACCGTACTTCAAGAAATTCAGGCATTTGTGGGAAGTCCGCTGGAGTGGCGAAAACAGGGTTCCACATCGGATATTCAGTAACGTCACGAATGAGAGACAGGTTGTATTTCTGTGTGGCTGTACGCATAAGGGGAAGCGATATACTCCGACAAATGCCTACGATACGGCTGTAGGACGTCATAAGGAAATACGGGACGGGAGGGCAAGTACGCGTGAGTTCGATTTCTAGAGTCTGGCAGGAACTGCGTAAAGTCTGGCAGGAACTGCACGATAAAGAATACCGTGACGGCTACACGGAAGCACAGCTTTCCATCGAGGTCCCTTTTCAAATCAGGGCACTCAGAACGTCGCGCGGCTGGACGCAGGCTCAGCTTGCTGAGCGGACCGGCATTCCCCAAGCCCGGATATCCCACGTTGAGCAGCCGGGCCGTGACCCGCTCTCGTTGCGGACGCTGTACCGGATCGCCTCGGCCTTTGATGTCGGGTTGCTGGTTCAGTTTGTCTCATTCAGTGAGTTGGTACAACGTGAAGCGGCATTTGATCCCAATACTTTTTATGTTCCCAGCTTCCAAGAGGATCGACTGGAAACTGTTTCTACGTCAACGACGTGGCTCTTTTCTCGAAATGAATTCACACTCAAAATAGAGCAACTCGGTTGGGTAAATGAACGATATGAAATGGAAGCCTGGTCTATCCATGCACCAGAGAGCAATACGAAATCCGCCCTGCCCTTAGACAGAGAGAGGACGAAATATGGCTACGAAACGCAGAGCACAGGAGTCTATTCCCGTCAATCAATTATCACAGCGGCAAGCTGAGGGATATGTTTCGGCATATTCGAATTACGTTGAAGTAGGGACCTCGCCTATGGATTTCCGGTTTCTATTTTTCGAGGTCCTGGAAGATAAAACTGGAGAGTTTATACGCGAAAAGAACGTCCGCGTGGTCATGTCCCCTCAGCAGGCGGTAGCCTTTTCCCGAGTATTGAACGAGACTGTTGCAAGGTGGAGGGAAGAACACGATTCCGGGGCGGTTGAGAACCCTGAAAAAGAGCAGTAGCCGCTACGCCTGTGTTATTGTAGCTGCCCTCACCTTGCTCCGAACAAGAAACTCTTACAGCCCATGCCCCGAACAAAGAAGTCCTCTTCCACCAAGACCGTCACCACACTCACCCACGAGGACGCCTCGCGCAAGAACATCCCGACCGCCGAGTACCAGTCGGTGATGCAAAAGGAAGAACAGTCGCCCGTCCGGGTTGCCTGCGAGCGCCGCAATCGCGACCTCGACCCGCAACTGGTCTGGCGCGGCAAGGACGAGCAGCAGGACAGGGCCGACCTCGTGGTGCAGGCCCCGCCGCTGTGCATTCAGGAAAAGGTCCATCCCAAGGTCTTGATCGACGACCTGGTGAACCGCTCCCGGACGGATGACCGGGCGAACAAGGAGCAGACCGACCTGTTCGCGGCCTTCAACGGCCTGCCCGACGACACGGCCAGAACCGAGTTCTACCGGCACGAGGCCAACTGGTCCAACCGCATGATCCTGGGCGACAGTCTGTCAGTCATGGCGTCGCTTGCGGAGCGGGAAGGGTTGCGCGGGCACGTGCAGTGCATCTACCTGGATCCGCCCTACGGTATCCGATTCAACTCGAATTTCCAATGGTCCACGACCAGTCGGGACGTGCAGGACGGCACCGTCGAGCACATTACCCGGGAGCCGGAGCAGGTCAAGGCGTTTCGGGATACCTGGCGGGACGGGATTCATTCCTACCTGACCTATTTACGCGACCGGCTCACCGTTGCCCGCGATCTGCTTGCCGACACCGGCTCCATCTTCGTGCAGATCGGCGATGAAAACGTTCATCGGGTGCGGGCATTGATGGACGAGGTGTTTGGGGAAGAGAATTTCGTGAGTCTGATTTCATATCGTTCCAGTGTCCCTCTAGGCGCAACATATATTCCAGGAATTATGACTTATCTCGTCATGTACGCGAAGTCCTGGGATGCTATGAAATTTAGGCGATTGTTCACAAAACGTGACCCGAAGGATGAGAAGCGATATGCATTTGTTGAGAATAATCTTGGTCAATGGGAACGGTTAACCGCAGAACAGCGTGATGATATCGAGAAAGTTGCAAGGGACAATCATCTATTTGTTGCGGAAAACCTAAATTCTGCTGGTCGGACAGAAAGTTGTGTTTTCCCCTTTAAATTCGAAGGTCAGGACTACGTACCAACTCAAGGCAAGAGTTGGAAAACCAATCGTTCAGGAATGGATCGATTGGCCTTGGCTGGTCGTATCGTAAGTCCGCAGGCAAATCTGAATTACAAACTCTATTTCCATGACTATCCTGTTAGAGAATTTTCTGATGTCTGGATGGATACACAAGGTGCGAGCGACAAAACATACATCGTTCAAACCGCGAATAAGATCATCCAACGCTGCATCCTTATGGCCACCGACCCCGGCGACCTCGTGCTGGATCCGACCTGCGGCAGCGGTACGACCGCCTACGTTGCCGAACAATGGGGACGTCGCTGGATCACCATCGACACTTCCCGCGTGGCCCTGGCCCTGGCGCGGGCACGGATCATGGGGGCTCGCTATCCCTACTATCTGCTTGCGGACAGTCCCGAAGGACAGGCCAAGGAAGCGGAATTGACGTGCTCGGCGCCATCAACCCAACCCACTCACGGCGACATTCGCCACGGCTTCGTGTACGAGCGCGTCCCGCACGTCACCCTCAAGTCCATCGCCAACAACACGGAAATCGACGTCATCTGGGACAGCTTCCAGGAAAAACTGGAACCCCTGCGCGAAACACTGAACACGTCGTTGAAGCAGAACTGGGAGGAATGGGAGATTCCTCGCCAGGCCGACGAGCGTTGGTCCGCCGAAGCCAGGGCGGTCCACAAGCAATGGTGGGAACAACGCATCGCCCGGCAAAAGGCAATCGATGCGTCGATTGCCGCCAAAGCCGACTACGAATACCTCTACGACAAGCCGTACCCGGACAATGGCATCGTGCGGGTGGCCGGACCGTTTACGGTGGAGAGCCTGTCACCACATCGCGTGCTTGGCGTTGATGAGAACGATGAGTTGATTGATAGCGTAGCCGATGCCCAGGCTGAATATGCTGGGGGGGGGGGGGGGGGGGGGGGGGGGGGGGGGGGGGGGGGGGGGTCGCTTTGTCGATATGATCCTTGAGAACCTCAGGACCGCTGGTGTGCAACAGGTCCACAAGGACGACAAGATCGCCTTCACCTCGCTCACGCCCTGGCCGGGCGATTTGATCTGTGCGGAGGGCCGCTACATCGAAGGCGGCGTGGAGGGAGAGGAAGGCGCGGGCGGCCCGGAGAAGCGTACCGGCGTATTCATCGGGCCGGAGTTCGGCACCGTGTCCCGGCCAGACCTGGTGGCGGCCGCCCGTGAAGCCGGTGACGCCGGCTTTGACGTGCTCATCACCTGCGCCTTCAACTATGACGCACACTCCTCGGATTTCGCCAAGCTGGGGCGCATTCCTGTGCTCAAGGCGCGCATGAACGCCGACCTGCACATGGCGGACGACCTCAGGAACACCGGCAAGGGGAACCTGTTCGTCATCTTCGGAGAGCCGGACGTCGACGTCCTTGACGCCGGGGACGGACAGATCCAGGTCAAGGTCAACGGGGTCGACGTGTTCCATCCCCAGACGGGGGAAATCCGCTCCGATAGCCCGGACAAGATCGCCTGCTGGTTCATCGACACCGACTACAACGAGGAGAGCTTCTTCGTCCGCCACGCCTATTTCCTCGGCGCCGATGATCCCTACAAGGCGCTGAAGACCACCCTGAAGGCGGAGATCAACGAAGACGCCTGGGCCACGCTGCACCGCGACGTCTCCCGCACGTTCGCCAAACCGACGTCGGGCCGCATCGCCGTCAAGGTCATCAACCACCTCGGCGACGAGGTGATGAAGGTATTCCGGATCTAGCTTTCCATGCAGTTTATCAAGAATGGCCCCGACGTCCCGAATCGCCTCTTGCAGGCGCACGAGGACGGGCGCGTGGTGTTCTTCTGTGGCGCGGGCATTTCCGGCCCGGCAGGCTTGCCGAATTTTGAAGGTCTGGTGAAACAACTTTATGCAGACCTCTTGACGACGACTCCAAGCCCGGTGCAGCAAGTGGAACTTGGTGCCAAGCGGTTCGATGCCGCTGCAGGATTGCTGGAAGGCGACGTTGTCGGTGGCCGCGAAACGGTGCGTCGGAAGTTGGCGGAAATTTTTCTGAAACCGAAAGCCCCCAATGCGACCGGAACACATGAGGCCCTGCTGACGCTGGGAATAAGTTGCGATGGTCGAACCCGATTGGTTACCACCAACTTCGACCGCCTGTTCGAGGAGGCGATTGCTGCGAAATCGCTTAACGTCGAGCGTTTTAAGGCCCCGCTGTTGCCGATACCCAAGCAGCACTGGAACGGACTGGTGTATCTGCATGGTCTGCTGAGTGAAGTACCGACACCCGACGAGCTGAATCGGCTGGTCATCTCCAGCGGCGACTTCGGGTTGGCCTATCTCAGCGAACGCTGGGCATCGCGCTTCGTCAGCGAACTGTTTCGCAACTACACCGTGTGCTTTGTTGGTTACAGCATTGATGATCCGATAATGCGCTACATGACGGACGCACTTGCCGCGGACCACCTGTTAGGAGAGTCTCCACTGGAGATGTTCGCCTTCGGCAGTTACTCCAAAGGCAAGGAGGAAAAGTGCGCCGACGAATGGAAAGCGAAAAACGTCACGCCCATACTCTATCGAAAACACAGGAGGCACGCATACCTGCACGGGACTCTGCGCGCCTGGGCTGAAACCTGTCGCGACAGAGTAACAGGTAAAGAACGCATTGTTAGCGAGTACGCCAGGGCGCGTCCGTTGAAATCCACGAAGGAGGATGATTTCGTCGGACGAATGTTGTGGGCGCTAAGTGACCCGATCGGCGAACCTGCCAAACATTTTGCCGATCTGAATCCGGTGCCATCACTGGAATGGCTGAAGCCCATAAGCGAAAAACGTTACGGTCACGGCGACTTGGACCGCTTCGGCGTTCCGACGAAATCAAACCGGGATAAAGCAGAGTCAAACAGGGACGAAGCACTCAAGTTCAGTCTGATTGAGAGGCCGTCGCCTTACCATCTGGCACCTCGGATGGCCGTCGTCGATGAGGGTGCTCGCCGGAGCCATTGGGACAAGGTGACCCCGCATCTGGCGCGCTGGATGGCTCGGCATCTCAACGACCCGAACCTGCTGCTTTGGCTGATCAAACATGGGGGGCAGTTGCATAAAACTTTGGCACAGGTAATCGAATATCGTCTAACAGAACTTTCCAAGCTTGAACGCGACGAAAGCGACGAGAAGAAAACCGAGTTGGCAGATATTTGTGACAATGCACCCAACGCCGTCCCCGGCCCGCTGATGCGAACCTTGTGGCGGCTCCTGCTCACTGGGCGCGTCAAATCGAGGTTAAGCGACTTCAACGCTCACCTCTGGGGCGGCCGCTTCAAGCGCGATAGATTCAAACCCACTTTGCGCATGGAATTGCGGGACATGTTGACGCCACGCGTATCGCTGCGCGAGCCGTATCATCGGTTGAACGAGGATGGCGACAGCCGGGAGCCAAACCGCATAGAGGATCTGGTCGAATGGGAGATCGTGCTGTCGGCAGATAACGTTCACTACTCCCTGGAGGAGTTGCGAGGGGACGAACGATGGAAAACAGCACTACCGGAGTTGCTGTCCGACTTCACCGGCCTGTTGCGGGACGCGCTTGATCTGATGCGTGAACTCGGTGGTGCTGATGACAAACATGATCGCTCCGGTTTGCACCGACTCTCCATCGGTAAACGTGCGCAGAACAATGACCTTTACAACTGGACCGTGTTGATTGATCTGACCCGGGATGCTTGGCTCGTCATGGCGGACCAATCTCCCGAGCAGGCACGGCTTTCGGCCGAGACATGGTGGCACGTCCCCTATCCCCTATTCCGCCGCCTCGCCTTCTTCGCCGCGACACAGCCTGGCGTCATACCCCATCGTCGCGCGCTGGACTGGTTGCTGGCGGATGGGAACTGGTGGTTGTGGTCTAAGGAAACCAAGCGCGAAGCGAGAGACTTGCTGGTTGCGCTGACCCCACAACTTGACGACACGATGTCGACCAAGGTGGAGCATGCCATTCTCGATGGACCTCCCCGAGACATGCTCAATGACGACATTGCCCCCAATGACCGGACGTTGTTCAAGGATCATGAGACTTGGCTGAGGTTAACAAATATCAAGGAAGCTAGAGGCTCGCTGACTTCGGCTGGCATGGCACGGTGGGAAGAACTTTCCGCTCAATATCCGAACTGGAAGCTGGTTGACGAGCAAGGTCCCGGTCAGGCGGGCACCATCGAGTATGGGCGCGAGTTCGTGGCGACGCCCCGTCGCCGTCGTGAACTGGTCGAATGGCTCAGGCGGCCACCTTCCCTAAATCCGTGGCAACAAGACGACTGGCGGAAGCGATGCCGCGCCCATTTCCCCACCATCGTCTGCGCTTTGTACGTCTTGGCCAGTGAGGACGTCTGGCCGATCGATTACTGGCGACAGGCCCTATCCGCATGGTCGGAGGAGAAGTTTGTCAAACGCTCCTGGCGTCGCCTTGGTCCGGTGCTGGCCGAAGTGCCCGAGGAATTACTTCAAGCCATAGTTCGTGATGCCGGTTACTGGCTGGAAACCATTGCCAAGACCTCCGATCACCACAAAGAGCATTTCTTTACACTCGTGCACCGTATCCTGGAACTGGATCATCCCGATGGTATCGATTCCGACGATCCCGTCACGTGCGTTATCAATCATCCGGT
Source organism: Nitrospirales bacterium (assembly GCA_965215405.1). Lineage (GTDB taxonomy): Bacteria > Nitrospirota > Nitrospiria > Nitrospirales > UBA8639 > Bin75. The sequence goes on from OZ244060.1 coordinate 1,017,099, forward strand.
AGGTCGCGTGACGGAGGTGCTTCTGCTCTGGTGGTTTCGGCAATCATTGAAGGACGGACAAGGCTTGCCGGAACAACTCGCGTCCATATTCACCAGACTTTGCGACCCGCGCACGGATAAGTTTCGACATGGCCGCCCTGTGCTGGCGTCCCATGTCATCACATTGTTTCGGGTGGATGAGCATTGGACAAAGGAACACCTGCTGCCGTTTTTCGATTGGAAGCGATCCGAAGCCGAAGCGCGTTCGGTCTGGGCGGGCTTCCTGTGGTCGGCACGCTTGTATCACCCCCTGCTGGCGGAACTGAAGACCGCCTTCCTCGAAACCGCGAGTCACTATGACGAGTTGGGCGAGTGGAGCCGCGAATACGCATGGATTCTAACGTCTGCCGCCCTGGACCCGCGGGATACCTTCACCCATGACGAACTGGCTCGGGCCACCGACAAGTTGCCACAGAAAGGATTAATCGTTGCCGCTTGCATGTTGACCGAAGCCTTGAAAAGCGCGGGAGATCGGCGGGCGGACTACTGGAGGAACAGGGTTGACCCGTATCTGCGCAGGATTTGGCCACAGACCTTGGACAAACGCTCCCCGAACATTTCGACGGGCCTTGGGTGGTTGTGCATCGCGGCGGAGAGTGAATTTCCCGCGGCATTCGATCTCCTTCGGCCCTGGTTGCAAGAGTTGCCCCCCTTTGACCCTGACCTATTCGTACATCGGCTTTTCGATGCCAAGCTCGGCAGGAAGTTCCCTGAGAAGGTACTGGCCTTTTTGGATCTGGTGATAGGCGACCAGAATCTATTATGGGCATTTGATCGCCTAAAAATCATTCTTGAAGCGATACGCGGAGCAGAACCCAGCCTTGTAGATGACTCTCGATACCGGAAGTTGGCAAGGCGCACAAGTTAGCATGGAAGGGCGGTGATTTGGCACAGTTCCGCATCGCCGACACGTTCACAGACAGTCTCGCCAAGTTGACTGGCGATGAGCAGAAGGTCGTCCGCGCTTGCTGCTGGGCTTGTCCGTCTCGAAGCCCGATCAGTTTCGCCATCGCCTCGTCCGCCTCTTCTTCGGGCGTCACGTTTCAACCACTCCGCTTCCCGGGCCCATCAGCCTGCCGACACGGTCGGTACACGTAAGCGCTGTCATCTACCTGGCCAACTGCTCCGCCATTTCGAGGTAGCGGCAGAAGGCGTTTGCCAATTGAATTTGCCGTGGCGTCCGGCATTCCGCTTCGAAGATTCGCGGTGAGCTGACCAGGATTGATAAACATTTGGCCCGAGACGTCGCCACGTTCAGTCGGTTGAGACTGTAGAGAAATTCCATGCCCTTCGGCGCGTCCGCGTGGCTGGACGTTGCCGTTGAATAGACAGCAATTGGTGCTTCCTGACCCTGGAACTTGTCCACCGTTCCGACCCGCGCGCCCGGCAAGCGTTGTTGAATCTCGAAAACCTGGGCGTTGTACGGCGTGATAATAACGATATCCTGGAGCGTAACGGGTTGCTCCCGACCATCGCGATCAACCCAGGTGGCGTTGCTTGCCAGAATGCCGTTCACCAGGCTGCCGACCGCCTGGGCCTCTTCCGGCGAGAAGTTGCAATTGCTGTGATGTTCAATGGGCAAGTAGCGTAAACCGGAACCGCTGATCGCTCCCGCCGACTTGATGATCTGTTGTTCCAACCCGTCCCTTGACTTGAGCTTGCTCTCATAGAAGAGCTCGGACGTGTACCTGGATATTTCAGGATGCAGCCGCCAGGTCTCTTCGAGGAACAATCCTTTGTCCGGAGGGATGGTTTGCTGGTCGCCCAGGATGTGATCGAGCGCGGAGACGTCTGTGCCGTCCGGATGACTGCCCTGCATCGGCTGGTCGAGCTGCCGTGGATCGCCGATCAGCACCACGGCCCTGGCCGCCTGCGAAACCGCTAACACGTTCGCGAGCGACATCTGCGCGGCTTCATCGATAAACAGGACGTCAACGGCCTCGAATGCTTCAGGACGCGACCAGAGCCAGGCGGTTCCACCACCCACGGATACGGTGGTTCCAAGCGCATCGAACAGGTCTTTGTTCTTCCTGGCAAAGCGAAGCCGGTGCAGGGCTTCCCCCGTTTCAGCAGTCTTCTGGCTGCACTGCAGATCCACGTCCATCTCGTCGGCTGCCTCAATCGTTGCATCAATCAGGTTTCGGATCACCTTGTGACTGTTCGCCGTGACGCCGACGGTCTTGCCCCGGCGCACGAATTCACAAATCATGCGTCCCCCCGTGAAGGTCTTGCCTGCGCCGGGTGGGCCCTGCAAGGGAAGAATGCCGTGAGTGAGACGCCTGCATAGCCTCACGGCTGCTTCGATGGTCGTTTCTCCGTCACGACGCAGATCCTGGCCGCCGACACGCGGAGCCTCTTTCAGCAACAGGTCGCGGGCAGCCTGATAAGGCCCTTCTCCCCGCAGGCCGTGCTGCGCCACGTAATCGCCAAGCCGCATGAGCGAGTCCTTGAGTACCTGAGTATCGACGTGTGTGTGTGCAAAGACGGCTTGCGGATGCGTCGAAGCGCTGTCCTGGCGCTTCCTGACGTCAATCGTGGATTCTTCGAAGGAAATCGCCTCGGCCTTGCCGAGCCTGGTTCCGCCGAGGTTATGCAGTTCTTCGCCGCCACGGATTTCGGTCTCCTGAGGCGGAAACCTGTAACGGTGGATGGGCGCGCCGTCGGTGCCTCCGACCTGTTTCAAAAAAACAAGATCGGAGAGTCCGCTCCGCTCGTCCAGCAGGTCCTCGTCCGAGAGATCAGCCAACCGGAAGTATTCCCACCACACGGATTTTTCTTCTCTGCGGTGCCAGTCAAGGACGTTGGCCAGTATCCAGCGCGCGTGCTGCTCCTCATCCCGTTCTGCCGGATCTGCCGGAACGTCGGAACTCAGACGTTCGATCAGTGCATTTATTCTGATCAGCCAATCCGTGACGTTCTCGCTGGGGGTGCCGTCTCCCGGTTCCGGGCGGGGCACGTCCACGCCATCGGCGACGATCTGCGCCCGCAACGTTTCAAGCCAGTCCCGGAGGCCGGCGGTAGAACGACAATCATCCTTGTTGTAGGCGGCGACGGTCGCCCTGGTTTCATCGGTAATTGAGTGAACGTCGCCGAGTTCGACGTTCGCGTGGAGATTCGCCAGGGCGGCATTTGCATCGGCCAGTATCATCTCTCGTTCGAACGCATAGAACGGTTCCAGTTTCTTGATGGAGTAACTTTCCACGCTCGCGCGAATGCCGCGGCGCACAACCTGGTAGAGATCGACAAACAGCTCCGCGCGAAGCATTTGGTCGATCTCTTCCTGTCGCGTCGCGTATCGGCCCATCAGGCGCTTCAACGCCGACGGTTCATAGGGGGCGAAGTGATAGATGTGCATGTCGGGAAATTGCTCCCAGCGCGCCGTCACGAAATCCACAAAAGCCTCGAAGACCCGTTTTTCGTCGACACGTGAAAAGGCCCACTCACTCCGGCAGATGGTCTCCCCGGTTTCACCGACGAACAGGTAGCCGAAAAGATATTCGAGGCCGTGCTCGCCAACGAATGGATCGCCTTCCAGGTCGAAGAAAACGTCGCCGTCCGACGGTTCAGGAAGGCGGGTGAAGCCAAAGCCGTTCTCCACCGGAAGCAGCTCGAATATTCCCTCGTTGGTCTCGCGGGCTTCGACTTGTACTCGTGCCTGCTCGCGGATGCGGATATAAGGCTCGACCGAGCCTCGCTCCGGCGTCCATTCAAGCGGTAAGGGCACGTCGGCCAGGCCCTTTACCGTGGTAATCCCGCGTTGTTTCAGTTCATTGATTTGAAGCTTCGAAATTCCTGCCACGAGGCAAAGGTGGTCATCGCCGCGACGGCGCTTTTCGCAAGGCTCCCGCCATCGGCAAATATCGCAATGCTCTATCGGATCGGGATAAGTCTCTGCCGCGTTCCGCTCCGCCGTGGCCGTCAACAACCCGTGCTTCACCTTTCGGAAATAAGCGGCGTAGTCCGCAAAGCGATACGGCTGCAACTGAAATTCCGACCACGGCGTGACAACGTACATGTACTCAGGCTCGACTCCCTGAGCCTTTGTCAGCAGATCCGAATAGAGACAAAGCTGGAGTACGGTGCCCGCTTTTGTTTCACGCGTGAGTTTTGTATCGACGACCTCATACGACCACTTGCCAAGGGTGCTCGGAGTTTCGACGCGGCGCAGGACGTCGGCGCGTCCGATCCAATGGTCGTGGGACAGCGCGCCCTGAACGATCACCGGCGAGCCTTGTTTCATGGCTGCGAGGGTTTGCGAGACGGCCTCGTCCGTCACCCCGACGCCGTCGATTCTGACGGGTTGCAGACCGCTCTTTGCCACGTGCTCGACATAGTTCTGCTCGTGGATAGAACCTCGCTCCCAAAGAAGCTGTAAAAGGGGATCATTTCTGACTGTGGGTTTTGCCAGCGAACCTTCGGCAACCGCACGGTCCAGGTCGGAGAGATGACGGCAATGCAGGTATCCGACCAGGTCGCTCGCGCTGAGCTCCAGGGAATCTTTGATTCGCCTCACAGGAGGCAGCCCTGGTCAGGGACGTTTCCGATTGCCCCCGGTTTCGGGGCCAGGACGTCCGGGTCGTTGTTTCGAATGCTGTTCACTCTGGTGCTGACGGCGCGCTTCTCGTAGGGACCGCCATGGGGTTCACGCACCAGGTCGAGGAGCCGCGGCACCGGCGACGACGGGTCGAGCCAAGCGTCGAATCCGTCAGGATCGATGATCGCCGGCTGCCGATGGTGAACGTCCGCAAGCCCTGGGGAGGCCGCCGTCGTGATGATGGTGAAGGACTCGAGGGAGTCGCTGCCCGTGTCCCAGTGCTCCCACAAAGCGGCGAACGACAGCGGCGCTCCGTTCGCGGGAGCCAGGAAGTAGGGCTGCTTGCCTCGCCCGGTCACCTGCCATTCGAACCATCCGTCGGCCGGCACCAGGCACCGACGTGAGCGAAAGGCGGCACCGAATGACGGCTTGTTGTGGACTGTCTCCGCCCTGGCGTTGATGAGGCGGGTGCCTATCCTGACGTCTCGGGCCCAGGACGGCACCAGTCCCCATCGGAGTCCGGCGATAGCGCGGTTCCCGTCCTCATCGAGCCGGCATGCCGCGAAATCCTGTGCCGGCGCGCCGTTGTAGCGAGGTCGCAGATTCAGCGGCGGCGCGGGTCCCGTCAGGGCGTAGAGGTCGTGAATCCGATCCAGGGTCAGCTTCTGTGTGAAACGGCCACACATCGTTGGGTGTTTTTCGCCTCCCGCCGAGCGATTTTGAACAATCTCATTGACGGTGTAAGGAAAATATCAGCGTAAGAGAAATATAGTAAATTTCTTACTGACCGTAAAGGACGGAATCCGGCAAAAGGGTGTGATCCAATGACGCGCATGGCCGACAGGATCATGAAAAGGACGTCCGCGCACGACAACGGGAAGTGGCCGTGCATTTCCAGGGATTTCCTGGACCCGGGTTTTGAGTGATCTCACGGTTAAGGCAGGAAGTGGCCGTGCGCGTCCAGGGACTTCCTGAACCTGGGGAGTCGTGAGGCCGTTGATCAGGTGCTTTCCCGCCCTGCTCCGGTTTCCTGAGCAGGGACAGCGGGCACGTCTTCGAGGAGCCGTGAACCGTCTCGATATCGGCGACTTGCTGGACCGCGGCCACGTGTGGTTGCGGGACGTCTTCGAGGGGTCGCGAGCCGTCTCGATAGATGAGGTACGGATCGCCCAACCCCTTTGAAAGCAAGGGACGACAGGGCACTCGTCTCTCTGAAGGGCTACCCCGGAGAGACGAGTCGTGTGTTGAAGAATGGTGGAGGTGGCGGGATTTGAACCCGCGTCCGAAGACATTCAGCACAACGGTCCTACGTGTGTAGTCAATGTTTTAGGATTCGCAACCGCCCACGCCCACTGACCGGCTTAGAGCTTTTGCTAGCCCAGAAAAGTCTCATCCGCCGTTGCTGAGCACCAACATTGGACCAGCCTGCTGCAGTAGCGCCTCATCCATGCCCGCAGACAAAGAATGGGGAGACGTCGCAGTCACTTAAGCTGCGAGAGCCAATGGTTCGTTGGCACTTATAGGTTTCCCGAAGGTTTAACGAGACTCCGAGAGCTCGACACGCACCGTTGACTTCCTGATCCCCGTCGAAGCCAGTCACCCCCTTTTGGTTCGATTGTCCGTTCACCGGTGTTTTCTTCTTCCTATACTATAGCTGAACCCGCGCTTCTGCGCCAGTCTTGAGACTCGGAAAAAGTCGCAGGTCGGATGAGCGCAGCGTAATCCACCCACAGAGGGGCCTGACGCAGACCCGCGATCCACGCGTTTACCGAACTTGTGAACGTCGCGGAGGGGAGACAGGTCTTTTGACTGTCATCTATGCCAGACAAATCTGTTTGTCTGGCACGAAACGGCAATTCGTACCAGACAAAATGGCTTGTGGTCAATCCATGACACTCAAGCCTGGGAGGTTCGTGAGGGGTGTTCCCCTGAGGCGGGGAGGGGTGATGCCGGGCCGGGCGAACCATATAGAGCCCGCAGGGAGGACCCGACAACCCCAGGATGCAGTGCTGAGTGGCCACGGACGTAAGCACTTTCCCACGCGGACCGATCGGCCTTGGTGCTGGGTCCAGCAGGTGGCCGTTTGAGTGTCACCTGTGGGATACAAACCGGCTTGTGTGTCACGAAACCATGTTTCGTGACACACAAAATGATTTGCTGCTCATCCGTGACACACAAACTCCGAAACCCGCCGAGGGAGCTGCCAGGTGCCTGATCTCACCATCAGCGAAGCCGGTTCCGTACAGTTCCCGATGGTCGAGCAAGCGGCCGAATCGTCGAGACCATACTCGGAATTTTACTGGATACGGATGCACGTTCATAAGGAACGACGCTGGGTCATTCGCAACCGCGTCGAGTATTGGGCGCAACGGCTCGGTGTTCACCCGTGGCTCGTTCGCGTTCAGCACATGAACCGGAAGTGGGGTTCCTGCTCGACGTTGGGGGTTATCACACTCGCTATCGATCTGGCCGATCAGGAACAGGGATTTCGGGACTTCGTCATCGCGCACGAGCTGTTGCACTTGCGCGTTCCCAACCACGGGAGGTTATTTAAGGCGTTGCTGACCGTTCATGTGCCTGATTGGAAGAAGTACGACGTGGGAAAACAGAGCGTCGCCTACGTTTCGAAGATCACTTCCGACGGAGACCATCGACCGGCCTGACGGCAGGGCAGGCGCCGCCGAGCAGGACTGTGGCCATTCGGCTATGCCCGTGTGCTGCTGGCACTGAACACCGCCGAACAGGATCGCGCCCACGCGGCTATGCTGCTACAGGCCGGCGGCTACGCCCGTGTGCTCCGGGCACTGATCGCCGCCGAGCAGGACCGCGGCCCCGAGTTTCTGCGGAGGGTCGTCACCCTCGGGAATCGGATTACGTCCTTTACGACTGGCGCAGCCATCGCCGACGCCGAACACCAGCCTTGTGGCCCACAAACCCGGGTTCAGGGTCGTGGCTCCGTTTGAATTTCTTTGCTTGTCCGGTCCCCGTTTCTTTGGGGCTTGTTGCGGAAACTTTTATCAGGAGGGATCAGGGTGAGATGGTGTGACGTGGACAAGATCAACCTTATCTGTTTCCCTCCTTTGTAAGGAGGGGCAAGGGGAGGTAGAGTCTTCGACCCGGGCGTGGTGTCCGGTGATGGCTGGGATGAGGAAACGTTTCCCCTCCTTTGTCAGGCAGGGTGAGGGGAGGTAGAAAGAAGGGGGAGGCATGCCACAAGCTGCCCTCTGATGTCATTCCCGCCCCTCCCACCGTTCGCAGACCAAGGCTCTCTACCCCACCTTCCCTCCCCTTACAAAGGGGAGGAGGCTCGGACCATTCGGCAGCGGTCGCCCGCGCATCGGGATCTGCCCTTCCCTGACAAAAAGGAGGCTTAGTCTTTTCCCCTCCTTTGTAAGGAGGGGTGAGGGGAGGTAGAGTCTTCGACTGTGCCCCCGGGGGCTTCCTGGGCGGGGGGCTCTACCCCACCTTCCCTCCCCTTACAAAGGGAAAGGGGAGGAGACTTGGACCATTCAGGAGCGGTTGCCCGCACATCGGGACCGTCCCTCCCCTGACAAAAGGGAGGTAGAGTCTTCGATGGTGCCCCCGGGGGCTTCCTGGGGGGGTCTACCCCACCGGCCCTCCCCTGACAAAGGGGAGGCGTGGACCTGCTCCCGTTCCCCGGCTTTGTCAGGCGGGGGTGAGGGGCAACCGCTTACCAGAGTCAAGGGCTCGTGTTCAGGCAGACGTTTCTTTGCACCTCAGGCTATGCTACAACACGCCATTTGCTCAGGAAAAGGAGGGACATATGGCGTGGGTGTATTTATTTGTCGCCGGTGGGTTTGAGATTGTCTGGATAACCGGGCTCAAATATTCGGACGGGTTTACGAGGCTGTGGCCCAGTGTGGGGACGGTCGCGGCGATGAGCGTGAGTATGGTGTGTCTGGCGTTGTCCTTGCGGGCCATCCCTATTGGCACGGCTTATGCGATCTGGACGGGTATCGGCGCAGTGGGGGCGGCTGTTACGGGCATTGTTCTGTTTAATGAACCGTACGACGTTGCCCGCTTGTTTTTCATCGTTTTGATTATTGCGGGAATCGTGGGCCTGAAACTGGTGACGCTGGGCTAGTCCGCGTGTCTGGGGGACGCTTTGCTGCAATCTCCTGTCTTCCCACCCTCACCTTAATCCTCTCCGATCAAGGGAGAGGAGATTGGGTCCGGTGATTAGATCGAAAATTGAGAGGCGGGGTCGTTTCCCATCGCTTCCGTCAGAACGTCTTTGTGCTTCAGCATTTCCAGGACGTTATGGGCCGTGGCCGTAAAGTCTTCGGGCCCGGTAAAGGAGAGATCCGACTCCATGGGCGAGGGCCCGGTCTCTTGACTCATGTAGACCGTCAACACCGGGGCAGGATGCACCAGGGTGCGAATGGCTTCGACGACGTGATCGGCCGGGAAGTCGAACGAATTGGTGGTGGAAATCAGGAGCAACCCGGTATCGAGTAACAGCCTGGCCACTTCGCCGTAGCGACGAATCGTTTCTTCGGCGTCCCCTTCTTGCAAATCCGCATCGAGTCCGCGTCGAAGGTTTTCCGGGTCCAACATATAGGCGTGTCTGCCGTCGGCCACGAGCAGGGATTCCAACTGTTTGGCTAAGAAGGTTTTTCCCGTGACGTCCGGGCCGATGAGAAGGACTAATGCCGCACGATGGCTGTAGTGCCTGGCGCGGTCCGCTGGGGTGACGTTCCCTTTGATCCAGGCAAAGTCTCGTTGTCGCGCCTCGACCCGAAGGGTTTCTTCACGATCCTGCACCATCTCGGTGATGATTCCACCCCCGGACACGTCATAGTCATCGACCAGGACAAAGCGCCCAGTGGTTTCAAAGTCGGCGTACAGATCAAAGGCGAGCGGGGCTTTGGCCTGTATGGTGATATCCGCCACCTCGTTTCGCTGAACAGCGGTTTTGGCGGCCTGGGTATCCAGCGAGAGGTCGTTGGCATCCATGATGCGATGGATGGCGGCCACGTGGCATTCGACTTCGCGCGTGCCCAGTCGCACTAAATAGGGAGTGTTCAGTGCCAGGGGACGTCGACCGAGCCAGAAAAGATTGGCTCGAAAGGTGGTCGAGACGAGCGGAATGGAATGTTCGTGGCTGATGATCTCTCCGCGTTCGACGAAAATTTGTTCGTCCAGGGTGACGCCCACGGATTGGCCGGCCTGGGCGTGGGTCGGGGGAGGTTCGATGTTGAATGCTTCCACGGTTTGTACCACCGCGGTTTTGTTCGATGGAGTGAAGATCAACCGATCTCCCACGTTGAGGCGTCCGGACGTGACGCGTCCCGCCAGGATCCGGCGGACGTCGAATTTGTAGACGTCTTGAAGCGGAAGCCGCAGGGGTTGCTCCGCCTTGTCGGGTGCCGAGGAAAACTCGGTCAGCGAGTCCAGTACCGTGGGGCCGGTGAACCAGGCCGTGTGCGGACTGGCATGCGCGATATTCTCCCCGAGTTTGGCGCTGGCAGGGATCACGAACTGCGGCGTGACCTTGAGTTGGGCAAGGAATTCCCGATACTCCTTTTCAATGCCGTGAAAGGTATCCTGCCGGTATCCCACCAGGTCCATTTTGTTCACGACTACCGTGACTTGTTTGACGCCCAGCATGGAAAGCAACAGGCCGTGTCGTTTGGATTGATCCTTGACGCCTTCGAGTGCATCGATGAGCAGTAAGGCGGCTTCGGCTCGCGCTGCGCCGGAGACCATGTTTTTCAGGAATTCCTTATGCCCGGGTGCGTCGATGATGATGTATTGACGTCCGGCCCATTGGAAAAAGGTCCGGGCGGTGTCAATCGTCACGCCCTGCTGCTGTTCTTCCAGGAACGCGTCGAATAGAAAGGCGTATTCGAATTCTTTGCCCTGTTGCTTGCAAATGGCTTGAATTTTTTCGATCTTGCCTTCCGGCAAGGTGCCCGTGTCCGCGTACAGGCGACCCAGCAGGGTGGATTTCCCGTGGTCCACGCTTCCCACGATGACAATATTCATGCGGTCTCGAATTTCGGGCGCGTCCTGGGGATTACATGTAGCCATCTTTTCGCAGCAACTCCATTCCTCGCCCTTCGTCCTGGGCGCGACCGGCTCGTTCGGCCACGTTCGTGGCGCGTAGTTCCTCGATGATTTCGTCAACGGTGCGGGCCGTGGATTTGATGGGAAAGGTACAGGGTGCACAACCCAGACTCCGATACCGGGTCCCGTCTCCCTTGTTGAGGTACAGGTCCATGAAGGGAACGTTCTCGAGCTTGATGTATTCCCAGATATTGACTTCAGTCCAGTCCAGCAGAGGGTGGATCCGAATATGGGTGCCGGCCGGAAACGAGGTTTTGAATTGATCCCACAATTCCGGCGGCTGATCGCGAAAATCCCAGTCGTTGTTTTTGTCGCGGGGCGAAAAGTAGCGTTCTTTGGCCCGGGTGCTTTCTTCGTCGGCGCGCACGCCCAGGATAATGCCCGTATACTTTTTTTCTTCCAGCAGGAGTTTCAATCCTTCGGTTTTTAACGCGGTGCAGCATTCGACGCGGCCTCGCTCGTGGTTCATGCCTTCGGCGAGAGCTTTTCTATTTTGGCCCACGATCAGGTTGAGGCGCCATTCGCGCGCCAGGCGATCGCGATACTCGATCATGGCGGGAATTTTGTAACTGGTATCGACGTGCAGAAGCGGAAAGGGGACGTGGCCGAAGAAGGCTTTCCGTGCCAGCCACAGCAGCACGGTGGAGTCTTTCCCCATGGACCAGAGCATGGCCAGGTTGTCGAAGTGTCGATAGGCTTCACGAAAAATATAGACGCTTTGATCTTCCAGCCGTCGAAGATGTCTCATGCGTGGACGACCTTTTTCTCCGGTACAGTCGAGGGCACCGGGGGCGAGGCGAGATCCGCGAGTTTTTGTGCAGCCGCGCCGGATTGTAATGCTTTTTGTGCTGAAGGCACTCCTTCGGCAATGGAGGGGGCTTGCCCCGAAGCATAGAGCAACGTGGCGGCGTTGTAGATAACCCAGTCGCGAAATCCGTCTCGTGTCCGGTTATTCAGGACGTGATGAATCATGGCCGCTTCCTGGGCCGGGACTTCTTTTTGAGAAGACTGGGGAGGAAGGGCCATGTGTTGGAATGAGCCTGAGGGAAGACGGACGTCGGGGGGAGTGAGGTTAAAGGGGGCGACACGGGTGCCACGAAGTTCCCGCATGATCGTCTTGGTTGCAATCGACAGTTCGGGAAATCCTTCCACCCCCTGAAAAACGAGGAGCCGACGTCCACCGAGCATCGTCGCCGCTTCCGGGATTTTTTCGAGATACGGCGGATGGGTCACCCCCACCACTTGTGATTGCGCTCGCGTGGGATTGAGGAGACGGGCAACTTGATGGAACAGGTTTTGGGCTCCCAGTTGTTCGCGCAGGGTTAACAGCTTTGCCAGGGGGGGGTGATACAACGCAAGGTCCAGGTACGCGAATCCCTTTTGTTGCAGGGTTGAAAGAAGGTTTTGGCCTTGCAGCGTTGCGGGAATTCCCAGTTGCGCCAACACCCGGGGAAGATCGGAAGAAACCGTTGGATTGTCTATGCCGTGAAAGAAAATGGTTGCCCCGGCAGACGCGGCAACGATGGCCGCGGGTAAACACACGTGACGCGTATTGTGCTTTTCGGCGTACAGCGGAACGTCAACCACGTTGAGGTCGGTCGGAGCACTGATTGGGGAAACGTAGCTTCGAGTGGCGGCGGTAAAGGAGGCTAATTCCGTCACGGCTTCCAGTTTGATCCGCATGGCCATTAAAAAAGCCCCTGTTTGACAGGGTGTCGCGTTTCCTTCTATCAGATCCCGGGCGGCTTGTTTGGATTCTTCCCACGACAGGTCTTTGGCCCCTCGTTGTCCCTTTCCGATTTTGGTGATGAGCTGGTGCATGAGCGGTGTGCGCGGTTGCTGAAATTCCGGGTCAACGGTCGAATGTCAATGGTGTCGTCAGGTCTTGCAGAAAAGACGATGGTCCGGCTTTTTGCGGGCTGATTACTGATGAAGCCCGCATTCGGTTTTTTCGAGACTCTGTTGCCATCGACCAGCACGTGGATCGTCACCTGAATGAACGGGTTCCGTGCAGTGCGTGCATCCGATGCTGGGGTAGTGTTGGTCGTGGAGGACGTTATAGGGCACGTCATGGATTTTGACGTATGTCCAGACTTCATCGTTGGTCCATGCCGCAAGGGGATTCAATTTGACGAGACCAAATCTGGCGTCCCATTCAATCAGCCCTGCCGCTGCGCGAGTCGGGGTCTGGTCGCGACGAATGCCCGTCACCCACGCCGAGTAATTTTTCAGAATTTTGGCTAACGGATCGACTTTTCGAATCCGGCAGCATTGATCGGGTTGCCGGACCCACAATCGTTCTCCGAATTTTTTCGCTTGTTGTATGGGCGTCAGTGCCGGCACGACTCGAATGACTTGCTCAGCCGGGATTTTGTATCGGGCGATCAGGCGATCACGCACGGCGTAGGTTTCCGGAAAGAGGAAGTCCGTGTCTAAATAAAAGAGTGAGGCTTGAGGATTGACGCGGTGCATCATGTCCCAGAGCACCACGTCCTCGGGGCCAAAACTGCACGCCAGCACCATCCGAGGGAAGAACTGTTCGAACGCATAGGTTAAGAGGTCTTGCGGCGAGCGGGTCGCAAATCGCTGGTTCAGTTCGTGAAGCGCTTCCGTTGAAACATTCGCGCGTTCGCTCACGGCTGACTCCTTTTTGGGCACGTTGAGCTTCCGGGCGTCACGGAAACAAGGTTGGCGGATTTTTTCAGCATCCTGCTAGACCTCGACTTTTTCTACTAATACCTTGAAGTGTTGCGCGTCGGCTTCCAACGGATCTTCGGCGAGCACCTTGTGCCCGTCGTTGCGAAGGCTCGCGGGCACGTTTTTAACGGGATCGCCGGAGTCCAGCCATACTTCCAGGCGTTCACCTTCATCCATGGTTTCGAGCTTCAATTTGGTTTTGACGTAATTCAGAGGGCACATGACCCCTCGAAGATCAAGAACGGTCGCGTCTTGAATGGGTTCGCTTTGAACCGTGGTCGTGGCCGGTTCCGTCACGGCGGGGCTCTCTTCGGAGAGTCCGAGCTTGAGATCCTGCCCGATTTCTTCGGTCAGTTTCCTGCAGAACTCCACGAACCCTTTGGCAAAGGCCATTTTCTTGTCGGTGAATTCGGCGGAATTTTCCTTGGTGCCCAGATCACTGATTGTCCGTGCCATCCCTCGATACGCTTGAGGAATGAGCCCGTTTTGCCGAGCGGCAAACTGATCGAGTTCCGCCAGCGTGTCGGCATCGGTATTGGGATCAATGCCCTCGGTCACGAGCAGTGCTTTGGCTCCCGCCACCACGGCTCGATAGGCCTTGTTAATGGCCATGGCAAATTGATGTTTCTCGGCCAGAACGCGGGCCTGGTAGAGTTCCTGCTCGGCTTCCAGAATCCGATTGTCGATCATTTCTATGGCACCGCCGGCACATTCACCGGGTCCCAGGTCTTCAAGCGTAAATTCCTCTTCCGCTTCCCAATCGAAGTAGTACGAGGGGTCCTCGGCATATGGGGGCAGAATAGAATGCCCGAGCAGTTCTTCTTTAAGAGCGGGTTTGCCCGTTCGTTTAATAAAGGTATGCAGGCTTTCTCCTCCCTGGCGGTCTCGTCGATACACGTCAAGCAGGTGCGAAATGGCAGCGGGGACGTTTTTGGCTGGGAGTTTGATCGTCATTTGTCCGACTTCCGCGGTTCCGTTGATTCGCCCTCCGAGATGAAGCTCGTACACGGGGGCAATATGGTCTCCAACGCGTTTGCCCACTCCATGCAGACCAATGGTCGAGATATGATGCTGGGCACAGGAATTATGACAGCCGCTGATATGGATCGTCGTCCCTTTCAAATCGTCGGGAACGTGTCCCGGTGGAAAGACTTCGGCCAAGGCACGGGCAACGCCCTTGGATGAGGTGATCCCGAGCCCGCAGGTATCGGTTCCGGGGCAGGCCACGACGTCTTCGGTTTTATTCGCCCCGGGTTGTCCTAACCCGTGGGCTTCCAATTCCTGATAGAGGGCCTCCATGTGTCCGTCGGAAACCCAGCGAATAATCAAATTCTGACCGATCGTGGTGCGAATGTTGCCATTGGAATATTGTTCGGCCAGGTCAGCCACCACAAGCATTTGCCCGGCGGTAATGTCACCGGTCGGCAGTCTCAGGACGGCGGCGGAAAACCCTTCCTGCCGTTGTTTCACGACGTTCGTTTGTCGCCACGTCGTGAACAAAGACGTCGCAGAACCATTCGGGTGGTGGCCGTTGCCGTCTGCCTTGTGTTTCGTCGGCACAATAAGGGGAGCGGGGTCGGCATGCGGGAGGAGTTTCAACGGTGGATGAGAAGGCCTGGCGCCAAACAGATCTTCATAGGCCTCTTCCCATCGGCGTCGAAATTCTTCAAACCCTAATTTTTCAATCACAAACTTCATGCGCGCTTTGTTGCGGTTTTTTCGATTGCCAAGGTTATCAAAGACTTTAATGACGGCTTCGATGGACGGAATCAGTTCGTCCATGGGCACGAATTCCCGAAGAAGACGCGCGACGCGCGGGGCTGCCCCTAACCCCCCTCCGACAACCATGCGAAATCCCATCGTGCCGTCTTCGGTTTTCTTCGCTAATAAGCCGACGTCGTGGATGGGCGTCATGGCACAATCGTGACTGCAGCCGGAAAACGCAATTTTGAATTTTCGCGGGAGGCTTTGGGTAAGCGGATTTCGCAGCAAATGTCTCGCCACGGTATTCGCATACGGGGTCACGTCGAAGACTTCACCTTGACAGACGCCGGCCAGGTGACAGGCGGTGACGTTGCGGACCGTGTTGGCACAGGCTTCGCGAGTGGTGAGCCCCACTTCTTCGAGTTTTCGCATGACCGTGCTGACCCGTGACAAGGGCACAAAGTGCAATTGAATGTCTTGTCGGGTGGTGACGTGGCCGACCCCGGTGGCATAGGTCTCGGCCAGTTCGGCGACCCGGCGCAACTGGTTGGACGTCAGTCCGCCAAAGGGAATTTTGATTCGCACCATCTGCACGTCAGGCTGTCGTTGTCCATAGATGCCGTATTGCAACCGGAACGGCTTGAACAGATCTCCGGAGACCTCGCCGGCCTGCAACCGTTTGACCTCGTCTTCGAATGTTTCAATTTCTTCTTGAATCTCTTGAGGAACAGGAATGGTGTGAATCTCAGAGAACATGGTGAAACGGCCCGTGTTCATGATGTGCCTCCGGAAATGGATCCCTCGTAATACGTCACGGCAGTCGGTTTATGGTAAAGGGAGAGTTTTCCCTCAACGTCAGCAACGTTAAATGTGATACATCGGTGCCCGCTGTTGTTCGAGCTGCGTATACTGTTCAATCAAGGATTGAAGCGTGACTGAACTCAAAACCTCTCGTTCGGCCTGGTACACGCGACTCCACAGCGTCGATAATAAGGCCTCTTGATGAAGAGGTCGCAGGGAGTGGCCATTCGTGCTTGCCTCTCGCGTTTCCGGCTCGGCCTGGCCGTTCATCGTTTCAACAATGGTGGCTAATGAAATCTCGGATGGTGGTTGTCGCAGCAGGTATCCTCCCTGGGGTCCCCTGATGCTGTCAACCAGGCCACCCTGTTTTAAGGCATGAAGCACTTGCTCGATAAAACGCGGAGGGATGGTTTGCCTTCTGGCAATCATCCTGGCCTGAATCGGTCCTTCCCCGTATCGCAGGGCGAGCTCCAACGTGGCAAAAATCGCATACGTCACTTTAAGCGGAATTTTGAGCATTCCAATTACTGTATTTCCGATAGGAATTGTAGAATTATAGAAATTTGCCGATCCCGTGTCAATAGAATTTTCGATGCCCTGCTTAAAATTCTCTCGCGTTGATTCCCAGTGCGTGTAATCGGGCAAAAAGTTTTCGGTCGCCACCCTCGATGGAGATTGGTGAGGATGCGAATTCTCTTCGATACGAATAGTCCCTTCGGAGCTGCTCGAATGCCTGTGGCCGCAGTTGCCTGGGAACGGCGAGCACTTCCATCATCCGCGCATGGTCTCCCGGGAGGTCGTAAAGAGTCGTGGTGATTTCATGGGCGAGAGTCTGGAAATCCTTGCCGGTTGCATCGAATTCAATTTGGGGCGACGTTCCATGTGCGAGGGTCGTTGGCGGTGTACGGTCCAGGGGAGGCATCCATGTCGGCTCGATTCCCCAAAAACGGCAGCAGGCGTGATACAGCATCATCATTCCCTTGATTTTTCCGTCAGAGGAGTAGCCGGCAACGTGTGGTGTGCCAAGAGTGGTTTGGTTCAGAAGGTCCCAGTTGATAGAAGGTTCCCTTTCCCATACGTCTATGACCGCTCCTCCTGCCGGACGCCCTGTCAAGGCCTCAAGCAGGGCATCATTATCCACAACTTCTCCGCGTGCGGTATTGATCAGTATGGACGATGGCGTCATGTGAGCAAGTTCACCTTTTCCGATCAAATGAAAAGTTGCGTCAGGTCCCTCGAGTGTCAAGGGGACGTGAAGGGTAATGAAGTCGGCTCGTATGACCTCGGCGAGTGGCCGATAGTGTCGATTGCCCGTTTCTCGCGCCAGGGGTGGATCATGAAGAAGAGTCTGCATTCCCAATGCGTGTGCTCTGGCCGCCACAAGGCTGCCGATTCGGCCGACACCAATGATCCCTATGGTTTTTTCGCTGAGGACGAGGCCTTTGGAGTGCGCCGTCGTCAGCAAGGCCGTCACCACGTACTCTGCGACGGCGTTTGCGTTAGAACCCCGGGCCGCGGCGAAACCGATGTTCCGAGTGGCTAAATACGGTTGGTCAATATGCTCAACGCCCGTGGTTGCCGTTCCGACAAATTGTACGTTGGTGTCGGCTAACAGCGCGGCGTTGACTCTGGTGACGGATCGGACAATGAGGGCGTGGGCTTCCCGAAGCGTCTCGTGAGTGATCGCTCGTGCCGGGAGCAGGGTCGGAGAGCCGAGACGCGAAAACGCTTCCCGGGCAAACGGAATCTCTTCATCGATTACGAGTTGCACGTTCGCCTCACCGTGATGGAATCAGGCTTTGCTTTCAGCCCCAGTCTATCATAAACGTTTCATGGTCTTCTTTTGGTCGGGGAAGAAGAAGCGCCGATGAAGTGACTTGAGTGATTTTTATAAAAACTGTAGGCTTTGCCGTCCGCTTGGCATTCTGTGGTCAAGCGGCTCTTGAGAGTGGATGAAGTGACAGGGAAGGGAGGCGTAATGGCCCGAACACCGAAAGGCACGAACAACGCAATGGCATCCGGGAAAACCAAAAAGACCACCACCAGGACTTCCGCGGCTTCGACCAAACGTAAGGCAAAGGCACCAGGAACAACAGCGGCCAAATCTTTGCCGAAATCTTCAACGGTGCAGGTCAAAATAGGACAAAAGGCTCCGGATTTTTCCTTGCTGAATCAAGATGGGAAAATCATGCGTCTCTCTGATTTCAAAGGGAAGAAGGTCGTGCTCTATTTTTATCCTAAAGATGACACGCCGGGTTGCACCAAAGAATCA
Source organism: Nitrospirales bacterium (assembly GCA_965215405.1). Taxonomy (GTDB): domain Bacteria; phylum Nitrospirota; class Nitrospiria; order Nitrospirales; family UBA8639; genus Bin75. The sequence continues at coordinate 1,035,236 of OZ244060.1, forward strand.
TGTGCCTTTCGTGATGGTCTGGATGAAATTCACGCCAGCGGTGCCGTGGTGCTGGGGGTCAGTGGAGATTCCGTGGAATCTCACAAAAAGTTTACAAAAAAGTTCAATCTGAATTTCCCCCTGCTCAGTGATGAAAAGAAAACCGTGTTGCAGGCCTATGGCGTGTGGAAAGAAAAGTCTCTGTACGGCAGGAAATTCATGGGAATCGAGCGCACGACGTTCATTGTCGATGAACAAGGAACAATCGATGACATCTTTCAGAAGGTCAAAGTGGACGGCCACTTGGAAGAAGTCCTGGCTGAACTCGACGTCATGCCCTAGCTCTGTGTCGCTGTGCGTTGCCCCGCGCGCTTCTCGCCAATGCTCCCGTCAACCCTGCCGCAAATCGCGTCGCCGATATGGTGAGAGTCTGGTCGTGCGTCAGGTGGTGAGCCCGCCCCTGCGGGGGAGTCGTCACCGAGTCGATACTCGTCGAGCCGTGTACCGGCGGTGAGGAGCATCCGTGGTCCCGCTTCACGATTCGCCATTACGCCCTCACGCTCGGAGGGGCGTTCTACCTGGTCTCGTGTGCGTCGCCGATCGTGGAAGCGTCGTGCTCACCGAAAATCGCGGTATCGTGCGTGTAGTGTTTGAACTCCAACAAATTGTGTGAAGGGTCTTCGAGAAAAAACGTCTGATGTTCCAGCCGGGTTCCTGGAAATCGACGACGAGGGCGTTGGTAGAACTTCAGCCCGTGAGTTTCGGCCCGTTCAATCACTTCCTTCCACTCCTCCTCGTTCGTAAATATCAATCCGAAATGTCGAGGATAGATGCCTTGCTGCCGGGGAAGTGGCTCCGTTGTCAATTGAGCCACAATCTGATGATTCTTGAATTCCAACAACACGGCCTGCGGCGACTGGCGCCCGAGCGTGCAGCCCAGTCCATCCACGTAAAATCTTTTGGCTTCTTCCAGGTTGTGCGCGGGAAAGGCCAAATGAAAGAATACTGATCCCATGCCGCCTTCACTCGATTATACCGCTGTTAATGCAGCAGAACGTCTTTGGCCCGTTGGTGAGGAGGATGCTGCATGCGATCCAGATCCTGGCGTACGAGTCCGAGACCGGTCACGCACAGTTCAAAGTTCGAAGAGAGCGTTTGAAAAAGCACCGGTTGGTCTTTACGGTCACCGTGTTGGAACGCGGCGACAATTCGGTAAGAACGTTTTCCTGCTTTCATATAATTCACGAAATAATCTTTGTGGTAAATCATCCCTCTGGCTTTGAGGTAGCGCAGATACTCCGGAAACAGCCCCGCGATAAATAACGTCAAATCGCCAATGTGCCGATGAATTTCCCGTTCTCGATCAAGATCCGGGGAGTCCGTCGCGAGTTCGGATTCGTATAAGAGTTCGGCCACCGTTTCGAGGGGTTGTCCGTGCTGATTTTTAATGTGTTGGAGATGGTCGATATGGGAGAATTCGACGAGAAGATTGGAGAGATAGGCGGTGACGTTGAAATCAGGCCACCCAAGTGACTCGGTAAAACTGCGTTCCGTCAGCGCACCGAATAGTTTCCTGAGTGGATGATGTTGAGAAACCGTGGCCGCCATCCTCACCCTTACCTGACCCGTTATTGCGGAGGTCTTTTTGACAGATCGCCTATTTTCTCCGATTCCCTCCGGTGGCTGTCAAGAATGAATGTCACCGGGCCGTCATTTTCCAGAGCCACCACCATGCTGGCACCGAACTTGCCCGTTTGAACGTGAACTCCCCGCTCTCGAATGGAGTGAGCCACGGATTCATAGAATCGACGTGCTTTGTCAGGGGGAGCGGCTTCATCAAATCCTGGACGTCGGCCACGACGGGTATCTCCCAATAACGTAAATTGCGAGACAATGAGCAGGTCTCCGTTCATGTCCACGATCGACCGATTCATCTTGCCCGTCTCGTCGGAAAAAATTCGGAGTTGCGGTATCTTGCCGGCCATATAGGAGACGTCTGCCTCGGAATCACCTTTTGCCACCCCCAGGAGGACCACAAGCCCCTGGGAAATCGAGGTAATTGAATGGCCGTCGACTTTGACGGAGGCTGAGCGGACGCGTTGGAGCACGGCTTTCATGCTGGCACCCCTTTATTCAATTTCCAATTGGGATATTGTAGCACACGGCTCCACACAACGACGTTAACAGGGAGTGGCTCCGTTTGAATTTCTTGTCCGGTCCCCGTTTCTTTGGAGCTTGTTGAAGGAAACTTTCTCCCTCCTTTGTAAGGAGGGGCCAGGGGGAGGTAGAGTCTTCGACGGCGCTCCCCGGTGCTTCATGGAGGCCTTCTACCCCTCCTTCCCTCCCCTTACAAAGGGGAGGCTTAGTCTTTTCCCCTGCCTTGTCAGGCGGGGCGAGGTCCATCTGATGGCATCCGCAGGGGGGCGGAAACTTTCCCCTCCTTTGTAAGGAGGGGCCAGGGGAGGTAGAGTCTTCGGCGGCGCTCCCCGGTGCTTCATGGAGGCCTTCTACCCCTCCTTCCCTCCCCTTACAAAGGGGAGGTTGTAAGGTCTGACGGTGACGCCGGCAACCGGCTCAATCTCCCAGGTTCCCCTGACAAAGGGGAGGCTTAGCCCTGCTCCCTTTCCATTCCATTGTCAGACAGGGTGAGGGGCAACCGCTTACCAGAGTCAAGGGCTTCCGGACCCTTTTTGGTCGTGGCTCCGTTTGAATTTCTTGTCCGGTCCCCGTTTCTTTGGGGTTTGTTTCAAAAAGTACGAGGCCGTCATGTCGAACTGAGCCACGACCCGTTAATAATATCTCATGCGTGGCACACCAGGAACGTGGTACAATAGGGTAAAGGCTTCCAATAATCATGAACACATTATATTCCATTGCTTCAGCTAAGTGAGAACAGGGAGGAAAACATGCAGCCTGCTCGAAATCCATGGAAGCTTTTCTTGATCTGTTGTGTGGTGGGAGTGCTCGTGAGCGTTGCGGGTACGGCACTTGCTGAAGACGGACGCTGGTACGTCGGCGTTTCGGGAACGGTGGAGTTCCTTGATGCCTCTTATGATAAAACCACCGACAATACGGACCCGCGCAATGTGTCGGAGCAGTCGGGCAATCTTTTTCACGATAGTGATTCCGCCGGGGAAACGGGTTATGGTTTCGGTCTCCTCGGCGGTTATCGTCTGCCGCTCAATGACCGTGGATTGTACCTGATCGGTGAAATCGACGTGACGTTTCACGGCGGCGAGGTGGAGGGTCGGCTTCCTGGGTCGCCCCGTGGCCAGGACGTGCGTAACAATTATGGACAAAGCTGGCCCGAAAGCTGGTTTTTTGAAAAGGATAAAAGCTATGGTCTGACGCTCAAGCTTGGCGGCAGCCCGGCATTGTTGACGTCATGGGCCGGTGACGACGCGAGCCTGTACGTACTGACCGGCGTCCGCCGCGTCGAAACCGATTTCAAGATTGCGTACACGGGCTGTGCCAACGCGTCAGGCTGTGCGCCGGATGAGGACCTGTCGGGGGCAGACGCGTATGACAGGGACTTTCTGGCGTGGGTGGGTGGCGCCGGGCTGGAAAAGATGATCGACGAACACTTCGCGCTTCGGGGCGAAGCGCGATACACCTGGTATCAAAGAGAAGAGTGGATCAGCCTGCCCGACGAGGGAAGGGTCAGAGTCCCTGTGGAGTTGGATAATGGAGAGGTCGGCCTGTCATTGAGCCTGGTTCGGTATTTCTGAATCGTTCCGCTCTCGATACGCACTTTCTTTCATTCAGCACCTACGTCTTCGGGAGTCCCGCGATTTTCTCCTGAACCATCTTCCACAACACGTCCAGTTCCCTGGAGCGCAACAACGCCTGAGCACCGATGTATCCGGTCACGCTCAATCCGATTCCTACCGTGAGCATGATGCCCTTGGCAATCCATTCGTCTGCGCGGTGCCAGACTGCCAAATCTGCAATCCACAGACAGACGAGCACAACGGGGATGGTCGCAAGTCCGGCCTGGCCAAGTGAGTGACACACTCCTCGCCAATCAATACCGCCCAGCCGATACGTGAGAATTCCGATTAACACACTGACGTTCACCATGGCCGAGAGCGCCGTTGCCAAGGCCAAACCTGCGTGCGCTAAAGGCTTCATGAGGAGAAGCGCCAATACAATATTGGTCAGCATGGCGGCCACTGCCGTAAAAGCCGGGGTCTTCGTGTCCTGGAGGGAATAAAAGGCCGACACAACGATGCGAATGCCCGCGAAGGCCCACAGCCCGACGGCATAGGCCAACAGCGCGGCGGCGGTGGCCTGCGTGTCGGCGGTGGAAAAGGCGCCGTGTTCAAAGAACGTATGCACAATGGGGCGTCGAAGAAGGATGACTCCGATCATGGAAGGCAGGATAATAAAGCCAATCATGCGAAGGCCGAATCCTAACGTGTCTCGCAGTTCATCCATGGCCCTGCGAGACGCCTGGTCTGACAGAGTGGGAAGAATCGCCGTGGCCAGGGCTACGCCGAAAATTCCCAATGGAAATTGGATTAACCGCATGCCGTAAAACAGGTACGTGGGGCCACCGGGGAAATAAGACGCCAAGATCGTACTCACGGTAATATTGATTTGCGTTACGGACAGCCCCAGTAGTGACGGCACGATCAATAGCCCGATCTTACGCACGCCTGGATGCCCGGGATTGAATCGCCATTGAAAGAGCAAGCCGCGTTTTTGAATGCCGGGCAGTTGAATGACGAATTGCGTCAGGCCGCCGATCACGACCCCGAGGGCGACGCCAAGGACCGGCTCCTCGAAGAGCGGGGCCAGCAACAACGCTGAGACAATAATGCAGACGTTAAAAAACACCGGGCCAAGGGCTGGTGCGGCAAAGGCCCGCAGGGAATTGAGAATTCCCATGGTTAAGGCCGCCAGACTGATGAAAATCAGATAAGGGAACATAATCCGGGTCAACGTCGCCGTGAGGCGTAACCGTTCGGCGTCGTCGTGAAACCCTGGGGCCACAACCCACACAATGGTCGGGGTGACGATCAGACCGATCAGAGTGATCAACGTGACGATTGACACAAGGGTGGTAAACGCGGCGCTGGCCAGTTCCCACGTTTCCTTTTTGCTGCGAAGGGCGTGGTATTCAGTGAAGACGGGGATAAAGGCAGAGGACATGGAGCCTTCGGCCAGGAGTTCCCGCAGCAAATTCGGAATACGATAGGCGACAAAAAAAGCATCGGCAGCAATCGTCGCCCCGAACAGTCGTGCGAGAAGAACGTCGCGCACCAACCCCAGGATTCGGCTGGAAAAGGTGGCGGCGCCAATGAGCCCTGCTGCCCCGGCGATGGCGCGGTGCTTGTCGGTGTTCGGCGGTGGGGGTTCCGGAGACATGAAAGAAATTCCAGATGAACGACGTCAGGGAATCCAGGAAGCTGAAGTGACGAACCGAGAATCAACGCCTGGCACGACCTCGTATTTTCGAGCCGAGGACGCTCCGAGCCAACCCGGAGAAATACCCTATAACCCGCCTCGATCTCGGCGCGGTATGGTTAATTTCGCATTGATGAATTCCTGATGAGGCAGCTCGAGCGCTTTGGCGATATGGCGAATCGTTTCGATTTCGTCATGAGAGGTGTCCTCTGCGGCGTTGGCAATGGCAAAGAGACACCGGAGAAAAGCTTTTCGCTCCTCAATGGTGGTATAGTTGCAAAACCCCCTGGTGAGCCGAACGAGATCCAGGCCGTGCATGATTCGAACGTGACTCATGTCGGTAATCAGTTGAGCTTCATCTCCGGGCACGTTCCAGAGTTGCCGGAGTCCCAGACTCATGGCTTCACGTTCGCGATGACACACTTCATTGTCTGCCCATGCCACGTGGGCCATCAAGCCCGCCGCTAAACAGATTTTCCTGGCCTCCGTCTCTGTGATTGAAAGGGTTCGCCCTTGATGCTGTAACTCCGAAGTCAACTGGAAATAAATCGTGTTCTTAATAAAGTCCTCTATGCGATCTTCGCGTGGGACCGTCCCTTGATAATGACGGGACTTGCGTTTCAGGGTATATCGAATGGGGGCGCTGAGGTGGACTAACAGTCCGGTGCTGCGTCTTTCGATATCGTGACGGATACGTTCAAGAAATGCCGATTCACCCGCGCTGTCAGACTCATCGCCTGCGATCAGTTTTTCCAGGGTCTGAAGCACAAGTTGTTTGTCCTGAGATGATCGCATGCCGGAGAGAACGCGATCGAACAAGTCCTGGCGTTCGGCCTCGGTCACCGCGTGGATCATGTAAAGTTCCAGTTGCATCCAGTCTTCCCCTGAAATATCAGGGAGCAGGAACAGGAGTTCCTTCAACGCGTTGATTTCTTCCTGCTGGAGCCGGCCGTCGATCCAGGCGATGCCGATCATCAATTTCCCGAGATCGAGAATAAAATTCCTGGCAGTCATTTTTCCTCCGTTGACCCCGTACCATTTTGTTTTATTGACACTAAAACGAACCTTTCTATAGCATCTTTTGGAGTCTTTGTCTTTGGAAAAGACTGTATGAGACGAGGATGGGTGAGTGAGTCTGCAACGAAGAAAGGTTGAAGCCCTCAAGAACCGGTCATGGATACGCAAGTAACTTCTGCATCGCCTTCCCCGTGGGGGCGGCTGTGGTTTTTTGGAACGGCCTTTACCACGGGGGCGGTGGTCATGGCCCTGGAGATTCTGGGAAGTCGTCTTCTCGCCCCGGTGTTCGGGACCTCGTTGTTTGTCTGGGGGGCACTGATCGGGGTTGTCCTTGCAGCCATGAGCAGCGGCTATTCTACGGGTGGCTGGCTGGCCGATCTGCACGCTCCCGGTATGGTCTTGCCCTGTCTACTGCTGGGCTCGGGAGCATGGACTCTCCTTTTGGCCGGGGTGGGGCAGCCGATCGTGTTTACGGTCTCGCAATGGACCTCGGACCCGAGATGGGGGCCTTGTCTGGCGGCCAGTGTGCTGTTAGCGGTTCCGGCCTTTGGGTTAAGTGGCGTGCTTCCCGTGCTCTTGCGGCTGGCGATCGCCGATATGGGACACCTTGGTCGGCATACGGGAGCGATGATTGCCATATCCACCATTGGAAGTCTGATGGGGACCTGGGGAACGTCTTTTTTCTTATTGACGTGGTTGGGGAGTTTAACCCTTGTCGCGGTCCTGGGAGTCGTGTTGGTGGTACTGGGATTAAGCTGGTTGTGGTGGAGCAGGCGAAGCAACGCGTTGGTGCTGGTTCCTCTTGTCGGGGTTCTCGGCGGGCTGATCTGGCTTGGGTTTCATCCCGTTTTGGTTCAACCTCCGGCCATTTATCAGGAAGATAGTCCATATCAACAGGTGCAGGTACGCGATGAGAAAGGACTGCGATTCCTGGTGCTCGACAATACTTTCCACGCGATTATGTGGCAACCCGATCCGGTGAGATTGGCACTTCCGTACAGTCAAATGATGATGGCCGCCCTGGCTCTTCATCCTGAGCCTCAACGGGGGTTGATCCTCGGGCAGGGAGGGGGCTCTCTTGCAAAATGGTTGGAGCAGTATTGGCCGCACTTGGGACTCGACGTGGTTGAAATGGACCCTTCGGTCGTCAGGGCAGCCGAGGAATTTTTTGAATATCAGGCTCCGCCCAATCATCACGTCTACGTCCAGGACGCCCGCGTGTTTTTGGCAAAGACTGACGCACAATACGACGTCATCTGGGTGGACGTCTTTGCCCGTCACCAAATTCCGTTTCATTTGACCACCACGGAGTTTTTTGCCGAGCTGCGACGGCACCTGAGCGCAAAAGGAGTCGTTGCGGTCAATCTTGCGTCCTCGGATTCGGATTTAGATCGGATCAGAGCCGAGGCCGTGGTGTCCACGATGAAAACCTCGTTCCCTCACGTGGAGGCGTACAGTATTCCCGCTCCATCCTGGCTCCGAACCAAACGTGGTTCGGCGAATATTATATTCTTTGCCGGTCCCGGTCCGTTACGCATGGACTCCGAGGAGTTTTCCCGGGCGACGATTGCCTTGCTGAATCAGGACAAAATGCCACCCGAAGTCCTGCGATTTTTGAATTCTGCCAAATCTCCGGAATGGAATCCCGGCCTCATCCTGACAGACGATTTTTCCCCATTCGATATTCTTCAAGGCAGTGGATGACTCCGCTCAAACCCGCAACCCCGGCGCAGGAAGACGCTCCTTGTCCGCATCAACTGCTGGCCTTGGTCACTGGCGAAACGTCTCAACGAGCGAGTTGATCAGAGTACGTCGTACGGTCCTGAAAATCGCTCGCCATCGAAGTGGATTAAGTGCGATGGTGCTTCGGCAACCCATACCTCGGTTTCCCACGCAATCTCACCAAGGTGCCGGGCCATCACGGCACGATTCGGAAAGGCAGTCACGTAGACCAACCCAGCCTTTGCTCCCACAAACAATTACAATGTGTTTATGAGGGGGCATTCGTCATGCGTCTAAAAAACGCTCCGGATGGTCCTCGGTCAGGGCTTGAATCGGCTCATGGCGGCGCATGGCTCGCTCGCCTAAGGCAATCAGGTTTTCCCTGTTCGGGTATTTTATGCTCCTGAGGTCTGTCGCGTTGACCTGAGTATGACCGTTGAAACGCCGAAAATTTTCATCAACTGCAGTGGTGTTGAGGAATACGGCCAACCCGTAAGCCAGCGCTTCCGTCAATCCGTGTTTCCCTTCATGAAACACGTTCAGGTGGTTTTCAAACCCCAGCACTTCAGCATTGGGAAAACTATCCGGCTTTACGACACTCGCTACGATGCGGCGTTTTTCTTCCTTGGATGAAAAGCGTCGCACCACACAATAAAACCCATTCGGGTAAAACCACTTTTCCGTTTCGGCATTGCGGCAGATCGCATTGGGTTTCTTCAATGCTGAATTTGGCCAGTCGACCGTTCGACCTGTACAGTGACAGGGATAGAGCAAGGGGACCGTGTCGGTATCCGGCACGTCACGCAGGTGCTCCTTCAATCGGAAATCGACTACAGGCCCGGTCGATACTTTGATGCCTATATCTTCCAGGGTACAGCGAATCACTCTCGATCGTTCGAAGACGCCAACTTCCGGTGAGGTGGGTACATGTATGAACCGCTCAGGATCTCTTGGGAACACGATGCGGTCGAAAGGGTACGTGTTCGTCTTCATATCGGTGAAGCTGCCGTCGGTCGAGGTCGTCACCGTGACGTTGCCCTGGCAGGCACCACGCTCCAACGTGACGATGACGTTCTCCTGCAACACCTCGTCATCTTTGAATGCCCTGTTTCTTGATGCAAACAGGTGTATCCGTCGGACCGCCGCGCGTTCCAGAATATATTCGCGGAAAGGACGATAATAGAGGCCATTGCAGAAGCTCCGCGGTATGATTGCGACAAGTTGACCGCGCTCCTCCAGTAAGGACAAAGACAAGGCGACAAACGCTGAATACAGATTGACGGTTTCAATGCCGACTCGCCGCAAGGCCGAACGGTGCGCAGAGTTGCTCCGTATCTTCTTGTAAGGCGGGTTCAGGACAGCGTGCGTGTATCTTGGGAGAATCTCGGCAAAGAGATTTTCAGAGAGCGAATCTACGGCGGCATGTACGAAGTCGTCACTCCGGATGGTTGTCGAGACATTTTGATGCCCCCGGTATTTCTTCAGCGACCGGACTAGAGAGGGGTGCAGGTACTCGTCGATCTCGAAAGCATCGACTTCGACGCGCTGGAAATTGAAGCCACCCGAAGCCCACCGTTCCAAAAAGGCGAAAGAAAGAGAACCAATTCCGGCTCCGGCATCAAGCAGGCGACAGTTGCCTCCGGCTCTTCGAGTAAACAACCCCGCCATAAATCGAGCGATTTCCGCTGGTGTGAAAAACTGACCATATTGTGCCTTCCTCGCCGGATCGATGGTCTTTGCCACCGTCAGCCCTGATCGTTCAACTTCTGAAAGCAAGGGGGCTCCTGTTTTGCGCCCTGACGTTACTGATGACGCGGTCACGACGGATCAGCCTGTTGGCCTCATTCGTCAGAAAAATAATCGGAATTTATTCTTTTTAACCCGCAGGTGGCGTGGGTCGTCACCCCGACTCCATGGTCGATCATGAGCTCAGCGAGCCGGGTTCCATCAACCAGAATGATCTTCGTCTCGATATTGTCTGCGTATTCCGTCGCATCCCGAGAGATTGAAAGTCAGGAATCGCCACGTGTCTCTTCGTGAAGGTTAAGGATACCCGAGCCGATTGGGCGGGTATCCTTCACAGATTGAGCGCAGGTACGATCTCATTGCCTGCTCTTGGGAGTACAATGAAAGTCCAAGGTTCTCAATCGGCCTGGGCAGGCCAGAATTTATAGCGGATTTGAGGTAACTGTTTGCCCTCAAAGTTTGGAATGTCGTACAGGCACCGATCGATGGTTGCGACTTCTTTCTTCGTAAATTCGAATACTTTCGATATTTTCCAGAATTTATCAAAGGTGAAATAATCCCCTTTTTCCGGCTTTTCAGCCAGGGCGGCCTGCATGTGTTTGAAGCCGTCGGTGTCCACGTCCGGAATCCGGCCGTTATTTTTCTCCACGCACCATTTCAGGATTTCGGCGACTCCATACATGGTGAGCTCGATTTTCACTTTATCCGAATTTGTTTCCGACATTGTCAGCCTCCTCCTTCCAAAGAAGAAATCTATAGCACATTTTCCTGAAACTCTTCCAGTCGTTTAACCGGGAAATTACAGGATTTCACTGAAATATTGTGCGCGGCGAGCAGAAATCTGATCAAAATGTCAGGAGGAATACCGGTGGTCCCTGAATATCCCGTTGTATCGCTTAGCCAAAACCTCATATACTATACGTCTTTTTCGAGTATCCGATGACGGTCTCAGGGTCATGATCCCTGAATATGGACTTTCTAACGGGGGATTCCGACGTGTCTTTTCCCCTCTTCACGGCAGGCAATATGCTCCGTTCCCTCACGTTGTGCGGGTTACTGCTCCTGCCTGGGTGCTCTCCCCAGGATCCCTATGTTCCTCCTGATCTGCTGTACCTCTTTGCCAGTTATGAGGTTGGCAAGAATCCAACCGCCATTAAATCCGGGGACTTTAATCAGGATGGATTTTCGGACTTGGTGACAAGCAATATCTCGGCGAATACGCTGTCCCTCTTACTCGGGAACGGCGACGGGAGCTTCCAATCTCAAGTGTCCATTCGAGTGTGCAGGGAACCCAGAAATCTGGCCGTTCAGGATTTCAACGGCGACAGGCATCAAGACCTGGCTGTCGCGTGTTCCGGGAGTAATCAAGTCGCTATTTTCAAGGGGCAGGGTTCCGGGACGTTTGAGAAAGACGGGCTGTATCCCGTCAACCGAACTCCCGTGTCCATTGCCAGCGGAGATTTCAATAGTGATCAACTCCTGGATTTGGTTGTGGCCCTGCGAAATGATAAGCTGCAACTGTTTTTCGGAAATGGAAAAGGGAAATTTCGCGTTGGGCCGTTATACGAGTACGGTGATACCCCTACTTCAGTGGCCACCGCTGATTTCAACCAGGATGGGCATCTGGATTTGGCGGTCACGAACGGCGGGCCGATGAGTAACGCCGTGTCGATTTGGTTGGGAGAGGGAGACGGCAACTTTCTCCTGCCTACCGATTATCGAACGGGCAAGCGACCCTTGTCCGTCTCCTTTGCCGATTTTAACAATGACGGCGTTTGGGACCTTCTGGTGGTGAACGGTCAAATGAACACCGTCACCGTCTTTTTGGGAAATGGAGACGGAACCTTTCAAGAAGGGATTGATTCGGGCGGGGACGCCGGTCCCATTCATGGATTGGCCCAGGATTTTGACGGGGATGATATTTCGGACGCGGCTATTGTGAATATTCAATCAGGCAGCATCTCGGTATTGTTCGGGAAAGGAGATGGCTCATTTCATTATCCTCCGCGTCATTATCGTACTCCTCGAGGGCCCTTTGCCTTAACAACGCTGACCATAGCCCATGGCCGAGACGAAGAACCCGGGCTGGCGGTTGTCAATAATTCGGAAAACAGTGTATCGATTTTTCTGCATCACGGGTTGAAATTTCGAGAACAGATCAAAGATCCCACCTCTACCTGACCGAGTGGTACGGATGATTGGAGGAAGACGGCGGGAACGCCAGACGGGAAGTTAGCATGGAATGTCTCAAGTGTCATGGGCTGATGCTGGTGGAACGGCATTACACCACGGTGAGCAAACACCTCTATGCCAGGTGCCTGAATTGCGGATTCTGGTTTGATTTGGTGGACGTGCTCAGATTTTTTTATCGAGTCGTTCGAAGTGGCTATCGCGGAGCAAAAATCCGAGAAACGCTGTAGGTAGTGGATGTTTCCCTGTCTTCCTCCGTGGAGGCCGTTCTTTTCGTGCTCCTGCAGGCGTGGGCACGACTCTTCTCTTCAAGAATCGTGAACGGACTATTGGGTCGAGAGAATTTTCAACCCTTCCCGAATCAATTCGTCGAGTGACGTCGGGGGAGGACTCGTTCGACTCACCTGGTCGAGGGACTTTTTGACGTCGCGATGCCGGTACCCCAGGTTGACCAGTGCTGAAAGCGCGTCGTTTTGAGGGGCCTGCAACGAAGCCGGTGCGTTGCTCGCGTCCCGTGTTCCGTCCTCAAGCCAGGCAATTTTATCTTTGAGCTCCAGGGCAATGCGGCCTGCGGATTTTGCCCCGATTCCCGGAACCGACGCGAGTTTCTCTATGTCGTTTGCGAGAACGGCTCCCCGCAGGTCGGAAATCTTTAAGGCCGACAGCACACTCAAGGCCAGTTTCCCACCCACGCCGGAAATTCTGGTCAGCAAGATAAAGGCCGTTTTTTCGGCAGGAGTCAGGAATCCGAATAATTGGATGGAGTCTTCTCGCAGATGGGTGAAGATATGAAGCGTCAGCGGTTCGTGAACGTCGGGTAAGGCGAAATAGGTGCTGAATGGGATGAACACCTCATAGCCCACTCCGTTGACGTCGATAATGAGCCGTGAAGGGTCTTTGGCCGCTAACGTCCCAGTCAGATTGGCAATCATGGAGCGGTATCACGTGAGGGATAAAAGGGTTAACCGGATACGGCGACTTTTTCCATCACGTCATCCGGAACGTCAAAGTTGGCATGAATTTTTTGAACGTCGTCCTGGTCGTCCAGGATTTCCATCAATTTTAACATTTGCTCGGCCGCTTTTTCTTCGAGACGGACTTGATTCTGAGAGAGGTAGGTGATTTCAGCCACGGACGTTTGAATATTGGCTCGTTGCAGGGCAGCCTTGACGGCTTCGAACTCCGAGGGTTCCGTGGTAATTTCGAAGTGATTGCCGGACTTCTTGACGTCCTCGGCTCCAGCCTCCAGGACGATACCCAGTAACTGGTCTTCCTCGACAGACGGCCCTTCCGTGACCAGGAGACCTTTCTTGTGAAACTGCCACGCGACCGAACCGGCTTCGGCCATGGTCCCATGATTTTTACTCAGCATGCTTCGAATTTCCGAAACCGTGCGGTTACGATTGTCCGTCATGACCTCGATGAGTATCCCTGTCCCACTCGGTCCGTAGCCTTCAAGGGTGAATTCCTCATAATTGGTGCCAGGCAACTCTCCCGTGCCTCGCTGTATGGCGCGTTTAATGGTGTCGGCCGGCATGTTGGCTTCTTTGGCTTTGGCAATGCAGGTACGAAGGGTCGGGTTTGCATCGGAATCTCCACCGCCCACGCGGGCTGACACGGTAATTTCGCGGATAAGCTTGGTGAAAATTTTTCCGCGTTTGGCATCGACTCCTGCTTTATGACGTTTGATTGTCGACCAGTGACTATGACCACCCATACGATCGTTTCCTCATATAACGTGGGCAAAATTCATGGAAAACCGTGCGAGTTATCCTGCATTTTTCAAGGAAAACGCAGGCTGGCTTGTATCACAGGGTATCCAGTCGTGTCAACGGGAATTACGTAATAAATAATAGGTAATAATACCCTTTATTTTGTTGCTCACCCGGGAAAACGATGAGTGCCACTTTACGCGGAACGAGGCACAAAGGGAAGTTGCGTGAAGGCAGAGAGGATGGTAAGGAAACGCTATGCGAGTTGTCTTTATGGGAACTCCTGTGTTTGCCGTGCCGTCCCTGGAAGCCCTGAACAGGTCGGACTATGAGGTCGCAGGCGTGGTCACTCAGCCTGACCGCCCCAGGGGAAGAGGACAGGCTGTCGTGCCTTCCCCGGTGAAAGAACTTGCGTTGGCGAAAGGGTTGCCCGTGAGTCAACCTGCAAAAATGAAAACACCGGAATTTTTGCAGCAACTATCCGATTGGAGACCGGACGTCATTGCCGTGACGGCTTTTGGCCGGATACTTCCCAGGGCGGTTTTGGATCTCCCGCCCCTGGGCTGCGTCAACGTCCATGGTTCCCTGTTGCCCCACTATCGAGGAGCCGCCCCCGTTCAGTGGGCGATCATTCGCGGGGATTCGGAAACAGGGATTACCACGATGTTCATGGATGAAGGGATGGACACGGGTGCCGTGCTGCTTCAACAAAAGGTCTCGATTGAACCCGAAGATACCTCCCTGGAGTTAGGAGCCCGATTGGCGGAAGTCGGTGGCGCGCTCTTGGTAGAAACGCTTAAACGATTGGCGGAGCATTCGCTCATTTCTCACGCGCAGGATCACGCGCGAGCGACGATGGCTCCATTGTTGAAAAAAGAGGATGGAGTGATCAACTGGGCTCGACCAGCCGCAGAGATTGCCAACAGGATTCGAGGCCTTTCCCCCTGGCCGGGATCCTACACTTTTCATCATGAGCATCGCCTGATCATCTGGAAAAGTCGCGTTGACGCACAAGGGAGAAGGGGCGGTAGACAACGGCCTGGGACTGTACTGGCAGTGGGACCGAAATCCTTCTGGGTCGAGACGGGTGAAGGCAGGATAGAAGTGCTGGAAGTCCAACCTGCGAATAAACAACGCATGCCCGTGGAACGGTTTCTTCAAGGGCATTCGCTCCAAGTCAATGAGAGACTCGGTCCCCGGCCGGCGGGTTGCGAGGCCGGTTCTTAACGGCGCATGAAGCTTGTGGTATCTTGTGAGAACGTGCCACCGAAGTCGAGGATTCTATGAATGACCAGGCCAGGGAAGCAGTAAAATTTATTGCGAAGCAAATACAGGAACTCAAAATCATTCAACCGCACCTGGTGCAGGCCGTGAACGCGGTGTTGGCGAAAGAACAATTTTACAAATGGAAAAAACAGGTGGTGACGCTGATGGGAGAAAAAGTCGGAGCCGGCTACCAAAACCGATTGGCCAAAGATTGGTTGGAAACGGCTTTTGCCGGAGCCGATATGTACGATGAATTGAATGATGATATTGAAATGTGTCTTCGCCATCTGTACAAACTCTCGCAGGAAATTGAAAGACAGGGCCTTCAAGGCCCTGATTCGGTCGAGACCCCCTCAACCTGATTCGACCTGGGAAAATGCCCAGTCCCACCGCTCCTCGTCCGCGGAAACGCCTTGGTCAGAATTTTCTTGTTGATCCCAATATGGTCCGAAAAATTCTGAAGGTCGCTGCATTGCGTCCACAGGACGTCGTCTTTGAAATCGGACCTGGACGGGGTGCCCTCACGCAGTTGTTGTGTGAACGGGTTTCCAAAGTCATTGCCGTGGAACTCGATCTGCAACTGTTCAACTATCTTGCTCAAATCCGTGGACAAGACAACGTATTGGAATTACATCACGGTGACGCGTTGGAGTTTCCCTGTGACACCCTGCCCAGGGGAACGGTGGTCATTGCAAATTTACCGTACTATGTTTCCACTCCCTTGTTGTTTCGGTTGCTGCAGGAACGTGGTCGGATCGACCGGATGGTGTTGATGCTGCAACGTGAAGTGGCCGAGCGAATCATCGCCAGACCGGGCTCACGGGACTATGGCGTCTTGTCCGTTGTCAGCCAGTATTATACAAAACCCCGCAAGGCGTTTGTCGTGCCGGCGAGTTGTTTCCGCCCGGTCCCACGGGTGGATTCGGCGGTGCTTTGTCTTGCGAGGCTGTCTGAGCAGCAGATCGTGGATGCACGCTTTGATCAGGCGTTCCTGAAGGTCGTCCGGAGTGCGTTTGCGCATCGACGCAAAACCCTGCTCAATTCCTGTCGGGAGGAAGGATGGGAAGAACCCTTGATTCAACGGGCCCTGGAACGGATCCATATCGACCCGCGGCGTCGGGCCGAAACGCTCACGGTCCGGGAGTTTATTGCCCTGGCTCACTTCGTCCATCAGGCTTAGTCTGAATGAACGCGTTTTGCAACGCCCCCCCCATGGCCCTTCCCTCATTTTCCCGTCATTGTCTGATCAGTTCAGTGTATGGATACAGAATGCTACGCACATATTCTTCACTAGGTATTTTGATTGATAAACAGGCCCGTCTGTGCTAGATTAACCTTATGCGTCTTTTTCCCGGGTCTGCCAAGAAATCCGCGAAGTGCGAAGCCCCGCTGCCCACCTTTCGACTGAGTCGCGAAATTCTCGGCATTTTTCTCATCACCCTGGCCGCGTTGGTGTTCCTGAGTCTGTGGTCATTTTCACTCCAGGACGTCGGATGGGAAGTGCTCGAAGATGGCGAAACGGCAGGTGAACGGGGACGCCTTCATAATCTGGTGGGACTGGTGGGAGCCTATATTGCCGCAAGTTTGATCTGGGTCGCGGGGTCCGCGTCATTAGTGATCCCGTTTTTAATCCTTTTTCACGGGATTCGAGTGTT
Source organism: Nitrospirales bacterium (assembly GCA_965215405.1). Classification (GTDB taxonomy): domain Bacteria; phylum Nitrospirota; class Nitrospiria; order Nitrospirales; family UBA8639; genus Bin75. The sequence goes on from OZ244060.1 coordinate 1,051,932, forward strand.
TCAAGAAAAACGGGAAACGGTCAGAAGTATCCTGGGCTCCGTGCTGCTTGTCTTGTGTGTGAGCACGCTCATTCGTTTGCATCATCCCTTCTCTCTTCAGGTGTTACAAGACGGAATCACGTCCGGATTATACTCAGGGAAGGGGGGGGTCCGGATTGCAGCCATGCTTGAGCCCGCGTTTGGCCAATGGGGCAGTACGATCTTATTGGGCTCCCTTCTGCTCATCTCCTTCTTGTTTATCACGCCCTTTTCCGTTTCGGCAGGGGTTGGACACATTCCGAAGGGCGTAGGGAAAATAGGAAAACTGGTGCGGCGTCCCGTCCTGCATTGGCCTTCCTGGTTGCGAGCAAGCTGGAGATCGAGAGCCAACAGACATCTCAAGATCAACCGAAGTTTAGGCAGGCGAAAGGAAGCCTTTTCGTTCATGAAGAACGAGTCCCCTTTGTGGGAACCACCTGTCCTTGAAAGAGATTCTGCTTCGGCTGAAATAGACTCGCCTGAAGAGTCACCGAGGCCTCGGCCCGAAGTGATTCGGAGGGTGGCGCAGGGCTATCATTTGCCTGATCCCCTGGCCCTGCTCGATGCGCCCCCTGTTTCGAATGGGCGGCAGGCTGACCAGATTTTGGAGTCACAGTCCCAAATCCTCACGAATACGCTGCAGAACTTCGGTATTGCCGGAAAAGTAACGGAAGTGCATCCGGGTCCGGTCATCACCATGTATGAATTCGTCCCCGGACCCGGTATCAAAGTCGCTCGAATCGTGACTCTCGCGCACGATTTAGCCATGGCGCTGAAAGCCACCAGTGTGCGAATCGTGGTCCCGCTTCCAGGGAAATCCGCGATTGGAATTGAAGTCCCCAACCCGGTGAGAGAAACCGTGGCATTACGGGAAATCCTGACCAGTGAGCTATATGCCCGATCCCGCTCTAAATTAACGCTGGCCCTGGGGAAGGATATCTTTGGACGACCTTACGTCGCGGATCTGAGAACAATGCCTCACCTTTTGGTGGCCGGGGCAACCGGTTCGGGAAAAAGTGTGGGGTTGAACAGCATGTTGTTAAGCCTCCTCTTTTCCGCCCATCCTGACGAGGTCAAGCTGTTGCTTATTGATCCCAAGGTCTTGGAACTCCAGGTCTATGACGGTGTCCCTCATCTGTTGCATCCGGTGTTGACGAATCCAAAAGCCGCGGCTCGCGGGTTAACCTGGGTGCTTCAGGAAATGGAGCGCCGCTATCGCCTGCTGGCGGAATACGGGGTTCGTAATATTCAGGCCTATAATCTGAAAGTGGGTAATAACCAGTCCCAGGTCGAGGAGAAGACGGGTCCACCTCGGCCGGACCAACCTGAGTTGACGACTGAGCCATCGTCGGAAGGAGCCATTGGCCCTGGTGATCAGCCGCCCGTGGCTCATGAACCGCTCCCGTATATTGTGGTGGTTGTCGATGAATTTGCAGATCTCATGATGATGGCGCCCAAAGAAGTAGAGGAAAAAATTGCTCGACTGGCGCAAATGGCCCGAGCTTCCGGCATCCATCTTATTCTGGCCACCCAGCGCCCTTCGGTAGACGTGGTGACCGGACTCATCAAAGCAAATTTTCCGTCAAGAATCGCCTATCAAGTCTCTTCCAAAACGGACTCCAGGACCATTCTTGACGCGAACGGGGCCGAATCGCTTCTCGGATTAGGAGACATGCTGTATTTGCCCCCTGGCACCGGACGCCTTGCACGGCTCCACGGGTCTTATGTGTCCGATGATGAGGTCCGACGAGTGGTTGAGTACGTGAAGACACAGGCCGGCCCGGATTTTTGCGGTGAAACGACTTTCCAGGACTCGGCCGACGTCGAAGAGGATCAAGAACGCGATGAAGTGTATGAGCAAGCCAGAGAAGTGGTGTTGAACTCAGGACAGGCTTCTGCCTCGCTTGTTCAACGTCGATTGCGGGTGGGCTATCCCCGAGCGGCTCGAATGATCGAGCGGATGGAAGAAGAAGGCATTGTGAGTGCCCCGGGACGCGATGGCCGTCGTGAAGTGTTGGGACGTCGAATGGTGCTCGAAGAGGAAGCAGGATGAAACCCCTTCGATGGATCGTCCTCGGATGTTTCTGTGTTTTGTTTTTGCCGATGGGCACGCAGGGCAGGGACAGCGACGGTATCGAGGCGTTGGTCAAACGCGTTGACGCGCAGTATGCGCAGCTCAAAGATTTCCAGGCGGATTTTGTTCAGGAAACGCGCATTCAGGGATTTGACTCGCCTCTTCGGTCCTCGGGGCGCGTCTATCTTAAAAAACCTGGTCGGCTCCGCTGGGATTACATGGAACCCGCCGTCGAGCACATTTACGTGGACCAAGATCGGGTGGCCCTGTACGTGCCGGCACATAATCAAGTGTTAAAGGGCAGTCTCACAATGATGGTTGCAACGAAGGCCCCTCTTCAGTTGCTGCAGGGCGTTGGAAAATTGACCGAACATTTTTCCGTGCACCCAACGGGAAATGGAGAGGCAGGGGGAAGCGGATTGCCGTTGTTGACGCTGATCCCCAAGTCCCTTCCTGCTTCGGGGCCGGCGTCGATTGTCAAGGTCGTGTCGGAAATCCAACCTCACACGTATTTTATTCAGTCCCTCTCCCTGCATGAGGATAATGGAAACGTAGCCACGTTTCGGTTTTCCAATTTCAAGGCCAATAGAGGATTGGATGAAACGGTATTCAGATTGAATCTGCCCGAAGGAGTGGTGATAGTCGAAGACGTTCTTCCAAAGAGCTGACCAGGTCCCCTCGTGAACGGTAAAGCGGTTTCTACGGCCTTCCGGCCCCTTGATTTGCCTGGTCGGCGAATGACGTTTTCCGAGAACCGGCCGGCACGTCAGGGAGAGCGTACGGGATACAAACGATGAGTGGTCGTCTGAGAGTTCTGCCGTGCGTTGTTGTCTTGGCCGTGGGAACGTGGCTTCTTCCCCTGCCCGTTCTGAGTCTGACGGGAGATTTGACCAACGATCCTTCCGAAGTGATCAAAAAATATCTGTCGTTGGATAAACGAGGGGCACGATTAACCGCGCACTCATACGAAGCGGTCAAGCCGTACGTGGCATGGGAACAAGAAGAGCCAATCTGGAAATGGTTCGTGGTGATTCTCGACTATTCGGTTATCGACGACGTCACGCGATGGGAAATCGTGAGCAGCACGGAAGCCCTCATTCCCGTTACCTTTCAGGTCATCGGAGTCGTACACGTGGAAACCGCAACGTTTTTGCCGGGTCCGCGAGAGGAAGAGTTTTTTATTCGCATTCGAGCCGTCGACAATCACTGGAAAATGGTGTCGCCGACGTTTCCTCCACACGTTGGGCGAAAACGATTGGCCGATTTCGTGAAAGATGCCGCCCTCCAGGAAGACGATAAAGACCGGGTCGAGACGTTGTACAGACTCAGAGAAGATCTCGTAAAAGCCAGCCGATCATGAACGGGGTCTCGCTGCCGGCCTCTGTCCGGTTAGTCATTTTTGATTTCGACGGGACCCTCATTGATTCGAAGCACGACATTGCCACGTCCGTCAATCTCACGCTCAGCGATTTAGCGTTGCCCACGCGAACCCGGGAAGAAATTTTTACCTTTGTGGGCGACGGGGTCAAACGGTTGTTGCGCTTATCCGTCGGGGATGAAAACGAGGCACGCTATGAAGAGGCACTCCGCGTCTTCCGGCGTCACTATCTCGCGCATTGTCTGGATACTACGCAATTGTATCCCGGACTTGACCAAGTGTTTGCTCAGCGGGATACGTTTACAAAGGCCCTTGCCACGAATAAAGCCCTGGAATACACCTTGAGAATTGTCGAAGGGTTGAAGGTCAAAGAGCAGTTTGCCGCGATTGAAGGCCCCCTTGATCAGTCTGATTTGAAACCCGACCCTGGAATGTTGCGGCGAATTCTGAAAAGTCTCGGGATTCAACCGGAAGAAGCCGTGCTCGTGGGAGATAGTACGAATGACGTTCGGGCTGCCCTGACCGCGGGGGTCTATTCGTGCGCAACCGGCTATGGGTACGGCAATCGAGAAAGAGTGCTGGCCTTGCAGCCTGATTATTATTGTGAAACCCCAAGCGACCTTGTCTCGCTCCTGTTCGGATAGTTTTTCTCTCTATCAACCATCGAACCATTCAACCCCATTTCTTCTCTTTTTGAAGGCCCGAAAAAGATTATCAAGCCCATGGAGTGTGCGTTTCCATATCAGAAAAGCATCCATGCACAAAGATCACTTTCTTAAAAGGTTCGAGGTGTTCGCCGAGCGGTTCTGTGGCGTACCGCCTCTATCTCTTCGACCGGAAAGTGCGACTCGAAGGAGCGGCAAGATTGGAGGAACCAATCTCATGAGTGTGCAACAGGATGGCTTCAATCATTTCTTTTGCGGCGTGTGGTGATTGTGACACTTCCGCCAGGGTTTGAAAAACCTTTCGGTAGGTCGTGGTCTCCGAAGCCGTGATATTTCTGAACATCGGGCGGCTACGCCGAGCTTTGAAATTGCCCAACTTCATCTCCACCTCATCTAGCTTCTCAAGATCAACTTCCGTATGGCCGTTTTTCGGATCGCGGCTCTCCTCGCGGATATCCCGCAGACGGTTCAACGCCTGTCTGATCATGGCTTTCGCATCTTTAGGTAAGAGATATCCGGAGACCGCAAGATCGTAGGTTTCCTCCATTCGGTGTAATGTGGACAGAAACTTTCGCTCTTTGTTGCGCGTCGCCGATGCCTTCCGGCATCGAGTCACTATTCTATGGATGACGGCGCCAAGCTGGTTTTCAAGATTTCGCGTGTGTGGCCCAGGTTCAAAGTAATCGCGTCGTCCGTTCGGGACGATACGCGGGTCCACGATGTGAATCTCGCCGACGCACCAGCGGTTGAATCTTTCATCCTGAAAGAGACGGTCGAAGACGGCCTCACTGCCAATCTGGATGTTTCCTGCACGTGCTCGAACGCCCCGAATTCCAGTCTCTTTTGGTATCGCGCCGAGGTATGATGAATGGGCGACCCAGCCGACGGCAGCATTTTCGTTCCTATTTGCAGAGGGAATATCGATCTCTTCGAATTCCGTGAAGCAGTCTTCTCGATCTTGCGAAAATTGAATCATCTTGCCATATCGTCGCGTTATAGGTGTAAGTTCGCCGTCAAAGATGATCTCCAATGCCAGCGGTGGCTCATTTTCTCCGAAGAGGTTTTCGATGTTTGAAGCGAATGGGAACGTCGGCGACATCGGAACGGGACACACTTCCCCAATGTATGTTCGGACGGCTTCCCTGTTAAGTATCAGCCCCGCGGCGTGCCGCCCGACACCACCGATTTCAACCTCGAAGAAATGGGCGGGATAGTCCAATCCAGCCACGGTCTCAACTCTAACGCACTCACGAATCGCGCGTTCTATCTCTCCGGTCTCAAGGATGCGCTTGCGGAGTTTGGGGCCATTCCAGACGATGCGGGTGACAGGACAATCACTCTCGGCACGTGTCAAGAATGTGACAGATTCGGCGAAAGCGAGTCCCGATAAGCGTCCAATTCCGCGAAACCCTCTATCGGTTTCTCGCCGCTTCTGGCTCAAGGCAATGGGTAGCAGCGCCCTGACAGATGCTTTGTGTGACAACCCAGGCCCGTTGTCTCGAATCTTCACGCGCAACCCAGACACATCAATGTCAATCTTGACCTTCCCGTTCACCGTGTCCCCGGCGGAGACGATTGAGTCCGCCGCATTCTGGATGTACTCACGATAGATAGTCAGTGGGTTGTCGTGCAAACCGGCAGTGACGAGGTTCAAAATATCGCCGCCTACCAGCGATTCCGGTTCATCTGCGTTTGGCATTTCATTCTCCTCAGAATACCGATCAGTTCGCCGTGTTCACTCGGCACTTGTCATCCTGTTTCAGCACGTGTTCATGGTCGAACAGGCCGGCATCTTCAACGAGCTCAGACGGTTCAGGCATCCTTGGGTCTGAGTCGAATGGGAGGAATAGTGGCCTGGCGGAGTTGCCTTCAGCCATCGGTCCCTCCTTGATATCCAAAAGATAAAACTGCAGAACTTGTCGGATGAGCGAGTCAAGCCCGCTGTCTCTGACCAGACGCTGGTACTGTTCACGACGGAGCTTCGTCGCTTCCGTGGGTCCGGACAACAGATGAATCAGTTCCCGTTCTTGACGGTCCGAGAAGCGCCGGCGTAACGCCTCGTACTCGTCCCGGATCGGTTGTCCCGCACCATTCTCGTAGTAGTCGCGGTGGAAAATGAAGGCGTGGGGAAGACTCAATAATCGCTCGAATGCCCGCCGGTCCTGGCCATAGGCCCGCATGAAGAAGGACTGGCTGCCACTGACAATGCCACGAGTGGCTTGCAGCATGATCTGAAACGAACGGAGGAAATACCTGTTCCAGCGGTCCCCAACATGCGACCGGTCTTTCAGGGTGATGGGTTGATACCGCATAGGGAATGACCAAATACGGATTCTCAATTCCTCATTCATGCGAATATTGAGCCGCATCCGTTCATACAGGTCGGCAGGGGTATCCATAAAATTGTACAGCAAGTAGTTGGACAAGGCCGTAATCCCGTGATCGACCGCCATGCGGACAGAGGTTTCATAGACCGTCCTGAGACCGATATGGTCGAACGCAATTCTCAATGGGCTGATACAGATGGTCGCCATCTCACGGAGAAACATCGGGGTCTTGGCAAGAATACGGGCATCGACTCCCTGGTTGAAATCGACTCGGCGCCTGACTGGCTGCTTGCCAGTGCGGCCAAGCTTCGCCCCCGGTGTGAACCCGAGGTCACGGATTTCGGCAATCACTTCCTTATACCGTGCGGACGCTGTGACGTTGTTGTCCATGAGCACAAGGTCTTTCTTCGGTCCATGCGCGACCGCAATGCCGTTGACGAGCCTCGACAGTGGCGGCATCTCCCGTTGGGCGCCTTCCAGTTTCGGGACCCCGCAGAACGCGCAGGTGCGCACGCACCCACGCGAGGCGTACCCGAAATAGGCGTCATGCACGGGGTAGCGGTACTCAATCTGTTCAAGGATGCCGTAATCCGGGACCCGTTCCTCGATCGGGGTGCTGCTCAAGTCATCAGTGCCGAAATCGCAATTGTCCTGTGACAAGGCGAGTGCCGAAGCCGGCGGGCCGTCCAGCAAGCCCTTAATAAAACGCACACCGGCCCATCGCGGCTCTTTCACAAACTCGTCGTGCATCAGTGAGGCGGCAATGCCACCGACAAAGACCCGTTCCGGTTGATGGCCCGCCGCCTGAATCGCGAAATCTATCGCTGTCGCCGTCCGTGACCATTCGAAGCTGAACAGCGTGGTCACGTAGACACGGTCCCACGCTTGACCCAATATCTCTGGTGTGACGCCCTTCACGAACCTGACGTGGTCGCCCCGACCATCGGGACCGTGGTACGCCGCCAGTTTCATCAGGCCGAGCGGTGGATACTTATTTGGATACCCAGGTTCAATCAGCAATATGTGTCTTGCAGTCATTTTGCATCACTGTGAGTGGTCATCTTTTCTATCCTGTCAACTTCCTGCTTCAACTTTCTGACGGCTTGCTTTAACGCATTAAAACGGCCTGGTTCCAGTTGTGACACATCTTGCTTCGAGACATCACTAAGAAGGTCTTTCGCCCGTTTTACCTTCTCTTCCACTTGGCTAATTTTGGCGAGTTGATAGCTTTCATCCAGATCAATCTCGCCATTCATATACTTATTCAGTACTTTGGGTTTTTTCAGAATAACCGGCAGTTTTTTTCTTAGTTCTTGTGCCGTAAAGTCACCGTCTTCATCGTTTGGACCAAAACTCCTAATTTTCGTTAAAAGAAAGCCACTCAACCCTTCCTTTTTCATTGCCTCGGTAAATTTCCGAGTTCCGAACAAAACGTAGTAGTAGCTGAAATGGGATTGATCATTGTCTTTGTTGTCCTGCATCATTTGGATAACTTTGATCCTGGTATGGATAGTCGTTTCGGCCTCGCCAAACAATTCCGCAATCTGTTTAAAGGTCCAGCTTTGTTTATAGCGCACATAGGCAAAGTTGGCCTTTTCATAGGCAGACCACTGTGTTTTTCCTTTGACGTGAATCTGATTGAGGAAGGCTGCCTGTTGCTCCTCTGTCAGACTGCTTACGATCTCGCAAGGAATTAAATCCCATTCACCACCAGGTTGCTCCCGGTTCAATTCTCGATAAACAGCCAATCGGGAATTACCTTCTATGACTTCCATGGTGTCGTGGCGAACCAATATCGGCTCCATAAGACCGCCGTGCCGTTTCACTTCGGGCTTCAAATTCTTGACGCTCGGCTCTTCCAGGAGCTTTTCGAATATTACGGTTTGTTGTTTTTCATCGGGCTGATCATCAAATCCGGGTTCACCATGTGTACAGGCATATACTCGTGGGTTGTCTTTCAGGAACTTGAGTTTATTTATGGGGAGGTAATCATTGGTAAGCGGGATGGTTTCTCTCAGAATTTTCATATCTTTTTCCTTCACGTTTTGTGACCCTCCATAACAAATGTTAGGAACGTTCGGGGGGTGAAAGTATTTGTGCCAATGCCCCGGACAGATCACACATAAACGTTTCGCCAAACTCATCGCGCAATATATCGCCCTGCGTTAACTGGGCAGCTTGATACTTGGCATTCAATAACATGTCCGCCCACTCATCAATAGTGTCTTTAGCGATTAGATTATGCACGAAACATTCTTCAGTCTGTGAAATTCGATGGATGCGGTCCTGTGCTTGAAGATAGTCATCAAGGCTGAATCCGCGGTCGTAGAATATTGCGTGATTCGCAACAGTCAAGGTCAATCCTTCCTTTGCTGCGCCGGGAGTAGCCAACAAAACTCTGCAATCATCATCCGTCTTGAATTTTCTGATTGATTCGTTTCGATCAGAAACGGACATATAGCCATGCAACTTTTGTGGCATGAACTGGTCTAGTTTATCACTCAACCATTCGACATTGTGGACAAAACCGGTCCATATGATTGCTTTGTTCGACTGAAGCTCAATATCGTCAAACAACTCGACCAGCTTTGGATATTTTCCAGGAAGTTCGTTGTATGTTTCGTCCACAAGAGCGGGATGCGATGCACATTGCACCAAGCGCAACAGACGTTTCAAAATGTCTTCTGCGTCATCAATGACAAGACCGCCGATGCCTTGCAATTCGTAAGCCATTTCGTCTCTGTACGCAGCATAAATTGCTGATTGGCGAGGTGCCAATTCGACAAAATGTGTCAAAATGGTTTTGTCAGGAAGTTCAATTCCTGCTGTGCGCTTTGTATCGCGTATTGAGAAGTGCTTGATCCTGTCCATAACATCAGTTAATCGCAGACCATACTCTGACACCGAGGCAGTTTTAAGCGGCAAATCAAGTGCTGTCTTGAATTCGGAAAACGAAACGCCAAGCGATTTACCATCATCAAGAAACTTGATCTGTGACCAGATGTCATAGGGACGGTTAGCTACAGGGGTTCCGGTCATGATGATGCGACGCACGAATCTGTCGGCTATGGAATGAAAGCAACCCGAGAGTTTTGATTCTGGATTCTTAATCTTCTGACTTTCGTCCAGGATTACCCCCACTTGGCAGGTGCCAAGAAACTCGCGTATGAGATTGAAGTTTGTTGATATGACTTCATAGTTCATGATGTAAATCAGTACTGGTGAATTCAGGGCAATGCTATTTTCTAGACGGTTGTCTGACAGAATTCTAGGTGTGACATGCGAGTGGGAAACCAGTTCATCAACCCAATTTTGAACCAGCGTCTTTTTGGTGACCACGAACACTGTATCGACGACATCTTCACTTAGCCAAAGTAACATCAGATCAATCGCGATCTTTGTCTTGCCCAGTCCCTGCTCATGGAATATCGCAGCGTAAGTCAGAGATTTCACGGCCCTGACAGCATCAAGCTGATATGGGTAAGCGTCATGTTTGGTGCTCAGCGGGGGTGGTTTTCTTAGCTTAAATGCCATGTTGCACCGTCACTTGAGTCCAGCAACCAAAAGTCGCAGCCGTCAAAGACTGCAATGGTTGTACTCGTTACATGCGTAACTTTACGTACAAAACGCAATAAGGTTTTGGCGCGATTCGCTCCACAACCGGTTACCGACAAGACGAAGAAACCATTCCTTCTTCGCTCAAGATAATTGATAAAAGACGCTACCTGTTTGTTGGTGTGTTTGTTGTCAAGGTCGCCATCAGTCTTGGCCTCAGCAATAACAATCGAACTGCTGGAATCTTTGCTGGCATACACATCTGGACGGAATCCATCAATTACCGGAGGCACTGCGTTGCCTGGCTTCTGTTGCACGTCAGCAATGAACGACATTAATGGATACCGTGTCTCAAGCACTTTCACTATCTGAATTACCAGATTCCTGTGCTGTTCACTCTGAGACATCTTCAAGCAAACTTTGCAGACGTGCCGACAAATCCTCCAAGGTGCTTATCTGTTCTACAACATCGTTTCGTCCCTTGTCTTTTAGCGTTCGCACCTCAGAATAAGGTAAATCATTGATGCGCCGCGCAAGAACCTCTGCTAGCTGATACATAGATGCGGTTTCCAGCGTAATTTTATTGCTTGTTTGACCGAGATCTTTTTGTGCTTGTTGGTCAAGTAGTTTGGTGGCCGCTTCTATGGAACGAGGGCCTCCGGAAAGGAATATTTTCTTTGCTTCTTCGTCACGAAGGACTTTGGGTAACTGCCGTACATCTTCCAAACGGTATATTTTTCCGTCACGAATCCATTCCCCAAAATCTTTCAAGTCCAGATCAGCTCCGAATATGGCTTCCTTAACCCTCGGTTTCTGCAGTTCAACGAAACCGCTAAACCTGTCGATCTGAAACGCCGTGTCGTCAACCACATCACGGTAATATTCGTTCATGTCATGATAAGCATCAATCTGGCGCTCTATGTTGATTTTGTTGCCGCCACAAAGTGATATCATTTCGTCGTAACTCATGAACGTGCTGTTACGTAGATAATGAAGATACCTTGCCTTTTCGTAGGCAGGCCATTGCCTGGCACCAACTAGATGAGCCGACACACGAATTGTCTCAATATCCCGTTGGTCCGCATTGTCCAGCACTATTGCTTTGATTTCGGACCAAGTCCCTTCTAGACTGTCCTGGAGAAATTGTTTATAGATAGCAAGCCGGGTGTTTCCATCAATGCAAACATACCCGCCGCCTTTGTTTATAACAGTAATCGGGGACATCACACCACCGCTGGCACGGATTGAATCTTTAAGAGAGGAATAAGAGGAAGTACCACCTGCACCATCTACGGCCGAACGCAAAGCAAAGTGAATGCGCTCGGCATTCAGCTGATCTCCATACTTTTCCAACGCCATTTTTATTCTAGGGTTATCAGTATCGAAGGACACAGATTCGACGTTCAGCATTGTGTGTTTTTCTACCATTTTCTTCTCCTGATTCAGTGCTCATAAAACATCAAACCATCGCCTAACAGCGAATGTGTGCGTCGTCTGACCGTCTTCAACATCGGTCGTCCTCTAAGTTCCCCGCCGCCAACCTGAGCAGCGAGAGCAATCTAATAGCCACAGTGCTGAGCAGCATTATGCAGCGCACGTCCTTGATGATGTCGCAACAACTCTTCTCGCCCCAACGCTTGGAGTGCTATCAGATGAGCGTACCTGTGCCTTTGATGCGCTCACATATAAAAAGAAAAAGGCACCACAGATTCTTCATCTCCTTGGTCTGCACGTACCACCTACCGACTCGCAATCCATCGTAATGGTCAACCTCCTGTCTCGCAACGTTGGCCCAACCGCCCGCTTACCACCCACACCGACGATTTGCATTTGCTTCCCCCTTCTCGCTTTCGTCCACGCTGTTCAAACGGCTCGTAAAGGGAGTAGACTGAATTGACAGGAGAATTTTGGCGACAAAACGCGGTCGGGATAGTCGAATGCCGCCAGTCACGGGAAGGAGGGAGGCATATGGAGATCGGAAGACGAACCGTCTTGAAGTTGAGTATATTGGCGGGATTAGGAATTCTGGTAAAACCTCTGGGATTCATGCCGGTTTTGGCTATGGAAGGGCCGGAAACGTTTGAAATCGTCAAAACGGAAGAGGAGTGGAGAGCCCTGCTGACTCCGGCACAATATTATGTGCTTCGCGAGGAAGGGACGGAGCAGCCGTTTGCCAATGCCTATCATCAATACAAGGCGGCGGGCACGTACTATTGTGCGGGATGTGATCTGGCCTTGTTTTCCTCGGGATCCAAGTATGACAGCAAAACCGGCTGGCCAAGTTTTTGGGAGCCTCTTTCGGCTCGAGCGGTTGGGACCAAAACCGATTGGGTATTGTTCTATCCCAGAACCGAGGTGCATTGTGCGCGCTGTGGCGGCCATCTCGGCCATATTTTCAAAGATGGGCCACCACCGACCGGCCTGCGGTATTGTATTAATTCCGCGGCCCTTCAGTTTCGGGCAGCCTGAGGATTGTTCCGGAAAAACGTGACGGGAAAGGGAGGTCGTGCGCCAAAAGCCCGTGGTCGCGGTGCTGAAACTTTTCGTACATTCGAAAACGGCTGAAAAGGGGATTCCCGCCTGGAATTTGGTGGACGTTCCGGGGGGATGAATCAGGCCACGAAGGGAAGGTCTTACGCTTTTTGAATGAGGCCGGATCGTAGACACCGAGTACAGACTCGAATGCGTTGAGCCGCGCCGTTTATTAACGCGCGAACGATTTGGACGTTGGGTCGAAAGACCCGTTTTGTTTTATTATTGGCGTGACTGACGTTGTGTCCGCTCATACGTTTTTTTCCACAAACTGAACAGGCAAAAGCCATCTCGGTGACTCCTTTCATTCAAGAAAGAAAGTTAAGCAGAACCCTCCTGATACCATACCTTTGATTCTTCTGACAAGCCTTCCTGAAGTTTTTCCTGAACCTGGGTGAAAAACCTGAAGCATTCTGGAATTCCTTGTGGATACTTTGTACTATTGGCCTTGAAATGGGAACGAACGCGCTGACGGACACGCAGATTCCGAAGGAGTTACAGGCCCTGTTAGGCCGATTGGACCGCCCGATTCGAGCAGCCTGTGAGAATCAGGGCAGTCCGGGTTCACCCACGACGAACCTTGACGCGTTCGTTTCAACGCAAATCGTTGAGGCTTTGCGGAATACGGTGTTTCCCGCACACGTCGAGGCGGAATTATTGGTTCTGCGTTTTTTGTTTCAGGGGCAGGAACAAGAGGGGTCGGCCCGGATCCCAAACCGATTGGAGACGGCCAGGCAGGTCCTGGGTCGTTTGTCGAGCATGGTGTTTCAGCAGTCTTCCGATTCCCTGCCAGACTCGGAATCGACCCGGGATGACAGGGGTGCGGCCAGTCAAGGTGATTCTCGGCGCGCGGAGAAGCCCCGAGACCTGGCAAACCGCACGTTACACGAGATAGACGTTCGGTTTGCCAAAGGGGTGGGCCCCAAACGTGCGCTGTTACTTGAAAAATTGGGGATTCGCACGATTGAAGACGCCTTGTGGTTTTTACCCTGGCGGTATGAGGATCGTTCCCGCATCGTGTCGATCTCTCGATTGGTCCCCGGTGAAAAAGCCACGATTGCCGGAACCATCCGTCAGGCCAAACTCCGGCGTACGCGACGACGTCATATGACCCTGTTCACGATGTCGGTTCGTGATGAAACGGGTGCCGTAGAAGTCGTGTTTTTCAATCAAAGTTATCTCGACGGTGTGCTCAAAAACGGTTTGCGAGTGGTACTCAGTGGCCAGGTGGTGGCGCACCCTCAGAGGCGCGGGCTTCAAATGAGGAACGCTCAGTATGAGCTGGTGGACGCTGATGAGGATCTGCTGCTCCACGTCGGACGCATTGTGCCCATTTATCATGAAACACGAGGCCTGAGTTCCCGACATCTTCGCCGGGTCATACGGACCCTGTTGGAAGAGTATGGCTCCCACTTGCAAGACCCGCTTCCATCGAGTCTTCGACGGCAATACCATTGGCCTTCCCTGGACGCGGCCATTGCGACGCTTCATTTTCCCGGCAACGGTGAGGAACTGCCCCTGCTCAACAACTGGCAGACGGTGGCCCATCACCGGTTGGCCTTCGAAGAAGGTTTTCTCCTTCAACTGGCGTTGGCACTTCGACAACGCATGAATCAATCAGCGGTGACCGGCATTGCCTTTCGGCTTACGGGAACGTTTACCGCGCCGTTACGGACGCAATTGCCGTTTCGACTCACGGAAGCCCAACAACGGGTGATTGCCGAGATCGAAGAAGATATGCGCGCGCCACGGCCCATGAATCGGTTGCTTCAGGGAGACGTGGGGTCGGGTAAAACCATCGTGGCGCTGCATACCATGCTGGTGGCCTGCGGGGACGGGTATCAAGCCGTCCTGATGGCTCCAACTGAAATTCTGGCGGAACAGCACGTTTTGACCATCCAGCCCTACCTCGAATCTCTTGATATTTCCGTTGCCCTTTTGACCGGAAGGACGTCGCAAAAGGAACGGGCGAGTGTTTTAGAACGAGTCGCTCGGGGAGACGCGCACGTTATCGTGGGCACGCATGCGCTGTTGGAACAGGACGTTCAATTCGCGAAGTTGGGAGTCGTGGTTGTAGATGAACAACACAAATTTGGCGTGCTTCAGCGAGGAAGACTTCGAGAAAAAGCCCTGCACCCTGACGTGTTGGTGATGACCGCTACACCGATACCCCGTACCCTGGCCATGACGGTCTATGGAGACCTTGACGTGTCGGTCATTGACGGGTTGCCCGCCGGGCGCAAACCCATCCTGACGCGAGTCTTTCGCTACAATACGCGGCACAAAGCCTATGATCTGGTGCGGAAAGAAGTCGAAGCGGGCCGGCAGGCCTACATCGTGTATCCGTTGGTGGAAGAATCGGAAAAGCTTGACCTCGAAGCGGTTATGCAGGCGGCAGAACGCTTGAAGGAAACGGAGTTTCCTTTGATGAGGGTGGAAGTCCTTCATGGACGCATGAAGTCCGATGAGAGAGCCAAAAGCATGAAGGCATTCCGGACGGGCGACGTTCAGATCCTGGTAGCCACGACGGTGATCGAAGTGGGATTGGACGTTCCCAATGCCACGGTGATGGTGATAGAGCATGCCGATCGGTTTGGGTTGGCCCAGCTCCACCAGCTTCGAGGGCGGGTCGGGCGTGGCGCACAGCGTTCGTTCTGTTTGCTGATCAGCTCGGTGGGCAGAAGGACGGAGGGAAACGATCGTCAGGATCAAACGCTCGACGTCTCCACGATGCAGGAGAGGCACGGGTTGGAGTCGCCGTCCTCCACGGAGAAATCTGCGGAACTCACGCGCGTGCAGACCAGGCCGACGCAAACCGCTGAGCAACGTCTGAAGGCAATGGTGCGTTGCGGCGATGGTTTTGCGATCGCCGAACAAGATCTCCGGATTCGTGGCCCTGGTGAAATGTTAGGAACGCGGCAATGGGGGGTTCCGGAATTTCGAGTGACGAATCTGGTTCGAGACGCCGTGCTGTTGGAGCAGGCTCGTCAAGAGGCGTTTGCCCTGCTGGAACGAGACCCCCGGTTATCTCATCCTGACCATCGACTGCTCAAAGCCACCATGTTGCGAAAATGGCAAGTCAAACTGGATTTAGGATCGATCGGATAAAAACTGATGCGAGTCGCGGGTATTGATATTGGCACTCTCACCTGTCGATTATTAGTGGCAGCGGGTTTCGCTGAGGCCGATAGCCCGATTCACGCGATCTATTCGGATCGAAAAATTCTGCGGTTGGGGGAAGGCGTCGACTACGCTAAACGACTCAAACCTGAGGCCATGTCCCGCGTGATTGAGACGATTCACGAGTGGAAACGCGTCATCGAGAGCTATGACGTTGAGCAGTATACGGCCGTGGCTACGAGTGCCGTTCGACAAGCCGGGAATCGGGACGAGTTTGTGGAGAGAGTCAGACAAGAAACAGGCGTCGAGGTCGAAGTCATTGATGGAGAAGAGGAAGCGAGACGAACGTTTCTGGGGATTCGCTCCGGGTTGGCATCAGACGTTCAGGACATCCTGGGGCTGGATATAGGCGGCGGGAGTACGGAATTCATTGCGAGCCGACGAGGGCAGGCTCTCAAGACGGCGTCGATTGATATGGGAGTGGTGCGATTATCGGAGCGGGTCTTGAAAAGCGATCCGCCGAGTGCTTCGGAAATTCGTGAAGCGGAAACCATGATTCAGGCACTGACCCGAGGCGTGCTCCGGGAGATGGGAGACGTGACGGACCTGACACTGGTCGGTACGGCCGGCACCATCACCTCGTTGGCTGCTGTTGCCCAGCAATTACCCACCTATGATCCCGTGCGCATTCAAAAGTATGAGTTGACACTGCCGGTTGTTCGGAGCGTCGAGCGCGACGTGTTCAGCAAAAAGAAAGCGGACCGAGTCGGGCTGCCGGGCCTGGAAACCGGTCGTGAAGAAGTCATTGCCGCTGGGACGCTCATCCTTCGTTGCGTGATGGAAGAACTGAAGGCTCAGCGCTGTTTGACGAGTGAATATGGGTTACGGGAAGGCACGTTGGTGAATCTGTTACAAACGTCTGGTCAAAATACATCAAAGAACACAATTATTTCAGGCATTCTTTGAAAAAATAAGTATTTAATACTATGTAGTTTACATTATAATCAATAAATGATAACATAATAACTATTTGATAAAAAATTAGTTTTCATTAAATATCCAACTAAGATCAATTGATTGATCTTAGTTGGATATTTTGTTATTTAAGTCCATATGAAAATCGTCTGTCGCGGAATTCCTTATGAGAACCGTCCAAAAAGATAAAATAGTAAAACGAGTCGGAATAGAAAATCCGTGGTGGGATGAACCATGTAAGGTGCCAGATACCTATACCCAGTGGAAACCAAGGCACTATTTAGAACTTTTTTTCCCACTGGTAGAAAATCAGACTATTCGAAGAGCCGTCATTCTTATGGGGCTCAGACGAGTCGGGAAAACTGTACTTCTGCATCACACAATTGACAGGCTCCTGCAAAATATTTCTCCAAGGCAAATCGCCTACTTCTCAATTGATCACCCTTTGTATAACAGTCTCAGCCTTGAGCGTCTCTTGGAATTTTTTGGTGAGGTAAGTGGGACTGACTATAAAAGAACTCCCACGTATGTATTTTTTGATGAAATTCAGTACCTGAAGGATTGGGAAATCCATCTTAAGACCCTGATGCAGACTTTTCCTTTGGTCAAACCGGTCGCTTCGGGTTCCGCGGCAGTGGCCTTACGGCTCATGAGCATTGAATCTGGTGCTGGACGGTTTACGGATTTTCTACTCCCTTCCCTGACGTTTCATGAATATCTTTCGTTATTAAAAAATTCCAACCGACCTGTGCCGCAAGTCGTGCTTGACGATTCAAAATTTTTCCGTGCAAACGACGTAGAGCGTCTTAATCAAGCCTTTATCGATTATCTCAACTACGGTGGATATCCGGAAGTTGTCTTGTCACCGGATATTCAGGGAGAGCCGGCAAGATTTGTCAAGGCAGATATCATTGATAAAGTTCTCTTGCGCGATTTGCCGAGTTTATATGGAATCCAGGACATCCAAGAACTCAATTCGTTATTCACCACTCTTGCTTTGAATACTGCCAGCGAAGTTTCCCTGGAGGAACTTTCGAAAAATTCCGGTGTGGCTAAAAATACCATTAAACGATACATTGAATATCTTGAAGCAGCTTTTTTGATTCGCGTGGTACATAGAGTGGACCAGAATGGACGACGTTTTAAACGGGCAAACTTCTTTAAGGTGTACCTGACAAATCCATCGATTTATTGTGCATTATTTGCGCCGGTCACGGACTCTGATCAAGCAATGGGTCCGTTAGTGGAAACGGCCATCTTCTCTCAGTGGCTTCATGCGGATAAGTTGATTCTTTATTATTCCAGGTGGAAGGGCGGAGAAGTCGATATGGTCTTTAGAGGGCCTGATCAGAAAATTCAAGGGGCCGTGGAAGCCAAATGGTCTGATCGGTTTGTACAAGATTTCGCTAAACAAAAGAGTTACGTGCGTTTTTGTCGTTCGAACAACCTGACGCACGTGTTGGTAACCTCAAAAAAAGAAAAAGCGCTCAAACGGGTCGATGAGGTCGAATTTGAAGTGGTGCCGGCGAGTGAATACTGCTACACGGTCGGCTACGACCTTGTGATGGGAAAGAAGGCCCGTCGTGGAGATGAAAGTCCGTTTTGACTTACCGTTGACTGTACCAGCGGAAGCCTTGGGATTCTTTATAGGGGGGGCGGTAAAATCCTCCGGGTTTTTCCAGGATCAGAACTTTGAAATCCCACAAGCCAAACCAGGCTGGGTCGAGGATATGGTGGTAGTGCAGGCCGGTGAGTTTGGGAAGGGTCTCCCCGAGCGTGCGTTGTAGTTCCGATTCGGTATACGCCCGCACGGCGAATGTTTTCCCCTCCGCCTCCTGGAGCCGCCGGATGGCGTAGGCGGCACCGGTGCAGAGGACTTGCGTGTCCCGTCGAATCGAAAGCAGTTGGGGCAGCGCGCAACATCGTTCGCGAAACCCAAGCGATCTGGCGACGTGGCGCAGGTAGGTAAACTGCACTTCATATTCCGTATGGCCGGGAAGCCGGACAGGGTCAGGCCAGCCCGACTCAATTCCAAATTCGATGAGTAACGCTCGCCCACCGGGTCTGAGCACTCGCCACAGTTCCATAAGAAATTGAATCGCTCCGGAGTTGAAGATCGCTTCATCCGGGTACGGGGCGTCCAGATTCAATCGGAGTTTTTGAATCAGGTCCAAACAGCGCTGATGCTCGGGCGTGTTGCCTCTTTGCGTCTCCAATTCTTCCTTTGACAGGCGGGTGGGGGTCATATCCGCCAGGTTTTCGTTGTCGATGACCAGATCCACGGTGGCATCGGCTAAAGGGAGCCGTTCCGCGTTCGCGTTCACGGCGCGTGCGTCCCAGCCTGCTTTTTCGGCTAATGCTAATTGTGAATGAAGAAAGGGCCGGGTGAGATCCAGGAAGAGATATTCCACTCCGCGTCGTTCAAGAGGTGAGAGTTCTTTCGCTATTTCTTGAGACAGATAACCTAACCCGGCACCCACCTCAACGACCCGCTGGGGTTTCGGACTCCACCATCCGAATTGCCTGAGGGTTTTGGCCAACAATTGGCCATACGAAAACCCATTCAGCGCTTCACAGGGTTCTCGCAGGAGATGGGACACGGTGGTTTCGACAATTTCGAAATGGCCATGATGGTGTTGAATTCCTTGCTGATGAAACGCCGTGAGGTGCGTTTCGCTTTCGACCGCCACGTTTTCATGCCAGTGTTCACGCACCTTCTGCAACAGCAAGTCCCATTTGGCGTTCACGCTGTGTCCACTTGGCGGTTCCGTCCCGAAATAACACAAAGAATATCGGGGTAAAGACCACCGTTCGAGAAACCACCGGCCGGTTTCTTGATTCTGGCCACATATCCATCTGCCGAATTGATCGAGAAGCGCCTGAATCGAGAGCCGGCCGGTCATGGCCCCAAGGAGTGAGGCACCCATTCGGTTGAGACGGACCAAAGGCAGATCTTCATCAAGAGGTGCGATCCACCATTCATCGGACCCGTGTTGGTAGACGACTAAATCCGGCATGCGCCAGGCTCGTTGTTGGAGAACCTCGCCCTCTAAGGCAAGGGGTTGAAGGGACGTGACACGGGGGGGAGAGTCTGCCATTCAATCAATGGAAGCAGCGGGGTTGGCGTCAAAGACCGCCCGATACAGACCGGCCCAGAACTCCAACCAGGCATCGGCGGTTTCTCGAGCCCCCGCGGCCACCTGATTGAAATCACTCTCTGATCGGATTGTCTTGCGAACGGCTTCGATCAACCAATTGCCGTGGTCTTGTTCTTCCACCAAATGGCATTCAAAAAATTCCAATTCCCGCTCGTCAAACTGCTCATACCGTTGCAGGCCCTGCAACAGACAGCGGAATTCCGAAACCGCGGTGGTTTCGACCGCCAGCTCAGCGCCAAGGGCGGTTAAATATCCGGAGTGCAGAAATAATCGCCGCAAGGCGTCGAGGTAGGTCGTGACTTCCGGCAACGGAACGGTGTCTGCCAGATCTTGGGGGCTGAGTCCGGTGGAATAGACGAACCGCTCAAGTTGCCGTATATGAACACGGTCCGGTGAGCCGCTGCCTAATTCGGAATACAGGGTCTTGGCCAATTCGATCCGCATTTCCAACTCGTGGATCGGCGTGCAGTACAACAGGCCTTCGAGGACTTTGACAAAGTGGAAACAAAAGTAATGGTACTGTCGGAAAAAGATCCGAAGGTGTCGAGGAGAAAGCGTGCGCACCTGAAACGTTCGGAAAAACTCGTTGGTATTGACAGGGTGCCCTTGCAGTTCTTCCACAAGGGATTCGATATTGGAGAGAGGAATTTGAACGAGACCCATCCGACCGTACCAAAACGTAAAGACACAGGACGATACTGAACGAAGTGAGACTACACGATACGTTGAGCCAGTCGCAAGGCAACGCGGGTACGGGTAGTGTCTCAGTTTGAATTTCTTTTCTTGTGCGGTCCCCGTCTCTTTGGAGCTTGTTTCAAAAAGTGCGAGGCCGTCATTTCAAGCTGAGGCACTGCCAGAATAAACATTTATATTGCGATCTTGATGAAAAATCGTTACAATTGGAAAATGATAGTCTCATTTTCTGTAGAAAACTACCATTCAATACGAGAAGAAGTTGTTCTCGATCTGCGCATTCCCGGAACCGCTCCCGACCTGCCGCGCTTCCGGCGTAGCCAAACCAAGCCGGATATCAGGCTCCCTTCCGTCGTAGTACTCATTGGACCCAACGGATCGGGCAAAACAACGCTGCTCAGAGCCCTGATCACTGCCGCTCAACTCGCTTCATCCGCGTTGCCTACGGATATGGATGCAAACAACCCGATCAGATCCGTCATGCCCTTCTTTTCTCCGGAGACAAGGGGAAAACCGACACGATTTTGCGTGGAACTCGAGGCAGATTGGCTGGCGTCTGGCAAACCCCGGCAACTGTTTCGCTACGAACTGATCGTCGGACAAGATAAATCCGGCTCCCCGGGCTATTCTTTCCATTATGAAGCGCTGTTCTGCTTCCCGAAGGGCCGTCCCCGCCGTCTTTTCGAGCGAAAAGACGGTCCGGGGGAGCACGTCTACGCTTCCGGCGAATTCGGACTCAAGCCCAATGATGATCGCCTCAAGGCAGTTCGACCGGATGCCTCGGTGATCGCCACGCTCGCCCTGCTCAACGTGCCCTTGGCTAAGCGAATCGCAGATGACATGCGCTTGTTCCTGTGGTCGAGCAATATTGTGCATGGCGGGAAATGGGAGCCTCCGACCAAAACGGTCATTCAATGGCTCGAACAAGATTCCGAGCTAAAGTCCTGGGTCGGGGAGCGTATCCAATCCGGCGACCTGGGGATTCAAGGCTTTGATATCAGTATCAGTCACGGCATAATGGGGGTGAAGGGGGTGTACTTCAAGCATTACGGGCTCGACGAGTCAGTCGGGCTGCATTCCGAATCCAGCGGGACAAAACGACTATTTCACCTGCTGCCTCAAGTCGGTTTCGCACTCATCAGGGGCATTCCCGCTGCTCTCGACGAAGTCGACGGCGATCTTCACGTGGATATTGCCGGCGAAGTTCTCGACTGGTTCCGTTCCCGGGAGACCAACCCTAAAGACGCGCAACTCTTCGTGACCTCTCACAACGTCGGTCTGCTCGACGACCTGGAGAAAGAGGAGGTCTTTATCGCGGAGAAAGACGGTAACGGCGCAACCAAAGTACACGGCGCCCAGGACGTGCGTGGACTCCGCCGTGACGCCCGTCTCTATCCCAAATACCGGACCGGGGTGCTCGGCGGCCTGCCGAAGATCGGATGAGAGGAAATGCCCGCCGCAGAACGAAGCCGGTTGAACCCAGGCGAGTCATCTTTATCGGGGTCGAGGGTAAGAGCGATCTGGCCTTCACGCGGTTTCTTCAATCCTGTTGCGGCGAAGAGGGCCTGCACCTGCATTTGAAGGTCACGAAGGGAAGCGGCGGCGACTCCGTCTCCGTCGTCGAAGAAGCCGCTCGATACTTGAAGATGCACCCCGGCAGAGGGTATATCAGCCACAGTCTGGTATTGCTGGACAGGGACCGCTATCCGCAAGACTTACAGGCAGGACGTGACGCGCAAGCCGTGGCGTCTAAGGCAAAGTTGGAGATCATCTTTCAGAATCCGAACCTGGAAGGCCTGCTGCTCAGGCTGCATCAAGGACATGAAAGTCGTATAATTGCAGCAGAAGACTCCATGGCAGAGCTTCGAAAGGTTTGGCCCGAGTACGGAAAATCACAATCATTGCTGACTGCGGATGAATTGAAACGTCGCTTCACCGTATCCGACCTGCGGCGGGCGGCCTCGTATGATCAAGAACTTCGAAGACTTCTCGACGTTCTGGGTCTTTGAATACATCGGAACGGAGCTCCTTCTTCAAACAACAGATTCTTTTTTTCGACAGACTCAGGACAGGCGCGTTGCTCAGGATGACAGCAGGGGCGAAGCAGTACCATGATAGAATGAGGGAATTTCCGGTTCATCGATCCGTTTGAAACATGGCAACTGTTTACGAATTTGACGTGCTTGTGATGGGGGCCGGCTTGGCCGGCATGCGGGCGGCACTGGCGGCACATGAAGCCGGGGCGACCGTGGCGATCGTGACGAAAGTCCATCCGGTGCGCAGTCATTCCAACGCCGCGCAGGGCGGCATTAATGCGGCACTGACGGACCGGGGGGATCAATGGGAAGAGCACGCCTTCGAGACGGTCAAAGGCAGCGATTATCTGGGTGACCAGGACGCCGTGGAGATTCTGGCCCGTGAAGCGGGCGCGGACATCCTCGCCTTGGAGCATATGGGGGTCATCTTTAATCGGAATAATGAAGGGCGGCTGGGCACCCGTCGCTTCGGCGGCCAGAAGCGGGCGCGGACCTTTTTTGTATCGGATTTTACGGGCCAAGCCATGTTGCACGTGCTGTATGAACAGATTCTGAAAGCCCGTCTTCCGGTGCTGGAGGAATGGTTTGTTACGTCGTTAGTCAAGGATGATGAGGGGGCCTGTGCGGGAGTCGTGGCGTTTGAATTGCGAACAGGGCAATTTGCGTGCATCAGGGCTAAGGCCGTCATCATGGCCGCCGGTGGCGTGGGCCGCGTCTTTGAGCCGAGTACCAATGCCCTGATTTGTACCGGCGATGGAATCGCCATTGCCTACAGGGCGGGTGCCCCGCTTATGGACATGGAAATGGTACAGTATCATCCGACGACCTTAAAAGGTAAAGGGTTGCTCCTGAGTGAAGCGGCGCGAGGAGAAGGCGCGTATTTGCTGAATAATGAGGGAGAGCGCTTCATGGAGTACTATGCTCCGAACATGATGGAGTTGGCCTCGCGGGACGTGGTGAGCCGGGCGGAGCAGACTGAAATTAATGAAGGCCGGGGAATCGACGGCTGTGTGCTGCTCGATTGTCGACACTTAGGCAAGGACGTGATTCAGGATCGCCTTAGCCAGATTTTTGAAGAGGCAAAGTCGTTTGCCAACGTTGATTTAACCAAAGAGCCGGTTCCGATTTGTCCGGGCATGCACTACATGATGGGAGGGGTGAAAACGGACGTCGATGGACGGTGCTGGGACCTTGATGGAACCTGGGGCGGAGTCCCGGGACTTTTTGCAGCCGGAGAAGCCGCGTGCGTGAGTCTGCATGGCGGCAATCGGCTCGGAGCCAATTCCTTGTTGGAGACGGTCGTATTCGGTCGCCGGGCAGGACGTTGTGCCGGAGCCTACGTGAAAACCCGGCCCACCCCCCGGGTACCCGAGACCGTCGTGAGGCAGGAGGAAGACGTGATTCAAGGGATACTGGCCCGGCCACGGACCACCGATACCGTTGCCGCGATTCGCCACGAGATGGGCGTCACCATGACCGAGGGCTTTGGGGTGTTTCGTCATGCAGAAGGGATGACTCTTGCTCAACAAACCGTCGCCGGTCTGCGCGACCGATGGAACCGAGTGGCCATTCAGGATAAAGGACGCGTGTTTAACACGAGCCTCGTTCGTGCGTTGGAACTAAGCTTTATGCTGGACTGTGCCGAAACCATTGCGCTTGGCTCCCTGACGCGAAAAGAAAGTCGAGGCGCTCATTTTCGAACGGATTGCCTCAATCGTGACGACGAGCAGTGGTTACGACATATTTTGATTTATCACAATCCTGACGGGCCTCCTCGACTAGACTATCTCCCCGTTCGGATTACCCAATGGCAACCACAGGTTCGAGTGTACTAATGGCAACCACGTTTCGCATTCGCCGCTTTGATCCGGAAGCAGACTCCCCCACGCCCTATTTCCAGGAGTATTCAATAGACGCGGAGCCGTCCGATACGGTCCTCGACGTGCTGATTAAAATTCGGGAAACCGTCGATGAATCGCTCACCTTACGATGTTCGTGTCGAGGAGCCATCTGTGGGTCCTGTGGCATGCGCATCAATGGTCACGCCGCCCTGGCCTGCAAGACCAAAGTGGCAACGCTGTCCTCGCTGGCGGACACGGTCCAGGTCGAACCCATGAACAATATGCCGCTGATTAAAGACCTGGTGACGGACATGGCTGGATTTTGGGAGAGCGTCCGCCGCGTGCAGCCATGGCTTCAGCCGGCGGGCGTTGAACCCGAAGGCGAGTATCTGGTCTCTCCCGAATCCATGAGTCATCTGACCGGCGTCATGGGGTGCATCATGTGTGGCGCTTGCGTGTCGGACTGTGCGGCATTGGAAGTAGAGCCCGATTTTGTGGGTCCGGCGGCGTTGGCCAAGGCCTATCGGTTTGTGGCGGACCCACGGGACGGGGCGAGTGCGTCCCGGCTCCTGGCGCTGAATGAGCCGGGAGGGATGTGGGACTGCACGCGGTGTATGGAATGCATTGAAGTGTGTCCAAAAGGCGTGGGGGCCATGGACCGTATTATGACGCTTCGCGCCAGGGGGATTGACCATGGAGTGCCGTCTACCTGTGGCTCACGGCACGCCGAAGTCTTTGCGGATATTATCGAACGAAAAGGACGATTGGATGAACCGATGTTGGTCGTTCGCACGTTCGGGTTCGGTCATTTCAGACACCTGTTGTCCTTTCTTCCCATGATCTTTTGGACGGTGGTCCGAAGAAAACTCCCCAAGTCCGGACCGTTTCATCCGGCGATACCCGGTATTGCACGAATTCGTCGATTGTTTCAACGAGTCAAGGAGGGGCTATGAAATACGCCTTTTTCCCAGGGTGCGTGTCAAAAGGTGGCTGTCCCGAACTCTATCAATCCGTCATGCAGGTCTATCCGCAATTGGGGATTGATCTGGAAGAAATGACCACGGCGTCCTGTACCGGGGCTGGCGTGTTGCAAGAGAAAGATTTACGCATGGGAGATCTCTTGAATGCCCATACGTTGGCCCTGGCCGAACGGCAGGGCCTCCCCGTCATGACGATTTGCAGCACCTGCCAGGGCGTGATGAGTCAGGCGAATCATCGCCTGAAGACGAATCCGGACTATCTGGCTGAAATCAACCGGGGGTTGGCGGAAGCAGGGCTTGTCTACCACGGCACCACCACGGTGAAGCATTTTGTCTGGATTCTCCTGGAAGACGTGGGGGAGTCAAAAATTCGCCGATCGGTCAAGAGGCCGCTCACCGGATTGCGCGCGGCCCCGTTTTATGGATGCTATTTGCAGCGGCCGAGTGAAGCCCTTGAATTTGACGAACAACCGTCCCGCGCCAGGTCATTGGAAACCGTGATGACCATGGTCGGAGCGGAGGTCGTGGATTTCCCCGGGAAGACTCGGTGTTGCGGGTTTCCGCTGTTGACCATCAACGAACCCAACTCCTTGCAGATGGTGGCCCATCATACGTCCGACGCCAAAGCGCACGGGGCTGACGTGATGGTGACTCCCTGCCCGTTGTGCCACCTGAATCTCGATGGGCTTCAATCCAAAGCGGCCCGACGGAATAACCAGGCCATCGACCTGCCGATTCTGCATCTCCCGCAATTGCTGGGGTTAGCCATGGGCATGGAGCCCAAGTCCCTCGGCTTGAATCGCAATCTCGTCTCGACGGGGTCGGTTTTGGAAAAACTAACGGTGGCGTAACCACCGCGGACGGGCCATTACGAGATCTCTTTGGAGACCGTTTTGAAATAGGCCAAGAGGTCGCGTACTGAAATAATGCCGACGATTTTCTCATCCTCGGTCACGGCCAGGTGACGAATACGCTTGCCGGCCATGAGATCTCTGGCATAGTGAGGCGACAGTTTTTTCGACACGGTCAGAATGGGGCTGGACATCACGTCAGCCACCGACGTCTGAGACACCTCATCGCGTTCGGCAACGGCCCTGACGATATCCGTCTCCGTAATAATTCCGGAAAAATCCTCCCCCTTTTTAACCAATAACGACCCAATGCGTTTGGCCTGCATTTGCCCTGCAGCCTGTTTCAGCGTGGCATCCTCTGTAATGACGCTCAGCTCGCTGGTCATCAATTGTCCCACAGTCGTCATAGTCGGTGCTCCCTCCTTATGGACACGGTGGTGGCCGGAAACCGATGGAAAGTATTCCAGAAGGAACAAGAACGGTATACAAGAAAACGACGTCCCCTGACAACCACCCGAGCCCGTTCCGAGTGAAGCACCGGTGGTGGACAGCCTTGTCGCGTTGGCCAGGCCATAAAGAATTCGAACCGCCATACGAACTGCG
This sequence comes from Nitrospirales bacterium, assembly GCA_965215405.1. Classification (GTDB taxonomy): domain Bacteria; phylum Nitrospirota; class Nitrospiria; order Nitrospirales; family UBA8639; genus Bin75. Next base: position 1,078,738 of record OZ244060.1, read on the forward strand.
TCAGCAGGACTTTCACGTGGCGATGCAGGACGTCTATGATTTCTTTTATGACGTAAATTCACGTCTTACCACCAGGGGACTGCATCGGATTGACGACGTGCTTCGTCCTGCAATGATGTCAGGGTTGCTTTCCGATACGTTGACGGCAAGTCTTGCCGGACGTTCCCGTGTTTTGAAGGAAAATAAATATTTTAACGGCCATCCCGGTCTCATTGTCCAAGGCGTATACCCCGATAACGCGGTTAAGGCGGGTATTGAAGGAGTGGAGATAAAAACTGCCGGAAAATCCCGGAGGTGTCGTTGATACCCATGGAGCAAGAGAACAGTGGACGTGCGTTTTTGTCTATACGGTAGATGCCGTTTCCGAACCGGCTATCGCCAGAGCGCCAATGGCCTTTACGGAAGTTTATCCGGGGAAGGTCACGATAGATGACTTCAGGAAGAATTCCAGGGGAGAACTGGGAACACGTACCGCGACACTGCACAAAGACGGCATCAGGAAACTTCGGGACAGCCGGATATACGGGCTTTAGAGTTTCCGTTCGTTTTGAGTTTCGCAAGTTTCGGTATCGCTTCACGCGCCAAAGAGAAAAATTCCGGATCTTTCTCTATGCCAATGCTTGTATACCCGATCGCTTCTGCCGCCGCTAATGCGGAACCGGATCCCGCAAATGGATCGAGGATCACGCCTTCTCCCAACGGCAATGCGGCATGAACGATCTGTCTCATAAAAGCCTGGGGTTTTAAGCTCGGATGGGGGGCAAGTGCCTTCTCGCTCTTTCTTGTGGGCCCTGATGCAATAACGTCACCAAATGGCTTGTCCGTCGTGGGGCGACGGAAGCCTCCCGTTTTCCATTTCCTCAAATTGTCCTGCACGCGGTCTTCAAGAGGTTTTCTGCAGACAATCCACGGTTCCCACATCGAACGTGGCATGACGCTGACTTTGCCAAATTCTTCCCGTGCGGCTTTGGGACGGTCGCCGCCTCGCATGGTCATGGTCAGGCGCACGATCTCTCCCCTTCTTTCTAAACCAGCGTCGGCCAACACGGTTGAAACAATGTACGAAACAAGAGGATTGGAGGCGACGACGACGTGGGCTCCAGGAACGAGTTTGGGAAGCAATAATTTTCCCCACGTAAGGAAAAACGAACCCAACTGTTCCAACTGTGTTTGCGTGAGCGTGGTAAACCGTGGAAGGGGAGAACGCGTGTTTCCGTCGAAAGAGGGCGGTCTGCGCCAGACGCCGCCTTTTCCGTCCCGCAACTTTTTTTGCTGCTCAGGCGTATATTCGTGCAGACCATACGGTGGATCGGTTATCACGGCATGAAAGCTGTTCGGTTTCTGGCTCTCTATCCAGTCGAAGCAATCGGCATGGACCAGCGTAGATTTGCCGTAATGAAACTGGGCTTTCCATTGTCGGACGTCAGTGAACTCCCGTTGGACGTCTCTGGTCTTGTGCGTCAGAAGACTATAAACGCCATGCCCATCACGAACGAACGTATCCGGTGTATTCAATCTTAAGTACGACCGTATAGATGACGGCGGCATAGGGCCGGCTATTGTCTGTATCCGGCTTTCGATTTCTTTGACGGACAGTGGTTTGGACGTGAGTGCCGGAACTTGCAGAATGGCGTCCCGCACGTATCCGGGAGAATTCCGTGCCTTTCGTTGATCCACAGGCGGCAGTATGGACGTCCGGACGTCTTCTGTCAACGTGCTTGCCGACGGAAGGAAGAATACCCACTCGATTCCGGGACTCGTCAGGGTATAACAGCGCCGCGAGTTGTGCGATGACGTTGAAGGGGATCCGGGACGACGTGCGTCATCATGAAACGTTATGAACCCGTCAACGTGTTTGCCCTCTGTCGCGGTGCTTCGGATACCAGCATCCTTTTTGGCTCCTTGCTTTTTGTGCGGACGCGTTCCGATCGTCCCAACGTTTTGTGAGGAGGCGCCTCCCGTGAGCGGATACATTTGCTCCCCCTTGCTTTGTTTTTCACTCTTGCAAGGTTTCACGCAGTACGTTAGCCTGCAAGCAACGTGTCGGTATCTGCTCATTCGAGCTTGCCCTCTTTTCCTTACCCGTTTCCCAAATGAAATTTTGACCCAGGAGTCAGACCCATGACCCAATCAGTGATGAATCTCGAACGAGTCGTTAGCAGAATGCAGGAGCCGATGAAGAGGTTTATCGATCGAGTTCAGACGCTCGGCGGGACAAATTGTCTGGCGCTTATTGGTGTTGGCGCTATTGCCACGCCAGGTTTTGATCCGGCGCGGCATATTGCCCGCAGTGTCCTCGTCTTAGACAAGGTTGATTTGGAAATGCTTCGGGAACTGGCCAAAGACGGGACCAAACTTGGAAAAGCCAAAATTGCCGCTCCTCTGATCATGACGCCGGTTTACATCAATGGCTCCCTGGATACCTTCCCTTTGGAGTTTTTAGAAATTCAGCAGTGCCACGTGTGTTTCACGGGCACCGACTGTTTTGCGGATATCGCGTTTGAGGAACGTCATATTCGGCTGCAATGTGAGCGAGAGTTGAAAACCATCTTGATCGGCATGCGTCAGGGACTCCTCGCGGCCGCGGGTCGTGAAAAACTCTTTGGTGCCATGGAAGGCGATATTGCCGAGCGGTTGATCCGTACCCTCCGTGGATTACTGTGGCTTCATGGACAATACGACTATCTCTCGGCGTTCGAAGTGGTCAGCCGGATTGAACAGGAAACAGATCGATCCCTTCCTGGAATTCGCGGGGCACTACAAGAAGCCAGCCAGCATGACTGGAACGATTTTACACGGCTCTATGATGAAATCGATGGACTCAAGATCGTGGCTGATCACTGGTAACGATCCCATGCGAATCATTCCCCAATTCATCATCCTTGTCCTGCTGCTCCTGCCGACCGTGAACCGGGGTGAAGTATCTATTCCCGACCCCGGACGGTACGTGATCGATCAAGCGGGAATTATTGAATCAGGGACGGAACGGCAATTAGAGAGCTGGCTTCGAGAACTGGAACAGAGGACGACCGCCCAGGTCAAGGTCTTAACCGTTCAATCCACGGAAGGGGAGGATTTTTTTGGATTTGTGCACCGTCACGCCGAGACGTGGAAACTTGGCCAAAAAGGTCAGGACAACGGTGCCTTGATTGCGTTGGCCCTCAACGAACGGAAGATCCGGATCCACGTGGGGTATGGATTAGAAGGAGTCTTGCCGGATTCATGGGCTGGTTCAGCGTCACGGGCCATTGCCTCACGGTTTTTTAAACAGGGGAAATATTCCGAAGGTCTCTTTCAATTGGCGGTCGTGACGGCCAATCAAGTCGCGGACTCCCAACGGGTCAAGCTCACGGGGATTCCCCAACACCGGTATCAGCCGAGTCGAGGTGGCGGGGGGAGGGGTTCCGCTCTGGGATCGTTGCTCATCCCGTTATTTTTTCTTTTCGCGTTGTTTTCCGGCATGCGTCGCCGGAGCCGGTATCGTTCCACGTGGGGTGGAGGAGGGTTAGTCGGAGGCATGTTATTGGGGAGTGCCTTAGGTGGATTGGCTGGTGGAAGGAGCCCCTGGGGCACGTCAACCGGGGGGTTTGGCGGAGGATTCGGCGGGGGCTTTGGTGGATCGTTCGGCGGTGGCGGCGGCTTTGGTGGCGGCGGCGGCGGTGCCGGTTGGTAGTCGGGTTTCTCATGGCTCATCCCGTCATGAAAATTCTGGTTTCTATGTGGCCGAGGGCCATATGCCTGTATGATGAATCGGTAAGGGAGGAACAATCATGAGCGCCGGACGAATATTTCTCATGATCTTTGGCGGCTTGATCGTCTTACTCTTGATGGGGGGAGGCTGTGTCTACTCCGGATACAACCAGGCCATTGAGATGGATGAAGCGGTGAAGAGCCAATGGGCACAAGTCGAAAATCAATTGCAGCGACGGTTTGAATTAATTCCCAATCTGGTCAATACCGTCAAGGGCGTGGCCGGTCAGGAAGAAAAGATTTATTTAGGAGTCGCGGAAGCCCGCAAAGCTTATTTTCAGGCGCAATCGGTCAATGAGAAAGCCCGGGCGGCGAGCGGGTTCGAATCGGCGCTGTCCCGGCTGCTGGTCTTGCGAGAAGCCTATCCCCAACTCAAGTCCAATCAATCTTTTTTAAAGCTTCAAGACCAACTGGAAGGGACGGAAAATCGATTGGCGGTTGAACGAAAACGGTATAACGACAGTGTTCGGATCTTGAACACCTTTATCCGGAAATTGCTGGGGAGATTCTATGCGGGTCTGGCTGGAGTCGGGCAAGCCGAATACTTCGAAATATCAGAAGAAGCCCGAGACGCGCCCAAGGTGGAATTTTAGGGAAGAGTTTCCTGATGGATGGCTTGTGATCTTTTACGTGAGCTTTTCTGCATGGACGCTTCGTCGTTTCTGCGCTCCATGGGAACACAGTCGGTGCAGGAAGGGCCGGCGTGTAATTGATGAGGTGGCAATGGGGATGTGTCACGGCTCGGTCGGCAACGTCGAGCGTGGCGAGCTGGTTCATCGGAAAACCTCCTGCGTGGCACGGATTTACTTTCATGGGGCCCGTCGCATGCTGCCAGAAAAATCTTTGGAGACAAGCGTTCTACTGGGTCGAGGGGCTGCTGCCAGGGTAAAAACATTGGCGGGTCATACCTTGGTATACCGTTAAACGCGCTCCTTTCATGCGATTATGCCTGATTACCTTATTACCTGGCTCCATCTCGCCGCCGCCGCTTCCCTCATCGGCGGATTGATTTTTTCCCGATTTGTGCTCACTCCGGTGGCGCGGAACGTTTCGTCGGATTCCAAAACCCTGGAAGTCGTCCGCCTGTCGGGACGTCGCTTCCGAACCGTCGCGTGGGTGAGTCTCATTATCCTGATTCTGACGGGCGCGTATCAGATGTTGGACGAGAGCGGAGCAGCCCGGATAGAAACCGCCTGGGGCGTGGTGTTGATGCTGAAGTTGTTCCTGTTCGTCGTCGCCTTCGGGCTCCTTCTTATCCACGATTTCATTATTGATCCGTATGCCCCTTCCTTTCCGGATACTTCGTCTGCATCCTCCTTCCCAACCGTTCCTGCCCGAGCCGACGTTCTGCAAAAAGTCGCCATCGTGACGATCTTGTCCGTCCTGCTCGTGGCCTCGTATCTGGCGGAGCTGTAGAGCGGCGTTCACGTTTCCTGATCGGCATTGCCGGCAAGGTCCCCGATGCGCCGGATTGCGCCGCTCTTGAGGCGGGTGACGTACCCTTCGATCTCTCGTTTGACTTGAGGCCCGAGAATATACAGGGCGATTACGTTCGGGATGGCCATGGCAAAAAACATCGCGTCGACAAACTCGAGCGCCGCCTCCATGGAGACGACGGCACCCGTCGACAAGAGCAGGCAGTAGACAAGTTTGTAGCCGAGGTTGGTCCAGTACGATTCACCCGCGAGATAGGTCCAACATTTAACGCTGTAATAGGACCAGGTGAGCATTGTCGTATAGGCAAAGAGAATGACGGCCACCGCAAGAACGTTCGGAAACCATGGAAAGACGGAGGCATAAGCCGCCGACGTAATCTCAATCCCCGAAAGCCCATGGATTTTATGAGCCCCGGTGACAATCACGATGAGTGCGGTCATCGTGCTGACGACAATCGTGTCGATAAACGGCTCGAGCAAGGCCACGAGCCCTTCACTCGACGGCTCCCTCGTCTTTACGGCGGAATGCGCAATGGCGGCGGATCCCGTGCCGGCTTCGTTCGAATACACGGCTCTTTGGAGGCCGATGATCATGGCGCCGATGACGCCGCCGCTCACTTCTTCCGGTGCGAAGGCTTCGACAACGATGCTGGCAAACGCTGCCGGCACCCGTTCGAGATGCAGGCAGAGGATGATGAACCCGGCCGCCAGATAGATGAATGCCATCAGGGGAACGAGCACCTGGACGACTACTCCGATCATGCGAACGCCGACGATAATCACGAGCCCGACCGTGAACGCGATGATAATCCCAAACGCAAGGCCGTCCTGAACGCCCGTGGCTTCGGAAAATTGGGTGAAAGCCTGGTTGACCTGGAAGAGCGTAATGCTGGCCCCGATGCCGAAAACGGCAAAAAGGGTGGCAAGGAAGGCCCCCAGTCTTGCCAGGCCGCGCTCCGCGAGACCCTTGTGAATGTAATGCATGGGACCTCCTGACACGGTACCGTCAGCATTGATCCGGCGGTAAGCGACGCCGAGCGTACATTCCACCATCTTTGTTGCCATTCCGAGGAGTCCTGCCAGGATCATCCAGAACACGGCACCGGGACCGCCGATCGAAATGGCCACGGCGACTCCCGCAATGTTTCCGACGCCGACCGTTCCGGACAGAGCCGCGCTTAACGCCTGGAAATGAGTGAGGTCGCCCGGCTCGTCGGTACGCGTGTATTGACCGCGCACGATTTTCAGCGCCAAACCGAAATAACGTAGATTCGGAAAGCGGAAATACAGCGAGAAAACGAATCCTGCCGCGATAAGCCAAAAGGCGATCACCGGCACGTCAAGGCCGGCAATATTGAGTGAAAAAAATATGACGTCGGAGACGACGCTCGTAATCGGCGAGATCGTCTCGTCAATGCGTTGGTCGAGGTTCATGGGAAAATCAGACTGCCGGGTCGGGGGGTTGTTCTTTCAGCAACGCGTTTCAGCAGATCTTCATAAACGCCTTCAGGATTATTCGGTATCTCCGTATTCGGGCAGCGAAAGACTTCGATTCCAGGCTTATTCGATCTTTGGGTTCTGGTTGCGTTGTATTGTTGTTGTTCGGCATGGGCATCGCCGTCTATCCCGACAGCAGGCATCAATTCCGAGCAATAAAAATCGACTGTATATTGATCGATCGTTTTTTGCCGGATGAATTCGAATTGGCCAAGCCGTCTGTTCTGCAATACTTCAAACTGGAGTCTTTTTTCTGCAGGCGTTGGATTTTTTCGGTTTTCACGCGCCTTGTCGATCAGGGTTTTGTTGTAAGGGATAAAACCCCTTTGCCCCCCTTATCAGGTGGGGAGAGCTCATGTTCATCGTCGGTTCGACCTCCGCTTAGTTGCATGGAGTACCCCTGAAGAGGAGGAAGCAGAAGGGGCGTGGTGTGTTGCAGATGAACTTCCGGTTGCCTGAGCGGAAGGACCCTTGATAAGGGAGATTGAGGGGGTTGCCTCTTATCGGGATGACTAAAACGGCGTTTCTCCGTTGCGCAATTTGGCGAGGGCTTGTTTGACGAAGTCGGCATCCGTGCTGCCGGGATCCAGGTTCTTGTACGCGGTGGCCCAAAATTCTTCGGTTTCCCTGTACCGCTTCAAATACCAGAGGGCCAACCCTTTGTACCAATTCACCCCGGGTTCGTTGGGACGATCGACCAACACGAGGTCGAAATGCTTGAGTGCGGCTTCAAAAACCCTGGGGTCGTCGAATTTTCGTTCTTCGATCATGATGACGCCCAGGTTGTAATGTGCCTCATGATTGCGATGATCCAGTGCCAGGACCTTCTCGTAAGCGTTCTTCGCGTCGTCGACACGGTCCAGGGCCATGTAAGAGCGACCGGCCAGCATCTGGCCCTGCACGTCATCGGGGTTCTCTCTGAGTCTTGCTTCCAGCCGCGCGACCATTTCTCGCGGATCGGGCAGTTGGGCGACCCTGTCGGTTTGGACGTCCATGAGCCGGTTGATGGTGCGCCATTGCAGAAAGCCGTAGATCCCGACCGACAACGTGACCACCACCAGACTGACCGCAATCGCCGATCCCCAGGCACTTGCCGGTTGCCCTGCCTGCTCGGATGACGTCGATGATCGGCCGGTGGCGGCAAGAGCTTCGAGCCGGTCCATGACGCCCAGCAGATGCTGCTCGTCGGCGGCTCTCAAGCGATCATAATCCTCCTGTTCCAACCGGCCTTGTGCCAATTCGACGTCGAGTTCCTGGATTGACCGGAGAAGACCTTCGTGTTCGACGGTGAGATCGGCCCGTTCCTGGTCCTCCTCGGCTTCCTGACGGATCAGTGCGGACGCTGTGGGGTCTTTCCGCCAAAAGGGAGAAGAAATCCCTGCAATCACCCCGATGAGGACCGTGAGACAGACAATTAAGAAGATGGTCGACATGAAGTGTTTCCCAAGAGACGCGTGGCGCGTGGAACGGCTAACGGGAGATCATTGATTCCGATGTAATTCCTGTTCGATTCGGCGTCGGGATGCTTCATCGAGTGTGGGTGGTGGCTGAGGCGCGGGAGTTTTCGTCACCCATCCTTTGACTTCTCTCCATAACAGGGCTCCACCGCCGAACAGCAACAGAAACGGGGCCAGCCAGATCAGCCAGTTGATTCCCTGTTTCGGTGGTTCCATCATGATGTAATTGCCGTAGCGGCTGTAAAAATAGGCCCGGATTTCCTCGGCGGATTGTCCTTGGATCACGCGTTCTCGAATGACTGCCCGCATCTGATGGGCCAGGGGCGCGCCGGATTCCCAGATATTTTCGGTCTGGCACACGGTGCATCGGAGCGTTTTGGCCACGTTGCGCACCTTTTGATCAATTTCCGATTCATCCACGACTTTGGCCGTACCCGCAATGGGGGAGACGAAACACAGAAGGATCAGAATAGGAAAAAAACGAAACATTCAGGTCGCCTGCCCGTAGGGGCGGACCTGCGTGTCCGCCTTTTTCAATAATGGGGTCAGAACGTGTTGCGTAAGGTTGGTATACACATTGTCCACGATCGGGCCGATCCATTTATGGCGAATGATTCCCTCTTTGTCGATGACAAACGTTTCCGGCACTCCGTAGACGCCAAAATCAATGGCTAGCGAACCCTTGACGTCCTGAATATGCGGAAAGCTCGACCCATAGCGTTGTAAATACGCGCGAGCCTTGGGCATCTCGTCCTGGTAGTTGATTCCCAGCATTGCAAATTCGGGGTGATCGTTAAATTCCTCGTACAGTCTGAGCAGGTTCTCGTGCTCGACTTTACATTCCTGACACCAGGAAGCCCAAAAGTTTACGACAATGACTTTACCTTTGTACCGTTCGGAGGACACCAGTTCACCGGATTCCACGTCAGGCCCCTCGAACACGGGGGCGTGAGTGCCCACCAGGACCGTCGGGATATGCCGTGGATCACCCCACAACCCCTGGTAAAACAAAGAGAGGAGTGCCAGGAGCACGACGAGAATGGTGATCTGCGTGGTGCGAGTCATGATGCCTGCGAACCCTTCACTCTGGCGGTCTCTTCCATCCGTGGAGCCGGAAAAGATGGGGAAACATTATTCACCCCGTCTTTGTGGTCGGAAAATATTGAGCAGGACCCCGAGTCCCATGATGCCGCCCCCTCCCCATACCCAAAGGATCAGGGGATTGATCACGCCTCGGGCGACCGCCACTCCATCCGCGGACACGTCCGGCATGGTGAGGAAAATATGTCCCATGTTTTTTGTGTAAATGGCGGATTCGGTCGTCGGGGTTTGCGAAGCATCGTACACGCGTTTCTGCGGGCGCAACGTGGTGAGCAGCGTGTGGCCTTCATATAATTCGAAAACGCCTTCCTGCGCGCTCCAGTTTGTTCCTCTTACGGCGTGAATCCGTTCGAGTTTCAATCGATAATCATCGATGACGAACTCATCCCCTACGCGTAACGACACCACCTTTTCCGTCTGATACACGGTCGATGCAATAATGCCGATGACCAGGACCAGCACGCCGACGTGGGTCACGAGACCCGAGTAGCGACGTTGATTGGCGGTAAAAGCCGACAGAAAACCCTTCAACGGGTTGACGGACTCTCGTCGAGCATACAGCGAGGAAATTTTTCCCACGTCGATGAAGATGGCGGCGCCGGAAAAGCTCACGACGAACGCGCCAGTCAACGCAAAGACACTGTGAACGCCTAAAGCGAACAACGCAATGGTCGACACGGCTCCAACGCCGGCGGGGACCAGAAAGCTTTTCTTCAAACTGGCGTGGGATGCCTTGCGCCAGGGGATATAGGGTCCGACCCCCATCAAAAACAGGAGACCGAGTGCGATCGGCATAAACACCGCGTTGTAATACGGGGGACCGACGGTGACCTTCGCCCCTTTCCAGGTTTCGATCATTAACGGATAGAGTGTACCGAGAAAGACGGTAGCTGCAGCCACCAGGAAGAATAAATTATTGAAGAGAAATACCGATTCCCGCGAAACCATGGAATCCATTTCGATCTGACTTTTCAGCTTGTGGGCTCTCAGTATTAAGGACCCAAAGGCAATGCCGATGATCGTGGTCACAAAAATCAGGATGTATAATCCCCGTTCCGGATCGGTCGCAAATGTATGGACCGACGTGAGGACTCCGCTTCGAACCAGGAACGTGCCAATCAACGAAAGCGAAAACGTCACGATAATGAGGAAGAGATTCCAGACCTTGAACATCTTCCGCTTTTCCTGGACCATCACGGAATGCAGGAAGGCGGTCCCGACCAGCCACGGCATAAACGAGGCATTCTCCACCGGGTCCCAGCCCCAGTAGCCGCCCCAGCCCAATTCATAATAGGCCCAGTAGCCACCCAGGAGAATACCCGTGGTCAGGCATATCCACGCGAAGATCGTCCACCGTTGGGTCACTTTGATCCATTCTTCGCCCAGCCGGCCGGAGAGCAAAGCCGCCATGGCAAAGGAAAAGGGAATCGAAAACCCGACGTAGCCCATGTACAACGTCGGAGGGTGCAGGACCATGGCGGGGTCCTGGAGCAACGGGTTCAAGTCCTTGCCGTCCTGGGGGGCGGGAATCAGCCGGTCGAATGGACTCGAGAGAAAAAGAATCAGGAGAAGGAACCCGAGGATGACCAGGCATTCCATGCCGATGAGGTACGGCATGATGGCCGGCTGGGTTCGCCAATGGAGCCACACGGCCATCGTGCTGAACGCGGACAGAATAAAGACCCACAACAGAAGTGAGCCTTCATGTCCACCCCAGACCGCGGCGATGGTGTAAAACAGGGGGAGTTGTGAATTCGAAGTGGTTGCGACGTAGTGGACGGAAAAATCGCGAGCAAGGAACGAATAGATCAACGCGGCCATACCCATGAAGAGGAGAATAAAAATGAGCGTCAAGGCCATGCGTCCGACTCGTACCCAGTCCACATTGCGCGTCGAGAGCGCCAGACAGGACGAGACAATGCCGAGTACGGAAAGCACTAAAGCAATGACAACGGAAAAGTGTCCGATTTCGATAATCATGAGAGGCTCACCGACAGTCGCACGCGAGAATCTGATTGAAAGATTTTCTTAGCATTGCCTTTTCCTGATCGTCTCATTCCGAGAATTCAGGCCTGACGGTCTTGTTGGATAGTTTCTCCATGGGGAAGCAGAGTTCCCAGTCGTTCCATTCCCAAAAACCATGATCGAGATTGAATTTGGCAAACGTCGATTTAGACGATCTACCTTCGTTGTATGAATTCGTGGCAGGGAAAATCCGACCGGGTTCGGTCTTGCGAAGAAATTCGATGAGGCACTCATTGACCATGACGTTTTTCTCGTGTGAAAGAGAAGACCCGGCCTGAGCGTTATTGAACCAACGACTTCATGAAGTCCTTGCGGGGCAGTTCGACTCCCGCGCGTTTTAATTCAATGGGCATGTAGTCTTCGGAATGTTTGGCCATGATAAGGTTGGATTCAAATCGACGCTGGCTGGTCCAATACCCTTCGACCACGGCGCCCTGTCCTTCCTTGAACAGGTCCGGGGGAATGCCCTCGAAGATCACGGGAATCGTGGCTTCCCCATCGGTTAACTGAAAGGTCAACCCGAGGCGATCAGGATACGTTTCCATGCTTCCTTCGACGACCATGCCACCCACGCGCACCTTCTTCTGATAGTAGTCAGGGGCAAACGCCGCGACTTCAGACGGGGTGAAAAAGTATACCACGTTGTCTCCGAAATTCCCCAGGGCAAGGTAGGCCAAGGCTCCGCCTGCCAGAAGGATGCTGACCATGATGCCGACTTTTTTCTTGTTGGTGCCCATTAGGTCGTCACTCTTCCTCGTACAGTCTGGAGGCTTTAATGTCTTTATACAAGAAGCTGACGCGCCGACTCATGGCAAACAGAAAAACAGCCAAAGGCAAGAGGCCTATGAGGTAGGCGCTGGCAATAAATCCATAGTTTGGGACTATTCCAATGTCGCGGGCTTCAAAGACCTGAGTTGAAGCATCCCAGGTCCCGATCAAAACTAGGATTTTTAATTCCCGAAGATTATCGGGAGGCGGGCCTTGATAGTGAACCGGAAGAGACGCGCCGTTCCCGATCAGGGTGAACGAAGCTTCTCCTGCCTTACCCGTAGCGGTTAGCGATCCGTTTTTCACCATGCCCAATACTCGGATTTCGCCCGCGGGTGCCTCCTTTTTGACCTGTTGAGGGGTAACGCTGGCCAAGTTGTCTCGATAGTGATTATAGGTGAGAACGAACAACGTCATCGCGACAATGGACAAGCCGCCCCATCGGATATACAAATTAGTCATGAATCGGATTTCGACGCGTGAAACTGGCTCAAGAGGCGTCCTTTTTTCGCGTGAAGCAATCGGTCGAGATAGAGTAACTGCGTGCGGACCATTACCATATACGAGAAAAGCAAGGACATGCCGACGCTCATAAACAACAAGGGCGTCAAGAGGCCTGAAGAAATGCTCACCCCACGCATGGAAATGGATTGCGGTTGGTGCAGCGTTCGCCACCATTCCACTGAAAAATGAATAATCGGGAGGTCGACGAACCCGATAATGGCGAGGATGGCGCCATAGCGGGCTTCTTTCTCGGGCTCATCAACAAAGCTTCGCAGCATGAGATAGCCAAGTAAAATCAATAATAAAACCGTAAAGGAGGTCAGGCGAGCGTCCCACGTCCACCAGGTGTCCCACGTGGGTTTACCCCAAATCATCCCTGTCAACAGCGCAAGTGCGGTAAAGGTCGCACTGAGGGCCGCCACGGCCTGGCACATGTTGTCGACAATCGGATCTCGTTTCCACAAATACCACAAGCTTCCTGTTGCTAACGCGGTATAACCGAGAAGGGACGTATGGGCGAGGGGGACATGAATATACATAATCCGCACCACTTCGCCCTGGTAATAATCCGGAGGGGAACCAATGAGTCCAAGGTAGAGCCCGACAGCGAGACACAGGGCCGCTCCCCCCCCAAACCAGCCTTGAAACCGTTGTACGGTACGGATAACCCGATGAATGGTCATCGTGGTTTATGAATCCATCACGAATTCAAACATCCAAAACGACACGATCGTAAAGACCACGTCGTACACGGCCAGGAGTTCCAGCCACTGTCCGTACATGGTCAGCGGCTCTCCATTGAGGGCACCCTTTGTGGCTTCGATTGCAGCGATCATCACGGGAACCACCAAGGGAAGGAGCAGGATCGGGAGCATCACTTCACGTGCCCGAATTTGTACCGTCAGAGCTGAAAACAGCGTCCCTATGGCTGAAAGTCCCACAGTTGCTAATGAAAATATTAACAGAAGGAGCGAGATCTCTTCAACGACTTCCAAGTTGAACAAGATCACAAACATCGGAAATAAAATGATTTCCACCATGAACATGAACGCAAAATTTGCCGCGACCTTTCCAAGATAGATCGCCCCCTTGGACTCCGGCACCATTTGCAAGGCTTCCAGACAATCATTCTGAAGCTCGGTAGAAAACGATCTGCCTAACCCGATAATACCTGTAAAGGCAAAGGCGACCCACATGATACCCGCGATGACTTCGCGCGCGGCTTGCTGGTCCATGGAAAAACTAAAGCTGAAAATCAAGATCACGATGAGGGCAAAAAACACCATAGAGGAGATCGTCTCACGGCTTCGCAGCTCGGTGACGAAATCCTTCCATATGATCCAGCGGATGACGTTAAAAGAGGTCATCTGACTTCAGGGCCTCGACGTCAATTTCCCGTAACGCCCCGTGCCGCAGTATGCCGGCCCGACTGACAATCGGACGCGTTTTGTCGTGGTCATGCGTGGAAAGGAGCACGGTGCCATTTTCCGAGAGTCGTTCCCGAACATAGTCGCGCAGGATCTCGGTCCCAGCCGTATCGAGTGCGGTAAAGGGCTCGTCCAACAGCAGGATTTTGGGTTTCGCCAACATGGATTTGGCCAGTGCCAACCGTTTTTTCATGCCGGCGGAATAGTGCCGAACCTTCATGTCGGCAAAGGCGCCGATGGCCACGCGGTCCAATGCCCGCTTCATATCGCGGTCCGTGGGGCGTTGTCCCCGCAGGGCCAGGGCAAACTCCAAATTTTCTCTGGCATTCAACTCATCGTACAAATGCGTGCCGTGGGCTAAAAAAATCAGGTCGGCTCGGATAGCGTCTTTTTCCCTGACCCCATGCCTGCCGAGCATTTCATAGTATCCCGTGCTGGGCCGTTGAAGCGTGGCCAGTATGTTCAACAGCGTGGTCTTGCCCGCGCCGTTGGGGCCGAACAGGGCAAAACATTCACCCTCCGCGACGGTCAGGTTCACGTCGTGCAACACCTGGAAGTGCCCGTAGGATTTGCCGATACCGTGACACGTAATCATGGAGAGGGAGTATGTCGTTGATGCCGGTTACCGGAAGATCAGGGAAATGACGCGCCCCGCGCGTTACCACGTCGAACAACCGTCGTGTGCCCGGATTGTATCAACGAAACACTATACTGGACGGTCACGGACGTGTCCACTTACGAGAGGGTTCCCAAGCTATGAAAACCCAATTGCCTTCTTGATTTTCGCGGTTCGGATGAGAGTCACTGGTTAAACCGATGAGTCACAAACACACTCAGTTGCGTGCGGTTGTTGCCGCCGATCCCTGCTCGGGCGTTGACGTTCACGACGGTGGACCTTGACTGGCTGTAGGCCATCCCCAGGGTGACGGCCGGCTGAGAACGCCACACGCCCTGCCGGGCCCCTTCAGGGTATCCGCTTGCCTGAAGACAAAGGAAAGGCCCCACGACAGATTCACGTCAGGATTGGTGGCAAATTCGACACTGGGGGCCACGGTTACGAGGTTGCCGGGATGAGAAACGCCCGCGTGCCAAAATCCCGTTCCACAAAATGCGAATACGTTAGGGTCCAGGACAAGATGAGTGGATCCTTTACCCAGTTGGCCGTCAGCCCCGCGGACGCCGTTTTGCCGGAGACGAACTGGCCCCCGCTGTCTTCCGGCACCGCCACTTGCGCAACCCCGATGATAAACGGTTGGGACACAGGAGAGGTCACCCGATAGTCTACACCCAGTGAGACGTTGGTGAGTCGTCCGGTTTCACTGGTGTGGGTGGTCTCTCCGGTTTCCGTCCGCACGTTTCGGTACGTGCCGTTCACCCGCGCCGTCAGGTTGAGCCTGGGAATCAGGCCATACCGAAGGCCCAGGCTGCCTGCCACGGCATCCTGTTCCCATTCGGTGGCCTGCACGTTCGGTCACACAATGAAGACCCCCGGGAATAACGGAGAGAGCCCCGTGCCGACGTCCACGGCATCGTCACGTTGCGTGATGTACGTGAGGCCCAGGCTGGCACTGAGGTTGCCCGTTCTTGGAGCAAAATCTTCCAGGCGGAGCAGGGAATCGGATTCCTGTTGTTTCTGCGCAAAAGCCGACTGAGTTATTAAAAACATGATGAAGGCCCGCTCACGACGGCACAGAGCTGATTGCGATGCATTCGTTTAACTCTGCGAAAGGACGTCAACAAAAACCGTTCGGGATGAATGCGGAGGATAATAATGAATCTCAACTCTGATTTCAATAAAATGAAGGATATTCCGGTGATGGAACATGAATGTCCGGCAATTGAACATTCCCTTCAAGAAGATGGCCATATATTTTACGCCTATATTTATATCGAAGAGTCAAAATTATTGACAGAGCGAAACCTGAAACCCACAAGTCAGCACATATGAAAACTCAAGCGTCTTTTTCACCTTTTCTCTTATCCGAAAAGGGGAACCTGCCATGAACGCGAAAAAAGTCTGTTGTCTTTTCACCGTCACAGCCATGCTGTTGTTCGGGTTGCCGGCCGTACCATTTGCTAACGTGGACCGAGCCCCGCAGCTTTCCCAGGAAGAACTGGGCCTCGTGTTCCAGAATGCCAAGAACCCGTGGAAGGAGAAACCGGATTTCCTCAAGTATTTAGACGAGCAGGAAATGAAGGAGACGAAAGGGAAAGCCGCTTGGGTTGTCGGTGGGGCAGTGGTTGGAGGGATTGGAGGAGGAATCGCTGCTTGGAATATGGGTGGCAATGTGTTGTACGGAGTTGCTACTGGCGCAATAGGGGGAGCTTATGGAGGGTTGATGGCGTCAGGAACTGGCCTCATTTGGGCGGGGAAAGCACTCATAACAGCCGGCCTAGGAACAGGTGGAGGCTTTGCGGCCTATGGTGGGTGTGCTTCGGCGTGCCACAGCGTTCGGCCACAAGGAGGACATTGATCAACTTTCAAAAAGCTCACAAAATCTTGCTTGAGGTCTGGAACCTCCTCGTTCTTAGTGCCTTCGGAAGTCCCTTTTATGCGGTGGCGTTTTTTTTGGCAACCAAACAGCCTCCCAGGCTGAAACACTTTCTGTATCATACAGGAGTTCTCCCCTATGGTGATGGAGTATATGGCTTGGTGGCGACCACGCTGGCAGGGGTTGTCTCCTTAGCGAGCGGGTCGATGGTATTCAATTGGCTCCTCAAACATAGGGATAAGAGGGAGAAGGAATTCGATGACGGTCCGAAGGGACCCGTTTTTCTATTTTGGCTGGTCTGCCATTTGATCTATTTTCTTGCATACTCTTTCTGGGATTTCCGGAAGGATGGACCGCTGATAACGGCTCTCGAAGACGTATTTGTGGGTTATGTCTTGTCAGCTCTGCTGGTGAGCGGCTGTTTTGTGCTGATGCTTGTCCTGTATAACATTTTGGTGAAAATACCCCAATTGGAATTCAAAACATATGGATGTGAGTATTTCCTCATTTATTGTACAGTGTTTTGGGGAGTATTTCTGGAAAAGGCAATTCTTGGTCCTATCTTTCGTCACTCTTGACATAGAAGAAAAGAAGGCCGGGTGCGCTTCCGTCAGATATAAAGTTTGGTCAGGACGATGCTGTTTCCAAGAACGTGGCTCTATTGGGTCGCCCCCTTTGCTCTCATATGGCCAGGGCTGCCGGCTTCTGCTGCTGAACTATTCTTCAATCAGGCTTTTACGGAAAGCGTGCCGGTGAACTCTTGGACAGAAATTCGTGATCAGGGGATTATCAAGCAACGGTTTGACTATTCGTGTGGGTCCGCCGCGGTGGCGACTGTGCTGCACCGATTTTTATCGACTGGAGGCGGATGAAGCCTGGCCCCGCTGAGGCAGGGGTTGTGCTCATCGCACCGACAGAGCTTTCTATGGATCTAGGCGTTGAGGTGGTCATCACGGTTCTGCTGGGGATTTTGGCCTTGAGTGCGCCGTCGGTCCTGTCGCTTGCCCTGTTTCGCGTCCTGGTGAAAGAAGGAACCCCTCTCGATAGCCAAGAATTTCGTCGTAAGCACAGCGGTGGCTCAGTCGTTTGGCTCATGATGTTTTTGCCGGGCCTTTTTGCCATTTTCACTATTGGCAACCCTGCAATGCCCGATAAATTGCGAGCAGCATCCATCATGTGCGCAAGTACTCTTATAATTGTGCTCTCTTGGTTTTTTCTAATACTCATACTGAGAAGCAAACTTCGGGTAAAACGGCCAGACTTCATAAAGGCATCCCCGCTTCATGTCTTTGATCTCATTTACCTTAGTTGGTCAATGTTGTTTTTATACCACTTCAGGAAGCACTTTGAGTGGGTTTTTGGGTAACGACTCATCTGGGGTGCTGGGTCAGGACGATGCTGTTTCCGAGAATGTAGCTCTATTGGGTCGCCCCCTTTGCTCGCATATGGCCAGGGCTGCCGGCTTCTGCTGCTGAACTATTCTTCAATCAGGCTTTTACGGAAAGCGTGCCCGTAACCTCCCTGACCGAAATTTGGGATCAGGGGATTATCAAGCAGCGATTCGACTATTCGTGTGGGGCTGCCGCGGTGGCGACTGTGCTGCACCGATTTTTATCGACTGGAGGCGGATGAAGCCTGGCCCCGGGGAGGCAGGGGTTGTGCTCGTCCCACCGACAGAGCTTTCTATGGATCTAGGCGTTGAGGTGGTCATCACGGTTCTGCTGGGGATTTTGGCCTTGAGTGCGCCGCCGGTTCTGTCGCTTGCCCTGTTTCGCGGTTTGATGAAAGATGGATTCCCATTCGACAACCAAAAATTTCGTCTCAACGGCCTCCTTTTTTCCCTCATATGGCTCGTGATATTCTTGCCGGCCTTCATTGGCATTCTCTTTGGCGAGAACGCTGCAATCCCCGATAGATTGCGAGCGGCATCGATCACGTTCGCAGTCATTCTGATCCTCGTGCTCTCTTGGCTTTTTTTAATGTTCGTCTTAGGAAGCAACCTTTGGGCAAAACGGCCCGACTTCACAAAGGCATCCCCGCATCATTTCTTTTATCTCGCTTACATTTTCATTAGTTGCGCAGCACTGTTCGTGTACCACTTTAGAAAGTACTTTGAGAGAGGGGTTTGGGGCGACAACTCGTCTGGAGGTTCAGGGAGCCTGGCAGACCGCGGAGGTGTCCTGGTTACGCTTATCCCACCGACAGAACTTGCGACGGTTCTGCTGGGGATTTTGGCCTTGAGCGTACCCTCGGTTCTGTCCCTTGTCCTGTTTCGCGTCCTGGTGAAAGAGGGAGTCCCCCTCGATAGCCAAAAGTTTCGTCATAACCACTGCGTTCTTTCCCTTCTTGTTTGGCCCATGATGCTCTTTCCGGGTCTTTTTGCCATTCTTTATGGTGGTACCGCTTTAATCCCCGATAGATTACGAGCAGCCTCGATCACGTGCACGGGTAGTCTGATCCTCGTGCTCTGTTGGTTTTTTTCAGTGCTCATACTGAGAAGCAAACTTCTGGTAAAACTGCCCGACTTCACAAAGGCATTCCCGCATCATTTCTTTTATCTCTTTCATTTCCTTTCCGGCAGTTGGGCAGTGTTGGTTAGTTGGGGGGTGTGGGCTAGTTGGGTTGCTCTTGCCCTACCATAGGAGGGACTTTGAGGGAGATTTTTGGGCAACGACTCATCTGGAGGTGTTTGGGCGGGACGATGTTTTTGTCGAGAGTCAGTCTCTATTGGTTCACGTCTCTTACCCTGTTATGGCCAGGGCTGCCGGCTTCTGGCGCAGAACTATTCTTCAATCAGGCCTTTACGGAAAGCGTGCACGTAACCTCCAGGACCGAAATTCGGGATCAGGGGATTATCAAGCAGCGATTCGACTATTCCTGTGGGGCGGCCGCAGTGGCAACCGTCCTGCATCATTTTTATCGACTGGAGGTGGATGAAGCCACCATCATCGACAAGATCGGCCTGAAAGACGAATTCTCCTTTGCGGACCTGGCCCGAGTGATGGGATCTGTTTGAGCAAGCCAATTCTCTTCACTGGAAAATTTTCTGTATGATATAGAGGAGTCCTCTCCTAGGGTGATGCAGGATCTGGCGGGGTGGCGATCAGTGGTGACGGGCTTACTTCATTAGCGAGTGATCAGGTTGGCAGACACTTTTTTCATGGAAAGGTTAGCCTAGCCCCGCGGAGGCGGGGACTAGGCTCATCCCCCGACAGAGCTTTCTATGGATATAAGCGTTGAGTTGGTCGGCTCGAGGCTACTGGGGATTTTGTTCGTGAGTGCGCCTCTGATCCTGTTCCTGGTCCTGTTTCGCGTTTGGGGGAAAAGAGGGAATCCCCCTCGATAGACAGGAATTTTGTCGTAAGTGCCTCATTATTTCCCTCATATGGTTCGTGCTGTTTTTGCCCGCCCTTCTTAGCGTTTTCTTTGACGGGAAGGCTGCAATGCCCGATCGATTGCGAGCAACATCGATCACGTTCGCAGTTATTCTGATCCTCGTGCTCATTTGGTTTTTTTTAATACTCGTATTGAGAAGCAAGCTTTGGATAAAACTGCCAGACTTCACAAAGGCATTCCCCCTTCATTTCCTTTTTCTTGTTTACATTAGTTGTGCGGGGTTACTCTTGTACCACTTCAGGAAGTACTTTGAGATGGGGGTTTTGGGTAACGACTCATCTGGGGGTGGTGGGAGCCTGGCAGATCGGGGAGGGTCACCCGACCTCCTCCCTCCGCTCATCCCATTGGCAGACCTTTCTATGGATATAGGCGTTGAGGTGGTCATTGCGATTCTGCTGGGGATGCTGGCCTTGAGCGTGCCTCCGGTCCTGTCCCTTGTCCTGTTTCGTGTTCTATTGAAAGATGGAGTTCCACTCGATAGCCAAAAATTTCATCATAACCACGGCGTTCTTTCCCTCATTTTTTGGCCCATGATGTTCTTCCCAGGCCTTTTTGGCATTCTCTTTGATGGCGCCGCTGCGATGCCCGATCGATTGCGAGCAGCATCGATCACGTTCGCAGTGATTCTGACCCTCGTGCTCTCCTGGTTTTTTTTTTATGCTCGTATTGAGAAGCAACCTTCGGGCAAAACGGCCAGATTTCACAAAGGCATTCCCGCGTCATTTCTTTTATCTCTTTCATCTCGTTCCCTGCAGTTGGGCCGTGTTGCTCTTGTACCATTTCAGGGAGTACTTTGATGGGGTTTTTGGGTAACGACTCATCTGGAGGTGATGGGAGCCTGGCCGATCGGTAGGGTTCACCCGACCTCCTCCCTCCGCTCATTCCATTGGCAGAGTTTCCTATTGATATTATGGATATAAGCGTTGAGTTGATCAGTGCTGTTCTGCTGGGGATGCTGGCCATGAGTGCTCCGCCGGGCCTATGCACTATTCTGTTTCGTGTCCTGGTGAAAGAGGGAGTTCCACTCGATAGCCAAGAATTTCGCCGCAACCGCTGCTTTCTTTCCTTCATTTGGCTGGGGCTGTTTTTACTGGGACTTTTTTTTCATTTTCTTTGTTGGCAACGCTTCAATGCCCGATAGATTGCGAGAAGCATCTATCGCGTTTGAACTTAATCTTATTATAGCGGAGCCCTTTTGTTTTCTTGTAATCCTCCTGTTGAGAAGAAAAGTCTGGCTAAAACTACCGGATTTCGTCGAAAGATTCCCGTTTCATTTCTTTGTTCTCGTTATCATAACTTGGATCGTGCAGATCGGGAAAAATATAGATAGGTTGAGGGAGTTTGGCTAACAACTCACTGGAGGTGCAGGGAGATGTGCCCACTCAATTGCTTTATTATATTAGCGAGGAGTCCGGTTGGTTTATAATCTTCTCACGGAATTGTTGGTTTATTACGCCTAGCCTCGCGGAGGCGGGGGGCTAGGCTCATCCCCAGACAGAGCTTTCTATGGATATACGCGTTGAGTTGGTCATCACGATTCTGCTGGGGATGGTGGCCTTGAGCGTGCCGCCGGTTCTGTCCATTGTCCTGTTTCGCGGTTTGATGAAAGAGGGAATCCCACTCGACAGCCAAAAATTTCGCTTTAGCTGCCTCATTCATTCCCTCTCTTGGTTTTTAATGTTCTTAATGACCTTTCTTTACATTTTCATTGGCGGCAACGCTTCAATGCCCGATAGATTGCAAACAGGATCGATCATGTTCGCAAGTAGTCTTATACTAATGCTCTCTTATTGTTTTCTTTTACTGTTCGTATTGAGAAGAATACGTTGGGCAAAACGGCCAGGCTTCATAGAGCCATTTCCACTCCATTTCTTTTTTCTCGTTTACATTAGTTGGGCAGTGTTGTTCTTGCAATATAGGAAGTATGTTGATGGGGTTTTCTGGTAACGACTCATCTGGGAATGCTTGGTCAGGACGATGCTGTTTCCGAGAACGTGTTTGTACTGGGTCATTTCTATTGTCCTGTTATGGCCAGGGCTGCCGGCTTCTGCCGCTGAACTATTCTTCAATCAGGCCTTTACGGAAAGCGTGCCGGTGACCTCCTGGACCGAAATTCGGGATCAGGGGATTATCAAGCAGCGGTTCGACTATTCGTGCGGGGCGGCCGCAGTGGCAACCGTCCTGCATCATTTTTATCGACTGGAGGTGGATGAAGCCACCATCATCGACAAGATCGGCCTGAAAGACGAATTCTCCTTTGCGGACCCGGCCCGAGTGATGGAGGAATATGCGTTAAAAACCGTGGCCGTGGCCCTGGACTTTGATCATTTACAACGGATTACGATGCCGGCGATTGTGTATCTGGATTTTCACGGGGAGGGGCATTTTTCCGTGTTGCGCGGCATCAGTGCGTCGTCGGTCTGGCTTGGGGACCCGTCCTGGGGGAATATTCACATGTCGCCGGCCCGCTTTCGCGGGATGTGGGAAACCCGTGACGACGAGCAGGCCCCGGGGAAAATCCTCATTGCGCTGCCGTCCTCCCATGACCTCTCCTCCGTGGACGCTTCCTTCTTCGGGTTAGGACGTGCCAAGCGTAGAAAGGGGCATCTCCAATTCATCGACCCCACCCGTGACTGGGAGCGGTAGCCTGCCTCACTCGCTCTGTTCAATCAACCATTGATATGTTGATAAAAAGGAGGCACACGATCATGTTTTCCGTTCAAACGGTTGCTGTCTTGCTTGGTTCAATCTTTCTCGTGTTTCCCATGGCTTCCCGTGCCTCTGCCGAAGAGCAGGGACAAGACCAGAGGAGGGATCTGGCCATCGTCTTGATGCAGGCAGACGGCACCGATGCCGGAGTGGAAAAACTGGCGGGGACGATGGTTCACCACCATGCCGCCGTGGTCAGTGCCCAACATCCGAACATCAACCCGGAGAGTCTGGAAAAATACAAGACCTATCTCTCGGAAGAACTCCTGAGCCAGAAGCCCGATCTCTTACACGTTCTCGCCGGCCTGTATTCCCAATATTTCACGGTGGAGGAGATGCAGGCACTCCTGGCTTTTTATCAGACCGACCTGGGGAAGAAAACGGTGGAAGCGGGCCTCCGGATGCAAGAGAAGGTCTTTGTGCTCTTCAATCAATGGAGCGTGACGGCTATTCAACGGGCGGCGGCCCGGGTCCATGAACGGCTGAAAGAAGAAGGCATTGTGTTATAGGGACTCCCCCATGGGGTGGGCGACCGGGGCCTTTTGGGTCCTTATCGTCCTGCTGCCTCAAGTTCTCCAGGCCGCGGCAGTGCCGGAGTTTTCTACGGCCTATGGCCTGAACCACCCCTTGATGGGTGCTATCGTTCAACCTGCTGACTCCCGATTGCAAACGTCGGGGGCAGGGTCTCCCCGCTTTTCGCCACGCCAATTGATTCAGGCCCTGTTGCAGACCGACGTCATACTGCTTGGGGAGAAACATGACAATCCCGATCACCACGCCTTGCAGACATGGGTGCTTGGGCAAGTGATTCAGGCCGGTCGGCGACCGGGTGTGGTGTTTGAAATGATGACCGAAGACCAGCAATCCGTCATTGAGCGCTATGAGCAACAACAACCACAAGATGCCACGTTCCTGGGCAAGGCGCTGGCTTGGGAGTCAAGCGGCTGGTCGGCCTGGACGCAGTATCAACCGCTTGCCGATTTGGCGGTGCGCCACGGTCTGCCGATCATTGCCGGTAATTTGGACCAGGAACTCACGAAGAATATTCAGCGGTTCGGATTTCTCGCCATTCCCGGGACCCGACGAGAGCGGCTGGGCTTGAACGCCCCCATGACGGAGGATCTCTTCACGACCATGCAGCAGGACATGAAGCCGACGCATGGTCAGGAGCTTTCTGCCCTGCAACTGCTAAGGATGGTGCTGGTCCAACACGCTCGGGACGCGGTGATGGCCGAGCATCTCACCCGGACGCTTTCCCGTCCTGAGACCGACGGAGCCGTGCTCATTGCCGGGTCCTGGCACACGCGGACGGATTACGGCGTTCCGGCGCACGTGCGACGGATGGCACCCGATGCCACGGTTCATTCGCTCGCTTTCATCGAAGTCGATGATGACATCCTTGACGTGGCCGGGTACGCACAAGGCTTTGGCGGAGAAACGGTCCCGTTCGATTTTGTCTGGTTTACACCCCGCGTGAGCAACGAGGAGGCGTGCGCGAAAAGCCCTACGGTTTGTGTAAAGCCTGCGGATTGAAGACGGGAGCGTCCATTCTCTCTCATTCGCCACAAACCTCTGAATTGCCCCCTGCCTGGCGATTTGATATAGTAACGCCGTGAGCAATGCGATTGCCTTAGCCAAGAAACTGGAACGGGAGCACGGGTTCAATCAGCCCCAGGCCGAGGGGATTGCCCAGGCGATTCATGAGCATGAAAGCGAGCACTTCGCAACCAAAGCCGACATAGCCGCACTGAAGACTGACATTGCCGAACTGAAGACTGAACTGAAAACCGACGTGGCCGTACTCAAGACCGACGTGGCCGAACTGAGGACTGAACTGAAAACCGACGTGGCCGCACTCAAGACCGACGTGGCCGAACTGAGGACTGAACTGAAAACCGACGTGGCCCAGATGCAAGTCAAGTTAATGACCTGGACCACCGTGCTGGCCGGGATTATTATTGCCGTGCTCAAGCTCACCTGAGAGTCACTGAGCAGCACAGTGGCCCTGCCCGATTCCTGAGCAACCGACGCTCAACCCAATCCTGAGCCCATTGTGTATGATACGGCGGTTTTTACAGCAGGTTGTAGAGGTGGCACTCGACAGCCTACTGTATAGTGGTCATTTCGAGCCTCCTCTGTCATTCCGGACGTAGCTCCTGCCTTGGGCGACAGCGCGTGAACTGTAGGGCTTCATCTCATGCGGCCAGACGAAAGTGCCATGAGTTATGTCCCTGTCTCCGAGCAGGGATAACGCCCGACAACAGAGCTTCCTATGGATATAAGCGTTGAGTTGGTCATTGCGGTTCTGTTGGGGATGCTGGCTTTGGGCGCGCCTCCGGGTCTGTCCCTTGTCCTGTTTCGCGTCTTGATGAAAGAGGGAGTTCCACTCGATAGCCAAAAATTTCATCGTAACCACGGCGTTCTTTCCCTCATTTTTTGGCCCATGATGTTCTTCCCAGGACTTTTTCTTATTTTCTTTGTTGGCAACGCTTCAATGGCCGATCGATTGCAAGAAGCATCGAGCACATTCGAAGTGAGTCTTATGTGAGTTTATCTGTGCGCTTGTTACGTCTTTTGGAACGCTCCTATTGAGAAAAAACTCTATCGAGAAAATCCGGACGTCACCACCTGTTTCTTTGGCTTTTTATCTCGATTTGTTTCGGCTTGCTGATACGGATGAGGTTTACCCGCCCGTCTCATTCCCTAGTAGTTATTCCGAGCGAAGGGAGGAACCTCTCACTGAAAAAGCCGCACCTGATCCAACCTGCATTTTTACACTGTCTGAATAGGGCCAAAGCCGGTGAATAGTCGCTGTATCCTCAGCAATGAATCGGACGGATAGACATGTTATTCCGGTGAATAAACGTTCCCAGTTGTCTCCTCTGTGCGGTATGGAAGGGTCTCATGCAACCCGAACAACCACGTGAAGCCCTCCGATACGCCGGGTTTTGGTCCCGCGTGGGAGCTACGCTTATCGATGGGATTATCATGGCTGTCGGCATTATTTTCCTGTTCATTGCAGCCTTTGGTGTGGAATCCCTGCGCTCTCCGGAATTACTTCCAGGCAAAGTGAATTTTCTCATCAACTGGGTTCTTCCAGCCATCTACACATTTGGGTTTTGGACGTGGAGGCTGGCGACACCAGGGAAAATGTTGATATCAGCGGAGATTCGTGACACCGACACAGGAGGGCCGCCTTCGTTGCCACAGTGGATCCTGCGATATCTGGGCTACTTTCTTTCCGCCGTCCCTCTCGGATTGGGAATTCTATGGGTCGCTTTCGACCCCCGGAAACAAGGTTGGCATGACAAACTCGCTGACACGGTCGTCGTGTTCAAACCCGATGAGGAGTCAGCCCCGGCCGTTTCCGACTCGCCAAATGAGGCCTGCAGGTCGTAGGGAAGGGTCACTCGACAGCTTCATTGGGCTCATCCGACCGGCAGAGTTACGGTCGCTCATCTTCTTCATGAAATCATCCATGCAGTGGTCGAAAATCACCCTGTTAATGGTTGATTTCCATTTTTCCGAAGACAGGGCCGGTCGCCTTGTCGGAATAGAAGTGAAGTGTGCCGCGTCATTGCAGCGGCAGGATTTCCGTGGCCTTGAAACACTGGCGGAACTATCCGGCCGGCGGTTCGTCAATGGCGTGCTTCTCTATATCGGCGCGACGGCTGTTCCGTTCGGAAGAAAGCTGCATGCGCTCCCTCTTTCCCGTCTTTGGCTCTGAATCCATCCGTCTTCCGGGTCCACGGGCAGGACGGGTTTCCGGTTGACGGTATCGGGAATTCCTAAATAAGATGAAACCCCGTCGCGCGGACACGCCCGTGAATGAAATGGATTTTTTCAGTGTATAATAGTTGGGAGCAGGATGACGGTGGCTTTATGGGTCAATAATCTGTACGAAAGGAGGGCACTTTCCTGGAAACGACTCGGGGCCGGTTTGGTCCGTTACCTGGGCATGCTGGTTGTTCTGTCGGGAGGAGCCTGTGATTCAGGGTATTCAGACGGGCTTCAAGAAGAACCCTCCGGGAACCTCGTCGCCCTCCGTCAGTCCCGACCGGCAATTGGGTCCATGGCTCCCGATTTTCAGCTCATCGACTTACAAGGAACGTGGCAAGCGCTTTCGGACCATCACGGCAAGGTAGTTCTCCTGAACTTTTGGGCGACCTGGTGTGGCCCGTGCCGTGTCGAAATGCCGAGTATGGAAATCCTGTATCAGGATCTCAAGAAAGAGGGATTTGCAATTCTCGCGATTTCTTCCGACCCGCAGGGAAGTATCGTGACTCGACCGTTTGTGGCGTCCAAAAGCCTGACCTTTCCGATCTTACATGATTCGGACTACCGAGTGAGTGGGAGTTATGGAGTACGAACGCTCCCCATGAGTTTTTTAATTGATCGAGACGGCGCGTTGACCCATCGAGTGTTTGGTGCGCGGGACTGGAATAGTCCGGAGGCGCGTGAGTTGATTCAAGGCCTTCTCCAGGCGTCGTAAAGCGATGATCAATGCAATGGGTCACGTCTCCTTGTTTGCGGCTTTTAGTGCGGGCTTCCTGTCCTTCATCTCGCCCTGTGTTTTGCCGTTGGTTCCTTCCTATGTCTCCTATATTACCGGGCTCTCCCTGGAGCAGTTGGTGGATGCGTCAGAGCGGCAGCGCTTTCGCAAAGCCATTATTCTGAATTCACTCTTATTTGTGGCAGGGTTTTCTTCCGTGTTCATTGCGTTTGGGGCCTCCGCAAGTTTGGTAGGACAAGTGCTGTATGAATATCAGGACATCATTCGAAAAATTGGAGCCGTGTTGATTATTATCTTCGGGCTTTACTTGTTGGGGTTGCTGAAGTGGAGTGTGGTGATGACCGAACGCCGACTCTTCTCTTTTAGTAGTCGGCCCGTTGGGTACGTTGGATCGTTCCTTATTGGGACGGCCTTCGCCGCCGCGTGGACGCCCTGCGTCGGGCCTATCCTTGGCGCGATTCTGGCCTATGCCAGTACCACGGAATCCATGCAGTTGGGAATTATGCTCCTCGCTTCCTATTCCCTGGGATTAGGTCTGCCGTTTTTGTTAACCGCTTTCAGCGTTGATAGATTTCTCAACTATTTTCAAAAAGCTCGACTCTACCTCCGCGGAGTTTCTTTGGCCAGTGGCGTCTGCCTGGTCTTGGTCGGCGTTATGATTTATGGTGACTCATTGGCACGCTTCACCGGTTTTCTCGAACGGAATGGAATTGGGTGGTATGTTGGGCAGTAGGACGCTGTTTTGTTGAAAAAGCCCGTCAGCAGGGAGTTTCTTGTCGGACGATCAGGCGAAACGAGCCTTTGAACCCTTAACCACCTTCCTCACTTGCCCTCCCGCGCTTCTTGCGTCCTATAGCCCTGTGTTGGCTGGACGTCCTGCCCTGGCGTTCCCGCAGGGATGGTCACATGAGACACGGAGAGGACAGCACCCGGGGAATGAGCCTTATTCGCACCAAGTCCCGGGGCGACACGTCACGGACGCGGAAGGAGTTGGAATAAGGGTCCTGGATAGGGACGTTCCCGTCCCTTCGCACCAGGTTCCAAGTTGGCAATCGGTCATCGTTGAAGGGGTTCGCGATGCCACGGAAGGGTAGAGGGCCTCATTATTTACGGGGCTGTTCGTTGTGGGAAGGAAACTGGTCTTCAGCATGTTTTGGTTTGAGAAATCACGAGATTGGACCACGACGAAGTCGGTGTTTTTCTCTTGAAGCGTTGCAAGGAACTTGATCCCGGCGTCACGTAATGTATGTCGGGGATGTTGTTGAACCAAAGCCACGGCCCAATCGCGGGCCCATTCCAGCGCTCCTAACTTCTCGTACGATTTTGCCAACTCCAGTTTGGCCTGGACGGCTTCCTCCATGTTAGGGTAGTTGTCGACAATTTTCTCGAATCGTTTTGCCGCAGCCAGGTACTGTTCTTTTCGATAATAGAACGTTCCTACCAAAAAATCGTTTTGGGCGAGATGTCGTTCGCATTCTTTAATTTTGACCCGTGCCTCTGCTTCGTATTGACTCCTCTGAAAAACGGTAATGAGTTCCAAAAATTCTTCGCGAGCCTTTTTGACGGGAGTCACGTCACGGTCAATCGTTTGAATCATCTTAAAATGGCTGAGGGCCAATCGGTACTGCGCGTATGGAGCAAGAACGTGATTGCGATGCAGGTCCAAAAAATGTTGATATTCAACGATCGCTTCCGCGTATCCCTCTATTTCATGAAATGATTCCGCTCGTTTCATGATGACATTGGGGTCATAGTTCATTTCGATGGTGTCCCCAACAAAAATCTGGGCATCGGTTCTCTCGGCACCGGCCGTAGGGGAAGGTGCATCTTTGTCTGAGAACAGAGAGCAGCCCAGGGTGAGGAAACCCGTAACAAATACGATCACTCTCGTGAGAGAGTGGCGAAACACGTGCGTAAGCATATGCGTTGAAATCCTTAGAAAATTAAATCTAGGACTAAAGCATAGCAGAATCCTGACCATTAAAACAAGATTTGTGGCTTGATGATCAGGGTGGGAGCATCCGCTCCGCGATCTGACTTCAGAGGTTCCTCGAACGGGTAATAATCAATGGCTCCTTACTATACCAGTCGAATCTGTGGAACAGGTTCATATGTTCCGGAACGTCAAGTGACCAATGAGGAGGTTGCAACGAAATTTGCACTCCACGGTCAAGACGTCTTTCGGGTCACCGGAATACGGGTCCGGCATTGGGTCCAAGCCGATGAAACCTGTTCGCAATTAGCTGAGCGTGCGGCCCGACGAGCCTTGGAGTCCTCGGGCCTTTCGAGTGAAGCGATGGATGCAGTCTTGGTGTCGACCACTTCTCCGGACACTCCGTTTCCGTCTGTGGCGTGTGCTCTTCAGGAACGGCTGGGAATGCGCCGCGTTGCGGCTTTTGACCTTGCGGCGTCTTGCAGTGGTTTTCTGTACGGCTTATCCATGGCCAATGCCTTTATCCGGTCAGGACAGTTCCGAAGCTGTTTGGTGGTTGCGGCCGAGGTCAAATCTCGATTTCTCCACGTTTCCGAGCCTGCAAGCGGAATACTCTTTGGCGATGGAGCCGGGGCAGTGGTGGTGACCCGAGAAGAAGTGTCGAGTCTCAATCCGGCCGCGAATTCGAAGGTCCCTGGAATCATAGACGTTCGATTATATTCAGATGGAGCCTATCATGATCTGATTACGATTCCGGCAGGAGGATCGAGACGCCCCACGAGTAAAGACACCATTCGAGGTCATCAACACAGCATTCGATTGCAGGGGGGAGCGGTCTATCGCGTGGCAGTCAAACGGTTAACGGAGGCTATTGCGGCACTCCTTCGTGAGACCCAAACGACCTTGCCTGAGGTGAAGCAAATGATTACGCATCAGGCCAATGGCCGCATGCTCCATGCCATTGCGAAACGGTTGGGAGTGCGCCAAGACCAAATGGTCTCCATCATTGACCAGGTTGGCAACGCGTCGTCGGCCTCTTTGCCGATGGCTTTGGATTGGGCTCACCGTCAGGGAAAATTTCGTGAAAACGATCTCATTCTTCTTGGAGCTTTTGGTGGAGGATTAACGTGGGCCACTGCTTTGATTCGATGGTAACGCGGCCTAACGGGCAGGGCGATTGCCTGGTTGACGAAACCTCGATTCATGCCATAATGTCAATCAGACTTTTCACGCGTCTGCTTTTTGGAGCCAGGGCTGTGGCATGAATCCTTCATCAGCCCGATTGCCCATGGATCTCAGGGGGTTAGAGTGAAGAAGATTTATTTAGCCAATCCACGGGGGTTTTGTGCCGGCGTTGATCGGGCCATTGAGATCGTAGAATTGTCGCTGAAACGGTATGGCGCTCCGATTTACGTGCGACATGAGATCGTACACAGCCGACACGTCGTCAATTCTCTTCGCAGACGAGGCGCGGTTTTTGTAGAGGAACTGGATAAAGTGCCGGATAACGCGTTGGTGATTTTCAGCGCTCACGGCGTGGCTCAGCACGTGTGGGAGGAAGCACGGCGGCGTAATTTGAAAGTCATCGACGCGACGTGCCCCCTGGTGATCAAGGTCCACAAGGAAGTCAATCGCGACTACAACAATAACTACGAGCTCATTCTCATCGGCCATGCCGGCCATCCTGAGGTTGTTGGAACACTGGGACAAGTTCCGGATAAATTTCATTTAGTGTCTTCCGTCGATGACGTGACAAAACTTGAAGTTGAAAATACGGACCATTTGTCCTACGTCACACAAACGACTTTAAGCGTGGATGAATGCCGTGAAATTGTAGAAGCACTCAATCGACGATTTCCAGGAATCAAAGGTCCGCATCAGGAAGATATTTGTTATGCCACGCAAAATCGGCAAAATGCCGTGAAAGAACTGGCCAGATTTGTCGAGTTGATTCTGGTCATTGGGTCTCCCAATAGTTCAAACTCCAACAGGCTTCGTGAATTAGCCGAACGATTTTCGATTCCTGCTTATCTCATCGATTCCTCTCAAGACATCCGCCATGAGTGGCTTGATGGCGTGGAAACCATCGGAATCACGGCTGGTGCCTCTGCCCCGGAGGTTCTCGTCGATGAAGTGGTGTCGTACCTCAAAGGCTCTGGTGGGGCCACAGAGGTCGAAGAACTGACCGTTACCGAGGAAGACGTCGAATTTCTGCTTCCCAGAGAATTGGTCATGCCTGGACGAAAGTGACCTCATGGACGGTCGTCCTTCGTGCATGGCTGAGATTTCTCCCATCTACGAAAAAACACAATAATTTGGCACAACGAAGTCAATTCACTACAATATGTAGTACGAAGCCTTTGATTTTTTTGGTCGGATGTGGTACATCCTCTCCGTTGGTTTGCTCACTCCGTCACGCTTATCCCTCCCTGCCGAGGATTTCCTATGAAATTGAAAACCCTCCTGGTTGCCGGATTCAAATCCTTTCCTGACGCCCGACTTGATTTTCCCCAAGGCATTACGGCGGTGGTGGGTCCTAACGGAGCAGGGAAAAGTAACGTCGTGGATGCCATTTTATGGGTATTGGGTGAGCAGAGTACCAAAACGTTGCGTAGTGAACGCATGGAAGACGTCATCTTTAATGGGACTGAATCCCGTAAACCATTAGGCGTGGCGGAAGTATCGCTGGTCGTCAGCGACGTGACGAGTCAGGAGATCGAGTCCGTCGCCGGTGTGATGGAAGAATTGCCGGGAAACAAAGAGCTGATGATCACTCGTCGGTTGTATCGTGACGGGGAAAGCGAATATTCCATCAATAAAATCCCTTGCCGGCTTAAAGACGTTCGCGCCTTCTTTTTGGAAGCGAGGGCCGGCACCAAGGGGCATACGGTTATCGAACAGGGCAATATCGATCAAATTCTTTCCGGGTCTTCGCAGGACCGCCGTGCTTTTATAGAGGAAACGGCAGGAATCGGCCGCTTTAAAAAACAAAAGACGGAAGCCCTGCAGAAACTCAAAACCACGCAACAAAACCTGACTCGAGTGCGAGATATTATTGCTGAAGTGCAAAGACAACTGCGGACGTTGAAACGCCAAACGCAACAGGCCGAGCACTATCAGAAATTGAAGGAAGAATCTCGCACCCTTGAAATCCGGCTACTGAAAAACGATTTTGAAGGTCTGCGTCAGCAGCGGACGAAAATTGAATCCGACCTCGCTCTGTTGAAGTTACGCGAAGCTGAACTCATGGCCGAGGAAGCACGCCTGACGGCTTCGTGTGAGGAAGCCAGGTCGACGCTTTTACGTGACGGGGAACTCGTCGGACAAACGCAGGAAGAGCTTCGACGGTTGGAACGTGAAATCGGACAAGTGCTCACGACCATGGAAGTCGAACGGAATCGTGCCGACTTGTTTGACCAGCAGCGAACGCAGGCGTTGGAAGAACAGACTCATCTTGCCCTGGTTTCCGAGCAAACCGCGACGAGCATCGAGAGCCTTCAGGAGCAGGTTCAACGCTCTGAGGGAGACACGGCTCGCGTGACCGGACAATTGACGGAGATCGAGATGGAAGAACGGCAGCGAGGTGAGCGTCGAACGGCTTTACAGACCCAGACCGAGGAAAGCAGACAACGCCTGTTCGACCTCGCCGTCGAGCGTTCGCAAACGGAATCTCAGCGGACAAATCTCGATGCCAAACAGCAAGAACTGCTGAGCCGCATCCGGGAAGTTCAAGATGATCAAGCCCTGTGTCAGCAGGAACGATCAAACGCCGATGCGGCCTTAGCCGAGCAAAACGTTCTTATGCAACAAGGTGCCCAACGCGTGGCTGTCGAGCGTGAAAGTCTCGAAACCCTGTCAGCCGAGACGTTGGGACTCGAAGAGCGTATTCGAGAGGTCGATCAACAACGGGTTCAGGAACAAACCGCACGTGCCGCGGCCGAATCGCGGCTGCGGGCACTTCAAGCCGTGCTTCAGGAAGAGTTGGGGTATCGGCAAGGCCCGGAAGGGAACGAATCCTCCTTGCGACGGGTTTGTCAGGGGGTCAAGGAAGTGTTGGCTGAACGTTTGAAGGTTCCGCAAGAGTATGAAGTCGCAATCGAGGCCGCATTAGGAGAGCATATTCGTGCCTGGGTTGTGCACGGGGTTGACGATATTCTGCAGGCGCTTGAATTTGTCACGGAACGTGGTTGGGGTCGCAGGACCTTTGTGACCGCACAGCCTTCTGTGTTCTCTGCCGAGCCGTTCCTTGAGTCGTGGTCTGCCCTGCAAAAGGCGAAAGGGGTTTTGGGCAGGGCGGTCGACCTGATTGCCGTTCCTGAAGATCTGAAGGGGGCGTTGCATTGTCTTTTGGGACGGGTGGTGCTGGTGGATACTCTCAAAGAAGGTCTGTCGGCGATCCGGCACGTCTCTCAAGCCGACCTTGGTTTTTTGCTGTTGGTGACGCGGACCGGAGAAGTCATCGATCCTCGAGGCATCGTGACAGGTGGTTCATCCGTTGATGCAAGCGGGCTGCTTCAACGACGGCGTGAAGTTCATTCGTTGGAACAGGAATTGTCCTTGATGGACCAACGTATGACCGAGTCCGACCGTCAACGCCAGACGGTGCAGGAACGGTTCGAGTCGAGTAAGCAACAAGTTCAAACGCTTGAAGCCGCTCTGAAAGAATCCGAAATGAAGCAACTCGTGGTTGAAAAAGAAATGTCCACCGTTGCGAGTCACCTGCAGGATTTAGAGAAACGGTTGAATGCGAATCAAACGGAACTTGATTCGTGTCAGGTGAAACTCGCTCTGGTTCGAGAACACGAAGACCTGGCTCGAATGCGGCTCACAGAAATCGCACAACGGCAGGGCGAAGAAGAACAACGGCTGGAGGCTCTGACCACGCAACTTCAAGAAGTAGAGGAAGCCATACGAGTTCTCTATGACCGGTTGACGGAGACGCGGTTAACCTTAACCACGTATCGAGAACGGCATGATCGAGCGAGGGCGGATTTAAACAGATTACAAGAGGAAGAACGCAGCCGACGAGCACGGCTTCAGAGTCTTGCCGAGCAAATTGAGTCTCTTCAGACTCAAACCAGGCAGAGCCAGGAAGAACGTCAGCGGGCGGATTCGGTTTTTCGGGAATTGGATGAAAAGAAGGCCCTCTTACAGAGTCAGTTTCGCGCCGTCGAGGAGCGACATGCAAACGGCCTTGAACGGACTCGAGAATATGAACGTGGTCTCAATGAGAATCGAAAACATTTTACATCGGCCAGGGAAACGCGGGGAGAATGGGACGTTCAGCTTGCTGAAATCCTGACGCGAATGCAAACCATTGAGGAAACCTTAACCGGTACCTATGGGGAATCCGTAGACGAAAGTGGAGAAGGAATGCCGAAGTCTGAGACCTCCCTGGAGCATGGGGCCGAGGGTGAAGGGCCTGATGCCTGGAGGGAAAGGCTGCAGACCATTCGTACCAGGATGGATCGCATGGGGGCATTGAATCTGGCTGCGATTGACGAGCATCGAGCATTAGATGAGCGGTATCAGTTTCTCAATAAACAGGAAGAGGATTTGTCGGAATCGATACGTTCGCTTCAAGAAATCATCGAGCGCCTCAATCGGAAGACGAATCAAATGTTTCAGCAGACGTTTGAGGCTCTCCAGGAAAAGTTTGGAGGAGTCTTTTCAGCCTTTTTTGCGGGCGGACGGGCGGAGCTGGTGTTGGTCAAGCCGGACCAGGAAGAACAGGGGGAAGAGATAGGGATGGAGCCTGGCGTCGATATTATCGCTCAGCCTCCTGGAAAACGTCTCAAAAACTTGACGATGCTGTCAGGAGGGGAAAAAGCCCTGACCGCTTTGGCCCTGCTGTTTGCCAGTTTTCTGACGAAGCCGTCGCCGTTTTGTATTCTAGACGAGGTCGATGCCCCATTGGATGAACCGAACGTAGTCCGGTTTGCTCGATTTCTGCCTCAGTTAACCCCGCTTTCGCAGTTTCTTGTGATCACGCACAATAAACGCACGATGGAAGTAGCCGATTCCCTGTTTGGAGTGACGATGGAGGAGCCTGGCGTCTCAAAATTTGTTTCCGTGCGAATCGCGGATTTCGAGAAAGTGTAACGGCGAGAGGCCAGGCGATTTCCCCCCCCCCCTAATCTAGTTTCGCACGCCGCTCCATATTTTTTCAGGGTCGATTTCTTTATCAGGATTCAAATCTCTCGCTTTAGCGAGTAAGACCTCGACGGTTTCAGGGACTTCCGGGTCCGATATGCAACAGTCATCGACCGGGCAAACGGCTGCACATTGGGGTTCATCAAAATGCCCGACGCATTCGGTACAGCGTTCATGGGTAATCACATACACCGTATCCCCCTCGCCTTGTCCTTCACCCACCGCGTACCCTTTTTCTTCCGCGGCACTTCGGGTTTCAAAGATGGCCTCATTCGGGCATTCAGGCAAACATGCTCCGCAATTAATACATTCTTCAGTTATCAATAATGCCATAAAGCCTCCTTTATCGGACAAACAAGAGTCTTGGGTAACACAACCAATGCAGGACTTTACTTTTATATTGTATGCAGCCGAAAATGTTGAGTCAACGGGACAGAAGGCCTATAGCCCTAAGCCATTTGGACTGTACGATTCTCTCCTGATACTCGGAGGTCCCTTCGCCTCCGCTCCTTTCGATTTCCCCGGGACAAACCTTTGCCTGCACTCAGGAGAGTGCTTTTCCAACAACCCATCAGTCTTCAAGGTTATAGTTCCAGCCCCGGACAAGGCATGGTCGCCCTGCAACCGCCAATGCTCCCCACGACCCTTGTCCCAGGGGGAGGGTAAAAAGGGACCAGTCATCAGGGGATTGTCCCCGGACGTTGAGGATTCGAGGTGGTTGGTCAGGGGCAAAGGAAACCGTCAAATGCCTCAGGGGAAACGCGAGTCCTTTTCCAACCGCTTTAACAAAGGCCTCTTTTTGGGTCCAGCAACGGAAAAATGCAGCCTTTTGTTCGGTCTGCGGAAGCTTCTGAAAAACCGTGAGTTCTTTAGGGTTGCAAATGCGTTCGGCGAGCCTCGCGTAGTCCAGGGGCTCCCTGTCACCCTCAAGATCAATGCCGACTTCAACGTCAAGGGACACAGCATAAACGGCCAGCCGTTGCGAATGAGCGACGTTAAAATGAAGAGGTTGACTCACGGGGTCTTGCAAAAACGGTTTTCCGAATGGACCCAATTCAAAACGGACGTCCCTGGGGGGTATCCGGAGGTAGCGAGCGAGAATGTGTCGGAGGATACCCCGTGCCGCCGTAAAGCGTCGTCGGTGTTGGGGTAATTTAAAACGCTGCGCGCGTTCCTGTTCGTCGGGACTCAAGGTGTCTTGATAAACTTGAAGGCGTGCGGGTGGTACGTCTACAATCGCGCGCCACACGTGGATATGGCCCTCCGAAAGGAGGTGTTCTCCCTCAGGAACGTGCCCAAAGAAAGAAGATGGAGAAGAGGGTAGGGTCAGGGAAATATCGTGACTCATGCCTGATTCACAGGAAGACGGCAGGACAATGGTATTCGCTCGTTGTACCGTTGTCCTGCCTGTTCCCGTCTGCCGCCAGGGAGAGAGGCAGGGACGTGCCTCATGGTGCCATTCATAAATTCTCCGAACGAGCGTATTGTACAGAAAACTGATCGGTTGGACGAACGATGAGTATTTCCAAAGAATCAGCGGCCTATGCCGCGTTAAGCACGGCCGCGGTGGTGTGGGGCGGGTCGGTCGTGGCACAGAAAGTAGCCCTGGGAGCCTTCTCTCCCGTGGAAGTGTCGGTGTTTCGAGGGGTCGGGGCGTTGGGTATTCTTATTCCGTTGTGGTGGTGGCAGCAGGAGCAGTCCAACACTCGTTTGACTGTGCGGGACCTCGGGGTGCTCGCAGTCTTGGGGCTCGGAGTGCTCGGCAATCACCTGCTGGTGCTGTATGGGCTTCAGCACATCGGGGCTGGAGCAGCGGGCGTGATTATCGGGGCGAGCCCAGCCATTACGGCCTTTCTTTCCTCGTTGACGTTGCGAGATGTCCCGTTTCGCCGAGTCTGGGTCGGGTGTGCGGTATCGTTCATCGGGGTGGCTTTAGTATCAGGTGGATATGCAACGGCGGATGGCGGAGCAAACCCCATTCTGGGGGGCAGTTTGGTCGTTCTGGCTCTGATAAGCTGGGCCTTGTACACCATTGGGAGCCGTCGGGTGATGGAACGGCTGTCACCGCTGACGGTGAATTGGACGACGCTCCTCATTTCAATCGTCTTTCAGTTTCCGTTGTTGTGGACGGATCCGAAAGTGCTGGAAGCCGGAATAGGGAGCATTCAGTCTGCGGGTTGGGCCGCGTTGGTGTACGTCATCGTCTTTGCCACCGCACTCGGTCAGCAAGCCTGGCTCTATGGAGTATCCGGTATTGGACCTTCGCGTGCAGGGGTGTTTACCAATCTGATCCCCGTGTCGTCGCTTTTATTGTCTTTTGTCATACTCGGGGAATCCTTCGATCTGATCAAAGTGCTCGGTATCGGATTCGTTCTGGGCGGTGTCTGGTTAGTCAACCGCTCTTCAAACGCCTCATGAGAGAGGGCAGGAAGAGGGTTGCTCAAAATTTGCTCGAATGGGATGATGGTTTTACGACAAAAACGATCGACTGTCGGTGCGTAACGCTTTGAATGGTGGAGAAAGGTAAACCTGAATGCTGAAAGAGCGAATCGAGGAAGTAACGTTAGCCAACGAGGAATTCTACCACGCTTTTGAAAGTTTGGATATTGGGAGAATGGATAAGATTTGGGCACATCAGGAATACGTGACGTGCATCCATCCGGGCTGGAGTATGAGGGTCGGCTGGCCGATGGTTCGAGATTCATGGGTCGTCATTTTTAATAATATTTTTTCCATGGGCTTTGCACTCACGGAATTACAGGTTCAGGTTGCCGGTGACGTGGCATGGGTGATTTGTACGGAGAATATTACGACTCGGCAAGCGGATACGACCCAAAACAGTCGAGTCGTTGCGACCAATCTGTATGAACGGATGGATGAAGGCTGGAAGATTATCCATCATCATGGCTCACCGTTAATGGAATAAAACGCGTTCCACGGGCGGGTGAGCGTCTCGTCTTCCTCCTGTCAATTTTGCAGTCGTGACATTGCGTGCCGCTGTTCCTAACGGATGATTCCGGCTCACGGTGTCAGTGGGGGAGAGCCAGGGTTTTCCGCCATTCTTCGACAATCGAATCACGTTCCACCATCGTCATGCCACTATATTTCCGGAACATCTCTTTGCCGCCCTTTTTTCGCCGCCAAGTCACAAAATCGGCAAAATGGTCTTTGCACACGGTGCCCGTTCCGGCTGGGGCATAGCCTTGGTTCGCGCACCCTTCAATCACACAATTTGGGTCAGTCATGTCGTTGACTCCTTCGTGATGGTTTTCGTTTCAGTATGCCCAACGGGTAGGCCGTCTCGCAATGGTACGCCGGAACACTTGCATTCTTGCTGGCGGGCTGGCTATCGTAGCCGAAATGGTGAATGAGGT
The DNA here is from genome assembly GCA_965215405.1 of Nitrospirales bacterium. Taxonomy (GTDB): domain Bacteria; phylum Nitrospirota; class Nitrospiria; order Nitrospirales; family UBA8639; genus Bin75. Next base: position 1,117,273 of record OZ244060.1, read on the forward strand.
GAAAAGCCTGTTTTGAACGGATTGAGAAAGGAGAGTGAGTTGTGGCAACTGCTGAAGAGGTCTTTGAAAAAGTGAAAGAAGCGGCCCTGGCGGCGACCGGGCCTGATGAACGCGCCCTGCAGATTGATTACGAGGCCCTGGAGAAGAAAATGGCCCTGGTGCTGGGCGGCCGGACCATCGCGTACCTCCATATCAACCAATATTTGCCTGAAGGGTATGAAGACCAGGGACACTTCAATGCAATTGCCGTGACCGAAGGCAACGTGGTGTATGATATGGTCATAGGTGATCAATATTTTCGCTATGATGTGTTTTCCGCTGCCGATCTGACCAAATTCCAGACTATTGACGGCCTGTATAAAGATGACGAAAAGCGGGAAGAAATTTCCTTTCTAAGTCTGCGGCTCCAACATGGAGACGAAGCGCATATTTTGTTGGGATTGGACGAGGCGCAACGCGCCAGCGTCCTGGCGATCGCAACCAGGCTGGCGTCAGCCCGCTATCCGGGCTGACCAGGATTTCTCGCGCGGTTCTCTCCACACGAAAACGGCGCAGCAGGGTATAATCCCGTCGTTGCTTCGAGCCCTGGGTGCCGCCCTTGACGTCGATTCCGCTAACCCGCCGTGTAAAACGGAAGAGCCTGCACAACGGCGGGTTGACGTTGTCCGTTGATCTCAACGTCGAGGGCCGTGCCTGGAGCGGTGAAGTCTCGAAGAGGAAACCCGAATGCAATGATTTTATTCAGGGTTGGAGAGTGAATCGCGCTGCTGACCCACCCGACCTCTCGCGTGCCGCTGAACACTTTTGCGTTGACCGGTGGAACCATTGTCTGCGGTGAATCGATGACCAGGCCGACCAGCCGCCTTTTGGCCGAACCATACGTGTCCATGCGTGCGACGACTTCCTGCCCGGGGTAGCACCCCTTATTCAGGCTAAAGGCTTTGCCTTCGAGGTTGGCTTCGGGTGGCACAATCTGTTCATTTAAATCCGGTCCCAGTTTGGGGACGCCCGCTTCGATGCGCAGGGATTCTCGCGCGTCCGTGCCGATGGCTCGCAGGGCAAAGGGTTCCCCTGCCTCCCACAACTGTCTCCAGGCTTGGTCCATGGCGTCATTCGGCATGAGAATTTCTCTGTCGTACTCACCTGTCTCCTGGGTGTTGGCAATCAGGGCTGACTGTCCATTCAGGTCGTGGGTCAGGAAAGAATCCGATTTCAAGTCGGCGACGTCGACCCCCCAGGCCTGCTGAATAAGAAGTGGGGCCTTGGGCCCACTGACCAAAATAATACCCCAGGTTTCTCCGCAGTTCTTCATTTTGGCTTTAGTGCCGTAGAGGAGAAACTTTCTGAACGTCTGGTACGTGATATCGCCGACTTCTCCCACGTCTTCGACGAACAGGTCATCCTCGAGCCGATAGACGCGAAAGCAGCTCAGTATCTTGCCTTTGTGCGACATAAAACTCGAATAGAGCCAGTGCCCGACCTGGAGCGGAAGAACGTCGTTGCTGATAATGCTTTGGATCCAGGTGACGCGATCGTTGCCGTTCACTTGCAGTTTGCCGCGGTGCGAGAGATCGGCCATGCCCACGCCCCGTCTGACCGCGTGATGCTCGGCCGTGGGATCGCCATAATGAGCCGGCATCTCCCACTCCCCTGCAGGCGCAAAGTGGGCTCCCAGCCGTTGATGGGTGGTATGAATCGAAGATTGTTTCATGCCGTGTGGCGTTGTGTCACTTCTTCGAGGAGGGCCAGGGTTCTGGCGGAAAATTCGTTGCGAGAGACAATTTTATTGATGCCGAGTTCCTTGGCCTGACGCCACGTGTCCACTTCTTCATGATTGGCAAAAGCCAAGACCGGGATATGGTTCAACGCCGTCTCGCTTTTCGCGGTCTTCAGCATGGTAGTGGCGTCGAGCCCGGGGTCATTCATATTCAACACAATGGCCGTTGGCTCATGGGTCTTTGCCTTTTCAAGGATCTCATCCGGAGACGAGACGCGCGTGAGCGCATAGCCGGCGGGCTTAAAGGCGTCACGAATTTTCGTATAGAAGAAAATATCGGTCACACCCACGAAAACGATTTTTTTTTGTTCCATGAGTTACGCCTTTCTTGTAAAAATCGGTCGACGAACAAAGCGTAGAAACCTTAATTCATCAAGGTGATCAGCCTCATCATAGCTCTTTTGGCAGGCGTATAATCGGGATTGAGCGTGACGGCGGTTTTGTACGATTCGATGGCGTGTGCCCAGTCACCTTTGCGTTCATACACTCGTCCGAGATTCATATGCGGGAAGGCTGGACTTTCATACCGTTTGGCCCTGGTGGCTCGTTCGAGCCAGGTGACGGCTTCGTCTAACTGGTTCAGTTCAATGAGATAGGCCCCAATGTCATTATACGGATTCCCAAAGCTCGGGTCCGTCTGGATGGCATGATGACATTCTTCAATGGCTTCGTCCAATTGACCCATAAAACTGTAGGTCCATCCGAGGAAGGTATAGGCTTCGGCCGTCGGAAAGAGGTCGATGGAACTTTGGTATAATTTGACGGCGTCGTCCAGCTTGCCTTTCATCTGACATTCATAGGCTTGCTGGAATAAATTCCAGGCCGTCAGCTTGTCGTCTTCACTCCCGTCACCTTGTTGAATAAAATCTTGCTGATTCATTGATTCAGGAAAGACCAATCGTGCAATGAATGAGAATCCCTATTCCCCTTTGAGTTTGCGCCGCACCAGCTCCGCGGCCCGTCTTCCCGACAACAGCATCGCCCCAAAAGCCGGTCCCATACGGGGAGAGCCATCGACTGCAGCCACGGCCAAACCGGTGACAAAACAGTTCGGAAAGACCTCACGGGTATTTTCTATAACCATGGCTTCGGAGCGTGCAACCCACATGGCACCATTTCCCGGGACAGTTTGATAGAGACCGCGTTGGTTGAGCAGCGAGACAATGACCGCGTCGTGTCCAGTGGCGTCAACCACGACTTTCGACTCGAGCGCAACGGGATCAACGTGGATCATATCGTGTCCTGCCATCTCCGTTGTCGTATTATTGACGACGACGCCTTCGAGCACGCCTTCGCCGCGAAGGATCAGGTCCACCACTTTGGTAAGATTGAGCACTTTGGTCCCTGCTTCATACGCCGAGGCAATGAGGCGGGCAGTGGCATGCGGAGGGTCCACGATCCTCATGCCCGCACATTCCTTAATGGGTTTACACGGAACTTCCATGCTCTCAAGGATGGTGTGGGCCGGTTCGCACAAGGTGGCTTTATTCATGAGGTACCCACCAGACCAAAATCCTCCACCGAGCGCGAGACTTTGTTCTATGAGAAGGGTACGAAATCCTTGCGTTGCCAAGTCGTGGGAGCAGACCAGACCGGAAGGCCCGCCTCCCACGATAATGACGTCACTCTCAATGAGTTGATCAAACTCTTTATAGAATTCGCGCGCGATGTGGCGAGTGACGTCTCGTTCACGAAGCGGTGCCGGATGGAGATTGTCCATGGCGAAAACTCCTAGCAGGCTGAAAAACAACTCCGTTGGTTATGGACTTCTGCTTTGTAAATAAAGTTCCCCACCTGTGTTTCGAAACTCGTCGGCTTTTTCTCGAAGCCCGACTTCCAGAGCTTGCCGTTCAGCCATCTGTAGTTGAGCGGCATAATCACGCACGTCTTGCGTGATTTTCATCGAACAAAACCGGGGACCGCACATCGAACAGAAATGGGCACCCTTTGCGGCTTGATCGGGAAGCGTGGCATCGTGATACTCTCGAGCCGTCTCGGGATCTAACGATAAATTAAATTGATCCTCCCACCGGAACTCAAACCGTGCCTGTGATAACGCGTTGTCCCTGCGTTGGGCCCCGGGGTGCCCTTTGGCCAGGTCCGCGGCATGTGCGGCGATTTTGTACGCTATGACTCCGGCTTTGACGTCGTCTTTCGTCGGCAGGCCGAGGTGCTCTTTGGGCGTGACGTAGCACAGCATGGCACACCCATACCATCCGATCATTGCCGCCCCGATACCCGACGTAATATGGTCATAGCCTGGCGCAACGTCGGTGGTGAGGGGCCCCAAGGTATAGAACGGTGCCTCATGACAGGCCTTCAATTGTCTTTTCATGTTTTCATGGATCATATGCATAGGCACGTGTCCCGGCCCTTCGATCATGACCTGCACGTCGTGCGTCCAGGCGATCTTGGTTAATTCTCCCAACGTGTCGAGCTCGGCAAACTGAGCCCCGTCGTTGGCATCGGCAATCGACCCAGGTCGTAACCCGTCGCCAAGACTAAATGAGACGTCATACGCCTTCATGATCTCGCAGATTTCTTCGAAGTGCGTGTACGCAAAGTTTTCCTGGTGATGAGCGAGACACCACTTGGCATGAATGGACCCCCCTCGCGAGACAATGCCGGTCATACGGTTCGCGGTGAGGGGCACGTAAGCCAACCTGACGCCGGCGTGAATGGTGAAATAATCAACCCCCTGTTCAGCTTGCTCGATCAGCGTGTCCCGATAGATGTCCCACGTCAGATCTTCGGCTTTCCCGCCGACTTTTTCCAGTGCTTGATAAATCGGCACGGTCCCGATGGGGACGGGCGCGTTTCGAATGATCCATTCTCGGGTTTCATGAATATTGCTGCCTGTCGACAGATCCATGACCGTATCGGATCCCCACCGAATGGCCCAGATCATTTTTTCAACTTCCTCTTCGATTGACGAAACGACGGCGGAATTGCCGATGTTGGCGTTGATCTTCACCAGAAAGTTTCGTCCGATAATCATGGGCTCGATCTCCTGATGATTAATATTGGAAGGGATAATTGCGCGGCCGCTTGCGACTTCCTCACGGACGAATTCAGGGGTGACGTTTTGAGGAAGCGTCGCCCCCCAGGCTTGTCCGGGATGTTGTTCAACGCCACGGGACGTTCCGTTCGAGTGGGTTTGAGCGTTCTCCCGTAATTGGGCTTCTCGGATCGCGATGAATTCCATCTCCGGGGTGATGATGCCTTGTCTGGCGTAATGCATCTGTGAGACGTTCCTGCCGGGTTTGGCCTTCAAAGGTTTCCGAACGTGGGCAAAGCGCAATGCGGCCACTTGCGGATCGTTGGCCCGCGATCGATCGTATTTCGAAGACCCTTCCGGTAATTCTTCGACGTCCTGCCGTGCCAGAATCCACTGACGGCGTAACGGGGGCAGTCCCTGTCGAACGTCAACTGCCATTGAGGGATCGGTATAGGGTCCGGACGTGTCGTATACGAAGATCGAAGGTCCGGCGGACGGACCGTCTGACTTCTTGGGAGACGACAGAACGATTTCACGCATGGGCACGGCCACGCCGCCTTGCTCTCCTTTGACGTACACTTTCTTGGAGGCCGGCAGCGGAGTCGTGGTTAAAGGCGAAGTGGATGCATGACCATCAGACTCCTTGCCGTTCACGGAAGGGGGTTGAGGGAGTTCAGTATGGTTCATACGGAAATCCTTTCCTAAATTAAAAAGCCGCTCTCCAAATGCCGGGAGCGGCTGACACACAAGGCAGCAAAACTGTCTACCCGCTTCCCTACGCTGGAATTACCCAGATCAGGTCCGAAGGGTTGTCTCCGTCACAAAGACTCTCAGCCAACTGGCTCCCCTAGCCGTTCACATAGGAGAACATAGTACTCTTGCCGTTCCAACCTTGTCAATGCGGGTTGCGGCAGTGGCTCAGGTTGAATTTTTTCTTGTCCGGTCCCCCGTTTCTTTGGGGCTTGTTTCAACAAGTGCGAGGCCGTCGTTTCAAACTGAGACACTGCCAGGGTTGCCGTTGAACTGTTGCAGGATGTTCAATATCTGCTACAATCAAAAATTCAGACGTGCAGTACACGCTTGTACCATTGAGCGAAAGGAGCAAGCCAGTGAGAACGTTTGAGCCACCCGAGGACGAGGTGCGCGTGTGAATTCCGTTGAAACCTGCGCGTTCCCCATCACCGATTATGAGCCGGTACCGGCCGAGGAGCTCTTTGAACGGACCAGGGTTGCCAAGAAGTCACTCGGCGATCAGGTGCTGATCCTGGGCCACAATTATCAGCGTGATGAGGTCATTGTCCACGCCGATCTCCGAGGGGATTCCTTATTGCTGTCCAAATTGGCTGCAGAGCGCTCGCGGCATCCGTACGTGGTGTTTTGCGGCGTCCACTTCATGGCGGAAACCGCCGATATTTTGAGCCGGTCGAATCAGACCGTGATGTTGCCGGATTTAGCCGCCGGGTGTTCCATGGCGGATATGGCGGCCATTGAACAGGTTGATCAGTGTTGGGAAGAATTGGGGCGCGTGCTTTCCGTGGAAGAGACGGTGACGCCGGCGGTGTACGTCAACTCGGCGGCCGTCCTGAAGGCTTTCTGCGGCGAGCATGGGGGCATTACCTGTACGTCGTCCAATGCCAGGGCCGTCATGGAATGGTGTTGGGTCAGAAGAGAAAAAATTCTGTTCTTTCCGGACGAGCATCTTGGACGCAACGTCGCCAAAACCATGGGGATTCCGCGAGACAGGATGATCGTCTGGGATCCGTTCCTGCCTTACGGGGGGAACGCCAAAGAGGCCATCAAACGAGCCAGCCTGATTTTATGGAAGGGCCATTGCAGCGTCCATCAGATGTTTCAGCCCGCGCACGTGGAGTACTTTCGAAAAACCTATCCGGGTATTCAGGTCATCGTCCATCCGGAATGTCACGAACGCGTGGTCGATCAAGCCGATTACGTGGGGTCTACCGAGTGTATTATTCGCACGGTGAAACAGGCGCAACCGGGAACCCTGTGGGCCGTGGGGACGGAGTTGAATCTGGTCAACCGGCTGAAGAACGAAGAAACGGACAAACACGTCTTCTTCCTGTCCCCGACGGTCTGTCGTTGCGCGACCATGTTTCGGATCGATGCCGCTCATCTGTGTTGGAGCATGGAGAATCTCGCGCAAGGCCGCGTCGTGAATCACGTTTCCGTGCCGAGCGATGACAAGATTTTGGCCAGGATTGCGCTCGATCGCATGATGGCGCTGAGCTGACTGGAATGGATTTTTCTCATTTCAGTTAACACGTCTTGCCTCTGCTTTCTACCCTTCTCCACGACCTGATCGGGGCTCTCATCAGAAACCGGATTCCCGATTAACGCTGTCGGGAACGACAGAAGGAGACAGCGGAAATTGTCAGCGGAATGAGTGAATACATACAAATGACAGAAGAAGACGATGGATTATAAATCAACCCTCAACTTGCCCAACACGGTATTCCCCATGAAAGGGAATCTGCCGAACCGTGAGCCGGAGTTTGTCGCCCGATGGGTGAAGCAGCGGCTCTACCAACGCATTCAAGCGTCCCGAGCAGGCAAACCGCTGTATATTCTTCATGACGGTCCGCCGTATGCAAACGGTCATATTCACATTGGCCACGCGCTCAATAAGATCCTCAAAGACATCATCGTCAAGTCTCGTACCATGGAAGGCCTGCGGGCGCCATACGTTCCCGGGTGGGATTGCCATGGGTTGCCCATCGAACATCAGGTCACGAAGCAACTGGGTGCCAAGAAAAAAGACGTGAGTGCGACGGAATTGCGCCGGCGGTGTCGCGAGTACGCGGACAGGTTTTACAACGTCCAACGAGATGAGTTTCAACGGTTAGGCGTATTGGGTGACTGGGGAAACCCCTACCTCACGATGGACAAAGCCTACGAAGCGACCATCATTCGAGAGTTCGGAAAATTTCTGGAGCAGGGCGGGGTGTATAAGGGGCTGAAACCTGTATTGTGGTGCACGTGGGACCAGACCGCGTTAGCTGAGGCAGAGGTTGAATACAAGGACCATGCCTCTCCCTTCGTCTACGTGAAATTTCCGTTCAAGGCGAACCCCGGGGAACGGCTTGGCCTTCCCTGCCTTGAAGGAGTCGAGAAAGTCTCCATCGTCATTTGGACGACGACGCCATGGACGCTCCCAGCCAATCAGGCCGTCGCCCTGCATCCCGATCTTGACTATGCCTTCCTGCGCGTAGGCCAAGAGGTATTGGTTCTTGCCGAGAAGCTGGTCGTCGAGGTGACCAAAGCGTGTGAGTTGAAAAATTATACGCTCCTGGGCACCAAGAAGGGTAAGGACGGATTCGAAGGGTTGTTGTGCCGGCGCCCGCTCCTCCTTCGAGACTCGGAACGCGCCGAAGGCCTTTCTCCGATTTTGTTGGCGGATTTTGTGACGCTGGATCAGGGAACGGGGTGCGTGCATATTGCTCCGGGTCATGGAATGGAGGACTATCTACTGGCGTTACAATATAACGCGCGTACCTCGGGAAAAATGCTGCCTGAACCGCTTCGAGTGGCGGTGCCGGTCGATGATCGTGGACGTTTCACCGATGAAGTTCACGAGTTTGTCGGGCAGCATGTCTTCAACGCCGACCCGGCGATTGTGGAAAAACTTGGGCAACTGGACGCGTTGCTCGGCCATGGAACATTGAATCATTCCTATCCCCATTGTTGGCGTTGTGAGAAGCCGGTGATTTTTCGCGCCACGCAACAATGGTTCGTCTCCATGGAAAAAGGCCGACTACGTGAACGGGCGCTTGAAGAAATCGACCGCGTGCAATGGATTCCGGAGCGAGGACGCGACCGCATCTATGGCATGATTGCCAATCGGCCGGATTGGTGTTTGTCCCGTCAACGAATCTGGGGAACCCCGATTCCCGGATTTATATGTGCGAACTGCCAAACCCCGTTGATCAACTCGCGGATCATTGATCGTATTGCCGACTTGGTGAGTGAACGCGGCGCGGACGCGTGGTTCGAGCGATCGGCACAAGAATTACTCTCTGACGGAACAACCTGTGGGACGTGCGGGGCAACCGAATTTAACAAGGAACAGGATATTCTGGACGTTTGGTTTGAATCAGGGGTAAGTCACGTTGCGGTTGTGAAACAACGTGGCGAAGACTGGTGGCCGGCGAGCTTGTATCTGGAAGGGTCGGATCAACACCGGGGTTGGTTCCACAGTGCCCTCCTGTCATCCGTGACCACGGAGGGCCGAGCACCCTATCGAGCGGTGCTCACGCACGGGTTCGTCGTCGATGGTCAGGGAAAAAAGATGTCAAAGTCAGCCGGAAACGTGGTGGCTCCTCAGGACGTGATCAAACAACATGGCGCGGAAATTCTTCGTTTGTGGGTTGCGGCTCAGGATTATCAGGAAGATCTTCGAATTTCATCTCAAATCCTCAAGCAATTGGTAGAGGTCTACCGGAAAATTCGAAATACCTGCCGGTATTTACTCAGCAATATCTACGACTTCGATTCACGCAATCCGGCTCATCAGGTTGAGATTGCCCGGTTACCCGAGTTGGACCGTTGGGCTCTGCTGCGATTCAATAACGTCATTCGCCACGTTCGAAAAGGATACGAGGAATTCGACTTTCGACAGATCGTGCATGAACTGGACTATTTTTGTTCCGTGGACATGAGCGCGACCTATCTGGACATTTTGAAAGACAGGCTCTACACCTTTCCACGAGACTCCCCCTTGCGACGGGGCTCACAAATGGTCCTGTTTCAAATCGTCACGGGATTGGCCCAACTCATGGCCCCCATCCTGAGCTTTACAGCGGAAGACGTGTGGGACGTCGTGCCGGGAAGAGAAGCGTCTTCAGCAACCCTTGACTCAGTCCATCTCTCGACCTTTCCGGAGTCCATGGAGTTACCGGACCAGGATGAACTGGAAGTCAAATGGAAACAATTACTGGCCATCCGTACCGTGGTCCTTTCGGCGTTGGAACAACAGCGACGGGAAAAAGTCATCGGTTCTTCGCTGGAGGCTCGAGTGGTGCTTCATGTCGTTCCAGCCTTGCACCGGTTTCTTCAAGCCTATGAAAAAGACTTGCCGACGTTATTTATCGTGTCCCAAGTTGTCGTACGTCCCACCGACCACCCTGCCGGCGAGACGCATTTGGGGAGCGACGACGGGTTGGGAATGAGCGTGAACGTCGTCAAGGCGGAAGGGGAAAAGTGTGAGCGATGCTGGAATTATCGTGCCTCCGTGGGGAACAACCCTGAGCATCCGACGCTCTGTGATCGTTGCATCGAGGCCCTGACGTGAACCACGAATTTCATCGGTGGGGTCTGCTGCTTGGCGTCAGTCTCGTCATTGTGGTCCTGGACCAGGTCACGAAAATCCTCGTCACGCATACCATGCACTTGCATGAGTCGATCCCCGTCGTCTCCGGATTTTTTAACCTGACCTATATTCGGAATCCCGGCGCGGCGTTTGGTCTGTTTGCCACGACCAACAGTGCGTTCCGGCTCATTTTTTTCGTCGGAACGTCAATTTTTGCCCTCGGGCTGCTGTGGACGATTTTTTACCGGATGCACCAGGATGACGTATGGGGCCAACTGAGCGTCTCCGGTATTTTTGGAGGGGCGATCGGGAATCTTATTGACCGGTTGCAATATGGTGAAGTCGTGGACTTTCTCGACTTTTATATGTGGGGCTATCACTGGCCGGCCTTTAACGTGGCGGACAGTGCCATTAGCGTCGGGGTCGTATCACTGTTGATTGTGTTTGCGACGGATAAAAAAAAGGAAGTACCTTCTCCCTGCTTTTCCGCAAAAGAAGGAGCCTTGGAGAGTCAGGCCGATGATCAGGCTGGCGTTGAGAGGAAAAGCCATGATCCGTGATCGGTGTGGGGAAGTTGCTGAAACGTATATGACCGAAGAACGTGGCGAAATCCGTGAGGACTGTCAGCGAGAGATCCAACGGGAAAACCGCCGGCAATTCGGCCGAGCCCGCTCTCAAGGCCAAGACGGTTAAGAACGTCCTTGTTCCCTGGCCATGAAGAACCCGCCGCGTCCCGGCGTAGAATTCAGGAGCCTCGTCGGTCTGATGAGCAAACGCGTACCCCGACAAGAGAACGAAATGGTTGGATGAAATCCTGTCTGCATAGCAAAAAAGACCCTGGCGTCCTCCCCTTGACTTCAGAGGACCCCAGGGTCTCTTCGACTCACGACTCCGGTCAGACTATTCAGGCCCCAGAAGGCTTACGGCATCTGAGCGGTGAACCACGTGGAGATGCCCTTCATGCCGTTCCGTTCCACGTTCTGGCCGTCCCACACCGCAAACGCCACCGGGACACTTTGCCCCGCCCGAAACTGGACGTCATTGGCGTCATTCGTCGTCAAGCCCCGCTTCATTACCACCCGCCAGGTCGGTCCACTGCAACAGCCGCCTTTCAGGGCCCCATACGGTTCCCACAGCCCATTGCCCATCACGTCCTGCGACGCCTGCGTCGTTAACGTGCTGAACCCATTCGCATTCAGATCCTCCACCGAACTCCTCCGTAAATCCGGGTCCGAGAGAATATTCCCCGACCAAATCCCCGGATTGAAGGGCCCCAGGCTCCGCCCGATCCGGTCCGGATACGTCACGCCCCCGGCCGGCTCTTCATAGTAAAAGTCCCAGGCAATGGACGGATATTGTTGATCCACGTCCCACGTCCCGGCGACGCCCGCCCCCTGGTCCCGCTGCCATTCCGCGTTCCACCGCCAGATGTTCACGGTGCCTCCGGATTGCCCCATACATTGAAACGGCGGGGCCCCCGAGGTTTGCACCGGGAATTGCACGGCCATCTGATCCCTGAAATCCTGAGGGCCAATGGTGGTATTGTTGAGGGTCTGATCCCCCCAGTTCGCCCAGACCCCAATGTCCGTGCCGTTCGTGGCCATTTTGACCATCACGGTTTTGACCGAGATATTGGGATGCATGGGGGTGGTAATGGTTTGGCCGCTGAGCGGCACCACGATCCCCGGCACGGTCTCCCACACCGGGTTGGCTCCGTCCATCGGGATCGGGCCGCTGATGCTGCCCACCGGAATCGTCACCGGCTGGCTGACGGCTAAAGGCACCTGCCCCAGCGTGAACGTCACGCCAATCACCACAACGGAAAAGAGAGCAGCAATCGTTGTAAGACGTTTCATAAATCTCCTCCTTGAAGATGGTTGAATCATGCACATGATGACTCTTTCCCGGAGCACGCACAACGAAAAATCAACGAAACCTTAGACGACGAACGGGGAGGGAGGAGGCAGTTGTTACGTGAACGCGTTTCGCCGAGCGATGACGTAGGTTCCGAACCCGACGCTTATCAGAATCATGCTTGTACGGGTGGCATGAAATCCGAAGATGAATTGATTAACGGTTTCACTCAGACACGCAACGAGCAGATACGCCATATATCCCCACAAGGCCCATCGTCGTCTACGCCAGAATCCACATCCGATCGCCCAATGAATGAGTGGGTGTTGATATTTCACGAAGGCGCCGACCCAACCCCCAAACGTTGTTCCAAAGACTTTCAGGGCATACTCAGGGTAAGCCAGAATCCAGATGAGGTCCACGACGCCGGAGACCACAAACAGGAGCCCTAACGCCTTGACGTCTGGCCCGGAGGCGAGCCGCGTCTTTGACCGAACGTGAACGTGCCGCGTCTCATTCGCCATGACGGCATCGGGAACAAGGATCAGACGTCCGGCCTGTCAGCAATTCTTTTCGACTGGGCTTTCCTGGAATCGATTGAGATGTTCGCAGAGCATGTCCGCGATCTTGTCCAGATCGAAGGGCCAGGCGTAGGTCAAGGTCACCTCAGGATATTTTTTTCGCAGGTCGTCCATTTCCTCGGGAATTTCATATTCCGAGTGCGAGCCGCCCGGGGTGAACATGGTGGAGACCACGGTTACGTCCGTGGCTCCGTCGATGATTTGTTGCTCAATGGCTTCGCCGAGCGTAGGCGTGCAAAATTCGTTATAGGCCGTGGAAAACCGTGCGCCGCGCAGAAGGGGCTTGAGGCGGGTGGCCAATAATTCAAGCCCGGCTTGATAGGGATCGGTTTCAGGGGTTCGAGGCCACCGCCGAATTTTCTGGTCGAGTTCATATTCCTCGTCGGACATCGGAACTTTTGCAGCACGTCGTTGGGCTTCCATCCGTTTGAGCTTCGTGACTAGTTCCGAAGGGTAGTCTTTTGGAATGCCTCCATGCCCAACGAGGACGACACCTTTTGTTGATTCACTCATGGTTACCTCTCCTTTTGAGATGACGGCTGACGAACGCGTTGCGACGCAGTTCTGGAACGTTCAAGTGAACGAGGCGTCAATGCTTTCACGCGTTCAATGTCGCTAATATACCGAATGCGATTTCGTTCAAGCCGGTCCCGATACGAACCGGCCCCCCTTCCCCCCATGGCCACCGTGGTGAGGGGCAGCACTCGCCTGACAATATTGCCAATCAGCCGGTCCATGTCATCCGACGAAAGTTCGATGACACAGGATAAGAGCGAGAGTTTTGCCTGGCGTCGATGGCAAGCTAAGCGAACGACGTCCACGTCCACGTTGGGGCCGAGATAGGTGGCGTTCCACCCGTTGTCGCGAAGAAACCGCGCCGCCGACGTGGCGCCGATTTCATGAAAATCATTGGACACGCAGGCGATCACGGCTTGCGGACGATTGGTCCCATTTTGAAGCTGATTGGAGTGGACGAGCAACTGCTGAATCGTTTGTGAGACCGCGTGCTCTCCGGTGATACTGATCCGGCCCTGGTGCCAGAGTTCGCCGATGGCGTGGAGCACAGGGAAAAAGACGTCGGTCAGGGCCCGACCAACGCCCCATTGGTGAATGAGCAGGGCAATGGTTCGATTCACGGTTGCCTGGTCGCTTCTCCGCGCCGCCTGGATCAATTCACGCGCCTGGGGTTGAGAATCCTTGGGGACGTGAGGCACGTCGACGGGTCCGGCGTTCATCTCGGCGAGTAAGGCCGCACGGCCTTGACGGGCAAGACGGCCGATCGAAAGGCCGGCAGTCAGTCGGTACTTCAGAAAAAACAACAGTTGCAGTTCTTCGGCGTCGTACACGCGATACCCGTTTTCTGCGCGTTGTGGGGCCAGAAGGTCGTACCGTTGTTCCCACTTTCGAAGGACGTGGGGACTCAGCCCCGTCAGTTCCGACAGGTGCTTCACGCCGTATCCTGATGGGTGGCTCCGAAAGCTAGACATGATGTCGCAACAGCAGTTCCTTCGGATGCGGCGCAAAATACACCTGGTCGCGCAGGTACGACACGTCCAGGATACGGACGTAATGCCGGAGCAGGGTGACGGGGACACTCAGGGGCACGAGCCCCTGATGATAATCGGTCAGCGCCTCGCGGAGTTCGTGACGGGCCATGGCGCTCAACGTGCCTTTGAAATGCCCGGCGATATGCTGAAGGACGTTCATATGCTTGCGGACCGTGGTTTTGACGGCTAAGGCTTCCATGAATACTTGTCCGTAGGTATCCGTCAATTGGCGAGTCGGTAACCGTTTGGCATTGGCCACTAAGTGCCCAAGCTGCTGGTAATGCTGGCGGCTGTGGGCTAATAAGAGATATTTGTGGGCCGTATGAAATGCAACCAGGGCTCCACGGGTGAGTCGGCCACTCAGGACTTGACATTGCCACCGGTGATAGCCAAAGACGCGCTCAATGAAATGTTCTCGAAGATTTTGGTCCTGCAGCCGGCCTTCTTCCTCAATAGGGGTCAGCGGGAACGCGTGCTGAAACGCATCTGCAAACAACCCCTTGCCTTTTCCCAGCAGCCCGCCCTGGTGGTCATACACGCGCACGAGCCGGATTCCGCAGCTTGGGGAATCTTTTTTAAACACGTAACCGGACAAGTTGAACGAACGGAGCTCGCGCAACCGTGTTTTTGTGTATCGGTGCATCCGTTCGGTGTGATCTTTTTTCGAACGAACCGTAATCAAGCTTGGTGTCGCCACGTCATCGACTAAGCGCATGGATTCTCGAGGGGTGCCGAATCCGGCTTCGACTTCGGGACACACTGGAATCCACTCCACGTGGTGCCCGAGAATATCCACCAGAAAACGATCGCGTTTATGCCCTCCGTCGTATCGGACGGGGTCGCCCAACAGACACCGGCTGATTCCCAGACGAAGGGGCAAGGCAGGTGGCTTCATCTCGCGTTCGCCGTTGGCGTGGGGGCTGTTCCGGATCGAGACGGCATGCGGTCGCTCAGATGTGTTTTTCCTCGATCAGTACCTGCTCGCTGGCACGAATGATCGTGACCTCCTTTACGGCGTTGAAGGTTTTCACCAGAAGCGTGACGGGAGTTCCTATCTCTCCTCGTATGATCGCCACCACCTCCCGGTACGTCATCCCTTTCACGGACGTGCCGTCAACCGCCAGTACTTCCTGACCATGTGCGATCCCTGCTTTGGCTGCAGGCCCCAGCGGATGAGTGGCGCGGACAAAAAGGCCGGCGGGGGCCCCGACGCGTTCAGCCGTGAGATGCAGGGCCACGCCGATGATGCCGGGCGGGGGGAGCATGGGGTCGGACGCGTCACCATGAGGATTCCCTTGAGGGGGAGCCCCCTCCTGCCCATTACCTGGCATTGGGGTCATGAACAGCAGGGCAAGAAAAGCAGTCAGCAGCATCCAACCTTGGGAGGGCCTTGGGATGGATACTGCCGTCGATGATGGTTTCATCGTTATTCTCCTTGTTCGATCAATCCGATTAAACACAATCCTGGAACGAGCACCGCGCTATTGAGATGAGCCGAGCGGCGATGCAGAACGTCTCGATTTTTTTCGGACCGAAATCACGTTCACCCCGTGCTGGTCGGCTTCCTTGAGTCGATGACTCAACGCATTGTCTCGACCACTACCATACTTTATGAGGCACGCAGGCCCAGGACTCGTCGAGCCGCAGCCAGGGCCGCGGCGAAGTTGGGCAACTGGCTCATCGGCACAATTTCAAGGTACTGCACGACGTTCCGTTCATCCACTACCATGACCGCGCGCTGCAGAACGTGATGCATGGGATGCAGCAAGCCAGTCTTTTTACCAAAGTCGAAGTCAGGGGCGTCCGATAAGAACGTGACGTTGTCAATGCCGGCTTTTTCCGAGAACAGGGCCTGATCCTCGTGGGTATTGGTGCTGATGGTCACGATCTCCAGGCGTTGATCCAATCCCTCATTCTTTTCACTGAAGCGGTGCGTCTGTTCGTCGCAAACCGGCGTATTGAGCTGGGGGACCAGACTGACTATCTTGACGCGCCCTTTCAGCGCAGAGAGATGAACGGTGGACTGGTTCATCCCGATCAACGCGGCGTCGGGCAATGGTTGCCCGCGCGAAACGTTCACGGGTAGCGCCCAGGCGGCAGCGCTCAGCATCATAAGCAGACTCGGAAGGCTGACGAAGAAAACCCACGCCCTTCGTGTTTTCGACGGCAAGAGAGGAAACATGAATCGCTCCTTTCACTCTTTTCAAGGGAACGTTGATCACGAACCCTTTCCCAGAATCACGGCCAAGGCGGAATCCAGGTGTGGATAGTTATAAGTAAAGCCCAGTTGCTGCGCCGTGAGGGGATGCACCAATTGCCCATGGGTCATGAGCGTGGACATTTCCCCCAAGGCGAGTTTCAACGCAAACGCCGGAACGGGAAGCCAGGAAGGTCGCCCCAAGATTTTCCCCAGTTGCCGGCACAATTCGTGCATCGCGACCGGATGGGGAGAGACCGCATTGAGCGGGCCCTGGCAGGACTCATGGTCGAGAGCGGCCGTCACCAGCCGTCCAAGATCCTCGACGTGAATCCAGCTCACGGGCTGCGTGCCGTCGCCGATGGGACCTCCGAGAAAGACCTTGAAGGGGAGGAGCATTTTGGGAAGGGCCCCGCCGTTTTTTCCCAAGACCATACCGATTCTCAGACACACGGTCCGAACGCCGGAGTCCGTTGCCCGTAAGGCCTCACGTTCCCACTCCACGCACAGATCAGCCAAAAATCCCGTTCCCGGTTTCGTGGTTTCATCGGCGCCGTCGGTGGCCCGGAGTCCATAATACCCGACGCCTGACGCGCTGATGAAGACGTGTGGCCGAACGGCCTCGGGGAGATTCGACAAGGCATTCACCTGCATCCGAGTCGTCTCGATCCGGCTGGCACGAAGCAGGTTCTTGCGAGCTCGTGTCCATCGGCCTTTGGCAAGAGAATCGCCCGCCAGGTTGATGACGGCGTCCTGCCCCTGAAAGATTTGTTCCAACGTGCGTGAATGCGACGGGTCCCATCCGCGTACGTGAGTTTCATCTCCGACTGTCGCCGAAGCCTTGTCCGGGTTTCGGGTCACGATGGTCACCCTGTGTCCACCGGCGGTGAGCCCGGGGACGACGTTCCTGCCGATAAACCCCGTGCCGCCTACGATGACAACGTTCATCGTTGACCTCCTGCAACGGGTTGCGTGGCGGCGTCAACGTCTCTGGCACACCGGAAGCCGGTCCCGTGGGTTTTCAAGGCAAACCCTCCTTTCCCCCGGGCAGCCGTCCGAATGTCGGACTCGAAGCTGTGCCAGGAGCCACCGCGGATGACCTTCAGGAGTCCCGTCTCAGGCCCTTTGGGGTTTCGATTCGGCGACACGTGATAATAGTCTTTATCATACCAGTCCTGGACCCACTCTCTGACGTTCCCTGACATTTCATGGACGCCGTAGGGAGAGGCCCCGTCGGGTAAGGCACCGACCGGGACGAGCGTGTGCGGGGCGACCCAATCACGATTGAAGTTCACGCGTCGGGACGAGGGACCCTCATCTCCCCACGGGTATATCCTTCCATCGGTTCCTCGCGCGGCTTTTTCCCATTCGGCTTCAGAGGGTAAGCGTTTGCCGACCCATTGGCAATAATCCGCCGCATCATGCCACGTGACCTGGACCACGGGTAAGTGGGCAATGTCTTTCACCTCGAACAACGATCCGTCGCCATACACGTTCAGCGGTTCCTTATGACCCGTGGCGTCAATAAAGTCGAGGTATTGCGCGTTGGTCACCTCGTATTTGTCGATCATAAAGGCACTGAGATAGATCGTTCGGCGAGGCATTTCATCGACCCGCCCCCCGTTCTGACTGCTTCCTTGAATAAAACTTCCCGCGGGAACGTGTATCATGGGGGCGGGTCCTCTTTCCATGGATTCCGCAACGGCAGAGACAGGCCAAAGGGCCAGAGCCAGAGTCAGAGGGGTGATAAAGATGGTCTTCATGGTTTTTGCCTTTGGCTGTCTTCTTTGATTTGTCGAGCAATCTTTCCAATCCTTTCCGTGATGTCGGATACCACGCGGTCGTCACTGGCTTGAGCCGCGACTCGAGCCTCGCCCAGAAGCCGTCGAGACTCATGTAAGGCTTCCTCGATCTTCGTCTGGAGGGCAGGAGACGCCAGGGTCCCTCCCAGGGCCGCGTGATGAAAGGCCTCCCAGGCCTCATCCACGCTCCTGCCGGCCCGGTAGAGGGATTCCTGGAGAGGGTCCCGCGGCTGAAAATGGATTCCCGCAGGCCCCTCCCACCCCAGAGCTATTCCCCAGGTAATGCTGCACGTTATGACGATCATCTTGATAAGAGTGACTTTCTTCATGATTCACCTCTGGATTGTATCCATGACCACCAAAGACGTCGCACCTCTTACCCCTGGAGTTGTTTCACGATGATTTCCCGGGTTTGCCGATATTCCACGTTGTCCGGGTCATTTTCGATGGCCTTGTCGATGGAATTCAAGGCATCCTGCCATTGTTCTTCGCCCATGCTGATCAAGGCGTGCATGAAGTCGTACCGTACCGTTTCCACCGTCTTGTTTCCGGCAGACCGTGCACATCGAAACCCGAGCCCCACCCCGTAAGAGTTGTTCTCCGGCTGATTCCAGAAACGATGGCTGGTGTGCAGGGAGGTGGAAGGAGCCAGCCAGGACCCACCCTTGAGTACTTTGACTTGACCCTGGTTCGCAAAGTTGAAGCCGCTGGAAGGCCCTTGTGGATTGAGGGCCGGGCTCGACTGGAAATACGTCGGTGAATACCAATCGCTGACCCATTCAAAGACGTTCCCTGCCATATTGTACACGCCAAAGCCGCTCACCCCATCGGGATAGGAGTCCACCGGCGTGGTTTTTCCTACGTTTTGGCCGTAGTTCGCTCTGGTGGGTTCAATGGTGTGCCCCCAAGGGAAATGATGCGTGCCATCGAGGCCTTTGGCCGCGCGTTCCCATTCCGCTTCCGTAGGCAATCGTTTGCCTTCCCATTCGCAGTAGGCGTTCGCGTCGTACCAGCTTACTCCCACCACGGGCTGTTTCGGCCCGTTGAGGCGCGGTTCGTCCCAGTAGGCCGGGGCGGGGTGCTGGGCAGCCTTCATGAAAGCACGATATTTGGCGTTCGACACCTCGTATTTGTCAATATAGTAGGCATCGAGCACGACCTGGTGAGGAGCTTCATCACTGTGGCCCGTGCTGCCCATGGTAAATTCCCCTTGCGGGATCATGACCATGTCCTCTGGGTTTGCGCCCAGCGCCGCGCCCCACGGGATCAAAAGTAATATTCCGGACAGGATAACCGCCGGGGTGGATGGAGAAAAATTTTTCATGATGCGTCTCCTCTTTTTAGAAAACGTGAGTGTGTTGGACGTTGATCTCTGACCCTTGACTGCCTGGATTCCTGGCCAGTGGTGCGTGTGCTGCGGTTCGTTCCGCGTCTGCCCGATGTTTGAGAATGAGAGAGTCCACGATATCGCCGCACTGGACGCACCGTAAGGCCCAATACCACATTTTCCCCGTTTGATCGAAAAGATCGAAGAGCCTCTCCCTCATGAACAGCCCTCCGCATCGGGAACATTTCCGACCGGATGCCTGGAGCTCGGTACTTGTTTGAAAAGATGTGTGTGAACGGGCCATGATGGTTTCCTTTACCTGAAGAATTGTATTGGTTTCCGATCCTGTTTCTTACATGTTTCAAGTCGCGTGCCAAAATGCATTCTTTTGTATTTCAATATGTTATGAATAATGTTTATGAAGACTCCGTTCCGACCCATTGAAGATGAGACATATGTATGTCTCACAGAAAGAAAATGAGACAATTTTGAGAGTATTGCGAGGAACCTGTTTACTCCGAACCAGATTCGGCTTTTGCGGCATAGGGAAGCTTGGCGACTTGCAGCCAAAAATATTCCACGGCTTTCACGATATTGCAGAAGGGTACAAAGTCGACGGGTTTGGTGAGATAGCAATTCGCATGGAGATCATAGGCTCTGGCAATATCCTCGGGATTATACGAAGAACTCAGCACGATCACGGGAATTCGCTTCAGGGTCTCGTCCCGTTTGATGTCTTCGAGTACTTCAAACCCGCTTTTCCCGGGGAGATTCAGATCGAGCACGATCAGCCGTGGAAGTGTTGCAACCTGTGTGCGTTTGGTGTCATGAAGAAAACGTGTGGCGGCCAATCCGTCATGTACGAAGGACAACGTGGTCTGCAGCGAGGATTCCTTGAAGGCTTCCCTGATGAGCCGTGCGTCGCCCGGATTATCTTCAATAATCAAGATCACAGGGGGCTTCGTCATTCCTGAACGTGTTCACTGATTCACTGCACTGCTGCCAGTTCCCGTCCGGAGGGGCTGCCCTCGTGGCTGTCCCGTGGCTATTCTGTCAACGAATCAGTGAACGTTTACAAAGGCTTGCTATCTTCTAAGGCATTCAAGGATTGTGCCATGTTTCTGCCATGCGCCGTGCCAGCTTCAGATCGTTGTCTCCTTTGGTCCGTTCCTGATACTCGATTGCAAATGTCGAGGACAGGCTCTTGTGAATCGGGAATTCAGGGTGTTGTTCAGGACGGGTCCGCCAGAATGGAGGAGCAGAGGGGAAAGGTCCTGTCCTCGACATTCGTAATCGAGGACTGGGTCCCCGCTAAAAACTGCGGTGAGGCCAGAGGAGATACTGCGGGGGAGGACAGCAAACGGTTGGAAAGAGCGAACCAAACCTGAACAGGTTGGGGTGAGACAATAATGTGTCTCATGTGTGTCTCACGCACAAAAGAAGCAGGGACGTCGGGAGGAGGAGCAAGCGGAAAGAGCGGAACTGTCTTGTCGCCGGGCACTCAGGATGAATCGGAGCGCGCGTCAGGCCGTTGCTGAAGATCACGGCGACTGATGCCCAGATCGTCCAACCATCGATAGAGGGTGGCACGACTGATACCAAGCAGACGGGCCGCCTGTGTTCGATGGCCCCCGGTGCGTTGCAGCGCGGCGAGGATCTGCTCCCTGTCTTTGTCCCGTGACGGGTGCGTTACAGGATGGTCCGACTGGACGGTCTCGCGAGGTTGATCCAGCAACTCGGCTGGAAAATGACGCGGGTGGATGGTGGCTCCCTCGCATTGCAGCACCACGTATTCGATGACACTCTTCAGTTCCCGTACGTTCCCGGGCCAGGCGTATCGGGAAAGCAGGCGCAACCCTTCAGGGCTGATGTCTTGCACGAACAGTTTGCCCATCGCTTGACGGCATTGACTCAGAAAGGTCGCAACCAATGCCGGAATATCTTCCGTTCGGTCCCGAAGTGCCGGCAAGCGGATGCGCCCGACCCGAATACGATACAGCAGGTCGGCTCGAAATGTCCGTTGGGAGACCTGCTCATGTAAATTGCGATGGGTAGCGCAGAGAATGCGAACGTCCACTTTTCTGGGTTGTGATTCACCCAGGCGGGTAATTTCCTTCTCTTGCGACACTCTGAGCAAGCTCGTCTGCACGCTGTGCGGCATGTCGCCGATTTCATCCAGAAAGATAGTCCCCCCGTGGGCGGATTCGAAAAATCCCCTGTGGTCGGTGGCAGCCCCGGTAAACGCGCCCTTTTTGTGTCCGAATAATTGGCTTCCCAGCAGGGATTCGGTCAATCCGGCACAATTGACCGCGAGAAAGGGGTTTTCCTTTCTGGGACTGGCGGCGTGCAGGGCACGGGCCACGAGTTCTTTACCCGTGCCGGTTTCCCCTTCGATCAGAACCGTCGAGTCGACAGGGGCGAGGTTTTGAATCTGCCGGTACACCTCCTGCATGGGCTGGGATTTCCCGATCAAATCATAAAATTGCGATTGTTCATCCAGTTGTTTCCGGAGAGTATGCACCTCGGTGACGTCGTAGAGAAAAAACATTTTGGCTCGGACGTCGCGCGGGTCGTCTTGAATGTCGATCTCCAGACACCGTTGAGTCCGTTCAGGCGTGGTGAACCGGACCAGGACTTTTTTCCGATCCTCCGTGGTTTGGTTCATGAGCTGTTCCAGTGCGTGGACGTCGTGGTCCGGCAGCCCCATGGCTTCCCGCCACGGTTGGCCGTCCAGGTTCTGCTCGCGTTTTCCCAATAAACGGAGGGCGGACGTGCTCATGTACAGAAGACGGCCCTGGGGATTGATCAGGATCGTCCCGATGTGCAGTTGATTCAAAATCGAATGGAGATCGTCGGCACTTTGTCGGACTTGGGCGTTCACGGTTTCCAATTCCGCCTGGATACGTTTTCGTTCGATGGCATAGTCGATGGCACGAATGAGGATTGAACCATCGACTTCTCCCTTGATGAAGTAGTCCTGCGCGCCTTCGCGAACCGCGTGGATGGCAGTCTCCTGATCGTTGAGGCCCGTGAGGAGGACTTGCGGGAGCCAGGGGTGGTCCTCGGCCAGGGTTCGGAAGGCGCCCAACCCGTGGCTGTCGGGCAACGAGAGGTCCACCAGCGCGACGTCCACCCGGGTGTCGAGTAAGCGGTCGCGTGCCTGTTTCAGGGACTCGGCGTTGATAATGGTGACGGAGCGACCCGGAACGTCCCGAAAGAATTCCCTGATCAGGCGGGCGTCCCCGGGGTTGTCTTCAAGCAAGAGAATGGTGGTCGTGGTCATGCTGGCCGTGGGGTCTTGATGGTGAAATAAAAGGTGGAGCCTTTTCCCCGTTCGGATTCCACCCAAATGGTGCCGTCGTGTTTTTCCACGATTCGCTTGCAGATGGCCAGGCCGATACCCGTGCCCGGATAATCGCTCCGGCCGTGTAATCGTTGAAAGATGGCAAAGATGCGGTCCAATTGATCCCGCGGAACGCCGATCCCATTATCCCGGATGCAGAATTCCCACCCATCGGCTAACGGCTTGGCTCCCACGTGAATTTTTGCAGGGGCTGCCCCTTGGAACTTTAGCGCGTTCCCGATCAAATTTTGGAAAACCTGGGTCAGAAGCGTCGGGTTGGCCTGAATCATAGGAAGTGGATCATGGGTAATATCGGCCTGACGTTCCAGGATCGACTTCGAAAGATTCCTCATGACCTGTCGCAGGACCAGTTCACAGTCGGTGGGCTGAAAGGACGTAGTCTCCGAGCCCACTCGTGAATATTCCAGTAAATCGTGAATGAGCCGTTGCATGCGGTCGGCTCCGTCCACGGCGTACTCGATGAATTCATCCGCGTCGTCGTCCAGTTTGCCTTTATACCGTTTCCCGAGCAACTGGGTATAGCTTGCCACCATGCGGAGCGGCTCCTGGAGGTCGTGGGAAGCCACGTAGGCAAATTGTTGAAGCTCGGCGTTGGATCGAGCCAGGGCTTCCGTCTTCCGGGCTAATTCGGCTTCCTGATGCTTGCGTTGCGTGATATCCATTTGCACCCCGATGAAATGCGTGAGCGTGCCCTGCGCGTCTCGGACCGGCGCGACGTAGAGCTCGTTCCAGAAGACCGTGCCGTCCTTCCGGTAATTGCGCAGATCGGCTTTGCCCTCCGTGCCGTTCCGGATCGCGTGACGGATGACGGCCAGGCCGGGCTGGTCATGATCGCGGCCCTGCAGGAATCGGCAATTCCGGCCCAGTACCTCTTCTTTGGCATAGCCCGTGATTTTTTCAAAGGCGGCGTTACAATAGACCGTGGGCACGTCTGGCCGACGGGCATCCGCGATCAGAATGCCGTTGGTCGCCGAATTGATGGAACGATCTCGCAAGGCCAGCTCCTCCTCGTATAATTTTCGTTCATTGATATTGCGTGCCGTGGCGTACATGACGTGCTCCCCGTGGCTGACGGCGACGTTCCACAGCAGCCATTTCACCGAGCCGTCTTTCCCCACGAATCGATTTTCGAATTGAGCCGAGGGAGTGCCCTGATTCAAGACGGCCAACTCGTGCATCATGGAGGAGCGATCCTCCGGATACACGAATTCCGTCAGCGAGTGGTGGTAAAGATCCGCCGTGGAATAGCCCAACTCCTTTTCCCAGGCCTGATTGCACACGGTGAACGTGCCGTCCAAACCCGCGATGCAGAACAAATCAGGAGAGAGCGCAAAGAAGCGGTTGCGTTCATCCTCGGCTTTTTTGCGCTGCTCGATTTCCCGTTCGAGCCTGCGACTCGTCGCCGTCACCTGGCGAGCCAGAACCACACTCAGGATGATCACCATGAGCCCGATGATCGGCTCGCTTCGTAACAACCACTGCGTTTTTCGGGGAGAATGGGCACTCAGTAACTTTACGACCTCGTCGGTGTTCCGGAGAAGGTCGCCTTGTTGTTGATTGAGGACCGAAAAGGAGTGAGGCGCCAGAGCATGGTCGACGACTTCGAACAGCAGGGTTTGGGTGGTGGAAAAGAATTGTTCGAGCAGGGCACGCTGTTGCGTCAAAAGGTCGCGGACCTGGTCGGTCGGTGCCGGGGGAATCGAGCGCTGTTCCTCGGTATACAGATTGACCATGACCGTTCCCCCGTTTTGCAAGGCATCAACGGAGTTCAACAAGATCTGCCGCGTGGCGTGTACATCTTTCTCAATCCCGTGGGAAGCCAAGATCGTTTCGTTGAAATACCGTTCCACCATCATGCGCTGGCGTCCGGCGACGTCCAGCACTACGGTATCTGACTCCAGGTTGTGGAGCGTGGTGAGAGTAAAGGCCAGGATGGTTCCGAGCGCCACAATGAACGTGACAACCATGGCAATCAAGCGTTGCCCAATGGTCAAGGGAAACGTCATTCCTGATCCGGAGAATACATTCATCATTTGCTGCCTCCCTGGAGGGAAACTCTTCATGAGACAATCTTCGCCGTGGGCCGTGGCCAGACGGACTTGATGGTCCTCTGTCTGCTTGAGATGAGTGCTGAAGGCTCACCCCTCATTGTTTCTTGCCATACATTATATGGGTGGAGACCATGGTTTTCACAACGTGAGAGGGACAAAATCTTCACGTCGGCTCCCATCGACAAACGCCATAAAGTCCGGGTAACGACACGCTGAATGATAACGTCGTCATGCAGCACGACGCGGAGACTGTACGAGGATAATGGACGTCTTTTTCCGCAAGCGTTTGGGAAAGTTTTTTATGCGGAGGCCTGATGGGAGAGAACGGGCCTGATGAAGAGGGGAATACAATCAATACAGGGACTTGAAACCGGTCGCAACGCGGCTCCTCCGACCTGCGATGGTTATCAAGAGCGCATGAGTCACGTCCCTGCCTCTGAGCCAGGGCAGGGCTGCATCGCATGCGGCCATGACGGCCAGGTGTCGGGTTACACTTTCGTTCATCAGACCCGTGAGGCTATGATTGCGTCGGTGCTCACGAAAGGAGGGGCAGCGACGTGGGTTGGATGAGTGCAGCGTCATCCGGCAATTTCGTTCTTCAAGGAGAACGCTGACATGATAACCAGTCAATTCCGTGAATTGAATTCGGTCAACCTTTTTTACTCAACAGTCACTTGGATTTCCCGTGCACGTTCCTTCAGGTCTTCACACTGGGAAGGAATATAAATGTTCGACAAACTCCGGATAAAGAGTCCCTCGGAGCCTCATTCTGTGAAAGGGGGAAGCGCGTTGCCGGAAAATTCGCTTGTATTCAATCAGGTTCTAAAGGTTGCAGCTCTCACCTTTCTTTGGGGGGCGTTGACGGGATTCGCGTCGAAGCACCCCTCCCCTGTTTCCATGATGAACGGTCTGGGACCATGGGAAGCGTTTTCTCTGTTGACGGTCGGAGACCGTTTGCCTTCCCATGATCGTCGATTTCCTGATCAGGCGTATCAACCCGTTGGTCGTCTGGATGGTCTGGGTGCCTATCGGCTTGATGAACGCACCGTCAGAGTGCTGGTGAATCATGAGTTGAAACGCAAGACGGGGTATCCGTATCGGCTCAACAACGGCACGACGTTAACAGGGGCTCGAGTCAGCTTTCTGGATATCGATCGCCGCACCTTGCAGATTCTCAATGGTGGAATTGCGTATCAGACCATTCGTGATCGACAAGGTCGGATTGTCGAGACGGGATTTCAGGTGAATGAGCTCTCTCATACTGAACAAGGTTTTTCACGCTTTTGTTCGAGCCAATTGGTCGGAAAAGGTACGTTTAATTTTGTCGATACCCTCTACTTTACCCAGGAAGAAATCTCGGATCCTTTGAAACATCCGTATGGAGGAACGGTCTGGGTTTTGGACGTCGAGCACCAGATCCTCCACGCGGTGCCGACGATGGGGCGAATGGCGGGAGAAAATACGACCCCGCTCTCAGGACCGCACGACTCGGTGGCTCTCTTAATCGGAGACGATACGGTCCCGCAAAACGACGAGGTCTGGGCCTTTGGACAAGAAGCCGACCTTCACACTTCTCCGGACCATCTTGTCACGGCGCCTTTATGGTTGTATGTCGGTAAAAAAGATGCCTCGACGTTTGAAGTTCGAGAGGCGTCTCCGTCCAACGTCGAACCGGCAAACGCGACGTTTTTGAACCGGAACGGATTGCTTGTGGGGCAATTGTATTACTTTGTTGCCGGGCATGGGGTGCGAACGGTTGCACAATTTAAAGGAACGGGCTCCACCCTCACGGGCGTTTGGAAAAAAATCGAGGTATTGGACAGGACAAAGGCCGGGGAAAAGGGACACGACCGATCCGGCTATAAAAATGGATTCACGCTTCGGCAAGAAGCCAAGGCCGGCGGCGCCTTGCAATTCTCTCGCCCCGAAGACGTGAGCACCCATCCGTCCATCGGCACGCGAGCAGTCCTGGCCTCGACCGGGTGGGACAAGGTGTTTCCCGATCATGACGGGTGGGGGACCATTTATCAGGTTGACGTTGATTTTGAGGCCATGCGCGGTACTCTTAAAATTTTATACGATGGCGACGACGCAGGCGGCGCACGATTTTCACACCCCGACTTGGGTATTCGCAGCCCTGACAACCTGGACTGGGCGGAGGATGGATTTATCTACGTCCAAGAGGACAATGCGAAAGAACAACCTCCGCTTTTCGGGAGTCATTCGGGGCAAGAAGCTTCTATATGGCGTTTGGATCCTCTGAATCATGAGGTGCAGCGCATTGCTCAGATCAATCGGTCCGTCGTCCTGCCAGGAGACAGCACCGATGGCAGGCCTGATGCGATTGGAGAATGGGAGTCGTCCGGAATTCTTGACGTCACGCGTCTCTTCGATTCCCACGTTGGAGACCGAGTGCTGCTCGCAACGGTTCAAGCTCACACGATACACGATGGAACGATCTCAAAGAACCTGTTGGTCGAAGGCGGCCAACTCATCCTGCTCAGGATACCCCTGACGGTATTTCCCGAACAGGCCGACAAGTGAGAGTGCGAATAACCCAACCTGCCAAGACTTTCTCCCTGAGCGTCTCCCAGTCTCCGGTGGTTGTGACGGGAGTACTTTTCCTTTTCTGCTTTGTCGTGGGGCTGGAGAGTGCCTCTCCGGAACGAGGCGATCCGGTTCTTCCTCAGGAGTTGGAGCACCGTCTGGTTGGGATCGCCGGGTTATCTCAACCATCTCCGACGGTGAAGATTCCTGCAGGGTGGTTTCTCATGGGGACCGTGCGCAAAGATGATGATCCGTTTGGGTTGGAAACCCAGTATGATGACACGGAGTTTCCCCAACGACGGATTTGGCTGGACGCGTATTCACTGGACCGCGATGAAGTGAGCATGGGGGAGTACGTGGCCTTTTTGCACCGACGGGGTCTTCCGGTTCCGCACAAACTTCGCCGTCTGATTTGGCATCTGATTGACGTCCATTCGCTCCCGGATTACGTGATGGCGCGCTGGCCGGCCCTGTATGTCTTGTGGGACGAAGCGGATCAGTTTTGTCGAACGCACGACAAACGGTTACCCACCGAGGCCGAATGGGAGAAGGCCGCCCGGGGGACTGAAGGCCAGGTGTTTCCTTGGGGGGACGACCCGCCCACCCCGGATTTGGCGGTGTTCCAGTTGTATCACGTTCACCAGATTCCATTGGTCGCGGCCGTAGATAGTTTTGAAGAAGGACGGAGCCCTTACGGGCTTCATCATATGGCCGGCAACGTGCGGGAATGGGTGCATGACTGGTTTGGTCCGGACTCTTATCCCCTGATGCCTGAACGGAATCCCCAGGGTCCCCAGGTCGGGCGGTATAAAAGCGTACGCGGCGGGTCGTGGCGAAGCCGGCCGCAACTTCTGCGAACGGCCACCCGCAATGGGGCGACTCCCACGACGCGTTCGTCCAATATCGGGTTTCGTTGTGCCCGATCCACCTCATCTGAATGACGATTCACCACGTCCCTTGTCACCGAATCCGAACAATGAGATTATCAATGAATCGAATCGTCCCGATCCGGATTGCTCCGAGTAAGACGACTGTTCCCCGAAGACGTGAAAGGGGTTCAAGGGTCCGAGCATCACAACACGCCAGGTAGTCGATGGTGAGCCGTTGCGCCGCGTTGAGGATCTTCGCCATTTTCTTTTCAACCAGGTCCGAGCGGCGTTCCCTCCCTGCGATTGCTTCCTTCCCTGCCGAAAGGGCCTGATATAAGGCGGGAGCCTGCTGGCGTTGCGATTTCGTCAAGTAGTGATTTCGTGAACTGAGGGCGAACCCGTCGGCGTCGCGAATGGTTGGGCACAGGGTGACCCGCGCGTCTACGTCGAGGTCTTTCACCAATTGCCGGATCACGGCAAATTGTTGGTAGTCTTTTTGACCAAAGAATGCGTGAGTCGGACGGACGAGGTTCAACAGTTTGGTCACAATCGTGGTCACGCCTTGAAAATGCGTCGGTCGACGTGACCCCTCCCATCGTTGGGAAAGCGCCTCGACGGTGACGGTCGTTTGAAAATTGTGTGGGTACAGGGCTTCCGATTTCGGAATAAAGACGAGATCGACGTCTTCCTCACGACAGCGTGCGATATCTTGCGACAGGTTTCTCGGATAGCGACGATAATCTTCGGTCGGACCGAACTGGAGCGGGTTAACAAAAATACTGACCACGACGGTCTGGCACGTTCGACGAGCACGTCGCATCAACGACAGATGGCCGGCATGCAACGCTCCCATGGTCGGAACGAACCCGATCGAGGTTCCGAGCAAATCGTGTCGACGTCGCCAGGTTCGAAGAGACTGGGTTGTTTTGATGATACGCATTTAGTCAGCGGGAGACGGCGTACACGATGGTCGCGTGGCGAAATGAGAACCGGGAGTGACGGCAAGTTTTTGAACGTGATAGGAATCCGCAAGCTGGTCGAGCAAACATTGAATCGTTTGATTGTATTGAGGATGAATCCAGCCCGGATCGAGTTCGGCCATCGGCGCCAGGACGAATCGTCGTTGATGGAGACGGGGATGAGGAACGGTGAGCGACGGTGTCTCGATGATCCGTTGTCCATAGAACAAAACGTCTAAATCGATGGGGCGGGAGGCGTTTCGAAGAACGGGGTCACGACCAAGGCCCCGTTCGGTTTCCTGGCAAATAGTCAACAGGCGTTCCGGCTGGAGTTGTGTCTCAAGACGAACGACGCCGTTGTAAAACCACGCGTTGTCGTGACCACGATCCATATCGATTGGTTCGGTCTCGTAATACGAAGAGATACCCGTTAGCGTGGAATGAGGAAGAAGCCCCATCAAGGCCACGGCCCGGTCACAAAAGTCGTGCCGGTTCCCCTGGTTCGATCCGAAGGCAATAAAGACGGTTTCGGCATTCATTGCTGCACCGCGTTCATGGTTCCAGGAGAAAGAGGGGGAAAAGGTCGAACCGATACCGTCCGTCGTCGTGGCGTCATGCACGGTGCCGGAGAGGCTGTTACCATCCGATTTGTTTGAGGCGATCGACGGCTTCGGCGAGTCGCTCTTTCGTCGTGGTGATGGTCATGCGAACGTAGCCTTCGCCAGGAGCCCCAAAGCCGTTTCCCGGAGTCGTCACAAGGCCGGCTTTTTCCAAGAGACGTGCCGTAAAGGAAGCGGAGGTATATCCCTGTGGGACCTCGATCCAGACGTAGAACGTCGCCGAGGGCGTCTCAAACTGCAGCCCAAGGTTTTTTAAGCCCTCGACCAGCACGTCACGGCGTTCCTGGTAAATGGCCCGAAACCCGGCGGTAATTCGATCATCGGATTCCAACGCGGTTATCCCTGCTTCTTGAATGGCTTGAAATTGCCCGGAGTCCAAATTGCTTTTGATCTGGCTCAAGCCCGCAATCACGTCCGCACGGCCAACGGCAAACCCAAGCCGCCATCCCGTCATGTTAAACGTCTTGGACAGCGAGTGAAATTCGATGCCCACGTCCATGGCCCCGTCGGCCTCCAGAAAACTCGGCGGACGCCGGCCGTCGTAGAAAATTTCCGAATACGCCGCATCGTGGCACACGATGACGTGACGTTCTTTCGCAAAGGCAACGACGCGTTGGAAAAACGCCGTGTCTGCAATGACCGACGTGGGATTATTCGGGGAATTCAAAAACATCAGCTTTGCTTTTTGGGCGACGTCCGGTGGAACGGCATTCAGATCAGGAAGGAACCCGTTACGTTTCAACAGGGGCATGGCATGAGCGGTCCCGCCGGCAAAACTGGCCGCTACCGGGTACACGGGATACCCTGGGCTTGGTACGAGGACGACGTCGCCTGGGTCAATAAAGGCCATGGGGACGTGCCCGATGCCCTCCTTTGAACCAATTAAGGTGACGACCTCGGACTTGGGGTCGACGTCCACGTTAAATCGCCGCTTGTACCAGTCGGCGACGGCGGTACGAAACGACAGCATCCCGCTCGATGACGGATATTGATGATGTTGGGGATCGGTCACCGCCTTTTGCATTCGTTGAAGAATAGGCGCAGGCGTGGGCAGGTCGGGATCGCCGATTCCCAGGTTGATGATATCGACGCCACGAGCCATGGCCCGTTGCTTCATCTCATCAATGGCGGCGAACAGATATGGCGGCAACGTCTTAATGCGTTCAGCATACGTGATGGGGAAACCACTCATTCCTGTCTACTCCTTCTTCATCGTGATGATTTGGCAAGTTCCAATGGTTTTTTGAAAAGAACGATGGCTCACGTTACTTCACGGGCAGGACGATAATCAAGAACGACGCGCGAGGGTCTGCCGGCGGTGACGCGCAGGTGAGTGCGCTGGCCAACTAAACCAGCGCCATTTCCAGTTTATGTTTTCTTTGAACCCAGTCCGGCAGGAAGCGGTCCAATAGCCTGTAAAAGTCAGAGTCGTGATGGCGACATAAAAGATGGCAAAGCTCATGAATCACGACGTATTCAATACACTCTTTTGGGGCTTTGATTAGGTCAAAATTGAGCGTCAATCGGCCGCTTTTTGACAGGCTTCCCCAACGTGTCTTCATTTTTCTTATTTTCAGGCACGGCTTTACGACGTCGTTTGTTTTGAATTTCTCCCAACACAGATGAAAGACGGCATGAAAGCAGGTCGAGGCTTTTCGCAAATACCACTTTTCAAGCAGTTTTTGAATATGGTTCGGGGAAGGATTTGGAGATTGAATATGGAAACGTCCACTCTTTAATAAAACTTGCCGTGTTTTGGATCTCCTGATTTTCAGCCGGTATTTTCGTCCAAGATAAAGATGGGACTCTCCTCCTACGTGGCGGCGTGGCGGAGTTCTCGGCTCAAACTGCTCAAAGTAAAGTATCTGACGGCTAATCCATCTGGTGTGTTTCCGCACTCTGCGGACAACCTCTTCCGAATCGCTTCCAAGCGGAGCTTTAACAACAACGGATTTGTCCGGGTGGACGGCAATCTCTATGGTTTTTCTCTTGAAGCGGAGGACATCAAAAACAATCTCTTGCCGTCCATACGCGATTGACTCAGCTCTCCGGCTCATTCGCCCATCCTGCTGCGGGCGATCTTCAGTGTTCGCTCAATAATCTCATCCAGTTGTTCGCTGCGTAGTTCAAGTCCCCTTTTGGCTTTCACTTCGTCATACAGATGATCCTCAATGTCGTTGATGGCGCTGTTTCGCGCATCCGGATCGTCCCAGAAATGCACTTTGCCGTGGTGTCGCAAAATTTCATGGATTGCAAGTGCCGTATCCACCGAGCAGTCAACGGATTGTTCGGCACTGCACCCCGACGTGTCAAAAACGGGTTTAATGACACCGAAAAACGCGGCGGCGTCCCTGTTAGTGTGCAATTTTTCAGGTATATCTTTATTCCCGAGGTTGTCAAAGTCGTTTTTAATCTCGGAAACCCTGTTCAGATACTCCAATCCTGAGATGCGCTCTGCTCTGAACTCATCAATGACCTGTTGGATCAGTTTCGAAAACTTTTGGTAAAAGGCCGGATCTTCCTCCATTTTTTCGCTGATTGTCCGTTTCATCCGGTGGGCGATGCTGTCAGCCCATGAGGCTTCGGTTTTGCTGCCGTAGGCGATGTCTGCACCGCTTTCGCCAGTCTGCAAGGCGTCAAAAATGTTCTGCGGCTTGTTTATCTGCGTAACCCTGTCGGCTTGAATATGGGTATCCAGAAGTTTCTTGATTTTCGGCTCATGTGTTCTGTAATCGACCGCATCGACGTAGCGCAGTTTTACCGAACGTCTCAGTTTTTCAAACCGTTTCAAATCCTCCTTGTAATACCGCAGGGCTGTTTCCTCCGTGTCCGTCAAAAACGTGTGGGAGGAAAGAGCAATGGCAAGGATTTTGGCATATTCTGCAAGCACTTCATAAAACGCTTCTCTCCGTTCATCATCACTCAGAAGCCTCTCATACTCTTCTTCATCGGCTTGGTTGTTGACCTCTCTGAAAACATCCCAAAGATGGGAATGCGTCTGTGGCAGTTTTTCAATCTGCTCATTGACGGAAACCAGCGTATCTTGCAAATCCTTCTCGTCAAACTCTTCCAGCGCGTCATACATCGTCAAAGCCGTATTCAGTTCGCCGAGTATGCCTTCGTAGTCCACGATATAGCCGAAGTCCTTACCTTGATGCAGTCGGTTGACTCGCGCAATCGCCTGAAGGAGCGAGTGTTCGCGGAGTGTTCTGCAAAGGTAAAGAACGGTGTTGGCTGGAGCGTCAAATCCGGTCAGAAGTTTGTCCACCACAATTAAAATCTCAGGCTCTTCGGCGTGTTTGAAACGCTCAATAATGTTTTCCGAGTAGTGGGCTTCCGAGCCGAAACGTTTCATCATTCTGTCCCAGAAAATCCGGACCTTGGAGTTCGACTCTTCGTCAATTTCTTGAAAGCCCTCCCGCATATCGGGCGGAGATATGACCACTTCGGAAGAAACGTCTTCGGTCTCTTTCATAAACTGATGATATTGAATGGCCGTGGCTTTGTCCGGTGCAACCAATTGTGCCTTGAAGCCCGTACCTTTCCAGTTGGCGCGATAATGCTCGCTGATGTCAAAGGCGCGCATATAGACGACCCGCTCCGACTTGTTGAGTGTATTGGCGCGAGAATACTTTCTTTTTAAATCGGCTTTCTGTTTTTCGCTGAGATCGACGGTGTATCGTTCAAACCATAGATCAACGGCATCTCCGTCCTGCTCCATTTCCACGTGACGCCCTTCGTAAAGCAGCGGCACAATCGCCTCGTCATCGAGGGCTTGCCGGACGGAATAGGACGGATCAATCAGCCCACCGAATTTGACGAAGTTGTTTTTCTGTTCACGTGTCAGCGGGGTTCCAGTAAACCCGAGGTGGCAGGCCTTTGGCAGCATCTGCCGCATTCGAGCTGCAAGCTGACCGAACTGGGTACGGTGGCTTTCGTCAACCAGTACGAAGACGTCAGGATCGTCATCACGCATATTGCCTGCCTTCAACGCCTTTTCAAATTTATGCACCAGAGTGGTAACAACTGGCGTTTTGCATTGAATCAACTCCATCAGTTCACGTCCGGTGGCCGCACGCTTCGGCTCGATACCGCACTGCCGGAACACTTTTTCAATCTGTCTGTCCAGGTCTTTCCTGTCCGTTGCCATGATGATACGCGGATTGTGTATTTCCTCATCCATTGCGAGCCGGCGCGCAAGCCAGACCATGGTCAACGACTTACCCGAACCCTGCGTATGCCAGATCATGCCGCCTTTGCGTCGTCCTTCATCATCAAACTGCTTAACGCGCTGCAAAGTGGAACGTACGACAAAGAATTGCTGGTAGCGCGCAATTTTCTTTTTGCCCGCATCAAAAAGAGTGAACAGGCGGGTGATTTCCATCAGCCTTTCCGGGCGGCAGAGGCTGTAGATGGCCCTGTCCTGCTCCGTTATCTGCCGTGCTCCCAATTCGTCGAAATATCGACGAGCCGCGGCGAAGTCACCGGAGAACAGGACGTTTTTCGTTTCTTCGTCAAGCGGTCCGTTGACAACCTGCTCCACGTCCTTTTCGCTGTCCTCTTTCTCTCTCCAGCGGCTCCAGAATTTTAGTTCCGTTCCAGCCGTGGCGTGCCGGGCATCGTTTTTGTTGATCGACATCAGCAACTGGGCATAAATGAAAAGCCTGGGGATATATTCCTCACTCTGGTTGCGGATTGTCTGAGAAATTCCCTCTTCCACGCCGACATCAGGGGATTTGCATTCCATCACGGCAAACGGAATGCCGTTCACAAACAGAACAATATCCGGGCGAGCGGTCTCGGTACTGCGCGTTCTCTCAACGGGGAACTCCGCCGTAACGTGAAAGGCGTTATTCGATGGATTTTTCCAGTCAACGTAGTTCAGGGTGAAACTTCTGGAGTCTCCCTCGATGGACTGCTCCATTGCCGTGCCGAGGGTCAGCAGGTCATAAACCGCCTCGTTGGTTCTCAGCAGTCCGTCGTATCGGACGTTTTTGATCTTCTGAACGGCGGACTGGATATTTTCCTCGCTGAACAGGTATTCGCCGCCTCTGTAGTGGATACGATTGATTGTCTTGATCCGGCTACGCAGAATGCTTTCCAGCAAAACGTTGCCGAGTTTCTTTCGCCTTGCTTTAAAAGCCCGTTCCGGCGTCAGGTATTCGTAGCCGAGGTTGATCAGTTCCTGTAAGGCGGGGATTTGGGAGAGGTGTTTTTCGTTGAAAGAAAAGCCGTTCATTTATATTATCCAATATTCAATGGGCGTTGACAGAAAGTGCTTCAGAGCAATGCCGCTTGCGCCAACTGTGGGACTTTACGCAAGACAAAAATTTGGAATAATTTTGTTCAATATACTGAACATTTTTGTTCAATACATAGAACAATTCATAATTTCATAAACGTCGTTTTCCTGACTCAAATTAATGCGGTCTTTTTGTATGGATGACGCTTTGGCTTTCTCCAGGTCCTAAAACTCCACCAACGCCTGTTCAAGTGTAAAGCAGGTGTGACCAAGACAAGCCTATTCTTTTCCTCCCCTTTGTAAGGGGAGGAAAGGTGGGGTAGGAGCGAAAGGATCAGAAACCCCGAATCCCAAAGCCCGCCGACGGGGCTGGCTCTGCCCCGGAAAAGCCCTCGGGGCGCCCTTAGCTTTCAGGGGGGGGCATGAGCGGGAACCGGCCTTTGTCAACGAATTAGTGAACACATACAAGAATGACATATCATGAGATAGCTTCTAGCCTTCGCGTTGAACTGTCGCTGCCGGTTTGCTCGTATATCACGCCGGAAAGCTCTTTTTCAGTGCCGGCTAGTTTCCTGCGGGCTGATATGCGCTCTGTTTCAAGAATTCTCTTTTCGATGATTTCAAGTTTCCGGGTTTGAACGGCAAAGTAGGTTTGGGCAAAGGCGATTTCCTCTTTGCGCGAGTCGCCGTTCTGGGCGATGAGGTAGCAGGGTAGGGGGTGAGCATCATATCGGGCACCTCCCGCTGGTTACCGGAGCCCAGGGAGACCATTTTGTTGGCGTCAACGAAATAGTCGGGAACTGTATGCCCCGCTACCTCGCAGGCGGTTTTTGCCTTGGAAATAACGAACTTGAAGTTATCCCATTTCCCGTAGCCAAGCAGGCACTGAAGATCGCGGGCAAGCCAGAACTCAACGCCGTTTTCTGTCTGCTTGGCGTAGGATTCAAAGTCGTTGGTGAGGGATTGGATGATTTCGGCTTTCATGTATTTGTTCCTGTTTTATCCGCAGATGGACGCAGATTTCCGCAAATTAAAACCAGGTTTTTTTATGTTCCTGTCCTAAGCATCTGTGTGTTGATTTCTTATCCTGATAGCTTCCTCTACCCAATCTGAAATATTATATTTTATATGATCATAAACATCAGTACTTATTGAGTATGGTGGATCATAAAGCTTTACAATGTTACTCAGTCCTGTCCCCCCAAAAGGATTACTTCCTTTAACATCTTGCTTGCCGTTGTTGTCTTTCAAATTATGAATACAAATACCGACAACACCTTTACCTGACTCCCAACCTCTTTCTATTTCATATTTGACCCACCTTCTGATAGAAGTTTCCTTCCCTACTAAGACAACTACACAAGAACGATAAGATAATTGTTCATCTATCCACCTCTTTATACTGGTTTCTCCTCTTCTTTTTACTTCTTCCCAGTCGTTTTCTGAAAGTGGTTCGTTGCCTTCAACAACTCCCATATTTCTTACTTGAGCCGCTCGCCAAACATCTCGTTCATAATGGAAACTATAAAAAACCTGTCTTTTTGCCATAGCTGATCTCCTATCTGCCTGCTTGCTTGGCGGCTTTTTCTATCCAATCACCCATATTGTTGTAGCCATCGTCTCTATTCCATAAGTAGAATGGATAGCCTTTAGGTATTTCACCACATCGTTTGCTGGTGTTTCCCTGAAGATCATTGATTTTACTTACATCTATACCTAAAAGGCCGTTGCCAATTTCAATGCTTTTTCTTATTTCATACTTTATCCAGCGACTATTACATGTGCGTTGGCCAACAAGGACAACTGTTACGGAAGTACCTTTTAGCTGGCTGTCAATCCAGTGCTTGATTGCTGTATCGCCCTGTCGTTTGACTTTTTCAAAATCCGCCTCATCTATAAAACCCGCAGCTTCTTTGCCTTGGGTAACCCAGCTATTTCTGACAACCATTGCCCTTGAAACATCATCTTTGTATTTAAAACTGAAAAACACTTTTCTCATATTGCCCCCTTAAAAATTAAAAGCACAAAAACGATCAATATAACCTCTACCAAATAGAAAATGTTAAGCGTGACAGAAAACATGGCGGATACCCAACCGCATTTTGGCTTATTTTTGTGCTTCATCACGTCCATTTTAAAATCGGTGTCGAATTGACATCTGACCTCATCGTATATTTTCCGAAATAACCTTTCTTGCCAGAGAAAGTATCCATCCAGAATCCAGAATCCGATAGTGGGGATAATAAGGGTCAGGATAATAAATGGGTTTTGTATGTCATATCTGGCTATTAAAACCACTGCAGTGACAATGATTGTCATGCTCCAGCTTTTTAATAAGAAAGAGTTGCTTCCCAAACGGTTGATAACGGCTTGGGTCATTTCCAAGTGCTTTACGACTTTTTCTGTGCCGTCCATGATTTGATCCTGTCTTTTATCTAAACCTCATTATACTTTCACTCTCCACTCACCACTCACTCGTCAGTAGTTTCTGAATTAACCTGCGTTTGTGGGTGCGGTATTTTATCATTCCTGCGAAAGCAGGAATCCAGTTATTAGAGAATATCTTCATATAAATCTCTCCAGTCTGCGTTATGTTCTTCTATAAGCTCTAGCTTCCATTGACGTTTCCATTTTTTTAGGTAATGCGTAAACAAATCGGACCACATTTATCTCAAATCACTGTATTCGGTTTCACATAATAGTTTGTACACATGGGGCGTGATGTCTTCTTTGTGGTGGTTGTAGCGGAAAGAAAGTTCAGAGAGAAAAAACCGGAAGAACTTTTTGTGTATTCCCCGGTACTGGTGAAGCCAGTTTTTGGCGTAGCTCCAGAACCCTTCAATGCCGTTGATAGGGTCCCTGCCTTTCGGTCTTCCTTTCTCCTTTGTCATCACCACATGCTTACCCCTCAGTCCGAGAGAGGCGTACGCTTGGTAGTCATCGGTGTAGTCCAGGGACCCCGGAGTGGTGTGGTGCCGGATCTCTTCGTGCAGCGTGGAATGTTTTCGGTCGGGGATGACGGCAAGACGAACATTCCCGTTCCGCTGGTAGATACCGAAGACCAAGACCTTTCCGGCGGCGCCCCAGCCTCGCCGGCCTTTTCTCCAGCCCCCGAAGGCCGATTCGTCCATTTCAAGCTCGCCGGCCAAGGGGTCGAGGGACTGTTCGTGCGCGAAGAGGGTCCGGCGGATATCCCGGAAGAAGTGTTCCGCTGTCCGGGACGAACACCCGATTCTGACCCGTAAGCGGTGGACCGGCACTCCCAACACAAAACACGCCAGGAACTGTCGTTTCTCCTTGTCGGGTATCCGGTAGTGCTCCCACACCCTCTTCCTTTTTGAAAACTTCTTTCGGCATTTCCTGCACTGCAGCCGTCCATCACCAAGCCGGGACGACCTGCCGAAACCGCACTTCGGACACCTGTTCTTCATCCCCCCATTTTGCCATTTTGGGTCCGATTTGTTTACGCATTACCTTTTTTATCTGCTTTTCTCGTTCAATTGCTGATTGCATACTGTCATGCCTTTCATAATAAACCAATTTATGCACGTTGTGCCTTTTGGCAAAACCTTGGACCATGTTGTGCTTATGTTGCCACACGCGAGCATGCAGGTTGCTGGTTACTCCTGTGTAAAGTGTTCCATTGCGCTTGCTCGCCATCAGGTAAACAGCTGGTTGTTTTTCAGTCATTATAGTTTTCTGGATTCCTGCTTTCGCAGGAATGACGTGGGTTGGTGATCTGCCATTCCCCCATCAACAGTTTCTGCATCAACCCGCGTTTTTGTGCGCGGTATTTTTCGGTGAGTCGCCTTAACAAGACTGTCTCTTTCTGATGGTATTTTAGTGTGCAGATAATAGCTTCTTGTAGATTGACTCGTGGATAAGAAAAAGCGATTTTCTTAGCAGTCTCTGGTCTTATTTCCTTAAAAGAACTGCCTTGTGCATACTTCACTAACAAATGAGTATGCGCCAGTAAAAAGTATGCTAGATACTCGCTCGCAACTGATTTTTTAGGAATGATGCCTGTTACGCCTTGTTTTGTTTTGCGATACCTACATGCCCTATAGTGGCTCCAGTTGAAACAATAACGCTATCTTTAGGCCAAATTTTTGCGGTTGATTTAGACAATCCTAATTTAGATAAAGTTTCCTTTGTCTTCTCAATTTCGAAAGTGATATCGTCAATAACCACCCAAGGTATATCGCCACCAAAGTAATTGGAATTTTTGCGAGAAGGTGTGCCTCCATCTCCTATATCCTCTATTACTTCCCCCAAGGTTGCCTTGCGCCATTCAGGATTATCCTGCTGGTCGCGGATAAGCCTTTTCAGCAACCATCCAAACTGTTTCTCCTTGTCGGCGATGAGGCGTTTGGTTTTTTCTATTGCCGTGTCCCATTCATTCATAAGTTCGGCTATTTTTTGTTGGAGCGTGCGCCCAGGATAACTGACTTTGACGTTGCTTAGAATTGCGGTGTTGAGAGAGGGCATAGTTCCGCC
Source organism: Nitrospirales bacterium (assembly GCA_965215405.1). Classification (GTDB taxonomy): domain Bacteria; phylum Nitrospirota; class Nitrospiria; order Nitrospirales; family UBA8639; genus Bin75. Next base: position 1,156,831 of record OZ244060.1, read on the forward strand.
AACTGCTATGCTTCTCATGTGATGTTTGAACTTTTCCGTACTGAAAAAGTATCTCAAATATCGGCTGTCAATTATGTTATTGTCAGGTCGCACTCTGAGTAAGCGACCGGAAAACAGCCAGCCATCTTCTTTTTTTGAGACCAGACTGCTTCTATCTACTGATCCTACCCGGCTAAAAAGAATATCTCCTTCTTTGACATGAAATTGAGAGAGTCGTTCTTTGTCGTGGTCAGCAACTAAAGGCAGGTTCTCATGCATCAATCCGTTTTCGCTTAGATGCTCAACCGTCACTATTGGCGTGCCATCTGATTTCACATAATCGTGCTGGTGGAGTTGTGCTCCGAAAGGTCCGGTTTTTACAGAAGCAATCTCTCTTAAGCTCACCCTGCGCCAGCCTTTCGTCAGGGCCTCGTTTTTTGTCGATTTCTTATCCATCGTTAACTTCTGCTTCCTCTACCTTTTTGTAACAGCAACAGAATTAACCCAATGATCCTTTCATTAGTTATTTTTGGGAATTATATACAATAATCCGCACGCTGGTTATTCAGGCTTCACCCGTTCTAATCGCCATTTCTTTTCTAATTCTGCTTTCGTGGGTCGACGTTTGGGGTCTTTCAGAACAGAAGTCGGTTTCTTTAACAAGACCTCTTGAATGAGTTTGGTAAAAGACTGTGCACTGATTTTCATAAACTGACCCCCCTTAATCAAACTAACGATGAAAGAGATCGATTTGATTCAACGATTTACCTGTATGATTATTAATAGATGTGTGATGTCATGTCTGCTGTATGACCATATACCCGCGTTTTGTATTTTCTTTTCGGAGACCAGATAATGTGAAGATATGACTTTTTAATTTATTACAAGGACTACACAACAAAATCCGATTGGAAATGTGATTGACTCCCCCATCAGCTCGTGGGGTATTGTGATCAAGTTCTAAGTAACGCTTATCATCAAATTCCCTGTCACAGCCTCGACAACAGATACCATACTGCTTAATGAGAAGATCATACATTTCAGCCCGAGACAATTTAGGACTTTCGGGTTCTTTTATTTTCTGGTTCACTCGTAAAAACGGTGAGGCAGTTTCACCATCATCGGTACGTAGTGGGACATTCGTTTCGTAATGAACCTCGCCAAATAAACCGACTTCTTCTTCAAGACGTTGCACAACGACATCATGAGCCTTTTCCCATATGTCGATACCGACCCACTGGCGCCCTAAGTGCTCTGCTGCAACAAGCGTCGTCGCGCAGCCTGCGAAGGGGTCGAAAACCATATCACCTTCATTTGAGGATGCACGAATCAACCGCTCATAAAGGGACACTGGTTTTTGAGTTGGATACCCCTGATTCTCTTGCGAGGCTCCCATGACGGCTGGAATATCGGTTATGACATCCGATGCACGAGTTCCTTTTATCGTAGAGAGGTAGCGTTTGAAACGAGGCATTGACCCACGAGATGGTCGGTAGATCAGACCGTTTGTATCAAGCCAATCCAGTTTGCGTTGGGTGGTCATCTCGTCCCATCTCTCAGGAAGCGTCATATCATCGGGGATTGCCGTCGGGCACACCCAATGCAATCCTTTTGCGGAAATATCAACCCCACCCCAAGGCTTTCCTGAATCGCCTCGCCGCGTACCTTGTGCTGAAAGCGGTGCTTTGTGGAACTGCCCACGTTCGTCACTGTTTCGGTAGTGTTTGTCGATGTACTCTTTTGTATAGGGAATATAGACAGGATTGAACTTCGCCTTTGATGTCTTGGTATAGAATAACAGCTTATCATGAACAGAACCAAATTTATTTGGAGTAGCTTTTGGGGCGTTCGTGCGTTTCCACACGATCTCGTTCCGAAAATTCTTCCAACCAAAAATCGCATCCATCATGGCTTTGAGATAATGACTGGCTGTCGGATCACAATGAAGATAGATGCTGCCCGTTTTCTTTAACACCCGCCGCATGGCCAACAACCTGACCGCTATAAAACACAGAAAGGCTCCCATCCCATCACTATGGGCATGACGAGCACTATTGATTGCTTCCATGACTTGAGGATGATCATCGGTGATTTGGTCGACCCAATCCTGATGGACATCTTTCTCCCACACCCACCTGTCCTGAAAGGTCGCTCCGGCCGCAAGACTATCGGGGGTGGCATGAAAATCCCGACCTTTGTTAAACGGGGGGTCAGTGGCAATGAGATCCACTGTGTCACTGTTCATGGCACGAAGAACGTCAAGATTGTCCCCATGAAATAACGTTCGATTTTTCCAATTAGGTATTGTACCCTGGGACGAGTTTCTCTGTTTCTCTGTTTCTCTGTTTCTCTGTTTCTCTGTTTCTCATTAAAGACATTTCCATTTTAGGCAATTTTTAGGCAATTACTTCTCGATACCGAAGCCGTTTACCACTCATGGCTTGAGATAATGACACCATCCGGTCCATCGTGTCGATTTGACAATTTCCATCATTGAGCCGAAACGCCACCTCATCGACATACCGTTGCATATGCTTGATGCTGAAATTGTGATACGTCCCGACATACCCCCGTTTGACCAATGCCCACACACTTTCCACCCCGTTGGTATGTACTGCCCCATTGACATATTCTTTTGCCGAATGTTTGACGGTAGCATGAGGATAGGACAAACCCAGATAGCCTCGATGGTCATCGGTATAGACCAAGGTGGAAGGTTCCACCTGGTCGTGGATGGTACGGTGTAACGTGGATTGCGTGGTATCGGCAATTGCAGTTAATCGGGTTCGACCGTTCCGTTCTCGAATCCCTAAAATCGCGTGTTTACCCACTGGTCCACGTCCTTGAATGGTTTGGGCTTTATGGGCATGTTTATTCTTCGCTTTACCACCAATATAGGTTTCATCCACTTCCACCACATCGGTTAATTTGTAATGGGTTTGTTGGCAGGCTTCGCGGACTCGATGCAAGAGGAACCAGGCGGATTTTTGCGTAATCCCTAATTCTTTTGATAATTGAAGACTACTGATGCCTTTTCGAGCGGTCATGACATAGTACATGGTAATCGCCCATAACCGGGGTTTCAGATTTGAGGCTTCCATCACCGTGCCGGTTTTGACGGTGAAATGTTTCCGACAGGCCCCACACCAATATGTATACTTTTTGCTTTTCGCTTTGGTAATTTTAATGGTACTGTGGCAATGAGTACATTGAGGAACCCCGCCCCATCGAATGGCTTCCAACCACGCCACCGCGTGATCGTCGGTGGCAAACTGTGTAATAATTTCAAGAATGCTTTTTGTGTGGGCTACGTGTTGAGACATGTTGATTCTCCATCAAATGATTATTTTCAGTATATGCGGATTATTCTAACACATAACAAACAGGTTGTCAAGCCCTGTGCGGATTATTGTATATAATTCCCTTATTTTTCAAGCTCCTTCAACATTTTTCGCATCTTGCGGCGGACTTCGGCCAGTTCGGTCTCCAACTGCTCAATTTCCTTCTCGACCGCGTCAATATCAATCGGCTCCTCTTCCTCAAAGGTGTCCACGTAGCGTGGGATGTTGAGGTTGAAATCGTTTTCTTCTATCTCCGTGAAGTCGGCGAGATAAGCGTATTTATCGACGCTTTTCCGTTTTTGGCACGCCAGAACGATTTTATCCAGATGCTCGTCAAGCAGGGCGTTCTGGTTTTTGCCAGGCTGGTATTCCTTGCTTGCGTCAATAAACAGCACGTCCTTGCGCGTTTCGTTCGCGCCACCCTTTTCGCGGGAACGGTCAAAGACGAAAATGGCGACCGGTATGGATGTGGTCGGAAACAGGTTTCCCGGCAGGCCGATGATCGCATCCAGCAGATTTTCCTCTATCAATTTCCGGCGAATGCGCCCCTCGACCGCGCCGCGGAATAGCACCCCGTGTGGAACCACCACCGCCACGCGGCCTTTCTTTTCCACTGCGACCTCAATCATGTGGGTGATAAAAGCGTAATCCCCCTTGGACTTTGGTGGAACACCTCGCCAGAAGCGGTTGAAGCGGTCGTTTGCGGCTTCCTCCGCTCCCCACTTGTCGAGAGAAAACGGCGGATTGGCGACGATGTTGTCAAACTTCATCAGCCTGTCTTTCTCCACCAGAGTCGGACCCGTGAGAGTATTGCACCATTCAATTCGAGCGGAGTCCATGCCGTGCAGAAATATATTCATTCGACACAACGCCCATGTGCCGCCGTTCACTTCCATACCGGACAGAAAGAAATTTCCACTGCCTACCCGTCGCGCGGCCTCAATCAACAGACCGCCGGACCCGCAGGCCGGGTCGCAGACGCGAGCGCCGGGTTTCGGTGCGCAGAGGCGCGCTACCAGTTCCGATACCTTGTGAGGCGTGTAGAACTCCCCTGCTTTCTTTCCGGCGTCGGAGGCAAACCGTTCAATCAGATAGATGTAGGTGTTGCCGATCACGTCTTCCGAGACGCGTCCAGGGCTCAGGTCAAGTTCCGGTTTGTTAAAATCCTCCAACAGCATCTTCAAGCGGCGGTTGCGGTCTTTGGTTTTGCCGAGTTTGGCTTCTGAATTAAAATCGATGTTACGGAACACGCCTTCCAGTTTTGTTCTGTTCCTTTCTTCAATGGATTCCAAAGCCACGTTGATCAACTCGCCTATGTTGGCTTCATTGCGCTTCTCGTACAGCTCGTAGAAACTGGAGTCTTCGGGCAGAACAAATCGTTCGCGTTCCAGTCTGCGGCGGATTCTGGTTTCATCGCTACCGAAGCGTTTTCGGTATTCTTCAACGTGACCTTTCCATGTGTCCGACAGATATTTGAGAAACAACATGACGAGGATATAGTCCTTATAGTCCGTGGCGTCCATCACGCCGCGGAAGGTGTCGCACGCTTTCCATGCGGCGTTGTTCACGTCTTGCTGTCTGACTTGTTCTTTACCCATTTCTCCAGTCCTTCCGACGCTCTGTTCGAAGCGGCCTGCATCAAAATTGTTTTTACGTATTTCATCCTTTTCCGTTTCATCTCTTCGAGCAGGAAGATTTCTTTCGTCAGCATGGCGTCCATTTTTTCGATTTTGCTCTGCACGTCCAAAGCAGGCACTGGAATTTCTAAATCTCCTAGTTGCTCCAAGTTTATCATTTTCAAGGCGGAGCCTTCCGTTCTTTGGTAGAGAAACCGCTGTGCGGGAGTTTGATTGATGTACCAGCACAGATACCCAGGCAGAACGGAGGATTTATCTTTTATTCGGATAAGAAAAAGAGGAGCGATTAAAACCGCCTTTCCCATGTTTCTTGGCACAATAGCGGCGGTTGTTGTCTGGCCTCGTGACCTGAATATAATGTCTCCTGATTTAAGAAATGTGACATTGCGCGGAGGTTTCAGGTCAAGCTTTTCCAAGGCTTCAATTTTAACTGATGTGTTGTCGAGGTCTTTCATCTGAACAACGAACAGGCTGTCCGATCCAGAAAAAGCTTCATGGCGGGTTCTGAAGTTTGTGCCCATGCTCAACCTGGCGATTTTTTTAAGGAAAACCTGCATCGCTGGTAGCGATGTTACAGAAATGTTTCACATAGTTCAATTTTTTTCGTTGTAATTGAATTTCTACATAAAATATATGGCTTTGGCTAAAATTTCAGCCGGAGAGGTGCTGCGCCGAAAAGGCAATAGGGACTGAAGCGTAAAGGGTGGGTTTCTGGCTAGGGTGCGAGGTGGGCGATTAATCGGTTGGCGAGCCGATGGGATTCAGGAAGAATCTTCCCCGCTGATTCCAGGACGGCTTCTGTCGTGGTTCGTGCCCGTTGCACGTCAGTGAAACATTCGCGGCACAGGGCTTCGATTCCTTCGGTTTCCAATTCCAAATGAAATAAGAGTCCATAGGCGCGTTCCCCATACCGAAAGGCCTGAACGGGATAGAACTCGGACGAGGCGAGCAGGAGTGCCCCTGGTGGCAGGGTGAACCCCTCGCCATGCCACTGAAAGACCGAAAAGTGGCGAGGGAACGTTCCAAACACGGCGTCAGCGTCTTCTTCGACGGTGCGCGTGATCGGGGCAGGCCCGATTTCCAGCCGAGGACCTGGACGTACCTGCCCACCCAGGGCCTTTGCCATGAATTGAGAGCCCAGGCACACGCCTAACACTGGAATTCCTGCCTTGATCGCGTGCTGAATGAACTTCTGTTCTTTCTCAATCCAGGGATCGGAATCATTCACGGACATGGGGCCTCCCATGACCAGCAGGAAATCCGGAGGCGTGGCAGGAAGCTCCCGTTGAGGCACAAGCAGCGTTTCGAGTTGATAATGACGTTCCCCTAACGCCTGCCGAAACACGCCGGGACCTTCAAACGGAACGTGCTGGAGGCAGAGTGCCTGCTTCATGGTGAAGACGGATTGAGGAAGGGATAGAAAATCTCGATCACGAACGAGGCGAGCCGTTTTTGGCGTTCACGCATTCCACCAGATACCAATAACCGAAGGGATTCATCTTTTTTTGTTTCAGCACCTGAAGAGTCGTGCCTTCAAGCACGTGATGTAAGGATAAATCCGTACGGAAGCCTATCCGTTGGCATATAGGGGAAATCAATTTCTCTACGGCGGCGATTAATTTATTTCCATTGCTGAAGTGGTTCAACATGACAATGTGACCGCCGGGGCGGCAGACGCGAATCATCTCCGACACGACTTTCCGATAATCAGGGACGGCGGTAACGACGTAGGCTGCCATGACCAGGTCGAAGGTATTGTCTTGAAAAGACATGTGTCCCGCATCCATGCGTTGCAGCGTGATGTGATCGAGCGCATGCTTGGCAATGCGTTCCTCCGCCTTTTTCAGCATGCCTTCCGAAAGGTCGATCCCCACGATTTGGCAGTGGGTCGGATACAAGGGCAAGGCCATACCCGTGCCCACGCCGACTTCCAGCACGTGATCATCAGGAGAGACGTGAAGGCCTTTGACCGCTGACTCTCGTGATTGATCAAAGGCTTTCCCGAAGGTTTGGTCATAGACCGAAGAATAATGCGTATAGACCCGCTCCAGGCTTTCGAGATTCATGGCCCGTTCTTGTTGGTTTATTCCATTTCCCACACAATACCTATGCTTATTTGAGAGATCAGTCAGTTGCGGCTACAATACGCTAATGAATTCAGGAGGTGTAATACGGGCGCGACCCTGTTCCGTTCAATAACCGTTGGATGGCCCACCTGGCACGTGTGCGACAATGAGGTGACGACCTTAACACTACGTCACACGATGAGTCAACCATTTACTCTCCCCGTCCTTTCTCATCCGTCCTGATCGGTGTGACAACCGTGAGTCTGACAGGCGTCGAAAAAAGGCAAGGTGGGTTTCGTACAATTTGGCCTGGTGCTGGCAAGTACGTTCTTTGTTGATCCCTTCATTATCTATTTCTCGACGAAAAGGAGAGACCGCATGAGCTCATATGGACGATACAACCACCGGAAAAAGGGACTTGGGCTCATGCTGCTGCTCTTGTTGGGAGGAATGGGTTCGCCGGCGTTTGCGCTTGACGTCAAGTTAACCCTGGAGCAAGCGAGACAGATTATGACTTCGGCCCGGGAACCCATGGAACGGGCTTCTTCAAATGATGAAATGTTTAACCTCATCAAATCAGCGGATAAAAACACGCGCATCGGAGATGACCCTGAAACCAAACCCTGCGGAAGCAGCGCGATTTTACGAACAAAAACCTATTGGTTCGAATATTTTGGACGGGAAGAAGGCCGACGCTCCAAGGTCGCACAGAAAGAAGTCCGGATGCCGGAATCCAAAGTCCAGGAAATTCTGAATATGCCCAATCTTGAAATTGAAATCGGTCTGTGCGGGGAAGAAGAATTTTTTGCTGAAGGTGCTGACGTGGCACTTCAACAAGGGTCGACGAACGTGATGGCCGTGGATAAAGGCAAGCCCAGCCGTGGCCGGAAAATTCCCGGCTCCGGGATAGAGTACGTGTCCCGGTTTTCTGCCCGATTTGCCTATCAGGATTTTGACCCTCAGGCCGTGACGAATATTGTCGTCTTTTTCCCTGACGGGAAATTGGTGAGTATTGAAGCAGACTTTTCCAAGATAAAGTAAGCGTGACGGGCAGAAAGATCGGACCCGTCAGATGGTCCCGCCCGTAACGGCCCGTCTTCGAGAAAAAAAGACGCGTCGCTTGCTTCTCGGCAGAGCGTTGACGCCCATGCACCCCCTCACGACCCTCGTTGTCGAACGTTAGTGCCCAGGCGAGTCCGTTTCCAATTCCACCATCCGAAGTGTATACAGGTGGCGGTACAGGCCGTCCCGTTGCATCAGTGCCGCATGTGTGCCTTCCTCGACGATTCTGCCCTTGTTCAGAACAAAAATCCGGTTTGCTTCTTGAATGGTCGTGAGGCGGTGGGCAATGACGACGGTCGTCCGTCCCGCCATGAGTCGCTGCAAAGCTTGTTGGACCAGCATCTCGGATTCGGAATCCAGTGCCGAGGTCGCTTCATCCAAAATTAAAAGCCGAGGATTTTTGAGGATGGCTCGGGCAATAGCAACACGCTGCCGTTGCCCACCAGAAAGATTGACGCCCTTTTCGCCGACCAACGTGGCGTACCCATCAGGCAGAGTCGTAATAAAGTCATGGGCATTGGCTGCCTGACTGGCCGTGACGACGTCTTCTTCCGTTGCCTCTTCTCGCCCGTATCGAATGTTTTCCCGGATCGTGTCCCCAAATAAGAGGGTTTCTTGAGGCACGATGGCCAGTTGTCGATACAGGCTGGTCAAGCGCACGTGCCGAAGATCCTGGTTGTCGATCGTGATGCACCCTTCGACGGGATCATAAAACCTGTGCAACAGATTCGCGATCGTACTTTTCCCTGAGCCGGTGGGACCGACCAGGGCCACGGTTTCGCCCGGCTGCACCTCAAAGGAGAGATCGGTGAGCACCGGATGACGGGGATCATAGGCAAAACTCACGTGGGCAAATCGGATATGGCCGTGAACGTCGCGCAGAGGTCTGGCTTCAGGGGAATCCGTCACCTCGGGCGCGGTGTCGAGCAACTCGAAGACGCGCTGCATGGCCCCTTGTCCTTCTTTGACTTGGGAAAAGATTCGTGCGGCCGACCCAAACGGGCCGATCAAAATTCCGGCAAACAATACGAAGGCTAAGAGTTCCCCGGGCGTCATGGCCCCATCAATGACTTGTGTGCCGCCGTACCATAGCACCCCGCCTGCCATGATGAGCGTCAAAAGGGTAATGGTGGGGATGAACATGGAGAGAATTTTGGCGCGTTGGAGAGCCCGGGAAACCAGATGGTGAAGCGCGAGGCCGAATCGGCCTTCCTCGCGGGCGGTTTGGACAAAAGATTTCACCACGCGAATCCCTGAGATCACTTCCTCGATCAGGGTGGACAGGGAAGCGGTTTGATCTTGTATCTGTGTAGAGAGTGACTTCAATCGTTTCCCGAAGACCCTGGCCACCAGGACCAGGATCGGCAGCAGGAAAACGATCAGCAGACACAATTTCCAATTCATGTATAACAAAAACCCGATTCCGCCGATCAGCGTCACCAGGTGTTTGGCGGAATCAATGGGAGTTTCGGTCACAAGGTTCTGAATCACCCCCACGTCGTTCATGAGTCGGGAAAGAATTTCACCCGTTCGTCGTTTTGCAAAAAAACTGAGAGACAGGGTTTGCAAATGACGGAACAGGTGTGTGCGAAAATCGGCGATGATCTGTTGGGACAAACGGGTGGTGAGGTAGCTCTGGCCCATGGCCATGATGCTTTGCATGACGGCGATTCCCAAAAAAATCAAGATGGTCTGGGCCATGAGCGTCACGTTTCGTTGAACCGTGACGATGTCCCATAAGAGCCCCGCGAGTCTCAACAGGGTCAGATTGAGGGCCGCCACCCCCATGATCATGGCGCCGGCCAACGCCATTTGCGAAACATAGGGACGAAGAAAGGGAAAAAACCGAGAGAATTGACTCATGGTCAGGCGAAGGCTTTACCCGTCAGTCCGCAGCAGGGAGAACGGGTGCCAAACAATGGAATCCATGAACTGTCGTGGGTTCGAGAAACAATGGGGAACAGGGAGGACTATTCCAATCGAGTCATTGACTTCATCGTATTGTTATCGAGGGTCACACAGCCGGCCAGATTTTTCCCGTCAATGATTCCATCGGTGAGGATCGTAAAAAATGGCTTCGTCAGTGAACAGGCAGGAGGCCCGATGACGCATGGGTGGAATCAAACACGTAATCGAGTACTGAGGTGCTCCTCACTCGGATTTTCGTTTGTTTTTCCAGATGCATCCCCCACCTGGTGCTGAAATGGCGAATCTTAGTTCCGCCGACGGGCAAATTTCATGCGTCTGCGCAGCTTTTTATGCTTATGCTTCCGCATTTTTTTGCGTCGTTTTTTGACGACACTCGCCATTCACACTCCTTTTTTTCCTCGGCGGAAGATGAGAACTTTTCGCTCATCGGGGTTTCACTGACGGCCAAGAGACGCGTGAGCAATACAGAGATGAGAAATTTCAGAGGTAGCACAGTCTTTCTGGAGGTGTCAAGGCAATGCGCGGGGTCAGTACCCGTGAGACGGCAAACCGCCTTTGGAAGCGGCAAGCTGCTCCAGGGGGGAGTCATGAGATTCAATGCCTGCTGAGGGAGACCATGGTGGCAGCAGTGCAGGTATTTGGCAGCACCGGATTATCGTCGTCTCAATCCCTTCTTCCCAGGTCTTTATTTCGTACAGAGCCACGAGGCTCTTGCTTCTGGTGTTCCATCTCTGCCACGTGGCGCAGAATGCTCGCAATCATATGCTCTCCTTCCGTGGTTATCCAACGATCCATCTTCGCTCTTCATTGTAGTGTTTTCGTTCGCCAAGTACTCATCGAATGGGACCCATCCATTGCTGGCATAGAATCCCCACGTCCGTCGCATGGGTCCCGTGATGACCAGTGTCCACACTGGCCCATCAACCTCAATGATCTGATGTGTATGTTCGGCCCGGCGCTTGTATCGCTTTGGCCATGATACAGGCTTGCTGACTCGTGGCATTTTTTAGAAATAACGAAGGGGATCGGGATCGTCCAAGACAGCCTCTATATAACTTCACACAACACGTACGTGGTGAAGTTCCACGGATGATCGTGCAACGCGCGTCCCGGGTCCGGCGCGTTCATCCGGTGCAGAAAGACATTGAACCTGTTGTTCTCAGGAATCAGATGCCATCTTGTCAGATAGTCCTCTGAGACAATGACGCGACGAGTGAAGATCCAGACAAAGAATCTCCTAATCAGCCTCATAGCATTTCTCTTTCTGCCATGCTGATCGTTTTGCCGGTGTCGGCAAAACGATATGAACAGCAAATTTCTGCTGATCGTACGGCATTATGGGGAGACATCGTCTTTGTCCCTTCTTCATCAGGTCCTCGTTTCAGATAGAATCATCGCTAATAATTTTGTGGTGTGGGAAGCGTCTTAATCCCTTCTTCGTCAGGTCTTCATTTCAGATAACAAAAAAAGGGGGGTACACAGTGACGCAAGCAAGTCTTAATCCCTTCTTCGTCAGGTCTTCATTTCAGATAGAAAGTCAGCCGTTAATTGTCTCAGTTTGATAAGAAGCGCAATAACCTCCTCTATCTTACTCATCAACGGAAGACGTGATCAAAAGTGTGTGCGGCATTATTTTCAATGACGGCAAGTCTTGGTGCATGCTTTCCGGAAAATTTCTCTCCGGACGCCGTTCCGGACGGGGATATAGCAATGGTCACGTGACGGCGCCGTACTCAGACCGGACTTGACACGTGGGGGCTATGCCGGAACCTCTCTCCTGGTTGCCGGATTTTGTTGTTTTATCGCGTTCTCGCTATAATGGACTTATGTCTCGATTCCATTCCGCTCTTTCTTCTTTCACCTGGCCCCTGTTCTTGAGCCTCGTCGTGTTTGTGGCGGGGTGTCAGTCTCAGGAACAAAAGTATTACAAAGACCACGCTCGATTTGAGCAGATCGTGGAGGCGGTAGATACCTTACGCTCAGCGTATGAAAAGCAAAGTCTCGACGCGATTCGAAAATTGATGTTGCCGTTAAAAGAATTTCAGCGTCTCCAACGTGAGATACAACGGGATTTTTCCACGTCCTCCGCGATTGCCTTAACCATGACGATTGATCGAATCTACATTCAAGAGGCATGGGTCAGGGTTAACGTGCACTGGGAGGGAGAATGGCAACGCTTCCCGGAAGAAAAACCGGTGACGGGTCGTGGACAGGGGATACTGGTTTGGAGTGGCACCGAGGGTCTGTTGTTGGCAGGAATGGAGGGGGATCTCCCGTTCGGGATGACCAGTCGGTAACTCCCGTCGTCTGTTCTGACGAGGCCGCAGCGCACGGACCATTTTGATGGTACCGATTGCCGGACGGCCTGAGAACTCATAATATTTATGCCTATGAAAACAGTTGCGTCGAAGTATCGTTGGGGGCCGGAAGCTGATTTTCTCGTCATTGGAAGCGGTATCGCTGGGTTGCGTGCCGCGATTGAGTTGTGTCGTCACGGACGAGTGCTGATTGTGACAAAGGGCAGCCGCCTGGAAAGTAACTCGATGTACGCACAGGGCGGAGTCGCCGTGGCCCTGAATGCCGAAGATGACGTGAGCCTGCATTTCTCCGATACGATCAGGGCCGGGCACCAGCTCGGTCGGGAAGCTGCGGCTCGCGTCTTGGTGGAGGAGGGGCCGGCTCGTATTCAGGAATTAATCACCTGGGGCACGCAGTTTGATAAGGTCGGCGGGAAATTTGCCTTTGCCAAAGAAGGGGCTCACAGCCGAAACCGGGTTCTGCGGGCTCGGGGCGATGCAACGGGCAATGAAATGATTCGCGTCTTGCTGGGCCTGGCCCGACAACGTCCGGACATTCGATGGCTTGATCATCATTTTACCAAGGATCTGCTGGTCGTGGATGGTCGGTGTTGCGGTGCCGTGGCGGTGAATGAAACCACCGGGGACGTGGAAATACTTCCGGCGGCGGCGGTGATCCTGACCACCGGCGGCGCGGGCCAGATTTATGCAAGGACGACCAATACAGAAAATGCCACGGGCGATGGAATGGCGATGGCCTATCGGGCGGGGGTCGTTTTGGAAGACATGGAATTTGTCCAATTTCATCCCACGGCGTTGTACCTTCCTTCCAGCCCTCCGTTTCTGTTGTCCGAAGCCATGCGGGGTGAAGGAGGGGTGCTGCGAAATCGAAAGGGGGAGTTGTTTCTGTCACGGTATCATCCGGCGGCGGAAATGGCCCCCCGCGATATCGTCGCGCGGGCGATTTGGTCGGAAATGGCATCTTCTCGGTCGCGCCAGGTGTATCTGGACGTCACCCATTTGGGTAAAGGCTTCATCAAAAAACGTTTCCCCACGATTTATCGCACCTGCTTGCGTTTCGACATCGATATCACGGAGGAATGGATTCCCGTTTCTCCAAGCGCTCATTATTTCATGGGAGGTTTGAAAGCAGGGATTGATGGAGAGACGACCTTGCCCGGCCTGTTTGCCGCAGGGGAAGTTGCATGCAACGGGGTACATGGGGCGAATCGTTTGGCAAGTAATTCATTGCTGGAAGGGCTGGTATTCGGATATCGTGCGGCCAGGTCAGCGACGTCCCTTCCCGCTGGCTTCAACCGGGCTCGGCTGAAAAGTTTCCTCCCACGTTTTGTGACGGAGCCGACCGGCACGCTGGAAGACAGTGAAAAACTGAGAAACTCCTTACGGCGTCTGATGTGGGACAAGGTCGGGCTGGTCAGGACCGGTGATTCCCTGATCCAGGCTCTTGCACAGCTTTCTCGTTGGGAGCCGCAGATTCAGGCTTTGCTGCAAACGCGCTCCGACCTCGAAGTCAAAAACATGCTTCAAGTTGCGCGGTGTCTTACCGAAGCCGCCTTGTGGAGAGAAAACAGCCTGGGCACCCATTACCGGGAAGATTTTCCGAGTTGTCGAGGTTCGGCGTGGAAAACGCACAGTCAGGTCTGGCTGGCGGAGTCCGTCGGTTCTTCTCCCACAACCCGGCATTGCGCCGGGTAACCGTCCGCCCCCTTCTGACCGTGTACTCATCGACTCTGTTCTCTTAACAGGCAGTCGTACCGGGTTTGAAGCGTGTCTACCCAGGAGTGAGCCGATCGTTTCGGAAAGGGCCGGCCGTCGATTTTTTCAACCGGCAGAATGCCAATTCCGCTGCTGGTTAAAAAACATTCATCCGCTTCATACAGGAATTCAGGGGTGTAGCGGCCCTCCTGGGTTTGAAGGCCCAGGGCCGGGGCCGCTTCGAGCACGATCCCTCGAGTGATGCCGGGTAAAATGCCACATGCCGGTGAAGGGGTATGCAGCGTCGTGTTCTTGATAAAAAAAATGTTGCTCATGGAGCATTCGGCCAGGTGCCCACCGAGGGTCAACAGCAACCCTTCAAAGGCACCCTGGGCTGAAGCCTCCCGTTTCGCTAACAGATTGTTGACATAGTTCAGGGTTTTGGCTTGAGTGGGATAAGAAAGCGGTGACGGCTTGCGAATCGTGGTGACGGCAATCCGAACCCCGTTGTGCCGTTGGGACGGTGTCACCAGTGGGAGAGACCGTGGGAACAACACGATTGTCGGGTCAGCGCAGGCATCCGGGGTTGCGGGTCCCTGGCCTCGGGAAAGCGTCAGGCGAATCGCCGCATGGTCTAATTGATTTTTGTCAATGACCTCTTGAAAGACTTCCGCCCAGTTTTTTTCAGGTGACGGCACGGCAAGGTGAATCTGCTGGCAGGAGCGGGTGAGCCGTGCAAGATGACGCTCCAGCCATGCCGGGTGTCCGTCATAGATTCGGACGGTTTCAAATACGCCCTCTCCATACAGAAATCCACGATCAAAGACAGAGATCCGTGCCTGTTCTTCGTGTACGATCCGGTCATTCAGATAGATCCACATGAAAGGATGAGTCAAAAGGGCCGTCTTATTGCAAAGCTTCAAACAGGGCCTGGGCTTTGTAGAGGGTTTCCTGGTACTCACGACGGGGATCGGAATCCGCGACGATTCCGGCACCCACTTGGAGGTAGGCACGTTGCTGCGTCAACACCATGGTGCGGATAAGAATGTTGAAGTCCAAATCTCCGGTCCAGCTGACGTACCCCAGGGAACCCGTATAGGGCCCACGGCGAACGGGTTCCAGTTCTTCAATGATCTCCATGCAGCGGATCTTCGGTGCCCCGGTGATCGTGCCTCCCGGGAAAACGGATCGGATGAGGTCCGGAGTGGAACAAGCGGGATTCAGCGTTCCTCTGACCTCGGACACCAGGTGCGCCACGTGCGAATACTGTTCAATCGTCATGAACTCCTCAACGTGAATCGACCCGTATTCGCACACTCGACCTAGATCGTTGCGGGCGAGGTCAACCAACATGACGTGTTCGGCTCGTTCTTTTGCATCGATCCGAAGGTTGTCCATAAATTCATGATCTTCGACGACCGTGCGGCCTCGTGGTCGAGTGCCGGCCATGGGACGCGCCGTCACCTGGTTGCCGGTGACCTGGACGAGTCGTTCAGGCGACGAAGAGACCAACGCCAGGTTTTTGGTAACGAATATTCCGGAAAACGGCGAGGGATTCACCATGCGCAGACGGTGATACAATTTTTGGCCGACCGCTTGCAGCGCATGGTCTTCTGCCGGATTAAATTCGACGGAAAAACGTTGGGCGAGATTGGCTTGATAGATGTCACCGGCTCGGATAAACGTCTGGCACCGTTGGACTCGCTCGACGTACTCCCGTTCAGAATGCGTCGCCTGCATGGTTGGGGCAGCGATTGGAGATTCTGACGGGCCGGTCTTCACGAATGGAGAGCACACGATACCGTTCATCTCGGCAATCCGAGCGGTTCCTTCGCGATGCAGGGCATCATGGGATTCTGAAAACAGCCGATCAGGCGGTGGGGTAAAAATAATATGAAAAGACTGAGCGTGGTGATCGATCACGATCACCAGATCGAAAAACAGAAACTCCAAATCGGGTAACGGGAGATCATGGAGCGCGAAAGAAGGGAGCGCTTCGTAGTGCCGAACGGCGTCATAACTCACGTACCCAATGGCTCCGCCAATAAAAGGCGGCAGGGAAGCAGAACGGGGAACGGGGGAAGGGGACAGCAACCTGAATAACGCGGGAAGCGGATCCCCTTGATGCTGCGTCTTCCCCTGGACCGTTTCGAGGGTATAGTGTCTCGCGCCTCCGGAAAAAATAAGATACGGGTTGCTGGCCAAAAAGGAATATCGGGCGATCCCCGCCGGCTGTTTCCCGCTTTCCAGAAGGACGGAAGGTCGGTGAGGAGTGGCGATCCGTCGGTAGACGTCCCAGGGACTTTCTTCAAGAAAGGGTTTTGTCAGGATTAGCGGAAAGTGCCCTGTGTCAGAACGAGTCGAAGAACTTGAAGAAAGAACGGATTGGCTCATGGTTTCAAAATGATTTCGAATGTTTGTTGTGTATCATAACGGGAGTTGATAAGCGAGAGAAAGTCCCGTGCCTGAGAAATTTGCAGGAATGCGGACGCAATTTCCGACGCGTTGCTTGACAGCAGAATCAATATTTTGTTTGAATAACCCGCGCTCGGATTCGAGAAAGCATGCCTACGCCTTCATCGCCAGATCCATTATATGTGGGGTTAGGGCAAGCGGTGCGAGTCGGTACGAACTTGCTTGCAGCCCTTATCGTAGGCGGAGGATTGGGTTGGAGCATGGACTCCTACTTGTTTCGAACCGAGCCGTGGTGTTTGGTGGGAGGCCTGATTCTCGGGCTGATTGCCGGTATTCGAAACGCCTACCGTAGTGCCCAACGCTGGGATCAATCGTAGCGTTTCCTTATGACACGAAAACGAGGCGCCTTTGGAAAATCCACTGCATCCCTTTGAGCTTCATACGATTGTTCCCTTGTCCCTTTTCGGTCTCGATATTTCAATCAACAAAGCGGTCATCGTCATGTTTCTGGTGGTGGGACTGGTTGTCCTGTTGATGACGAAAGCGCGTTCGGCAGGATCCCTTGTCCCCACGAAGTTGCAAAGCTTGGCCGAAATACTGGTGGAGTTTATTCGCGGCATGATTCACGAGACCATGGGACCGGAAGGGATGCGGTTTTTTCCGCTGATCGCAAGTCTGTTTTTATTTATTTTATTTTGTAATCTCGTGGGCCTTATGCCTGGTTCGTATACGGTCACCAGTCAACTCGTGGTCACGGCCGTGTTTGCCTTGGGGGTTTATACGCTCAGTATCTTAGTCGGCCTTCAATTACACGGGGCGAAGTTTCTGGGGATACTCGTTCCGCCAGGGACTCCCGGTTGGTTGGTGCCGCTCATGATTCCCATTGAAATTATCAGTCAATTAGCCCGCCCCGTTTCCTTGGCCGTTCGGTTGTTCGCCAATATGACCGCTGGGCACGTCATTCTCGGGGTCCTCTTTGGATTGACGATCAGTGGTGGGTTGTTGATTGGATGGCTTCCCTTTTCCTTTACGGTGGCGTTATACGGATTGGAAGTAGGGATTGCCTTTATTCAAGCCTATATTTTTACGATATTGACGTGTGTCTATATGGGAGACGCCTTTCATCTCCATTAACCCGAAGCGTCCTTTTCCACGTAACGTTATTAACGATTTCACCAGGGAGAACAAAACACAATGGATTCTGCAGCTTCAGCATTATTGGGAATGGGGCTCGCGGCCGCGGGGTTTGCCGGCGCCGGTGTGGGCATTGGGTATATTTTCGGCAAAATGATTGAGGCCGTTGCCCGTCAACCAGAGGCGGAGGGACGGGTTGGCAAATATATGTGGATCGGCTTCGCATTAGTCGAAGCGATTGCGCTCTATGGGTTGGTGATCGCCTTTATCATTATGGGTTTAAGGAAATAGGACGAAACCACCATGCCTCAATTTGACGTTCATTTTTTTTCATCCCTCATTTTTTGGGAACTCCTCTCGTTCGGCATCTTGGTCTGGGTGCTGTACAAATTTGCGTTTCCGCCGATTCTGGAAGCCCTGGAAACGCGTGAACGAAAAATTCGTGACAGCATTGAACAAGCCGATCACAATCGGATTACAGCCGAACAACGCCTGGCGGAATACGAAGCGAAACTGAAGGGGGCGGCACAAGAAGCCGAGGCGATCGTGGCGGAAGCCAAGGCCAAGGCTCACCGTCTGTTAGAGGAAAACGAGCAACGGCTGCGAACTGATTCCGAGCGTATCCAGGCTGAGGCTGCACGGGAAATCGAGCGTGAGCGACGAAAAGCCCTTCAAGACATTCGAAGTGAGGCTGCGGACTTGGCGCTGATGGTGGCGGAAAAAGTCCTGGCACGAAGTCTATCGGCCGATGATCATCGTCGTCTGGCACAGGAAGCGTTGCAAGCCGTGTCCGCGGACGAATATCCAAAGTAACCTTCAATGGTTTGTTGAAAGATTTCTCGTTTCGGTTGTCCCTCCTGTTGTGCGGCAAAGTGTGAGAACCGGCCGCCGAATGGCGTCCTTCCGTTCCGATCAAAGACTCGGGTTGTGCAAACCTTACAAACAACGTGAATTCCAATTCCCACTGCCTTTGCCAACTCAGCAGAGTGGGACACGGGGATAGGAGCCACCCTTGTCTAACAATGACAAAAAATACTTGCAGATTGTGCTTCGAACCCATCCGACTATCCGCTGAGTACAAACCGAAATTCGGCCAAGGGAGCAAAGGCGGTGGTTTGTCGCTGGAGCAATTCCGAAATCTTTATCAGAACGACCCTTTCCACTGCTGGTTTGGTCTCGATAATCCGCTGATGTACACTGCCCATAAGGCATCTGGCGGCATGACGAGTGTTTATAGACAGATTGGAATCGGCCGTGAGAAGCTATTCCGTACCATCTTGCAGGACTGCCTTGCTCTTTCTGTGGAGGACTCTAGCTGGTCGTACGAAGTCCACACTCCCGATGGGAGGGCTGGAAAACTGCACCTTGACGGGAGAATGCCTTTGGACAAAATCAAAGACAAGGCCGCTCGCGGGCGCTTTCGTTAATGGATGAAAGATTCGGCAAGTCTCGTACAGGTCGATTCTGATATATCCTCAATTTTGAAGGGTACGGTTTTCGAGGTTCATCAAGGCTACACGAGCAAGGATTCCAAGCTGCAGAACGCCGACGTTGCGCATGCTGCGACGGCCTGCACAAAAGCTTACCTGCCTTGCGCAGTCATCCTTTCCACAGAGATCGACTCAGATATTTTGCTGCGCTGCCGGGCAGAAAAATGGGCCGTCGTCACCTGTGTAATCGGAGCATCAGATCCGCTGTTATCGACCTGCGACTTCCTGAAAGATGTCATCGGTTGTGGCCTGGCAGCATTTTTCAATCGCAATCAGGATGTGCTGAAGAACGAAGTCGATTCCGTACTGAGAAGGCTTTTGGAGCCATCGTCATGAGCGAGACCCTTCGACGTTCACTGACCCAAAGAGCGGACTGGACGCAGAAGCATAACGCCAAATCCTGACGTTACGGCTGGCTTCGTCTAACCCCTGCCTATTCCCTCAAGATCGTGAACGACATTCTTGCTGCTTATGATGATCTCTCCGAGATCAACGTTCTCGATCCTTTCTGCGGGACTGGGACAACGGCTCTTTGTGCGTCTTATCACGGCCGAACTGCGGTCACGACGGACATCAATCCTTTTTTGGTTTGGTTCAGTCGTACCAAGATCGACTTTTATCCCTCACGGTTGATTGCGTCATTACCTCTCCGCCGTATGTGAACCGAATGTCATACATTCGCGAGCTTCGCCCCTACATGTACTGGCTCGGATATATCATGAATGGCCGCGATGCGGGCGAAATGGACTGGGAAGCGATTGGCGGAACATGGGGCGTTGCTGCCAGCAGATTGAATGAGTGGCGGCTCTCGTCGGACAGCTTCAAATCGAAGCTTCTGCAAAAAACGGCAGAGATCATCGGAGATGATTGGAATAAAAATGGTCAGCTTTTGGCAAACTATGTGTTAAAATATTTCGATGATATGTGGAGCCATTTTCGTTCTCTGATCGGTGTACTCAACGATGGAGCAAAGATTCACTATGTCGTCGGTAACTCAACGTTCTATAGCGTTCTGGTGCCTGTCGAGCAGGTGTACGCGGAAATGTTGTCCCAACTCGGATTTTCCAACGTGGAATGTGTCCCCCTTAGGAAACGGAACTCCAAGAAGGAATTGATCGAGTTCGATGTCAGAGCGCGTCGGCGGTAGCTTGGATAGAACGGATCATTATGCGCAAAAACAAGACAAACGCGACTGCATGACCGTTTCCTCCAGGAATTACCTCGCGCCTCCGCCCAGGCGATAGCCTTCCAAGTCTATGGTCACGAATTGAAATCCGAGCGTTTTCAATCCCTGGGTAACGCGGTGTCGTCGAGCGGGCTCGAGAAAATTGGATAACTCCTCCGGGTCCACCTCAATGCGCGCGATGCCTTCATGATCGCGGACGCGAACCTGCCGGAATCCTTCCTCTTTTAACAGTCGCTCGGCTTGTTCCACGCGCTGTAATTTTTGTTCGGTAATTCTTGTGCCTCGAGGAATACGAGAGGACAGACAGGCGGCCGCGGGTTTATCCCAGTTGGATAAGCCCAATGTTTTGGCCAGGGTGCGAATATCGGCTTTACGAAACCCGATTTCTACCAACGGACTGCGAACGCCAAATTGTTGCGCCGCCTGTATCCCCGGTCGATCATCGCCCAAGTCCTCGACGTGGGTGCCATCGACAATCGTGGAAATTCCCGTTTCCTGTTTGATGGGAGCAAAAAGTTGATACAGATCGCTTTTGCAGTGATAGCATCGCATGGAGTCGTTACGAACAAAATTCTCGACGTTCAGTTGATTCGTTGGTGCAACGATCAACCGTGCCCCAATGTCTTCACTCATCTGTCGCACGGCCTCTAACTCCTCTTGCGGCAGGGTGGGGGACGCTGCGGTGACGGCAATGGCCCGAGTGCCTAAGATATCCGAAGCTATTTTGAGGACAAGGGTGCTGTCGACTCCTCCGGAAAAGGCGACCAGTGCGCCCTCCAACCCTTGAAAAAAGTGAAGAAGGTTCGTGGTTTTGCTCTGAAGGCCTTTGGGAAGAGGAGGAAGTCGCAGTGCCTGCATCAGTTTTCTTGTTAAGGCGCCTCTGAGTTATGGCACCATCGGGCGCATTGCCGCGTGGTGTCCTCGCTTAACTCTCGCCTCTCGACCTGATAAGTGTCGGGTTTCGCCGCGGGACGCCTTGCACGGCGTCCCGCCGTCACAAGAAACCAGGATTCCCTGAATGAAGCGGGGGAGTGGTTCACTCGGACAGGGTTCCAAGTTGCCCGCATGCCCCCCACACGTCACGTCCCCGATTTTGTCGAATGAATACATCATACCCCTTTTGCCGGAGGATCGTCTGAAACGTCGCAATGACGTCGTTCGTCGGTCGACGGAACGGGCCGTTCGGAAATTCGTTAAACGGAATGAGATTGATTTTGCAACGAATACCTTGAAGCAGTCGGCTCAGGCGGATGGCGTCGTCCGCAGAATCGTTTTCTCCTCGTAATAACACGTATTCAAACGTTAAGTGGCGGTTTGCCGGTACGGGATAGGCGCGGCAGGCCGCCAGGAGATCGGGTAAGGGGTACATGCGATTCATCATCGGCATGAGCCGGTCTCGCTGCTCAGAAGTCGAGGCGTTTAATGAAACTGCCAGATTCACCCCGAGTTTGGCTATGGCGTGAAGTCGTTGGGAAAATCCTGCGGTCGAAATCGTAATGCGTCTTTTGGGAAAGCCCATCCCCCAATTGGTATTGGTCAGCCGTATGAGGGCATCCGAGACTTCATCAAAATTGGCCAGGGGTTCGCCCATGCCCATGAAAACCAGAGACGTGATCCGGCGTCCGGGTTGGAGCAGGTCCTGGGCCGTCAACACTTGATCAACAATTTCATGAGCCTTCAAATTTCGCTTGAGTCCCATTTGTCCCGTGACGCAAAAGCGACAGTCCAGGGTGCAACCGACCTGGGTTGAAAGACATTGGGTCAACCGCTTCTCATCCGGGATGAGAACACTTTCAATAGTCAGGCCGTCTTGCAGAGAAAAAAGGAGTTTTTGTGTACCATCGACGCTTTGGAGAAGAGTCGGTGCCTCCAATCGTTCAATAATGGCGCCGTTCCCAATCGTCTCCCGATCTTTCAAGGAGAGGGTACTCATCTGGGCGACGTCTCGAATCCGGTGTTGGTAAATCCACTGAAGTATTTGCTTGGTCCGATAGAATGGCCAACCCAACCGTGCAACGAGGGAAGCCATTTTCTCGAAATCGAGAGCAAGAAGATTCGTTGGTGTCGACGTGACAATCGTCATGACAAGGACGGGTTAAGGATTGAGAAACCCTATCACAGGCGAGAAATTCACCACAACAAATCCACAGAATACAAAATTCCGAAAATCAGCCTGTAGCCCCTTCGAATGGACTGCACGGCCATCGTTCTTCACAATCCCTGAGGGTTTCTATATTTTGTGGATAGTGAAACAAGCCTACAAAATATAGGCTTAAACATGCTGTATGAAAGTAAGTTCTTATAGTAAAAACGTTAAAAAATACTAAGTTATTTTAAGATTTTACTCATACAAATAAATAGAAAAATTCAAAAATTTGTTATTGACTTGCTTTATATTTAATGATACAAGCAAGCAAAAATCAGGATTGCTTATGGAAAATTTAAAATGGAAGAAATAAAAGATGAATTGAAGGATATTATTGTGGGCTTGGAGCAACGCATTACTGCGTATGAGACCAAGCTCAAAGACTTCAAGAAAAAGAAGGAGAGGCTCAATGAAGAAATTGCGACCATTGAGAAATACTTGGAGTTGGCAAAGACTTTATATCGAGTTGAAGCGGACAAGGCGAAATTGGCCAGTCTCTCCAGCCAAATCATTTCGGATGAAACGGGCGTACCACCATTGCCGGTAACGAATGTCACGGATCAATCAAGGGAAATTCTTCTGGGACGAAGTAAGTATGTGGGCATGAGTGTTCCGGATGCCTCGTTCATCATTTTTCGGGAAACGCGAAGACCGATGCATGCCAAAGAATTGTGTCAGCGTCTCATCGAGGGAGGAATGCAGATCCGAGGAAAAACGCCGGTGACTTCAGTTGCCACGTCCCTTAAACGTGATCCTCGTTTCAAAAAAGTTGCACCAAATACATTTGAGCATACTGAACCAACTGAGAAACCTTTGAATCAGGCCGTATAAAACCAAAGGTCCGGTTTTTGGTGATCTTGGCCCAGAGGCCAAGAGTAGAGCGATAAACAAAAGCGTCTAATTATCATTTCTGCAATACTGGAAGGAGGTGAGACTGTTGCCAACAGCCAAGAAGAAAGCCCCGGCGAAGAAGAAAGCCCCGGCTAAGAAGAAAGCTCCGGCTAAGAAGAAAGCTCCAGCCAAGAAGAAAGCTCCAGCCAAGAAACGGTAATAACACTCTCTCCATCATAACACTGCTGGGAGTAGAACGGTCTACTCCCAGCCAGCCTCCTCCTGTGTCGGAAGGAGGACACTTCCGGAGATAAAAAGTGACGCGGACTCGTTCCTGTACGTTTTGCAGGCATCTCGACCACGCCTCCGGTCGGAACAAACAACGAACCGCTGGCCCTCTGTAAAATTTTGCTAATCTTTCGCAACGTTTCAAACGGTCGGAGAGACCGCCAAAGGCGTGAGTTCTCTTGTAGGGTGACGCTGTCGCCAATCCGACCGACGATGGTGATGAAAGAAGGGGCGATCCTGGCTTTTTTCATCGTTTTCGCTGGTGGTTAGCGGGGAGCCATTCTCCGATTCAAACCGTGCCATTCAGGGTTGGTCCGGACTCGACTTTTCTCATACGTCCTGAATGGGTATCAGGTTTTGCTTCCAAAAGGGGAGCAGGCGTACAATCGTGAACGCACGTGCCTTCGTTTTTTTCGCTGCCGCATCTTGTACTGTTCAGGAATCAATGCATAACGCGAGACGCAGAAGAACGCTTCGTGCTGAAGAAACGAACACAAGGGTGGGGCATGCCAATCGCGACGAAGTAATCGGGATCGGCTTGCCACCCGTCCTGACGTGCTTTGAGGATCAGCAACCATGAGTACGAGTGGCCCTTTCGCGAGGGCTTCTGCCGCGTTTTCCGTTTCAGACGCCGTGCCGCTGTCTCTGCAGTGTTCTCGTCCGAGGTGCTCCGGTGTGGTGATCTCGATTCCGCTGATGGAGTATGAGACCGCCCGTCAATTCCAATGGCGTCTTTACGATGAACGGATTGCGGATATTCGCCCTGACACGTTGGTGCTGTTGGAACATGAGCCGGTGATAACGCTTGGCCGGACAACGAAGAAGGCACATTGGAACGGGCAGCGTGCCGTGCTCAGGAATCGAGGTCTTTCAGTGATTGAAAGTGAGCGCGGAGGGTCCGTGACCTATCACGGACCCGGGCAGGTCGTGGGGTACCCGATTTTGCTGCTTGGACACTTTTGTTCAGGCCCGAAGGCGTACGTGCGAATGTTGGAAGAGGTGATCATTCGAGTGTTGGCGGAATGGGGGATCAAGGGGTACCGCGTGGAAAAGTTTGTCGGAGTGTGGGTGCAAGATCCTGCAAATCCCGATGGACCTTTAGCCAAAATTGCGGCGATGGGCGTGAAAATTGTTCGTGGTGTGACCATGCATGGCTTTGCGCTCAATGTCACGGTCGATCTTGAGCCATTTACTGGTATCGTGCCGTGCGGCATTGAAGGCTGCCGCGTGACATCGCTGGCGGAAGTTTTGCGCGGGGAGGTTGAGCTTGCCAGCGTTCGTACCCAGATCGCACGGTATTTCGGGGAAGTGTTTGGGCTGGAATGGAAGGAGTCTCTCCAGTCGGTTCCGCCTTTCCCTTTGCCGGATTGAGTACGTCCCGTATTACAGCCCCCACCCGCCGCTGACGTGAATATTCGTTCCCGTTACGTATCGAGCCTCGTCGGACAGCAAGTACTTCACGGCCGAGATGGTATCTTTCACTTCGCCAATGTATCCGGACGGAACTTTTTGGGCCATACCGTCGAGTTCTCCTGGCGGGGCACTTCCTGAATCAATAAAGCCTGGTGAAATCGCATTGACCGTAATGCCGTCCCGGGCCAACATTTTTGCCAGAGTTCGCGTCAGGATCAGGATGCCTGACTTGGCGATATAGTGTGCCGTGACCATAGGCTGGGCTTCCATCTTGTCCGCATTGGCCATGCTGAACGAAATGATGCGACCATACTTTCGTTCTTTCATGCGAGGCGCCACTGCCTGGGCTAAATAAAAAATCGGATGAAGGTTATTGGCGAACATTTCCTCCCACCCTTCTGGTGTTTCGTTGAACAAATTGACCCGATGATAGGGTCCCGCCCCGTTCACCAGGACGTCAATTTTTCCCCATTGCCTCTCGACCTGCTTGACCAAATTTTTGCAGGCCGTGGGATCGGAAACGTCGCAGCGAACGGCGATCCCCTGGCCGCCTTGTGCGATGATGGCCTTTGAGGTGGTTTCTGCTTCTTGTGCGCTGGTTCGATAGCAAACGGCAACGGCCCATCCCTGCGCCGCCAGATCGAGTGCAATCCCTTTTCCAATGCCGCGTGCGCCACCGGTGATCAGTATGACTTTTGGTTCCATCAACGTTCCCTTTTCAATGAACGGGTTGACTTGACAATCGAGTGTGCTCTGCACTCGGGTTTTCTGGCCAATGGGAAGAATAAGAAGATTGGAATCGAGAACCTCGTGAAGTCTTGAAGCAGGGAAATGGTTCCTTTCAATCGTCTGTTACGTGGACGAAGGGTTTCCATGCCTTTGGATCAATGCGTGAAACACGTTGCCCGTTCGAGTCGACAACGTTTTTTTGCCTGCTCCGGTTTCCTCCTGCAAAAAGGCCTGCACGTCGTCAAACGTATCGATGTCGCGTTCGAGAGCCAGCAGTCCGACGGCAAGCCCCATCCGTTCAGCGCGTGACTGGCTTTGGGCGAGGACGCTGTCGGTAGACCAAGGGATCTCGGCAAAGAGTTCAGGGATGGAGTGTTTCGTTCCCACCAGATAGTAGCCTCCGTCTTTCGTGGGTCCAAACACCACGTCCGTTGTTTGCAGCGCCTCTTTCGCGTGGTGATAGTGGCGGCTGGAAAGAGTAGGAGTATCCGTTCCAACCAGCAAGGCGTACGCGTACCCACGGTTGAAAATGGTGGTGAGGGCGTAGTCCATGCGCTGTCCAAGATCTTCACCTGCCTGATCGCACAATTGAATGCGATGCCGTGCCGCCAACGTTTGAAAAAACGGATGTTCCATGCTGGGCGTGCAGGTTAGGAAAATATCAAACTCCCGAAGCGACTGAGTCCGTTCCACGGTGTCCATGACCATACTCCCGTGCAGGCTCGCCGCCTCATCGGGGGACAGGGGAGGACACATGCGCGTCTTCACTTCTCCGGGCACCGGCGCCCTGGCAAAAATAATGATCGCGCCTTCAGCAGGCCCTGAAGAGGGAGCCCCTCTCCTTTTGAGGAGGTTTCGATGAGACGGAGCGGTGTTACCTGATCGCGACATACAATTGGTGCAAGGTTTTGGGGTGTATGCCGATCCAATACAAAAAGCGGAGGAGCCACATCTGCAAAATCGTGCGGAAGGCACCCTGTTGCTCCCATCGTCGAAACGACGTGGTCACCTTGGCGCGTAAGGCTGCAACGGATCCTGCGCGTTTGAGGCGTTGCGTCAACTCGACGTCTTCCATCAAGGGGATGTCGGCAAATCCACCCAGGTTGTCAAACGCGACGCGACGAACGAAAATAGCCTGATCTCCCGTGGCAACGCCTGACCAGCGTGACCGCCAATTCATCAGACGACTGATGAGCCAGGCCCACCCGCGATCGTCTTCGAATCGCACGTCGAATCGTCCCCCCACGTACCTGGGATCCTCCAAGACTCGGTGGATCTCATTTCGCGTCTCTGGTGGAAGAATCGTGTCGGCGTGCAGAAAAAGCAGAACGTCGGATCGAGTTTCCTCTACTCCGGCGTTCATTTGTTTGGCGCGCCCCTGCTCAGACGTCATAATCTTTGCGGGTTGTTGGCTCAGCCCATGCAACTGGTTCTGCGCAATGGAAACCGTCTGGTCCCTGCTGCCACCGTCCACGAGGATGCATTCATCAAATCGGAGCTGTCGAAGAGCGAGAAGCGTCCGCGGTAAGGCTCGTTCTTCGTTCAAGGTTGGAATAATGACGGCGATCGAGGCGGGCATGTCGAATTACGTCCTTACAGATTGAGTCATTCCGGGAACGATGGCCAAAGCTCCTGCTTTTGCAGCAGCCTGATCCCCAAATACTTCGGGTATTATATAGAAAAGTGCCGAAGAAGACTTGCAAAAATCGGCACCTTTCTTTTCTACGTAATTCCCTGATAAAGCCGCCGGTGAAGTTCGGGCTTGACCTTGAAACCGGCGCCGTCGTTCAGGTCAGCCTTAACAAGCGTGACGTTTTCGATGGTTTCAAGCGCGGCAGCAGGAAGAGGTACGGCAAGGCAACGTGAGAGGAACAAGACGGAAAACAGACGTTTTTTTCATGACGGCGTGAACTCGTGTCTGATCCGGAACCGTAATGCGTCCCTACAGGGTTCTGATCCGCTACGACGGCTTGGATGGTTTCTTGGGATTCTGAAACATAAAATAGACTACCAAGGCAATGGTGCCCCAGTAGATAAGGTTTTTATGCCAGAAGAGCACTTCGCCAAGTTGGATGAATGCCAATATGCAGAGGATGGAAAAAGCAATCACTCCGTACCGAGCAGCAGGGATTTTCACGGAAGAATAGGCCCAAAGGGCCAGACCCGAAAAATACAGGATCATGGGAAAGATTGAAATCTCCGCGCCGGTACTGGCAGACAGAAAAACCTGAATAAAACCAATGAACACCATGGCGGAGCCGACCATCTTCATGGCCACCTTCATTTGCAGTGCTTCGTGTGCTTCCTGGTCCACTTCCGATTCCGCACGTGGCGGTCCCACGGGAATACCGGGCACCTGACGTCCTGGTGGTTCAGACGGGTTGGACGTTTCCTGGGTTTTCTCGTCAGGTTCCGGTGCCATGAGCTACCACTTGAAATGTTTACTGAGCGTGAGCCCCTGCTGATGATAGTTGGACCCAATGGAGGCCCCATACAGGTGTTCCGGTAGTTCTGACATTTTCTCATACACGACTTTGAAAAACGTCTGACCGTCGTGAATCAAGAACGGCACGTCATGAGGTCTGACTTCGAGCACGACCTGTGTCCCTTTTCGGGGCCCGCTGCATGCTCCAAATCCCGGGTCGAAGAACCCGGCGTAGTGGGTGCGTAATTCACCGAAGGCCGCTTCATAGGCAACCATTTCGGCTGCGTATCCGGCGGGCACTTTAATGCGCTCATTCGAAGCCAGGATATAAAACTCTTCGGGCTCCAGCAATAACGTATTGTTGGTGTGTCGGCAGAGAGGTTCCCAGAAGTCGAGTGCCGAATAATGGCCGATCTTCGACAGATCAACCACGTGACTGTTTTTTTTCGCCCGATACCCCACAACGTTGTGGCCCGAGCCGGTACCCCGCAAGTCAATCCGCAAAAAGAGGCCGTGGTCTACTCGGATGTCCTGAGCGGAAAGGGGAGGGGTTTCGGTCAACTCGTCATCATTGTGGTAGAGCAGTTTAGTCGATCGGTGCAGGGCTCGCAGTTGCGAATCGGAGACCGTTGGACGACCAGTCAGAAGCCGAAGTTGGTTCAACGCTAACCCTGTTTGCACGCGAATGGTAAACGATCGGGGAACAATCTCCAGATAGAGTGGGCCTTGGTACCCCGGAGAAATTTCATCGAATCCCGCATTCAGGTCCGTGATGAGCCGCGTAAAAATATCCAATCGACCCGTGGAGCTTTTAGGATTGGCCCGTCCGCGGACGTCCTGGGGCAGTGCGACGCGTTCTAATAACGGCACCAGATAGACGTGCCCTTTTTCCAGAATCGCGCCCTGGGTGAGGTCTATTTCATACATGACCAAATCAGACGACTGATACAGATCCATCACGTTCAAGCGTGCGCTGATCTCGGATCGTTCCGGGAGGAAGCTGCTGAGCAACCGATAGGCTTTCCTGCCAAGACGAAGATCCAGGCTGGCTGGTTGGATTTGGTTCTCGGTTATTGCGGGAGAAGCGTAAATCGCTTTTTCCCGAATCAGTTTTTTCAGGTTGGTGTCGGAAAGAATGCCTTGCTTACGAGAAGACCCCATCGTTACTCGTCCATGGCTCCGGTGCTGCAGAGTCCACCAAGCGCCGAGGTCCCGACCATGGGCAGTTCCCGCATTCGACCCTGATCCGGTTGACGATAATGATAGGTCTTGTTTTCGTAGTTTTTCAGCACGGCCCCGTTTTCATCGAGGTTCAGCAGATAGTCATTGGGTAAAAGCGGAATTTTTCCCCCGCCTCCCGGGGCATCGATCACGAAATGGGGAACGGCCATGCCGCTGGTATGCCCCTGGAGTGCCTGTATGATGTGCAGCCCCGTTTCCACGGTCGTGCGGAAGTGATTGGTGCCTTTGGTCAGGTCGGCCTGGTACAAATAATAGGGCTTCACGCGGGCCAGCAGGAGTTGATGCATGAGCTGTTTCATGATTTCCGGATCATCGTTCACTCCCTTCAGCAAAACCGTTTGCGCACCCAGCGGTACACCGGCGTCGGCCAGGCGTCCACAGGCTTCTTTGACTTCCGGGGTGAGTTCGTCAGGATGATTGAAATGTAAATTCATATAGATCGGATGATACCGTTTGACAATCTCGCAGAGTTGGGGAGTGACGCGTTGGGGCAGCGTTCCGGGAACACGGGAACCGAATCGGATGAGTTCGAGATGGGGGAGAGTTCGGAGCGATTTTAGAACGCGTTCGATCAAGTCGTCGGGCAACAACAAGGGGTCGCCACCCGAGAGGATGACGTCCCGAATTTCCGTGTGTTCGCGAAGATAGGCGACGGCTTGATCCAATTCTCCTTTCTTTAAAAACCCCGGTTTTCCGACTAGCCGCTTGCGAGTACAAAATCGGCAATAGATCGGGCATTGATTCGTGACCATCAAAAGCGCGCGGTCCGGGTAGCGATGGACCAGGTGCGGCACGGGGCTGTCGGTGTCTTCTTCCAGGGGGTCGTCGGGCGCGTCAAAGTCCTCCATCTCGATAGCCTCTGGGACAACCTGTTTCCAAATGGCGTCCCCTTTTTCTTTGATCGTGGCGAGCACCGTGGGTGTGATCCGCATAGGATAAGAACCCACGACCCGTTCTACTTCTTTTGGATCGACGCCGAGACGTTTCGCTAAATCTTTGGGTTTGGTGATGCTCTCAGCCAGGACACGTTTCCAATCATTCATCTATATTCCTCGTCAATAGGGGTAAAAGCGTGGTTGGGTTTGACATGAGACGGCAAGGTCCCCTCGTGGACTGGGTGAGTCGATGACGTCTGGATGGGGCTCTCAACGGATCCCTGTCCCTTCGGGGCTGAAGCCAACTCGTCAAGGTGGTTGAGAATGTCTTGCGTTTCCGTCAAGACGGTGTCTCCGTCAACCAAGACAGGGACGTAATATTGTCCCGATACTGCAAACACTTGTTTTCTGAACGGACGGACCGTGGGGACGGTAACACTTTTATACTCGATCTCCAACTCATCCAGTTTGTGACGAACCAAGGCACATTCCGGGCACCACTCGGTATGATACAGCGTTATCGAGTGCATTTCTCCCTCATGCGTCGTCGGTTGACCCGTTCCGTTGCGGCCCCGACGGCAGCGCGCATGGTGCCAGGATGGCCTCACGCATGCCATGAATCATTTTTTTATCCTTGGGGCAGACGGTCGCTAAAATTCCGCCAAGGCTCACCTCATCTCCGGACACAAAATAATAGGGTGAGAGTCGAGCCCGCCCCTCCATGGGCTCCAGTTGCCCCGTTTGCGTATTGAAACAGGGCATCTCGTATTTTCGGCCCTTGTGAAATGGTTGGAAGACGTAAGGCGTCGAGGCGAAGGAGTCCAGCGCGCGTTCCAATTCTGCCGCCCATGCGGACTGCGAAATATCATGCCCGACGATCACCCCACGGCTGCCCCAGGCCAGTTCCGAAAAGCCTGAAGGCTTCAACACGCAGTGTCGCTGTTTTTGTGTCGCATGGGCGAATTGTCGCCAATCTGACACGGCCTTTCCATCGAGCGTGAGATTCGGGATGACCGCGGACGGAGGAAGAGGACGAGGGTCGACAACCCAGGTCTTGGGCATGAGTTGTCCGAGACTGTGAAAGACCTCCACCCCCAGCGCGTCAGTCCAAAACCCTTCCAGCATAGGGTGATGCAAGAGCGCGAAGGCCAGCTTCTCTTCCATCCAGGGCTTATACGGCGGCGTTACGCTCACCCGCCCTTTTTTGGCACTGTACATGAGTAATTCGGATTTTGGAACGTTCCGGAGATCAAAGAGTTCAAAAAATCGATAGATGAACGAGACGGGCCGTTCACCGGAAGGGGTAGACGTGAACAACGTCGTTTCAGTGAATCGAAGCTCCCGAGGATGCACACAATAGGTTTCCAGCCCTGTGGTTCGTAGCTGACAAGCTATCCAGGCCATTTCGTTCCGGTACTCCTCGGCCTCATCAGACACCACGATGACGAGACAGCCCGCTCCCCCCCCGCGTTGACCCTGGAACAGCTTTGCAAAACCTTCAATCATGCCGTTGCGACCACCAATGAGAGAATTTCCCAGGGCGCCGTAGGCGGAGGACAGGCTTCCCGTGATCCCGATTCCGCCTGGGACGGAGTCAAGTTCCGTGATCGTCATGCCCGTCTCGGTCGGAATCACGTCAGGCCGAATAACCTGAGGAATTGCCTCACGAAATCGTTTCATGCGAGCATATTCCAACAGGGCTTCCGGCTTGCCCTGGTCGAAATACTGGTGAACCCAACGCGGTTGCGTGCCTTTGAGACTGTCGAGATACAGGCGATTGAGCGCTTTTGAGAACGACCATAGCTGGGGACCCAGATTCTCAAAGAAAGAAACTTCACTTTCAGTCAACTGAAACGGAAAGGGTGAGAGACGCCATGGGGGTGCCGCCTGCAGAGGAAAAATTCCGGCCGCCTGGAGGGCCCGTTGCACAAAAAGGCATTGCTGACTCTCTTCTAGGAGAGGAGCCGTTAGAGCAGGAGATAAGGCCGTAGGGGCCGATGCGTCTGAATGCCTTTGAATCATGGGACGCGTCGCCGAGAGGTGGGCCATGAGAGAGTTATACCAGAATTGATCGTAATAATGGAGTGTACCTGAATGGAGGATGGATATTGGCGGAGTTCGTAGATTACAACGAAATACTATAATACCATGACCTCTTTGAGCTAGACAAGCGACGACCCCGAGACGCGCCTGGTTACGATGGCCGCGGAGCGGCGTCTTATGTCGCCCGAAAGGAGGCACCATGAGATACCCGTCTGCCCTCTCCGCCCCTGTACGCTGCACGGGTATGGGTAGGAAATAGAGAACGTGCAGCGTCAAGAACGGTTCTTGTCCATCGTCGATACCCCACGTATAATAGTTTCTTTATGGTTGATCTACCCATCGGGTCGTCCCGTCAATCGAAGTATGCCCTCGACTCCGACCGGAGGGAAGGAAGCAGGTCACGCGTGAAAGGACACGAAATCGACGTTGAACAATACCGGATCACCGAAGAGCCGTTTTATGAAGAGGTCAACGGTGAAATCGGTCTCGCCGACATTGTGGCTCAACGACGTCTCCCGCTGATGTTGAAAGGCCCCACGGGTTGCGGAAAGACCCGTTTTGTGCAACGTCTGGCTTACCGATTGAGGCGTCCGCTTATTACGGTGGCCTGCCATGAGGATTTAACCGCGTCGGATTTGGTCGGCCGCTATCTCCTCAAAGGTGAAGAAACCGTGTGGATTGACGGCCCCTTGACCCTTGGGGTGAAACATGGGGCCATCGTCTATTTGGATGAAATCGTCGAAGCCAGAAAAGACACGACGGTGGTCGTGCATCCGCTCAGTGACGACCGTCGGTTTCTGCCGATAGAAAAACGCGGACAGGTCGTCGAAGCGGTCGATGACTTTATGCTCGTGATTTCCTACAACCCCGGCTATCAGAGTGTGCTCAAAGAATTAAAGCAAAGTACGAAACAGCGTTTTATTGCGATTGAATTTACGTATCCCCCCGCCGAGATTGAAACGAAAATTGTCGAGCATGAAGCCTGTGTGTCCATGGACGTGGCCCAAAAGCTTGTCAAACTGGGGGGCAAGGTACGGAATTTGCGCAACCACGGGCTGGAAGAAGGCGTGAGCACGCGATTACTGATTTACGCCGGAGCGTTGATCCGGCAAGGCGTCACCCCGGAGCGGGCTTGTGATGCCGCGGTGCTCAAGCCCATCACGGACGATTCCGATATGCATCGCAGCATTCAAGAACTGGTCAAGGCGATTTTTAAGAGATGGGCTCGAAGCTGAAAGGCAAGCCGGTCTTGAATTAAGACCTCTTCCGCGGAGTATTTCCGGATAAAGGCCGACGACGCGATGCCTTCATGCCCTGCCAGGCAGCAGGGTCGAGAGAACGGCGTTTTCAGACCCACTCATGTCGGAACCACAAAACATTATCGCGATTGTCTTTGATTTTGATCACACCTTGAGCCCGCATTACATGCAGGATCATACGATTTTGCGTCATGCAGGGATTGTTCCCGAAGAGTTCTGGCAAAGCTGTACGGCCCTCATCAAAGAACAAGGCTATGACCATGAACTCGCCTATATGAAGCGGATGCTGGATTACGAAGCGGTCCGGTCATTATCGAACAAAGACCTCCAACGCATGGGCACGCAATTGACGTTTTTCCCCGGGGTGCCCGATTGTTTCGGCGAATTGAACGAAGTGGTGCAGCAACCCAAATATCAGGAGTGGGACATTCATCTTGAGCATTACGTGGTGAGTTCAGGGCTCAAGGCGATTTTGGACGGCACTGACATTGCCAAATGGACGAAAGCCACGTGGGGGTGCGAGTTCGATGAAGAGCACGGTCACATCAGTTTCCCGAAACGCACCATCAGTCATACCCAGAAAACCCAATATTTGTTCAGGGTCAATAAAAACCTGCTCGACGTGGACCAAGACGTCAACGATCACATGCCGGAAGAATCGCGGCGGGTGCCCTTTCCTCACATGATCTACGTCGGCGACGGACCGACCGATGTCCCGTGTTTTACCGTCATCAAAAAAAACGGGGGTCTCGCCGTGGCCGTGTACAATCCTGACGATCCCACGCGACGGTCGTTCAAAAAATGTTACGCCCTCACGCGACACGCTGATCGTGTTCACGTTATGGCCCCTGCCGACTACCGGCGGGGGAGTCAGCTTCGCTTGATTTTGGAGCAGCATCTGACGGAAATCGCAGATAGTATCGTCGAACGTCGTCGGCAGGGCATTGAAGGCACGCGGGTGCCGGCCCCTCCGTCCTAGAGGGTGCTCGTGTGATTCGAAGACGCCTTTTGAGTGTCTTTGTGGCCTGCCGACGACGTGGTGATCGGCGAAGGTCGACGGCGGGGAAGACGTTCAGGTGAGCGAGAGGTGGAGCCAGGCCACGGAAACGCCGCCTCAGCGAGGACGACGAATGCCCCGTGAGAGTGCTCTCGACTGTGCGCGATGCTCACGGGAGCAGCTTCACCAGCGCGACCGTGAGGCCGGCTGTGAAGCCGACGATTCCGATAGCCATTGTCCAAAGATGGCGATACAGGATCGAAAACTGGTCAGC
Source organism: Nitrospirales bacterium (assembly GCA_965215405.1). Classification (GTDB taxonomy): domain Bacteria; phylum Nitrospirota; class Nitrospiria; order Nitrospirales; family UBA8639; genus Bin75. Next base: position 1,191,605 of record OZ244060.1, read on the forward strand.
CATTTCGGCGCGGAGGTCAGCCATTTCGGTCTTCATTTCGGCGCGGAGGCCAGCAATTTCGGTCTTCATTTCGGCGCGGAGGTCGGTAACGTCGGCCTTGGTGGCGACGTTCCCTGTCATGGCATCGCCGACGGTCGTGACCACGGCTTCGGCCTGGGCTTCCTCAAACCCGGCGTCTTTGAGTGCCTTGACGGCGGCGTGAGTGTCAAACGCGAGTGTCGTCATGTCATGAATCCTGCGTCACGCGGTCTATTGCTGTCAAGGTCGGGTGCAACGTTCGCGTTGAAAGAAAATCCGAAGCCGCATCGAGTGTTCTCCTCGTGGATCATCGGTATCGTTTTCTCACGCTGCACCATTCAGAAGAGCCGTTTCGACGTCAGTCCTATCAAGATTGGTTTTCAAGCCTCTCCCCTTCCCGGCGTTGCCTAAACGCCTTGGGGAGGGGTACAGTAGGAACGAACACCGAGCGTGAGGGAGGTGTATCATGAAAAAGAAGTCATCTTCCCAAGACGTGCTGGAATCAGATCTTTCTACTCGGTCCCTAAGCCTCATCAGTCCCGTCCTCCTTCTGTTCCTCGTTCTTTCCTCGAACGTCTGGGGGGAAGAAAAGGGATTTACTCCCAGGGCTGCTACAAAGGAAAGTGAAGGGGCGGCGGTCGGACAGACCAAATTGATGGCATTGGATCAGATAAATTGGCAGACGCCGCAATCGGCCTTCAAATGGATTGCCATGGCTCGGGATATTGCCACGCCATGGGATTCGTTTGGCCGTCAAGGGTGGATGACCGACGATGCGTACGTGCAGCCGGTGGACCCCGGGACGTCGGAGTTTTCCGCGGATACGGAGATCTTTTATCTGGTCTTTGAAGTCTCAGCCCTTGATGCGCCGTCTCAATATCGAGCCGCGTGGTACCACATGCCGGACGGGAAAACGCCTTCAACGCAACTGACGGGAACCGACGCGCTGTTTATGGAGATGAACGAAAAGTCGGGATACCTTGAAGTCTTCCGACCCGAAGGCGGCTGGAAAACGGGAAAGTATTTGCTCAAGCTGTATTTCGAAAGTCCGGGGCAGGATCTCTACGAACCCAATGCCATCGGCACCATGCAATTTACGATCACCAGGTAAACCGCGTCTCCTCGCTACCGACGGGACGAGGTGGTCACCGACCTTCGCGGTCGCTCCACGGTCGTCTTTTTCCCAGACTTTCGTGACCGCAAAACTTCTTCCAGTGTCAGCAACGTCTCCCTGCCCGAGTTGGCCTGAATGCCCTGGGAAAGACTTTCGTCGGCATAGGCGTGACCGTGATCCTGTGTGGCGCTTTGACTGAGGCTCCCGGACCATTGACGCGGGTCACGACTGCCGTGTTTCTTGTTCCACGCCGTAAGACAGGCTTTTGCAATGAGTTTGTTGAGAGGGGCGGGATTATAGAGTAATTTTTTGACGTTCCAGGGCGCGAGGCTGAGTGGATTATAGCCTGCCGAAAGATAGCCGTCAGACAACAACCGTTGCTCTAAATCCGTATTGGGTTGAACGCCGAGAAAGAACATCAACGGGAACACGCGATCTTCTCCAAGAATCGACGCCACGACTTTATACGACTCGATGCTTTGCAGCAGAGTCTCCTCGGTTTCCTCTGGAGAGTTCAGCGAATAGTTGAGAATCACGCGACCTGAAAATCCTGCCTCTTTCAAGTAGCGACAGCCGTCGTACAGGTGTTCGAGCTTGAACCCCATGTGCAGGCTGTTAAGCACCTTCTGCGAGCCGGCGGTGACCGCGACTTCCAAATCACCCACTCCGGATTCGACCATGAGCTTCGCCATCCCGGCTGAAATGAGCGACGTGCGCACGTAGCCCGACCATTCAATCTCCAAGCCTTCGCGAATAATCCGTTCGAGAATTTCCGTGCATTGCGGGTACGCCTCTTTCCCCGTAATGAATTGCGCGTCGGTAAACCAAAAGCGACGCGCGCCCCATTGATGGTAGTACTGCGAAATATCTTTTACGACGTTGTGGGCCGGTCGATAGCGAACGCGCTTTCCCTCGATATAGGGGTATAAACAAAAGGCACAGTCATAGGGACAGCCTCGTTTGGTTTGTACTCCGATGCACTCACCCACGTATTCCGGGTACTGTGGGAAAATCGACGTCAGATAGGGAAGATCGACCGTCAGCGAATCCAGCATGGCCGGCGTATGTTTCGAGCCTTTTGTGACGTGGCCGTTTGCTTTGATGATGAAACGTTCGCTGGTCAAGGGCTCATCGTTCAGGACTTTGAGGATCGCGTCCTCTCCTTCGCCTAAAATGCCCATGGTGCCTTCCGGCAATTTTTCAATCAGTTGATCGGCGAACGCGGTGAAGGCTCCACCGCCGATCATGAGCCGCATGTCCGAAAATTCTCGATGAATGAGCCACGGGTAGGAAAGGTTCGAGCGGATGTCCTGGTAGTACCGATAGAGGTTCCTGAGTCCCTGGAACGAGGCCACGATACGCTTGAAGGGATTGCTGGCATAGTAGAAATTAAACGCCTGCTCCAACGACGCGTCGCCTTCGTGGGGTGAAAAAATTTGAATGTCGCGCCATGAAAAGCACACGAGTTCGGGTTTGAATTGTTGCACCGTCTCCCGCAGCGCGCGAGACCGAGTGGCACGGTGAAACAGCGAGAGATCCAGAATATGCTGACGAACGTCAGGGCGGCGGCGATGAATGAAGTCGGCCAGGTAGGTAATCCCCGTGGGATAGACTTTTTTGCACGGCAAAAAGACGTAGAGGATGGAATCCATGGCGCCTTACTTCACGGCTACGTGAATGGCCACGATCCCCCCGCTCAGATTGTGGCAGTCCACCTGAGCGAAGCCGGTTTCTCGAAGCATGGCGGTCAACTGGTCTTGACGGGGAAAGGTTCGAATGGATTCAGGCAGATAGGTGTACACGTCCGTGTGATCCTTGGCGACCCAGGTGCCGATTGCGGGAAGGAGGTGAAAGGAGTACCAGTCATAGACCCGCCGAAGCCAGGCCGACTCTGGTCGAGAAAACTCGAGACACACGAAACGGCCTCCTGGTTTGAGTACGCGGTAGATTTCATGAAAGGCCCGTGTCCGGTCTCCGACGTTTCGAATACAGAATCCCGCGGTGACCGCGTCAAAGGCGTCATCGTGAAAGACGATCCGTTCGGCGTTCCCTCGAAAACAGGCGATACGGGCGGCTAATCCTCGCCTCGCGATCTTCTCGACGCCGCTTTGCAACATGGCAAAATTCAAGTCCATGGCCACGACTTGGCCGTGCTTCCCCATACGGCGGTTCAGCAGCAAGGCGAGATCTCCCGTTCCCGAGCCCAGGTCCAGGGCTCGCCCCTGGGCGTGGATGGGAATATGGCTCGCGGCCAGGGCTTTCCAGCGATGGTGCAGTCCGAAACTGAGCAGGGAGTTGTTGAGGTCATACCGCTTCGCAATCGCGGTAAACATGCGCTGAACGGCCTGTTCCCGAGGAGCACCGACCCATTGTGACACTGTTTTCCCCGTTGAGGTGCCAACGGGGTCGTGCACGGAGTGCAACATGGGAAGGAGGTAGCACCGGCTGCGAACTGTTGTCAAGGCGAGTGGGGACAGGGAGACACGTGACGTGATGTATCTCGTCCACAGCTTCCGTTGCCGCTTCGTTGTCGCTGCAGCATCTCCTGCTGCCACGATAGGCGGCGGAACGTGTCGCCGCGACAGAAGAGATAAACGTGTCGCGGCCCGTGCCTGACTTGTCATTCGGAAAGAGGTCAAACAATGGTTGACTTACCCCCCCCCCCCCCCCCTTAAAATACGACAGAAATTCCCCTTTCCGGACTCCACTTTTCATCGAAAGGAAGAAGACATAATGAACCAGAAAATTGTATGTATTGGTTTGGCCATGGTTGCTGCCGTGGCGGTGTCCGGGTGTGGCGGTGGTGGCGGCGGCGGCGCGATGATGATGGACATGTCGCCTACCCCTGCGCCCGAGTCCGAGCCCGAACCCGGGTCCGAGCCCGAACCCGGGTTATTCGGCACTGAGCAACAGGCTGGTCCGGCGACAGTTGGAGAGGCTGCCCAGAGTACTCCTAGACAAGGCAGTGTCATGCAATCCTCAAATACGGACGTCGATGGTGTCACGAAGGATACCGTGAATGTCGATGCGCGCTATGTCGATGGACGTATCACGTTTGAGGCAACGTACGATGAAGAGGGTGACGGCACCCCGGACGTCCGACTGGGGGCAGATGACGTGTTTTCCAGGGAGGTTGGCCTGCAAATCTGTCAGCAATGCGCTGACACTGACCCTGATAAAAAATGGCAAGCCGCCGTGCTGCAAAAAAGAGACGGGAGCGGAACGCTTGTTGTCTCTCTCTTCACGGACTTACAGCCCGATGATCCATCAGGGACCGACTATATGGCTGGGGGGATGTGGCTGTATGTACCAGACGATACAGAGGAAGTCGATGACCTCCAATTCGGTGCTTTTGGAGATGCCTCCGATCCGTTTGACGGGAGTAGCATTGTGATGCTCACCGGCACCGCAACGTATATGGGAGACGCGAGCGGCGCGTATACGGCAAAGGAAAGTGAGAGCGACTCGGGTGAGGTCGGGCTTTTCAATGCGTTTGTTCAACTGACGGCCGACTTCGGTACTCTCGACAACCTCGGAACGGTGAGTGGAAGGGTATATAATCCTGTGCTATCTAGCGGAGAGAAGTCATCTCTCCAGGAACTGATGCTGGAGGAAGCCCCTATAACAGAGCAGGAAGGTGGGTTTTTTCGGGGAGAGACCAGCGGCACTGACAGCGGTCAGACGGGGTACTCCGGCAAATGGGGCGGCCAGTTCATCGGAAACGGGGCCGATTATCCGGAATCCGTTGGCGGCACGTTTGGCGCTTCAAGGAACGATGGCCTCGTGAATTTCTTCGGGGTTTTCGGAGCGTATAAACAATAGGACCGCCTTCAACGCCCCCCCCCACGCAGACGAAAAGAAGGCAATCGCAAGGTTGCCTTCTTTTTTGCCATGCCCCGACGTTTGGCGCGGTCATCGTCACCCTGTTCTGTCATGTCTCGGTCGCTTCGGTCTTGGCCGTCTCCGACAGATCTCACCTGTCCTCTGATCCCCGGGTGAATCACGCGCGGGTGTTGATCCAGCGCGGCCAGTTCGACGAGGCGCTGGCGGTTTTGCGTCCGCTGGCACCAGGCCATCCCGATACAACCGACGTTCTCTTTCTCATCGGCCTGGCGGCGATCAAGGCCTCCGGGCGGGTGGGGGAGACGAAGGAAGAGGACAGGACCGCTCTCCTGGACGAGGCCATCGAGGCGCTACGTGCCATCCTGATCGACCGTCCCGGTCTCGTGCGCGTACGCCTGGAGCTTGCGCGTGCGTTCTTTCTCAAGGGTGAGGACTCATTGTCCCGTGAGCATTTCGAGCGCGTGTTGGCTGGCAAACCGCCGGCGGCGATGGCCGCCAATATCCATCGTTTTCTGCAGGTGATCCGGGCTCGGCGTCGCTGGAGAGGCTATTTCGGCGTCTCTATTGCCCCTGATACCAATATCAACGCCGCCTCGGACGCAGAATTCATTTATATCAACGGTTTGCCGTTTCGCCGGAGTGCTGCTTCCCGCGCCAGCTCCGACATTGGCGTGGTGGGCTGGGGCGGTGGCGAATATCAGTATCCGCTGAATGCCCGATTGCGGCTGCGCGCGGGTGCCGACGTCGCCCACCGGGAATACGGCGGAACGGCGTTCGACCAGACTTTTGTGGCGGGTCACGTGGGGCCACGCTGGTTCGTGACCAGGAACACCGAAGTCAGCCTGCTCGCCGCCGCCAGCCAACGCTGGCTTGCCGGCGATCGCTTCAGCTACGATTTCGGCACTCGCTTTGAAGTCGAGCACCGGTTCACGTCACGACTGACGGCGAATGGACGGGCGTCCTGGCACCAACGCCAATATCGGGTGAGCACGTTCCTGGATGGCCCTCTCATGATTCTCTCGCTGGGGACCACCTATGGCCTCACGCCGACCGTACAGACCAGCGCACTGGTCGGCTATGCACGGCAAGACTCGAAGTCGGTTGTCTGGCGCAATGCCGGTTTGTGGACGCGGCTGGGCGTTTCCGTTGCGTTGCCGTGGGGTTTCACGCTGGGCGGCAGTGCCGAACTGCGATGGACGAACTATGAAGGCCGGTGGGCACCGTTCACGGCTGATGGTGCTTCCCGCGAAGATCAGACCCGGATTTTCCGCGCCTCCGTGCTCAATCGTGCGGTGACGACGTTCGGGTTCAGCCCGCAACTCGTGCTGGTGAGCGAGGCGCGCGAATCCAATGCGCAACTGTACGACTACAAGCGCAATCGCGTCGAATTGCGGTTCGTGCGGCAGTTTTAGCTCGTATGCCTCACCAATGAACGGAAAAAGACGTTCCTCAACCAAATAACGAGGCCTTGGTCAGGCACTGCCGGAAAGGTCGTTCCTCGTGCGTGGTCCGTGCAGAGGACGGGATGGAAGGGTCACGTTCAGAAAGGCGCGTCCAGCGAGGTCAGGGCGTCGAGAAGCTTGAGTCGGAGCGTGAATGGCGAGGCTCACTCAGACAACGCCTGCCCGAACAAATCCTGATCTTTACTCTTGCCGAAGTGCTGGAAGGCTTTGACGGTGAGTTGGCGACCTCGGGCGGTACGGTCCAGGTAGCCGGCCTGGAGGAGGAAGGGTTCATACACGTCTTCGAGTGTGGTTTTTTCTTCTTGGACCGCAGTGGCCAGGGCTTCTGCCCCGACCGGCCCGCCGTTGAATTTCTTCAGGATAGTCAACAGGATTTTTCGATCCATCTCGTCAAACCCCGCGTCGTCCACCCCCAGCCAATGCAGCGCCTCCTGCGCCACCTTCCGGGTAATGACGCCTTCGGCTTTGACTTCAGCAAAATCTCTGACCCGTTTGATCAGCCGGTTGGCGATGCGTGGTGTCCCCCGCGCGCGTCTGCTGATTTCCATCGCGCCTTCGGATTCAATGGCAACGTTCAACAGGCCCGCCGAGCGGTTGACGATGATTTCCAACTCGTCCGGCGTATAGAAGTCGAGCCGATACACCAAACCGAATCGTTCACGGAGCGGGGAGGTCAGTGCGCCGGCTTTCGTCGTGGCACCGACCAGGGTAAACGGGGGAAGATCCAGCTTCATGGTTCGGGTGGCTGGTCCCTGGCCGATGACGAGATCAATTTGAAAATCCTCCATGGCGGGATACAACGCTTCTTCGACTGACGCCGGAAGGCGGTGAATTTCATCGATAAACAAGACGTCGTGGGCTTGGAGATTCGCCAAAATCGCGGCAAGGTCTCCGGCATGGTTGAGGACAAGCCCTGATGTCGATCGAATGCCTCCCCCCATTTCTTTGGAAATGATATGCGCGATGGTCGTTTTGCCCAGTCCAGGCGGACCGTAGAAAACGGCGTGGTCCAGTGGTTCGCCTCGACGTTGTGCTGCCTGAATGCAGACCCGAAGTGATTCTTTCACGTGGGCCTGGCCAATATATTCTTCCAGTGTTTGTGGGCGCAGAGAGCCTTCGGTCGTTTGCTCTTCTTCGAGCGTGTGGTTGGTGACTACGCGATCTTCCATACAGGCAACTCGGAAGCCGTCTGGTCGGACAAGGGGCCTGGGGCGAGAAGAGTTTCACTCCAGGATCGATTCATGATTGGGCGTTACGGAAGCTGGAATTCGACGTTAATGTCCCGCCCCATGTAGTTCACGAGAAATCCTTGGTTTTGGTAGTGCAATATTGCAGCCATGACGTTTTCCTCCCCAAAGTCTTCGGGACCCAACAATTCGCGGATTTCTTGCGCACTTTCGGCCGTGAGCACACGCCGGAAAATCCCTCGGATCTTATGGACAAAACGATTATTGATGAAAATCAAGTCGACGCGGCCATCCATGATCCGGACACCAGCCATGGCTCCAGTGGGGTTTGATTGATCCCACAACAACACGAAGACCCCTTCCTGCTCGGCGCGGACGCCGGAGATTTTTTCATTGATCAGCATTTCCACGGCATCGATTTCAGAGTCCCCTAATCGTACGCCATACAGGGAAACCGTCGTGCTGTCGACCTCTACGGGTTTTTGAACGTTGTTTCTTGTGAGTTCGTATTTCTTGGCCAAGACTTCGGTGGCGACCAACGGTACTCCCACCACTGCCCAAAAGGCCAATCCAATCAATGACAGTATGCGCATGGAATTCTCCTTCCCCGGTCTGGTAAAAGACCCTTTCTTGCGTGGCGAGACGGGAATACAGACCATAATATTTACTCTGTGATTGTAACGAACGGCCTGCGCATAATCAAATAAACGGAAAGTCTGGGATGAGAAGCGGAAGAACCAGCCGTTTCCCTGAGGGCGATGATGATTGTATGTTACACTCAGACTTTTTGACCGGACGTCTTTACCAAGTGTATGAGCCGACATATTCATATTAAAGGGGCCCGTGAGCATAATCTCAAAAACCTCGACGTGGTGATCCCGCGGGATCAATTGGTCGTGGTGACCGGGTTGAGCGGGTCAGGCAAGTCGTCACTGAGCTTCGACACGATTTATGCCGAGGGGCAGCGCCGATACGTTGAATCGTTATCGGCCTACGCACGCCAGTTTTTGGAACAAATGGGCAAGCCCGACGTCGATTCGATCGAAGGCCTCTCTCCCGCCATTTCCATTGAGCAAAAAAACACCAGCCACAATCCCAGGTCCACGGTGGGGACCGTCACGGAAATTTATGATTATCTTCGCTTGCTCTTTGCCAGAGTAGGGCAGCCGTTTTGCGTCGATTGCGGGCAGCCGATTACGGCCCAGACCGTTCAGCAGATGGTTGATGCCATTGGGGCGTTGCCGGCCGGGTCGAAGTTTCAAGTCCTCGCCCCGATTGTGCGGGGGCGAAAAGGGGAATATCGAAAGGAATTAGCCGAGGCTCGGCGTGCCGGCTACGTGCGAGCCATGATTGACGGCAAACTTGTCGGCCTCGATGAAACGATCACGCTGGATAAACAACGGAAGCATACGATTGAGATTATCGTGGATCGGCTGATCATGAAAGACGAGGAATCGCTGCGGCGGCGGTTGGCGGATTCGGTTGAAACGGCCTTGAAACTGACACAGGGCCTGGTGGGGATTCTGACGGAGGAGCATGGCGTTGTGCTCTACAGTGAACGGTTAGGCTGTATCAATTGCGGCGTCAGTTATCCGGAAATGGCGCCACGGGTCTTTTCGTTTAACAGCCCGCATGGAGCCTGTCCCGCGTGTGATGGGATTGGCTATGAGGTCGCCGGTTGTCCGGAAGGGCAGGAGTATTCCGACGGCCGTGTCTGTCCGGTGTGTCGGGGGGCTCGACTGAAGGCGGAAAGTTTAGCCGTCAGAGTCGGTGGGAAGTCCATAGCCGACGTCACGCGTCTTTCGATTCGCGAGGCCGAGACGTTTTTCGAGTTTCTGGCGTTAACAGAACGGGAGCAATTGATCGGCCAGCGCATTTTGAAAGAAATTCGAGAACGGCTGGATTTTTTACTCAACGTGGGGTTGGACTACCTCACGTTGGATCGAGCGGCTGCGACCCTGTCGGGTGGAGAAGGCCAGCGCATTCGACTCGCCACCCAGATCGGGTCGGGACTGGTAGGGGTGTTGTACATCCTCGATGAGCCGAGTATTGGCCTGCATCAGCGGGATAATCATCGTTTGCTTCAAACCTTGCTTCGGCTTCGCGACATGGGCAATACCGTGTTGGTGGTGGAGCATGACGCCGCCACCATGCAAGCCGCCGATCATATTGTCGATATGGGACCCGGTGCCGGGGTGCATGGTGGATCGATCGTGGTGCAAGGCTCGCCTGCAGAGGTGATGAACCGTCCCGACTCACTGACCGGGCATTATTTGCGGGGAGAGAAACGGGTCGAGTTGCCTGAGCGAACCCGCCGACCCAAGGGGTGGCTCGGCATCGTCGGAGCCAACAAGCACAATTTGAAATCGGTGAGTGCCAGGATTCCGCTTGGGCTGTTGACGTGCGTCACCGGCGTCTCCGGGTCCGGAAAGAGCACCCTGGTTCTGGAAGTCCTGTTCCCTTCGCTTTCACAATTGCTGTATCAGAAAACTCCCAGGATGGAAGGCTGTCGGGCACTGAAGGGGGCTGATGCCCTGGATAAGGTGATCGATATCGATCAATCGCCGATTGGCCGTACGCCGCGATCCAATCCCGCCACGTACACGGGGCTCTTCACCTTTATTCGAGAGTTGTTCGCCGGGCTGCCGGAGTCTCGTGTCCGTGGTTATCGGCCCGGGCGCTATAGCTTTAACGTCAAAGGTGGTCGGTGTGAATCGTGCCAGGGTGGGGGGCTTCTCAAGATTGAAATGCATTTTTTACCCGACGTGTACGTCACCTGCGAAGCGTGTAAGGGACGACGATATAATCATGAAACCCTGGACGTCCGACACAAAGGGAAAAATATTGCGGACGTCTTGACTATGACCGTGGCGGAGGCTTCGGAATTTTTTGCGCACGTCCCGTCGATTGCAACAAAACTGAAGACGTTGGCGGACGTGGGCTTGCACTATATCAAGCTTGGGCAATCTGCCACGACGTTGTCCGGGGGCGAGGCGCAACGCGTGAAACTCAGTCGTGAACTCTCCAGGCGGGCCACGGGACGCACCCTGTACATTTTGGATGAGCCGACGACGGGATTGCATTTTGCGGACGTGCAACGGCTTCTCGACGTCTTGGATCGGTTAGTCGAACATGGGAATACCGTGCTCGTGATTGAACATAATCTGGACGTGATTCGAAACGCGGACTGGATCGTGGACTTGGGCCCGGAGGGTGGAGACGCCGGGGGCGAGATCGTCGAAGCAGGTACTCCGGCTGATTTGATGGAAACAGGGACGTCCTGGACCGCTCAAGCGTTACGAGAAGGCCGGGTCACGTGAAGCCGATAAAGCCGGGACGTATCCGGAGTCGTTGACCGTGCCAGTTCCTTGTAGAAAAACGTCTCGGGTCACGCGGCCTCTCCGCCGTGGGAGCGTCGGCATCTGACGCCGCCTGGGAAGAAGGCGTCATGAGATTGAGAGGGCTCCTGCGAACAAAGAAGAAATGGAAGGCGCCTTCTGTTACGAGAAGGGAAGGGCGACTCACGCCGGCTCATGATTTCTTTTTGTAAATATTCAAGCCAATTTTTTCTTCTCGATCCGGAATCGACACGTTCCCTTCCGTGGTGGCGATGATTGTGCTCTTTCCCGAGGACGACTCGCCACATTCTTTCGACAAGTCAACCGTAATGGTGAGGACGTTTCCCGTAATTGACAGGTCTATATTTTTCATGATCGTTTTGCCTTCCGTGCAACGTTTAGGGGAAATTGATCAGTGCTAATAGGGCCAACGAGCCCAGTATATATGGAATCAGGCAAGAATAAAAGACCACGTTCAGCGGCGCGATGCCCGTGATGGCTGCATGTCGGACTTGATGCTCTTTGTAAATAAATTCATAGACCAGAATGATGACCGCGAAGGTGAGGGTAATGACTCGACTTGAACGGGGCCACGTATAGACCCCGCTGAGTATGAAGTCCATCGTAAAAAAACCGCTCCAGACTGAGAGGAGGAAGGCCAACGCGAGGTTGACGAGGGCGGAAAGGGGTAACTTCCCGAATACGGTTTCTCGTGAGTCCGGGATGGAGTTCATGACCCGATGATCCAAGTGTACGGCCGTTAGATGGTGGCAGATTTTACGAGCGTGTGCTTGCAGTTAAGACAAACGCGGGGACGTCGTTTGAGGAATTTCACTTTTCCGCTGACGAGACACGCATAGTGCACGAACCGATGGCACACCGAACAGCGTTCCCACCCCCCTTTGAGCATGGTGGTGTTTCGATACAGCAGTTGACGGCACACCCCACAGCTTTCAGGCTCGACGCCCAAGAGGAGGGGTTTCCATTCACCGGCACCTTTCCGAATACTCATGGAGGGAGAGTATAGCTGGAGGATAAGGGTCATGACAAACGTCTTGTCATGCCCTTCTCTCTTCCCCCCTCTTTTGTTGCGGCGTGCTCTCATTGCGCCTTCTTCCGGTGGCGCAAGACGCCACTCTGCCTTGTTTGACACCCCCCAGGGCCTTTGTTAGGTTCTCATATTCGCAAAGAGCTTTTCGGAAAGGCACCTCATGTCCGTGGATATTGAGAAATATCTTGACCGGAAACGGGACCTCGTCGTTCGATATTTGGAAGCACACCTTCCTGACCCACGGACCTCACCGGCAATCTTGCACGAGGCCATTCGGTACAGCCTGCTGGCCGGGGGAAAACGTATTCGGCCCATCTTGACGATTGCCGCGGCGGAGGCGATCGGGCCGCCCCCCGCCTCCTTGCTTCCCGTGGCCTGCGCGTTTGAGTTTATCCACACGTATTCACTCATTCACGACGATTTGCCGGCGATGGATAACGATGCGTTTCGCCGTGGGAAGCCGACTAATCACAAAGTTTATGGAGAAGGGATCGCGATTTTAGCGGGCGATGGATTGCAAACCATGGCGTTTGAATGGTGCAGCCGGGCCGATCTCGTGACGGATCTGGATCCGGGGCGTCAGGTGCGGATTATCGCGGAACTGGCGCTGGGGGCCGGTAACGCAGGAATGGTAGGCGGACAAGTGTTGGATATTCAAGCCGAAAATCAGAAGATTGAATTAGCGGAATTACAAATGATTCACGCGCATAAAACGGGAAAGCTGATTCGTGCCGCTGTACGAGCCGGTGCGCTCCTGTCCGGGGCCGATATGACGCAGTTCGAGCACTTGACTGGATACGCCGAAGATATTGGCTTGGCTTTCCAGATGACGGATGACGTTTTAAACGTGACGGGTACCAGGGAGGAATTGGGTAAAGACGCCAACACGGATCGTGAACGTGGCAAGCAGACGTATCCCTCGGTTTATAATCTTGAGGGCACCCAAAACCTTGCACGGGAATGTGTCGACCGCGCAATCGGTCGACTCAGCGGTTTTGATGAGAAGGCCGACCCGTTAAGAGAGATTGCCCAATACAGTATCAGCCGCAAAAATTAACCGGCCCTGCATCCGGCCTGAAACCCTGAATGGTTTTTCCTCGTAGCCGTTCGTGTTTCGAACCCGTCAGGAGCCGATTCCTTTGCTTAGGACCGGCAGGGCATGCAGGAGAGGCCTGTCCGCGCAGAGTGTGTCCCGAGTCCGTGAAGGATCACGGAAGGACCGTTCAGCCAGACGGACCAAAACTTTCCCCGCCCGCCGGAGGTTCCTCGTCATGAAAGTCCTGGTCACAGGGGTAACGGGTTTTATCGGATCCGCCGTGGCTCGTGCGTTGATTCAGAACGGTACGGAAGTCAGAGGGTTGGTCCGACCTGGAACGGACAGGCAGGCACTGGATGGACTGGCCATTGAAACCGTGCCAGGCGATTTAGGAGATGAAGCTTCCATTCGGTCGGCTCTCCATGGCTGCCGGCAGTTGTACCACGTGGCAGCGCATTATGCTTTGTGGGCTCGTGACCCCTCCGTTTTCTACAAAGTGAACGTCGAGGGCACGAAGGCGTTACTCACTGCGGCGCGAGAGGCAGGCATTGAACGTATTGTGTATACGAGTACGATTGGGGCGATTGGATTGCCAGAAGGTGGAGGCGTCGGTACCGAGGAGACGCCGGTCTCATTGTCCCAGATGTCGGGGGATTATAAACGCTCCAAGTATTTCGCTGAGCGGGAAGTCGTGAAATTGGCAAAGGAGGGGCTGCCCGTTGTGATTGTGAACCCTTCGACTCCGGTGGGGGTGTGTGACGTGAAGCCGACCCCGACGGGGCAAATCATCGTCGATTTCATGAAAGGGCGAATGGCGGCCTATATTGAAACCGGCATGAATCTCGTCGACGTGGAAGACGTGGCCGTCGGCCACGTCCAAGCCATGGAGCGCGGGCAAGTCGGTGAGCGGTACATCCTCGGTTGTCGCAATCTGATGTTGAAGGAAGTGTTTAAGATATTGAGCGCGTTGACGGGGGTCAAAGCACCGAAACTGAAGCTTCCTCTGGGGTTGATCCTGCCCCTGGCCCACGTCAATAAATGGATTGCGGATTACGTGACGCATCAAACCCCGCGCGTTCCACTTGAGGGAGTCCGCATGGCTCGGTACGTGATGCACTATGACTGCTCCAAAGCCATTCGAGACCTGGGGTTGCCTCAGACTCCGGTGGAGGTGGCCTTGGAAAAGGCGGTCAAATGGTTTCGGGATCATCGTTATGCGTAATGGATGACGCGACGAGAAAACGCCGTCTCCGGCTTCTTGCCTTCTTGTGAATGAGTGACTTCGCCCGTGGACGTTCCCCTTCTGTTATGGAAGACTCTCCTGCTTCGGCCCTATGTCTTTTTCTTTTTGGGGGTATCGTTGGTTGCCGCGTCACGGTTGTTGGGATGGAAACGCACCGTGGTGCTGTTTGGTACGACGTGGGGCACCGCGTTCGTCTGTGAATTTTTATCAACCCGTGTTGGATTCCCCTTTGGTGACTACTATTACACGGCTTCGACCGTGGGCCAGGAGTTGTACGTTGCCAATATTCCATTCATGGATTCGTTGTCGTTTACTTTTTTATTGTATGCGAGTTATTGCCTGGCCCTCTGGTTTGTCCTGCCTTATCAAGTCTCTTCGCAACAATCTGGTCACCGGTTGCTTGCGCGCGAGACGCTCTCCTGGCCGGTGATCGGCCTGACCTGCTTGTTTTTTACGTTTATCGACGTTGTGATCGATCCGGTGGCGCTTCAAGGGGAACGATGGTTTTTAGGGAAAATCTACGGATACCCCGACCCCGGTGTGTATTTTGGCGTCCCACTGGTCAACTTTTTCGGGTGGTTTCTGGTTGGATTGGTTGTGATGGTGGGATACCGGTTGGTGGACCAGCGTACAGGGACGTTGCCTGAGCTTCCCCTCACGGTCCCGGCTAAGGAGGTATTGCTTGGATGCGGGTTGTATTATGGGGTGTTACTCTTTAATTTGTTTGTGACGTTCTGGATCGGCGAACGTTTGTTAGGCATAGTAGGGTGTTTGATCTATCTTCCTCTTACCGCCTTGGCGATCCTGAAATTTCGATAGGTGCGTCCCTGTTCTTCCGCCTCAACCGTGAACGGAATCAATGCTTGTATGAAGTTGATGGCCCGAGTAAGATAGAATTGAACGGTCTTTCAAGGCTTGCCCATTCCCCTGAACGATCAACGAAGAACGCTTGACTCCCTTCCTTATGAGACGGGGAGTGCGGCGCATGAGCATGATGGTCACTGCCTCTCCGGGGCCATAGCATGAAAAAAATCAGCGTGGCGGCCGCGTTGGCGCTTGCAGCCTGGTTCGGGAGCGGAGCCCTTGGCTTCCCCCACGTGTTCCAGATCATGTTTGTGGTGTACGTGGCGTTAGGCCTTGTGGTGTTTCTGCTTCTGGATGCCCCTCCCATGATCAGGTTGTCGGGGTGGGCTGCCGGTGCAGCACTGGTTGGTTTCTACTTCGGGCTTTCAGCGATTTATATCATTGGGGCGTCGGCCTTGCCCCAATATGATCCCGCGGTGGAAAAGGGAAAAATCGAAAAAATTCTCAAACGCAAGCGAGAAAAGGCGTTGGCTGAGAGTGGCCAAGTGGAACAGTTGCTCCAACGGGTACGGGTGCTCCAAGATGATTCGCGGACGGTGCTGGCGAGGCTCGGCCGGTTCGCCCCAGTGGGAGAGACGGTGGAAGTACCTCAAGACCAGGGTGGGGTCCTTACGGTGGTGGAGCGAGGGGCTGAGGTCTATGATTTGTATGAGTGTTACAATTGTCACAAAATCGGGGGCAAAGGGAGCGTGAAAAAACGGGGACCTATTTTGGACAACATCGGCAGCTTTTTGACGATCGATGATATCAAGCAAAAAATTTTCGATCCCACGTATCTCTACGCGGAAGGATTCGAGGAACAGCATAAGAAGGGTCGGATGCCGGATAAATATAAAGATTTGATGACGGAGGAAGAAGTACTGGCGCTCGCGACCTATTTGTCCACGCTCAAAGATCCTACGGCCAAGACGCCGAAACCCGTTTTTGTGAAATCCAACGTCGAACATGGATTTACGGTGTTTGGGTATGCCCGTACTCCATCGGGCCAGGGGGTGGCCGGTCTCACGATTCACGCGACGCCCAAGGTCAAGGGGGGGCATGGATCTTCAGGCAAGACGAATAAGGCTGGGTATTACGAAATTTTCCTTCATATGCATAATGAAAATGCCGGATCGACGGTCGAAGTTTCGACCCCGGGCGTCAAGAAAACGTTTGTGGCTAATTACGACCCCAATGATAAAGTGACCAAGCGGCAACGGTCTATAGATTTAACGGTGGTCGCACAATAGAGAGTAGGGAGCGCGTCCAGGCTGTCCGTATGAGGGGATTTGTTTTTCGCTTCATTGTCACGGGTATTGCGGTCCTTGTCGCGACCCAGAGCATCCGGGGCCTGACCATCGATTCGTTTGCCGCGGGGGTGGTCGGCGTGCTGGTGTTGGCGATACTGAACGCCGTGGTCCGGCCAATCCTGTATTTACTCTCGGCTCCCTTTATTGTTGTGACGCTTGGTTTATTTATGATCATGATTAACGCCTTGTTGCTGGGAATGGTTTCCGTATTAGTCGAAGGGTTTCACGTTCATGGATTTTGGTCGGCGGTAGGAGGGGCTATTTTGATCAGCCTCGTCAGTGTGATTATGAATCTGATGGTATCCGAGCGGGGCCATATGGAACTGGTCACGTCTCAGTCTCGATCACGAAAGATTCGGCATATTAATTGAGGCTGCCCTCGTCTCTTGACAATCACGAGCCCCCCCCCCTCAAGGATATGACTATGAATAAAAAGAAGGCGCTAAACACGGTTCTGAGCTCGAAGCAGACGACGCTTCAGCGAATTTTAACCATGACGGTCAATGACTTGGGCATGGATACGGCAGTGGCCATTATGAATCAACCCAGGGGCCCATTGGTGTCTCAGGTGGCAAAAGGGTTTTCAGCCCGTGAGGTCCGCGCCATACTCCGAACTCTTTCAGGAGGAGAAGGCCGGCAAAATAGTCGCACCTGGAGTTCCGATGCGGCGAATGGGAACAGGGCTATCGAGCTTCGAATGGTAACCCCTGGGTCGAAGAGTCTGTTAGCGATGCTCCTCCAGGACGGAAAAGTGGTCTATGGGGCGTTGGTCGTGGGAAAGCAGGAGGGGAGGTCATTTACGGAGCGGGAAAAAACCACGATCAACTCAGTCAGTCACCGGATCACGAATCAATTACGGGAAGCGAATCTTTTTGATCGTTCCGTGCTCTTAGCGCACCCCTGGGTTTTACAAGAGCCGGTGACTGAGGAATCCCTCCCTGAATCTGCAGAATCGGCGATGCGAGCCTATGCCTCGCCTCAGATTCAGGAACGAATCGCCGGAAGTTTGACCGAGGCCCAGGCCTTGGTGCCGTTTGATCGGGGATGGGTCACGTTGTATGATCCGTTAGCTGCAGTCTTGGAAGTCTTAGGCCGTCTGTCCGGGCATAAAAAAGAGCTTCTCCCGGGTCAGCGATTGTCTTTGAACGAATCCGCTTCGGGTTGGGCGGTGCGGCATCGCAAGCCTCGCGTTGATCAAAACCTGGCATCCACGCAGGGACGCTTCCAGGATTATAAACAGTTGTACCGTGACCGATTCCGGAGTGCCTTCGTGGTTCCCTTTTTTGTCCGGGGACGCGTGGCCGGCACGGTCACCCTGGCGTCTAAGACGGCCGCGCAATATGAATCAGCGGAATCTGAATCAGGCAAACTCGAACCGATTACGACCCAATTAGCCCAACTCTTCGAAGAACCTTCCCATGAGCTCTCGGTCTTTGCTTCGCCCGACGTGGTGGCTCCCCCTACGCTGGAGTCGCCGGCGTCCAGCTCGTCAGAGTTGGCTATTCGGCGTCAGGAACGGCAATCGGCCTTGAATGAAGTCAGCTCATTCCTCGCAACCGAGATTCGGGAACCCATGGGATATATTCGTGCTCAATTGGAGGAAGTAACTGGTGATGGCACGCTCGCCTTCGAATCCCAGACCCGCATCGAAGCGGCCATGCGGGATCTGGTGCGGGTGGAAAGTCTGCTCAATGACATTTTAGATTTTGCCAAACCTCTCGAATTGGACCGGCGCCTTTGCCGTGTCACCGCTTTGATCGAAGAATCGCTCGCGTTGCTTGCAACGG
The DNA here is from genome assembly GCA_965215405.1 of Nitrospirales bacterium. Taxonomy (GTDB): domain Bacteria; phylum Nitrospirota; class Nitrospiria; order Nitrospirales; family UBA8639; genus Bin75. The sequence continues at coordinate 1,209,838 of OZ244060.1, forward strand.
ACCTGAAAGTGAACCGGATTGACGTCACAAAGAAATTCCCCTCGCGTTTAGAGCAGGTTCGGTGGGATAAAGAGAAAATACAACATGCGTTCCTCAGTATTTTTACGAACGCCTTAGAGGCGATGTCGCCAGGTGGGAATTTGCAGATCTCCGTGTCTCAGAAACGTGGACGCCAGCCTGAAATGATCATACGCATTCACAACGATGGCGCCCCAATTCCCGAAGAATTGAGCGAAAAGATTTTCGAACCCTATTTCACGACAAAACGGTCGGGAACGGGATTGGGCCTGGCAATGGTGAAAAAGATTGTGGAGGAACATGAGGGGCACATTGCCATTCACAGTCGTCCACGGGAAGGAACGTTGGTCACCATTAAATTACCGGCCATGCGCCCGAGAAGCTCCTATCGGCGAAGAGGGAGACCACCAAGGCGGTGACAACGAACGAAGACCTGCCGGTATAGAGGCTTAGGAGGGTCCCTGCCCCCTGTACTCATGCTTGACACTTCCTAGTGAAAATGAATAGAATCTGCCTTCCCTTTTAATGAAATGTGAAATTTTGAATTGGAAATTCCTGTCTTTATCGTCTATAACCTGTCTTAACAAAGGAGCGAAATTATGAAAAGTATTCGTCTTCTTCTTATTGCAGTAGCGGGTACGGCCTTGATGGCTTCATTGGCGTTTGCGAATCCAGGACTGCTGCCTTCACATCCTGGTTATCCTACGGCAGAAACCTCTTCTCCCGCTGATGGGACTCGGACAAGCTATGATGCCGGTCAGGCTAACGCAGTCGGTTCAAAAGCATCGATGGCAGGATCTGCCTCTGGTGATTCTGCTTCCATGAATAATACGAGCGACTCCAACCGTATGCGGGTGAAAGCCTCTCGCGGTGCTGGGCGCTTGCCAGAAGTTGAAGGGGCGTTGAATCAGGTAAACGTAAACCCGGCTGGTGCCATGTCAACGGTCATTCAGTAACCTCTTTTCGGTTTATTGATCGTGTAAAATGGGGGTTCTCTCTTGAGAGAACCCCCATTTTTTGTCTTGAGGGCTGGTTTGATCGGTTGGAGGAGCAACCTCTGACGTGTCGATGGGGGCAGGATAACGACCAGGAGGGAAGTGGGAGTCGTATGGAAACCGATCTCTGCCGGATCTTGAAAACATCCATACGCACTAAAGGGCCTATGCCCTTTCGGGAGTTTATGCAGCAGGCCTTATTTCACCCTGAGTTCGGTTTTTATACCAGGGGGCCCAATATTGGCTCCCCGAGGGGCACCTTTAATACGAACGCCATGTACGGGCCCTTTGCTTTTTGTCTCGCCAGGGCCATCGAGTGCGCTGAGGAGTTGGTCGGAGAGTCCTTACGGATTGTCGAGTTTGGAGGAGGAACAGGGGAATTAGCAAGCCGGATGGGTTCGTTTTTTCAGCACCCGCATGAGTACGTCGTGGTGGAAACGAGTCAGGGACTTCGGAAAAAGCAACAGGCCTTGGGATTACGCGCGGTGCCACACTCTTCCGCGTTGGACCCGCGTCCCTCGTTCCTTCTGGCCAATGAGGTGCTTGATGCCTTTCCCGTTCATCGGGTGATGGGGGATGGACGCGGTGGGCTCCAGGAAATGTACGTGGGCTTGGATGGCAATGGAGAGCTTGCGGAATATTTCGATGCTCCCTCCACCACGGTGTTGGCCGCCAGGCTTGATGCAGAAGGGATCAGGCTGGGCCGTGGACAGATCGGAGACATTAATCTCGAGATCGACTCATTTATGATGGACGCGCGTTCCATATTGTCAGTTGGGTATTTCGTCGTGATTGACTATGGAATGATGGCCTCGGAGCTGTACCACTACTCCAGAAGAAACGGCGCTCTCCGTTGTTATTATCAGCAACAACGGGTCTATAACGCTTTTGATCGGGTCGGGGAGCAAGATCTGACAACGGATCTCGATTTTACAGCGGTAGAAAGGGCCGCCGCGCACGCTGGCTTTGAACCGGCAGGTCGCCAATGGCAAGGAGCGTGGCTCCGGGCTCTCGGGATTGCCCAATATCAGGAACCTGGCGTTGCTTCAGATGATTCAGCACGGGATATTGAAACATTAACCAGTCCTTACCAATTAGGAAGTACCTTTGACGTGCTGGGGTTCCAAACCCCGGGTCTTCCGCCGGTTCCGGGATTTTCATCACCTTCCTGCCGGCCATTCCCGTAAAAACGGGAATTCAGGACGACGCCCCGTGCGCGGTGTCCGGAGCGCCGACGATAACGGCAGCGGCCGAAGGGAGTTCCTGTTTGGGGGAGCGACAGCCGACGTCGCGACGGTCGGCTGTTCGTTCGTTGAATCAAAACGGCGATCTTTCCGGCGACTCAGTGGACAGGCTGATGGGGGGGGGCTTTCCTGTAGCTGCGGGCGTCTTATATGCCGCCTGAAAGCGCCATAAGACGTGTCCCTGCCTCTGAGCAGGGCTGGTGCCGCAAGAGAGGGGAGAGAAGAGGTCGACATGAAACGGCACGGCTACAAACGAGGAGGAGAACGGTGTCATAAGGCACGTTCCTGCCTCCGAGCAGAAAGCCAGCCGCCACAAAAGAGCGGTTTCCGGATGGGTCGATCTCAGGAGCAGACGGGTGGCTGCGAATGAATAGGTCTGAGGACTTCTTTGTAAGAGGAAAAAGACACTCCGATCCATTCCTGTAAAAACTAGGCTTCGGTCTGAAAGGCCCGTTCCAGGAGAGGCTTCAATTCGCCTTTCGACTGCATCGGTTCCAAGACGTCGGTATCGCCATAGAATTGGCCATTGATAAACACTTTGGGCAGGGTCGGCCAGTTGGTCATGCGCGTTAAGACTTCTCGTTTCGCTGGGTTTTCCAACACGTTGACAATTTCATAGGAATATCCGAGTCGATCGAAAAACTCCATGGTTTCGATGGTGAACCCACATTGGGGGGCGGTTTTGGTCCCTTTCCCGTAAATGAGTATTTTGTGTTGTTTTAATTCCCGTTGAATTTCTTCTTCGATTGGATCGGCCATATGGTTCTCCTTCCTATGAGCCGTCTGGTGTCTCGGCAGTCAGTTCCAGCGCGTGGATCCTCCCATCTTTCAACGGCTCATCCAAAGCTTGATAAACGAGACGGTGACGATCTAATAAATTTTTCCCTTTGAACAGATCCGACACCACCCGGACGTTTAAATGATCCATGGTTCCCGTTCGATCCGTGACGGTGACCCGGGCATCGGCCAAGACGTTCCGGACGTACTCCGTTAAGGTTTCAGGCGTAATCACGTGTCAACGCTCGTGGAGAAAAATACTTGCCACCCTTAAAGATAATAAAGCCATCATACCGAACGCGGTTCTCTTCTGCAATTCTAAAGGTCAGGCAATGAGCCTGAAGTCCGGTCGAAGGTTTCATTCAATGAGAACCCTGTGGATTGGTGAGAAACGGGCCAAGCCGTTCGAGCACAGAAAAGGGAATCTCATGTCCCCCTCGAAACTCATGCCAGGTCACGGGAAGTCCATGCCGGAGCAAGGAGTCCTTGAGCTGGGTGGCCGTTTCATGAGGGAGTAGGGGATCGTCTGTTCCATGGCTCTGAAAAACAGGAAGCCCTTTTCGAGAAGGCCATCGTTCTTCCCATTCCCGTTCTGCAATAATGCTTCCGGACAGAATGATGAGTCCTGCAAAGGCACGAGAGCTTCGAACCACCGTATCGCACGCCAACATGGCTCCTTGAGAAAATCCACCAATAAACACGTGATCCGTGGGCAAGCCCCACTGCCGGTCCAGCTCGTTCATCATGGCAAGCAGTTGTTCGCGGGCCACGGCCAGTCCGGGCGGAACGGCATGGATGTCCCGACCACGCCCACTCGCCACGTCACGAGCGATCTGGTCCACGTCGAGCATCCACCATGCTCTTCCATCCGGAAGGCCGCCGTCCAGTTTCAGGGGGGCAACGGGGAACACGAACCGAACCGTATCCGGCACGCGTAACGTCCGCCACAAGGAGACCAGATCATCACCCGGCGCGCCAAACCCATGAAGGAGAATGACGATGGGGCCATTCCCTCCACCTTCACGGTCCGGTCCTCCCACGACGTGGACCTGGAGTCCGCCATACGTTTCAAGGCGCATCAGGATCGACTCTTGGGACGGTGGGGAAAAAGACCGGGTGCATCAATCCTAATGCCCCATCTTGGGAGCGCCGGCATTGGCGCCTTCGGTCACAAGCGGGATTCTCAGAACTTGCTGGCAGTGGGTACAGGTGATCCGCAGGGTATCCCTGTCTGAATAGTGGATGTCTTGTTCTTTGATCCAAAAGAGTTTTTCACATTTCGGACATTTTCTGACAAGCATGGGCATACAGGCGTTCCTCGCTGGTAATTACGATTGATTTAGTGTAATAGAAATGAACTGCCATTTTCCAGCAGGATGTTGAAAAAACCAGTCCTGCGAGTTGTCCGGAAGCAGCCATTGATCTTTTTGCGCGTGGTTCGAGGTGCCAAAATGGTTTTTGGCAGCCTGCTCGAATATGATCACTTATACTGACCATAAGGATTTTGATCCCGCCGCCCTGTTGCCCCTGTTTGAGGACGCGCCCTGGGCTTGCGGGCGGACCGTGACCGAGATCACGCATATGGTTCTGCATACCGATCTGTTTCTCACTGCGTGGGACGACCGTCGGTTAATTGGGTGCGGGCGGGTCTTGACCGATTACGTCTATCGAGCCTCCATCTGGGACGTCATTGTGGATTCGACCTACCAGGGCCAAGATATTGGGACGGAAATCATTCATCGGATCTTGAACCATACGACCCTCCAACGTGTCGAGCTCTTCTGGCTCTGTACGCGAGACAAGCAGACGTTCTACGAATCTCTTGGCTTTAGTGCCAGGGAACAGACCGGCATGGTTTGGGATCGACGGAAACAGTCATCCCTCCCCTGCCGTGACGAAACCTTGTAAAGGACAAATTTACCACTTTAGCTCCATGAAGAAAAATGGGCTCCCCAGTATCCGGAAGGAGAGCCCGGCAGGCGACTCCTTCATGAAATGTCTTGGATTAATGTCGGGGACCTCAATGGATGGCGTGGATTGTGCCATAATCGACGTCAGACCCGGCCGCTCAAAATTCCATATCACGCTTCTCGCTTACAGGACTCGGCCTTACCCGCCAACGATTCGGGAACAAATCCTGTCGCTCATCCGAACCGGCACGATAGAAACGGTTTGCCGTCTTCATGTTGCCGTTGGGGAGGTGTTCGCCCGTACCGCAAGTCAGACCATCAAACAGGCAAAGCTGTCAGTCAAGGATATCACCGTCATTGGCTCTCATGGACAAACCGTGTGGCACAGTCCCAAGAGGGTGCTGATGCCCGGGGTCGGACCAATCCGGTCCTCACTTCAGATTGGGGATCCTTCAGTCATTGCTGAGCGAATGGGCATCATGACGGTTGCGGATTTCCGTGCCCGAGATTTGGCTGCGGGCGGAGAAGGAGCTCCGTTGACTCCCTACGTTCATCATCACTTGTTTCAGTCTCGGAAAAAGTCGCGGCTGATCGTCAATCTTGGCGGGATTGCCAATGTGACCTATTTGCCACGTGGAGGCAACCTGAAGGACCTTGTGGCTTTTGATACGGGCCCCTGTAATCTTCTGTTGGATGGGCTGATGGCAAAAGCCACGAAAGGACAATGGCCGATTGATCGCAATGGGGTCCTGGCCTCACGCGGTTGTAAACGGGACTCTCTCACGAATGAACTCTTGCAACATTCGTTCTTTGCACGGCGACCCCCGAAGTCCACGGGGCGTGAAGAATTCGGCGAACGCTATATCCAAGGTGTCTGGCAAGCAGCGACACAACACAAATTGTCTTTAGAAGATACGTTGGCGTCGAGTTGTGCAAGTATTGCGCAAACAATCCGTCAGTCAGGGCAATGGATCTCCTGGCCGGTTGATGAGGTGATCGTCGGGGGCGGCGGTGTGCGCAATCGAGGGCTTCTGAGAGCCCTGAAACAGGAGTTCGGGCCAAGTCGTGTCATGTCCATGGATCAGATTGGTGTCAATGGCAAGGCCGTGGAAGCCATGGCCTTTGCGGTATTTGCCTATCAGTCCATTAGAGGCGTGCCGACCAATCTGCCTTCGGTCACCGGCGCAAAGTCTCCGGTCGTGCTGGGGACGATTACCCCAGGACGGAGCAGGTCTCCATTCGCTCCTAAAAGATAGGACGTTCAGAGGGATTATGGATTTTTTCGACAGGCTTCTTGATTGGCTCCCCATTGCCTCTCACCCCCCGTTCTCTCAAATGCTCGTGTTGGGACTGATTATTCTGACGGGGGTTGTGATCGTTCGGTTGGTGCGGCCACGGAGACCCCAGGCCGTGCCGACTCGTGGCGCGTGGGCCGACAGAATCTCGGAGAAGGTTGCGGTGCAGGCTCGACCACTCATGAAGGGCTCGGAGGTTGCGACGTTTAACCTCTTGCTTTTCGCCGTACGCGACCACTTTTTGTTACTGGCGAAAATTCCCTTGAGGAGCCTTGTGCAACTACGCGTCACCGACGATTCTTACAAGCCTGTTTTGGGTAACGCCATTCGAAATATGACGGTTGATTTTGTTGTGGTGCATCCAGGAACCCAACTGCCGGTCAAAGCCATTTTCGTCAGAAAAGCAGGCAACGAGGTGCCTGCTTCGAGTTCGCAGGAACGATTGACAGATGCCCTGTTGCATGCGGCGGAGATCGAAGTGGTTCGACTCGATCAGGAGACCCGATACAGCGTGGAACAATTAACCGAGTTATTGGGACTCTTAGAAGAGCCGTGAAGCGAGGAAGCCCCGACAAAAGACGTCTATTCGGTAATCGCAGGGAGCATGACGCGACGCGCTCTTGATGGGCAAGGCGGTAAGCGGTGCCGATCCGGACGGAGAGATCAGTAAACGGAACAAATCGAACTGACTTAAAAAGAGACCGACGCGATAAAACGGCCGCCACTTCGGAGTGTCGCCACGGATGAGTTCCGGCGTGTAGCCGGACCCCTGTTTCCAACCCCATAATGAATGGCTCAAACAGAGGCAAATATCGCGGTCTGCGAAGAGGGGAAAGCGGTTGTTGAAGTTTTTCTTTGTAACGCCGGAAATGACTCCCTTCTCGGATCAGGGCAGAGACCAATCATATAGTGCCCCACCAGACGAGTGAACGAAAGAAAAACTCTGGTGCTTTGGTAAAAAACGGGGGGCAATCGAGATCTTGATAAGAAAACTCTTTGTTGTGCGGCCGTGGAAGTCGATATCAAGCCCAGGAAGGGAAAAACGCCGTCTGACCATCCCGTGCTCCGGGCTGAATGTTCCGTGTAAAACAGTGGTGGTCTGATTCGACAAGGAATCCGTGGCGTCCCAGTCGACGAAGATGCGCTTTTGTCCGTTCAGTTACTTACGGGTTCGTCGTTTCCTCGTGGGGTTGGGAATGTTTTCAGGTGGAATGAAGACCGCGAAGGCCACGACAGTGGTCCACATCCCGGGTTTGCCAATAGCCGACTGGGTGATGTTTTGCGTACGAACAATTTTTCCGCCCATTTTAAAGACTTGTTCTCGTTCCTTCCATGCCACGTCAGGATCGAAATCAATCCCTAAGGTCGTGGCCAGCATTTGGGCCGCAAGATCTTCTGTATACTCGCCGGCTTCTTCGTCGGTTTCCCCATATGCGTGATGTTCAGAGAGATAGCCATAGGTCTTATGTCGGCCCTGGGGGATTGCCACGCCAATCGATGCAGAGATTAACCGATTGCGTTCATTCGTTTCACTCCTGGCCATGACGCAGTAGGTGATTTCACCGGGATTCAAAAGGCTTTCACCTCGCTTCCGTGGGATAATTTTGCAATTGGGCGGCAGAATGGATGAAACACTGACTAAATTGCAGTAGGCCACACCGGCACTCCGCAAGGCTTCTTCAAACGAAGCCAATTTTTCTCGATGGGTGCCGACCCCTCGGGTCAGAAAAATATGAGTAGGAACCATGTCTTCTCCTGGTCTTCGAAGTCGGATTCGTCACCATGGGCAATGCCGGCACTCGAGGGTTACAACGCTGCGTAGATTCTCAGGACCCTCTGAAACGACTTTGGGCTGCCTCCCCTCTTCATTCACGTGTGAAGGGATAAACGAATGCTATACTGACAAATTTTTGCAGGAACCCGCAAGGGAGGTTTGTGAACGTCATACGGGTTCCCATTTACAGGTATTCCCAAATATAGTCGCAGGGTGGGCATCCCGTGACAGACGGCCTCTCCCGTATTTGTCGTTGCGGAATCCTGTGCCGCCTGGAGAGACCGCCTGGTAGAAAGTGCCATGAGATGGCGCCGCTACAAATACAAAAGAGAGAACGGTGGGCGCCATGAGGCATGTCCCGCCCGCAGGGGACGGACCCCGTGCCGTCCGGAATGGATGGCGTTACGACAAAAAAAGGACAACGGGCGCCCTGAACAACGCGCTCGGTCTGTAAGGGGACGGGTTATTGCGGGAGATGTAAGACTAACAATTTTTGTTCCGAGAGTTCCTGGATCGCATATTTGACGCCCTCACGTCCCAGCCCGGAATCTTTGATTCCGCCATATGGCACGTGATCGGCTCGAAACGTTGGAATTTCATTGGCCAACACCGTCCCGACGTCAAGGGTATGATAGGCACGGAAAATCGAGTTGACATCGTGGGTAAAAATGCCAGCCTGGAGTCCGTAGGGGGAGTCATTCACCATATCGAAGGCCTGCTCGAGACGCTGATATCGAGAGAGGGTGACGACCGGACCAAAGACTTCTTCGCAGGAAATTTTCATGCGTTGGTCAACGTTGGTCAGGACTGTGGGGTCAATCAAAGACCGATGACGAGTCCCGCCTCTCATGACTTCGGCGCCTTGCCGGACGGCTTCCCGGATCCAGGTCTCCACTCTGATGGCCGCGCGTTCGTTAATCAAAGGACCAATGACCGTGGAATCGTCTGCAGGGTTTCCCGTCGGGAGGGCCTCAACAAGTGGAAGCAACTGATTGAGAAAGGCGTCATATACCTCGTCATGGACGTACATGCGTTGGACGGAAATACAGGTCTGACCGGAATACGAAAATCCACCCGTGACACATCGTTGGGCGGCCACGTGAAGGTCGGCATCAGGTTCAATGATGACCGCGGCATTTCCCCCCAGTTCAAGCAGGACACGTTTTTTTCCAGCTTTGCCTTTTAAGCCCCAGCCGACGGCGGCGCTGCCTGTAAAACTCAAGGCTTGAATTCTCGCGTCGCGGACCATGGATTCCGCCAGGGAGTTTTCGCACGGCAGAATACTCAAGGTACCTTCCGGGAGATCCAGTTCTTGAAAGAGCTGCCCTAACCGTAACGCGGTTAACGGGGTTTGCGGAGCAGGCTTCAGCAGAATTGGATTGCCGACGGCAAGGCAAGGTGCAACTTTATGTGCCACCAGATTCAGAGGGAAATTAAACGGCGTAATACACAGGACCGGCCCGATTGGCCATCGTCGGCACAGGCCCAGGTGACGTTCCATGCCCGGGCTGATATCCATTGGGATGACTTCTCCCGGTATCCGTTTGGCCTCCTCGCACGCGACCGAAAAGGTTTGAACGGCCCTGTCCACTTCACGTCGGGCATCGGTTATGGGCTTGCCCGCTTCGAGGCAGATGGTTTGGGCAAATACTTCCCTTTGTTCTTTCAGCCTGCTGGCGAGGAGGTGGAGTGCAGAGGCACGGGTATGGGAAGAGGACCGCGCGAGACGTGAGAAGGCTGTGAGGCTAAGGGTAATGGCCTCTTCGACGTCTGCCTGTTGGGCGAGGCAGACGTCTGCAATCGGGTTGTCGGTAAACGGGTTGACCACGGCCTGACGCGTCTGGGTTTCACGCCATTCAGAACCAACGAGGATAGGACCAATGGTTTCCACTGACACCTGGATGGGATGAACTTCAGACGGAGAAACGAGTTTTACACGTTCAGCCGTACTCGTATGATCACGGGAGTTCCCCCTGGCATCTTATAATGACTCAGATGAAATTGGGGGGGAAGAAACCATTTGGAGCAGCTTGTCGATTTCTTCCTTGAACACCGCGTAGGGAAACGCGCCGGGAATCCCGACGGCTTCTTGAGGCGTATTTGTCAGATACAAAACAAAACCCGGTGTGCCTCGAAACCCGAGTTTGCCTGCCTCAACCCGATCGGCAAAAATGTCTTTGGCGTATCGTGACTCTTCAAAACACGCGGTAAACGCTGGGACGTCGATCTGAAGTTTTTCAGCCTGTTGCTGAAGTTGTGTGAGCGAAAATTTGTTGCGGCTTGAAAATAAGTGGTCGTGCATTGCCCAATAACGTCCCTGTTCCCCTGCACATCGTGCAGCCAAGGCGGTATCCATGCTGGGCCCGTTTGGGGCTCGTGGGAAATCACGATATACGAAGCGCACCTTGCCTGTGTCGATGTATTCGGAAAACAGAATCGGCCACGTTTCCCGGAAAAATTTTTCGCAAAAGCCACACGTAAAATCTGAATATTCCACAAGGGTGAGCGGGGCCTGAGGATTGCCCCGGACCCTGTCACGTTCCTCGGTAGACCCATTGGCGACTTGGGTGCCGGCAGAAAAGATGAGCCCGATGTTCAAAACGGCAATCACCAGCCCTCCGGCGATCTTCGAATGCTTGGCCGGCGTTGGAGAAGGCGTATGCCACGATGGCTGAAAAGTATTCATCGTGTTTCCCTTTTCATGAACAAACCCATTTCTCACAGTGTGAGTCGACGGAAGCCATCTGTCAACCCGTGTGCCTGGCATGGGAGGGTGGACGGGAGTCGCTCCGTCAAAATTCCGTTGTCATGAGTCGACAGACTCTTATTGTACATGGATTGTACGTGGAAATTGTGGGTTCCGCGAGAAAGACCACGAAGCCAGGGCGTTTGCCGCGCCCTCGTGTTCCGTTACGGCTTGGCAGAGCCTGGTCGAGAGGAAGGATCTTCAAGTAAGGCCATGAGCAAAAGCGGCCAGACCACTGTCGCGTCACTCAATACTTCTGCGAATCGTCCCCCTTCTTCAGGCGGAACGAATTTTCCCCAAGAGACGCCCTCTTGATAGGTGCAGCCACTGAGCCCTCCCCAATAATCAGGCTCCGGGCAAATGCGGACGCCATAGAGGAATCGGGGAGGAGTAAGGGTGGTGCCTAACCGCATGTTCAAAATTTCGATGTACGGAGGAACTTGTTGAGCCCAGTTACGGGGAACGCCGCCACCAATGGTAAAGATTCCCAGTCGCCTGGCACCCAAGAGGTTGTACGTATAACTGTTTATATCGAGAAACGGATTAAAGGCAGGGCGATGCCGTTGTAAGCGTTCCCAGGTTGCCTGGTCATCGTCCGGTTTGGGTTCTGCACTCGATTGAGTCTCCTCATGATTTTTCATGGACCAAATGGAAGTATCGAGACCTAGTTCGGAATCCGTAAATGCGGGAATATAAACCGGGACCCGTTGCAGGAATGCACTTTTGAGGATGCCAGGACCTGGAAATTGTTCGGTCAGCGTCCGGCCCAGTTCTCGAGTCAGAAGTTCCGAAGAAAGCGGTTCGTCAGGATCGAGTCGATTCAGGGTGGCAGCGGCCACTTGCTCGACGTGGTTCAGATTCAATTCCATTTCGAGCGTGTCATAGACCCGATTATACCCCTTTTCAAATAGTTCAACGTCATCCATCGACGGCTGATACTTATAATGAGTTTGGCCAACGGCTTCACTCATGCCATGAGCCATCAACGCACCGGTAGAGACGATGGCTTGTACCATCCCTCGATCCAGCATGGCACAGATAATTTTTCCCATTTTGGCAATGGTCATGGCACCTGAAAGCGTCATGACCACAAAACAGTCGGGGTCCTGAATCATGGCTTTGAGCACTTCAAAGGCTTCTCCTAGCCGTCGGCCTCCGAATGCGGTTTTTTTCATGGCGGTCAGAAGATCGGAGAAGGAATGAATGCGTTCAGGATCAAGGGCTTCCAAAGCCTCGAGTCCATCGTCTGCACCGTCGTGAAAGGCTCTCATGTCATCAGTTCCCTGTCCTCATAGTTTTTATATTAGAATACATCAATGTCAACCGGCATCCTGGAGGTAGAAGGTCATCCCTGTACGTGTTCACTCATTCGCTGACAATTTTTGCGTTTTTCTGCTGTCATTCCCAACAGGGTTAATCGGAAATCCAGGGTGTCGTTCCAGGCGGGGGCACCCGAATGGAGGGGAAGAGGAGAAAGGCCCTGGATCCCCGCTAAGTTACCTTTCATGATGATGAAATTTATGACTCGATGGTTACCTTTGTGGCAGATGAGATTAGGGGGGGGGCGAAGAACTGGCTTTAGCGGTTTGGCGAACGGGTTTTATTTTCCAGGAAGTACTATGAACGTGCTCAGGAAATAATTGACAAGAGAGCGACTAAACGAAGCACGGACTGCGATTGCGTGGAGGACTTCGATCACCTTGACCAACTGGAGAAACAGGAAATCACAAAAACCTTTACAGGAGAAGTTTTGGTGACGCTCATGGGAAATTCTTGGACGTGCAGGGATAATGAAATGGTGGTCCCAACGGGATTTGAACCCGTGTCTGCACCTTGAGAGGGTGCCGTCCTGGGCCAGGCTAGACGATGGGACCGCCTGTAGAATCATGGCGTTCAGGCTCGGTACGTTCTGAAAAATCTGTCAGTCCATCAAGCAGGCGCGATCGATACGTTGAAACGGGAGAACTCTACCATTACCGAAACGTACCGTGCAATCGACAAGAGCGGATTTTGGTGGATGGGCGGTGAGAGGGACGAGCTTATTCAGCAATCCTGCAACGTTGAAGACGGTGCGGAAGAGGAGGGGCGTTTGATCTGAATACCGTCCGGCGATCCGATGATTAACGTCGAGGTCCGGTTGACAAAGAGCCCGTTTTCCACGACTCCCGGGATACGATTGAGACGCGCTTCGAGTTGAGGGGGGTCCTTGATCGAGTCCACTAGAAAATCAAGAATATAATGACCTCCGTCGGTCTGAAACACCGTTCCCTGTTTTTTTCTGAGTATCGGAATACCGCCCAAAGCTTGAAGCTGCTTAGCGGACTGTGGCCATCCAAACGGGGTCACTTCCACGGGAACCGGCATGGGCTTGCCCAATACCGGGACGCATTTCGTGTGATCGACCAAGACAATGAACTTGCGCGCGGCGGCAGCCACGATTTTTTCTCGCAGCAAGGCCCCCCCTCCGCCCTTAATCAGATGAAACCGGGGATCAACCTGATCCGCCCCATCGACCGCCACGTCTAAGGTCCACTCTTCCTGCTCCGGGAGAAGGGGAATCTGCAATTCATGGGCCAATTCCGCAGTTTCGCGAGACGTGGGTACGCCCTGAATCCGTAGTCCGGCCTGTACTCGTTTGCCGAGGGCCAGAAGAAAATATTTCACGGTTGAACCGCTGCCCAGACCTACAAGAGCCCCATCCTGGATAAAGTCCAGGGCGGCCTCGCCGGCTGCGCGTTTGCCGGTTTCTTGTGGGTCGGGAGATTGTGGAGAAAGCAGCATGGCCGGCTTACGAATCCGTGCACATGCTCGCGGCCACGGAAGCCGCACCGAGAAGGGCGGCTTTGTCGTTCATGACGACGTGGATTGGAACCGATGAGAGCAACCGTTTATACCGTCCTTTGCTAATGAACGCTTGCGCAAATCGTTGATCACGGATCTTATCGATAATTTGGGGAACGATACCTCCGCCAAGATACACTCCGCCCTTCGCCAACGTTTTCAGGACACAATTTCCGGATTCCCCAGCCAGAATGGAAACGAATAGATCCAGTGCCTGTACGCAGATATCAGGCTTGCCGGCGAGACCGGCTTCAGCGATCAGAGCAGGTGGGTCTCCGGTGGGAAGGCGTTCGGCAAACCAGGTAGGCTCGTTTTTCCTGGTATCACGGAGAAACTGGTAGATGGCGTGCAGGCCATTGCCAGATAAAACCCGTTCGAAACTGACGTGCAGAAAACTCGTACGAAGGTACCGGAGGAGGTCGATTTCAAGATCACTCGTTGGGGAAAAGCTGGCATGTCCGCCTTCTGACGGCAAGGCATGATAACGTTCCCCGTCCCAATAAAGAACGGCTTCTCCCAATCCTGTCCCCGGAGCGATAAGGACTTTTGTGCCGTCCTCCTGTCTTTCGCCGTAGACCACTTCGGTTTCTTCGGGCTCAAGGACCAGCACGCCGTAGGCCATAGCTTCGACGTCGTTGAGTAAGCGAACGCGGGGGGTATTCAGGGTGTTGGTCAAAGCGTCACCATCGATCGTCCACGGGAGATTTGTGGTACGGCAGCGGTTGGCAACGATTGGGCCGGCTACGCCGAAACAGGCCGCTTGAAGAGGCATGGTCGGGGAAACGTGGACGGCTTCCTCCTCAACGTCCGAGTGTTCGAATTCTTCTTCATCGCCTTCTTCAGTGGGGGCAGGGGATTGTAAAAACTCTTCGAGAATCTCCTCAAAAGACTCGAAGTCTGCGTTCCAGAACTTCTCTTCTCGAATAGGGGCCACGCGTGTCTCTTGCCAGTCAAACAGTCCAAGATAGGTTTTGGTCCCGCCAATGTCTCCCGCTACAATCATGATGTCCCTTCAGTAAGTTTCGATGATAAGGTTTCTGAGTCGTATCGGACTCGATGGATGAAGCAGTATGTTGCCGAACGTCCACCATAAAAGAAGCATATGACGGTTTGCAACGAGGGGGAACGTGGGTGATAACGGCTAATCCTGAATGAGTGGCGTCCATCGTGAAAAACCGGCGGCTTGCCCTTGGGTGGTCCCATGATCGTCCAGGATCGTCCACACCGTGGCCCGTTCCACCAGAAAACGTCGCCCAGTTCGTGAAACGCGGACCCCCCGGTAGTCGGTAATATATCCGTGTGACGCGGCCCGTTCGAGCATGTGAGCCCGTTCAGCTCGATTCATCGGTTCTGCGGTTAATCGTGAAGGGGTCGCGGTAAATTCCTGCCAGGTCATCTCCCACAGGTCGAGCGCCCGTTGATTGCCGTAATTGAGGATGGGGTCCTCCGCATTCGTGTGTGATGCCACCACAAAGGGGGAACAAAAGAGTCGTTTGCTTTGCTCCTCAAGTGTGCCCGCCCGGTCGATGAGTTCGCGTTTCAACCAGAACGCATAGCTATCCAGCAGCCAACGAATCCAGGCAAGGTCTACAGGAGGCAGGCTCTCTGGGAAACCTGTGTTCATACGTCTTGCACGCACGGAAGAGCCACGACGTGGCTAGCACGTTCGATCAATGCCGTGACCGCGCGCAGCGGTCACAATCCGAAGGACGATTTCTTCTGGTGAGAGGTCGTCGGTCGCAATGCAATGATCAGCCGCAGCCTGGTATTTTGGCGTTCGTTCAGCCAAGACGTCCTGAATCTCCTCGATGAACGTTTTCTCACCGGTGAGCGAAGGGCGTTGCGTGTCCCCGGAGATTCGCCGTGTAATCGTCGACACCGTGGCGGTCAGCCAAAACACCAAGCCATTGGTCTTTAATGCTTCCACGTTTTTCGTTCTGAGGATGATCCCCCCGCCGGTATCAATGACCAAATGATCCTGTTCCGTGAGTGTTGCGCACGTCTCGGTTTCGAGGTCTCGAAAGTGGTCCCAGCCATATTGCGCAACAATGTCCGGGATGGTTTTCTGTGCGCGTTCGACAATGTGGGCATCCGTGGAAATCGCCCGCCACCCGAGCTCCGTCGCAAGTCGTTCCGCAACGGTGCTTTTCCCCGTTCCTCGATAACCAATAAGCACAAGATTCATGAAAACCGAGACTCCAATACCTGCCGCATGACGGGTATCGGCGCGGGTTGGCCGGTCCACAACTCGAATTGAGCGACGGCTTGATGCAAGAACATTTCTAACCCACGGATCGTCGGGCATCCGGCCGTCCGAGCGTCCTTGAGCAATTGCGTGTCTAATGGGGTGTAGACGACATCCATGACCGTCAGGTTCGGATGTAAAAGATGGATGGGGACACAAGTATGGTCGGTATGGGGGTGCATGCCCACGGGAGTGCAGTGGATCATGAGGTGAGCGTGGGCCAGGGTCGGCTCTAAGGTTTCCGCGGTGAGTGGCCGGTCGTCGACAGAAAGCGTTGTGCTTTCACGAAGATGGCGGGCGAGGATTTGGCGTTCCTCTTCTTCGATTGCAAGGAGCGTGAGCCTGGTAATGGGGGTATGAAGTACGAGCCCGAACGCAATGGCCCGTGCGGCTCCTCCTGATCCAAGAATGACCACCTGTTTCTCCGCGAGTTCGACCCCAGCCTGCCGTAAAGCCAAGAGGGCGCCGGAGGCGTCCGTATTATAGCCGGAAAGGGTGTTGCCCGATTTCACGATGGTATTGACGGCGCCAATGCGTCGAGCGGCCGGCTCAATCGTATCCAGGTGGGCCATCACCGAAACTTTATGGGGAATCGTGACGCTGAATCCTCTCAGGTTGCCTAAGGCGCGAATTCCGTGAAAGGCGTGAGGCACGTCTTCAACGGGAAAAGCCAGGTACACGTAATTCAGCCCTAAGTATTGAAACGCGGCATTGTGAACGGCCGGAGAAAGCGAGTGCTTCACGGGATAACCGAGGACGCCACACAATTGTGTCTCGGCATTGATGTCCATGAGAGGGTTTTCCTGTTGCGAAGGTCACCGTGAACGCGTGGCTGTCCTCTTCAGCCCCCCGTGCCGTCGCCTCCGTCGGTCCTGCCACCGCACGGGTCTCGGTGCTCTGCCTGATGTCTCCGATGGGTTCTCGGCAGCATCTTATGCCGTCAACAAGGAATCATCAACTTGGCGGTTCCCTCTGTCCATCCATTCGGGCGGACCCTCCTGGAACAACACCCTGGATTCCCGATTAATACTGTTGGGAAGAACGGCGGGAGACCGCGGAAATTATCAGCGAATGAGTGAACGCATACAGGGAGGACAGAGGGGAACGGCGGAGAGGGATGAAGGATGATCTCTCGGGCACGGTTGTGACTTGTCTCCAGATCATTGGGCAGGCCTGCTCCGGGGGGCTATGATGGCGTGTTTCCCCTGGGCCCGGTTCATGCCGGGACACTTCAGAAGAATCAGGATGACTGGGGGAGGTCAAAATTTACCCGGAGATTCAGGGACCCCACATGGATGGTGGTGTCCCATACTCCGTGGAGCCGAGGATTCTCATTGTTAAAAATTCCACGTGATTGGTAGAAAATGCCCTGATAGGCCACGTCGAATCCTATGGCGGTGACCCCCAGAACGTTGGTCTGCTGACGGGTCGCACAGGGAATCAGGCCCAGAAAGGCCCCGCCGCTTTGACACAGAAACCCGACTCCTGCAGAGTACGCATGAGAATTGGACCCGGGAACGTCAGGCCGAAACGTTCGTTCCGGCACAGGGCTGTCGGAAAACGCGTAGCCGCCTCGAATGGCCACGTCCCAAGACGGTAACAGGGCCGGCTTTACGAATTTGTATTCGGTGCCCGCCATCACGACATACGAACTCTGCCAGTTTCGGGGGTTTGGAAGAACGGCGCCGTTGGATAAGGTCACGTCCAGGTGGTCGAACGAGGTCCAATCCGCATAATCGAAATCCATTTCCACCTTCCACTCGCGCTGGGTATTCCGCATGGGCCACACGGCAAGGCCGGCGGTGACAACTTGCGGCAGGTTCAGATCAGCCTTTGCTCCCAACGCCGTCCCTCGACGGTTGTTCAAAAACTGTCCGGTCAAGTTCAGTTCGGCTTGGCTTCGATAGACAAGGGCGACATTGACCAGGGGTTGCTCTTGCTCATTACGAAAAGGTGTAAACAGAAGACCAATGTGATACCCAACGGCTGTATCCCTGCCGTTCATCTCGATTTCGTCGTCGCGGCCCACCGGGAATCCGGCTCGAGCCAGGTCTGCACCGGTTTGCCGCACTTCCACGTGACCTTCGCCGAATAAGTCGGAGAACGTATAGAGATCCAACCCGACTCCAATCGCTAACGAGGGGTGCACTCTGAAGGCCACAGTCGGCGTAATGTCCAAAATCGGGGAAGCCGAGCTTGTGAGGACGGGGGCGAGGCTTGAAGTACGGGGATAGTGCGTGAGATTGCCAAAGGCCGAATAAACCCCCAGCCCCAGCGTCAAAGAATCGAACGAAAGAGCACCCAAATCGCTGAGCCTGGCGGTCACAAAGAAACTGCTCGGCGGAGGATTGGCAAACGTACTGCCAAAGTCACCTTCGATGGCCGGTCCCAAGGAGGGCCTGACGTCAATCTGCCCATTCACCAGCAGCGTCCCCATTGTCATTTGCAGGCCCTGCAGTTCAGTCATGGCGGCCGGGTTGAAATGTACGGCTGACGGGTCATCGGCTTGGGCGGCAAATGCTCCGCCTTGAGCGGTGGCCGCCGCGCTTTGGTCAATGATTCTGAACCCTTCTCCCCAAGCAGGGAGAGTAGAGCCGGTTGCCATGCAGAGGGCCAACAGTGTCACCGCAAGCGGGACGCGCGAGAAAACCCAGGGATGGTTGCTCCGCTGAGTCACGATAAAGGGTAGAGAAGGCAGGCAGAAAAATTGTAGCGGAGGGAGGACGTGAGTCTGAATCGCAGACGGGGACAATTTCAATTGGGACAACTTCATGTCGGAGACCGTTTAGTCTACGCCAATGGTGTAGAGGAGGCAAGACGATTCCTTGGCGTGAACTCTAAAGGGTCCCAAACCGGGTTGTATTGTTGGAAGACGGGAAGTTCAGTACAATGAAGGTTAATCTTTGTCGGCGGGAAAGTCCTCCTGAGATGATCGTCAAAAAGTTGCTGCACACACGAATGCGCGTCAGTGACATGGAGACAACAATCACGTTTTATCGAGACGTGCTGGGGCTGGAAGTGTTGGAACGAAAGGTCTCGCCGCGCGGTTCGCATTTAGCCTTTCTGACGGTTCCCAACAGCGATGAACTCATTGAACTGTGTAGTTTCCCTGCGAGTGGTCCCGTCAGCGTGCAGGAGGATCTGGTCCATCTCGCGTTTGAAGTCGATGACCTTGATCAGGCGATTGATCAGTTGAAAGCCAAGCACGTTCCCATCACGGATGGCCCGACTCGAACGTCTTCGGGCAGCCGGTTTATTTTCATTGATGCTCCGGATGGCTACGAAGTGGAGTTGATTGAACGACCGCCGGGTACGGCGATTGCGTAGCAGGCTTCAGAAATGAATCATCATTTGTGACGCGACGCGCGTGCAGGGCGATGAGGAATGAACGGCGTCCGCCCCGTTCACTGCCCCTCGTCACGTCTTGTTTCGTTGTCCTTGTACGGATCACGTAAAACGCGCCCCGACTTGCAACCCATGACTCGTCAGACTTCTTCACTTGAATCGACGTTGGCGCACCTGCCCAGTCAACCTGGCGTGTACCTGATGAAAGGCAGGGGTGGCGAACTGCTCTACGTCGGGAAAGCCCGGGTATTAGCTGACCGGGTGCGCTCGTATTTTCAAAAAGGAAGCGACTTAAGCCCCAAAACCCGCGTCTTAACGGCGTTGATTCATGACATTGAAACGATCGTTACCAAATCCGAATTGGAGGCTCTTTTGCTCGAAAGCAATCTGGTAAAACGCCATCGCCCTCGGTTCAATGTGGTACTTCGTGATGATAAGCACTACCCCTACCTCCGCCTGCCGGTGAAGGAAAATTTTCCCCGTCTCTCGATTGTGCGTCGCGTGAAGCACGACGGGGCCCTGTATTTTGGCCCCTATGTGCCTGCAGGAGCACTTCGAAAAACCCTGAAAGTCATCAGAAAAGTTTTTCCGCTGGCGACGTGCACGATCGACATCGATGGGACGGCCGACCGGGCCTGTTTGGAATTTGAAATCAAGCGCTGCATGGCGCCCTGTACCGGCAACCAGTCACAGGAAGCCTATCATCGCATCGTCAAACAGGTTCGATGTTTTTTGGAGGGACGGGATAAGGAGTTGCTGGACGGATTACGAAAGGGCATGGAAACGGCTTCTGACCAACAGGAATTTGAAGAAGCCGCCCGACTGCGGGATCGTATGGTGGACATCTCCAAGACTTTGGAAAAACAGCGCGTGGCTCAAATAGGGTCGGTGGATCAAGACGTGCTTGGCCTGGCCAGAAGGGGACCGGCGGCGGATTTGCAACTGTTGTTTGTGCGCGGCGGTTTGTTGATCGGCCGCAAGGACTTTTTTTGGGCTGATACGAAAGAGGCTTCCGATGAGGAGTTGATTCGATCGGCCATTGAACAATTCTACAATAAAGAAACAAACCCCCCGAAGGAACTGTTAGTGTCGGAAACGCTGTCCGATCAGGAATTGATTCAACGCTGGCTCAGTCAAAAAAGGGGCCGGCGGGTACGGATACTGATTCCCGAACGAGGAGCAAAATTCCAACTGCTCCGATTGGCCGAAGAAAATGCCGCCGCGGCCATTGGAGAGCATTTGCGCAACAGCGCGGTGGAACAAAAGGAAGCCGAGGACTTGCAGTACCTCCTTGGATTGCCGAAGGTGCCGACTCGGATGGAAGGGTTTGATATTTCCAATACCATGGGCACCCATTCCGTGGCCTCGATGGTGGTGTGGGAAGATGGAAAAATGAAAAAGTCGGATTACCGGCGGTTTCGTATCAAGACAGTCGAAGGAGCAAATGACTTTGCGAGTATGCAGGAAGTCGTGAAACGCCGGTATGGGGGAACCCTCGGCACCCGGAACGATAGAGCGTTGCCTCTTCCGGATCTCATCCTGATCGATGGGGGAACAGGGCAACTGGGAGCAGCGGGGGAAGCCTTACGGGCTCTCGGCCTTGGCCACCTTCCCATGATCGGATTAGCCAAAGCCAAAGGCGGGAAAGAAGAAAGAATGTACACGCTTGGACGCCGCGACCCACTCATTCTGTCGCCTACGCCGCACGTCTCTCGGTTGCTCCAGCGCGTCAGGGACGAAGCGCATCGTTTTGCCGTTACCTACCATCGAAAACTCCGTGGGCAAGCCTTCATCGTGCCTTCCTCCGAATTGGTCAAAATCCGCAAATAAGCCAGGGCGTATTGGAGAGACGGCTGATACACGCAAGTTATAAATCCTTATAAACCGTATCGGACCGCGGACTGCCTCCGGTCATCCGAAGACGCGACCGAGTATCTTTCTGCGCCGTAAGCATTCCAAGTCGGCTGCCGCTGACTGCCGTCAATGATGGCATAATGCGTTCATGGCAATCCGGATCACAATCAGAGGCGTGCCAGAGGAAGTACGCGATGAACCCGCGGTCCGCGCGGCACTCCAACGTCAGTCCATGCAGGAATGCCTCCGTTGCGAGCCGGAACGTATCGCGTCGTGCTCCTTCGTTGGCTCGTGGCTGCAAGGAGTTCGGAACGCAAGGCAGGAACGGAAACGTGGACCCCACCGTCCCGTATCCTGTGCGCCCGTGACGCGGACCGGACGTGACGACCGTCGTCGACTCTTGTCGCCTGCCCGTCGCTGTGGTAGATTTTTCCATTCATCCCGGGCACCAGGCCGGCATTGCCTGACCGCGTTTATCCGACCCATGTCCAGACTCTACGATTACCAGGCCATTGAAAAGAAATGGCAAGCCTACTGGCGTGAATATCAGCCCTTTCGTTCCGACGTCGACTCCACGAAACCCAAATTTTACGTCCTCGATATGTTCCCGTATCCGTCGGGGGCCGGCCTCCACGTGGGCCATCCCAAAGGCTATATCGCGACCGATATTATTGCTCGCTACAAACGGATGCAGGGTTGGAACGTCCTGCACCCCATGGGATGGGACGCCTTCGGCTTGCCGGCCGAACAATACGCGATTGAAACCGGGACCCATCCACGAGAAACCACTAAACGGAATATTGAAAACTTCAGACGGCAATTCCAGGGACTGGGCATGGATTACGACTGGTCACGGGAAATCGATACCACGGACCCCAAGTACGTGCGATGGACGCAATGGATCTTTCGTAAACTCTATCAAAAGGGTTTGGCGTATCTGGCGGAAGTTCCGGTGAATTGGTGCCCGGTGCTGGGAACCGTGCTGGCCAACGAAGAAGTGATCGACGGCAAGAGCGAACGAGGAGGACATCCGGTTGTGCGGGTGCCCATGCGGCAGTGGATGCTCCGCATCACGGCCTATGCCGATCGGTTGATTGACGACTTGGCTTTAGTGGATTGGCCTGAATCCATCAAGCGGATGCAGCGGGAATGGATCGGTCGTTCGGAAGGTGCCAAAATCTTTTTTGAGGTCGTGGGACACGGGCAAAGACCGATTGAGGTGTTTACCACCCGGCCCGACACCCTGTTCGGGGCCACCTATATAGTCCTGGCTCCTGAGCATTCACTCGTGACGGCCATCACGACCCCCGAGCAACGTTCGGCGGTGGATGCCTATGTTGAAGAAGCGTCACGTCGGAGCGAACGGGCGCGCGTGGCCGAACTGGGTGAAAAGACAGGGGCGTTCACCGGAGCGTTCGCCACGCATCCGGTCACAGGCAAGCCCATTCCGATTTGGATTGCGGATTACGTATTGGCGACCTATGGAACCGGAGCAATCATGGCGGTTCCGGCTCATGATACGCGGGATTATGCCTTTGCGAAACAGGTTCACCTGCCGATTGTCGAAGTCGTCTCGGGAGGCGATATTTCCGTTGACGCGTTTACGGGGGACGGTGCGAACGTGAATTCCGATTTTTTAGACGGATTAGCCACCCCCGATGCCAAGACACGCATATGCGACTGGCTGGTACAACGCGGGAAGGGTGAGAGGACCGTGCACTATAAATTGCGCGATTGGCTCTTCAGTCGACAGCGCTATTGGGGCGAGCCTTTCCCCGTGCTGCATCTTGAAGACGGCACGACGAAGCTCATTCCGGAATCGGAATTGCCGGTTGTGCTTCCCGAGTTGGAAGACTTTCGCCCGAGTGGAGAGTTTGAAGCGCCCCTGGCTCGCGTACGCGATTGGGTTGAAGTGACGGACCAGGAAACCCGACAAAAGGCTCTGCGTGATACCAATACCATGCCCCAGTGGGCCGGAAGTTGTTGGTATTACCTTCGCTTTTGTGACCCCCACAATACCCAGGAGTCGTGGTCACAAGAAGCCGAACGGTATTGGATGCCGGTCGACTTGTACGTGGGAGGGGCCGAGCATGCCGTCCTGCATCTGCTCTATGCACGGTTTTGGCATAAGGTGCTGTATGACCTTGATCTGGTGCATACGCCCGAACCCTTTCGGAAATTGCTGAATCCCGGCATGATCCTGGGGTATAGCTATCGCTACTTTGACAACAATCTCTCCGATGATCCGTCCTTCGTGGCGCAATCGTACCCCACGTCGGTGGTGCAGTTTGACCAGGGCGCCCCACTTCACAAAAAGACGGGAGAGGAAGTCAAGGCTCGATGGGTGGCTTCGCAAGACGTGCGGTGGTCTGAGGAAGGGACGCCGTTTCATCCGACAATTGACGGGTTGGTGCTGGAAAAAGTCACGGAGAAAATGTCAAAGAGTCGAGGCAACGTGGTAAATCCGGATGAGATTATTGCCGAATATGGGACCGATGCGCTGCGGCTGTATGAAATGTTCATGGGACCGTTGGAGAAAGGCGCCCCCTGGGCCTCCGAATCCATCCCGGGTGTCGCGCGGTTTCTGCAGCGTGCCTATCGGCTTGTACTTGGTGAAAAGGATCAAGACGGTTCGGGTGTCCCGTCCGTCGAGGGGAGTGGAACTCCCCGGCAAGCGCGACTGACGGCCCGGACGATTCATGGCGTGACGCGGGACCTTGGGGAGATGAGTTTTAACACGGCCATTTCGAAACTGATGGTCTTTGTCCGGGACATCACCAAAGATGGCCCCCTGCCGCGTGCTTCAGCCGAATCCTTTGTCTTATTACTGTCGCCGTTTGCTCCACACCTGGCAGAAGAATTGTGGGAAGGGTTGGGAAATGCGCCGAGCATTGCGCATCAGGCGTGGCCGACGTTTGATCCTGCCTTCGTGGTGCGTGAGGAGTTGACGATACCCCTTCAAGTCAATGGCAGGCTGCGAAGTAAGATTCAGGTGCCGGCCGACGCGAAGAAAGATGAAATTCTCGAACTTGCGCAAAGCGATAAAAAATTAGTGGAGTGGTTACAGGGGACGACGCCTCGAAAAGTGATTTATGTCGAAAAAAAACTAGTCAATTTTGTGGTCTAAAGGGGGTTCCCGCTTGATGAACAGATTCGTCTCGTCGTTCATTTTCCTCTTGATGTTGCTCGTTTTTCTTCCAGGATGTGGCTATCGATTTTCCGTGGAAGGGCCAGGCCCACGAATCGGGGGAGAGCCTGACCATGAAGAGGGAGGACCTTTGGTGCGGTTAGCCGTTCGACAGCTTCTCAATCGCACGTTTCAGAGTAATTTGGAATTTGCCTATACCAGATACATGCGGCAGGCATTTGCCGTCAGCAGCGGGGCGCGGGTCGTGGCGGAGGACGTGCAAGCCGATTACGTCATGACGGGAGAGATCGTCTCGGTGACTATCCCGTCAGTCACGTTTTCGGCCGGCCAAACCCGCGAACGCCGCGTGAAGGTGGTTCTGCTCGTCACGGTGGCCCATCGACAGACGGGCAAGATGCTCTGGAAGGAAACGGCTACAGGCACCGGAGAGTTTTTTGTGAATCGTGCTCCTGACATCGAAGCCCGCCAGGATCAAATTCAGTTTAACCAAGTCCTGCAAGACCGGGCATTAGAGCAGGCGGGCCAAGAGGCCGCGGAAATTTTAGCGGCAGCGTTCTGGGGCGCGAGAAAACAAGGGATCTTCTCTCAGGCTCCATCCTCACCCCTTTCTCGTTCTTCCTTGGACAGCTTTAGGCTGCGTGGACGCTCGTCGGCCCTTGTTGCGTCACGGGCCCAGGGACGCGTTCCGGAGAAGAAACCGTGATCAAACCTGCTGAACTCGGTCCGTCTTTACGAAAGAAGAGATTGTTTTTGGCCCTTGGAGAAGAAGACTGCTTACGGGATCAAACCATCGAGATGATTCGAACCCATTGCTTCTCGCGTCTGAAGAGCGTGAGTGGAGGCGACGACCGGAGCAACGCGGACGATCGTGATGTCTTTTCCTGTGACGTCCTGTATGGCGACGAAACGAACGCACAGGAAATTTTGACCCGTGCCCAGGAAATGCCCTTTTTTTCAAACCACCAGGTGGTTCTTCTGAAATGGGCGGACAAACTTCCTGTCCGAGAAGGGGAAGCCCTTATTCCATATTTTTCCGCACCTTCCGATTCAACAACCCTGATCGTTTCCGCAGGCAAACTGGATGGTCGGCTGAAATGGGTCCAAGTCTTGAAGAAACAAGCGGTGGTGGTGAATTGTGCGCCCTTGTATGACAATCAACAATTGGGTTGGGTTCGTCAGGAGGCCGCGCGTTTAGGGATTCGGCTCGATGCCGAAGCTGCGGGGTTACTGAAAGACCTGGCGAGCGAGGGATTGTATAGGGTACGGAGGGAATTGGAGAAGTTGTCGCTCTATGTCTCAACGAAGGAAACGGTCAAAGCGTATGCCGTCGTCGCTGTCCAAGGGGCGGAGCCTGGAGCGTCGGTGTTTGACTTGGCGGGAACCATCATACAGGGCAACGTGTCCCAAGCCCTCCTCATTTTCGAGAAAACCCTGGAGTCGGGGGAGGCCCCACTTCGGACGCTCGGAGCGCTGCTGTGGCAGTACCGTCGTCTGTGGAAAGCGAAAGATGGGCTGAGTCGTGGAGTCGGTGAGGCAGCGGTTGCGAAGTCTCTGGGGGTCCCTCCTTTCCGGCAGGGCGAATTTTTTGCAATGGTCAGGCGCGTTTCCTTGTCGCATTTTCCCGAGGCGTTTAAAGTCTTTTCTGCCACGGACCGTGCGCTGAAGGGCGCAGCCGCAGGTTCCCCGCACCGAATCCTGCACGCATTAGTCATTGCCTTGTGCCAGTCGGTACAATCTCCTTCGCGGCCGCGGTTGCGAAATTAATATGGGGTGAGGGTCGTCTGCCTGGCAGACGGGCATCTCATGCGGCCTGCAAAATGCGCCGTCAGACGTCTCCCTGACGTAGATCGGAGAGCCGGCGGCGAGACAAATTTGAGGCAGGGTTATTGGGCTTTGAGGGCGTTGAACCGGGTCGAGAGTTGAGAAATGCGTCGGGAAGCGGTATTCCGATGGAGGGCCCCTTTGGTTACGGCTTTGTGAAGGGCTGAGATGGCTTCCCGAAGAAGGGGGTGAGCCGATTGTGTATCGTGTTGTTCGAGAGCGGCTTTGAATTTTTTCACGACCGTGTTGGTGCGATGCAGGATTGCGTGGTTACGAGCATGACGCTTCTCGGCCTGACGGGCACGTTTAACGGCTGATTTATGAACAACCGGCATAAGACTCCTTTTTCCTCCATCAAGAGTGTAACTCTTGAAAACTAACACAGCTCTTTCTCGATGGTCAACGGGAAAGATACAAGAATGAGTCAGAGCACAAGAAAATCGAGGATTCAAGCCAAAGAGCGGCTCGTTTTTGCCTTGGACGTGCCCACGGCAAAGGCGGCTGAAGTGGTGCTGGACCGCGTCCAGGAATCGGTTGGAGTGATAAAAATCGGGTTGGAACTCTTTGTGAGTGAAGGCCCGGCAGTCGTCCGGATGGTGCAGAAGTACGAAAAACCCGTGTTCCTCGACTTGAAGTTGTTGGATATTGCGGAGACGGTGCAACGGACAACGGCGAGGGTCGCGGAAATGGGGGTGTCATTTCTTACCGTGCATGCCGAGCGAAAAGCTCTGGCTGCCTCCGTGAAGGGACGGGCGGGCAATCCGGAAATGAAAATTCTGGCGGTGACGGTTTTGACGAATGCAGCGCGTGCGGATCTTCGGGAAGGGGGACACGACGGAAGTATCGAACAAATGGTGGTGTCTCGTGCTAGAGTGGCTGCCGACGTAGGGTGTGATGGGGTGGTTGCTTCGGGGAAGGAACCAATGGCCATTCGATCGGCAATCGACTCTCCGTTGTTGATCGTGACGCCTGGAGTCCGGCCTGCCGGCAAGGAGGCGGATGATCATGCTCGTCCCACGACGCCTCGCCAGGCCATTCAGGCAGGAGCAGATTATTTAGTCGTGGGTCGGCCGATTCGTGATGCTCCGGAACCACGTGTTGCGGCTCAGGCGATCGTGGATGAAATGCAAGAAGCCTTTGCCGCGCGTTTCCACCATGACCATTTTGTGTCTGGCCAGCCCGGATAAGCAGGTTTCAAGGGGGCCGAAGCGAGTCGCAGCCGAGGTGTTTGTCTTGCGTCGCGTCAGACTTTTTCAGTAAGATCGCTCTACGCACCGGGGAACCGCCTTTATCACGACTCTTTGGGTGGTGGGTGTAGCTCAGTTGGTTAGAGCGCCGGATTGTGGATCCGGAGGTCGCGGGTTCAATTCCCGTCACTCACCCCAATATATTCAATTCGTTCCCCTACACGAGAGGCCCAACCCCTCTACGATTTTCCTTTGTGGATGGCACTCATTGAAGCCGCCAATGAAGTGTCCATGGATGACGCTATCTCGTCCTTGGCCCAAATGCACATGATCCTGTATGGCCATTCGACAGTCGAACCGGGGTATCGTACCACACTGGCCGTTTCGTACAGGACCAATCGTGAGTATGGACGAAAGAGGTCGCACTTTGATCAACAAAACCGTAAGCAAAAAAAATATGAGCCTTACATCACTCATCCAAAGTGACAAAGTTCTAAGAAATAAAATCTTGGATGTTTTTCAACGACCAAAGTTAGAAAAACCCCGTCCCTTACTGGCGCCATTCCATACAACTAACTACAGTTTAGTCGGTGTGGCCTTTGACTACCTCCTTCGGTTCTATTTGGAAAAACTCAATGGTCTCGGAATGGACCACAAAAATCAGTGGGTTGCAGAAAAGGGAATTAAGCGGCTAGAAATAGACTCCGCGAGCGAGATGGATAGACGCAGACGCCAAAAAACAAGATGTAGATATAAGAAAGGACTTCAAATAATCAATAATGTTAAGTCGCTACGAAAAGAATTCGCTGAAACCGCTCAGATATCGCGAGAACTTATTAGACAAACCTTACGCATGTCTTATATTGATCCTGTTCTTCGGTCCGGACGCGGCATTGAATACATAGGTGTAGATGCAGATACAGCAGATATTGAAGATATTGAGAGGCAACTTTCTCTCATTGATGACAAATTATTTATAGCCAAGGATAGGTGTTTGTTAAATCCTACATTTGGTGGGGCTTCCAGACTCGTAGGTGGAGCTGATGCTGACCTTATAATTGATGATAAGTTAATAGATATAAAAGCAACCAAAAAACTTGAATTGTCCCCCGATTATTTTTGCCAACTCATTGGTTATTTGTTACTCTATAAAATTTATTCAATGGAATTGTCGGAGTTGATAACTGGATATCGTCTACACGCCGCATTTCAGAAGAAATGGGAGATCAAGCAATTAGGAATCTATTATTCAAGATATGGATACCTATTTCTATTCAAAGTCCGGAATCTGCTTGATGACAATTCATTACAAAAATTTACTGAATGGTTTGAAAATTATGTACGCGAACGACATTAGGATGAAGAAGTTGATCGTTAAAGACATTGTTGGTCCCTATGGCGGGACGTATGAGGATGGAGCCAAACTGTATCGTGTGATTTCTGGTCTCCTCAAGGATGCCCAACGCGTCGAGTTGGACTTTGACGGGATTGAATTAGCTTCTTCTTCATTTTTCTATGGAGCCATAGGGCCCCTGCTGCAACAATATGACGGCCGTGCCGGACCACTTCCTCTTTCTTATCTCAATGTAAGTCCACGCGATACCTTTGTCTTAGACCACACGCTGAAAGCCGCAAAACGTGTGGATGAAGTGGGCGTCGAATTTTAAGAATTTACCTCTTTTGGTTTAATCTTCTATCTCCCTTTCTCATGCTGAACACAAGCCGCTGGCGGTGGCATGCTGGGGGGCGAGCTTTGCCGTGACGGAAGGCGCTGGTGGTAGCGCCGCGGGCCTGGCCGTTCTGATTTGCAGGACCGCGTCTCATGTGGCCCCGAAGAAGGCACCATGAGAGGCGCCGCTACACGATAAAGAAACGCGCGGTGGCGGCTTGGTCAAAAATAGTCCTGATCGGAACCGCGTTCTGACTGTTTCCCTTCTGCAAGCCCGTTGAAGAAGGAGCAGGTCTGTACTAACGGGAGGATGAATTTTGCGTTGCATAGGACGGCGAAGCTGGGTATTGTTTTTCTGAATGGAACGGCGTGAACGGAAACGTTGGTCAGCAGTGAAGTCGTCTCGTTTATGGGTTCATAGTGGAAGTCTCCTCGTTATTTTTCTCTTGACGAGTGCCTATTCCTTGCCCGAGCCCGAGGCTCGGGACCACGTCTGTCAATCGGCAGAAGAATGTTTTCGAAATGCCGCGTCTTTTTCCGACACGCATCCCGATCAAGTCCTTCTACAGGTCGAACGTTTTCGCCGCGTGCAAGAGGCGTATCCGGGAACCATATGGGCCCGTCGCGCAGGATTCAGAACGGGATGGGCTCTTCTCGAACGTGATCCGGCCCAGGCCCTTGAGTATCTACGTGCGGCACGCAAGGATCTTCCACTCCTCGAAGACTATGTGTTGGTGAAACTCGGGCAGGCATTGGGGCGGATAGGTTCCTCTCATGAATCGGCCCTGATGTTTGAAGCGGCGTTGGAGTCGCCCGCTCCTTCCGTCTTAAGAAATCAAACGTCGTATGAAGCAGGATTTGCCTGGTTCGAGAACGGGCAATGTCAGCCTGCCACTGCTCACCTGAAAGAGGCCACTGTCCGTGATCGGGGTTCTCCGTATGCCCCCCGAGCCTTTTTTGTTCTTGCCGAGTGTGCTGCCCGATTGCAGCAGGTGCCCCAGACGAAACAAGCCCTGCGCGAAATTTGGCTGAACTACCCGGAATCTCCGGAAGCCCAAACAATGCAGCAAATCGTACAGTCCGGGCGACCGAAGGCGCTGCACTGGAACCCTTCGTTCGAAGATTATGATCGACGGGCCCAAACGTGGTATGACTCGGCACGGTTTGAAGCCGCTATTCAGGATTTGGAAAGGTTTTTAGCCGGTCGACCGCGCAGCCCGCGTTACGAGCAAGGGCTCTTTCGGTTAGGGATGGCCCATGTGCGGTTGAAGCAGTATCCTCAAGCCGAAAAAATTTTTCGCCGCCTGGCGGCAACCTCTTCCGCGTATACCGGCAAAGCCGCCGTATGGTTAGCCAAGGTGTACTTGCGGCAAGATCGAGGCGGGCTTCTCCTGAAGCTTCGTGACTCCGTCCCTCCCGGATTGAACGTCAATGAACGAAGCCGGATCCATTTATTGAGTGGCGTGTGGGCTGAGGGAGAAAACACGATTCACCAAGCTGTTGCGGCTTATGAGAGTGCCTATCGTGAGGCTGATCTTGCTGAAATCAAAATGGATGCCTTGTGGCGTTTGGGGTGGCTGCATTATCAACAAGGGGCGTGGAAAGACGCCGTTGAATCCTTTCATGCTCTTGCGGCGGCCTCTTCCGATCGGACTTGGCAAAACCGGGCTTACTATTGGAAAGCGCGGGCTCTTGAGCGGATGGGAGGAGACGACGAAGCTCAAACGTTGTATCAGCAGGTATCTGCAGAGTGGCCCATGACCTATTATGGGCAATTATCTCAGTCTCGTCTGCGGCGTCCACTTCACGCGGGACGCGGTCAACGTGAAAACCGGGCGACCCCGGTGATAAACGTTCCCACCTCGTCCGCCCTCCAAACCAATGCGCATTTCCAAAAAGCCATGGAACTGTCGACGCTGGGTCTTCGCCAGGAAGCAGCCGAAGAATTGTTATGGGTCAAGAAGCAATATGGCGATCAACCGCAGACCTTATATGCCCTCGCGCTGCATATGATGGAAGTTGGAGATTATGAATCAGCGTTATTGATAGCCAAACGGTATTTTCTAGAGCCCCTGGAGCGTCGCCGGTTTTTTTCCGATTCTCCGTTGTGGCATATGGCCTATCCAACGGGATATTTAACAAAGATACGGCGATATGCCGACCCACACGTGGATCCCTTTTTGGTTGAGGGGATTATCCGTGAGGAAAGTTTGTATAATCCCAAGGCCTTGTCACCAGTCGGTGCCATGGGGCTGATGCAACTAATGCCGAAGACAGCGAACCGCGTTGCCCGTCGCTTAGGCGTCGGATCGGTCAATCGGGAGGATTTATTGGAGGGAGATTTGAACGTTCGGTTAGGAGTTCACTACGTTGGTGAATTGTTACGTGAATATCAGGGAAATACTATTCAGGCCGTCGCGGCGTATAATGCCGGTCCCCATGCCGTGAAACGCTGGATTGCCCAGTTTGGTGATCGAGATCCGGATGAATTTGTCGAACTTATTTCCTATAGGGAAACCCGTCGGTACGTAAAACGG
The DNA here is from genome assembly GCA_965215405.1 of Nitrospirales bacterium. Taxonomy (GTDB): domain Bacteria; phylum Nitrospirota; class Nitrospiria; order Nitrospirales; family UBA8639; genus Bin75. The sequence continues at coordinate 1,241,244 of OZ244060.1, forward strand.
GTTGTAACAAGTTATCGTATCTATCAGTTTCTTCATTCCCCAACATGTAGTGCTCTGGTGCTTGACAGGACCTGCTAAAGATTTTATTTTAGCCGTATTGTTCAGGTCCGGAGAAGGAGCCCTCCCGTGAGTCTTGAAAAAATGGAGTCATTAGAGATCCGTGTGCGGGGATTGGTGGACTTGGTCCAGGAATTAAAGCAGGCCAATCGATCTCTTCAGCAACAATTGGATGTGGTTCAAGAGGAATTATCCAGGCAGGAAGCCCTTTCACGTGAGTGGGAAGAAGAGCGAGTGACGATTAAGTTGCGGATTGAAAAGGTGCTTGGACAACTGGACTGCCTGGAATCTTCAGAGACCGACTTGCAGGGGGTTGTCCATGACCAAGAACATTGAGGTTGACGTCTATGGACAAAAATTAGCCTTGCAGCCTATTGAAGACGAAAGCTATGCCCAGGAACTTGCCCGATACGTGGAAGGGCAAATGCGTACCATTGCACAAGGGACGACGAGATCCACGCCTGCAAAAATTGCCATTCTGGCCGCGATGAATATTGCGGATCAACTGTTTCGGCAAGAACGACGTCGGCAGGCAGGAGAGGCCGAGCTTGAGCGTCGAGCCGAGGTGTTGTTGGAGTGTATTGAATCCCACTTAGGGCCAAATAGTACCTTATAGGTCTATATTCTTGCATGAAGCGCAACTCTCTGATAACGTTTTAAGTATAGAGACGTGATCAAGAAATTTTAACCTTTGAAAGAGGGATAAACTCGTCGCTCAGGAATAACGAGTGAATAACGGTGTATGATGGGGAATGAATCGAGTGTGGTAAATTGAAGGTGCGAGTAACTGACGTGCAATCGCAATGAGGTTTGAATTGAGGGATGGCTTGACCGCTCGGCTTAAAAGGTATTCTGATGCAGAAAGAAACAGCCAGAGAGACAGTTCGTGAGAGAAGCCCGAGCTTGCCCTGTAATAGTTCTAAGCTAATGGCGAATAGAATTTTAAACAGACGTAGAAATGTAAGTGTCAATCAATTTCCGCCTTTTGCGATGTTTTTCACGAAGCCTGACGTCGCGTAGAGCCGTTCCTCGCTCTCGCGTCTTTTCATTCCCTGCCTTTTTTCCCAATCGTTCTCCACGTTTCCTGCAGTACGAGTTTACCTGAGAGGAATTGTCTTACCGGCTTGTTGCAAAAAGCCGGTTGGCCCCGTGGCAACACAAAATTGTCAACGATGACAAAGGCTTCCAGGAGTGCCTTTGTATGAGCGGGTAGAGAAGGGGGTGACAACCGTGTTCACAGATATCATCATCATGGTAGTCGCTTTCGGCATGGGTCTTGGCGCGGGGTTTGTGTTGAATAGAATGATTCAAAGTACGCGCTTCGCCACGCAGCGCCATAAAGCTGAAGACCAGCTTCGTCAGTTAACCCAATCAGCGAAACGCGAAGCCGAACAGACTATTAAGGAAGCGAAAATTGAAGCAAAGGATCTGGTGTTCCAAGCCAAAGCTCAAATAGAAAAGACGGAAAAAGAAAAACGGGGTGAGATGCATCGGCTGGAAAAACGAATGGAGCAACGAGAAGAAGAGTTGGAAAGAAAAATTTCGACTTTCGATCGTCGTGAGGAGGAATCTCGCAAGAGAGAAAGAGCCGTATCGGATCGAGAAGTGTCGTTGGGGAAGCAGGAATTGTTATGCGAGAAAACGATACGGGAACATCGGGAGGCCTTGGAACGCGTGGCTGGCTTGACCACGGAGGAAAGCAAGCGGCAACTGTTGGCCGAGATTGAAGGTGAGGTTCGTTTGGAAGCCACGGGGCTGACGAAACGGATCCTTGATGAAGCTCGGGAAAACGCGGACAGGGAAGCCCAGCAAATTGTGACCAACTCGATTCAACGGATCACCCGTGATTATGTCAATGAAGCCACCATCTCGGTGGTGGCCCTGGCCAGTGATGGGATGAAGGGTCGCATCATTGGACGAGAAGGCCGAAATATTCGAGCCTTGGAAGCGGCAACGGGCGTGGACTTAATCGTCGACGAAACACCGGAAGCCGTGATTGTCTCCGGGTTCGATCCCCTGCGACGTGAGATTGCCAAAATTTCGCTTGAACGGCTGATGCAGGATGGTCGAATCCATCCGACGCGGATTGAAGAGGTCGTGGAAAAAGTCAAAGGCGATCTTGAGAAGGTAATGCGAGAAGAAGCTGAAAAAGTGATCTTCGAGGTTGGGCTTTCGGATTTCCATCCAGAGATCGTGAAACTCTTAGGCCGGTTACGCTACCGAACCAGCTACGGACAAAACAATTTGTATCATGCCCGTGAGGCGTCGTATATCTGTGGCATTATGGCTGCGGAATTAGGCTTGGATATTAAATTGGCCAAACGTGGTGCGCTGTTACACGACATCGGGAAGGTGGTGAGTCATGAGGAAGAAGGTACCCATGCGATGTTGGGTGCCGAAATCGCGAGGAAGTATGGCGAGTCCGAAAAAGTGGTGAATGCCATTGCCGCGCACCATGAACAGGTTGAACCGCTTTGCCCGGAATCCGTGTTGGTTGCAGCCGCAGAAGCCTTGTCCGCTGCCAGGCCCGGTGCGCGACGCGAAACGCTGGAAGCCTATGTGAAACGATTGGAAAAACTGGAAGGTTTGGCCGTGGGCTATGAGGGCGTGGATAAAGCCTATGCCATTCAGGCCGGGCGAGAAGTGCGCGTAATTGTTCGACAGGAGAAACTGTCCGATAGTGAAGCCCTTCTCCTGTCTCGTGACTTATCCAAGAAGATTGAGCAAGAAATGACGTACCCCGGCCAGATTAAAGTGACGGTTATTCGAGAAAGTCGATTTGTCGAATTTGCCAAATAGATCAGCAAGAGGAAGCGATTGAATTTGTGGTCGTTTTGTTTATCGGTGACGTCGTTGGTGAACCGGGACGACGTATCATCACCAATAACATCCATAGGGTGAGCGAACGGTATCGCGTCGATATTGTGGTCGCGAACGGCGAGAACATGGCCGGTGGGTTTGGAATTACGCCTGACTTGGCCAATGATTTATTCGACCTGGGGATTTCGGCACTCACGACGGGCAATCACGTCTGGGATAAAAAGGAAATGGTGGACTATATTCGCAAAGAACCCAGAATCTTGCGTCCGGCCAATTATCCCGACGGCACTCCCGGGCAGGGATCGTTCGTCATTGATAGGCCGAACGGCGAGAAAATTGGTCTGATCCAGGTCATGGGTCGAGCGTTTATGCCGGCGATTGATTGTCCCTTTCAGGTGGTCAAACGGGAAGTCGAAAAACTGCGATCTCAGACCCCCTGCATTATCGTGGATATGCATGCAGAAACGACGTCGGAGAAGATGGCCATGGGGCATTTTTTAGACGGTCAGGTGACGGCTGTCGTGGGTACGCATACACACGTACAAACTGCGGATGAGCAGATCCTTCCCAAAGGGACTGCCTATTTGACGGACATTGGGATGACCGGTCCCGTCAATTCCGTGATTGGAATTAAAAAAGAACTGGTGATCGACAAATTTCTCACGCAGATGCCCAGACGGTTTGAAGTCGCCTCTGGCCAGGCGGTTCTGGGTGCCACCGTGCTTGAATTCGATCCCGCAACGGGAAAAGCCACCGGCATTCAACGCGTTCGAGAAATCGAATAACCCTGCTCTCCTGACTTGTGTCTGACCTCCTGCCGACTGTTTATACGGTTACCCAACTGACGAGGAGCATTCGCGCGAACATTGAAAACGCTTTTCCGGAGGTGTGGGTCGAAGGAGAGATTTCGAACCTTCGGGTTCCCTCCTCCGGGCACGTCTATTTTTCCCTGAACGATCAAGAAAGCCAAATACGAGCGGTCCTGTTTCGTCGCGTGGCCGCCTCTCTCCCCTTTAATGTAGAAAATGGCCTCACGGTGTTGGCGAAGGGTCGCGTCAGCGTCTATGAACCGAGAGGTGAATATCAGATCCTTCTCGCGTACCTCGAACCCAAAGGAATCGGTGCTCTGAAGATTGCCTTTGAACAACTCAAGAAACGGCTCGATCAAGAAGGGCTGTTTGATCCTGCACGCAAGCGCCCTCTTCCGTTTTTTCCGCGCCACGTTGGCGTGGTCACGTCCAGAACGGGAGCCGCACTGCACGATATTGTGACGGTTGTTCACCGTCGGTGCCCGGTGATCCGCCTGTGGCTGTTCCCCGTGGCGGTGCAGGGACCTGGGGCTGCGCAGCAAATCGCGGATGCCATTCGACTGGCCAATCAACGGGATGATCTTGATGTCCTTATCGTGGGGAGAGGTGGAGGCTCCTGGGAAGATTTATGGAGCTTTAACGACGAGGTTGTCGTTCGAGCCATTGCTGATTCCCGCGTTCCAGTCATTTCAGCGGTGGGTCACGAAATCGATGTCACCTTGTCCGATTTTGCCGCGGATTATCGAGCTCCTACTCCCTCGGCAGCGGCGGAATCTGTTTCTCCTGTTCTTGTTGACTTGATAGAAGGCATCCAAGAAAAGAACATGAGACTGGCTCAAGCCCTGCGCGGCACGCTTCTGTCTTGCAGGAATCAGGTTGGGTTGGCCTCTCGCTCTCTTCCTGTTCCTTCGCAAATACTCCAACGTCAGGTGCAACGAGTTGATGAACTCAGTCTCCGTCTTGTGAGGGGCATGCAAGCAATACTTTCCGAGGGACGGCCGAGATTGGCCTCGTTAGCCACTGGTTTGGAAAGAGTTGGTCTTGGTCGATCGTGGCAGCGGGGAAGCCTGACGTTGCCTCAGATTCTTCAACGACTTTCTAGAGCCATGCCGGGGGTGATCACGGAAAAAAGACATCAATTACGAACCCTGGCCAGCACCCTTGACAGCTTAAGCCCTCTGGCGATTTTGTCTCGCGGGTACAGCATTATTGAGACCAGTCCTGGTGGAGAGATTGTGAAAGACGCTCAATCAGTCCGCGTCGGCGACCGGGTTCGCTCTCGACTGGCTGAAGGGACGTTGTCTTGTCTTGTTGAACAAATAGATCGGCATTCTTGACGACGTACAAGGCACACTGCGTATAATGCGATTCTCAGGGTCGCTGAATTCGGTATTGTGTGCAGGACGCGAACCTTATACAAGAGTGAAAGGTTGTCAAAACCAGACGCCCGTGCGAGGGTCTCGAAGACAAGGGGTTTGGCGGCCGATTGATCTCACACATCGACGTTTGTAGGCAGGTATGGCAGCCGTAAGATTTGAAGATGCCTTAGCCAGGCTTGAGACAATAGTCGCTGATCTGGAAAAAGGGGATCTCCCGCTGAATGATTCCTTGAAGATGTTTGAAGAGGGGATCAAACTCTCTAAAACCTGTCTCAGGATGCTGGATGACGCGGAACGGAAGGTGGAAATTATGGTGCAAGACAAAGATGGGAAAAAACGAGTAGAAGCGTATTCCGTCGAGGAAGAAGGATGAAGCTCCGCACCCAATGCGTCCGTCTGTAGACGTGTGGAAGCAAACGACCCTTTCCAACGCGCCGACCTGCCAGAGGCGTCGTCCCCAAATTGATGACTCACCACCCCAAAGTTTCCAAACGGCGACTTGACGAAGTTCTGGTCAGGCGTCAGCTGGCTGACAGTCGGGAACAGGCTCATCGGATGATATTGGAGGGATTAGTCAAAGTCGATGGGACGCGCGTGGAAAAGCGGGCTACACGTGTTTCAGAGCAAGCGGCCATTGCAGTGGAAGGGCAGGCGAGCCCTTTTGTGAGCAGGGGAGGAGAAAAACTCTCGGCAGCTTTAGACGCCTTTTCCCTCCACGTTTCGAATCGTATCACCTTGGACGTTGGTGCTTCGACGGGGGGGTTTACGGATTGTCTCCTCCGGTACGGTGCCAGCAGGGTCTATGCCGTGGACGTGGGATACGGGCAATTGGATTGGAGCCTCAGAAATGATCAGCGAGTCGTCGTCCTTGAGCGATGTAATATTCGGCATCTCGACCCTGCAACCATTCCTGAGTCCATCCAACTGGCCGTCATTGACGTCTCCTTTATTTCGCTGCGTTTGGTTTTGCCCCGTGTGGTCAGATTGCTGGCTCCTGAAGCGACGGTCGTTGCTCTTGTCAAACCACAATTTGAGGCCGGCGTCAAGCAGGTGGGGCGAGGCGGCGTGGTTCGGGATGATGGGGTCCGGCAGGAGGTGGCGCAGCGCATCCAGGGCACGGCTCAACGCCTGGGATTTGATTGCCTCGGGCACTTCGATTCACCCGTGCACGGGAAAAAGGGGAATCGCGAAATTTTTTTGGGTCTGCAGTGGACCGTCTCGGCTTCAGTGAACTGATTGCTACAGGAGGGTGCATGAATATTTTAGTAACGGGCGGCGCAGGTTTTATCGGATCGCACGTCGTAGATCGGTTTGTCCAAGAGGGCCATCGCGTCTCCGTGATTGATAATCTCTCCACGGGGAAACGAAAACAGGTTCACCGCGAAGCCGTATTCTACAAATTGGATGTGTGCAGTAGCCGAATCGAACAGGTGTTTAAAAAAGAGAGTCCTGCGGTCGTCGTACATATGGCCGCTCAGATGAGTGTCCGGAAGTCTACGGAGAATCCTGTGTTCGATGCGGAAGTGAACGTTCTGGGAACCCTTAAGCTCTTGGATCTGGCCGTCCGATACGGCACCAGAAAAATTCTTTTTACCTCTTCCGGCGGCACGGTGTATGGCAAACAAGAGACGTTTCCGGCTTCGGAATCTCATCCCACTCGACCGCTGTCTCCCTATGGGATCAGCAAATTAACCTGCGAATATTATCTCGAGTACTATCGCCACGTTGCCGGGCTGAAGTGTGTGGTCCTTCGATTAGCCAATATTTATGGCCCGAGACAAAATTCCGACGGCGAAGCCGGCGTCGTCGCGATTTTCACGAAAAAACTGCTTAAAGGTGAACAACCGCAGATTAACGGAAACGGGTTCCAGACGCGGGATTACGTCTACGTCGGAGACGTGGTGGAAGCGGCGCGGGCGGTATTCGACCCACCCACAGAGGGGACTTTCAACGTTGGGACCGGCGTAGAAACAAATGTGAATGAGATATTCGCCGAGCTAAAAAAAATGACAAATTCACCGTGTCAAGCAATGTACGGTCCTGCGAAAAAAGGCGAACAGGTACGCAGTGTGCTCGATGCGAGTAAACTGGAGAAAGAGACAGAGTGGACTCCAACCGTGTCCCTCTCGGAAGGATTAGAGGAGACGGTAAAGTTCTTTCGGCAGCAGAAGCTCTAGCAAATCATGAAAAGCACCAACGCTTCACGTCGTCGCGTCACTCATGATCAATAGCGCGGAACCGATTGGTCAATTTCAACGGACCAGGCGTCAATGCCCCCAATCAAGTTTTTGACGTTGGAGAATCCTTGCTGGAGGAGAAATCCCACGGCATCGGCACTTCGCATGCCTTTATGACACAGGGCCACGATTTCATCAGCCGGGTCTAACTGATTGAGCGATTGGGGCAACGTGCCCAAGGGAATTAACGTTGACCCTTCAATCTTGGCCATGGAAAATTCATGCGGTTCCCGAACGTCCAATAAAAACACCTTCTCCCCTTTATCCATGCGATCCTTTAGTTCACGAACGGTAATAGTGTAATTCATTGACGGACCTCCTTTTAGGAAAAGGATAGTCCTGGCAGTGAGCCGATGTCAATTTACGTTTGCGGTACGGTGTCAGGCGCAGGAGCATTTTCTCAACCTGCTCTCCTTGTCCTTGCAGGGGGTGTCGCTCTTTTCAGTTTCTTGATGAAGGCGTACACGCTGGCATGAGTGTCTCACCCGATCATCTCCATCTTTCATATTGCTGAAATAGCTGGGCAGAAGGCTCGTCTCCGAGCGTGGGTACGGGATCATCGATCAGGAGATACCTTCCGGTGGTATTAGGACCTGAGTCAGTTCCCCGTGCTGGTTTTGGAATGGGGATTGAACGAGGCGTGGTCTGGATTTGCAGCATTGCACGTGTTCGCCTTCCCTCGCAGGCTCTATCGACTGTTTCTCTGTCTCCAGCCCATTTTGCAAGTCCATTCTTCAGTCAAATCCGTGTAAATTTTTTGGCAGAAGACGCTGCCAACGTCCTGGTTTGCCAATGGTAATAACTCTTTGATTTTACTTGACAAAATTGTTGACGCTGGTATATTTGACCCGTTAAGTGGGAAAAAGTGGTGATAAGTGGGAGTAATGTAGAGATAAATAGTTGGATAATGCGATTCACGTTCCGGTCTTATTAGAAGAGGTCGTGACTTGGTTACGGCCACGCGCGAAAGGGTGTTACCTGGATTGTACCATAGGCTTAGGAGGAACAGCAGAGCGTATTCTCAGGGCAAGTGAACCCGATGGCATTCTCATTGGGATCGACCAGGACCCTAACGCGATTGCCTGTACACGAACAAGGCTTCAAGCCTACGAGTCCAGGGTCCACCTGTTTTGCGAAAACTTTCAAGACGTGAAAGCGGTGATGAACCTGGCTGACAGAGAACGCGTAGACGGCATTCTATTCGATTTAGGGGTGTCTTCGGCCCAATTGGATCAGCCCGAGCGAGGGTTGAGTTTTCAGCATGATGGGCCCTTGGATATGCGGATGAATCCTGCTCGCGGCCAATCAGTTGAAGACCTTGTCAATGCGCTGCCTGAAACGCAACTTGCCAATATGATTCATGCATTAGGGGAAGAGCGATATTCACGACGAATTGCACGGGCCATCGTCCATGCCCGCCGCCGAGTCCCCCTTCGGACCACAATGGACTTATCGCGACTGATTCAGCAATCTGTGCCTCGATCTTATCGTTCCGGGCGGCTTCATCCTGCGACGCGGACCTTTCAGGCGTTTCGCATAGCGGTCAATAACGAATTGGGTGCCCTGAAGACCGGGCTCGACGAGGTCGTCGATATCTTGGCGCCAGGCGGACGTCTGTGTGTGATTTCTTTTCACTCCCTGGAAGATCGTTTAGTCAAACAGGCGTTTCGGCGTCTGACTCAAGAGGCTCCGGATCAATGGGTCGCCTTGACGAAGAAACCCGTCTCTCCTTCCGAGGAGGAACGTCGAGCCAATCCCCGTGCGCGCAGTGCGAAGTTGCGAGTCATTGAACGAAAACCGTGGCGGGGAGACGCGCAAGCGGGAAAGGGTCTCGCGTGAAATTGTTTCTCCGGACGTTGCTGACGGTGAGCTTGAGCGGGGTACTCCTCTTTTATGTGTGGGAAAAGGTGGACGTGGTGCGAGTGGGATATGAGTTGGACGCCTTATTGAAAAAGAAAGCGGTATTAGCGCAGGAGCACGACCGATTGCTGATCAGATTCTCTCAATTAACGGCACCTGACCGTATTGCATCAGAGGTCAACAAGAAGCTGGGGATGAAACCCCCGCGCGCGAGGCAGGTTGTCCTGATTCCAGGCAGCACGGAAAACGGGAAACCAGGCGACGGTTTCGCTCCTCCGCTTCGTTTAGTCCAGCAAACGGGACACTGACAATGAATCGGTCATTCATGAAGCAGGAACTCAATTCAGGGGTGGGGGGAGCCGGACGACGGGCCTTCCTGGGCCTGTGTTTTCTCGTTGGATTCACCATTCTGCTCATTCGTTTTTTTGATCTTCAGGTGCTTCAAGCAGAAATGATGACGCAGAAGGCTCGCCGTCAGTATGAGAAGACGATCACCCTTGATTCCAACCGCGGTGCCATTTTCGATCGGCAGGGGAAACCGCTGGCGTTGAATCTGGACGTGTCATCGGTGTATGCCACGCCACCTTCCATTGACAACCCGCCACTCGTCGCTCGCCAACTTGCACGGGCGTTGGATATTTCTCAAAAACCCCTGGAAAAACGATTACGGGCCAAACGGGAATTTGTGTGGGTCAAACGGAAAATTCATGACTCCCACGTCGAACGCTTGAACGACCTTGCTCTCTCCGGCGTTGACGTTCTCGTCGAAGCGCGTCGATTTTATCCCAAGGGGACATTGTTAGCGCACGTCCTTGGATTTGCGGGAATCGACAGTCAGGGCCTTGAAGGGCTCGAAAATGGATATGATGAACATCTTCGGGGCCGAGTGCGTCAGGTGGTCTTGCATCGGGACGCGTGGGGGCGAGTCATCATTCCCGAAGGCCGGCGAAAGCCTCAACCCCTTTCCGGACACGCCATCTCCCTGACCATCGATGAAGTCATTCAATATATCGCGGAACAAGCCTTGGAACAGGCCGTACAGGACACCAGGGCGCAAGGTGGGGCCATTCTTGTCATGGATCCCAAAACCGGCGAGATGTTGGCCTGGGCCCTTCGCCCGACGTTTGACCCGAATCATATCCAACAGGCGTCACCCGAGCAGTGGAGAAATCGGGGCGTGACCGATCCCTACGAGCCAGGATCGACGCTCAAAGTGGTACTGGCTGCCGCTGCCTTGGAATTGAATCGAGTGCAACCCGACACACTGTTGTATGCAGGGGACGGCGAGATCCCGATTAGCGGGACCGTCATTCATGACCATGAGAAATCCGGCTGGGTGACGTTTCGTGAAGCCATTCGACGATCCAGTAACGTGGCCTTCGTCAAAGTGTCGTGGGAGTTGGGGAAAGAGCAGGTCTATCGGTTTTTGCGCGCGTTTGGCTTTGGTGAAAAAACGGGAATCGACCTTCCCGGGGAATCAATTGGAATCTTGAAAAGTCCGGATCGATGGAGTCGACGCACCCTCCCCTCTTTGGCCATAGGGCAGGAAATTGCGGTAACGCCGTTGCAGCTTGTGACGGCCGTGGCGTCCGTTGCGAACGAGGGATGGCTCATGAGGCCGTTTCTGGTCAGGGAGATTTCCGACCACCAGGGAAGAAGCGTCTGGGAGCACACTCCCCATATTCGTCGCCGTCCCATTAGCGCCGAGACTGCAAAAACCGTCACGGACCTCTTGGTCAACGTGGTGGAACGAGGGACGGGAAAGCGCGCGGCCATACCGGGCTATCGGGTGGCGGGTAAGACCGGAACGGCCCAGAAGGTTGATCCTGAAACAGGCACGTATTCGTCCACCAAATCCGTGGGGTCGTTTGTGGGATTTGTCCCGGCAGAAGATCCGCAATTAACCATATTGGTGATGATTGATGAACCGCAAGGGCCGGCTTGGGGAGGGGTTGTCGCGGCTCCGGTGTTTCGGCAGGTAGCGGAACAGTCGCTCCGATATTTAAACGTGGCTCCTGGCAAAGAAGTCGGAATGGCGGTGGCCTCACGGGCAATGCCTGACTTCGACGGGTATCAGCTAAACGGGGAATGACGTTAGCGAAATTACTGCTGCCCCTGGAAATTATCAGCACGACGGGCAACCTTGACGTGGAACTGTCCGGCATCACGGATGATTCGCGGGAAGTTACTCAGGGCAGTCTGTTTGTTGCCGTCAAAGGGCAGCAGGTTGACGGCCATTCTTTTGTCGCCCAGGCATGTCGGCAACGGGTAGGGGGCGTTGTGGTTCAAGCTCCATTTCAGGCTCCACCTCACGTCAAGAAAAAAGCTAGCCCTGCCTGGGTCGAGGTCAGAGATTCAAGGAAGGCCCTCGGTCGGTTAGCCGCGAGGTTTTTTCTGAATCCTTCGCAGGCCTTAACAATGGTGGGAATAACGGGGACCAATGGAAAAACCACGGTGGCGCACGTGAGCCGAGCCGTCCTGGAACGTGGCGGCTATCGAACGGGCCTCATGGGCACGGTGGGGCATCGCGTTGGTGCCGAGTATCAGGTGGCCAGTCACACGACGCCAGGCGCCGTTCCCCTACAGGCGTTATTGCATCGTATGACGGAAGCGAAGATGGAGGCAGTGGTCTTGGAAGTCTCCTCGCACGCCCTCGCGTTGGACCGCGTTGAAGGCTGTGAATTTGACATTGTGGTCTTTACGAATTTGACCCAAGACCATTTGGATTTCCACAACACGATGGAGTCCTACTATCAGGCGAAGTTGCGCCTCTTTCAAGAGTTCGTTGTTCCAACGTCCAAAGCACAACCTAAACGAGCGATCATCAACGTCGACGATGCGTGGGGTGTCCGATTGAAAACCGAGACCTCGGTGCCGGTATGGACGTATTCCCTTCACCAGCGCGCGGACATTCAAGCGACGAACGTTGCCCTCTCTATGGAGGGAACCCGGTTTACCGCTCATACCCCCCATGGTTCATTGAATATCCAAAGTGCCCTGGTAGGTAAACACAATGCGTCGAACCTCTTGGCGAGCATAGGCGTCGGCCTCTCACGGGGAATGTCTCTGGATGCCGTTCACCAGGGTATCCGGGGATTTCAAACGGTACCAGGGCGATTTGAGCGTGTAGAGGCCGGGCAAAACTTTTCGGTGATTGTGGATTACGCCCATACGGAAGATGCGTTGATCCAACTCTTGGCCACTGCACGCCAACTGCGACCACAACGGATTCTTACGGTTTTTGGTTGCGGAGGGGATCGTGATCCTGGGAAACGACCCAAAATGGGACGGGCAGCCGCACAACACAGTGACGTGATATTTCTGACTTCGGATAACCCTCGCACCGAAGAGCCTGAGGCGATTCTGCGCGATATTGAACGGGGGGTGCTGAGTCTTTCGGCGTCAGAACGAGGAACGTCCTGCGTCGTCCCTGATCGTCGAGCGGCCATTCGGGCGGCGCTTTTTGAAGCTCGACCAGGCGACGTGGTGTTAATCGCTGGAAAAGGGCATGAAGATTATCAAGTCATTGGCAAGACGCGGCATCATTTTGATGATCGAGAAGTGGCTCGTGAACTGTTGGCGGATTTGCCGAACAGTCGGAAGAGATAGGCTCTCGGACGATGTCGATTTTTACGGGTGAGGAAGTGCTTGCCGCAACGGGAGGAACGTTACTGAAAGGCACGACGGGTTGTCGGATCCGACGGATTTGTACTGATTCCCGAAGGGTGCGCAAGGGAGATTTATTTGTCGCATTGAAAGGCGCACGGTTTGATGGGCATCAGTTTATTGATGAGGTCTTAACCCGTGGAGCGAGGGGGGTTATCCTTGAAGCTCTCCCGCGTAATATGAACGTCAGGAAAACAATCTCTGTACGCCGATCCCCCCTCTCCCAACCATTCGTCGTCAAGGTCAAGGATTCGTTGAGGGCGTATCAGGACCTTGCTGCCTTTCACCGAAAGCGCTTTGACATTCCGGTCATTGCCGTGACGGGGAGCAACGGCAAAACCACCACGAAAGAGATGGTCGCAAAAACGCTTTCGCAGCGCTGGTGCCTCAAGAAAACAACCGGCAATTCGAACAATCGAGTCGGGTTGCCGCAAACGGTTCTTGGATTGACTTCCTCCCACCAGGCGGCGGTTCTGGAATTGGGGGTGGATGCCGAAGGGCAAACCACACGGTTGGCGGAAATCGCTCGGCCGACGGTTGGTATCATTACGAACGTCGGAAATGACCATTTGGAATTTTTTGGAAGTGTAGGCGGATCTGCCCGTGCGAAAGCCGAATTGTTGGCCAATCTTCCTTGTGATGGCGCCATCATTTTGAATGCCGATGACCCGCATTACGATTTTTTTCGACGCCGTGTCCCCTGTTCGGTGGTCTCTTTCGGATTACGGGCTCAAGCGGACATTCGCGGAACTCACGTTCAGCAGCAAGGGACACGAACCGAGTTTCGTCTCCATATAACTGGACGGCAACGATCTCATCGACTGTCTCTCCATGTGCCTGGAATCCATAACGTTTTGAATGCCTTGGCCGCGATTGCGGTGGGTCACGTCCTGGGGCTGTCGGTCGCAAAAATGGCAACCGGCTTGAGTCGATTTCGTCCAGTGACCATGAGGTCCCAGGTTTCCTCTTGGCAGGGTGTCAGCATGATTCAGGATTACTATAACGCCAACCCTGATTCCATGAAAGCGGCAGTGACGCTGTTAAAGGAATTCGGTGCCGGCCACCGGACCATTGCCGTGCTTGGAGACATGTTGGAATTGGGAGCGAAGACGCGGAAACTTCACAGAGAAGTCGGTGCTTTTGTCGCCGACAGCCAGATTTCATTTTTGATTACTTGTGGGGAATTCTGCAGGGAGTTGGCTCACGGGGCATCTGCGGAGGGCATGCCCCCATCGCGGATTTTCGAAGTCCAACGCGTCGGCGACGCGGCACAGGTCCTCAAGAAGCTGGTTGAGCGTGGAGACGTCGTGTTGCTCAAGGCCTCCAGGGCCATGCGGTTCGAGTGCCTGGTGGATGAGTTCGTACGCCGATATCAGCCAACAAACGGATAGCGACAGGACAAGACGTATGTTGTATTTGTGGCTCTACCCGTTGCACGCGGACATCGCGATCTTCAACGTGTTTCGGTATTTGAGCTTTCGCATCATTTACGCGGCCCTTACTGCTTTTGCGATCGCTTTTATCTTGGCTCCACCCATGATCAAAAAATTGCAAGCTCTCCGAATGGGACAACGTATCCGAGAAGAGGGTCCGCGCCACCATCTGGCAAAAAAGGGAACCCCTACCATGGGAGGAATTCTCATAATTTTTGCCGTGTTGCTGTCAACGGTGCTGTGGGCGGACGTGAGGAATCTCTATATTTGGCTCGTCATATCGTCCATTGTGGGGTTTGGGCTTGTCGGGTTTATCGATGACTACGTCAAAATTTTTCGGGGGCGTTCGGAAGGGTTGACCGTTCTCCAAAAGCTCGTGGCGCAAATAGGCATTGCCTTGGGAATCGGTCTGTTTTTTTATACCTCTCCCGGGTATTCGACGGAACTCAGTGTTCCGTTTTTCAAAACGTTTACGCCTGACTTGGGGACGTTCTACATTCCGTTTGCCGTCTTGGTGATTGTGGGCTGCTCAAATGCCGTGAATTTAACGGACGGGCTGGATGGATTGGCTATTGGCCCGGTCATGGTGGCGTCGATGGCGTATGCCGTGGTGGCCTACGCCGCTGGAAATAAAGTGGTATCGGACTATTTGTTGATTCCGTACATCGAAGGTGCCGGGGAATTAGCCGTCCTGATGGCAGCCGTCTTCGGATCCAGTCTCGGGTTTCTTTGGTTCAATACGTACCCGGCGTCGGTGTTCATGGGGGACGTCGGTTCGTTGCCTCTTGGCGCGGCCCTGGGAACGGTCGCTGTGGTCAGTAAACACGAGTTGTTGCTGATTCTGGTTGGTGGCGTGTTTGTCATGGAGGCGGTGTCTGTCATCTTTCAGGTACTGTTTTTTAAATCGCGAAGGAAACGGATTTTTTTGATGGCACCTATTCATCATCATTTTGAGATGAAAGGATGGGAGGAACCCAAAGTCGTGGTTCGATTATGGATTATGGCTATTCTCCTCAGTCTCTTAAGCCTCAGCACCTTAAAACTTCGTTGATCCTATGCTTCTGACGTTGAAGGAGATGTCTCAACGGACGCGTCGCACGTCAACGGAGCCACGTGCCTGGCTACACGGTCTTCAGGGGCAATCCGTGGCCGTGGTCGGGGCAGGCAACAGCGGCGTGGCCGCGGCGCAGCTGCTTGTCGTGCTCGGAGCCAAGGTGGCGTTGGTCGATCATAAGCCTGAAACGGAATGGGCCACGAGGGTTGCCGATTTGCAACCATGGGGCGTTCGCCTGTTTGGTGGAGAACGATTTGAGAAGGGACTGGAAGCCGTTGATCTGGTGATCGTGAGTCCTGGAGTTCCTCTGACGCTGCGGGCGTTCGACGCCGTTCGTCAACGAGGCGTTCCCATTGTCGGAGAGGTCGAATTGGCCTCGTGGTTCTTTTCCATCCCCGTCATTGGCGTCACTGGAACGAATGGAAAAAGCACCGTCGTGTCACTGATTGGGAAGCTGTTTCAAGAATGCGGGTCCACGCCTTTTGTCGGCGGAAACCTGGGGCCACCATTAACGGAAGCCGCCTTAGCCGTGCACCAACACGCGTGCCTGGGTCTAAAGGAGCCTGCTCCGTTTCATGAGATCGTCGCAGAGTTGTCGAGCTTTCAATTAGAAACGATTGCGTGGTTTCATCCACGCGTCGCGGTGATGCTTAATGTCACCCCGGATCACCTGGACCGCCATCCGAGTTTTGCTGAATATGCAAGGATCAAAGCTAATATTTTTCAAAATCAGACTGCAGAGGATTTTGCCGTTCTGAATGCCGATGAGTCGCCACTCCGGAACTTTCGAGATTCGCTGCGAGGGCAGCTCATCGAATTTAGTGTGATGAAGGAAGTGCCCAATGGAGTGTGGGTGGCCCGTGAAACGATCGTGACTCGATGGAATGGGCAGCAGGAAGACTTGATGCCGGTGAACGAAATTCCTCTTGTGGGGGACCACAACGTGTCCAATGTACTCGCCGCCCTTGCCGTTGGCGTGGTCAGTGGCTGTTCTCGGGACGGCATGAGACAGGCCGTCCGATCGTTTCGGGGGCTGGCTCACGTCTGTGAAGTCGTGCGTGAGCGACGAGGCGTCACGTTTATCAATGATTCCAAGGGGACGAATGTCGATGCCACGCTGAAAGCCGTCAATGGTCTTCGGCAGCCCTTTGTCATCATTCTGGGCGGAAAAGATAAGGGAAGGAGCGATTTTCGTCGCCTAAAAGACGCGCTCAAGCCAGGGGTCAAGCACTGTATCGTGTTGGGTGAGTCAGCAGAAACCATTGCTCAAGCCATTGAAGGCGTGGGGTCGATCAGCCGCGTGTCCTCCCTGGCTGAGGGGGTGGCCCTCTCCGCGGACGTCGCAACGCCGGGTGACGCCGTGTTGTTTTCTCCGGCCTGTGCCAGCTTTGACATGTTTCAGGATTATCGCGATCGCGGCCAACAGTTTTGCGATCTTGTGAACGCCTTAGCCGACTGACGCATGAAGCGAACCTGCTATGCGGTACGCTCGTGGCAACAAATTACAGCTCTCATTGGCGTGGAACGCCGACGCCGGCGGGCCATCTTCGCGTTCCATGGATCGGACTGTCCTGATCGTGACGTACGCGTTGGCCATTATCGGGCTGATTATCATGTTTAGCGCAAGTGGCGTGATGGCGGAAACACGTTACGGAGATTCGACTTTTTTTCTAAAACGTCAGAGCCTGTGGCTTCTGCTGGGGTTCGTGGCCCTGCATTGGGTGTCCCAACGGGATTACGACGTGTGGAGAACTCTCACCCCCTACGTCCTGGCATTGACGTTCGTGCTGTTGGTTTTAGTGCTGATTCCCCTGCTGGGCACTCAAGTGAATGGAGCGCGTCGGTGGCTTCGCGTTGCGTGGGTCTCCGTTCAGCCAGGGGAAATCGCCAAACTGTCCATCGTGTTGTACCTGGCTTCGTTTCTCGTCAGGAAAGAAGGGGACATCATCACCTTCAGTCGCGGGGTGCTGGCTCCCGTTACGGTCGTCGGGACGTTTGCGGGGTTGGTCTTGCTCGAACCCGATATGGGAACGGCCGTGGTGCTGATACTGCTCTTGTTCGGTCTGCTGTTTTTAGGCGGTGCCAGAATTCCCCATCTTCTTGGCATGGGCGTGATTCTCCTCGGCGTGGGGTACACGTTGATCATGCAGTCCGATTATCGCCGTCGTCGGCTGTTGAATTTTTTAGACCCATGGCAAGATCCGTCCGATGCAGGGTTTCAACTTACGCAATCGTTTGTCGCATTAGGGAACGGCGGGTTATTCGGCGTGGGGTTGGGCGAAGGACGGCAAAAATTGTTTTTTCTCCCTGAAGCACACTCGGATTTTGTTCTGGCACTGGTTGGGGAAGAGCTCGGGTTTGCTGGTACGGGGTTGCTGATCGGATTATTTGCGGTCCTTATCGTCAAAGGGTTCCAAATTGCAGGACGGGCCCCTGATGCTTTCGGTCGCCATTTGGCTTGTGGGGTAACCTTGTTGGTGGGGACACAGGTGCTCATCAATATGAGCGTGGTGTCCGGTCTGCTGCCGACTAAAGGATTAACGCTGCCTTTCGTGAGTTACGGAGGCTCTTCGTTAATCGTGTGTCTGGTGGCTATTGGCATTCTGCTGAGCGTTTCTCGGGCAGATCCAACGGGCCGGTCCGCTTCTTTGTCTGGGATGGGATGAACGTGGTGATTGCAGCAGGTGGCACGGGAGGACATTTTTACCCGGCGCTCGCATTAGCCGAAGAGTTTTGTCGTCAAGCGTCCGATACGTCTGTGACGTTAGTGGGGACGGGTCGCACTCTGGAGCACACGATGATGGGTGAAGCGCAATGGCGGATGGAAACTCTGCGAGTGCAGGGGGTGGTGGGTCGAGGCCTGCTGTCTTCGGTCAGGGCACTTCTGTTAATCCCCTCGGCGGTTTGGCGATGCCTCCGCTTGTTGCGTGCCTCCAAAGCCGACCTCGTCGTTGGAACCGGTGCCTATACGAGTCCGCCCGTGGTCTTTGCGGCTTCACTGTTGGGAA
Source organism: Nitrospirales bacterium (assembly GCA_965215405.1). Lineage (GTDB taxonomy): Bacteria > Nitrospirota > Nitrospiria > Nitrospirales > UBA8639 > Bin75. The sequence goes on from OZ244060.1 coordinate 1,259,567, forward strand.
TTCCGCGAGCCGTCGTGGAACTGAACGCGATTCCAGGAACAGCCAACCGCGCGTTAGGACCCCTGGCCAATCGGATTTTGGTTTCGTTCGAACGCGCAACGCCGTATTTTCGGGCTGACAAGGTTGCCGTCGTGGGAACCCCGTTGCGAAGGGCCTTTGTGACTCAGCGACCTTGCCCCGGATCAGGCCGGATCAACACCATTTTGGTCTGTGGCGGCAGCCAAGGGGCCCAAGCCATTAACTCCATCGTCCTCGAAGCCGTTCAGACGTCTTCCCTCATTCGGAGGCAAGTCACCGTGATTCATCAGTCGGGGGTGAACGACTTCGATCGTGTTTCCCAAGCGTATCGCACCATGGCGGCGAACGTGGGAGTGAAGGCGGAAGTGGTTCCCTTTGTCAAGGATATGCCACGGACGCTTGGCCAAGCGGATCTTGTGATTTGTCGATGTGGGGCCTCAATATTGGCAGAAATCGCCGCCTGTGCCAAACCCTCCATCCTCGTTCCCTTTCCTTATGCTACGCACAATCATCAGGAATTCAACGCCCGAGTCGTGGAGCAAGCGGGGGCGGGGATCGTGCTGCTTCAGCCTGCTCTCACCGGAGCCAGGTTGGCTGAAGAAATCGAGGGGTTGATTCACCACCCCGACCGCGTTCGACGCATGGCAGAACGGAGTATGCGTTTGCGAAACACCGACTCGGCCGAGGCAATGGTGCACGAGTGCTATCGGTTATTGGGGAAAAGTCTCCCTGAACGTTCACGGTCACGATGACAAACGGTGTTTAGAAAGATTCAGCATATTCATCTCGTGGGGATTGGCGGGAGTGGGATGAGCGGTATCGCCGAGGTCTTGTTAACACTGGGCTGTCACGTCACGGGATCTGACGTCGTTCCGTCGGACAATACGCGTCGGTTGGAAACCTTAGGAGGAATCATTTCCATTGGGCATGAGGCGTCCCACGTGGAAGGCGCGCAAGTAGTGGTGATCTCCTCAGCCGTTCAGGCGTCAAATCCCGAAGTGGTGGCGGCGAAAAAGAACGTCGTGCCGGTTATCCCTCGAGCCGAAATGCTGGCTGAACTCATGCGACTCAAGTTTGGCGTGGCGATTGCCGGCACTCATGGCAAAACCACGACGACTTCTCTTGTCGCTTCAGTGTTGGCACATGCCGGTCTCGACCCGACTTTTGTAGTTGGAGGGAAGGTAAATGCCATGGGCACCCATGCCAGATTGGGGCGTAGTGATTTGCTCATTGCCGAGGCCGATGAAAGTGACGGGTCGTTCCTTCGACTGTCCCCCGTGATTGCGGTGGTGACGAACGTCGATCGAGAGCATATCGACCACTATCAATCCATGGATCGGCTGAAAGCGGCCTTCCTGGAATTCGTCAATAAAGTTCCTTTTTACGGGGTGGCCATCCTGTGCGCGGATGACGTGCATCTTCGAGCGATGCTGTCTCGGATACAGAAACGATATTTGACCTATGGCCGCCAGGGGTCCTCCGACGCCTCTCTGCCGGACTTGCGCGCGACGGATATAGCAATGAAGGGATGGACCACGAATTTTCGCGTTCAATTTCACGGACGGGAATTAGGCCCCTTTCGACTCAACGTTCCAGGCGTTCACAACGTGTCCAATGCGTTGGCCGCGATCGGGGCGGGCTTGGAACTCGACGTCCCGCTGGATTTGATTCGCACCGGCATTGCCTCGTTTTCCGGCGTCGAACGACGATTTCATATCCGGGGGGAAAAAAGAGGCATGGTGGTCGTGGACGATTACGGCCATCACCCTACGGAAATCCGTTTTACCCTGGCAGCGGCCAGGGCCGTATGGTCGGGGCGATTGGTGGTGATCTTTCAACCTCATCGGTACAGCCGAACGCACGATCTTTTGGATGAATTTGCCAAAGCATTTGAGCAAGCGGATATCTTGTACGTGACGCCGATTTACGCGGCGGGAGAAGATCCGATAGAAGGAGTGTCGGGGGAAATCCTGGTCGAACGAATTCGGGCACTGGGGCATCCGGTGGTCCATTGGGTGGAGAAAAAAGACGTTTTGATCAGTCGGCTGCTTTCGGAACTTCGATCCAGGGACACGGTGTTCACTCTGGGTGCCGGAGACATTTGGAAGGTGGGCGTCGAATTGTTGGAGTCATTATGAGCCCGTTGAGCGGACCGTCAGGCGTTCCGTCCGGCAACCAGTTGAAAACCGAGTCCGGCTTCATGGCAATACAAGATTGGAGATGATCCGGAGTGGCACCAGAACGGGTTGCAGGCTTTTTCAATGTCCCGTCAGGGGCGGAAGACGTGCTGACCGTGTCGAACCATCATGATTTGAAAACGGCCATCTCGGGGGTCCGTGGAGAGGTCGTGTTTGATGCACCGTTGGCAGAGTTGACCTCGCTTCGCATTGGTGGCCCAGCCGATGTATTCGTCAGTCCGGAAGACGTCCATGACGCGTGTCAGATCGTTCGTCAATCGTATGCTGCTCAGGTTCCCATTATGGTGTTGGGAGGGACGAACCTGTTGGTGCAAGACGGCGGCATTCGAGGCGTGGTCTTGAGTTTGTCCAAACTGGCAGCCATTGAAAAAGAAGACGACCAGCTCGTGTTTGCCGAAGCTGGCGTGCGGATGCCAACCCTGCTGGGGTTTGCCGTGCATCATGCCTTGTCAGGGCTCGAATGGGCGGCTGGTATCCCTGGGACCGTCGGTGGCGCGGTCGTGATGAATGCAGGGACCAAGCTGGGAGAAATGAAAGACTGTTTAGACGCCGTTCAAATGGTGAATCCCGAGGGCCGGTTAATGATCTATCCTGCAGCGGACGTCTCTTTTTCTTATCGTTCCGTCAGCCTGCCCGAAGGCATTGTGGTGGGGGTGTGGCTTCGTCTTGCCCCGGCTTCCAGAGAAAGAATTGAGTCGCGCACCAAGTCCTATTTGCAGTATCGAAAACAATCGCAGCCTCTCTCTCAACCCAATGCCGGATCGGTTTTCAAAAATCCCCAGGGGAAGACGGCCGGACGTCTCATCGAGGAAGTCGGCCTGAAAGGTTACCGAGTAGGGGACGCGCAAGTGTCGGCTCAACATGCGAATTTTATCGTCAATCTCGGACGGGCACGCTCCACGGACGTGCTGCTGCTCATAGAAACGATCCAACGGGAAGTCTTGCGTCAAACGGGCATCAGGTTGGAGTTGGAATGGAAAGTCGTGGGCGAGGGCTAACTGATATCCGAAGCATGCAGATACCCTGAAGGGCCTATGCCGTTAACCTCAGCCCACATAGGAGTACTTATGGGAGGGTGGTCAGTGGAACGTGAGATTTCCCTGCAAACCGGACAGGCGGTGTATGCCGCGTTGATTCGAAAAGGGTACGGCGCTACGCGCATTGACGTCGACGCCTCATTGTCGTTCAATCTGCGCGCGCGCAAAGTTCAGCTCGCCTTTCTCGCGCTGCATGGTCGGGGCGGAGAGGATGGAACGGTTCAGGGCCTCCTGGAAGTGATGGGTATTCCTTATACCGGCTCGGGAGTACAAACCAGCGCGATGGGCATGAACAAACCGGTGACCAAAGCCCTCGTTCACCTGCATGGAGTTCCCATTGCACCCGGCGTGGTCATGCAGCGTGCCGGCAATGGGTCGATGCCGGCGCAACTTCCATGGCCCTTGGTGGTCAAACCCGCTCAAGAGGGATCCTCGGTGGGTGTATCGGTCGTGCAAAAGCCCTGGCAGTGGAAGCGCGCACTGAAGCGGGCTTTTGAATATGATCATGAAGTACTCGTGGAATCGTTTATCGATGGTCGTGAAATTGCCGTGTCCGTGTTGGACGGAGAGGCCTTGCCGCCGATCGAAATTGTTGCGCCGGGTGCGTTTTATGATTATGCAGCCAAATATGACAAAACCGAAACGCGCTACGTGTGCCCGGCCCCCTTAACAAAGGGCCAAGAGCAACGAGTAAAAGCGTTGGCGGTTCTGGCTTACCAGGTGTTGGGATGTGCCGGTGTCGCCAGAATTGATTTCCGGCTCAATCAACGAGGCCGGCCGGTTTTTTTAGAAATCAATACGATCCCCGGAATGACTCCAAGGAGCTTGTTGCCCATGTCCGCGGCTCGGGCTGGTATTGATTATGACTTTCTGACAGAACGTATTTTGCAGTCCGCGATCACGCGGCGTTCGAGTTGGGTGGGAAGGACGACCAGGGCGAGGCGAGGGCGATCATGAGTCACAGGAACCGGTCACTTCGGCAGACGCCATTGTCGCGCGGGAGGTGGTGGCTCTGGATTGTTCGAGGGGGGCTGTTCGGCATCCTGGTGACCTTCTGTGTCGTGGGCTATCAGTGGCTTCCATCAGCCGTGGCTGGCTTGATGACGATTCAGCGCGTGGCCATTTCCGGGACAAATCGAATCGATCGTCGAGCCATTCTTTCCCTGTTGGATTTACCTGAGGATTGTTCGTTGCTTTCGGCGGATCTCCCGGGGCTGAAAAGGAAAGTGGAAGCTCATCCCTGGGTAGCTTCCGCGTCAGTGGGGCGAGTTCTTCCTCACACGCTGACGGTGATCGTGGCGGAGCGCAGGCCGGCTGCGTTGTTTCAACACGAGGGGGGGAAATTATTTTTAGACAAAGAGGGAGTGGCGTTGTCTCTTGCACCGGACAGAGCGGCGGGAACTTTGCCTGAACTCGCAGGGCTTTCAGCGGTGAAATTTTTGGGAGGAGACCCCGCGATACAAGATCGGGCTCGGAAGGGACTCCACTTTGCCAGGCTCCTGCAGCGTCACGTTGGCCGCGCCGTGACGGTCGATTTGAGTGACGCGCGGTTCCTGGTCGGGAAAACCGACAGGCTGGTTTTTTTGGTGAAGAACGAATTTGAACACACGTGGCAACGGTATCTCAATTTGGAGCCGTCTCTTCAAGAGGGTTTTCCTCAGGGACCTCATGAGATTGATTTACGGTTTGCCGGTAAAGTGATTGTTCGAAAGAAAGGGTGATCAAGTCTCATGGCCAAAAAAGAGCACATCGTTGTCGGGCTTGACATTGGAACCACCAAAATTTGCGCCATAGTGGGGCAGGTGACGCCTGATGAGGGAGTCAACGTTATTGGCGTGGGATCGAGTCCATCCCGGGGGCTTCGAAAAGGCGTCGTCGTGAATATTGAAAGCACCGTGGAGTCGATTAAAAAGGCGGTGGAAGAAGCCGAACTGATGGCGGCCGTGCAAATCAACTCGGTCTCCATTGGCATCGCCGGCAGCCACATTTCCAGTGAGACGGCAAAGGGCGTTGTGGCGCTCAAGCACAATGAAGTCTTTCGAGCCGATGTCTGTCGAGCCATTGAGACCGCTAGGGCGGCGGCCGTGGTGTCGTCTGACCGACGCGTGCTGCACGTGCTGCCTCGAGAGTTTATCGTGGATGACCAAGAAGGCATTCAAGAGCCGGTCGGCATTTCCGGCGCAAGGTTGGAGGTCGTTGTGCATATCATCACCGGCGCGGTGACCTCGGCTAAAAATCTCATGAAGTGCGTTGCTCGGGCTGGACTCGACGTGGTCGATCTCGTCTTGCAGCCACTGGCCTCAAGTGAGGCCGTCCTCACGAACGAAGAAAAAGAATTGGGGATTGCCATGGTCGATCTCGGGGGAGGGACGTCTGACTTGGCTGTTTTCTCCGATGGGACGATTTGTCATTCGGCAGTGTTACCGATAGGCGGGCAGCATATTACGACTGACCTGCAAATCGGGTTACGTACTTCGCTTGCCGATGCAGAAAAAATCAAGGTGCGTTATGGCGCGGCCCTCGTCAACATGGTGAAAGACGCGGAAATCGTGGAGGTCCCGAGCGTCGGCGGACGTCCCCCGCACCCCATGAGCAAACGGGAAATTGCCGAGATTATCCAACCGAGGGTGGAGGAAATTTTTGAATTGGTCCTGCGAGAAATTTATCGATCAGGCTATGAGGGCAAATTGGCCGCGGGAGTGGTCATCACCGGAGGCACTTCGATGTTGGAAGGGATGCCGGACGCGGCCGAATGCGTGCTGGATCTGCCGGGGAGACGTGGCGTGCCATACGGCGTGGGTGGATTACGAGATATTGTAAGCAATCCGATGTTTTCCACGGGGGTAGGTCTTATTTTACACGCGCATCGAATGGACCAGGAATTTGAGACCGTTGGCGGGGGGAGGAAAATCGGAAATGGCTTGGGGAATATAGTTGGTCGAATGAAGGGTTGGGTCTTGAATTTTTTCTAAGGACGTGGCGTGGAAGGTAAAAATTTTCAGGCACCACGCCCCAACGGCCTTACGGGTCAGAAGGAAAAGGTCCTGCCCACGCGGTCGCTTGTGCGTCCCTGAAGGGTAAGACGTCGTCCCTTTCAGGGACGCAGGGCTTGGAGTTTGGGTTTCATAACAAGGAGGCGTTCCATGTTTGCATTTCAAGAGGAAGAGTTTTCCCCAATTCGTATTAAGGTTATTGGGATTGGCGGAGCAGGGTGTAACGCGGTCAATACCATGATTGCCGCCAACCTCGTACGAGTTGAGTTCGTGGTCGCGAATACGGATCTTCAATCATTAAAGAACTCGTCACCCCAGCACAGGATTCAGTTAGGTCCAAAGCGAACAAAAGGACTCGGGGCCGGCGCGAATCCCGAAGTGGGAAAGGAGGCCGCTCTTGAAAGTGAAAGTGAAATCCGTGAAGCCCTGGAAGGTGCGGATATGGTGTTCGTCACTGCGGGCATGGGTGGTGGGACTGGAACGGGCGGAGCGCCCATTGTGGCCGGACTTGCCAGAGATCTGGGGATCTTGACGGTGGGTGTGGTGACAAAACCCTTTCAGTATGAAGGGCATCGTCGGATGGGCTACGCCGAGGAAGGCTTGCGGGAACTCCGACGACGTGTAGATTCGTTGCTCGTGATCCCCAATCAGAAACTGCTCAACTTCGTGGAGAAGAGCACGCCGGTGTCGGATGCGTTCAAAGTCGCCGATGATGTCTTGCGGCAGGCCATTAAGGGCATTACCGACGTCATCACCACTCCCGGCCTGGTAAACGTGGATTTTGCCGACGTACAAACGGTCATGTCTTACAGGGGAAGAGCGGTGATGGGGATGGGCGTGGCCAAAGGAACGAATCGCGCCATGGAAGCGGCCAGGGAAGCTATTGCCAGCCCGCTGTTGGAAGAGAGCAGTATCGAGGGGGCCAAAGGGCTGTTGTTGAATATCACCGGTGGCATGGATCTGTCCTTACATGAAGTCGACGAAGCGTCAACCATTGCGAAAGAAGCCGTGGACCCCCAAGCCAATATTATTGTCGGGCACGTGCTCGACCCCGAATTGAAAGACGAGGTGATTGTCACGGTGATCGCGACCGGGTTTGAACAGCAGGAGCCCATGAGGTCAAAGCCACAGCCAGCCGTGAATCCGGGGATTCGAGAACCTTCTTCTGTCACGGTGCCTCCGGCTTCTCAGCCGGCCCTGACCATGGCCCGGGCGTCTTCCATGGACGTCTCCTCTGACGACTTGGACCGTCCGGCCTTTATTCGACGAGGGGAATCGGATTCTCGAGTTGAACATGGCAATTTGTTGGTAGATGCGGATTGGGAAGTTCCCACTTTTTTGCGAAGGCGAGGCAATTAACGGGTTGACACAAAGGAGGGGATGAAAAATGATGCTTGCCGCGGAACGAGTGACACATTCTGCCCAAACGATGCTTCCACTCACGAGTTCTTCCTTCGGGAGGATAACGCAACGCATTTTGCATTTCTTCGGTACGCGATATGGGCCACAGTATGGAGGGGTGAACGGGGACCGGGGGACGGTGAAGGCCGGAGATCCCGACTGCCACTTGGTGGTCTCTGTCTGCCAGGTCCACGGTACGGACGTTTTGAGCATTGATCGTCCCCTGAAAGTAGGCGAACGATTTGTCGAAGGCTATGATGCCGTTCTCACCAATCAAGCCGAAACGTTGTTAACCATCCAAACCGCTGATTGTGCCCCCGTGCTGCTTATGGATTCCCCGGGCGGAGTGGTTGGGGCCGTGCATGCGGGCTGGCGTGGGGCGGTACATGGTATTGTGGCGAAGAGCATTCAGAAAATGGTGGAACGATTTGGTACTGACCTCGCCTCCCTTCACGTGGCGATCGGGCCGTCAGCCGGACACTGTTGTTATGAAGTCGATACGCCGGTGATTGAACAGTTGACGCCGGACGTGTCGAACGCCTCGACCATCCTCAGGCGAACCAGTCCCGGGACCGGCCAGTTGGATTTAAGAGAGCTCATTCGGTGGCAAGCCGCGGCTCTCGGTGTCGCCGGAGATCATATCCATACCGTGGACATCTGCACCATTTGTCGCTCAGATCTGTTTTTCTCCTATCGCCGGGAGGGAAAAGTACACGGGAGCATGGTCAGTGGAATTATGTTGAGGCAAACAAGTTTCCGGTGATCCTGCTTTCAAGGACGGACCGTTGAATGATCTATCGACGAAGATCCGGACGACGCGTGATCGAATCCGTCGTGCTGCCGAACGCGTGGGACGGGATCCTCAGAGCGTGCGACTGGTCGCGGCGACCAAATACGTCTCGGCGCCCCGGGTTATCGAAGCCATCCAGGAGGGTCTTACCATTTGTGGAGAAAACAGGTGGCAGGAAGCGCAAGCCAAGATGCAGACGGTGGGTCACCGTAGGGGGGTTGAGTGGCACTTTATCGGTCGACTCCAGCGACGGAAACTCAGGTGGTTGGTGGGACGATTCGGCTTAATTCATTCCGTCGAATCAGTTGAACAGGCCGAAGAGATTCAACGCCGGACACAGGAACAACGCACGTCCCAAGCCATCCTGCTTGAAGTGAACGTCGGAGGAGAAAAATCCAAAGGAGGGTTCTCACCCGACGAGCTGCAAGCGGCCGTCTTGGAAGTCGATTCTTTCTCGCGCGTTTCCGTGCAGGGGTTAATGACGCTTCCCCCTTGGAATCCGGACTCCGAAATGACGCGGCCGTATTTTCAACGCCTCAAATACTTAGCGGACCAAATCAAAACGATGTCGCTGAAGAACGTCCATATGCACGAACTCTCCATGGGCATGTCCCATGACTTTGAAGTCGCGGTGGAGGAGGGCGCGACGTTGGTCCGCGTCGGCACCGCGCTCTTCGGAACTCGACGACAGCCTGCGATTTCTGAATGACCCGTGGAATGGACGTTTCACCGGCAAGCACTGGTAGAGTAAGAAACGTCTCCCGGCGAGGACGGCGGGACGGAGAACGGACCGCGAAAAACACGCGCGTAATGAAGAGAGGGAGCCATGTTTGTTGCAGGTAATATTTTGCAGGGTCTGGCCTATGTCTTGGACACGGTCCTGTTTTTGTATATGTGGCTTATTATTATCCGGACCCTGATTTCGTGGGTGAATCCTGATCCGTGGAATCCGATCGTTCAGTTTCTCGTAAGGGCAACGGACCCCGTCCTGATCGTCATCCGACGCAGGGTGGGTTTATTGGGAGGCATCGATGTTTCTCCCATCCTGGCGATTTTGCTGATCATGTTTTTGCAATATGCCGTGGTGCAAACCATTCGAGATATTGGCTTCAGGTTGAATTGACAACCGGAGACCGGCATCATGGGGAGGGCGCACTCTTTCATGAGGATGCTCATCGCGTGACGCTTTCACGGAACACGGAGAACCCGGTCCGACGGCTGGGCTTCGAAAGTCCTGCCACCCATACGGCTAGACTCTTTATCCGTTGACTTGTGGTCTCATGGGTTCCATCCTCCACGCCTTTCAACGGGCGGTCCACGAAAAGGTCTTCCCCGGGGCAGTGACCCTGGTGCGATCTCGTGGAACAGTCGTGTTTCATGAAGCCGTCGGGAACCGAGGGACCCCACCCCATGACCAACCTGTCTGCCGAGAGTCGATCTATGACTTGGCTTCCTTAACCAAACCCTTAGCCACGACCACTGCGACGTTGTGTCTGGTACAGGACGGTCGACTGCACTTGGACCAGTCCGTGTCCCAATGGGTGGAAGAGTTACAGGATAGTCCATTTGCCAACGTCGTGCTCCGGCAACTGCTCTCGCACAGTGCGGGGTTGCCAGCCTGGCGGCCTTATTATGAACGGTTGGCGCCTTCAGGATTGCCGCCTCACAATGAAGAAGAACGACAACGACGAGTACGCGCCCTGCTGAAAGCCATAGCGCACGAATCAATCGAATATCAGCCGGGCAGGCAAAGCCTGTACAGCGACGTGGGCTTTATGCTGCTTGGCGTGATTATCGAACGGTGCGCGGGGATGTCCCTGGCTGCCTATTGCCGACAGAGAATCTATGAACCCTTAGACGTTTCGTCCCTGGCGTTTATCGGTCCTGACGAAGCAGGAACGGCGTTTGGAGACCCGTCGAAAATCGTTCCCACGGAATGGGACGCCTGGAGAAATCGTCTGCTGTGCGGAGAAGTGCATGATGAAAATGCCTATGCATTGGGGGACAGTGCCGGGCATGCAGGGCTGTTTGGAACGGCTCAAGCCGTCGGTCAGCTTTCAGCCGTATGGCTTCAGGCCGTAAAAGGCCAAGACGGATTGCTGAGTGCTGCTCTTGCGAAACAGTTCACTCAGCGTCAATCTCATGTCTCTCAGTCCAGTTGGGGGTTGGGATGGGATACCCCGTCTGCCCCCTCATCTTCAGGCAGACGGTTTTCATCGCAGGCGTTTGGGCACCTGGGATTTACGGGAACGTCTCTCTGGATCGATCCATCCTGTGAACTTGAGGTGATTATTGTGTCCAATCGGGTGCATCCTACTCGGACGAATATGGCCATCAAGACGTTTCGTCCACGGTTTCATGACGCGATCTACCAGGAATGGGGTGGAGGGTGAAGCGTCGGAGAACGACAGGTACGAAACGTTTGAACGGGAAGCAGGTCAGTCAGGATACTCAATCCAGGATTCTTTTTCCGCGAGATATTTCTGCCCCTTAAAGTTCAACCGCGTCCGTATTTGCGTAAAGCCTAAGTGCTGAAGTTTGTCCACAATTTCCTTGATGGCCCCACTCACTATCTGGTGAACCGCGCTTTCCGTCACTAACGCCTCATACATCATACTGGCCGTATAGCCACGGTTCACGTGCTTGACCAGCACCACGCGGTTAAAATATCGGTCGCTGGGGTCGGTGCCCTCCAATTGGTGTTTCTCCACAACGGCGTTGCGCAGGCGAAACGACAGCGGCAGGGTACTCATGCAGATGGCTCCTTCTCTCTTGTGAGCATGTATTGGGATTATAGGGGGCGTCCACCAGAGTCGCAACCTTCCTGCACAAGCCACAACGTTCGGTCAGGTTTGCGTTCAAAGCCGTCGGGTTGAGAAAAGTGCTTCTCTTCTGTTGACTTACTCGGTTCGCGTGCTTAGTCTTGCTTCATCAAGGAGGATACTCGTGATACCCAAACAAGGACCAAGTGCGGATGTCATGGATGCACGCTTTTCCACTAGGAGTGTTATTCCCCTGAATGTCCCCAACAGCCTCACGATTCTTCGGATCTTGTTAATCCCACTCATCGTTGGGTTTCTGGTCTATGAGCAAGTTGAATATGCCCTGGTGACGTTGATTATTGCGGTACTGACCGATGTGCTCGATGGCACTATCGCTCGCCTGGCGAATCAGAAAACTCAATTTGGTGCCTACCTTGATCCGTTGGCGGATAAGTTGTTACTCATGGCGACGTTCGTGACGTTTTCCTTGTTGGAGATGGTGCCGGTATGGAGTGTGATTCTTGTCGTGAGCCGCGATGCGATTTTGCTCACCGGCACGTTGTTGGCCCACCTCGCCGATACGGCCATCGATGCCTCGCCCACGGCGTTAGGCAAGGCCACGACGCTGTTTCAAGTGAGCTATATTATTCTGGTGCTTGCCTTTATCTCCCAAGGGCTGGATCCTGTCTTGCTTATTCCTCTGTTGTCGATGATGAGTTTGCTGACGGTCCTGTCCGGTCTGCATTATATCGTCCGCGGAGTAAGTCAGTTGAATAGCTCCCAGAGTCCGTAAGAGTTTTCATTTTTCGTGGTAGGGTTCTATGCTGCACACCCGGCTGGGTCAATTACTTCTTGATGCCGGGTGTCTTACATCTGCTCAATTACGTGAGGCGTTAGCTCGACAGCAGGAGACCCGCCAACCTCTCGGCCAAATCCTCGTTGAACAACGGGTCATTTCCGAAGAAACGTTACTGAAGTTTCTAGGCCAGCAGTATGGACTGGCCACGGCGTATCCTTTGCCTGACGAGGTTGCCCCACGGCTTGCGAGCTATATCCCTCAGGCCTGGGCTCAGCAACACGTGGCCGTGCCGTTGAGCCGAGTCAGCCGGCGGTTGACGGTCGCCTTGGCTGATCCGGCCAATCTCCACGTGTTGGATGAGGTTCGCTTTCGTACCGGCCTGCAAGTGGTTCCGGTGATTGCCCTGGAGTCTGATATTCGCCAGCGCATTCAGGCGTTATATCAGGGACAGGATCATGATCGCCACGGTGGCTCATCCCTTGCTGCGAACCGGAATGACACGGATTTCGTGCAGGCCGCTGCACCTCGTTCTTCATCGGCTGCTGATTCTCCTCGTAATGCCCCCGGCGTCGATTCGATATTGCAATCTGAAGAGATGATATCGTTGTTGGACAAGGCTTCGTCGAGTCTCCGGTACGCACAGCCGGAAGCAGGGTCCGAGACGTTGATTGAAGAGGAGTCTCCCGTCGCTCAGTTGGTGCATACGATTCTTGAGCGCGCGGCCGGCATGGGTGTGAGTGACGTGCATTTGGAACCCTATGAGAATGCGGTGCGCGTGCGGTTTCGGCTGGACGGCGTGTTGCATACGACGATGACCTATTCTCTGGGGTTGCGGAACGCCGTGATCTCTCGACTCAAAATCCTCTCCCATTTGGATATTGCCGAACGCCGCCTTCCTCAGGACGGGCGTACGACGTTAGCGTTGGGCTCAAAGCGGACCGTCGATATTCGTATTTCGATTTTGCCTTCCCTTCACGGGGAAAAAGCCGTGCTTCGATTACTGAACAGGGCGGGGCAACTAGTCGATCTGTCGGCCCTGGGGTTAGACGCGACTGACTCCGAGACGCTTCTCGCGGCGTTGGAGCGTCCCCATGGTATGCTCTTGGTGACTGGTCCAACGGGGAGTGGAAAGACCACGACGCTTTACTCTGCGCTGCAAGTTTTAAATACGCCGGACGTGAATATCGTCACGGTCGAAGATCCAGTGGAATATCATTTTACCGGCATCACGCAAGTCCAGATCAAGGAAGAGATTGGTCTTGGCTTTGCCCAGGTCTTGCGGGCCTTTCTGAGGCAGGACCCGGATATTATGATGGTGGGTGAAATCCGAGATTTGGAAACCGCGCAAATTGCGATCCGGGCCGCGCTGACGGGGCATCGGGTTCTGTCCACCTTGCACACGCATGATGCGGTCCGGGCGGTGACGCGGTTGCTTGAGATGGGTGTCGACTCCTTTATGGTGGCTTCGTCGGTGAGTATTATCGTGGCGCAGCGGCTTGTTCGTCGAATCTGCCACGATTGTCAGCGGCCTGCCGACCGTTTTTCGATAGAACGTCTTCGTGAGTTGGGGTTCACCGAAGCAGAAACGTTGACCGTGGCTCCGGTTCAAGGACAAGGCTGTGCGGCGTGTCATGGGACAGGCTATAAAGGACGTATTGGTCTTTTTGAGGTGTTGCCGGTGTCCGAGGGGTTTCGAGCCCGTCTCCTTGAACGGCAAACGGTCGATCAGCTCAAGCAGCAGGCATTAGCCGATGGCTTGAAAACCATTCGACGAAGCGGATTGGATAAAATCAAGCAGGGGCTTACCACCGTTGAAGAGGTGGTGAGTGTGTCCACTGAGGATTAATTCCGTTTGCGAGAGGACAGAATTATGAACGCGGCACCCCAAACCAGTTCGAATGTCCAACCCCTGGCTTTCGTGACTGGTGGAAAGCGGCAGCTCGGACTTACGTCTGGTGCCGGGGAGTGTCCCACGCGTTCGAGTGGATAACGGCGTCCGAGCGTTGGCTGACGCCATTGCCTCTGACGAATGGCAATCATTCTTGACCCGTATGGACGCGCGACGGTGGAGTCAGAACGAACGCGATGGCCGAAAAGCCTGATCCGGCACCGGCAACCCGGGCAGGGGAATTTGGTGGGTTCCACAGTCTTGAGAAGTGCCTGATCATGCCGACTTTTGTCTATCGCGTGAAAACCCGGCAGGGTGGCGTCCAGCAGGGAGAATTAGAGGCCGTAGACCAAAGTGCCGCACTGCGGGCTTTACGCCAACGTGATCTGTTTGTGACCCGCATCCGAGAAAAACCCGCTTCTTCCGTCGAATGGTGGTCCTTCTCAGGAACGGCCCGCGTCCCTCAAAAAGACTTGTTGGTGTTTACCTATCAACTCGAAACCTTGATTAAAGCCGGAGTGCCCCTGTCGCAGAGTCTCGAGATGCTGGCGATGCAAGCGTCGTCTCCGGCCTTCCAGGAGGTAATCCGTGCAGTGAAGCACCAGGTGGAGTCGGGATCGTCTCTGGCTGGTGCGCTTCAAGGACACCCCACGGTTTTCACGCCCTGGTACGTCAGCATGGTAGAAGCCGGCGAGGAAGGCGGAATATTGGATGAGACCTTCGGCCGGCTGGCCGAGCATTTAGACAAAGTGTTGCGACTCCGACAACAGGTGAAGCTGGCGTTGGCCTATCCTATGCTTGTGTTGGCCGTGGCCGTTCTCGTGCTCTGGGTGTTGCTCATTTGGGTGATTCCTATGTTCGCCACCATGTTTGCCGATTGGGGTGATACGCTTCCTTGGCCGACGGCGTTCGTGTTAGAGGTGAGTCGCTGGCTCCAGGATCATTGGGTGGCGGTGCTCATCGGAGTTGTCGGCATGGGCATGGGAGGACGCCTGTGGGGGAAGACTCAGTCGGGACAACGGATGATCGAGGATTTTCTTTTGCGCGTGCCCCTGTTAGGAAAACTGTGGCGAAACGTGGCCGTTGTGCACGTCACGAGAACGGTAGGGACGTTGCTGGGGAGCGGTGTGCCGATTTTACGCAGTCTGGAAATCGCTCAAAAGGTGTCAGGGTTGCGGCGGATGGAACGAGCGTTAGAGGAAGCGAGATCGAGTGTTCGCGAGGGGCATACCTTGGCTGACCCGCTGGAGCGCTCTGGGATGTTTCCCCCCCTGGTGTCCAATATGGTTGGAGTCGGCGAATCGACTGGAAGTCTCGATACGGCCTTAGAAAAAATAGCGGACCTCTACGAGCGTGAAGTGGACCGCGAGGTTGCCACGGTTACCGCCGTTTTGGAACCTCTTGTCATCATCGTGTTGGGCATTGGCATTGGGTTTATTGTCGTGGCCATGTATCTTCCCATTTTTTCGATGCCTTCTATGTTCGGTTAATATCTCAAGGGTGCGGACTCTTCCGTTTTGTTGCGAACGGGCAGGGCTGATTGGTAAGAGTGCCTCATGGGTAACGTGGATCGGTCGCTTCTGTTGCATCCGCCGGCCAAGGTCAATCTCATTCTCAAAATTTTCGACCGACTTCCCACTGGATACCACGCGCTGTGGTCGTTCATGCAAACGGTTGGAGTGGCTGATGAATTAACGCTTCGGGTCACAGACGAGTTTGAAGGGATTCGTCTTGAATGTTCGGATCACTCCCTTTCAGTGCCTGCCGGCAACTTGGTGTATCGAGCCGCTGAATTGGTGCTGCGTCAGGCGGGTGTCTCCATGGGGATTGACTTGAAATTGGCCAAAGATATTCCTGTTGGGGCAGGTCTTGGTGGCGGCAGCAGTGACGCCGCCGCGACGATCATCGGCCTCAATCATCTTTTAGGTCTCGGCTGGACCAACGGCGACATGGCAACGTTGGGACAAACCTTGGGAAGTGACGTCCCTTTTTTTATCGAAGCACCGACCGCCGTGGTTCATGGGTGGGGGCAACGGATTATTCCGAAAACCCTTGAAGCAGTCCGGTGGATCGTACTCGTGAATCCAGGGTTTTCAATCAAGACGGGTCAGGCGTATAGTCGCCTGGATGAGACGCGGCGGACGGTTTTGTCCCCGCCGGCAGCCTTGAAATCGTTTGAGAAGGCGTCGTCTGTTTCCTGGCACCGGATTTTGGCCTGGATGGAGAACGATTTTGAAATGGTCCTGTTCAACGACTATCCCGTATTGGCCGACATAAAGAAGACTTTATTGGCGGTGGGAGCCGAGGGCGCTCTCTTGTCCGGCAGCGGGTCAACCCTGTTCGGCGTGTTTCGAGATCAAGCCAGTGCGACGCGTGCCCAAGAAGTTTTCGCCGGGACTCCGGAGTATCAGGTTGCCATCGGCCCTTCTCTTCAACGTGGCTTGCTGGAACGTGTCTAGGCGCACGGGCGTTTGGTACGTCGTCGCTGGATTGGGCTTGAACGATGGGTTCGAAGTCGTTCAGTCGTTGACAACAATAGATGGATGGCCTAAATAGTGTTTCGGGGCTTTTCCCATCTTCTTTTTTCCCACTTTGCACGCTGGAATAGTGCTCATGGCTGATGAACTCAAGCTGTTTGCCGGAAACTCCAACCCTGTCCTTGCCAAGGAGATTAGTGCCTATTTGGGAGTGCCGTTGTCTCAGGCGGTGGTCTCGACCTTTAGCGACGGCGAAATCCGCGTCAGAGTCGAAGAAAACGTACGGGGGGGGGACTTGTTTGTCATTCAGTCCTGTTGCCACCCGGTCAATACTTCCATCATGGAACTGTTGATTATATTGGATGCGCTAAAACGCTCATCCGCCTATCGGATTACAGCCGTACTTCCTTATTTTGGCTATGCACGGCAAGATCGAAAAGATCAACCGCGGGTCCCTATCAGCGCCAAGCTGATGGCTGATTTGATTACCACGGCGGGGGCACATCGGGTGTTGACCATGGATTTGCATGCCGGCCCTATTCAGGGATTTTTCAATATCCCTGTCGATCATTTATATGCCAGACCCGTGTTGTTGGATTACGTCAAAAAAAGTCAATTAAAAGATTTGGTCGTGGTTTCACCCGACGCCGGCGGTGTAGAACGCGCCCGGGCCTTTGCTAAACGGTTGGAAGCGAATCTGGCTATCGTCGATAAACGTCGAGAGGGGCCTAACCAGGCCCAGGTGATGAATATTATCGGAGACGTGAGTGACCGCCACGTCTTATTGCTGGATGACATGATTGATACGGCAGGAACGATTGTGGAAACCGCCAAAGCCTGTGCCGAGAATGGAGCCTCCATGGTCTGGGCCGTGTGTACCCATCCCGTGCTTTCCGGTCCTGCGATCGAGCGGATTGAACAATCCCCTCTGGCTCAGGTGGTGGCCACAAACTCGATCGCCCTTCAGGGCAAAGACCGGTTGTGCTCGAAAATTCGAATCCTTTCGGTGGCTCCTCTGCTCGGAGAGGCCATCAAGCGAATCCACGAGGAGCAGTCAGTTACCTCATTATTTGACTGATCCCTTTTTATTTGGTGAGAAGACCTGTAAAATAGCAGCCTGAAGCCGTCGAAGAGCCAGAGTTTCCCGGACGTCCATTATGAGTGGTGAGAGGAACGTCGGCTCTGAATAGTGGGCGGAGCAGATGAAGGAGCATTATGCAGTTTGTTGCTGAAGCAAAAATCAGAGTGAAATCGGGAAAAGGGGCGGCTCGTCAAATCCGGCGAATGGGGCAGGTCCCCGCCGTGCTGTACGGCCAAGGAAACGTCCGGTTGATCCAACTCGACCCCAAGGTGATTCGGACCATCTTGGTAGCTCAGGCCGGGAGCACGGGTCTCGTCTCCTTGACGATTGACGGTGACGAGCATGCACAACAATGTACTGCCGTGATTCAAGACGTTCAACAGGACCCCGTCGAAGGATCGATTTTGCACGTTGATTTATTGGAAGTGTCGATGGATAAGCTGGTTCGCGTGAAAGTGCCAGTCCATCTCACGGGGGCCGTGCCTATTGGCGTCAAGCGTGATAAAGGGGTGGTGCATCAGTCGATGAGAGAATTGCATATCGAATGCTTGCCTAACGTCATTCCTGACCAGATCGACGTGGACGTGTCGGCACTGGAAATTAATCAGGGCATTCACGTCCGGGATCTTCGGGCTGGCGAGGGCATCAAGGTTCTTGACGACCCCGATGGAATGGTCGTCAACGTGGCCGTGCCTATTTCAGATGAGAAATTGTCCGCGATGCTTACGTCGGAAGCGGTGCCGGCCGCCACAGATCCGGAGGCAGCGCGCGCTGCTGAAGAATCCTCGGCGTCTACTCCTGTCAACCCCAGTGAATCCCAAAAATAACTCTTGCGCGTTATTGTCGGACTCGGGAATCCGGGCTTTGAGTATGCCGCGACTCGTCATAACGTCGGACAGAAGGTCGTGGCTCGAGCCGCGTCTCAGTGGTCTATCCCGTTTCACCCGAACGGCTTAACGCAACAAGGAACGGGTCGAGTCCACGGTCACCCCGTTGCCCTCGCGCTTCCCGTGACTTTCATGAATGTCTCCGGCGAGGCCGTGAAGGAATTCGTGTCGGCGCATGACGCGCGGAAACAGGACTTGATTGTGGTCCATGATGATTTGGACCTGCCCGTAGGGCGCCTTCGCGTGAGGCCTGGAGGGGGAACGGGTGGGCATAAGGGCTTACGGTCAATTGTGATGGCCTTGGGTACTGAAGAATTCGCTCGTCTGAAAATAGGCATAGGCCGTCCTCCATCAGATAGTGATCCTGCCGATTTTGTGTTAGCCCCGTTTACGCGGGCAGAGTTGGAAGACTTGCAACCCATTGTGACCCGGGCGGTTGAAGGGCTAGCCTGTTTTGTGCTTCATGGCGTGCACGAAGCGATGAGTCGCTTTAATCGCCGCACGCCGGTGTAAGTCATGAGACAGTGAGGAGGAAGGCTTGCGTCGCGCAACGGGCCAATCGCCAAGTAAAGTAAATATCCAACACATTGTTTGACAGTATCTTTTACCCTGTGGTAGCGTCAATTCCCTTGTAACGAAGCTCGTGAGCAGGGACGATCGCACGCGTGGATCTTTCAGAGAGAGGATAGGGGGTGCGGTATGGCACTTTATGAATCCATTTTTATTCTTCGATCATCGTTGGCTGATGAAGAAGCCGCGGCGATTATCGAAAAGATAAAAAGCGCTTTAACAAAACACGGGGCGACTGTCGTGAAAGCCGATAATTGGGGGAAAAAGAAGCTCGCCTATGAAATCAAACATGACCGGCGCGGCACCTATATCCTGCTTCAGTTTGAATCGTCGCGAGAGAATACGGTGAGTGAACTTGAACGGTTATACCGATTGGAAGACTCGGTTATTAAGTTCTTGACCGTGAGAGTGGAAGAAGAAAATCTCCAGGTGGCTGCGGCTGAAAAGGGAGGAGCAGAAGGTGGTGGGATTCAATAAAGTCATTCTTATTGGGAATCTGACGCGAAACCCTGAGCTTCGGTACACCCCCAGCGGCACGCCCGTCGCTAATTTCGGTTTGGCAGTGAATCGACGGTTTCGTCAGGCGGATGATCAAAAAGAGGAAGTGTGTTACGTTGATATCGTGGTCTTTGGCAAGCAAGCCGAACATTGCGGCCAATACCTGAGTAAAGGTGACGGTGCCATTATAGATGGACGGCTCCAGCAGCGGCGGTGGGAAACGGAAGAGGGACAACGCCGAAGCAAACATGAAGTGGTGGCGCAATCGGTAACTTTTCTCCCGAAAAGACAAAGCCACGGCGGTGAGCCTGGGCTTGGAGGGAAAGAAGAAGAATACCAGCACGACCCCTCATACGATTCGGAAGAATACGCGTAATTTTCACACGCGAGGAGAGGAGACACGTGGAACGTGGGAGGCTTTTTCAGCGGCGTCGAGTTTGCCGTTTTTGTCACGAGACAACCCCTCTGGATTATAAGGACGTGAATTTGCTGGGTAATTTTTTGACGGAACGAGGGCGCATTATTCCGAGACGGATATCGGGAAACTGCATGCGGCACCAACGGAAGCTCACGATTGCGATCAAACGTGCCCGCAGTATTGCCCTGTTGGCCTTTGCGGAAGAGCGATAGGTGCGATTGGCCGGAGGCCGCGTTGTCCAACCCCGGCGTGTAAGTGTGCGATTTCAGTCGGCATCTCAGAGTCAAGCGTCTCAGCGAGCCGAGGGAACAAGGCCTCGCTCAGTTTCAGCGTGAAAGGCGTTCCTCAGGAAGGCATACGTATTACCCGTGTCGTCTCGGGAGGGAGGACCTGCTTTGTCCATTCCGATGTAACGCCTCTGTTCAAAGGGCCGTCAGGGGATTATGTCAGGGGGCGTGGGCAAAAAATCTGAACGTGCAGGCGTGCGGGTGCGAAGTAATCAGAACGGAGTCTCCCTTGCGGTCTTGCATGAGGCATTCAAACTCTCACAAAAGCCGTTCGTATAACGTCATTTTTAAGGCACGCGCGCGCAGGTCGTTTCTGTGAGGTGAGGAGAGAACAATGGCAAACCCCAAACATCGACATTCCAAATCCAGGCGGGATAAACGGCGCACGCACAAAAAACTTGGCCTTCCGAGTTTTTCAATTTGTCCTCAATGTCACGAACGAACGTTACCTCATCGAACCTGCCTGTCGTGCGGTTACTACAAGCGTGCGGCGATCATCGCGATTCAAGACAGCTAAGACGTGCTTATGCCCTCCTGATCGAAGACTCGTGCACGATCCATGAAAATTGCTCTCGATGCCATGGGCGGGGACCACGGATTGTCACCCGTCGTTGAAGGTACGGTGCAGGCTCTCAAAGAGCTTGACGTCGAATTAATCCTCGTGGGTCACGAAGACCAACTCCGAGCAGAGTTGGATCGTATCAAGTACACGGATCACCGTTTGACGATTCGCCATGCCTCCCAAACGGTCGACATGCATGAATCTCCCGCTCAAATTGCCAGGAAAAAACGCGACTCGTCTATTTGGGTTGCGACCAATTTGGTCAAGACCGAAGAAGCTCAGGCGGTGGTGAGTGCCGGCAACACGGGGGCCACCATGGTTTCAGCCTTTTTTCTTCTTGGAACCATAAAGGGGGTTGAGCGACCGGCAATTGCGGCAACCTTGCCAACCTTACAGGGGACGGCCGTCATGCTGGACGTCGGGGCCACGGTTGACTGTTCCGTCAAGCAATTATATCAGTTCGCCATTATGGGCCATGAGTATGCCAAACGCCTCATGGGCATAGCGCGTCCCCGTGTGGGGCTCCTCAGTATTGGAGAGGAAGCGACCAAAGGCAATGAAGTGACGAAAGAAGCCTTCCGTCTGCTCAAGGAAAGTTCCTTGAACTTTATCGGGAACGTCGAAGGTCGGGAGGTCTATAGTGGGAGTGCTGACGTGATCGTGTGTGACGGCTTTCTGGGCAACGTGTCGTTGAAAATCTCTGAAGGTCTGGCTGAGGCCATGAAAAAAATACTGATGAGTGAGGTGATGAATTCCACTCTGGGCCGCTTGTCGTTGGCCTTTGTTACCGGACCGCTCATGCGACTGAAAAAACGAACGGATTACGCCGAATTTGGTGGGGCTCCGCTCTTGGGAGTGAATGGGGTCTGCCTGATTTGCCATGGCCGGTCCTCGGCTAAGGCCATTAAAAATGCCATCAGGCTGGCAGACGCGTTAGCCAAAGGCCGACTGAATGACCTGATCCAGCGCGATATTGCTGACAGTCTGACCCAACCGATGATTTCCAGCCCTCAAATGGCCTGTGAATGAGAAGTCGGATACTGGGAACGGGGTCCTTTGCTCCCAAACAGGTCTTGACCAATGCCGACATCGAAAAAATTGTGGAGACGTCAGATTCTTGGATCGTGGAACGCACGGGCATTCGTGAGCGTCGTGTATCTGCCGCCACAGGTGAAGCCTGTTCGGATCTCGGTGTTCTTGCGGCGCAGCAGGCGTTGGCAGACGCGAATATTCAGGCCGCTCAACTTGATCTGATTTTAGTGGCCACCTGCACGGGGGATTCTCCTCTTCCTTCCACGGCGTCCTTGATTCAGCATCGTCTTGGTGCCGGGAAGGCCGCTGCCTGCGATATTTCGGCGGCGTGCTCTGGGTTTGTGTATGCCTTGTCAGTGGCGGATGCCTTTGTTCGGACGGGGCGTCGCTATGTCCTGGTCATCGGGTCGGAAGTGATGTCTTCCATCACGGATTGGACGGACCGTAACACCTGTGTCCTCTTTGGTGATGGAGCAGGAGCCGTTGTCCTGGGCCCCACGGAAGAAGACAGGGGCATCCTCTCACTCCATTTACACGCAGATGGTCGGTTCTCTGATTTGATTTGCGTGCCAGGCGGCGGATCGAATGTCCCTCCCTCAGAAAACATGATGGCCCGGCGTCTGCATTTTGTCAAAATGCGTGGCAATGAGACGTTTAAGATTGCCGTCAAAACCATGGAAGAGGCCATACGAGAGGCTCTCGTGGCGCATGGGTTCGGCATTCACGATATTGATTGGTTAATTCCCCACCAGGCCAATATCCGAATTTTAAAGGCAGTAGGGCAACGCGTAGGGGTGCCCCTCGACCGAATCGTGATAAACGTAGACCTGTTTGGCAATACCTCTGCCGCGTCAATCCCGTTGACATTGGATAAAGCCGTCAAAAACGGAACAATCCAGGAGGGAAACGTCGTTGTGATGGCAGCGTTCGGGGCAGGTCTCACTTGGGCCTCCGGAGTGATGCGTTGGTAGAACGTCGTCAACGCGTGCAAAACAGAATCCTTGTCCTCTCGCTTTAGGGCTCAGGCTCTCTGAAGCGTTCATACTCTCTCTATCCCGGAAAGGACGAAGAATGGCTACGGATGATAGACCCCTGGAAGGAGAATGGGCATTAATCCTGGGAGCGTCAAGCGGATTTGGCAGGGCAGTCTCCTTGGAGTTGGCAACCCTTGGTGCAAATATTGTCGGGGTGCATTTGGACCGAAAATCCACGCTCCTCAACGCGGAACGTCTGATTGAAGACGTTCAAGCCCGTGGCCGTGAGACGCTCTTTTTTAACGTCAATGCAGCCGACGCGGAGAAGCGTCGTGAGGTCGTCGACGCGCTTCGAGCGAAATTCCGAGCACAAGGTGGCCCGGCAACGATTCGAGTTCTGCTCCATTCCTTGGCGTTTGGAACGCTGAAACGGTTCGTCACCGAAACGCGTGCCGATGCCATGAGTAAAACGCAGGTCGATATGACCCTCGACGTCATGGCGAACAGTTTGGTGTATTGGGTGCAGGATTTACTGGCGGAAGGACTCATGGGACACGGCGGAAGAATTTTTGCGATGACCAGTGCGGGAGGCGCGCGGGTGTGGCCCACCTATGGAGCAGTGTCTGCTGCAAAAGCGGCTTTGGAGTCTCACATTCGTCAGCTCACGCTCGAGTTGGCTCCCCTGGGGATCACGGCGAACGCAATCATGGCGGGCGTCACCGACACCCCGGCTTTGCGGAAAATTCCAGGGGCCGATGAAATGATCAATGCGGCTCAACGAAAGAATCCATCAGGCCGCTTAACCACGCCTCAGGACGTCGCAGACGCCATCGGGTTGCTGAGTCATCCTAAGTCTCATTGGCTGACCGGAAACGTGATCTGTGTTGATGGAGGGGAATTTATCGTTTGACTTTCTCGACGGTTTCACTCATACCGTAGTTTCTATGTCTGGCTCAATCGCATTCCTGTTTCCCGGCCAAGGTTCGCAAGCCGTAGGGATGGGGCGAGCGTGGCGTGAGACGCGTCCTGAACTCATGGCCTTGTTTGACGAGGCCAACTCGATTCTGGGGTATGACCTTCAGACATTATGTTTTGAAGGGCCGGCGGAACAACTCAATCAAACGGAATATACCCAACCCGCGTTGCTGGTGACGAGCCTCATCGCGTTGCGGGCCCTGGATTCGCAAATCCACCCATCTGCCGTGGCAGGGCATAGTCTGGGCGAATATTCGGCCATCGTTGCCGCCGATGGCCTGTCTTTTCCTGATGCCGTGGAGTTGGTGCGCAAACGGGCACAATATATGGCAGAGGCAGTCCCTTCAGGGAGCGGGCTCGTGGCTGCGATACTTGGGTTGGCAGGAGAAGTGGTCAAAGAAATTTGTCAGGTTGCGCAATCCGCGGGAGTCGCAGCGGCAGCCAATTTCAATGCTCCGGGTCAGGTGGTGATTGCGGGCGAAAAAGCCGCCGTTGAACGCGCAATTGAATTAGCCAAATCCCAAGGGTGTCGCCGAGCCATTCCCTTGCCCGTCAGCGTGCCGGTTCATTCGTCTTTGATGCAACCTGCCGCGGACCGCCTTGCTCCTCACGTTCATGCGGTTTCGCTTTCCGATTTGACCGTCCCGCTTTTTAATAACGTCGACGCGCGCCCGTTAGTTCTTGCTGAGGACGTCCGTCGTTCTTTGATTCGTCAGTTACCCTCCTCCGTGTTATGGGAGCAAACCATTCACGCGATGTGGAAGCGTGGCATTCGGACGTTTATTGAAATTGGTCCGGGGACGGTCTTAACCGGACTCGCCAAACGGATTGTGCCGGAGGCGGAATTACTCAATATTCAAGATTCGGATTCTTTGGAAAAGACCTTGACGAAAATACGCCATTGAGGCTAAGACGAAGTGCACAAAATACAGAAAGCGAGGGAAGAGTGCTGGAAGGAAAAAAAGCCGTTGTGACGGGGGCGGCCAGAGGAATCGGACAAGCCATTGCGGAATGCTTCGCGAAGGCCGGGGCTGACGTGGCCGTGGTTGATCTTGATGCCGCTCGATGCGTTGACACGGTGCAACTGGTAGAACGGCAGCAGTGTCAGGGGCTGGCGTTATCGGCCAACGTGGGGCAGTGGGAAAGCGTCAAAGGGATGGTCGATCTCGTCGTAAAGGAATGGGGGCGCGTGGACGTGTTGGTCAATAATGCGGGTATTACCCGTGATGGGTTGATTGTCCGTATGAAAGAAGAGGATTGGAACGCCGTTCTCCAAGTCAATCTCACGGGGACGTTTTATTGCACCAAGGCCGTTCTGGGTCCCATGGCCAAACGGCGGTATGGCCGGATCATTAATATGGCCTCGATTGTGGCGGCTATTGGAAACGCGGGACAGGCGAACTATGCCGCGTCGAAAGCGGCGGTCATTGGGCTCACCAAGTCAGTCGCTCGGGAATATGCGAGTCGGAATATCACGGTGAACGCGGTGGCTCCGGGTTTTATCGACACGGCGATGACCCAGACCTTGAATCAGGAAGTCAAGGACTCGTTGTTGCAGCAGATTCCTCTTGGTCGATTAGGTCAACCCGCAGAGGTGGCAGAGGCCGTCCGCTTTTTGGCGTCAGACGCGGCGGGGTACATCACCGGCCAAGTCTTTCATGTCAATGGTGGGATGCATACGGCGTAACGTGGGGAATGGCTCATTCTGGGATATTTATTAACAGGAGGTGCGAAGGTCGATGACCGTTGAAGAACGTATTAAAAAGATCATTGCAGAACAATTAGGGGTGGAAGAAGATGACGTCGTGCCCGAAGCATCATTTGTCGAGGATTTAGGGGCCGACTCCTTGGACACGGTTGAACTGGTGATGGCGCTTGAGGAAGAATTTGACGTGGAAATTCCTGATGAAGACGCGGAAAAGATTCAAAAGGTTTCTCAAGCCACTGAGTATATCAAGGAAAAAACCTGAGCGGTTCTGAACGGTTCTCATGACCGAGCCCCCCCCTCGTCGTCGTGTTGTGATAACCGGCCTGGGAGCCGTGACTCCCCTGGGTATCGGTGTCGACAAAACCTGGCAATCGCTTCTTGTCGGCAAGTCGGGAATCGGCCCTATCACGAGATTTGACGCGTCAGACTATTCCTGCCAGGTTGCGGCTGAAGTGAAGGACTTCGAGCCATCTGATTACCTCGAAAAAAAAGAAATCAAAAAAATGGACACGTTCATCCAGTATGCCGTGGCGGCGAGCCAGGAGGCGGTGGATGACGCGGGATTAGAAATTACACCGGAAACCGCTGAACGGGTCGGAGTGTATATTGGTTCGGGCATTGGTGGTCTGCCAAGCATTGAACGGTACCACAAGGTTCTCCAGGAAAAGGGTCCGGGTCGCGTCAGTCCGTTCTTCATTCCGATGGTCATCGTGAATTTGGCCTCAGGTCAGGTCGCGATCCGGTTTGGAGCCAAGGGCCCCAATTCGTGTGCCGCGACGGCCTGTGCCACGGGGAATCACTGCATCGGAGACGCCTGCCGGATTATTCAACGTGGGGAAGCGGACGTCATGTTGGCGGGCGGAACCGAATCGACGATCTGTCCCTTAGCGATTGCGGGATTCGGTGCGGCCAAAGCGTTGTCGCGTCGGAATGATGATCCGGAACGTGCGAGTCGTCCGTTTGATCGTGATCGGGACGGATTTGTGATTGGAGAAGGAGCAGGCGTGGTGGTGTTGGAAGCGTTGGATCACGCGCAACGTCGTGGCGTCAGAATGTACGGAGAACTTGCTGGCTACGCGATGACCGGTGACGCCTTTCACATCACCGCTCCTCCGGATGACGGTGCCGGGGCCGTCGATTGTATGGAAAAGGCCATTCGCGACGCGTGTATACCTAAAGCGACAATTGGGTATATTAACGCGCACGCGACCTCTACCTTTGCGGATAGAGTTGAAACGCAAGCCATCAAAACCGTTTTTGGAAATTATGCCGATCAGCTTCCGGTGAGTTCCACGAAATCCATGGTTGGCCATCTGTTGGGGGCTGCCGGTGGAGTCGAGGCGGTGTTTACCAGCCTGGCGCTGTATCATGGAGTTCTGCCACCTACGATGAATATAGAGAATCCTGATCCCGACTGTGACCTTGATTATATTCCAGGACAAGCCCGTCAGGTCCCAATTAAGGCGGCACTTTCGAATGCCTTTGGATTTGGTGGCGTTAATGCCTGTCTGGTCCTCACGTCTACACAAGGGAGTCACGAAGTTTAAATTCTCTTCCGTCAAGCATCTGCCGAACGTTCCTGTTTCCTTGCCGAGTCGACGTCGTTGAGGAACAAGCCGTAGTAAGGAAGTATGGAATTCGCACGGGGGAAGTATGCCAGTGCTGGAAACGGGCAGTCCGCTCTTGATGCAACCGAACGCCAGGGAACGGAACAAGGGCATGAGTGTATTCAAAAAAACTCAGCGGCTGTTACGGTATCACTTTCACAAGCCGGCTTTATTGGAAGAGGCCTTGACGCATCGTTCCCATTTCCAAGGGGAGTACTCTACTGAAGAAAAACATAATGAACGCCTTGAGTTTTTAGGCGACGCGGTGTTGGGGCTGATTGTGAGTGAGCATGTCGCGAAAACCTTTCCTGAGTTGGCCGAAGGGGAATTGTCTCAGATACGAGCTCGACTCGTCGGGCGGACGACGCTGGCAGACGCCGCGCGACGATTGGGCCTTGGCCAATTTCTCCGATTGGGCCGGGGAGAAGAACGGACGAAGGGCAGAGAGAAGAGTTCCCTCTTGGCAAACGCGTTGGAGGCCGTTATTGCGGCGGTCTATTTGGATGGGGGATTGGCGGCGGCACGAACGTTTGCATTACAGGTGCTGGAGCCCCAACTCAGACAATTGCATCAAGATGATCTCACGGCTTTCAGGCAAGACTATAAAAGTCAACTGCAGGAGTGGTGCCAACGGCACGTTCACGTTTTGCCGGTGTATAAAGTGATTGAAGAATCAGGCCCCGATCATCAAAAAACATTTGAAGTGACTGTTGAAATTGAACAAAAATGGTACGGAGGCGGGAGGGGGTACAGTAAGAAAATTGCGGAACAGCGAGCGGCCAAACAGGCGGTCGAACAGCTTCGGCCCCCCGACGCGACCGACGTGGTCTAATATGGTATCATGAAGAAACTCAGTGAAGGAGGGTTCGGTAATGATCGGATTGCGTGCAGTAAGAAAAATTCTATGGGTAGCGGGAGTCGCCATTCTCCTGGTTGGAGTCAATGGGGAAAGTGTCCGGGCAGGGAATCCTCAGGTACTGCCGACAGCGGAGGGCAAGGCTCCTCGTGCGATCATTACAACCAAATTTGGTGAAATAGAACTGGTTTTTTTTCGGGAATTGGCACCCAAGCACGTGGAAAGCTTTTTAAAGTTAGCCAAAAAGGGATTTTACAACGGGACGATCTTTCACCGCGTGATTCCTGGATTTATGATTCAAGGTGGTGACCCCCACACCAAAGACCCGAGCAAGCGACAGCTCTATGGAATGGGAGGCCCCGGGTATACCTTGCCGGCCGAGTTTAATAAGATTCCTCATGAACGGGGCATTGTGTCTGCGGCTCGAACGGCTGATCCCAACAGCGCAGGCTCTCAGTTTTTCATCATGGTCGACAAAGCCCCACATTTAGACGGTCAGTACACGGTGTTTGGAGAAGTGGTGAGGGGCATGGACGTGGCTGACAAAATCCTGCGTCAACCCAGAGACTCCAGAGATAATCCCCTTGAACGCGTCGAAATAACCGTCCACGTGAAATAGGGAAAGGCAGGAAGTGGGGCGTGAATCAGACTCGTACAACTAGGCGTGAGAACTCCGCACCGGTTGGTCTTCCATTTTGGTGCCGGCCGAAAGGATAATGCGTCCATCCTTCTGACTGAGCTTCGCAAGCTGTTCGGCGACGTCAGGGTGACGACTCTTGAGGAAACCGATCAGCCCGTTGAGAAAGCGGTTGGAACGAAGCCCCTTTCCCGAAAACTCGGCAATAAATATCAGGCCGCGGTCCAGCACTTGACTCACGAGCTGGGCGTCGGGTTTTTCTCCCTCCATGAAGGCTTGATATTCTTTCTTGAGAGTTTCGGTGAAAGGTGGAGCCATGCCTTCAGGCACGTGGATCGGGCTAAATGAGCGACGCAGCGTCTGGATTGCCGCAATAACCTCTCCATCCTGCGCGTCGCTCCGTGATTGGAAATGTTTAAACGTTACGGCTTCGAGAAAATAAAACACCTCCGCGGCCCCGTCTCCCCATTGTTCGAGAAGTTCCTTGTAGAAAGCGCGTCGTTCCTGTTCAAACTGATCTCCAACGCGTTTTTGTTGATATTCCACGTTCATATCCAGATAGACGCAATCGGAATGGCACGCAATACTGACCACGCGGTGCGTCCCGCAGCATTGACTGCAAATGGCACCGCGTAACGCCGGGCAGGGGCGTTTTCCTTTTCGTTCGTGGCAGTAGATGCACCTGCTCATTGCTTCTCGTCTCCTTCCAACCAGCCGAACCCATAATCTGAAAGCGTCCGCTTGCGCTTCCGTTGATTTCCGGCGTTGGTTGGGCGTTCTAATCCATTTATCTCAGCGCCATTGGCGTACAAATAGGGAACCAGAATCATATGATTTCGACGGTCGATTTTTACGGTAGAAGGCGATATCAGGAACTCAGCAATGACCTGCATGGAACGGTCCGGGTGGATTCGCCAGATTTTTCCCGCCGTCAGGTCGGAAAGGTACATGCTGCCAAATTGATCAAAGTCGATCCCGCTCAAATTCCGAAACTTGCCGAAAAAAAACGAATTGGAAATCATCTCGGTAATGGTACGGTCTTCCGCGATTTCCATCACGTTGCCGTTATCGAAGCTGGTAATCCAGAGTCGCCCCGACCTTGGGTGAACGACCAGCCCTCGCGGTGACGCGAGATCCTTGTGTTGGAGATAGAGGGACACCGCGTGATCGCGTTGAGGGTCAATCTGGTAAATGGCGTTGCCGGCCGTGTCCAGGACAAAGAGTTGCCCTCTGCCGTCAGCAATAAGATCCGTTAACCTCTCGACGTGAAACGGATGCAAGGGAACGGTGATCGTGGGTTTACCCGATTGGGCGTGAAATCCTCGGATGACGGTGAGATCGGCGACATAGAGGGTTTCGTCGGCAACGGCCATTCCATGAGGCGAGTGCAGGATCGTGTCGCCTTGCCCACCTTGAACAAAATGTAAATCCAGCAGGTTGCCGTTTTGATCGAGTTTCGAGATGAACCCGTTATTATCTGACGTTCCGGGTTCTCCATTGGCATTGGCGATGAAATAGCTTTCGCCTGAAGGATGGGCGATGAAGGATTGGGGGCTTTGGAGTCGGCTAATGGGGTGGGCAAGAGCCAACAGTGGCCACAGACCGAGAAGCAGAATCACCGTGACGTTGCGGAGTGGCGTCCGGAACAAGGAGATCGGGTTTTGTTGATAACGGAAGGAAAAAGAAGGCGGGGGGGGAAGGACGGATTGGAACTGAAAGGCCGAAGGTTGTCTCACAGAGGCATGCTACGGAACCATTGGGGGGGTGTCAAGGCAGAGTTGCCCTGCCCCTATCCCCCTCGGTCGTGGCTCAGTTTGAAAGGACGGCCTCGTACTTTTTGAAACAGGCCCCAGAGAAACGGGGACCGTACAAGAAAAGAAATTCGACCTGAGCCACGACCTGCCCCTCAATTGACTATAATTTTTACCCCCTGTTATCGTAACGTGACACGAAACGGTTCCATTCATGGCAAGGAGGGCGACGTGCCGGCTCAACTCATTGATGGGAAATGCTTAGCAAAGGAAATTCGAGATGGTATTGGTCAAGACGTGAAAGCCTTTGAGTCCCAAACCGGCGTTCGTCCTGGTTTGGCCGTGGTGTTGGTCGGCGAGGATCCGGCCTCGGCGGTCTATGTTCGAAATAAAAAGAAGGCGTGCGATACCGCCGGCCTGTATGTGGCTGACCATCATGTATCGGCGGATACAAGCCAGGCCGAGTTGTTAACCCTCATTCATCAGTTGAATACAGATCCCAGGGTTCATGGGATTTTGGTGCAGCTTCCCTTGCCGGCGCACATTGAGAGTCAAGTCATCTTCAGTGCGCTGTCTTCCGACAAAGATGCCGATGGTTTTCATCCGTACAATATCGGTCGGTTGGTCCAGGGGGAGCCGGTGTTTGTTCCGTGTACTCCCAAAGGCGTGATCCGCATGATTGAATCGACCGGCGAAACGATTGCAGGGAAACGGGCGGTCGTGGTTGGACGCAGCAACATCGTGGGAAAGCCCGTTGCCGCCTTACTGACGCACCAACACGCCACCGTAACAATTTGTCATTCACGGACAAAGGATTTGCCCGTCGTGTGCCGGGAAGCCGATATTCTGGTGGCTGCAATTGGTAAAGCCCGATTCATCAAGGGCGATATGGTGAAAGACGGTGCCATCGTGATCGACGTGGGAATCAATCGACTCGATGACGGCCGATTGGTCGGTGACGTTGATTTTGAGCAGGTGCGTGAACGCGCGGGATGGATTTCTCCCGTCCCGGGAGGAGTCGGTCCGATGACCATTGCGATGTTATTGGCAAACACGTTGGAAGGGGCCAGGCGGGCCGCGACGTAATGGAAGCGATCTGAACGCTGCCGTGAATGACCACCGATCCACTCTCCACCGTGCGTTAGTCCGAGGTCAGTTTGCCGTAACCGTAGAATTGAACCCCCCAAAGGGGACTGACGTTTCCGGGCTCCTTGAGACGGCCAAATCGCTAAGTGGGCGAGTTCATGGGATCAATGTGCCCGATAACGCCGCCGCGGTGATGCGGGCGAGCTCGGTGGCCATCGCCCGCCTTCTGTGTGAACAGGGGCATGACCCCGTGCTCCAACTCACATGCCGTGATCGAAACCGAATTGGCCTTCAATCGGATCTCCTGGGAGCTCATATTCTTGGTGTCCGTAATGTGTTGTGTCTGACTGGTGATAGTCCGAGCGTCGGTGATCATAAGGACGCGAAGCCGGTGTTCGATCTGGATACCGTTCAAGTCATGCATGCGGTGAGGGAACTCAATCAGGGACGAGATTTATCCGGCAACCCGTTAGCGGGGCGTACCGCGTTCTTTCTCGGCGGAGCAGCGGCCCCCGGGGCCGAATCGGTCGAGCTTCTGCATAAAAAATTTGAGGCCAAAGTCAAAGCCGGCGCACATTTTTTTCAGACGCAAGCCATTTTTTCGGCGAAACTTTTTCAGTCTTTCATGGAAGAGGTGAGTCCCTATTCCCGTAAAATCTTAGCTGGAATCCTGGTGCTCCGATCGGTAAAAATGGCGGAATATGTCAAAACGCACGTGTCGGGGATCGACGTTCCCGAAGAGATCCTTCAAGAACTTCGGAAAGCAGGGGAATCCCATGCATCCGAAGCCGGGATCGAGATTGCGGTGCGAACCATTCGAGCCATTCGTCCATTCTGTCATGGTGTGCACGTCATGGCCGGCCGGTTGGCGAATCGACTTCCTGAAATTATCAGAAAGGCAGAGTTGATCTGATGACGGTTCCAGAATTTCAAGGCCGAAAGGGGAAGAAAAAATTGGCAGTCGTGACGGCCTACGATGCGTTGTTTGCCCGCATTATCGAACAAGCTGGCATCCACGCCATTCTGGTCGGGGATTCGCTGGGCGTTGTGGTCCAAGGAAAAACGGACACGTTGTCGGTCACCATGGAAGACATGGTGTATCACACTCGGCTTGTGGCTCAAAGCAGGCACCAGGCACTGGTCATCGCCGATATGCCGTTTATGAGCTATCAGGTCAGTGTGGAACGGGCCATTCACAATGCGGGTCGCTTAATCCAGGCAGGAGCCATGGCTGTGAAATTGGAAGGGGGCGGCGTCATGGTGGATCGCGTTCGGGCTTTAACCTCCGTGGGCATTCCGGTTATGGGTCATATCGGCATGACGCCACAATCCGTGAATCGCTTTGGTGGTTACAAAGTTCAAGGAAGAGAGGAAGCCCAGGCCGAAACCTTGTTAAGCGATGCCAGGGCGCTGGAAGCTGCTGGGGCGTTCGCGGTGGTCCTGGAAGCGATGCCTTCGATCTTGGCGCAATCCATTACCCAGGCGGTTTCAGTCCCAACCATTGGAATTGGGGCGGGTTCCCACTGCGATGGACAGGTGTTGGTCCTGTATGACCTTCTTGGCTTGTTTGATGAGTTTGTTCCGAAGTTTGTCAAGCCCTACGCCCACCTCAAAGCCGATGCCCTTCAAGCCTTGCGGTGCTTCAAGGAAGACGTGGAACGTCAGAAGTTTCCCACTGATCTGGAAAGCTATCATTAACTCGTCTTCGTATCGTGCTTGCAGGAAGACTGGCTCTGCGTCCCGTCCCGTGTGCCGTACCGGTCCTGGGGACTCCGAAACCATAAGTTTGGAAATTATATCTTTTAGTTGACAAATAATGAGAGGGGTCCTAGGATCGCTCCGTGGGCTCTGGCGTCAAGTTAGCCGGGCCCTTTTTTTGTGACTATTTTCCGGCAAAGTCTGGGCGGTAAATGGGAAATTTGGTGGTCATTGGGTCCCAGTGGGGGGATGAGGGCAAGGGAAAAATCGTTGATATTCTGGCCCAGGAGGCGGATATCATCGTGCGCTTCCAGGGTGGCTCCAATGCCGGGCATACGGTCGTCACGAAAAAAGGCACGTTTATTTTTCACTTGATTCCATCCGGAATCTTGTCCAGGGGGAAACAGTGTCTCTTGGGAAACGGGGTGGTCATCGACCCGGGGGCTTTGATTGGAGAACTGGACCAATTGGCTTCCCAGGGTATAAGGGTAGGGCGAAATTTTGCCATTAGTCAGCGCGCCCATCTTATCATGCCGTATCATAAAGCGATCGACAAAGCCGTGGAAAAAGCGAAGGGTGCCCGTCGGATCGGGACAACCGGCAAGGGGGTCGGACCGGCCTACGTGGACAAAATGGCGCGTATCGGGATTCGCATGGGAGACCTGCTCGATCCTGAAGGGTTTCGGGAAAAAGTCGAAAGTAATTTAGTCGAAATCAACGGTTTTTTGCGGCACGTCTACGGTGTCCGAGTGTTTAATGCCGACAGCATCTGCGAAGAATACCTTGCCTATGCCAAACGCCTGTCTCCTTACATGACCGATGATTCTCTGCTCATTCACAAGGCCATGGAAAACGGGCGTCGCGTACTCTTTGAAGGGGCCCAGGGGACACACCTTGACGTGGATCTGGGGACGTATCCCTTTGTAACGTCGTCCAATGCGTGTGCCGGCGGCGCGTGTACGGGAGGTGGCGTGGGACCGACGAGAATCGACGCGGTACTGGGCGTCACCAAAGCCTATACGACGCGAGTTGGAAGCGGGCCGTTTCCCACGGAATTATCTGATGACGTGGGTAGTGGGTTGCAAGGGCGTGGACGGGAATTCGGTGCCACTACGGGTCGAGCCCGTCGGTGTGGATGGTTGGATGCAGTGCTGTTACGCTACGCGGTCCGGGTGAACGGCTGCACCTCGTTGGCGGTGACGAAACTGGACGTGCTGGATGGAGTGTCGGAACTCAAGATTGCGGTAGGGTATCGCCATCAGCGAAAACCGTATCGCGAGATGCCCGTGGACCAGCGTGTCCTCACGCAGTGTGAACCCGTGTATGAAGTGCTCCCCGGGTGGACGGGGACAACCACGGGGGTGACGTCCTATAAAGCCTTGCCCGTTGAGGCCAGGCGATACTTGAGGCGGATTGAAGACCTCACGTCGTGTCCGATCGATATCGTGTCGACGGGTTCTCATAGAGAACATACGATTATTCTGAAGAACCCCATGACGCGTACGCGCCCTCGGGTCACACTCTCCAAAATCAGCACCTGACTCTTCTGTATTGAACGACGTTCGTGCCGTTGGGGGACCAGTCGTTTGACAAGCATTGGACCGGTTGCTAGCATCCGATTCGAGTGAGCCGCTAGCTCAGTTGGCAGAGCATCGCCCTTTTAAGGCGAGGGCCCTCGGTTCGAGCCCGAGGCGGCTCACCATTATCAAGTGACGAGTCTTCTCCTCGTCTCCGAGGAGTCCATCGGGCACGCCATGGGACAAAAAGTCCTGTTTTGCCCTCAGGAGCCGGACGAGCATGGGCCGCAGGAAAACGCTCGTCCCTGACGGAGGTGGCAAATCAAATGGCTTGCCTTCGGTAATGGAGAAATGATAGAGTTTTAACAGTAAAGTGGGCTTTCGCCCACTTTTTTTTGCGTTGCCGTTCCCCAAAAGATCATTCTAGAGGGCCAGAGGGCGTGGAATTTCGGACATGAACGGGCTGGGGAGCCAAGTCCATCGCGTCGCCGAGCCGATTGCCAGGGCCCTCCACCTTGAAATTGTCGAAGTCGAGTGTCACGGCAGGGGTGCCAAAACAGTCGTTCGGGTGATCGTGGAGAAAGAGGGGGGCGTTGGGATTAAGGATTGTGAACAGTTTCATCATTCGCTCGCTCGAGCACTTGACGTGGCTGATCCTGTCCCCCACGCCTATCGTCTTGAGGTGTCTTCCCCTGGTCTCGATCGTCCGTTAAAGCAGCGAAAGGACTATGACCAGGCGATTGGACGAAACATTCGAGTCAAAGTCCGTGACCCCATTCATGGGAATGGGACGTTTATCGGTCAGTTGGCTGAGGTCAATGATCAAGGTATTACCCTTCAGGTGCCGGTTCGAAAATCACGAACACGTCGGCAGGTACCCCTTCAGTGGGAGGCTATCGCTCAAGCCAAACGCGAAATTGAATGGTAATGGAAGGAGGGGCCTTGGTCGGGTAAGAGCCGACTGAGTGCGGAGCAAGAAGAGGAGTGGTCATGAAACGTGAATTGATGGCAATCATTGAACAAGTGGGGCGCGAAAAAGGCATTGATAAACGTCGGGTGCTTGCGGCCGTGGAGTCCGCGTTGCTGACCGCGGCGAAGAAACGGTATGGCAACAATGAAAACATTCAAGTCCAGATCGACCATGACACGGGAGAAATTTCAATCGTGTCCTTAAAAACCATCGCGGATCAAATTACCGACGTCAATGCCCAGATTTCCCTGGATGAGGCGCGGGCGATTGATGGAGAGGCCGAATTGGGAGATGAGATCGGGTCGCTCATCGACGTAGAAGAATTCGGAAGGATTGCGGCGCAGGCCGCCAAACAAGTGATCTGCCAAAAAGTTCGGGAAGCCACGTGGGAAGCGGTTGAGCGAGAATATTCGAAGCGAGAGGGAGAATTGGTTCACGGAGTAATATTAGGGCAAGAACGTCGGAACTACCTGGTGGAGCTTGGAAAGACTGAAGCCGTATTGCCCGTTCATGAACAAATTCCCCGAGAGGTCCATCGACGAGGCGATCGTATTCGAGCGTTGCTGGTAGAAGTGCGCCGAACTCCTAAAGACGTTCAGGTAATCCTGTCCCGAGCGCATCCGCAGTTTGTAGTCAAACTCTTTCAATTAGAAGTCCCTGAGGTTGCGGAAAAAATTTTGGAGATTAAAGGGGTGGTGCGTGAACCGGGAGATCGGACCAAGATCGCGGTGTCTTCCAAGGATAAAGCCGTTGATCCGGTTGGTGCCTGTGTGGGGATTAAAGGATCCCGCGTTCAGGCAATTGTGCGGGAACTCAAAGGGGAAAAGATTGATATCATTCCGTGGACTACAGATCCGCGGGTGTTTATTGGCGAAGCGTTGAATCCGGCCTCCATTGAAAAAGTGGGCATCGATGAGGAGAAAAAGGCTGCTCTGGTAGTGGTGGCGGACTCTCAACTGTCGTTGGCCATTGGGAAAAACGGTCAAAACGTACGCCTTGCCGCCAAATTGACCGGATGGAAAATTGATATCATCAGCATCAGTGAGTATGAAAAAGAAAAACTCAAGCGAGAACAGGAAATAAAAGCCGCCTTAGCTGAAGAAACCGCCGCGCAACTTGGACAAGAGGCTGGAACGGAGGGACAGCCGTTGGAGCCTGAGCCTGCCGGGGCGAGCGGTGAAGTGCTGAATGTCACGTCCGGAGAGACCGTTGAATCCACGGAGACTTCTTCGTAAATCCTGTGAGTCACGATGAGAGTCTATGAATTAGCCAAGAAGTTGGGGAAGGAAAGTCGGGTCCTTATTGCCGAGTTGGGCAAGATGGGCATTGCCGTCTCCTCCCACAGCAATGCCTTAAGCGAGGAGAACGTCCGGAAAGCCTTGAAAGCGTTTTCGGGAAAAGCCGGTGGGGAGACGATGACGCAGAAGGTGGCTGGTTCGACCAAAACCGCGAAGAAAGCTCCCTCCCGTCCTTCAAAGAAACGTGGCCAGGCTCTCGCGCGCGAAAAGGGAAAGGCTGCGGAAGAAGAGGTTCGCAAACCTGAAAAAAAACACATTTTAATCAAACGACGAACAAAAGAGGTCACCCCTCCTCCTGAGTCAGACGTCTTGACTCAAGAAAAGCCTCCGGAAGACGACGGCAGTCCCGCTCTCCCTAAGAGCGAAACGCCGGAATCGGGGTTTGTAGAACGCGAGCCGCCCGAAGTGGCGGCCATGGCGCAGCACTTAACTGCCGAACCAGCGACCTCTGGCGACTTGCCTTCAATCGAAGAAGAGGCTCCTCCCGTTGTGGCCTCGGAGCAGGGCGCAGCTCAGCCCGAAAAAGAAAGAGTGGTTGATGAGCAGGAAAAGACCAAAAAAGACGAGAAACCGAAAAAAACTCAGAAGGTTGGGAAACATCGAGGTTCAGACATCTTTGCTGAAATCTATGAAGATGCCGCTCAATGGCAAGACCTTCGTTCTCTTCCAACTTTGAGAAGGGAAGAACGATCTCGGCATGTCCCTTCTTCCACGTCTGCCGAAGTCACGAAACCGAGAAAGAAGACCGTCAAACTGTCATCCGGCATTACGGTGAAGGAATTTGCGGAATACCTGGGACTCCGTGCAGCGGAGGTGATTCGTAAGTTAATGGAAATGGGGGTAGGTCTCACGTTGAATCAACCCATGGACCTGGATGCCGGCACGCTGATTGCCGAAGGGGCAGGGATTCAAGTTGAGATCCAGGCGGAGAAAGAGGGTGAAGCGCTCTTAGAGGAAATATTCGAGCCCGCGGTCGAGCCGAAATTCTCGCCTCGGGCTCCGGTCGTCACAATTATGGGGCACGTGGATCATGGGAAAACGTCTTTGCTTGACGCGATTCGTCAGACCAGCGTGACTGAACAAGAAGCGGGAGGAATCACTCAGCATATCGGAGCCTACTCCGTGCAGGTTGGTGAGAAAAGCGTGACGTTTCTTGATACCCCCGGTCATGAAGCGTTTACGGCCATGAGGGCACGCGGGGCACAAGTGACCGATATTGTGGTATTGGTGGTTGCTGCGGATGACGGCGTCATGCCGCAAACCGTCGAGGCCGTCAATCACGCGCAGGCTGCCAATGTCCCCATCCTGGTGGCCGTCAACAAGGTAGACAAACCAGAAGCCAATCCTGATCGAGTCAAGCAGGAGCTGTCGGAACATGGTCTTGTTCCTGAAGCCTGGGGCGGACAAACCATTTACGTGGAAGTGTCGGCCAAAGAAAAACGGGGGTTGGAGACCTTATTGGAGATGTTGTTGCTTCAAGCCGAGGTTATGGAGTTGAAAGCGGACGTGACTCCAACCACGAAGGGCGTCGTGTTGGAAGCCCGACTGGACCGTGGCCGTGGTCCCGTCGCAACCGTGCTGGTCCAAAGTGGGACGTTGAAAGTCGGAGCCACGTACGTGATGGGTGCGATCAGTGGTCGTGTGCGGGCGATGGTGTCTTACGACGGAAAAAAAGTCCTTGAAGCCGGACCCTCCACCCCCGTTGAGGTGATAGGATTGTGGGGGGTGCCGGCTGCAGGTGATCAATTAGTCGTCGTCAAAGATGAGCGGGTGGCCAGAGAGATCGCCGAGTCCCGACAACAGAAACTTCGTGCCGCGGAGATCGGTACCGGACCAAGCCGGCTCACGGTGGACGCGCTTTTTGCTCAAGGCCAGAAGGGAAACAAAAAAGAATTGGCGGTGTTGATTAAAGCGGATGCCCAAGGGTCGATAGGTGCTCTCTGTGAATCCATCGCAAAAATTTCCTCTGAGACGGTCGACGTGCAGATTATTCATCGAGGCGTTGGGGGCATCACCGAATCGGACGTGTTGTTAGCGTCTGCGTCGAAGGCACTTGTGGTTGGATTTCACGTTCGTCCGGACCCCAAATCGGTGGCACTCGCCGAACGTGAGGGCGTTGAAGTCCGACTTCATACAATTATTTATAATGCCGTCGCCGACGTCAAAGCGGCTGCTGAAGGGTTGCTGGAGCCTATCCTTACAGAGCGTGTATTGGGACGGGCGGAGGTTCGACAGGTCTTTACGGTCCAGAAAGTTGGCGTAATTGCGGGCTGTTACGTCACGGACGGGCATATCGCCCGCGTGAGTGAGGGCATTCGCCTGCTGCGGGACAGCGTGATCGTCTATGAAGGGAAACTGGGTTCGTTGCGGCACTTTAGACATGACGTCAGAGAAGTGCAGCAGGGGTATGAGTGTGGGATCGCCATTGAAAATTTCAATGACATTAAAATCGGCGACGTTATTGAAGCGTACGTTTTTGATAAAAAGCCGGCCAAACTGTAACCCCTGATTGACGGTCGTGTCGTGGTCACAACGAATCGTGGACGTTGAGTGCCTGCTGAGAATCTATGGTGGTTGGAGTCTGTCGGATAGAATTGCATTTGCCCGAAGGGCATTCGCTCAAATCGAAACGGCAAATTCTGTCGAGCCTCAAAGCGCGTCTTTGCCAGACGTTCAGGGTGTCAGTGGCTGAGCTTGAAGATCATGATCTCTGGCAGCGGTCTGTGTTGGGCATTGCCTGCGTTGCGAATGAATCGAGTCACGTGAATCGAGTTCTTGATCAATCAATCAATATGATTCGGACCACACCCACTCTGGAGTTACTCAATTTTCGAATAGAACTGCTGTAGGGTGGGAAGAAACGTGAATGTCGTGTCGAAGCCGACGTATAAACGAGCAGTCAGGGTGGCTGATCAAATCAGAATGGACGTCGCGGATATTCTCGCCAGAAAATGCAAGGATCCCAGGCTTCGATTCGTGACGGTCACTGACGTTCAAATGAGTCACGATCTGCACGTCGCCCACGTCTCTGTTTCCCTGTTGGGGAACAGGGTTGACGAGGAAGACATCGGAAAGATTCTTAAAAACGCGACGGGGTTTGTGCGGTTGGAATTGGGGCGGCGCCTGGATTTGCGATATACCCCGGAGGTAGTATTCCGGCTCGACTCGAGTGGCTCACGGGCAGACAGGATTGCCCCCGTCCTCGATGACGCGCTCCCCGTTGGCGATGAGTCAGGGCACGAGGGGGATTGCCAGGGCGAATCCGGTGGTGAGGGGAAAGGATGAAGGCCGAAACTCTTGAGGGTGTTTCTTCCGTCTCTCGCGTGACGTCGGCGGTTCCGCACGGAGTGCTGAACGTCTTCAAGCCGGCAGGGTGGACGTCTCACGACGTCGTGGCCAGGGTTCGGCGTCTTCTTCAGGTCCGTAAAGTAGGTCACGCCGGCACCTTGGACCCTGAGGCAACCGGCGTTCTTCCCATCCTGCTGGGGCAAGGGACAAGACTCTCAGCCTTTCTTGTTCATTGGGACAAAGAATATGAGGCCGTCCTGCGTCTCGGGCAAGAGACAACGACTCAAGATGCCACGGGTGAAATTGTGCGGGACTGTCCTGTACTCGGGCTTTGTCATGAGACCATTCACGCGGCGATCGGGCAGTTTCAAGGCAAACAGCAGCAAGTGCCTCCCATGTATTCAGCGGTAAAAATGGGAGGGCAACCGCTGTACAAAGCTGCGCGTTCAGGCCAAGTCATTGATCGCCCGGCGCGCCCCGTTACCATTTACCACATTGAAGTCAGGAAGACGGCTTTGCCCGATATCATCCTTTGGGTTCGCTGTTCCAAGGGCACGTACATTCGCACCTTATGTGCGGATATCGGCCGGAAACTTGGCGTGGGGGGGCACCTGAGCCAATTAACCCGAGTTCGAGCAGGACCGTTTCACCTTGACCAGGCGTTGCCGCTTTGTGAAATCGGGAGTGGCGGGGATTTTGTCAAAAACCACGCTTCTTTCCTGAATCTCGATGAGGCCTTGGCCGATCTTCCCGCCGTGATCGTTGATGCCGGAATGGTGAGGAAGATCTTGAATGGTGCCCCCGTTTCGGAAGCCGCAATCTTGTCGGAGGATTATCGCAAGCACCCCGCGGGAACGTTGATTCGGGTGAAAGACGACGTGGGACGGTTATTGGCCCTCGGCAAATGGGTTTCTGCGACGTCAACGTTGGACGTGCCGATGCATCAATTACATATGGTCAAAGTGTTTGGAGAGACGTCTTCGGAACAACGTCTGGTTCACGCGCGCCTTTCCATGAAATAAACGTAAACGTGTATAAATAGGTAACAAGCATGAAATAAGGAAGAAGGAGGCTGGTATGGCGGCGGTCAAGGAAGCAAAGTCAGATATCGTACAGCGACATCAGGGTCATGAACGGGACACGGGTTCGTCAGAGGTCCAAATTGCCTTGCTGACGAATCGCATCAACTATTTAACCGACCATTTGCGTACGCATAAAAAAGACCATCATTCACGACATGGGTTACTGAAAATGGTGAGCCTTCGCCGACGCTTGTTGGATTATCTGCATCGAAAAAACGTTGGTCAATATCGTGCCCTTCTTGGAAAATTGGGGCTGCGGAAATAACAATGCTTCTCAACGGCTGAGGGTTATCACAAAGGCAAGAAGGAGAGACGTACATGGTGCAAGTGGTTGAATTGGATGTGGCGGGACGGAAGATGCGATTGGAGACGGGTCGGATGGCCAAGCTGGCCGATGGGGCCGTTCTGGCCTCCTATGGAGAGACCGTGGTCTTGGCAACGGCAGTGGCTTCCAAGACATTGAAGCCGGATACGGATTTTTTGCCGCTTACGATCAATTATCAGGAAAAAGCCTATTCCGCTGGAAAAATTCCAGGGGGATATTTCAAGCGGGAAGGGGCTCCATCGGAAAAAGAAACTTTAACAAGCCGGCTCATTGACCGGCCTATTCGCCCCTTGATCCCGAAGGGGTTTTTTTATGAGACACAAGTCATCGTGTCGGTGCTCTCGGTCGACCAATCGATGACCTCGGAAGTGGTCGGGATTACGGCTGCGTCAGCGGCGCTCGCGATCTCGGATATTCCCTTTGGCGGCCCGTTGGCTGGAGTCAAAATCGGACGCGTGAATGGCCAATTTGTGGTCAACCCCGGCATACAGGAACTTCAGAACAGTGAACTCGATCTGGTCGTCGCCGGCACCAATGACGCGATCCTGATGGTAGAAGCCGGGGCGAATGGGCTGTCCGAGTCCGTGTTGCTGGATGCTTTGGCGTTAGCCCATTCGGAAATCAAGAAGATGGTTTCGAAAATTGTCGAGTTGCAGGAGACGGTGGGGCGGACCAAGCGGGTTGTGTCGGTCGAGCCGGTCAGTGAGGATCTGGAACGACTGGTGCGCGAGTCGGTTGCCGGCCCCATTCGAGAAGCCGTTCTCATAGCCGACAAAACCGATCGGCAAGAGAGGTTGGACCAGATACTCGCCGACGCGGTCGAAAATCTGGGCGATGAGGACCCCGGGCGACGTCGGCACATCAAAGAAGTCTGTCATGATTTGGAATATCATGAAGTCCGGGAGATGATTTTGGAAAAGAAAGTCCGAGCCGATGGTCGAGGGCCTTCCGATATTCGGCCCATCGCGTGCGAAACGAGTATCTTGCCACGCACGCATGGCTCTGCCCTGTTCACGAGGGGGGAAACCCAAAGTCTGGCCGTGGTCACGCTGGGGACCTCAGACGATGAACAACGCATCGACGCGCTGGAGGGGGAGTATTTCCGCAACTTTATGCTCCACTATAATTTTCCTCCGTTCAGTGTGGGGGAAGTCCGACCATTGCGTTCACCTGGTCGACGCGAAGTCGGGCACGGGAAACTTGCGGAGCGTGCCTTGAAGTCGGTTCTGCCGGGCAAAGAGGATTTTCCCTATACTATTCGCATTGTGTCGGACATTCTGGAATCCAATGGCTCCTCCTCCATGGCCACGGTATGCGGAGGCACCTTGGCCATGATGGACGCCGGCGTACCC
Source organism: Nitrospirales bacterium (assembly GCA_965215405.1). Classification (GTDB taxonomy): domain Bacteria; phylum Nitrospirota; class Nitrospiria; order Nitrospirales; family UBA8639; genus Bin75. Next base: position 1,302,389 of record OZ244060.1, read on the forward strand.
ATTAAAGAACCGGTTGCGGGCATTGCCATGGGACTCATCAAAGATGGTGACAGGGTCATTATTTTGTCGGACATTCTTGGACTCGAAGATCACCTGGGAGACATGGACTTTAAAGTGACGGGGACGCGAGAGGGGGTCACCGCGCTTCAAATGGATATCAAAATCAAGGGGATCACCATTGATTTGATGGGGCAGGCACTCGAACGGGCCAGGGCCGGCCGCCTGCACATTTTAGGAAAAATGCAGGAATCGCTTGCCTCTCCTCGTGATTCTCTTGCGCCCTATGCCCCTCGAATTTATACGCTTCAGATCAAGCCCGACAAAATTCGCGACGTAATCGGGCCTGGCGGGAAGGTCATTCGCGGCATCATTGCGGAATGTGGGGTGAAAGTTAACGTCGACGATTCCGGCCTGGTGACGATTGCCGCGGTGGACGAAGCTTCGGCCACCCAGGCGATTGAAATGGTCAACCGGTTGACGGAGGAAGCGATAGTGGGGAAAACCTATCTGGGGACCGTCCGAAAAATCGTCGCTTTTGGGGCCTTCGTTGAAATTTTACCCAATGTGGATGGGTTGGTTCATATTTCACAATTAGCCCAACATCGAGTCGAATCCGTGTCCGATGAAATCGCGGAAGGAGAACAAGTCCTGGTCAAAGTCTTGGAAATCGACAAGCAGGGTAAAATTCGTTTGAGCCGCAAAGAGGCTTTAATGGATTCAGAACAGCCTTCTGCCGTGTCGTAGAGGGACGTTGAAGGGTAACGTCTCCATCCTGCACTTCGAAATGGGTGAATGCGTGCGCCGGGAGGGGCACGGCATTTTTTCCATTTCCCCGTGGGATTTTCTTCACCGCGCCGGTTTCGGGTATCAAGAAAATGGCCTGGACGCGTAAGATATTCCTCGATAATGGCGTTCGCGTCGTCATGGAACGGATGCCGGCTCTCAAGTCCGTCGCCATGAGTATCTGGGAAAACGTCGGCACCAGAGATGAAGGACCTCAGCAAAAAGGTCTCGCCCACTTCCTTGAACATATGATGTTCAAGGGCACTCGCCGTCGATCTGCGAAACAGATTTCTCATGAAATCGACAGCCTGGGCGGAGAGATGAATGCCTTTACCACCCATGAAACCACGACGCTGTATATCAAAGTGTTAGATCAACAAATCGGGCAAGCGATCGACTTGTTAGCCGATGTGTTCTATCACTCCCGTTTCGATCGTAAGGAAATCGAACGAGAAAAACAGGTGGTGTTGGAAGAGATTCGAACGGTTCGAGACGACCCGGAAGACTTTGTTCAAGAGCTGCATGCCAGGCAGGTGCTGCGAGGACATCCTTTGGGTCGGTCGATCCTGGGGATCAGGCTGCCGTGAAACGCATTCAGCGACGCGACGTTCTCCGATATCTGGATCAACGCTATCATCCGGCGAAAACCGTGATTGCGGTGGCAGGGAATTTTCAGGTGAAGGAGGTAGAGACCTTAGCCAATGCAGCATTTGGAAAGTGGAGCCCAGTTGGGAGCGAAGAGAATGGAGTGCAACGGCAGAAGCCTCCCCATGTGCGTGGCGGGGTTTCGGTGCATCATAAACGGTTGGAGCAGGTCCATGTATGTATAGGATTTAAGGGACTTCCCGTAGCGGATCCGGCCCGATATGCGGCCCATACGTTGAACGCTCTGCTTGGGGGAGGGATGAGTTCCCGACTTTTTCAGGAAATTCGGGAGAAACGAGGCCTGGCGTATACGATCTATTCCCAATTATCGAGTTTTTCAGATGGGGGCGTGTTGACCATTTATGCAGCGAGTGGTGCCAAAGAGGCCTCCTCAGTAGTAGAGGTGGTGTGTCGAGAAATCAAAAAATTACAAAAACGTGGGCCTGTTCCCCAGGAATTGGAGCGAACCAAAAACCAATTAAAAGGCACCTTGATGCTGGGGCTGGAAGGGACCTATGGACGAATGAACAAGTTGGCCAAAGATGAAATCGCGCAGGGGCGGTACGTGTCCCTTCAGGAACTCGTGTCTGAAATCGATCGTGTTTCCGTGAAGGATATTCAGGAAACGTGCCAAAAGCTCTTGGATTTTGGCTCGATGTCCGTGACGGCGTTGGGCCCCGTGGCTCCGGGAACCCTTCAGGAAAAGAATTTTGCGCAACACTGAAAATCCGGTGAATTTTCTCCGGCAAGCCTCTTGACAACTTGCAATGGGATGCGTAGCATGGGCGACTGTGAGTAAAGTATGGAGGAGCATAATGAGGGAAGGCCGAAAGTGCTCCCCCCGAAGAATAAGAAAGGGGATTTGTTTTTTCATGCAACAAGGGAAAATGTTGTTGCAAATGAACTTTTTTTTGGGTAAAAAACACGAGTCGTTATTTTTATTATGTCATCCTAAGTAAAGGAGGGGGAAATGAAGAAGTCATTTTTCCGCGGGGGAGTTTTGGGATTGCTGGCTGCAGGTCTGATGTTGGTTGGGTTCATCGGTCTGGCAGATGCCCAAAAGGGCCCCTGTTCTAGCAACAAGAAATGTAAGGGTGATGAAAATGAAGTTGCCAGTATCGGTGACATGCAACTTCGTGGGACGGCACCCTCAAGTTTAAAGGGTCGCGTCTATGCCCACTGGGCCGACAATCCGAGTGGAGAGATTCTTTTTGGCATTCAATATTGGAACACCAGCAATCCTGGCGAAACAGGTGATCCTCTTGGGCGTGCTTCCGATGACCGGGACGTGTCAATTCCTGATCCGTTATTCTCCTGCTGTGGGTGGGGGTATCAAGGTGGTGAGGACCTCAACAATCCGTATGCCGGATGGTACAACCCGCAGACAACGGTTCGGTTACGGGTCAAAGATTCCTCGTTGATGAAGCGGCTGACGGAAGCGTCACAGAATTTGGTGGCGATGGAAGTGCAACTCGACGGCAATACCGTCACGGGATTCCAAGTCCTCGCCGGCGAGTAAAGAACGAATTTGATGGAATGCCATAAATAAAAGAAGAGGACTTATTTCAATTCCAAGAGTATTTATTTTTAGCGTTTAAGAGGAGGAAGAGATCATGAAAATTGGGAAATCAGGGTTAGCCGTTTTAACTGCCTTGATGATGGTGAGTTGCATGGCCTCCAGTGTGCTTGCCATTGAAGCATTCCAGGAAAGGTTTGAGTGGGGCGATCTCAGCAAAGGGACCACTCTTCATGGCCGAGTGGCCGTTGTTGACCCGTACGAAAAGGCTGCCTGGGTGAATATTGCGGTGTTTGGGGGCAATGCCGAAAGTGGGTACTATTGGCAAAAATATTTCCCCGGAAAAAATTTGAAAGTCTATCCTGCCGATGATGCGGTGTGGGGCAAACTTCAGGCCTTAGGCAAAAGTTCGCACAGTCAGGCCGTGATGAGTGGGACTGATCCTTCCAAATACAGCCTGGTTGAGCTCGTGATTCAGGAGACTGACCAGAATTATCGAGTCGTGTCCTCGGTCTCCGAGATTCCTGAGGTTGCCGGCACTCCGGACAAACCACGAAGCATTCATAGCCTCAGGGCAATCAGCGTCGTGGATTCTATTGACAACAACCATTGGGCACAAAACAAGAAGATGCAGTATGACGTGATGGTACCAGGCGTGGGACCGATTTCCGGGCTTATCCCCTATTCCAATCAAAATCCCCACAGATCCAAAGGAACCGCAGAAGGAAAATTTGGAGGCTTGTTGCAATAAGCTGCAAAGGCTTTCGCAAAACAAAAGGGCAGGACCTCTTTTCAGGTCCTGCCCTTTTTTATTTGGCATCAATGCGTTTTTGAATTTCCGCTAATCGATTTAATGCTTCCAGGGGAGTCATAGAGAAAAGTTCCAACTGTTTGATTTCTTCAATCAGAGGATGGGGTTGGGGAGAGGAGGAAGCGATTGGTTCTGATTTCTGTTGATGAATCCTGTCCCTCATGGTTTCAGAAGAAGAATCCTGCTCCAGTTGAGCTAACACTTCCTCCGCTCGCGCAATGACCGCTGAGGGTAGCCCTGCGAGTTTTCCCACGTGGATTCCATAACTACGATCGGCTTGCCCCGGGTTGATTTTTCTTAAAAAAATGACCTGCTCTTTTTCCTCTTTCACCGCGACGGTGAGGTTTTGAACGCCTTCCCGAAATTTTTCCAAATCCGTCATTTCATGATAGTGTGTGGCAAAGAGGGTTCTCGCTCCGAGTATCCGCCTGTCTTGAATATGTTCGGCGATCGCCCAGGCCAGGCTTAATCCATCGTAGGTACTGGTTCCTCGACCTATTTCATCGAGAAGAATAAGACTGCGAGACGTGGCGCCGTGTAAAATTTTGGCGGTTTCCAACATTTCTACCATAAAGGTGCTTAACCCAAAGGCCAAATTGTCGGAGGCACCCACCCGTGTAAATATTCGATCAATGATCCCGATTTTGGCTTCCGAGGCGGGAACAAAACAACCCATATGGGCCATGAGCGCAATAAGCCCGGTTTGTCGCAAAAACGTGCTTTTCCCCGCCATGTTGGGGCCGGTAATCAACAACAACCGATGGGTATCAAAGTCCAGGTAGGAGTCATTGGGGATAAATCCTTCGGGCAAGTCGAATGTTTCGACAACCGGATGGCGTCCGTTTTTTATAAAGATGACGCCTCCGTCGTGCATCTCAGGTTTGACGTATCGATTCCTGGAAGCCACCTCGGCAAAACTCGTGAGAACGTCGATCTGCGCCACCTGTTTAGACGTTTTTTGAATTCGGAAAACGTGACGGGAAAGATTTTTCAGCATCGCCTGAAAACATTCCTGCTCGGCACGTCGTAACTTCGCGGTAGCCCCGAAAAGTTGGGCTTCAATCCGTTCAAGGTCGTCAGTCGTATACCGTTCGACGTTGACCAGCGTTTGTTTCCGTCGAAAATGCTCCGGCACACGAGACAGATTGGCTTTCGTGACTTCGAAACAGTATCCGACGACCTGATTGTATTTAATTCTAAGAGAGTCGATGCCGCTGTGCTCTCGTTCGCGTTGTTCTAACCGGGTCAACCATTCCATCCCATCCCGGGAAACTTTTCGCAGCTCATCGATGGTGGGATCGAAGCCGTCTTGAAAGATTGGTCCCTCTTTGACGGAGGCCGGCGTATTGGGATCAATAGAGTTCTCAAGAAGCGCGGCAACGTCCGAAAGGGTATCCCACCGCTGCAACACGGAGTTGAGAAGAGGGTCGTCAACGTCGTTGAAAAAAAGACACAGTTTCGGGAGAATTTGCAGGGATTCTTTTAAACGAAGAACCTCCCGTGGAGTTGCCGTTCCCATCCCCACGCGACTGCTTAAGCGTTCAAGGTCATACAGGTCTTTCAAGAAAGAACGAACGTGCAAGCGAAGTTTCAGGTTGTCCATGAAAGTAGAAACCGCATCGAGCCGGTGTTGAATGGATTCTCTGTCAATCAGAGGACGAACAATCCACTGACGTAAAAGGCGGCTTCCCATTGCCGTGATCGTGTGATCGAGAACCGACAGCAAGGTGGAATTTTTCTGATCGGGATGCAGGGCCTTGACCAGTTCCATGTTACGAATGGTCATGGCGTCCAGATGCATTTCCCGAGTGGGTTCACGGAGTTCCGGTTTTTGGATATGGTGGTGCTCCAGGGTAGGTTGGGTATGTTTCAGATAACGCAAAATGCATCCACCTGCCTGGACGCCAGGACCGTCGAGAGAGAGTCCAAGTACTTCCACGCCAGTCACCTCGAAATGAGACCGAAGCGCGTCCTGCGACGCCTCCAACTCGAAATAAGCAGGAGGCTGTTCCGTCACGCGAGGTAACCGCAGGGGTTCTAACAGCGTTTTGAGATCGGGCGACGTCGCCTCTGTTTTTTCGGGGACAATCACTTCTTGGGGGCCAAGGCGAATGAGTTCGTCCAGCATCAAGTCCTGACCGTGGTCTCCGGAAAATTCCGCAATCAGAAATTGTCCGGTCGAAAGATCGATCGTGGCGAGCCCAAAGTGGCAACGTGACGGTGCCGGGTCTGGTCGAATGGATAAGGCCGCCAGAAAGTTGGCCTCTTTGGCGTCCAGCAACTCATCGTCGAAGACCGTGCCTGGCGTGTAAAGTCGTACGACCTCTCGCCGGACCAGCCCCTTGGCAGATTTGGGGTCTTCGACTTGTTCGCAGAGAGCAACGGTTTTTCCGCATTTCAACAATTTGGAAAGATAGCTCGTGGCCGCGTGATACGGTACCCCACAAAAGGGGACAGGGTGGGTGCTGTTCTTGTCCCTGGTCGCCAAGACGATATTGAGAAGGGCGGAGGCCTCTTTCGCGTCCTGATAAAACATTTCATAAAAGTCACCCACTCGAAAAAAAACAATCGCGTCCTGGTAGTGTCGTTTAACGTCACAGTATTGTTTCATCAGTGGCGTCAGTTCGGATTGACCCATGAGGACGTTACCTCGAGTCCGATATGATCGTGTGAAGAAGCCCGCGACTCCGTGGCCCAAAGGCTTGAACCCGCGCGCGACGAAGGGTTTTTCCTGTATGGAGAAACTGAATCGAAAGATAATCCTTGGGCAACCACGCGACGGGCAGTCGGTCAGCCCATTCAATGAGGACGACGAAGTCTCCGTTAAAATATTCGGCTAAGCCCGTGTCAGCCAATTCCTGAGCATTTTCGAGTCGATACAGGTCAACGTGCGCAAGCGTCATGGATCCGACGTATTCCTGGATAAAAATAAAGGTCGGGCTGCTGACGACGTGGGGGGCAAGCCCTGTGCCCCGGGCAACTCCGCGGACAAAAGTCGTTTTTCCTGAGCCTAATTCACCAACGAGCGCGATGACGGCACCCCTCTGAAGACGATGGCCGACGGCTGAGCCGAACTGCTCGGTTTGAGAGGGGGAACCCAGGGCAAGGGTCCAGCGATCTTTTTGTTCAATTGCCATACGGGCAGATGAGAGTTTCTTCATGGTCGGGGGGCACGGCGTGGAGAACGTGGATCATGGCCTGAGGAAGGTATGCAAAAAGGTCGCTTGCCATCAAACTTGGCTGCCCGTACGCGTGAGCCGCGAGGTCGCCTGCTAAGCCGTGAAGGTAGACGCCGCTTTGAGCCGCTTCCCACGGAGAGAGCCCTTGCGCGAGCAAACCGGCAATGACGCCGGTTAGCACGTCTCCCGTTCCGGCAGTTGCCATGCCGGGGTTTCCGGTCGGCGTAATGGAGGTTGGTCCATGAGGATGGGCAATAATCGTTCGTGCTCCCTTCAGCACCACGACGCTTGAATGGGTGCGGGCAAAGTCTTGAGCAATCCCTAACCGATTCCGGTTCACGGTTGCCGCTGTCGATTCATCAAGCAACCGAGCCATTTCTCCTGGGTGAGGAGTCACAATCGGGGACATTGGGCATGAACGAAGGAGACCCGTATGGCCTGCCAAGGCATTCAGCGCGTCGGCATCGATGACGCTCGGGCGGTCGCATTGGGAGATCAGCGTTCGAATCACCTCAGCGGTTTCAGCGTGAGTCGACAGGCCCGGGCCAATGCCGACCGCACTGCGAGATCGAAGAAAGGCGTGAAGCTGAGGCAGGGCTTTTCGAGACAGCGCGTGCTCTGCAGTTTCAGGGAGCGGCAGGGTCATGACTTCCGGAATGCTTGAGGCGAGACTGGTCTGCACGCTGGCGGGCGTTGCCACGGTGACAAGCCCGGCTCCTGCTCTAAGGGCTGCTTTGGCCGCTAAGGCAGCGGCTCCGCTTTTTCCTGATGAGCCGGCAATGATCCCGGCATGACCAAATGTCCCCTTGTGCGATGAAGCCGGGCGCGTCGGCAGACACGGTCGAATAGTGGCAGGAGTCAACAGATCAATGGGAACGTGCAGTTCTTCGACGTACTGATTGGGAATGCCGATATCGATACAACGAAGGTGGCCGACGTGATCAATGCCGGCTCCCAGAAACAGACCGAGTTTAGGATTCCCCAACGTGACGGTCAATCCGGCTTGAACCGCCGTCCCCAGCATCGCTCCGGTATCTGTATGAATGCCCGAAGGAAGATCCACTGCAACGGTAGGAGCTGCCGAGGCATTCATGGCGTGAATAGCCTCATGGTATGGACCGGTGATCGGTGAAGAAGTTCCGGTCCCCAGGAGCGCGTCGACGAGAAAGTGACTGTGTCGGACTAATTGGTGAACGCGGTCCGGGGAGGGGGCACTCACGACGTTCGACCGACCTGCTCCTCTGACGAACCGTTGATACATCAGTTTGGCGTCACCTTTGAGATCGCGGGTGTGCGTAAGAAGGCAGACCTGAACGGCACTGCGCTTTTGACGCAGGAGTCTTGCAACGACGAACCCGTCCCCTCCATTATTGCCTTTCCCGCAGAAGATCGTAACGGTTTTGCCCTTCAAGGTGCCGAAGGTCTCTTCCATGGCCGAAACCACGCCGGCTCCTGCTCGTTCCATCAACACTTTTCCAGGAACGCCGGCTTCGTGGATCGTGCGACGGTCCAGCTCTCGTATCTGGTGGGCGGTAACAATTTTCATGGCGAACCAAACACGAACGCGTCGGGCTTCTAGCTGCGGGGAGATGAAGGAATTAAGGCTCTCATTTCTCTGACGGCCCGTTCGAGGCCCACGAGAACCGCGCGGGAAATAATACTGTGGCCGATATTGAATTCCACGATTTCAGCAATGCCCGTCAGACGTTCGATATTGTGATAGGTCAGCCCATGGCCGGCATTCACCTCCAGTCCCAACTGCTGCGCGAGGTGCGCTCCCTTCCGAAGGGCTTCGACTTCTTTCCGGATCTCTCGGGGATGGCGGCTGTTGGCGTATTTCCCAGTGTGAAGTTCAACGGCATCGGCGCCGACTTTATGCGCGGCACGGATTTGAGCCTGGTCTGGGTCGATGAACAAGCTGACCGGAATCTGGGCGTCGTGGAAGAGACGAACCAGGGGCGTGAGTCGCCTCTGCTGTTCCGTCACCGCAAGCCCGCCCTCGGTGGTTAATTCCTGTCGTCGTTCAGGGACCAGCGTGACTTTATCAGGCCGGACGTGCACGGCAAGATTCGTGGTCGCTTCTTCTGCGGCCATTTCCAGATTCAAAGAGGAAGGGACGATATCTCGAAGCAGCTTCAGGTCTCGTTCCTGGACGTGTCGACGATCTTCACGGAGATGGACGACCAAGCCGTCGGCACCTCCTAAGTCCGCCAGAACCGCTGCGGCAATAGGGTCTGGCTCATGACCACCTCTGGCCTGCCGGAGAGTGGCCACATGGTCAATGTTGACGCCAAGCCGAGCCATAGCACCTTTTCTGGTCAGTGTCGAGGACGAGGACCGGGCACTACCGCCTTTCATTATGTCAGAACCGGCAAGGGGGTGCAATGAACCCGCTCTTTCGGTCGTGGCTCGGTTTGACATGACGGCCTCGTACTTGTTGAAACGAGTCCCAGAAAAACGGGGACCGGACAAGCAAAGAAATTCAAACCGAGCCACTGCCGAAAAGACTCCGGAAGCCTTTGACTCCGGTAAGCGGCTGCCCCTCACCCTGCCTGACAACGGAAGGGAAAGGGAGAAGGTCCCGGCCTCCCCTTTGTCAGGGGAGGGAAGGTTCCGATGCGCGGGCGACCGCTGTTGAATGGTCCGAGCCTCCTCCCCTTTGTAAGGTGAGGGCAGGGGGGGGGTAGAAGGCCTCGGTCTGTGAAAGGAGGGAGATGCGGGAATGACATCAGAGGGTAGCTTGTTGCATGCCTTCCCCTTCTTTCTACCTCCCCTCACCCCTCCTTACAAAGGAGGGGAAAACGGGGATTATATATTGGAGTGCCCAAGGTGAAAGGGCTTAGGACGGTTTCCGGTCTTTTCGTCGAAGAAATTTCCACTCGGTGGTGGCTTGGGGTGGGGTGGTCAGCAGGGCGTTGGCCACCTGTTCAGGGGTGTCGGGAATCGGCTCAGGAAAGGGTCGGGTCGGACGGCCGGTAGTGGGGTGAGGGGTCTTCTTACGCGGCTTGGGCATAGGGAAGCTCCGGTCGTGTGCCTTTGAGAATGTCGTCCAACGTCAGAATTTGTAAGCGGGGAAAGGGGTCAAGACGTCCGAACAGATCATGACCGTTCGGCTTGTGCAGTCCCGCTTGGCGTGCAAAGCCTTTCATTGACTGGTTGTAAGGCCTCTACTACAATAACGGGTTATCATCATGACTCGTCATGACAGGTTGTTTCTCGAAAAACAAGGGGTGTTCTGCTGATCATGCAAAACTTTTTTCGAATTCAACGCCTCCCGCCCTACGTATTCGGTCAGGTTCAGGAACTTAAAATTCAGGCGCGGCAGCGTGGTGAAGATATTATCGACTTTGGGATGGGGAATCCTGATCAACCAACCCCTCCTCATATTGTTGAGAAATTAGTCGAAGCCGCCCAGAAGGGAAAAAATCACAGGTATTCGGCTTCTCGTGGCATTACGAGATTACGCCATGCGATCAGTACGTGGTATGGGCAACACTATAACGTGGACATTGATCCCGAGACCGAAGCTATCGTGACGTTGGGCGTCAAAGAGGGCCTGTCGCATTTAGTGCTCGCGATATTAGGACCTGGCGACGTGGTGCTGACACCCACGCCGACGTATCCCATTCATATGTACAGCGTGATTATTGCCGGAGGAGAAGTGCGTGGCGTAGAGCTTCGGCCCACTGACGATTTCTTTGAAAATCTCACGCGAGCCTATCGCCAAAGCCAACCCAGACCTAAAGCCCTGATCATGAGTTTCCCCCACAACCCGACCACGAGTGTGGTGGATTTGGAGTTTTTTAAAAAAGTGACGTCGTTTGCGCGTGAGCACAAGCTCTACGTCATTCATGACCTGGCGTACGCGGATATTGTCTTCGATGGCTATCGAGCACCGAGTGTATTACAAGTGCCGGAAGCAAAGGAAGTCGCCGTGGAATTTTACTCATTATCCAAAAGTTACAACATGCCTGGATGGCGAGTCGGATTTTGCGTCGGGAACAAAGACGTCATTGCGGCCTTAACCAAGATCAAAAGCTATTTGGATTACGGGATGTTTCAACCTGTCCAGATTGCCAGTATTATCGCGCTCACGGGACCGCAGGATTGCGTGCAGTCTATTGTGAGTCAATATGAACGCCGGCGTAACGCGTTAGTCTCCGGCCTTCGTCGCATCGGCTGGCGGGTCGATTATCCTCGAGCCACGATGTTTGTGTGGGCTCGAATTCCCGCGGCCCGTGAGGGAATGGGCTCGCTCGAGTTTTCAAAGTTTCTTCTCCGCGAAGCGAAAGTGGCGGTGGCCCCGGGGGTCGGATTTGGAGAAGGCGGAGATGAATATGTACGATTCGCGCTGGTAGAAAATGAACATCGTATCCATCAAGCCGTTCGAGGCATCAAGGCCGCGTTAAAATCAGAAGAGCAACCATGAACGGCGAAATCGGAATAGGCTTGATCGGATTCGGGACCGTCGGATTCGGGACCGCAAAGATCCTGTTCGACCAGGCCGAGTTGATTGCGCGACGGGTGGGGGTGCCGCTGCGCCTGAAACGAATCGTGGATCTTGACGTGACGTCGGACCGCGGCATGGTCCTTCCCCAGGGCGTACTCAGTACGGACCTCCCGGGACTCATGAATGATGAGTCCATCGAGATCGTGATTGAATTGGTCGGAGGATATGATTTTGCGAAACGCGTTATTCTCGAAGCCATCAGCAAAGGCAAACACGTCGTCACCGCCAATAAGGCACTGCTGGCGGTTCACGGGGAGGACGTGTTTGCCGCTGCCCATCGTGCGGGAGTGGACGTGGGATTCGAGGCCAGCGTGGGTGGAGGCATTCCGATCCTTCGAGCATTGACCGAGGGGCTTGCGGCCAATCATTGTTCTTCCCTGGTCGGCGTCCTGAACGGCACCTCCAACTATATTTTGACTCAGATGAAACGTGAGGGACAGGAATTTCAAGATGCCCTGGCCCAGGCGCAAGCCGCCGGCTACGCGGAGGCGGATCCGACTTTTGACGTCGAAGGAATCGACTCCGCACACAAGTTGGCTATCATGGTCAGCCTGGTCTATGGAACTCCCGTCAACGTGAAGGAGATTTATACCGAAGGCATTCGACGATTGACGTCTCTGGACCTTCGCTACGCGTCGGAGTTAGGGATGACGGTGAAACTGCTGGGCGTGGCGAAACGTTGTGAGGGCGGAATCGACGTGCGCGTTCATCCCACCATGATTGACAACGCGGTGCCGTTAGCCCAGGTGCATGGAGTCTACAACGCCGTTCACGTCGTGGGAGACGCCGTGGGCGACGTCATGTTTTACGGGCAGGGAGCGGGTTCGTTGCCAACGGGGAGCGCGGTCGTGAGTGACGTCATCGACATTGCGCGCAACGTTCGCAAGCACGCCTGTGGGCGTGTGCCGCCGACCTCGTTTCAAATGGACGGCAGAGTGCCGATTCGGATTCGCCCGATGGAAGAATTGACCACCCGCTGTTATCTGCGCTGTATGGTTCCGGATCAGCCTGGAGTGCTTTCCAGGATTGCCGGCGTACTTGGCAATCATTCCATTGGTATTGCCTCTGTGTTGCAGCAGGGTCGGCAAGAAGGCCAAACGGTTCCGGTCGTGATCATGACTCATCGCGCGTCGGAACGCTCGGTGCAAACCGCGATACAGGAAATCAATCGTCTGCCTTCGCTTGTTTCGGAGCCGGTGACGTTCATCCGGGTAGAGGATCAGGAATCGTGACGCGGAGCAAGGGTTGCCGTTCATCGTGAGTCACGGCGCAAGCCCCCGTGTGTTTCCAGTCGGTGAGACAGCACGATGACGCCATGGCGTGGAATCATAGAAGAATTCAGAAAGTTTCTTCCGGTCACGGATCAGACGCCGGTCGTCACCCTGTGTGAAGGCAACACGCCCTTGATTCAAGCCAACCGCCTGGCCAAACGAATCTGTCCGCACGTCGACCTGTATCTTAAATTCGAAGGAGCCAATCCAACCGGTTCGTTCAAAGATCGCGGGATGACCTTAGCGGTATCCAAGGCTTTGGAAAAACGCGCCCGTGCGGTTATGTGTGCCTCGACCGGTAATACGTCGGCGTCGGCCGCGGCCTATGGCGGACGAGCAGGGATGCCGGTGTACGTGCTGGTGCCGGCGGGGAAGGTGGCTTTGGGAAAACTGGCGCAAGCGATGGCGCATGGGGCCATCGTGATTCAGGTTGAAGGCAATTTCGATCAGGCGCTTTCAATCGTCAAGGACTTGTGCGCGAACGAAGAATTCGAACTCGTCAATTCCCTGAACCCCTTTCGCTTAGAAGGACAAAAAACCGCGGCCATGGAAGTTTGCGATCAGTTGAGCCGCGCTCCCTCGTTCCATTTTTTACCAGTGGGCAACGCGGGCAACATCTCAGCTTATTGGAAAGGGTACAAGGAATACCATACGGCGGGACAAATCGCGCAAGCCCCGAAAATGATGGGCTTTCAGGCCCAGGGCGCGGCGCCGATTGTTCGAGGCGCTGTAATCGAACGGCCTCAAACCGTGGCGACGGCCATTCGTATTGGCAATCCTGCAAGTTGGAAGCTGGCACTGCAGGCGGTGAAGGAATCTGCCGGAGCGATTCAGATGGTGACAGATAAAGAAATTCTCGGGGCGTATCAAGCACTCGCCAAAGAAGAAGGCGTCTTTTGTGAGCCTGCGTCTGCTGCCTCGGTGGCCGGATTGACCAAGTGCAGTCAGGCCGGGTTGTTGCCCGAAGGGGCCACGGTCGTCTGCACGCTCACTGGCCATGGACTGAAGGACCCTGATATTGCCGTTGAGATCTCACCCAAAACGCTGACGGTCAAAGCCACGCGGGAAGACGTCCTCGCGTTGCTGCGATCCTGAGCGCACGGCGGCGACTCGCGTTTTCTGCCTTTCCGACTACCCTGAGAGCTTCATCCGGAGTAAAAAGCCATGGAAACGGTCGTCAGCCAAGGCAATGAATCGTTTCAAATGAAGCCCGTAGGCGGCTGGGGCCATTTGGACTCGGTAACGCGAGTGGCCATGAGGTGCGCGTGCGCGTTTTTCAACAAGGCGATTGATACATGGCACTGTTAATCCAGAAGTTCGGCGGGACGTCGGTTGGGAACGTTGAGCGAATCCACCGGATTGCCGAGTTAATAGAACAAACCTCCAGAGCAGGCAACCAGGTCGTGGTGGTGGTGTCTGCCATGAGCGGGGAGACGGACCGACTGTTGCGGCTTGCCCATGAAGTCACCCCGCAACCGGACGACCGAGAACTTGACGTGTTGTTGTCTTCCGGAGAGCGCGTGACCATTGCCCTTCTGGCGATGAAACTGCGGAGTCGCGGAGTCAACGCGCGTTCATTTACCGGGCGCCAGGTTGGGATCGTGACCAACAGCTCGCATACGCGGGCCCGTATTGCGAAAGTGACGGCCGATCCCGTTAAGCGGGCTCTTGCCAAAGGGGTCCTGCCCATTGTGGCAGGGTTTCAAGGCGTCAACGAACGCTCGGAAGTCACCACGCTCGGAAGAGGGGGATCGGATCTGACGGCCGTTGCGTTGGCCGCTGCGTTGCAGGCTGAACGATGCGTCATCTTTACCGACGTGGATGGAGTGTACACCACCGATCCCAACGTCGTTCCCTCGGCCAGGCGGATTCCGAAACTGTCTTATGAGGAAATGCTGGAGTTGGCAAGTTTGGGGGCGAAAGTGCTCCAGGCACGTTCCGTCGAGTTTGCAGCGAAATACCAGGTTCCGGTACAAGTACAATCGAGCTTTCAGGAAGGAGAAGGCACACTCGTGACGCATGAAGACGTTGATATGGAACAGGCCGTCGTGTCCGGGGTGACCGGCGATCAGAATCAAGCCAAGATCACCGTTGTGGGCGTTCCGGACCGACCCGGTATTGCCGCGAACGTATTTGGCGTCGTGGCGGGAGCCTCCATTGTCGTAGATATGATTATTCAGAACGTGAGCCATCAGAATGCGTTAACGGATATTTCCTTTACGGTGCCGCGGAGCGATTTGGCGCGTGCGCTGCCCCTGGTCAGACGGACCGCCGAAGAAATTGACGCAAGGGCCGTCGAAGTCAAGGAGGAGATTGCCAAGGTATCGTTGGTGGGAGTCGGCATGCGGTCCCATTCGGGAGTGGCCTCCCGGATGTTCCAAACGCTCGCGAGCCAAAAAATTAACATCATGATGATCAGCACGTCCGAAATCAAGATTTCCTGCGTGTTGGATGAGAAGGACGTCGACAAAGCCGTCCAGGCGCTTCATCAGGAATTCGGGCTCGACAAAGCCCCTGAAAACGCCGCTTCTTCGTGAAGAAGCCTTGAAAAAGAAGACGAGAACCGAGTATGTACGTAGAGACGGACCTTCGGAACCGCCCGTTTCAGGCGAGCGTGCGGGTCCGAAGCCGATACAGGTTGAGAGCATGACGATGAATTCGACCCGTTTGGAAATCTACGATACCACGCTTCGAGACGGCGCTCAGGCCGAAGACGTGAGTTTTTCGGTTGAAGATAAAGTCCGCATTGCGCAGAAACTTGACGGGTTAGGCGTCCATTTCATTGAGGGGGGATGGCCCGGAGCGAATCCTCGAGACGTGGAATTTTTTCAGACTATTCGAACGATCCCGCTTCGACGCGCAAAAATTGTGGCCTTTGGCTCGACCCGAAAGACCAATCAATCAGCCGATACCGATGCCAATCTTCAAGCACTCCTGGCGGCGGAAACCAAAATCATCACCATTTTCGGGAAAAGCTGGACCTTGCACGTCACGGAGGCGTTAGGCACCTCGTTGGAAACCAATCTTGAATTGATTCGTGATTCCATCGCGTACTTGTGTGCCCATGGGAAACGGGTCTTTTATGACGCGGAACACTTCTTTGACGGGTTTAAGGCCGATTCCGCCTATGCGATGGAGACGATAACGGCGGCATCTGACGCCGGCGCGGAACGGATTATTCTCTGTGACACCAACGGCGGCACCATGCCGTGGGAAGTCCAATCCATCTGGGAGCAGGTGAAGCCGGTGTGTCGGGTGCCCCTGGGCATTCACGCGCATAATGACGCGGAAATGGCGGTGGCGAATACCCTGGTGGCCGTTCAGCAGGGAGCCCGACAGGTGCAGGGGACCATCAATGGGATCGGAGAGCGATGCGGGAACGTCAATCTCTGTTCCGTGCTGGCTAATCTCGAGTTAAAGATGAAAACCCAGGTGCTGGGGAGCGACCGGATCCGGCAACTCCGGAACGTCTCCAATTTTGTTTCGGAAATTGCGAACCTCCTGCCGAATAAGCGGCAACCTTACGTAGGGGACGCGGCGTTTGCCCATAAGGGTGGGGTGCACATCCATGCCATTCAGAAAAACGTCCGAACGTATGAGCATATTGCCCCGGAATCGGTGGGTAATCGGCAACGGATCCTGATTTCGGATCATACCGGGCGAAGTGGGGTGGTCCGGAAGGTGGAAAGTCTGGGCTTCAGTCTCTCCAAAGACCATCCGCGTCTCCAGGAACTGCTGGCCCAACTCAAGGACCTGGAACGAGACGGCTACCAGTACGAAGGAGCCGAAGGATCATTTGAGTTGCTGGTCCGGGAAGCGATGGGAACGCATCGCCCTTCATTCGAACTGTCAGGGTTGCGGGTCATTGTCGAGAAACGACGTACCGATGAGGTGCCGATTACAGAAGCCACCGTCAAAGTAAAGGTCGATAACGTCGTGGAACAGACGGCGGCAGACGGTGACGGGCCCGTCAATGCACTGGATAACGCCTTGCGGAAAGCTCTCGAAAAATTCTACCCCGAACTTCGCGAAGTCCGGTTATTGGACTACAAAGTGCGCGTATTGGCGGGCAGTCATGGGACAGGGTCAAAGGTCAGGGTGCTGATCGAGTCCGGCGACCATAAAAGCAACTGGGGCACAGTGGGCGTCTCGGAGAATATTATCGAGGCCAGTTGGCAGGCCCTGGCCGACAGCATTGAGTATAAGCTGTTAAAAGGCAGGTCCGATGAGACGGTGAAATAGAGTAAGGTCTGATACGTATGACTGGTCTTGACAATCCGGTGTCCACTCGATAATTTGCAGGGCCAGTCCAGTGAATCCCTCGAAAAAAAAGACGACCGATCAAAGGAAGTGACTGCAGGGTCCGCCGAGACGATGCGTAAAGCCGACATTGCCAATCACGTCTGTGAACAAGTAGGCGTTTCCAAAACCGAGGCCATGGATTTGGTGGAGTACGTCTTGAATTGCATGAAAGACGTGCTGCGCAAAGGCGAGGCCGTGAAAATTGCGGGGTTTGGAAATTTCATGGTGCGAAGCAAAGGAGAGCGTAAGGGACGGAATCCGCGAACGGGTGAAGAAATTGCCATCACCCCTCGACGGGTGGTTACCTTTCGAGCCAGTCAAATCTTCAAAAAAGAAGTGAATTCGTAAGGCCATACGCCAACCTCATGCATCGAGCGGGAGGGAGGCCTTCGTTGGGAATATCCATGGTGAGTAAGTTCCCGGACAAGGCGTTTTATAAGATTGGTGAAGTCAGTACGATTACGAAATTACCGGCTTCCGTGCTTCGTTTTTGGGAATCCGAGTTCAGTTTTCTTCGTCCCAGAAAGAGTCAGGGGCGACACCGGGTCTATGATAAACAGACGATCGAAACCGTTCTGGAAATCAAACGGATGCTCTATGAGGAAGGCTATACCATTATAGGCCTCAAGCGGTACTGGCGTCGTCGACGAGTGCGCGGCCAGGAGAGCACGTCGATTGCAGGCGGGCAGGTTCAGCGAATCAAAGAGGAACTCAGGGACATCTTGAATACGTTAAATGTATCCGGTCGTCAAAAAACCGAGCAAACGACCTGTTCACGTTAAACCGAAGAGAGGGTCAGACCTGCCCCTTTTCTCCGGAGGTTGAATCATTGTCGGGGCGTGGCGCAGCCCGGTAGCGCACTCGCTTGGGGTGCGAGAGGTCGGCCGTTCAAATCGGCTCGCCCCGACCATGACTGCCGGCCTTTCCTCTCTCATCCATTGAGAAGTCACCCCTCCTTCGTTACAAAAAGGTTGACACCGTCTCTCGCTCAACAACCGAACGCCTCAAAAACGCGATCCTTGACTTCGTTCGGGATTGTAAATAATTTCACGGATTCGACGACGGAATGACGGGCTGAGCGTCCTCCTCGCGTTTTTTAGCGGGGCTTCAGCCCCCGATGACAAACGTCGAGGACAGGGTCCTGCTCCTCTGCCCCTGCATTCGGACGGACCTGTCTGGGACAACGCCATGGATTCCCGATGAACGCCGTCGGGAACGTACAGAAGGAGACAGCCGAAATTGTCAACGAATGACTGAACGCGTACAAGGATGACAGACTTGTGCGCAGTGGCAGGGAAGAGACGTTTCGGACCGTGACGGGAGAAGAGCCGCGCCGTCGGGCAGTCACGACGAGTCGTGATCAGGCTTGAAGGTCATCCTCTTCTTCGATGAGATCTTCGCTCTCCGGCATGCCATAGGCGACAAATTTCGCATATGACAGATAAATACTGCTGCTGTCTCTCATGGCCTTTGTTCCGGCGGTCATGCGTTTGAGCGTGTTGGCGTCCGTCCCCTCAATGGATTGGAGAGAAATCAGATATTGATCAAGGACCTCATTATAGCGTTGCATGGAACGTTCGACTTCCAAGTAGGCCTGCATCAACCTGTCGTCCATGAGCGTACCTCCCAAACGTAGCGGCTCACCATACACAAGGGTTCTTTCGAGGTCAATGACGCGTTTCTTTGTTTCCGGAGAGTAAGGATCAGGACCGTGGACTGGGGGTTTATTGCGTGGGCCGGAATCGTCGCCACGCCCGTGATGGCGGGGACGTGGCTGGGCTATCGCCTGGTGCGGAGAAATGCCGCTCTGGCGGACGTGGGGTTTTGTATCGGCTTTGGATTGGTCGTCGTGAGTTTTAGTCTGACGACCACGGGTGACGTGAATCATCGCGTTGTGGTGGCCACGATGGGAGCGGTGTATGCCTTTCGCCTGGGAGGGTACATTTTTTGGAATCGAATCCTTCGTTCATCCGAAGATCGACGGTACAGGTGGCTTCGGGAAAAGTGGGGGACTCGGGCTGAGACCTGGTTCTTTTTATACTTTTTGGGTCAAGCCTTAGCCGTTGCCATATTGTCCATCCCATTGCTTGTCGTGATGACGAACCCCGAATCCACCTGGAAGGCGTGGGAAATATTGGGCGTCGTCATCTGGGTCATCGGGGTGGGCGGGGAATCATTGGCGGATTATCAATTGAATCAATTTCGCCAAAATCCGGGGAACAGCCGAGATCTGTATCGAGGAGGACTGTGGCGATACTCCCGGCACCCCAATTATTTTTTTGACGGCGTGCACTGGTGCGCCTACGTGGTGATGAGTATCGGATTGCCCGAATGGTGGCTGACGCTGATTGGTCCGGTCGTCATGATCGGAGCCATGCTGAAAGTGAGCGGCGTTCCTTTGGTCGAGGCGCAAGCCCTGGTCAGTCGAGGGGAAGCCTATCGGGAATATCAACGGACGACCAACGCGTTCATCCCATGGTTCCCCAAAAAATGAAGAGACCGTTCAATTCCGTTGTGCGTGGAGCGGCACCGTCCCCGTTCCGGATGCAATCGCTCCGCTTCGCCTCCGGCGTGACGGGTCACGTCGCACTAATCCCCTTCGGGCTCGGCACTTCCGTGTTGATGGGTCACTTCATCTTCTTCAAAGAGCTCAGCCATTTCTCTGGCAATCATATCGTCTTCATGAGGAACCGACACGACGTGAATTTCCTTTTTGGCTTTAGGCGCGTCCGGCGAAGCGTCATCCTTGTCGGGAGTCGGGGCTTGTGGTGGGACGGCGGGCTCAGAGTCCTTCATGAGATTCCGGCTCATTCAAAGACTTCTAAAAAAGACCGTTCGGTGAATGAATGTTGGCAGCGTTGGCAGGTCACGAAATAAAGAGACTCCCGCACGGACATGATAATGCGAAAGTTAAGCGTGACCCCCCGATTACTGCAAAGGGGACAGGAAATTTCTCCGAGCCAGTATTTCACGTCAGGCTGGGTTCGGAGATAAAACTCCATGTCCGTATAGACCGGAAAGTGATAATAGCAATCCAGACAAATACCCTTCCATTCCCCGTCGTCCTTCATGGACCGGCTGTCAATGCCAAACCGACTCTTTTTGCATATGGCGCATTTGACGTGGCTGAGTCGGTCTTGAACGTATTGGACGTCCGGTCGGGACACCGTTAACCTGCTTTCCGATGAAGGGTGGTCAGGGGACTCTGCCGGCAGTATAGAAGCCCCGGAAGGTTCGCGCAACCGGGTGGCCCGTGAGGGCAGGCTTCCTGCCGGCCTTTTGTTTGCGTCAGGAGGATCGCCGTGCCAGAACTTCCAGAGGCCGAAGTGGTTCGGCAACAAGTACACGCAGCCGTCGTTGGGGCCACGATTGATCATATCTGGATCGGACGGGAAGATATCATACGACAAGGCAGGGAGTCTCTTTCCTGGTATTCCGGCGCGCGCGTTGTCGAGGTACAGCGGCATGGGAAGAGTCTGGTCCTGATCTGTGAACGAGATGTCGGGAAACGGGTTGTCGTGGTGGAGCTTGGCATGACGGGTCTGTTGCTCTTCACTCGTGCGTCGGTTCCGAGCGTAAAGCACGCGCACGTGATGATGCGGCTGACCAATGGGTTGCAACCGGAGTTGTGGTATTGGAACGCCCGTCGATTTGGCAGGCTGTACCTTCTGGATCAGGAGGCCTGGAAAGCCTATCGCCAACGCCGCTTTGGCCGTGATCCGTTGAAAATGACCAATGAGGAGTTTGTGACGTTGATCAAATCCTGTCGTGGCCGCGTGAAGGCCGCGTTGTTGAACCAGCAACGGATCGCCGGCATTGGGAACATTTACGCCAATGAACTGTTGTTTCGGTCCGGCATCCATCCCCGCGCTCGTGGACGTCGCGTGTCGAAGAGAAAAATTCGCGCGTTGTATGAAGCAATGCAAAACGTGCTGCAGGAAGCGATCCACATGGGAGGATCGTCCGTCCGTAATTTTTTGGCGCCGGATGGGAGCCTGGGAAGATTTCAGAGTCGGCATCTGGTGTATCAAAAGAAAGGCGCGTTTTGTCCAAACGGCTGTCAGACCAGAATCCGCTGTCTCATGGACGAACGCTCTTCCTTTTTTTGTCCGACTTGCCAGAAGCGGTAACGTGAAGGTTCCGTGCGTTTCGCTTGCCCGTCTTGGCGGTACGCCCCGCCTTTGTGACGCATCTTTTTCTTGTGACCCCGCAAGCCCCTTTGTTACAATGCGCCACCGTGTCTTGTCTCCCTTGAACCAGAACGTCTACGTGCGAAAAGTCAAACTTCGTGAAGGGGTCGATCTTTCCAATTTGTTTGGCCCGAGAGACTTGCATCTCCGGTTGATTGAAGACGGCCTTCACGTCCGTGTCTCGGCGCGTGGCAATGAGGTGACCCTGGAAGGGCAGCCGGAAGCGGTCGGTCGGGCCGAAGTGCTTCTGTGCGAATTGGCCGAACGCACAATCGGCAGACGCCGGATACGATCAGAAGACGTGACCCGATCCCTCAAGGCGGCTGAATGGGATCAGCCCGAAACGTCTTCCTTCCTGGACACGACTCACGTTCCCACGCCCAAAGGGTGGGTGGTTCCGAAGACCCCCTCGCAGCAGATTTATCTCGAAGCCATTCAGCAGCATGACTTGGTGATCGGCATCGGTCCTGCAGGAACGGGGAAGACGTATATGGCCATGGCCATGGCCCTTGCGTCGTTGACCGACAAGGCAGTGCAACGGGTCGTCCTGGCTCGCCCGGCCGTGGAGGCGGGTGAGCGGTTGGGGTTTCTTCCGGGTGACATGTTCGCCAAAGTGCATCCTTACCTGCGTCCTTTGTATGATGCCTTGTATGCCATGATGGATATGGACCGGGCGAATCGCCTGATCGAGCGAGGGGACATCGAAATGGCGCCCCTGGCGTTTATGCGGGGCCGTACCTTAAACGACGCGTTTGTCATTTTGGACGAAGCCCAAAATGCCACGGCGGAACAAATGAAGATGTTTCTCACGCGGTTGGGATTTAATTCCAAAGCCGTGGTGACCGGAGACGTTACGCAAGTCGATTTGCCGCCCGAGCGCCCTTCAGGGTTGATTCAAATTTCTGAAATATTGCGAAACGTGGATGGGATCAAATTCGTGTATTTCCAGGATCGTGACGTGGTCCGGCATCGGTTAGTGCAGGATATTATCAAGGCCTACAACCAACATGGAAACGGAACGGGCAAAAGTGCGGTTTCTGCGGCAACTGATGAATGAACGCGGCAGAAGCCCGTCCCGGACGTTTGTCATCGGGGAGCGGGCCCGCGCCGTGCCTTCCATGAAGCAGGATGAACGCTCTTTGTCCCTGGACCCTTATTGATTCGTGTCCGTCAGTATTCAGTGCCAAGTGAAAAGCGTGTCGGTTCGTCGGACGACACTGCGTCGCGTCGCCAGGACGCTCTTGCGACTCCTTGACGAGGCCGAGGCCGAAGTCTGTATTGGTTTGGTTGGCGATACGAGGATGCGACGGTTGAACCGGACGTATCGGAATCAGGATCGAACCACGGACGTCCTGGCGTTTGCCTATCGGGAAACGCAAACTCGTGATTCTCTCCTGCTCGGGGACGTCGTGATTTCGGTGCCCACGGCCAGACGCCAGGCCAAAGCGTTGCGCCACGCCTTGGATGAAGAAGTGCTGCGATTGCTTATTCATGGAACGTTGCATCTGGTCGGCTATGACCATGAGCGGAGCAGGCGGCAGGCTCAGCGCATGCGACGAAAGGAAGCGGAGCTTTTTGAAACGCTCACCCCCGTGCCGAGGCTGGTGGTTGAGGCCTGACGCGAGAGCGGCGCGGACGACGCGGAAACGTGCGCTGCGTCAAGCTTCATCGCGCTTGTCACCGAACCTGCCTTGTGCACAAGGGACCGGAAAACCATGGGCTGGATTGATCGACTGAAAGAAGGGTTGGGTACAACGCGGAAGGGGGTCCGGCGTTCGTTGATGCAATTGATGGGACGTGGCCTCGACCCCGAGGTATTGGAGGAAGTCGAAGCGTCGTTGTTGGGAGCGGACGTCGGCGTTCGCACGGTGGACCGTCTGATGGAACGGCTTCGGGCGACCTGGGGAGGAGATCCTCTGGGCTCCATTCAGGAGTTGAAACAAGCGATGGCGGACACGTTGGCGTCCGTGGAATCGAAGCCGATTGACGAATTGATCCGAACGGGTCCCAAGCCCTTCGTAATTTTGACGGTGGGCGTCAATGGCGTAGGGAAAACCACGAGTATGGCGAAACTGGCCGGCCGACTGCGCAAGCAGGGATTGACGCCGCTTCTTGTGGCGGCGGATACGTTCCGGGCTGCAGCCATCGAGCAACTGGAAACGTGGGGCAGGCGAATCGGGGTCGACGTGATCAAGCATCGACAAGGGGCTGACCCGTCGGCCGTGGCGTTTGACGGGCTTGCCGCCGCAAAAGCCAGGGGCGCGGACGTCCTGTTGATCGACACGGCCGGCCGGCTTCATACGAAGGTCAATTTAATGGATGAGCTGAAAAAAATGAAACGGGTGCTTGATCGTGAATTCCCGGGAGCCCCTCATGAAGTGTTACTGACGCTTGACGGCACCATTGGGCAAAATGCCGTGGCCCAGGCCAAACAATTTCATGAAGCCATTGGCGTCACGGGATTGGCCCTGACAAAGCTTGATGGGACGGCAAAAGGCGGAGTCGTGGTGGCCATTGCCGAGGAACTGGCCATTCCGGTTCGATTGATCGGAATCGGTGAACGGGTAGAAGACTTGCAGGACTTTCACGCGCGGGCCTTTGCCGAGGCTCTCCTGGAGGTCAACCGCTCATGAGTCGGACGGGCATGATGATCGGAGGAGCGTGGGGAATCAGTATGCTCATGAACCTGACCGTGCAAGCCGCCGACGTCACCATTCAGCATCACGATCTGCACGTCGAGCTCCGGCCGAAGAGCCACGTGATCATTGCTCACGATACGATCCGATTAACCGGTCGTCCTGATGCCGGGCAGGTGCTCCGCGTCCGATTGAACCCGAATTTGGAAATCGAAGAAGTCATCCTGGCGGATGGACCATTACTGTTTTGGGAAGAAACCTTACGTGCGTCCCAAAACACACGGAAGGAATCGGACCCTCGATGGACGCGCACCATAGAAATCCGACTGCCGGAAGTGCCTCCCTCACGCGACGCCATCCGCGTGCAAGTCTCCTATCGCGGGCACATTCGGGACGCGCCCACGGCTTCACCGGGCCTGCGGTTCGTTCGCCCTGACAAAACCTCGGGATACATCGGTGAGGAGGGCGTCTATTTAACGTCGGAAACCTCCTGGTACCCTGACGTCCCTGGGTCGTTCGCCACGTTTCACGTCACGGCGACCGTGCCTGCAGGATGGAGAGCGGTGACTCACGGGCAAGAAGTGTCCTTTACAAAAAAGAAGACCATGGCCACGTCCGAGTGGGACGTGCGCGCCCGAACCGAAGCGTTGACGTTGGCGGCGAATCGATTCGTGAAACGAGCGTCTCAGTGGAATGGAATCGAAATCGCCACGTATGTATTTCCCGAGGACGCGCACGTCGCGGATCAGTACGTGGAAGCCACAACGCGCTATCTCGAGTGGTATACGAACCTGCTCGGTCCGTATCCGTTTCCCAAGTTTGCGGTAGTAGAAAATTTCTTTCCCAGTGGCATCGGGCTGCCGTCATTCACGTTGTTAGGCAGTCGGGTGATGAAGCGGGGCTACACCCAACCCTATTCCCTGGGTCACGAGGTCGTGCATTCGTGGTTGGGGAACTCGGTGCATAATCACTTCGAGACGGGAAATTGGATAGAAGGGCTCACGACCTATTTAGCAAACTATTATTACGACGAACGGGCAGAGGGTGACGAAAAAGCGGGAGCGCGTCGCCGACGGATGATCATGGAATACAATTTGTACGTGCGGGCGTCCGACGACTATCCGGTGGTGAAGTTTCATCATAAAGAAAACCGCGTGGATAACGCGATCGGATACCAGAAGACCGCCATGATTTTTCATATGTTACGGCGCGAACTCGGCGACCGGGACTTTTTCCAGGCGATTCGGACAATCATAGCCGACTATTCCGGAGGATATGCCGATTGGCCTCAATTACGGCAGGTTTTTGAAGACGCGTCGGGAAAGGAGTTGTCGTGGTTCTTTAACCAATGGGTGCACGGGAGCGGAGCGCCGCGCCTTCGGATTGTTCAGGCGCGCGTCGAACGCGATTCCCGAAAGGGCTATTGGGTGTCTATGAAGGTGAAGCAAAACGGGACACCCTATCGTTTGCGCGTCCCCGCAGTGATCCGGTTGGAGCAGGGGCGGGAGTATCGCACCTGGATCGATATTCGAGGAAACGAGCAAACCATGGCCCTTTGGGTTCCGGCCAAACCCATTCGCTTGCAACTCGATCCGGCGTATCAGATCTTTCGACGGCTCGATCGTCAAGCCATGAGTCCGATACTCAATGGATGGGTAACTGACCGGCGTCGAGCGGTGCTGTTGGCTTCGACCACGTCCGAACCCGAGCAGCAGGGCTTGCAGCCGGCGCTTGACCGGATCAGATCGAGAAATGACGACACGACGTGGTTGGATGAACGGACCTCATCAATTGAGGCACAATCGGTATTAGTCATGGGCCGTCCCCAAACCAATCCATGGACTGGCAGAATCCTTCAATGGTGCGGTTCTCAGGTCAGGTTGAGTGAACGGAGCGTCACGATTCAGGGAACCACCTACGAGGGGGACGGCGTGGCCGTGCTCGTGACCTGCACGCATCCCAGGCATTCCGAACACGTGGGCACCGCGTTCTTCGGGTTCTCGCCCGAGGCCATTCAAGGGCTTTCCCGGTTATTGTTTTTTTATGGATGGGACAGTTATCTTGTGTTTGAAAATGGAAAAGTCAAGGCTCGCGGCTCGTTCGAACCACCGACGGATGATCTGACGGTCGAATTACAGACGTAGCCGGACGGGACCGCGTCAGGTGCGGGAAGGCACGACCCTGCCCAGGGCCCTGACCGTGGGAGACGGCGGTGGGACAAATACCGGGAACGGGCGTGGGAAAGAGAAGGAGACTGAATCAGGCAATGAGACAAACGGGAACGTTCAGGTGGAGAAGCGGATGGATGGGAAGAGTGGCCTTGTGTGTCCCGATCCTGGCCTCAGGCGCGACGCCGGCCCTGGCTGAAGAATCGCCGACTGGTTCCGGCAAGGTCGAGCGCCATTTACGCAACGTCCGGCAACTGACCGTCGGCGGCAAAAATGCCGAAGCCTATTTTTCCTTTGATGGGTCCCGGTTGATTTTTCAATCCACCAAAGACCCGGTCAGCCACGCGCTCGGAGCATGCTATCAGATGTACGTGATGGATCTGGACGGCGAAAATATACGCCGGGTGAGTACGGGGTACGGCGCCGCAACCTGCGGATACTTTTTCCCCGGCGGGCGAAGGGTCCTGTATTCCTCGACTCATTTGACCGGATTGCAATGTCCGCCCAGGCCAAAGCGGGGCCCCAGATATCAATGGGTTTTGGATGACTATGAAATTTTTTCCGTTCGCCTGGATGGCCGGGAACTCCATCGTCTCACGTTTTCGCCCGGATACGACGCGGAGGCAACCATCTCTCCCGACGGGAAAAAAGTTGTTTTTACGTCGGTGCGGGACGGCGATATCGATCTGTATGCGATGAATATCGACGGAACCGGCGTCAAGCGGCTCACTAACGCTATTGGCTACGACGGCGGGGCGTTTTACTCTCCCGACGGCAAGCGGATTGTGTATCGGGCGCAGCATCCCGAAACGCCTGATGAACGTGAAGTCTATCAAGAATTACTGAGCCGGAATCTGGTGGAACCCGGGAATCTGGAACTATTCGTGATGAACGCCGATGGGTCAGGCAAACGGCAGGTGACCCAAAACGGCGCCTCCAACTTTGCGCCGTTTTTTCATCCCGACGGTCACCGGATTATCTTTTCGTCGAGCGGAGACAAGGCTGCAAAAGCAAAAGGTCGGCCATCGTTTCATCTCTACCTTGTGAACGACGACGGCACGGAGTTCGAGCAAGTCACCTTTGAAGGGTCCTTTAACGGTTTCCCGATGTTTTCTCCCAACGGCAGACGGCTGGTGTGGGCCTCCGATCGAAACGCGAAGGAACAAGGCGAATATAACGTGTTCCTCGCTGAGTGGGTTCCCTGAACGTTTTGGGCGCCTCCTTCCGGCGCGTTGCCGGATGACGCTCGGATGGTCCGACCTGCGGTTTCGTCAAGCAATGACTGAACGCGTACAGGGATGACCGCACTCGCGCGTTGCTCGTCGTGCGTGCACGAAACCCCGCGAACGCCTCCGATTCTGTCTCGCCGGGACGCTCAACGGAGTTTTCAATAAGTGAGGAAGTGTACGGGGGGCTTGGCTTGATCGGGTAGTGATGCTTACGCTTTTTGCTCTGCATGATCGGCAGGACCGGCGAGGGTTTCTGAAAATGCGAGTTTGAATCGATTCGCGTCCACCGGGGGGTCCGTCTCGGCGCTGAGGGATTCCATGGCGTGTTGCAGATCTTGCCCGATCATCCTGAAGTCTGAGTACAGTGCCGTGGCGTCCGCCGTTTCGTCTGTCTCGCTGTCGTTATAGCCGTCGAACTGACTGCCGAGATCAAGAATTCTTGCGATACCGGACAGGAAGGACGGCGACGCAAAAAGAAAAGTGGTTTGCATGAAACGCCCCTTTCTTTTTATGAATGATCTCTCGGATAGAGAACAGAGTGGCCACGCTGCGTTCAACGGCACTCTTCCCTGGCAGGGACATTCCATCTCGGTCGTGCCTGCAGGTCCCTTGTGAGCCGTAATCCCACCTCATCCTCTGTGTCAGGTGAGAAACATATGATAAAAGTAAGTGATCAGTCAGGGTTGTGTCAAGAAAAAGCGGCTCATTGGCAGTAAAAAAGCGGGTCATTCCGCGGTATCATTCCCTTTCAACAAGCAGCGAGAGGTCTCGTGTCCCGATTCAAAGCCCTCAGTGTGGTCTCCCTCTCCGGCGGCATTGTTCTCTTCTGTCTTTACCAACTCTCCCAATCGGACTTTCCGACCATTTTATGGGTTCGATCCCTGCAGGTTCCGTTCGTGGAACGCCTGGGGGACGTCGGCAGTCGTCTGGGAGATGGACTCGCGTTGGTGATCCTGTGCGTGGGGCTTTGGGGCTTCGGGTATCTCCGGAAGAAAAAGGCGTGGCAACGGGCCGGGATCGATGGACTCGTTGCGCATGCTCTGGCAGGAATTGCCACTCAAACTCTCAAGCATCTCATCGGACGTCCCCGTCCGCGGTTCACGCATCAAGATACCTTTCAATATGGCCCGTCGTGGCAGGGGGGGCTTGAAGCGTTTCCTTCCGGGCATGCCGCGGCTTCGTTTGCCGTGGCAACGGTACTGACGCGGTATTTTCCCGAATGGAGAGGGCTATGGTACGGCTTCGCCCTCTTTGTCGGCGTGGCTCGCGTGGTTCGCGGCTCCCATTTTCCCACCGACGTACTGGGCGGGGCGGTGCTGGGTTTCCTCATCGGCTACATGTGGGCGCGTGCGCTCAGGGAGTGGCGGGTGAATATTGTGCAGGCGTTGCCGCAAACCCTCCCATTCGTGATTGGCGCGTGCGCGCTGTTCCGGATCACCTTCAGTCATCCGGGCCCTGGCGACGTGGCGAGCGGCCCGTTCTGGACGGGGCTGCTGTTGTTTGTGCTGGGGCTCGGTGCGCGGTGGAGAATGGCCTGGAAGAAGAGCGGGAACGTCCCGCAGAGCGTTTCTCGAACGTTGTGTGCCAACGTCGTGATTGCGCTGGGCATGGCGATCAGCACCCAGGCGTTGTGGGTCGTCGTGGTAACTTTCCTGGCCTGTGTCGCCTGGTGGCTGAACGAGCAGTCGTCTCCCAAACGGGTAGAGACCACGCGATTGTTACACGAAACGTGGCTCATGGGCGCGCTGGTCATCATGATGATGACGCTGCATGGCCTCCACGGCGCAGTGCCGTAGCGGGCAGTCACCCATGGTCTTCCGTGGTGCGGTTTCCCACCGGCTCACGGGACAAGAG
This sequence comes from Nitrospirales bacterium, assembly GCA_965215405.1. Lineage (GTDB taxonomy): Bacteria > Nitrospirota > Nitrospiria > Nitrospirales > UBA8639 > Bin75. The sequence goes on from OZ244060.1 coordinate 1,331,483, forward strand.
GAGAAAGCCGTACCGCTGAAGAATCAGCGGAAAAGAAGCGATGGGGTCGGGAAGGCGCTCATGAAGATTGGCCTGCAGGATAACCATGACGCGGCCGTCCTTTTTGACGTGGGGTAAAAATTTCTCGCGTTCGTCCGGATTAATGAAATGAACTTTCCGTTTGGCATAAAACGTTAATGAGGGCAGTTTTCGTCCATAGTGAATAAGCGCGTCACGAGGGCCGAGATTGAATCCGGCAATGGTCGCCAACTCCTGGGGAGGGTTGATGAAATATTTTCCGAAACGCGGCAAGGCAAACAGAATCACGATGAGAAGAAACGTCCCCGTCGTCCCTGCCAGCACCCAGAAGGCCCGTGGTCGATGGGCTTCCTCCCGGACGAAGTGACGAAAAATCGCCGTGCCGAGAAAGACGATAACGCCCAACGCGATCGGTGTCATTCCCAGGTCGATCTTTTCCGCGGCCGGAAAGTCCACGGCGATTTGTTGTCTCACGCTTTCATAGACGACGGGGGTAGAAACCAGCACAATGCTGAAAGCGTATCCGGTCAGGAGGACAAGGCGGGTCGAAACGGTCAAGCCCGAGGGCAGGGACTCCTTGAAGAAACGGGACCAGACGACGGCCACCAGCAGAGCGGCCGGTGGATACAGGGGCAGGATGTAATGGGGAAGTCTGGTGGCAGAAACGGTGAAAAAGAGAAAAATGCCGGAGACCCACAGGGCGCAGAATAACAACAATCCCCGTTCGCCCCCCGCGTCCGTTGTTCCCATCCGAATCGACTTCCACTCTTTCAGCGGTTGCCATAAGCCGGCCGGGAGCAATCCACTCCACGGAAAAAAGCCGAGCAGGAGAACGGGGAAATAAAACAGCAGCGTCCCGCCGTGCCCCTCCATGGGACTCGCAAATCGTCCGGTCGTATTGGCTTGGATCGAGGCGGCATAGTCCGCGCCGTGGATGGCAAGCATGGCGAGGTACCAGGGCGCGGCAATGAGAAAACAGACGGCCCAGCCGAGCAGTGGCCTGCCGTCCGAGAAATAGGTTTTCCACTGACGGGTGAGGGTGAGATAAGGAATGACGCCCAGCAGGGGAATGATAACGCCCAACGGTCCTTTCGCTAACGTACCCAGTGCCGTTCCGATATAAAACAGCCATAAGAAACGCGGATTTCGATCCTGGCTGCAAAAGCCTGACCAGAAGCCGTAGGCAGCCAGCGTGGTAAAAAAAACCAATGCCGGGTCGGTCAAGACCATGCGGTGAATGCCCACGAATTCCACGTTCAGCAGGAGAATGAGTGAGCCGCAAAACGCGGGAGTCGGGCCCAGCAGGCGATGAAGAAAAAGGTATTGGAGAACGAGCAGCGCAAGTCCGAAAAGAGCGGACGGCAGCCGAGCCGTCAGATCATTCACGCCGAACAGGGCGTAGGTGCCCCCGATGATCCAGTACGTCAACGCCGGTTTGGCGTATCGCGGCTCATAATTCAGCGTAGGAGAAATCCAGTCCCCGGTTTCGAGCATTTCGCGCGCGGCTCCTGCATTGCTGCCTTCGTCACGATCAGTCAGGCCCACGTCGTCGAGCCCGAGCAGGAGCAGCAGACACCCGCAGACGAGCAGAAACACCAGATGAAGAGTGCGCGTGGAAAACGGCGTGGAAGGGTCTCCGGCCGGCGCGGTGGGATCAGTCACGAGCCGTGTCGCCTTCGGTGTCGTTGATGGTTGCGGATCAGCATCAGATTCCGCAGATAGACAAATGCGCCGACTCCTTGTCCGATAATAAAAACCGGGTCGTGGCGATAGACGGCATACGACAACACAATCAGGCCGCCGGCCAGACTCATGTACCAGAAAGCCTGGGGGATTTGACTCTCCGCTTTCCGTTCGGACGCGAGCCACTGAACGATCCAGCGAGAAAAAAACAGGCTTTGTCCGAAAAACCCTATGCCCAGCCAGACGCTTTCCACCAGCGTCAGGTTGGCAAAGTAGGCACTCACGTCGGAAAGGAGTTCGCTCATGGATCAAGACAGGGGCTTAAAGCGCGTGGGGGCGAAACGCCGACGCCCCGCACTCGTCCGTTCGTTGTCGAGAGAGACGGCGGTAGAGTCCGGCGCGGGTCATGGCGAGTCGCGCGGTGCGGCGTGGGTCGAATCAGTCGGTTGATGAACAACGTCATATCGCAAACGTCGCCTCTGCATCCATCGAACGGCCAGGAGATCGTACGCGCTGGCAAAAAGGCGATTGCCGATTCCGTATTTGGAACGCCCATGGGCTCGAGGGAAATGTTGAACGGGCATTTCGGTCACGGAAAACCCATGCATCTTGGCGAGTGCGGGAAAAAACCGATGCATGTTGTGGAAAAGGGGAATTCGCTCGATAACCGGACGCCGAAAGATTTTCAGTGAACAGCCGGAGTCGTAAACGCCGTCGCGGAGCACGGCGTTCCGAGCCAGGAAGGCAACGTATGACGAGATTCGCCGAATAAGCGAGTCGAACCGTCGCCGACGGCGTCCACACACAAGATCGTAGTCCTTTATCAACGGCAGCAGGATGGAAACGTCAGCCGGGTCGTATTGAAGATCGCCGTCCATTGTGGCAATCAATTCACCCCGGGCGTGGTGAAAGCCAGCGGCAAAAGCAGCGGTTTGTCCGTAATTGCGATCGAAATGAATCACCCTGACCTCCGGGGTGCGCAGGCGGATTTCATCCAGCAAAGCGGAGCTGCCGTCCGTGCTGCCGTCATCCACGTACAAAATTTCAAACGGAGCGCCGCGCGACTGATCCAGGCTTCCTAAGACCTTCGTCAGTTGATTGGTTAACGTCTGAAGGTTGTCTCGTTCATCCTTGACGGGGATGATCATGGAGATCCAGGGTCGTGGGGAGTGAGTCATACGTGATGTCTGGGCAAGACGTTCGGTTTCACGTGCAGGGTATCAACGCCGAGGCGCGTTTCGAAATGGGAGGAACGTTTTTCACGAAGCCGGGTGCCCATTCTACGTATCGCCACAAAACGGGTCAAACCCATGTATCGGCCCACCAACGTTGGCCTGCCTCCTGGTTCGGAATGCCAAAGGTTTCCGAACGTATGCCGTCCACGCCTGCTCCTGGAACGGGACCGCCTTGGGGGACGGGCGTGGCAGAGGTTTCAGGCTTTTGGCATAACCGTGAAATGCAGGGTGCCCATGCGGGTGACCTCGTTGGCTTCGAATCCGACAAATATTTCGACGCGGTAAAGTCCTGGAGTCCAGCCTTCCCGCGACGGCGCGAAGAACTTGAGGTAGCCGCTTTCATCTTCCACCGTCAGATAGACGGTTTCTTCATCGGTGAAGGTCTCCCCTGACGTGCCCGGCACCTTCTCCGGAAACAGGCGTCCGATGACCTGATACGCGCTGTAGTGCTGGAACACCCGAAACACGACGTGGACCGCCGGCGCGTCGGAAGGGAAGGTCTCGGTTGGATGGACGGGGTAATAGCGGTGACTGCGCCGAAGATCCAAATCTTCTTCAAAGCCTTCCGCCGGAGTGATATGAAGAAACAGTCCGCCCGGTGGCTTGTCCGGGAGACGAGACAAATCGGGCGTCTCGTTCTTGTAATAGTCCAATGGGTCGGGAGCCATTTCCTCCGGAATCGTGGGAATGGTATCGAACTGGGAAAAGCCGTGTTGGGTTTCGTCGGGATGAAAGGGAGCCGGGGGCGTTTCCTGGGCCAGGACCGGACCCGAAAGGCACAGGAAGAAAAAGGCAAATGGAATCGTCATCGTCAAATTAACGCAGCGGCAGCGTCCCGTGCCGTCCGGATATGAACAATCGAACCACTCGGGACCGGTTTTCAGTTATTGAACGTATTCATGACGTTATTATGCATAACCGTTCAAGCATAGTCCCGCACTTTTCGTCACAAACAACGCCAAACGTTTTCTACGACTTAACGTTGGGACGTTATGCTTCGGGTTGAGGCAGTGGATTTGACCTGCCCCGGGCCCAATTCGATTGTGAAGACGTGCCCATATGAGAAGTTTTGGGGAAAAACTTCTCGATAGCGTGACTGATTTTAAGGCTGGATTGTTTCTTGTCTTTTTTTGTGTCTGTTTTCATGATCCGTTCATTGAGGATTCGGGTATCAGGCACTATAACTGTCTTCGGCTGATTCGATCACTTTTGCTGCTTCATGAGAGACATGGTGATTCATCCTAACATACAATTTCCAAACTGTTTGCGAAATTTCACTCTTTGAATCTGTTCCACTTGAATCTGCTCCACTGCCGCGGCGAGCCTTCCCTTGCGAGGCGAAAAACGCCTTTGATAGAATCCCTTTCCTTTCAGCAGAACGTGTCGTCACGTCTTCCTGTCATGAATGAGGCGGGTATATGGTTGATCAAATTGCCGAGCGAGTCGCCGAAAATGAAGAAGCGTTGCCCCAGTTATTAGGGGATTTCGCGCCGATCGACGTGTGGCAGCGGCATATGAACGCCGTGTTCTATGGTCTGCGAGGCGAACGCCTGCGGGAACTCTATCAAACCTTTGCCTCGGCGGATTACCGCCTGGGGTATGCCCTGGCCGCGGATTACGTGGAACGGGCCACCAAACGTCAAAAGACCAATCCTGACACGGCAGGCGATCCGCTCACCATAATGGAGTGGGGCTGCGGCAACGGCAATCTGGCCGCCTGCTTTCTCGATCACGTCAAGGCCCTGGATCAAGACGCGACGCTGTATCCGCGTCTTCGGTACGTGCTCATTGATGCCTCGGATACCGTGCTGGCAGGCGCGAGGGGGAACGTGGAGTTAGCCGGGCATCAGGACCGCGTGCAATTCGTTCAGGCCACGGTCAACGAGCTGCAATCGTACCGTGACGGGTCGGTCGATCGGATTATGTGCAATGAACTGTGGAGCGAGTTGCCCACCAAGCTTTTACTGCGCAAGGCCGGGGCCGTCATGGAAGAACACATCCGACCCAATCTCAAGGAAACCAGACTCGGTGACTTTCCTGATTGGCAGGGGTTCGTGCAGGCATTCGATCAGGCCGATATCGCCGGGCTTAAAACGCTTCCCTCCTTTCTGGAGGACGTGGTATGGGAACGGGAGTATCACAACGTCGAAGCCAAAGACGTGGCGTTCCGTCGCCTGATCACGGATTTTTTAAAACTCTTTGACGACGAACTCCTGATGCCCGTGAATATCGACGCGGCCTCCTCCCTCAAAGAAGCGCATCGGCTGCTGAGCCCGGATGCCGTCGGATTCAGCAGCTTCGATGCCGGGGCGGCAGACGAGGCCGCACTCAATGATCCGGAAAGACCATGCTACAACCTGGTAGGAGGCCAATTTAGTTTTATGGTCAACTTCGCGTTGCTGGAAGACGTGGCCAAACGGGTCGGCGGAGGACGGGTGACGGTCGAGCCGCAAAAAGAATTCGTCGGAAGAAGCCTCGGGGTCAACGTCATGAGTTTCATGGACGTGCTGGCCTCTCATCCGAACGTGCCGAAGAGCAGACCCTGGGAAATCGATCAATTAATCTTGAAAACCATCGAGGCGGTGAATGCCGGCTATGCGAGTCCCTATGAACGAACCATTGAATTGCCCATTGCTCCCGCGACCCCGGAGGAGACGCGTCGGGAGTTGGAGCAACTCCTGGAACGACTGGCAAAGCACGGAGTCCCGGATACCGTGGCCTACCTTACGGAAGAAGAGGTCATGAGGGTGGCGGGTCCGTTGGAGGAATTGGGGTACGACCGCGGCACCCTCCGGGCCGCGTTCATGGCCCCGCCGCAACCCGTTGATTATTTCCATTTCCGGATGGTGCCTGACAAAAAGTAAGCTCTCCTGCCCCGTTGGCAGACAGACGGTCCGTGACCCACCGGTCTGCGAGCGGACACCCACAGACAGCCGGCCCGTGACGTGCCTCATGCAATGAACGTGCAGGGCCCGTGTCTCACGTCGGGTCCGGGCCGTGCTCATGCGGCCGATTTCTGTAAAATCTGGGAATTATATACTAAAGTTACCGCGAGAAAAGAGTACCTCGCAATCCAGGCCCCTTTCCTCATCCATCCAGGATTGAACAGACGGGGTTCGGGAGGAGGCACCAGGAGACGGGATCAGGCTTTTGTATTCCACAGAAGACCCGACAAGGGGTCTGTTTGGGATGGTCAACGCAACGCGGGTTGTAATAAACGCAACACTGGCTTGTCAATTGTTGTGGCATCAGGAATTCATGAAGCATATAATGAAGCGCCCAAGGCGCAGGCACCTCACGAAAAAAATTCCTTTCTATCCTCATTTCGGTGCTGGTATACTAAGCGTGAAGAGGTTGTCGTGGAATTCACAATGACACATATGGTACTTGTTACGGGCTTCGGATTTAGTGTGACGATTGGAACAATCCTTTACAAGACAGGTGAGTGGAAAGGCACAGTCAAGGGAACCCTTAAGGACTTAGCACAAAAAACAGAGGCTTTGACTCAAAGAGTCGATAAACTGACTCAAAGAGTCGATAAAATCCATGAGGTATTTTTTCAGCGTGGAGTTGCGGCAACACTCGAAAATAAGAGTCTACTCCAACTGAATCAACTAGGGCAGGACATTGCCAAAACACTTGACCTTGATGCATTGGCCGACGCACATACCTTGCTCATCAAGGATCAGGCAGAAGCTCTTGGTCCGTACGAAATCCAGCAACTCTGTTTCCGATATGCCCAAGAAGATTTGCTCAATGAGTTGAGAGAAACCTCACCCGACCAATACGAGGCTATATCTCGTACAGCGTATCAGCACGGTATCAGTCGAGAAGATATTCTGAAAATCGTTGGCGTTCTGTTGAGAGACAAAGTATTGCGACTCGTGAACTATTCCGATACCAATCCGTAGGACCATGCCATCCCCTTCTTTTCCGCTCCCTGGCCATCATTTTGTCTGAATCCCTTTTTTGGGCACTTCAGTATATGATTCCCGAAAATTTTTGTAGATTTCTTCATCGTGCAGCAGTATAATACGCTTCCGTGGTAAGCGTGTCGGTAAGGGCCGCGCGCGTCGAAGCGGATAATATTCTCAAGAGGTTGAAAGATGATCGGTTCCTTCGGGTGGATGGAATTACTGCTTATCCTGTTCATCGTCCTCATTATTTTCGGGGCGGGAAAAATCCCGCAACTGGGAGAAGGATTAGGAAAAGCCATCAAAGGATTCAAAAAGTCGATTAATGAATCGGACGCCATGGACGTGACCCCGCAGGAAGACGCGGGTACGGGAACAACCGGGGCACCGCAGCCAGACCGGATCGCCGAGCCAGCCACGGTGCAAACCGCCGTGCCGCCAGCACAGGCAGGGGAGCCAGTGCCACAGCCACAACAGCAGGGACCGGCGACTCAGCCTGAATCGCAGGTACAGGAACCCAGGAAGGCCTGAGGCAGTGAACTGAGGTAGTATGTGGGCAGTGAGGGGGAAAGAATCGGGATGACCCCATATCCATATGCGGCACCGACAAACCTGTTTCATCGTCTTTCTGCAGCAGTGGCATTCCCGTCCGAATCGAATAGGTAGGGTTGCATCCTCATGCCATCGTACGTATGTGCGCCGCCTGCCGCCTGGTTGCCGGCACAACGGGCCGCTTATACGGCCAAAAAGAAAGTGCGATGAGGCATGTCCCCCTCCTTCTGAATCTGAACGGGGATCGCGCCGTGACAAAAGAGCGTCATTGACGGGGGAGAGCAATGTTCGGACTTGGGGCAATGGAAATCCTGATTATTTTGATCATTGCCTTTCTGTTGTTCGGGCCAAAGGAACTGCCGGAAATCGGAAAACAGGTCGGGAAAGCCGTCAAGGGGTTCAAAGAAACCGCGGATGATTTACGACAGTCGGTCGAGCCGGAAATCAATACGATTCAGCAGGAAGTGAAAATGGTGGAGCAGGATCTGCAATCATCCATGAAAGAAGCGGAAGACTCCATCAAAGGGGCAGGAGACGCGGCTTCCGCCGGTATCAACGAAGGAAACAAACCTGCCTGACGTGTTCCCAGACCTTCTCCCATGGAGGGAAGATGGCTGGGTGAAGGGACCTGAGGGCAGGGCACGTCATACGCGATTGTATCCGTATCGCATCGTATCTTGTAGAGGCCGTATCCACGCGGTCTGAAATGAGAGCGGAATGAAGCGTATCAAAAGATCATCAGGGCAGAATGGAATCTGTATCATTTTCGACACGGAATGAAAAGCAAAGCCCCGAGTCGGAGAGAACAAAAATAAATAAATTCAAGCTATTGCAAAAAAATAAATTTTGGCATACATTTAGCAATTAATTTTTAATGTGACACTGAAAAACCGATGGGGAGACAACCTCATCACATAATGACATGATTCAATTTACCAAAGGAGGTGGGGGAAATCAGAAAGAACGTGTCTCCGAAAATCTCAATCGGAGAAAGGAAAATGCCGTTTTCCAGGAAAGATCTGAAGTCCCGAACCGAACGTGCTTGAGCAAACGGGCCGGAGGGCGGACGTAAAGGAACAGAGACGAACACAGTGAAAGTCATAATAAAGCAAAGAGCAATAAGAGGAAGTTATTATCATGGTCATGGGTCGGCAGGAACAACCTGCGGCCCAAAGGGGGAATCATCTTACAGGAGGAGTGACACAATGAAAGGATTGAACAATGGTATCAAATGGACAATGGCTGCGTTCCTGCTGGCAGGGATAACGGCTGTTCCGGCCATGGCCGAGAAAACCACTCCGGCCACGGACAAGAACTCAGCCGTGCCGGCTGTGCCGCGTGCGATTCCGGATCTGATTCCGTATCACAAATTCGATCCGCCGAAAAGCAAACTGTTCGACATCAACAAGCTGACCATTTCCGGCGACCTGCGCGTCAGACCGGAATTCCGAAACAACGGCAGGTTTGGGATAGTAAACCCGAACAACAACATAGCAAAGAACAACACGTTTATGGTGCAGCAATGGGCGCGGTTGGGTTTCAACTACTCGATCTCGCCGGACGTGACCTTCTTCTTTCAGGCGCAGCATTCCAAGAACTGGGGGGTCAATGGATCAGGGGGAACGGGGGTGCCAGACGCTAATGGAACCAATGGGACCGTCTTTGCCCGTCAGGCGTTCATGCTGGTCCGGAACTTCCTGGTGCCGAACCTCACCATCAAAGCCGGACGGCAACTGGTGGTCTGGGGGAACCATCGCATGTTCGGGCATTTCGACTGGAACAACGTAGGCTGGTCCCACGACGGCTTGACCGCGAATTACAAGCTCAGCAAAACCACCAACCTGCAAGTGGGCTGGTTGCGGACGGAGGAGAGAAACTGTACGGGTCCGACAACAGGCAACTGTATAGGTACCACTCAGGTTGGTGGTGTAAGCGCAACCTCTGATGCCGACGTGATCTATGTCCGGGCACCTATGAAAGTCGCGGGCATGGTGCTGGAACCCACATACATCTGGCACAGCGGCGGAACGGGTGGCGGTCTTAATGCTCCTCGTCCTCCGGATCAATCCCGGCATACCCTGGGTGGTCGGGCAGTCAAGAAGATGCCTGTAGGAGGTGCCCGTTTGGACGTCACGGTTGAAGGGTACTACCAATTCGGGGAGATAGCGAGGACGCCATCAAGCACAAGCATGAGGACCAGGGTAAGAAATTGTGACCCTCTCAATGCCCGGGCCCCCATCCCAGATACCATCTGTGATGCGTCGTCCGTAGGAAGCACCACGGCAGGAAGCGGCCGGAACCTGGATATCTCGGCGTATGCCTTCCATATCGATGCGGGCCTGACCCTTCCGGTGCCCATGCAGCCTCGCCTGAGTGCCGAATTCAACACCGCGTCAGGTGACGGAGATAGTGGTGATAACAAGTTTGGTGGCTTCGATCAATTGTACCCCACCAACCACATTCACTTCGGGTACATGGACCGCATGTCCTGGAAAAACATGGAGCATTTTGCATTCGGCCTTCAAATGCGGCCCCACAAGAACAGCCACTTCGAAGTGACCGGCCATTTCTTCTCGCTCAAGGAGGCAACAACCGATATGTGGTATCATGCCGGTCAAGCCGCCCTTCCTTTTGCTAATGATAGTAGTGTTTCCTCTGATGACATAGGGGAAGAAATCGACGTGGTCTATACCCATTTCTTCACGCCCGGGAACCACGTGGCCTGGCAGATCGGCGGCGGGGTCTTCTTTCCTGGTGAGCGACTTGATCAGGCGGCTGGTGCTGGCAGGAATGCTTCCGAACAAACCTGGGGCTATACCCAGCTCTGGGTGAACTTCTAATCATGCATCTGTAGGGGCCGCGTCTTACGTGGTCCGATTCACCATCCCCGCTGAGGCTCATCCCTCAGCGGGGATTTTTTTGTGTGGTCATTCCTTCGTAGCCGCCGCCTCTCTCATGCCATGAATCCGCAGGGTCGCATCTCATGCAGACCTTCTTCAGGGTTTGATATCCGGAAGGCAGTCGTCACGACACAGACGCCACGCCGGTGAAAATATGCATGACGGCGAAGGGGCTGATTGGCAGGCAGTTGAGGTATGATATAATGAATCGCGATTTCCCTGTTTGGGATATGAGTAGTCTTCAATGGTCGAATTTCTGTCAAGCGCGTTGACACGTTAATTCTTCCATTGGTATATTCAACTTCATGAATCAATGATGGTGTCGGCATGATGGTTACCGGTTCATCTCATTTTCAGTATATGAGTTCCCTGTGTATGGTGTGGAAAGAGAAAGACTCTTCGGCACGGACCCGGTGGACACCAGGTCAGGCGTCTCCCGTTCCCACCCGTTTCCGACGCGCTTGAGCAGGTCCGCCCGTGGGGCACTCACCACGAGAATGCTCTCACGCCCGGCAGTCTCTCCAAGAGAACGACTCGGGTTGATTTTCGTGTAGACCTACAAACGTGGCTATGAGGAGCAGGCGGATGATAGACAAGCAGGCGTTACAGCGCATTCGCGAGTTCGATACGCCCGATGACTTACGCGACAAGACGTTGCTGGATGCCTTCGATGACGTGTTTACGCCTCCGGGGGACTTGACGCTGCTACGGCCTGACTACGGCTTCATGGCGCGCGTGAGGGACGGACGTCACATCCGTGAATACTTCCGCAAGGCCGTGGCAAGCCTGGGCCTTGAAGAGAGCGGCTCCTCGGTGTCTCAATCGCGATGACGTCAGGAAACAAGTCTCGTTCTGCCAAAAAACCCCAGCCCAGGGTGCAAACGGAATCCGGTTCGTCGGAACTGATCAGGCAAGTTGCTGACCTGCCGGACGAGGAGAAACTTGAAGTCTATGCTCACCTGGAGGTGAGCAGGATCGGAACCACGTTCTCGGGACCGCTGCCCCATCCGTATGATTTCAAAAAGTATGCCGATATTTTGCCAAACGCGCCTGATCGCATCATGGCCATGGCGGAGAACGAACAGAAAATTCGGTCGTGGCTCCGTTTGAATTTCTTTGCTTGTCCGGGCCCCGTTTCTCTGGGGCGTATTTCAAAAAATACGAGGCCGTCCTTTCAAATTGAGCCACGACCCTCTTTTTTCCCTCCTTTGTCAGGCGGGGCACGGTCCATCTGATGACATCCGCAGGGGGGGCGGAAACTTTTCCCCTCCTTTGTAAGGAGGGGCAAGGGGAGGTAGAGTCTTCGACGGTGCCCCGGGGCTTCATGGGCGGGGGGCTCTCCCCCACTTCCCTCCCCTGACACAGGGGAGGGTTGGACCTGCTCCCGTTCCCTTCCGTTGTCAGACAGGGTGATGGGCAACCGCTTACCAGAGTCAAGGGCTTCCGGACTCTTTTGGGGGAGTGGCTCCGTTTGAATTTCTTTGCTTGTCCGGGCCCCGTTTCTCTGGGGCGTATTTCAAAAAATACGAGGCCGTCCTTTCAAATTGAGCCACGACCGAAAATTCGTGCAGACGGACAGGCCGGGATGCCTGCCAACGATCGCAAAAAGATTAATGGATCAATATGGCCGGGTATGTCTCTGATTGCCGTTGCCGGTCTTGCGACGTGGTTAGGTCATGCACTCATCGCCTGACCGCTCGGACTTGCGGGAGTGTTCTCTTCGTTGATCCGTCTCGTGAGGTATTGGTTTGACCGACAGCAGGGCGGAAACCGACGTTCATGTGTACGCACTTCTTCTCTCTCCACTGTCAGCTGTGCAGGCCGGATGAGCGTAGCGTCATCCGACACCTGCATGAGACGCAGACCAGCCGTTCTTGTCACGGTTCGTGAATTTGCCGGCGGATGAGGTGTTGACCCACTTTCCGCCGGATTTCCTTTGCCCCCGGACAGGGAATTGTGTGAACGAATGAGTGAGTGAGCGAGCGCATGCCGTGCTCGACGACACCAGATCGAGTCGGCTTGACGTTTCCCGTGCCCCCAATCCCCGCTGCGTTCATCCTCAGCGGGGATTTTTGTGTTGATCGCAAAATGAACGTCGCTGCAACGCCTTGCGCTGCCTGATTCCGGGGGTACGCGCTATAGAGAAGGCGTTGAGAGAACGTTACCGTGCGAGCGGAATGGCGAGGAGCGGCGAGGAGTCGGGAAGCAGAAGGGTGATCTCGCTCGATTCGGAAGCCTCTTCGAGAAATTCGCCGATGGTGATGGTTCCGTTCTGATTCCGGTCCGCACTGCCCAACAGCCCGGCCAGCACGTCGGCGGGTTCGCCGTTTCCCTGCCCGGGAAGTTTGCGAATCTGGATGACGGGGGTTTTGTCCTGCTGAGACAGGCCGCTGGTCCAGCGCACGGGGGAGACTGCATCGGCATGGGGGTTTCGCTCACCCATCGGCGCAATGGGAGCGTCGAGGATGAACAGGGTCAACCTGTTTTGGAGTTTTCCCAGGACTCGCTGAAGCGTTCGAAGGGAGATCAACCGTTTGGTCGATGCATCCGGTGATCCTTCATAGGGCACTAAATACACCTCACCGTTCGTCCGGTCCTTCAAGGCCTGGCCGGAAAAATACACGATCAGGACGGATTCCCCGTTCATGCGTTGACGAACCCACGTGAGCAGCACCTTTTCGATGTCTGATTTCGCGGCCTGGCTTCCCTGGAGCACGCGGACGTTCCGGTCGGTGAACAGGCCGGTCGTTTGCAGGGTATCCTGCAAGACCGTCAGGCGGTCTTGGGGGACGCGATAGGCCTGCGGCCAGGTGGTTTGATAGGCATCCATCCCGATGAGCATGGCCACGTACGTATCCGTGGCCGGAGGCGTCCGCTCGGCGGACATGACGGGCGGAACGGCCTTCGTATCCGCGGCACGACGACTCTCCTGCGTTCCCGGGGAAGGCGGACTCGGCTGCCGGATGGGAGGCTGCGGCCTGGCTCCGGATGGACGGGCCTGAACGTCCGGTGGCGGGGTGCCGGGCTGGAGAGGTGCCACAATACGGTGAGATCCGATTTGTGATCCGTCTTCGAGTTGCAACGCCACCACAAGCTCTGCCTTTTGTTCGGGAACGTTGAGCGGCATGCGACCTCGAATCTCGATGGTTCTGGTTTCTCCGGGCTGGAAGGCGCCCATGGAGATGGGAAGCGGTGTCATCCGGGAAAAGGCTTCTACCAGGGCCGCGTTCCCTACCACGTTGGCATTGGCCGTGGTGACGGTGGCACTTCCCATATTGGTGGCTTCGATCGTCAGGACAATGGCTTCCCCGCCTTCGAGAATCAGATTGTCGTTGCCGTCCTTCAGCATCGTGCGAAAGATAAGGAATGGTCGGTTGCCTGGTGCGGCGGGCGGTGGTGCCTGGGGTGCGAATCGGGGCGTGGAGGGGGCGAATGCCGGTTGCCGGACCTGGGACGCCGTCAGTGGTTGCGGGCTGCCGTTCTTGATCAACTCCGGCACCAGTTCCACGAGTTGCTGGGCCAGTTCCGCTGCCGCACTGTTGATTTTCCCATCGTATTGTCCGGTTGTGCAGGATACGGATTGGCCGGTGAGGGATGGAGCCCAGATCCTGACCTGGCGGTTGAAATGTAAAGGGGTCTGAGCCAGTTCCATGCCGTTTTTATCGATAAAAACGGCTCGAAGCTGAAGGGTGAGGAAGGCTAAATAATTATCCTCTTCTGCCATACGGTCGACTTCTTCGAACGATTGATTGACCATGCTGATCTGGATGATCAAGTCACTCGGTCGTGTGGATTGTACGGCTTGTCCGCTTCCTGCATAGGCCGTGACGGATTGAAACGTTTCCTGTCCCAGGGTGAGAAAGGTCTGGAGAATACTCTCTCCCGTTTTCAGCGTGTATGGAAGGTCGCACGCCTGAATTTCGAGAGTGGCTTCCGTGACGCTCGGATCAAAGGCATACGCTACCGAGATGGGGATGACCGGCTCCTTTGGTTTTTCTTCTTCGAATCCCAGGCTGGGCATGCTGATGTCCGGAAAACCTATGTCAGGCACACTGACGTCCGGGAGGTATTGGCAGCCTGAAAAGTGGAGGATCGAGCAGAAAAGAAGGAGCCTCAGGAGGACGGGTGTCTTCGGATACATAACGTAACAGCCTACCCGATGCCTTCAAGGGAATGCAACTTCCTCTCTGCATTCCACGAGGGAAACGGCTTGACCTGTCCCTGACTCCTGAATACATTGAGTTGTCTGCGGACTGCCTGCCTGGCAGCCGGACGGGTCGCTCATGCGGCTTCTCCGTCTGTGCGGGACCGACGGCCCGGGTCACGGTCAGGGACGTGCCTCACGCGGCCGGCAGACTCGGCGACAGGCAGGCACCGGCAACGGGGCGGAGCAACGGGAGAAGGAGCGTTGTGCCTGACGATCATACCGACCGGAGGCCGGCAATGAGTTGTCTTCCCGCAATTGTGGGGATCAGTCTGTTGGGTGTCTTCTTCGGAGGATGCACCGGATGGCCTCAAGCCCGTCTTGACGCGTACCTCGATCAGCAGCCGAAACTCGACGCGAGTCTCTCACGGTCTGCGGATTTGTCTGGTGTCGTACGGGCCGGTCTCGTGGTGCTCAACGATACGACGGCTCAGGATTCGGCGCCCGAACTCTCCGAAGCCTCTTTTGCTGCCCTGACCGAACACGTGCGGCATCAATTGATGCACGTCGTTCCCATCGAGGTGGCGCGCGTTCCGCCTTCGTCGGACCCCGTGGCTTCGCCTCCGAATTTTCCCGCGGTTCTTCAATGGGGAAAAGACCGGCGCGTCGAGTATCTCGTCGTGGTTATGCTGTCGAGCGTCGAAATCGAGGTGCCGGAACGATTCCCGTGGCGAGGGTCTTCCCCGGGAGCAATCGGGCGTGGATTGCTGTTCGGGTATCGTGCGGAAAATCTGGCGCTTGCCGAACTGGCGTTGGTCGACGTGCCCGCCGGGCAGGTATTGATCCGGGTTGACGGTTATGCCTGGGCTTCGCTGGAACGGCTTGACGTGCCCCTTGAGTCCAATGTGTACCCGGTGGTTCGACGAAACCTGGAGGATCCTCCTGTTTACCCCGACAAGGAAGAAGACGCTCACGACGTCATGCGGGCGGTTGCCGGCAGTGACGCCGTGAATCAGGCGGTGATGCATTTCAAAGAAGCCTGGGACCGCTTCTGAATGGAGACGGTGGCTTCGGCCTTTGTTGTCGCGGTGCCTAGCGATAATTGACGAACTGCAGGTCGATGCCGAAGTCTTCTTGTTTCAGAAAATTGATGACGGTCTGCAGTTCGTCCTTGCTTTTGCTCTGTACGCGCACGCGGTCGCCTTGAATCTGTGCCTGCGCTTTGAACTTTTTTTCCTTCATCCGCTTCACGATGGCCCTGGCTTTGTCTTCGACAATCCCGCTTTGAATCGTGACGCGTTGCCGAACGGTTCCTCCGAGGGCCTGTTCCACCTTGCCGTAATCGAGGGCTTTCAGCGACACGCTTCGTTTCACGCACTTTCCCTTGAGGACGTCAATGACCGACTTGAGTTTGTAGTCGTCGTCTGCCACGACCTCCAGGAGACGGTCTTTTCCCTCGAGCGTGACCCTGGATTGTGATCCTTTGAAATCGAATCGCTGGCCGATTTCTTTCATGGTTTGATCTACCGCGTTTTGGACTTCCTGCATTTCTACCGTGGATGTCACGTCAAAAGAGAACGTATCTGCCATGAAGCTGTCTCCTTTTTACGTCGTTGTCCGGGAAAACCAGCCACGTCGGGTCAGCGGAGCGTAACCCGACGGCCGGGCCGGGCGTCGTCGGGAATAACCGTTCGGCGTCTCACGGCACGTCGGATGACGCGACGCTCATCCCACCCTCTCCGCTCTCTTTCGTCGCGTCGCCGTTTCATGACTCCTTCTTCAAGGCCGCATAAAGCTTCTCCCGGGCCGTGCCCCGGGCCGCCGCCGCGGGGGAAAAGCCGCACAAGGCACGTCCCTGTCTCCCGACCTGGCGGCAGACGGACGAGCGGGAATGGTGCCTCTGCGGATTCAGCAACACTTTCCCGTCGGGACCCGAATGCCTTCGCCGTCGATAATTTCCGTGGTGGTATACGGCCGTTTCAGGACCAGGTATTGGTAACCGGGCCTCACGCTCCGGCAGGCCTTGCTGCTCAAGAAAGTTGGCAATCCTGCTGCTCAAGTATACGCCGGATCGTTACCTGCTTTAAGGGTTGAAGCCTTTCACTCAATGAAAAGCGCGTGGTCCATCGACGTCCGGTCGATAAGACTTGTTATTGTTTCTTCCATAGCGTCACTTTGAAATGATCTTCGGTAACCTCAAAGTCCGGTTCTCTGTCATTGTGTTGTCGCATCAGAGGAATGACCTTTCGGCGAATGCCTATGCCCTGATCTTCAACGTATCCGTAGTCTCTGAAAATCCTTACAGACAGCGGGTTGCGCTGTAATTGTGCGCCGCTCCTGATTTTTTCGGTGGTCATTCCATTAGGCAGATTGCCGGGACTGGTTATTTCCATGCGATTATTGTAGATGACAACGCGCACATAGTTTTGTTTTGTCCAATCTCTGTGAATAAATGCGTTAATCAAAAGCTCTCTTATGGCCTCGAACGGATAATGCCAAACCCGTCTGCGACTCATTCCCTGCAGCTCCTCGTTACTGACATATGGTTGAATGAGGGTACTTACTTTCTCATGCAATGCCGGTTCAACGGGATCATTGGCGCCACCGCTTCCTCGGTGTTCCGATAGAGGAGCGTCCAATGCCTTGTCGAATACAGCGTTGTAATCCTTATCATCGCCATCGTAAACGGAAAGCCTTACGCCGGCTTGAGGCAGTCGCAACCTGGGATTTTTCGCAAACAATGCATAGGCGAAATAGCTGCAAGCAAGAGGCGTAGAGTCTCCGACCAGAAAGCTGTGGTTAACCATCATTTCCTGCAAATCCTCGTCCGGAGACTGTATCAGAATGTCTCGAAAGTATTCCTTGTAGCGACGTTCATCCAAATCTGAAACCGAAGAGCCGTGTACGGGAAATTCTTCCGCTGACAGCAGGCCGCCCGAACCAAACAACCGCGCCTGTTGTTCACGGCCCGCCAGTTGGCAAGTGTCACCGTATCGGACATAGACGTCTTGACGGCCTCGGTGGTTGAGAACGTAAGGTTTACTGTTACCTTGAGGAACCTTCACAACGGCCACGCGCTTCCCTTCAATACTGATCTCTTCGTAATCCGGCAATATAAAAGGATGAATGTGCCTGCCGATGACCGTATCCATCAGCCACGCTTGAAGATTATCCCGTTGGATGCCGCTAATGCCGCCGTCATCCTCAACGCCGACCAACACGATGCCACCATTCATATTGGCAAAAGCTACGATTTCTTTGGCAAATTTTTCCGGACGCTCATCATCACGCTTAAACTCCAGCTTTGCGCCCTCAGGCTGGTTGGTTAATTCCAGTAAATCACCGATTAACATGGGAAACCGTTTCTGTTAGAAACCATATTTATTTTTACGCATATCAAAGGCTTCTCTGCCGCCTTCCAGAATTTCTGCGGCTTGTTCGCGTATTTCTGGTTTATCGATGGAACCCGTATTTGCAATTTCTCCTTTATCCTTACCGCTCTTTAATACTGCGATTAACTCAGCGTCACCAAAGACGGGTATATTGGCGTTATGAGTGGCAAATAAAAATTGACGATTGGTTTTGTGGTGTCTTAAGTCCTGCACGATACGTTCTGCTATAAAAGCATTATCCAGATTGTCTTCCGGCTGATCTATAATCAGGGGCGCGTCTCGGCTCAATAACAATAGATTCAATATTGCCGTACACTTTTGTCCGGTTGAAAGGTCTTCCAATGGTACGAAACGTTCATCCGCGTTGTCATGTGCGGTATTCAGTTGGATTTTCACCACGTCCTTTAATTCGATCTCTTCCAGTTTCAGTCTTTGTTCCAGGCTCAATCCCGATAATTTATCGACAGTACCTGAAGTCAACCCCTTTTCTTTATACTTATTCAGGAAGGCCGTCTTGTCCGTGTCTTTTATCCACTTCGACCACTCCAATAGATCCAAATCTCCTTCCAATTGCTGCAACCACTGAATTTTTGAAGTGCCAATCCCGTCAATGCCAAGCAAAAATGACTTGAGCTGATCCAGATTTCCTGCGCGTTCGATGTCAATTTTTAGTTTGCCGGTGAGATTTTTGTTCAATTTTTCTATTGCCTTATTCATTGACTCGAATCGAGCAAAGGCAGTATCTCGATATTCTTTCAATATTTCTTTTCTTTTCTCGTCGGCGTCACGGGTAATGATTTTTTGTTTTTCATGGATTGTTTTATGTTTTTGAATGTTTGCCAATTTGGCAACGACGTTTTTATATTCTGCCCCCAAAGTCTTACCGCTTTTCCCTGCGTGATCGGGCAATTGGGCAATTGCCTGATTCAGTTCATCGCGAATTTCTTTAAAACGATTTTGCCAGGCTGAATGTATGGAACCATATTCCGATTCGGCTTGCTCAAAGCGGTCCTCAATCTGTTTGAATAATTGCTTTAGATCGTTTTGCAGATTTTCAAAAACAGTTCTGGCTTCGACTACTGACGTTTTGTTCGGTAATTGGTCGATATCGTCTCGTTGCAAAAACGACAAGTCGAAAATTTCACGATGGCTTTTCAGCCATTGTGAAACGGCTGAAAATTGTTCTTTGATTCTCTCTTGAATGTCTTGCTCCCGTTCGAGCAACTGGGCGTTTTTCAGTTTTTCTGCTATGCCCAACGTCTCAAACTGTTTCGCTTTTTCACCCAGAACCGGTTCTTGCGCGACGACTTCATCCATTCGTTCAAACTCTTTCTGAGCTTCAATAATCTTTTTTCGGCTGGATTCCAGACGGTGCTTTATTTCCTCCATCTTTCTGTCAAATTGATTGCTGTCAGGGAGGAAACAATTCAGCAAATCCAGCTTTGCATTCTCGTTCTTTTCCAGTTCGAGAATTTCATTCTGACCGAGCAACTCAATATCGGGCAGAATGTCTCTGGGTGTCAGGTGAGAAATGTCACCCTGTTGGTTTTCTACAACGGGCTGCTCGCCATAGCGCCTGCTGATGCGATAGACCTGCCCTTGCTGGGCCTTGGAAACCACTTCCAGGGTGATTTGCGAGTCACCTAAATTTTTCTTACGAAAAGCCTCTGACCGTTTGTCGTCGCCTCCGCGAATCGGGAGGTTCAGAACAAATCGAATGCTTTCTATCAAGGTGGATTTGCCGGTGCCTCGGCCACCAATAACGGCATTTAAATTTTTGGAAAAAGCCAACTCATTGCTTGTAAAAAACCCTGCTCCTCGCCACAGGATAGATTTGATAACCGAGTAGGGATTCTCAGGAGTCTGATGATTAAGCCGAATTCGTGATTCAGGATCGAAAAAAGCCTTCTTGAATGCGGAAAAATCAGGTTCGGTCATTTTGATCAAACACGAGGCGGAAGGATCTGATAGCGTTTCCGGACTGCTTATATCTTTGGCATTGATAATCGCGATAGATCTTTTCCGGCCGTAATCGGGATTTTTGTTTTGAATAATTGACTGGTATTTATCCGGCAACTCCTCCGTCGGACCGGGAATCTGTCCGGCTGTGACCAACTCTTCTTTTTTCCAAAGATGGACGTAGTTGCCGCCACTGCCGTCCAGTTTCAGCAGGCCATTCTTTCCGGTTACGTGTGCCGCGTACCAAAAACCTTCTTGATCATTTATCACCTTGTCCGCGATTTGTTCACAGCTTAATGAGGATGGATGCGTGGGTTCTTGAGCAAGTCTGGCGTTGTTTTCTCCCATCAACTGTCCAAGATACTGGTTGAGTTCTGCTAATGAACTGTTCTCAGGGTAGAAACAGACCATATGAATTTTTTCAGAACTGGCAAGCTCAAATCCTGGAAACACGGTGACGTTGTTCTCTTGCAAAAGCTTTCGTAAACTTTCTGAGTTTTCGACCCTTCCATGATCTGCAAGACCGACAACCTCGATATGATTCTTCCGGCACTGCTGCAAAATCTGCTGGTTGTAATTCTCCTCTTCCGTGGGTGACTTGCCCTGATACCGGTCAGCATAGTTAAAGGGATTAACCTGCAAGGCGCACTTGTAGAAGCGTGACCCTCGATATTGAATTTCTGCGCTCATAGACTCATCTCCGTCATCTTCAAACTTTCAACTCTTCTGTATTGAACGCTTTCAGGTCGTAAGACTCGTCCACTGCGCATTATACTATGTCTGCCGCCAGGACGCTGTCTGTCGCGTTGTGCGGGACTCATCTTCGAAGTCGAAGCGGGCATCAGGTCAGCAACACTTTCCCGTCGGGACCCGAATGCCTTCGCCGTCGATAATTTCCGTGGTGGTATACGGCCGTTTCAGGACCAGGTATTGGTACCATTTCATCGCGCTTTCGGTCAGGACGATGAGTGCCAGCACGGCGACCAGCCCAACCAGCACGGCATTAAGCGTCATCGTGATATGCGTCATCGGGTCCGTGGCGGTTCGTGCCTGATCCAGAAAGATCCCCCACAGGTCATAGCAGCCCGTTAACGTGATGACGCCCACGAACGTCATTGGCACGGCCGTCACCCAGAGGTAGCGGGCCTTGCCCATTTTGATGAAAAGGGTCGTGCCGATACATAACGCCAGGGTCCCCAATAACTGATTGGCGGTTCCGAACATGGGCCAGATGGTAGAGATTGTTCCCGTAGCGATCAACAGTCCCCATGCCCCAACCACGAACGCGCTCGAAAACAGGACGCCGGGCCACCAGTTGATTCGACGAAGCGGAGCATAGACGCGTCCGCCCATTTCTTGAACGAGGTAGCGAGCCACGCGCGTGCCTGCGTCGATGGTCGTCAGGATAAACAGCGCCTCGAAGAGGAGCGCAAACTGGTACCAGTAGGCCATGAGCCCGGCCATCCCCGGCAGGGCGGAAAAAATCCAGGCCATCCCAACGGCCAGCGACACCGCGCCTCCCGGTCGGCCGGAGACGTCCACTTCGACCAGTCGCGAGAGTTCATGAACGTTTGCAACGGGGAGTCCCATGGCCGCAAGCGCATCGGCCGAAAGGCGCGTATTGATCGCAAAATAATCGCCCGGGACGAGGAGGGCCGCCGAGATCAACGCGACCACTCCGACAAAGCTTTCCAGCAACATGGCTCCATAGCCCACCATGGCCTGAGATTCGCGGGCAATCATTTTCGGCGTGGTTCCCGATGACACGAGAGAATGGAATCCCGAGATTGCACCGCACGCAATGGTGATAAACAAAAAGGGAAAGAGGGGACCGGGAATAATCGGGCCTCCTCCGGCAATAAATCCGGTGACCCTGGGCATGTGCAGGTCAGGGGCCAATATGATCACGCCGACCGCAAGCAGCGCAATGACGCCGAGTTTCATGAACGTCGAAAGGTAGTCTCTCGGAACCAGCAGCATCCACATCGGAAGCACCGAGGCCAGAAATCCGTATCCGGCCAGGAGCCAGACCAGCGTGGTCCGGTCATGGGTAAACCATATCGCAAGGTCCGACTGTGCCACTCCTTTGCCCAGGGCAACGGAAAGGAAAAGAAGAATGATGCCCATGAGGGACATTTCTCCGATGCGCCCGGGGCGAACGCGGTGATGATACCATCCCATGAGAAAGGCGATGGGGATGGTCATGGCAATCGTAAACGTGCCCCAGGGATTGGCCACGAGTGCGTTGACCACGGCCAGCCCCAGACCGGCCAGGGCCACGATTACGATAAACAACACGGCCACGGCCGTGGCCGTGCCGGTGACCCGTCCGATCTCCGCGCGTGCGATTTCCGGGAGGGAGCGGCCATTGCGACGCAGGGACCCGACCAGAATGACAAAATCCTGTACCGCACCGGCCACCACGGCCCCGACCACAATCCAGAGAAACCCCGGCAAAAACCCGAACTGTGCCGCCAATACCGGACCTAATAAGGGCCCTGCGCCGGCAATGGCGGCGAAATGGTGTCCGAAGAGCACGTACTTGTTCGCGGGATAATAATTGGTGCCGTCTTCCAGTCGAAAGGCCGGGGTCCGTCGCTTGTCATCGAGTTGCATGACGCGGCGGCCTAAAAATCTACCGTAAAACCGATAGGCCAGCACGTAAAAGCAGCCGGCTGCCGTCACTAACCAGAGTCCATTGACGTTTTCTTCAGGGTTCAGCAGTCCGGTGACAAAGCCGAAGGAGACGGCGCACAGGATGGAGATGAGAACCCACGCGGTTGTCCTTATGATCTTCATGGTTTTTCAGGCAATGACGCGGGGCGACGGGATTCGCGTGTCGGGCGTTGCGAAACGACCATTCGCCCTTTTTGTCTCGTCGGAAACGGTCAGGCGCCCGTCGGTCACGCCGGCCGTGAAAACGCGGGTTTGCCGAACTTTTGTCGAATGGCATTCATGGCTTGGAATATCATGGGTTTCGTGAGAAGCCGATGCTCGATCGTTCGTTTGCCGGGAAAATCGAGTAAGGATACTCCAATGACCATGGTGAGTAAACCTTGACCAGGAAGGACGAGCATGGCAATCCCTGCCAGGAGAAAAATGAGGCCGACCGTGTTTTTAACGATCAAGCCGGCATATCGCAGAATCGGATGGTGTCCTGCCATCCACACGCGTTCTTCATCATGCAGAAAATAATTCACGGGCAGACGGACCAGGATGACGGGAATAATCAGGATGGTCCCGACAAACGTCAGGACCGAGATGATGGTTATGGCGACCAGGGCCCCTTCGGGGATTACGTGGGTGAGTTCGTTATAGAAAGTCCGAATGGCGTTCATCAGGCGCGCCTTCTGCGTCTCGAGGAGACATAGCACGTTCCAGGCAATCGGACAAGCGTCCGACCCGTTGCCCCTCACCCTGCCTGACAACGGAAGGGAAAGGGAGAAGGTCCAAGGCTTCCCTTTGTCAGGTGAGGGAAGGAGGGGTAGAGCCTCCGGCCCATGAAGCCCCGGGGGCGCCGTCGAAGACTCTACCTCCCCTGACCCCTCCTTACAAAGGAGGGGAAATGTTTCCAATTTCATTCACCTGTCCACGCAGAGCCATCCTGACCCCTCCTTACAAAGGAGGGGAAAAGTTTCCCAATCGCGGAGCATACGACCGTGCCCATGCTCCTGATCCTTCCTTACAAAGGAAGGGAAAGGTTTCCCGTCGGAACGGCCGGCATGGTGGTTGTCAAGCCTGACCCTTCCTTGCAAAGGAGGAGGAAAAGTTTTCGGCTCCCCCCTGCAGATGCCATCAGATGGACCTCGCCTCGCCTGACAAAGAAGGGCGTGGCTTGGTTTGCAAATGACGGCCTCGTACTTTTTGAAACAAGCTCCAAAGAAACGGGGATCGTACAGGAAAAAATTCGAACTGAGACGCTGCCGGCGTCCGACCCGTCACTCGTGATGCATCGTCGGGAGAGCATTGAATGGTCGTTGCCGGACGGGATAGGATGGTCGTCATTGTCCATTGATCGAGGAACGGAGGCCAAGGCCATGCCCAACTACTGGTTGCTCAAATCGGAACCTTCGACGTTTTCCATTGATGATTTGGTGCGTGCACGCCAACGGACGACTTGCTGGGAAGGCGTGAGGAATTATCAGGCGCGTAACTTTCTGCAAGCCATGGCCGTCGGAGATTTGGCCTTTTTTTATCACAGCAGTGCCGATCCTCCGGCGATCGTCGGCGTTGTCGAGGTCGTCAAAGCCGCGTACCCCGATTATTTTGCCTGGCGGCCCGACAGTCACTATTTCGACGCAAAAAGTTCAAAACGGAATCCGCGATGGGTGATGGTCGACGTCCGATTACAATCGGTGCTGCGAACGCCGCTTTCTCTGGCAAGCCTCAGAGGGGTGAAAGGGCTCGAAAAGATGGAACTGCTCCGGAAGGGCTCTCGTCTGTCCGTTCAACCCGTTCGCGAAAACGAATGGAAGATTATTCTCCGGTTGTCGCAGGTCTCGCCGGGCGCGAGCGTATCGGGTCTTCTCCGGAACACGTGAGAGTCAGCCCTCCGGATTCGTTGACGATGCGGGTCGTTCCGAACGACGTGAAGGCTCGTTTCCTTCCGAAGGCGGATTTTTCGTTTTGCCCGGCATGGGGAAGACCGGGTCAAAGGGATGGACTTCGACTCGTTCGAATACTCCATGGATTAAATAGGGATCGGCGTTGGCAATGCTTTCGGCCTTCTCCATGGTGTCCGTCTCGATGATGACCAGACTTCCGGCTTTGTCTGTAAAGGGTCCGGCACAGACCAATTGCCCTTGCTTCTGCAGGCGTTCGAGATGTTCGACGTGGGCCGGTCTATGGTGCAGACGCTTGCTCTGTCCTTCCGGACCGTCCCATCCGATGATCACGCAGGTCATGGCCCCTCGGCCTTCCCGTCGTGGCCCGCGGAAAGGCCAACCCGTTCAGGGCCGTTGCCGTTCACGCCGTGCCTTTGGGCAGGGATTGCCGCCCTTTGTATCCGTCGTCGACTTCATGCCACCATTCGATGGTTTCTTCGCCGAGCTTCCAGCACAGATAGACCACTCGTCCTTCCAGAAGACACGGGAAGTCGCATAAGCCCATTTCCAGATCTTTTACAATCACTCCCATTTCATGGATGCTGTTAAGGTGTTCATAAATCGTTTCGAGTGCTTTGATGTATCGAGGTCCCTCGCAACTGCCGCCTCCGTACTGAGCCTTGGCACTCGCTTTTTTGATTTCTTCTTTTGTTTGGGCCAGGACGGTTTTTCCGGCTTTGGCTTTGGTCAGGTGCGTCGCCAGTTGAGGAATCAGCTCCGTTGCCTCGGAAACGGAGAAAATTCGTCCATGAGAGAACGGTTCTTCGTGTTTGGCCATTTTCGCGTGGGTCGTTGTCGGGTTGCGTTTTTTCGTTGAGACGTCTTCCCGTTTTCCGTTTCCTTTATCACAATGCTCGTGGCATCGCAAACGGTCAACGTTTGAAAGAAACTATTGACAATAAGCAGATTCATGTTATACAAAACAGATATACCTTCCGGATTGAAGAGGCAGTTACTTCTTCCTGCATGAGTTTTCAAGTCCAAAAAGTGTCAATCTAGTTTTCACGCAACTCGATACACTAACGCTCGTCCGTCCGAATACATGGTGAACAGGACTTCTTCATCGGATACATTTGCAGAATTTTCTGAAACCGTCCCGAGCAAAAACGGGACGGACGTTTCACCACGTGTTCCGTGTGAATAATTTGCAAACCCGTCGGCGTCCGGGAAGCCGGATTTTGGCTCGTCGTAAAAGTCGGACGTCGGCAGGGAGAAATTTTTCAACCAGCCACTTCATTTTACGTCTCATCAGTTGACCGGCCTGGGCGGCGTGCGCCGGCGGTCCGACGCGATGAAGGATAAAAAGAATGAAGACAATGAGAGGCGATTCCACGTTGCTTCAGGCTGCATTTGCCGAAAGGCTGACAATGATTTCAGGCTCTCTCGGTTTCATGATCACCCATCGTAGGAGAAAGACATGCATCTTGCGGAATTAAAACAAAAATCCATCGGCGATCTTTCGGATCTGGCCCGTTCATTGAAAATTGAAGGGTGCGCAAATCTGAGAAAGCAGGAATTGATCTTTGCCATCTTGCAGGGTCAGGCAGAGAAAAACGGATCCATTTTTGGAGAAGGGGTCCTGGAAATCCTTTCCGACGGCTTCGGGTTTTTGCGTGCTCCGGATTCAAACTATTTTCCCGGTCCTGATGACATCTATATTTCACCCTCTCAAATCCGTCGTTTTGGCCTGCGAACGGGTGACATTATATCCGGTCAGGTTCGACCTCCCAAAGGTGGGGAGCGGTACTTTGCTTTATTAAAGGTCGAAAAAATCAATTATGACGAACCGGAAATTCAGCGCGACAAAATTCTGTTCGACAACCTGACCCCCCTCTATCCTGAAGAACGCATTACCCTGGAGTTTGATAAAGAGGAGTATTGTACGCGGGTCATGGAACTGACCACGCCCATCGGGAAGGGACAGCGCGGGCTCATCGTGGCTGCCCCGCGAACGGGAAAAACCATGCTGCTTCAAGCCATTGCCAGGGCCATTTTGCACAATCACCCGGAGACCCTGCTCATTGTCCTGCTCATTGACGAACGCCCCGAAGAAGTTACGGATTGGCAGCGTCAGGTCAAAAGCGCCGAGGTGATCAGCTCCACGTTCGATGAACCGGCCCAACGGCACGCTCAGGTGGCCGAAATCGTGATGGAGAAGGCGAAGCGACTGGTTGAGCATAAACGCGACGTGGTGATCCTGCTGGACAGTATTACCCGCCTGGCTCGCGCCTACAACGCGATTGCGCCTCCGAGTGGAAAGGTTCTGTCCGGCGGACTGGATTCCAACGCGCTGCAACGGCCCAAACGGTTTTTTGGTTCGGCGCGAAACATCGAGGACGGCGGGAGCCTTACGATTCTGGCCACCGCGCTGGTGGACACGGGAAGCCGCATGGACGACGTGATTTTCGAAGAATTCAAAGGCACGGGGAACATGGAAGTCCATTTGGACCGCCGACTGGCGGACAAGCGAATCTTCCCGGCTATTGATATCAGTCAATCGGGGACTCGGAAAGAAGAGTTGCTGGTTGATCGGGACCGGCTGAACAAAATGTGGGTGTTACGCAAGGTGTTAAGCCCCCTGGGGACTATGGAGGCCATGGAGTTTCTTATTGATAAGATCGCCGGAACCAGGGATAATCAGGACTTTCTCCAGTCGATGAATCGATAACGCCCGCGCCCTTTGCCAACGTCCGGTCATTCATGGTACATATGAGGTTTGAAACGGTTGTTCGATCGCAGGGAGAATTGACGCCATGAAAGCAGGCATTCATCCTGAATACTCCGAGGCGACGGTCAGTTGCGCGTGCGGCATGACGTTCCAAACCCGTTCTACGGTGGGCGATATCAAGGTGGACATTTGTTCTGCCTGTCATCCCTTCTTTACCGGCACGCAGAAAATCGTTGACACTGAAGGCCGCGTGGAACGATTCAAGAAAAAATACGCCAAATACGCCAAAAAGCCCGAAGTCTAGCCTCCCCGGTCAACGCGACCTCGATCCCCTCGATTTTCTCTGATACTTTCTTTCAATTGCAGAGAAGTACGTTCCATGTCCGGCGACAAGATGGAAAACCGCCAGTTTGAGGGATGGCTTGCCCAATGGGAAGCCGTGGCGCACCGCTGCGACGAGTTGACCCATCGCCTGGCTGACCCGACGGTCCTCAGTCAGCCGACCGTGGTGATTGCGTACAACAAGGAGCGGGCTGACATCGGAGAAGTCAGTCAACTGTTTTCGGACTATCAGTCCCTGATCAGGGAAATCGCCGATACCACGCGAATGCTCGACGACCCGCAACTGGATCCCGAACTCAGGTCGCTGGCGGCCGATGAGTTGGGAACGTTACAGGAGAAACGCGCGCGCGTTGAAGGCCGTGCCCTGCAACTCCTGCATCCCCGAAACGCCGAGGACGACAAAAATTCATTCGTCGAAATACGAGCCGGAACCGGTGGCGAAGAAGCCGGCTTGTTTGCCGGTGAGTTGCTGCGCATGTATACGCGATACGCGGAAAAACGCGGGTTGCGGGTGCAGATGATCGATGCCAGCGAGACGGGCATCGGCGGGATCAAGGAAGCCATTTTTTTGGTTGAAGGCAAAGGAGCGTACGGCTCGTTTCGGTATGAGAGTGGGGTGCACCGCGTGCAGAGAGTCCCGAGTACTGAGGCGAGCGGACGCATTCACACGTCTACGTCGACCGTGGCGGTGATGCCCGAGGTCGAAGACGTCGACGTGCGTCTCGACCCGAAAGACCTTCGCGTCGATACGTTTTGTTCCTCGGGCGCGGGAGGGCAGAGCGTCAATACCACCTACTCGGCCGTACGTGTCACCCACGTTCCGACCGGGATGGTGGTGACGTGTCAGGATGAACGGTCGCAACTCAAGAATCGGGAAAAAGCCATGCGGACTCTGCGAACCCGCGTCGGCGACGCCGAACGTGCAAAACGGGAAGCCTCGATTGCCGAGCATCGTCGTTCTCAAGTTGGCACGGGCGAGCGAAGCGAAAAAATCCGTACTTACAATTACCCGCAGAATCGAGTCACGGATCATCGGATAGGGTTGAGTCTGTATAAGCTGGACTCGATCCTTGACGGAGACCTTCAGGAACTGGTGAAAGCGTTGAACGATAGTCGTGAACCGGAAACCGCAGCGTTGAAAGCCCGTCTCGCGGGCAGACCCGAGCATGAAGACTGACGTGGAGGCTCTGAGCGGGTCCTCCTCTCAACGCGCGGAGTCCGTCACTCTCCTGTCTGCCTTTCAACGGGGCCTGACCGTCCTGCAGGCCGCCGAGGTGGCTGATGCAAAAAATGAAGCCTTCTGGCTGTTGGAAGCCGGTTTGGGGATTTCGCGTCTCAAAGTGTATTCCGACCCTCAATGGAGGGTCGGGCCGGAGGATTGGGCACGAACGGAGTCGCTGTTTCGTCGCCGGGCGTCGCGGGAACCCCTGCAATATATTGTGGGTACCCAGGACTTTCGATGCCGGGAATTTCTCGTGAACCCGAGCGTGTTGATCCCGAGGCCTGAAACCGAGTTGATCATTGAGGAAGTCCTGGCTTCGGGCTTCTCGGCTGAGCGCTGTCATATGGTGGACGTGGGAACGGGGTCAGGATGTCTGGCCGTCTCTTTGGCGTTGGACTGTCCGAACGCAACGGTTTCTGCCACGGATTGCAGTGCCGCGGCGCTTCGCGTGGCCCGGGAAAACGCGCAGCGTCACGGCGTGGCTGGGAGGATACGGTTTTTTCAGGGCGAGTGGCTCGAACCGTTGTCCGATCACGGGTTCGCGGGGAAGATTTCGGTTATTGTTTCGAATCCACCCTATATTCCGGCAGATCAATGCGGGCTCCTTCCGCGGGACGTTCAGGCGTTCGAACCGCTTCTGGCCTTAAACGGCGGACTGAATGGTTTGGAGTTTTACGATCGCCTTCTTGCGGAAAGTCCGTCGTTGCTGCGCCCGGGCGGGACGTTGATCATGGAAATGGGAGTGAATCAGTCCGGGGCCATCCGTCAAAAGGCAATCGACACGAAAGCGTTTTCCGTCAAAACGCTTCGGTCCGATCAGGCGGGTATCGATCGCGTGATCTGTCTGGAGCGAACGTCGCAGGCATGGACCGTTTGATCATTACGGGAGGACGACGCCTCGAGGGGCGCGTCACGGCGGCTGGCGCCAAGAATGCAGCGCTCCCCATTCTGGCGGCGAGCCTGCTGGGAGGAGGAGCGTGCACGATTTCCAACCTGCCGCAGGTACGAGACGTCGCCACCATGATGACGCTCCTCAGCTTACTGGGCGTTTCCGTCAAACGGGAGGCGGGGCAGGTGGTTGTTGACGCGACCCGCGTCCGGTCCGTCGAGGCTCCTTATGATCTGGTCAAAACCATGAGGGCCTCCATTCTGGTGTTGGGTCCGTTGCTGGCCAGATTCGGAGAAGCCGTCGTGTCCCTCCCGGGTGGCTGCGCCATCGGACCCAGGCCGGTCGACCTGCATTTGGAGGGGCTGCGAAAGTTAGGGGCCACGGTCTCCGTCGATTACGGATATATCCGGGCACGTGCCACCAGGTTGGAAGGGCAACGCATTGACTTCGAGATTCCCTCCGTCACCGGAACCGAAAATTTATTGATGGCCGCCTGCCTCGCGAAAGGAACGACGGTGCTCAACAATGCCGCTATGGAGCCCGAAGTCACCGATCTGGTCGATTTTTTGATCAAACGTGGGGCCAGAATTGCAGGAGCCGGGTCCGGGCGTCTTGTCATCGAAGGGGTTTCGTCGTTGCATGGAGCAGAACACGAGGTGATTCCTGATCGGATTGAAACCGGAACGTATTTAATCGCAGGGGCCATGACGGGAGGGAGGGTCGAAGTGGACCGGTGCGTGCCCCGACACCTGGAAGTCGTGATTTCCAAACTCGGGAAATGCGGCGCGGACGTGTCGGAAGGGGCACGGTCGATCACCATCAGGGCACCGACGCGATTGCAGGCCCAGGACGTCCAAACGTTCGCCTACCCGGGATTTCCCACGGATTTGCAGGCGCAGATGACGGCCTTGACGTGCGTGGCGGAAGGAACCAGCGTGATTACCGAATCGGTGTTTGAAGGGAGGTTTCTTCACGTGCCGGAGTTGCAGCGAATGGGCGCGGCGATTACGGTTGATGGGCACCGTGTCGTTGTGAAAGGATTAGACCGGTTAACGGGTGCACCTGTCATGGCGTCGGATTTGCGGGCCAGTGCCGCTCTCGTGTTAGCCGGGTTGGCTGCCGAGGGTGAAACACGGATTTCCAGGATTTATCACTTGGAACGCGGCTATGAGCGAATCGAAGACAAACTGCAAGGGTTAGGCGCCCTGGTTCGTCGAGAGAAGCCGGGAGCATGAGTGAAATGGTGACCGTTGCGTTGTCGAAGGGGAAACTCCTGGACTCGACGCTGGTTTTGTTTCAGAAAGCGGGGTATCTTGGCCCGGAGTTGTCAGACGATGATCGCAAGCTGGTTTTCGAGGTGCCGGAGTCCGGGCTGTCTTTTCTGGTTGTCCGACCGACGGACGTTCCCACGTACGTTGAGTACGGAGCGGCCGACGTGGGAGTCGCGGGGAAAGAATTGTTATTAGAGCAACGGTTGGACGTGTATGAACCTTTGGACCTGCGGATTGGGTGGTGCCGGATGGTAGTGGCGGCCCTGGTGGACCGTGATCGTCGCACCCGCCTGTCGTCAAAACTCCGGGTTGCCACGAAATATCCCAACGTCACGGAATGGCACTTTAACCAGCAGGGGACTCCGGTCGAGATTATCAAATTGTATGGGTCGATCGAGTTGGCTCCGATCGTGGGCCTGGCGGATCGAATCGTGGATTTGGTATCGAGCGGGCAGACGTTGAAAGCCAACAACCTTCAGGAAATCGAAACGATCGTCGAATCGACCGCGCGCTTGATCGTGAATCGTGCCAGTTTGAAAATGAAGCATCAAGCGATTACCACCATGATTCAGAAGCTTCGTAAGAGTCGTCCCAGGACGGCCTGTGCCTGACGGGTTTATGAACGTTATTCTTTCAAGCGAGAAAGCCTATCCTCGGGAGTTGGCCGAAGTCTGCAATCGTGGAGTTCGTCGGCACGCCATGATCGAGGGTCGCGTGAAACGTATTCTGGCGGGCGTCGCGCGAGACGGCGATGCCGCGGTCGCGCGATACGTTAAAAAGTTTGATGGTCTTACGTTGTCACCGGAAAAGTTTCGAGTGTCCTCGGAAGAAATTCGGCGGGCGCGTGCCGGCGTTCAACAAAAGGATCTGCAAGCCCTGAGATTCGCGGCGCGGCGCATTCGTGCGTTTCATCGCGCACAACGGGTGTCGACGTGGTTGAGTCAGGAGAAGGGGGTGAAGCTTGGTCAGCTCATCACTCCGCTGGATGCCGTGGGGTTGTACGTGCCCGGCGGGAAAGCGTTGTATCCCTCCACGGTGTTGATGAACGCGATCCCCGCTAAAGTGGCCGGAGTGCCGCGGGTGATCATGTGTAGCCCCACGACGTCGGGTGCCGTCGATCCCCGTTTGTTGGCGGCGGCGGACGTCGCCGGCGTCGATGAAGTGTATCGGATCGGAGGCGTCCATGCGGTCGGGGCGTTGGCCTATGGCACCAGGCGGATTCCCCGGGTGGATAAAATAGTGGGGCCGGGCAACGCGTACGTGGCCGCGGCCAAACGAGCGGTGTATGGGACCGTTGACGTGGATATGATTGCCGGACCCAGTGAGCTGCTGGTGATTGCGGATGAATCCGCCAATCCTGCCCATTGCGCGGCCGATCTGCTGTGTGAGGCCGAACACGATGAAGAAGCACAAGTCTGTCTGGTGACGCCCTCGGCTTCGCTTGCCAGGAAGGTGGCACGGGAAATCCGCCTTCAATTACCCCAACTGACGCGCCGGCACATTGCAGCGCGTGCCGTGGGTCGATATGCCAGGATTTTCGTCGTGTCGAATCTGGACGATGCTTTTGACGTGGCCAATGCCATTGCTCCCGAACATCTGGAGATCCTGTTGCCCCGGCCATTCAACTACGTGAAAAAAATCCGGCACGCCGGTGCGATTTTCATGGGGAGATATACCCCGCCGGCCGTGGCGGATTACGTTGCCGGTCCTAATCACGTGCTGCCGACCGGAGGCTCCGCACGGTTTTTTTCAGCCTTGTCGCTCGATGATTACATTAAACGAACGAACATTGTGGCGTACAACAGGGAACAACTGAAAGCCGTCACTCCTTACGTCACGCGGTTGGCCAATATGGAGGGGCTGCAAGCTCATGCCCGTTCCATAGAAAGTCGGGCGTCATGAAAATTTCAAAAAAATCGCGATGGGCGCAGGTCGACCGGTCCACCTCCGAGACTGCCGTTCGCGTGGAATTGGGGCTGGATGGGACGGGACAACGACAGATTGCCACCCCCATTCCGTTTGTGGACCACATGTTGGACGCCTTCGCCCGACACGGGTTGTTTACTCTCGTGCTTGAAGCCAGGGGTGACACTCATATTGATGATCACCACACGGTCGAGGATATCGGGATAGTCCTGGGGGCTGCCTTCAAAGAAGCACTCGGAGAGAAAGCCGGAATTCGTCGGTTTGGGTGGGCCACCGTCCCTCTCGATGAAGCACTTGCGGAAGTCGTGGTTGATTTGAGCGGACGGCCGTTTCTGGTCTACAACGTGACGTTGTCGCATCGGGAAGTGAAAGGGTTCGATCTCGGCCTGTTTGAGGATTTTTTTCAGGCCCTGGTGAATCAGGGCGGACTGAACCTTCACGTCAACGTTCGGTACGGGCGTAATCCTCACCACGTGATTGAAGCCGTGTTCAAGGCGTTTGCGAAGGCCATGGATCAGGCGACTCGCCAGGACGACCGAGTGCTCGGGGTCCTTTCCACGAAGGGCTCCCTCGCCGAGCGATTCTCACGCGCCCCCGGTCAGGAGCACGGGTCGTGAAGCAGCCCATGATCGCCATTGTCAATTATGAAAGAGGGAACCTGCGAAGCGTCCAGAAAGGATTTGAAACCGTTGGGCATCACGCGGTCGTCACGAGAGACCCTGCGATCATTGATCGCGCAACCCACGTGGTGCTTCCCGGGGTGGGGGCCTTTGGCGATTGCGTGCACAATCTCCGGCGGTTTGGTCTGATCGAACCGCTGCGTCGGACGATTTCGCAAGGCAAGCCGTTTTTAGGGATATGCGTGGGGTTGCAGGTTCTCTTTTCGGAAAGCGAGGAGTTTGGCGTGCATCAGGGGTTGAACGTGTTCAAAGGAAAAGTCAGACGATTTCCTGCCGGACCGACGCAGGCGTCGCCGTTGAAGATTCCTCATATGGGATGGAACACGATTCGGGTCAAACAACCCACGCCGTTATTGGAGGGAATCGGTTCGGAGGCCCACGTGTATTTTGTCCATTCGTATTACGTGGAACCTGAAGAGGCGGAAATGATCTGTACCGAAACGCGGTATGGGTTTCCTTTCGCGTCGAGCGTGACCAGGGGAAAGGTCTTTGCCTGTCAATTTCATCCGGAAAAAAGTCAAAAGGTTGGGCTTCAACTGCTCAGGAATTTCGGGGCATGGGATTGAGCGTTTTCACTACCAGGCACGAGCGCGCGGGCCGGAGACCACCGCGCGGGCTCTCGGCGACGCTCCTTCTGATTTGGGGGTGCGGGGCGTGTGCCCCGGAACCGGTTACCATCAAATCGTCTCATGAGTTTGTTCCTCAATCCATCACCAGCGTGGCGATTGCGCCCTTTCACGGCGTCAAAAGGAAACGGGAGTCCTCGCTCACGTTCAGAGCACTTCCTCCGTCGGTTCTGGAAAGTTCCGAGGTTCATCAATCGATTCATCAATCGTTGGGGAACGGCAGCATGTCACCCGTTCCCCAACGATCTCACGTGCTCCGGGGTTCCGTGCCGGACGCCGTTCCCAATATGATCCGGCACATGGTGTATTCCCAGTTACGACTCGATGCCAGGGTTGATATCGTACCGCCCGAAGCCGTGGAACAAATCCTTGACGATCAGGATGCCCCTGCCCGTGCGCGGGATCGTCAAGAGATCGTTCGGCTCCTGGGACAACGGCTGGCAGTGGACGCGGTCCTTGAAGGCAGTATTCGAGTGTATCGTGAACGGGAAGGCACGAAGTTCGGCGCCCTTCCCGCCGCCGTCGGGTTTGAAATCCGATTGCGCAGGGTCCGAGACGGCGTGGTGTTGTGGACGGGCGATTATTTCGAAGAGCAGAAACCGCTGACCCACGATTTCAAGGGATTCTTCGAACGAAAGGGACGGTTTCTCACGGCCGAAGAGTTGGCGAGAGCAGGGGTCGCCCGCGTGCTGCACCAATTACGTTTGGGTACGGATTAGAGCGTTTTTACGTCCCTCCTCACCTCGAAAGGGTGCCTCCTTCGAGGCCACGACCGCAAGAAAAGACATCGTTCCGTCATGATAGTCATCCCGGCAATCGATTTGAAAGATGGGCGATGCGTACGCCTCCGACAAGGCGACATGA
Organism: Nitrospirales bacterium; assembly: GCA_965215405.1. GTDB lineage: Bacteria > Nitrospirota > Nitrospiria > Nitrospirales > UBA8639 > Bin75. Next base: position 1,366,372 of record OZ244060.1, read on the forward strand.
CGCAAGAGACGACCTATTCTCACGATCCGACGGCCATGGCCAGGCAATGGGAAGCCCTGGGTGCCCAACGGTTGCATATCGTCGATCTCAATGGCGCGGTCAACGGAAAACCGCACAATATGGATCACGTGCGGGCGATTGCCGATGCCGTGTCCATTCCGATTCACGTGGGCGGCGGCATACGATCGTTAGCCGACGTGAAGGCCTATTTTTCCCACGGCGTCAGTCGGGTGGTGTTGGGAACGGCGGCTTTGGAAAACACGGCGTTTCTTGCCGACGCCTGTGAACGCTTTCCCGATAAAATTCTTGTTGGGGTTGACGTAAAAGGGGGGAAAGTCGCATTGCATGGATGGACGACTCTCTCCGAGTCAACGGCTGCGCACGTATTGGCCTCCTTGCAGGCGTATCCCATTGCAGGGGTCATCTTTACGGAGATCAGCCGTGACGGCACGTTGGAGGGGCCGAATATGTCGGCTCTGCGTGACGCGGTTCAGGCTTCCCCGTTTCCGCTGATCGCCTCCGGAGGAATCACGCGCGTGGAGGACGTTCGTGCGATCAAACGGTTAGGGCAAAAGATCATGGGCGTCATTGTCGGCAAGGCCTTATACGAAGGCGCGCTGGACCTTTCCGCGGCACTGGCCGAGGCTCGTGCGTGAAACAAGGGACGGACCATGTTGACCAAACGCATCATTCCCTGCCTGGACGTGAAGGACGGCCGGGTGGTCAAGGGCGTCGGCTTTGTGAATCTGCGTGACGCCGGCGACCCTGTCGAGGTCGCAAAAATCTATGATCAGGCCGGTGCGGACGAGCTCTGCTTTTTAGACATCACCGCTTCTCATGAAAATCGAGAAACCCTTCTGGATATTGTGGCCAGGACGGCCGAGCAGGTTTTTATGCCGCTCACGGTCGGCGGCGGGGTCCGAACGCTCGGGAACGTTCGGCAACTGCTGAACGCGGGGGCGGATAAAATAAGCGTCAATACGACCGCCGTCGACAATCCGACGTTTGTGACGGACGCCGCGCGTCGATTCGGCTCTCAATGTATTGTGGTCGCGATTGACGCGAAACGGGTCGCTTCCGGAGAAGCAGGGCTCGCGCGATGGGAAATTTTTACCCATGGGGGTCGCAATCCTACGGGGTTGGACGCCGTTGCCTGGGCACAGCGTATGGAGCAAAAAGGGGCCGGTGAAATCCTGTTGACCTCAATGGATCAAGACGGCACCAAAGACGGCTATGACCTGCCTTTGACCAGGGCGGTTTCAGAAGCCGTCTCCATTCCGGTTATCGCGTCCGGCGGCGCCGGAACCGTGGGCCATCTCTATGAGGCCTTGGGAGAAGGGAAGGCCGATGCCGTGCTGGCGGCCTCGATTTTTCATTATCAAACCCACAGCATCAGTGAAGCGAAAACCTATCTCAGGGATCACGGGCTTCCCGTGCGTATTGTGTGAATGACCATGGAGTCCGACCGAAGCATGGTGCCCGACGACCTCAGGATTCAGTTCGATGAACAAGGGCTGGTGCCTGCCGTTGTCCAGGATTGGCGTGACGGCGCAATCCTGATGTTGGGATATATGAATCAACGTGCACTCGATCAGACGTTTCAAACCGGGTACGTGCACTTCTGGAGCCGTTCGAGACGGCAACTCTGGAAAAAAGGGGAAACCTCCGGCCATTTTCTAGTCTGTAAACGAGTATTTCTTGATTGTGACGGGGACACATTGCTGGTCAAAGCGGAACCCGTGGGACCCACGTGTCATACAGAAGCCCGAACGTGCTTTTTTGTGGAAGTGACGCCCCAGGGCGTCGCGCCTGCTCGGGTGGGCGAAGAGGCGAATGGAGGAATTTTCGACCGATTGTATGAAATGGCCCTGCAACGTAAGTCTCATCCGCAGGAGGACTCGTATGTTTCGTCTTTGATGAAAGACGGGCCTGATCGAATTCTGAAAAAGGTCGTGGAGGAAGCCGGCGAAGTCCTGTTAGCCGTAAAGAAGGAACACAGGGAAGAAATTATCCATGAGGTGGCAGATTTGCTCTTTCATTCCATCGTGGCATTGGGGCATTGTGAAATTCCCATGACTGCCGTTCAGCAGGAACTTGGCAAACGATTTGGCCAATCGGGTATCAGGCGTACGGGACCAGAGCAGTCCCAGTAAGAAACCCCGCGTTCCTCTTTTCCCCCTCCTTTGTCAGGAGGGGCGAGGGGAGGTAGAGTCTTCAACGGTGTCCCGGTGCTTCATGGGCGGGATTCTCTACCCCACCGTCCCTCCCCTTACAAAGGGGAGGAAGCTCGGACCATTCAGCAGCGGTCGCCCACGCATCGGGACCTTTCCTCCCTGACAAAGGGAGGCTTAGACTTTTCCCCTCCTTTGTAAGGAGGGGCGAGGGGAGGTAGAGTCTGCAAAGGGAGCCCCAGTGTTCCATGAGCAGGCTCCCTGGTTGGCGACTCTACCCCACCTTCCCTCCCCTTACAAAGGGGAGGAGGCTCGGACCATTCAACAGCGGTCGCCAGCACTCGGGACTTCCTTCCCCTGACAAAGGGGGAGCTTTTTCTTTTCCCCTCCTTTGTAAGGAGGGGCGAGGGGAGGTAGAGTCTTCAAAAGGAACCCCCGTGCTCCATGAGCAGGCTCCCCGGGTGGCCGACTCTCCCCCACCTTCCTCCTCTGACAAAGGGGAGGGAAGGACCTTCTCTCTTTCCCTTCCGTTGTCAGGCAGGGTGAGGGGCAGCCGCTTACCGGAGTCAAGGGCTTCCGGACTCTTTTCGGTCGTGGCTCAGGTTGAATTTCTTTGCTTGTCTAGTCCCCGTTTCTTTGGGGCTTGTTTCAACAAGTATGATGCCGTCATGTCAAACTGAGCCACGACACCTCTTTCCGGCAGGTTGACTTGTCGGAATATCATTGTTATACTTAAAAAAACATTATTTTCCAACCACTTACTACTATTTAGCTTTCCAAAAGAGGGTGCCACGAAGGCTTCGGAGAAAAGCCTTGACAACAGCACGATCTGGAATCCCTCCTGCTACCCTTCAACAAATCCGTGACTCCGTTGATATTGTGGACGTGGTGTCCCGCTATATCGCTTTGTCGAAAACGGGTCAGAACCTTCGCGGGCTTTGTCCTTTTCACCAGGAAAAAACGCCTTCTTTTACCGTCACCCCCGCACGGCAGATGTTTTACTGTTTTGGATGTGGAGCAGGGGGCGATATCTTTACCTTCCTGATGCGAAGAGAAGGGTTGGGGTTTCTGGAGGCGGTCGAGGATCTTGCCGAGCGCGCGCGAGTTCCTCTTCCTCGGAACGCGTCACGGGGGTTTTCGCAATCCCAAACGGGTCAACGCAAAAAGCTGGAAGACCTCCATGCCTTAGCCAATACGTGGTTTCAGCAGAATCTGCATGATCCTTCGAAAGGTCGGTCGGCCCTGGCGTACCTTGCCGGTCGAGGTCTTGAGTCGAGTACCCTGAAAGAGTTCGGCATGGGGTATGCACCGCCTTCGTGGGATGGGCTCACCAACTATCTGACCAGAGAGGGGGCGACCCCTGCCGATCTGGAGGCCTCGGGCCTGGTCGCGTTGAAAGATTCTCAGAGCACCTCGAAGTCTGCAAGGTTTTATGACCGGTTTCGAGGGCGGGTTATGCTCCCGATTTGCGACCTTCGAGCAAACGTGATTGCGTTTGGCGGTCGCGTGTTCGAAGATGGAACCCCCAAATATCTCAATTCTCCGGACACGGCACTCTTTCACAAGGGTCGCGTGTTGTATGGATTGCACAAGGCACGTGAGACGAGCCGTCCCTCGAACTCGCTGCTTCTCGTCGAAGGTTACTTTGACGTGTTGACGCTGCATCAGGCGGGCATTCCTCAGGTTGCCGCGCCTTTGGGAACCGCACTGACGCCTGAGCATGCCGCCTTGCTTCGTCGATTTGTCAACACCGTGGCGTTGATCTTTGACGGCGACGCGGCGGGGAAGGGCGCGGCGTTACGCGCGCTGGACGTGTTTCGCAACAGCGGGGTTGCCGTCAAGGTCGTCGTTATGCCTCAGGGGCATGATCCTGATTCGTACGTTCGGGCTCACGGGGCAGAGGGTTTTCTTGCGTTGCAGGACCAGGCCCTGACGTTGTTGGAGTTTGCCGTGGCACAATGTCTGGAAGGTGCGACTCACGCGACGGTTGAAGAACGAACCCGGCGGGTCGACGACGTGCTCAGCATCTTGACCAGAGTCTCGAATCCGATTGAAAAAAATGAACAGATCCAGCGAGTCGCTGAACGACTGGGGGTCAGGCCACAACTGCTTCTCGACCGATATCCTGACGTGTTCGATCGTCAGCAGGGCGTTGCTTCCCGACGCCAGGGGAAATCGTCAATTCCACCCTCTCGCAAGCGACGCAACGAACAAAGGGAATTTCGAGAGGAACGCGATATTGTCTCGTTGATGGTGCAGGGAGGATTACATCCGGAACATCTCGAAAGTCTGCGGCCTGAGGATTTTCGGTCGCCCCTCTATCGCCGGCTTGTGGAGATAGGATTACAACATCTCGATGAGAAAGGCGGTATCGATTTTTCCGGATTTTTCGCGGAAACGGGCTCGGATGAGACGTGTCGTGATTCGGTTGCGGAGTTGGCGGTATCCGTTACGGATTTTGATGACCGCTATGAGTACGTTCAGGATTGTTTGAGATCGTTGGGACAAAGAAACCTGAAAGCCCGTCTGGATGAATTGATTGCTCAGCTTCGAATTGCCGAACGAGAAAAACGAACGGACGAAGTGGATCATCTTAATTCCCAGATCGAAGCGTTGCGCGGGAGAAAAGCCGGGTTAGCCTCTTCCTCCACTTTAGCCTTACGATAAGGGTCCCTTATGGCAAAGACGAACGCCTCCAAGAGATGGAAAAAAGAGTCGGTTTCTGAAAAAAAGAGCAAAGGGTTGGTGGTACGGAAGGTTCGATCATCATCTGCCAAGGTTCGTCTCCCTGCCGTCCCTGCCCGGAATCCGGTTGCCCCTCCCGGAAACTCCATTCCGGAACACATAGAGAGGGGACCGTCACGGACTCAATCTCTTTCCGAACCGCCGGTTGAGCCGGATTCGGTTTCCGAGAAAACCGGGGAACGGGAAGATTTGTTGGAAAAGAGCGCAACGGAAATTGATCTCACTCCTGGTGATTTGAGTCGAACGGATGATCCTGTCCGGCTGTATTTGCGAGAGATGGGAAGCGTGTCGTTACTCAGCCGCGAAGGGGAGATTGAGTTAGCGAAGAAGATTGAGGAAGGCCAGGAGGGGATGACGTTGGCGATGGCGGGGCTGCCGATGACGTGGGAGACGCTGGAGGGGTGGCGGGGGCGTCTGAAGAAGCGGGAGGTGCGGGTGGGGGAGGTGGTGCTGCTGCACGATCCCACGAAGGACGAGGACCTGGAGGACCCCGAGGTGGGGGAAGCGCAGGAGGAAGAGGAGTTGCGGCAGCAGACGTTGAAGGAGTTGGAGCGGGTCCGGCGGTTGGGCCAGCAGTTGGGGCGGTTGTATGAGCGGCGGCGGGCGGGGGCCGGGGCGCAGCGGGGGCGGTGGACGCAACGGGTGCAGGGGGTGCAGCGGCAGTTGGGGGAGCGGTTGGAGGCGTTGCATTTGCAGCCGGCGGTGCGGGAGCAGTTGGTGATGCAGATCAAGGAGGCGGGCGAGGCGGTGCGGGGGGCGGAGCGGGAGTTGCGGGCGTGTTGGCAGCGGCTGGGGCTGGGGGCGGGGGAGGGGCTGAGAGTGCTGAGGCGGCTGGGGCGGGCGGGGGAGACGGGGGCGGGGCTGGGGTACAGTGAGGCGGTGGTGCGGCAGGTGGTGACGCGGAGTCAGCGGGCGCAGGCGCGGCTGCGGCAGGTGGAGCGGCGGGTGACGTGGTTACCGACGGCGGAGTTCAAGGGGGTGCTGGTGGGGTTGGAGGGGGCGGAAGAGAAGATGAAGCGGGGGAAGGCGGAATTAATCGAGGCGAATTTGCGGTTAGTGGTAAGTATTGCGAAGAAATACACGAATAGGGGGTTACAGTTTTTAGACTTGATTCAGGAAGGCAATATCGGGTTAATGAAGGCGGTGGACAAGTTTGAGTACCAGCGGGGGTACAAGTTCAGCACGTATGCGACGTGGTGGATTCGGCAGGCGATCACGCGGGCGATTGCGGACCAGGCGCGGACGATTCGGATTCCGGTGCACATGATTGAGACGATCAACAAGCTGGTGCGGACGTCGCGGCACCTGGTGCAGCAGTTGGGCCGGGAGCCGACCCCGGAGGAGATTGGGGGGAGGATGGAGATGCCGTTGGAGAAGGTGCGGAAGATTTTGAAGATTGCGAAGGAGCCGATTTCGCTGGAGACGCCGGTGGGGGAGGAGGAGGACAGTCATTTAGGGGACTTTATAGAGGACAAGAAGGCGGTGTCGCCGTTGGAGGCGGCGGTGCGGTATGATTTGCAGCGGCACATCGGGAAATCGTTGGACTCGTTGACGGCGCGGGAGGAGAAGGTGTTGCGGAGACGGTTTGGGATTGGGGAGGCGACGGATCACACGTTGGAGGAAGTGGGGCAGGACTTTGAGGTAACGCGGGAGCGGATTCGGCAGATTGAAGCCAAGGCCTTACGCAAACTCCGCCACCCGAGTCAGAGTCGAAAGCTTCGCAGCTTTGCGGAAGGCTTTTAATCGTTGGAAAGAAGTGAGAGGGTCTTGCACGAAGGTGCAGGACCCTCTTTTTTATCACGCAGAACGCAGTCAGGTTCGTGAGGCCTTTGCGCGTGGATTGATAAGAAATCGTAAGCCGGAATGAACGGGGCGTCTCACGAATGCTTACCGTTCGACAAGGACAACGGCACGCTTTCGAGGTTGCTGCAAATGAAACGTCTCGGGAACGGCCGAATGGGTGACCTGACCGGATGAACCGAACGGAACGAAGACGACGAGCCAGGTTGACGCCCAAGTCTCCGGCGGCGTCCGACGCGGCGTTTACGAAACGCCTGTTTGAAGAGGCGATCAACCATCATCGGGGTGGGCGATTGTCTGAGGCCGAAACCTGCTATCAAAAAATCCTCACGGAAGATCCTGCCCATGCCGATGCCCTCCATTTGCTCGGGTTAATTGCGTATCAGCAGGCCCGGTATGATCGAGCCCTCGATTTGATCACGAAGGCTATTCAGCATAATGCGACAACGCCGCTCTATTTTTACAATCAGGGAATCGTCTATCAACAACTCAATCAATTACATGAAGCCGAACGTTCCTACCGACAAGCCCTCTCGCTCAAATCCGATTACGTCGAGGCGTTGGGGAATCTGGGGAACGTCTTGCGCGAAAAAGGCGAATTGGACGAGGCCCGTGCAACCTGCAGGCAGGTCTTGACGGTTAAACCCGATCATCCGGAAGGGTACAACAATCTGGGCGTGGTCCTCAAAGAACAAGGCAGGAGAGACGAAGCAAGGGACGCGTATCAACGGGCCATTGCTCTCAATCCTGAAAATGCCGAGGCGCACTGCAATCTCGGCGTGATTCTGTTTGAAGGGGAACGGATTGACGAGGCAATCGCCCGGTTCCAGCGAGCCGTGTCCATCAAACCCCGGTACGCCAAGGCCCATCATTATCTGGGATTAGCTCAATTGTGGAAACAGAATATGGAGGGAGCCCTGCACGAGTTCCGCGCTTCGGCTCATCTGATGCAAAACCATGGAAGAGCCGTGCCGGTTGACACGTTCTATGCTTCTCGGATCAAGCACGACGCAGAGCAAATACAGTACCTGGCCGAACGTGGATTGTTGGAGCAGACCGATTCCCGATACCAGGAAACCCTCTCCGCGCTGCGACGGAGGGTCTTGCAGTCAGGGGAGGCGAATCAGCGAATCCACCTCAGTCAGGAAGACGCTCAGGCCCTCGCTCCGTCAGTGAATCGAATTCTGCATTATGCCGACAATCTCGCGTTGTCTCAGGGAGCGTTAAATCCGGAATTGGACGTGGAAGCTATTGAGCGGCGCTATAACGCGAGTCGTCCGGAAATCATTTACGTCGACGCGTTGTTGCGGACCGAAGCACTCAGGGCCCTTCGGCAATTTTGCCGGGAATCGACGATCTGGAAGAAGGATTATGAAGACGGCTACGTCGGGGCGTTTCTCGGCGAAGGGTTTTCCTCGCCGTTGTTGCTGCAAGTGGCCGAAGAATTACGTGCCACCTTTCAGGGAATCTTTCACCAGCATCGGTTGCTCCAGGCCTGGGCGTTTAAACAAGACAGTACCCGTCGTCCCTTGAAAATCCACGCCGACGCGGCAGCCGTCAACGTCAATTTTTGGATAACCCCCGATGAAGCGAATCTCGATCCCGCGAGTGGAGGGTTGATCGTCTGGGACAAAGAAGCCCCGCGGGAGTGGGATTTCAAGACGTATAATTCCACGGCGTTTCAGCCGAAGATTCGAGAGTTCCTGAAACAAAGCGGCGCGTCCCCGGTGAGGGTTCCCTATCGAGAAAACCGGGCCCTGATCTTCAATTCCGACCTCTTTCATGAATCGGACAACTGTGTTTTTCGGGACGACTATGAATCGCGGCGAATCAACGTCACGTTCCTGTATGGCCGACGCCGTTGACAAGGTCCCCGTGTCGGGGCCACGTCGTGTATTGAATTATCGGTCACCGGCAGAGTGTAAGCAGGCGGCTCATACCAGGGGAAATCTCTCGTCAGAGTCGGTAACCCCAACATCCATGAATTGCACGGAAAAAACGTTCGAGTAGTTGTCTGTTGTCGGGAAATAACGGGTTTGAACTCAAAGACGGTAAAAATAGAGCACGGGTAACTTCCCTGGGGACTCGAACAGGACAGAGAATACATGCCGGCACTGCCTCCGGAAGTAATCGTTCAAGTCATAGAAGAGGCCTTTGCTGACTCCGCCGCGTCGGCTGTTTTGGTGTCGAAGCCGAGAGGAAATCCGAAAAGATTTTACGTTACGTCCGGGGAAGCATCGTTTTCTGTTTGGATATACATCTGGACGTTGACTCATGGGGGCGGGGCCGCACGTCCGGTTGACGAATACCGCATACAGCTTACGTCGGTCACTCCCCCTTTGCCGGAAAACCCCGATGGCCCTACGCTGTTGTTGGGTTACGAGCCGGATACCAAGTGCTTTGCCGGGTTTGATCCGGGAAAACATCGAATGTTTTCAGCTCAGTCTCCTTCCATCCAGATAGATATCAATACGCTGAGGGAATCTGCCCGGGACGGTTTTGCCTTTGTGAGAAAGAGTAACGATGAAATCGCAGTCGGATTTCGTCCCGATAATATGCTCGCGTACTGCTCAAATTATGAAAGTCTGCACAAGAACGGTGCAGACGTCGTAGTGTCAGATCTTTTGTCCGGAATCGGAAGGCTCGAATCCGTAATGGACGATGAACTCAGCAAGTTAACCGATGACAGAAGACGGATTGTAACGAAATTATCGCGCCTTGTCCGAGGCAGTAATTTTAGAAGAAAGGTAATCGTCGCCTACGACCGGAAGTGTTGCGTAACCGGAATGCAGCTTCGGCTGATTGATGCTGCACACATTTTGCCAGTTGGTGCGGAAGGCAGTACCGATGACGTTCAAAACGGATTGTGTCTTTCTCCCACTTATCACAGGGCGTATGACCGCAAACTGATCTACCTCACGGAGGAGCGACGCATGCTGATTAATCCCAAAGAAAGGGATAAACTCATTCAACTTGGTCTGGGTGGTGGCCTTCAAGAGTTCGAGTCACACCTTGGCAAAGAGATATTCCTTCCACCGGATAGGAACCAATGGCCCCGATTGGAGTTCATCCGGTCTGCAAACGAGTTTCGTGAAATCCGATCAACGGCTCCCTGGTGAATCTGAAGCCCCTGTTTTTGGTTAGCGTATTACAAAAAACATTGACACAATTTGTTTTTGTATTACAATTACGGCATGGCTCGACCGAAAGTTAAAAGTCCTCGAAAAAGGCTCGTCACTTTCCGGCTCACGGACACTGAGTATTCGGAGATGCAATGCTTGGCGGAAAGAGACGGGTATGATTCGCTGAGCGGTTATCTTCGCCACCTGTATGACAACCATAGGCGCGTCTTTCAGGCGAAAGAAGACTCCCCCCTGTACAGTGTCGCGCAACCCGAACTGTATAGAGAAACGGAGTATGGCAAAATCTATCATGGCGATTCTCTCGGCCTTCTACACAAGACGCTGGTCCCCAATTCCGTGGACCTGATTATGACTTCGCCGCCGTTCGGTCTCGTCAGAAAGAAGATCTACGGGAACGAAGACGCTGACCGATACGTGGAGTGGTTTCGACCGTTTGCCGAAGGTATGCAACGGGCGTTGAAGGATCAAGGAAGTCTTGTGATTGATATCGGTGGGGCGTGGAAACCCGGGCTCCCTGCTCGTTCGCTTTACCATTTCGAGCTCCTGATCGTGCTGTGTCGGGATTACGGCTTTCATCTTTGTCAGGAACATTACTGGTGGAACCCTGCCAAACTCCCGACTCCCGCGGAATGGGTCAACGTAAGGCGAGTACGAGTGAAGGACGCTGTCAACTGTGTCTGGTGGCTGTCGAAAACACCGTGGCCCAAGGCATCCAATAAACGCATTCTCGCCCCCTATAGCAATTCAATGAAATCGTTATTGAAAAACGGCTATACGCCCAAGTTACGTCCATCAGGTCACAACATCTCCACTAAATTCGAGAAGGACAACGGTGGTTCCGTTCCCTCAAACCTTTTGGCTATTGCAAACACGGAATCAAACGGGGCTTATCAGGACTATTGCCGTGCAAATCACCTGCCGGTGCATCCTGCAAGATTTCCGGCGCGCCTTCCCGAATATTTTATGCGAATGCTTACCGATGAAGGTGACCTCGTGGTTGATCCATTCGGAGGTTCATGCGTCACCGGTGAGGTTGCCGAATCGCTCAGGCGCAAATGGGTTTGCTGCGAAGTACACGAAGACTACCTGAAAGGTGCCCTGTCCCGATTCGTCGGGGTGAAGCCTCGATTGCCGAAAAGGGATGATGCTCCCTATCACGTCTATCCACCGTGTTCAGTGAATGGTTCTACAGACACTTCACCGTTTCCGGAAGACGGAGGGTTCAGTCGTGCTCCCAAAAAGCCAACGCAGAAAAGTCTGCCGCTTTTTTAGAGCATCCTCACAAACCGGCTCAAGCCTAAGGATAGGAAGAATAAAAGGGGTTTCGGGAAGAAATCGGTCTCCCTGCGTCATTAATATTTTCCGATCACGTTGGCTGATTGCTGCTGACCTGGCTGACGTCGTGTCGCTTGTCCTGGCATCAGGATATCGTGTGGCCTTCATTCCAGGAACGCCCGTTGGTCAATGTAACGGGGACGCCCTCCTTTGTTTTGGCGACCCTGGCGCGTGGAAAGGTCCGCGGGTTCCGCAAAAGCCCTTGAAGTACTCTCGGAGAGATGAAAAGAGGGAGAGAAAAAAAACAGGAGGTCCGTTACAGGCTGACGAATCGGTCACAGCCCGTAATGATTTGGGAGAGGACCACTAATCCGCAGAACGTCACTTCCTGACCATATCCTTCCGTAGCAACATTGTGCTGTTGACACCCGTACGCACAGACGTTCAATTTCACGCCTGCCGACGCCAGATCAAGGATTTGGGGGTTTTCCAGATTTTTCACGCCTTCGTCGATGAGATACAGATACACGCGTACCCTGGAACGCAGCGCTTCCCTGCTCAATCCGACGATGACTTCCGCGTTGTGACGCGAAGGCGGGGTTGACAGAAGCAGTCCCAGCTTTTTGCCTGATAAATCGTTCATGGAAACAACGCACAAAGGAAAAGTACGATCACTCTGTCCCCGAAACTATACCGTTGGGAAGGGTACGGTCAAGAGAGCCGTTGCCGCGGCAGAATCGAACAGGCGGTTCTTTGAAGGAATGGGCGTTATGAGTGTTGCATGGATCTATGGTGCCGGCGAAACACGAACAGGTAGATGCCGCCATTGAGGAGAAGCACCAGGAGACCGAGGACGACCTGGGTCTGCCCTGTCAGCCCCGTTGGATAAAGAAGAGGCAGGACGTAGTACTCAATGAAACCGGATTGATAGCCTCTTCCCCCTCCACGGAGCCAATGCTCCAAGGGCGTGAGGGGACAGGTCCGGCCGGTGAATTCAATCAAGGCTCCCCAAAGCGCCGCAGGAAGATGGAGCCATACCATCCACCGCCACTTCAGAATCAGGAGTCCTCCCAACGGGACAAAAAGCACGAAGGCGAAGTGGAGAAGAACGAGGAAATCAGCCAGACGGTGATAAAAAGGGGCTGAGACCGTCACTCAGAGCAAAAACCCGAGACGGCCTGAAAAGAAATCATTGAATCTCAATCGCACCCCCTTGCAGATCAACGTCCGCGCCTTTCAGCTCCATCTTGTTTCCGACGTGCCAGCGGTCGGCCGTTACCTCAGACACCGTGCCGCCTGGTAAATAAAATTTGGCTTGTGGAACTTGTACGTGGTTCTCCCCCGTTTTTTTCAGGAAGAACACCACGCCTTTCAGGGTGTTGTCGACCACCGTCACCACTTCGAGGTCAGTTTTGAGTTCGAAACGGTCCTGGTCATTGGACGTCCATTCATTGCGCTCCAACCTGGCAACCTGCGACCCGGCAGGGTTATAGATCTGCATGCTCAAGAGGATGCCCCCGTCTCCAGCCTTGCGTTCGACTTTGATCACGTCTTGACCTTGCGCTACAAAAATTCCATTTGTGTTACGGAGTTGGTTGGAGCCGATTGTAATATCCATAGTGTCCCTTGTCGGATTTTCGTGACTCAAAGTACGCCGACGGGCGGATGCACCCTGGCCCCGGGATAAGACCTGGCCGCTCTTTCATCCCGACGGCAAAGCAGAAGATACCGACTTGAAAAGCGAGGGTCAACCGTTGGCGGTCACGCGGTAACGCCCGACCGGTTGTCCCGTCCTTTCATTTGATTTCCTTATGGCCCTGCGATAAAGCTGTCACGTCCATTTCAACAACGCCGTCTTAGTCGGGAGGGGATGATGCGGGTTTCATTGGTAGGCACGGGATTAATGGGGACGGCCATGACGGAGCGGCTTCTGAGTCTCGGTCATGAGGTCGTGGTGTATAACCGAACGGAAGAAAAATGTGCAGCCCTTCAACAACGGGGTGCCTTCAGGGCACGGTCCGCCGCAGAGGCGATAGAGGCTTCGAGGTGCACAATCCTCACGTTGGCCGATGCCCCGGCTATCCAGGCGGTTTTGTTCACTTCGGCAAAACCCGACGTTCAAAATCGGACGATCATTCAAATGGGGACCATAGCTCCCTCTGAAAGTATCGCGCTCGGTCAGGAGATTCGAACGGGCATAGGAGACTATTTCGAGGCGCCGGTCCTCGGAAGCCTTGCCGAAGCGAAAGCCGGTAGACTTCTCGTCATGGTTGGCGGGAAAGCCGAACAGATGGAACAGTGGAACGAGGTGTTGCAATGTTTCTGTGAAGAACCCTTACTCGTGGGGCCGATTGGTCAGGCAGCGGCGTTGAAACTGGCCTTGAATCAACTCATTGCGGCCCATATCACGGCTTTCTCATGGAGCCTGGGGTTGATTCAACGAGCGGGCGTCGAAGTCGAGACGTTCATGAACGTGCTGAGACAGAGTACCTTGATGGCACCCATGTATGATAAAAAACTCCCACGATTACTCGCGCGTGAATATACGAATCCTAATTTTTCAATGGTTCACATGCTGAAAGACGTGAATTTATGTTTGAACGCGGCGGAAGAAAGCGGTTTGGAGTCCTCCGCGTTACGGGGCATTCACGTCATCCTGGGAAAAGCCGCGGCGCAAGGCCTTCAAGACGCGGATTACTCGTCGGTCTTTGAAGCGATTGTGCCGGATCGAACGTGAATCCACGCCTGGGATTTGTTCGCACTGAGGTGGCGTACGCATACAACCCATTGACAAACGGGAAAAAGTGCGCTTCACTATGCTTCAGATCACTATGCGTTGAATGACAAAGTCGTTATTCTGCACAAGAGGGCACGCCTGTGCGAGGACAAAGAACGTCCTTCCCGACGGAGTGGGGGAAAGGGCGTTTTTTTTTAAGGAAGCATCGTCGGTCGGGTTGGCGAAAGCGTAACCCGACAAGAACGGAAGAAGTCATGAGAGGGAGCGCACGCTTCCTTCTCTTCCTTCGTCTTGAGTGAATGGATAGAGCAGGAGGCAACGGCACTGGTGACACCGTGTGAAGACGACGGACGTTTTTTTGCCGGATGACCGGACCGGGGCCTTCTGTTGTCCGGAGGACGGAAGCGAGCCGATGGAACAGCCTGTCTCGAAGAACAAACGAGATCTTTTGCCGCGCCTGCGGACGATTTTGAATGGCCAGGGTTCTCCTGAAACCCGGATCGACCAGGCCCTGATCCTGCTGAATCAAGAGACTGACCAGGGAGAGGCTTCGGCCCGGGCGTCTGGGGTGTGGGCTTCGTTCCCCTCCCGCGAGGGCTCAGGGGCTTCCCCGCAACCGCCGGGTAGCCACAGGAAAACCAGGCCGGTTCCGGCTTTTATTGGAAACAGTCCGGCGATGCAGGCCGTGCACGCGGCCATTCAGTTGATCTCGAAGACCTCGGCGACGGTCCTGCTCCGAGGAGAAAGTGGAACGGGAAAGGAGTTGGCGGCGCAATGGATTCACCACTCCGGTGCGCGGGCCGCCCAACCGTTTGTGGTGGTGCATTGTGCGGCCGTGCCGGAGCCCTTGATTGAGAGTACTCTGTTCGGGCATGAACGGGGAGCCTTCACCGGAGCGAGTCAGACCAGGAAAGGGCGCATGGAACAGGCCCATGGCGGAACGCTGTTTCTTGATGAGGTCGGAGACATTCCCCTGACCACTCAGGTGAAGCTCCTGCGGGTGCTGCAAGACAAAGAATTTGAGCGAGTCGGGAGTGGGGAGACCCGCGCGGTGGACGTCCGCGTGATTGCCGCGACGCATCGGCACCTCGAAGCCATGGTGGAGGCCGGGGAGTTTCGGGAAGATTTGTATTATCGGCTCAACGTCGTGCCGCTCACGCTGCCGCCCTTACGGGACAGGGGAGCCGACGTGCCGGAGCTCATCCGGCATTTTCTCGACACGTTCAACAGGGACAATAACAGGGCCATTCGATTCGGGAAAGACCTGCTTCACGTGATGAGTGCCTACCATTGGCCTGGAAACATTCGCGAATTGCAGAATTGCATCGAGCGGTTGGTCGTGTTGGCCGACGGGTCCCCCATGGACGTCCGAACCGTGCCCAACTCCCTCGCCCCCTATATTGACCACATGCGGGAGGTTCGGGGTCAGGCTCCATCTAGGGTCCTGCCCTCTCAAGCCTCCCAACCGCTTCCGGCCAGGTTGGATGAGATTGAACGGACTCGTCTTCGAGAAGCCCTTCAAAAAGCCGGATGGGTCAAGGCCAAAGCGGCCAGGCTGTTGGGCATGACCCCGCGTCAAATCGCCTACAGGATCGAAAAGTACCAGCTTGTCGAAGAACCTTGAGCGAACGCGGGGCGACGCGGTTTCCGGTTGGGCGAACTCCTGCCGCCGCGTCAAAACGGGCACGGGAGACGATCCTTCCGCGGCAGCCTCACTCCGGTCCCACGATCATCTGTCGCGTCCCGTCGCCTTTCATGGCGTGTTTTGTGTTGACGCGCCCAGGTCTTTTACAAAGTATTGCACGCCCTCGACCCGTACGACCGGCATGACCATCCCTTGTTCGAGCCCATCGTGTGAAAAACCGTAGATAATCGATTCCCATGGAATCAACGTGCCGGTAAAAAGGATCCCGATTTCCACCGGTTCCCCCTTTGCCCTGCGGTTTTTGATCGTGCGAAGCCTGGCTGGTGAAGGTACGGCGACCATTTCATGAGGGAACCCCGCGGGTTTGAATCGCACGATGCCCCAGTTCGTTTGAGTCGGGTGAGGCCCCAGCACTACTGTGTACCCTTCGTGTTTCTCGTGATATTCGCCCAGCGTGCCGGACCATGCAAAAGCAACGCGTTGCTTGAGTAAGGGATGCCCGTCCCGTAGATCATCCCGTTTTCGATTCAGGGCAAAGAGTCTCGTGCCGTGTTCCTCTCCGGGCGGATCATGCAATCGGTCCCATTCCGGCGGCTGCTTTTCCAATTCTTTCAGAAACCGCTCTTGTTCCGAAGACGTCAGAAGCGGGCGAACGGCAGGGTCCGGAATCAGGGCGTGAACGTTGGATTGAAGGAGTTCCCGTAATGGCTGAATGCCCGATGGCGCTTCGGCATTGGCGAGGAACGGGAAGAAGACGGGGAGAGGGTGGACCATGAACAGGATGACAAATACAGAGCAGACCAGCGGAAAGGGAGTACTTCTTCGTTCATTCATGAAATTTCAGTGGAATTCGATTATGGTCGACGAACAAGTGAAGCTTGTCCTCGGGTAGATACAGGGTTACGGAATCATCGATTTTCCGCGTTGCGTTGGCCGTCGTGCGTGCGACCAGACGGTGTCCCTGAACCCCGAGGTACACGAGATGATCCCCGCCAAGATTTTCATCCAAGTCAATCATGCCGTCCAGCACCAGATGACGAGTCTTCGGAGGATCAAAACGAACGTCTTCCGGACGAATGCCGAGGGTTCCCTGACCAGGGCGAACGTTCGTGGGAGATCGTAAATGGAGCGTCAACCCCACCGCCTGGAATTTCACGTTATTGGCAGTTGTGTCCACCGTTCCGTCAATGAGATTCATCGGAGGGTTTCCAATGAATCCGGCGACAAAGGGATTCCCGGGTTCATGATAAATCTGATCGGGAGTCCCGATCTGTTGAACCGTCCCGTGATCCATGACGACGATTTTTTCACCCAGCGTCATGGCCTCGACTTGATCGTGAGTCACGTAGACCATGGTCACTCCCAACCGCCGATGCAGCTTCTTTAACTCCACCCGCATAGAGGCTCGGAGGCGAGCGTCCAGATTCGAAAGTGGTTCATCGAAAAGAAACAACCTGGGCTTGCGAACGATTGCTCGACCCATGGCGACGCGTTGCTGTTGACCGCCGGAGAGCTCCTTCGGCTTCCGGTCAAGCAGATCGTGAATTTCCAGTAACGCGGCCGTTTCGGCAATCCGTTCTTCGATGACGGGCCTGGGTTCCCCTCGCATTTTCAAACCAAAGGCCAGGTTTGCTCTTACCGTCAGATGCGGGTAGAGGGCGTAGTGTTGAAAGACCATGGCGACGTCGCGGTCGGGAGGGGCCAGAGTATCCACGCGACGATCTCCGATGGTCACCGAGCCGTGGGTCTGGGGTTCAAGCCCGGCGATGACGCGAAGCAACGTGGATTTGCCGCAACCCGATGGACCAAGCAGCACGATACATTCACCATCGACGGCTTCAAGTGAGATATCATGCAGGACGCGGGTCCTCCCGAAAGTTTTCTCAACGTGCTGAAGAGCAAGTCCGGCCACGAGTTACCCCTTCACCGCACCGGCTGACAGTCCACGGATAATTCCGCGTTGAAACGCGAGGACGATCATGATTAACGGCAACGCGGCTATCACGGAGGCGGCAGCTATTTCTCCCCACGGCATAGTGAATTCCCCCTGAAATAAGGCAATGCCTACCGGGAGAGTGTGGTGCTCAGGATCGGTGAGAATCAGCAGGGCAAAGAAAAATTCGTTCCACGCGTAGATAAACGTGAGGATGGACGTCGTAAACAGCCCCGGAGCCGCAAGGGGGAGCATGATTCCGTACAACGCTTGCCATGCCGTGCAGCCGTCGATCTGCGCGGCTTCTTCCAACTCGAAAGGCAATTCTTGAAAAAACGTGGTCAGGATCCACACCGCAAGAGGAAGGGTCAGCGAGACGTAGGGAAGCACCAGCCCCCAATGGGTGTTCAGCCCACCGAGGTATTCCAGGATTTGCCAGACAGGTCCCGCAATGACAATGGGTGGGAACGTGGCCACACAGAGGAGCCCGCCCAGAATCCACGCTTTTCCCGGCAACCGCAGCCGCGCCAGTGCATAGGCGGCCGGAGTCGCAACAATCAGCGCAATAACAGTGGTGGCACCGGCAACGATTACGCTGTTCCCGACGTAGTGCAACAACCGATGATCAATAAGTGCCGACGTATAAAAGGCCAGGCTGCCGTCCGGCCACCAGCTCGGGGGAATCGCTTCGACCTGGATTTGTGATTTGAACGAAGTCAGAACAAACCAGAGAAAAGGGCACAGGCTGCCCAGGACGGCCAGCAGAACCCCACCACGTAACGCCTGACGTTCCCAGAACGTTTTCGTCATGCCTGCTCCCGTTGCAGGAGTCGAGACCCGACGGTACGGACGTAAAACAGGGAGAGAATCATGACGGCGACAAAGACGGTGACCGAGATCGCGGTTCCATAGCCCACGCGTCCTTCGGTGAAGAGAGTTTTATAGCCATAGAACTGTATGACTTGCGTGGCGTCACCCGGGCCACCCTGGGTCATGACAAAGACAAGATCAAACACCCGAAATGCATCGATGGTTCGAAACAGGAGGGCGGTGAGAAGCGCGGGCTTCAGCAGAGGGAGGGTGACGTGCCGGAACCGCTGCCATGCCGTGGCTCCGTCAATGCGCGCGGCGTCATAGGTCTCATCGGGAATGACTTGTAGTCCCGCCAGGATCAGGAGGCCGGCAAACGACGACGTTTTCCAGACGTCGGCCACGACAATGGCACCAAAGGCCATCCAGGGATCGGCCAGCCACGGGACGTAGGCGTCCACTCGATCGCCGAACAGTATCAGATTGACGGCTCCATATTGATCGTTCAACAGAAACCGCCACATCTGTGAAGCCACAACGGTGGGAATCGCCCACGGAATCAACACGGCCGCCCTGACCCAGCCTCGCCCTTTGAAGTGCTCGTGAATGACCAGTGCAATGCCCATGCCCAGAAGAAGTTCCAGGGTGGTCGAAAGCATGACGAACCCCAGCGTAACGAGGAACGCTTGATGGGCGACGGGGTCCTGGAAGAGGTCGATATAATTGCCTGATCCTATAAATGGCCGCCCCAGACCGGGTAGACCTGAGTAGACGCGTCGGAGACTGAGCAGAAACGAATCCATCGCCGGATACAGCGAAAAAATCGCGACGACCGTCAGCACGGGAAATACCATCAACCAGCCAGTGGTGCGTTCTCGAGTCGATTGCGTCATACGGAGAAACACTCAGGCGATTATGGTGGCGACACAGTCACGAGTGCTTTTTGCTCACGCTCTCCTCGCCTGCTGAAAGGTGGAGAGGAGCAGGGTGAAGGGAGTGATTCCAGCAGATGGAGTACGACGGAGAGATCATCTTCTTGTCTTCCCTGCCAATTCCAAAAACCGATTGATCTGCCGGTCCGCGACCCGGGCTTCTTCCGCGACGTCCGTCTCGGAAAAGGCCAGCACGCGACTGAAGTATCGCTGCAGAATATGAGAAACGATTGGATAGACCGGCGTGCGAGGTCTCGGCTTTGCCGTTTGAAAAACCGGAAACAAATCTTTGTATTGCGGGTTCGCCCGGAGGACCCGGGGGTCCGAATACAGGGCAGTGCGTGAAGGGGCCAACGACGCGTGCCGCGCAAAGTAGGTTTGCATCTCCGCGCTCGTCATGAATTCGATAAACGTCCACGCTTCCTCCGGATGCCGTGAATAGGCACTGATACCGTACAGCCAGCCGCCCAGCGCCGACACGCTTCGGCCATTCGGAAAGTGAGGCAGCGTCGTCACGCCGATTTTGCCTGCAACCTTCGAGTATCGTGGATCATTCGCTAATCCCCAGGCATACGGCCAATTGCGATGGAAAACCGCTTTTCCCTGAACAAAGACCGCCAGCGACTCCGGCTCTTGATACGTCAGCACCGCGGGCGTCGCAATCTCCGGAATGACGTGGTCTCGCACAAACTGCGTGGCTTGTCTGGTTTCGGGCCGCGCCAAAGAAGAGCGAAGGCCGTTTTCCGTGAGCAATGAGCCGTTGTGACTGCCGACGAACTCCAGCATGTTACATACCAGCCCTTCATACTGTTTGAACTGCCCGCTGTAGCCCCGCAACGAGGGTTGCCTGGATTTTTCAGCCTCGACAATGGCCCTGGCCTGGCGTACGAGTTCACCCCAGGTTTCCGGAGGCGAAAATCCATACTTCTCCAACAAGTCCTTTCGATAGTAGAGCATGCCACTGTCGACGCGAGAGGGTACTCCATAGACGTGGCCTTGATACGTGCCGGCCTCGATGGTCGCGCTCAAAAATCTTCGACGTTCCGAGTAAGGGAAATGATCGTCAAGAGGTAACGCCCATCCTGCCGCGGCAAACTCCGACGGCCAGGTCACGTCCATGAAAAACAAGTCCAGGGACTGATCGCGATTCTTGAGTTTTTGGGTCAGAAGATCGTGATACGCGGTGGAAGAATGAGGAGCAATTTCGCGTTTGATTTTGATAGTCGGGTGAGTCCGTTCAAAGCGCCCAATGGCCTCATCCCACGCCCTGGGACGATCCGCTTTCCACGTGACGAAGTGAAGAATGGTCGGGAGCGAACCGGGCTCCTCTTTGGGCGAGAGGAATTCCTGGCAGTGCGCGGGGGGGACGAGACCCGCGCACAGGGTCGCCGCGACGAAAAGTCCGGCTGCCCGTGGCGAGAGGTTGCGAAGCAGTGAGTATGCCCGAATGGAGAAGGAGGAACGAAGAGAGGTCACAGAAAATCTACAAAGGTCAAACACGAATGAGGACATTGGTGTCGATCGCTCTCATCCCCTGCCATCCGTGGCTTCACAGAGGGAAGTACGATCGTCGTGGTTCACCTTCGGGAGAAGTCGTCCCTTTTGAGTGAGCCGGCGAAGTTTGTATCCGGAGCGTTGGTGTTGAGGGTGATGAAGGCACTCCTTCAAGGCATCCCGGATGACCCGCGTAACGGTCTCTCCTTCCGACGTGGCCCTGATTCTTGCAGCCTGATAGAGACGATCATCAGGGTTGAGTGTGGTACGCATGTAAAAAAGCATATGGATACGGCAGAACTCTGTCAATCTCACGTCGCGGGGTCAGGTGTGGTGAAATGCCCTGGGGTTTAAGGAAAATGTTCTCAGCGTGCCGTCAGACGCGCATTCGACGACTGACTTCGATTTTATTTTCCAAAACGGAGAGCCGTGACGCGTTGCCAAAACCTCAAATCGCGTGGGCATAAATCCTGTAACGTCACGTGTACCGTCCGGCACTTATGTAATGGATCGACGTGGTCGTCGGGATCAACCTCGCGGATTGACCCGGACAAGAATACGTTGGGATAGATGGCGGGCTGCCATCGGGACAAGCTGCAAAATCAGTTGTCTGTTTCGGCACGGAATAAGGCCGGCAAAGCTTTGCCGGTTGTGGATACTATAAGCTGTCTTACAAATGGATGAAGCCGTTTTTCTGAGAACGTCCTCCATTGACGTCATTCTGAGCCGCAGGCGGAAAATCCGGGACAGAGGCTGAGATTCTTCGTCGCAAACTTCTCGGAATGATATATTATAGGATGGTTTCTATGCGAAAAATGGCATTTGAATCTCAGAGAGATTAAAGGAAGTCTATTGCTCAAAAGAAAAATGCCGCAGACACTCACAATACCTCTCCTGAAAACCGAAGCTTCAATCTTTGCCAGGATTGAGTCGTCTCACGACGAGCCTGCGCTTTACGGCATTACAGACGGCAAAGCCGTCGGAACTTATTTTGAACGTAAATTCCGGAATTATTTGCACGCGAAATATACTTATGTCGAAGGTTCATCTGCCAAGGGAATAGATTTTCCAGCACTCGAAGTCGACATGAAGGTTACCAGTATTCGGCAGCCTCAATCATCGTGTCCTTTCAAGTCGGCTCGACAGAAGATTTACGGACTCGGCTGCAATACAGCCGCGTCATCTGCCAGGCAGGAACGGTTGACGGCGTTGAAAGCCTATGAACCAACGGAAGGAATTCGGTGACTTTCAGACCCCGAACGATTTGGCGGCGCAAGTAGTTGCGCTGGTTGCCGAATTGTTTGGTTTGCCCGATCTTGTCGTTGAGCCGACAGTCGGCCTTGGGGCATTTCTCAGGGCATCTTATGGCAAATGGGGCAGTGCGTGTCGTTACGAAGGTTACGAAATCAATCATGACTATGTTCGTTCAACGAGGCGGAGTTTGTCGGATTTGGGGATCATCCTTTGTCAGCAGGACTTTTTTTCCGCTGACTGGCATCGAATTCTGAGGAAGGAGAATTCACGCCGAATTCTGGTTCTAGGCAATCCTCCCTGGGTTACAAGTTCCGAACAGGGCGTCCTGGGCAGTAACAATTTGCCGAAGAAATCGAATTTCCAACGTCTCAGAGGTTTTGACGCGAAAACCGGAAAATCGAATTTCGACATAGCTGAGTGGATGCTGATTCGCCTGATCGAGGCACTGCCCGAATCGGGTGCCATTGCAATGCTGTGTAAAACCATGACCGCCAGGAAAATATTACGCCATTTCTGGAAGACTGAGGGTGGGCTTGAGTCATCCAAGCTGTTTCGCATTGACGCGAAAGCGAATTTTGGCGTTGCGGTTGACGCGTGTCTGTTTTTCGCTTCCGGAAAGCGCACAGAACGTCGTCTTGCCACAATATATTCCAGGCCTGGTTTGGATTCCAGGGTGACGAAATTCGGATTAGTCGATGGAAATCTCGTTTCTGACGTCGAGGCCTATACGAAGTTTCGAGAACTGGACGGCGGTTCCCCTTACGTTTGGCGATCAGGCATTAAGCATGATGCATCCGGGGTGATGGAGTTTTCGCGACGTAACGGACGCTTTGTGAACGGGCTGGATGAGGCAGTCGAACTTGAGGAAGAGTTTCTGTATCCCCTTCTGAAGTCTTCGGATTTAGGAAATCGTCAAGCGGCTCCTCGCAAGGTCGTTTTAGTCACGCAACGCCATACCGGCGATAACACCAGTTCGATCAGGGACGTGGCTCCCAAGACGTGGAGATATCTTGAGGACCACTCCGAGAAGCTGGATTCACGGAAAAGCTCAATCTATCGGAATCGCCCACGATTCAGCATGTTTGGAATCGGCGACTATTCTTTTGCGCCCTGGAAAGTTGCCATATCGGGTCTCTACAAATCTTTCACGTTTGTTGTTGTTCCCCCTGACAATGGCCGCCCCGTCATGGTCGATGACACATGCTATTCGATCCCCTGCAGGCGTGAGAAAGAAGCTCGGTTACTATGTGATCTCTTCAATGCAAAGCCGGCTCAATGCTTCCTTCGGTCCCTTATATTTGAGGATTCCAAGCGTCCGATCACGGTTGATGTCTTGCGTCGCCTTTCTTTGCTCAACGTTGCCAAAATAATGGGCCGGATTGACGAACTGATAGAATGCGTGGCATCCGGAGCCGACCTGCCGGACCGCGGGCACCGGCAACTCAACCTGATCATGGAGCAGGAAAATACATATCAAACAGGGCGGCACGGCCAGTTGCGACGCATTTGAAATTTTGCAGTGCCTTCTAACCTGACCACGACCCTCTTTCCCCCTCCTTTGTCAGGCGGAGCCAGGTTTGCGACTTTGCGGCTATGGTAGTCGATGAAATTTTCCCCTCCTTTGTAAGGAGGGGCGAGGGGAGGTAGAGTCTTCGACGGCACCCCGGTGCTTCATGGGCGGTGGGCTCTACCCCTCCTTCCCTCCCCTTACAAAGGGGAGGTTCTAAGGTCTGACGGTGACGCCGGCAACCAGATCAATCTCCCAGGTTCCCCTGACAAAGGGGAGGCTTAAACGTTTCCCCTCCTTTGTAAGGAGGGGTCAGGGGAGGTAGAGTCTTCGACGGTGCCCCGGGGCTTCAGGGGCGGGCGGAAACTTTTCTCTTCCGTTGGCAGGACGGGTGAGGGGCAACCGCTTGCCAGAGTCAAGGGCTTCCGGACTCTTTTCAGTAGTGGCTCAGTTTGAAAAATCTTGACGCCTATTTTATAAAAAGCTATAGTTTTCTCCTCAAAATTTCCCCTGCAATCCGCCGATACTCTGAGATATATCGGTTGGAAGTTGGGTGCGACCCTGACCCATCGTTGCTTCTGACCCTCAATGTTTCCCCGTGTTTACGTTGCAGGTTCAGCCGTTAGATCATAGAGTTTCCATTCATAACTTTCATCCGGGAGCATCTGGTCTATGGGCAAAATCAAAGTTGCAATTGTCGGCATTGGAAATTGTGCGAGTTCGCTCATTCAGGGGGTCTATTACTACCGGGATAAAAGCCCTGATAACGCCATTGGCCTGATGCATTGGGATATAGGCGGGTATCGACCTTCCGATATTCAGGTTGTTGCGGCTTTTGACATTGACGGACGCAAGGTCGGGAAAGACGTGAACGAGGCCGTCTTTGCCGAACCCAACTGTACCACGGTGTTTTGTCCGGATTTGCCACCAATGGGCGTCAGGGTCCGGATGGGAAACGTTTTGGATGGCGTTTCTCCCCATATGAGTGAATGGCCGGCTTCGTATACCTTCGTTGTCGGGAGTGAACCCGAACCGACGAAAGAGGATATTGTCCGAATCCTGAAAGAGTCCGGCACGGAGGTGCTGCTGAATTATCTGCCCGTGGGCTCCGAGCAGGCTACTCGGTTTTACGCGGAATGTGCGCTTGAGGCCGGGGTTGCCTTTGTCAATAACGTCCCGGTGTTTATCGCCAGCGACGCGCTCTGGGCGAAGCGGTTCAAAGAGAAGAACGTCCCTCTCATCGGGGACGATATTAAAGCGCAGCTCGGGGCCACGATTACGCACCGGACGCTCACGGACCTCTTCAAGAAGCGGGGCGTTCGATTGGAGCGAACGTATCAGTTGAATACCGGAGGCAACACGGATTTTCTCAATATGCTCAATCACGGCCGTCTGGCTTCGAAGAAAGAATCGAAAACCGAGGCCGTGCAGTCAGTCACGGCCCAGCGCCTGGATCGCGAGAATATCCATATTGGCCCGAGTGACTACGTGCCGTGGCAGAAAGACAACAAGGTTTGTTTCCTCCGCATGGAAGGGAAACTGTTTGGCGACGTGCCGATGAATCTTGAACTGCGGCTGTCCGTCGAAGATTCACCGAATTCAGCGGGCGTGGCCATTGATTCCGTTCGGTGCGCCAAATTGGCCCTCGAACGGGGGCAGGGCGGGGTATTGATCGCGCCCTCGGCCTATTTTTGCAAACGTCCACCTGAACAGTTCTCCGACAATGAAGCGTATCAAATGACCCAGGAATTTATTCACCGAGGATGAGATCGATGAAGGAAAGCACGGCGGGCAATCCCGCGATGTATGATCATTTTTCCCACGTCGCTTCTTCGTATCGGCAAATTCGACAAACCGATCCCGAACCCATCCTGTTCATCGGGGAGACATTGAAAGATCGCCCGCGGATCAATGCCGCGGACGTGGGATGCGGCGCGGGCCGATACGACTTATTGCTTCTTCAGCACCTCAATAATCTGCATTTAACGTGTATCGACGTCAACGAGTCGATGTTGCGACAAGTCGCCGATTACCTGACGCGGCATCAGTGTCTCCGATTTACAACCCTCAGAGCGAATGGAAACGACGTCCCCCTGGAGGATCATTCCCTGGATTGCGTGTTCACCTTCAACGCGATTCATCATTTCGATTTGATTCGGTTCATCAGGAGTGCCGCCAGAGTCATCAAAGCCAACGGAAACGTTTTTATTTACACCCGCTTGAGAAGTCAAAACGCGGGAAACGTCTGGGGACAATATTTCCCCTTCTTTTTAGAAAAAGAAACCCGATTATATGAAATGGATGAGATTGAAGAAGGGATACGGTCCGTGGACGGGGTACGACTGAAGCAGGTCACACCGTTTTGCTATCAACGGAAGGCGACCATGCAACAGTTAGTCGAAAAGGTTCACGCCAGGCATTATTCGACCTTTTCGCTCTATGCCAAAGACGAATTGAACGACGCGTTAACCGCGTTTCAAGCCAATCTGAACAACGCTTTTCACGATACCATTGAATGGACGGACGCAAATACGTTGTTGATTCTGGAAACGAAGGGAGAAAACTGATCTTCAGGCGGTTTTGGCTGCGGCAGGGCCCGGTACGTGGATACTGTTCCGCGAACCAGTCATGAACGTATCAAATACTCGTAACGTTTCCGGTTTTCCCCTGACCCTCGGCCAAAATAGTGCCATCTCGGAAAATTAAAATCGGACGTGATGGACTTCGGCTGGAGGAGAACGGCTTTTAAGAATGATTCCAGGTCAGACACGTTATAAATATTTGTTTCAAAGTCCCATTGATCAAGCTGATTCAAAAGGCCGGTTATTCCCGGTGTTTCCCAGTCCAGCGAGAAGCGGTTAATGCCCCATTCGCAAAAAAGTTCAAGGGTCTCCCGGGTTTTTTCAGGAAGGTTGATGATCATGGGGGTCAGAAAGTCTACAGGGCATCGGATGATTGCCTCGGGACAGGATGCAGTCAATTGAGCAACCCTCTCTTTTTGCAGCACGTCCACGTTTCCGTTAAACCATAGGTCCGCACTCTCAACCCTGTGACGGCGGAGCAGGTCAAGAACCTTCTCGAGGAGGATGACGTTTTCTTTGAGATCGAGTTTGATGGATTTCCCGATCCGCAAAAGCGTTGCCATCGCGTCGTCCAGGAGGATGAACTCCTCACCCTCTGCCATAGGAGTTTTGGCAAAGGAATCATGGCGCAGGATGACGTGCTCTTTCGTCGGATCAAGGCGCACGTCGGGTTCAGCCCATTGGACGTCGGACGTCGCAAATTGTCTTAAGTTCGCCTCATCATTCACTCCGTGCCGGACAAACTGTATACGTCGCGGCAGGGCGCTTTCAGGAATCAACTCCGTAAGGTCATATTTATTGCCTCTCACCGAATGGGAGGGCAATTGTTTACGCTTGGCTCGAAGATCGTATTGGCATGGAGGAGGAGCGTCTCATGATGGCGGTCCTGCTTTGAGACGGCCAGAAGATTTTCCGGCTCATTATCGATGTATCCGAATATGCGATGTCCTCTTTGTTGAAAGTCACGGCTCCCTTCTGCCTTGTAAGCACTGACGGTTTTTTCCCATCCATGAGGGTTCATATACAGCAAATTATTCGCAAAGGAGACCTTGTATTCCTTCCCTTGATTCGCTTTCGCCTGTCACGCCGTCAGGACAATGACGGCGGGCTCGCGGGAGGCTGAAAGTGAGGGATTCGGGATGACGGGTGGGGACTGACGCGATGACGGCACTTACTCGTCAGCCTGCGTTCTCGCTTGTGAATTGTGAAGTCAGGCACGTTCCCCGCGAAGGGATTGATCTTCAACTGGCCTTCCGGCAACATGAAGGGTATTGCCGGGTCCTGCGGCAAATGGGGGTGGAGGTTGAAGTTCTTTCACCTGAAGAAGCTTTTCCCGACAGTGTCTTTATCGAGGACAACGCCATAATCCTGGATGAATTGGCGGTGACGGCTTCGATGGGGACGTCGTCACGGCAGGGCGAACCCGCGTTGCTTCTTCCCGTTCTTGCTCGACACCGTCGCCTCGTGACGATAGCGCCGCCTGCAACGATTGAAGGTGGGGACGTGTTGCGCGTGGGGAAAAGGCTGTACGTCGGAGTATCGACGCGAACGAATCGTGCGGGCGTGGACGCCCTGCGAGCGATCGCGGAGCCCTTGGGATATGGAGTAACGCCCGTCGAAATCCGCGCGTGCCTCCATTTGAAGACGGCGTGTACGTCTCTTGACCGTGAGACGCTGTTGGTGAACCCGGCCTGGCTTGACGGGGATGCATTGGGGGCGCGTCGGCTGTTACGCGTTCCGGCCGAAGAACCGTTTGGAGCCAACGTGTTGTGCCTGCCCCGTGGTCTGCTAGTTCACGCCTCGTCCCCGCTGACGCGCGACGTGCTTGAGGCGCGCGGGTATGCCGTCGAAAGCGTTGAACTGAGCGAGTTTTCCAAGGCCGAGGCGGGCCTGACGTGTTTGAGCCTGCTCATTGAGTAAGCCGAAGCGTTCGGGTCGCGTTTAAGGGTTTTTGCTTGTCTTGCATTGGATCGACTGCTCTCCCTACAATCCGGACACGGCCCATGACGCGTCCAGCCAAAACTTCTAAAAAGTCCAAATCGATTTCGTCTTCCCCAGCCGGACTTGATCGGGGAACGAAGCGACGTTTCCAAATTCGTTTGCTCAAATGGTATGACGAATGCGGACGCGATCTGCCCTGGCGGCGGACCGCGGACCCGTACAGAATTCTCGTTTCTGAAGTGATGCTTCAGCAAACACAAGTCGATCGAGTCATTCCCAAATATCACGAGTTCCTGGCAAAGTATCCGACGCTTAAAGATTTGGCTGAGGCCGAACCCGACGACGTCCGTGAGACGTGGTATCCACTCGGGTACAACGTTCGTCCCTACCGCCTCCACAGCATTGCGCGTGAGACCGTGGCTCACTACGGCGGGGAGATTCCACGGGATTCCGAACAACTGCAGTCGATGAAAGGGATTGGCCGGTATACCGCCGGAGCGGTTCGTGCCTTTGCCTTTCATGAAGACGCGCCGATTGTCGATACGAACGTGACGCGGGTGCTGCACCGGGTCTTTATTGGACGAGGCGATCCGAAAACGCAAAAATCGAAACTCTGGACCCTGTCGGAAGCGCTGATCCCCAAAGGCAAAGGGTATGATTTCAATCAAGCCCTCATGGATTTTGGCGCGGTGGTGTGTACCGCGCGAAATCCTTACTGTCTGTATTGCCCGATGCGGGAATTCTGCAAGGCGTATGCCGGGGAACCGAAATAGGTTTGTCGGATATGGCTGAGAAGGAGATTCTCCAGGTCGCCGCTGCCGTGATTGAACACCAGGGACGGTATTTGATCACGTGCAGGGAAGCCGGCGTTCATTTAGCGGGCTATTGGGAATTTCCCGGTGGGAAGCGCGAAGCAGACGAAACGTTCGAGGCGTGTGCCCGTCGCGAGGTTTTCGAAGAATTGGGAATTGAATTAACGACGCCACGGCCTTTGACGATTACACGTTATGAATATCCCGACAGGAGCGTGGAGTTGCACTTTTTCAGGTGTTCCCTGTCCCACGGTGACCCGCGACCACTGGGCTGCGTTGACTTTCGATGGGTGAGACCTGAGGAGTTGGCCGAGTATTCATTTCCTCCCGCCGATGGTCCGGTCGTGGCTCACTTGATGGAACTGGCCGGGAGACAAGACGCTTGAAGGACGCGCGTCATTTGATTGGCGGCCCATGAAGGTCGTGCTGGACATTGAAACCATTCAAGCGCCTCGAGAAGAATGGGCGCGTTTGGCTGGGATTGATTCGGTTGTTCTCGAATCCCGCGAAGGGGACGACGCGGGTGATTTATTTACTCACGTCGAGGGTCGGGAGCAACGGGAGAAAGAAGATGAAAAGTATGAGCGGTCGGCGTTTGACGGAACCTTCAGCCGGATTGTGTGCGTCGGGCTGCTCGAGTTCTCCGATTCCATGGAGTGTCGTCGCGCGGTGAGCTGGTATGGAGATCACGAGGAAGAACTTCTTCGCCTGTTTTGGGCTCGTCTGGGCGAGATTCGCCCCTCTCTTTTTATTACTCATAATGGGTTGGGATTTGATCTTCCTTTTCTGAAAAAGCGTTCGATCATTCACAACGTCAAACCATCGATGGAGATCAGTTTGGCTAAATTTCGGACGGAGCCGGTCTATGACCTTATGGCGGTGTGGAGCAACTGGGATACGCGGGGATGGGTTAAATTGGACGTGCTGGCGCGTGCGTTACAAGTCGAAACCAAATCCGGAAGCGGCAAGCAGGTGGCTGAAATGTGGGCTCAGGGACGCAGACGAGAGACGGCCGAGTATTGCCTGCGCGACACGTACGTCACCTATGCCTGTTACCAGCGAATGACGTTCCGTTCCCCGCTTGGCAGTGACGTGATCCTCAACAATCCTCAACTGATTGAGGTGAGTTAAGGGGATTCCGCCTCTCGTTTCTTCAAGCGCTCTATCTCTTGTTTCTGTCTGGACAATTCGCGCCGCAGGGATCGAATTTCTTCGAACAAATCTTTTGAGTCGGACGGGGAAGCGCGCTTCAACCGCCGGAGAGGAATGGATTGACCTGAAGGAACGACTGTCGGCGCAACCCTGCGTTGTGTGGAGTCGGGAGTCGCGGGCTCTTTTTTGCCGTCCTTTGAGAAAGCCGGTCCGTCAGGCGTCGCGAGCAGGGCCACGTCAATGGTCAGGTGGTTATGATTCGACGTTCCCTGGCGCCAGGACGGTGGTTTTTTCTTGACGGCGTTCTTGGGCAGAAACACCACAATGGGACTTGTGCCCCCCGGGGAGTCGGCGTACCGTGGTTTGGTTTTGGATTGAAGGCCGTGACCTGATAAAGTAAGGGCCATATGCAGGTCGTTGTGCTCGAAGGACAGAATGCCGGTCAGGTTTTGAAAATCTGACGATTGAGGCAAGGGAATACGTATGGAGACGTGCTCTTCCGCCGTCACTTGAAAAAAGGCGTGCCGTAAGTGAGGGGCCCAAAACGCGACTTGAGATGGGGAAAACAGGGGGGTTGGTTCCGCGCCGCCGTCCAGGAGTCGTTGAAGCCACCTGCCGGATGGTCGATAGTGAATGCCTCGTAAAACCTTTTCAAACGTCTCGACCGAGACGTCGGCCGGATGGGAAGGGCGGTACGATGCGTCCGAAACGGTTCTCAGCGACACGAATCCTTTCGGACCCTCGTAAATGAACGTTTCGACTCGAGGGGTCCCTAAGCAGCCCGTCAACCCTCCATTGAGGAACAACGTTCCCAGAAAGACAAGCGGCAAAATCCTGGAGCGAGCATTCATAGCGTCACAAGAGTCAGGGTTCGTACTATATCAAAAATTTGAAACGGCTGAAACGGCATTTTCCAAAGAAACCCGTGCCCCCGGTCGTCTGTGTCACGTGGTGCAGGTTTTTGAACGCAGGGGCTTGAGGAAGAAAAATTGGAACTGAGTGCAAAAACGCTGTGGCCTTTGTTTCCCTTGCTCTTATTAGTGGTGGTGGCGTGCCTGACGTCGGCCCTGGTCGTGGTCGTTCGCGGGAAGATGGATCGCGCCACTGTCCGGGTTCAAGCCGGAGCCCTCACGTGTTATGGATTGGCGGCCGTCACTGCGATTGCAAGTGAAGGTGGCGGAATATCGGCTCACGTGCATCGACCTTTTTCGATTCTGACTCAAGTCCTGATTGTGTGGGCGATTGTTCGATGCTGGGGAAAACGACGTCGTGCCCTTCTCGTTTTGAACGTCACGGCGTGGGCGGCGATTTCAGGAGACACCGCTTTGCATTATCTCCTCGTGCGGTAAAGCGCGCGAGAAAGGATCGTGCCGGCAATCTGCTCGTGGCCCAGGCGCGCCGGAGGTCTTTATGGCTCCTTGAGTCCACAGGCCCTGGCAATGCCGTTACGGTATTGGAGCCAAACGTTCAACCCCATTTCCAGTTTTTCCAGGATTAAGGCTTTGGTGTCGGACTCTTTGGCTTCTTTCACAATCAGGTCATAGGCAATGGATCGGTTACAGGGTTCGATTAACTCTTGCGCTCGAATGAGATCGAGGTGTTCCGGAAGGAGTCCATGGTAGACCACCAGGGGATGTTTCCCCACAAGATCCTCAATGTCCGCCTGGGATTTTGGTTTTTGCTGCGTCATGACTTCTTCCCTGTCATTGACGGAGCCCTGCACGAAGATGGTGAGGACCGCCGCCCCTGCGATCCAGTCTTCCCGATCGCAGATTTCATCAAGCCATTCTCGATACGCGTAACTTCTTGACAACAACTCGACGTCTCGAAATTCAGCCCGCTCGTACCCCAGGCCCATCATCATTTGAAGGAATAATTCCTGGCGCGGTTTGCCAAGCGAAAGTCCTCCGATCTCTTCTTCATAAATCGTTGTTGCCAGGTGACGACGTACTTGCCACGGAGGATTTTTGCCGACGATCCTCGCAAGCAGGACGGCGAAATCTCGAAGATAGACCGCATATTCTTGACGGAAGTAAATATTCAATTGCTCTTTGGTGACGTCGCTTCCGTTGAAGTAGGCCGTCGACCAATGCTGCTTGCGGCGGAGAACGTCGAAAATCCGGTCGCGAAACTGTTCAGCCGAAAGCTTCCACATCATGGTACGGGACAGAGGGGAAATGATTGATTGACGATGGAGCGCAGGTTATGAGATACGGCGGTCTTTGGCAATATCGGAACACGAGTGACGAGGTTGAAGTCGATTCTGTTTGCGTTTCTGGTTTTTGACGCCCTACAATGTCGTCGTGCTTCAGCATACCATAACCGAGGGAAAAACAACATGGCTTTTGATCCGGTCACGTTAGCGAATCCAGATGAAATCCTGACCTTTTTGTCGCACGTTGCCTTACGTGGAAAAGGGGTGACGACTGACAGCCTGATGGATTACGTGTTGGACCAGGGGTTTACAGAGCCAACCTATTTGAATGCCAAAGGAGAGGATTCGCAGGCTTTTTTTCAAGGACAGCCAAACGCCTGGGCCATCTATCAGATTCGCGAGTGGAAACGAGTACTCGTGGTCAGTGGGGGGGATCAACGGGGGTGGCGGGCTCAGATCACAGAAACCCCATAGGAAGAAGCGGGCTTCTCAAGCGAGAGGAAGAAGGGCGGGGGCAACGTGGCGTAAAGGGAGCAACCAGCGGAGTGAGACCAGGCTGGAAAGGGTTATTTCCAGCCCCCCACGAGGATGCCTTCTTCAAAATACAGATAGCGGTGCCTGACGGAGCCGGCGTCAATCCAATCCTCATAGACCCATTCTTCCCGTCGAACTCCACGGTCGGTGTAGGTGACATTCATTTGGTAAGGTGATCCCCAGGCTTGAATGGCTTGCTCGCGCGTCATGCCCACGATGACGTCCTTCTCCTGGATGTGGCGTTCAAAGGTCGGGTCCAGGAGTCCCGGCACAAATCCCCAGGCAAGCATGAAGACGGCAAAGGCACCCAGGAAGATATAGAGGGTAATCCGGACCGGGCGTCGGCACAACACCGGGACTGATTGACCCCGTGAGTCGCCGTCCTTTCGGGGAGGAGACGAATCGTGCGGAGAATCAGGGAGAACTGAAGTGGGAAGCGATGCTTGAGGCTGCATAGGCGACCTCATCAGTTTAGCAACCGTGAACGAAGGCAGTCAATGTAAAGGCGACGATGTTTATTGAAGTGGAAGAGAACCCGAACTGTGAGACGTCGGTCTTTCTTCGATTCAAGGAATTGGGCCCGGCGCAGCGTCTTCGGCAAGTCAGGAGTTACGACCGTTCTTCACGGGGTGAATGGTGTGAGGTCGTGGGATGGACCGATCATGAAGATCGTCCGGAATGCCCTGCCATGGTGCAACCCGTTGAAGAATCCGGGCGCGGAACGGCATATGTGGTGTTTGGAGGAACGTGGGGGGTACGGTTGAAAAAAGAGGGAGTCCGGGAGGCCTGGAGTCTGGAAAGCCCCAATCAGTGGGGTGACGCGTATCTGCTGTTAATGGATCCGCGTGATCTTCGATTGGAAGAAGGAGGCTAAGGGAAACTCCGGGCAAGCAGCAGTCTCCTCGCTCCCCGGAAGGAGGAGGCTTGAGGTGATGGCCGGCAGGGGTTTCTCCCCGCAGGGTACAGGGGATGAGAACCCATACGATTCCTGAGAACCAAACGTTGTCAGGTTGTCAGCTATTCGGCGTAGATCGGAACCGGAATGGTTTTCTTGGGTTTGGGCGGTTCAGGGGGGCGCTGGGCAAATTCCGGGGAGTAGGGGTTCGGAATGGGCTCATGGGTATGATGACCGATTTGATGAATCCGCGACAGGCTTTGAACGGTAAACTCCAACCGATCGATGGACGAGTTGACGGTCAGATAGTCCGGAAGCCCGTTAAGGGAAAATAATTGATACGCCAGCGACCAATCCCCGTCATTTTTATTCCATTGCTCTATGACGAGTTCCGCCTCCTCCGAAGGAGGGCCCTTAAACAACAGGACCCACAGATTCGATCGAAACGCCGGGTCATTCTGGCTGATCGAAGGGCTGAATTCCTGGACTAACTCAGGAATGGTCTTTAAGGGAACACTCGGAGTGAATTCAACTTCAACCCGTTTGACGTACAATGTGGGAAAATCTCTTGCCTCGCGGAAATCCGGCTTATAGACAAACGAATATCGGACCTGAACGCCGTTGCGCGAGTAGGTGTACACGTCTTCGCCATTCTGAGGAGACACGAGCTTGCGAAAATATTTGTCCCAGTCTTTGGGCGAATAATAGCTGAATACGCGAAGGGCGGCTTTTCTCGAGCGGATGGCGTGGGGCGTGCCGAGCTTCTCATGGACTTCTTGTTTTGTGAGCCCGAGAAACCCGTCTTCAAAAAAGGGTCTGGCGTGAAGGGAGACCGTCGGAAAAACAACCACCAGGCCGACGGGAAAGAGCAAAAACAGAAAAAACCGCTGCAAACAAAGATTGCGCATGAATCGGTCTCGATCGGACTGAATAACGTTATCTTAGTCCCTGCAACAAAGTTGAGTCAAGCAAGGGGCCTTGTGGGTCGTGGCTCAGTTTGACGTGACGGCCTCGTGCCTGTTGAATCAAAGCCCCAAAGAAACGGGGACCGGGCAGGAAAAGAAATTCAAACGGAGCCACGACCGCCCTGTGCGTGGACACAGTGAATGAAGTGAATTGAGTATATGAGGAACGCGTCATGAGTCCAACAACCAGAATTGAAGAACTCAATCATCGGCTTCGTCAACGGATCGTCGTGCTGGATGGCGCCATGGGCACGATGATCCAGAAACGGAACTTGACGGAGGCTGACTTTCGGGGAGAGCGGTTTGCCACTCATCCCTGTGACGTCAAAGGCAATAACGACTTGTTGGTGATAACCCAACCGGATCTTATTTTCTCGCTCCATCAGGAATATCTGGAAGCGGGGGCGGACGTTATCGAAACAAATACGTTCAACTCCAATGCGATCTCAATGGCCGACTATCGGATGGAATCGCTGGTGTATGAGTTGAACCTGGCCGGGGCCGCGGTGGCACGGAAGGCAGCGGACGCGTCTATGAACAAAGACCCTGCACGGCCAAGATTCGTGGCAGGGGTGATGGGGCCAACCAATCGAACGGCGTCCATGTCGCCGGACGTGAATGATCCGGCTTTTCGCGCGACGACGTTTGAACAACTGCGGAAAGCGTACTACGAACAAGTGCGGGGCCTGGTGGACGGCGGAAGTGATCTGCTCCTTGTGGAAACGATCTTCGACACGCTCAACGCGAAGGCCGCCTTTTTTGCGATTGACCAGTATCGCCATGAACACGAAATGCATATTCCGGTCATGGCTTCCGTGACCATTACCGATCAAAGCGGGCGAACGCTCTCCGGGCAGACGATTGAAGCCTTTTGGCATTCCATTGCCGACTCGGCCCCCTTCAGCGTCGGGATTAACTGTGCCCTGGGGGCCAGGCAAATGCGTCCCTATATTGAGGAACTGTCGAAACGTGCTCCGGTCTACGTCAGTTGCCATCCGAACGCGGGCCTGCCGAATGCCTTCGGTGGGTTTGACGAAACACCGGAGCGGATGGCGGAAGACTTGCGAGACTTTGCCGGGAATGGGTGGTTGAATATCGTGGGCGGATGCTGCGGAAGTACCCCTGCCCACGTTGCCGCTATTGCCAGGGCGGTGAGCGATCTGCCTCCCCATACGGTGGTCGCACCCGATCATGCCACGAGGTTGAGCGGGCTGGAACCGCTGACGATTCGGCCTGATCTGAACTTCATTAACATTGGAGAGCGGACGAACGTCACGGGCTCACCGAAATTTTCCCGGCTGATTCGCAATGGTCAGTTCGAAGACGCTCTTGTGGTGGCCAGACAGCAGGTGGAGGGTGGGGCTCAGCTCATTGACGTCAACATGGACGAAGCCATGCTGGATTCGGAAAACGCCATGGTGCATTTTCTGAATCTTATCGCCTCGGAACCTGATATTTGCCGCGTTCCCGTCGTGATCGACAGCTCAAAGTGGTCAGTGATTGAGGCCGGGCTGCAATGCATTCAAGGCAAAGGCGTGGTCAATTCCATCAGCCTCAAAGAAGGCGAGGAAAAATTCAAAGAACAGGCCCTGCTGCTCAAACGGTACGGTGCAGCCGTGGTGGTGATGGCGTTTGATGAAGTGGGACAGGCCGATACCATCGACCGGAAGGTCGAGATTTGCACCAGGGCGTACAAGATCCTGACGGAAGAAATCGCGTTTCCTCCGCAAGATATTATTTTCGATCCGAACGTCCTGACGGTCGCCACGGGCATTGAAGAGCACAATAACTACGCGGTGAATTTCATTGAGGCCACTCGACGGATCAAAGCGACCTTGCCTCACTGTAAAGTCAGCGGCGGAGTCAGTAATATCTCCTTCTCGTTCCGTGGAAACAACGTCGTGCGTGAAGCCATGCACTCGGCTTTTCTGTATCACGCGATCGAAGCCGGCCTGGACATGGCCATCGTCAACGCCGGCCAGTTGGGAGTCTATGAGGAGATTCCCGGGGACTTGCTGGAACTGGTCGAGGACGTCCTGCTGAATCGAAGGCCCGATGCGACCGAGCGGTTGGTCAACTTTGCCGAAACCGTGGAACGGGAGGGTAAAGCGGTTGTCAAAACCGACGCATGGCGAGAAGGCCCTGTCGCGGCCCGTCTCTCGCACGCGTTGGTCAAGGGGATCGTGGACTACATCAACGAAGACGTGGAAGAAGCCAGGCAGGTCTATGACAAACCGCTCAACGTCATCGAGGGTCCGTTGATGGACGGGATGAACATCGTGGGGGAATTATTCGGTTCCGGAAAAATGTTTTTGCCGCAGGTCGTCAAGAGCGCACGGGTGATGAAAAAAGCCGTGGCGTATTTGCTGCCTTTCATGGATCAGGAAAAAGAAGCGTCGGGAAGCACGGTACAGGGGAAGGTGCTGCTGGCCACGGTCAAAGGCGACGTGCACGACATCGGCAAAAATATCGTCGGCGTGGTGCTGGGGTGCAACAACTACGCCGTGATTGATCTTGGGGTGATGGTGCCTTGCGAAAAGATTTTGACAAAAGCCAAAGAGGAACGGGTCGATATGATCGGCCTGAGCGGCCTGATCACCCCGTCCCTGGAGGAGATGGCCTACAACGCGAAAGAAATGGCACGTCAAGGCTTTGACGTGCCACTCCTCATCGGAGGCGCCACGACGAGCAAGGCCCACACGGCCGTCAAGATTGCCCCAGGCTACCACGAACCCGTCGTGCACGTGTCTGACGCGTCGTTGGCCGTGAACGTCGTCCGGCAGTTATTGAGCAAAGAAGAAAAGCCCGGGTTCGTGGAAAAGGTTCGGCAGCAGCAACGGCAGTCGCGCGAAGCCTATGAAGGCAAGAAAACCCTGAAGAAGTTGTTGCCGCTGGAAGAGGCACGGAAGCGACGACCCTCGATTGATTGGCAAACGTCGGAGAGAGCAAAGCCGCGTTTCCTGGGAACGCGGGTCATTGACAATCAGCCGTTAAGCGACCTGGTGCCGGTGATCGACTGGTCGCCCTTTTTCCATACGTGGGAGTTGAAGGGGCGATACCCGAAAATTTTCGAAGACCCGACGGTCGGGAGCAAGGCCAAAGATTTGTTTGACGACGCCCAGGGGCTCCTCAAGGATATTCTCGATAACCGGTCGCTCACGGCCAAAGCCGTGTATGGATTATTCCCTGCCAACAGCGTGGGTGACGACGTTGAAGTCTACAGGGATGAATCGCGCTCGGAGGTGCTTGCGACTTTCCATACCCTTCGGCAACAACTCGAAAAACCGGAAGGCGATTCCAATTATGCCCTGGCGGACTTTCTTGCGCCCAGGTCAACGGGACTTGCGGATTATCTTGGTGCGTTTGCGGTGACGACGGGGATTGGAGTCGAGACCCTGTGCGGGCGATTCGAACAAGACCATGACGATTACAACTCGATCATGGCCAAAGCCTTGGCCGACAGACTTGCAGAAGCGTTTGCCGAATGGCTGCATCGGGAGGTCCGCACCGCGTGGGTCTACGGCGAAGAGGAAAAGCTGTCGACTGAGGATTTAATCAGAGAGCGCTATCGTGGAATCCGTCCGGCTCCGGGTTATCCCGCGTGCCCGGACCACACCGAAAAACGGATCCTGTTCGACCTGCTGGAAGCCGAAAAAAGAACCGGCATTCACCTGACGGAAACGTTTGCCATGTTTCCCGCCGCGTCCGTCAGCGGCCTGTACTTTGCCCATCCTCAAGCCAGATATTTCGCCGTTGGGAAAATCGGTCGCGATCAAGTGGAAGACTATGCCGCGCGCAAGCGGATGGACGTTGTCGCGGTAGAACGCTGGCTCTCACCGAATCTGCACGACGACCAGGGTTAAGGGTAGTTTCCCAGTCTGAAATGACGGCCCCGTACTTTTTGAACCAAGCCCAAAGAAACGGGGACCGGACAAGAAAAGAAATTCAAACGGAGCCACGACCGGCTTTTTGCATGCTTTCCCCTTCTCTCTACCTCCCCTCGCCCCTCCTTACAAAGGAGGGGGAAAAGAGAGTCGGGGCTCAGGTTGACATGACGGCTTCGTACTTGTTGAATCAAGCCCCCAAGAAACGGGGACCGGACAAGAAAAGAAATTCAAACGGAGCCCGACTGAAAAGAGCCTGGAAGCCCTTGACTCTGGTAAGCGGTTACCCCTCACCCTGCCTGACAACGGAAGGGAAAGGGAGAAGGTTCAAGTCTTCCCTTTGTCAGCGGAGGAAAGTCCCGACGCGCGGGTGACCGCTGCTGAATGGTCCGAGCCTCCTCCCCTTTGTAAGGGGAGGGAAGGTGGGGTAGAGTCGCTCACCCAGGGAGCCTGCTCATGGAGTATGGGGTGTTGCCTTTGCAAGACTCTACCTCCCCTCACCCCTCCTTACAAAGGAGGGGAAGAAGAAAACCCATATGGATGGCGCCCGTGGGATTTGCACCTGGCCCTGCCTGATAAAGAAGGGGAACAGTTCCCCAAAGAAACGGGGACCGGACAAGAAAAGAAATTCAAACCGAGCCACGACCGTGGTTAAGGGTCTTCTTGCTTCTTGAAGACAACGTCGCCGTAATAGGCCACGGCCGATTCCCGGGTGTTGTCCGTGTCCGTCATCACCGCGACGCCGGAAATCAGCGGCGGGTCGCCGCCGAACGCCTTCTGATAATCCTCATGGATATTTCGGGACTCGCGCACCCATTGGCCAACCTTTTCGTTTCCGCTTTCAATCACAATCATTTGAACGCGGTCGGTGTAGGGGTTGGGGACCATGGTGCCCACGGGGCTTTTGCTTTCCCAGATGTAATTGATGGCTCCGGTGGGTGGGTATTGCCCGTAGATAAGCCGAGCCACTTCATATTGGGCTTTCTCGAAAAAGCCGACCTTGCTGCCGTCATAGGCGAAGGTGATATACAACCGGGCGGGGTAGTCGTCCCCCTCCTTTGTGGTGACGTCGCCGTTGTTCAGAACGTTCTCGATCTTCCAGCGCCATTCGACAATGGGATACAGCCTGGGGTCGATTGTCACCTCTCGGGTCAGCCCGGAAGAAGAGCCGTCACTCACGGCCTTGAGAACCACTGTCCCGTCGTCTTCGACCAGAGAGTACTCGGTATGCTTCTGGATCTTTTCGAACGTGAGGGGTTTCCAGGAATCAGGGTAGGCCCCTCCGGCCTGTGCGCGGGAAAAGGTCCCCACGTAAACCGTGGACGGTGATTCCGCCTGAAGGGTTCCGGCAAGCAGGGCAAGGCTCAAGCCTGTGCCGATGGGCCAGGCAAGCGCGTTCCACCCGCGCCTCATCACGTTCATGATGGACCCTCTGCAATCCAAAACATTACTGTTCCGCAACAAATTCGTCGACCTGTTCTTTCCAGCGATCCTCAAACATCATCCTGAAATACGCGGCAGGCTGCTCCTTTATTTTCATCTCGCCTCTATCGAGAGCGTCTCGATAGGTCTCCTCAAGGGTCTTAAGCAGTTTCTTCTTGTAGTTCGTGTCCTCGTTTCCTTTCAGGTGGATGCCCTTTATCTCCAGAATCAGAAGAGTATTGTCATCTTTTCGGCACGCCACAAAGTCGGGATAGACGCGTTGCCGCCTCCAACCCTGAAGAAAATACTCCTGCCGTGCGGCGATTTTGTGCCACCAATATATCGCGTTACTCTTTTCCAGATGAAGCGCGAAGTCTTTTTCCAGTTTGTTAAAACTGCTTTTATAAACGGGATTGAAAAGGCTCTGTTGTATCGGTTCGCCATGCTCGCGTTGCAACGACGTTTCCCAACTGGACACAAACACTTCAAACGACTTGTTCAGTTCGTAGTCCAACCGCTCATCGGTTTCAAGGTGAAACCTGATTTCATTTCTCCGGACTTTTTTGCGGAACGCCGATTCAGCCGCGTCGTCAATCTTTTTTTTCACCCGGTTCCTTAATGCTTCCGAAAGATACACCCTGTTGGCCAATAGTTTTGAGTCGTCGTGTGTATTGCTTCGGTGACGTTCAATAAATTTCTCCGCGACGCGCGCCGCCTGCCACGGGTTGGGCACCACGTCCACAAGCCGGCGGACAAAATAGTCCAGGTTCAAACGCTCTTCCGTATCAAGCTCCCGGTTCGTGGGCTCGTGCTCGCCCTCTCCCTCTCCCTGAATGTTGACCGTGGTCCGAATTTCCCGTTGGACGTCTTCGTCATTCAGGTTTACCGCCTCGCCTCCATCGATTTTGTCCCAGGCCACGGCACTCAAAATATCGCGGTCATAGTCAATCGGACGCCACCCGTAACCTTCCCTGTGCAGAACCTGCGGCAGAAATATTTTTAATTGTTTATATTTTTTCCGGCGTTTCACGGTAACCGGCTTCGGTGTATCTGCTCCGTCGTGTCCACGAACCGAATCACCAAGCCCGGTCAGCCCCTCTTGTTCCAGGCCGGCTTTTACGCTCTCGACGGCCTGGCCCACGTCCTGGTTGTAACAATAGATATAGCACCGGTTGAGTGCGTCGCTTTCCCCGATTCTGCGCGCGTGGGGTTGCCGCATCACCCGTCCCACCATCTGCGTCATTGCGGTTGTCGCCGTCGTGTTGTCCAGCAGCGCCAACACGTAGGCAAATGAGCAATCCCAGCCTTCCTTCAATGCGTCCTTCGTAATAATCCAGCGGACGGGACTTTCTCCGCTCAGCAGGTCCTCGCCGGCAAGTCCTCTTTGTTCCGATGACTGAATCCTGATCTGATTCTCCGGCACGGAAAGATTTTGTATCAGATATTCCCGCGCGTCTTCGGCATGAACGTAGCGAGGCCCCCTTTGATCTTTGCCGGTTCGCTGGACCCGCACCAGTACGATGGGGCGCACATGGCGGTTTTCTCTCGCCCGAAGGTTCTGCGCCGCCGCGTCCAGTTCCGCCAGTTTTCCCTGGGTCTCGGCAAGGGTGTATTTCCAGTCGGAATTGCTGAAACTGTGAATGTCAATCGGCAGTTTAATCATCTCCTCGTCCTGAAGCTCGGTGCCCGAGATATTGACGAGGACGTTGCTGACGCCGATTTTCGGCGTGGCGGAAAGCTCAAGCACAAAACGGGGATTGAGCCGGTTGACGGATTTCACGAATTCCCTGTTGTTTCTGTCGTTTGGTCCATATGCCTTGTGCGCCTCGTCCAGAATGACGGTGGGGCGAATCAGTTTCAGCACGTTGATCAGGCTTTGCTTCACCCAGCCGCCGGCGTTGTTCTTTTCCACGTCGGGGTGCCGTGCTGAAAGTGCGTGATTGGCGCGTGAATCATCCGGTTCTGGAAAGAAAGAAATGTATCCGCTGCTGTCCCGGAATATTTTGAGAAAATCCTTTCCTGCTTGCCGGTTTGCGGATGGCAGCATCAACGTCATCACGCACAGGTAATTCTCAATGTCCTGTTTGGTGAAGCGGTCGGCCTTCTCCAGCAGTTTGACCTTGCCGCCGGACATTCGTTCCAGCATCTGCCTGTAGGGATGCTCCCGGGTGCGGAAAGCCTTGAGCGTCTGCTCGTAAATCGCCCTCGTAGGCACAATCCACAGGACGAAGCCCGTATCCTGCTTGATGCGCTCAAGGGCGGCAACGCCCAGCAGCGTTTTACCTCCGCCGGTCGGGACTTTCAGACAGACGTGGGGGATGGGGTCGTCGGAGTCGGCGGTTCGGGAAATATAGTCGGGGATGACAAGGTTCCCGTTGTTTGGAATACAGGGAAGAACGTTTTGTTCCTTAAGATTTTCCCAGGCGGAACGGGGATAGTTTTTTACTCCTTCGGGAACAGGGTTCCCTTTTCCCCGGCAAAACTCTTTCAGATCATCCGCGTTTTTCCGCGCCTCCTTAAGCACGTCAAGCCAGCGATCCAACTGCTCAAGCGCGTTGTGCTGGTAGTTTTTCAGGAGCATTCAATTTGTATTGTCACTTGGGTTTCGTTTCTCAGCAACTACCATTAACTTTTTTCTGTATATGCATATAGAGTGGTCTGCAAGAAACCTGTTCCACCTCACCTTTCCGATCGTAAAGCCCTTGATTCTGTAGAAAAAACTGACGCCATACAGTAATTTAACATCATCATATTGCCCTCTCCTGCAATTCGTGAGATATCGCATGTCACCGCAGTGGAGATATCCACCGAATCTAGATAGCCAAGCCCTTATCGTTTCTCCAACATGTGGAATGCGCTTCATAATAAAACATAGAGAGTCTATGATTACCTTACCAGGGGGCATCATGGTCACGCAGTCCGCTGCATTAACGACTCGGTATACAGGAGTTTTCATGGATGCTATCCATTCATCATCTCCTATCCTAGGCGACCCGAAAGTGTAACATGCTGCGATCCCGCCCTCGTGGGATAACTTTTTTGCGGCAACAGTTGCCAAAGCTCCGCCCAAGCTATGCCCAGTAATAAATAAGGGTTTCCCTCCGAATTGAGGTTCATTTATCTTATTCTGAATATCCATCGCCACTTTTTCAAACGCCTCGCTAAATCCCTTATGAATTTTCCCACCAGTTTCACACCATGTCGTTTTTGCTTTTGCATCTGTTTTGATATCAGTGATGCTCATCGCTTCCGTACCTCTGAATGCAAGCACGATGAATTTGTCTTGATCTTGAGAAACTAAGATCGCTTGGGTTCCACTGCAATCAAATGTTGCGACAAGTTGGAATTTCAAAAGATTCAATTCTTTTGTAAGTTGGCTCTTCTCTTTATCAGAATCATATCCAACCATATCAATTAACTTGATCAAAGATGATTTCTTATCGTCGCCCACAAGTTTTTTTATTGCGTCCAGAAACCATTTTTTATGATTCTCACTTTGAAAAAGCGGATTGAATTTGATGTAAGCTAACTCAGATAAACATGCCATGAGCCAAGCAGTTCTATCGCTGTATGCCTGTCTGTAAGACTGTACGCTCTTACCCAATAAATTGTTCGTTCGTTCTGAGTTTGTTGGTGAAGTAGCAAATATATTGGTCATCGTCTCTTCCTCGTGATA
This sequence comes from Nitrospirales bacterium, assembly GCA_965215405.1. Lineage (GTDB taxonomy): Bacteria > Nitrospirota > Nitrospiria > Nitrospirales > UBA8639 > Bin75. The sequence goes on from OZ244060.1 coordinate 1,409,836, forward strand.
CATGTGAGATGCTTAGATCAAATTCCAAACTTTTGCAAGAATCTCCTCATGATCGGCCGATCATATCCCATATGGCAGGTCGCAAGACACGATCCCCATTTTCGTCAATTCTTTTTGGCCCATGAATTTGTGGGTGGCGTACACGACCGCTGTTTTCTTCTTTGCCTTGACCTGTTTGGCGATGCGTTCGGCGCGATCGATGTTCAGGGCGGAGTCGCTGCTGCGCAGGAAGGCGAGGTCAGGCTCGTAGATCAAGTAGAAGAGGCGGTCGTCCGTTTCATGGAACAAACCGTCTTTGCCGCGCCTGGTTTTGGCGTTGACGTGGTCCGCCGACCGGCCGGTTGCGGTCCGGAAAATGTGGCGGGCCAGGGTTTCATAGTCCGGGAGTTTTTCGCCGGCGAGCATGTTTTCGATGCTCAGTTCATCGCCCAGAGTGCAGTAGGTGAAACTCCCGCCAAGACCTTCTTTCAGGGTGTCGTCCTTGGCCTTCGGCACGCCCCTTATCACCCTGCGCACGCGCTCAGCGGTGATGGTGTCGGCATAGTCTTCGCATTCCACGAGGATGAACTTGCGATGGCCTCCGTCTTCCTTGTTGAGGGCAAGGACGGCGTGGGCGGTCGTGCCTGAGCCAGCAAAGGAGTCGAGGATTAACAAATCTTTTCTCTTGCTCGCTCCTTCAGAAATTCTAATTAGGTTTCCAATTAGTCTTGTTGGTTTGGGATTGTTAAATTCATGTGCGTTGTTTTCAAATACCTGTTGTGCCTGCCGTGTTCCATCATCGGTTGTTCCACCAACATCTGCTAGCATTAAGTCAATTGGTACGATTCCTTTTTTTTTCGGATTCGGAAAGAAAATTTTTCAAAAGTGATGCTGTTCGTTGTCGTCGATGGAAATAAACATCACTCCGTCCTCGGCCAGCAGTTCCTTGAGTAACTGTAACCTCGGCCACATCATGCACAACCATTTGTCGTGGCGTTCCAGGTCCTCGCCGTCCACCGGGCTCTTGTCCTTCAGCCACGCCTTCATCATCGGGCTGTTCACGTTGTCGTTGTACGTCCATCCTTCATTGCCGGTGTTGTACGGCGGATCAATGTAGATGCAGTTCACCCTTCCCGCGTAACGCGGTATCAATGCTTTGAGCGCGTGCAGGTTGTCGCCGTGAATGATCAGGTTGTCATCCAAATCGGTGGGGGGGGGGCTTTAGCGGCAAGGATTTTTCGGCATCTACCTCGAGTGTCCGTGACGGAACGGTCAGGTGGTGAGCGTACACGAGTGGTTTGCCTTTGAACTCAAGGGTTGGCATGGCAGCCTTACACTGTACAATCAAACCGCCGAATGGGTAATGCCCGTGACCATCATCAGGCGGCTGTCTGGCATATCTTACCGTCCTGCCGCTCAAAATCAACATCAATCATATGTTCCCGGACTTCTGGTACGCTGGGGAACGCGCACGTGCTCCCTGTGGGCAACATGTTCTCAGATTGTCGTGGCAGCGTCTTGCGTCTATCTGGTGTGTTTGCCTCCCGGGTCACGAGCGGGCACGGTGCGGCTGAAAAACCCATGGATTCCCGCTAAAACCTGCGGGAATGACAGATTCGGCTGATAGATCAGGGAGAGAACAGCCGGTCACGTGCTAAGCTTCACGAGCGCGACGGTGAGACCGACAATGCCGGCGGCCATGACCCAGAGATGGCGGTAGAGTCGGGCTTCCAATGCGGAGATATCAGACCGGACAACCGCGATATCAGACCGGACAACGGCAATGTCGGACTTCGTGGCCACGTTTTCGCCCATGGCGTCGCCGACTGTCGCGACCACGGCTTCGGCCAGGCGTTCATCAGCCCCGGCTTCCTTGAGGGCCTTGACCGCCTTGTGTGTGTCGAATGCAAGTGTGTTCATAGACCCTAGGCTACTATGAGTGGGCGTTATCGTCAAGAACAGGGCGGTATCGGGTCTGAAAGAAAGTGCCATGAACCTGCCCTCGGTTTGATCGGGCGACGGCGCGGCTACAAAAAAATGGATCCCCCGATTACGACTACCGTGAATGACAGCAGGGGATAAGGACCGCGTATGATTCATAAGACCGGGGACACGTCCCATGCCGCTTCACTCATCCTCCTGCAATCCTTGACCGGCTATTTCCCAAGGCATAGAATAGCCGACATGAAGGGGGCTCCTGTCCGGAACCGGCTTTTCCTGTGTCCGGATTCGGCCCTGAGGAGTGACGAGCATGAGAATCGATTATGATAAAGGCGGGCTGATCAGCCCGCAGCTCCTGAGGCAGCGTCGCACGGAAGCTCAGGCTGACGGTGGGCCTAAGAAAAAGGTCATGCTGGTCTTCCCTCCGGATTGGTATCCCTCCGAGCCCTATCTGAGTCTCCCGACGTTGACGGCGTTCCTGCGTCGTGCCGGGCACGACGTGGTGCAGAAGGACGTCAACCTCGAAATGTACGATTGGTACTTTAGCGCGGATTTTCTCAAGCGCGTGTTGAAACGGGTGCCCCAACAACTGGATCGTTTGAAAAAGCTGGCCAGGGACCGCGGTCTCTCGGAAGAAGAAACCGAGTTGCAGATGGCCTTGTGCGAGTGTACCCGGTCTCGCGTGGCTGATTTGACTGAACAGGCGGAGCGCGCCAAGGCGATCGTGCGTTCCCCCGATTTCTACGACGTGGATAAACTCGAATGGGCCATGAACGTCTTTCGAGCGGTGACGTCGACCATTTCGCTGGTTTACGCTCCCGCCCGCGTTTGCATGCCGCCCATGGAGACTGATCTGTCGTACAAACTCTTTATGTCATCGGAGGTGCTTGCCGCGGTCGAGGACACGCAAGTCAACGTCTATCGAGACGTGTTCGAACATATTCTCAAGCCCGCCGTCATCGAGGAACAACCGGACGTCATCGGGTTCTCCATTGTCTTGCGTCAGCAGTTGTTTTCGACCATGACCTTCTGCGCCATGATCAAAGAGCACTTTCCGCGTATCCACGTGACCATTGGCGGCAATACGGTCACGCGGCTGCGGGACGCGTTGCCGAAGACTCCCAAACTGTTTGCGCTCTTTGACAGTGCAATCGTGTATGAAGGGGAAACGGCGTTCCTCCAATTGGTGGAAGCGATCGGGACCAGCCGGGATTTCAACGAAATTCCCAACGTCCTGTGGCGGGACGACGAGGGCATTCACACGTCGCCGGTCACCTCCGCCGAGAACATGGCGGACCTGCCGGCCCCGGATTTCGACGGGCTCCCCCTGGAAAAATACTTCGTGCCGGAACCCGTGCTTCCCTATCTCGCAACGCGGGGTTGCTACTGGGGACGATGCGAGTTTTGCGATCATGGCGAAGGGTACACGGCCGGCTATCGGACCAAGAAGATTCAGGAGATCATCGAGGAAGTTCGATTCCTCCGTGACAAATACCACGTGCGCCATTTTCATTTTACCGATGAATCCTATCCGCCGGCCCTCTTCCGAAAACTGACCAGGCAACTCAAGGAACACAAACTGGGCATTGCGTGGACCACCCATATTCGCTTTGAAAAGAGTTTGTTGGACGATGAAGTGTGGCAGGACGCCCAGGATTCCGGGTGCAAGTTCCTCCACATGGGCTATGAATCCGGCAGTGAGCGGGTGTTGCAGCTCATGGACAAGGCCACCACGACGGACGTGATTGAACGGAGCCTGGAGTTGTCCTCCACGCACGGAGTCTGGAACCACGTCATGGGATTCTTCGGATTCCCGGGCGAGCGATATGAAGACGCCAAATTTTCCATGCAATTTCTGGAAGACAACAAGGAGCACGTGCATTCCATCGGGTTCGGCACGTTCGACCTCAGCAAGCATACCCCGGTGGCCAAGGACCCGGAGCGATGGGGGATTACCTACTATCAAAATCCCGAGTGGGATCTGGCCCTGGATTATTACTTTACCGTGAAAGACGGACTCGGCGTCGAAGACGCGGAACGCGTGTTTGAAGAGTTCGAGCAGACGCATTATGCCGGCTGGGACTTGAAGATCTATATCCGCGAGTACGTGTTTCTCTACGTGGCTCATTTCGGCACCAACAAACTTCCCGTCCTTCAATTCCGCGTTTTGCCGGAAGAGAACGCGGAAGAACTGGCGAACGTCTGATGGCTTCATCTCTCATCCGCGTCGATAACGCGGCGTCGAAGACCAGGAGCGGTCGGAAATTGAAGACCATGCTGCTCTTCCCGCCGGAATGGGTGCCCACGGCTCCGTATCTGGCGTTGCCGAGTCTCACGGCGGTCCTTCGAGAAAACGGGCATGAAGTGGTTCAGAAGGACGTCAACATCGAAATGTATGAGTTGTTCTTCAGCGACGTGTTCCTGATCTGGGTCAACGCGCGCATGACTCAGCAGCACCACGCACTGACAGCCAAGGAGCAGAGCGAGGGCTTGAGTGAGAAGGAAACGGATCAGAAGGCGCGTCTGGAAGAAGCCCTGGCACTGGACGTGATGGAATTGGCGGCGAACGCCGAGGAGGCCAAGCGCATCAACCGCAGCGAAGATTTTTACGACGCAGATAAACTCGAATGGGCGTTGAACGTGTTTCGTGACGTCATGCGATATATCTCCGCCGCGTACTGTCCGGCTTCCCTCGTCTACTACCCCATGGAGAGTCATTTGGGCTATCGGCCCGGCGTCTCGCGGGAAGTCCTCGCGTGCCTGGACGACGAACAGGTGAACGTGTATCGGGACGTGTGTCGGCAATTGGTCCTGTCGGCCATCAGCAGGGAGCAGCCCGCAGTGATCGGTGTGTCTATCGGGACAAAAATGCAACTGATTGCCGGGTTCACCTTCTGCAAAATGATCAAAGAGGCGTTCCCTGACGTCCACGTCACGGTCGGCGGCAACGTGATTACCCGGCTGCAGGAAGATTTAACGAAACAGGAAGCGTTTTTCACGTCCGTGTTCGATTCGGCCATTCTGTATGAAGGCGAACACGCGCTGGTGTGGCTGTTGGAAGCCCTGGTGGGTGATCGAGCGTGGCAGGCGGTTCCGAACCTGATGTATCGGGAAAACGGACACGTTCGTATCAATTCGGAGATTTATACGGAAAAAACCTCGGCGCTCCCGTTACCCGATTTCGAGGGGATGCCCCTGGATTCCTATTTCGTCCCCACGCGCATCCTTCCGTACCTGGCGACCCGGGGGTGTTACTGGGGGCGGTGTACGTTCTGTGACCATGGGCAGGGTTACTTTGACCAGTATCGGGGCAAGCCGGCCCATGACGTGGTTCGGGAAGTCAAGGCGCTCAAGGACAGGTATCAAGCCGATCATTTTCTTTTTGCCGATGAATCCTATCCTCCCGCGCTTTTCAAAAAGGTGTCCCAACTCCTGATTGAAGAACGGGTGGACGTCAAGTGGACGACGTTGATTCGTTTTGAGGAAACGCTCCAGGACCCGGAAGTGTGGCGACTCGCCGCGCAGTCCGGCTGTAAGACTCTGTACTACGGGATGGAGTCGGCCAATGAGCGCGTCCTGGAACTCATGGATAAGCACGCGCGGAAGAGTGTGATTGAAAATAACCTGCGAGAAGCCGCGAAGGTGGGGATCTGGAATCACGTGATGGCGTTTTATGGATTCCCGGGCGAAACCAGAGAAGAAGCCGAGGAGACGCGGCAGTTTCTGCTCGACAATAAATCCGATATCCATTCCGTCGAGTTGTTTTACTTCGTGGCCTATCGACATACCCCCATGGTCAGGCATCCTGAAAAATTCGGCATTACGATTCAGAAGCAGGACGAATACGATATGCCCCTGGATTATTATTACACGCTGAATGAACCGGGGAGCCTGGGTTGTCTGGACGCCATGCAGTTATGCGAAGAGTTTTATCAGAATGATTTCGGACCCTGGGCCGTGCGGATTAACGCCCGCGAGCAGATCTTCCTCTACATTTCACGGTTCGGCACGAATCGGTTGCCACAGATTTACGTGGCCCAGCATAGTCCTGCCGAAGCCGCCCCCGATACCGTAGCCGGCCTGATTACGTGGCCGGTGGCCAAAGTCGATCCTGAAGGGGGAAAAGACGGAGAGCCGGGGATGGCGAGGGCCGTCAGCCATTCGGCCACGTAGGCGGGGGAGGGCCTGCGTGCCCGCCGGACGGGGGAACGGCCGTCAAACCGAAGAAGGCGCGTGACCGTGGTTTTCTATCCACTCCTTCAGCAATTTGTACGCAGCCTGAATTTCTTTGGTCATTGCCTCACCTTTCTTATACATTTGCATATACTTGGCAGGATTGTTGGTCAGGTTGGCGTATCGATGAGGATGCCAGGTGACCAGGAGTTCCTGATACCTGTGGTAGAGCGTGGTGGGGTGAAGGGGGAGGGTGAGGTTGAAAAGTTCGAGCGCCCTGGTAAAAGGCTCCTCCGATGCAGGGTCCTGGTTTGAAGCGCGTGAAGGCATAGACAATCTCCTGAACGGGTCTCGCGGATAAGTGTGGCAAACGCGTGATGACGGTGTCAAAGAGCTGGATGCAGTTACCTCTTCCGGCATTCGGGTTGATTGATGAGGATTTCTTTTCCCTTTGTAAAGGGATGCCAGGCTGATTCGGGGTTGATGTTTCCACTTGAAGAAGGTCTACGCTTTCCCTTTATCAGGGGGGGCGACATGCGGGCGACCGCTGCTGAATGGTCTAAGCTTCCTCCCCTTTGTAAGGGGAGGGACGGAGGGGTAGAGTCGCCCATCCAGGGAGCCTGCTCATGGAGCACTGGAGGTTCGCCTTTACAGACTCTACCTCCCCTCACCCCTCCTTACAAAGGAGGGGAAAAAGAAGGTCTGAGCCTCCCTTTTATCAGGGAGGGACGGAGGGGGAGATGGTCTGTTCAGGACTTGATCCTGGGGGCTGGGGGGAGGGGGCAGTGTCAACCAATGAGTGAACACAGACAAGGACGTTGGGGCTGGAAATGGGACGGGATCTGACAGTGTTGGAGCCAACGCTTGTGCTTCAAGGCAAAGGGTATCGAGAAGTGCTGATCCGCGAAATGGACGCGGGAAAAATCCCTTTGAGTCTGGGGAAGAAGTGTCCGGTCGAATGTTCCTTTTGTTACGAACTCGACCATTCCTACCGCGAAACCCAGGATCCGCCGAAGACCACGCAGGACGATTGGGAGTTTATCCTCAATTACATCAATGCCAGGCCCACGGATCCCATGGAATATTGGTGTCTGGGGGGGAATGAATATATGGAATGGACCGATCTGTTCCTCCACCCCAAGGCCATGGAATGGGTTGAAGACTTTCTGAAATACACCGATAAAAACATTCAATTTTTCACGGTGGGATTTGTCCACGTTCCGAAGATTCATCAGTTGGCGGAACAATATCCCGGGCGGATCAATTTTGAATTGTCGGTCATTACCCTGAGCCCGTATCGACAACAAATGATGCCGCATGCGCCGTCCGTGCGGCATCTCATGAAAGTGCTGGACGGTCCCGCGGTGTCATCGGCCAATTTTTATGCGTTTGACGAACACACCATGTCGAAGGACGCAAAAGAGATTTCGAAAATCAATCAGCAATGCGTGTTGTGGATGGGCTGTCTCACTCCCGTGCGAGGTCTCAAAAAAGAGACCGCTAATCTCATGCGCCAGGGGCGGAAAGTCCTGGGCATTGAAGCGGAACGGATTTATGACGCCGGGATTCCGAATTTGACCACGGTCCACACCGAGGCCTACGTGACGGCGTTTCTCAATCGCAAGCGAATCGTGAGTGCGTTCGATGCCTTGGAATTAGAGAAAAAAGACACGGTCGTGATGGCCGGAAGCGTCCATAAGATTTTGAACGTGTATCGAAAGAACCGTGCTCGATTCCTGTACGTGCCGAACGCGACGCTCGGCGGAGATTCCGATTGCACCGTACTCTTGACGTTTGAGGACATTCGCGAACGGCTGACCAATCAGAAGCGACTGCACGTCCCCAAATGCGTGATGGAATCCGGGCGAGGGGCGAATATGGACATTAAGGGGGTGTCCCTGGACGAATTTACGAAAAAGACCGGGGTCACGGTAAAAATCCTCCATAAAATCGATACCAAATTCGCCAATTCACGATTGTATCGCAATGGAACCCTGAAAAATTTTGTAGAAGATTACGTTCGGAATCCCTGGGCCGCTGAATATGAAGCCTTGCCGTCTAGTGCGTAACGTCGTGACGCCCCACGTGTTTCTCGGCTCCATGGTTCGGCGGGGTCACCATTGACGTCGCGCTTGCAGATTCCCTCCGTATGACGACTCCCACCCGATCCCTTCAATTTTACAAGGCAGACGTCTTTGCGGACGAGCCTTTTGGCGGCAACCCAGTAGCCGTGATTCCCGACGCGACGGATTTAACCGAGCGGGAATTCCAGCAGATTGCCCGTGAGATGAATCTCTCGGAGACCGTCTTTGTGGTGCCCCCGACGGATCAGGACGCGATTGCCAGACTCCGCGTCTTTACTCCCACCCAGGAAATTCCGTTTGCCGGCCATCCGGTAATCGGCACCTTTTTTGTGCTCAGTACATTACAAAGATTTCCCCTGACGAAACCGGTGACCCGGTATCTCTTCGAATCCAACATCGGACTCTTTCCCGTCGAATTGTACATGGTCGACGGGCAGGTTGATCGCGTCGTGATGTCCCAGCCGAAGCCGCAATTTTTAGAAACGGTCGATAGTCTTCAAGACCTCTATGAAGTCAGCCGGGCCCTGGGGATCAACAAGACCGCTATTGCGGAAACCCATCTCCCTATCGAAGTCGTGTCGACCGGCTTGCCGGTCGCCATTGTGCCGGTCCGAACCCTGACCGCCGTGAAATCGATTCGAGCCGACCTGACAGGCACGAAGGACGTCTGCGACAAACTTGGCGCCAGTGGCATCATGGTGTTTACGACGATGACCGTTGAAGAATGGGCGCACGTGCATACGCGCGTGTTCGCGGCGCCCATCGGGATATGGGAGGATCCGGCCACTGGAAGCGCCAGTGGCGCGCTTGGTGCCTATCTCGTCAAAAACGGAGTCGTGGACGTAGGTCCGACCACTGAAGTGTTCATGGAACAAGGGTATGAAATCGATCGGCCCTCACGGATTACGGTTCAAGTATTTTCCGATGACGACGCCATTCAGGAGATCAAGGTAGGCGGGCACGCCGTGATGGTGGCGGAAGGGAAGCTCCTGTTCTAGTGGCGCGAGGGCCGTCCATGAAAGCCGTCACTTTCCATCAGCACGGCGGACCGGAACAACTCACGTTTGAAGACGTTCCGCTCCCTGCTCTTAAGGCCGGGGAAGTCCTGGTCTCGGTCAAAGCCTGTGCGCTCAATCATTTGGACGTTTGGGTCCGTCAGGGACTGCCCCATCTCACAATTGCGCTTCCGCATATTTCAGGATGCGACGTGAGTGGCGTGGTTGAACGGGTCGGGACGGGCGAAGACGTGCCTTATGCCGTTGGGCAGCGCGTTGTCCTGTCACCCGGCATCAGTTGCTGGCAGTGCGAGTCTTGTTTGGCGGGAAGAGACAATTGTTGTCCGACGTATCGTCTTTTGGGGGCCCACGTTCATGGGGGTTATGCGGAATACGTCAAAGTTCCCGCGAAAAACCTCCTGTCGTTTCCGACGGCGTTGACCTTTGAACAGGCCGCGGCTTACCCACTGGTATTGGTAACGGCCTGGCATATGGTGAAAACCCTGGCCAGGGTTCAACCAGGAGAAACCGTGCTGGTGATGGGAGGGGGAAGTGGCGTCGGCAGCATGGCGATACAGATCGCCGGTTTTCTGGGCGCGCGGGTGCTCACCACGGTTGGAACGGATGAAAAAATGGAAAAGGCCAGGAAGACAGGGGCGGACGACGTGCTCAATCACGCCCGGGAGGACGTGGTCCGACGAGTCCACGCGTTCACCGACGGCCGCGGCGTGGACGTGGTCATCGAGCATATTGGTCAGGCGGTATGGGACCAGTGCCTGCGGTCGTTGGCGCGTGGGGGCCGGCTGGTCACCTGTGGCGCGACGTCAGGAGCGGAGAGTCGCTTTGACGCGCGCTTTTTGTATTCTCGGCAATTGACGATCATGGGCTCCTACATGGGGACTCGTGCAGAATTGATACAGGCCAGCCGACTGGTCCAGGCCCAGAAAATACAGCCGGTCGTGGATTCGGTTTTTGCGCTGTCCGAGGCTCGGGAAGCTCAGGAACGGATGCTCGCGCGCAAGGCGTTCGGAAAAATCATCCTGGTGCCTCACCCCCGCGAACGCTGATCCGGCAAGCCTGCCCCTCTGTTCCTTTCGGTCATGCCCGTGAGAGGCGGGGGCGTGCCTCACGGCACCTCTGAGCCGGAGGCGAAGCGAATGGATCGTTTCCCGGGGGAAAGTTATTTTCGGAGTTCCCCGATTACGTGGGGAAGTTCAGGAAGAATCAGTGACTCCATGGCCAATCGAACCGCCCCGCTCGAACCGGGAATCGAGAAAATCACTTTTCCCTGATAAAGCCCCGCCGTGGCACGGCTCAGCATCGCGGATGAGCCGATATCCTTGTAGGACAAATAGCGAAAGATTTCACCAAAACCCGTCAATCGCTTTTCCAGGACGCCATCGACGGCTTCGAACGTGGAGTCGCGCCGGGAAATTCCGGTGCCGCCGTTGATGATCAGAGCTTCGAGCCCGGGAGCTTTTCCTAATTGCCGGACGAGCTTTCGGACTTCAACCGGCTCATCTTTCACCACGTGATAGGCGCTGATCCGATGGCCTTCCCGTGTGAGCAACTCTCGAATGAGTTGCCCGCTTGTATCGGTTTCCGGTGTCCGCGTGTCGCTGCACGTAATAATACCGCACTCGATGGAATCGGGCCCTCGGGCTTTGTGTTCGGCAGAAGGATGATGGTGTTCGGATTTATGCACGTGAGTGCCGTGAACGCGCGGAACAATCCGGTTCAGGAGTCCCTAGGTCCAAACCGAATCGGGATTGCATTGAGCAACCGGAGTTCCTTGTTTGATATGTTCATCGAGAATCAGGGGCACGTGTTCTTCCTTGACCTGGGAGTACCAAACGCCGTCCGGGTACACAACCATGGTGGGACCCTGCTCACAGGGACCGAGGCAGGAGCTTCCGGTCACAAGAACTTCTCCCGGTTGAAACCCTCGTTCCACCAGACCCATGTTGAGATTCATCAGGATATTTTGAGAGCCCGCTCCGCCACACGAGGGTTTGGGATGGCCTGGCGGTCTGGTGTTGGTGCACACGACAATGTGATATTTCGGCTTAGGCATGACGACTCCTTTCGGTATTCAGGACGTATGAGAGTTGGCAGAAGAGACCGGGTTGAACGGATTGCACAAAGCCATTGGTCATGCGTCGGGTCGGAGACCGACGGGTTATTGCCGGGGTCGAAACTGTTCCCACGTTTCCAGACATTCTTCCGGCAATTCCCAGTGCGTGACTCCTTTCCTGACGAAATTCAAATAGTCGTCCTTGACGCGGAATTTGCCAATGGGATTGGCTGCATGGGTGGTGACCAATTCTTTTTGATCGTCTTCCGTCATCACCGTGACTTCAAGGTGCCGGAACGCTCCTTCGGGGACTTCCCCGTCAAAGGCGTCATAGATCTTCAAGTCTTCGTCGGTGAATTCAAACACCGCCCCCCACACGCGTTCTCCCTGTGACGGGGTGATGCTGGCCAGGCCACATCGCCATTGTGAGGAAAAGCGCGGGAAGTGAATGGTGTGGTCCGGAAGGCAGGCCTTGAATAAAAACCTGTGCTCGGGGGCTCGCCTTTTCAACTGGGTCGGATGAAGATTATCAGCATAAATAAAGACGCGCATGTGTGCAGGGCCTCGTGTCTGCCAAGGGTACGTTGATAAACGTATTCTTCTATCATAACGGCACGCTCGCTTGTCAAGATGGAGGGGTCGTGGTTCAGTTTGAATTTCTTTTCTTTCCCCCTCCGTTGCCAGGAGGGGCTAAGCCAAATGCAACAGATCGCCGACATGTCCGGACAAACTCTTTCCCCCTCTTTTCTAAGGAGGGACGAGGGGAGGTAGAGCCTGCAACCCGGGCTGGTGTCCGGCAGTGGCTGGGATGAGGGGAAACTTTCCCCTCCTTTGTAAGGAGGGGCCAGGGGAGGTAGAGTCAGCAAAGGGGCGAACCTCCAGTGCTCCATGAGCAGGCTTTCTGGGATGGGGACTCTACCCCTCCGTCCCTCCCCTTACAAAGGGGAGGCCTAATTCTTTTCCCCTTCTCCGGCTTTGTCAGGCAGAGCGAGGGTTGCGGCTATGGGAGGCCACAAGACTTTTCCCCTCTTTTGTAAGGAGGGGTCAGGGGAGGTAGAGTCTGCAAATGGGCAAACCCCCAGTGCTCCATGAGCAGGCTCTCTGGGCGGGCGACTCTACCCCACCGTCCCTCCCCTTACAAAGGGGAGGCCTAATCCTTTTCCCCTTCTCAGGCTTTGTCAGGCAGAACGAGGGTTGCGGCTATGGGAGGCCACAAGACTTTTCCCCTCCTTTGTAAGGAGGGGTCAGGGGAGGTAGAGTCTGCAAAGGGGCGAACCTCCAGTGCTCCATGAGCAGGCTTTCTGGGCGGGCGACTCTACCCCACCGTCCCTCCCCTTACAAAGGGGAGGCCTAATCCTTTTCCCCTTCTCAGGCTTTGTCAGGCAGAACGAGGGTTGCGGCTATGGGAGGCCACAAGACTTTTCCCCTCCTTTGTAAGGAGGGGTCAGGGGAGGTAGAGTCTGCAAAGGGGCGAACCCCCAGTGCTCCATGAGCAGGCTCTCTGGGCTGGGGACTCTACCCCTTCGTCCCTCCCCTGACAAAGGGAGGCTCAGACTTTCTTCCCTTCCCCCTCCTTTACAAGGATGGGCGAGGACACCGTTCAAGAAGGATACGGCCTGGGTCAGGAACCTTGGCGCAGAAACGCCAGAATTTTTTCCATCCCCATTTCAAGCAGGGTCCCCCCGGTTTCATACGACTTGTTTTCGTCGGCGTGCCGGTCCGCCCAATCCAGGGCAACGGGCAGGGGAATCAATCGTGCCGGGCCTCCGGCCAGCTTCGCCCACATCAGACTTAAAACCGTTGCGACGCGAAACGGCACGGAGACGGGTTTGACGGCAGGCTGAGTCCTGTCCTGGCAGAACTCAGCAGGGGACGTCACAAGGCATTCCCTGCATGCCGCGGGTCGGAAATCATAAATGCCGCACGCTTCATCTTCGAGAAAGACACACGGCAGGCGCTGGGCGTAATAAGCGTGGTTGACGGGCTCCATATCCTCGTCGGACAACTGTGTGCGGGTTTCGGATAATTGCACGAGCCGGCCAAGGAGTCCTGCCTTGTTCAAGGTGTCCTTAACCGTAGAAAGACGATGAAGATAGCGGTCTCGTTGGTGGGCAGGCAATTGATCGATCCGTTTCTTGAGAGCAAAGGCTTCGGGGGGAGAAATCGGGATCAGCAGGCGGCAACACGCCCCACACCCTTTTTGACAGGAAATAGTTTGTCCTGCCCGTTGCAGCTTCACTTCTTCGAGTTTAAGGGCTTGTTCTCCCAGGGAACGCATCAGGGGGACAACGTCGGACACCGGAATAAAACTTGTCGGCACGGAAATCTCGGCCTGGAGGTCGCCGGCAGGGGTGGGGAGAGAAAGACGAAAGGTATCAAGAGGTTTTGACGAGTTCGGTTGTTTCGACATGGGACGCCACCGTGGACATTCGGATCCTCACTATAGTGAGACGTTCCGGTCGGGTGCAAGGACTCTTGCGACGGTTGACGGGTTTGGCTTATTCTGCGGGCGATGACGATCTTTCAAAAAATCCTGAACGGCGAGATTCCGTGTCATGCGATCTATGAAGATGAACGCGTGCTGGCCTTTCTGGATATCAATCCGTTATCCCATGGTCACACCCTGGTGATCCCGAAAGAGCCGGCTGAAACGCTGGATCAGCTATCGGATGAATCCGCCGCCGCCATCGGTCGAGTATTACCGCGTCTGTGCCGTGCGGTGCTCAGAGCCACGGGGACCAGGAATTGCAACGTCCTGCAGAATAATGGCGTCCTGGCCCACCAGGCCGTGGGTCACGTGCACTTCCACATTATTCCGAAAGAAGACGATGGAGCGGGCTTGGGAATAGGGTGGAGCACGAAGACGCTCGATGAAGGGGCTGCGCTGGCGGCAAAGATCGCCAGTTGCCTGGAAACCTGACCGCTCAAGGTCTTTTCCCCAATGTCTCCCTTTTTCCCACGTTCTGCTGAATGCATCCGAACCGTAGGCCATTGACGTAAACAAACCAACCGCGCGTCTGAATAAAAAACTCCTTCATGCCGGAACTCACTGCCGTGATTGTGTTCATCCCACGTACCGGCTTCTGTTTGTGTTACCGTGTTTTTGGAAAACAGAGAAAATAAATGACTGACGCTGCCGTAAGCCTGATCGCGCACCCTATAGGATTTATCACTGGAGCGATTCTCTACGCCATGATTCTGGTCCTGGCGTTGCAAACGCCAGGGAAATCCGTCTCGCGAAACGTGAAGGGAACCCGGGTCGCGCCGTTGCGGCGACTGTCCCTGTGGACGGCAATCCTGGGTTTATTATGGAACGCGGGAGAGTTGGCCGCGTTTCTCCTGCCGTCTGCGGCTCCTGCCTGGGTGAACCACGCGCTGCAAGTGACGGCACTGTCCGCGCTGGGGTTTCTCCCCGCCGTCGTGGTGCATTCCTTTCTTCAATCCGGAATGCGTCAACGCGCAAAGTGGACGCGGCGCGTCCTGCTCACGGGAGCCTATGCCTTAAGCGCCGGAGCAGGCGCGTTCAACGTTTTAGTCGTTCTGCCGGTTACAACGCTGCTGGCGGTTGAGGCGATGAGCCTGCTGGCGATGGGGTTTGTCCTGTTGCTTGCGTTGGTGCTGGCCGATACCGTCAGGCGGCAGGGATGGGACCACCACGCCGGAGTTGTGACGCTGGCCGTCATTGCCGCGGCTGCGATGCCGTTCAGCCGTCATCAATCCGGCGAGTACGCGTGGTGGGTCGAGCTGATCGGACACCACGCTTCATTGCCGTTGGCCTTAGCCATCCTGTATGAGGACTTTCGTTTCGCGTTCGGGGACATTTTCTTAAAACGCGCGCTCTCGCTCATTGGATTAGTCGGCGTTGCGATGGGGCTCTACGTGGGGCTGGGGGCTTCTCAATTCGTGCCTCGCGTTGAACAACCCGGGTCCGGTCTGGTTATGAGCGGAACCCTCATCGGACTGTGGGTCGCGACCGCGTTACTCTATCCCTATTTATCCCGAGGGGTCTCGTGGCTCGTCGATAAGGTGGTCTTGCGCCGAGCGAATTACGAAAAATTCCTGTACGACGTTGCACAGGAAATCATGGGAAAGGAAACACCGGAAGACGTCCTGGATCAATGTTGCGCGATGCTGAAGTCCGTGCTTTCCACGGAAGACGTGGAATGGTCTTCCATCGGGCCGCAGGAACGGAAGATCGACGGTCTGCCGTATCGTTCCCTGGTCTCATCGAGAAACCCTGTCGTGACCCGCGACGCGCCGGACGTTATTGTGGATATCCCCACGGTCGACCCCACCCGGTATTTTATTAGAATAGGGCCACTCCCACATGGGCGGCGGCTCTTATCCGATGACCTGTATCATCTGGAATCGCTGGCGCATCTGCTCTCCCGTCGTATTACGACGGTACAGGTCACTCATGAACGCTGTGCGCAGGCTCTTCGAGAACAGGAAATACACAAGTTGGCGACCGAATCGGAATTGCGGGCTTTGCGCGCTCAACTACATCCCCATTTCCTCTTCAATGCACTGACCACGATCGGCTATTTGATCCGGGCTTCCCCGACCAGGGCCGTTGAGACGCTCATGCGATTGTCCGATCTCTTACGAAGCGTGTTGGAGCAGGTGAATAAAGAATTTACGACCATAGGGCATGAAATGGATTTAGTACGGGCCTATCTGGACATCGAACGGGCGCGTTTTGAAGATCGGTTGACGTTCCACTTCGATATTCCGGAGTCGATGCGTGCCGTGCCGATCCCTGCGTTGATCGTGCAGCCGTTGGTGGAGAACGCCGTCAAGCACGGCATCGAGCCTTCGACGTCCCGGGGAAAGGTTCGGGTTGCCGCGTGGATCAACGCATCCGATGATCATTCCGAACCGCGTCGCCACCCACGGTCAATGCTGCACGTTCAGGTATGGAATACAGGGGGCGGAGCAGCACCTCTCCGCAATGGGAATGATCAGGGAATCGGGCTTGGTCTGTCCAATATCAGACAACGGCTGTCGTTGCACTACAACGAACGCGCAACGGTGGACATGGAAAGCAGCCCTGAGCATGGAACGGTCGTGAACGTCGTGATTCCCCTCGACGATCATGAAGTGGTGATCCCCTCATCGCCTCCTGATGGACAAAGAGAACAACTGACGGTGGGACCATGACGTTGCGAGTGATAGTAGCTGATGATGAGCGTCCGGCGAGGCAGTTTCTTGTGACCATGCTGCGATCATTTGAAGACGTTGACATTGTGGGGGAGGCCCAAAGCGGCAAAGAAACCATTCGATTGATTGAGTACACGCAACCCGATCTGGCCTTGCTCGATTTACAAATGCCGGAAATGGACGGGCTGTCCATCGTACGGTCCCTGCGTCATGGGCGAATCCCGCTGGTGGCTTTCGTCACCGCCTTCGATGAACACGCCGTGGGCGCCTTTGAAATCGAAGCCCTGGATTATCTGCTCAAACCCGTTGATCGAGGCCGACTTCGTAAAACGATCGATCGCGCCCGCGAAAGACTCGAACGGGCCGCGTTGGCAGAGCAGGAAAATGACGAATGGCCTGTCCCTGCGGACCGTAAATCTCCGGCGCGTGCAGAGCCGTATATCGATCGATTTCCCATTCGAAAACGGGACGATATTTATTTGTTGCCCGTTCCCCATATTGCCTCCGTGATCTCGGAGGGTGAGTTGATGCACGTGACCACTCTTCACAAGGAGCGATATACGATGAATTATCGATTGAAAACGTTGGAAGCCAAGCTGGACCCCAGGCGTTTTCTTCGAGTAGGCCGAGGGGCCTTGATCAACGTCGAGGCGATCAGGAAAATTACCCCCATGCCGGGAGGCTCCTACCTCGTGACGTTGACGAATACCCAACAATTGCGGGTGAGCCGCAGTCAATCTCGTGCGCTTCGCGACCATCTCCTGCGGGTGTAAGATTATTTTTCGACTCTACCTCCCTGGCCCCTCCTGACAAAGGAGGGGAAAAAGAAAGTCTGAACCTCAGACTGGCCCTGCCTGACAAAGGAGGGGAATTGGAGATGAGCAGGGGACATGCCGTCAGCGCAATGAGCCTCCCCTTTGTAAGGGGAGGGAAGGAGGGGTAGAGAGCCTCGCCTAGTGAGTACTGGGGGGTCGCCATTAAAGACTCTACCTCCCCTGGCCCCTCCTTACAAAGGAGGGGAAAAGAGTTTGTCCGGACATGTCGGCGATCTGTTACATTTGGCTTGGCCCCTTCTGGCAACGGAGGGGGAGGGGGATGGAAGATGAGCAGGAGGTATGCCGTCAGCGCAATGAATATTACCCCTCCGGACAAACCGGAGACGAAAGGGAAACACAACAAGGACTCGAAGAAACAGAAGACTTGAGATTATCAACTATTCTTGATAGGGAATTATGTCTTTAACTTGATGAACCTGTTTATTGCCGGAAAGGAGCCTGTCTGATGAAGACACGCGGAGCCGTCACCTCAAGCTTGTTTCAGTTGCCACAGATGTTCCCCACCATGGACAGTGCCATGCGGTGCTTCGGGCGCGTAAGGTGGAACGGGAATCCTGTCTGTACGAAATGCGGATACGCGGAGAAAGTCACCCCTCAAAAGAAGGTCGGGACGTATTGGTGTGGAACGTGCCGAGCCTATTTTACGGTTCTCGTGATGGCGAGTGTCTTGCTGGAAATGAGTCCCCCGTCCGTGTGGAGCCAGGTCGATGATTCCACGCATGAGTCCGATCATTTAGCGGATGAGGGCGTGGAGGTCCTTGAAACCGTTCACGTGCATGGACTCAGACTGAACAAAGATCAACAGCGAGGTCCGGTCCCCCGGTACACTCCCTGGCCCACCATGCCGTTGGCGTTGCAGGGCCAGGAAGTCGATGACTGGATGAAAGTGCGCATTCTTGTCAGCAAAACGGCAGACACCAGGCTGGTGGTGCTGGTCCCCGCAAAGAATCGTCGACTCAACCTGGCCGGCGTAGAATCTCTCAAGCAATGGACGTTCGATCCCCAAATGGATGGTGACGATCCCGTCGATGGAGAATTGACTGTCAGGATTCACTTCAGAACGCAGGAGAAAGACCTGCAGACGCCATGATCACGGTCTGGGTCGGCAGACGGATCAGCAAGCCACGAGTGGACGACGCACGGGGTCTCGAAGAGGTGGAGGCCATGGAGACATGAAACGAGTCGGTGGACCTTTAGCGGGTCGTCGGCCGTATTCTTCGCCCCGCTGCGCGGGTGAGAGCCGTCCGTGGAACCCATTTCGTCAACAGAGCCGCCAGCCTCCCTTGCCAGCCAATGGTGACCACGGGTTTCCTGGCCGGTAAGGCGGCCAGAGACGCGCAGGCCACCTGGGCAGCCGTTTGAACGGGAAAGAGACCGGAGGGACGAAAGCCGGCGGAGGCATGAAAGTCGGTCTCCGTTTGTCCTGGGCAACACGCCTGAACGTGAACGCCGGTTGCGCGTACTTCCTCGGCCAACGCCTCTGAAAATGACAGCAAAAACGCTTTGGTGGCGGCATATTCCGCGAAATACGGGAAAGGCAGCATGCCGGCGAGAGAGGCGACGTTGATAAGGGTGCCGGACCCGCGCTCGATCATCCCAGGCAGAAATAACCGAATACTTTCCACGACCGTTTGAACGTGCAGATGAAGCATCTCCTGCACGCGCGGCAGTGGGTGGGACACGAATTCCCCGTACAATCCGAAGCCGGCGTTATTGATCAGCATATCCGGGGTATGCCGATACCGTCGGCCTTCCACGAATAATCGATGAGCGGCGTCAGGCTGGGCCAGATCGATAATGAACACGTGAGCCTGAACCCGGTGGTTCGTCTCAAGCTCACGGGAGAGTTGCGCGAGTCTCGTGTCGTCGCGGGAGACCAGCAACAGGTCATAGCCCCGGCTTGCGAGGAGGCGGGCATACTCGGCCCCGATCCCTCGCGAGGCTCCGGTGAGAATGACAAAAGGGTTTTGATCGTTGGACATGGCATTCGGTGAACGGAGAGCAAACCCGCGATACGCACAGGACAGGCGAAAGACGCAGCAACACTAAGGGGTGAGAGCGGCGACCCAGGCTTGTCGCTGAGCTTGGGCGTGGTCCGCGTCCTGGTAGATCACGCGAATGATGACGTTACCGAAAGGGCGACGCATCAGTTTCAAAAGAACAAAGCCGTCCGCGAGCCCAATCACCAACTCCTGGGATGTCCCCTGTTGAAAGACGGTCTTTTCATCTTCGGTGGGGTAGTGGGTCACGGAGTATTGAGAGGCTAACACTTCAAACAACTCCGAAAACCATTCCTGAGTATAGGTGCCCATTTCGATATCGATGAGACTCAGGGTTTCCTGTGTGGTCTCTGATGGAACGGCAGTGTCGGCAGGGTCGGGTGCGTCCTGTACGGGTCCATAGCCTAACGTAAAGTAACGATTTTTCCCCAGAATGTCGTAAAGACACTCGGTCTGACTCGAACAGCCCTCAAGCGCCGCTACTTCAGCAGGGGCCATGCCGAATTTCAATGTTCCGAATCCCTGAATCGTTGCCGCATGGGTCGAAGAAGCCACGACCAGAAGGCTCATCAAGCCGATACTCATAAGGGGAAGAGGAAGCAAAGAAATCATTCTCCGGATATGGTTCATGGACTCAGCTTTTTCTGCAAAGGAATCATCATGGGGTCGAAGAGATGGCCTCCCTGTGTCCGCAGTGAGACAAATCTTTTCGGCTACTCTAACAGAAAATGCTTCCGGCCGCTACCTCCGGATCTCCTCAAAAAACGGAAGGGGAATGTAAGATTGACGATTGCGGCTGGCCAGACGGCCAGCACACCATCCCTCCTGACAACGGAGGGGAAGAGGGAAACTCATATGGAGGGGGGCGTGGGATTTGCCCCTGGCCCTGCCTGGCAACGGAGGGGGAATGGGAGATGAGCAGGGGGCATGCCGTCAGCGCAATGAGCCTCCTTTTTATCAGGGAGGGAAGGCCCCGATGCACGGGCGACCGCTGCTGAATGGTCCGAGCCTCCTCCCCTTTGTAAGGGGAGGGAAGGTGGGGTAGAGTCGCCCGCCCAGGGAGCCTGCTCATGGAGTATTGGAGGTTCGCCCCTTTGCAAGACTCTACCTCCCCTCACCCCTCCTTACAAAGGAGGGGAAAGGAGTTTGTCCGGACATGTCGGCGATCTGTTGCATTTGGCTTGGCCCTGCCTGGCAAAGGAGGGGAAGAGGAAAACCCATATGGAGGGGGGCGTGGGATTTGCACCTGGCCCTGCCTGGCAACGGAGGGGGAATGGGAGATGAGCAGGGGAGGCATGCCGTCAGCGCAATGAGCCTCCTTTTTATCAGAGAGGGAAGGTTCCGACATGCGGGCGACCGCTGCTGAATGGTCCGAGCTTCCTCCCCTTTGTAAGGGGAGGGAAGGTGGGGTAGAGGCTCCCGCCCAGGGAGCCTGCTCATGGAGTATTGGCGGTTCGCCCCTTTGCAAGACTCTACCTCCCCTGGCCCCTCCTTACAAAGGAGGGGAAAAGGGGAGGGTCTGAGCCTCCCCTGGCTACGAATCTGCTGACGGAATGCTGGGTTGACTCTGCTTCAGCCGGATTCTCGTTTTTTCTTGCAATATGTAATATTTATTTTATTTTGTAATACTTTGTAATATTTTGTATAATTTGTAATATTTATACATATTTGTACTTTAATTACATTTAACTGCATTTTATTACATTTATTACAATATATTACATTTTACAACATTTTGTAACATTTCAACCATGGAAGGCTTTCAGCCCTAGAAGGTTTTATACTCGAGCCACTTGCCGTTCAAGGTGATCTTGCAGCGGTCTTCTCCCTGACTTCCCTTGACCTTTTCCATATCGAGTGAAAAATCAATGGCGCTCATGATTCCGTCCCCAAACGTCTCGTTGGCCATGTCCCGCAACGCGTCGCCATACACGCCAATCACCTCAAGCAACCGATACTTAAACGGATCGCTCATATTCGGAAAGTCCGCCCGAACCGGAAACCGGCTCAAGCTGGCGGTGGATTCCTGATCCAGGTCCAACAGTTTTCCCACGGTCGCGGCTTCTTCCGGCGTCAGCCGATGATTTCCATTCAAGGCGGCGGCGACAAAAGTCGGACTCTTCTTCACCGCTCCCGCGACCTCGGCAATCGTGACGTTTTTTTCCAGACGTTTGGCCTTAATGGCGGCTTTCGGACACGTCTCTTTCATGATGGTTGCTCCTTTCTAGTGTGTTGATAATGGCGTTTCATGCTGTTTCGTCGCCTGGGAACGGAAATCGATCTCGACCGGCCCGGACCGATCCGATTCCGAAGGCTCCCCGCTCCCGCTTTCCTGTCCATGCGAGGCATGACGGACGAGAAAATGAATGATATGGTTTCGAATCTTGTAATAATGTTCGTCTTCAATGATCGTTTCTCGTGACCGGGGTCGAGGGATCGTCACGTTCACGATCTCTGCAATCCGTGACGAAGGGCCGTTGGTCATGAGCATGATGCGGTCGGAGAGCAGGATCGCCTCATCCACGTCGTGCGTGACCATGAAGACCGTGTTGCGGGTGGCGTTCCACATCTGCACCAATTCCTCTTGAATCACGCCCCTGGTCAACGCGTCGATTTGCGCAAACGGTTCGTCCAGCAAGAGGACCTTCGGCTCAATGGAAAACGCGCGAGCCAGGCCGACCCGTTGTTTCATGCCCCCGGAGAGGGCCGTGGGTTTTTTGGTTTCTGCTCCTTGCAGACCGACCAGCGTGATGTATTTCCGGACGTGCGCGTTGATCTCTTCCGAACTCCAGGCAGGATAGGCCGACCGGACGGCCAGGGCGACGTTCTGATAGACCGTCATCCACGGCATCAACGCAAAATTTTGAAACACCACCATCCGATCCAGTCCCGGGCCCGTGACTTCCTGGCCATTCAGAATGATTCCGCCTTCGGAGGGCGTTTCCAGCCCGGCGATGATATTGAGCAACGTACTTTTTCCACACCCGGAGTGCCCGATCACGGTGACGAATTCACCTTTGTGAACCTTGGCCGTGACGTCTTGAAAGATGCAGACGTTGCCGTTCCCGGAATGACTCGGGAAATACTTGCTTAAATGATCGATAGAGAGAAAAGACATGAAGTTACTCCCGATAAGTGACCAGACCGGCCAATTTGTTAAACCCCGAGTCCAGGATCACGCCGACGGTCCCCACCACCAAAATGGCGAAGATGACACCGGCAATGTCCAGGTTGTTCCATTCGATCCAACTCAGATAGCCCACGCCCAGTTCCCCGAGCAACATCTCCGCCGGCACCACGGCGACCAGCGCGCTCCCGAACGAAATGCGAAGGCCGTTCACAATGGTCGGCGCGGCTCCGGGAAGAACCACCTTGTACAGCCGCTTGAACCACGACAACTGAAGAATGGCGGCCACCTGCAAGTATTCCTTCCGAAGGGTGTTCACGCCGAAAGCCGTCGTGGCCAGCGTCGGCCAGACCGCGGCCATGAACACCACCAGAATCGCCGTCCATTTCGGGTCCTTGACCGTGTACAGGAGTAACGGCATCCAGGCCAGGGGCGAGATGGGCTTCAGAATCTGAATAAACGGGTTCAGGGCACGAAACAACATCTGGTTCAATCCCAGAATAATTCCCACCAGAATCGCGACCCCGGAGGCAACCAGGAACCCGACCGCAAATCGTGAAACCGTATAGCCCACCAAAAAGGCAATCCCATGATCATTGGTCCCTTTAATCACAAAGGCTTCGTTCAACTCGACCCAGGCTTTCTCCATCACCATCAGCGGACCCGGCACCCCCTTCACTTTTTCCTTTTCCGGATTCCACTCGTACCGCCCGTCGTCGGTTTGCATGATGTCGCCGTTGAACTCCATGACCAGTAATTCTTCGTCCGTCTTGCCCGTGGGATCGAACGGGGCACGGACGGTCGCCACGTGCCACGCGAACAGAAAAATCCCAAGGAAGAAAATGGAGATGAAGAACGGATGCCGTGTGTGTTGTCGACCCATCGTGACTCGTCCTTTACCGGCTATGCCATGCTGTGAATGGGGAAACTCCTGACGTAGTCTTCCGGCTTCATGGGATCAAACTCCCGTCCCATAATGGTGTGGGTCGTCATGGTCCTGGCGTGGGTGGAATACCCCAGTTCCTTCGCCACCTTGTCGCAATCCGCCGCGCGATAGACTTGCTCGGCGACCTGCTGATAATCGACCTCCGTTTTCAAATGGCCCCACCGTTTCATTTGGGTCAAGATCCAGATCGCCATGGAGTGCCAGGGATACGGATCGAAATCAATACGATCCGGAACCTTCCGAATGCCGCCCAGGCCGTCGGCAAACGTCCCGGTCAACACCTGTTCCAGCACGATTCGTGGCTGATTCAGGTAGTTCGCCGGGGCAATCGCTTTGGCGATTTCTTTCCGGTTGCCCGGCTTCGACGCGTAATGCGTCGCGTCCACAATCGCCCGGAATAACGCGAGAAACGTATTCGGATACGTCGTCGCGAACTCCTGGGAGATCGCAAACGCGCAGCATGGATGTTGCG
Organism: Nitrospirales bacterium; assembly: GCA_965215405.1. GTDB lineage: Bacteria > Nitrospirota > Nitrospiria > Nitrospirales > UBA8639 > Bin75. The sequence goes on from OZ244060.1 coordinate 1,433,623, forward strand.
CCCAAATGTCTTTCGACAGCATAAAAATAAAGCCGACGTTCTCATATACCGCGCGCTGATTGAAGGGATCAGGGGCGAGATAGCCATCGACGTTGCCGGCCTTGAGATTGGCGACCATTTCCGGTGGCGGCACCACGCGGATCTGTACGTCTTTATCCGGATGCACGCCGCCCTCGGCGAGAAAGTAGCGCAACAGGTAATTGTGCATGGAATAATCAAAGGGTACGCAAAAGCGAAATCCTTTCATGTCGGCAGCCGTTTTCACGCCCTGATGTTTGTTGTGCAGGGTAATGGCCTGCCCGTTAATATTTTCCACGGCGGGCATATAGAACGGGACCTGAGGCGACCCCGCGCCCAGGGTGATGGCCAACGGCATGGGCGAGAGCATATGTGCGGCGTCCACGTCTTTGTTGATCGCCCAATCCCGTACCATGGCCCACCCCGCTGCCCGTTTGACTTTGGCGTTCAAGCCGTGTTTGCTGTAGAACCCCATGGGCTCAGCCATGATAATCGGCGTCGCGCAGGTAATGGGAATAAACCCGATGCTGAGATCCTTTTTTTCCGGTTTGCCCACGGGGTCCGCGGCCAGTGCCTGCAATTGAGAAAGAGGAAGAAACTCGCTGATCAGTCCGACCAGCGCCGCGCTTCCAATACCGGCAAGAAGCTGTCGTCGAGTCGGCCCCGCCTCTTGCAGCACGGCTTTTGTTACGGCGACTTCGAGGGTCCTGGACAGGTACTCCTCAGAGGTGAGGGGTTGGTTGTCGGGCGCGCTGTCGGACGCGATTTCCGATGAAACCGGCAGAACCGAATCGTGACGGTGATGATGAATGGTACGTGCCATGGCTTCCTCCTCTATGCCTCATATCTCAGAGTGTCATGAATGTGAATGAGTGAACTCCGTGTTTCTGCTGATGACCAAAAAAAAACGCCAGACCGAGAGTTTTGCGAAACTCTCACGTCCGGCGTCATTGCCAGAACCATGTTGACTGTTATGTTACGCTACGGATCGGACGACGGCCCTTCTTCGAGACCGTACTGCTGTCGTTGTAAGGAAGACAAAGCAAGAAGAGTGCCATTTTTGAGTTGCCCGCAGGTATTGAATATTATTGAAGTTTGCTGAAACGGCCGCACGACAATTTTGTCGGAGCCCCGACGTCTTTGTTCGAAACAGACAATTTTGTCGGGTTTCGAACAAGGCTGTTCCCAGTCAACGTTCAACACGGCATGCTGTTCGATGACCCGAAGGGTTTTATCCTGGGCTGTGCCCTCCGAAACCGCCGTGGTCGCAAGGGAACGTGGTTGAAAGAATGTCTCAACGGCCCGTGGGTCCGTTCGGCCGATTGAATCCGAAAGGAATGATATACCGGGGCTGATATTCGGACTGGGCGTATCGGATACACAAAAGTGAATAACGGCTGCAAGTGCAGGGCTGCGTTAAGCCGCTTCAGCCCCGTAAACAGGCGAAGGAAGCCGGGGATATGCCCTGTGAACGTGCCGGTAAATTTCCTCGGTGCGGGTTTCCACCTCGTCCTCCGTGTACCTGGGCGCAGGCAGGCCGGTCGCATCGCTCCACAGGTAATCCCTGATAGCCCCCTTGACGCCGTCACGGGTCCGTTCTTTTTCCGTCCAATCGACGACGCACAACCTGTCCGCCTTGAGTTTTTGAAGCAGCCCGGTCGCCATTGCCTTGACGTGCTTGATTTCCGCAGCCGACAGGTCCGGTTTTTTCAGCAGATCGAAAATGGCCAGCGGTCCTTCATTAAGTCCTTCGCGCGCCGCACGGCTTTCTTCCTCGTTCATGTCCTCCACCAGCTTGAGCAAGGCCTCGAAGGTCCGCTCAATGGTCACCCTGTCCTTCTCGTTGTTGTACTCCGCGATGATTGCTTCATAGCGCGTTTGCAGGTTCGTACGCAGCGGGTTCTGCTCAAGCAGGAGATGGAGCCGGTTTTCGACGGCGGTCTTCAGATTCTGGACCGTGGTATTTTTCCTTTGCGACCGTTCAAATTCCCGTTGCAGTTTTTTGAAGTCGATTTTGCTGATGTCATATACGCCGGTCTCGCCAATGAGAGCTGAATCGGGTTGCGTCTCAACCGCTTCGTCCACCACTTCCTGCAGTTGCCGGATGATACCGCTGACGTCAGCCCGTTCCCTGTCCCGTTGCAGGCCTTTGTAGACGATATCGACGGCGTCCCGTTCCGCCCGGTGTTTTTTGACCCCTTCCACGTTGAGGCAGGCCTTGAACTTTCTGAACACTTCCCTGCATGTGATCTCGAATCGTTTGCGTGTTTCGTCATTTTCGTTTGCCGCCTCCTTGCAGGCGAGAATGGCGGCATTGCGATCAAAACCAGTTTTTTGAATCACGTCTTCCAGGGGCGCGTTACGCTCGTCAAGAAAACCCCGCACCAGGCCAATGGCTTCGGCCAGGTCGTTCAGCAGTTCCTCATTCGGCTTTGCAGGATCCAGGTCATCGCTTTTGCCGTCGGGCCGCGTCCCCGCAAAGGTCGCCAGGGCCCGGCGCAAGTGCTTGAGAATACCGCAGTAGTCCACGATCAGCCCGTTGTTTTTGCCCTCGTTCACCCTGTTGGCGCGGGCAATGGCCTGCATCAGGGTATGCTCCTTCAAGGGTTTGTCCAGGTACAGGTTGCCGAGACTCGGCACGTCGAAGCCCGTCAGCCACATGGCGCAGACAATGGCAACGCGAAAGGGATGTTCCTCCGACTTGAACGCCTCGTCCAACGCCATCCGCTGCATGTCCCTGAACTGTGGTTGTTCGCGCATTGCCGGGGGCAATTCCATGCCTTCCTTGATGAGACGGCGGTGGGGCAAGACGTCCAGGTCCCACTTGCGGAACTTCTCAACCTCGCCCTGCTCCTCGCTGATCACCACCGCCATGCGGGTTTCGTTCATCCAGTCGATCTGGTTTTGGGTACGCGCCGCTTCCTGTTCGTCGGCGTACCGCTTTTTCGCTGCCTCCAACTCGCCGATGCGCTTGCGCCAGTAACGCTCAATCAACTCGTACATCCTCACGCAGGTCACCTTGTCGATGCAGACCAGCATCGCCTTGCCGGTTTCCCAGGCGGTGGAGTAATGCCGAACCAGGTCCCGCGCCACCTGGTCGAGCCGTTTCTTCGCCGTGACAACGTGATAATCCCGTTGCAGTTCCTGTTGCAGGCGCTGTTCCTGGTCCACGTCGTCAACCTCGACTTTTTCCAGTTTCTCGGCGATACGCTCGTTCAGGTTTCCAATGGCGAGGCCCAGCCTGTCGCCGCGGGTATCGTAGCAAAGCTTCACGGTGGCCCCGTCTTCCACCGCGCGCTGAAAACCGTAGGTCGATACATAGTTGCCGAAAACCCGACTCGTGATCTCGTCCTCCTTGAACAGAGGCGTGCCCGTGAAGCCGATGAAGCTGGCGTTGGGCAAGGCGTCACGCACGTTCCGCGCCAGGTTGCCATACTGCGTGCGGTGCGCCTCGTCGGTCATGACGATCAAGTCATCGCGCTGCGTATAGTCCTCACCCGATTCCAGGTTCCGGTTGAACTTCTGGATCAGTGAAAAGACGTAAGATTTGTGTTCGGTCAGCAGTCGGTGAAGATGCTCGCCGCTCTCCGCCCTGCAGGGGTCGCTGTCATGATTCACCAGGCCGCAGCCCGCGAAGGTCTTGTAAATCTGCGAGTCCAGGTCTTCGCGGTCGGTCAGCACGAGGAAAGTGAAGTTGCCGCCCAGCTTGCGATGCACCTTGCGGGTGAACGTCGCCATTGAATAGCTCTTGCCCGCGCCCTGGGTGTGCCAGAAGACACCCAACCGGCCTTCGCGTGCCTTGCGCTCACGCACCGCTTCAACGGTGCGGTTCACGCCCAGGAACTGGTGGTTGCGGGCCAGGATTTTCCTGGTTTCGCCGGAGGAATCGTCGAAGAGAATGAAATTCTCCACCAGGTCGATGAAGTTGCGCTTGTCGCAGACGCCCTTGAGCAGGGTTTCCATGTCCACAACGCCCGGCTCATCTTCTTTCAGCCGCTTCCATTCATGAAAATGCTCCCACTGGCTGGTGAGGGAGCCGATCTTTGCCTGGTCGCCGTTGCCGAACATGACGACGGCGTTGTGGTGAAACGTCTGCGGGACGGTGTCCAGATAGTCGGAATAGTTTTCCTCGAAGGCGGCCTTGAGATTGCGGTGAATGTTCTTGCACTCGATGAACAACAGCGGCAGACCGTTGACAAAACCGACGACGTCCGCCCGCCGCCGGTAGAGGTCACCTTTCACCCACAATTCGCGCACACAAAGAAAGTGGTTGTTCTCCGGGGCGTCGAAGTCGAGCACGCGCAACCGTCGGTGCTCCCGGTTTCCCTTCTCGTTCTGAAAGGCCACCTGCACTCCGTCGCGGATCAGGCCGTATTTTTCCCGGTTGACGGCAACGATGCTTTGCGAAGTCGTATATGCCGTGATTTGCCGTACCGCTTCGTCGCAGGCGACGTCCGGCAGGTCCGGGTTCAGTTCGGTCAATTTCTCGCGGAGCATCCGGGTTAGCACCACCTCACGATCGGAGGAGCGGCCCAGCAGGCTGCCCGGCCCGAAGTCTTCTTTGTTGCAGGCATACACCGACTCCCAGCCGAGCTGCCGTTCCAGGTAATTGGCGGTGGTTTGCTGAACGAGGGCGTCTTCGGTGTAGTTTGCAGGACTCATCTCAACAAGCCGTCAGTCGGCGCGGGTTCCCCGTTCGTCACAATTCCGTGCGGGGGCCTGGTTGCCTGCTGACGGGTTGGCATGGTCGGTCGTCGAGACGTTCATGGGTTTCTCTGTAGCTCTACGATACACGTCCAGCCCTCTTTCTGCCGACCGCCAATCCTCATAAACTTTCATGACTTCCGGGATGCCCGGCTGCCTGAGTGCTTCCTCCAGCATCGCCGCTTGCTTCGACTGACGTTGTGATTCCTGTTCAGAGTTGACCTGAGAGTGTTGATGCGTTATGCACAACAGTATCATTGAGTCATCCAAGAGTGTCGATTCAAGGTTGATTTCGGAAGTTAACTTTGAATTACCTAAACCAATATTGCAAAGAGGTAGATCAGTGGAAAAGGCTGAAAAACAGTTAAATGAATTCGTAGGGACAAGTCTCGAATATTTAAAGAAACACAATGAGCTTGCTTCGGAATATTTAAATAATCATTTAGAGGCGAGATTGAATGACGTACTGAAAGAATTTTTGGTTGAGATCGAAAAACGACATAAGATAGATGCTGCAAATAATGGCGACAAAATAATAGTTATCCACTATACCAGCATAGCAGCCTTGGTTTCCATGCTAACTGATGTGCTCGAGCAAGACCGCGAACAAAAAGAAGAACTCGGGAGGAATAGAGAGAAAGAACCAAAACCAATTGCTTATGAAGTGAGTCCTACTTTACGCCTGTACGATTCTGTGCATCTGAACGATCCTGATGAGGGAAATTATCTTGTTCGCCATCTTAATAAAAAATACTCTTGGTTAAAAGAAGAACAACTTTCTCACGCGTATATATCATCTTTTATTCACAATAAAGAGAAAGATATGAGCGATAATCTTGTTTTTTGGCGCACTTATGGAAAAGAAGGAAAAGGTTGCTCTCTGTCAGTACATATTCCCTATGGCAAATTACAGCGAGTCCTTTATGGCGACCAAGGGGTGCGTTCTACCATTGACGTTCTTACTCGCTTCCTGAAACCTCTCGATGCTTTTATAAAAGGGTGTAAAAAGCCACTCAGAAATGATGTAGGGAAGAAATTGGCTGAAATAGTTTGCAAATTTCTGGAGAAAATTCGTTATTTATATAAAAGCGATGCATATGATTATGAAAAAGAATGCAGGGTTGTTATTGCTGAAACAGATATATCAGAAAAGAATAAAATCCGATTTGAAGCTCAGGGTCGGAATAATTCTTCCACACGTTTAAGACATTATTATGAGGACAATGATCTTAAGATTAGGAATCTTCTGAGCACTGGATGTACAATCACGCTTGGGCCTTGTGTTTCTCAACCCTATAATGTGAGATATTACCTATACAGCCTAATGAAAAGGGCAAATTTAACAGGCCCGAAAATCAGAATTTCCGAAATACCTTATCGTAAATCCTGATTGGCCATTGCCAAAGCGTTTTCTTTTTGGGGGCTGGAGTTGTCTTGATCAAATAGGGTGGATTTTCTGTATCACCCTGAGCGCGTCGCCGACGAAAAGAGCAGTTTGGGTAACATTCATCGTTGATGATACGCGTCTCGGAAGTAACAAATTGGTAATCCTGCTGGCGTACCACCGGCCACCAATCCTTGGCAAGAAGGTAGCGAAGCATCAAATTTACTTCCATTCCCGCGACTCCTAGACTAAACGGAAAAACATTCTGGTTGCCAATTCTTTCTTCAAGTGGCAGATTGTTGATATAAGACGGGCTGTCAAGCGATCCATCCAATTCCATTACGACCATGCTCGAATTGTATTGCCCATTACAGCGCATACACTGGTGATAAGGCGTGACTATGTGGGCGCGCCAATGGGCAGAGGACAAAGTATCGTGCTTCCTGTCTGTTTCAATAGCTACTCCCCCGTCGATGACGGGTATCATATGTGCCTGGGCAATGTAATTCAGGACATCGCGTGCAACTGGACGGTCAACGCAACTGAATAGAATGTCGCAGTCGAGTGCAGCTTTGTAAGCTGTTTCTTCATGAATTGACATCGGTAAGGTGGTAACTTGAATTTGATCCGAAGTGGTGTTTCGCTTCATTGCCTGCGCGGCCAACTCGACTTTCAATTTACCAATGTCACCAATTGTTCCATAAAGCAGGCGGTCAAGATTGTGTTCTTCAACTCTGTCCGGGTCGATCAATGTGGTATGCGTGATACCAATGCGGGCAATCGCCTCGGCGACGATACAACCGACGCTGCCAAGTCCAACGATCCCCACTTTCAAACGAGAGATTGTATTTTGCGCCTGGTGTCCCCATGTGTCATAAGTGCGTTTTAGGATATCCTTCCTTGCAGGCGGAGGCGTGGTATTGTCGTTATAGTAAATTTTGTAAACATTCGGTCCTGCCACGCGCACTTTGTCACACCAGTAACGGCGCATCTTTACCCCATCCTTTTCCCAAAAACGAGCGCTCCAATAACCATCGGTGCCTACTGTGAGGCCAACCAATGGCAAGCCGGTCGCGGCTGCAGGATATGCCAGCACATCCCTTTCTGCCTCTATATCAGCATCACTCATATCCTGCCATCCAGAAATCGGATGACTGTGTAAAAACGCCAATCCTGATTTGTTTTCACGACTGGTCTTTACTGCACGGGCAAGATAGTCCGGCTCGAAACTGGCGTTGCCGTGAAGGAGGCGCTCTCCATTTTTCGGAGGAATTACGCGGTAAATTAACGCGGTACGGCGTGACTGCCCTGTGGACGGACGCCACATAGCAAAGCAGAGATCTTCCTGACGTATGTTGTGCCGGAAATGTTGTAGTAGATGTTCGCTGGAGTCCGAATCCGCCTTTGAAGTTAGAACAACTTCAAAGCTCATATGTTGTTCCAAAATCGACGCATATGCTCACTCAGGTAAGCCTGCATGTGCTTTGTAGGCAATCGATCCCAAAGCTCCCCAGGGGGTCTACTTAGGGCAACCCATTTTTGACCGGTAGTATCCAGGTATTTTTCGACTGCTCCACCTTTTCCATCGTCGATCGGGGGAGATAAATGGATCCAGTGTGGTGGATATTCAGGATAAGATTCGTTTCCCTGCATGCTGATACCTACTTTTACCAATTCGCCTATATGGGAACCGGCCTCAACCTTGTATTCAAAACAAACCACTTTTCCCTGTGAGCTATCCGACAAACGAGTTTCATAGCCCAAACTTTCCAACTCTCCCTTTATCCTATCGATATTATCAGGCATATCGGAATTAGTTATGCTACCGGTGTAGGTTTGTTGGGGATTGCAATGAACAGATTATCTTGTTCCAGATCAATGGAATCGTCCTCTTTATATTTACCTTTGTCTCCCTGCAATATATACCCATCAGGATCCCCGGGAATGGCACCCTTTTCTTTTGCCAACTCAAGAATTCTCTTGGCCAAGAGAGACTGGTGTTCCGTACGGACTTCAACACCGTTCACCTTAAATTCAAAATCATTAGCCATTTATGCCCTCCGTATATATATATTTTAGAACATCTGGGTTCTGCAATTGGTCGCTTTGGCCCCGGTAAGATCGTAAAGTTATGAAGCCCTCGACAATTTGATACCAGACGTTACCAACTCAGTCTTAAGGAAACTCTGATTAATTCGCCTTTTCGATTATAAGAATCCACCTCCGATATTTCAATGGTCTGTGCCGGTTCGGGCAGGACCATTTTGAAGTCGCAAAGGTAGCAGGGTCTGGTTGGTGCGAGTCTAAGGCGTGTGGGCACCCTGTGGTCGAACCGGGCGCCGATGGCCTTGCGAAACCGCCCCAGGATGCTGTTGGGGGGCATGATGTTGCATCAAGACGGCTCTGCGCACGGGTGGGTAGCGGGGACTCGAGAACATACCCTTCCGGGCCACAAAATCCCGGAGTGCACCTCACTCATGACATCGTCCATCGTCACGATCAGGTCCCGCTGTTCCCCGGGAATCCACTTATGGGTCGAGCCGTCCCGATGGACCATCAACCAAGTAGAAGTTCTGCATTTCTTCAGGAGTCATTCCATGACCGTTGTCTTGAACGGATACGACAGAACCTTTGTCAATTATTTCACCATCCCGTTTTTGGGCAAGATAGTGACCCATGGGCGCATGAACCGAAACCTTCATTGCGTCTGCGTCATACGCGTTGGCTATGAGTTCCGCGATTACTGCGGACACCTTGTCGTAGAGCTTTACTCCGAGCTTATCGACCGTAAGACGGGATATTTGCATCGTGTATCTGCTAGTCGTCATGGGGCCTCTTTAGCATGCGTTCTTGACAAACGAAGTCCCCATTCATCAGGCGCGGGAGCAACAGGTCACGGGCTTTGACAAGTTTTCTGTTTTGTTCAAGAAGTAGTCCTATTCTGCAGAAAATAGGTGAGGCAAATTTCTCAAACTGCCTAATGCAAATTTCTATTGGGACATTGAGTGTAAGCCTTTCCAAATCCCTTGGATAAACGTGAGGCTGTGCGGCTCCTTTCTGAAATCCAAGAATCTTTCTTTGTTTCGATAGAAGAAGTAAATACAGATAGTATAGATATTCGGTCGACGCTCTGCTGATATAGGAACAGTCGGAAGCCCAAATATCTTCATGATAGAGATTTACATATCCAGCATTAGCTCCTGAAGCACTGACCGTGATGACTGGGCCATGCACATTGGCAGTATCATGGTAGTAGGCTGGGGTTAGCCCTCCAGCAACTACAGGGATAGGACCGTCTCGTGCTGAATCCTTGGTGATGTTTTTCCCCTTAGCGATTTTCACCATATCACCTAGGGTCTTTTTCTCCCAGCCGTCGGGGATGCCGTTGGTGATTTTGGTGTGTTCGTGGCCTGGGAAGCGGAGATGGACGAACCATTCTTTGTAGAGTAGCCGGGCTGCCTGTTCGAGTAGTTGAATGCGTCGGCGGTTGTTTTCGATCAGGTCGTCGTAGGCGGAGAGGATGGAGGCTATGCGGCTTTGTTCCTCAATATTCGGAACCCGAACAACTATATTTTCTACTACTGGCTTCTGAGCTCTTTGTCTTCCAGAAGCTCCAATCATACTTTTGATTGCTGGTTCACGAATTACAGGAGAACAAGACAAATAGTAAATGAAGTCGGAAATAGATATTCCTTCTCTGGCACGAAAAACAAAAAACTCCGTGGAGCCAAACCCATTGCCCTCTTTTAATCCACTGATTTTCGCTGTTTTACCATGTTCTAAACACGGGGTAATACGCGCAAAAATAATATCCTCATTTTCAAATCTTGCTCCACCGCCACCTCTCCATGTACGCACACTACCTGGTTCAACAAACTTGCTGCGCGGTTTAACATCGGACATTTCAATGAAAGGATACGGAGCCCCTTTTTCGCAAGCGACTCGAGGTTGAATCTCAGCAAAATCTCCAAACTTAAATTCATTCCAACTCATATTTTCAGCTTCCTGCTATCTTCCATCGTGCTTGTCACTTTTCAGTGTCACCATAACTGCATTTTCGCCCCCGCTCCATCAGGCGATATTTCTGATCCTTCGACGTCGGCGACTCGGGCAGGGTCATCTCCACCAGTCCCAGGTCCTGGGCCGGGCGAAGGTATCGGGTACGGAACGCGTGGCGATGTGAGAACTTCATCTCCGCCATGAGTTCCACTGCTGTCTTCGGTCCGTCCTGCAAGGCAGCGGGCGGCCGCGCTGCCTCGTCGCTTGCCTGGTCACTCGACTGTGCTGCCTGAAGTGCTTCAAGAATGACTTCCAGCATGAATTCGATGAATATCGTGCTTTCCCCTGCTTCAGAGCTTCCCCTGATGGCTTTATAGTATTCGCCTTGATGAGCGTAGACAAAGCTCTCAACGGCAAGGTGGGCAAACAACGGTCGCCAGCGCGTCAGGATGAGGGTTTGCCAAAGCCGCCCCATTCTCCCGTTGCCGTCCTCGAAGGGGTGAATGAACTCAAACTCATAGTGAAAGATCGAACCTGCGATCAGCGGGTGTTCGTCGGTGCTTTCAATCCACGCCAGCAGGTCGGCCGTCAGTTCCGGCACGCGGGTGGCGGACGGCCCGACGTGATAAACTTTTCCGCCTCCGCCAACCATGACGCCACCCCGCCGGTAGCGCCCCTGCGCATCCGGCAGGGCAGCCATGAAAATCCCGTGTGCGGTCAGCAGGTCTTTTTGACTTGCAGGGCTCCAGCTTTTATATACGTTATAGGCTTCGATGGCGTTGCGCGCTTCGCGTATTTCCCGCGGCGACCCCGCCACCGATCTGCCGTCGAGCAGTGTGGCTATCTGCTCTTCGCTCAGCGTGTTGCCTTCTATGGCGAGTGAGCCTTGAATTGTGCGGATGCGGTTGATGCGGTGCAGGCGCAGGTTCCTGGCGATACCGGACGCTTCCGCCTCCCCGATGCGTTCGCCGATTTGTTCGACCAGCGACAGTATGCGCGGGGTGATTGTGTAAGGCGGCGCCCCGTTTGCGTTCGGACTCATATCCCCAGGTCCCTGAAGTTCTTTCGGATTTTCGCGGCCAATTCGTTCGCTTCGCTGTTGAGTTCTTCCAACTCATTGTGAACGTCGCGCATGGTTTGTTCAAAGTCGAAATTTTCATCCTCTTCTTCGGGCGCCACGCCCACGTAACGGCCCGGGGTCAGGCTCCAGTCGTTGGCTTCGATCTCGGCGCGGTCCACGAGTTTGACCAGTCCTTCAACGTCGCGCAGTCCGGCGTCGGGAAAGCGTTCTGTCAGCCAGTGCGCCTGTCGCCGGAAGTCACGCACTCGTTTGAGTTGCTCGACGGCTTGCTCGCGGGCGGCGTCGGCGTCCTTGCGGGCGCGGTTGATTTCGCCGTTGCGCCACGCGTCGCTGCTTTTGGCGTCAAGTTCTTTCTCGCAAATCCCGATCAGGTGCGTTGCCAGCTTCAGGGGTAAATCGGCTTGCCTGGCGAGGTCACGGCTGGCTTCGGCCAGCGGTGAAAGGCGGTCAACGGCTTGCTTGATCACGCGCGCGCGCGGGGGGGGGGCACTTGGCGCGGTGTTCGGCAGCCGCCTTTTCAAAAGCGGTGACGTCGTTTGCAAGGCCCGACAATGCGTTGATGAACTCCTTGTGCGTCCGGGCGTGCGCGTCTTTCGACTTGAGGGTCTTGATGAAAGGGGCCAGCAGGTCGCGCAGTCTGGTCAGCGTGGCAAGAAGGTCGGGCAGCGGCTTGATTACGGCGCCGTCTTCGGTCTCGGTGCTGAAGCAGCACTCGGCTTCGCGAATGACGCGAGCACAATACTCGGAGACCAATTCAAGGTAGCGGTCGGTCTCGCCGCGATACAGCCAGACAATGGCGAGCAGGTTTTGCTCTTGTTCCGGGCTGAAGTCGCAGATGTTGCGGGTAACCTGGCGATAGACGTTGCGTGCGTCGATCATCAAAACCTTGTCGCGACGTTCTTTCGGCCTGGCGCGGTCGAAGAACCAGAGTTCGCAGGGCACGGTGCGGGTGTAGAAGAAGTTCGAGCGGATGGCGATCATCACGTCCACGTCGCCGGTCTCAACCAGCTTTTGCCGCACCCTGGCCTCGCTGCCGCCGGCGCTGGAGGCCTGGGACGACATGACAAACCCGGCGCGTCCCGTTTGATTGAGGTAGCTGTAGAAGTAGCTGATCCAGACGTAGTTCCCGTTGCTGACCTTGCCCTTCCTGTTCACCCCGGGCAGGCCGAACGGCAGGCGCGGGTTGTTTTTGATCTTGTCGGCGTCTATCTCGTCCACGTTGAAGGGCGGATTGGCCATGACGTAATCGGCTCTGCCGACCAGTTCGTGCGGGTCTTCGTAGTAGGTGATGGCCTTTCGTATGTCTCCCTCCAAGCCGTGAACGGCGAGGTTCATCCGGGCCAGCGAGATGGTGGTGGCGTTCTTTTCCAGGCCGCGGAAGGTGAGTTGTTCGGCGGGACTCCGGCCGTGTTCCTCAACGGTGCGCGCGCTCTGCACGAACATGCCGCCGGAACCGCAGGCAGGGTCGAGCACCGTGCCACGCTTCGGGTCCAGCACGTGGGCAATCAGCGAAACGAGCGAAACCGGCGTGAAGAACTCGCCCCCGTCATGCGCTTTCTGGTCGGCAAATTGTGTCAGGAAGTATTCGTAGATGCGCCCGAACACGTCGCCGGAGACTCGCTTCAACTCGTCGGGGTTGAGCTTGCGCAGGAGTTGGCCGAGCACGTCATTGTCCAGTTCCTGGTATTCCTTCTTGGGCAGGACGCCGCGCAGACTTGTGTAGTCGGCCTCGATGGACTCCATCGCCTTAACAATGGCCCTGGCGCGGTCCGCGCTGTCAGGCAGGGCAACCAGGTAATCGAACCGGGCCTCGGGCTGCAGGAAGATGGCGCTTCTCTGGGAAAAGTCTTCCTTGGTCAAATCGCGTCTTTTGCCACCCCGCGTTGGCAGGTTCGCTTCGATGGCCGGTTTCACCGCAAGGTAGCGGCTATAGGCGTGCCGCAGAAATACCAGGCCCATGACGGGCAGGAAGTACTCGTTGCTGGCGTAGTTCGAGTTGGCACGTAAATTGTCCGCCGCTTCCCACAGACGTTTTTCGATGGCTTCGATATGTTCAAGCTGGGGCAATACAGGTTCCTTTTTTTGTATGTGGTTTCTGTGTGCGGGCAGCCCTGTGGCCCGTGGTGGCGGGAGTCTTGTCACCTCACCGGGTGTGTCCGAAGCGCCTTAAGCAGAAGAAGCCCTAATCGCTCTCTTCCTCCGCCAAACGTGAACGATATTGTTCAATCGTTTCATTGTTTGGATTCTTCCACGCCTTGTTGGGGCCGGATATATTCCAGCCAGCAATAACCGCCGCTGCCGCAGACGAAGATGAAAAAGCATAGTCAACGGTGAAGGTCAGCTTATCGTTATCGGGCACTTCGGCCTTCATCAATACGCCTTGAGCCATTAGAACTTCCCTCAACCGTTTATATCCATCGCTAAGACCTGGCTGTGGTTCGGCTGCTGGTGCTGCTGCGTGGGAACCTTTTAACACAACAAACCCTTCATCCGACGGGTAGCCTTCAGCATCGTGAAACATGAAGCGGTCTTCTTTATTTTCAGTTGAATTGTCGTCGCCAGTCCCCTTTCCAGATGAGGCCCGGTTTGGCGGATCAAAAAAGTTATAACCGGCTGTTTGAGCAATCAGTTTAACGTCAGCGAAAAATTCCTCTACGGTCGCAAGATCAGCCGACGAGAGTGACGGGGAATCCGGCGTTTGCTGGTTGGCCAAGTCGATCCGTTTACATGATTTGGCAGCCTTGATCAGTTCGGTTTCAAGCCAGCCAACCTGGCTTGCATTCAGGTTATCGTCTTTGTTCGAGAAAAGCAGAAGGCTCGTAATTTCAAATTCCAGCTTGCTGAGATGTTCCTGTACGCGATTTGCCACGTTTTCACTCTTGCCCAGGTACAGGCGCGGCGTGCCTTCCTCGTCTTCGCCTACTATGAGATAAACCCCCGGCCTTTGATAATCGGCCTTTGACTTCAGTTCTTTTACTTTTGTTGCAGGTATCTCCAATGCCTGGATGGTCCGGTTCACGATCTCATAGGATTTGGGGCCGGAATCGGTCCCATCAGCGAGGAACAATTTAAGTAGGCGTCCGTGTGACATGGCTGACTCTGTCCTTACCGGATGGTTTTCGGTTTAAGCCTGGGGCCTGGCTGGCGCTTTCGGGGAGTTGGCCCTGAGGATGTTCTTTCCACAGCGTGTTATCAATGTTCTTGAAGGCGGCTTCGTACATATCCGTGTTCAATCGGGTTTATGTGTGTGTTGGCTCTCCTGCAGGAATGTGTGGGGCTCGATCCCATGTCATGAGGTTGAGAGAGTCTCTCCTGAATAATCCCGTTTTACACAGTCACCGCGACTGATGACAAATCAGTTGCCCACGCAGCTTGCGGGGTTGGTCTGGTGCCCATTGAGTCACCCATGCCCCAATACCCTTCCTGCCCAGGCTCCTTGCAGGTCAGCCGGCCGGTGGCCCGGAAGAGCGAGACAGAAAACTCTGCCAGACGATGACGTCGGCGAGCCGGTGGAACTCGTGCCGTTGAAAGTGATCAGGACAGGAATGGTGCTGGTTTGTCGGAGTGGACGTGCTGACGGGGAGCCTGGCACGGAGAAACTCGATGCTGCGAGGGTTTGTTTGAACACCTTCATTACACGGTGTCGGAACGCCAGGCACCAAGTCATTGCAATCAATAGACTGTAAGCCTGTTGGTGCCGAAGGCGGGATTTGAACCCGCACACCCCAAAGGGCGCTAGACCCTGAATCTAGTGCGTCTGCCAGTTCCGCCACTTCGGCACGGAGATGATAAGCCGTAATTATCGGCCTTTGCCGAGAGGAGCGTCAAGCCGTGCAGGAGGCTCCGCCCAGGGAGCACAGGGGGCGCCGTTGAAGACTCTACCTCCCCTGACCCCTCCTTACAAAGGAGGGGAAAAAGAAGGTCTGAGCCTCTCCTTTATCAGGGATGGAAGGTCCCGACGTGGGGCGACCGCTGATGAATGGTCCGAGCCTCCTCCCCTTTGTAAGGGGAGGGAAGGGTGGGGTAGAGCCCACCGCTCATGAAGCACCGGGGTTCGTCTTTGCAGGCTCTGCCCCCCTCCTTACAAAGGAGGGGAAAAAGAAGGTCTGAGCCTCTCCTTTATCAGGGCTGGAAGGTCCCGACATGGGGCGACCGCTGATGAATGGTCCGAGCCTCCTCCCCTTTGTAAGGGGAGGGAAGGAGGGGTAGAAGTCCTCGGTCTGCAAAAGGAGGGAGGTGCGGGAATGACAGCAGAGGGTAGCTTGTTGCATGCCTTCCTCTTCTTTCTACCTCCCCTCGCCCCTCCTTACAAAGGAGAGGAAATCTCATCGACGCCTATAGCCTAAGAGTCGCAAACCTGGCTCTGCCTGACAAAGGAAGGGGAAGGGGGGAAGGTCTAAGCCTCCCCTTTGTAAGGGGAGGGGAGGTGGGGTAGAGCCTCCCGCTCATGAAGCACCGGGGTTCGTCCTGGCAGACTCTACCTCCCCCCGACCAGGGGGTTCCCTACAGCACGAGGAGGAGGATGGTTCCGAGGACGACACGGTAATAGCCGAACACTTTCAGCGTGTGGCGCTTGATGTAGGTGAGAAACGTCGCAATGACGGCCCAGGCCACCACAAAGGAAACCACCATGCCGATGATCAGCAACAGGACGTCTTGGGCGTTGAAGAGATGATAGGATTGCACGAATTTGTAGCCTGTGGCGGTGAACATCGTCGGAAGTGCCAGGAAGAAGGAAAATTCCGTGGCGACTTTTCGATCCAACCCCAGAAGAAGCCCCCCCACAATGGTCGATCCTGAGCGTGACATGCCTGGAATCAACGCCACGCACTGGGCGAGTCCGACTCCCACGGCCTTCGACAGACCGATTTGTTCCAACGCTGTACAGCGAATGGCTTTGGGCCAGGTTTCCACGATGAGGATAATGATCCCTCCGATGATGAGACTCAGGGCCACGGTTCGGGGAGAGAATAAGTGCTTCTCAATCCACTCATGAGCCAACAATCCTGCCAGGACCGCCGGCAAAAACGCCGCGCCCAGGCCAATGAGAAACCATAGATGGTTGTGGACCCCGGCGGACTCTCTGAGCAGATGAGTCAGGGAAGACATTCGGGGGAAGGCGTGGATCTGGCGTCGCAGGAGATGCCGTTCCTGGTTTGCGTGACTCAGTAAAGAAAGGATTTTTGTGCGTTCGTAGGCAACGACGGCCAGCACGGCCCCCAACTGGATGCAGATTTCGAAGCTGGTCGCCATGCTGCCCGTCAATCCCAACCAGTGCCCGAACAGAATAAGATGGCCGGTCGACGATATGGGCAGATACTCCGTGAGGCCTTCTAACAGACCGAACAGAATCGCTGAATCTGGTCCGAATTGTTCCATGGGTGACGGCGACGATTCATGCGCGAGTACGTGGGGAACGTGGCAATGCCGGAGGTCGAACGCTCGTCGCATGCAGGGTTGACAAAAGATACAGGGATTTCATAGGAAATACCATAATGGTTAGACGAAAGTCCGGGAAATCATTGTGTCTGCACGATGAAAAGGGGCGTGACGTTTTGATGCTGAAAAGAACGGACGAAGATATGAGTGCCGGGTGTACGCGGGGGTGGCGACGCGGCACGTGGGGAGTGAGCCTCCTCTGCAGCGTTGGCCTGTTTCTGGGAGGCTGTGTCGTTACCAAGAGCACGTATGACGCAGCCGTGGCCGATATGGAAACGACCAGGATGGAACTCGAAGCCGTCAAGATGAAACTGAAAGAAAGCCAGAAGCAGCACGCGGCTTTTAAGCAGGAAAATGAGAAATTACGAGCGGACCATGAAAAGGCGGCTCTTGATTTGGAAATGTTGAGCGCTGAAATTCAGATGGTCAGGGAAAATTACGAAAATGAACGAGACCGGCTTGCGATTCGTGAGGTCGAGTTGCAGAAGGAACACGAAGCGAGGGCCCGTAAACTGCAAGAAATTCGGCGCGTATATCAGCGGTTGAAAAGCCAGAACCGCGCGTTGCGGGACACTGTGCGTCGCTATCAGAAAGAGCTCAAAGAAGCTCGTGAATCCAAAGCCGAAAGCGCGGTACGGGTTCCTGCGATCATTCAACCGAAAGGAAATGCCTCCTCTGCAACCTCACCCATGGCGGCGAAGAAATTCTCACCCCGGTCGGCCTCACCTCGAGTCGGGGTTCCTTCCAATGGGACGGTGACACCCGTCAATATCAATACGGCTTCCGCGAATGACCTCATGTTGTTTTTAGGGTTGACCAGGGAAACAGCCGACAAGGTCGTTTCCCATCGTCCCTATCGGCTTCGTGGAGAATTGGTCTCGAAACAAGTGCTGCCCAAAGCGACCTTTGACGTGATCAAAGACAGAATTACGGCGGCACCCCGATAACCCGTCATTCGCCTGGTTTCTGCACGGAGAGCCGCGCGTGAAGTCCGACTGCCGCGTCTCCGTTTCATCTCGCTTATTCAATCGAAAAAGCGCAAGCGGTCGACTGACCGGACGTCGTGGTCGTGTCTCAGTTCGACATGACGACCTCGTACTTTTTGAAATAAGCCCCAAGGAAAAGGGGACCGTACAAGAAAAGAAATTCAAGCGGAGCCACGACCAGCTTGTTGCATGCCTCCCCCTTCTCTCTACCTCCCCTGTCCCCTCTTGACAAAAGTGGGGAAAAGACTAGGCCTCCCCTTTGTAAGGGGAGGGACGGAGGGGTAGAGCCTCCTGCCCATGAAGCCCCGGGGGCCGTTGAAGACTCTACCTCCCCTGGCCCCTCTTGTAAGGGGAGGGACGGAGGGGTAGAGCCTCCTGCCCATGAAGCCCCGGGGGCCGTTGAAGACTCTACCTCCCCTGGCCCCTCTTGACAAAGGAGGGGGATGGAAGATGAGCAGGAGGCATGCCATCAGCGCAATGAGCCTCCCCTTTGTAAGGGGAGGGACGGTGGGGTAGAGCCTCCCGCCCGTGAAGCCCCTGGGGCCGTTGAAGATTCTACCTCCCCTGACCCCTCCTGACAAAGGAGGGGAATGGAAGATGAGCAGGAGGCATGCCATCAGCGCAATGAGCCTCCCCTTTGTAAGGGGAGGGACGGAGGGGTAGAGCCTCCCGCCCGTGAAGCCCCTGGGGCCGTTGAAGATTCTACCTCCCCTGACCCCTCTTGACAAAGGAGGGGAAAAGTTTCTGCCTGCTCATGAAGCACTGGGGGAGCCGTCGAAGACTCTACCTCCCTTGGCCCCTCTTGACAAAGGAGGGGGATGGAAGATGAGCAGGAGGCATGCCATCAGCGCAATGAGCCTCCCCTTTGTAAGGGGAGGGAAGGTGGGGTAGAGCCTCCCGCCCGTGAAGCCCCTGGGGCCGTTGAAGATTCTACCTCCCCTGACCCCTCTTGACAAAGGAGGGGAAAAGTTTCTGCCTGCTCATGAAGCACTGGGGGAGCCGTCGAAGACTCTACCTCCCCTCGCCCCTCCTTACAAAGGAGGGGAAAAGTTTCTCGACGTTGTTGATCCGTGCCGCTCTTTTGGAACGGTCGCAAACGGAATTTTTGGAGAATGTGACGGCGTCATTCGTCGTCGGACCTTACGGGTATCGAGTGCGCGGTCCGCCCCGTCGAGTTCGTGCGCGCCTGCTTTACTCCCGTCCATTCACGATCCGTCCGTCCACTATATGGATCGTTCGGTCGGCTTGCAGGGAGAGGCGTTCGTTGTGGGTAACGATCACGAACGACGTTCTGCGTTGTTCGTTCAATTTTCGCAACAGGGCAAACAGGGTTTCGCCGGTGTGTGTGTCCAGATTTCCCGTTGGTTCATCCGCCAGAACCAGGGCCGGGTCGTGAATGAGCGCGCGTGCCACGGCGACTCGTTGCTGTTCGCCACCGGACAGTTCGCCGGGTTTGTGATGCAGGCGGTGCTTTAAGCCGACTTCCGAAAGGAGCGCGCTCGCTTCTTCGATGCACCGTGCGACCGGTCGTTTTTGCATGAGGCTCGGGAGATAGGTGTTTTCCAGAGCCGTAAATTCCGGCAGGAGATGATGAAATTGAAACACGAACCCTATACGCCGGTTTCGAAAATGGGCAAGTTCCTGTTCCGATAAACGGAAAATATCCTGGGATTCATAGAACACCGTTCCACTCGTTGGCCGATCCAGGGTTCCTAAAATATGGAGCAGGGAGCTTTTTCCCGCTCCTGAGGCCCCCACCATTGCAAGCATCTCGCCTTCCCGGACTTCGAGGTTGATGCCTTTTAAGACTTCGACGGTTCGATTTCCCAGGAGGAACGACTTGGACAAGTCGTTCACCTGAAGAAACGGCAACGCTGAATCAGGAGAGGAGCTCATGGGCGTTACTCGTACCGAAGGGCGTTGACGGGTGCGAGTCTGGCGGCCTGCCACGAAGGATACAGCGTTGCGACAAAGCTTATCAGAATGGCGGAAAACGAAACGAGGAACACGTCCAAGGCTTTCACGTGGACCGGAATGTGTGAAATGTAATACACGGTTTGATCGAAGGTCCAGTAATTTTCGATGAGGTAGAGAAAGGTGTATCCCAGGGGGACGCCGATTACCGTGCCGGTTAAGCCGATGACCACGCCATTCAACATGAAAATGCGCATGATGGCTTGAGGCGTGGCGCCCATGGCTTTCAGGACGGCAATCTCGCGTTGCTTTTCATTGACGATCATGGTGAGCGTGCCCACGATATTGAACGACGCGACAAGCGTAATCAGGACCAGCAGCAGGAACATCATGGTTTTTTCGAGGCGTAAGGCCGAAAACAGATTATGGTTTAATGCCATCCAGTCTCTCGCCATGTACCCGCTTCCGAGTGCTGCCTCGATCCGCGTGGCAACGGCGTTGGCGGTGAACACGTCTTCCACTTTCACTTCGATGCCCGTTACGGTCCGGCTCAGACTGAAAAACCGTTGAGCCTCGTCCAATGCAATGTAGGCCAGCGAGGAGTCATATTCGTACATGCCGGACTCAAATAATCCGACGACTTGAAATCGGCGGATTTTCGGCGTCATCCCCAACGCACTGACGGGACCGACGGGAGACACGACGTTGATCCGATTGCCCACGAACACCCCGAGCCGCATGGCTAACTCTTTGCCCAGGATGATGCCGGGTCGGGGAGCAGCCCGGGCAGAGACGTCCGAGTCCCCTGTTTGTTCGGGTGGCCGCGGGGCAGCCAGATCCTGCACCGTGCCGAATTTCACGTTCTTTGTCATTTCCGTGACTTCGGGTTCCGTGTTCGGATCAATGCCGCGCAGCACAACCCCCTGCACGCCGGTTTTTGACGTGAGCAGTACCTGTTTGAAAATGTAAGGCGTGGCTGCGACCACTCCCGGCACTTTTTTCACTTGATGAATCAGCTCCGAATAGCCGGGCATGGTTTGTTGCCCGCGTGCCTGAACAACGACGTGCGAAGTGGTGCCTAAAATCTTCGCCTGCACGTCTTCTTTGAAACCCGTCATGATTCCGAGGGTCCCGATGAGAGCGGCGACGCCCAGCGTGATGCCGGTGATCGAAATGACGGTGTTGAGAGAAATGGTTCGGGTTCGACGTTTGGCCCGGAGATACCGAAGCCCCACAAAAATTTCATACGGCAGGGTCACAGAGGTTTCTCCGGTCGGAGTTGCGGAAAGAGAATGACGTCACGGATCGAGGCCTGATTGGTGAACAACATCACCAGGCGATCAATGCCGATGCCTTCTCCCGCCGTCGGAGGCATCCCATATTCCAGGGCCCGCAGGAAATCTTCATCGAAACAGTGCGCTTCATCGTCCCCGGCTTCTCGTTGAGACGCTTGTGCTTCAAAGCGCTGGCGCTGGTCAAGCGGGTCGTTCAACTCGGAAAATCCATTCGCCAGCTCGCGGCCGGCTATAAACAATTCGAACCGGTCGGTGAGGCGTGGGTCCGTGTCCTTCCTGCGCGAGAGTGGCGAGATCTCCGCAGGGTAGTCCGTGATAAACGTGGGTTGCGTCAACCCGTGCTCCACGGTTTCTTCAAAAATCACGTTCAGGACGCCAATCAGCGAGGCACCCCTGGGAATCTCCAGCCCGAGTTGCCGGGCCGCTGCCGTTGCCGCCTCCTGATCTTCAAGAACGGTTCGGTCGAATGTATTGTGCTCCAGAATGGCTTCGAAGTAGGGAAGACGTCGCCACGGGGGCGTCAGGTCGATCACGTGCCCCTGGTACTCCAGCGTGGTGGCGCCGTGGACGTCCCGCGCGAGTTTGCCGAACAGGTCTTCGGTCAACGCCATGAGGTCCTGGTAGTCGGCATAGGCCTGGTAAAACTCCAGCATGGTGAATTCCGGATTATGGATGGTCGAGATGCCTTCATTGCGAAAATTCCGATTGATTTCAAACACGCGCCGAAACCCACCGACAAGCAGGCGTTTGAGATAGAGTTCCGGCGCGACGCGCAGGTAGAGGTTCGTATTGAGAGCATTGTGGTGCGTCACGAATGGACGGGCCGTGGCGCCCCCGGGGATGGGCTGCATCATCGGGGTTTCCACTTCCAGAAATCCCTGCCCGGTGAGATAGTTGCGGATGCCCGTAATGATCCTGCTGCGCGTTTCAAAAACAGCGTGGCCGCTCGGGTTGGCAATCAGGTCCACGTAGCGTTGCCGATACCGGGTCTCGACGTCCGTTAAGCCGTGCCACTTTTCAGGAAGGGGCCGAAGTCCTTTCGACAGAAACGTCAGCGTGCGCACTTCGACGGTCAACTCATCGGTTTTCGTGCGGAACAACCGACCTTCCACCCCGATCCAATCCCCTAAATCCAATTCCTGGGACAGGCGGAAAGCGTCGTCACCCAGTACGTCCTTTTTCAAATACACCTGAAGCCGATGTGCGCCGTCCTGAATCGAGGCAAACGCGGCTTTGCCGAACCGACGAAGCGCCACGATGCGTCCCGCGACGCAACAGTCGATTGTCCGTTGCTCGAGTTCGTCTTTGGTTTGTGATTCATAGGCCGCCACGAGGCGTTCAACCTGGTGAGTCGTCTCAAAGCGGGTGCCGTAGGGCTGCACTCCCAGGGCTTTGAGCACCTCGATCTTTTGAACGCGTTGCGTGCGTTGTTCGTTTGATTCATCCGTCATGGCGTTACAGTGCGTCTCCCGGACTCTCGCCGGGTCGTTATGAATTTGTGGTGGCCGTGGTCTGTTTCAAATAGGCTTCAATGAAGGGATCCAGGTCTCCGTCCATGACCGACGCGACGTTCCCGGATTCCTGATTCGTTCGGTGGTCTTTGACCATTTGATACGGTTGGAACACGTACGACCGGATTTGACTGCCCCAGGCGATTTCTTTTTTTTCGCCGATGATATGTTGAAACTCGGCCTCCTTTTTCCGTTGTTCCAACTCGAACAGCTTCGCTTTCAGGACGCGCGTGGCACCCATGCGGTTTTGTAACTGCGAGCGCTCGTTTTGACATTGCACGACGATTCCGGTGGGAACGTGAGTCATTCGAATGGCGGTTTCGACTTTGTTGACGTTTTGTCCGCCGGCTCCACCGGCACGAAACGTATCGATCTTCAGATCTTTTTCATCTATCTCGACTTCACCGTCGTCGTCCAGTTCGGGATACACCGACACGGCGACAAACGACGTATGGCGACGTTTGTTGGCGTCAAACGGAGAAATCCGCACCAAACGGTGCACGCCGGCTTCCGATTTCAAATAACCATAGGCATAGGGGCCCTCGATGCTCAACGTGGCACTTTTGACGCCGGCTTCATCACCGGGTTGCACGTCGATGGTGCCTACCTTGAACTTTTTGTTCTCGGCCCAGCGCACGAACATCCGCATCAGCATTTGGGCCCAATCCTGCGATTCCGTTCCGCCGGCACCCGGGTTGATGCCCAGAATCGCGGATCGACCGTCATGCTCACCGGCCAGTAACTGCTCCGTGCGCAGGCGTTCCAGGAGCGTTTCCAGCGTTTGAATGCCCTGAGTTAATTCAGCCTGGAGCTCGGCGTCATCCTCCGCCCCGATGAGGTCGAGCGTGGCTTCCAGATCAGCCTGCCTTTGCTCAAAGTCGGTGACGCGGGCGATGTTTCGTTCAATCGCGGCTTTGCGCCGTCCGACTTTGGTCGCGAGTTGCGAATTTTTCCAGAAATCCGGTTGGGCGCTTTCCCGCTCCAGTTCCTCGAGCTCGTTCCGTAGTCGAGGCAGGTCAAAGACGCCTCCGTATATCCTGAATGTGGCCTCCGGTGGTTTGTAAACGGTTTCGAACGTCCTCAAGCATGCGTGACTCCTTTGCGTCGCGTTGAAAATCGGGCGTTACCCGCGGATGGTCTGCAGAAAAAACGGGCGAACGATAACAAAAACAAGGCCATTATAACACAGCCCCACGCAAACACGTCGCCAAATCGTGTATAAAACGTCGAGGCCGCGCTCAGAGGGATCGATCCGGTGACGGCCCGTTCGGTAAAAATGGGCGTGGCCGTGAGAATGCGTCCGGTCGGATCGATGAATCCTGAAACCCCGGTGTTGGCGGCGCGGGCAAACGCCATACGGTTTTCGACGGCGCGGAAGACGACCATCCCGAAATGCTGATACGGGGCTATGGTTTTCCCGAACCAGGCGTCATTGGTGATCGTGAACAACGCGTTGGCGCCTTCGTTGGCAAGTTGCCGCACAAGATCCGGAAAGATGACTTCATAGCAAATGGCGACCCCGACCCGAGTCTGCCGTTGGTCTGGTCCGCGTGGAATGGAGAGCAGGGCAGGGCCTGATCCTGGTTGAAAATCGCCGATGCCGACGACCAGTTTGTCCAGGAAAGAGAGCACCCGTTTCAGTGGAATGTATTCACCGAAGGGGACGAGACGTTGCTTGTCATAACGTCCGGTGATTTCCCCGGAAGGGGTCAGAGCGTACGCGCTGTTCAGCAAATACAGGGTGCCGTCGGTTCGCCGTCGAAGAGCCGGACTGCCAAACACCAGCGGCACCCGTGCGTCTTTCATCATCTCAATCACCAGCGATTGATAGCGCGGGTTTCGTTCGAAGGAAAAGGGCGTGGCTGCTTCGGGCCAAAGGATCAGATCGGACCCGGGACTGACGGCTTTTGTGAGCCGGCGGTATCGTTCCAGCGTTTCGACGCGATAGGCCGCGTCCCATTTATGCGCCTGGTCGATATTGGCTTGAACGATTCCAATCGCGAGGTGCTCCGAGCGAGGAAGATGCAGTTGATTCAGCCCATAAAGCCAGACCATGAGGATGGCCGCGGCGGCTGAGGTCATCGGAACCCAGGGCTGAAGGAGCGTGGCACGCTGCGATTTTCCGGTCAAAAGCCAACGGAACAGGGAAAACAGTGAAACGTTCAGCAGCACGATGAGGAACGACACGCCGTAGACGCTGGTGATATTTGCGATCTGGATAAGAGGCAGCCACTGAAATTGGGAATAGCCCAACAGGCCCCAGGGTAATCCGCTCAACGCGTAGGTGCGCGCATACTCCAGGGAGACCCACAAACAGGGTGCCAGTATCCACGTGCCGCCGGTCCATCGTTGTTCAAGCCAGACAAATCCCCAGGCATACAGGCCGATATACAGCCCCAGATACCCCGTCAATGCAAGCATGAGCACGATGCTGACGGCGAGGGGGACGTGACCATAGAGATGCATCGCGATCACCACCCAATACATCGTGCCGGTAAACGCCAGAAAGCCCGTCAACCATCCTCGCAGGAAGGCTTGACCGGTTGTGACGCCGATAAGCACCCGGTGAAGGGGCAGAAGGGCAACCCAGGCAAGCGCGCCCCACGGAATCCCATCGACCAGATTGGAAACGGAAAGCGAATACGCCGTGCCCGTGAGCAGACAATAGAACCACAAACGCTTTTCTGACATGAGGCGGTACAGTAGGGGAAGCTACCAGGCGTTGCAAGGAAGGGGGCGTGGCTCAGGTTGACGTGACGGCCTCGTACTTGTTGAAACAAGCCCCAAAGAAACGGGGACCGGACAAGAAAAGAAATTCAATCTGAGCCACGACCAGATGGTGGCCTGCCTTCCCCTTCTCTCTACCTCCCCTGGCCCCTCCTTACAAAGGAGGGGAAAAGGGGGTCGTGGCTCAGGTTGACATGACGACCTCGTACTTTTTGAAATACGCCCCAAAGAAACGGGGACCGCACAGGAAAAGAAATTCAAACGGAGCCACGACCAGGGAAGACCAGTGGCTGGTTTCTCGGGTTGGGCTTTCCATGAATGATCTCCTGTGTCTCGTGAATCCCTTTCCGCCTTCCGGTAACGGGTTTCAGTTCCATGCCGGTCTTGAACCGTCACCGGCGAGGCTCCTTTCGCGTTGACGTTTTGTCGCCCCGGCTTTCAAAACGTGCCGATGGCGTGGAGAAGGACAATCGAAACCGCAATCGGGGCGATGAAGCGAATCAACGCCTGCCAGATGGAATACAGGGCTTCATTGTTCACGGCGAGTTCGGCCCGGCTCATTTCTTTCGTCATGAGCCAGCCGGCGAAGATCGCGATGCCGACCCCGCCCAGGGGCAGCATCAGGTTCGAGGTGAGAAAGTCGAGGTGCTCGAAAAAGGTCATCCCCCAAACGGTGGCGTCTGCCCAGACGTTGAACGAAAACGCCGTGCCGAATCCCAACAGCCAGGTAGTCAGACCGATCCGGAGCGCGGCTTGCCGACGAGTCAGGTCGAAATTTTCGATCATCATGGTGACCGATGGCTCGATCAATGAAATGGACGAGGTCCAGGCGGCAATCAGGAGCAACAGGAAAAAGAGGGTTCCGAACAAGGTCCCTCCGACCATGTTGCCGAAGGCCACGGGGATGGTTTCAAAAATGAGACTCGGGCCGGCACCGGGTTCAAGGGCATTGGCAAAGACGATCGGGAAGATGGCCATGCCCGCCAGGAGGGCGACTATGGTATCGACGACGGCAATGGCTATGGACGTGCTCGCGATGGAGGTGCCCGGGGGAACGTAGGCCCCATACGCCATGATGCAGCCCATTCCCAGGCTTAACGTAAAAAACGCGTGGCCCAGGGCCGTGAGCATGCTGGCGCCGGAGAAGTGGCTGAAGTCGGGTGTGAAGAGAAAGGTGAGGCTCTTCATGAAAGAGCCGGTGGTCATGGCGTAGCCCACCAGGACGAACAGGAGCACCACCAGTGCCGGCATGAGATAGGTGACGGCTTTTTCCAGTCCGTGCCGTACCCCTCGGGCGACGATCCCCAGGGTGATGATCATGAACGCCGTGTGCCAGCCAATCTGTACGACGGGATTCCCGACAAAATGATTGAACAGGGCAGAGGCCTCCTCACCGGTGAAACCCGAGAAACTCCCTGCCATGGAATACAGGATATACGCAATCGTCCAGCCGCCAATGACGCTGTAATAAGACAGAATCAGCATGCCGGCCAGGGTACCGGCCCACCCGATGAGTTGCCACGCCTGGCTCGCGTTGGCTTCCGCTGCCAGCGTCCGCATGGTATTGACCGGCGTCTGTCTGCCGCGACGGCCGAGCATCACCTCCGCCATCATCAGAGGAACGCCCAGGGCAGCCACACAGAGGATATAGACGAGGACAAAGGCGCTCCCGCCGTTCTCTCCCGCAATGTAGGGAAATTTCCAGATATTGCCGAGGCCGACGGCGGAGCCGGTGGCCGCCATAATAAAAACCAACCGGGAGGACCACTGGCCATGTACCGATGGTTGTCTGTTTGAGGTCATACCCGTGTTTCCGAGGCGACTCAGAATGGGAACGTTTGCGTTGTCCTGGAATGCCGTGTGTATCGGCGGTGGAGTCTATCCGACGCCGTGGTGGGTTTCAAGGAGTTTTCATGACGCGATGAAATTGAGTGCCCCGGGTCGTGGCTCAGTTTGACATGACGGTCTCGTGCTTTTTGAAATACGCTCCCAAGCGACGGGGACCGGACAAGAAGAGAAATTCAAACGGAGCCACGACCGACCCCCGAGTCGACTTGAGATTGGAGCGTCTGCCTGACTATAGTAAATCGCTTTCGGCAGGTTGAACGCGGTCGCCAGGGAGAAGAAGAACCTGATCCATGTCCGTTGAAGGAAGCCATACGCGCCGGGTGATCGTCCTCGCTCCGATGCCGCCGGAGAAGGCGGCGTATGCCCTTGCACGATATAGTCGTTCTCAGGATTCCATTGAAGACAGTTTGAAGTGGGTGCACGGGCATTCGTCCGAAAAATTTTGGGAGCAGTTTTATTTTGCCTATGGCCATGCTTCGATCGCCGATCTCGGACACGTGACCGTGTGCCTGGAAGGGATTTCCGAATTGGCGGCTATTCGTCTGGAAGATGAACCGCTGTGGGACGGACAGGCCAAGTCCAGTCGGTATCAAAACTTTGCCGTGTCCGGCTGTTACGTGCCGGCCACCGTCAGGGATTCTGAAACCGAGGCGTTTTATCGCGGGATTCTCGGCAGTCTGTTCAATCTCTATCGAACGTTTCATGATCCGCTTCTCGAACGTCTTCAACGGCACTATCCCAGGCCCGATGCCGTGAGCGAGGCGAATTACGGTCGAACTCTTGCCGCGCGCGTGTACGACGTCACGCGTTATCTGCTGCCCCTGGCCTCCACGACGAACGTCGGGCAGGTGGTGAGCATACGGACGCTGGAAAAACAAATCATCCGATTTTTATCGACGCAACTTCCCGAACTCCACGCGCTTGGCCAGGAGTTGAAAGAAGCCTGCTCAAAAGTTCCTTCGAACGCGTGGGGAGCGTTGTGCGGTGAGACCGGGGCACAGGCAGAGCCGCTTGCGCCGACGTTGGCCCGTCACGCCAGGGCCAATGAGTACCAGACAGAGGTGTATCGTGATTTGTCGAGGCACGCCAGGAAAATTTTTCACGGGGCGGGCCTGGATCTCCCGTCGGCCTGGGCCGATCAGGTGGTGCCGGTTGATCTCATCGAGCCTCATTCGCTGATGGATGAAGTGGTCACGAGTCTGCTGTATCGCGTCAGTCACGCGCCGTATCGCCGGATTCTGGAATTGGTGCGGGAGTGGTCCGAGAAGGAAAAACTGGAGACCATCGAGGTGGCCTTTCGCCGTCGAGGCCCCTATGACGAGTTGATCAAAGAATTCCGATGCGGCTATCCCTTGATCTTCGACGTGTTGATGGATATCGGAGGCTGGAGGGACATGCACCGGCATCGACGGTGCCAGCAAATCCAGCAAAACTTTACCACCATGCACGGCTACGAGATCCCTCATCCGTTGTATGAGGCTCAACTGGATCGAGAGTATCAAATGGCTATGGACGCGGTTCAACGCGATATCGAACGGCTGCGGGGCATGGATCAGGAGGCCTCGATTTACGCGATTCCCTTTGGCTTCAAGGTGCGGTGTGTCTTTAAGATGGACTATGCTCAGGCGGAGTACGTGTGCCAACTCCGGTCAGGAGTCAAAGGCCATTGGTCCTACCGCACGGTGGCCTGGGAAATGAAACAGCAAATCATGAAACAGTATCGTCATTTAGGCGAATTGATCGTTGCCACCCCCCCCGACGTCGAGGATACGCTGAGGCGCTGAGGCGAGTGGCGCCAGGCTTCAGTCAATCATCTTTTTTTATACGAGAGAGGCACGTGGTCAACGCATGAGTGAGGAACAGACGGTCGAACAGGCCGTTCTCAGAGGAGACTGGGACGCGGTGCTCGACGCCGCGACTCACTGGACTCAGAGTGAGACGGCCGGGCCCAGGGCATTTTTTGCCTTGAATGCCACGTACTTGTTGAAAGGCGAATTTGCCCTGGCGTGGCAGATGCACGCGAAGTCGTTACAGAACGAGGCCGATATCGCAAACGTCCGCGAATGGGTTGATCGCCTGAGCAATACGTATCCGGAAGCGGGACACGTTCATTTACTCTATGGCATGTTTTTGGCGCAGTCCGGCCAATCGGAGCAGTCGATCAAGAGTTACCGGACGGCGATGCATCTGACCCCCGACTCTCCCTTTCCTCATTTTTTTCTGGCTCAGATTTATCAACGGATGACACAAACGGATAAGGCCATCAAGGCCTATCGCGAGGCCGTCAAACTGGATCCGACTTACTTGGCGGCTCGATTGAACCTGGGCGTGGCGTATCAGGAACACGGTCAGTTGGAAATGGCCATTCCCCAGTATCGAGAGGTTGTCAGGCTTGCACCCGGTGACGCGTTGGGATACGTGAATTTAGCCTGTGCCCTGGCCGAACAGGGGAAGATTGACGCGGCGATTCGTGAATATAAAACCGCGATGAAACTCAATTCCGAGGATGCCGAGGTGCATCATGCATTGGCGGGGCTCTATGAACAAAAAGGCCAATGGGCCCTTGCCCTGCGTGAATATCAGGAAGCCCTGCGAATCACGCCGGACTTCGGACCTGCTGCGACGGAAGTTGGGTGGATTTTATTGGACAAGGGGCAGGTTGACGCGGCTCTCGACAGTTTTCACGTCGCGCTCAAGGCCAATCCCAATGACGCGAGGGCCACGTTTGGCGTGGGACGGGTCTATGATCTCAAACGCAACCCCGAGGTTGCAGGAGATCATTACCAACAGGCTCTGCAACTGGAGAAGGATCCCGCGAAGAAGACCGCAATCCTGAATTTTATTGATAAGATTGTGGGCGGGTATCATGATTAAGGGGGCTGATGAAAAAGAGTTCCTGCCCCGTAGCGGCCACGGCGACGTCCCGCTCGGACGCCGGCGGGCCTCAGAGTTCCTGGATCGACCGCCGGAGAATGGAAAACTGTTGGGTGGGGGTGCCGATTTTCAGTAATTCCGCTTTGATTTGATCTTTGAGGTAGGAGGAATAGCCGATCCGGTCCAGGAAAAATTCCAGGAATTGGCCGCCTGACAGCTTGCTTTTCTTTTTTAATTCTTCCACGTCTTCATCACTGATCGGCACATACGTGCTCCCGACGTGGAGAATGACTTTGTAATAATCTTCTTCGCTGCGACGTTCGAATCGTAACCCGTCCATTATTCTCTGTTTCCCATTGCAGGCATCCTTGCAGGGGCCGCATTGTAGGCGAACAGGTGTTCTTGTGACAAGGGCGTTCTCGTGAAAAAAGTCGAGGCTTCGGGAAGGGCTAAGCCTCCCCTGACCCCGCCTGACAAAGGAGGGGAAAAGATTAAGCCTCCCCTTTGTAAGGGGAGGGAAGGAGGGGTAGAGCCCACCGCTCATGGAGCCTGCTCGTGGAGCACTGGGGGGTGCCATCGAAGACTCTACCTCCCCTGACCCCTCCTTACAAAGGAGGGGAAATCTCATCGACTCCCATAGCCGAAAAGTCGCAACCCTGGCCCCGCCTGACAAAGGAGGGGAAAAAGACTCAGCCTCCCCTTTGTCAGGGGGGGCAACATGCGGGCGACCGCTGCTGAATGGTCCGAGCCTCCTCCCCTTTGTAAGGGGAGGGAAGGTGGGGTAGAGGGCCTCGGTCTGCGAAAGGAGGGAGGTGCGGGAATGACATCAGAGGGTAGCTTGTTGCCTGCCTTCCCCTCCTTTCTGCCTGTTCATGAAGCATCGGGGCACCATCGAAGACTCTACCTCCCCTGGCCCCTCCTTACAAAGGAGGGGAAATCTCATCGACTCCCATAGCCGAAAAGTCGCAATCCTGACCCCTCCTTACAAAGGAGGGGGAAAGTTTTTGCCTGTTCATGAAGCATCGGGGGCACCATCGAAGACTCTACCCCCCCTGGCCCCTCCTTACAAAGGAGGGGAAAAGAAGGTCGTGGCTCAGTTTGACATGACGGTCTCGTACTTGTTGAAACAAGCCCCGAAGAAACGGGGACCGGACAAGAAAAGACATTCAAACGGAGCCACGACCGAGTCCTTTGTGTCCTTGACCAGTGCCAGACCGTGTGATAGCGTAGTTCGTTCCCATTCCCGGCATGAGTCGATACTTGGATTCCTTAGTGCCAGGCCGCATTTCGTGCTGGTTTTTCATGATGAAAAGAGTGTGCCACCGGACTGCTCCGGGTGCCAATGGAGCGCGTGGATCCTGATGGCTGATTACAGGCTGCATCATCCAGAGGTTTTGTATGTCGCGAGTGTATAACTTCAGCGCGGGGCCGGCCATGTTGCCGGAGGCCGTGTTGCAACAAGCCCAGGCCGAGCTGACGGATTGGCACGGGGCCGGATCCTCCGTCATGGAGCTCAGTCATCGGAGTAAAGAGTTTCTCTCGGTTTTTGCCGAGGCCGAGCAGGACGTTCGTGACTTGTTGGGGGTTCCCGATACGTACAGGGTGCTCTTTTTGCAGGGAGGGGCTACGGGGCAGTTTGCCGCCGTTCCCATGAATCTTTTACGTGGGAAAAGCAAGGCGGATTATATTTTGACCGGAGCATGGGGGAAAAAAGCCATCAGCGAGGCCAGGAAATATTGCGAAGTGAACGTCGCGGCTTCTTCCGAAAGTCAGAAATTCTCCACCATCCCCTCGTTTGAAAACTGGGCGTTGAATCCGGATGCGGCCTATGTTCATTACACTCCCAATGAAACGATCGACGGCGTTGAATTTTGCTGGGTGCCCGAGACCGGCAACGTTCCGCTTGTTGCCGATTTTTCTTCGACCATCCTGTCCCGTCCCATTGACGTGAGTCGGTTTGGCTTGATTTATGCCGGGGCCCAAAAAAATATTGGCCCGGCCGGCGTGACGCTGGTGATTGTGCGAAATGACCTGCTCGGGGACGCGTTGCCGACGACGCCCGGTGTGTTTGATTATACGCAACAGGCTGAAGCGGACTCCATGCTGAATACTCCGCCAACCTATGCCCTGTATATGGCGGGTCTGGTTTTTAAATGGTTGAAAAAACAAGGCGGGCTTTCGGCCGTGGCCAAACTCAACGAACGCAAGGCCGGGAAGCTGTATGCCGCAATTGATGGTTCCGGCTTCTATCGGAACCCGGTGGAACCATCCTGTCGATCCTGGATGAACGTGCCGTTTGTCCTGGCCAATCCGGAATCGGATTCCGGGTTTCTCTCGGGGGCAGCCCAGGCCGGATTGACCACGCTGAAGGGGCATCGTTCGGTGGGCGGTATGCGCGCGAGTATCTATAATGCCATGCCCGAAGCCGGCGTGGACGCGTTAATCGACTATATGGCGGATTTTGAAAAACGGAAAGCGTAGGGAACGTTCCATGAAAATTCTGGTCAGTGACAGTCTGTCGCCCCGTGGAATTGCCGTTCTTGAACAGGGAGGGTTTCACGCTGACGTGAAAACCAAGCTGCCCAAAGAACGGCTTCTGGAAGAAATCAAAGACTATGATGGAATCATCGTTCGGTCCGGGACCAGGGTGACGGCTGACGTTATTGACGCAGGGAGTCGTCTCAAGATCATTGGTCGCGCCGGGACGGGCCTTGATAACGTCGATTGTGAAGCCGCTACCCGTCGGGGGATCGTCGTGATGAATACGCCTGGTGGGAACACGATTACGACGGCTGAACACACGATCGCCATGATTGTGACCATGAGTCGTAAAATTCCCCAGGCCGTCGCTTCGACGAAGGCGGGCAAGTGGGAGAAAAGCAGATTCATGGGCGCGGAGTTGTACAACAAAACCCTCGGCCTTGTGGGGTTGGGGCAAATTGGAACCTATGTCACGAAATTGGCACAGGGCCTGGGCATGCAGGTGACGGGCTATGATCCCTATCTGGCTCCGGGGCGCGCGCGTGAGTTGGGAATCGAGACCGTGGAATTGAACGAGTTGTTTAGACGAGCCGATTTCATCTCGGTTCATACCCCTTTGACCAATGAGACCCGGTCTTTGATTGACGCTCAGGCCATCCGGCAAATGAAAGACGGGGTGATGATTGCGAATTGTGCGCGTGGCGGCATCATCAATGAACGGGATATATACGAGGCACTCAAAAGTAAAAAAGTCGCCGGGGCGGCATTTGACGTGTTTGACGAGGAGCCGGTGAAACCGGATCATCCCCTTCTCGCCCTGGATAACTTTATCTGTACGCCTCATATCGGGGCCTCGACGGAGGAAGCCCAGGAAAACGTCGCCGTCGCGATTGCCGAACAATTCGTCGATTATTTCAAGAAAGGCGTGGCTCGGGGTGCGGTGAATATTCCTTCGGTTCCCCCTGAAGTCCTGGCTCAACTCACTCCCTACCTGGGGTTGGCTGAGCGGATGGGGTTCTTTCAAGCGCAACTGATTGATGGAGGCATTGAACAGGTCACCGTCGAATATAGTGGAGAGGTGGCCAATCTCTCCCTGGCTCCCCTGACGGTTGCGGTATTAAAGGGCTTGTTGGCCACGATTTTACAAGAGGGGGTGAACGCCGTGAATGCTCCCTTTATTGCGAAGAAACGTGGCATCGAGGTCAAGGAAGTGAAGGGGAGTGACGCGGGAGATTATACGAGCTTGATTCGTATTCACGTGAAAGCCGGCACGCAAACGCATCAATTGGCCGGAACCCTCTATCACAAAAAGGAGCCTCGCGTCATTGAAAGCAACGCGTATGCGGTTGAGGTGATTCCCGAAGGCCATATGCTGTTGATCTATAACGTCGACCGTCCGGGCGTCATTGGAACGGTTGGCCGTATTCTCGGGGAACACGATATTAATATTGCCCGGATGCAATGCGCCCGCGTGCAAAGGGGCAGCAACGCGTTGTTGATCATTGGGTTAGACGAGCCGCTGCCTCTTCACGTGATGGATATCATCAAGCAGGAACAGGACATTCTTTCCGTTCGCCTTGTCGATCTTTCACGCGCGTCTTAGCGCTCCAGTCTTTTCGATGGCTCGCCGTCTCCAACCACACTCGGAGTGCCACGCGGTTTCTTTAGAGACGGCACCCCGTTCCCTTATCCCGATCGGGATGACGACCCTGTTGCCGGACGCGGTTGAACGCGTCCGGCACCTGGAGCGCGCGTTATTCGAGGGGTTTACCCGATGGGGGTATCGCGAAATTATTCCGCCGACCTTCGAATACCTGGACGTGCTCTCTGCCGGGTTGCCTGCCGATATTCTCGAAAAGTGTTACAAAGTCGCCGATTGGACGACCGGACGCATTTTAGTGCTCCGTCCCGACGTGACGGCGCAGATCGCGAAGATTGTCGCGATGGGGATGACCGGACGACAACTTCCCCTTCGTTTGAGTTATCGCTCCACCGTGTTTCGATATGAGCCCGAACACGCTGGCCGGGAGCGGGAAGTGTTTCAACTGGGGGTCGAGCTGGTTGGGGCCGATGAGGCGTCGATGGACGCCGAAATTCTGACCTTGCTCATTGAGTCTCTGAAGGCCGTCGGCCTGTCGGATTTTAAAATTTCACTCGGACACGTTGGGTTTTACCAGGCGTTGCTGGAACAGTCGGGCATGTCGGAACGGGGGCGCAAGCAGGCGGAACTCGCCGCTGTGCATAAAGATCTGCCGAAGCTTGAGCGAATCCTGAAAACCGAACGAGTGTCACGCAGGCAGGCCCGGTCTATTCTTGAAGCACCGTGCCGTTATGGGCGAGAGGAAGTCCTGCAGTGGGGCCGAGCCGTCGCCGGTCGCAACGTTCGTTTACTGACCCCCATTGAGCGGTTGACCAGCGTGTATGCTCTTCTCGACGCAGCCGGCGTCAAGGAGTATCTGCTCCTGGATTTGGGAGAGTTTCGGGGCTTTGACTACTATGATGGAGTCGTGTTTGACGTGTTTTCCGCCAATATCGGTTATGAACTCGGCGGGGGCGGACGCTATAACCATTTAATCGGACAATTCGGGCAGGATCTCCCTTCTACGGGATTTGCCCTGGATCTCGATCGATTATTCCACGCGTTCGACGAAGGGGGAAAGGAATGGGTGCCGGAACCCCCTCGCGTGTTGGTGGCGGCGCCTCGTTCCCATTTTGGTCGGGCGTTTCAAACGAGTCAGCTTCTTCGCTCGCGTGGGGTGGTGGTTTGTCAGGAAACCGTGCCTCGGTGGGATTCGGTCCGACTCAGAATGATTCGAACCCGCGTCCAGGCTTCCGGTGTGTCCCGGGCCGTGATGATGGGCGTGCCTTCTTTATCAAGCGAGGAAGTCATGGTCATAGCGAACAAGACAAAGGCCAGGGCAAAAGTCTCACGAACCGTCCGTATCCAGGATCTTCCCAGCCTGCTCCTCAAAGGTATGCATGCTCACGTCTGACGTCTCCGATCTCCGTCTTCCGCCTCAGAACCTTGACGCCGAGCAATCCGTGCTCGGGGCCATTCTGTTGGAAAACAGTGCGCTCAATAAGGCGCTCGAAGTGATTGTCGAAGAAGACTTTCATCGTGGCGCCCATCGAACCATTTTTGCGGGGATGGTCGAACTGTCTGAACGAAATGAAGTGGTTGATCAGATCACGTTGACGGAACTCCTGAAAACAAAGGGCCACTTGGAGCAGGTGGGCGGCGCGGCCTACGTGGCTGAATTGGTGCAGGTTATCCCAAGTGCTTCGAATATACGACACCACTGCAAAATCGTGCGGGAAAAATCCCTGTTGCGTGGATTGATCCGCATGGCCACCGACGTGGTCTCGAAAGGGTATGATGAGATTGTGGAGTCGGTCGACCTCCTGGAATACGCGGAACGAGAGATCTTCAGGCTGGGCCAGGGACGCGTGGATCGGTCGTTTGTGGCCATGCGTCAAATCATTAAGGAAAGCGTTGAGATCGTCGATCGATTATTCAGCCGCAAAGAAAGAATTACGGGCGTTCCGACCGGGTACCGCGTGATCGACGATATTACGGCCGGGTTGCAGCCGTCCGATCTCATTGTCATTGCGGGTCGTCCGAGTATGGGGAAAACCAGTCTGGCCCTGGGAATGGCCGAATATGCCGCGATTCGCGCGAATTTAAACGTGGGCATTTTCAGCCTGGAAATGTCTCAAGCCCAGCTTGTGCTTCGGATGCTCAGTTCCCAGGCGTTCCTGGACTCTCACGCCTTGAGGACGGGGCAACTCACGTCTGAAGATTGGCGTTCGCTGTGTGCCGCGGCGGACCGTCTGGAGCGGGCCAGGATTTTCATCGATGATTCCGGCTCGCTCACGGTG
This sequence comes from Nitrospirales bacterium, assembly GCA_965215405.1. GTDB lineage: Bacteria > Nitrospirota > Nitrospiria > Nitrospirales > UBA8639 > Bin75. The sequence goes on from OZ244060.1 coordinate 1,469,763, forward strand.
CAGCAAATGCGGGGCAAGGCTCGTCGCCTCAAAGCGGAGCACGGCCTGGATCTCCTGATCATCGATTATCTCCAACTCATGCAGGGGCGCAGTCACGTGGAATCCCGACAACAGGAAATTTCCGATATCAGTCGGGCGCTCAAGGCCCTCGCCAAAGAATTGGATATTCCCGTGATCGCGTTGTCCCAGCTCAGCCGTGCAGTCGAGAATCGGAAACCGCCCATCCCCGTTCTGGCCGATCTCCGAGAATCCGGGGCTATTGAGCAGGACGCGGACGTGGTGATGTTCATTTATCGCGACGAGGTTTATAATCCTGACACGGAGGAAAAAGGCCTTGCGCATATTTTGATTCGGAAACATCGCAATGGTCCGACGGGTGATCGGCAACTGACCTTCCAGGATCGGTACGCGAAATTTGCCGATCTTGAGACGCATCACCTTGAGACGTGAGGCTCTCGATCAATGAAGGCGAGATGACAAATCCCGGACGGACCGGACGCTGGTTTTTCGAAGGATCGGGCGCGCTTCCCCGTGGATGGCGGGAACGGGTGGCGGTCATGGTCTTCCTCGTTCCTCTGATCGTGGTATCCTGTGCCGCGGTGCCTGAGCCTGAAATCGACTCCGTCACCAAACCCGAATTCGTCCCTTCACCCCTTCCTGCTCCGGCGCATTATCATTTTTTACGGGGCTATTTATCAGAACTCGCCAATGACGTCCCCCAGGCCGTTCTCGAGTATCGCGCTGCCCTGCAGTTTGACCCGAAGTCGGTCTTTCTACGCGTGCGATTAGCCTCGTTACAGTTTTTGTCGGGGAACATGCAAAAAGCAATGGCTGCGTTGGATCAAATCCGACCCGCTCGGGTGGAGGACGCGGCCATGCTGACTGAAATGGCCCAAATCTATGCAGGCGGAGGGAAATTTGACCGCGCGTTAGTGTTATATGATGAAGCGGTCCGCGTGAATCCCGAACGTAGCGAGACCTACTTTTCCAGAGGTGTGCTGCTGCTCAATCTCAAGAAACCCCTGAAGGCCGAAGAGTCCTTTGTCCAGGGTATTGTCCGTGCGCCGGAGTCGCATCTCGGATATTTCTACCGGGGGAAGGCCTTTGAGGCGCAAGGAAAGGGCGTCGAGGCCAAGGAAGAATACCGCCACGCGATCACCAGGGCTGAGCGATTTGAGCCGGCGTATCAAGCCTTGCTCAAGTTGTATGAAGCCGACGGGGAAATTCAGGAAGCCGTTCGGCTGTATGAGCAGTTTGTTTCGTCGGTCACTCCGCGCAACAATAAGTTCCGTAAGGACTTTGTCCGTCTTCTGGTGAAACAAAAAGACTACGCGCGCGCTTTGGACGTTCTCAATCAAATGACGGCGGATGACCCCGGGGACGTAACCGTGCAAATCCAAAAGGCGCTCGTCTACGTGGAGATGGAGGACCCCCACCGTGCGATTGCGGATTTGAAACGGATTGTTCACGCCCATCCGTCCGAGCTTCGGGTTCGGGATTATCTGGGGTGGCTGTACGAACAAATCGACGACTTTGAGATGGCGATCGAATCGTATCGGACCAATATCAATATGGATTCGACTTTTTATGACAGCCGTATTCACCTGGGCGTTCTTCTGTATCGACTCACGCGTTTTGATGAAGCGGTGCTGCATTTGGCCGAGGCGGTTGGGCTCAAACCCGGCAATCCGGAGACCTATCTTCTGCTGGGATTGAGTTACCTGAAAATAAAGAACCTTGAACGGGCCACGTCTGTATTTGAAAAGGGGCTGGAACGTCACCCCGAAGATGAAACGCTGCGCTTTAATCTTGGTGCCGCGTATGACAAACTCGACCGGTTTCCCGATACGGTTCGAGCAATGGAGACGGTGCTGACGCTCAATCCCGAGCATGCCGACGCGCTCAATTATCTGGGCTATAGTTATGCGGATCGAGGCATCCACGTGGAAGAAGCCGTGGCGTTGACTCAACGCGCCGTTGCGCTCAAGCCTGACAATGGTGCGTACGTCGATAGCCTGGGGTGGGCGTTGTTCAAAGTTGGACGGGTGGCCGAAGCCCTTCAGGAAATCAAGCGGGCAGCCGAGCTCGTCAAAGATGACCCGGTCATTTTTGAGCATTTGGGAGAAATTTATCTGTCGCAGGATCGTCAGGATGCGGCCAGAGACGCCTGGATCCGGTCTCTGGAATTAGAGCCTCGCAATGAGAAATTACTCAAACGGTTTCGCGAGGTGGGCTTTGGGAATCCGCCTGCTTTGAAAGGGGAACGGTCGGAGGACGACGCTCAAATGAGCCAATACGCGGATCCCGTGATTCTCGGGCCCCCTGTTCCCCAGGCAAACGTCAGCAAGTGATCAATTCGGTCACGCACGAGTTCTGCATCAAGGCAGAAATGGGTCCAAGGTCGTCAATGTAGAAGGAGGGGACGTATGTTTTATGCCATCCGCAATCAGCGAGGGTTCAGTCTGACCGAACTGATGATCGTCGTGGCGATAATTGGCATTTTGGCCGTGATCGCCATTCCTAATTTTCTGAAATATCAAGCTCGAGCCAAACAATCAGAAGCAAAAAACAACCTGGTGGCGATTCATACCAGCGAGATGGCCTATTTTGCCGAGAATAATAAATATATCGACGATTTCAACGCGATCGGTTTTGCCGTAACGGGATCCTCACAGTTGTATTACTACGAGTTGGGAGACAGCAGCTCGGGAACGCTGCCTCCCGGATGTACGGCTTCTACCCTGGATCATGTATCGCAAACGGGTTTTACGGCGGCGGCGACCGGCAATATCGACGGCGATTCGACCTGCGACGTGTGGACCATTGATGACAAGAAAACGTTGCAGAACGTCACAAATGACGTTGCCTTATAGTCCCGCGTCTGCGCGTGACAGAGGCGGACGGTTTATGGGTTGCTGACAACGTTGCCGCCACGCCCCGCCCCGCCCCGTGCTTGCATTCACCGGCAAGCGGGCGTTGGTTGAATAACCGGACGCCCCGGACCCGAAACAGGAGAGACACGTTGCACAACGGCGACCTGAACTGGATTGCCAATTACATCTGGGGCATCGCCGACGACGTGTTGCGCGATCTCTTTGGACGCGGCAAGTACCGCGACATCATTCTACCCATGACGGTTCTGCGGCGGCTGGACGCGTGTTTGGAAGGAACCAAGCAGCAGGTGCTGGCCAGGAAAGCAAATCTGGATAAGGCTGGCGTTGTCGATCAGGACCGTGCCTTGCGGCAGGCTGCCGGGCAGGCGTTCTACAATATCTCGAAGTTCACCATGAACGATCTCAGGGCCAGGTCCGGCCGACAGCAACTCAGGGCCGACTTCGAAGATTATCTGGACGGCTTTTCGCTGAACGTCCAGGACGTCCTCAACAACTTCGAGTTTCGCAACCACGTCCCACGCCTGAGCAAAGCGGATGCCCTGGGTGCGTTGATCGAAAAACTCACGTCCATGGATATCAACCTGAGCCCAAGGGCCACGGAACGTTCGGGTCAGTCTACCCCCCCCCCCCCCCCCCCCCCCCCCCCCCCCCCCCCCACTGGCTCCAACCCGTCCTGGTCTCGACAACCACGGCATGGGCACCATCTTCGAAGAACTGGTACGCCGCTTCAACGAAGAAAACAACGAGGAAGCGGGAGAGCACTGGACGCCACGTGACGCCGTCAAACTCATGGCCAGGCTGGTGTTCCTTCCGGTGGCCGACGAAATCGAGGACAGCACCTACCTGCTTTACGACGGTGCCTGCGGTACTGGCGGCATGTTGACCGTCGCCGAAGAAACGCTGGAAGAACTGGCGTCGGAGCGCGGCAAAAAGATTTCCATCCACCTCTTCGGCCAGGAGATCAATGCCGAAACCTACGCCATCTGCAAGGCCGACCTGCTGATCAAGGGCGAAGGCGACGCGGCGGACAACGTCGTGGGCGGCCCTGAACACTCCACGCTGTCCGGCGATGCCTTCCCTGATCGTAAGTTCGACTTCATGCTGTCCAATCCACCCTATGGCAAAAGCTGGAAGCAGGACCTTGATCGGATAGGTGGCAAGCAGGGCGTGAATGACCCGCGCTTCATGATCGAACATGCCGGCGACCCGGAATACTCGCTGGTGCCCCGTTCTTCGGACGGCCAGATGCTGTTCCTCGTCAACCTGCTCACCAAGATGAAGGACACGAAAACCGGCAGCCGCATCGCCGAGGTCCACAACGGCAGTTCCCTCTTTACCGGCGATGCCGGCCAGGGCGAAAGCAACATCCGCCGCTGGATCATCGAGAAGGACTGGCTGGAAGCCATCGTCGCGCTGCCGCTGAACATGTTTTACAACACGGGTATCGCCACCTACGTCTGGGTGCTCACCAACCGCAAGCCGGAACACCGCAGGGGCAGGGTGCAGCTCATCGACGCCACCGGCTGGTATCAGCCTTTGCGCAAGAACCTGGGCAAGAAAAACTGTGAGCTGGGCGAGGCCGATATCGAGCGCATCTGCCAGGTGTTTCTCGATTTCAGGGAGACAGAGCAAAGCAGGATCTTCGATAACGCCGCCTTCGGCTACTGGAAGGTCACCGTCGAGCGACCCCTGCGCGTCAAGGGCGCCGACCCTGAACGCGCTTACAATGCGGCTGAAATCAAAAAACTGAAAGAGGCAAACGAACGCGGCGAAGACGTCCCGCCGGTCATCAGGACAATCCATAAACGGGGGGGCAGGGCCGACCCGCTGCGGGGCCGGTTCGAGACCCGCATCGCTGGCAGGCCCGCCGTGGTGGAATACGAGCCGGACCCCGACCTGCGCGACACGGAGCAGGTCCCGCTCACCGAGAAGGGCGGCATAGAGGCGTTCCTGAAGCGGGAGGTGTTGCCCTATGCCCCGGACGCCTGGTACTCACCGGACAAGGTCAAGATCGGCTACGAGATCAGCTTCACGCGCCACTTCTACAAGCCGCAGCCGATGCGGAGCCTGGAAGAAATCCGGGCCGACGTTCTGGCACTGGAGGAGGAAACCGGGGGGATGCTGAGGGAAATCATCGGGGAAGGTCCCGCATGAAGGTTCAAGGCTGCCCGAACGTGGCGCCAGCCCTGCCATATGAACGGCTGGGGAACATATAGGGGCATATTCCCTCTATATGAACGTCTATGTTACATATGGGGTCATATTCCCGCCCTATGAACCGCTGGGAGACATGATAGGGGCATCTGCTTCAGCGTGGGGAGAGGACCGGGCCGGATGAATGAATCAACATGCCCCGGACGTGCCGGCAATTACGTTCGGCAGCCGGAAGGCTATAGGGCGTTCAGCCCGAAGCCGTTTCAGCACTACCCAATCACGTCACGTTCCATCAAGACGTTCTTGACCAGGAGAGAGTCGGCTGAGTTAACTGTATTCAAAAACAAGTTCGTCGTTCCTCGCAAGGGCATTTCGACCCTGGGCCGGTTGGATAACACTCTGGTGCTGTCGCTCCCGAAGATGAGCGGGACCCTGTCCCTCATCAACTTTTTGAATATTTGCATAATCGGAAGCGAGTTCTGTCTGTTCGCGTCCGGTTCGGTCACCGGGAAAATAACGCTGTGACGTCGTCATCCCGCGTACAAGCTTTGTCCAAGGGGCAGACCATACTTCTTGATCTGTTGCACGCGTTGAAGGGTCGCCGTTCCGGATTGAATTTCCAGAAGTTACTTTTTCTCTATTGTCAGGATCAGAGAGAAAACGTTCCTTACAACTTTATTCCCCATCAGTACGGCGCCTTTTCATATGAGTCATACGCCGATTGCCGCCGACTTATGAAGCGGGGGTACATAGCGGAAGATGAAAAAAACTGGACCTTAACGGAACAAGGACAACGTGCCGTGTCTGGAAATGCCTGTCACTTTGAATCCATCAGAAAATTTACGAAACAGTGGAGCAGTATGACTAATGATGCGCTGATAGCCGAGACTTATCGGCGTTTCCCGTATTTCGCCACCCGTAGCGACGTCGCGTCCGGGATTCTGCGCAATGACCCGGATACACTTGACCGAATTGAGCAGGCCCGCCCCAAGGCGGGCCAACTCAGCCTGGCAACCATTGGCTATGAAGGGCGCTCCCTGGACCTATACCTGCATCTCCTGTACACAAATGGAGTAACTGTTCTTTGCGATGTACGCCGAAATGCACTCAGTCGAAAATATGGATTCTCAAAGCAGGCACTGGGTTCAAGTTGTCAGAAGATCGGCATTCAGTATCAGCATCTCCCCCAACTTGGGATAGCCTCCGCGGAGCGCCGTGACCTGCTCACCCGCAAGAACCGTGACGCCATGTTCGAAAAGTACCGACGAATGTGCCTTCCCCGTCAGCAAGATGCGCTCCATATTATAAGAAGCTGGCTTGCTGACGGGCAGTGCGTGGCACTGACCTGCTACGAACGGCAGCCCGAACAATGCCACCGCCACTGCGTCGCAGACGCTTTACAGAAAAAAGCGGAAACGAACTTCAATGTAAAGCATCTGTAAAAACACGTCAGACGGATATCGAGTTGGCTAAAGCCAGGTACAAGGCGTTGGCAGAACGGAGGAAACAGCAATGACGATTTCAAAAAGCTACCACAATGTATTTGAGGCGCTGGAGGATAATCCGACGATGGCGCAGAACCTGAAAATTCGTTCGGAATTGATGATTGCATTGCGTCAGTATATCCGGGACGCAGGGCTTGGTCAGAAAGAAGCTGCGGAGATGTTTGGTGTTCACCAGCCCAGAATCAGCGATCTGATGCGCGGCAAGATTGACAAGTTTACCATCGACAGACTGGTCAACATGCTGACTCGGGCTGGGGAAAACGTCAAAATCGATCTTGCCAGGCTGCCTCAGGGTACGGAGGCCATCAACTTTTTGGCCAAACCGTCCTGCTTGAGTGTGAACGAGCAGATGGAGCGTACTCCGGAACCCATCCGTCGTCAGTAGCTGGGAATCAGTCGTGCACCCGAAATGTCTGAGACACTGGCCCGGACACAGAAGATAGCCAGTGGGTCGTGGCTCCGTTTGAATGTCTTTTCTTGTCCGGTCCCCGTTTCTTTGGGAAACTGTTCCCCTCATTTGTAAGGAGGGGCCAGGGGAGGCAGAGCCTTCGATGGTGCCCCCGGTGCTTTACAAGCAGGAGTCTCTACCCCTCCTTCCCTCCCCTTACAAAAGGGAGGCTTGGACCTTCTCCCTTTTCCTTCCGTTGTCAGGCAGGGTGAGGGGCAACCGCTTAACAGAGTCAAGTGCTTCCGGACTCTTTTCGAACCAGTGCCAACCAACACTGGAAGAAGTTGATAAAACAAGCCTCTGCGACAGACCGTATTGTGAGAGTCTTGCAGTTTCACCCCGTTTATGGCTTGAGCATATTAAGCCCATCCGGCACGACTTCTCACGCCTTTCGCAATTCGCTGATCCGGCCCTGTATGATATATCCCTGCGACATACCGCTATGGTTCGGCTCATGGCAGACGTCGACTCTGAGGCGATACAGGAGGTGACCATGCCAAAGAAACCAAGGTCACGTCATGTAATCCCGAACACCAATGGCGGTTGGGATGTTAAGAAAGACGGCGCAATCCGCAGCAGCGGTCACTTCGACAAGAAGCAGGATGCCGTTGATGTCGAGTGGTCGGGGAGGTGACGTTCTGGTGCCGGAGGAGGAAACCGGGGGGATGCTGAGGGAAAGCATCGGGGAAGGTCCCGCATGAAGGTTCAAGGCTGCCCGAACGTGTCGCCAGCCCTGCCATATGAACGGCTGTGGAATATATGGAGCCATATTCCCGCCATATGAACGGCTGTGGTACATATAGGGTCATATTCCTGCCATATGAACGGCTGGGGAACATATGGAACCATATTTTCGTCATATGAACGGCTGGGAGACATGATAGGGGCATCTGCTTCAGCGTGGGAAGAGGATGGGGACGGGGACGGGGACGGGGACGGGGACGGATGAATGAATCAGCATACCTTGGACGTGCCGGCAATTACGTTCGGCAGCCGGAAGGCTATAGTGCGTTCAGCCCGTGGCCATTACCACCTGACCCGCCGGTGACCATCAGCGAAGAGATGCTGGCCCTGTTGTCACGGGCCGATCAGTCCTTGGGAAGGCTGGACGGCTCCATCCGGACCTTGCCTCATCCCGACCTGTTCGTCTCCATGTACATCCGTAAGGAAGCGGTGCTGTCGAGCCAGATCGAGGGTACGCAGAGTTCGCTTCAGGATCTGCTGGCAGCGGAAGCGAGGATCCATGATCCGGAACGCCCGCGGGACGTGGGGGAGGTTATCAATTACGTTCGAGCGATGAACTACGGGCTGCAACGTCTTGACGAGTTTCCCGTGTCGGTGCGGTTGCTCTGTGAAATTCATGCGGAGTTGCTCAAGGGAGTTCGAGGCTCCAAGTTGACGCCCGGTCAAGTACGCGAGAATCAAAACTGGATTGGTCCGGAGGGATGTTCGCCGCACGATGCAACCTTCGTCCCTCCGCCGCCCCATGAAGTCGTCCGGCACATGGAGGAACTGGAGGCGTTTCTAAGTTCCGGCCCGCAACTCCCGCTACTCATCATGGTTGGCTTGACCCACGCGCAATTCGAAACGATTCACCCGTTTCGAGACGGTAACGGGCGCATCGGGCGATTGCTGATCGCTCTTTTGCTGTGCGAAAAAGAGGTTCTGCTCAAGCCGGTATTGTATTTGTCGCACTACTTCAAACGGCATCAGCAAGAGTACTACGAACAGTTGCAGTCTGTGCGTGACCAAGGCACCTGGGAGGACTGGCTGATGTTCTTTCTGCATGGCGTGGCCAAGGTCAGCGAGCAGGCTACGGAAACGGCGCGTCGCATCCTGGAGCTTCGCGAGCAACATCGGACGATCATAACCGAACGGTTTGGCCGGACGGCCGGCAACGGACACCGGGTGCTGGAGTATCTCTACGGACATCCTTTCATCTCGGTCAACCAGGTGAAGGAGTTGATCGACGCCGAGCACCAAACGGCCAACAGGTTGGTTTCCAGGCTGGTGGACAACCAGGTTCTGGAAGAGGTCACAGGGCAAACCCGCAACCGTCTATTCGTGTACCGGAACTATATCGATCTGTTCTATGATGATGTCGATGGGGTGGATAGGTGAACGCCGGCCTCGAACCATACCCTGCTTACTAAGGACTCCGGCATCGAGTGGCTGGGGGAGTGCAGCCTGGTCCGGAGGAGGAAACAGGGTGATGCCAGGCGAGATCGTCGGCAAGGGAACCAGGTGAACAATTCAAGGCAGCCTTCGGCACAGCCGCGTTCACGCTCCATGTTCAAGGCAGCCTTGAATGTTCGCCCTTTCTTTTCCACGTTCAAGGCAACGTTAAACATGGAACCTCCTTCCCGCCACGCTCAAGGTCGCATGAACCGTTCGGCTGCCAGGTCGCACATGGTGAAGATCCAAAGAAGAGGGAAGGGTTGCCGGAGACAATTCCGAGAGGAGAACCTGCCGAGGTGAACGATGAGCGAACATGAGTTTATGCGACCCAGGCTCACCGGCAAACGCTTCGAAGGGAAAGCAATCCCCTTGGAGTTTTTGAAGGACCTGGCCGTCCTTGAAGCGATGATCATCGAGGTGGCGAAAAGCGAATTTCTCAAAGACCATCCTGACCGAAAGCGCATTCCGCGCGGATTTACGGACGGTATCGAATTGAGGCTGAGAAGCATCGAGGACGGCAGCGCGGTGCCCGTGATCTCGCTGGTTGTGGCGTCTCCAACGCTATTTCCGCCGGTGAATCAGAAGTACTTCGAAAAGGCTCGCGATTCGATCATTTCCGCCATCGCCGCTGCTGAAAAGGGAGAGGGAATTACGGATCACCTCCCCGAGAAACTGCTCAGCTACTTCGATCGGATGGGGCGAAGCCTTCGGGAAGGGGAAGCCATGGAATTCAGCACGCGGAGTGAGCCTGCCCCGGCAAGACTCAACCGCGAAATCAGGCGACAACTGGTCTACGCGTCTGCCTCGACACATGAGATCGCCGAGGAGACCACCATTCGCGGCCTGGTCCCTGAGGCGGATCAGGACAACATGCGGTTTGAGTTGCAGTTGTCCGACGGGAAAAAAGTAGTGGCGCCCATCGCTCCGCAACACCGAGACGCCATCCTGGAAGCGTTCAACGGCTATCAGGCAGGGCAAAAGGTCCTGATTCAGGGCACAGGCATTGTAAATCGTAGTGGAAAGCTGGTTCGGTTCGATTCCATCGAGCACGTCAATGCCCTCGACCCTCTGGACGTCGGCGCCCGCCTTGACGAACTGCGTCTGCTGAAGGACGGCTGGCTGGAGGGAGAAGGCAAAGCTCCTCCTGCAGAAGGGGTCGATTGGCTCGAAAGGGCCTGTGCTCTTCATTATCCCGATGAAACCGTGTTGCCGCACCTGTATCCCACTCCCGAAGGCGACATTCGAGCCGAGTGGTCGAACGACCGGTGGAGCTTGTCGCTGGACGTTCACCTTGCCGATAAACGCGGCACATGGCACGGACTCGACCTGAAGACCGACGACGAAGAGACCCGCGACCTGGACCTCGAGAATGACGAGGCCTGGACGTGGCTGATCGGGAATCTCGATGAGCACCTGGGCAGGGCGTCATGAACACCGACGTCTTGCTGTATCGTCAGATCAACTCTTCCTGGGTGCAGTCGGGCCGCGTGACCCGTCAGGCATTCAAGCCTTCCGCCAGGGACGGCAGGCGTCTGTCGGTTTATGACGGCGGCATGATTACGGCTGAAGACGCCTGGAAACATTACACGGGAGGACTCGGGTTCGCCTCGACCGGCGTCCTGGCCGTCTCCCGTGGCGACTGTGCCGAGCAGGAACTGCCGGTTAAGCCCGACCCCGTGCCTCATCCCGCTCATGCGGTCATCGATTTCACCGCATGCTCGAACACGCAAGTTGAAAAGAAGGCGAAGCGGCTCATCGAATCTGCCTGGAAACGCGGTTGGCAGTACAAGGCGAATGCGACTCCATGACCGGGACCGATCAACCTAGGGAAGCGATGGCCGGAGTCATTGCCAAGAAACTCAAACCCTATCCCCGGATGAAGGACTCCTGCGTCGAGTGGCTGGGGGAAGTGCCGGCGCATTGGGAGATCTGGCGTACCAAATTTGCTTTCCTTCGAATCGTAGGCGGGTCAACTCCATCAAGCAATGAAACTCGCTATTGGGACAGGTTAGGGACGGGTTACGTCTGGGTTACACCAACAGATGTCAGTAGAACAACGCGTCTCAAAAGCTCACAACGACGACTCACTCAAGAGGGGCTTGATAGTTGCTCAGCAGAATTGTTAGCTGCTGGGAGTATCGTTATCTCGTCACGTGCCCCTGTTGGTAATGTCTCTCTGGTGGAAGTGCCGTTTTGCACCAATCAAGGTTGCAAGGCTCTAACCCCCAATTGGAATAAGATCGATTCTTTATTTGCTTTGTATCTTTTCAAAACTCTCAAAGCGGAGTTGCAGAGCCTTGCGAATGGCACAACGTTTACCGAAATATCTACTAACAATCTTGGCAATGTTATGCAGCCTCTCCCACCCCTCCCCGAACAAACCGCCATCGTGCGGTACTTGGACTATGTGGACCGGCGGGTGCGGCGGCTGACGCGGGCGAAGCGGAAGCTGGTGGCTCTGCTCAAAGAGCAGAAGCAGGCTATCATCCACCGCGCCGTCACCCGCGGCCTCGACCCCAACGCCCACATGAAGGACTCCGGCGTCGAGTGGCTGGGGGAAGTACCGTCGCATTGGAAAGTGCGGCCGCTGAAAACCTCCATCTCTGGTCTCATTAATGGAGTCTGGGGTTCTGAACCGAATGGTGTTGAAGATTTTCCATGTGTCAGGGTGGCTGATTTTGATCGGAAGAAGCTGCGCGTTCACAGTCCTATTCCTACAATGCGAGCGATCTCTCCGAGTGAGCACCAAGGTCGAATGCTCAAACCTGGCGATCTACTTTTAGAAAAGTCAGGAGGTGGCGATCAGCAAAAGGTTGGGGTTGTAATTTTTTTCGATCACGATATAGAAGCCGTTTGCTCAAACTTTATAGCCAGGGTATCGATTAAATCTGAGTTTAATTCTGAATACCTTGTTTTTCTGCATGCAGCATTGTATGCAATTGGCCTGAATCAGAAGTCGATCAAACAAACAACAGGCATCCAAAACCTCGACTCTACGGCCTATTTTGCAGAATTAGTTGCTTTTCCTCCTCTCCCCGAACAAACTGCCATTGCCAAATATCTCGACAAAGTAACTGCTGACATAGACGCTGCTATTGACCGCACTCGTCGCCAAATTGAGCTATTGAACGAATACCGCACCCGCCTGATCGCCGACGTGGTGACCGGAAAAGTTAAGGTTCCTGGCATCAGCCATGATTAAGTCGGTTGACATCCAAAACTTTGGAAGTTTTCGGGATTTCGTTTGGAAATCCAGGATTAAGAACAAAAAAGGTGAAGTAGAAGAGTTCAAGAAGTTGAACATACTCTACGGCCGAAATTATTCAGGTAAGACAACTCTATCGAGATTATTCCGCTGCCTTGAAACAGGCGAACTTCCCCCGAAATATGAGAACCCGGACTTTACGATTAAAACTGACTCAGGAAATATTTTTCCAACGGGAATCGGCTCCCACTCTCACCACGTTAGGGTCTTCAACAGGGATTTTGTCAATGACCACTTGAGCTTTTTGCGTGATGACGACGGCAAGATCGAACCTTTTGCAGTGCTCGGTGGAGACAACACCAAGATTGAAAAGGAGATCGCAGGGAAAGAGAAATTGCTTGGCAGTGTCGAAAATACGACAGGGCTCCGTTATGACTACGCCCAGAAACAAACGAAGTGGGAACGGAAAAAAACTGATTTGGGAAAAGCTGAATCGCGTCGAACCAAATTGCTTACGGACAAGGCAAGGGAATTAAAGCAACATCCAGAGATATACGGTGATGTCAATTACAATATTAATAAAATCAAGACAGACATTAATACGATAAAAACACAGGGAATTGCACCTCTTTTCAACGATGATGGAGAACAAAATCGACAGTTACTGAAACAAGAATCACTTCCTGAAATCTCGTCTCTCGATGAACCCAATCTACAGCTTCCTGCTCTTTACATCGAAGCAAAGGTGCTGTTGAGCAAAGAGATCCGACCAACCAAGCCTATACAGGATCTTCTTGATGATGCAATGCTTCAGGTTTGGGCGAAAGAGGGCATGCCTCTGCACAGAGACAAGAGGGAGACTTGCGGTTTTTGCGGAAACCTGATCCCTGATGATCTTTGGGAAAAGCTGGATCAACACTTCAGCAAGGAGTCACAGGACCTGGACAGCCAACTGACAAATTTAATAGAAAGAATCGAAAAGGAAAAGATGTGCGTCCAGGAATTACCGCCGGTTGCAAAAACAGACCTGTATCCAAATCTACAAGCGGAGTTCGAGGCAATTGAATTCGCAATCCAAGAAAAGCTGGAAGTTTATAGGTCTGAACTTGATAGGATCGCAGATTGCCTCCGCAATCGTAAGGCTGACCCATTCAAGACTCGAGAGTTGGCTGCATATCAAAAAGTAGATCGCGAGATAGAGGAGTTTTTTAGGGAACTCAACCTGTTGATCGAGAAGAATGCCCAGATAACTGGAGAACTTGCAGCCCGGCAATCAACTGCACGGGAGACACTCCGGTTGAGCGAGGTCAGCAGCTTCATCAAGACAATTGACCTCCCACAGACCGACGCGGATATCGCAAGGCTGAAATCTGAGGGGAGTGCTCTTGAATCTGAGGCAGCCTCAGCAGAAAAACTGGTTACCGAACAAGAACAGGCCATTGAGAATCTCAAGAAAAAACTCAGCGACGAACGGCAAGGTGCTGAGAAGGTCAATCAATATCTGAGCCACCATTTTGGACACGACAGTCTAAAACTTGTGGCTGTCGAAGCAGCAGAAGAAGAAACTGGAGTCCAATTTGAAGTTCGGAGAGGTGCTGGCAAAGCATTCAACCTCAGTGACGGCGAATGCAGCCTGATAGCATTTTGTTATTTCATTGCTAAACTAGAAGGCTCGGAGTCGGATGGAAAAGATCTCATCATCTACATCGACGATCCTGTTTCGAGTTTGGACAGCGACCACATCTTTTTTGTATTTAGTTTGATTCAAGGGGTTATCGCGTCACCAGTTAAGGGTTCGGATGGCGCAGAAGCCGATCGCTACAAGCAACTCTTCGCTTCAACCCATAACTTGGATTTCCTTAAATATCTTAAGAGATTGAGTCGCCCCAAGGCCGGAGGCAACGAACAATTCGTTTTGTCGAGAACCGAAAATGGAAGTCTGCTGGAACTGATGCCCTCCTATCTGTCGAATTACGTTACCGAATTTCACTACCTCTTCGATCAGATATGTGCATGCGCTGATGCGAGTGAGATAGCCAAAGACCAGCACAGTTTTTTTAGCTTTGGCAATAATCTCAGAAAGTTTCTGGAAATCTATTTGTTCTTCAAATTTCCATTCTGTGAGAATGCGAATGATGACTACAACCGAAGAATAGGAAGATTTTTCAACGACGACCCGGCTGTAGAGCCGATGGTGGTGCGTATAACCAATGAACTTTCTCATGGGGGTGAGAGGTTTGACCGGAGTGTCCGCCCCATAGAGCCGGCCGAGATTTCCAAAATGGCGATTTATGTCCTGGCCAAAGTTAGAGATCAGGACCGCGTCCAATACTGCGACTTGTTGGAGGCGATAAAGCGAACGGACCCGCTTCTATCTACGTAACTAATATGTTCGTTGACACCGCTGAAAACCAATTATAGTAGACCCTATGCCCACCGATACTTCCGAGCGCGGCCTCGAGGAACTGATCTGCACCGCCCTTGCCGGTCACCCCTGCGATCCGGTGGAGGTGGAGGCCGCGCGTGACCCTGTCGCCTCCTACGGCGGCGTGGGTTGGGCCGCCGGCAGTTATCATGGCTATGACCGGGAATACTGTGTTGACCTGCACCACCTGGCGGGTTTCCTGCACGACACCCAACCTGAGGTGGCCGAGGCACTGGGCCTTTCCGAAGACGGCCCCACGCGCCGCCGCTTTCTCGCCCGCCTGCGGAGCGAGGTCTCCAGGCGCGGCACCATCGACGTGCTGCGCCACGGCGTCAGGCATGGCCCGCATGATCTTACGCTCTTCTACGGCACACCGTCCGAGGGCAACGAAAAGGCGAAGGAATACTTCAACCTGAACCGCTTTACCGTGACGCGGCAACTGCGTTACAGCAGGGAAAAGGCCGCCCGTGCGCTGGACGTCGGGCTTTTCATCAACGGCCTGCCGGTCATTACCTTTGAGATCAAGAACAGCCTCACCAAGCAGACAGTGGCGGACGCGGTGGAACAGTACAAGAGAGACCGCAGTCCCCGGGAGGAGTTGTTCAAGTTGGGTCGCTGCGTGGCTCACTTCGCCGTGGATGAAAGCGAGGTCATGTTTTGTACGCGTCTCCAGGGCAAGGCTTCCCGGTTCCTGCCCTTCAATCGCGGCTGGAACGACGGCGCGGGTAATCCTCCCAATCCGAACGGTCTCAAGGCCGACTACCTGTGGCGCGAGGTGCTGGCCCGCGAAAGTCTTGCGGACGTCCTGGAAAATTACGCCCAGATGGTAGAGCCGACGGGCAAAAAAAAGAGCAGGGCGCAGAAATCCCAGGTATGGCCGCGCTACCACCAGCTTGACGTGGTTCGGAAGCTCCTGGCCGATCTGCGCGAACGGGGAGCGGGCACCCGCTATCTCATCCAGCACTCGGCGGGGAGCGGCAAGAGCAACTCCATCGCCTGGCTGGCCCATCAACTCATCGGGCTTGAGCGGAACGGCGCACCGCTGTTCGACTCGATCATCGTGGTCACCGACAGGGTCATCCTGGACCGGCAGATCGAGGCCACCATCAAGCAGTATGCCCAGGTGAGTTCAACCCTGGGGCACGCCGACCGCTCGGAGGACCTGCGCAGGTTTATCGAGGACGGTAAGAAGATCATCATTTCGACGGTGCAGAAGTTCCCCTACATTCTTGAGGAAATAGGCAGCCGGCAGCGTGGCCGGACTTTCGCGATCATCATCGACGAGGCACATTCAAGTCAGGGTGGACGCACCAGTTCGGCCATGGCACAAGCCTTGTCGGAAGCGGGCGAAGAAACCGAAGATGAAACCACGGAAGACAGGATCAACCGCCTGATGGAGTCCCGCAGGCTGCTGCCCAACGCCAGCTATTTCGCCTTCACCGCGACGCCCAAGAACAAGACGCTGGAAATCTTCGGGGCGCCGGACCCCCAGGCCGATGGGGCCGTCAAACACCGCGCGTTCCACAGCTACACCATGAAGCAGGCGATCCAGGAGGGTTTCATTCTGGACGTGCTCGCCCATTACACGCCCGTATCCAGCTACTACAGGCTCGCCAAGACCATCGAAGACGACCCGGAGTTCGACAGCAGGAAAGCCCGGAAGAAGCTGCGCCGCTACGTCGAGGGGCATGAGCACGCGATTCGCCAGAAGGCGGAGATCATGATGGATCACTTCCACGACCAGGTGATCCGGCGGAACAAGATCGGCGGCCTGGCACGGGCGATGGTGGTGACCAACGGCGTTGAACGGGCGATCCGGTATTTCCACGTTATTCGCGGTTACCTGGAGGAACGCGGCAGCCCGTTCCAGGCTCTGGTAGCTTTTTCCGGCGAGCACGAATACGGCGGCGGGAAGGTCAGTGAAGCCTCGCTCAACGGCTTTCCCTCCAACCGGATTGAGGAGAAGTTTCGGGAGGAGCCTTACCGGTTCCTGGTATGTGCGGACAAGTTCCAGACCGGCTACGACGAGCCCCTGCTGCACACCATGTACGTGGACAAGACGCTTGCCGGCATCAAGGCCGTGCAAACCCTGTCCCGCCTTAACCGGGCGCGTCACGGCAAGAATGACGTGTTTGTGCTCGACTTTCTGAACGACGCCGACACCATGCGCCAGGCTTTCGAGCCCTTCTACCGCACCACCATCCTTGCGGAGGAAACCGACCCCAACCGTCTGCATGACCTCCTGGCGGCTCTGGAGAGTGCGCAGGTTTACACGGAGGCACAGGTTGACGGCTTCGTGCGCGACTATCTGGCTGGGGCCGGACGCGAGCAACTCGACCCGGTGCTTGATGCCTGTGTCGCCGTCTACAAGAACGACCTGGGTGAAGATGAACAGGTGGATTTCAAGGGGAAGGCCAAGACCTTCATCCGCACTTATGCTTTTCTTTCTTCGGTGCTGCCTTATCCCAACGCCCGGTGGGAACGGTGCTCTATCTTTCTGAATTTCCTGGTTCCGAAGCTGCCCGCGCCGCAGGAAGAAGACCTGTCCCGGGGCATCCTCGACGCCATAGACGTGGACAGCTACCGGCTGGAAAAACAGGCAGTGCAAAAGATCATCCTTGCCGACGGGGACGGTGAAATAGGTCCGGTGCCGACGGCCGGCGGCGGCCATCGGCCTGAACCGGAACTGGATCGCCTGTCGAACATCCTCAGGGAGTTCAATGATCTTTTCGGCGGCATTCCCTGGAGTGATCGCGATCGGGTAGAGAAACTCATCACCGAGGACGTCCCCTCACGGGTGGCCGCGGACGAGGCTTTCATGAACGCCTCGCGCAACTCGGACGAACAGAACGCACGCATTGAGCATGACGAGGCCTTGAGGCGCGTGATGGTGGGCCTGCTGGATGATGATTCCAGGCTCTTTAAGCAATACACGGACAATGAGGACTTCAAACGCTGGATTACCAGGACGGTGTTCACCCTCGCGTCCAGCCGTGTCGCCGGGCCTGCTTCCTGAAAATCACGGGTTGACAACAACCGACTAACGCAGCCGTCTTGGGAAAGGGCATGATGAAACCGGACAGACTGCGCGTGACAGAGGCGGACGGTTTGTTGGTTTCCGACAACGTTGCCGGGTTGGGAAGATATAGCCTCGGTGGTGAAGTGCCAGGGAAATGTATTGGAACGGTCACCGGCACAGTCATTGAAGGTTTTTCGCCCGGTCGTTCTCCTCCCCTTACCCCTCCTTACAAAGGAGGGGAAAAGAAGATGAGCAGGAGGCATGCCATCAGCGCAATGAGCCTCCCCTTTGTAAGGGGAGGGAAGGAGGGGTAGAGCCGCCCGCCCATGAAGCACGGGGGGCGTGGAAGACTCTACCTCCCCTGGCCCCTCCTTACAAAGGAGGGGAAAAAGATTAACTCGATGGGTTGAGGGTTGTCTTCGTCCGCCTCACCCCTCCTGACGAAGGAGGGGAACAGTTTCTCCAGGAAACGGGGACCGGACAAGAAAAGAAATTCAAATTGAGCCACGACCACAACGGTAATATTCTTGACTTTTTGCGAAATGGTGTGTTATAGAACCGCAAGGCCGTGCGCTCATGGCCGAAGAGTAATTCGATTGGAAATTCCTGGTCGTTGGCCGTGCACGCGGCTCTTGCTGCAGCCTGTTAATACAATTCAGATATGGACCTCCTTAAAAGTCTCCTGGGACGATTGTCCGAAAACTTCTTTGCCTCTGCCCCCCATCGATTACAATCTCGTCGTCGGAAGCCACATAACCCTTCGTTGAAGCTTGTTTCGAATAACCCTGACGTTGCGAGGGGAGTCGAATTCATTCAGGGGCGTTCTGCTCCATCGACGGTTGGCCATACGGAAGCCGTAGAAGAAGCCCTGGCGCGGAGTACCACGTGGCTTCTTGAACAACAGCATCCTGAAGACGGATATTGGGTTGAGGAATTAGAGGCAGATGCGACGTTGACCTCGGAGTATATGATGTTGCGTCGGTATATCGGTGCCGTTGATAGAAACCGGGAAGCCCGAATGGTTCGCTATCTTCAAGATGTCCAGCTCGCGGAGGGTGGCTGGCCGATTTATACCGGAGGTCCCATGGACGTCAGTGCCTCGGTCAAAGCCTACTTTGCTTTGAAATTGGCCGGGGTCCCACAAGATGATCCGGGGATGTGTCGAGCCCGACGCGCTATCCTGGAAAGAGGCGGCGTCGTGTCAGCCAATGTGTTTACGAAAATCACGTTGGCCCTGTTTGGACAATACGACTGGATCGGCCTTCCGAGTATGCCGCCAGAAATCATGCTGGCGCCCCGAAGGTTTTCTTTTAATATATACGCTGTCTCGTATTGGTCCAGAGCCGTGGTCGTTCCTCTGCTGATTATTTTTGCCATTCGCCGAGAATGCCGGATTCCTGCAGAACAAGGGATTGAAGAGTTATTCAGTGAGTCTCGGGATCGAATTGATTATCGAAAAGCCCCACCGTTTCAAAAAGATCGTGAGATCATGAGTTGGCGGAACTTTTTTGTCTGGGTCGATGGGGTGCTCAAGATCTATGAAAAATATCCTCTTCTTTCCATACGGAAACGAGCGATTAAGAAAGCCGAGGCGTGGTTGCTGGATCATATGCAGGGTGAAGGAGGACTTGGGGCGATTTACCCTGCCATGGCAAATTCGATCTTTGCCCTGATGGCGCTCGGATACCCCGTGACGCATCCGTTCATCCAAAAAGCGATCAGAGAAATCGAGGCCCTGGAAATTGAAACGCCAGCGTCAGCCGACGGACAGAGACCGTCCACGCTTCACTTGCAGCCTTGCCATTCCCCAATCTGGGACACGGCGTTAACCATCAATGCGTTCATTGAAAGAGGACTCTCCATTGACCATGAATCGCTTTTGCATGCCTCGTCCTGGCTGCGTTCCCGACAAACGCACGTGGTGGGGGATTGGGTGGTGTCCGCTCCCACGGCCGTCCCCGGCGGATGGTATTTTCAGTTTGAAAATGAGTGGTATCCCGACGTCGATGACAGTGCCGCCGTCGTGACCGCCCTGGCGAAGCTCTCCTCTCTTCAGCCCGCTGACCAGGATGAGGGCATTCAGCGAGGGCTGCAATGGATTTTGGCCATGCAAAGCTCGACCGGGGGGTGGGGGGCCTATGATCGGGACAACGATCGACTTATTTTCAACAAGATTCCCTTTGCGGATCATCAATCTTTGCTCGATCCTCCTACGGCTGACCTGACCGGGCGGTGTCTGGAAATGCTGGGCACCCTCGGATATGATCGATCTCACCCTGCAGCAGCCCCGGCGCTTGAGTTTCTTCGACGAGAGCAGGAATCTGACGGCAGTTGGTATGGGCGATGGGGCGTCAATTACCTCTATGGGACGTGGTGCGTCATGGCCGGCCTTCAGGCCATTGGAGAGGACATGTCCGCTCCATGGGTTCAACGCGCCGTCGTTTGGCTTGAATCCAGACAAAACGTGGATGGCGGCTGGGGAGAATCCTGCTTGTCGTATGCCGATCAGTCGTGGGCCGGAGCGGGTGAAAGTACCCCCTCCCAGACGGCGTGGGCTCTCATGGCCTTATTAGCCGCAGGCCTGTCTGATTCGTTGAGCGTTGTGCGAGGCATGAATTTTTTGCTCCGCCGGCAACTGGATGATGGGACGTGGTTCGAACCATTTCATACCGGTACCGGATTTCCTCGATTTTTCTATCTTCGATATCATGGCTACAGTAAATACTTTCCGACGTGGGCCCTGGCCATGTATCGCAACATTCGGATGCACGGGCAGACGAAGGCTGAAGAATTGCGACAGGCCGCGCAATTCGCCAGGCAACGGCAATAGCCTCCGGCGATTGGCCGTCGCCCTTTCTCTTACTTCAACGGGTTTCGGAGTCCTTCCTGGAGAATATCGCCGTCTTTGCTGCAACCCCCTGGGAGTTTAATGCCATTGGGCGGGCGTTGCCTGGGAGTCGCGTCGAGCGGGTAGACGGGGTCAAATGGCGTCGATGGGTGAATGCTTCTTGTTTTGTCGCCGTCATCCAGACCGGGGTCGGGCCGGCTAAAGCTCAGGCCGCGTGCCAGGCGGTTTTCGACAAAAGACCCTGGACGGTGTTTATTGCGTCAGGGTTTGCAGGTGCCCTGGTTCCCGCACGGATCGGCGATTTGGTAATCCCTGAGCAGGTTGTCCGTCGGGATTTGGATAACGTGGGTTCTTTCCCCGATTCCTCGATTTTGTGTAGTTCCTTCTATCGACAAAAAGCTCAAAACACGGCACAATTATCAGAGAACGCGGTTTTATCCGGACGGTTGGTCACGGTTCGGAACATTGTGTGGCTGGCCCGGGACAAGCAGGCCATCGGCCGGGCGTTTGAAGCGAGCAGTCTGGACGTGGAAAGTGCGGCGGTCGGGATCTCGGCTGCCCAACGCGGCATCCCATTCTTCGTGGTCAGATCGGTTTCAGATCGCGTGGAGGAAGATTTGCCCCTTGACCTGAATCTTTTTTGCCAACCCGGTACGTTTTTGCAAGGGGCATGGGCGGTTGCGACGACTCCCTGGACGTGGCCGGCGTTTAATCGACTGCGTCGGCAAAAAAACGTGGCTTCGGCCAAACTGACTCGATTTTTTGAAACCTTTTTCTCGACGGCAGGAGACGGGACGTAACCCATTGATCAGCCACTTTATTGACGTGAAGGCGATGAAAGGAAATGGTTATGCTTCAGATGCCCCCGGGAATCGCGAGAACGATTGAAACACCAAGCCAGACACTGATTGGCGCATTGATTCTTGGATTGCTGATTTTGGGATTTTCTTCGTTCCTTTTCGCTGAGACGGAATCTCCTACGGAGGCGATGAAAAGCACCATTGAGCAGGTCTTTGAGGTCCTGGAGGATGAATCGCTCAAGGCATCGGAAAGAGCCCAGGAACGTTTGAATGTCTTGGAAACAATCATCGAAAAGCGGTTTGACTACAGAGAAATAGGGAAAAGAACCTTAGGAAAGCATTGGCAGAAATTGAACAAAGCCGAACGGGAAGAATTCGTGAGCCTTTTTCAGCGATTTCTCTCCAAGACGTACGCGGGAAACGTTGACGGCTATTCCGGCGAGCAGATTGAGTACCTCAAAGAACGGAGAAAAGGAGATTTTGCAGAGGTTCAAACGAAGGTTATCTCCAAAAAATCAGCAATCACCCTTTATTATCGCATGCTGAAACAGTCGACGACCTGGCGGGTGTATGACGTGGTCATTGACGGCGTCAGTTTGGTCAAAAATTTCCGAAGTCAGTTTGGACGGATCATCGACGCCGAATCGGTTGAAGGTCTTTTTGAGAAACTGCGAAAGAAGACCTCCCCGTCTCAGCCTTAGGACTTCTTGTCGCCAATCGGGTTCCTTCGTTGACGCGTTGCGGTCAAGCCGTGTGCCTGGTCGAAACGTGATCAGAACGTTTTTGCAGGGTCTCGAGGTTGATTTCTTGACAGCGTCCCGTAACTTTGCGAAACTTTAGCCGTTTTCCGGATTTCACACGGAAGAGAGTTGGCAGTTTTCTCCGGTATTGCCAATAAGAAGATAAGGTTATGTTTATCCTGAAAAGGATCGAAAGTCCGGCTGACCTCAGAAAACTGTCGCCGGAACAGTTTCCGCAACTTTGCCAGGAAATCAGGGAACGTATTCTTTCCGTCATATCGGACGTGGGCGGGCATCTCGCTTCTAATCTCGGCGTCGTTGAATTGACCGTCGCCCTTCATTACTCGTTGAATACTCCCGAAGATCTGATTGTCTGGGACACCAGTAATCAGACCTATGCCCATAAGTTGCTGACCGGGCGTCGAGAGCAGTTTCATACCATTCGGCAATTTGGTGGGTTGAGCGGGTTCGGCAAGCGGGAAGAGAGCGTGTATGACACGTTTAACGCTGGCCACGCCGGCACGGGCGTCTCCGCCGCGGTGGGATTCGTGGAAGCCCGTGAGCAACGAAAGCAATCGCATAAGGTCGTCTGCGTTGTTGGAGACGGTGCGTTGACTTCAGGGTTAACCATGGAGGGTCTCCAGCAGGCGGGTGGTTCGCAGAAAGACCTGTTAGTGATTTTGAATGATAATCAAATGTCGATTTCGAAAAACGTCGGGGCGATTTCTGCATATCTCAACCGAACGATTACAGGTGGGTTTTGCACTCGCATTAAAGAAGAGACAAACAAAATTCTTGGCGCGCTTCCCCGCATTGGTGAACCGGTGAAGAAAATGGCCGGTCGCGCGCAGGAGTTGGCCAAAGGGCTGCTGTTGCCCGGTTTGCTGTTCGAGGAATTGGGGTTTCGGTACGTCGGGCCACTCGATGGCCATAAATTCGAGCATTTGCTGTCTGCCCTGGAAAACGTGCTCAAGCTGAACGGTCCTACGTTATTGCACGTGGTCACGAAAAAGGGACTGGGCTATGAACCGGCCATGAACAACCCTGTGCGGTTTCATGCCTGTGCCCCCTTCGACCTCGACACGGGGACGCCCAAGACCAAAGCCACGAAACCTTCGTACAGCGGCGTCGCCGTCAACGCGCTTATTCGATTGGCCAAAGAAGACGCGCGCATTGTGGCGATTACGGCCGCGATGGGTGAAGGGACAGGGTTGACCGCGTTCGAAAACGTCTTTCCCGATCGACTCTATGACGTTGGGATTGCCGAGCAACATGCCGTCACTTTTGCCGCGGGAATGGCGGCACAAGGCATGAGGCCGGTGATTCCTATCTATTCGACTTTCCTGCAACGGGCTTATGACCAGGTGATTCATGACGTGGCGACGCAGAATCTTCCGGTGACGTTCTGCGTTGATCGAGGGGGACTCGTGGCTGAGGATGGGACCACGCACCACGGGGCGTTCGATTTTGCTTACCTCCGGCATATGCCGAACGTGGTGGTTATGGCCCCTAAGGATGAAAATGAACTACAGCATATGGTCGCGTCGTGTATCAGTTACAACAGGCCCGCTGCCGTTCGCTATCCCCGAGGCTCAGGTTTGGGGGTGGAAATGGACCCGATGCCGGAAGTGCTGCCCCTGGGCAAAGGGGAATTGTTACGAGAAGGTACGGACGTTGCTTTGGTGGCGGTCGGCGTCATGGTCCATAAGGCGATGGAGGCAGCCGATCTGTTGGAGCAAGAGGGAATTTCCGCCGCGGTGATTAACGCACGATTTGTCAAGCCTCTTGATGGTCATTTGATTGGAACCACGGCAAAACGGGTGAAGTGTCTGCTCACAATAGAAGAGTCCTCGACAATGGGCGGCTTCGGGTCCGCAGTCCTCGAGTTCTTGTCGGAGGAGGGCATTGCCTATGTGCCGACGAAGTGTGTGGGGTTGCCTGACTGGTTCATTGAACAAGGGCCGCAGGATTTACTTCGAGAGAAATATGGCCTGACGGCGGACGGCATTTGTCAACAAGCCAGACAATTATTCGCTCAGGTCTCCGTCCAATCGGTGTTGACCTGAAGAAGATTTTCTCGCCGCATGCGGATTACGCGAAAAAAAACCAGACAAATTCAGGTGGGTTCCGTCAGGATCGGAGGGGGAGCTCCCATCGCCGTTCAGTCCATGACCGTCCCGCATCCGCGTGACGTCAGGGGAACCATCGAACAAATCCATCGGATGGAAGAGGTTGGGTGCGAACTCGTACGGGTTGCCGTGCCCGATCAGGAAGCGGTTGAAGCCCTTCCCGAGATCAAGTCACGTATATCGATTCCCTTAATCGCGGACGTGCATTTTGACCATCGGTTGGCGGTCAAAGCGGCCGAAGTGGTGGACTGTGTTCGCGTCAATCCTGGAAATATCGGACCGTGGTGGAGACTGGCCGAGGTCATCAAAGCGGTGCAGGATCGAGGCATTCCCCTTCGGGTCGGAGTCAACGGCGGTTCGTTGGAGCGCCCGCTTTTGGATAAGTACGGGTATCCCACGGCAGAAGCCCTGGCCGAGTCGGCGTTGAATGCCGTCCATGCCATTGAGGATATGGGCTTCACGGACATGAAGGTGTCGTTGAAAGCCTCTGACGTCCACGTGGCCGTTGACGCGTATTGGTTGTTTGCCCATCAATCGGATTATCCGCTTCATATTGGTATCACCGAGGCGGGGACGGTGATGACCGGTGCCGTCAAATCTGCCGTTGGATTGGGTTGGCTGTTGTCCCAGGGTATCGGTGACACTTTGAGAGTGTCTCTGGCTGCCGATCCCGTGGAAGAGGTAAAGGTCGGGTTTGAAATTCTCAAGTCACTCGAGCTGCGCCACCGCGGAGTGAACGTCATTGCGTGTCCGACCTGCGGACGGGTCGAAGTTGACGTGGTGCGAATGGCCAATGAATTGGAAAAACGGTTAAGCCACATTCAAATGCCCTTGAACGTGTCCGTCCTGGGATGTGTGGTGAACGGCATTGGCGAAGGGAAAGAGGCGGATATCGGCATTGCCGGCGGACAGGGTATGGGAATTTTATTCAAAAAAGGGAAGCTTGTTAAAAAAGTGCCGTCGGAAGAATTGATGGACGTGCTTATTGATGAAGTCGAGTTGATGGCGTTGGAACAGAACAACTCGCCTAAGGATGAGGAGGGGGCCTCCTTCTTCGCTTCGAATGCTTCCCCGGATGCCGTTGCTTCTGACGGCGCATCCGCGAGTCGTGACCTTCCCGTTTTGCCCTCACGCTAGCCTGCGAAGTCCAATGGAAGATTTTTACGGAGGGTGAGTCGTTGGATATCTGTGCCGTCTTCTTGTCAGGGTTCCGGAGCCTCGTTATAATATCGTGCGGGCGCCGTACCCAAGTGGCTAAGGGAGCAGTCTGCAAAACTGCGATTCAGCGGTTCGATCCCGCTCGGCGCCTCCATTTTCATTTCGTCCCGTAGAAGGTTCACGCACGAGAGAAGCCCGTTTGTCACCGAAGAGGTGATGGGCGCCACCCTCCTGCACGATACGGTTTTTTGGTGTCGGGGAGGCGACCTCACCACGTCAGTCGAGTAGAAAGGATCCCTGAAGAACCATGGCCGTTCCTCTTTCCCAGATGGCAACCGTTGTCAGGTACGTTGTCTCGAAAAAACTCAGTGGCGTGAAACGCTACCCGCTGGTGTTGATGCTGGAGCCGCTCTTTCGGTGCAACCTGGCTTGTGCCGGTTGCGGGAAGATCCAATACCCTGATCACGTGCTGGATCGACGGTTAACGCCTGAACAATGTTGGGCAGCGGCCGAAGAATGTGGAGCCCCCGTCATCAGTATTCCCGGTGGGGAGCCACTCATTCATCCCGAGATGTCGGACATTGTTCGAGGATTGGTGCAGCGCAAAAAATATGTGTACTTGTGCACGAATGCGATTCTACTGGAACGAAAAATTGAGGAATATGAACCTTCCAACTATTTGACCTTTAGTATCCACATGGACGGATTACGGGATGAGCATGATTTCGCAGTGTGTCGTGACGGGGTTTACGACGTGGCGATCAAGGCGATCAAGACGGCTCTGAAAAGAGGGTTCCGAGTCACCACCAACACGACTGTGTTCAACGACGCGAATCCGCAACGCGTACGAGCCTTTTTTGACGAGATGATGGATCTTGGCGTGGAGGGAATGATGATATCCCCTGGTTACAGTTACGAAAAGGCTCCGGACCAGCACGGCTTCTTGAAACGACGTCGGACGCAGGAACTTTTTTCTCGCGTACTCGCGAAGAGAAAACGCCGGTGGCGGTTCAACCAGTCTCCCCTGTTTTTAGAATTTCTCATGGGCAGGCGAGATTATCAATGCACCCCATGGGGAAATCCTACCTATAATATTTTTGGCTGGCAAAAACCCTGCTATCTTTTGCAGGATGGGTATGTGTCGAGTTTCAAGGAATTGCTCGAGTCTACGGCGTGGGAGCAATACGGCGTTGGGCGAAATGAGAAATGTCAGGACTGCATGGTGCATTGCGGATACGAAGCTTCAGCCGTAGAAGAAACGTTTAGTTCATGGTCCGGGTTCGCCGGAACCGTCAAGGCCACGCTTTTCCCCAATGTGACCTGATGCCCTTTTTCGGGTTTTCCAGTCCCGTTTCACGGTGTCCATGTCTCAGAACGCGCCTGAAGGTCCTTCTGAAAAAAGCCTCCATGGATCGGTGTTTCGTCCCTGCTCGCACGAAGAGCTGCTAAAAGTCATTGAACTGGCTTTTGATTATCGAGGTGACGTTACCTTGGAACTGAAGTCTCGAGAATCCATTAGCGGGTACGTTCTGAATCGGGTTTTTGACGACCCGCGTTCCTACGTCGAAATATTCCAATCGAATCACCCTGCCCCTCGAAAAATTTTCTGTCGCGAGATTCAGGCCGTCCATTTTACAGGGGAAGACACGGCCTCAGGAAAATCCTGGGAAGCCTGGGTTCGGAAAAACCAGGAGGACAGGAAGCGGTAGGTCCCAACGTCCCGCCCACCTGTATTCCTCGATTGTTGAAAAAATCAGCCGGCAGCGCGCCATTGGTGAATCGTTTGACAAAGCCCAATGCCAATCCCTCACACATGAGAATTTTCATCAGCCCTGGACCTCTTCGGGAGCCTGATTATTGACAGACGAAAGCCCCATATGCTAGAAGGTCGCGGACCTTTTGCCTGAATTTCCATCCTGTAAAAAGGTTGCTTCCGCGTTGAGGTGGCGTTGCTTGTTGGGCTCTCCAAAGGAAAAAGAAGTTATATGGACAGGCTCTCCTAAGTGACAAGTCCCGGACTCGATTCCAGGCAGCCCATCTCACGCTATCCTTCACATCAGGAGGTTATGGCCCGTCGCAGGAGGTCCTGTTGCTTGCGGACAATACCCACCCTGACGTCCTTACCGGAGAGGGGGAGAAGGATACGGATTCATGGAAGGGGAGTTATCCCAATTGATACTTCGAGAAAGGATTTCCTCTCGTCAGGTTGAGGAGAATATTCCCTCCTGCAAATGACTGTCTCATCGAATTGAAAAGACTTGAGTGCGGGAAGCGCGGTGACGTGGATCCGTTATGCGTGGGACAAGGCATTTCTTGTGAGGTGAAGAGAAACGGGAAGAGCTGTTTTTTTGACGCTCAGATTATTCACTGACGTGAAAAAGCGAAGATGGGGGTTCTGTATGGAGAAGGATACAAGCCGAAAGACGTTGGGTGTTGTTGCCGTCGTGGCGCTGGGAATGACGTTGTCAGCCTGTGGGGAAACCAAGCCTCCGGCCCCACCTCCCCCGTCCCCCCCGGAGTATGCCGATAAGCATATGCCGGAAGGCTATTGGAATAATCCGGACATTATCAAACAAGGCAGGCAAATCTTTATCGGTGCGCAGAATATCGACGTCAATTGCGCCAGTTGTCACGGGAAAGATGGAAAGCCCGTCAAGGCTGGCGCCCGGGATTTTCGTCAGGGTGAACATATGAAGTTGTTCTCTGATTCCCAGTGGTTCTGGCGCGTCTCTGAAGGGGTCAAAGGCACCAAAATGAAAGCCTGGAAATCCAAGCTTCCCGAGGACGATCGCTGGAAAGTGATTGCCTATGAAGCCACGTTCGGCTTGAAAGGCATGGAATACAGCGTTGTCCAAAAGAAATGGGTTCCTGCAGGAACGGCTGACGCTCCGGCGGTCTCCGGCGCTGATGGGAGTGAATCTTGAGGGGGAGAAACTTCCGGAGAAGCTCCACGGTAATCCGTGTGTGGCATTTCCCGATTCTTTGTGCGGCATAAATAATAAGGAGGGCCACCACCCTTGAAAACCTTAACCCGCAGTCTTGTTATTTTGCTAGGACTTGTGTTTGGGGGTCTTGCTGTCGCCTATGCCCAGGTTCCTCCTCCCCCACCCGTGGAGTTTCCGTATACCGGGAATCGGACGGGGGTGTGGATCGTGGCCCAACTCCACATTTTATTTGCGGCGTTTATTTTGGGAGCCCCGATATTTGCCGTGGTTTCGGAATGGCTGGGCTATAAAAACCAGGATCCGAAGTATGATCGATTAGCCAGGGAAGTCACCAAAGTCACGGTCATCTTGTACAGTATGACCGCCTTGACGGGCGGGCTTTTTATTTTTGTCCTGCTTGCCACCTATCCTGACTTCACCACGTGGCTCATCAAGCATTTTTTCCTTATCTTCGCCTTGGTGTATCCACTCCTGTTTATTCTCGAAACCATTGTTCTGTACACGTATTTTTACTCCTGGGATTCTCTGAAAGGTGCAAAAAAAGCCCGACACATTGCCTTGGGGGTCTTGTTGAACGTGGTGGGAACGGTCACGTTGTTCGTGATTGACGGGCCCACGGCGTTTATGAACACGCCTGCCAAGTCCGTAGAAGGGGTGTCCCTGATTGAATTTGTCCAGTCGGCGGGCCTGTGGGACAAGGTCGCCAATTACAGCTGGATGCCTTTGAATCTCCATCGGTTGGTTGGAAACGTGACGTTCGGTGGGTTTATCGCGGGACTGGTGGCGGCGTACATGTATATGGGAGCCAGGACGGATGAAGAGCGCTCTTACTATGACTGGATGGGGTTCGTCGGAAATCTGATTGGCGTGGGTGCCCTCCTGTTTCTCCCCTTCATGGGCTATCTCCTGGCCTATGAACTTTGTGATTACGATGCTTCGATCTGTCCGTACATGATGGCAGACCAACTGTCGATGTTTTTTGAAATGCAGGGAGCCATGGTCGGCCTGATCTTTTTAGCCAGTAACTATTACATCTGGCTGAGTATGAAGCGGATTCAGGGCGTGGAGCGGGTCCGTATGTCCGGACTGGTCATGGTTGCCGTGATTCTCATTCCGGCGGTCATGGGGGTCGCCTGGAAAATGTTCCCGCCACCGGAATGGCAGTCGCTGATCTTTCTGGCGTTACTGATTGTTCTTCCGCCAATCCTGAGCAGACTTCCGGGTTTGCGATTTACCGTTTCGTCCTTCACCATGATCAAGGTCGGATTTTTGATGATTGTCGTTGCTAACGCCATATGGATGACGCCGCACGGATTTGTGGCGACGCAGGCGTTGGCCACTGAAGAATTGGAGCTTCCCTCCTGGGCAAGTGAACTGGCGTTGATGCCGGCGAAAAACGCGGCCGCGTTTACGTTGGTCTTTCTGACCATCGTCAACTATATTCTCTATAACCGGGCCATTCGGAGCGGAACCATCATTTGGGGGAAAATCGACTTCACGTCCCAGTTCGTCCTGATCTTTCTGGCATTCAGTGCAATCTGGACGATGGGTTTGATGGGGACAGTTCGGTCCCTCACGAGAAAGTATTACCACGTGTATAACCTTGTGCCGGACTTTACGCCGGAATCCTTTACGCCCACGTTGGCCTATTCCGCCTGGTGGATTACGGGTGTTACCTTGATTTTTTATCTCGTCGTGAGTTTCGCCATTGTGGTGACGTTAAGAACCACCGGCCAAAAGACTGAAGCGCCGCAAGGGGCTCCCATGCCCGCCGGTGCGAAGTGACGGAGGTTGGAAGCGAGATGACGGAGCAAAGTTTGAAGCGAACCATTATAAAAAAAGGCGCGCTGGGGATCCTCGTTGGGATTGTTCTGGTGGGGGTAGCAAAAGCCACGCACTTCCCCCTCGTCTTCCAGGTGATGTTCTTTATTTACGCTATGCTTGGTGCCTGCGTGTTTATCCTGCTCGATGCGCCCTCCCTGAAACGTCTTGAGGGAGCAAAGGCCATCATCGGACTGGTGTTGTTTTACCTTGTTCTTTCGGGAGTGTACATCGGCGGAGCAACCAGTCTTCCCCAATATGATCCGGAAATTGAAAAAGGAAAAATCGAGAAGGTCTTGAAAGCCCGTCGAGCGAGAACCAGACAGGGGAAAGCCGAAGAACTGATCGCACGAGCAAAAGCCTTGAATGAGCGAGCCGTCTCGATTGAGCAACAATTGAAAACCCTCGGCGGTGGGGTTCAGGTCGTGGGGGAAGCCACGGATACTTCCACGGCACCGGCCGCGGCGGGTGACATGGTTGCGCTTGGTAAGGAGCAGTGGGAGCTGCAAGAGTGTTACAACTGTCACAAACTCTTTGGGAAAGGCGGAAAGAAGCGGGGGCCGGAATTAGATAATATTGGCAATCTCATGACGCCCGAAGCCCTCAGGGAGAAAATTCTCAACCCCAAAAGCTGGAAGGCCGAAGGGTTTGACAAACAGTACAAGAAAGGCAAAATGCCGGACAAATATAAAGACTTGATGTTCGATGAAGAGATAGACGCGCTGGTGGCCTTTTTATCGACGTTGAAAGATCCCTCGGTAAAGACCCCGAAGCCTATCAAAATGAAATAACCGCATTGCAGGACGTTATTGTTCGATGCAACCGAAAATTAAAGCAAAAGCGCGGTGTGCCGACGGGGAAGTCGGCAGTATTTCCAAGGTCATTGTTGATCCGTTGTCCCTTGAAATCAGTCACGTGGTGGTCAGGGAGTCCACCGGGGAAGGCGTGGACCGACAAGTTCCAATCGGCGAGGTTCAAGAAGTCCTCAATGAAGAAGAAATTCTTCTGGGGTGTTCGGTAGAAGAATTCAGAACGTTCCCCGTGCTGGACCGGGACGCCTACGTCACGAATCATGAGGTAGAAATTGCCCACCTGGAAGATCGTCTCCACGTGGAGCCTGGCGAGATTCTCGTTCCTTATCCCCGGCTCGAGCGTGGGGTGCCCCGCCGTAGATTCTTTACGAATATGACGCATGCCATTGGAACGTTGATCGCGCTTCCTCTGGTTTTCCCCGTTTTGAAATATCTCATGAAGCCCATGTACAAGCCGTTTGATAATTCGTGGTTTCCCGTTGGGAACGTCCGCAAGATAAGAAAAGACAACGTCGGGTACCAGTTCAAGTTTACGAGAGGCTTTAAAGAAGCGTTTATGCCCGAACAGCAAATCGAAAAAAATATCTGGGTGGTGAAGGCAACGCCTGAAGTCCAGAAAACCGTCTACGGCGGAAAAGATAAGAAGTTTTATGACCATAAGGGGAATCTGGTCTGGGTGAATAAAGCCACGTCCCCCTACGTTGGATATTCCGGAAAATGTCCACATCTGGGATGCGGTTATAAGTGGCGCAGAACAAAGAATTTTCCGGAGGGGGTCTTTTTGTGTCCCTGCCATTTAAGTATCTATGATGAAGCGGGCAAGGTGCTGGATGGTCCGGCGCCACGGCCCCTTGACGTGCTGCCGATGCAGGTCAATGCCGCCGGAGAAATACAGATTATTGACGTCGAATACAAAGCTGGCGTGAAAGGCCAAATCCGACTTCTTTAGTGCTTTCGCGATAAAGTCTTTATGAACGGACAACCCGATACCACCAACGAACCCACCGCCTTTGAAAAAGTTGTCGACTTTGTCGATGAACGAGTCGGTCTGAAATCCATTCAGGCCAAAATGTTAAATGAACCCGTTCCCGGTGGGTCTCGATGGGCGTATGCATTCGGATCGTGTTTGCTGTTCATCTTTATTATGCAGGTGGTGACGGGGATTCTGTTGATGTTTTACTATGTCCCGAGCACCGATCACGCGTACGCGAGCACGCAATACATCATTCATGAAGTGGATTACGGATGGTTTCTGCTGAGTTACCATTTCTGGGGATCCTCAGCCATGGTGGTGATGGTCTTCGCCCATATGTCTCAGGTTTTCTTATGGGGAGCGTATAAAAGACCCAGAGAACTGATTTGGCTGGTCGGGCTGGCCCTCTTCGGACTGGTCATGGCCTTTGGGTTTACGGGCTATTTGCTCCCATGGGACCAACGGGCTTATTGGGCCACGGTCGTGGGCGTCGAGATCATGGATAAAACCCCGATCGTCGGGGATTTCATGAGTCGATTTTTGAAAGGGGGCCCGACTCCGGGTCAAATGACCTTGAGTCGGTTCTTTGTCATTCACGTGATGATTCTGCCGGCGGCGTTAATGGGTCTGGCCGGTCTCCATATTTTCTTATTCCGCAAAGCCGGACCCGCCGGTCCGTTCCGTGGAACTCCTGAACAAATCAAAGCGAAAACGGATTATTTCTTTCCCAGACAAGTCTGGAAAGATATCGTGGCCATGGCCACGGTCTTCCTTATTATTTGTACGCTGGCGTTTATTGAACCGGTGGTGTTGCTGGAAGAGGCAACGCCGGATCCGGGGGACTATCATCCGGAACCGGAATGGTATTTTCTGTTTCTCTTCCAGATGTTGCGATTGAAAATCTTTGCCGGAGAATTCGGCCAGTTTTTGGGAGCCGTCGCGCTTCCAGGAGCGTTTTTAGCGTTTTTGGCGGCGTTGCCTTTTCTTGATAAGAATCCGGAACGGAATATTTTCAAGCGGCCGATTGCGTTGGTTGGCTGGATTGCCATCATGGCGGTGATTTTGATTTTTACCGTTTCCGCGATTCTCAATAGAGAATTTTTAGATTAATCGATCATGTCAAACGCGAAACTCGGTCTCCTGGTTTTTTGGCCAACCTTTTGGACGGGCTTTCCTCTGAAGCTGGTCGTGGCGTTTCTGACGTTGGCGGCCGGTGTCCATCCATGGGAGGGTGCCGGCCTTCAAGCGTTGCTGCTGCTCTCCATTCCTATCGACGTTTGGGCGCTGGGCTTATGCGTTCGAACCGTTTTTCTTGAAAGACTGCACGTTGAACCTCCCAGAGGCACGGGGCTTCGCTTATGGGGGTACTGGGCGGTCTTTTCCATCGTCTATCTTCCTCTGTTGTTTTTTACGATGAGCGGAGTAAAATCACTTGCCCAATCCGCAGTCGAGGGCACGCTTCATTTTGTTGAAGAACGTATCATGGCGATTCCCATTGCGGAAAAAATCAGCCTGGAACTGGTGATGTGGGGAATGCCGACCACCATCGTCCTGCTCATCTTGATTTATGGCTGGTTGTTTGGCTTGGGCGCCTTCGCGAAACGTTTTGTTCGTGCTTCTACTCTCGTTGAGGGAGGACTCCAGGACGTCGTGTCGAAATGGGATCTCCTTCGGATTCCTAAAGATCAACCACTCTTGCTGACGGCCTTTACGGGGGTCGGCATCGTTCTGATTGTTTTGTTTTGGGGATTGCTCCCCGTGAGTACCCCGCATCCTCATGAAGAATATGAGTTTGTGCACGTGAAAAAGGCAGAAGAAAAGATCGTTCCCAAACAGGTCATTCAAAGCGCGGAGCAGACGCTGGCTCGCGCTGAAGCCACGTTAAAAACATTGGAACAAGATAACCCCGCAGGGGAAACGCCAGCGGAAAAGAACGCAGCGGCCCATGAGGAGTCGACAGCGTCAGGCAAACCCGATTCCGCTAATCATGACCATGACCATGGCGATCACGACCATAAGCATTGACGATCATCACCGATGAGGGAGCCTACATGAAAAACCACGGCATAATAGAACGTCTGAAGTCCCGGGTGCCAACGGTGAAACCAGCGTCCCTCTTCGGATGGAGTGTCTTTTGGGCACTCGTGCTCCTCCCTGCCTTTGTCTGGGCCCAGGACGCGGCGACACAGGCCATGTCGGTAGAGTATCGAGACATTCCGGGACTCGGAAGTCGAAACGTTGTCTGGGTCGTGGCCCAACAGCATTTACTCCTTGCAGGGTTCGTGTTGGGCGTGCCGATCTTTGCCTGGGTTTGCGAAATTGTCGGATGGAAGACCAAAGAAGCCCGATACGACAAACTGGCAAAAGAATTTACCAAGCTGTTGACGTCCGCTTATGCCACAACGGCCCTGTTCGGGGGCATTCTTCTCTTTCTTCTGGTTGGGCTGTATCCGAAGCTCATGGCGTATTTGTCGGATATCTTTTTCCCTTCCTTCATTGTCTACAGCCTGCTGTTCCTGTTGGAAACCGCCACGCTGTACCTCTATTGGTACGGATGGGACTCCATGCAGGGTAACAAAAAGACGTTTCATCTTTTTTTGGGATTCCTGCTGAACGTCTTTGCCCTTTTTATCATGGTCGTTCCCAATGCATGGGCTACGTTCCAGGCCAGCCCCGTCGTGGTGGGAGAGGGAACGGCGATTGAGCGAGCATGGGCGGCCACGTGGAATCCTACGTGGTGGCCGGTCAATATTCATCGACTTATTGCCAACGTCGTCCTGGGCGGGTTTATTTGCGGTGCCTATGCCGGAATCCGTTATCTCCTTGCGGCCAGTCAACAGGAACGAGAACATTATGATTGGATGGGTTACGTCGGAAACTTCATCGGAGTTTTTGGCATGCTCCCCCTTCCTTTCGCTGGTTATTGGCTTATGCGCGAGATTTACCAATATAACCAGCAGATGGGTATTACCTTGATGGGCGGGTTTCTGGCCTGGCTCTTTATCTTGCAGGCGATGCTTATCGGGGTGTTGTTCCTCGGAGCCAATTACTATTTCTGGATGGGCATTACCTACCGGATTCCTGGCTCTGAGCGAAACTACAGACGACCGATCCTTGCGATGCTGATTGTGCTCATGGTGTGTCTGGGCGTCTGGATGACGCCCCACTCCCTTGTGGCCAGCCTTGAAGAGGCGAGAAAAATGGGCGGGAGCCATCATCCGCTGCTTGGGGTGTTCGGGGTGATGTCCGCAAAAATGACGGTGTCCAATCTTATGATTCTGGTCACCTTTATGAGTTTTATCATGTATTGGCGGGCCGGAAAGCAGGAAACGGCCGGTTGGGCGAAGATTGCGAAAGCAGTGATGGGTGCCTTATTGGTTATCGCCGGCATAGCGGTCATCGTTCTCGGAGTGTGGGGGTATTTCGTGCCGGCTATTATTCGGATTAATTATTTCTCCGTAGCCCAGGTGTTGATCGTCTTGTTTATTATGGTGACTTTCACGCCCTTAACGGCCCTGCTGATGAAAAGCGCCAAAACCACGACTGAAATGGTCTGGGGGCAAATGCCGATCCGGGCCGCCTATTCTCTGGTGTCCAATGCGGTCATGGTGATCCTGTTAATGTCATTGATGGGCTATGCCCGATCATCTTCCCGGGTTCACTGGCACGTGTATGGCGTGATGAGAGATACCTCGGACTATGCCTTTTCGCCCGCGTTGGGATATGCTGCCGCGTTTATGTCCCTCAATACATTCGTGTTTTGTTTGCTGGTGGCATTTATCTTTTGGGTAGCGACTATGGGGGATAAGGGGAAGAAAGGTTCTGACCAGGGGCAACCTGAAGGAGAATCGGCCAAGATCCCTGCAAGTGTGACGCCGGCGATGGCCGGAGGTGCCCCGCGAGAGGGCTGACCGATCCTGAAAACACAGGCTGGGCTGGCCGTCTTTTCGAGAACAACTGTTGACGTTGGACTACCGAACCGGAGCGAGGACACATGAGTGAAGTTGCATTACTCCAATTAATCGGTCTCATTGTGGTAGGATTGGGAATCTGCATCCTGCTCTTTATCAAGGCAAAATTCCTCAGGGTGGTCGGCTTTGTGGTGATCGTTTTGGGGACGTTTACCTTAATTGCGTTGGGTGTGCCGCAGATGCCTTCTCTGCCTCCGGCTATTGAGACCTTTGATATTGCCGAAGTCAAAACGCCGGATGACTTGGCCTCGATCGGTCAAAAGATTTTCTTCAGCAAAGGTCAGTGTGCCTTGTGTCATTCCATCGGTCCCAGTGAATCAGCCAGGTGTCCGGATTTGAAAGGAGTTGGGGCCAAACTTGCTCCGGAGTTTATCTATGAAAGCCTCACCGAGCCTCAAGCCTATATCTATCTGGATTTCAGACATGAAGGCCGGCCCAAGGAATATCCGGCCCGCATGCCCTATATCCATAAAAACCCGATTGCCCTGTCGCAACAAGAGATCTATTCAGTGATTTCATTTCTCCAGAAAATGAGCGGGGAACCCATTAGCGTCAAAGTCGAAGACGTGATCAATATCGGTAAGGAAGGTGGCGTGAAGGTCGCTTCACTCACGGCCCATGGAGCACACTAATCAGAAGGGTAAAATATGAAAGGCCCTCTTGCGAAAACAGCAGTCTTGTTAGTGGGAATGTATGTGTTTCTCAAATTCATCCTCCCGTTGTTTACTGCGCCTCTCCCTGCAAGTTTGATTTTCCTGTACCTGGCTCTCACTTTTGCGGCTTCGATGATTTTCTACACCATGAGTGGGGGGAGTCTTGACGAATTCATGGGACCCGTTGGGAGGTTCCTCACCGGCAAAGAGCAGACTGGTCTTGCTGGTACCGCGCGCATTCTGGTGTTTGTGTTGTTCCCCTTGTTAGTGGGGTGGCAAACGTACGCAAGATTAGCGCCAAGCGATTTGCCGCCGCCAGAAAATCGAACCATCCATCCTGCGCCTCCCGGCGAGTTTGTCGGGCTGGCCAATCCTTATCCCAGAACACAGGAAAATATCATGATGGGAAAAGGCCTCTATGCGGCGTTTTGTTCCCCCTGTCACGGAGCCAATTTCGACGGGAAAGGTCCGGCGGCATTGGGCTTTAATCCGCCTCCGGCGAATTTCAGCGATCCCGGAACCATTGCCCAGTTGCAGGAATCCTATCTTTTCTGGCGAATCAAAAAAGGAGGGGTTGGGCTTCCGGTTGAAGCGATGCCCTGGAAATCAGCCATGCCGCGATGGGAAGTGGAATTGCCGGACGAGTGGA
This sequence comes from Nitrospirales bacterium, assembly GCA_965215405.1. Taxonomy (GTDB): domain Bacteria; phylum Nitrospirota; class Nitrospiria; order Nitrospirales; family UBA8639; genus Bin75. Next base: position 1,507,090 of record OZ244060.1, read on the forward strand.
TCTGGAAAATTATCATGGGTGAATATGATGGCGCTGGCCAGTCTCCACGGACGTGGGAAGAAGAATGACAAGGGGCGGAGACGAGTGGGGGAGGTTGTGAAGAATCCAAGGAGCAGGAAAATGAGATGTGAGAAGATCTTCAACGTCGCGCTCGCGACCATCTTCATGGTGACGGGATTCAGTGCCTCCTGCGTTTTCGCGAGCGAACCGCCCCAGGAAGACGAAGCCGGAAGCGTGGCCGTTCGTTTGCATTTGATGGACGGACCGATTCCTGCCGACGATCCGAATGCCGCGGTATGGAACACTATCCAGCCGGCAGAGTTCAAATTGGCCCCACAGGTCCATTGGCCGGATCGCATTCAAGAAGTCACGGTGAAGGCCGTCAAGGTTCGCGGGATGCACAACGGCCAGGATATGGCCATCATGCTGGAATATGCAGATCCGTCGGAGGACGCCGCGGATGCCGCCGCGGTCGAGTTTGTCGTTGGCGATAAGATGGCCCACTTTGCTCACGGGCAAGAAATGCTTCAAGTCGAAGGAGGCCCCGTCAATATCTGGTACTGGAAAAAAGAGAACGGCAAAGCTACTGATATGAGTGCCAAAGGGTTCAAAACGATTCGGGCACAGGAACGCCAACACGTCTCGGCAACGGGAGTATGGCAGGGAGGAACCTGGCGGGTCGTTTTTTCACGGCCATTGCAAACGGGTGATGAAAATGACGTGCAAGTCACCCCGGGTGAATGGAAGAACGTGGCGTTCGCGTTTTGGGACGGGCAAGTCGTGGACGGCGAGGTCAAGGAAAGAGGTTCACAGAAAGCGGTTTCATCATGGTGGTATTTTCGGGCTGAACCGCAACCGGACAATTCCATATATGGATACGTCGTCTTAGGCATTGCACTTGCTGCCGGCTTTCAATTTTTCCTGGTCAGAAGAATTCGGAAAGGTAACGAAGCATGAAGGGAAAACAAGGCACGCAGCGGGTGGTTCTGATCAGTGTCGCCATTGTTGTTGCCGTGGTTGCAGTGACGGGATGTGCCTTCTTTGAAGATGAAAGGACGACGAAAGGTCGAAAGCTCTATCGTCATTACTGCATGCACTGTCACGGCGAAAGTGGAAGACAGCAGGAAGGCTTTAATTGGGGACGAATGCCGGACCCTCGTCCTCGCGACCTGTCGGAATCCGCGGCGATGTCGACTTTTTCCGACAAGGAAATTTTCGACACGATCTCTCGAGACATGAGAGACACCTCGTTACAAGAGGTGCTTGATGATGAAAATTATTTCGCAGTGTCAACAATGCCGACTTTTAAGTATACCCTTTCGGAAGATGAACTTTGGGCCGTTGTCGGATACGTCCGAACGCTTCACGGCGGGTCGTTAACGTTTGACGTTGAGGGACGGAGATCTGAGTTGGAGTCACAATTTCAAGCCGCGAAGACGGAACACGATCAAGCCAAACGGGTCATGGATGAAGCGCTGGCAAAACAGGAAGCCGAAGAGGCCGCGAGATTTGCCGCCGAAGAAGATGATGAAGACATGGATATGGAAGATGAAGAGGATGATCTGGAGGATTACGAAGAGGAAGAAGAGGAAATCGTGCTTCCCGAAGAAGAAGCCTATGAAAAAGCGGCAGAACACTTTGAAGCCGCTAAGACCGCTTTGGAAAATTTCTCAAAACGTCCGAAAATTGCTCAAATTGCACGACCCGACTTGACCGTGGCGGAGCAGAAAAGGATCACTCTGCAAGAAGAGGGGAAAAGCCTGTACGTCGATACATACGGTTGTCATGGGTGTCACAGTATCGGAGACGTGGGTGGGTTGGTCGGACCGGCCTTGGATCGTGCCGGATTCCGTCTCAATGACACGTGGGTCTATCGCTGGATTCGGTATCCGCAAGGTATGAAAAAGCACACGCGGATGCCGAACCTGGGTATCGATGATCATGATGCAAGAGCCCTGACGGCGTATCTCGATACCTTGCGGGCACCAAAACCGGACAAGCCAATCCCTCCGCCGGAATAGCGGAGTTCACGCAACGTCACGCGTGCAAAAACGCCGTGCAAACGGTTTGTTTGTCCCAGGATGAAGCCGGGGCGTTCAGCGCGCGACTACAGCGTTCCCACCCAAATCCCGATCAAAATAACAAGTCCGACTCCGACGTGTTGTTTGAACATGGCGAATGCCTCTGATGGGGTCACGTCCTCTCGCAGACGTCGGACTTGTTGGCTCAGGAATCCTGCGATCCCGGCAAGTCCTCCATAAAACGCCCCATTGAGATTCTCCAGCCATCCCACCGTCGCTAAGAGACCCAGCATGGTTATCTCGATAGTTCCCACCGCGAGCCATACATACGATCCCCAGAAAATTGCTGATGAGTTCACCCCGATACGAAGATCATCTTCAAGGTCCTGAAGAGCATAAATGGTATCGTAGGCCAGGGCCCAGCAAATCGTGGCAGCAAAGAGAAGCCACGTCGCCGGATCGAGTTGATTGCGAACGGCAGCCCAGGCCATCACGGCTCCCCAGCCAAATGCCAGACCAAGAAATAATTGAGGGACACGAAAGAATCGTTTTGTGAAGGGGTAGATCGTGGCTAATCCTAACGCGATAGGGCTCAGTCCTATCGCCAGCGGATTGAGGAAGGCGAGAAGGCCCGCGGCTCCGACAAGAAGCCCACCGAGTAAAAGGACGGCATGCAAAGGGCGAAGGGTTCCATTGGCCAGCGGACGAGTTCGTGTGCGGGTTACCTGGCGGTCAAACGAACGATCGGCCAAATCGTTAATAATAACGCCGGCGCTTCGCATGATGAATGATCCTGCCATAAAAATGATAATCAGCAGTTCGGACGGCTGTCCCCTTGACGCCAGAACTAATGCCCACAAGGACGGAAGCATGAGCAGGAGGGTTCCCGTTTGATTCGAAAGCCTGCTCAGAGAGGCAAAATCGGCAAACGAGGGAGTGGGAATTGATGCAGAAGGAGAATGGTCTTCAGAAAAAACGGGAGAAGACATTCGTTGACGGTAACGCAGAAGAAAAAACGTTGTCAATCATTCCGGTTTTGGGTCGCGGCTCAGTTTGACGTGCGGCTTTGTACTTTTTGAAACAAGCCCCAAAGAAACGGGTTTCCGGACCCGGAGAGTACCAGTTGACATGGCCCATTCCAGGAAATACCATGGCCATCTAGCCGTATCCCGCCGAAAAACGACGTTTTCTCTCCGGAGCCGGCGTAGCTCAGTGGTAGAGCAACGGTTTCGTAAACCGTAGGTCGGTGGTTCAATCCCACTCGCCGGCTCCATAAAACTTCATGCTTTTTGAGTTCTGGCTGTTTCTTCGCTGAAAAATAACGTTTGCAATATCAATAAACTATGGCATTATAATAATTGGCTGCCGTTCGACGACGAAAAAACATAACGACGTCGGTTATGCTTTGTTCATCGTACGCGAGAGGAGGCTTTGATGAAGTTAAAGCCTGGCGATTTTATTATTTATCAGAAATGGAAAACCTCGAGTCGCCCGGGTTTACGGGCTAAAAACGTCTATCCTGCCCAATACGGTGAAACCTATTCTTACGTGATCGACAAGTTTTGGAAGGTGATTGACGTGTTTGATCATGCTATTGAAATTGAAACGCGTCGGGGAAAACGCCACGTCCTCGATCGAAATGATCACCATCTGCGCAAAGCTGGTCTGTTCGACCGATTGTTTTTCAAAGGCCGTTTCTTCTGAGTGTTTCTCACGTCGGGGACGAGTCAATCCACGATACGGCCGTATGGGCGTGTATCCGTGAGGTGCGGCCAGTTGCAGCTCCTGCCTGGATCTGGCGTTTGGCCACTTAACGAGTGGCTGGTGATGAACCCTGAAGCCGGTCGGAAGTCGTGAGGCCACGCCCGGGCACGGGCGTTTTGCTCAAATGCTGTTTTTCCCTCAGTCCAGCGGAAACTCCCCTCCCGTCCTCCCCGCAGCACCTTCCTCTGTCATCCTCGCGGTTTTTAGCGGGGGTCCATGGCCCCTCTCTTCTGCTCCTCCATTTGGGCGGACCCTCCCGGAGCAACACCCAGGATTCCGGATTAACAACGTCGGGAATCACTGAAGGAGGCAATGCAGGGAATGTACGGAAGGGGACAGCGGAAATTGTCAGCGAATGAGTGACCGCATACGGGGCTGAAAGAGCGGGGACTCCGGGGATGCCAAGAGGGACTGCCGGGGACTTGGCCGGAGTATCAACTCATCCACCGGCATGGGAACATGACACAAAGGTAGTGACCTGCCCAGAGCCTGATGGTTCCGTGGTTACTCACGCGCTTTTCTGTTTGTTACAGCCGAATAAGGCAATCAGGGTGCCCCCGACAACGGTGCCCGCTACAAATACCAGACTGAATGCCAGACCTGTTCGCAGTTCAGGCCAGTTGTTCAGCAGTTTGGCGAAAATCTGAGAAGAGGGGACGTTGACGTGGCCTTCCCATCCCAGGGCTTCATCAGCCATGGAGGTGGCCGTCTGAGAGTGGTGGTCGAGATGATTTGAGGGCTCTGATGTAAACGTCTTCATGGTATTCGCTCCATCATGGCTACAGGCAGTTGTTGAAAGATTTCGGAGACCGCCAACAGGGCATTTCCCTCGTGCCCCCGTGCCAGGATTTTTTGGTTCGTGAGCACGTGTCGGTATCGGGTTGTCCTGTTCCCGTTCGGGACTGCCACGCCGGTCTCTCCCCACGCGTTGCGGCCAAGTGCCGGTACCGTTGAATCCGGAATAATACCATGGATGAGTCGCGGTACTACAACGATCGCCGCGTGGGTTTTCCACGTTCGTTGAAACGCACACAGATAGTGACGTTTTTCGCCGGTTGTTTCAAGGGGTTCATACGTGCCCTGCTGAAACAGCGCGGGGTTGGCTTTCCGATAGTTGAGGAGTGCGCGGGTCACGTAGAATTTAATGCGTCCGTCTTCATAGGATTCGAGCATATGCCGCAGATACGTCTCGGTCATCGCCGCTCCATCGGCAGGGATGGTTCGTGCCAGGTTGTGTAAATGATCATAATCGATTGGCCGTCGATTGTCCGGGTCGACCAGGGTGAAGTCCCAGACTTCTGTTCCCTGGTAAAAGTCCGGAGTGCCGGGGCATCCGATTTTCAGGACGACTTGCGACAAGGCGTTATACATCCCGTATCGGGCGATGGTTTTCTGAAACGGCAGGAAGTCCGTCAAAAACTGGTTGGACGAGCCGGGCTCCAGTATTTTCTGAATGAAACGACTCACGGCTTGTTCATAGACGGCATTGGGATTGATCCAGCTGGTGTGCACTTTGGCCTCTTTGAGGGCTTTGAGCGTGTAATCCTGTATCCGTTGACGAAAGTCCTGGTAGGTTCGTGAGTCGAGGTCAACGAAAGGCCAGGCACCCAGCAACGTTTGATAGAGCAAGTATTCTTCGTTGCGTGAGGGAACGTCCTGGCCGTTCAGTCGAGTTTTTTGCTTTTTGTTGAGCCGGTGCCATCGTCTCACGCGGGTTTTCCACGTGCCCGGCATCTCGGACAACACCTGAACGCGCGCCCGTACGTCCTCACTCCGCTTGGTATCGTGAGTGGACGTGGTCGAAAGGCTCAGGGGCCAGTGACGGTGACGTTCTTGCATCCGTTCATGGAAGGCCGTCACCGAGATGCCGAATTGCGTGGGCTCTCCGCCTACTTCATTGAGGGAGATCAAACGGTTATAGAGGTAAAAGGCGGTATCTTCGAGGCCTTTAGCCATAACCGCGCCGGTCGTCTGCTGAAATTTCATGACGAACGGTTGAACGTCTTCCCAGGGAAGCGTCCCGTGACTGACCCGAGTCCTGAGTAAGAGGTCCAGGACAAAATCAAAGACTTGGCTGCCGGTCGCAGGATTTCTGCGTTTCGCTTGAATCACAGCCAACCGCAGACAGGCTTGATCCTGGTCGTTGATGCCTTCGTGTTCGCGTGGAGACACATAGGTCCGATAGACGGGGAAACAGGCGATGATCTCTTTGAGGGCACGGGTGAGGCTGTTCAGGGTGAAGTCACGGGAATGGCGACGTTTTTCCGATAAAAGATTCAATTGATGTCCGAGGGCATTCAACTCACTCGACATGGAGGTGTCCATGATCAGGTTTTTACATTCGTACGCCAGGGTTTCAAAGGTGGTTGTATCTCTCGCAAATTGCGTATACAAGGCGTCCATGGCTCGTTTGTTGTGAGAATCCACAAATAGATTGTTGAGCAGGTGAAGAAATTCATACCCGGTGGTGCCGTGCACGGGCCAATCCTCAGAAAGACGTTCTCCCTTTCCTAAAATTTTTTCTACCACGACGTAGAGCGACCGGCCTCTGGCGTCGGCTGGCAACCCGAGTTCTTTTTGTGCCCATTCCTGCCAGTGCTCAAGGTATCGTTTGGGTTCGTAGAGACCATCCACGTGGTCGACCCGCAGCCCATGCACCGCCGCTGATTGAAGCAGGGGAAAAATGAATTGGTGGACGTCCTGAAACACGTCGGGATCTTCAATCCGAATGGCTGCGAGTTCATTAACGTCGAAAAAACGACGGTAGTTGATTTCTTCTCCGGCCACTCGCCAAAATGCCAAGCGATACGCTTGGTTTTGAAGGAGAAAATCCAGCAGGTTGAAACTTTGCGGGTCTCCTTTGGTGCCGTTAAAAGCCCGAAGGTTTTCCTGTACGAAGTTCTTCACGGTTGGGTCGTCGTCGGTGAGCGCGGCCAGCCTGCGTTTAAGGGTTTCTTTTTCCCGATATCGGATGGTGATTTGTTCAGGATCCGGATCGTTTCGGCCAGGCAGATTCAAGAGTGCCGTGGTGACGCGTTGGAGTTCTTGAACGGGAGGGGCTTCTGTGCCGTCCCGTTCAAGCAGAAGGTCGAATCGATGCTTGAGAATCAGGACGTAGTCACTCGGATCAATGGGCAACTGATGCTCGTAATAGCGAATGAAAAATCGACCTTCGTGGTAGCACAGGGTGATTTCGCCGTTTTCCAGCACCAGGCCGTATTGATCCCCCAGGATGGGGAGTAAGATTTTTCCCTTCAATTCAGGCTTGACCGGGACCCAGTTGATATCAAAGAAACGCGAGTAGCGGGAGCCTGGACCGTTTTCAAGGACGTCTTGCCACCAAGGATTCCAAGATCCGGTGACGTTCATATGATTGGGGACGAGATCAAGAATTTGTCCCATCTGGTGAACGTTTAAGGCATCGACAAAGGTTTGATAGTCGGCGGCTGATCCGATTTCAACGTTCAACCTTGTCGGATCCACGACGTCGTATCCATGGAGGCTGCCAGGGCAGGCTTGCAGATAGGGCGAGGCGTAACAATCCGAGATGCCGAGGTTTGCTAAATAGGGAATCACCCTGGCGGCATAAGCGAACGTAAAATGCCGGTTGAATTGGAGTCGGTAAGTCGAGAGAGGAAAACAGGAACCCGGCATCCGGATGGCCTTTCTTCAGGAAACGTTCTTCAGGGAGAAACGTGAGAACAACCCCAAACGTCGTCAGGTTTGTAGAGGTTCACGCCTTTCATAACGGGGGCGGGTTGGGGACAGCCGGTTAGCCATGGGTCGCGGGAGGTACGGCCAGCCCGCCGTAGGAACGTCCTCGTGGAAGGACGATGAGTCCCGATTTCTCAACCGTATATCGCAGGCCGTGATCTTTCACGCGTTCATACCCGAGGATCGTTCCATCCGGCATGAGGTTAAACCGATCGGATATGACTCTCTTGAGCCTGGCTTGTGAACCGACGACGGTGCCATCCAAAATGACGCATTCGTCGATTTCCGATCCTTCGCCAATTCTGACGTTGCGGCCGATAATGGATCTTCGAATACGAGCATCCACCACTAAACTCCCCTGGCCTACCATGGTGTCATCTAACTGGGAGCGCACGATACTGGCAGTGGGTTCACCTGAAGTATCCGTCATAACGGGCCAATTCAGGTTGCGCAGGTCAAACACCGGATGCTCACCCAAAACGTCCATATTCGCCCGCCAGTAGGCCTCCAGGGTGCCGACGTCACGCCAATACCCCCATTCTTCATAGGGGTGAATCCCCGGGACGACGTTGTCCAGGAAGTTATAAGCCATGACGTTGTATGGTTTGATGAGGGCGGGAATGATGTCTCGGCCAAAATCATGAGAGCCCGGCTTCGTCGCGTCGAGTTCCAGAGCTTTCATCAGGACGTCCACGTTGAAGAGGTAATTGCCCATTGACGAGAACGCCATTTGTGGATTGCCGGACATGGGCTTCGGGTTTTTAGGTTTTTCCTCAAATCCGACGATTCGTTGTTCGACGTCCGCCTGAATAATCCCCAACCCTTTGGCCGATTGGACGGGGACGGGCAACGAGGCTACGGTCACCTCTGCCTGGCGGTCCAAATGAAATTGGATCATTTGCCTGAGATCCATACGGTAAATGTGGTCGGCGCCAAACACTGCGACGAGATCAGGCGCGAAGTCCTGTACGATATTCAGATTCTGATACACCGCGTCCGCCGTGCCTTCATACCATTTCCCACGGCCCTTCATCTGAGGAGGGACAACCGTAATAAAGGTCTGCCGATTCGGGCCGCTGGTCCGCCAGGCCCGGCGAAGGTGTTCAATAAGCGATTGAGACCGGTATTGGACCAACACGTACATGGCGAGGACGCCGGAGTTTAGAAAGTTGCTCAAAACGAAATCGACGATGCGGTAGTTTCCCGCAAACGGGACCGACGGTTTGCTGCGATGTTCGGTTAACGGCATGAGGCGTTCACCCTTGCCGCCGGCCATGATCATTGCCAGTACGCGTTGGTGCGTTCGTTCAACCATCGTCGCTGTATCGGTTCCTTCTTGCATGGTCCTCTTGCAGACGTGAGTCGGGAGACGGTGTATGCCGACGCGGTGGAGGTGGGACGTTGAGCGTCTGTTCCAATTCCATCACCCGTTTATTGAGTTCCGTAATTTCTTGTGCCTTCCGAATTCGAGCCGGCATGGAAGCCAGGATATGAATGACTATGCCCAGACAAAGGGCGGTGAGTAACACCAGGACAAGTGACCCTTCGAACGTCCATTCGAAAAACTGAATGGAAACCAGTTGGTCGTTCTGAAGAGAAAAGGCAACGGTTAAAAAAACGATGATAAGGGTTGCAATTAATGTAAACGGCATCGGCCAACGCCTGCACGTATTGGATCGTTCCTCTTCTCTGAGAGTATATAACGAATCTGCCGTCTCCGTATACCCCGAGCTGGTTGAAAGGTCGATGGATTCGAGTTCCGGGACGAGAGAACCCCGTTTGCTCAGGCATTCACGGTCGGGGAAGGGAGCGGTGCCGCCTTATCATCACGATTGCCTGGTATACACCAATACGGCGTAGGGTGGGAGTGGAAACGAGAGTTGTTCATAAGGGACAGTCAGAGTCTTTGAAGCGAAAATTTCCTGGTTCCCATCGGATGCCGGCGAGTCTGAGTCGAGTCGCAACTCCCATGTACCTTCCGGTTGATTCAACGCAATGCTTGTCGCGTTCCGGTTGAGGCTGAGAATGATTAACGCCTCCGGACCCGACCGGCCCGTTCGATGGATCGTGAGCACTTTCGCCGTTTGATCGGACCAGACGTTGAGCGTGTCTGCTTTGTGGGCCGTGCCCAGGGCTGGCACCGATTTTCTCAATCGGGTGAGTGTCTGGTACCACCGAAGTAAAGATTGCCGTTTTTCCGTTTGTGGTCCATCCCATCGTAAACGTGAACGCGTGAAGGTTGACTGCACGTGTGGATCAGGTACGTCAGCCCACCCGAAGGAGGCGAATTCTGCCTGGCGGCCCTGCCGCACGGCTTCGGCAAGTCCGGGATCCCCATGATCAATAAAATAGAGAAACGGCGCGGTCTCTCCGTATTCTTCTCCCATGAATAACAGGGGGAGATTTGGGGAAAGCAGAACGGCTGCGGCCGCCAGCTTGAGTGCCGCAAAGGGTACGAGGGTCGAGAGTCGATCTCCATGCGCTCGATTGCCGACTTGATCGTGATTCTGTGAAAAAATGACGAATTGAGAAGGGACGGCGTCTCCGGCTGAATTGCCGTGACGATGTTTTCTGTAAGCCGAGTATTGACCTGAGTAAACAAATTGGTCCTTGATCGCCGTTGTCAGCTGATCAAGATCTCCGAAGTCCTCGTAGTAGCCGTTTTTTTCCTCTGTCAGCAGACAGTGGAGGGCATGATGAAAATCGTCGCTCCATTGGCCGTCCAGACCGTATCCTCCTTGGTTGATTGGGGCAATCACCCGTGCGTCGTTCCGGTCGCTTTCCGCGATCACGTGAACGGCTCGCCCCGCGTGCTCCGCCTGCGCGTGAACCGCTTCCGCCAATTCTTGCAGTATATGTTTGGCACTGAAATCGAATATTCCGTGGATGGCATCGAGGCGAAGCGCATCGACGTGAAATTCCGTGATCCAGTACAGGGCATTGCTGACGATAAAACGTCGAACGGGGTCACTGTATGCCCCATCGTAATTGACGGCTTGTCCCCAGGGAGTTTGATAGCGACGCGTGAAATAGGGGCCGTAGTCGTCGAGATAGTTGCCTTCCGGGCCAAGATGGTTGTACACGACGTCGAGAATCACGGCTAAGCCTTGTGCGTGGCAGGCATCGACCAGGCGCTTGAGGCCATCGGGCTCTCCATAACCGGCGTGTGGAGCAAAGAGATAGGCGCCGTCGTAGCCCCAATTGCGAACGCCCGGGTATTGGGCAATGGGCATCAATTCAATCGCCGTGATCCCGACGATATCGCGAAGATAGGGGAGCTTGTCGATGACCGCGTCAAAGGTTCCTTCCGGCGTAAAGGTTCCAACGTGGAGTTCATACATAATAAAACGTTCGAGCGGCATTCCCTTCCAATTGTGATCGGTCCAGGTAAACTCGAATGGGTCAATTACCACGGATGGACCATGCACGCCGTGGGGCTGGAAACGGGAGGCCGGGTCAGGGCGTTCCAGGTTATGGTTAATCACGTAGGAGTAGAAAGAACGTGCCGATGCCTCTACGGTTTTCTCCCAATACCCGTGCTGAGTCGGCGTCAATGGAACGCTTAGAGGAGTTGCTGCGTGAATTTTCACACCCATGGCTTCAGCCGTGGGAGCCCAGACTTTGAAATGCACGGTTGTCGGTGAGGTCAGTCTGGCTCCCAGGTCCAGAGTCCAGGATGGGGACGGCTTCGTGCTCATGACGGGTCCTTTTTCAGTGTCGTGTCCGGCGCTTCCGCGTTTTGTGTGGGGTGATCAGGCAATGCCGACAGGTTGCTCCCTTTGAATCATTTCGTTCCGGCGTTGCGGGTATGCATCATAGCAAAATCGGGGTGCGTGAGCACTTATCGATTCTAAAACCTCGCGATCAGGAGATTGTGCGTCATGGTTGTTTCCCTGCTCACGGGAGTTCCGTTGATGATGATGAGACGAATTTGGTAGGCTCCACCTTCTCTTTTCCTTTCATTTACTTTCGAATTGACCATCGAGGGGTGAACAATGGGCAAATTGAACCACGCGTTAATCAGTGTGTCTGATAAGACGGGTATTGAGGAATTTGCCAGGAGGTTAGTCGAGTTCGGGGCCACAATTCTTTCCACGGGAGGTACAGCCAACGCCATGCGCGTGGCCGGAGTGCCGGTCACGGAAGTATCTTCGCACACCGGTTCCCCGGAGATTCTGGGCGGGCGGGTCAAAACGCTTCATCCCATGATTCACGGGGGGTTGCTGGGACGACGCGGTCGAGCTGACGACGTTCGACAAATGCAGGAGCAGGGGATTGTGCCCATCGACGTGGTGGTCGTCAACCTCTACCCGTTTGAGTCGACCATTGCCAGACCGGACTGTACCTTCGAGGATGCCGTTGAAAACATCGATATTGGGGGTCCTTCTATGCTTCGGTCGGCTGCAAAGAATCATGAGGAAGTCCTCGTGGTGGTCGATCCGATGGACTATGGTCGCGTGCTGGACGCATTGGGGTCCGGGTCAGTCCCCTTGACGCTTCGTCGTGAATTAGCTCAGAAAGTGTTTCAACACACCTCACGGTATGACGGCCTTATTGCAAATTATTTCGATGATCAGACGGTTGGCGATACGGTCGATAAATTTCCGGCACGATTGTCGCTGACGTATGAACGAGCGGAAATCCTGCGATACGGTGAAAACCCTCATCAGGAAGGAGCGTTTTATCGAGAAATCGGCAGTACGGAACCCTCGATTTCCCTTGGTCACCAACTTCACGGCAAGGCCATGTCCTACAACAATTATCTGGACGCCAACTCGGCTTTGGAGTTGACTAAAGAATTCACCGACACGGCCGTGATCATCATCAAACATAATAATCCGTGTGGAGTGGCCCTTGGTACGACCCTGGTTGAAGCCTACAGGAAGGCCAGGGAAGCCGATCCGGTCTCTGCCTTTGGAGGAGTGATCGCCTGTAACGGACCCGTTGATCTGGCCATGGCTGAAGAAGTGACCTCAACGTTTGTCGAAGTTTTTATTGCTCCTGCGTTTGCTGCCGATGCACTGGCTGAATTGCAACGGAAAAAAGACTTGCGGCTGTTGACGATCGGCCCACTCGAAAGCCGTCTCCGTGAGGGCTATGATTTGAAAAAGCTTGTCGGTGGGTTGATCTTGCAAGACCGCGACCTCGGTGCTCTGACGGATTTGAAAACCTTAACGGTTCCAACCAGACGAAAACCCACGGATGCCGAATACACGGCCTGTGCCTTTGCCTGGAAGGTGTGTAAGCACGTGAAGTCCAACGCCATTGTGTTAGCCAATGCCGCGCAGACCGTTGGAATCGGGGCTGGCCAGATGAGTCGCGTCGATTCCGTTCAATTGGCCGAGATGAAAGCCAATCTGCCCCTCAAGGGCTGTGTCATGGCATCGGACGCTTTTTTTCCGTTCCGAGATGGACTTGACGTGGCTGCCAAGGCAGGCGTGACGGCGGTTATCCAACCTGGGGGCAGTATCCGGGACGAAGAGGTTGTCAAGGCCGCCGATGAGCAGAATTTGGCGATGATTATGACGGGTATGCGGCATTTTCGGCATTAAGACTTTCTTCGCGCTCGTTGGAGATTGATGAAGATTCTCGTCATCGGCAGTGGTGGGCGTGAACATGCGCTGGTCTGGAAACTCGCCTCGAGTCCTCGTGCACCCAAGCTCTATTGTGCTCCCGGGAACGCGGGAATCGGTCAACGGGCCACGTGTGTGCCGATTTCGGTGACAGACTTGTCGGGCCTGAAGAAATTCGCTAAAGAAGAAGCCGTCGATTTAACGGTGGTAGGTCCTGAAGCGCCATTGGCACTGGGTATCGCGGATCTGTTTCGACAAAGTAAACTCAAGGTTTTCGGTCCAACCAAAAACGCCGCGAAGATTGAATCCAGTAAAGCGTTTGCCAAAAACCTGATGACGCGTCAACGGATTCCCACGGCGGACGCGTGTACGTTTGAGCGCGTTCAGCCTGCATTGAAATACGTGGAACGGTGTTCACTCCCCATTGTGGTCAAAGCGGACGGGTTAGCCCAGGGGAAAGGCGTGGTGGTTGCCCAGACCGTGCAGGAGGCCAGAGACGCGGTGGTCAATATGCTCGAGCGTCACGCATTCGGCAGCGCAGGCAAGCAGGTAGTCATCGAAGAATGTCTTCAAGGCGAGGAACTGACCTTGATGGCCTTTGCCGATGGGAAAACCGTAGTGCCTATGCTGGCTGCTCAGGATCATAAACGGCTGGGAGAAGGCGATACGGGTCCTAATACCGGTGGCATGGGGGCATACGCGCCGGCACCGTTGGCCACGCCGGCTTTACGCGATGAGATTATGCGAAACGTGTTGCACCCTGCTATCGAAGGATTAGCGCGCGTGGGAAGTCCTTTTTATGGGGTATTGTATGCAGGACTCATGGTCAAAGAAGGGACCCCTTATGTCTTGGAATTTAATGCACGGTTTGGCGATCCTGAGACGCAAGTGGTGTTGCCTTTGTTGAAGACGGACCTCGTCGAGGTCCTGGAAGCGGTAGTAGAACATCGTTTGGACCAGGTCCGTCTCGAATGGTCTGAGCAATCGGCGGTTTGTGTGGTCCTGGCTTCCGGGGGGTATCCAGGCAAGTACATGCATGGCCTGCCGATTGCAGGGCTCCCTGACTCTTCCGGTCAGGACCAAGTCGCAGTATTTCACGCCGGTACGTCCTGGAAAGGCCAAGACGTCGTGACGGCCGGAGGCAGGGTGTTAAGTGTGACTGCGTGGGGTTCTTCCCTCAGAGCGGCGTATGATCGTGTATATGAAGTTGGCAAGAAGATCAAGTTTGAAGGGCAGTATTTCCGAACTGATATTGCCAGACGAGTGTTGGCGTAAGAAATCTCCCGTTCGAGTGAAAGGCCACGTCTCATGGCCACGATCCTTCCCGTTCCTTCTGATCCTCCTCCCTCCTTTTTCGGTCGGATTGTGGACTGCGTTCGCGGCGGCGGGCTTCTTGCCGTTGGGACGGAAAGCTCGTATGCGTTAGCTGCCTCGGTTTCGGTTTCTCATGCTCCGGACCGTGTTGTCAGGGCTAAAAGTCGGCCTTCAGGGAAACCCCTTCTCGTTCTGATCGGGGAACGGAGCCAGCTCGATTCCCTGGCCAGTTCCATTCCATCCTGGGTCGACACGATGGTGAACGAATTCTGGCCTGGGCCTTTGACCGTAATTTTTTCCGCGCAACCCGAGGTCTCTCCTGTTTTGACGGCAGGGACGGGCACCATTGGGGTTCGAGAACCTGCGCCGCCGTTCCTGCGGTCCTTGTTACAACACACGGGTCCGTTAACGGGGACGAGTGCCAATCGATCCGGGCACGTCCCTTGTTTGACTGCCGACGAGGTGGAAGCAGCGTTGGGCCACCACGTTGATTTGATTCTCGATACCGGATCGTCTCCGGGAAATCGGCCTTCTACCCTGTTGAGTGTGGTGGATGAACCACTCATCCTTCGTGAAGGCCCAGTTTCCGCAGCAGAAATCCAACGGGTTTTAACAAAAATCGGACATACGGTTTCTTGTTCCCATTAGGTAACTGCCGTACAATAAAGAAGGGAACGTTGTGCTCGATTTCATCACTCGCTGACAGGTGAGGCTCTACGATGATTGACCTACGAAGCGATACCGTTACCAAGCCGACTCCAGGCATGAGAGAGGCCATGGTTCAAGCTGAGGTAGGAGATGACGTGTATGGTGAAGATCCAACGGTCAATGCCCTGGAAGCCAGGGCTGCTCGATTGTTAGGAAAAGACGCGGCCCTTTTTGTTCCCACCGGGGTGATGGCGAATCAATTGTGCCTTCGTCTCCATACCCGTCCGGGAGATGAAGTGCTTGTGGAAGGCACGGCTCATATTATTCGTTATGAAGGTGGATCGGCCTCCGCCTTGTCGCAAGTCCAATTATGCTGCGTTGAGGGGGACCGTGGCGTGCTGACGGCGGACCGCATTCTGGCGGCAATTCGGCCTGAAGATATTCATAATCCACCGACGACCTTGTTGTGCCTGGAACAAACGCATAATTTCGGAGGGGGCTCGGTCTATCCTCTGCCCACGATCCGAGAGATCACAAAGCTGGCGGGAGATCGAGGTCTTGCGTTACACTTGGACGGCGCACGATTATTCAATGCAGTGGTGGCATCCGGAGCGTCTGCCGCAGAGTTTGCGCAGTTTTTTGACACCGTGTCGTTCTGCCTGTCAAAGGGGTTGGGGGCTCCCGTCGGATCATTGATCGCGTCAACCAAAGACAAGGTTGCCAAGCTTCGACGGTTGCGAAAAATGTTCGGCGGTGGCATGCGGCAGGCCGGCATTCTCGCTGCCGCGGGCATCTACGCCCTGGAGCACCATGTGACTCGACTTCAAGAAGACCACGACAATGCGAAGAGTTTCGCGCTGCAACTTCAACGGATTCCAGCGGTGTACGTGGACCCTGACCGCGTCGAGACCAATATTGTCCTGTTCGAGGTCGTTCGAAGTGATCGCTCGACTCAAGAACTATTGCAAGCGTTTAAAGACGTTGGGGTGTTATTGAACGCCGTCGGAGATCATCTGTTTCGTGCGGTCACGCATTTGAACGTGTCGAACGCGGACGTTGAACGCGCGACGCACAAGATTGGTAACGCGTTGGCAGCTTGAGAGTTGGTGGGGCCTCTTTATTGTCATGAGCCGGTTTCTTGCCGTTGACCTTGAGAGAAGGTGCTCGGAGGAGTGGCCATTCGACGGTCAATATTAATAGTTGGGGACGCATTGAGCTAGAGTCTGGTGAAAACCGTTTCTTTTCCACAAATCACCCGGATCCTGGAATTAACGGACGGTTTAGGAATTTCTCGCGAATGGGTAGAAATTCCATTAGGTGCCGAGTCTCCCGGGATCGTGCGAAAACTGCCAAACGGTAAGTTGGAAATTGTCGTTGACGCAGACGTGGCGTTCGATGAGTGGCTGGGTTTTTTGGAGCGTCGCATCAGGGAAGTGTCTGAGGGAAAGGAGTAGCGTCACGTTCGCCGTGCCCTTGGGGGAAAATTTTTATAGCTTTTCATACAGGTTGTTATGGGAACGCGTGACCGGGATTGGCCAGGGTATACGCTTTGGTTTGTTTGTCCTGGCTGTGGGCGGCTCTGGACGTATCAAGGCGAGAACGTGGTCGCCTTAGACCACAAATTTGCCCTGGGGCCGGCTTTAGCCAGTGAAGCGATTCACAGTCAAACGTGCGTGAGCTGTGACGGATCGAAAAGGGCCACCGTCGCGGAGATTTGAGCAGCCGGCTGATTTCGCCCAAACGGCAAGCTATTCCAGCGAAACCGCCTTTCCTTTGAGATCGGTTTCTCCTTCCTTTACCGTTGTTTTTTCCAGGGTCCATTCCGAGGGGGTAATCGTGATGGTGTGTCCTTTTAAGGTATAAAATTTGCCGTTTGCGATCACGAGCCGGCCATTCTCTTGAAGATCCACGTGAAGGATTTCCAGTCCGCTGTCTTGATGCCGCATCACCAGACTCGTGAGACTTTTTTCGACTGAATATGCTCTGCCTTCATTAATGATCAACGTGCCGTTGGTAAGTTTTGCCGGCATTTTGCCCGCCGTATCAAACAGAGCAAAATTGACTTTTGGGAATCCGCCTGAAGAGCGCGGCTCAATTTCGATCTGAAGAACGCCTTCGATTTCAATCATTCCGTTGCTGTTGCGGTACAGATGAGGTCCGATTTGGATGTCCATGTCTTGTTCTGAATTTTTTGGTCGATTATTGATTGGGTTGTCGGAGTCCATTGAGAATCAGGGCAATACATCCGCCTGGCATCCCAACCCCAGGGACAGGGGGCGGTAATTGAATGATGGTGCTGTCCCTGATTGGTTGATCGGCCAGCATGATGTCCCGAATGCCCACCCGGACAAGGATGACCGCGAGAGCCACAAGGGAACCCGGCATGAACCACCACCCGAAAATTCGTAATGAACTCATTCCAAGTCCTGGCTAGAAAGCCGGCGCCCTGTCCAGGTTCCGATATTGGATAGCCTCGGCGAGATGCGACGGTTCGATAGCCTCTGAGTCTGCCAAATCCGCAATCGTTCGTGCAACGCGAAGTATTCGTCCATAGGCTCTCGCCGAGAGCCCTAATTGTACGACGGCTTGCTCCAAGAGGTTCTTGCCGGTTTGGTCGATTCGACAATACGTTTTTATATGCCTGGGTTTGAGTTGGGCGTTGGCAAACAGCTTGTCGGTTTTATATCGATTGGCCTGGGCATGGCGGGCATCGGCCACGCGTTTCTGAATGGATCTTGAAGGTTCGGCCGATTGGTCGCGTCCGAGGTCCGAAACGGGTACCGCGGGGACTTCCGCGTGAATATCGAGCCGGTCTCGGAGCGGACCTGAAAGTCGGCCCCGATAGCGTCGGATTTGTTGAGGGTTGCAGATACATTCCCGCGTTCGGTCACCATAATGGCCACACGGGCAGGGGTTCATGGCGACGACCAACATGAATCGAGCCGGATATTGAAGCGACGCATTGATCCGCGTGATGGTTACGGTCCCGTCTTCAAGCGGCTGTCGTAGTCCATCCAGGACCGATCGCTTGAATTCCAAAAGTTCGTCCAGAAATAAAACACCGTTATGTGCCAGCGACACTTCGCCGGGTTTGGGAATGGTGCCGCCTCCAATGAGGCCCACTTCCGAGATATTGTGATGAGGGGCTCGAAAGGGTCTGGTTGTCATGAGCGATTGATCTATTGGCAGGGTGCCCGCCACACTGTGGACCCGGGTGGTTTCCAGGGCTTCCTGCGCGCTGAGGCGAGGCAAGATTCCAGGAAGGCGTTGGGCCAACATGGTTTTCCCTGAGCCTGGTGGTCCGATCAGAAGAACGTTGTGTCCGCCGGCTGCTGCAATTTCCAATGCGCGTTTGGCATGAATCTGACCACGAACTTCTGCGAAATCGTCTTCCAGCGCGGGGGATGCTTGAAACAATGATTGACGGTCTATCGCAGAAGGTGCCACGTGCTGTTTTCCATTTAACGCCTCCACGACTTCGGGCAGCGTGTGGACGCCATATACTTCGACCTGGTCAATGACCGCAGCCTCCCGCGCGTTCTCGGCCGGAAGAATTAAAGGATGCTGGTTTCGACACAACATGCCGATGGATAATCCCCCTCTGACGGGCTTGATTCGGCCATCCAGGGACAGTTCTCCCACTAACACGTGGTGCTGAACCGTTTCCTGGGCGATGATGCCCTCGGCTACCAGTATGCCGATAGCCATGCTCAATTCGAGCCCTGCCCCTTCTTTTTTCCACCCGGCGGGAGCCAGGTTGACCGTGATTTTTTTGGGGGGAAAGGAGAAGCCGGTGTTTTTAAGGGCTGCACGGATTCGGTCCCGGCTTTCCCGTACGGTTGCATCAGGCAGACCGACGATGGAAAATTGAGGGAGACCTCCACCGATGTCAACTTCGACTTCAATTAAATGGGCTTCTAATCCGAGCAGTCCGGCACTCAAGACTTTTGCGAGCACGGCGGCCTCGTGGGGGTGGTGGACCAAAAGGGTTGCGCGCGTGCGATTATAGGGGTGGGTTGTGAGGGTTTTCAACGTAACGGTTTATTTCAACGTGTTTGAGAGGTGAATGATGATGGCTCGGAAGCGTGATCGGCCTCGAAAAACCAAAAGGCGCGTTTGGCTGTGCACCATCGTGCTGCTGCTTTCTTGTCCGTACGAAGGTCACGCGACCGATGATTTCATGCGAATTTTTCCCCCTCAGTCTGCCGCGAGGCCGCAATTATCCTCCCTGAGGGCATTGCGCCCTGCAGGCCCCCTCGACGGGCTGCAGGGGTGGAGTCCTCGGTTGCAAGCCTTGTCGGGTCCGCGCCTGCAATCTTTCGTTACGATCAGGCGTGGGAAATCCGCGTCGGGACATTGGATGACCGGGGCTCCAGTGCCGACGGCAAGGACCGAAGTGGCCGTGGCTGCGTTGGACGGATTGATTTATGTCGCTGGAGGTTTTGAACCGCCGGATTCGTGGATGATATGGCAACCGTCCGTGAGCACCAAAGTCGAGGCGTATGATCCCTCGACCAATCGCTGGTCTTCAAAGCCGGAGCTTCCCGTGGGGCTGCATCATGCCGGTTCCGCGGTGGTTGACGGTGCCTTGTACGTCGTCGGCGGGTTTAACAAGTCTGATGACACGCCGTGGAATCCTTCCGATCGGGTATTTCGGTTCGATCCTGCCAGCGAAACCTGGGTGGAACGGGCACCGCTCCCCACTCCTCGCGGGGGATTAGCCGTGACGACGTTACAAGGAAAGCTTTTTGCCATCAGCGGATATAATGGACAAGAGAACCCCTCAGTCGTTGAAGTCTATGATCCAAACCGTGATCAATGGACCGCAGTGGCTCCGCTGCCTACTCCCCGCGATCATTTGGCTGCCGTAACCATTGGGAAAACTCTTTATGCGATTGGAGGCCGGGTGCGACTCAACTATCGGGAAAACCTGTCCACGGTGGAAGCGTATCATGCAGATCTGAATCAATGGGTTCCCCGGGCCGGTATGCCAACGCCGAGGAGTGGCATGGCCGCCAGTGTGTTGAATGGGTGGGTCTACGTTTTTGGAGGCGAATCCGGTGAGGGGACCTTTCATCAGAATGAACGGTACAGCGCGGAATTGAATCGTTGGCAGGAGATGGCGCCGATGCCGACGGCGCGCCATGGATTGGGTGCCGCAGAAGTGAATGGATACATCTACGCGTTGAGCGGCGGTCCGCGACCAGGAGGATCGTATAGCCGACTCAATGAGATTTTTCTTCCGCCTTCTTCATCTTACCCGATTCAATCCGGACGGACGCCGGCTTCTCATATCGGATCGGTCATGACGGTCCTGGCCACTTTTCAGGAGGCTGGCGCGTTGCCACCCGAGTCCAGTCCTGAAGCCACTCAGCTGATCCATGCCCTGATCCAGTATCAGTCGGTGTTTCTCAAAAGTTCTCACCCCGTTGTTCAGGAATTCTTTGCCTCCGCCCTGTCCGAGAAATTTGACGCGAAGAAAGTGGCTTCGTTGACGAAGATTTTTCTCTCGACGGGTTGGACCTCAGAGACGCTTGAAGCACTGGTAGACTATTCTGCACAACGGTCCATGGCCGAGGAACCACGTTTGGTGGAGGTGCTTCACGGCTATAACGTCACAACGACTGACTGGAAGTTCATTGAGCAGACGTTCACGAAGGCGAGGGAACGGCTTCTCAAGCAGGGGAAGAAGGTGCATAGGGTGTTTGCCGCGCAACGTGCTTCTATGCCGGGTGGTTCTCCCAAACGGTAACGGGATTCTTGAAAAGGCCGTTGAACGTTCCCTGCCTATTATTCAGCAGAATTCCTGACGTTGTCATGGCTCGGTTTTCCGCGTTGCCGGGGGACACAATACGAATAAAGCAAAGAGGATCACCCACGACGGCAGTGGGATAGAGTTTTTTTTCGACGTGAAAAGGGACCTGATGCCGCGTGAGCCAATCAGTCATCCAGGTGACTTCTTCTACCGACGTTGAGAGAAGTCCCGGGCGTGAGAGTTTGGGCAAACACGCGTCCAGGAGATCCTGGATGTGTGTTTTCTCTCGTTGAAATGCCACGGGGTCGAATCGCACGGGGTCCGCCCGTCCATAGGATAAAGCTGAAGTTTCCGGAAAACGTTCAGGATCATTGAGCACGCTGACCATCCAAAGGTGATTAAAGGTGCCTTGGACCGTTCGAGCATCGGTCGCCTGAATGGTGAAGGGGAGAGCATGACACGCCTGGTTGAGAACTCTCACTTCCCGCTCTCGAAGGTTACAGGCCTCGACGGTCCGACTCATTTCAAGGGTTTCCATTACCAGCATGGGAATTTCAGCCACCCCTGTTCCCACGTAGAGGCTTCTTCCACGTTTGGAGAGTCGCCGCGTGAGTGCCGCGGCGATCTTGATCCCCATCGTTTGGCATTTTTTCTCATGTACGTTCCAAAATGCCTTGCCGCCTTCCTCGCAATACATTTCGGCAAGAACGGCATAGTCTAACTTGGAAAATACTTCTCTGATCACCCGTTTGGTTCGGGCCTGGAGAGACTGGGAAGGTCTATTGGCGTTCCGCGCGTTCAACGGCATTGGTGGAAGATTCTCCTCTGGGCGTCAACGTCAGCCGAATTGGATCTAACGTATAAAGACTTAAGCGTAAGATCTGAGATGCCGTTGACTCGGATTCAGAGAATATGCTTAAAGTATTTTCCCTTTTTCTGCATCGAGAAGGCAATCTCAATCATCCTTTTCCGCGAGAGTTTCCCATGGACATTCTAGTTGAAATCCAGCGGGTTATTGATCTGGAGGTTCGGATGATCAACGCGCTTAAACCAACCTTGGGATCGACGTATGAAGACGCCGTGCGCCGGATGTTCGACTGTCAGGGGAAAGTCGTTGTCACGGGCGTTGGAAAGTCCGGCATCATTGCTCGGAAAATTGCGGCAACGATGGTGTCGACGG
This sequence comes from Nitrospirales bacterium, assembly GCA_965215405.1. GTDB lineage: Bacteria > Nitrospirota > Nitrospiria > Nitrospirales > UBA8639 > Bin75. The sequence continues at coordinate 1,529,059 of OZ244060.1, forward strand.
GTACGGCGGCCTTGTTCCTGCATGGTGCCGACGGGATGCATGGCGACGTTGGGATCATCAAGAAAGAAGATATTGTGCTGGCCATCGGGAAATCGGGCGAGAGTGATGAATTGATGGCGATTCTCCCTGCAGCCAGAAAAATCGGCGCGAAGGTTATTTCGATTACCGCCCAACCGAATTCGAACATGGCCAAGTATTCCGATTTGATCCTGCATACTCCAATAGAGGAAGAAGCGTGTCCGCTCAATATGGCACCGACATGCAGCACGACGGCGGCGTTAGTCGTTGGCGATGCCCTGGCCATGGTCCTCATGAAATTACGCGATTTTCAACCCGATGATTTTGCCGTCAATCATCCTGGCGGACAACTGGGGAAGCGGTTGCTGCTGAAGGTCGGTGACCTCATGCGATCCGGTGACGCCAATCCGGTTGTGCATGGCACAAGAGACGTGCGGTTCATGCTGACGGAGATGACACGACAACGAGCAGGAGCCGTCTCTGTCATTGATGATGAGCAACGGTTGCTGGGTCTGGTGACGGATTATGATATTCGGCAAGTTTTGGAGGCACAAAAAGACTTGTTCGGATTGACAATTCAGGAAATCATGAACGAGAACCCGGAGTTTGCGTTTGAGGACGAGAACGCGTACTCGTCCCTGGAAAAGATGGAAAAACGAGCGAAACCTATTTCAGTCTTGCCGGTATTGAATCGTCAAGAAGAAGTCGTTGGAATGATTCATCTTCATGACCTCGTGGCGCGCGGACTCTAGCGGGAAGAGGAGCCCTGCTCGTCGGGAACGTCTTAATCGTGCTGATCAGGCGCCGGTACGGGTTCTTGTCTTTGATCGCTTTATGGGGGTTCAGAACGTTTTTCAGACGAACAAAGACACGTTGCGAGCCCGGAGCGTTACTGTATCAAAATAACGACGTCTGTATCTCTCTGAAGATTTGTCATCATATAACTCCAATTGCTCAAACCGTCTCGCGTTGCTTGAGAAGTTGCAATTTTTCCAATTGGTTCAGGATTTTCGTAAGGCTTTCCTCAGGCTGTTCCGTGTCGGTTTCGACAATAATCTCCGGATTCTTCGGTTCTTCATAGGGATCAGAAATGCCCGTGAAACGTGAGATTTCCGCTCGTTGCGCCTTTGCATACAAGCCTTTAGGGTCACGCTCTATACATACGTGCAGGGGACACTTTACGAAAACTTCGACAAAATTCTCAATTTCCCTGCGCGATTCCTCGCGAGAATGAGCATAGGGTGCGATCGCTGCTACAATCGCCACTCCTCCCACGCTGGAGAGGAGTTTGGCTACATAGGCGATCCGTCTAACGTTTTCCTCGCGGTCCCCCCGCGTGAATCCCAACTCCTTGCTCAACTTTTTCCTCACTTCATCACCGTCTAACAGCGCGAGGGGAATCCCAAGTTGCCTGAGGTTGTCGCCCAGGAGTTTTGCGAGCGTGCTTTTGCCCGCGCCCGGCAAGCCGGTAAACCAAACGGTAAATCCTTCCGAATTCTTCATGACACTCTTGGAGAGTTTTATTTTTGACGATTATTTAACCTTTGTACCTGGATGAATTTCAGTGTCCTCGAACGTTACTAACCCCTGGACTTCTTGATCCCCCGCAGCCAAGACCATTCCCTGAGATTCTATTCCCATCAGTTTTGCAGGTTTTAAGTTAGCCACGACCACCACCGTTTTCCCAATCACGTCTTCCTGGCTGTACTTTTTTCCGATTCCCGCGACAATCTGCCTTTGTTCGGTGCCAAGGTCCACCTGGAGTTTGAGAAGTTTGTCGGATTTGGGTACGCGTTCGGCTGCGAGGATTTTCGCGACTTTCAATTCAACTTCTTGAAAGTCTTGTATGCTGATCTGGGTGCCGTCGTTTTTCGAAGAAGCAACGGATACCTCAGTGTGAGGCTTTGAAGAAGATTGTGCCGTGGGCGTTGATTGCGATGACGCCGCGGCTTGCCGTGACGTCATCGAGCCTCCTTTTTGTGACAACGTGGACGCGTTGATTCGCGGGAATAAGGCTTTCTCTTTTACAACCGTGGTTCCTGATCCCACGTCGGCCCAGGCGATTGGGTTTTTAAGAAGTGCCTGGGAAAAATCACAGGGCAGCCCCAGTTGTCGAACCATTTTTTGTGCCGTATCGGGCATAAAGGGGTACGTGGCGAGGCACAGAAATCGAAGGGTTTCTGCAGCATGAAAGAGTACGGTATGGAGTCGTTTCGAGTTTGCAGGGTCTTTGGCCAGAACCCAGGGAGCGGTTTTGTCGATGTATTGATTGCCGAGTTGCACCAATCCCCAAACGGCTTCGAGCGCGCGATTGAATTCCATTCGGTCTGAATGCAAATGATTGGGCACGATTGTCTGAATGAGCGATTCCGCGGCAGTCTGAAGGTCGGTTTCCAACTTTGTGATCTCGGAAGGGCGTGAAAAAGGAACGGTGCCGTTACAAAAACGTTGTATCAAGGTCACGGTCCGGCTCAACAAGTTACCCAAGCCATTGGCCAAGTCGGCGTTGACGCGACCGACGAATGATTCGTGAGCAAAATCCCCATCCTGTCCAAAGGGAACTTCACGGAGCAGAAAATAGCGAAACGCATCCGTGCCAAATTGGTCAATTATGGCATGAGGGTTAAGCACGTTGCCCCGACTTTTGGACATTTTTTCTCCATCCACCGTCCACCACCCATGCGCAAAAATGGTGTGGGGTAAGGGGATCTCCAACGCCATCAGCATGGTTGCCCAGTACACCGCGTGCGTCGTCAAAATATCTTTGCCCACAAGATGAACTGTTGCCGGCCAAACACGATCGACTAATGGTCGGGGAGGCAGGTATTCAAGCCCCGAAATGTAATTCACCAGCGCGTCGAACCACACATACGTGACGTAGTTCGCGTCAAAAGGCAGTTCAATGCCCCACGACAAACGGGATTTGGGACGAGAAATCGAAAGATCTTCCAGTGGTTTTTGTAAAAACCCTACGACCTCATTGCGACGAGACTCCGGACGAATGAATGTCGGATTGCCGTCAATGTGATCCAGCAGTCGTTGTTGGAATTGGCTCATGCGAAAGAAGTAATTGCTCTCACTGAGTTGCTCGACGGGCCGTTTGCAGTCTGGGCATACCCCATTCTCGACGTCTTTCCGTGTCCAGAACCGTTCATCGAACGCGCAATACCAGCCGGTGTATTCCGCGCGATAAATCAGTTGCGCGTCATACAGTTTTTGCAAAAATCGTTGGACGACGACTTGATGCCGTGCGTCGGTCGTACGAATGAACCCATCGTTGGAAATCGTGAGCTTCTGCCAAAGGTTTTGAAATTGCGTGGTTAATCGATCGCAGTGAACTTGTGGAGAAATCCCTGCTTTTGCCGCAGCCTGCTGTACTTTCTGGCCATGTTCGTCGAGGCCGGTAAGAAAAAAGACCTCTTGCCCGAGCAGACGATGCCATCGTGCAAGAACGTCTGCCGCTATGGTGGTATACGCGTGGCCGACGTGTGGAACGTCGTTTACATAATAAATGGGGGTGGTGATATAGAAGGGCTTGGACATTTATGGGCCTTTACGGACGGGGACATTGCGACGATACCATAACCAACCGTGCGCGAGTTTCAGGCTGCATGTCGGTGGGTCACTTGGTGAAAGCGAAACAGAAAATTTTCCAGGCATAATTGGAGATTCAGATTTTGCGTGGGTGCCTGCTCCAATGTTTGCAAGAAGTCCAGAAGATTGACAACGTCCGTTGGGTTTAGCGATTCAGCGACTTGTTGGAGCAAAGAGACTTGAGACTGGTGTAAGAGGAGGTCTTTCTCTGTCCCGAGGGTCACCAGCAGGACGTCACGAAGTCCATGGGAGAGCCAGTCGATCACGTCTGAGAACCGTTGGGTTTTCGAGAGTTCTTCGGCCCGTTGGAGAATCGCCGTAGGATGGGCGAGGTCCTCGTGTTGGCATAATTGAAAAAACTGATCATGCTGCTGACGAAGTTCGGAAAGATCCGCGCGCAGGGCTACACCAATACGGTTTCCACAAAGCTGAGAAAGAAATCGGGCGTCCTCAATCGCCACGGCATGCTTCAGGGCAAGGGCCCCTTCAAATTGCGCGGCAGTCGCTGGTGAAAATCTCAGCGTCAAACAGCGAGATCTCACGGTGGCCAACAGGCGTAAGGGCTGGCTGGCCACCAAAATAAAGAGGCTGTGTTCAGGAGGATCTTCGAGCGTTTTCAAAAACGCATTGGCGGCGTTGGTGGTGAGGCAATCGGCATTGTCAATGATACAGATTTTTCGCGCGCTCAACAGCGGCCGGTAAATCATGTGGCGTTCAATCTCGCGGACCTGATCGATTTTGATTTGGGGGTTGGCTTTGTCCTGCTCGGGTTGGATGACCAATAAATCAGGATAGGTTGCAGAGGCAATTTGCTGACAGGCTCGACACTGACCACATGAGTCTGGCTGAGACGATGAAAGAGGAGTTTCGCAGGAGAGGGCCTGAGCAAACCTCAAGGCCATGAGGCGCTTCCCAATTCCTTCATCTCCTGAAAAGAGGTAAGCGTGGCCAATGGTCTGCTGAGCCAACGCCGTCCGAATTTTCCTTTTCGGTCCTTCCTGACCTATGACGTCTGCAAATGGCATATGGGCAGTCGAACGTTTTACGAACGCTTGAACGCAAGTTGTCGTGTCTTCAGACCCTCTTCGAGCAGAGGATCGACCAACGTGATAAGTTGCCGGGAAATCGCCTCGGCCGACCGGCTGGCGTTGATTGTATGAACGCGTCGCAACGATTGTTCGGCCAGGCTCAGAAATCCTTTCCGAACGCGTCGATGAAACGCCAACGTTTCCTGATCCAGTCGATTCACGTTTTTGCTTTTTAATCGTCGTCCCAATCCCTGGGACACCGGCAGATCAAATAAAAAGGTCGCGTCAGGGGTCAAGCCCCGTGCGGCCCAACGAGTGAGCGACCGAAGCTCGCGCAAGGGTAGTCCTCTGCCGAACCCCTGGTACGCCAGCGTTGAGTCGGAAAACCGGTCACAGATGATAATGGCCCCTTGCCGTAAGGCCGGCAGAAGTCGCTTGGCCACGTGTTGGCTCCGGGCCGCCAGAATTAAGGCCACTTCACATTCAGGAGTGAGAGGATCTGCTGAGTGAAGTTTGCGGGTGGAGTGAAGAAACACCGCTCGAATACGTTCCGCCACTGGGGTGCCGCCAGGTTCACGCGTTTCAATAACCCGGAATCCTTTGGACTGAAGGTAGCGGGCGAGGGCATGGGCCTGGGTTGATTTTCCACTTCCTTCGATCCCCTCAAAAGTGATGAAAAGGCCCTTCCGACGGGAACGTTTTGACCCGGATGACGCTTCTGGAGTTCTCCTGTTTGCCACGGTGCATCGTAATCTAACCCATTGGTATTCGCAAGAAAAGGTGTTGAAGTAAACACCCCATGTTTGTAACATTCGACAGGAACGTGTAGAAAAACTCGTTGGTTGCGTTCGGCGAGAGGGGAAAAGAGCGATCAAGCCCTCAAAGACCATCGTGAGCGTTTCGGCCCCCTTGCTGCCTGCAAGGCTTTGCCCGTCGGCTCTTTTTGAACGTCCTCCTTCTCTGGCGTTCTGTTTCTCAGGTTGGCCGGATGCTTTTGATGGAGATGGAATGTTCTCCCCCGTCTGAACTTTTACGGATTACCGATGTCAAGTACGGCATTTAAGCGATATTTTCTCACGGGTCTGTTAGTGGTGACTCCTATTTGGGGAACGATACTCGTCCTCAAAACCCTTTTTGTCGCCGTGGACGGCATTTTAGGGAATATGCTGGCCGAAGTTGTGACCGAAGACTACTATGTGCCGGGGTTGGGAGTACTGACTCTCCTCTTTCTGATTTTATTCGCAGGGTTTATGGGGACAAATTATATTGGGGGTCGATTGGTTAAACGGTGGGAAGAGTTTTTGGAAAGGGTGCCTATTGTTCGTGGGATTTATGCGACCCTGAAATCGATGATGGATATCCTGTCGTTCAAACAGCGGGAAAAATACAACAAAGTGGTAATGATTCAATTCCCCAGGGACGGGAACTACTGCCTGGCCTTTGTTACCGGGGAGACCAGGGAAGAGGTTCAAACCCTGGCACCGGAACCTCTGGTCCATGTTTATGTCCCTACCTCGCCCAATCCCACTTCCGGGTACTTTTTGCTGGTCCCGGAGCGGGAAGTGGTCTCCGTGGATATGAGCGTGGAAGAAGCCATGAAATTGATTGTATCAGGAGGGCTCTATTCTTCTGATAAGACGATGAAGGTGCCGACCCCTGCTCACGACCACCCTGCCTTTCCTGAACGGAAGGTTGAAGTCAGGACGGGATAATCTCCAGTTTTTCCACAACGTCTCACCGTGAAGAACAGTCGATGAAAAAATTTTCCGCGGTTGTCATCGCGGCTGGCCAGGGAAAACGCATGCGGTCCAACAAGGCGAAAGTTTTGCATCCCGTCGCAGGGCGACCTCTGGTCTGGTATATGGTCTCGTTGGCGAGACAAGTCGTGGACGCGCGCGTGGTGGTGGTCATCGGACATCAAGCTGAACGGGTGCAAGCTTTTCTCGAAGAATCCAAACCGGAATTCGAACCTTTTGATATTGTTCTTCAACCTCATCAGTTGGGGACGGGCCATGCAGTGCAACAAGCCAAAGCCGCCTTGATGCCCAACGGGAAGGCCTCGTGCAGGCATTGCCTCATTGTGAACGCGGATACCCCTTTGCTGAGACGAGAGACCATAGAGCAGTTATTGGCCCATCATGTAAAAGAAAAAGCCACCTTGACCATCTTGAGTGCGGATTTGCCTGATCCTCAAGGCTATGGCCGCGTCGTCAGAGGGAAAAAAGGGCACGTCACCAAAGTGGTAGAGGATCAGGATGCTACTCGAACTGAGCGAGCCATCCACGAAGTGAACGTCGGGACTTACGTGGTTGAAACGAAGTTTTTATTTAAGGCATTGGCCCGGATTCACTCTCATAATGCTCAAGGAGAGTATTATCTGACCGATAGCGTGGGTTTGGCCGTGACCGAGGGACATCGGGTGGCGGGTATGAAGATGGCTGACCCCTCGGAGTGTTTGGGGATCAATACCCGGGAGCATCTTGCTTGCGTTGAACGGGCGATGCGGCAACGCATTCGGATGAGATGGTTGGAGGAGGGCGTGACTATGCTCGATCCTCGGACGACGTTTATCGATGATACGGTTACGATTGGTCAGGATACCGTGTTGTATCCTGGCGTGACGTTAGAAGGTCAAACGGCAATCGGTGTCGAATGCACTATTCGATCTTATTCTCGGGTGTCGAATAGTGTGGTTGGGAATGCCGTCACCATTGAGGACAGTTCTTTGGTAGACCGTGCGGTTATAGAGGACCATGCCGCAGTCGGGCCGTTTGCGCACCTTCGTCCTGGCTCGATTCTGAGAAAAAAGGCTAAAGTCGGCAATTTCGTTGAATTGAAGAATACGGAACTGGGCTCCGGGTCCAAAGCGAATCATTTGACGTATCTGGGTAATACATCCGTGGGGAAACAGGTCAATATTGGGGCGGGGACGATTACGTGCAATTATGATGGATACCGCAAAGAACAGACGATTATTGAGGATGAGGCGTTTATTGGTAGTGACACGCAACTTATCGCTCCTGTAAAAGTGAAGAAAGGGGCCGTTGTCGGAGCAGGATCAACTATTACTCAAGACGTTCCTGCCGATGCGCTTGCGTTATCAAGAAGCCAACAGATCACGCGTGAAGGGTGGGTGTCCCGACGTCGAGCCTATTATCAAGACGTAAAGCCGCAAGTTAAAAAGTCCAAACCTCATTCTCGTACCGGGACAAAAAAAACACCGGATGACTAGCTTTGCCGGTCGTTTCTTTAGTTGTGAGTGGACTTTTTCCCGAAATGCTCTGCAAAAATGCTCTGAATTCCCGCTGAAGGGCTTAGACTGACAACCTATGTGTGGAATTATAGGATATATCGGGAATGACAATGCCACCGACGTGCTCATAGAGGGCCTGAAGCGTCTGGAGTATCGAGGATACGATTCTGCAGGGATTGCCGTGTTGCAGCATGGCCGGATTGAGATCCGCCGAAGCGTCGGCAAATTAACGAATTTAGAAGAAAAGCTGAAACAGGAACACCTTTTTGGAACGGCCGGGATCGGGCATACGCGATGGGCCACGCATGGCAGACCTTCCGAACAAAACGCCCATCCCCATCGTTCTGGAAACGTTGTCATCGTTCACAACGGCATTATTGAAAATTACTTGACCCACAAACGGCGATTGGAAAATTCGGGGTATCATTTCGAATCCGAGACGGACGCTGAAGTGATCGCCCATTTATTGGCATTTCATATGGAAGAGGGGCAATCCTTCCATGACGCGTTTCGAGCAACCATTCGGCAATTACATGGGAGCTATGCAATTGCCGGTATGTGCGTGAGCGACCCTGACACCCTGGTGGTGACCAGGTCGGGATGTCCTTTGGTTCTGGGGCGAAGTGGAAAATCCTCCTTCCTGGCCTCCGACGTGACGCCGTTACTCACCTATACCCGCAACGTGACGTTTTTAGAAGATGGGGACATCGCGCTGTTAACGCCTCTCGGCATTATGGTGACCGACGGAGAAGGACAACCTGCCCACAGGGAAATGGTCCTCATCGACTGGAAGGCGGAAACAGCGGAAAAAGGAGGGTACGCTCACTTCATGCTCAAAGAGATTCATGAGCAACCACAGACCATTCTCGATACGCTACGGGGTCGATACAGTTATGACTTGGGTGAAGCGGATTTGCCGGATTTGACGATAACGCCGGATGAACTAAGGAACGCCCGGTCGATTTGGATCGTGGCTTGTGGAACGTCTTGGCACGCCGGCCTGGTTGGGAAATATTTATTTGAGGAACTCGTTCGCAAACCCGTCCAAGTTGATATTGGCTCGGAGTTCCGGTATCGGAACCCGATGGTTCAGAAAGGGGACGTCTTTATTGCTCTTTCTCAATCAGGAGAAACCGCGGACACACTGGCTGCTGCCAGAGAGGCCAAACGATTGGGGGCACGTGTCTTGTCGATAGTGAACGTCGTCGGCAACACGCTGGCCAGGGAATCCGACGGCGTGATTTACACCCGCTGTGGTCCGGAGATCAGCGTGGCATCGACCAAGTCCTTCACCGGCCAGGTCATGGCCCTTTATCTCTTAGCCCTGCACGTAGGGAGAGTTCACCAGGTCTTGAGTCCGGAAGATGGTCAATGGTGGCTGGATCAATTTATGGTCCTGCCCGGGCACGTTGAACGCGTCATTAAACGGGAAGCCGAATTCGCGTCGATGGCGAAACGGTTTTACAAAAAGAGCAACTTTCTCTATCTTGGACGTGGGATCAATTATCCAATTGCTTTAGAAGGAGCACTCAAGCTCAAAGAAATTTCCTACATTCACGCGGAGGGGTACGCGGCGGGAGAAATGAAGCATGGTCCCATTGCCCTGATTGACGAAGAAATGCCGGTGGTGGTGCTGGCCCCGCGGGACCCGTTGTACGAAAAAACCGTGAGCAGTCTTATGGAGGTCAAAGCGCGCCACGCCCCGGTCATTGCGTTTGTGAGCGAGGGGGAACAAGACATCGATGCCTTAGCCGACTGTGTCTTTAGGATTCCCAACACCCATCCGTTGCTCTTGCCGATTCCCTTTACGGTTGCGCTTCAATTATTAGCGTATCATATTGCGATACTGCGAAATATCGACGTTGACCGTCCACGAAACTTGGCGAAAAGCGTGACCGTGGAGTAGCCCCGCGCGTGATTCGCGTACTGTCAGATTTCATGTCTTGTGCCGCGTTCCATTGCACGACGTCGTCAAGACCTCGGGCTATGAAGGATCGTCTTTCGTCCCGCAACGTTCTGGCCGTCGTCTTGTGAGTACGTTCCATCTCTGGCTTGTACCAAGAGGTGCAGTGTGCGAACGACTTGCTGGCGTTATTGCTGAGTTGAGTGCGCTTTATGGCAGCCCGAAGTTCGCCCCTCATCTCACCATCCTTGGAAATCTCGAGGGAGAGGAGCAATCCCTTGCCGACGTCACGAAACAGGTAGCGCACGTGCTTCATCCTTTTGACGTCCGGCTCAAGGAGCCAAGTTATACGTCTCGATATTTTCAATGTCTCTTTCTTCCGGTCGAACCATCTCTTCACGTGCTGGAAGCCCATCAACGGGCCAGGCAGGTTTTTGGCAGAAAATCAAGGAGATCCTTTTACCCACACGTCAGTCTTTTGTATGGACTGTTTCCTGCAAGAATGAAGCAGGATATCATCAAATCCTTGCCGACGGACCTGCCGAGTACCCTTCTCGTCTCACAACTCCAACTCATTCGAGCCGATTCGACGAACCCGAAAGATTGGCAGGTCGTGGAGATTCTGGACGTTTGAAATTGCCGGATTTCACGATCTCGGGAAATTTATGAAGGGCGTGGCCCGTTGGGGGAGGGAACAAGGGGGAAATCCTCTTCCGATAAACGGGGAGGCCTGCTGGAAAGTGGGGGGAGGTTTATCCCGGCGAGACAGGAAAAAGGCGTGATAGTTATTCTTGAATTATTGTCGGGCAAAGGCAAACGTATGGGTGACTTTTTTCCGGCCGTTCTCGAATAACGTCCACTCATGGGTCATATGGCTGCCGTCGACAAAGGTGACGGTGAGTTCGTGCATATGTATATCGTGAGAGGACCGCATGCCCGTACCATCGATATAGGACAGGGTAATGGAATTTCCATCTACCGGACTGCTGGTGCGCATGCGCGGCTGGTTCCCCAACAGGCAATAATGTGTCATGACCATTTCGTGCCCGTCCTGTGTATAGATTGACACCATTTCTTTAGGCGTGTCGGGGAATAATCGTTCGATCACCGCCGTGCCCTTCGCCGTTAATGAATATTTGACGGTGATGACTTCCTGCCCGTTGAGTGCTTGTCTGCTTCCCTGCCAGGTTCCCACTAATTCTTTGACCCGTTCAAACGGCATGGGGGTCGGGGAGGGATGTTCGGCCATTGCCTGTCCGGACCACAGACTGCAAAAGCTTCCTCCCAGCACGAGAAGGAGGAATCGCGACCTCACAAAACGGCCCCTCGTTTTGGCCATTTGGATTTTGAGTTGGTGCAGGCTATTCTGATAACGCATTAATTTACTATAAAACGTCGGCATTGAGAGAGTCAAAAAGTCCGGGGTCGGGAGGAGCCTTGTCGAAGAAGATACGGGCGGCAGAATCGGAAGGACGGCTCGAAGCCATTTGGATCAAGCGCGTGAAGCGTGGCCCCATGGATTTCGTGGAGCAGGCGACCTTGCAATCGGGACGGGGGCTGGTTGGAAATGCGAATCAAGGCGGCAGGCGGCAGGTCACCGTTCTCGAACGGAAAATCTGGGAAGCATTAATGGCAGAGGTCGCTGGCGGGTTGTCACCCTGTGCGCGCAGGGCGAATTTGTTAATCCACGGACTCAGCCTGTACCATTCCAGGAAACGCATTCTGAGTGTAGGGCGGTGTCGCATTCGTATATTAGGTGAAACAAAGCCGTGCGAACGTATGGAAGAAGCCTGGCCTGGACTCCAGGCAGCCATGTCTCGATCCTGGACGGGTGGGGCGTTTGGTGAGGTGTTGGACGATGGCGAGATTGTGGTCGGAGATCGGATTTTCTGGGTGGAGGAGTGAAAGACGCTCTTTTTGTCGGAAGTGGTTACTTTTTTCTTGTGATCGTGACGTGGTGTGATGACCTTCGATGGTTCTGGTCTCTGGACCCTGTTTCTGAGTGCCTTCCTTGCTTCAACCCTTTTCCCTGGTGGTTCCGAGGCCGTGTTGGCGATATTGGCCGTCCAGGATGAGTATGACCCATGGCTCCTTCTGGGCGTTGCCACGGCAGGGAATACGTTGGGTGGGATGAGCACGTGGGGCGTCGGACGTTTTTTGGGTTGGTGCTGTACGGCCTCACGTTTTACCCAACCCAAGTATCACCGGCCCATTCAGTGGTTGCGGAAATGGGGGAGTCCGGCCCTGTTCTTGTCTTGGGTGCCCGTCGTGGGAGATTCGCTGTGTTTAGCCGGTGGGTGGCTTCGAGTTCATTGGCTTGAGGCCTTGTTGTGGATAGCTTTTGGGAAAGCAACGCGGTATGGAGTGATTGTGTATGCGACCTTGTGAGCCGTTGTTCGCAACTTGTAGCGTATGAAAGGAAAGGGCCGGCAGTAATCAATGATTTACGGTTGAGGAGGGTCAAGGATGGTTCCCACGTGAACGGGAAAATGATTGCCGACTTTGCAATAGTGCTCTAAGATTTCATGAATCACTGGAAACGCCAGCTTCGACCATGGAATCTCTTCTCGTTTGAAAAGATCGACTTCCAGGCTTTCCATCCCCGCGCCGAACGTTGCCCTTTTCATGGTTCCGCGAAAAACGATATACACCTGGTTCACGTGAGGAATGCTGAAAATCGCATAAAGCTGAGAGATCTCGACCTCGGCTTCGGCTTCTTCTAAGGTCTCACGAGCAGCCGCGTCTTCAAGGGTCTCATCCTTTTCCATAAACCCGGCGGGAAACGTCCAGAGGCCACAACGTGGCTCAATGGCTCGTTTGCACAGGAGGATCCGATCTTCCCATTCAGGAAGACAGCCCACCACAATTTTTGGATTTTCATAATAAATCGTTTGGCAGCGCTCGCAGACAAACCGGAGCAACGTGTCCCCATCGGGAATTTTTATGATAAGTCGTGCTCTGCAGGTGCTGCAATATTTCATAACTTTTACCGATAGTATGGGGGCAATGAGGCTGGAGGATCAAGAGGGGAAAGGGAAGTCCTTTCTTACTTGCCCGTTCCTTTCAGATATGCTTGAATACGCGATCTTCGCTTGCCCCACGCGAACAGGAGAGCATGCCTCCGTGAAGATTCCTTTGTTGGATTTGCAAGCCCAGTTTCAGCAGATCCGTTCGGACGTCCTTTCAGCGATCGAAGAGGTCTGCCGTGAGCAGAATTTCATACTCGGTCGCAGGGTCGAGGCCTTCGAAAGGGCAATGGCTGATTATCTTGGATGTCAGTATGCCGTCGGTGTGGCGTCAGGGAGCGACGCCTTGCTGCTCTCCTTAATGGCGGCAGGGGTAAAGCCCGGCGATGAAGTGATAACCGTGCCGTTTACCTTCTTTTCCACGGCAGGCGGCATCTCACGTCTGTACGCCGTGCCGGTCTTTGTCGACGTCCAGGCTGACACCTTTACGATTGATCCCGAACGGATTGAGAAGAAGATCACGCCTCGAACGAAAGCCATCATCCCCGTGCATCTCTTCGGTCAATGTTCCAATATGGAGAACGTCATGGAAGTGGCTGACCGACACGGCGTCAAGGTCATTGAAGACGCCTGCCAATCCATAGGTGCCAGTCGCCATGGTCAAAAAGCCGGGACCTTTGGATATTCGGGGTGCTTTAGCTTTTTTCCGTCTAAAAATCTTGGAGGCGTGGGTGATGGAGGGTTGATCGTGACGAATGATCGAGACCTCCGCGAACGGCTCCTCGCGTTGCGAGTCCATGGAAGCCAATCGGACTACTATCACGATCATATTGGGCTCAACAGTCGGCTCGATGCGCTTGAGGCGGCGGTGCTGCACGTCAAGTTGCAACACCTGGACGGCTGGAATGAAAAACGAGCCTGGAACGCGGCGAACTACGAGCGGCTTTTTACTGAGGTCGGATTGTTAGAGCGCGTGGCGTTACCAACAACGGATCCGGGTAACGTCCACGTCTTTAACCAATATACCCTTCGTGCTCAAAAACGAGACGAGTTGATGGCCTATTTAGAGGAACACGCGATTGGCCATAAAGTTTATTACCCTGTCCCCCTGCATCTTCAGGAATGTTATCAATCTCTTGGCTACTCTAAAGGAGACTTTCCTGTTTCAGAGCAACTGGCTCAAGAAGTGTTGTCCCTGCCGATTTATCCGGAATTCACTGCCTCGCAGATGGAATTAGTGGTCAAGCGCGTCAGTGAGTTCTACAACGGTCATTAAAGCCTTTGGTCGCGTCCGGTCTTCTCTTGTCCGGGTTTATTGGCTCGTTCAAACTCTATCACTTCACCTGATGGACGCGTTGAACCAGGGACCACGGAGAGGGGACGAAGTTCTCGCCGGACCGGGTCGAGGGTCAGCTCTGGCACTTCGAGGGAGACCGTGCCAAAAAGCGGGCTGGCACCCGCCTCGCCGAAAATGATGGGAGATGCTGCTTGATCTCCGCGGGTCTTTCTTCATGGATTCGCGGGCTTGATCATACTGGTCCTGATGAACGTCAGGTCCATTGTTTGTTGAACGGAACGTCGGGTTTATCGCACTCAGTGCGTCAGAAGTCGTCACCCTTTGCGACGTCGTGGTCCGCGTGTGGTTATTTCGGGTATTTCGCTCGAATGGTGCTGCTGAGACCGCCCCGGGCAGTAAAGGTTCCGGTCACGATGGCCCATTCGGGCTGACAGGTTCTCACGAAATCCTGAAGGATACGGTTGACGGCGTTTTCATAAAAGATGCCGACGTTGCGATAGGCGTGGACGTAGAGTTTCAGTGACTTGAGCTCGATGCAGGCTTTTTGCGGCATGTAATGAATTGTGATTGTGCCAAAGTCCGGGAGTTGGGTTTTCGGACAAATGGCAGTATATTCCGGTATCTCGATCGTGATCTCATAACCGGGAAATTGGTTGGGCCAAGTTTCGATTGCAGGCAGGACCGTATCCAATCCACTTTTGGCGTGGGTGTCGGTGTAACCGCCTTTGGAGCGTTGAGGACGTTTCACGTAGATTGCAGACCCTTGCTTAGAGAGCTTTACGACAGTGGGTGTCTAATTGAAGTATACTCTACACCGCGTCCAGGATATCCTGCAATCAGGAAAGTGAAGAGCCTGGAAAATGATAACCGTATCTTGAAGATGAAGAAATCTCCAGGTCTTGCCGCGGGCAATTCGTGAGGATTGAGGCGTGCAATAAAAATGGATGGGTAGAGACTTGCTTGACTCATGACCCGACACGAACAGGTTTCCCCAACTTTTTTAGACGCCAGCGCCTATTCTCGTCAAGAGAGTTGTTCATGGCGTGATGGTGGCATTTCATACGATGCCGAGTAAGGCTGCCTGACCGTGACGTGCCGGAGGGACAGCCTGCCCCCACGTTGAGAATCTCTTCATCCCTTCGCTATAATCGCACGCCGAGTTCGGTGGTCGGAGTGGGTGTGCCTTCCGTTTTTCTTTTATTGTTCCGTTCTCTTGCTGACCGATGACCGGATTTCCGGGTTTTTTCGACATACGCGTCATCCTGAAAGGAATACCGTTTCGATGATTGGGAGTGATGAGTTTGTCAAAGCCTTACACGATATCGGCTTTGATTTTTTTACCGGTGTGCCGGATACGATTTTAGGCGGGATCATTGAAACGTTAAGTGACCGTCGCCTCTATACACCGTCGGTTCGTGAAGATGAGGCAGTTGCGATGGCCGCAGGGGCGTTTTTGGGCGGGAAAACCCCCGTTGTCCTTATGCAGAATTCAGGGTTGGGGAACGCCTTGAACGTGCTGATGTCACTTCATCTGATCTACAGGATCCCCTGCCTGCTGATTATTTCCTGGAGAGGATTTGAAGGGAAAGACGCGCCGGAACACTTGGTGATGGGGCAAACCATGCCACAGTTGATGGAGACGATTCGGCTTCCTTATCGAACGTTATCCATGGAAACCCTGGTGGATGATCTTCGATGGACCGCGCAAACCTTTATGGAGCAACGAATCCCTGTCGCGTTGTTCTTGAAAAAGGGCGTGGTGAAAACCATTCAACCTTAAGGAAAGGTGAGAGTCAGTGAGCTTGCGACCTGAAGAAGGCGTGATGCAGAGCAGAGCCCAGGCTATTCAAGCGCTTTTTGAGGTCCTGTCTGACCAACCTGTGATTATTTGTAACGGGTTTCCCTCACGGGAAGCCCAGAAAATCCAGGACCGGGCCGGTAATTTTTATATGATTGGGTCGATGGGCGTCGCTGCCTCAATAGGCTTGGGTCTCGCTTTGGCGAAACCGGATCAGCAAGTAGTCGTGTTCGATGGTGACGGGAACGTGCTCATGGGGATGGGCACTTTGGCTACTATCGGAGCATTACACCCGAAGAACCTGACTCATGTGGTTTTTGATAATGAGGTGTATGGGACAACCGGCAATCAGCCTTCCTATTCGCGATTCGTTCGGCTGGACCACGTAGCCAGGGCTGCCGGCTATGTTGCCGTCGAACGGGTCTGGGAACGAGAGGATATTGTCTATGAATTCAAAGATATGCTGAACGGGAGGGGCCCGAATTTTCTGCTGATCAAAGTCAACGAGCAGATAGAAGATGCTGATCGCGTGGCCCTCGATCCCCCCGATATTACAAAACGTTTTTGTGCAGCCGTGGGCAAGTCTGGCTGATTTTGATCTGTACGGATGGCCTAACTAAGGAAAGAGGACAACGTCAAGCTCATGATACTGCTCAATCCAGGTCCGGTGAATGTCTCGGATCGCGTCAGAAATGCCTTGATAGGTCCTGATGTCTGTCATCGGGAATCCGAATGCGCGGAATTGATTGCCAATATTCGTCGAAAACTTCTGGAAGCCTTTGTTCCTGGGGCAGAATCGATTTACACCGCGATTCTTCTGACGGGATCGGGTACGGCCGCGGTAGAGGCCTCCATTATGTCGTGTTTGCCGGCGGGGAAGCGCCTGATTCACGTCAATAACGGGGTGTATGGAGAACGGATTTCTTCAATTGTTGCGACACAACGCCTTGGGATTGCTGAAATCAAATGTAAGTGGGATACCCCGCCCGATCCTGAAACAATTCTTAAATCTCTGAAGCAACAGCCGTCGGCGCATGCGGTGGTCATGGTTCATCATGAAACGACTCTGGGACTTCTCAACCCCGTTCACGAAATTGCCGAACAGGTCGATAACCGTGGGGGAGTCTTTGTCCTGGATTCCGTCAGTGGGTTAGGAGGGGAATCCCTGGATATTGCAGGTCGTCACATGTATATGGTGGCAGGGACCGCGGGAAAGTGTATTCAGGGATTCCCCGGGGTCTCGTTTGTTCTGGTTCGAAAAGGCTTTATGGAAAACGTGGTGAAGTACCCCAAACGTTCGTGGTACTTGAACCTGGGTAATTATTACGAGGCACAGGAAAAAGACCGTATCCCCTTTACGCCGGCCGTTCAGTTGTATGCCGCGTTTGATGAAGCCTTATCGGAACTCCTGGAAGAAGGAGTTGCTAATCGCATCAGGCGATATGGACGGATGGCCTCTCTGATTCGGGAACGAATGGAAACCCTTGGGGTGCGAGCCGTGCTCCCCGCTGAGCGTCAGTCGCATTCGTTGACGGCCTTTTATTTGCCGGAAGGACTGACGTATCCCGTCCTGCATGACCGCCTGAAAGAGCGCGGCTATGTCATCTATGCCGGCCAAGGTCATTTGGAGTCGAAGATTTTCCGCGTGGCGAATATGGGGGCCTTGCAGGAAAAACACATTGAAGGGTTTCTGGGTGCGTTCGAAGATCTTTTGAGGCACGAGAACCGGAGAACATGAAAGCGGTCATTTTGGCTGCCGGGCTTGGGACTCGGCTTCACGTTTTGACCCAACGTCGCCCTAAGTGTTTGATTGAAATTGGAGGAATCCCCCTTCTTTATCGCTATTTCGATGTCCTGCTTCGTCTGAGCGTGACCTCGATCTGTCTGGTGGTCGGGTATAAACAGGAATTAATTCGTGAGGCAGTGGCTTCCTACCCCTCCTCATTGGACGTGTCGTTCCTGGTCAACGGCGAATTCGAACGTGGGAGCATCGGCTCCTTGTGGGTGGCCAGACAGGCATTGGATGACGACGTGGTGATCATGGATGCCGACGTCCTGTTTCATCCGGCCGTCCTTGATCGCTTGATAACCTCTCAGTATTCCAATGCCCTGTTGATGGATGAAACGGTGACGCAACAAACAGAAGAATGTATGGTCGTGGTGCGGGAGGGGCGCGTGGTGGCGTTGTCCAAGCACGTGTCGAAAGAGTATGACCTGGTGGGCGAAGGCGTGGGGTTTTTACGCGTGGAGCATGCCGCCGTACCCAGTTTGCTCCGATCTGTAGAGACGCGAGTGCATCAGGGACTGTTGGATATGGAATACGAAGATGCATTGGAAGACTTCTTTCGAGAAACCCCCGTCGGGGTTGAGAAAATTGGGAGCCTGCCCTGGATTGAGATTGACTTCCCTGAAGATCTGAAACGGGCGGAACAAGAGATCCTGCCCCGATTGGGAGAACGTGGCAGGGGAGGCGGATCGGTGCATCACCGGGAGAGGAGTCGTTGAAACGTCACGCGATGGCGTTTGAAATTTCGGTGTTCCCCGGCGAGGGGCCTCATACAGTGGGGGCACCTCAAGGTGAGATGATCCTGTGCCGTGCGCCGTCTCGCACGGCTCGAGTGGAGAGGACCATACGACTTGAAGGGGCCGTGCAGTGGGTGGATACACGTTTGAGGACAGTGGCACCCGGACAGTGTCTTGCGATCAAGTCTGGATCGATTCGCGGCACGAGTTACGGGCAGGTGTCTTTTTTGTCGAACAAGGACTACTACTCGGGAGGGGGACGCGGCGAAATCTTCCACTTCGGGAAAGGTGATACCATCGAGTACCTTCAGTATAGAGCTGAGGGGAGCGGTTTCGTTCGTATCAACGGTGCCGTCGTCAGTCCGGAGTTCGTGGACCTTCCATTCAAGGAAAGCAAAAAGCCGGAGCTTCAGCTTTGGATCAATATTGCCGGAAGTGATGGAGAACCGATTGGCTGGTATGAGTTTCCATCCGATTCCGGCTGTCTCTCTCTCGGGATGCGGAGTTTTTGCTTTGAGAATGGCCGGTGACGCTCAGTGTCGGACCGAGCCGTTCACGAGATTAACTCATCGAGATGGCCCTGTCCATCATCGGGAACGGCAATCGGACGCTTACCTTTTACAGCGGAAGGCTTCGGCATAAGGATCTCGCGGTCAAGCCCGTTCGTCAATCCACGCGCCTTATGGACGGAACGCTCAATAAACCTGAAATTGGCATCATCGACACGGCCATCGTCCTGGCCTCGTCAGGTATATTTGATTTAGTCGGGGCGTCTGACCAGTCCGCTGTCGGGGCCTTGACCGAAGTTGGTGGGCTTACGCTCTTCCAGCGAACAGTTTTTACCCTTCAGCGTGCCGGGATTTCACAGATTCTGACGTTGGTGGGTCAGGAGGAACAACCGCTTCGCTCGTTGATTGACGGCGATGATCGTATCCAGGCGGCAATTCGCTGGCTCCCTGTTCGTGAATTTCCTCCGTTGGACCCTCAGACGTGGGAAACCCTGGCGAGTGAGATTAAAGGATCGTGTTTCATTCTCAGTTGTCATGCGGTTTTTTCTCCATCGTTGATCGAATCTCTCAGAGAAGCAGGGAAAGAGGGACGAGCCGTGGTGGCAGTCGGTCGGCCAGGTGAACCTGGGTGGAGCGCGAATCCATGCGTGGTGACCCGGACCGATCCTCACGCGGGCGGGCACGTGCCTCGAGCAGTATTTTGTGACCGGCAAAGCTCCGGAGTGGAACCTGTTGGGGTTGCAGGCAGGGGGCTTGCTCCCGCGGCGGATCTGGTCGTCCTGCAGGCTCGGTTATTAGGGATATCCGGTGCATGGAGAACCACGGAAACGAGCCCGATTAGGTTGGCGTTGGAGGAGGCATCTGCGGAAGGAGGCGTACAAACCCTGTCTGCCTCGTCCCATGGATATCAAGACGCCCGAGAGCCCGGTGGACTCTATAAAGCGGAATACACGTTGTTTCGTTCGTTGCAAAACGTGAAAGGCAGCCTGGATGGGTTTATCGACCGTTATATGAATCGGAAGTTCTCCTGGCTCTTAAGCCGACTCTTTATCAAATTGGGACTTTCGCCAAATGCAATTACTGTCTTGTCGACGGTGGTTGGCCTCACTGGTGCGACGTGTTTTGCCGTGGGCTCGTATCAGATGGGCATTATTGGGGCCCTCCTGTTTCAATTCGCGGTGATTATCGATTGTTGCGATGGAGAAGTGGCGCGCCTCACCTTTGCGGAATCCCGGTTGGGTCAAGCGTTGGATCTCGTGTCAGACAATATTGTGCATATGGCGGTGTTTGCAGGGATTGCCTGGGGCACGTACCTGGAAAATCCTTGGCACTATACCCACCTCCCACTGCTATTAGGAGCCCTTGCCGTTGCCTCTATCGGGTTTTCTCTGTGGGGTGTGAATCGGGTAAAGTCCCTGAGAGCCCAAGCCTTGAATTGGCGGCGTCTGAGTCAAGCACATCGAACCCGTTTTGATTTTATTCTCGAATACGTGGCGAATCGCGATTTTTCAATCGTGGTGATGGTGTTTGCCTGTTTTGGGGTGCTACCCTGGTTTCTATGGCTCGGCGCGGTGGGAGCAGGCTTTTTCGCCGTCATGATGGCGTGGAGCCTTTGTCGAGCTTGTCCTCCTCATCAATCCCGACCATCTTTTTAAGCGTTGTTCCGAACAAATTGACACGCGGTGTAAAGTTCAACAAATTCCTTTACGCGTCACGCGTCATCCCTTTCTTCTTGCCTTTTCATGCTGAGTTAATCACATGATTCGGTTTTTACTCCTTGCCGTGGGTCTTGTTGTTTTGGGTGGGTTAATCCGGCACATCGGTCCGTCTCAAGTATGGGAGACGGTTGAACGCGTTGGGTTTGTCTCTTTCTGCATTATTCTTATCCCCCTCCTGATGGTGTATCTTCTCGATACCTATGGATGGTTTCTGACCTTGGGGTACAGGGCAAGTCGAGTGGGGTTTGTCCGGTTGTTCATGGTGAGAATGGCGGGCGAAGCCATTAACGTGACGACCCCGACGGCTATGCTTGGCGGTGAACCCATGAAGGCCTATCTGCTGACGCGGTATGAGGTCCCCATGGTCGAAGGATTAGCATCCGTGGTAACGGCCAAGACAATAATGTCCATTGCACAGATCCTTTTCATGTTGTTGGGGTTAGGCCTGACGTTGTGGCTCGTAGGGGGAGGACGGTACAACGTCCTGGTCGCTTTCGTCGGCGCGGGCATGCTTGGGTTTGGAGTCTTCCTATTTCTCATCGTTCAGCGTTACGGCATTGGAGCAGGCTTGTTAACTGTTGCCGAAAAGTGCGGGATTCGGTCGCAGTGGTTGGAGACCCATCGTCCGCAGTTATTGGATCTGGATCGAACGATTCGAAACTTTTATCAACGGCGCCCCCAGACGTTTATGTTGTCAATGGGGGTATACTTTGTCGCGTGGCTGACGGAGTTGTTTGAAGTGTATGCGATTTTATATTTCCTGGGCGCGGAAGTCGGGTGGTTGCCGTCTTTGTCTATCGCGGCGATTGCGGTACTGATCAAGGGAAGTGTGTCGTTTGTTCCCGGTGGCCTGGGGGCGCAAGAAGGAGGGTATCTTTTTTTGTTGACGGCATTAGGGTACGGCGAGGTGACGGGGCTCACCTTTGCCTTAATCCGTCGGATTCGCGAAATCATATGGATTCTCATTGGGCTCGTCTTTCTGGCCACACTGCGGGGAAAAACTACGCTTGCCGCTTGAAAAGCCTTAGTGGTCGCGGTTGACCATGTAATCGGCCACGACGATGAGGGCATATTTGGCGGTGGAATCTTCAAACGCGGTGAGATTCAGGAGAGCGGCATCGATGTATTCCTGGGAACGGGCTTTGGTGTATTGCAACGATCCATGCTGATACATGTGTGCCACGATCTGGAGCAAATCATCCTCTTCAACGGATTCGTTTCCAATTTTCGAGGCCAGGATTTGTCGGTCTTTAGTCGGTAAACACTGTAATAAATGGATAAGGGGCAGGGTAACCATTCCTTGCTTCAAATCTTGTCCCAGGCTCTTTCCCATGCTCTTGTCATTAGCCATATAGTCAAGCCAGTCGTCAGTTAATTGAAAGGCAATGCCCAGGCTTAACCCAAATTGATATAACGCTTCCCGTTGAATGGGAGACACCCCCCCCAGCATGCCCCCTACTTTGCACGCAGTCGCCACCAGGGCGCCTGTTTTGTACTTGACAATCCGTAAGTAATCCGACTCAGATAACAGCGGTTGTCGGTTGGCGCACAGTTGAAGAATTTCTCCTTCCGCCATCTTCCGGCAGGCCACGGCTATGGTGTCATTAAGATCGTGGTTCTTAAATGCGGCAATATGCTGCATCGCCCGTGAGTAGAGATAGTCTCCCACCAAAATACTGGCCCGATTTCCCCAAATACGTCGAGCAGTGGGTTGACCGCGGCGAAGTGCCGCTTCATCCAGTACGTCGTCATGGAGCAGAGTCGCCGTATGGATGAATTCAATGAGACTGCCAAGGACCAAGTCATTTTTGGGGTCATAGCCCGTGAGACGAGCACAGAGAATCAACAGGAGGGGGCGAATGCGTTTGCCTCCACCATCAAAAATGTGGGCTGCAATTTCGTTAATGAGGGGAGCTTCGGAATGGAGGTTATGCCGAATTTTCGATTCAATTTCTTCGAGGTCATGGCAATAAAGCTCCCACACCTCATTCATCGTGAGGGAACGTTGAATGACTGGTTGTCCATTGGACATTTCAGCGATCCTAGGGGAGGGTCCGGTATTTGTCAAGGTAAGCAGATAAGGCTTCATCAATGCTTGAACCGGATATCGCAAGAATGGGTGCGGGGTTTCCGCCGTCTGCCTTGACACCTTTTTTTCATATCCAGTAGATTTTTCGTCGTGTTCCTGCTTCTCTCGGATTTCCCGACGTTTTTCACGCAGGAGGCGAAATGACCGATGACGCAGGGAGTGAGGGAGTATGAAACGTTCTACTCGTGGATGGATTTGCATGAGATGGGCCGCTGATTTCTTATGAGTCATCAACGACCACTATATGGGCTGCCACTCAAACAAGGACTCTATGACCCTCGGTTTGAGAAGGATGGGTGCGGCATTGGTTTTGTCGTCAACATTAAAGGCCATAAGTCACACGATATCGTCGAAAAATCGTTGAAAGTTTTGAGAAACTTGTACCACCGCGGAGCACAGGGTTGTGATCCGTGTACCGGAGACGGCGCAGGGATTCTTCTTCAGATCTCTCATGAATTTTTCAGGCGTGCCTGCGAAGACGTCGGTCTGAAACTGCCCGAATCGGATGGCTATGGGGTGGGAATGGTGTTCCTGCCTCAGGATGAAACGCTTCGCAGGCAATGCGAAGGACTCTTTGAATCGATTGTTCATGAAGAGGGGCTGAGATTTTTGGGATGGCGCGACGTTCCGGTGAAGCTCGAATACGTTGGTGCGCTTGCACAAAAGACCCTTCCCTACATTCGACAGTTTTTCATTGCGCGCGATATTTTTAATGAGGCTCAGTTTGAACGGAAATTGTACGTTGTTCGGAAACGTATTACCCGAGCGATTCGTGAGTCCGCGCTGGTGGAAAGAGGTCGAGTCTATATCTGCAGTCTGTCTTCCAATACCATCGTCTACAAAGGCATGTTGTTGCCTGAACAGCTTGGAAGCTTTTTCCCTGACTTGGCTGATTCCAGCATGGTATCGGCTTTGGCGCTCGTTCATTCTCGCTTTAGTACGAATACCTTCCCCACGTGGTCTTTAGCGCATCCCTATCGGTATCTCGTGCATAACGGCGAAATTAATACACTGCGAGGCAACGTCAATTGGATGCGAGCTCGTCAAGGACGCTTGGCGTCTGATCTGTTTGGCGATGATCTTGAAAAACTCTACCCTATTGTCCATGAGGAGCAAAGCGATTCGGCGTGTCTCGACAACGCAGTGGAATTTCTCGTGATGGCCGGCCGGTCCCTGCCTCATGCCATGATGATGTTGATACCGGAACCGTGGGTCGGGAATCCTCACATGGATTTGAACCGACGAGGATTCTATGAATATCACGCCTCGATGATGGAACCCTGGGATGGCCCTGCGGCTGTCGCGTTTACTGACGGCAAACTTATCGGGGCAACGTTGGATCGAAATGGGTTACGGCCCTGCCGATATCAAGTGACGACGGATGATTTGGTCGTCTTGGCTTCTGAAGCAGGGGTTTTACCAGCCGATGCAAAAACCATTCGTGAAAAAGGGCGACTCCAGCCGGGCCGCATGTTTTTGGTTGATACGGTTCAAGGTCGAATTATCGACGACGAAGAGATCAAACTGGAAATGGTCGGGCGTAAGCCCTACCGCTCCTGGCTGACCCAGTATCGCGTGTCGCTGGATGAGCTCCCTGAGCCATTGAGTCTGCCGCAACCGGACCACCCGACCCTCCGCCAGCGACAGCAAGTGTTCGGCTATACCATTGAGGAAATCAAAATGGTGTTGTCGCCGATGGGGATCAACGGCGAGGAGCCCGTTTCGTCTATGGGAACGGATACTCCCTTGGCGGTGCTTTCCAATCGGCCGCAACTGTTGCCGAAATATTTCAAACAACTCTTTGCACAGGTGACGAACCCCCCTATTGATCCCATTCGGGAACAGTTGGTCATGTCGTTGGTTACGAATATAGGGCCGAAACCCAATCTGACGGCTGAGACACCAGAGGCTTGTCGCAGAATCAAAGTCCAGCAGCCGATTCTGACAAACGCGCAGTTGCAGAAAATCAGGGAAATCGAAGACCCCCATTTTGTGAGCAAGACGTTGCCCCTGTTGTTTCGTGTGGCCGACGGTCCTGAGGGATTGGAGCCGGCCGTCGACCAACTGTGTCAGGAAGCGTCCAAGGCCATTAAACAGGGATTTAAGTTTTTGATCTTGAGTGATCGCGGCGTAGATGAGGAATGGGCGTCGATCCCCAGTTTGTTGGGGATTTCCGCGGTTCACCATCATCTGGTGCGTGAGGCCACGCGAACGGAAGTCGGATTGATTCTTGAGACTGGCGAACCGCGAGACACGCATCATTTTGCGTGTTTACTTGGATACGGCGCCGGCGTGGTGAATCCTTATCTTGTGTTTGAAACCTATAAGGACTTGGAACGTGAAGGCTATTTGCCGGAAGGCATTGACGCGGAAACCGCGTCAGGGAAATTTATCAAAGCCATCAACAAGGGCCTGCTCAAGATTTTTTCGAAGATGGGAATCTCGACGGTACAGTCCTATTGCGGCGCGCAAATCTTCGAAGCCATTGGACTGAATCAAGAACTCGTGAATCGATATTTCACGGGTACCTCCTCGCGCATTCAGGGCATGGGCATGCGGGAAATTGCCGAAGAAATCATGCGGCGCCACCTGGTCGCGTACGAACCGGTCCCCATTCGGCAGTTGGACTTTGGCAGCGAGATTCACTACCGCATTCAGGGCGAACATCATAATTGGAATCCGGAGACCATTTACACGTTGCAACATGCGACCCAGACTAACGATGCCAAGACGTACGAAGCCTATGCTCAACTGGTGAATGATGAAACCCAACGCCGATCGAATTTGCGAGGTTTGTTTGATTTCAAATTGTTGCCGAGTCCTTTGCCATTGGAAGAGGTGGAACCCGCCAAGGAGATCGTGAAACGGTTTACCACCGGCGCGATGTCGTATGGGGCAATCAGTAAAGAAGCCCATGAAACGCTTGCGGTCTCGATGAATCGGATCGGAGCCAAGAGTAACACGGGTGAGGGGGGGGAAGATTCGGAACGGTTTGTTTCTTTGCCGAATGGCGATTCGAAAAATTCGTATATCAAACAGGTGGCCTCAGGTCGATTTGGGGTCACGGCGAATTATTTGGTCAACGCGAAAGAGTTGCAAATCAAAATGGCGCAAGGTGCAAAGCCTGGGGAAGGGGGGCAACTTCCCGGTCACAAGGTCGACGAAGTCATTGCGAAGCTGCGGTTTTCAACGCCTGGCGTGGGACTCATTTCACCGCCACCGCATCATGATATTTATTCGATCGAAGACTTGGCCCAACTCATTTTTGATTTGAAAAACTCGAATCCCGCCGCAGACGTGTCCGTGAAGTTGGTGTCCGAAGTTGGCGTGGGCACGGTGGCTGCGGGAGTTTCCAAAGCGCATGCCGATAAAGTATTGATCAGTGGTGATTCCGGTGGCACGGGGGCGTCTCCCTTGTCGTCGATTAAGTCTGCGGGGATTCCTTGGGAGTTGGGCCTGGCAGAGACCCATCAAACCCTTGTCCTCAATGACCTTCGGGGACGCATCAAGGTTGAAACCGACGGACAAATGAAAACGGGCCGCGACGTCGTGGTGGCGGCATTGCTCGGTGCCGAGGAATTTGGATTTTCCACCGCACCGTTAATTGTCGAAGGCTGCATTATGATGCGGAAATGTCATCTCAATACGTGTCCGGTTGGAATCGCGACACAGGATCCTGAACTTCGCAGGCGATTTACGGGTCAACCGGAGCACGTGGTGAATTTCTTTTTCTTCGTGGCGGAAGAAGTTCGACGGTTGATGGCGCAACTCGGGTTCAGAACGTTTTCAGAGATGATTGGCCGCAATGACAAATTAAAAGTGAAAAAGGCCATCGACCATTGGAAGGCGAGTGGCCTGGATCTCTCGCCTTTACTCTGGCGCCCGGACGTCGGGCCTGAAGTGGCGACGCACAACGTCCAACCACAAGACCACGGGTTGGATAAGGTATTGGATATGAAGTTGGTGCAACTGTGCGAGCCGGCGATTGAACGGCAAGAGAAAGTGACGCTGGATTTGCCGATCCACAACACCGATCGGACGACAGGGACGATCCTGTCCAGTCGTCTCGCGCGGAAATATGGCGAAGAAGGATTGCCCACCGATACCATTACCATCAACTTCAGGGGGTCTGCCGGCCAATCGTTCGGCGCCTTTTTGAGTAAAGGCGTTACCCTCTATCTCGAAGGCGAGTCGAACGACTATCTGGGTAAAGGGCTCTCCGGCGGCAAGATCATTGTGACCCCACCCCAAGGTGCAACCTTTCAACCCGAGCACACGATTCTGATTGGCAATACCTCACTCTATGGTGCCACTCGTGGCGAGTGTTATTTTTATGGGACAGCCGGCGAACGGTTTGCGGTGAGAAACAGCGGCGTACGCACGGTAATTGAGGGAACAGGGGATCACGGGTGTGAGTATATGACGGGTGGAGTGGTGGTGGTGTTAGGGAAAACGGGTCGGAACTTTGCCGCCGGGATGTCGGGTGGTGAAGCCTACGTCTGGAATGAAGACGGAAAGTTTGAATCTCGGTGTAATCTTGGCATGGTGGAATTGGAAAAGGTTGTAGAGGCTGAAGACGTTGAAACCTTAAAAACCATGATTGACAATCACGCCCGCTATACGGGAAGCCGCAAGGCCGGCGTGGTGTTGGACTCCTGGCCTGTCATGCTTCACAGGTTTGTCAAGGTTATGCCTTTGGATTACAAGCGGGTGTTGGCGGAACGCAAAACGGCGGCAAAAAAAAGCATCCAGGAACAAGCGGTGCATGCTCATGGGTGACCCCCGAGGGTTTTTGAATTTTTCGAGGGAAACGCCAACCCGGCGTTCCGTCGATCTGCGGGTGTTGGATTGGAAGGAGATGTATGAACCGTTCCCCGAAGAGAAGCTGCGCGTCCAGGGCGGACGGTGTATGGATTGCGGAGTGCCGTTTTGTCAGAGCGAGAATGGATGCCCCGTGATCAATCTGATTCCTGAGTGGAATGATCTGGTGCATCGTGGTCGGTGGAAGGACGCCCTTAAAGCGCTCCATTCGACGAATAATTTCCCTGAATTTACTGGTCGTTTGTGCCCTGCGCCGTGCGAATCAGCTTGTGTGCTGGGTATCAATTCCGATCCTGTCTCCATCCGTGTCATTGAATGGAACGTCATCGATCGTGGGTTCGATGAACGTTGGATTGAACCCGTTATGCCGGTGGCCAAAACAGGCAAGACCGTGGCGATTGTCGGGTCAGGCCCCGCGGGCTTGGCGGCTGCTCAACAATTAGCTCGGGCGGGACACCACGTCACGGTGTATGAAAAGGCAGACCGCATTGGCGGGTTGCTGCGCTACGGCATTCCGGATTTCAAAATGGAAAAGTGGGTCATTGACCGACGCTTGGCCCAGATGATCGCTGAAAACGTGAAGTTTGAAACCAATGTGAACGTTGGCGTGGACGTGACGGGAGAAGTCTTGGTCCAGCAGTTCGATGCGGTGTGTCTCGCCCTTGGGGCTGAGCATGCACGTGACTTGCCCGTGCCCGGTCGGGAACTGCAGGGCATCCATTTTGCCATGGAATATCTCACTCAACAGAATAAAATAAACGCCGGGGACGTCCTGCCGGTCGAACGGATCACGGCGAAAGATAAACGGGTGGTGATTATTGGTGGCGGCGATACCGGATCCGACTGTTTGGGTACGGCTCATCGCCAGGGGTGTAAGGAGGTTCATCAGTTCGAGTTGTTGCCGGAGCCGCCTCCTCAGCGTGCGGAATCCACGCCGTGGCCCCTGTGGCCCATGCAGCTTCGTACCTCCCATGCCCACGAAGAAGGCTGTGATCGACAGTGGAGTGTCTCGACAACGAGGTTCTCCGGCGACAATGGCCACGTTGCCAGATTACACGCTCATCAAGTCTCGTTTGACAGAGGAAAATTTATCCCGGTCGCCGGAACGGAATTCGATATAGAGGTCGATTTGGTTCTCTTGGCCATGGGCTTTACCGGACCCGTAAAAAACGGACTGCTCGATAGTCTTGGCGTGGAGTACGATGCTCGCGGGAACGTGTCGGTGGACCAGAATTTCATGACCAGCAAAGAGGGCATCTTTGCCGCTGGTGATACCAAACGCGGTGCCTCGCTTATCGTCTGGGCCATTTCAGAAGGCCGCAAAGCCGCTGCGGGGATCGATGCCTACCTCAAAGCGGGAAACAGTGTGCCTGTGGCGTCCCGCTTGCGTTTCTGATTCAATTTTCCGATCAGTCAACAAGCCACGGACTTTTCCTCGCTTCGTCGACCGCGTCACCGAGATGATGCCACGCCCTGCTCCATCCGCAGAGGAGAAATCACAGGGTTGGGGGCGAGTGATGAGCCGACCGGAGAAATTCCGGTTAAGGGCTCTCAGAGGGGGGGACTGGTTGTTTTTTGAGTTCCTTGGGCTTGGCCTTTTCTTTTTTGGGCCGATTGAGAACTTGTTGAATGGCTTGAATTAATCGACGTTCGATTTCTGTGACTTCTTTATCGCCAACCTCGATGATTTTCCCTCCCTGGGCCATCTTCTCATACTGTGCCTTGACCTTCAGAGCCGTCTGGTTTTTGGGTTGAACTTCTAATTCCACCAGGTACTGGTTTCGGTATCCAGGCAACTCGATCGAGGGAGAGAGAGAGGCTTTTCGTTCTGTGATAAACACCACTTTTTGATCGGTTTCCATTTTTGCCATCAGCGTGTATCCATTTTGCGCTAAGGCTTGCAAGGTGGCTTTGGTCACGTCCGGAAATTTGTAGGGCAGCTTTTGAACTTTAACCGTCTGGTTATTGGCTTGAAGGGATTGCCGAAAGATCTCTCGTTGCTTGCGTAGCCATTGGGCGTCGCTTTTGTGTTTTTGGCTCTCCAACTGCAGTTTCTGATTTTCTTGAGTTAAGGCCGTAATGCGTTGGAGAAGGTTCTGCTTTTCAGAAGAGAGGTCTTGGCCTGTTTGTTGCAAGAGTTCGAGTCGCTTGCGCAGCCGTTGGGCATCGCCTTTGAGTTTTTGGCCGTTCAACTTCAGCTTCCGATTTTTTTGGGTTAAGGCCGTGACTTGTTGAAGCAGATTTTGTTTTTCAGTGGAGAGGCCCTGGCTGGTTTGTTGCGAAAGTTCAAGTTGTTTTGCAAACTCGTTCTCGTTCTCTCGAAGTTCCTGATTGAGCCGATTGATTTGTTCTTGCAGGACCCGGTTTCCTTCTTGAAGCGTCGTCATCATGCTTTCTTGTTTGACGATCTGTTTTTTGAGCTGCTCCTTTTCCTCAATGAGGGGGGCGTTGTCGGGAGGGCACCCGGTCAGCAAGACCCAGGCAAGGCTCGTAATGGAGACCTGGATCAGATGCCAGACTGGAGTTGAGATGCCTTGGGATGGTTGATCGAGGGTCACAACGGGCTCTAAGCCTATCAGGGGGACACGGTCCAAAGAGAAAACGTTAAACTTCACTGAGGATGGAGTCTGCCTTTGTCTACTGTCGGCTCGGATTGTAGGTGTCTTCAAAAGCTAATGCAAATCCCGCGGTTGCATGATCAGGCCGTTCCATGACCATTCCCTGTGGCGGGGATTGGCTGCGCGTGAGGAAAGGAAAGACGATTCGTGCAAAATTTTATTCAGAAAACCTTTGTGGTTCCCCCGCTCGGTTGCAATTGTTCCATTTTAGGAGATGTGGAATCCAGTCAGGCGGTCATTGTCGACCCAGGCGGGAACCCCGAGCAACTTCTTGCTGAAGTTCACCGTCTTGGGCTGAAGGTTGTTCGTATTCTGCACACCCATGCCCATTTTGATCATTTTCTAGCTTCAGGAGACGTTCAAAAGGCCACTCAGGCTCCTATTTGTTTGCATCCCCATGATCAGAAGTTGTGGGAGATGCTTGATGTTCAATGTCAGGCTTTCGGGGTGCCTTATATCCCTGCACCTGATCCGGATTGTTGGATTCAAGATGGGGAGGTGCTGTCATTGGGGCGTGTGTCTGGACAGGTGCTACATACTCCGGGACATACTCCAGGGTCTCTGAGCTTCTATTTTGCTAGCCAGCAATTGGTCTTGTCTGGTGATACCCTGTTTCGCGGTGGTATTGGAAGAACGGATTTGTGGGGAGGTGACGCGCGCGCCATTCAGACTTCCATTCGGGAGCGACTCTTTTCCCTGGATCCTGCCACTCAAGTCGTCCCCGGACATGGTCCGACTACGCAGATCGGCCTTGAACGGGAGCATAACCCTTTCGTGTCGTGATGACGTTGTATTTGTCCGTGAACCAAAAACTAAAGAAAAAGGAATGCGACATCTCAGAGGGTTGCTTCTCATTGTCGGATATTGGGCGGTTGGAGCCACCGAGATTCAAGCGCAATCCCCTCTCTCCTTCAGGAGAAGTCAAGATGGATGAAGTGAGGGTCGTTTGGTCTGAGGCAGAACCTGTAGCGTCATTGGCGGCGCGAGAACCCGTGCCCCCATCTTTGTGGCGCCGACGGTGGCAGGGTCAATTCATGGGACACTGACGGGGAAAAACTTTTTATGTCCATTGTCGCGTGATTTCATGCACGCCATTTTGCAGACCTTTGGCCTGACACTATTGTTCAGGTCCGGATCAGTCTGAAAGAGCAGATCGTTTATGGTGAGTCGATGAGCGCAGGCGCTGGCCAAATCCAAGTGTTCGATTGTCGTTCTTGAGACGGGATTGCTTTGGCGATTCATTTGGGCACTCTCATCTTTTTAGAAGAAGCCGTATGAGAAAAAGTTCGAAAAGGGGGAGAACCGGGGGGATTCGCAAATAGTGGCGTAAGTTACGGTTCCACCACGATATCGACAAACGTGGGCAAACTGTCGGCTCCCTGGATATCAGTGACCTTGAGTTTAAATCGAAAGAGACGGGGTTTGACTACAAAAGGCGCGAGAAAGCGAGCTTTTGGCGAATAGGGGTCAAGAAGGGCTATCTTGCTGCCTCGAATTTGAGCCCAAGTGTACTGTAAGGATCCTCCTTCCGGATCATAGCTTTTGAGGCCATTGAGTGTGACCGTCTCGCCCGAATAAGCGGTCTGGTTTGGACCTGGTTCAGCCACGGGTGGGTGGTTTGGTTCAGAATTGACTTCCACCAGGACGTCAAGCGCACGTTCCACCCCACTGTTTCTGACGGTGACAGTCGTGGCGCCGTTTCCGACTAACCGGAGTTGTCCGTTTTTGCTAATGGTGACAACGGATTCATCATCGACATGATAGGTCGTCCCCGTGGTTGCGCTACGGATTGATCGCGTCGTGTCGTCTGAAAATCGTCCCACGACTGGAAGGTCGATGATTTTTCCTAAAAAATCCAGCTGATCATAGACCCGAACGGCGCCTGCTCGCCCAAATTTTAAAGGTTTGTCCGTTTGAAATTCGATTTCTTCCAGCGAGCTATGGGGTTTGATATGGAGCAGGACTTCGTCAAAGATCGCCCATTCGTCGTCGCCGTGTTGTCGGCGTTCTTGTTCGGCAACGGCTAGAAGGCGATAGAGTCCCATGGCAGCCTGAGGGGGCCTGATGTCCGCTCCGAATGGCGGAGAGGTTGTGATTTTGGCTAACTTTTCCTCGACGAATTCCTTGAGCATGTCTGCCTGTTCTTCGTACCAGTAGAATCGAACTTTGGTAATTCCTGTCGCTTCCCCCATATTGATGACGACGGAAATGTCTTTGTTTGAAGGGTGGGTGCCGTGTTTCTTCGGTTGTTCGATAGAAAAGGCTACGGCATTCGATAGAATTTCCGAAAAAGGCAGGATGATGGAAAAGAGTAGGCTTAGGGCAACGGGAAAGAGAAATTTCATAACGGCCTTGCCTCGACCCGATGAATTGAACGACCCGTCTACTCTACATTCGTGAAAGATCCCTATGCAAGGAAGCATTCAACGGTTGAGGAATCCCTGTCCACCATGATGATGGCGGTGTTTCCTGAACGTTATGGGGTCCTCGACCTCAGGAATGGGGAGTCGAGGTTTATGAAACAAGGGGAAAATGCCATGGCCACGTCAGGCTTTTCGGCCTTTGGAGACAGAGGATTGAGGTAAAGGCTTGCCTCTTTGGCAGTGCCATGCCTGATTTTTGAAAGAGAGGGAACCTGACACGAGTCCGCCCCTTTCCCTGTCCCCATCATTTGTATATTCAGTTCAAAAACGGCCTTGCGTCCTAAGTCGGCATATGCTATAAGTGGCAACTGCTGTATAAGAAAATGGTGCAAATAGGCAGGGGTTATTGGAAAACTCGAGTGGCCTTGAGGTTTTTAAGCGGCACTTTTTTATTAACGTCATCTTATCAGTGAGGAGGTAGACAATGCACAAGGTGCTTCTGTCCGTCCTTTTAAGTTTAATTCTGGTGGCAGCTGGTTCTTCAGTTGCCTTTGCCTTGCAGTCCGGGGGAGCCATGGTGGGAGATCTTGAAACCGGATCTGTCGTTGGTCAACCCTTTACAAGTCTCGATGTCGATCTTGAATTCACCGCCTTAATGATCGGCGGGAAAAAAGCCTGGTATCCTGGAACCAGCGTGCTGGATCTGAGAAACCAGGGCACAGGAGGTCGGAGGGGTCAACCCATCTTAATCAAAGTGACCAATGCATTGGATGGTGAACATGGATTCAGTCTTTCTGCCGATTCGGCTTTTGCCGGTCCCACCTCGTTGCAGGTCAAAATTACGTTGAAGGCTGGAGAAACCAAGTACATTGGTGTCCCCATGAGCGACCTGACGTATGTCACCGCCCCTGGGAGTTTAAAGGTCAAATGTCAACTCCATAAGGCTCACCTCGGTTCACATCTTCTGGTTTTGAAGTAAAAGTCTATTCTCGATTTGTGTGTAACAAAAAGCCCCGTTCCACGTCGTGGAACGGGGCTTTTTGTCGTCTGATCTCCAAGGATTACACTTCTTTGTCTGAGTTGCAGTCGACTGTCGCGTTGAGGGGGATATTGTGAGCGGCAAAAATCTGCCCATCAAGAATCAGAAGTAAAAATCGGTTTTCCATGGGAGTCGCCCCCTCCTTTTGTGTGACGAAGGTATTGATGTCGACAATCATTTCCCGTTGCGTTTCCTCTTTGCTGTCGTTCACCACCCAGAAATAGTGACTGGCCTCGGGGAAGAGGGTCGCGACAAAATGGTCGATGGTGATGGGCGTCACCGCGGATGAGGCACCTGCCAAAATTGAAAACGAGAGAGACAGGGCAATGCTTGGAATAACAATGAAGAAGAATCCGGATATTTTTTTCTTCATGGCGAGATCCTCCTGATCGAAGGTGAAGGGGACGGGTTTGAGAAGTCTTTCTTTGAAACTATAAATTATATGAACCAAATGGTAAATGGTGTTCTGAGGAGCGTCCCGTTTTGAGTGCGAGGGACGTCGGTCGAGGTATACGCTGGTGTCCGTTCAAACAATTTTTGCGTTGGACATATGTTCTGAGAGCCTGATATACCAGGAAGAATCCTGACGGCTCAGACAATGCCTGCTCCGTCGTCGTTCTCGATTATGTCGTAAGGCCATATGGTTTCAAAAAAAACTCGTGCAACAGAAAACCCGTCGACCCCTAACAGGAAACGAATCCTGTTTCTGGTTCTCATGTCGCTGTTGTTAATCTCCGGGGCGATGCTGTTTAATACCCCCAAAGAAACAGAGATCATTGAAGTCCGGTTTCCAAGTGGCACCAGGCTTCAAGCAGAGGTGGCTGAGACTCCGGAAAAGTTATTGTTCGGGTTGGCTTTCCGAGAAACTCTTCCGGAAAATCACGGCATGCTTTTGCTTTTTGAAAAGTCCGGTCTTCATAAAGTCTGGACCAAACAATACCAGTTCAATGTAGATTTGATTTGGGTAAATGAAAGCAAGCACGTGGTTCATATAGTCGAAACAGCCGTCCCCTGTGCGAACGATCCCTGTAAGTGGTATGGGCCACCCCCTGAACGGGCCCGGTATCTGATTGAGGCGAACGGCGGATTTGTTGCCCGGTCCCAGGTCTCCGTGGGGCATGAGCTCGTCTTCGCCTTGCGGCTGTAAAAGGTCAAAGGAACGTGCTTGCTGGAAGGGAGACTTTCTTTCGTAAGTAAGAAAGAGAGCCTATGGGGAGTATGGAATCCCAACCGTCAGAAAATTTTGTGTGGGTCGGTAAGGCAGAAGATTTTTCGCCTGGAAAATCAAAAGCCGTCAAAGTGAAAGGCAAGACCATTGCGCTTTTTAATGTGTCCGGGACATTTTTTGCGATCAATAATATTTGTCCGCATAAAGGTGGCCCGCTCGCTAAAGGTAAACTGAAAGGATACGTCGTGGGGTGTCCGTGGCATGATCTCCAGTTCGATGTACGTAGTGGGTTTGGTACGGATGGAGGGGGGTATTGCGTGGCAAGCTATGATGTGCGGGTTCAGGATGGTGAGATTTTTGTGAGTCCAAAATGCCGCGAATTATAGATGAACCGTTTGATGAATTCGACAGGATGCCCTGATGGACGATCGTAAATCGCTTTCTGCGACGGTCGGCATTCCATTGACCGTGAATCTTTGGGAGGACCGGACGCGCGGTGAACAGTGGGTGCCTTCATATGATCCGAGCCAATTCGTGCTGACAGAGGATGAGTTCTTTCAGACAACCAGTAATAACGCGGTTGAATCCGGAAAACGGCGGTTCGAATTCAAGCCACTTCAATCCGGGACCCACCTGTTGGAATTTCACAAACGAATGGCGTGGAAATTTACTGCAGAAGCCCGACGCGTGTTTCTGGTCCACGTTCAGGATCAGGGTTCATAAGTTTCGTCGTCCTCATGCCCGATATCGCCTATGTAAACGGGAAATTTCTTCCTCTTGAACGAGCGGAAATTTCAATCGAAGATCGAGGATTTCAGTTCGGCGATGGCGTCTATGAGGTGATTCGGGTGTATGGCGGAGTTTTGTTCCGGCTGAATGATCACCTCTCCCGATTAGAGCGTAGTGCGCAGGGCGTTTCCATCCCGGTCCCTTTCTCCCAAATCGCCTGGGAGTCGTTGATACAGGAAGGCGTCAAACGGAGCGGCTACGGAGAATGCAAGGTGTATATCCAATTAACCCGTGGAACGGCTCCGAGAGACCACCTCTTTCCGGCGTCGGCGAGTCCTACCGTGGTGATGACGTTTCGGGAAATCCCCGCGATGGACGTTTCTGTTCAACAATACGGAGTTCACGTCGTCACTCTTCCTGATCTGCGATGGGCCTGGTGCTCAATTAAAAGTTTAAATTTGCTTCCGAACATATTGGCCAAACAGAAAGCGAACGATGCCGGTGCCTTTGAAGCGATTTTGTTGAAGGATGGATTGGTCACGGAAGGCACCTCAAGCAACGTGTGCCTGGTGAAGGACGGGAAAATCATCACGCCCTCATTAACTGACCACTTGTTAGCCGGAGTCACTCGGGCCATTGTGTTGGATCTGGCGAGAAAAAACAGCGTCATGATAGACGAACGGGATGTTCATGAGGAGGAGTTGGCGGGGGCTGATGAAATTTTTCTGATTAGCACGGTTATTGAGGTGTTGCCCGTTTCCAAGCTGAACGGCGTTCAGGTGGGGGATCGAATGCCGGGAAAAGTGACTCAAGCGGTGAGAGACGGCTTGCGGAGTTGCATTCTGTCCGAAACGGGACAAGGAGGCACGTAAGGACACATTTCCCCACTTTTTGCATCTGTCCGGTGGCTTCTTTTCGCCCTTGTTCCTCCAGCCCAGGCACCCTTGACACTTCCAGGTTGTTTTCAGTAATTTTTTCTTTCACGGCTCGTGGATACTCCGCGAGGATGGACAATTCAGCAAATGTCAGTCGTGCTAAACGTGATGGATGATGTTTCTTTTTGACTTAGGAGGCCGGTCCATGTTTCATTTCAATCCTTTTTCCCATTTCTCTTTATCCGTGAAGCCATTTGCCTTCTTCGTGGGAGGGGGAAGCCTGTTGGCCCTGACGTGTCTTTTGCTTCCTCTTGCCAACGCTGAATCCGAAGCTCCGGATTTGCCGTCAGTGATCCAGACCACGGGAATGAATCATCAGTCGCCTGCATGGGCCGAACGCCTCAAAGGGCAAACCATCGTCGAAAACGTCCACGAGGGGAGAGCCGAACGTGCCGCGCTTGTTGAAAAACAACATGAGCGGTTGATGAAGCAAATGCAACAGGAAATGGCTGAATCCTCTACGGGTGGCTACAGCACAATGTCCACGATGCATCAATACGGTGCCGGAAAAGGGAATTATCTGTTGGCTTCCGACAGCGACCTGGAACCGGTTTCGATGACGGGCGGAGGAAAATGTCCGGCGGCGGCTCCCGTGAAACAGTATGACGTTTCCGCCATCAACGTGGAAATCACGTTAAATCAATGGCTGGATTACTACCCTGGCTATATGTACGTGCTGACGGAGAATATCGAAAAAGTCCGTGAAGAAGAAGCCAAGAACGCAGAAGCTCGTGAAGAAGAGGGACATCATAATCCCGGTGGTGTCAAGAACGGGATCCAAGATCAATACATCCAACCCCTGGTGGTCCGTGGCAACCAAGGGGATTGTGTAAAAATTACGCTGCGGAATCAGTTGGAATTTGGTGAAGACGTCAGCCTCCATATCAATGGGTCCAGCATGGTGGTCAGCAAAACCGGCCAGCCCGCCACGACGACGAATCCTGATGCCATCGCCTATGGCCCTGATGAGGAGTGTGAAGAAAATTGTGAAACCACGCCCGTGGAGATGGAATGGTATATCCATCCCGACACGCAGGAAGGTGGGCGACAATTTCACAGTTACAGTAATGACCGTGAGTTGACCGTGATGGGTCTGTTTGGGGTTTTTGTGGTCGAACCGGCAGGTTCAGCCTATCTGGATCCTCTGGGGACGGGTCCGGCTCCTGAGATGCAGAGTGGCTGGCAGGCAATTATCCGAAATGGAATGGGTCCGGATTTCCGGGAGTTTGTGTTGATTTATCATGAAGTGGGTGATGAAGCCTTTCGGCCGGTGAACAAACATGGAGACTTTCTGCCGCAACGTGATCCGCTGACCGATGCCTACCGACCTGGGGCCAGGGCTCTGAACTACCGAAGCGAACCGTTCGGTATTAACAATATGCACGTTCAACATGAGTACTTTGGCTTTGAAGATGAATCAATGGCCTATAGTTCATATACCTTTGGTGACGCTGGTCCCACGATCCCACGGAGTTATTTGGGGGATCCTGCCAAGTATCGCCTCGTCCATGGCGGGTCCGAAGTGTTCCATTCCCATCATCCTCACGGCGGAGCCATTCGGTGGACCCGAAGCCCGAGAGCGGTTGATCAGATGCCGATGTGGCACAAGGGGCAGAACGGGCCTGTAAAATATCCACTCATTCGTGCCAAAACGGACCGGGTTGACGTGGAAGTGATTGGGCCATCCGAAGCGCTGGATCTGGAAACTGAATGCGGCTCGGGGTTATGTCAATATCTGGCGGGTGACTTCTTATTTCATTGCCACGTGGCACACCATTACGTGGCTGGTATGTGGGGTTACTGGCGGGTCTACAACACCCTGCAAGTACCTGGCTTCCAAAACGACGTGATGGTACCGCTTCGTGAGTTGCCGGATCGTCTTGGGCGTATTCCCAAGCCGGTGACGTCCGACCAATTGGTGGGCACCACCGTGAATTGGTTTGGAAAGAAGTTCAATCTTGTCGACAACGGCCAAAAAACCGATTGGGAAGCAAATCCGGCCGTCGTTCGGATTTACGATTGGGTCGAAATGCAATTGCCGACTCGCGGTCTTCCCGGTCACACGGAAGATGAGATTGGTCAACTCAAATCTTATGACGCGACCGTGGTTGATTGGGTTTGGGACGGTGACCGCGCGATGAGTGAGAAAGAAAGCACGGTCGAGAATCCCAAATACCATGCGGAATGGCAGGGATATACGTCAGGAAACCGGCGGCCGATTTGGTTCGAGCCGAGCACGGGAAAAGTCGCGTGGCCGTGGCTGACTCCTCACTTCGGCAAACGGGCACCCTTTGCTCCGGACCGAAATCCTGCTCCGTGGTTGGAGATGATCCATCTTGATGAAGATGGCCAGCCGTCGGTAGAGCCGGCAAAGGCAGGAGAAAATGGGCGATGGAGCCTGTGTCCGGATCGGGCAGGTTCTCAAAAGTACAATATCCACTTCATTAAGCTGCCGATCGAGTTGTCGGCGCCCCAAGGCGATCAGCCGGCCGTGGTTGATCCTAATGGGTTGTTGTATGTCGTTCATGAGGAAGAAGAGGCGATTCGGAACGATAATGATTTGAAGGTTCCGTTGGTGTTCCGTGCCAATATTTATGACTGTATGGATTGGATGTTAACCAGCGAATGGCTGGACGATGACTTTACGAATTTCCAATCTTCAAAAATCAACACGCACTTCCATTTTGTGCAGTTTGATAATCAGGCCTCTGATGGAGTGATTTCAGGATTTTCTTATGAGCAATCCGTGCGGCCGTTTACCCAATTCGAAAAGAAGGTGGAAAAGGGATTGCCGGTACCCATGAATGCCAAAGTCACCAGGGCAGCCGGCAAGGGTGCTCGGACCATTCACGTCACGAATGCCCAGCAGTATCATGTCGGCACGGTGATTCTTGTAGGGGCGGATAACGTTGAAGGGTCGGAAGTGAAGCGCATCGTAGCCGTTGGCAGTTCAGGCGGTTCTGTCTCGGTGGTCGGTGGAACGTACACGGTAGGCCCAGGCGATACCCTTGGGGCGATCGCAAGGCGTCATAACACCGACGCGGCGGCATTGAAAGACTTAAATGGTCTGGCGAATGCCGACGTGATTTACGTCGGACAACAATTACAAGTACCCGGTGGCAGTGGGGGAGAAACGGCGTCTGAGGCCCAGACTCTCACCTTCAAGTCTCCGTTGGAGCATGATCATCCCGCAGGAGATATTGTGACCGTGGAATTTGTACGTCAGCGATTCTGGGCGGATGCCGACGTTGGCTCCGTGTTTTGTCATGATCATGCGTTTGGCGGGACCACGTGGCCTCATGGCGCGGTGTGTTCTTTCTTGATCGAACCGTTCGGGTCGACGTGGCACGATCCGGCGACTGGTGATGCCAAACGGACGGGTCCGTTGATGGATATTCATACGGTGGAGCCCGTGGGATACGGGGTGAGTGGAAGCTTCCGTGAATTGATGGTTCAAATCATGGATACGGTTCCTCACACGGTCAACGTGGTGACAGCCGGAAATCCCCCTGGGCAACCCGTCGAGGTGGCGTTGGAAGCTGGGCGAACCGTTTCATTCCAAATGCCGCCGAACGATCTGATTAAAATGACGCCGATGCCTTTCCTCAACGGGGGGACGCATACGACTGGTGGCGCCCTGAATTTCCGGGCCGAACCATTTGCCCAACGGTTAGCCAATAATCCGGAAACCTCGCAACTTTTCAGTAGCCGCATCCATGGGGATCCGAGCACGGTCACGCTGCGGGCGTACCTGGGTGACGCCATCGTCTTTCGACTTATCGACGTGACGATGAACGAAAGTAACGTCTTTACCGTGTCCGGTCATAACTTCTTGACCGAGCGCTATGCCGGTGACGCCAATCGGAAGAATTCCATTCATATCGGCATCGCCGAACGATACGACTTGGTCGTTCCACAGGCGGGTGGTCCGAGACTCCAATCTGGGGATTACATGTATTTTAATGGTCGGAGTTCAAAACTGTCCGAGGGTTCGTGGGGGATGATTCGAGTCTTGGATCAAGAAGTGCCAGACTTGAAACCCTTACCGAATGCGGCATTTGGTGGACCGGGCATTAAGAAGTCGTTGCCGTTGTGTCCCGCCGATGCCCCGGTGAAAAATTTCAACGTGGTGGCTGTTGACTATCCACAGATGTCCTTTAATCCCAACATGGAAGAAGCCATTGAAGTAGACTTTGAACGAACCATTGAAGTTCGGAACCCGGATGCCAAGATCTACGTCTTGGAGGAAGAAGTGGCTAAGGTTTCCGGAGAATTTCAACCCATGCCGCTCACTTTACGAGCGAATGTTGGTGATTGTCTTAAAGTGAAACTTACCAACAAAATGAAAGAGAGCAGGGCGTCTTTCTCCGCCTTTGCCCTGGCGTTCGATCCCAAAGATTCTCAAGGTGTCAACCTCGGTAACAATTCCGGAGATCAAACTGTGGCTCCTGGAGAAAGCCGGACCTATACCTATTACGCGGA
The DNA here is from genome assembly GCA_965215405.1 of Nitrospirales bacterium. Taxonomy (GTDB): domain Bacteria; phylum Nitrospirota; class Nitrospiria; order Nitrospirales; family UBA8639; genus Bin75. The sequence continues at coordinate 1,569,910 of OZ244060.1, forward strand.
TCCGGCCACTGGGGAAACTCAATCCCTGGTGTGGGACTGGGGGAACGTCGCCATGAATCCGCGAAACGGGTTGTTTGGCGGGATTGTGATCGGTCCTCAGGGTTCCCAGTATCGTGATCCGAAGACAGGGGCTGATATTTCCCAGAAGAACAGCTGGATTGCCGATGTCATTGTTGATCGAACGATCCCTGGCAATGAACGTCGAGCCAATTATCGTGACGTAGCCCTGTATTTCCAGGATGAAGACAATATTATTGGAACCAGCTTTATGCCGTATGTCCAAAACGTGGCTGGACTGGTAGGGGTCAATTACAGAAACGAACCTTATTTGTATCGTGAAGAACAAGGGTGTTCGTTGGGTCGGATGTTCCAACCCTGTAACGTCGATGAACCGAATGAACCTGCGACGCCGATTATCGAAGCCCATGCGGGTGATGCCGTTCGGCTCCACGTGTTTGGCGCCAGCAATGAACAAAATGGCATGTTTACACTGGAAAAACATGAATGGCCCATTGAGCCGTTCATGGAGGGAGCCGACCAAATCAGCGTGGTGGAATTTTCAGGTTCTGAGGGCCTGGACGTGTTTATCCCCTCGGCCGGTGGCCCGTATGCTATGCCGGGGGACTATGTGTACAGCAACGCACGCTTGCCGTATTCTCAGTCCGGTCAATGGGGGTATTTCCGTGTACTGTCTAAGAACGATCAGAGGGTTCTGCCTCTTAGCGGGGCTTCCCCTGGAGTCAAAGAAGCCAAGGTGATCCAACCTGAAGAAGGTCGCGTTCGACCCGTCTCGTTTCAATAACGCGTGGTTGGAGACGGGAGAGGATGGGAATGGCGGGGAAGCCGGTCGTCGGCTTCCCCGTTTTTTTCTGTGAGTATTGATTGGTGGGTGGTGGTCTTCCATGCCCCGGATCAGGGACGTTGAACAAGGGCAAAGGGAGGAATCTATGGCAGTGCAGACGTGGCTGTTGTGTCTGGCCCTGGGGTTTCTTGTGCTGGTTTCACAGGGATGGGCTTACGAGGAGACGTCGGTCACGAACGGGGGAGTCATCAGCGGTCACGTGACGATAGCCGGGGAGCCACCGAGGCCCATGGCCTTTAATTTAGTGACGATCCCCGACGCGGTGTATTGTGGACGAATTTCCACCGGGACGGGATGGCGTATTGTGGAAGATTTCATTATTGGGCCAGATGGTAGTCTCAAAGACGCAGTCGTCACGCTCAACGGGATTGAAAAGGGGAAACCGTTTGAATTACCCAAAGTGCTGATCGAGGCAGTCGATTGCGATTTCCTGCCTTTTGTGAACGTGTTGCGGGACCAGGACGAAATTACGGTGGTGAATATGGACCCCGTTGAGCACGACATCCAGGGATACGAAACGGCCAGGGAGAGAGGAGCAAGAGTGTTGTTTAATCGGCCCTTGCCCATGAATCCTTTTCACAGGGTATTGGGAATGTTGCACAGTCATAAGCATTTGCCGGGCAGGCCCATGATTCAAAAGGTTCATCTTAGGAAGGGACGAGACATTTTTGTCATGCAATGTGGCTTCCATCCCTATATGTTTTCTTGGGGCGTGGTTGTCGAAAATCCTTATTATGCCATTACAAAGGAAGATGGGCTCTTTGAAATGACGGATGTGCCTCCGGGAGAATATACGCTGACCGTCTGGCATGCCGGCATGAAAAAATACTTGGAACGGAAGGTCACCGTCCACGCTCATGGTACGGTTAGGCACGACTTCCGGTATGAAGCCGTGAAAGGGCGAAGAAGTGTACATGAAATGCAGGATAATCCACACTTTGGTTTGGAGTTGCTCGGAGAGGAAGTGGAAATTATTCCATCGGTAAGGCTGCAGAAGCCGTAACGCTCTGGAGCGTTGATGAAGGTTTTTCTGATCACCTGCACGTGCCTGATCCTCTCAAGCCCGGCGTCTTGGGGATATGAAGTGAAAGAGATGGACAATGGGGGAACCGTTCGAGGGACGGTCACTCTTTCGGGATCGGTACCAGATCCGAAGGCCTATAATTTGGTCATTTTTCCTGACCCTGAATATTGTGGACGTATATCCAACGGAAATGGTTGGCGACTCGTTCGTGATTTTCTTGTGAACGAACGGGGTCAGGTCAAGGACGTGGTCGTCTTATTAGAAGGGGTGAAGCAAGGGAAACCGTTCTCTCTTTCCGTTCCGCGGGTCGAAGCGCGGGATTGTCGATTTTTGCCCTTTACGACCGTCGTGAGGAGTGGGCATGGCGTCGAAGTGGTGAATATGGATCCCGTGATGCATGATATTCAAGCCTACGAGACCTCGACCGAAGTGGGGACCAGAGTGCTGTTTAATTCACCGCTTTCCTTCAACCACCGTCATCGGCGAGGCGATTTGCACGCGGCTCACGACCATAAACCTGGAGACTCTTTGGTTCGACAATTCCAGTTAAGCAAAAAACGCCGAACGTTTGTTATGCAATGCGGATTTCATGCGTATATGGAAAGCTGGGCAATCGCCGTGGACAATCCGTACTATGTTCTGACTGACGAGAACGGGCGATTTTCCATTGAAGACGTTCCCCCTGGGACGTATGACCTCCGAGCGTGGCATCCCGGTATCAAGCAGGTCATGAAGAAGAAAGTGACCATTGAGTCAGGAGTGGAATTCACGATCGATTTTCAATTGCCCTCACCGGGACGACGAAAAACGGCTCTCACGATTCGGACGCCTCCCCGATTTACTCCCGCGGCGCTGGGTCGAGAATTCACGATCGAACCCCTTCTTGAACGTCAGTAACGTATGGTCGTCTTCGTCCCCCGTCGCTCCTCATCGGAGTGGTATCGGTTCCTTCCGTTTTTCGCTTGTTTGGCATCCGTTTTCCTTTTACACCTTTTCGATATTCACGTTGCCGTTGCAGGCGGACAGGCCAGACAGGATTTAGAATTTTCAGCCCGGCTTGCCTGGCGTACTGGTGGAAAAACCTCACAAGCTCAATTATTTGTGAAAGGGAATCGATACCGTATTGAACACCGGGGAGGGATCAAAACGGATTTGGGACATGCAACGGTCACGATTGTCCGACTGGATAGACAGCAGGTGTGGTACATACTTTCTCAACGACGTTTGGTGATGGAGGTTCCGTTGACCTTAGACTACGTTCTCCCCCTTTCGGTTACCTTGGAAGGTGAAGTGTCCAGATCTCGGATCGGCGATGCCATGGTTGGCGATCAGGAAGCCACGTTGTATGAAGTGGTGGTGGACCATGGCGACCGTCGAGAGACGTATTATGAGTGGGTCGATGAATCACGACGGTTGTTGCTGAAATTAGTGAGTCAGGATCGAAATTGGTCGGTAGAATATGGTCGAGTCGTTCTCTCGAGACAACCGGATTATTTTTTTGAAGTCCCGTTGGGATATCGAAAATTTCAAGCGACTGAAAAACGGGTGGATGAGGGATAAGTGAAGGTGACGGCGTGGAAATGGGGAGATGTCTTCGTGGGCGTTGCCTGCAGCGTTGCGTTGTTGATGGGCGGAACGGTGGCAGTGAAGGCCGATACGTCTCGTGAGCAGACGCTCAGCCTTGCCGAACGGGCGTTTACGCAAGGTGATTTCCACGGGACCATAGAACTCGTTGAGCCTCTCCTTAGCGACGCACAATTTCTCCGAGCTTCCTGCCGGCTTAACGTGCTGAGTTTGGTGCGTCTTGGAAAAACCTCGGAGGGCATCGATGCCTACAATCAATTCGTAGAGGCCACGGGCAGGGAGGATGAATTGCTTCTTCGAGATCTCGCCGTCCAAAGCATTCTTCCCTTCCGGTCAGATATGCGTGAACAGGTGAGAGGGGCTGCCTATTCAGCGTTAAAAGAGATTCCTTCTGATGAAGTTGTTTCATATTTTCAGGATGGGCTCAGCGACGGGTCAGGCATGATTCGGGTGTTGGTCGTCGAGGGCATGGGAAAGTTTCCGATCGGGCAAGAATTGAAAACCTTTCATGGTGCGCTCAATGATCAAGCGGGGTTGGTCAGGGTGACGGTCTTAAAAGCCCTTGGTCGGTCAGGAGACCCTTCGACCATTTCTCTTGTCACCCCTTTGCTGCAGGATGAGCAAAGAGTGGTGCGGGTCGCCGCGGCAGCGGCGTTATATCGACTCGGTCAAAAAGAACAATGGCAAACGGTGGAGCGGGCTGCCAACGTGCCGGAGGGGTATGAACGAGGGGCAGCACTGCGGATGCTTGGCGAAATGGGGGACCCCAAAGGGTTGCCGCTTCTCAAGCAAGGGCTTCAAGATAAACAGCCGTCTATTCGCGCGGCGGCGGCGGCTTCGCTGGGAAAGCTCGGTCTTGCAGGAGGTGTCCCCCTCTTACTCGACGCACTATCTGACCCTGTCCCGGCCGTCCGAAGCGTGGCTGCCGTGACGTTGGGGAAATTCAAGGGCGAACAGGCGGTATCTTCATTAACGCTGGTCCTGCATGATAGGAATAAGGGCGTGCGGGCGGCGGCAGTCGCGGGATTACTTCAATTGAATAGTCCTTTTAGCGTCGTGGTCGAAACCGTTCGGGAATTGATGAGGCAGCAACATCCGGGACTGCGTTCCTCCGTAGCGAAAGCGTTGGGACACGGGAGAGCCCGGGACGTTGTGGGTGCTCTACTCCTCCTGCTCAATGACCCTGTGCCGAAACCCCGAATTTCAGCAGCCAGATCATTAGGTAGAGTGGGGGGACGAGAGATGATCCCCCGTCTCAAAAATCTCATGAAAGATCCGAACGAATCCGTACGAGCCACTGCAGCGGGAGCCGTTGCGCGTATTCTATTCTTTCCGCCAGGGGCTTGACGCCTGCAGTGTTTCGACTGGAAAGCGTCTCATTTGAGTGGGTGAAGACCTTCGTCTAGAATAATCGGCTATGAAGCGTTCCGGTGTTCGCTGTTTTCGAGGCCAACGATTCATCCTCCACTTCCTGTGGATGGGGATAGCGGGACTCACCTTGCTCCCAACGCTCGCGTCAGCGAACGGCAAACCCGTGGTCTCTTCATCGGCTATCCAGTGGTCAGGCTGGGGAGCCAAGGCATTTGATCGTGCTCAAACTGAAGACAAGCTGATCCTGCTTGCTCTGACGGCCGTGTGGTGTCACGCCTGCCACGTGATGGATGAAACGACGTATGTCGACCCCACGGTGGTCGAGTTACTGAACGTCGAATTTGTCCCCATCAGAGTCGAAACCGATCAGCGTCCGGATATTGCGGCGCGGTATAGAAGTGGTGGGTGGCCAACCATCAGCGTTCTTCTTCCTTCCGGAGAAATCATCTTTCAGGCGAACTTCCTGACTCCTGAAGCAATGATTGAAGCTTTGCGCGCGTCGGCTTCCTCTTATCGAGAAAACAAACAAGATATGGCTGAACGGGTCGCCCAAATATGGGAACGGGTGAAATCGGCGCAACGAGCAAGCAGGCAGCCTCGCGGTCTCATTCAACCGGAGATGATGGCCCGAGTCCTTGAAGTGATAAAGGAGCAGTATGACCCGGTGCATGGCGGGTTTCGGGACGCCCCCAAATTTTTTGAACCCGATGCCATCGAGTTGGCCTTCTCACATTATTTTTGGCGTCACGACGCGGAATTTGAGCAGATGGCCTTGTTCACGCTGGATCAACAATTGAGCCTCTATGATCCGGTCTGGGGAGGGTTTTTCCGCTATGCCGAGGAGACGGATTGGTCAAAACCGCATTATGAAAAGTTGCTTCCTGTTCAGGCGTCTAACCTGCTCAATTATCTGGAGGCGTACCAACTCACGGGTCTGACAAAATATCGCGAGATCATTGAAGGGACGATGCAGTACGTGACGCGGTTTCTTTCCGACCGAGAGCGTGGAGGCTTTTACGCCAGTCAGGATGCTGACGTTCGAAACGTCGTTGGTTCTGGCACGTCCACGTCGGGGGACGCGTTTTTCGCTCTGAACGAAGCAGAGCGCCTGGCCACGGGCGTCCCCTCTATTGATCGGACGACGTTGACCGATTGGAACGCGTTAATGATCAAAGCTTTTCTCAGGGTCTCGCAAGTCCTGGAAAACGTTCAGGCACGGGAGTTTGCCCTCAAAACGCTTCGGCGGCTGTACAAGGAACGCTATCAACCCGGGCGTGGCCTGGCTCATCTCCTTCATGATGGTCACCCCGCGGAATTTGGGTTGCTTGCGGACCAGGTCTTCTTTGCGGAAGCCTTGCTCGAAGCCTTTTTGACCACCGGCGCGCTCCATTACCTGGCATGGGCCGAGAACGTCATTGAGGATTCCATTCGACTGTTCGAAGACAGCCAGGGGGGAGGATACGTTGACCGGACGCCGTCTTCTTCCTCGTTGGGATTGCTGAGATTTCCCCATAAAGATCTCGAGGTCAATGCTGCGTTGTCCCTGGTTTTTTCTGATTTGTTTTATGTCACCAGGAACCCTCGATATCGAGAGAAGGCCGAAAATATTCTGCAAATGATCGTGGGGACAGGCTCGTTGCCGGTTGCGCAAACGGGTCGTGCCATCCGTCGGTTCCTTTACTATCCCGTTCATATTGTGGTGGTAGGGGAAAAATCCAAGGCTGAGGCCCAAAGCCTCTTTGGCCACGGGTTAGCGCTGTATGTTCCCGGGAAAGTGGTTCGGTTTTTGGATCCCCGAGTCGATTCCCTTTCCATTGGAGAGATAACTTTTCCCAAGGCGTCAGGCCCGTTGGCGTATGTGTGTACCGACAGGTTGTGTTCCAAACCCATTGCACGCGGTGCTGATCTGGCAGAGCAGTTTCAGGAAATGTTCACGGCACTGACGGATGCACGGAAACCCTTTTCGACCAAGGATGGTGCGTCTGCCTTCAAGTCCCGCTAATGCACCGTAACGCAAGCCCCCTTTGCCTCCCTTTTGTAAGGTGAGGCGAGATGGAGTCGCGTTGCCGGGCAGTGGACCCTGATGAAGGGGCGAAAAACGTGTCGTCCCTTCAGGGTGCAGGGAGATGCCCCTTGGTTGGCGGGTTCATGAAACCGGACGGATTCCGTGTTTCTGACACTGCGGGAGGTTGACTTGACACCCCCCATTTCATGTTGTTATATACAAAAATGTACTATGGTGACGGACTTTCCGATGAATTTTCCGCCAGTGGCAACGTTGTAAACGTGAGGCGGCCAGGGAGCTAAAAGCCGTCGGTTTTATTCTCCCCGAATTGGACAACAATTTATTATTAACGAGAAGGAGAGATTATGAGAAATCGTCAATCCCTGACTTTGTCCGTGTTACTCGGTGGGTTGCTGTTGGCTATGCCATTGATTGCTCAAGCCGGCGGAACCATTCAAGGCAAAGTCATGTATTCCGGCAAACCAATTCCGCCAAAGACGTTTGCTTTTTCCAAATTTCCCAATCCGGATTTCTGCAAACAAAATCCCAGTCAGGAAGGGGATGATACCCGTTTGTTGAAAGAAGTCGAAGTGGACGCGAACAAAGGGCTCAAAAATGCGGTCGTGGCTGTTCGGGGCATTAAGGATAAAGGCTTTAAGTCTACACCTGAAGTGATGGCCAAGCTGTGTGAGTTCTTGCCTTTTACCGGGGTCTTGGTCAACAAAGGGAACTTTATTGTGGAAAATACCGATGCGGATCCCAATGATCCCAAGTCCAAGGAAGGGGTGTTACATAACCCCCATAGCTTTGACGTGCTCGGTGCGAAATCCTCGACCTTGTTCAATATCGGGTTGGCGAAAAAAGGCGACAAACTTGATAAGAAAATCAAGATGCGGATGGCCAGAAAAGGTTCCGTCCTCCGGTTGCAATGCGACCAGCATGAGTTTATGCAGGCCTGGTTCCTGCCCGTGACCAATGCCCATTTCGGCATGTCCGGTGGCGACGGGTCTTTTGAGATTACGGACGTCCCCGCGGGCAAGCACAAGGTCTTAGCCTGGCATCCGGTAGCTGGAAACGTGACGATGGAAGTCGAAGTGAAGGATGGTGCGACCGTTGAAGCCAACTTCGACATCAAAAAGAAAAACAAGTTTAAACAGTAAAAGACACCTTTCGTTTTCGAGAAAATTAAAAGGGCAGCAGCGGTTCATCGTTGCTGCCCTTTTTCGTCTCCTTGCGTTCGCCGGTTTCAACCCGTTACTATCTCAATAGATTCAAACGGTTTTTGCTTCTCGCGTCGAAATTCCAAGGACGGGTTGTGCCTCGGGAGATCTCTCTCGCAGAAATATTTCAGATCGGGTATTACTGGGAGACGAAAATTCTCCTGACGGCAACCAAGCTTGATCTTTTTTCAGCCTTAGACGGTCACTCTGACTCTCTCTCTGACTTAGCCCATCGATTATCTCTTGATGAACGGGCGTTGAGCCTCGTATTGCACGCGTTGGCCGCGATGCGGATCTTAACAAAACAAGATGGGCGATTTGCGAATACCGGCGTTGCCCGGAAACATCTGGTGAAAACGAGTCCGGACTACGTCGGGCACCTTCTGGTTCTTCACGATTCGGAATGGATGAATTGGGGGAACTTGGAAGATACCATCCGAACGGGTGTTTCTCCGGTCTGCCAGCATGTTTTTGCAACCGACCCTGAAATGGGTGCCAATGTGTTGGCGGTGCTGGACCGGATTGGCCGAGGGAGTGGAGCCAACCTCGCGAAGTTTCTGAAACTGGATGGAGTTGAACGGGTGCTTGACGTTGGCGGAGGAGCCGGGACGAATGCGATTGCATTTTGTCGGGAATATCCCCGTGTCAAAGCTACGGTGTTTGATCTCCCTTCTACCCTTCAGGTGGCTGAACGGTATATTAAGGAAGCCGGGTTGGAAGACCGTATTGTCGTACTGCCGGGAGATTTCAATACAGATTCATTGGGTGGCCTCTACGATCTGGTGTTATTGTCTGACGTTCTCCATTACCAAAACGCTCAAACCAATGCAGAGTTGGTGCACAAAGCTTTTTCTCATCTGACGGAAACGGGGCGTTTGGTGATAAAGGATCGGTTTTTGGACCCGGACCGCACGAGCCCTGCTTGGACCACGGCGTTTGCCGTGCACGTTATGGTCAATACGGAACAAGGGGAGTGTTTCACGACCCAAGAAACCATGGATTGGATGACACGGGCCGGCTTTGAATCCGTCGTAGAACTGGAATCGCGGGCGATTGTTCAGGGAATCAAATCAGGAGAGAAATAAATGGCTGAATGGTTAAAAGAGCCCGGGTTCGTCGGGACGCACGCAACAATCGGGGCTGATCTCAGCCAATTGATGGCGACGTTGTTCACCGCGCTGTTTATCGTCGGATGGGTACAGGCCCAAAAAGGTAAAGGGAGTGGTCATCATTGGTTGATGCTGGGTGGGATGGTTGCCATGCTGGCATTTTTCACGAGTTATTATTTATTTCGCCAGCTTGGCGTGTTGGCCTTTGAAGGAAAAGAAGGGTTCGGTGGCTCCCAGGATTTGTATGATCACGTGTTTGTTCCCCTCTTGACCTTTCACATTATTCTGGTCGTGATCGGCTTGGTCATGGCCATTTACATGATTGTTCTGGGATTTCGCTCTCAGACCTTTATCAATGGCCAACGAAAGTTACAAGAGGCCATCCTGCAAACCACCGGGAAAAAAATCGGGATCATATTGGGTGGGCTGACGTCTCTTGTCCTGCTGTTATTCTTCAGTCGCGTGGCCGCCAGTGGATTTTCCATGGGCAAACTCGGCGTCTACCTCGGACTCGTCTTTCTTATTGCCATTGTGCTTGGAATTGAGGTGGGTGTCCAACGCATGTGGCCGAATGGTGCGCGACGCCATCGAGTCTTGGGCCGGTTTACCATGGTAGTGTATTGCATTTTGTTCGTGACTGGCAGTATTACCTATACCATGCTGTATATTTTGTACCCTGGAAGAATCGGGTAGTTGCGTGATGCAGTGTGCCTGCGGCTCGGATTTCCGGTGTGAGGCTCTTGAAGAATGGGATGACGTTCATTCCTTTCTTCGTTATTGCTGTGAAAATTGTGGGTTTCGGTTAGGAATCGAAACGGACAACCGAAAGGCAGGCGCGTTGTTTGACCGACCAGCCTGGACTGATGAGGCCAAGCATTATTTAGATCGGCTGCCACCGTACGTGGAACCTCTTGTTCGGCAAGAGGTGGAAGACTATGCGGGTCGAAAAAGCATCAAACTGATCTCAACGGACTTGATGATAGAAGCCAGGAATCACGGCACGGTGTCGTGGCATCCCGACGCTAAACGTCGTTTGTCCAGAATCCCGGGACAGGTTCGTGCGATGGCGCGCGTGGAATTGGAGCGTACGGCTCAGGACAGAGGCATGTCCGAAGTCACCGTGGCTCTGATGGAAGAAATCAAGGTCCGCTATTTCGGGACGGCGACACCGACGTCGTAACGCGTAAGGCGTTCTCTGCGCAGGTAAAGGATAAGGTGAAGGCAGTTTCATTTTAGCCGTTCCTGCGTCTCGCGTTTCGTGCCACCTGATTGAGGAGTTCCGATGCTGCATCGATTAGCACTCCGAGTGATCCCCCAACTGAATGCAGCCGTCACTGAATCCGACGTTCGAAAGCGGAAGCGTTGGGTGATGCTCATTCCAGGGTTTGTGGCCTTTGTCCTCTACCATTTCTTAAAAGATTTTCTTTCGCTCTCTGATCCATTTGTGTTGTTGGCGATGAGCGGTGCCCTCGCGACGCTCACCGCGTGTTGGGCGTATACGATGGGACGCGCAGAGTCTTGTGTCCACGTTTGCCAAACGGACGGTCTCAGTCGTCTTCTCTGGATAGGCGGATGGATCGGGTGCGTCTATGGCGTGCAGCTTTCGCTGTTGGTATTGGCGCTTCTGGCCCTTTTTGTCGATTATAATTTTCTGCTGCATCCTGAAGGGCCGGCCATGATGGCCTTGATTATCTCCTGCACGGCGGTCACGCGTGACGCCTTTGAAATCGGGCACGTGGTGCGCATGGAATCCCAAGGCATGCGTATGGTGACCTTTCCTGACGGTGGGTCGTTTCGTGAATTGCTCCAGCGTGACTTTCTTCATCTGGCCAGGTGGGCAGGCGCGGGGTCCGTTGCCGGCGCAACGGCCGTGGTTCTCTATCGATTCGGCTGGACAGGGGAAGGGAGGGAGATCGGACAGGCGATTTGGGTTTGTGTCGTGGCGGCCTGTGTTGCTCATGGAGCGTTTTTATCTGGGAAACATCCTCTCGAAAATTTCTCGGATCGCTTCAAAATGCAATCATGGTGGGAAGCTTGTCGATTTTGGACGTGGCCCTGTTTGACTTTTGCTTTGACTTACTATTTAGTGCAGATTGGCCTTATGGTGTTTCTGTTTCAGGTCGAAGGATGGTCCCTTGTCGTGCACCTGGCCATTGGTGGGGTCACCGGAGGGATGATGGCGGGGTACGGGTATTTCTTGGGAGCCCGAGTGTTTGTCGAGACTCGAACGCAAGGCGGATTCTCTGAAGGATTGACGCGCTGTCCATTCGTGATGGAAATTCTAGCCAAAACGGGATGGGTGGCGTCAGGACAAAAATCCAATCCCGTTGCGGTAGGGCAGGGGCAACCCGACCAACCGCGAGAGCTGTTTTCATGAAGATCGTTTTGCGTGTTTCCCTGTTGCTTGTTCTAGGATGTTTACTTGTCGCCCCAAGACCGTTGGGGGCCGGTTTCGATGCCTCCTTCCTTAATTACCAGAACCAGGATGTCTATTATAAGACTGCGGGAACCCCGCAAGGCCTTCCAGCCGCGGAGATTGAATCCGATTATCCGCAATGGCACCCGCTTGACAACCGGATTTTGATCTGGCTTGTCACGCAGCAGCATACCTATTTCGGAGGATTCGTCCTGGCGCTTCCGTTGTTTGCCTTTCTTCTGGAATTCTTTGGCGTGTCGCGTCGTGACCCGCGGGCGAGCAAACGCTACGATGGACTCGGTCGCGATATTCTTCGCGTCGGGGTTCTCTCGCTCTCGGTAACGGCACTGCTTGGAAGTTTCATGCTTGGTGCGTTTCTGACGTTCTATCCTGGTTTTATGCAGTACATGGGATCGACGTTTAAACATATGATGCCATTTTATGCCGCGGTGTTTTTAGGCGAATTCTTCCTCCTTGCGTTGTACTACTACAGTTGGGATCGTCTGGCCTCCGGAGTCGGGAAATGGGTGCATATGTCAATCGGAGTGGTTGCGAATGCCACGGGAGTGCTTTTGCTCCTGTTGGCCAACGCCTGGGCATCTTTTATGATGGCACCGGCGGGGGTGAACGCCGCGGGACAGTTTCTAGGGAACGTCTGGCATTTATTGCATTCACCATTATGGAATCCACTCAATGCCCATCGGTTCCTGGCGGATATTATGTCCGGGGGGGCCGTGGTCGTGGCGTATGCGGCGTATCGGTTTTTGAAGACCCGGGTCCAGGAAGAGCGGGCGTATTATGATTGGGTGAGCTATGTGTTCATTATCGTGATGGTTTGTGCCTTGCTCCCCATGCCCTTTGCCGGATATTGGCTGATGCGCTCCGTCTTTGAATTCCGTCAAGAAATGGGCATGACTATGATGGGTGGGTTGCTGTCATGGCTTTTCGTGGTTCAGGCCAGCACCATTGGCGCACTGTTCCTTGGCATTAATTATTATATCTGGCAGTCCCTGGGACGGTTAGGTGACGGGGAACGGTACCATCCCTATTTCAAAGTAATCCTTGGAGGGCTGATGGTCTCCTTTCTGGTATGGTTTACTCCTCATACCCTTGCCATGAGCCCTAGTGAAATGAAAGCGATGGGAGCGGCGCAACATCCCGTCATTGGACAATTTGGGGTGATGTCTGCAAAAAACGGCGCCATTAATATCATGATCTGCCTGACGGCCTTGAGTTATCTGTTATATCGCCGCGCCAATCGAATCATTACTGTCCCTTGGGCCACGGCGGGAAATATTGCAATCGGGGTTTTGTTTTTTGCCGGCATGGTCAACATCGTATGGGTCGCCATTTATGGGTTTTTTATTCCCGCCCACATCAGGGTAGGATTGTCCATCCCGCAGGGTGCGACCACGGCGACGGTCTTGCTCGGAGGGTTAGTGATCAATCATCTTCTGTTGAAGGGGAGCGAAATTCGAGGTCCCGTCCAATGGGGCAAGATATCCGTGCGAGGAATGGTGGCGTTGTTTGGGGTCGCCGCTACCTTTTCCTGGGTGATGGGCTTGATGGGGTACATTCGGTCAGCCGGTCGCCTGGGGTGGCACGTGAATGAACTGATGGCGGATCTGTCTCCCTGGGCTTTTACCCCTCCGATTACCTTTGCAGCCAAAATGGTGACCATTAATATGGTGTTATTCTGGATTTCGGTGTTTTTCATGTTTTGGTTGTCCACGCGTGACAGACCGTTAGCCGTGGAAGAAGACGCGTTGACTGGAACCGGATGCGTGTCTTTTGTGCGGGCTTTTTCAAGAGAGGAGTCGGTTTGAAAACGGCCCAAAGAAGAATACTCAGGGTGTGCTTTATCCTTCTTGTACTCTTTAGTCCCCTTTCCGTGGGAAGCGGGCAAGCTTCCTCGCAGGTGGTGACGCTCGAAGATTTTCAAAATCCGGACAAGGAGCGCTTCCCCAAAGGATGGGAAGGGTCACGAAGTACCATAACCGCAAAAGAAGCCTACTCTCTTCACCGGCAGGGGGACGCCACGTTTCTGAAAGGCAAGGGGGCGAATCAGCGGGTGTATACGAAGGACATTGATTGGAATCCCCAAACCCACCCCGTGGTAACGTGGCGGTGGCGTCTCCACGCAGTCCCGGAGAAGGCTGATTTTATTGCGGCGCTCTTTGCGAATCTGGATACGGATTTGATGTTTATTCCAATTTCGACGAAGTATCTCTGGAGTGGCACGAAACGGACGGGCTCCGTCACGGACGGCGGATTGTTTGGCGCGGCGGAGGTCGTGATTCGTTCAGGCCCTTATCCGTTGGGTGAATGGGTGGAAGAAGAGGTCAATGCCTACAAAGACTTCAAAGAGATTCATGGTCATGAACCGGCTCCCAAGGCATGGGGAATTTCTCTTCAAAGTGGCCCTGGGGTGGAAATAGATTTCGATTCGATTAAGGTTCGTGCGGAATAACGCCTTGCGGCTGCGCGTCGAAGAGGAGAACGTCGATTTCTAAGGGGACCATTATAGATATGCTCCTCGGCATTGTGGTCATGGGGACGGTCGGGGTGCTCATTGGAATCCTATTAGGCGACTCCTTTCTCTATTTTGCGGCAGGCCTGGGGGGTGCTTTGGGTATTGGTATCGGTCTCATTGGCGGTCGACGGTTTTTTCTCGGGATTTTTATCGGAACGTTGTTAGGGGGTGCGCTGGCCTGGGCTGTTTCCGGCTCTGAAAATATTACGGTGGGTGCGGGATCAGGGGCGGCAATGGGCGGATTTTTGGGCATATGGATCTCGATGTTGATTGACGTGTTTTGGCGAAAACCAGTGAAAACCATTGCCTCGTCCGATCAAAAAGTGTAAGGCCGGAACAGGAAAGGGCTTCCTTGTTGAAAAACCCGACACGAAGCTGACTTCTGGAGAGTTATGGAAAATCGCGGGGTGCTGATCGGCTCCATCATCTTTGTTTTTGCTTCATTTATCTTGATGATGGTCATGTTGATCTATGAAACGTATAAAGGGAAAGAAGAGTTGGGCCGGTTGGTCTCGGATTCTCAAAAACCCAAACCCCGGGTTATCACCCCGGTGAAAGTCCAGGATTTTTCGATGTATCGTACCATAGTCGGAGATGAGGGTCGTGAGATGGTCGAAATCCCCGAAGGGCCTTTTGTGATGGGTTATGATCAAGGGGACCCCGATGAAGCCCCTGCTCATCCGGTGTATGTGCGGACTTACTTTATCGATCTCAAGGAAGTCACCCAGTCGGCATACGATCGTTTCGTCAACATGACCAAGCGAGGGAAACCCCAGGTCCCGGTCTTCGAAGAAGATATTGCAAAACTCATTGACCCGGATTTTCCCGTCGTGGGTATTGGATGGAATGATGCCTTTGCCTATTGCCGATGGGCGGGGAAACGGTTGCCGACTGAAGCCGAATGGGAGAAAGCTGCTCGTGGTGAAGGGCGACGACTGTATCCCTGGGGAAATGAGTTTCGCTACCTGGTTTCCAATATTGACGGTGAAGACGATGGGTTTAAGTATTTGGCACCCGTGGGATCGTTTGAGGGCGGACGGAGTCCGTATGGGGTGTACGACATGACGGGAAACAGTGCTGAATGGGTTGCAGATACCTATGATCCGCAATATTATCAAAATTCACCATTTCGCGACCCTCCAGGTCCGGATAGCACCGAATTCAAAGTCATTCGAGGGGGAACCTGGCGTGATTCAAAACTCAACGCGAGATTGACTAAACGGTTTTCAGCCAAAATGTGGCGAACCGACGCGACGATCGGGTTTCGTTGCGCCAAAGACGTCGAGGACGTAAAACAAGCATCCTGACGGCGGTTGTCAGAGCCGTATCCGTCGAATCCATCGAGGCTTTGCTGCCATGGACGGGAGATTGAAACTGATCTTGCTTGCCGTCATTTTATTCATGGTAGGCATGCCGGTATCAGGAATTTTGCGTGGTACCAAGTCGCCTCCCCCTGATCCCGACCTTGGGGAGATTGTCAAACCTCTTCAGACTCCAGAATTTTCTCCCTCCGAACCCCCACAGAAAATCATTCAGGAAAAAATGGTGTTTATTCCTCCTGGAAAGTTTGTTCAGGGGACCAGGAAGGGTGGGTTTAATGAACGTCCGGAGCGTCTCGTGACCCTTAAGGGGTTTTGGATCGATCGGCATGAGGTGACAAACCACCAATATGGAGAATTTGTGGAGCAAACCGGTCATCGAAAACCAGGTCCTCCCTCTCGATATGCCAAACGGTTGGCACAATTGCGTGGACCCAATCAGCCTGTTGCCTATGTCTCCTGGTATGATGCGGATGCCTATTGCAAATGGAAAGGAAAGCGTTTGCCGACTGAAGCCGAATGGGAGAAAGCGATGCGAGGGATAGACGGTCGGTTATGGCCCTGGGGAAATTCTCCGAGAATCCACAAGGCGAATCTGGGTGGGGGAGAGGATGGATACGAAGCCACGGCACCCGTTGGCTCGTTTCCATTGGATAGAAGCCCCTTTCGGGTGTATGACGGCTTTGGAAACCTGATGGAATGGGTCGACAATTGGTATGAAGAGCAAACGCACCATCCCAGTGAACCAGGAGAAGCAAGTTTTGCCGATCGTGGGGGGTACAAGACTCTTCGCGGGGCTGGGTATACGAGCTATGGAAGCGACTTGAGGATTACAACGAGAAATTTCATGGTTCCTGATTTTCGAGATGAAACCATAGGCTTTCGTTGCGTTGCGTCAGAGCGCCGGAATGCTCGGAACCGCACGCTGGCTGCTTATTCCAACGCCTAGCGCAGGCTAGAGAAGGTCAAAGTAATACAGTATCAGAAAGACGGCCAAAAGAATATTGACAACCATTCCGGCCAACACTATAATATCAAACAATTTTGCAGGATTTCGCATTGGTTTCACCACTTCATGAAAAGTAAACATATTTGTTCAGTATCATATCTTCAAGCGATGTGTCAAGCGTATAATTTATTAAGGTCAAATATCTAGAAGGAAAATTAAGATGGCGAAAACTGATCCGTTTCCAATCAAGCTGGGCAAGGGGATATTCTATGTAACCTGTGCCGTAAGCTTGTGGTTTTTTTACTGGTTCGCTGGCATCCAATGTCCTTGTTAAAAAACGGAACTAACCAGATATAAAGAAAGAGCAGGGAGGCATATGCAGACGACTTTGTACGTCATCATTTCGATTGTGATTTCCGTGGCATATTTTCAGTTCATCGACTGGGCTCTGATGGATATGCAGGGGTTGGATTATTTTTATATTCTCAGGTAAAAAGCCTGGCAATCATTCTGAAAAAATGAACAACGTAACGGGGTATTGTTCTTTGAGTAATTTCAAAGAAAGAAGGAGGTTGGTCATGGGTCGCCTCAAAAGTGGACAGGCCAGGAAAAAAATCCTGGCAGTCACGGGTCTTTTTGCAATGGGAGCCATGTTATTGCTCCCGATTTTTGTGGCACTGCCGGCCCTGGCCGGCGGGGGTGCTACCGCGGCAGGAGGCCCACCTCCTGATGTCGTAGCTGCTCAGGAAGCCGAGGGGGTCGAAGGCGAAGAAGCAAAGGTTGAAATTGGTAGAGACGTCTACTACAAAACAGAAGGCCCTGCCATCGGTGCTCCGGCCCCGAAGACTGCTGATACGGAAGAATTTTATCCGCGATATAACTTCGAAAGCCGTGTTCTTCTTTGGGTGGCCAATCAGCAGCATCTGTACTATGGCAGCTTTGTGTTGGCCGTGCCGATCTTCTGTATGTGTATCGAGTTCGCCGGGTTGGTGAGCAAAGACAAGGCGATGGCGAAGAAGTATGACCAATTGGCGTATGACTTTATTAAAATCAGCCTGACCGCCTACTCGCTTACGGCCATCCTCGGTGGCATTCTCATCTTCACGTTCCTGACGTTGTATCCTGCCTTCTTTGGGTATCTGTCCAGTATTTTCCGGCCGGTGATGCATATCTATGCCTTGATGTTCGTGGCAGAGAGCGGAACCCTCTACATCTACTACTATGGATGGGACAAGATGAAAGATGGGTTGTTGAAATGGCTCCACGTCAGCATGTCGGTTGTATTGAACGTTATTGGAACGGTGTTGATGTTCCTGGCCAATTCCTGGATTGGTTTTATGATGTCGCCAGCCGGGGTGGATGAGCAGGGACGATATCTGGGAAATATTTGGCATGTCCTCCACACGGCGCTCTGGAATCCCCTGAACGTGCATCGGATTCTGGGGAATATGGCTTTTGGCGGCGGCGTGGTGGCGGCGTATGCCGCGTATCGGTTCCTGTCGGCAAAGAATGATGAAGAGCGCGCCCATTACGATTGGATGGGCTATATCGCAATGGCGCTTGGAGTGGCCTTCCTGATTCCCCTGCCGTTTGCCGGCTATTGGCTCATGCGCGAAGTGTATGCTTACCGTCAACAAATGGGAATTACCTTAATGGGCGGGCTGTTGGCTTGGTTGTTCATCATTCAGGCCACAATGATCGGCATTCTGTTTTTGACGACGAACTATTATCTCTGGCAAGCCCTTGGAAGAATGACCGGGGGGGAGAGGTTCCAGCGGTATATTAAATATTTTGTGTTTATTCTGGTCGTGGGACTATTGGTCTTTATCACTCCCCACACCATTGTAATGACGCCGGCTGAATTGAAGGCCATGGGAGGTCAACAGCATCCGGTATTAGGGAACTATGGCGTGATGTCGGCGAAGAATGGCGGAATTAATGCGATTATTATGACGACGATCGCCAGTTTCATATGGTATCAGCGTGGCAATAGGGTGCCGGCGGTCAAGTGGGCAAAGTTCGGAAACATCTTCCTGATCACGTTCTTTGTCGTGGCCCATCTTAATAATATCTGGGTGGCCTGTTACGGGTATTTCATTCCGGCCAACGTTCGAATAGGCCTCTCGGTTCCTCAGGTCGCCGGAACGCTCTCATGCTTATTTGTTGGGTCAGCGTTAAATCTGGCGATGTTGAGCAAGTCCCGGGAACTCGGACCGATTCGATGGGGTCAGATTGCGCCACGGTCACAATATGCCTTGATTATGCTGGCAACGGCCTTTACGTGGATGATGGGATTAATGGGGTACATTCGGTCATCGGTGAGGCTGTTCTGGCACGTCAATGAGATTATGCGCGATAATTCGCCCTGGGCATACACGCATACTATCGGGTTTGGGGCGAATGTGATCTCTTTCAACGTGTTGTTCTTCTGGATTACGATTCTCTTTGTCTTTTGGCTTGGAGCACTGGGTGCCAAGAAAGCGCCCGTGCCTGCGGCGCAACCCGTTCCTGGTGCGCCCGAACCACAACCTGCAACTGGTCATTAATCATTAACTGCGGATGAAATGTGTGATGATTTTTTCATGATGGGGCTGTCCTGAATTAAAGGTCGGGGCAGCCTCATTTTTGGTGGAGGGGCAAGGTGGTTGAATTAATTACGGAAGCAATCTCGCTTGGATGGCCAGCGTTCGCCTTTCTGATAGGGCTCTTGTTTTACTTTCAGGCAAAACTGACCGATCCGGTTCAAAAGAGGAGTGCAACGTTCAAGACGTTTATCGGTGTTCTGTGTGCGTTTATGGCCTTTATGGCCATTGCGAATTACAAAAATAATTTCTATGGGGAAAGTCGATTGCTGCCCGTCTCATTGGTGATGATTACCTCTTTGGCGTACATTATGGGTATTTACTTCACCAACATCGGAGCCCTGATGAAAATCGGGGGGTTCATGTTTTTTGTGGCTGCGGCACTTTCCGGATATGGAAATTGGTTGCCTCAGGTAGAAGGAGGATTCCCCCCGCCGGAAGTGAAGTTGGACTTCCAGAGTATGACTCCTCAACAATTGGCCGATGAGGGTGAAAAAATTATTTTCGGCGGTCTTGGACAAAGTAAGGTACAGGGGGCTATAGGGAAAGGTCAATGTCCCTTGTGCCATGGGTTCAATGAGGGATTTTTGAGTGAACGGGCCCCGAATCTTTGGGATATTCCTGCCCGGGCACAAGAACGGTTGAAGCACGAAAAATATCATATGAACGATCCTGCTGCGCGGGACACAGTGCAAAAAGAGGCTTTTGAAGGATCGGGAACGGCCACGACCGGTCAGGAATATATCGCTGAGTCACATGCCTGTCCGAATTGTTTCGTTGTGCCGGGATTCGGCGTGAAAGGCACAAACGACACGGAAAGCCCTATGCCCAGAATTCACAAGCCACCAATTTCGCTGACTCTCGGAGAATTGGCAGCGGTGGATACATGGCTGTACGTTCGTGAAGGGAAGGAATCACCCACGTACGAGGAAATTTCATCGTCTTATGAAAAGTTCATTCCCGAAGGAGACCGTCCGCAGGCGAGTGCCGAGGGGGATGACGCCGCAGCGGGAGGCGTACTGGCTACCGGCGAAGAGCCTATTACGGATCTCTTCATGAAGGCGGGTTGCCCCGCGTGTCATACGATTCCCGGCATTGAAGGGGCAACGGGGAAAGTGGGCCCCTTATTAATGGAAGGCAGTAATGCTCCCCAAAGGCTGAAGGATCCAGGGTACAACGGACATGCGACGTCGACTCGTGAATACATCACCGAGTCGATTTTGAATCCCAGCATGTACGTCGTGAAAGATTTTCCTGACAATCAAATGCCGAAAGATTTCGGACAGAAATTAAGTGCCGGAGCCGTCAACAAAATCGTGGATTATCTGTCCCGATTGAAAGAGGGACAGGATCTGCCTTCGATAGAAGATTTCAATTAATAACGAATCCTTAAACTCTGCCATTCAGAAAACAGGAGTTTAAAACGATGACCTGGTTAAAGTTAGTAGAAGGCTACATGCCGATGCAGATGATTTCGGAGTTAGCCGGCTCGATTCTGGTTTTTGCGTTGCTCAATTGGGCGCTCAACCGTGCAGGGATGGGAGTTCCAAAATTCTGGGCTGGGGTTGGGGTTTGGATTTACATCCAACTGTATTTGAAATACCGCATTTATCCCCCCATTCCCTTTAGCGTCAGGGCTATTTACGGCACGGTCTCGGCGTGCGGGATTTTCATGTGGGTCTCGGGGTCTGAAAGTGAATGGCAAGAGTTCAAGCGGCCGCTCCTCAACGTGATGGATGGGATCAGCGGGTTCCATAAAGGGGTGCGCACGGTAGCCTTGATCGTGATCCCTCTGGCGTTAGGAGGCTTTGCGTATAACTCGTTTTTGCCGAGCTTTGAGGAACCGATTGAGTTGAGGACCGTGCATCCGGCACCGCCGGCGACCACCAAAGTGCATGGCAAGACATTTGTGCTGCAAGTAGTGGAAAACCCCTATCGTGTCAATAACGAAGGGAAGTACGACCAGGCGTATACCGACGCCAGGATTGTGGAGCAGGCCATGGGGCGGTTGATGAAGGACGTGAACGATCCGAACTATAATCCGTGGGACCCGAACGCCGAGGGCTACATCAAGTACGTGCGGGAAGGGGGCGAGATCTTCTTTCAAAACTGCCATTTCTGTCACGGCGATAATTTGAATGGCCGGGGGCTGTGGGCCTATGCGTTCAACCCGATCCCTGCGAATTTCACGGATGCGGGCACGATTGCGCAGTTACAAGAGACCTTTGTCTTCTGGCGGGTGTCGAAAGGTGGGATTGGTCTGCCTGGCGAAGGATTCCCATGGGCATCGGTGATGCCCCCGTGGGAACAGCACCTGACGGTGGATGAAATCTGGAAGGTGGTCATGTTTGAATACTGGCACACGGGCTACTATCCCCGGACGTGGGATTAAAGGGAGCCGGAGCTATAAGGACTGGTAAGAGGAGCAGAGGAAACCAATGAGGAGCAAGATGAGACGTTCGACCAACACGGCAGCCCTCTGGGTGTTGATGGTGGGCGTGAGTGTGCTGCTGGGAATAGGGATGCCGCTAAGCAGTTGGGGCCAGGAGGAAGAGTTGCCGGAAGGGTTTGTCAAGCAAGGATTCCCTGCCGAGCCTGCGGCCGAGCAAATCGAGGCGGGCAAGCGGGTGTACTTTACCAAATGCGTGTGGTGTCATGGAGTCGAGGGTGCAGGAGATGGGCCTGGGGCTGTGCGGTTGTGGCCGCGGCCTCGGAATTTCAATGCCGGGACGTTCAAGATTCGACACACGGCCAGCGGGCAGTTACCCCTGATTGACGTGGATCTGCTTGAGACGGTCACGCATGGATTGCCGGGTTCGGCGATGCCCTCCTGGGAAGGCATTTTGACCGAGCAGCAACGCAAGGACGTGCTGGCGTTCGTGACCACGCAGTTAGTCCAGGACCGGTCGTGGCAAGACGAAGAATTCGAGGAATTTTTCGTGCTCGACCTGGCGAGTTTGCAACCCAAGCCAGGGACGCCGGAATCCATCAAACGCGGATCGGAGCTGGTGATTGAGAGAAAGTGTATCGAGTGTCATGGCGTGGAAGGGCGAGGCGATGGGAATGCGTTTAACCTCAAAGATGACTGGGGGTTTTCCATCCAGCCGGCGGATTGGCATAAATGCTGGAACTTCCGTGGCAGCCGGCAAGATCCCTACAACGCAAAAAATATCTTCCGCACCTTTTCTACGGGGCTGAATGGCACGCCGATGCCCTCGTTTGCCGACAATACGAGCGTGGATGAACGGTGGGATATCGCCAACTATGTCAATTCGCTCTGTGAACGGGAGCAGGAGGTTGACATTGCCCAAGGCAAGATAACCGACGAAATCGCACAAACGCTCTCGAAAAGTCAGCCGTTGGGGATTGATCCTTTGACGGACAAGCCCAAGAGCAACTTCGTGGTTCCATCGAAATACGTCGAGGGAGATCTGCCCACGGATGAACGTGATGATCGCTGGAACCTGATTCCTCGTCGGTGGATCGCCATGGGCGGGCAGATTACGCATAAGCCGAGGAATTTTGTGAACCGGATTGACGATATGTGGGTGCGAGCGTTGTACAACGACACGCATATCGAATTTCTATTCCGGTGGGATGATCGGACCAAGAGTGTGCAAGAGGAAGAGGCAGACTGGGATCCCACGGAAGTAAACTTGGCGGATTACGGCGTTGAAGAGCAAGTACCTCAAGGGACGAGTTTTGCGGAAGACCCCTTCCATCAAGAGTCGATTGCGGCCAAACAAAAAGACGGGTATGCGGTGTACAATGACGGGGTAGCCTTCCAATTTCCTGTCAAATGGCAGGAACTGCCGGCGCCTCGGAAACCACGCTACCTGTGGGGAGATGAGAGGTTTGCCGTAGATTTGACGAAATGGACGGCGGATGGGACCTTGGCGGTCTATGAAGGCACGGGTTGGGATCAAGACTTTACCGAACTCGACTTTCAGGAGGAAGTCGAAGTGGTGAAAGCCGAGTGGGCCAATGGGCAGTGGACCGTGATTGTGAAACGGCCGCTGAAGGGCGATTATGAGGAAGTGGCGTACTTGGAGCAGGGTAAATATATCCCGATGGTGTTTTTTGCGTGGGATGGGCACAATGGGGACGTGGGCCGGAAGATGGCGGTGTCGGCCTTTTACTATTTGGTCATGGAACCCCCGATTCCGATGACGACGTATCTCTATCCTGGGCTTATTACCGTTGGGATTGTGATTGTGGAAGGTTGGGTGTTAGGACGGCGGGCAAATAAGCGCAAAAAACTCCAGGGACAGGCTTAGCTACGGGCTGACTTCGAAAGCTCAAAAAGGGGGGTGGAAGCGTTCCACCCCCCTTTTTTTGTTTAGTTGGTGATGACGTGATCCAAGAAATTTCAGGTGTGGTCTTAGCCGGTGGGAAGAGCAGAAGAATGGGTACGGATAAACGATACGTGTCCGTTCATGGGAAATTGCTTTTAGACAGGGTTCTGTCTGTTTTGCTTGATGTCTTCCCTGAGGTGTTATTGGTGTTGGCTGAAGAGGATATACGATGGCAAGACGAGAGAGTAAAGATCGTCACTGATCTTGTACCGGACCGTGCGGCGGCAGGCGGGCTGTATACGGGACTGTATCATTCTGAATATTCCCGAGTATTCGTGGTGGCCTGTGACATGCCGTTTCTGAAACCGGCCGTCATTGAGCTTTTTTCTAAAAAGGCAGAGACAACGGATATTGTCCTGGCTCAATTGGTGAACGGTCTTCAGCCTCTACACGGGTTGTATTCCAAACAATGCCTCCCATTTTTAAAGAAAATGATCGAGGCACGGGACCTTCGTCTTCAAAGTATTGTCGACAAGCAAGGTCTTACCGTACATCGTATTCCTGAATCGGAGATTGCAATCCTGGACCCTCAACTTCTTTCCTTTTTAAACGTGAATTCACCAGCCGACGTTGAACTTGCGAAAAAAATCAATCCCGGCTAGCTCCCATTCATGAGCAATTCTTCGAAATGGCAAACGGTTTTGATCATCCATCCAGGAACTCTAGGGGACGTTCTTTTATCCCTACCCGCCGTCAGAATGCTTCGCCAGGCTCTTGCTTCTCATGAGATTGTTCTGATAGCGCAACCCCAGATTGGTCGCTTGCTGCAGAGTTGCGGAGAAGTCGATCAGACGTGGAGTATCGACGGCTCAGTCTTGAGTGCATTGTATTGTGACAATCCTACTGTGCGGACTCCGATTCGGGAAGTTTTATCTCGCACCACCCATGTGGTGGGATGGTTCCAAGATATGGATAAGAGACTGGCTAACACTTTTCGAAATCTTGGAATTCAGCAGGTGCTTCTCATTTCACCAAAAGCTAACACGTTACAATCGCGTCATATGTCGGAACGCTATATGGAAACGCTCAAACCATGGGGAGGCCATTTTAGTCGGCAAATGATTCCTTTTTCCCCTTTGAAGGTGAAGGGACTACAATATGCCGATTCTCAATTTGAAGACGTGGGTTATGCGAATAAGAAAAAGATCGTGCTTATCCACCCGGGTAGCGGGAGTCCTCATAAGTGCCTTCCTCCTGAGGTACTGGGACGCCTCGTGCAGGAGGTGGCCCGTGACCCTGAAATCAGGGTTTTGATCTGTGAAGGTCCCAATGACCGTGATTGTGTGAAGCGTCTTCTATGCAAAACAGATGATAAATCCTATGGCGTTCTCCGTGAGAAAACTCTTGAAGAGATGTCTCATTTCCTAGTCCATGCGGCTCTGTTTCTTGGTCATGACTCTGGTTTAACGCATTTGGCCGCTGTATTGGGTCTGCCCACCGTGGTTCTATTTGGTCCGACGGATCCTGAGCAATGGCGCCCACTTGGAGAACACGTTGTCGTGGAAAAGGGACCAACCTGTCGGTGCCAGACGTGGACACAGGTTCAGGACTGTCCAGAGAAAGTGTGCGTCACCCATTCCGTTGAAGAGTTAGTCAGAGTCGTGAAAAAGCAATTGGATCAAGTCACCCGGACACAAGCGAAACAAACAACGCCGACGACGGGTGCGGGAAGCGTGCCTTTGCTTGCGAGGGACCAAAAGGCTATGTTAGATTCCCACCCCGCTTCCCCCTAATTTCCTGACTATTTTTGCGATAGAGCCATGTTCGTTGGAATCGTGCAAGAACAGGTCGCTTCTGCTATTACCAACGCCCTCCTGCAAGTGCAGCAACGGGGTTTACTGCAATTAACAAATTTTCCTCAGCCTTCGGTTGATTTTCCCAAACGTGAAGAATGGGGAGATTTGTCTTCAAGTGTGGCCATGGTCATTGCGAAACAGGAAAAACGGCCGCCGTTGGAAGTGGCACACGTGATTGCCGAGCAGATCCAAGCGTCTTGTGCTCTTTTGGAAAAAGTGTCGGTGGCACCGCCTGGATTTTTAAATTTCACGCTTCGCTCGGACTGTTGGTTTTCCGTACTCGAGGAGATTGAGCGGACAGGCGACCTGTATGGGCACAGCACGATGGGACAAGGGCAACGAGTCCTTTTGGAGTTTGTCAGTGCAAATCCCACGGGCCCGCTCCATATGGGACATGGGCGAGGGGCGGCCCTGGGTGAAGCCCTGGCCAGATTATTGAGAGCGGCAGGGTATGAAGTCGACAAAGAATATTACGTCAATGACGCGGGTCGCCAGATGAAACTGTTAGCCGACTCGGTATATGCGCGGTATCTTGAAATTCACGGTCGAGAGTTTTCCTTTCCCGAAGACGGCTACCATGGAGATTATATCAAAACCCTTGCCCAAGCCGTGGATCGAGAAAAGGGTCCGCATCTTTTGACCTTAAGCCCTGAAGACGCACAACGCGAATGTGGCCAATGGGCTTCTCAAGAACTCGTGCGAGCGATTAAAGAGGACCTTGCGCAATTCGGTGTGGAGTTTGAGACTTGGTATAGCGAGGCATTGCTGTTCTCTTCAGGGAAAATACAGGCAGCCCTGAATGATCTTCAACAACGAGATCTGGTGTTTACACAGGATGGTGCAACGTGGTTCCGGTCTTCTCGGTTTCGAGATGAAAAAGACCGCGTGATATGCAAGCAGGATGGTGACTATACCTATTTGGCTTCAGACATCGCTTACCATTTTGATAAGTTGCGTCGTGGGTACAAGTGGTTGATTAATATCTGGGGCGCAGATCATCATGGATACGTCCCGCGTATGCAAGCCGTGATTCAAGCCTTCGGCTATGGGAACGATTGCTTGCGGGTGCTCTTGGTCCAAATGGTGCGTTTGCTGCGTGGCGGAAAAAAGGTTGAGATGTCCAAACGAACCGGCGAATTTGTAATGCTTCAGGACGTTGTTGACGAGGTCGGTGCCGATGCCGCCAAGTTTTTTTTTCTGATGCATCGTTCGGACACCCATCTTGAATTCGATCTGGAATTAGCGAAAAAGCAGTCTGCTGAAAATCCTGTCTATTACGTTCAGTATGCTCACGCGCGGCTTGCCAGTTTGTTCCGGACGGCTCAGGAACGAGGGTTCCCCGTGTCTCCCATTGGTGAGGCTTCTCTATCCGTGTTGGTACAGCCCGAAGAAATTCGACTAATGAAACAGTTATCGAGTTTCCCCGGGTTGCTTGAAGCAAGCGCCAAGGCCTTGGAGCCTCATCGCGTCACGTTTTATCTTCTCGAACTTGCAGGATTTCTCCATGTCTTTTATTACAAACGTCGCGTCCTCCCACCCAGGGTCGATGACGTCAAGGGGAAGGAGTCTGATGGGCTCGATCATGGCAGGGAATCAGGTGAATCTGGCCAGGAGATCTTATCTCGGGAATTGACCATAGCCAGATTGGTGCTTTTAAAACAAGTTCAAACGGTTATTAAAAATGGACTCCAGTTATTGGGCGTCAGTGCCCCGGAAAAAATGTAACGGTTTTTCGGACGTCGCGTGGGGAGGAATCTGTTTGTCAGTTGTTAACGAAACGTAAACGTTGACTTGATTGATACTCATTGTGATCGCTTTCTCTGTTGCACGGCATGACCCACGGTGCGCTGCCCGTTCGGCCGTTCTGACTACCCCCCATGGCACCATTGACACGCCGGCGTTTATGCCTGTCGGCACGCTGGGAACCGTGAAGGGGATTGCTCCCGATGAGCTTCAGGGTTTGGGGTTCGGGTTGATGTTAAGTAATGCCTATCATTTGTACTTACGACCCGGTCATCAACTCATTCAAGGGCAAGGCGGGCTTCACCAATTTACAGGTTGGAATGGTTCGATTTTAACGGATAGTGGTGGCTTCCAATTAGTCAGTCTTGCGAATTTGCGTGAGACCACGGATGACGGTATTTCCTTTCGATCTCATTTAGATGGTTCGATACATCATCTCACCCCTGAGTTGTGCATGGAAATTCAAATGGCCCTGGGATCAGATATTATGATGGCATTAGATGAATGTCAGTCTCATCCATGTTCAAGTGAGCAGGCCCAGGCAGCGGTCGTGCGGACGACGAAGTGGGCGAAACGCTGTGCCTTGGCCGCACGTGACCGGCAGCAAGCTCTGTTTGGCATTGTGCAGGGAACGCTGGATGCCGAGCTTCGCCGACGGTCCGCCCGTGAGCTCGTTGAAATAGGATTTGATGGATACGCCATTGGTGGTTTATCGTTAGGAGAAGAGAAGCTTGCTCTGTTTGCCATGATTGAAGTTTCGGTTGCCGAGCTTCCCTCCTCCCGCCCTCGTTATCTGATGGGTGTAGGCCTTCCTGAAGACCTTGTCGAAGGCGTCATGCGCGGCGTCGATTTGTTCGATTGCGTGATTCCTTCGCGACATGGGCGGACGGGATGGTTATTCACGACTCATGGCCGCGTGTTGATCAAACATGCTCAATACGCGAAGGATGAGTCCCCGATAGACGCGCAGTGCGGGTGTCCGGTATGTCAGAAGTATTCCCGAGCTTATTTGCGGCATCTTTATCTATCAAATGAAATGTTGGGAGTGCGACTCAATACCATTCATAATCTTTGGTATTATCGAGAGCTTATGGCTATGATGCGTTCAGAGATTCAAGCCGGATCCTTTCTCGCCTTTCGCCAGGGGTTTTATGAGCAACGCCGTGATTGTGCGAGAAGTGCTGCGTATGCCGAACTGGCAGGCGTCGGTGATCCGACCGTTGCCGAGTGATCGAAAAAAAGGAAAGGACTGTTAAATGGGAATGGAGATGTCCTCGATAGCCTGGGCACAAGCAGGAGGGGCACCGGAGGGGGGGGGGTGGTTCTTCTCTCTGGTTCCTTTCATGTTGATTTTCGTGGTGTTTTATTTTCTCTTGATCCTGCCACAGCAAAGGAAACAAAAACAGCACAAGGAGATGTTACGCAATTTAAAGAAGGGCGATAAAATTATTACGTCCGCTGGCATGTGGGGGTCTATCACCAGGTTGGAGAAAGACACCGCTACCGTGCACATTGATGATAATACGAAGGTGAAGATTCAACGTGAGAATATTGCTCGGTTGCGGATGGATGAAGAAGGGTAGAGGACAAAGGGTAAAAACATGAAAAAAATTCGCGGACGACTGTTTTTTGTCTTGTTCCTGTCCGCGGTGTCGTTCTATCTATTTCTCCCTTCTTGGTCCGGGCTTTACGACCGAATCCCGGAAAGCGTCAAGTGGCTGATTCCCTCTCGCGGGGTATCGCTTGGCCTTGATTTGCAAGGCGGCATTCATTTGGTGTTAGAGGTAGAAGAGGACCGAGCCGTCGAGATTGCCATCGACCGTGCCGCGAAGGCGATGCAGGATCTTTTAGCTGAGAAAGGCATTGCCTTTGCCAAAATTGAAAGAGTCAACGGCCTCCAGGTTCAGCTTGATTTGTCAGAAGACGAAACGGTCGAAGAAACCGCAGAGCTTATTCGCGATGCGTTTCCAGCCTATTTTCAAGTTTCCCAGGAAAACCTGACCCTGGTCGTTGAGCTCCTCGCCAATGAAGTTGATCGAATCAAGAACTCTGCCATTAATCAAGCGTTGGAGACTATTCGAAATCGAATCGATCAGTTCGGCGTCACGGAACCTCTGCTGCAGCGTCATGGGCGCACGGAACTTGTGATTCAGCTTCCCGGCGTCAAGGATCCTGAACGAGCAAAAAATCTGATTCAAGATACCGCCTTGCTGGAGTTCAAAATGCTCGATGAGGACAATCAACCTGGGCTCGGGTTGCCCGCGCAAGTCCAACGCAGTGAAGAGTCGAGCGTTCGAGAGAAATTTGCCGATAAGGTTCCCGAAGACTCGGAAATTTTGTTTGAACCCGTCCCCGATCCCAAGGGTGGGGTTCCGGTGTTCAGCCGGCCGTATCTTGTTCGAAAAGGGTCGGTGTTAACAGGAGACGTGCTGCAGGACGCACGCGTCAATTACACCGACTTTAGCGAAGTCTACGTGGGGGTCACGTTTGACAGCAAAGGCGCAAAAGAATTCGGGCGTATTACCAGTGCCAATGTTGGGAAGTTCATGGCCATTGTCTTGGATGGCACGATCTACTCGGCACCGCGCATTAACGAACCTATACTTGGCGGACGGGCTCAGATCACAGGGAACTTCACCACGGACGAGGCGAATGACCTGGCCATCGTCCTCCGAGCAGGCGCGCTTCCCGCGCCGATGAAAACAGTACAGGATCTGACGGTGGGACCTTCGTTGGGACGAGACTCCATTGAGAAGGGTCTGAAAACCACGATGATAGCGGGCATTATTGTGTTGATCTTTATGGTGATCTATTACCGAATGTCCGGCGTGATTGCGGATGCGGCCTTGGCGTTGAATCTTATCTGTTTGTTAGGTGCGTTGTCCGGACTCAACGCCACGCTGACACTGCCGGGCATTGCGGGCATTATTTTAACTATCGGGATGGGGGTGGACTCCAATATTTTAATCTTCGAACGCATTCGGGAAGAACTCAGGCAAGGGCGTCCCGTCCGATTAGCGGTCGATGCAGGGTATGATAAGGCCTTCTTAACGATTGTCGACTCCCACGTCACCACCCTGATTACCGGCTTGGCGTTGTTTTTATTCGGGACCGGACCCATCAAAGGTTTTGCCGTCACCCTGTGTCTGGGTATCACGATCAATCTGTTTACCGCGTTAATCGGCACCAAAGTCGTATTTGATGTCATCAATCGACGCAAGCTCGAACGGTTGAGCATTTAACCCGTCTTAAGGCTGAGCATGTTAGAAATTATTGGAAAAACGAATATCGATTTCATGAGAAAACGCCATTTGGCTTTTGGTGTCTCCAGTGTGCTGGTGTTGATTGGCTTGATGGCCATTTTTCAGATTGGGAGAGGAGCCGCCAATCTTGGAATTGACTTTGCCGGCGGCACGGCCGTTCAATTGAAGTTCGAGAATGAGATTGGGATTGAACAAGCCCGTCAGGCGCTTGGCAAACATGGCTTACATGAAGTGGAACTCCAGGAATTTACCCAAGACAATAAACTTCTCATTCGTATGAAAACGGAAGACACGCTTGAACAAAAAATTGCGGAAAGAATTGTGGAAGTATTTGAACAAGAATTTAATCACAACAAATTTGTGGTCGATTCCAGCACGGAAATCGGCCCAACGATCGGGCACCGGCTTCAACAGGACGCCTTGCTGGCGATCGCCGTTTCCCTGATCGGGATCATTTTCTACGTGTCCACGCGTTTCGAACTGCGATTCGGCGTTGCCGCGGCGATTGCAACCTTTCATGACGTGTTGGCTGTCCTGGGCATCTATTATCTCCTCGACAAAGAAATCACCTTATTGGTCGTGACCGCGTTACTGACCCTGGCCGGGTACTCGCTGACCGACTCCGTTGTGGTCTTCGACCGCATTCGAGAAAATCTCCGTGCCAGACGACGAGATTCTATTTTGACCATTATTAATACTGGTATCAATCAGGTGCTTACCAGAACCTTGGTCACGACCCTGACGGTGGTGCTGGTTTTAGTCCCCTTGACGATGTTTGGGGGCGAGGTACTTCATGATTTTTCTCTCGCGCTGTTATTGGGAGTTCTCATTGGGACGTATTCCTCTGTTTTTGTGGCGAGCCCTCTTCTGTTGATTTGGCCTGGTGGCAAAGGCCGATTATTAAGTCGAGGCGCCTAAGCTCGCCGCTGTCTCGTATCACCAATCCTTGACAAGGGTTGGCCTCTCTTGGAAAAATTCCTTTGAAAATTAACGGGTTAGGCACTGGTCCGTCTTTAGGGATTGTTACTGAGATGAAACGGTGGATTTGGACACAGAGTCTCCAGCGTAAAACCATTCTAGGGATGGTGCTGGTCGGGCTTCTTCCTCTTGCCCTTTCGTTATTTCTGACCTACGTAGAAGAGCGCCGGGCTCTTCGAGAAATTGTGGGTTCGAATTTTAAAGGCATTGCGGTTGAAGTGGCGCGAAAGGTTGAGACGCAAATCATGCGGGGCATTAATGAGGCTCAACAGTTAGCCACCATTCCTTTTATTCGTGCTGCGGTCAGGGAAGCGAATCGGAGTTACGAAGGGAAAGAACCAGAAAAAATCAAGGCCTTTATCGAAGAATGGAAAGAACGGTGGCTGGCCCGAAAAAACCCCCATGAATTTCCCATCTTTGTGAATCGGATTGCGACGAATTACCTCATTGATTGGCACGCCGTCAGAAAGTCTGACTATTTAGGGATTTTGGTGACCGATAACCAAGGAGCCTTGGTCCTCAGTTCCTTGCCTCAAGTGAGGTTTTATCATGGTGACACGGAATGGTGGGAAGCAGCTTTTCAGCAAGGACAAGGTCAACTTTACGTCAGTGATTTGACCTTTGATCCCTCATTTGGAACTCATGTGCTGAATGTGGCCGTTCCTATTTTTGATCGAGACCGCCACCAAGCGTTGGGGATCGTCAGTATTTTGCTGCGACGGGATTCATTGTTTCGTTCGATTTCGGAGGTTGCTGCAGGCGTCACGGGTCATGCCATGCTCATTGACGTGGATGGAACTCCCTTGATTTGTCCGGTTTTGTCACTGCAACAACACAACGTGAATCCATCCATGGTGGCTGCCATTAACAAAGAGCAGGCAGGATGGGTTCAGGTGGCGCAAGATACCCATGGAGCGCGGGATTCACTGATTGGGTATGCCCATTTACGGATTCCGGAAACATTAGCCTCTGAAAGTTTTCAGGGCAGAAAGTGGCTGACGATTGTTCGTCAGAATCCGGAGGAGACCTATGCGCCCTTGCAACAATTACTGGTGAAGGTTGTAACGTATGGTGCCATTGTATTGGGCATTCTATGGTTGGCTGGGCTTATTGTGGCTCGAAAAATCTTGAGTCCGATTCAAACCCTGCATGAAGGAGTACAGCGAATCGGCACGGGAAATTGGGATCATCCCCTCGTGTTGAAGACAGGTGATGAAATTGAAGCTCTTGCCAATGCCTTTAATAAAATGGCGGTCAATCTGAAACAGTCGTTTTCTCAATTGAATACGCAGATGGAAGAAATCCGTCATCTCGAAGAACGGTACCGTGATCTGATTGAGAACTCTCCTGAAATGATTCATCAAATCGACAAAACCGGGCGTTTTGTCCATGTTAATAAAACCGAGTTAGAAAAATTAGGATTTACGTTGACAGAAATGCTCTCGATGCATTTATGGGACATTCTCCCTCCTGAGAGAAAAGCGGAAGCACTTGACTATGTTAAGCGGCTGCCCAACCAACCACGGAGCACGATTGAAACGGTATTTCTCACAAGACGCGGCACCCCGATCGACGTTGAAATTCACTCCACGGCCTTGATTGATTCAGAAACGGGTGACCTGGTGTACACGCGTGCATTTGTAAGAGATGTCACCGAAAGGAAGGTTCTTCAACGACAAGTTGACCAATATACCACTCATTTGGAGCAGGAGGTGGCTGCCCAGACTCAACAACTTTCCGAATCGGAGAAGCGATATCGTGTGTTCTTTAATCGATCCGCGGATTCGATATTCATGGTGGATCCATCCGGTGTCATTATTGCAGTGAATGAACGCGAGCAAGAGGTTCTTGGCTATGCACAGGCTGGATTACTCTCTCAGTCCTTACTGACGCTCGTGCCCGACTCATACAAAGAGACGGTCATGCAGTTATTGGAAACGGTGGTGTCTAATGAACAAAAAGTTCCGACTACCGAATTGGAAGTGTTTGATGCCCGACAAACGCTGCGATCGGTAGAAATGGACGTGATTCGTGTGGGAGAAGGCTCGAATCTTTCAGTTATGGTGCAGATCCGTGATATTACGGAGCGAAAGCTGTTAGAAGAGCAACTCCAGCGACATAGTGAAGAACTTGAGGTGAAAGTCCAAAAACGGACACGGGAGATTCAGGAAACGCAAAAGTACTTGGAAAGTCTGCTTGAAAATGCCAACGATGTGATTTATACCCTCGATCGGGATCAACGATTTACCTATGTGAACAGCAAGGTGGAAAATTGGGGCTATTGTAAAGAAGATTTACTCGGTCGACCGTTTTTGACCTTACTCGCGAAACGCCACCGCGGGCGGCGCCTTAAAGATATCCTCGATATGGAAGTCAAACAGGAATACGAAGTAGAGGTGATTAGTCGAAATGGGGAACTTCGGTCGGTGCTTGTGAGCGTCGCGCCACTGGAAAATGAACGGCACAGCGTGATCGGTGTCCTGGGAATTGCTCGAGATATTACCGACAGAAAAGTCATGGAGCAGCAATTCCGAAACACCGAACGCCTTGCCTCCGTCGGAAAGCTCGCTGCTGGGATTGCGCATGAAATTAACAACCCGTTAGGTGGGATTTTGAATTGTCTCTATAATATTCGGAAAGGGACGTTGCCGCCCGAGCGTCAGGAAGAATATTTCACGTATATGGAAGACGGTCTGCGGCGTGCCCAAAAAATCATTCGTCAATTGTTAGATTTTTCTCAACAGCACGAGCCTGAATTTTCCATGAATGACATAAATGGCCTGGTCGATCGCGTCTTGGTCCTGACGAATCATGCGATTGCCGAGAAAGGTCTTCAGTTGCACAAGGTTTATGAAAACGACCTGCCGCCGTTGTTTGTCGATCCTCAAATGATTGAGCAGGTGTTAGCCAATTTGGTTCTCAATGCGGTTCAGGCTACTGAAGAGGGGGGCGCGATCATCCTGCAAACTCGGATGGACAATGATCGCTGCGAGATCGACGTGGCAGATACCGGATCGGGCATTTCTCCTGAGGTCCGCCCCCATATTTTTGACCCATTTTTTACCACGAAAGGCACGGGCGAAGGGACGGGGCTGGGCTTGTCGGTGAGTTTGGGAATTGTTGAACGACATGGCGGGCAATTGACCGTGGAAAGTGAAGTCGGGAAGGGAACCGTCTTTACCGTGAGCCTTCCCCTGAGTGCCAACAGAATCGCACTGGCTAAGGTCTCCTGATGACTCGGTCGGTCTTAATCATTGATGATGAGCCGCTGATGAGGTTGTCCATGTTAGATGCGCTCAAAGCCGAGGGGTATGAGGCCCAAGAAGCGTCCAACGGCGAGGAAGGCATCCAAAAAGCCAAAGCGAGTCTATATGATTTGGTGATTACGGATTTGAAAATGCCTGGGAGTGATGGTCTTCAAGTCGTACAGGCGTGCAAGGAGTGTTCTCCTGAAACCGAAGTCATTGTGATTACCGCACACGGCTCGGTTGACACTGCGGTCCAAGCCATGAAACTTGGGGCCCATGATTATATCACCAAGCCTTTTTCCATGGATGAATTATTGCTGACGGTGGATCGAGTGACCAAGGTGCAGGCGTTGCGTCAGGAAAACACGGCTCTTCGACGGGAACTCGAGGGAAAATTCGATTTCGATGGCATTGTCGGCAAAAACGAACAGATGCGTCAGGTATTGGAAAAAGTCAAACTGGTGGCTGCCACGGATACTACGGTGTTGATTGTTGGCGAAAGCGGCACAGGAAAAGAAATCGTTGCCAATGCCATTCATCGAAACAGCCCAAGATGTAAACAGGCCTTAATTAAAGTAAGCTGTGCGGCCTTGCCGGAGACCCTGCTGGAAGCGGAATTGTTTGGACATGAGAAAGGGGCCTTTACCGGAGCCTTGAAGCAACGGCTGGGTCGGTTTGAATTAGCCCATAAGGGCACCTTGTTTTTAGATGAAATTGGGGAAATTTCCCCGACGGTTCAAGTAAAATTGCTTCGGGTCTTGCAAGAACGGCAGTTTGAACGGGTAGGGGGGGGAGAGACGATTGAAAGTGACGTCAGGCTGGTATGCGCCACGCAAAAAAATTTAAGAAAGGAAGTCGAAGCCGGACGATTTCGCGAAGATCTGTTCTATCGATTAAACGTGGTACAAGTGACCCTGCCGTCCTTGAGAGAACGGAGAGAAGACATTCTGATTCTGGCGAATCATCTTCTACAACAAAGTACGAGTCGGATATCTCATGCTATGAAAGGGTTTTCTTCATCGGCTCGTGAAGTGCTACTCCGTTATTCCTTTCCAGGGAACGTTCGCGAACTGGAAAATACGATTGAACGGGCGGTGGCGTTAGCGCAGGAGCGGGAAGAAATTCAGGTTTGGGATCTCTGTGGACAGACAAAGTGTCCTTTTTTGGGAGGGCCTTTGCAATCCGGGTGTGGGTTTTGTCAAGAAGGGTTGGCGGATGTCACGAACACTCGGCCAAAAGGCACGCTCGCTGAAGTGCGGGAACGTTGCGAACGTGATTATATCTTGGCCGTGTTGGCCAGGGAAGGGTGGAGTCGAACCGCTGCGTCAAAATCTTTGGGCCTCTCGCGAAAGGCCTTGTGGGAAAAATGTAAGCGATACAGCATCTTAGCCCCTGACGCTGAAGATGGTGAGGAGTCATCAGATTAAAAAAGGGGGACTTTGAAGGCGTTTAACCTTCTGATCCGTCTCCCCCTTTCCAAAACTTCACCGTACGGTCCCAGGATGCACTGGCGAGATACCGGGCGTCTGGAGAAAAGGCAATGCCTCGGACGGGTCCTTTGTGGTCATTGATCACGCGAACCTGTCTCTTGGTCTGAATGTCCCACATTTTAATGGTGTGGTCGTCACTACAGCTCACCAAGAGTTTCCCATCAGGGGAAACGATCAACCTTCGAACCCATTCGGAATGTCCTTTAACGGTTTGGATCTCTTTCATATCGGGCATCTCGAAATATTTGATAGTCGCGTCACGACTTCCAGTCATCATGGTTTTCCCGTCTGGTGTAAAAGCAATAGCTCCTATCCAATACGCCATCGGCTTTTGAAAACCGCCCTGTTCATCGACAAAAAATCCTCGTTGTTCCGTCTCCTCATCGTCGGGCTCATCACGCCAATGGCCGTTATGAACAAGTTTTTCTTCTCCGCTGGGAAGGACTTCGTACAGCTTCAATTTCCCAATGTCGCTCCCGCCTACCAGATGGATGCCATCAGGAGAAAACGTCGTGCAGACCGTCCAATGATGGTCATATTGATCTTTGCCGAGGAGCGTCATTAATTCGGTGCCAGTGGTGATT
The DNA here is from genome assembly GCA_965215405.1 of Nitrospirales bacterium. Lineage (GTDB taxonomy): Bacteria > Nitrospirota > Nitrospiria > Nitrospirales > UBA8639 > Bin75. The sequence continues at coordinate 1,606,341 of OZ244060.1, forward strand.
TCCCAGATTTTTATATCTTTATTTTGTCCGGCCCGAGCCAGCATCAGGCCGTCTGGGGAAAAGGAAAGGCTCGTGACTGCGTGATCATATTGGGTAAAAAGAAGCCGGATCGTTTCCCTCGTGTGAGGGTTCCAGAGTCGAATGGTTCTGTCGTCGCTGCTGGTTGCGAGTATTTGGCCATCGGGACTAAAGGCGACTTGACGTATATCATTGGTGTGTCCTTTCAGGGAGCTGAGAAGGCGACCGGTTTCAATTTCCCAGAAGCGAAGGAAACGATCTGCGCCTCCGCTTACGAGTGTCAACCCGTCAGGGGAACACGCCACGTCCCAGACACCATGAGAATGTCCACGAAAGGTTCTGATTTCTTGAATGCCTGCCTTCCAATACTCCAAGGCATCGATAGGAGGCTGTGCTTCAGGTTTTGGTTCTCCCAAGAGAGTCGATCGTGCCGCGTTCGGGGACGAGGCGTGAGGCTGATTCATCATAAAACGAACGTCCTTTCAGCGTGTTCTATGTCACTGTGGCCTTGCGTATAAAAAAAGGCCCCGACTATAATGCCTCCCAAGTTTCCAGAGAAGAATATTAGCGAGCCTTTATGCGCGTCGTCAAGCAGGTACAGGATGCGACAGAAGACGTTTCCGATTTGTTTTTTCGTTGTCACTGTCCTTCAATTTAGTTGAAACATGTAAGGGGTGAAAGGATGGAAATTCGATTTCAGCCGGCTTTGCTTCAAGAGGTCGTTGATTCTTTTGCCGAAAAAACTGAGCGTGAGGGAGACCCTACCTATTACAATGAGTTCCATGAATTGGCCGATCCGGTGTACGAGAAATTTTCCCTGGACGACCGGGAGCCTGAATTCAAAAAATTGTATCAACACCTTTTTGCCAAGTGGGGTTTTGCCGACATCTTGAGAGACAGCTTTGATGAATTTTCCGACTTAAAAGAAAAAATCGGCATTGTTCTTGTTCGAGGCGTGCTCAAAGAAGATCAAGAAGGCGTGGACATCCTCAGAAAATGGGGGACAGTTGAGGAAAAACTGGCTCGGCAATTTGAGGAAAAAGGTCAGAAGGGCGTAGGGATCAAACTGATTCCACGCCGCTTTTACGATCCGGCCATTAACAGGTATCTACGCCATGAATTGACGCATGTCTTCGACATGCTTGATCCTGTTTTCGGATATGACCCTGACACGAAAGTTGGCATGAATCCCGGTGAAGAGCATCTCATCCTCAATCGGTATCGCGTTCTGTGGAGTTTGCACGTCGATAGTCGAATTGCGCGGTCGGGGAAGGACCCGATGTTTAGTCGGGAGTACCGCCTGCGCGAATTTCGATCTTGGTATCGAAAGATACCTCCCACACAAGTGGAATCGGTGTTCGAGGGGCTTTGGCAGACGGAGTATTTCACCCATGCTGAATTAGTGGAAATGTCTCAGGATACCATTCGGGTGATGGAACGGGCAGTCGAAGTCGAAGAAGGTGAGATCCCTCCGGATGTTCCTGCCAAGCCCATGCTGATACCAGGGTTTCCGTGTCCTCTCTGTCGATTTCCTACTTATTCCTGGATTGAGGACATGGAAGAAAAAGTTGAACCGTACGTGCTGGATTATATCAGGGAAAATCATCCAGGATGGGACGTCGAGTATGGTGCTTGTGACCGCTGCGTAGAGGTGTACAGGCTTCGTGCCGCCGGTGTCGTCTAGGAGATCTCCGTTTTGGGCGTATCTTTCCGCATTGCGTGGTCTCCGTCCTATCAAGAGAACGAAGTGCTTCGGAACTCTTCGCGCAAGTACTGTGCTTAACAAGTTGACAACGTGAAAAAAGAGCGGGTGCATGGCACAATCTTCCCCAAGGTCCTCAAAAAATTCTGAACCGTCCTACGGACGGAGGAATTTTCTGAAACAGAGTGTGGTTTCCTTAGGCGTCACGGTGCACGAATACGTCAAACATCGGGACGCTGAAGATACCAAAGAAGAAAAACCGGAGAAAATACGAACGGATTGGTTACGGCCTCCGGGTGCTCTCGATGAAGCCCAGTTTCTTGAGAGTTGTACAGGTTGTGGGGAGTGTGTTGAGGTCTGCCCGCATGAGAGTATTCGCGTCCTCGCAGAAAATGAGACTCCCATCATCTATCCGGATGAAAAACCATGTTACCTCTGTGAGGATTTTCCTTGTATTGCAGCCTGTGAACCAGAGGCGCTTCGGCCCGTTGGGGCCCTCAAGGAAATTAACATGGGAATCGCCGTTATTTCTCAAAGGCTTTGTACGGCGGGGCAAGGCTGTAATGCTTGTGTGGCACAGTGCCCCACTCGGGCTATTACAATGGACTTTGCTTCTATGGCCATTCGGGTTAAGGGGGAGGGATGTGTAGGGTGCGGGATTTGTGAACATATTTGTAAGACGGCGAATGATCAGATTGCGATAAAAGTCTCTCCGGCGAGATTGGCAACATTGTCTTAGGTGAAGAGCGTGTGTTTTTTGACCGCACAAGGTGAAATGGTCGAAAAGTTCTAAATATTTCAGCCTCATTTTTAACTGGTTTTAGAACTTGACTTCGATGATCAGTTGGCCTATTATCGGCTCTGGACTCTTTGGTAGAGGCAAGAGTCCATGAGGTGGTATCCCTATTGGGAAACAGGGGCGCAGAAATGAAAATGGTTCCTGTTGAGAGAAGAGGAGGTTTATGGCGACGAAGGTAACAGAAGAGCAAAATGGAGTGAATGGTCCCTCAACCTCTTCCGTCACTCAGCGAGTTGGGTCATCCTTAAAAGATTCCCCAGCCGTTGAGCGCGCTTTAGCGAGGAGTAAACTCTATCTTCTTCTGTCCTGGAGTTATCTTTATCCCGAAGATGATGAGTTTTTAGATTATCTGAAAAGTGGAGAGTTGGTTGAAGATGGACGCGCAGCGCTTAATAGTTTGAAAGTGGCCCTGTCGGCTCCCATTGACAAGGAAACCGAAGAATTCTTAAAGGGTATCGCGGACCATTTTGACGCAGTAGAGAGTTGGGTGTCATCTGAAGGAGTCAATTGGGATATCCAGGACCTTCGAGATGAACATCGAAGGGTGTTCAGTAACGTCATCGCTTTGGATTGCCCGCCGTATGAAACCCTGTTTGGGAATGATCACGTGTTTGGTCAATCCTACGTCATGGGAGATATTGCAGGATTCTATTCGGCTTTTGGTGTTCAGCTTTCACAAGACATTCATGAGCGCTTGGACCATTTAAGCGTGGAACTTGAATTTTTGCATTTTCTGGCTTACAAAGAGTCTTATGCGTTGTGTCATGATGGTCTGGAAAAACTCAAAACCGTAGTGGAGGCTGAGAAAAAATTTGTAAAGGAACACGTCGGAAGATGGGTGCCTTTATTTTCCGGCATGCTAAAGAAAAAAGCTGAATTTGGTTTCTATAAAATTGTTGCGGATTTGACTTCCCAATGGGTGTCTTTTGAAATTGCCTATTTAGGGGTGAATCCTCAGCCATATTCCGAAACAGACTATCGGCCGGCTAATTTTGTATCTCCCGAAGGCCTGTCCTTTGAATGTGGAGCGCAGGATAAAGGAAATGAACTCAGTCTTTTGATGAATGAGGTTGGAGCGCAGGCATATTTAGATAAAGAGAAGCCAGAGTCATCAACGGGTCAATCAGGTACAGCGTAACCACAAAACTGTGGGGAGTGTGCGAAAAGTTGGTGTGTTAGTAGTATCTGTAGTACCGTTTTGGAGGTAGTCCGCAGTCATTTTGTTTTAATCTTTATCAAAGGAGGATGCGTCATTATGAGAGTGGTGCAGACGCGTAACAAAGGATTGGTGTTCGGCATTCTTCTCTCTGCCTTGGTGCTTGGCGTGATGTTCACGCTGGGGCAGGTGCCTTTAGCCGTCAGCCAGCCGGTGACGATTCCGGTGGGCAGCATCAGCGGCCCGATCCCGATGGACGGAGCCAACCCGGTGTGGGAGACCGTACCGGGGATCGTGGTGCCGCTCAGCGGCCAAACCATTACCACCCCCATGCATCCCAATATCTCGGTCAAAACCGTGATGGTCAAGATGGCCACGAACGGCACGGACATTGGGGTCTGGGCGAACTGGGGGGATCAGACCCTCAACAATACCACCATTGGCCCTCAGGATTTCAGGGATCAGATGGCCGTGCAATTCCCGGTGCAAACCTCGGGGGCCCCGCCGTTTCAATGTATGGGGCAATCCGGCGGCACCGTGAACATCTGGCGGTGGAACGCGGAATGGCAGCGGGACCAGGGGGCGGGCGTCGCCGGGATGTGGGACGTGGATCAACAATATCCGTCCATTGCCTGGGACTTTTACTATGAAGAGCCGGCCGGGGGCGTGACGTATCCGGACCGGATCGGGCGGAGCCTGGGGCCCTTCAATCCGGGGATTTGGTCGGGGAATATTCTCTCGGACCCGGATTTACGGAGGAGTTCGGTGGAGGATCTGAATGCGAATGGGTTCAGCACGTTAACGACGCAGGCGTCGCAGGACGTGATGGGCAATGGGCTGTGGGAACCGTATGGGGCGCTGAAGGGCGGCTGTTGCAGTGGACCGACCTGGCGGGTGGTGATGAAGCGGGGCTTGACGACGAATGACGCCAATGACGTCCAGTTTCGGGCGGGGCAAAGTGTCCCGGTGGCGTTTGCGGTGTGGGACGGCCAGAACGTGGAACGGAACGGCATGAAGGGCATCTCCACGTGGTTCACCGCTCAGATGCCGTAAGCCTTCTGGGGCCTGAATAGTCTGACCGGAGTCGTGAGTCGAAGAGACCCTGGGGTCCTCTGAAGTCAAGGGGAGGACGCCAGGGTCTTTTTTTATGGAGTTTTTTCATGGAAAGCAGTGGGGGGCAATGAACACCCTCTCGCGTGAGAACCCTCAGTCTGCTCTAGAGATCTTTCTCGACAAAAAAAATCAGTCCTTTCCTGTGGTTGCATATGAAACTCGCGGCCGTGTATAAGAATTATTGAGCCTTCAAGGTATTATTTTAGAAATACATGGAAATACAAATTGTGGTGGTTGGTGTTGTCATAGGGAATAATCATTAATGGAATCCGAGAATGATTAAGGAGGTAATGTGAAAATATCTTTGCTATTTCCTCCAAGTTGGCATCCTTCACAACCATATCTTAGTCTCCCCTGCTTAACGGCTTTTCTTGACCAAGCCGGTATCCCCGATAACAGTCAACGGGATCTGAACATTGAACTTCTCGATACTATCTTGTCGAGGACATATGGCTTAGAGGTCTATGAAAAGCTTGTTGAAAAACTGAAGAAATTAGAGCAATCCCGTGAGGGAGAGACAGGGCCTGAAAGTGACGAACATTATGGTCGAATTGTGGAAGCCTTAGACCGGTTTCCCCATTTAATTGATCAAATTGAACCGGCGAAAACCTCACTGCGTGGAGAAGAATTTTATGATATTGAGCGGTATCGGGAATGCCTGTTCTTAATCGACCGCTGGTTGGAAGTTGTCTCTTCGATTTACTTTCCCACCCGAATTACCGTTGTCGACAACCAATTTTCCTACTCCATTTATTCTTCTCGGGACATTGTAAAAGCGATTAAAGATGAAAAACAAAATCCGTACCTTGACCTGTATCGACAGTATTTTCTCCCTTCCATCGTCAAGGAAACCCCAGGGTTGATCGGGGTATCGATCACGGCGACGTCCCAGATTATTCCTGGCCTTACCTTGTGTCGGCTCATTAAGGAAGCGAATCCTGACATTCATGTGACTGTTGGTGGCAGTATCTTTACCAGGCTTGTGGACAATCTTCGTCGATGTGAACGGCTGTTCCAGGTCACAGATGATTTTATCGTATTTGAGGGAGAGACGGCGTTATTGGAATTGATCAATCAATTAGAAGGGAAAAAGAATTTTGCCGACGTTCCGAATCTCATCTATCGGGAAAACGGAAAGGTTGTTGTGAATCAGCCGTTTTATTCTGAGAATTTGGCTCAACATCCAGCTCCCAGTTACGATGGATTTCCTCTCGATCGGTACCTTGCCCCCAAAACGGTCTTGCCGGTTCAGTTTTCACGAGGTTGTTACTATAAAGACTGTGCCTTTTGTGCCTTGACGTTGGATCATCAAAATTTTCGCCAAAAAGACCCTGTCAAGGTGGTAGATGAACTCCAGTCGCTTTCTCAAAAATATGACACGCCTTTTTTCTTTTTTACCGATGAATGTCTGGCCCTGTCACCCACTCGCAGACTGTGTAAAGAAATCCTGAATCGACAATTCAATATTCAATGGACGGCCGAACTTCGTTTTGAGAAGAATCTCTCGAAAGAATTACTGTCATTAATGCGAGATGCCGGGTGCCACAAGATTGTGTTTGGATTGGAAACCTACAATAAGCGGATGATGGACTTTATGCAGAAAGGCATTACCCAGGAGAACGTTCAGCGGATTTGTTCGGATTGTGTTGACTTGGGTGTCGGCGTACATTGTTATATCATCGTTGGTTTCCCAACTGAAACGGAAGAGGAAGCATCGGAAACCATGAATTTTGTGTTGGACAATACAAAGTTGAATTCGTCCTATGGGTTCTCATGCCAGCCCTGTCTCTTCGATCTTGAAAAAGAAGCCCCTATTATGAACGATCCGGGAGGCTACGGGATTCAGCGTATTATGCGACCGGCCGCAGAAGATCTAAGTCTGGGCTTTTTCTATGAAGTCAAACGGGGCATGACGCCTGAGCAAGCCGAAAAATTCTATCAATACGTTTACGAAAAAATCAGTGAAGTGGTGGTGGAATTGCCATTTAATTATTCGATGGCTGATGGGTTGCTGTATATTGCTCGACACAAACAGCAGCATGCCCAGGAATTTACTACTGTCTCTTGATTGCGAAGGGCCGTCTTGATGTTCTCAACTCTGATCTGACGGAAAAGAGAAGAAAAGACGAAACGGAGTCGTGAACATGACAGCAGCGTCAACGTCGGGGCACCAAAGTGTAAAGTCCGATAATCCCGGGCTCTTGTTTGAATTTGCGTTAAAGTTTCTCCTGCTTTCAGCATTTTTGGAACTTGTTCTCTATCGCCTGGCGTCCCGCTTGGGTATGCATATGGCCAAATTAGCTGAAAAATCTGAAGCGGTGCGGCTCACGTTTGAAACGCTTTCCTCCTTAGGATTTATTCTTCTCAATGTCACCTCCATTCTGTTGTTCTTAGTCTTGTTCATTTTGCTGATTCAGAAATTACGGCAATCGACGTGGTCGGGGAGTTTTGATCAGTTTCTGGTCCCGACCGTCTCCCTGCTCGTTGCGTTGACCGTTGGGTATCTCATCTTTCCACCCGCTATGCTGGGCGCGGTTGTCTATAATCTCGTGTCCTTTGTGGTTCTTCTTATTCTGATGGTGGAATTTTTAGTTACGCATCGTCTTTGGGGGCAACGTGCCACCGTTGGGTGTTTTTTATTAGGAATTACGGGATGGATTTACTACCAGACGGTCTCCACAACCTATGGGTTATTGGGCATTGTTGCCTCACCCCCCCTTGTGCATGAAATCAGTCGTGGAGGAGAAGCCTTGATAGTTCTGGCGAGCGTCCTTGTTTTTTGGTCGTACGGCAGTACTTCGTTCTTTACCAAAAATAGGACCCAACGGAAATGGGCCATGACCCTTCTTATAAGCGGGAGTGCGACCTTTTTGGTGTTGCTCTATCTCGATTTTTTCTTGTCGCTTTATAGCCCCGTGCTTGCTGAAGAAGCAAGAAAGGCAGGGCAGGGGATTGGCTGGGTGTTTCAAATGGGCATGGGGTATACCTTTTATCTACCTTTTGCTCTCTATATCACAGGCTTCACCTGTTGGGCCTACACGGTCATTAAGCTGGTGTTAATCGGTCGTTTGGCCGGGTATGGCTTAGGGTTAATGTTTATGGCAGGATACGCCCTGCAGCTGTCACATTTGACGTTAATGGTGGTGGTTGGATTAATACTTATGACGCTTGACAAGCGGGGCACTTTAGGAAAATTGCGAGACAAAGCAGGAACCGTCGTCTATTCCCCAGTGACTCCTGCGTTTAGTGAAATACGTTGAGAGGATACGTAAGACCATGGAATCACAAAATGTCGCAACAGCAAAAGAGGGCGGGGTGACGGAGCCTTCCAGTCAAGAGCAGTCGTTGACCCCGGATGAAGAAATTGCGGAACTTGAAAAATTACTCGGTGAAGACCCCGATGACTTTCAAGCCCGTTGTCGGTTAGGGGAATTGTATTTTGGAAAAGGGAAACTGGAAGATGCCATGACCGAAGTGAAAAAGGCCATAGAAATGGCTGAGGGTTTGAGAACGGAAATGGATCGGTCCTTGGCCATGTATTATTCCAATCTGGGAACAATTTACGGCACCAAGGGTATGATGGAGGATGCCTGTCCTCAATTTGAGCGAGCGTTAGAGTTGAATAAATATGACGTGTTGGCCTTGTTCAATCTGGGGAGGCTGCATAACGATAAGAAAGAGTATATGCAGGCAAAGGAGTACTTTGAACGATTGATTGAAATTACCCCTGAGGATCCGATTGCCTGGTATAATCTGGCAGGCGTCTACGAACAATTAGATAATCCTCAAGTGTCGGATTACAATACCCTTGATATGGCGGTTCAAGCCTATATGAAGGTATTGGAATTCGATCCTACGCATTTGGAGTCGAGCTTTAAACTCATGGATATTGCTTTTACGTTGAAAAAATCCGATATGGCTGTGAAAATTATGGAAGAAGCCGTCGAGCACAGCCCTGACGAGCCGTTGGCGTATTACAACCTCATCAATACCTATGAAAAGTGTAAAATGTTTGAACAGGCCGAAGAGACTCGGCAACGTTTAAAGCAAAGGTTTGCAAAACGCACCCGTTAATAGCGTCGGTCTTCATTTTTGTCTCAAAAGGAGAAATCTGAAATGTTTGGGAGCTTAGGCTTTACGGAGTTGATTTTGATACTCCTCATTGTCCTGATCATATTCGGCGCTGGGAAATTGCCTCAGCTTGGTGAGGGGGTAGGGAAGGCGATAAAAGGTTTCAAAAAATCCGTGCATGAAGCAGAGGCCGTTGAGCCCGAAGCGCGAAATTTAGCGGATCAGCAGAGCCAGACGCGAGTGAATCCACAAGCTTCAGACGTGACGCCGTCGCCGTCTCCGCAAAGTGATCAGGTTGAGACAGTTTCTCCAAGACAAGCCGCTCAATCAGAATCTGCAGAACCGGCTCAGACGTCGAAGGGATAGAATGGGTTTCGTGCGGTTCTGACGCAGGAACAAGATTTTTCCTCAGGACAAGGAGTGCAGTATGGAAACGAGCGTGGAGTCACTGGTTGGAAAAATTGAAACGTTTGCAGGGAATGGAAAATCCAGAAGTACAGGTGACGGGAAACGTGCGAAGAAAGCAGGGATTCCCTTACCGAATCACATTTGTGTCGACAAGGAAGGCCGCTGGCTCTACATTGCTGAAAATGGGTCAGACCGAGTTCGACGGGTCGATTTGGAAACAGGGATCCTTCATAACTACGCGGGCATTGGAGAGACCTGCTATAGCGGAGATTACGGTCCTTGTGGAGAAGCAGGGTTGTACTTGCCTTTGAGTGTGGCGGTTGCTTCCAATAATGATCTGTATATTTGTGACTCCGGAAGTAACCGCATTCGTAAAGTCGATCACAAGACCGATATTATTACGACGGTCGTAGGTTCAGGTGAATCCGGCTTTAATGGTGACGGCCCTGCAATGGAAGTCAACCTGACCTATCCTGGGGCGATTGCATTTGATTCGGAAGACAATCTGTATATTGCAGATACCCAAGCCCACCGTATTCGAAAGTACGATCCTCAAACGGGCATGGTGACCACCATTGCAGGGACATGGTCAAGAAATGATGAAGATTGGATCAGTCCATTGACGGCACAAAATTTAGTGGTGCTCTCTGGGGACGCGATTGGCATTGACTTTAGTGATGATCAAGGGTGGCTTCGCCCTCAATGCTCGGATAATTTGGATCTGTCCCCCTATCTTGATGATGGCCGGCCGGCGATTGAAGCCAAACTGTGGGATATTGTGGCGATTGACGTGGACCACCATGGAAATGTGTTGCTCACGGATAAAGCAAGCAATCGTATTCGAAAGGTTGACGCACAAACAGGCGTGATTTCCACCGTAGCCGGGGTCTGTCGCTATGGGTATGATGGAGATGGAAAACTTGGAGTTATGTCCATGTTGAACGTGCCGGAGGCAGCCATTGTCGATGCCGATGCAAACGTCTATATTGCGGATTCGATGAATCATCGTATACGTAAAGTGGATTGCACCACGGGCCTGATCGAAACCGTTGCGGGAAACGGGGACAGTGGATACGAGGATAAAAATATGGGAGGATGTGGTGCCGCGCGTTTTGTGGCCAAAGAAGAAACGGGCGCGCTGAAGCATGGTGATGGAAGTTTAGCCGTCGATGCGGTCGTGAATGCCCCTTCAGGCTTAGCCTTTGATGCTCAAGGTTATCTTTATATTTGTGAGCGCAACGAGAATAAAATCCGGCGAGTCAAACTATGGTAAGGACGGCTGATGAGTGAAACGATTGGTCGAAACGATCTTGTGAAATCGAAACGAAAACTTTCATGCTCTCTTATCCTTACGGGATTAGGCCTCGTTGTTATGGCGTCGACTCTTGGCTGGTTGGGTATTCCCGTGGTGAGTTCTCAAGGGATTGTCATCCGTTCCCATTTTATGGAAGGAGCGATTCCAACGAAACCTTCTGACGTGGCATGGCAGACTGTCGCGCCCATTCCCATTCCTCTCAGTGGTCAGATCATAACTCGACCAGTCTGGCCTGAACCGAGCGCCAAAGTCATCTCCGTTCGGTCGGTTCATAATGGCAAAGACATTTCATTTTTGGTGGAATGGCAAGACGCGACCAAAAACGAACGTCTTACCCCGGGGGTGTTTCGTGATGGGGTAGCCCTGGCTCTTCCGCTGGGTAATGCTCCAGCGTTTTTCTGCATGGGCCAATTAGACCACTACGTCAATATTTGGCATTGGAAAGCGGATTGGCAAAGCGACGTGGATCGCAGAAAAGCCAGGGCCAAAGAAAGGGGACGAAAAAGAGGAGGCATTCGAAGATTTGAAGTTATTCCTCGTCGGCCTTCCTCAATCGAAGATCTCATAGGTGGTGGGTTCAGTACGCTGACGAGCAAGGTCCGGCAAGGCAAGGTCAAAGGAGAAGCTGAATGGAAAAACGGGTTTTGGCGAGTCGTCATGAAGCGCCCATTGACCAAATCCGGAGATGACACAGAGAATGAAGCCCTCTTGGTGCCTGGCCGCATGCAAGCCGTGTCATTTGCCGTCTGGAACGGCGAGAATAAAGAAAGGAACGGACAAAAAGCAGTGGCGTCCTGGCTTCAACTGCTGGTCGATCCCGTCGGTGGTCCAATGGCTTCAACGAAAGCATGAGTCATTATTGGCAGAAATCTTTTCACGTGCTCCTCTCACCCCCACCTACCATGAAGATGCCTGGGCAACGAACAAGTGGAATGAGCGGATTATCCCTCAGCGCTATTCTAACGATTTTCATCAGTGGGTTTGTGGTTAGTTGGTCATCTCCCCTTTCTTTTGCACAATCCGATGCTACAGGCATGACGGAGGATCGAGTCTATGCGTTAGCAGAAGAATTCGGAATCGACGTTGGGGAAGTTGATGAGGAGATAAAAGAAATTCTTGGTCTTAACAAGGCCGAAGGCGTGGTGGTTTTTGGGGTGATTGGAAGCTCTCCTGCGGATCGTGCCGGCATAAAAGTGAAGGCCATTATTAAAGAGGTGGACGGAACCGACATTCGAACATTACTGGAGTTAGGAAAGGCACTTGAAAAGGCCCTGCGAACTCAAAATTTTTCGGTGGCGACGTTTGAGCCGGCTGGCATTGATGATCAAGGCGTCGGTGGTGGAATGAACTTCCATTTTGTACGCGTTGCCAAGGATTAGGGAAGACTATGCCGTCTTTTCGAAATAACGAGAACCATACCAAGAGACTTGGGAGGGTGAACGGCAGTTTGTTGATTCTTCTGTCAGGAATCCTGTGGGTTTCACTGCCACATGCGAATGCGCAGGAAAAATCCCAGGTCCCTGAAAGTCACAAATGGATCAAGGAAATCGAAGAGATTTTTCTTCCTTCCGAGCATTGCAAACAATGTCATGATCGTCACTACGAGGAATGGAAAGGGATGCGGGAGCAAACCCCTGACCTCAAAACGTTTGGGCGCGTGGATGGGGCGTTGTTGCATGGGACTGCGCTAACGTCTCCTGTGTTCAAAACCGTCCTCGGTCTGTGGTTGCAAACGGAACCAACCTCAGAAGAAAAAGCTCGATGCTTGTCGTGTCATGCTCCTGCGGTGACGGTTTTCCCTCAACATACGGAAAAAATTATTGCTCAAGTCCTGTCTGAAAAACCCAAAAAACGAGGAAGAAGAGCAAAGGGCACCCATGGAGTGGAAGGGATTAGCTGTTCGTCCTGTCACCTTATTGATTCGTTAAGAGAGGATACGATGGACTTCCCTGCATTTAAGATCAATGTGGGGGAAACCTTTTTCGGGCCGTATGCGGACGCCGAAGACAACCTCGTGCATCCTTCAAAACAGGCTGCTGTGTATAATGGCGCTCGATTTTGTGCTTCCTGCCACTTTAGTAAAGTCAAAGACGTGACAAAAGACGAATTGCCTGGACAAATTTTGAAAGGGACGATTTGTCAGGACTGCCACATGGAGCGGTCGACGGGAAGTTCTACCTCCAAACGTGGCTCGCTGACACGGCCCATCGGACGACATTGGTTTCAAGGGATTGTGATACCGGGCATCATGCTCAGCAATCGAAACCTGCAGGCAGAGTGGTTCCCACGGGTGGATCTTGACGTCCGGCAGTCCAGGAACGGCATTGAAGGCGGGGTTTTAGTCAGGAACGGGAGTCTTCCGCACGTTTTTCCTGGTGGCGACCCCGTTCTGAAGCAGTTTTTTGTGACGATCACCGTCAAAGACGCCGATGGGCACATACTTGGAACCAGGCAAGAACGATTCGGATTGTCGTTTGAGCAAATTCTTCGTGGGCCGATTCCGAAACCGCTCGTCAATGGAGGAACAACGCGGAAAGTGCCGTTCTCTATACAGGTCAAAGACGGCGCCTCGCCGAGTTACGTGGAAGCATCCTTAAGCTATGCCTTGATTCCTGAACCAAGCCAGGCGTTGCTTGATAAATATCTTGCGACCCTGGAACACAAACGGGAGAAAAAGAAAGCCACGGAGATTATCGTGGACTATTCATTGCAACGACTCCTTACGTTCCGAACGAAGTCCTTATAACCAAACCCCGACTACTTTTTCCCGAACTCCAACGTGATCAATTGAGGGTGGCTCCATGCAAAAAATTTTTCAAGCAATGGGTTGGGTCGCCGGCTTGTTCGTGACGACGAACTTGTTGATGTTTGCCGTTGATCTTCCCATACCCAACACAGTAGCCGCTCAAAAGGGTTCAACGAAACCCTTGACGAAGGCGTTCCCTGATTCTCAGAAATGTAAGCGATGTCATCTGCGAGTGTTTGAGGAATGGGAGGCTTCTGCCCAGTCTCGTTCAATTCTAAGTGCTCCATTCCGTGTATCGTTGGAGCGATACCGAGCGATCTCTGATGATAAAGACGGCAGGATGTGTTTCCGATGTCACGCGCCGAGCGTGTTGGAGTATCCAGACCATACGAGTGTCTATATCAAGGAGATTGAATCTGGCGACCCGAAGTTAGATGGAGTGGGATGTTCTCAATGCCACCTAATCAAAGAAGTGGATCCCGAACAGCATCCGCCACGTCCGACGTATCAACTGGGCCGGACTGTCTTTGGCAGCTATAAAAACCCTGTAGAAAATCTCGCTCATCAATCAGCCCCTTTAGCACTCTATAGCCAATCACAGTACTGTGTGATCTGTCATGAAAATTTGCCTGGACATGAAAAATTTCCGGACTTGCTGGGCCCCTGGCAACAGACCAAAACCCAAAAGGAAGGCAAAAACTGCCAGTCGTGCCATATGCCGGAAGCCTTTGGCGAGTCGGCCAACGGAGAACGTAATCGAAAAATCTCGAATCATAGTTTCCCCGGTCGTTTTGGCAAGGCGCGTGCCGAAGCTGTGGACGTGGAGGTCGAGATTGCAGTAAAAGGTGAGGAGTCCGAAGTAAGAGTCACGGTCCGGAGCCTGGTTCCACATAATCTTCCTTTACCCCATCCGGGGTGGTCCCGCGTGGAACTCAATTTAACCGTTCTAGGAAAAAATCTGCGGAAAGTCTATGTTGAAAAACGCTACTACGAACGGGTGTTTGGTACAAAAAATGGAGAAGCCACAATCTTTGACTTTGAAGCCGTAACGGTATTGAAAGACAATGTACTGAAACCTGAAGAAAAACGAATTGAAACGTTTACCTTCCCGACTCCACGGAATGCCCCGTCCATGGACGTGATTGTCACCATGACCTATGCCCCTCTTCATGGGTCTGAAGCTTTTGTGAAAGAAATCGAACAACGGGCTGCTTTAGGAAGAAAAGATCGCGCATTTAAGCCCGTCCAAATAATTCGCCATAAAGAAAATATCAGATTAAAGGATTTTCAGAAAGCCGCTGGGTAACGAAATCATTGTTTAACGCAGACCCGTGCAAAGGCGAGAAGGATTGTTGACCTTCTCGCCTTTTTTTACGTTTTTCAAGATGGTTTTGACAGTCGGAAACGTTACGTCACCACGGAAAGCGGCTGTATCAGGTTACCGCACCCTTTGACGCCGATGAAACAGTGTGCGCGTACTTTGCGAGGACCCCACTCGTGTATTTCGGAGGCGGGCTGGTCCATTGCTGTAAACGAGTAGCCAATTCATCGGTGGAAAGAATCAGATCGAGCCGTCGGTTAGGGACATCAAATGTAATCGTGTCTCCATTTTGAACGACTGCAATGGGACCACCTTTGTTGGCTTCCGGAGTCACGTGTCCGGCCATCAACCCGTGCGTTGCGCCGGAAAACCGGCCATCCGTCAGCAGGGCGACAGTTTCGCCAAGGCCGGCGCCGACAATGGCACTGGTCACACCCAGCATTTCTCGCATGCCAGGCCCACCTTGAGGCCCTTCATAACGAATCACGACAACGTCGCCGTCTACGATTTTCCCATTCTGCACCGCATAGAAGGCATCTTCTTCGCAGTCAAACACTTTGGCCGGACCGGTATGGGTCAGCTTGTTATGTCCTGCAACTTTGACCACACATCCTTCAGGAGCTAAATTTCCATGCAAAATCACTAACCCGCCTGTGGACTTGATCGGTTCTTTCACGTAATAGAGGACTTTTTGGCTTGGCGTTTCCGAAGCGGTGAGGGCTTCTTCCCTGAGGGTGCGTCCCGTGACGGTCATGCACTCGCTTTTGAGCAGGCCTGCCTCAAGTAATCGTTTGGCCACGAGACGGGTGCCCCCGGCTTGATATAAATCCACGGCCATGTATCGGCCGCCTGGCTTCAAATCGGCGATCAGAGGCACCCGTTGGTTGATGGCGTCAAAATCGTCAATGTCTAATTCAACGCCAATTTCATGAGCCACGGCTAAAAGGTGGAGCACGGCGTTCGTTGAGCCGCCGGTTGACGCAACCGCGGCAATCGCATTTTCCAAGGCATCTCGCGTGATAATTTCTTTGGGGCGAAGGTCACGTTTCAGCAGATCCATAATGAGACGCCCGCATTGGGCTGAGATGGATTCTTTTTGGGGGTCCAGGGCAGGAACGCCATTAAACCCCATTGGCGAAATACCCAAGAATTCAAACGCAATTGACATGGTATTGGCGGTAAATTGTCCGCCACAGGCCCCTGCTCCAGGGCAGGCGTCACTTTCGAGAGCATGCAACTCGGCATCCGACATGGTCCCGCGAGCATGAGCTCCGACCGCCTCGAACACTTCTTGAATCGAGACCTTTTGGCCTTGAAACTGGCCCGGCATAATGGAGCCCCCGTAAAGCATCAGAGATGGAAGATTGAGTCTGGCCAGAGCCATGACCGTACCGGGAATGGTTTTATCACACCCGGAGAGGGCCACTACGGCGTCAAACAAATGACCGCGGACCACCAGTTCAATAGAATCGGCCACGACCTCACGGCTAATCAGCGAGGTTTTCATACCCTCGGTACCCATGCTGATACCATCCGATACGACGATACTGTTGAACTCGAGAGGCACGCCACCGGCCTCGCGGATCCCCGATTTGACCTGTTCGGCAATATCACGTAGGTGCAAATTGCATGGGGTGACCTCTGACCAGGTATTCGCGACTGCGACGAGCGGTTTGGCAAAATCCTCATCCTGAAGCCCCACGGCCCGTAACATGGCCCTGGCTGGTGCCCGCCCAGGGCCATCCGTCAACGCACGACTTTTGTGTTTGAGATCAGAAGTCATTACTCATCCTCTTTCAAATCATCTTTTCGAGCGAGAAAATAAAAAGCAACACAAGCAACCCCTTTTATTGCAATCGACAGAAATATAACCATGAGGGAGGTCCACGCTACAGCTTCTTCATGTTTACCTCCATATTTACCTTTACTATAGAGAACATATGGGAAAAGACGGTTACCGTGTCCACTGTTGACCAGCCAGAAAAGCCTGTCGTTCGTTTGCAGTACGGTCACTATACGCTTTTTCCAAATGGGTTGTTCAAAGGGATTCTGCCAAACCTCAGTTATCCTTGCCAGACGGTCCCTAAAAATAAAGCCAAGTCCCGCACTTGCACTTAGTGCGACGTCTTCCAGGAAAACAAAACTCTACTCAGTGGTTCCGTAAGGGCAACGAGTTGGTGGTGAAAAGAAATAGGAATGCCCACAATTTTGAGCAACAAGTTGTATGCTGTCAATCTGTCTCGGAGCACTCTTCCAAGGAACTGTCAATGCCGTGAGAAGTAGTGCAACACCGTAGGCAAGCCCAAGCACCTTTTTTCTATGCTCTTCAGAAGACAAGTTTGCTCTGATTTAGCGTTCACGCTGAAACCCAGTCCAGTCAAAACACTTCGGGCATTTGTAGAATTAAAAAAAGGGAATTATATACAATAATCCGCACGCTGGTTATTCAGGCTTCACCCGTTCTAATCGCCATTTCTTTTCTAATTCTGCTTTCGTGGGTCGACGTTTGGGGTCTTTCAGAACAGAAGTCGGTTTCTTTAACAAGACCTCTTGAATGAGTTTGGTAAAAGACTGTGCACTGATTTTCATAAACTGACCCCCCTTAATCAAACTAACGATGAAAGAGATCGATTTGATTCAACGATTTACCTGTATGATTATTAATAGATGTGTGATGTCATGTCTGCTGTATGACCATATACCCGCGTTTTGTATTTTCTTTTCGGAGACCAGATAATGTGAAGATATGACTTTTTAATTTATTACAAGGACTACACAACAAAATCCGATTGGAAATGTGATTGACTCCCCCATCAGCTCGTGGGGTATTGTGATCAAGTTCTAAGTAACGCTTATCATCAAATTCCCTGTCACAGCCTCGACAACAGATACCATACTGCTTAATGAGAAGATCATACATTTCAGCCCGAGACAATTTAGGACTTTCGGGTTCTTTTATTTTCTGGTTCACTCGTAAAAACGGTGAGGCAGTTTCACCATCATCGGTACGTAGTGGGACATTCGTTTCGTAATGAACCTCGCCAAATAAACCGACTTCTTCTTCAAGACGTTGCACAACGACATCATGAGCCTTTTCCCATATGTCGATACCGACCCACTGGCGCCCTAAGTGCTCTGCTGCAACAAGCGTCGTCGCGCAGCCTGCGAAGGGGTCGAAAACCATATCACCTTCATTTGAGGATGCACGAATCAACCGCTCATAAAGGGACACTGGTTTTTGAGTTGGATACCCCTGATTCTCTTGCGAGGCTCCCATGACGGCTGGAATATCGGTTATGACATCCGATGCACGAGTTCCTTTTATCGTAGAGAGGTAGCGTTTGAAACGAGGCATTGACCCACGAGATGGTCGGTAGATCAGACCGTTTGTATCAAGCCAATCCAGTTTGCGTTGGGTGGTCATCTCGTCCCATCTCTCAGGAAGCGTCATATCATCGGGGATTGCCGTCGGGCACACCCAATGCAATCCTTTTGCGGAAATATCAACCCCACCCCAAGGCTTTCCTGAATCGCCTCGCCGCGTACCTTGTGCTGAAAGCGGTGCTTTGTGGAACTGCCCACGTTCGTCACTGTTTCGGTAGTGTTTGTCGATGTACTCTTTTGTATAGGGAATATAGACAGGATTGAACTTCGCCTTTGATGTCTTGGTATAGAATAACAGCTTATCATGAACAGAACCAAATTTATTTGGAGTAGCTTTTGGGGCGTTCGTGCGTTTCCACACGATCTCGTTCCGAAAATTCTTCCAACCAAAAATCGCATCCATCATGGCTTTGAGATAATGACTGGCTGTCGGATCACAATGAAGATAGATGCTGCCCGTTTTCTTTAACACCCGCCGCATGGCCAACAACCTGACCGCTATAAAACACAGAAAGGCTCCCATCCCATCACTATGGGCATGACGAGCACTATTGATTGCTTCCATGACTTGAGGATGATCATCGGTGATTTGGTCGACCCAATCCTGATGGACATCTTTCTCCCACACCCACCTGTCCTGAAAGGTCGCTCCGGCCGCAAGACTATCGGGGGTGGCATGAAAATCCCGACCTTTGTTAAACGGGGGGTCAGTGGCAATGAGATCCACTGTGTCACTGTTCATGGCACGAAGAACGTCAAGATTGTCCCCATGAAATAACGTTCGATTTTTCCAATTAGGTATTGTACCCTGGGACGAGTTTCTCTGTTTCTCTGTTTCTCTGTTTCTCTGTTTCTCTGTTTCTCTGTTTCTCTGTTTCTCTGTTTCTCATTAAAGACATTTCCATTTTAGGCAATTTTTAGGCAATTACTTCTCGATACCGAAGCCGTTTACCACTCATGGCTTGAGATAATGACACCATCCGGTCCATCGTGTCGATTTGACAATTTCCATCATTGAGCCGAAACGCCACCTCATCGACATACCGTTGCATATGCTTGATGCTGAAATTGTGATACGTCCCGACATACCCCCGTTTGACCAATGCCCACACACTTTCCACCCCGTTGGTATGTACTGCCCCATTGACATATTCTTTTGCCGAATGTTTGACGGTAGCATGAGGATAGGACAAACCCAGATAGCCTCGATGGTCATCGGTATAGACCAAGGTGGAAGGTTCCACCTGGTCGTGGATGGTACGGTGTAACGTGGATTGCGTGGTATCGGCAATTGCAGTTAATCGGGTTCGACCGTTCCGTTCTCGAATCCCTAAAATCGCGTGTTTACCCACTGGTCCACGTCCTTGAATGGTTTGGGCTTTATGGGCATGTTTATTCTTCGCTTTACCACCAATATAGGTTTCATCCACTTCCACCACATCGGTTAATTTGTAATGGGTTTGTTGGCAGGCTTCGCGGACTCGATGCAAGAGGAACCAGGCGGATTTTTGCGTAATCCCTAATTCTTTTGATAATTGAAGACTACTGATGCCTTTTCGAGCGGTCATGACATAGTACATGGTAATCGCCCATAACCGGGGTTTCAGATTTGAGGCTTCCATCACCGTGCCGGTTTTGACGGTGAAATGTTTCCGACAGGCCCCACACCAATATGTATACTTTTTGCTTTTCGCTTTGGTAATTTTAATGGTACTGTGGCAATGAGTACATTGAGGAACCCCGCCCCATCGAATGGCTTCCAACCACGCCACCGCGTGATCGTCGGTGGCAAACTGTGTAATAATTTCAAGAATGCTTTTTGTGTGGGCTACGTGTTGAGACATGTTGATTCTCCATCAAATGATTATTTTCAGTATATGCGGATTATTCTAACACATAACAAACAGGTTGTCAAGCCCTGTGCGGATTATTGTATATAATTCCCTTTTTGAACATTGAAGGGACAGGCAATGAAATGAGGAATGTATTGGGGACTCTATTAATGTTGACTGTAATGGTCAGTGGATGTGTCAATCCGATTAATTTACATACTGCGGGAAAATATTTCCAGGCCGGCCATAGTAACCTGTCTGCTGGTGATTGGGTAACGGCTCAAAAGAATTTTGGAAAAGCAGTGTTGAATGCAAAGTTGGGCAAGGCAGATGATAGAGCTATGGCGGTGTACTTGTATGAATATGGCCGTGCATCGGGTGTGCTTTGCGATTGGACAGAGTCTGAAAAGAGTTTGATCGCTGCCTATGAGTTGGATCGGGAAAATGACGGCCCAACTCATATGTCTTTGGTTGAGTTAACTCGAATGCATATTGGTCGACAAGAATTTTCCAAGGCAGTGGAATATTTTGACAAGGTCTTGCCTGAACTTAAAAATATTCAAGCTGATGCACACGATCCAATTGGATACGCGGATTTTCTTGAGGAATATTTTTTGGCTTTAGAGCAGACAGAGAAAGATGAGGCCATCAAAATTCACCGCATGCGGGAGCGGGCTAAAAAACTTCGCAACACTTTTCCGGATGCTAAACCCTTTCACGATAAAACACCTTACGGGACTCAATGTCAGAAAAATTAGCCCGCTCCTATTCCATGGAGCCTTAGCCTAAAGGAAAATGGATAAAGCCCCATCTGCCTGAAATTGTTAACTCGGAAATAAAAAAGTGCCATCGATGGCAGGGGGCTTTTGGGTCACCTGTCATTCCCGATGGTCGCCATCGGGAATCTAGTGTCTATTCCGAATTCCCAGTTACGCTGGGAATGTAAATGTTCAGTTTCCCAATTAGATCTTCGAGCAAAGCCTGTCTTTGACTCGATTGAGGATCGGAGACAAGCGTTGGACAGGCCCCCGATTAACAACCTCGTGGACGGGCATTTGTTGACAATGCTTGCCCCTTCTTCCTCCCTTTGCAGGCCGAGGAATTCTCCCCTGCCCGTATTCCTTCTTCGGAAATCCGGCCCTGATAAAGGGGGAGTTCGGACCCTCTCGCATTCGAGGGAGAGGAATGACGGGTTGCCCACGATTTTCGAAGTTCTGACAGGCTAGGCATGGGCCTTGGCTTTGGCCATCATTTGGCAGTAAGAGCAGACGTCTGTGGTCGTCGGTTGTCCGCAGGTTGTGCAGGGGTGAAGGCGTTGTCGGTCTTGTTCGGCAATATTGCCGGATGTTTTTTGCTGCTTGACTTGCCAATCCAGAAATTTCAAATAAAAGGCATGCTTGGTTCCCGGCGAGTCGGCCTCGAGCTGATTTAATGCGTGTTTGTAGGCGAGCATTTTGGAACCTTTGGCCATCGGGCATTCATCCACAATGTAGTCTATGTTATGGATGACGGCGTAGGCTGCAATCTCTCGTTCTGTCAGGCGATACAGCGGCTTTACCTTTTTGGCAAAACCTCCGGGTGAGGCGGGCAGAGTCGGCGTTTGTTTGTCCAGGTAATCCGTCTGCCAATGAAGGACGTTTCCCAGCAGCCTGGCTGCTTCATCATCCAGATTATGACCCGTTGCCATCACGTCGTAGTCCTGCTCAATGGCCACGCGGTTAAACTGATAGCGTTTCATGGTCCCGCAGGTGGCGCACGTGGGTCGACGGACCAACGTCGCCAATTCTCGAATGCCGGCGCCTTGCTCTTGTTCAACCGTATGAACGTGGAGTTTCGATTGATAGCCAGCCGCTACGGTGTCAGTGAAACGTTCGACTTTTTGTCTGGACTGAAGGGAGTAATCGCCGATGCCCAAGTCCACGTATAATGCGTCAGCCTGGTAACCGAGTTTCAGTAAGATGGCCCAGAGGGTAAGGCTGTCTTTGCCACCAGACACGGCTACTAAAATGCGATCGTTGGCAATGAACATTCGGTGGGATTTGATGGCTCGGCGAACCTGGGCATGGACAAACTCGGTAAAGCAGTCTTTGCACAAGGAGATATTATGCCTGGGCATTTTGATGACGGCGGGATGCGAACATTTTCGACAACGCACAGAGTGGCTAACCCCCAGAGATAACCGACCTGATTTCAATCGAATCCGAATCTTGAAGTACCGTGTCCTCCGTGACCAGCTCGTCTCCACGGATGACCAGGTAGGCTTCCGGAGTCAGGTTGAGTCGTTGCAGGAGTCGATGGACCTGGGTCGGGCCTTGAACTTCGATCTCTTTGCGTGGATGGGTTACAATGACTTTCACGGCAGGTCTCATCATAAGGCCGGGGGAGTCGGTTTGCAATGCACCGCTGACCCTGCTGCCTCCATTTGGCAAGACCCCTTTCGAAAGAGTATTCTCCCGTTTGCGAGATTTTTGTCAGAGCAATCGAGGTACATAGGAAGAACCACGTATATTGCTGTAAATCTGAACCACAGACGGATACGACGGAAAGATCACGGGCATCGATCATGCCGAGAGGCTTTTAGAAAAAGCCGCGAGCGATTATCCACCATTTCTCATCTTCTCAAGAAAGGGATGATGACCATGTCGGGGCACCAATCCATAGAGCAGCTCAGTATTAACACCATTCGTACGTTAGCGATGGATGCGGTGCAGGCCGCGAAATCCGGCCATCCCGGCACCCCAATGGCTCTGGCACCGGTGATGTATTGCTTGTGGAATCGGTTTTTACGTTTCGACCCTGGTGACCCTGGTTGGACCAATCGGGATCGATTTGTTCTTTCGGTTGGCCATGCCTCCATGCTGCTGTATGCCGTCCTCCATCTTTGCCAGATCAAAGCAATTGGTGACGGGTATGAACCGACTGATGAGCTTGCGGTGACCCTGGATGATGTAAAACAGTTTCGACAGTTGCATGGCAAATGTCCGGGGCATCCTGAGTATCATTGGACGACTGGCGTGGAAACCACAACCGGCCCTCTGGGACAGGGGTTGGCTAATAGTGTAGGCATGGCCATTGCCCAACGGTGGATGGCTCGGCATTTCAATCGGCCCGGCTTTGACGTCGTCAATTACGACGTTTTTTCTTTTTGTGGAGACGGGTGTTTAATGGAGGGAATTTCCAGCGAAGCAGCCTCGCTCGCTGGTCATCTCAAGCTGTCGAATTTATGTTGGATGTACGACAACAACGGCATTACCATCGAGGGCAAAACGGCCTTGGCCTTTAGTGAAGACGTGGCCGAGCGGTTTCGAGCCTATGGATGGAACGTTACGCACGTCAATGATGCCAATGATTTGGAATTGTTAACGCAGGCGTTCGATTCATTCAAGAACGAGGTCAAAGCCCCGACCCTTATTATTGTTGATAGTCACATTGCGTTTGGAGCACCCAATAAACAAGATACTCATGGGGCACATGGTGAACCGTTGGGCGAAAACGAGACTCGTCTGACGAAGAAAAACTACGGATGGCCTGAAGATGAGAAATTCCTGGTTCCCAATGAAGTGTTGGCACATTTTCGATCCGGGATAGGCGAGCGGGGAAAGGCCGAACGAAATTCCTGGACAATCATGTTTCACGCTTATCAGGAGAAGTATCCTGAACTGGCGGATCAACTATTGAAAATGGAACGCCGGCAACTTCCCGAAAGTTGGGACCGGGGGGTGTTCGAATTTCCTGCGGATCCCAAAGGCCTGGCGAGTCGTGAGTCCTCCGGAAAAGTGCTCAATGCCATTGCCAGGGAAGTTCCCTGGTTAATTGGAGGCTCTGCGGACTTGGCCCCTTCTACCAAAACGCTCCTGACCTTTGAGGATGCCGGCGATTTTCAAGCCGGGTCAGAAGGTGGGCGCAATGTGCATTTTGGCGTTCGAGAACATGCCATGGGTTCGATTTTGAGTGGAATGGCTCTCTCGAAAGTTCGTCCTTATGGTGCTGGATTTTTGATTTTCAGCGATTATGGACGTCCAGCCATTCGCCTGGCGGCCATGATGAAAATTCCCGTGATTTACGTGTTTACTCATGATTCGATTGGTCTTGGCGAAGATGGACCGACTCATCAACCCATAGAACATCTGGCGTCGTTACGCGCCATTCCCGATCTCATGATGATTCGACCAGGGGACGCCAATGAAGTGGTGGAAGCGTGGCGGATCATTATGCAGCTTCAAGATCAACCCGCGGTACTCGTCTTAACGCGTCAGGCCATTCCGACGTTGGACCGGACACGGTACGCGTCAGCCAGCGGGCTGGCCAAAGGAGCTTACGTTTTGGCTGATGCCGAGAATAGCAACCCCGAGGTTCTGCTGTTGACTTCCGGGAGCGAAGTGTCTCTCTGCGTGCAGGCCTATGAGAAGCTCAAAGGGGAAGGAATACACGCCCGAGTCGTGAGTATGCCATCCTGGGAACTCTTTGAACGGCAAAGTCAAGGATATCGGGACAGTGTTCTTCCTCCTGACGTGACGGCCAGGGTTTCCGTTGAGCAAGCGACGACGTTTGGTTGGAGCAGGTATGTGGGGTTGAACGGCACAAGTATAGGTATAGACGCCTATGGTTTATCAGCACCGTATAAGGATCTGCTCAAACATTTCGGATTTACCGTTGATCGGGTCGTAACCGCTGTCAAACAACAGTTAGAGGAGACGGTAAGCGCAGAAGTTCGTTAACGGCATTCGTAACGAGAATACCGTTAACGAACGGGTCGTCGTCTCGCATTTTACCCAATCGGTTTTGCCGAGTGTTTTTCGTTGTTTATTGAGTCGCATGGTCGACTGATGGCTGCGAACAGTCAGAAACAAACCGAGTTGTCTGGTCCGGAGATGAACCACCCAACCTATGCGGTGGGATCATTCGATGATGTCGTGCACGCCGCACTCGAAGACTTGGAAGCTAAAAATTTTGTCCGCAGAATGTGGGCTAAAGATCCCACGCTCTGGCATGAGGCTCCTGCCCATCAAACCATCATTCGAAACGCCCTCGGCTGGCTGTCCGTTTCTGAACGGCAGCTCCGTCAAGTATCGCGGTTGCAGGCGTTCGCGGATGACGTAAAAAAAACCGGGTTTACCCATATCCTCCTGTTGGGAATGGGCGGTAGCAGCCTCTGCTCAGAAGTATGCCGTACGACCTTTGGCGTCATCGAGGGCTATCCTGAGTTATACGTATTGGATAGTACCATCCCTTCGCAAGTGCGGAGTTTTGAAGAACAAGTCGACCTTGAGCGCACGCTGTGTATCGTGGCGAGTAAATCTGGTTCAACCACCGAACCATTGGCGTTCCAAAAATATTTCTTTGAACGGATGCGTCAGATCAAAGGTGATCGTGCCGGCGAGAATTTTATCGCGATTACCGATCCAGGCTCTCTCTTGGAACGCCTGGCCCAGGAACTTCGGTTTCGAGACGTTTTTCCCGGTGTGCCTGACATTGGAGGACGCTATTCAGCCTTATCCAACTTTGGCATGGTTCCGGCTGCAGCGATGGGGGTGAATGTTGAGTCTCTTCTGTCTCAGGCCGAACGAGTGCGTTATCGTTGCAACGAGGCCGTGCCTGCTGCCGACAATCCAGGGGTCGCGTTAGGCGTGGTCTTAGGCACGTTAGCCAAGGCTGGTTATGATAAGGTGACATTTATCACCTCTCCTGCCATCAGCGGTCTAGGTGCGTGGTTGGAACAATTAATTGCCGAAAGTACGGGAAAAGAAGGAAAGGGCCTCATTCCGGTTGATGATGAACCGTTAGGAGTACCACACGTCTACGGCCACGATCGTTTGTTTGTATATATCCGTTGTTCGGATGGAGCGGTTCCGGAGCAGGATGCAAAAATCGATGCCATACAAGAGGCGGGTCATCCAGTCGTGCGCGTTGATTTCACGAGTTTAATAAATCTCGGACAGGAATTTTTTCGGTGGGAGATGGCTACCGCTACCGCAGGGTCTCTGTTGGGAATTAATGCGTTTGATCAGCCCAACGTCCAGGAGAGTAAAGAGTTTACCAAGTTCTATCTTGAAGAGTTTAAAAAGAGCAGACGATTTCCAGAGGAACTACCCCTGATCGTGGACGGCAACGTCCGTGTCTTTGCCGATGGCGCGAATCGGAAAGCGTTAGATGGCGCGTCTTCGTTAGCCCACGCTGTGGCTGCGCATCTCTCCCGTGTACAGGTTGGGGATTACGTTGCGATCAATGCCTATCTCGAACGGACTCCGGCGGTTCATGACGTTTTTCAACGCATTCGCACCATCGTTCGTCATGCGAAACGAGTCGCGACGACGTTGGGATATGGCCCGCGCTTCCTTCATTCAACCGGCCAACTCCATAAGGGTGGTCCCAATTCCGGAGTGTTTATTCAGATCACTGCGGACCAGAGAAAAGATCTGGAAATTCCTGAGGAGCCCTGTACCTTTGGTGTTTTGGCGACCGCACAGGCATTGGGAGATATGAAGAGTCTTTCTACCCGCAAGCGGCGAGTGATTCGGATTCATCTTGGGCTTGATATCGAAGGTGGGTTACGGCGGATTCAGCAGGCCGTTGAGGGATCGTTGCTTACACCGCTTTGCGACGATCAGGGACGTCAATAGAGAAAATAATGGGCGGTTAGGATAGAGGGCCAATCCCGACGTCACACCAATCGCCACTTTCGGCCGTCGGTTTCGATGAGCTTGTCCGCTTCAACTGGGCCCCAAGTGCCTGCGGAGTATTCAGGCAGCCATCGGCCGCCATGGGCTTTCCAGCCGTCAAGAATATCCGTAATCCAGGCCCATGAGGCTTCCACGGCATCGCGCCGCATAAACAGCGAGGCATCGCCGGCCACAACGTCCAGCAACAGTCGTTCATAGGCTTCAGGGGATGGAGCAGAAAAGGCATCCCCATAGTTGAAGTTCATATTGACGGGATGGGTTTTTGCCCGATTGCCAGGAATCTTAGACATGATTCTCAACGCCATTCCCTCGTGTGGTTGAATGCGAAGCGTAAGCACGTTGGGTGCCTGGCGCTCTTGGGACGCGGCGTTGAAAAGAATTTCCGGAATATCTTTGAATTGAACCGCAATTTCTGTCGCCCGACGCGGCATGGCTTTCCCCGTTCGCAGATAAAAGGGTACTCCTGACCACCGCCAATTTTCTACGTAACACCGTAGGGCCACATACGTTTCCGTTGTCGAATCTGATCGGACGCCCTCCTCGCGTCGGTACCCGGGAACTTCCTGGCCTTTGATTGTTCCATGGGCGTATTGCGCACGAACCGTGGCACTCTCTATATCTTTGCCACGGATAGGACGGAGCGAACGGAGCACCTCCATGCGGGCGTTGCGAACGACGTTTGTCTCTAATGAATAGGGTGGTTCCATGGCAATCAGACAGAGGAGTTGGAGGATGTGGTTTTGCATCATGTCCCTGAGTGCTCCGGCCTCCTCGTAATAGCTCCCTCTGGTTCCTAAGCCTTCCTCTTCACTCACGGTAATTTGTACGTGGTCGATATATTTATGATTCCAGATGGGTTCGAAAATACTGTTGGCAAACCGGAGCACCATAATGTTTTGAACCGTTTCTTTTCCGAGATAATGATCAATGCGATAGATTTGGGATTCATCAAAAACTTCACCGATCGTTGTATTGATGGCCTTTGCCGACTCCAAGTCATGACCAATGGGTTTTTCAACGATTACTCGGGAGACGCGATCAGACGATTCAACCGGATAGATCAGCCCGACGTGCCGTAACCCTTGACACGAGAGAGCAAAGGAGGTGGGCGGAATCGCCAGGTAGAAGATGCGATGCCCAGGCAAATTGAATTGCGTTTCGATTTCTTCGATTCGTCTGTGGAGCCTTTGATACATCGTGAGATCTTCACTGGCTCCGGAGACATAGTGCAGTCGTCGGATAAAGTCCGTCCACGTGTTTTGTTGGAGGGACTGCCGAGAAAATTGCTCAATGCCGTCATGGGCTATCTTCCGAAACTCATCGTCACTCCAGGGTTTGCGCCCAATGCCAATCACGGCATAGTTGGGAGGAAGCAATCCATCAAGCGCCAAATTGTAAAGAGCTGGTAAGAGCTTGCGTCTGGTGAGATCCCCTGACCCCCCGAAAATAACGAGGGTACAGGGTTCGACCCGTGCGCCACCAAGGCCGGTCTGTATCGTGAAGGGCTGCTCTTGCTGTATCGTCCTGGTCATATCATCCCACTCAAGTTGACGTTGATTCCCGTTTGACCCCGTGTCCACCAAATGCACGGCGGAGAGCCGCCAACATTTTCTCAGAAAAGGATTCTTCCTGCCTGGACCGGAAACGGGTGAAGAGCGCGGCGGACAGGGTGGGGACCGGGACGTCCTTGTCCATGGCCTCCATCAGCATCCATCGACCTTCACCAGAATCTTGAACATATCCCTGTAATCCAGTGAGGGTTGGATCGTCTTTGAGAACGGCGGCTCCGAGTTCTAAGAGCCATGATCGTACAACGCTCCCATGCATCCATAAATCGGCAATCTTGGGCAGATCAAGGTTGTAATTGCTCTTCGACATCAATTCAAACGCTTCGGCATAGCCTTGCATCATGCTGTATTCAATGCCGTTATGCACCATTTTGACGTAGTGTCCGGCACCATGGTCACCGACGTGAGCCCATCCATCTTCCGGGGCCAGTGTAGTAAAAATCGGCTCAAGCCGACGTACGAGTTCTGCTTTGCCGCCTATCATCAGGCAATATCCAACCTGTAATCCCCAAATGCCTCCGCTGGTTCCGGCATCCATGTAATGAATCCGTTTCGGTTTTAATTCCGCAGCCCGACGGACGTTGTCGTGGAAGTTGGTGTTGCCTCCATCGACGATGACGTCATCGGGTTCCAACAGGCCGGCAAAGGCTTGAAAGGCGTCTTCCGTGGGCGCGCCGGAAGGGACCATCATCCATATTGCACGAGGCTTGACGAGTTTCGAGACGAGGTCTTGAAGCGAAGAGGCTCCAACGGCTCCGGTCCCTTCAGCCTGCCTAATGAGGTCCTGCGACAGATCAAATACAATCACCCGATGACCACCCTGCCGCAGTCGCGTCACCATATTCATGCCCATTTTCCCAAGTCCGATAAATCCGATTTCCATACCTGATCCTTTTCTTCCCGTATCAACAGGCTTTGTTTAGGTGAGGTGCATCATATGAGGGTAACAAGAGCTCCTCACGCGTTGGGTATACCTCTCAGAGAATCCGCCTGAGTGGACGGATTCGCACAGCAGGCTGACTGCACCCACGGTATTGCCTGAAAATTATAGCTTACCTTTGGTTGTCCCGATATTGCAAAGTGACAGAGTCAGTGAGACTCCTTATAATTTAACCCTATGAGCCCTGAAGCCGTTTCGACTCCTCCTGAACCGGATCCGATTCTCTTGGATACGACTCTGCGTACCAGGTTGCCCTTTCGTGCTGATCTGGCGAAGGTGGTGCCGTTGGACGGGGACGCGTCGAATCGGCGGTATTATCGGCTCGATTTAAAAAACGGGCCGATGCCCTCGCTGGTCTTGATGCAGCTGGCGGACCCCGAAGGATTCAAGGCTTCGGAAGAGGCCGTGAGCGGGACGGCCACGGATATTCACGAACTTCCGTTTCTGAATGTCCTCCGGCCCATGGCCCAAGCCGGCATTTCGGTTCCCGCGCTTCATTTTTATGATAAAACCGCGGGGCTTCTATATCTCGAAGATTTTGGTGATCTGACCTTATTTCATGCCTGTATCGAAGGTGGGGAGTCCGTTGTTCGGAAATACTATCCTTTGGCTGTTGATACGTTGGTTCAGATGCATCTCCAACTTACGGCAGGCGTGGCTGACGCGTGTCAGGCTTTTTCCCATTCGTTTGATGAGCCACTTTTGACGTGGGAGTTTGAGCATTTTTTGGAATATGGTATTTGGGCCAGACAAGACAAAAAGCCAATGTGTGCGGATCATGAAAAAGTGATTCGTGACGGATTTTCTACCGTGGCTGCATTGCTTGCTGGCCAACCCCAGGTGTTCACGCATCGTGATTATCACTCACGGAATTTGATGGTCGATGGAGATCGACTGGGGGTCCTTGATTTTCAGGATGCGTTACTGGGACCTGCAACCTATGATCTGGCCTCTCTGCTTCGAGATTCCTACGTTGCATTGGATGAAGCATTTGTCGATGAGATGATTGATCGATATCGCACCGAGATGTGTGCGGGGCTGGAACCGGACGTACAGGAACGCATGTTATTAACGGATCGAGCGGCGTTTCGGCGGCTCTTTGATTTCACAAGCATTCAACGCAATCTGAAAGCAGCCGGCCGATTTGTATATCTTGATCGCGTCAAAGGGAAGTCCAGGTTTCTTGCGGATATTCCCCGGACTTTAGGTTATGTGCGACGGAATTTGGAAAAATATCCTGAGTTGGAATCGCTTCTGCTGCACCTCACTCCCTATATTCCTGAATGGCGGTGAAAACCATTCTATGAAAGCCATGGTATTGGCAGCGGGTCTTGGTATGCGACTTCGTCCTCTGACGGAGTCTATTCCCAAACCGCTCTTGCCCCTGGGGCCCCATCCTCTTCTTGTGTGGAATCTCCTTTTGCTCCGTCAACACGGCGTTGAAGACGTGATGATTAATCTCCACCACCTTGGCGAGCAAATCCAACAAACCTTGGGCGACGGGTCTCAATGGCGCATGCACCTTTCGTATTCTTATGAACAGGTGTTGCTTGGAACCGGAGGTGGCATCAAACGCGTCGAGAAGTTTTTTGAGGACAATCCCTTTCTTGTGTTAAATGGAGACACGATTGCGGAGTTGGACTTATCCCAACTGGTTGCGTGTCACCGGAAAAAAGAGGCTCTTGCCACCATGGCACTCCGTGATGATCCTGCTGTCGAGCACTGGGGAGTGATTGAGACGGATGAGGATGACCGTGTCTTGCGCGTTCATGGAAAGGGTCGTATGCCCAAAGAGGTCGACGTGCCTCCCTTACGGCGCATGTTTGCCGGTGTCCACGTGCTTGACCCGTTTATGTTGCGCCACGTTTCCCAAGGGGTTTTTTCTTCGATCATCGACGTCTACGTGTGGTGGTTGGAACGCGGAGCAACGGTAGCGGGGCATGTATTTTCTGGGTATTGGTCTGACGTGGGGACCCCCGAACGCTATGCTCAAGTCCAACGCGATGTAAAGGCGGGAATCGTGAAAATTCCCGAATGAGATTTGACGATGAGTCCCGTGATGACGTTTCGGTCCATGGAGTGGCGTGAACATGACCTCTCTCTGGCGACCCCGGATTGTACGCGACCGTTGTCGCCGATGTGAAACGTGTTTTGAATGATTCAATGTACCCTGTATGGCCAAACGACAACACAAAGCCGACGCCTCCAACGTCACGGGTTCTGAGTCGGCACCCAAACGAAGATCCATTCGATCCCGGCAGCCCTCGCGTGTAACGGCTCTCATGACTGTGGACGAGTCTGTTCCACGTGACGGCTACCTTGTCACCGACTCTCGATGCATCATCCAATCAGCGAACCAGACGTCGGCAAACATGTTCAAGCTGTCTCAACGGGCTCTGATTGGGCGGCATTTGCCGGCATTGTTGGCTCCGGATGAGCACGTTGTCTTTCAATCCCAACTCCAAAAGTTCGAGAAAGGAGAGTCTGAGCTTGAATGGGAAATGACTCTTGCTCCGAATGGCCTTGCGAGCTTTTCCGCGTTTCTCAACGTCTCCGCGTTACGGGGCCCCTCGGGTCAGATTGTAGCGATACATTGGTTGATCCGAGACGTGTCAGTCTTGAAGCGATTGGCGGTTGGTGAGCAATTGCTCCAAGCTCTGGGCGAACACGTTCTCGAAGGGTTTTCTCTTTCACAAAGCCTGTCTCGTCTGTGTGATCAATTGATGCAGCGTTTTGCCTATCCCTTGGTTTGGGTGGCGATACGAGAGGCTGACGGAGAAATTTCCGTGTGCGCACAGTCTGGCGAATCTCGTTTGAACGTGGACCCGTCATATTACGGGCTGACTGACGAAGAACGGCGTTGTGTGGAGTCCGTACTGGATACACGTGAGACTCTTCACCTTCAAGAGGAATTTGATTGGACTGATGGGGTGCCCCGTCCCGTAGAGGGCAGACGATATCCGGCGCAACTCGTGGTTCCTTTATATACACGGGATCGGGCGTTCGGGGTGCTGGGCGTCTGTGGCGGGCATCGAGACGCGTTCGATCCGTTCACGGTTCAATGGTTTGAAAAGCTTGCGAGACAAATGACGATCACTTTGTTGTTGGTAAAGGACGCTGAAGAATTGCGGGTACGAGGAGCGGCGATTGCTTCCGCAGGCCATGCGGTCTTTATCATGGATCCCGATGGTCTGATTGAGTGGGTGAATGATGCCTATACTCGATTAACGGGACACGCGGCCGCTGATCTTATTGGGACAATTCCGCAGTTTCTCAAATCGGACAAAGTTCGCCTTGCATTTCAAGAGGCCCGTCGCTCAAAAGCACGAGACCAATTCTGGCGTCATGAATTGGTTCAGCGACGACAAGATGGACGGAGTTATACGGTCGAGCAGGTCTTGGCACCCTTGCGCAATGATCGTGGTGAGGTGACGCATTTCGTCGCCATTCATGAAGACATTACGGTTCGCAAAGAGGCGGAAGCGCGGATATTCCACTTGGCCCATCATGATCCTCTGACCGATTTACCCAATCGCATTATATTCTACGATCGACTGAAACAGGCATTGGTTCAAGCCAGGCGACGTGGTCGGGGAGTCGGGGTCCTTTTTGTGGACTTGGATCGTTTTAAACCGATTAATGATTCCCTGGGCCATGAGACGGGGGACGCGTTGCTCAAGATCGTGGCGGATCGTTTGATTCGTTGTGTGCGCAGGACAGATACCATCGCTCGGCTTAGTGGCGATGAGTTTACCATGGTGCTTCAAGATTTGGACCAAGGGCAGGATGCCGGACACGTGGCACAAAAGGTCTTGGAAGCCGTTGGCCAACCTGCCACTGTGGGAAATCAGACTGTCCTTATCACGGCGAGCGTGGGAATTGCGTTGTACCCCTTCGATGCAGCCGATCCTGATTTATTGATTGCGCAGGCTGATCGCGCGATGTATCGCGCAAAAAAAAATGGTGGACACTGCTATCAATTTGTTTCCGAGGAGATGAACTCGCGGGCCTTTGAGCGGCTTGGATGACGTGGTGTACGAAGACGCGTTGGTATCGTTGCCGCAACGCCTTCCCGTTCAACGATTGAGGCTGGCTTCTTCTTTGGCGTTCGCCGTGACGAATAACCCTGATTCGAGGAGAGTCTTTAAACGGTGGCCGGCTACTGGTCGAAAATGGCAGGCCTCTGTTATTGCGAAAGGAGCAGCATCTCCTCATCAAGTTAAATTTCTCCGCACACATGGGTGTCAGGAGACGCAAGGCTGTTTGTATTCCCTGCCGTTGTTTTGTGAGGCCATAACGACGTTGTTGTGTGACTCGACGTCCTCAGGTTTTTAAGATGACGTGCGGCCCTTCATGGTTCAAAGCGTTGACTAAAAGCAACGCTTGTTGAAAAAAAACATCAGCTGCCCCTGTCATATTTGCACTGACTTCCTTCTTTAGCCTTTCCCCCTCTTTTGGTTACGCCTCCCTCTTAAAAAGACCTTTGGCCAATACCTGTAAGCCTGGGTGGCTTTTTAGTGATTAGCCCGTTCGCCCCTTTTTGAGAAAACAACCCCTTTTGCATTTCTGTAAATCGGTCCCGTTTTTGCATGAGCCGTTATCAATGGAAGTCGTCACAATGGTCTTTGGAATGAAAAGGAGCGTTTCAGGACAGATATGTAACAACCTGGATCTGGTTAAAGGAGGGGAAGACGATGAAAACAAATAAACCAATCATTGGTCTGTTGGTGCTCTTGTCGTGTTTGCTCATGATGACCTCGGCTTGTGGAAAGAAAGTCGTTCGCAGTGCGGGTGGCTCAGCAGATCTTTCTTCCGAAAAGGTCGATCATAAGGCTCCGGATAATGCGAACAGCAGTGATTCCTCCGGTGACCCCCTGGTCCCGTCTGATGGTATGCAATCAGGGGAAGTAGAAGCGCTGTCAGCTTCTGACTTTCATGAAGATAGTGCGGATCGATCCTCCATTGCAAGAAGGGGATGGTTGGGTAATTCTGGAATAGAAAATATCAAAAGTCAGTCGGCGGTATCCGGACGCTCTTCCGACGATTCTGTGCCCGGTGTTCATAAGACTTGGTCTGCTGGGAAAAAGGGCGTACATTTTTCACACGGTCTCCAAGATATCTTTTTTGCATATGACAGTTGGCGGCTTTCTGAGAAGTCTCACCGGATTCTGGAATCCAATGCAGAGTGGCTCAAAGCGAACCCCCATGAACGCATTAGCATTGAAGGTCATTGCGATGAGCGGGGAACGCGCGCTTATAATTACGTCCTCGGCGAAAAACGCGCCGCGATGGTCAAGCAGTATTTGTCTTATCTAGGGGTGCCTTCAAAGCAAATGGTTGTGGCCTCTTTTGGGAAGGAACGGCCGACGTGCCACGTGTTCACGACGGCGTGTTTTCAGGCCAATCGGCGAGTGCATTTTGAAACGGATATGAACGTGGCTGCGCGTGACTAGAGTTGTGCCGTCTTTAGTCTTGAGGAAAGATCGTGCTGATAAGAGCGTTGCCCAGGCGTTGTCGGACCGTTAAGGGGAGGGGCCCCGGCTTTTGCCCAAGAGCGTCAGGATGCTTCACGCGTGAGAGTCCGTATCTGTTCATCATGGCAAGACAGGGAACGATCCGGGGACGACGAAAGCCAAATGCCTTCTCTCTGATTGTGAGTGCCTGTTTCACCAAAGAGACATCCGTCGTCTGTTTTTCCTTGGCAAAGGCCAAAGCCAAGCCGCGTAAGCTCATTGCCACGCGTGGGTCCATGGTGCCTGCCGAGGCAGCCTCCACAGGGAGTGCCCGCCAAAAATAAAGAGGAATTACATAGTTAAGTTGACAAACTATATTGCTCATTAACTTTCTTAGATTTTCTGAATCCTGGTTTAACGTTTTTATTACCTAAAAAAATACGAACTACATCATCAAATTCTATCTCGTGCATCTCAGGCAGACAGGGTTTTTCTTCTTTTGTTAGTTTATAATTGTTTGGTAAAATCTCTATGGTTTTTTTTCGATAAGCTCGTCTTCCATGAATTCACGGAAAAAGCTTGTGGTTGGCTTGGTGCAAATGGCCTGCGGACCTGATTCCGCGGCCAATCTCTCGCAGGCGGTGGCCAGGGGGGAGCACGCGGCACAAAGCGGGGCCCAAGTGATCTGTCTGCCGGAACTGTTTCGGTCGCAGTATTTTTGTCAACGGGAAGATCCTGCGTGGTTCGATTTGGCGGAGCCCGTCCCCGGGCCGTCAACTGAAGCGCTGGGCAAGGTTGCAGACAGGCACAACGTTGTGATGATTGCCCCGATTTTTGAACGACGGACGGCCGGGATTTATCACAACTCGGTTGTTGTGATTGACAGCGACGGATCCATTGCCGGCCTTTACCGCAAGATGCACGTTCCTGATGATCCGGCCTACTACGAGAAGTTTTATTTCACTCCGGGCGACAGAGGCTTTCAGGCGATTCAAACGAGCGTGGGCAAAGTCGGCACCCTTATATGTTGGGACCAATGGTATCCTGAAGCCGCTCGGCTCACGACGCTTCAGGGTGCTGAGACGTTGTTCTACCCCACCGCCATCGGATGGCATCCATCGGAAAAAGCCCAAGAAGGTGAATTGCAACGAAGTGCATGGCAGACCATTCAACGCAGTCATGCGATTGCGAACGGCGTGTTTGTGGCCGCGGTGAATCGCGTGGGCCATGAGAAACCGGTCGAGGGTGGAGACGGCATCGAATTTTGGGGGAGTTCATTCATTTGTGACCCCTTTGGTGCCGTCCTGACCGAAGCTTCGATTGATAAAGAAGAGATTGTCATGGCCGAAGTGAACTTGGGTCGGGTCGAAGAAGTCCGGCGCCATTGGCCTTTTCTCCGCGACCGTCGAGTTGACGCGTATGCTGGCCTTACAAAGCGTTTCTTGGACCGAGTCGACGATGGCGAGTGCTAGGCCAGTTTGAAATACTGCCTTAGGGTGGAAAAAATATGAATATGCGGTTGATGCTGCAGTCGTTAAAACGAAATCTGAGGCTGTTAATACAAAAAAAGCTAAATACTTTGGTGTCAGTGCTTCGACTTATTTGTGCCCGAAATCCTATCGAACCAGTACGTGATCTTAGTCCAAATCACAAGATAGTCGATTTAGATATGTTGGCATCGTTTTCGTTATTGATTCCCGGGATGGTTGCCCCGCGATCAGGAGAAATTTTGTACACGTTATGTTACATGCAAGAACTTCAAGGGGACGTCGTTGAAATTGGTTCGTGGCAAGGGCGGTCAACGAGTTTTTTGGGTCGAGCGGTAGCGAATTCGAATAACGGCACGTTTTACGCCATTGATCATTTTGGCGAAGACGTTGGGAAAGGAAAAACGGTTATAAAGGGAAATGAACAGATGAGTGATCTGAAAAAAGCATTTTTAATTAATATGAAACGCATTGGTCTAGACAAAGTGGTCTGCCTTCTTGATATGCCTAGTGACCTTGCGGTGAATAAGATCGGTCACAAAGGGATTCGGATGCTGTTTATTGATGGAAATCATACTAAGGAAGGAGTTCAAAAAGATATTGAGTTGTTTTTTCCGTTACTCCTGAAAGGCGCACTAGTGGTTTTCGATGATTATTCAAACAGGTTTCCCGGATTGGTCGAGGCGGTTAATGATCTGCTGGAAAGCAGAACTTTTACAAGGACGATGTCATATCACAACACATTGGTCCTTAAGCTTTGAGCTCATATGATAGTGAGAAACCATTGCCACAGGGATACAACCCGTTACTTCAATGGGAAAAGATATGCATCAAGGGAAAACGTTACGGCAGGGTGCTACGCCTGCTCAATTGGGGTTTCACATGCCGGCGGAATGGGAGTTTCATGAGGCGACCTGGCTCGCGTGGCCGCACCACGCCTTGGATTGGCCGGGGAAACTGGCCACCATTCATTGGGTGTATGGGGAGATTGTTCGGAAGTTAGCGGCTGCGGAGCACGTTCGTCTACTCGTCGATTCCAAGACGCATGAAGACCGTGCACGGCGGTTTTTGTCACGAACCGAAGCCAATCTTTCCAATGTCGGGTTTTTTCGAATTCCGACCGATCGTGGTTGGACTCGGGATATTGGTCCGATTTTTATCACGCGCGGTCAGCCCGTTCCGGAAGTGGCGATCTCCCTGTTTCGATTTACGGCTTGGGCACGCTACCCCGATTGGAAAAAGGACAATCGAGTCTCCGTGAAAGCAGCGTCTCGGTTAGCCTGTCGGTCCTTTTCCATTACGCATAAAGGGCGGAAGGTGGTCTTGGAGGGTGGCAGCATCGACGTGAACGGGATGGGGACGGCAGTGACGACCGAAGAGTGTTTGCTTGATCCGGTGGTGCAGGTGCGCAATCCAGGATTTTCGCGTGACGACTATGAAGTGGTGTTCAGAGAGTCGTTGGGCGTGACCAACGCGTTATGGTTAAACAAAGGCATTGCCGGCGACGATACCCATGGGCACGTGGATGACGTGTGTCGATTTGTGAATCCGACAACAGTGGTACTGTGCCAGGAACGGAACGGCAGCGATAAAAATCATCGTGCATTGGCTGAAAATCGAGAGCGGTTGGAATGCGCCGTTCTGGAAAATGGATCGAAAGTCGAGGTCGTCCCGTTGCCCATGCCCGCCCCGCTCTATTTTGACGGGCAACGGCTTCCGGCCAGTTATGCCAATTTTTATATCGGGAACGCGGCCGTCCTCGTCCCAACCTTTAATGATTCCAAAGATCGGATTGCTCTGGGTATTCTGAGTGAATTGTTTCCCGATCGTCCCGTTGTCGGGATACACGCGGTCGATCTCGTGTGGGGATTGGGCACGCTGCATTGTCTGACGCAACAACAACCGGCGGTATCTGCCCGTTGACGTCTCTTTTTCTTGTTCAAGCCAGGCAGAGACTCCGTCATGGCCGACGTTGTTCCCATGTCTCACGTTGACGATCTTCGAAAAACTCTGGCCCGAATCGATGGGCGAGGGTACAAGGCATACAAAGATCTGCAAGGTTTTTACGCCTATCCCCTGTTCACCTTGTTCATCGACCACGTGCAAGGCGACCCGTTTGCTTCACCTTCGAAAATTCGTGTGCGAGTTCCTCATGCCGTGACTCAGATTCCGACGGACGTTTTTTTTAGTCGCGTTCGCCGAGTCGCCTTGCAGGATTTTCTGGTTCGTGGCGTGTATCAGACAATTCGACAAGTGTGTCAGGGCAATCGGGGCATCGGAAAAAGTGGACTGATAGCGATAGACGCAGGTGGGCAAGAGGTCTTGGAACGAACGGCCATGGTGGTGACGTCCCAATGGGTCGAAGCTCGATTGTCGATCGGCCTGCCGGCACGGGGCCGCACCATCCTCGGTCGACAAGCGGAGGTCATGCTGTGTCAGGAGGTGCCCAAGATTGCCGAGCACGCCTTGCAGTGGAAACATATTGATCAGGAACGGGCACTGGCCTTTGTCGATTGTGTGGACAATCAAGAGGCAATCCGCGCACAACTCGACGCCTTAGGGTTGGTGGCGTTCATCGCCGATGAGGCGATTCTGCCAAGAACCAGCGGCGCGTCCGATCGTCCGCTGTCGGGTGAGAAGGCGAAGCCATTTATCGCACCCGATTCTCTTCGTGTGTCTCTGCCCGTTCCTCATCCGGTTTCTCAAAACGGCAAGACCACGCAATCCGTAGCCGGTCTGGGGATACCCAAAGGAGTCACGTTGATTGTGGGAGGAGGGTATCACGGCAAATCCACGGTCCTCCGGGCATTGGAGCGTGGGGTGTATCCTCATATCCAGGGAGACGGACGGGAATACGTCGTGACAACGGGTCAAGCCGTCAAAATTCGCGCTGAAGACGGTCGGTTCATTGAACGAGTCAATATCAGCGGATTTATCGACAATCTTCCGTATGGGCAAGAGACCACGCGGTTTTCAACGGACAACGCGAGTGGGAGCACCAGTCAGGCCGCCTCGATTCTTGAAGCCATCGAAGCAGGTGCCACGACGCTGCTGCTTGACGAAGATACCAGCGCCGCGAATTTTATGGTCAGGGACGCGCGCATGCAGGCGTTGGTTCACAAAAAGCATGAACCCATTACGCCGTTCGTGGACCGTGTGCGTGAGCTGTATGAACGGCATGGGGTATCCACGGTATTGGTGATGGGAGGCTGTGGGGATTATTTCGACGTAGCCGATACGGTCCTCATGATGCAAGAATATCAACCGCTGGATGTCACGGAACGTGCCCAACGAGTTGCACGAGAGTTTCGGACTCAACGAGCCATCGAAAGCTCTTTGTCCCTGACGGACGTCGAGTCCCGAATTCCCTTGCGGGAAAGTCTTGATCCATCCCGTGGCAACCGCGAAGTGAAAATCGATGCCAGGTCCGTGGAGGACATTGCCTTTGGGCATGAGGTCATTGACGTGAGCGGGATAGAACAACTGACGGACGTCAGTCAGACCCGGGCCGTGGGTTTCGCCATCCATCTGGCTTCACGCCGTTTCCTGGACGGACAAATGGACGTGAAAGCAGCAGTCCAGAGCCTGGATCGACTGTTTGATGAAGCAGGTTTGGACGTTCTTGATCCTTTTCGCAAAGGCGAGCACCACCCGGGAAATTTTGCCCGCCCTCGTGCTCTGGAAATCGCCGCGGCCCTAAACCGGTTGCGCACGCTTCGGATCAGAAAATAAGTACTCCCGTTGACCTGCCGACGTCGCAGCTTGAAACGTCATCCATGTTTTGACATAGTTGCCGTCGGCTTCGTCACGACCCTTGAAAATTTATGAAGAACTTCCGGCAATCCCCGAACGACCGTCTTGCAGAATGGGGTGACATTGTTGTCACTGGGTTTGTGGGATAGAAAAACAAACAAGTTGCGAGAGAGGACTTGAAACCACGTTACTGGAACCTGCACAGGAGAGGAGGCCGAGTAAGGGCTTGCCGAATACGAGGAGACCACACCAGAAGAAATTTCAACCGGAGAGACGGGTGAGCAGATTTTTTTAAGCTTGAGGTCAGAATCTGATGCGACGTGGTTTTGCCGTTGATATCGATAACGTGCTGGCTCACGCAGAGCACGAAGTTCAACGAATTTTTCATGAATTGACAGGGGAGTCCTGGCCGTCTGAGACGTATGCCAGCGCGGGCGGGCTCGACTGCAGTGATTGGGATCGAGATCTGATTGAACGGATTTTTGATTATTTTCATGAGCAGAGTATTCCGACGTTGCCGGTCGTTCCCGGTGCTCGACAAGGGTTGCAGCGTCTTCAGAAAGACTATCGGATTGTCCTCATTACGGCGCGTCGGCCTACGGCTCGCCGACAAACACTGGACTGGCTGGACGAACACGGTATTCCGTTCGACGAACTCCACCACACCGGAGAGAAAACCGGAGTGTCAAACGATATTGTCTTGGCCGTCGATGATCATCCCGTCCACGTGAGAGAGTATCTGGCTCAGGGTGCCCAGGTCTTTCTCATGGATCAACCCTGGAATCGAACGTTTTCAGCCTCAGGCGTGATCAGAGTTTCCGATTGGGATGAATTGCTGCGGAATCTCGACGTGAGATCGAAGCCGGCCTGATTCAGGAGCGTGTTTTTTGCTCCTCTTCCACGTCCATGAGAGCTTTTCCATGGCGGTCGCCACCATAACGTTTCGACGATGTTTCGTGAATGCTCCGGAGTATGGGAGTGAGGAGGGTCCTGTCGGATCAAGGGTCTTTTTTGATCTGAATGTTGAGGGACGGGAGTTTGTGAACGTATATGCGGACGTGAAGCAGGCGGCTCGAGAGGGAACCGAACACGAACCGTTAATCGTCGTGCCTCCGCAGGGCTATGATGGCCCGCTTAACGTTCAGGTATTTCAAAGTCTGGTTGAGTTTTATTATCGGCACGCCGTGGGTGGAACGTGGGGAATGGCCGACGTACAGGGGCTGGGCATGAGACTCAAAGACTGGGTGATTGAACAAGACGTGCGCGTGCAGTTTGAAGTCGATGATTGAGAAGTCGGGGCGGAATTGTAAACGTTCAGCAATTTGCTGACAAAGACAAAATGAGGGTGGTTAGCCTGCCCACCGTCTCTACCTCCCCTGGCCCCTCCTTACAAAGGATGGGCCAGGCTGGCGGGTCTGAGCCCCCTTTGTAAGGGGAGGGAAGGTGGGGTAGAGGTCCTCGGCCTGGGAAAAGCTGGAGGATCTGGAATTGTCAACGAACTGCCATAAGGACCGTATCCATAATAGGGTAATCACGAGCAGGGCAGTTGCATGGCTTTAGGCCATACTTTTCGTTCTCTGATGGTCAAGGTTGGATCGGTCTGGTCCATTTCATCGAGTGGCTCGGTGCTGCTGCCGGTTAACGTGCCAGTGAGCGTGACACGAGGTCCAGGCGGGACAGTAGCTGGACCGAGGCATTCTTTTTGAATCGCCATACACCGACCTTGCGTTTGGGTACGATCGGACGTTGGCCTTTGTATAGCCCCAGGGGCAGTTGAAGGATGGTGAGACGTGTATGGTCCCTAAGGCGTTTCGCTGCCAGGATTTCGTCCCCGATGATCAGGGTTTTACCCTGACAGGAGAAGGGCATTTCCTTTATCCGGGGATAGGTTGTCTCTGGATTCACTGCGGCCAGTACATGTGGTGAAAACAGGTGGCTATAGTCTGAAGAAGCACGTCCAACGGCCATCACAAAAAAGAAGCTCCAGAAAAATCCTCAAAAAGCGAGGCGCATAAAGAAGTTCCTCTGGTTAAGGTCGAGGGGCTCAAAAGAGTATGCTGCGAAACGAAAAGGTCTGCCAAATCCGGCAAACTGCCATAAAGAGTTCAGGACGAATGGATTCAGACAGTTGCCCGTGAAGATTATCCTTGTCAAGGGAAGGTCATTGGAATTTGGTCTGAGAAAAACGTCGGGCGTCGGTTATAATAAGCATGAACGGATTCGGCAACTTGTTCAAAACTTTTTCAGTACTCTAAGGTTTTTTCAGCGTCCTGCTGAAAAAAGGAGAGATCTTTAAGATCTTCAAACAAAGCATCGACAGGGATTGCGATGAAACCCGACCCATCCCTTCCAAAACCTAAACGCCGAGAACTCACGATGGCCAGTGTCCCCATGGTCCGGGATCCGGTGTGCGGAATGACGGTGGATTCTCTATCGGCGTCAGGGAAATACGAACATGCAGGAACGACCTACTACTTCTGCAGTCCCAGGTGTGAAGAACGGTTTCGTGGTGATCCGGACGGGTATTTGAAGGGCAGATACAAGCAGTCCATGGACGATGCTCCAGCCAAACCAGGGACCAGATATATCTGCCCGATGTGCCCGAAAGTGGAATCGGATACGCCGGCGGCTTGCCCCGTCTGCGGGATGGCCTTGGAACCGGAAACCGTTGCGCTGGAGGAAGGCGAAAATCCCGAACTCGTCGACATGACTCGACGGTTTAGGATTGGCTTGGCGCTGGCGTTGCCCGTGCTTGTGCTGGCCATGGCCGAGATGATTCCAGGACAGCCCTTGAAAGATGTCTTTTCTCCTCGATTGTCCAATTGGCTGCAGTTCATTCTGGCCACGCCTGTGGTGGGATGGGTTGGTTTGCCGTTCTTTCAACGTGGGTGGGCATCGGTCGTCAATCGTCGTCTCAACATGTTTACCCTCATTGCCATGGGGACCGGAACCGCCTATCTCTACAGTGCGGTGGCCACGCTCGTTCCAGGTCTGTTTCCCCAATCCTTCCGCACTGCCAGTGGAGACGTGCCGGTGTACTTTGAAGCAGCAGCCGTCGTCATCGTCCTGGTTGCCTTGGGACAGGTCTTGGAAATTCGGGCGCGAAGTCGGACAACGAGTGCCCTGAAGGCACTTCTCGGATTAGCGCCCAACACCGCACGGGTGTTGCGACCGGACCACCACGAAGAAGACGTCCCAATAGAGCGGGTCAAAGTCGGGGATCGGCTGCGCATTCGTCCCGGTGAAAAAGTGCCGGTCGACGGTGAAGTGGTGGAAGGCTCCACGTCGATTGATGAATCGATGGTAACGGGCGAACCAATCCCCGTGGAAAAACAGGCGGGGAGTTGGGTCACGGGGGGAACGATCAATGGCACGGGTACCGTGTTGATGGAGGCCAAACGCGTGGGCCAAGAGACGATGCTGGCGCGGATCGTCAAAATGGTCAGCGACGCCCAACGCAGCCGGGCGCCCATCCAGCGGGTGGCCGACGTCGTGGCAGCCTATTTTGTTCCCGTTGTGATGTTGGTTGCAGCCGTCACATTTGGCGTGTGGGCGAGTCTTGGTCCCGAGCCCAGGTTGGCCTATGCCATCGTGAATGCCGTGGCCGTGCTCATCATTGCGTGCCCGTGTGCGTTGGGGCTGGCGACACCCATGTCAATCATGGTCGGCACGGGACGCGGTGCCACGGCCGGTGTGCTCATCAAAAATGCCGAAGCTCTCGAACGATTGGAAAAAGTGAATGTGCTGGTCATCGATAAAACCGGGACCTTAACCGAGGGCAGGCCGGTTTTGCAATCGGTCATTTCGGCCTCGGGATTTAGCGAGGCGGCACTGCTGCAGCTCGCGGCCAGCGTCGAGCGAGCCAGCGAACATCCTTTGGCTTCGGCCATTGTGGCGGGTGCGCGGACACAAGGCCTGAAGCTTCACGAGGTCCAAGAGTTTCGTTCACAAACCGGCGAAGGGGTCAAGGGTAAAGTTGAGGGGAAAACCGTGGCTTTGGGCAATCGCCTGTTTCTTGAACGGGACATGGGCGTGCCATCGAGCCAACTTTTCGAATGGAATAAAATGAGTGAAGTTTTGCGCAAGGAAGGGCAAACTGTTATGTTCGTTGCGGTCGATGGACGATTCGCCGGTCTCATCGGCGTGCTGGATCCGTTGAAACCCTCGGCCTCCGAAGCCGTGCATTCCCTCATGCGCGAGGGTCTGAACATTGTCATGGTCACGGGAGATAATCTGCAGACTGCCGAGTTGATTGGCCGGCAATTAGGGTTGAACCGGATTCATGCGGAGGTGCTTCCCGAGCAGAAACATCAAGTGGTCAAACAATTACAGAAAAAAGGGTACATAGTGGCCATGGCTGGTGACGGCATCAATGATGCTCCGGCGTTGGCCGAGGCTGATGTCGGAATAGCAATGGGAACGGGGACTGACGTCGCCGTCGAACATGCAGGAATTACGTTGGTGAAAGGCGACCTCCGTGGCGTGGCTCGTGCCAGGAACCTGAGCAAAGCCACGATGAACAACGTCCGCCAAAACCTGTTTCTTGCTTTTTTCTACAATGCGCTGAGTGTTCCCGTTGCGGCTGGCGTCCTCTATCCTTTCCTGGGCCTTCTCCT
Source organism: Nitrospirales bacterium (assembly GCA_965215405.1). GTDB lineage: Bacteria > Nitrospirota > Nitrospiria > Nitrospirales > UBA8639 > Bin75. The sequence continues at coordinate 1,650,703 of OZ244060.1, forward strand.
GAGTCCCATCATCGCCAGTGTGGCCATGACGTTCAGTTCGGTATCGGTTATCGGAAACGCACTGAGGTTGCGAAGCACAAATGTATGATCCCGTTGTTCCAGGTTTCTTTGGAAAGGGACCTCCGTGTGGATCGACTGTGAGAGTGACGCCCTGTGCGGTATAGATGGCGAAGGACTTGGAATCGGTCAGAGAAAATCCCTGCAACCCAACGCGGTCGATCCGAACCTCGACGGACGGCGTCTGACGGATAAAGTCCGGTTTTTACACTCCATCCTTATCAAGAATCTTTTACTCACATAGTGGAAAAGTCCGGATGTGGGATACATCCCCCGCAGCCTTTCGCGCCCTGTTCATAGATGACTGTTTGCATTTCAGAAAATCTATTGTAAGGCTCAGGGGGCGTTGGGAGAGTAATGAGGGGGTCTTCCATGGCCGAATGGATTGAGAACGAAACATGGGGTTAGCTTCCATGCTTGATCGGATTGGGCAAGAGTATCGGCCCTTTTTAGTCGGGGTGGTGGACCGCTGCCGTCGTGCTGCTCTCTGGGTGGTGCTCGCAGGTCTCGCGGTCGCGGGACTCTCTCTGGGGTATTCCGTGAACTACCTGACGCTTGATACGGATCCGATGAATCTTTTGGACCCTGATCTTCCCTTCAGGCAATTAAGTCGGTCATTCGATGAGGCATTTCCGCAGCTTGATGATTTGATTGTGGTGGTCGTGGATCAAGGTTCTCCTGAAGATCGGCGCGACGCGGTTCACGAGTTGGCACGGCTTCTTGAACGACAATCCTCACTCGTCTCCTCGGTGTATCAACCCCAGCAGTATGATTTTTTTGATCGCTACGGCTTGCTGTACTTCGACGTCGATGAACTCTGGCGCTTGGATGAACGTCTGACGGAGTGGGAGCCGTTCCTGGGGACGCTTGTGCATGATCCAAGTCTTCGCGGGCTCTTTTCCATGCTCACGCTGGCGTTGAAAGAAGATCCGACCCCTGAACAACAGAAGTTGCTGACGAACGTGTTTGACGTTCTGAGCAAGACAATTGACGCGCACCGGCTCGGAAAGCCGCACGCCTCCTCCTGGAAGGAGTCTCTGATCGAAGATCTGACGGACAAAAGTGACCCATCGTACGGGTTCCTGTTGGTCAAACCCAAGCTGGATTATTCGAGTTTGGAAGCGGCCGTGGGTCCCATCGAGTTTCTTCGCCAACACGGTCGTGACCTTGAAGATCGACTCGGTGTTCGGATTCGGTTGACCGGGTCAATTCCGATTGAAGCAGAAGAGCGAGAACTCATTGCCCAAGGGGCCGGCCTCGCGGCAGGGTTGTCGTTGGGTTTGGTTGCTATCGTGTTGATCGTCGGGTTTCGGTCCGTCTGGCTCGTGGTCGCGATGGTATCGACGCTTGTGGTGGGTTTACTGTGGACGTTCGGATTTGTGGTTGCGGCCATCGGCTCTTTGAACTTGATTACCGCGGCTGCTCCGGTCTTGTTCATTGGGTTGGGTGTGGATTTCGGTATTCAGTTTGGCATGCGGTATCGTGAAGAGTTTGCCCAAGTCGGTGAGCATGAAGTGGCCTTACGACGTGCGGTCGCTGGCGTCGGTGGGGCGATGACGCTTGCCGCGGTCGCCGCGGCGCTTAGTTTTTTTTCCTTTCTCCCAACCTCATATCAAGGGTTTGCTGAACTGGGACTCATCGCTGGCGGAGGCATGTTTATTGCCCTGTTTGCGAATGTGACATTTTTCCCTGCGCTGCTTACGTTGTTTCCACGTGTCCGTGTCGTTGTTCCTGCCAATGTTTCAAAAGACGACGCGGCAAACCCGCTGGTCATTCGATATCGACGGGTGATTCTTGGGGTCCTGGTTCCGGTGCTGATCGGCGCGATCGCAGTGTTGCCGACGCTCCGGTTTGATTTCAACCCCCTCCATCTTCGCGATCTGTCGAGTGAAGGCGTGTCAACCTTTCAAGAATTGTTGGGAAATCCCGATACTTCTCCTTACCGGATCGAGGTGTTGGTCGACAGTCTGCCGGATGCGGACGCGTTGGCCAACCGTCTGAAGTCGGTGCCTGAAGTTGATCGCGTCATGACGCTTTCAAGTTTTGTGCCGGGAGAGCAAGACGAAAAGTTAGCTATTATTGATGAACTGGCGCTGGTGCTCGATCCAATCCTCACGCCTCAGGACCCTGTTGAGGCTCCACGTGAAAAGGAAGAAGTGCAGGCGATTACGGATTTTCGGGCAATCCTGGCAGTGCATGCAAGCAAAAACCATCTGGACGATTTTAACGACAATCTGAAAACCTTAATGCACTCGATCGACAACTTATTAAGCGGTTCTCACGAATCGCCCTTTTTTGTTCATGCTCTCCGTACGAGGCTGATCGGAGACTTTCCGAGATGGTTTGATCAGCTACGCGAGTTAATGTCAGCGGATAGAATCAGCCTTGAGACATTGCCGGACAGCTTAAGGAACCATTATCTGTCTCAAGACGGCAAAACCAGGGTTGAGGTCTTTCCTGTCAGAAACGTCAATGATAATGAGGCCTTACGTCAATTTGTGGATAGTGTGCAACAGGTGGCTCCTCATGCAGGCGGTTCGCCCGTGGGTATTCTCCAAGGAGGGAGGGCGATCATCAACGCCTGCGTTCAGGCGACCATTTTGGCCATTGTGGCGTCGGCCGCGTTGCTTCTCGCGGTCCTTCGGCGTTCTCGAGAAGTCCTCTTAGTCCTCTTGCCGTTAGTTTTGACCATGGTCCTGACGGTTGCCGTCTGTTTAGCGTTGGGCATTTCTCTCAATTTAGCGAACGTGATTGCATCGCCCTTGGTTCTCGGGCTGGGGATTGCCTTTGGTATTTATCTTATCTTGCGGATACGGGAAAACAGGTCCCTTGTCCAAGTCGTCCGGAGCAGTACTTCTCAAGCCGTGTTCTTCAGTGCCTTAACCACGATGGCTTCCTTCGGAGCACTGAGTTTTTCACAACATCCCGGCATGGCTAGTTTGGGACTTTTGCTGGTGGTGACGTTGACCTTGGCCATGGTGTGCGCGTTGGTGGTTCTACCCGCTCTTATAGCTGAATTAGAGCAGCGGGGATGGTGGGGCGTTCGTGAATAGGGATGATTTCGACTGGAATGGGGGAAAGGATTATCGAACAGAAAGGGCAACGGGCGTAGGGAGGGGGGCTGAAATGAGACCCGTTCCGGAGTCAACAAAGTCTCAATGTTTCGGGTCAAAGGGTTCTTGAGACGTGCTGACCTCTTCTTCAACCTCGAGATCGGTAAAGATATCGTCAAGGGAGAAGTCGTTGTCAATGGGAGGGTCCCCATCGTAAATGAGGAATTTCCGATGTTGCAGATACGCTTCTCGCGTAAAGAGATAAGGTTCGACCGCATTCTCGTCCCGAAATCTGACGGCCTCTCCCAGCTTCGCCCGTTTATCAATAAATCCTAAAAGGGCAACGGGCACCACAACCGGGGTGCTCACGTAGAACAGAATATTGGTGACGGTATTGACACCTAAATCGAGCGCATCTCTGGTAGAGTTGGGTCCGATAAAAGGAAGAACAAGATAGACGTTCTCGTCCATGCCCCATACGCCTAAGGTTTGTCCAAAGTCTTCATCATGGGCTTTAAGACCAAGAGGCGTGGCCATGTCCCAAATTCCGAAGAACCCAAAAGTTGAGTTTACAAGAAACCGACCTGAATCCTCGATTCCCTGTTTCCCCTTCCCCTGTAAAAAGTCATTCAAGATGACGTTCGGGTATGCCACGTTATCGAAAAAATTAGAAACACTTTTCTGGATCGGCCGTGGGGTATAATCGACGTAGGCATCGACGACCGGTTCGGCAATCCTCCGATCGAGAAAGTCATTGACCCAGTATATTGGTCGATTCACCGATTCCAGCGGATCGTTATCCGAGACTTCAAGATCAGCGGATTGAGTCATTGCGCACCCCGTCATAACGGTGAACACCGACCAGCCAACTGCCAACCACAGTATGGTGGTGACATCTTTTATTTTTCTGATTGAATTCGGCATGTTTCTCATAAAGCCGTCAGAGATTATAAACGCTTATGCTGGCTATGGTCCATGCTCATTTTCTCGAATCTGAGTTTTGAGGCGTTGAATGAGGGTCGGGAGCCCAGCTTCTCCAAAAATTCTACTGTATTCGGCACGTTTCAGAGCCAAATCGCTTACGCCGTTTACGCTAATACTGATAATTTTCCACTGGTCGCGAATCCGATGCAAGATGTAGTTGAATGTAATTTTCTCGCCGTCGGGTTTCACGAAATGGCTTGTGACAAGTTTGCGATTGCCTCTTTTTAAAGATTTTTCTGAAAGGACTTCGAATCGCTCTCCTCCATAGTCCTTGAAACGCCCTGCATACATAGAAATGCTTAGGTTCCGAAATGTCTCCACAAAGGTGGACTTTTGCGTTGCATTAAGTCCTTTCCAATGTCTTCCAACGGTCAGCCGCGCGATATTATCAAGGTCGTGTGTTTTTTGAACCGTGGAAGAGATGGCTTGATAGCGACCTGTATAGCCGAGGTCGCGTCCTTCTTTCATAATGGCCACGATCGACTCCTGGAGTTCGGTCACGACGTGGGTAGCTTCACCAGCGAACGTGTTGACGCAGTATCCCCACGCCATCCAGAAAACAACGGCTCCCACGAGGTGTTTTTTCAAGATTTCAATCATTTCGCCTCATGATGTCAAATTAACCGTTCTGGTCGGGTGAATACTTACAGGCAAGGATGGACTACCAGATTATGTTGCGTTCCAACAGGCAGAGGAAAAGAAGTGCGTGCAAATTCTCCGTGAAAGCGACGAATTCACCGAGAGGTACAAAACCCTGCCTCTTCTTCGTATGGTCATTGGAGTTTTTCTAGAGAGAACCATTCGGTGGAGATACTCTGTCTGGTGAACAAAGGGTATCTGCATCGGTCACGAAGATTGAGGACTCTGAATGATACGAAACCGGACTTCGTCAGCGTGCGTATAGGCCGACAGTTCGTTGCCGACAAACAATCCACATCGGTGGAGTCCGGGGGGCCAGCCTGATTCAGGCTGGGCGATGACGAAATAGCCGGACTGGTCACCCATGTTCATGACGACGCGGTCCCGGGCCAAAGGTATCTGATTCGCGTTCGTTTTTGATGACTCAAGAAAACATTCCGTGCTGAGTGGCATCTCATCATAGGAGGCGCTTACGAGTCCAAACACCAAATAAATTTCTTCCTGGATGCTTGGAAAGGTGTCGTGCGGCCCGATGGGGATAAATTCATGTGTGCCAGTCGGTCGATCATCCCGCATGACGCGGTTGGCCGGGATGATATATCGAAACATGCTGAAATCTGCATCTCTCCCCATCAGAGAAGCCTGTTTGTAAATCTGTTTCTCAAGGGTTAGCGACTGTGTCGCTATTCGGTGATAGAGTTCCTCTTCGGTAAGAGGAACCGGGTTGTTGGGATCGACAGGGGGAACACGCTCAGTCGCGTCACGTTTTGGTTGTGTTTCGTCGGGAATGTTTTTTTTCACCCTTTTGATCCATAGAGCCAGTTCTTCTTTGTTCAGAATCCTAAGATCGGGTTTAAGGCGCACGTCCTTCGTGCTTTCATCGAAAGCAACGGCGGCCTCATAGAGTATTTCAAAATAAGGTAAGGCTTCAGACCACTTTTCCAGCTTCATCAAACATCGGCCTATTCGGAAAAACGTATCCGCGTATACTTCGTCCGATGGATCCAACGTTGACATTGTTTCAAAGAGCTTTATGGCTTCCTCGCATCGCTCAAGCGCCAGTAAGGTCATCCCTAATTCATGTGTCGCGGCGTAATCACTGGGATTGAGGTCTAGAACCAAGCGATAGACGGGCTCGGCCTCTTCATAGCGACCCGCGTCGAAGAGTCTCCACGCGTGCGCACGAATGGAGGACCATTCTTTCCGTTCTGCCGCGGAACCTCCAGGGGACAACACGGGTTCAAAGCGTCGGCCCCGTTCTTTGGTGGCCCCATAGATCACCAAATTCAGATTTTGGGCGGCTGCCTCTTCGGGAGAACCAGGTTTCACTATTTGTAAGACGCGCTTGATTTCGTCACGTGCACCCCGACCATCCAGGACATCAAATCGGGCCCGGGCAAGCGCCAACCGCCACCCCGGCATGTCCGGAACCATGTCTACCGCTTTTTTGTACCACTCCAGGGATTCCTCCAGGCGATCGAGTTTTCGGAGTTCCTGTGCCAGCCGAAGGGTCGATAGGGGATTATTCGCGTCTAACTGAGCAATACGTTGAAATTCGGCGATGGCTTGATCGTGCTGTCCCGAGCGGAGCAACACGCTCCATTTAGCCCAGCGTACATCCAGGGTCTCGGGATTCGTCTTGAGTGCCACGTCATATGCTTTGACCGCTTCCTGGTGGCGACGGGACGTCGTGGCAAGGATATCCCCCTTTAATTTTTGCAGCCTGACAGCGCGTGGATAGTCTTGAATCCCCTGGCTCAGGATATGCAACGCGCGGTTGGAGGCGCCATTCATCCACTCGGTTTTCGCATGGTCGGCGATCACGTCGATTGCATCGAGTTGTTGATCATGAGCCAACGTTTGGGTCGTTGGCGTCCACGTCACGAGAAGCATGACACAGAACGTGACCCTGAAGTGATAAGAGCATCTCAGCCACTCGGAAGACGTCTTGATATGGGATCTTGCGTGCTTATTCATGAAGGCAGGAAAAGCCACCATCCGGAGGGGTCGGTGAAGATTATTTCACGAGCCGTCTCTCCTTCAATGTACCATAACCGGGAGAAAGAATGAAATGAGGGCCGTGCGGAAGATGGTGAGGCAACAATTTGACCATTCACTTAATCCCGCCCTATCTTGCGAGCGGTCCCTTGAGAGAGTAAATCCCTAAAAGCAGTCACAGCAGTCACCTGCTACCCAATATGCGTCGGATATCATCGTGAAACGAGTTCCGTGGACTCCATTTGTTTTTTGCCTCTGGGTGTTAGGTGTTCTACCCGTCCCCTTTGGTCAGAGCGCGGAACTTGGGAAAAAATCTCGCTTCCCGCTGTCCATGGAAGTCTTTCTGAAGAAGCCCATGGAACATTTGTACGAAATTCACATCCATTTGACCAATAGTAATCCTGAACCGGTGACCGTGAACCTTCGTGACTTGCCCTGGATTCCTCCGAATGATGCTCAGTGGATTTTGGCGTTTCGAATGGATTCTCGACACAGTCTTGTCGAGCAAAACTCTTTCCCCGGAAAGTTTGGAGCACGAAGTATTCGCCTTGTTCCTGGCGAGTCGGTCCAAGGCAAGTTGGTCTTAAATCATCGGATCCCGACTCTGTTGGAAGACATTAAGCTTTTTGGTGTCCGGCTTCAGTGGGAGTGTTCCCATCCTTCTTTACAAGTGGCGTGCAAGCAGGATGCTCCCCATACCATTATCATCCCGAAAGATGATCCAGGCGAGCCTGACGTGTATGTTATTAATGAGTCGGCTTGCAGGAGGATGGAACGCGTTATTGGTTTCATCGACGTTCCCCAGGGCCATGAGGTGCTTTTTCTCCTCACCCGTGAATCCGTGGTGACCGACTTGGAAAAGGTGCACACCCTTCTCTACCAGGTGGCTGACTATGTACAGCAGTGTCGACCAACGTGGACGAATAGTTGGGCAGTCGATTTTTTTGCAGAAGAGAGGGTGGCAGGATTTCTCAGGGATCAAGAGGGCAGACAATATTTTGAAAAGGGGCTCTGGCAAAAGACCAATATTGGGCAATACTCGAGCCAGATTCGCACCTTATACCGATTTCCGTGGAGCAGGAAGAAAGCCGATACCCTGTATCTTTCGGTTTACTGTGACGGGGAACGGGCAGAAATCCGATGAGAGGCAGCCGAGCCTGATTCCTGGCAAGTCACTCGCGGGTAGTTTGTTCATCCTGGGCCACGTGGCCTCGCATCGATTTTTCGGTGATCTGATTTTGAATTTCCCAAGCGATAACCTGGGCAAGCTGTTCAGCCGATAACGCTCCCATGGGAAGCCCTTGTGTCTTAAGATATAAATCCTCTTCTGGCTCCATCGTGCGCTGGTAATTCACGAGGATCTTTGCAGGTTGAATGAACCTGCCACGTTTCCCGACCGTGACGGCCTTGTCTTTCGGTACAACACGCGTGCGTGTTGTCCAATCGCGTTCATCAATTTTCGCCATTAAGACGTGCCAGATTTTTCCATTAAGCAGGCTGCGAACGGCTTTTTGTGTATTTTTCCAGAAATAGGAACCGCTGACAATCAACTGAAGGGCGTGCCGGACGCGAATATCGTACAACTTTGTTGTCGAGTCCCACCGTTGGGGTATCGTCAGGGTTGTTGTCCCCGTTTCATAATATGGTTGATTCGTCAGACTTCCATAGGCATCCACGGTTTGAATGTAGGTGTCCAATAGTGCGTGAAGCCCTTCCGTTCGCTCAGCCGGCGACATTTTTTTAATCTCAGCGCTGGTAAAGATCGGAGCATGCAGGAGATCACGTTTCAGCAGACCCCCCTTGCGTTTAGGTTTGGTTGAGGTTTTACCGATCACCCATTGAAATTCTTTTGCCAGCCTTGGGGCGAGAGCCTCCGGGTGACGGAGGTATCCGTTCTCTTGGAGTTTCATGGCGTTGATCAAGAGCTTGACCTTTCCCTTTTGCGTTGTTCTGGCTACAAGAAACGGAAATTCTTTTCCATCCCGGTTCAGCACTCTTGGTTCAATCACGACTTTTTGCAGCAACTTGTTTGTGACTGCTTGATCGAACTGCTTGTACTGGGAGCGGTGCTGGACCAGGATACGAAAAGCCTTGACCACGGTTTTGACGGTGTCATTCGTTAGACCCTGATGAATGGTCTCCTCTTCGCCTTGTTCTTGATCCAGGAACACCTGAAACGAGACGCCGGGAATTGAATGTCCTTCCTGGGCTGCAGTCGGGGGCGTGAAGAAAGCAACGGAGCATAGTACGACAAAGAGCGTTCTTGTCGTGTGGCACGTCATTCTCTTAGACGAAGAACGTTGGCATATCAAAGCAAAGCCTGAACGCGAGAGATCGTATGCCTTATGTTGGAAATGCGGCTGGTTTTCTTTTCTTTGTGTATGGGCAAGAAAGCCTCCATGATCCAGGCGTGGCGTTTCGTGGTCACGTTGCGATTTTTTCGATTCGTGCGATTTCCTCCGGAGAGAGTTCGATGGCGTTGATGTCCAAATCTTCTTTCATGCGCTGCGTATTGGTGGTGCCGGTCAAGGGGACCATGCCAATCTGCTGAGCAAAGCGAAAGATGATTTGAGCTGGCCCTGCCTTCCACCTGTTGGCGATGGCACCAATGTCTGGGTCGTGGAATACACCGCGATTCGCAGTGAGAAGCGAAAAACCCTGGTAGATGACGTGATGGGTCCGGCAGAGTTCCCTGACGGCATGATCCCATCCCAATGCCGCATGGCAGCGGTTTTGCACTACCATGGGTTTAATATTGGCGTGCTCGCATAGCAATTGAAGCTGAGGTGCTTGGACGTTGCTGACCCCGATCATTTTGGTTCGGCCTGCCTGATACAGCTCCTCGATCGCTGCCCAGACCTCCCAATCTTTTTTGTCGAGTCCCCATCGTGCATAGGGTCCGTGCAAGAGATAGGAATCTATGTAATCGGTCTGCAGGTGGTCGATCGAGCTTTCAAACGATTGTTCGACTTGTTCGGCAAGGGAGGCAATGGGATCATAAGGCGTTTGATGGTTTTGACCTGAGAGTGGGGTAAATTTTGTTTGGAGAAACAGTTGATCCCGCGTGACCCCTTGTTCCGCCAGGGTAAGTAAAGCTTCTCCTACCAGAGCTTCGCAATAATGAATAATCTGGTTTGCGGTATCGATGGCTCGAAAGCCGGACTGAACGGCTGATTGGACGTGCCGGCTTGTGTCCTCTTTTTTCCACGCCGTGCCGTATATGAAGTGAGGGATAGGAACGCCGTTGTATGCGGTCACGATTTTCATGATTTCTCCGGAAACTCGGAAAGTTAAAATTGTCCAGCCTGAACCAGGTCATCGAGACTATTGATGTCCAGCCAGTGCCCAACCGTGTAGAGCACGCGTATGGAGACGTTTCGTTTGAGCAGTTCCTGAAACAAGTGAGCCATACCCGCTTTTTCGTTGGCGGGATTGGTGAGCATTTCCCCAAGAATGCCGTGTAATTGTGTCGCCGTGTTGGCCGACACCTTCAAAAATCCCATCCATACGCCATGAATGGATTCTCTTGGAACGTCTCGCCCCAATTGTTTGAGATAGATCTTGGCATTAAACGCTTTCCGTGAATTGGGCACCGTACATTCTGCAAACCCTCCGAGTCGGGTATAAGAGGTTTTCCCTTCCCACACACTGTCGACGGAAATCACCCAATCATCGGGTTCTTGAAAAAGGATCTGAGGAATGTATTTATTAAAGAGCACGTCACCATAGGAAATGATGGTGTCTTGAAAGTCCCCGTTTTTCGATTCCAGTGCTTTAAGGAGGGAGACGAGCTCTCCTGTCTCTGCAAAGTCATCGTTGTCAACATAGGTCAGATTGGGCAGTGAAACGGCTTCCTTTCTATAGCCACGGACGACGGTAATGTTTTTGACGCCAATGGTATTGTACGCATCCACAATATGCGACAGGATCGGCATGCCTTGAGTAGGAACCATGGTTTTGGGTTTGTCTTCCGTTAATTCGCCGAGTTCGTTTCCCCGGGACGCGGCCAGGACAATCACGGCCAGACTGTCACCGCTGTGTGGAAGGTAGCGTTTTTCAGCCTCTTGGAGTTCGGCGGCACCTTGAAGTCGGAAGATTTCAGCAACCGGTGCAATTTTATCTTCAATTGGAAGCAAGGTTTCTTTTTCTTTCAAGGTCTGTGCCGTTTTCTGCATGGTGGTCACGGCTGCACGAAGGAGGTGATTGGCCCAGATAACCAGAGAAAATCCATACTGTCGAAAGACATCGGTGAGAGTAGCGTAATACCTGGTCGGTACAATCACCACTGGGCATCGATCCCCCCACTCTTGCTTGAAGGCAAGGATTTCATCAGGGACCGTCAGGGCACTGTGAATGAGGATGCCATCGGCGCCTGCTTGATGGTAGGCCTCGGCGCGTCGCAGTGCCTCGGGTAACCCCCAGCCACAAATAAAGGCTTCGATTCTGGCAATGATGCAAAAATCATTATCAGTCTGTGCGTCTTTGCCGGCTTTGATTTTCCCGCAGAATTCGCCAACGTCGGCCATGGGTTGGGTCTCGCCCTTCAAAAAACTATTGGTCTTGGGGAAAAGTTTATCTTCGACGCAGACGGCTGCTATCCGGCGTTGTTCAAGTTTACGAATCAACCGCTGCATATTATTGAAATTTCCGTACCCGGTATCGCCATCCAGCAAAATGGGAATCCGTGTGGCGTCAGACATAAATTCCAGGTGGTCGAGGATTTGAGTCCAGCTTGCTTCATTATTATCTCTCACGCCAAATTGAGCGGAAAGGGTGAGTCCGCTGGCCCAGATGCCTTTGAACTCTGCCTCTTCCACGATTTTGGCACTGAGGCCATTGTGGGCTTCGCAGAGAAACTCCAATTGGTCGGATTGCAGGAGGGCCTTGAATTGCCGGGTTTTAGAGGGATTCGACGTTTGGCTCATGAGTTTTCAACAATTCTGCAAACGCATGTCCCGGGCTATGACCCGGGATTGGAGGAGTCAGACGCGTAGATTAACAGAGTTTAACGGATTTTGCTAAAGCGAATGAAGGCTCAGACGGCGAGCAATGACTGACCAATGTGCTTGGCCTGTATGTGCTCGTTCCAACGTCCGCGGACTCCTGCCTTCTGGTTGCCGAAGACTATTCGGTACTTATCGTGCTCGACGAGTACGTGGCGCTCGACAGTGTGCGTCGGCTTATCTGGGTGGATGTCTTAACTCGGCGCCTTGGACTTTGATCGTCGTGCTGCTCGAATTTGACGTCTGACTTCGGGTGCGTGGCCGTCTCGCAGGGCTGATTGAACACTTGAGTCTGGCGATAAAGTTCATCCTTTACGCCACAGTGTTCGCCGCGATGACCCCCCCCCCAAACCCTCGTGCAATTGGTTTTGGGGTCGCTCGGCACGTTATTGACTTATATCTCGCTGAGATGCTTCCCAAGTACGCTTTGGATGACTTGAATGTATCGCATGGTCGCATGAAGAAATGAGCAGGCGGGCGTTTAATTCATATTCGGATCAATGGGCATGTCTGCATACAAGGCCATGTCCTGTCCAAGGGAGCCAAGAATATTCCCCCACAATCGACTGTGGTCTTTCTCAAACATCGCGGTGGAGTCGGCTGGCACCGTAAACCACGACCCTGTTTGCGTTTCATTTTCTAATTGGCCGGGAGCCCAGCCCGAATAGCCCATGAAGGCGCGAAAGTTTCCCAAAGAAGAAGGACTTTGTAAAATCTCTTCCAAGGCTTTCATGTTGCCACCGAGATAGATGCCGTTAAAGACGTGGTGGGAATCTTCGAGACCCTCAGGTGTACGATATAAGATCAAGAGGTTATTCTGTTGGACTGGCCCTCCGGAAAAGACTCTGTGGTGTTGCCCTTCAAGAATGGGGATTTGAGGGAGCACTTCAATGATATTGATCTCAGTCGGTCGATTAACGACGATCCCAAGTGCTCCTTCAGGTCCATGTTCGCACAAAAGGACGACGGTCTGCCGAAAATTGGGGTCACGGAGGCTAGGGCTTGCAGCCAGGAAGATGCCTTTGCCAAGTGGGATATCCATGCTGTGATCCTACAGGGAGAAACGGGTGTTTGACAAGAGGTCACGCCTAAGGAGAACGGAAGGGCACGACGGCATATCAACGATTGGATCTTCTGTTGGCTAAGGAGAGTTGCGAGAAGGTTGCAGGTTCCGAATGGCGGCCCCTTCATGGCGTGTCTGATAATCCGTCTTAGGTTCTATAGTCCTTAAATTCCACCTCGGAATCAGGCAGTTTGAAAAAAGCACGCATTTGTTTTCTAAGTGTGGCGCGGCCATTTTCGTCCCCAAGGTTCAGGTGATATTCATTGATGACCATTGTTTTGACCCCGCCAGGTTTATTCCATTCGGTCCAACAGTTTTGGCAAACGTTATTCTTGACTTCTTCCTCGAGTTTTCCCAAGAAAAGATGTTCGGTTATCTTTTCTGTGGCCTGTTCACACTTTCGACATTGAATCTCCGACATGAATGATCCTCCCTGTGTGTCGTGGTTCTTAACATAGTGCTTGCCGTTAGCAGTGCTAACCCGTTGCTTCCTGGCACAATCTTAACATGCTCGACAAAAGACTGAAAAGGAGAAGTCGTTCGATTGACGTTGTCCTGAGATCATGTTAGAAAACGAAAATTCATCACGTCTATGCCCGGATGGCGGAACTGGCAGACGCGCCAGACTCAAAATCTGGTTCTCGCAAGAGAGTCCGAGTTCGACCCTCGGTCCGGGCACCATGTAGTCAGTGCTCTGTTTTTCAATAAATTAGATGTCGTTTTTTCTCGGTTTGCGGTGCAAACAAGAATAGATCGATCGGAAACCCTCCCGATCTCAAGTGGGCGGTGCACGTGGAGTTGGCACCGTGTAAAGATTTACAGGAGAAACCCCTTGACACTGTTTGAGAAGATCACTATAGTTGTGGACTCTAGGTCTGACGAAACATGAAGTCGGAAGTTAGGATAGATTATTGCAGGTATCATCACTTAACCTTAACTTATTATAGTGTTATATTGTTCGATTATTAACTTACACTTCCTAAGGAGGAGCCACATGCGGAAGTTAGGGTATTTTGGAGCAGCAATCATTCTTGTCGGCTCAGTTAGCGTGGCAGTGGCGCAAGAGCGTGCGCCTCAACACTCCGGGTTTGGCTCGGGTGTTGGAGAATCCCAAGGGTCTGGAACGCGGTCCCGTGTATTCGACCAAGATGACATGGAACGCTATCTCTCGGCCCCGGAGACTATTCAGGGAGAAGTGGTGGCTATCGATTATCCCGCGGGCAAATTGTACATTGACATGGGGGGAAGTTCACATGATGAACGTCAGACCCTTCGCGGCGGCCTGAATTTGAAGGAATTATGGTTCGACAGAGGGACCAACATGGAAAATCTTAAGGCTGTGAACAAAGGGGATTATGTTGCCATTTCCGCCGTTGACGAAACCACTCAGGACCAGCAGTTCAGTACGGGTCGGAAAATGGTTCGCGCCGTGTACGTGATTGAAGGATCCCAAGTGCTTGGTGGCGCGGATAATCCTGACTTCGGTGGTGGGTTGGGTCAACGGCCTGATCCCACAAACTATCGGGGCATTTCGACGCCCACGGCTGGTTATACGGGTGTTCCTGAGGGTGGCATGCAAGAGGGTGCCGTGCAGGGAGGGATTACCTCTAATATTGGCGTCATAACAGGTGCTGCACCCTGCTGGCAATGTGCTCCTCAACCAGATACCGTGAACATGAGAACGAACAAAACGATCGCCACTGATTATGGTTCTGATCGGAATAACTTCAACAAAGGGACGGTTCAGTAAGAAACGCATCCCGGTTCGAAAAATTGCGAACAGAATAGAGCGTGTCGACGTAAGGTTGACACGCTCTATTTGTTTTGTGTGGCGATCTCAAGATCGCTGAATAATTATCGCTTCACACCTTGAAATAGGCTATATACAAAATGAGTCAGAAGTCTGCCCCTCACGCGATGTTAGACCTTCGTGGGGTGATCTGCCCTTATAATTTTGTCAAAACCAAACTGAGCCTCGAGGCGATGCGACCGGGGCAAATATTAGAGGTCTTCCTGGATGATGGTGAACCCATCAGAAATGTCCCGCAGAGTGTCGAAAACGAAGGCCACACCATTCTTCGCCGTGATTTAGTCGGCTCGTATCATCGCGTGTTTATTCGAAAAGGCGATGATTAAATTCCGGTCTTTCTTCCTGTCTGCTTCGCTTTTTCCGTTTTGCTTTTCCCTGAATGATAAGAGTCATTTCTCCTTTTAGCACTCGTGACGGATTTGAGAGAAGAATTTCTTGTGCAGTGCCGCGAATAATTTCTTCGTGGGTTTTTGTGAGTTCACGGCCGATGGCGATCTGGCGGTCGCTGAAGATTTCCTGGATAGTTAAAAGCGTTGCCTGTATACGATGGGGTGTTTCGAATAAAATAATGGTTTTAGAATCGTCCTGAAGGCTTTGAAGAAGGCGGGTTCTGGCCACTGGTTTTTTGGGCAGAAATCCAATGAACGTGAAGGCGTCAGTGGGTAATCCGGCAACGGATAGTGCGGCGATAATCGAAGATGGACCTGGAATAGGGACGATGGGAAGGTCGATGGCAATGGCTCGGGTCACCAAATAGTAGCCTGGGTCCGAGATGAGTGGAGTGCCGGCGTCGGAAACAAGAGCAATGGATTGTTTCTCTTGTAGAAACTTCAAAAGAACAGGAGTTTTTTCTTCTTTATTGAAATCATGATAGCTTGTCAGTGGTGTATGAATCTTGTAATGGCGGCATAGTTTTTGGGTATGATTGGTATCCTCTGCCGCGATGACCGACACTTCTTGTAAAATGCGGTGAGCTCGGAAGGTTAAATCTTCCAGGTTTCCAATTGGCGTGCTAACGAGATACAACGTTCCTGGCATGAATAGGCACCCAGATCGTTAATCTGATTTTTCCCTGACGTTCTTTGCGCCTGCATGACGGACAGAATTTCCAGAAAACGCGGGTTCGAGTGGCGTATCAGGAGGGATGACACGTGAAGGGGAGGTCGGGAAAGTCATCAAATGCATAAGAGATCTCGTGTCCGGTGGCCTGTATTACGCGGACGGGTAGCTCTTGAATGGCCACTGACGACGGCCTACAGGTTCAAACATTTGGATTTTGTCAGTTCAGCCATTGTTTGAGCAAATATTCGATCCTGAGTTCTCGAAACATGCGTTGATTGATGTTAATGGATGAATTTTGAGGATAAGGCTTGTTGTAAGCGGGGGAGGGAACGGATGATGTTACAAGGTCGTGTGGCTGTTGTGACGGGAGGGGGCGTCGGAATCGGCAGGGGCATGGCCCTGGCTTTGGCGGAGAACGGTGTTCACGTGGTGGTGTGCGGTCGTCGAGGGGAACTTCTTGAACAAACGGTGACCCAGATCCGAGAACAAGGGGGGACTGCTATGGGCGTGCCTGCCGACGTGACCAATCGCGGCGACGTGGAACGAGTTGTCTCGTCCGTTGTGAATGAATGGGGGCAGATTGACATTTTGGTCAACAATGCTGGTGTGTCAGGGAGGACTCCGATAGACGATCAGGATGATGCGCGTTGGTTGAATATTCTTGCGGTCAATTTGACGGGTTCGTATTTATGCGCGAAAGTCGTGTTGCCTCATATGAAGGGCCCTGGTTACGGTCGCATTATTAATATGTCTTCCGTCCTTGGTCGGTTTGGGGTTCCGGGTTACGCGGCGTATTGCACTGCCAAACATGGTATCCTTGGGTTCACCAAGGCCTTGGCACTTGAAGTGGCCGAGCGGGGCATTACGGTCAATGCCATCTGTCCCACCTGGGTAGATACCGACATGTCTCGTCAGGGCATTGAAGAAACAGCCACGGTCTTAGGGGTATCGGTCGAAGATTTTCGAGCCCAAGCCATAGCGGCAGTACCCATAAAAAGGATGGCGGAGATCAAGGAGGTCGCCGCCCTGACACTTTTTCTGTGTCAGGCGGAGGCGGCGTCGATTACGGGACAAGTCATTAACGTTTGTGGTGGTGCCACAGCAGGGTCAGGCGGCTAATTCTGTCTTTTTACCGTATGTTGAGTGTTTGGGAATCCCCTGGTTCTTTCTTGCGGGAAATATGTAGCAAAATCCACAACACGGTCCTATTGCTGAAGTCGAGCCGAGACCGTTTGGACAGTCCGACCTCGGTGGGTTCCCTGTTCTTGCCATCTTCAACCGGCCTATCTATACTTCCAGACTGGGTATATAGGATTATTTTCTGGACCATTAGGTGCTGATGACAGTTGCTTTTTTGCAACTCACGTTGGGGTTGTACTTTCTTGGGATCTTGCTGTCCTTAATGTACCTGCCCCGGCGGTCTGATGTTCTTGCCAAGGTGGCTCTGGGCGTGACGTGTATCGCATTTGCGATCCATACCGCCGCATTGGCTGTTCAAGTGTTTTCCGGAGAAGAAGTGCGATGGGTCACGTTCCATAAGGCCTTATCATTTTTTTCATGGTCTTTGGTGCTCGTTTTTTTGCTGGGAGTCTTCCTCCAACGGCTCTATGTGTTGGGTGCATTCATGCTGCCCCTGGCCTTTCTTTCGTTGGTCTCGACCTCGATCCTGCCTTCAGAAACTCCAGTCCTTCAACCCATGTTTCAAGCGATGTGGTTCCACGTCACGCTCAGCATGTTAGGGACCGTCGGGTTTGCCGTGGCCTTTGTGGCGGGGTTGATGTATCTCACGCAGGATCGGCTGCTGAAATCCAAACAATTTAACGTTTTGTACTTTAAACTGCCGCCGCTGGATGTTTTGGACGCGCTCAACCACCGCTCTATTTTGTTGGGGTTCCCATTTCTTACCTTGGGTATTCTGACAGGGGCCATGTCCGCACAACTCACGTTGGGTGCCTATGTAAGCTGGAATTCCGAACAAATTTGGGCACTGGTAACGTGGGTCTTTTATTTCGTGGTCTTGATGGGGCGCGTGACCGTTGGGTGGAGAGCGAAAAAGGCAGCCTATCTGACGATCGTTGGATTTGCCGGCGTGCTGTTGACGTTTCTTGGGGTCATTTTGAAAGGGAACGGTCCTCCTATAAGCTGATGAATATCATCGTCGTCGGTCTAAGCCATAAAACCGCTCCCGTCGAGCTTCGAGAACTCCTCGTGGTTCCTGACAGCCGGATGGGTGAAGCCCTTAAGCGGCTCATGGCCCATGCGAGTATTCGTGAAGGGATGTTGTTGCAGACTTGCAATCGCGTTGAAGTATATGCGGTTTCCGATCAGGTGGAGAGGGGCTTTTCCGCCATCCAGGAATTTTTTGTGGACACGCATCTTTCGTTGTCCGCGGAACAACTGCTGCCTCGTCTGTATTGGCACGCGGAGGATCGAGCCATCACGCATCTGTTTCGCGTGGCTTCAAGTCTCGACTCCCTGGTGATAGGAGAACCACAAATCCTGCGTCAGGTGAAGGATTGTTTCCAAAATGCCTTGACCCACAATGCCAGCGGCGTCGTTCTGAACAAGTTAGTCAAAAAAGCAATCTCGGTGGCCAAACGCGTTCGAACGGAAACGCGGATCGCAGAAAATGCGGTTTCCGTGAGCTATGCCGCAGTCGAACTGGCCAAAAAGGTGTTTAGTAATTTGGCGGCACGGACGGTCATGCTGGTTGGGGCTGGAGAAATGGCCAAATTGGCAGCGCAACATTTAGTGAATCACGGAGTCCAGGAGGTGTTGCTCACCACGCGTGACCCGATTCGTGCGGCCGATATGGCTGCCCGGTTTAAGGGGATGTCCATTCCTTTTGAAGAATTTCGTGCGGACATGCATAGGGCTGATATTGTGCTGTGTTCGACGGGGGCGTCCCACTATTTGATTAGTCCGGAAGACGTGGAACGGGCGGTTCACGAACGAAGAAATCAGCCGATTTTTTTGATCGACGTCTCCGTGCCACGCAATATTGATCCTGATGTGCGCCAAGTCGACAATGCGTTCCTGTTTGATATCGATGATCTTGAATCGCATATTGAACAAAACCGTGAAGAGCGCAGGCTGGAAGCTGCCCGTGCCGAATACATTGTCAAAGACGAAGTCGGCGTCATCCTGAAATGGCTTCAGTCTTTAGAAGCAACTCCCACGATTGTTGCCTTGCGAGAACGTGTAGATGCTCTTAAGCAAGCGGAACTGCAAAAAGCATTCAGCCGAATCGGGACGTTGACGGAGCAGCAGCGTGAAGTCGTGGAGGGTCTCGCGTCGGGGATCGTCAATAAACTCCTTCATGGTTCCCTGGTTGCCTTAAAATCTGCGGCCCAATCGTCCAATGGGTTGGTGTATATCGAAGCGGCGAGACGGTTTTATGATTTGGGGCAAAGTCTTTCGAAGAAGGAATCCGCGGACGTTCAAGAAATAGACGCTTTGGAAGAGGATGACGTGAGGACGGATGCGCTTTCGCCCACGTCGACCGAAGAGTCGGAAAAAGAAAAAATTTCGAGACAGGCTTCGGGTTTGTAACGTCAATGCGTGCCATGGAGACGTCATGGCTTGGAAAAGTACCTTGATGTAGAAGGAATCAGAGTGAGTCCCACAAATGGACGACGAACGTCTCTCGTTATTGGAACACGCGGCAGTCAACTTGCTCTCTGGCAAGCGGAATGGATACAGGCTCGACTTCGAGAAGTCGCTCCGGCCGTTTCGATTCGAATCCAACGGATTCGAACAAGTGGTGACAAAATCCTTGACGTGCCTCTAGCCAAAATTGGAGGGAAGGGATTATTCGTCAAGGAAATCGAGGAGGCACTATTCAGACGAGAAATAGATCTCGCGGTCCATAGCATGAAAGACGTGCCTTCGGCGTTGCCGGAGGGAATGGCCATTGTCTGTGTTCCTGCGCGAGAGGATGCTCGGGATGCCTTATTAACCAGGGATCATCTTGCTTTTCATGATCTTCCTGCAGGTTCGAAGATTGGAACCAGTAGCCTTCGACGGCAAGCTCAGTTGTTGGCTCACCGGCCGGACCTGGTTGTTGCCATGCTTCGAGGAAATTTGAATACCCGCCTTCGAAAGCTTCAGGAAGAGGAGTTCGATGCCATTGTCTTGGCTGCAGCGGGGCTCTCCCGATTGGGGTGGGCCCATCATGTTACTGAATATATTCCTTCGACCTTGAGTCTTCCTGCTATCGGTCAAGGGGCTTTGGGAATTGAATCGCGTGCGGATGACGCGTTTGTTCGAGAATTGCTTGCCCCAATCAATGATCGCGAGACCTGGATTGCGGTTTCGACTGAACGAGCTTTCTTGGACCGATTAGAGGGCG
Organism: Nitrospirales bacterium; assembly: GCA_965215405.1. Classification (GTDB taxonomy): domain Bacteria; phylum Nitrospirota; class Nitrospiria; order Nitrospirales; family UBA8639; genus Bin75. The sequence goes on from OZ244060.1 coordinate 1,670,723, forward strand.
GGTGTCAGGTGCCGATCGCAGGACACGCGGTCCTTGAGAACCAAAGGGTGAAGTTTGAGGGACTTGTCGCCAGCCTTGACGGAAAGCACATTATTCGGGATCAGATCGAAGGACCGGTGGAAGATGCTGCCCTGCTTGGTGTCTCTTTAGCCGATCGGATTCTGGTCAGAGGGGGCAAGCATATTTTAGATCAAATATATGGACGAGTGTAAATGGCAGAGCTTCGACCTCAAGGAAAAGTCTATTTGGTAGGGGCGGGTCCGGGGGATCCTGGTCTTTTGACGCTTCGTGGCAGGGACTGTCTTCAAGAAGCTGACGTTGTGTTGTATGACCATCTTGCCAATCCTGCGTTGTTAGATTATGTCTCCCCTCAGGCAGAGAGGATTTACGTAGGGCGACGTGGCTGTGGGATCTATCGGCCTCAAGACGAGATTAATCAATTGATTTTGAGAAAGGCTCGTGAAGGGAAGGGTGTGGTCCGGTTGAAGGGCGGAGACCCTTTTGTTTTTGGACGGGGTGGGGAAGAGGCAGAGTGGATCGTTGAACATCAGATCCCCTTTGAAGTGGTGCCAGGCGTGACGTCAGCAGTCGCCGTGCCAGCGTATGCGGGAATTCCCGTCACGCATCGGACCCTGGCGTCGACCGTGGCCTTTATCACGGGACATGAAGATCAGGACAAAGATGAGACGGTTTTGGAGTGGCCGCGATTCGCCGCCGCGGAAGGAACATTGGTGTTCTTAATGGGCGTCAAAAATTTATCCATGATTGTCTCGCGATTGGTTGAAGAAGGGAAATCAATAGATACCCCCGTGGCCCTGATTCGGTGGGGGACCTATGCCAAACAATATACGGTGATTGGGACTTTGCGGGACATTGTCGATCGTGCGAAATCGGCTAACATTCGTCCCCCGACAACTATGGTAGTGGGGGAAGTCGTCCGGTTACGGAAGCAACTCAATTGGTTTGAAACTCGGCCTTTATTTGGGAAGCGAGTGCTTGTGACGCGTGCCAAATCTCAGGCTTCGGAGTTGTCGAGACTTATCAGGGCTCAAGGAGGAGAACCGATTGAATGTCCAACAATCGACATCCGTCCCCCCAACAATTGGGGGGAAGTCGATGAAGCCATTGAGCAACTTGTAACCTATCATTGGCTTGTTTTTACTAGCGTTAATGGAGTGAAGGCGTTTATGCAACGTCTATGGCATCATGGTCGCGATGCTCGGGCGTTAGCAGGGTTACGGGTTTGCTGTATTGGACCGCGGACGGCTGAGGAAGTGAGAGCCTTCGGCATCAATGCCGATTTGGTGCCGAAAACGTATCAAGCTGAAGGGCTCATTGAGACTCTGAAGAAGGCTGGCGTGTCCGGTCAACGGGTGTTGCTTGCCCGGGCGGCAGAAGCCCGTGAAATATTGCCAAATGAGTTAGAGCGATTAGGGGCTTTTGTTCAAATTGTGAAAGTCTACAAGGTTGTCGTGCCACCGATAGAACGAGAGCACATTCAGCAAATGTTTCGCGATCAGTTAATCGATGTCGTCATGTTTGCAAGTTCCTCTACCGCCAGGAATTTTTTTCAACTCTTTGATGGAGCACGTGATTTGAAAAAAACCCTGAATGGAACCATTATTGCGAGCATTGGACCAATTACGGCAAAAACCATTCGGGACATGGGTTTGGACGTTCACGTCATGGCTACTCAAAATACGATTCCAGCGTTGGTTCAGTCGTTGGTCCACTATGTCAAACAGGAGGTGCCTGCCTCTTAACGCCGGATGGATTGTCGAGAGTCCTCCTGTGCCGTGGAGTATGAGGGGGTCTGTTTTTTGTTTAACGACGCGTATTAATCCAAGGAGAAATTTATGGTTCCAGTAAAATCGTTTATGGTCCCTGTGGAAAAATTTATTGCCGTTGATCGTGATACCAACGTCCGGAGGGCAGCAGAAATTATGAGGGACAGTGGTATCGGGAGTGTATTTGTTACTCGAGCTAAAGAGATTGTCGGGATTTTGACCGACACTGATCTTGTTCGGCGGTTGGTGGCGGCAGGATTAGATTCGACCCAGACAACGGTTGAACAAATCATGTCGGCACCTATTTTGAAAATTGAGGAAAACAAAACGCTTCTGGACGCTAATGACTTGATGGCCAGAGAACACGTGCGGCATTTAGGCGTCTCGAAAGAGGGGAACCTCATTGGAATGATTTCCGTGAGGGATTTGGTTGTGTTTTTGACTAATCTTCCCAGGAAATAATCGGGTCTTTGGGGATGCCATCGGGAGACTGAGGGTATCGCTCAATGAGTGGGAATCACAAGAGAGTTTGAAATCATTTGGCCATTGGATGGATGATGGGATTTCCTCGTCAACGAATGCGGCGCTTGCGTGAATCTGAGCCTCTTCGTCGGATGGTGCGGGAAACCGTTCTTGCACCGAGCAACCTGATTTATCCTTTGTTTGTGAAGGAAGGGACGGATCAGCAGGAGCCCATTCCGTCGATGCCCGGTCAATTCCGGTGGTCCATTGATCGTCTGATCAAAGAAGCAACTGACGTCCACGCGCTGGGAATTCCGGCTGTCATGCTGTTTGGGATCCCTGATCAAAAAGATGAATGTGGGTCATCTGGCTATGATCCGAACGGAATCGTGCAACGGGCAGTTCGTGCGCTCAAGGACCATCTTTCAGGGCTCTTTGTGGTGACGGACGTCTGCATCGATGAATATACGTCTCATGGGCATTGCGGTATTGTGAAAGATGGTCGAATCCTAAACGATGAAACGCTTGAGTATTTACGTCTGATGGCGAGAACCCATACAGAAGCCGGTGCCGATATGGTGGCGCCTTCTGATATGATGGATGGGCGAGTTGCGGCGATCCGCGACGAATTGGATCAACGTGGTTTCGAGCACGTTCCCATCATGTCATACGCCGTCAAATATGCGTCTTGCCTGTATGCACCTTTCAGGGACGCGGCTTTTTCAAGCCCCGCTTTCGGTGATCGGTGCTCGTACCAAATGGATCCCGCCAATGCCCGTGAAGCCGTCCGTGAAGTGCAGGCTGACGTGGAAGAGGGTGCGGACGTGGTCATGGTCAAACCGGCGTTGTCTTACCTCGATGTTATTTCGCGAGTACGTGCTCAGGTTGCCGTGCCCCTTGCTGCGTATCAAGTCAGTGGTGAATACAGCATGATCAAAGCCGCTGCTCAACAAGGGTGGCTGGATGAGTCCAAAGTGATGTTGGAAACACTGCTGTCCATTAAACGTGCTGGCGCTGATCTCATACTCACCTATTTTGCCAAGGATGCCGCCAAGTTCTTGAATGCCGATGTCCCATGAAGGTTTCGCGTGGGCTTCCAGATCCTCCCTTGCCGTCCCATCCGGTTCTGACCATAGGCAATTTTGACGGGCAGCATATCGGACACCGACAATTACTGGCCGCCGTCGTTCAATGTGCGCGTGAACGGCAAGGAACGCCGATGGTATTGACCTTTCATCCCCATCCGGTGTCGGTGTTGAGTCCTGCAACCAGCTTTCAATTTTTGACGTCCCCTCCAGAAAAAGAGGCCTGGTTTGAGGCACAAGGAGTCCAGCACCTTGTGGTGTTGAATTTCACCAAAGCGTTTGCCGCGTTAAGTCCGAAGGAGTTCGTATTCTCGATTTTGAGAGATGGACTGGGCGTCAAGGCCTTGTTTGTGGGAGAGCATTTCGTATTCGGGAAAAATCGGGAGGGAAACACAGAAACTTTACGCGCGTTAGCAGAACAAACCGATTTCCAGGTTCATTTGGTGAAACCCGTGAGGGCTCAAGAGACCATCGTGAGTTCGACCAAGATTCGTCAGTTGATCCGAAAGGGGGAGATGGAAAAAGCCATGCAATGTCTGGGACGTCCGTATTCCTTGAAAGGCACGGTGATTGAAGGCAATCGTCGTGGGCAGAGGTTAGGCTATCGGACAGCCAATCTTCGGCTCCCCAAAGAGCGAGTGATTCCTCCTGACGGGGTTTATGCAACGAAGATGGTGTGGCAGGATAAAGTATTTCCCGCAGTGAGTTATATTGGGACACGTCCGACGTTTGGAGAAGGGGAGCGATTACTAGAGGTGCACGCGTTGGATGCCGCCTGTACCCTGTATGGCCAACGTATTGAGGTCCAATTTTTACAACACATTCGAAGCGATGAAATCTTTGACGATTCTGATCAGCTCGCCGCGCGAATTGCTCAGGACGTTCAGCTGACTCGACATGTGTTTTTTGAATAAGTCAGGCCCCCCATGAATCCCCATCGGTGGCTGTGATGCCTGCCCTGTTGGCTTTTGAATACAAGCTGTTGAAACAAGTAAGGCGACTCGGTCTCTTGTCTGCTGGAGATCGGGTTGCGGTCGCCGTTTCTGGTGGGCCGGATTCCGTTGCCCTCTTGCAGGTTCTGTATGCCTGGCGTGGTCCCCTGGATCTGAAATTGGCCGTGGTTCATGTCGAGCATGGGTTGCGGGAGAAAGAATCCATGGATGACGCGACGTTTGCCGAACAACTCTCTCGGCAGTTGGATCTTCCCTTTTTCTTAAAGCAGATCAATCTGAAACCACTTCTCCAGGAACGAAAAGGGGAGTCAGTCCAAGCCGTTGCGCGTGAGAGGAGATACGACCAGTTATGGGCGGTTGCTCAGGAGTGGGAGGCAACCAAAGTGGCGGTCGGCCATACTCAAGACGATCAGGCGGAAACCGTGTTGATGTCCATGCTGCGAGGGGCCGGACTCGCGGGGTTGTCGGGCATGCCGGCTCAGCGGCCCCCGTGTATTGTCCGCCCGTTTCTTCAGGTGAGTCGATCAGAAGTTTTGCAATATCTTGATAAAAAGCAGTGCGGTTTTTGCATTGACGCGAGTAATGAAAGCCCGAAGTATACGCGAAATCGGCTGCGCCACGAAGTAATCCCTCTGTTAAAGACGTTCAATCCCAAAGTTGTGAGCATTCTTTCCCGTCAAGCGGCCATTCTTCGTGAGGAACATCATTATTTAGATGATATTACGAAGGCATCGCTGGAATTGGTCAAGGTTGGCCACGCGAGGGATTGCGTTGTGTGGAGTCGCTCACGATTTTTAACCTTTCCTGTACCCATTCAACGGAGAATGGTCTTATTAACGATGGGGGCACTCTGGCACAAGTCCAGACAACTCAGGTTTGAGGCAGTGGATACCATTTTGCAACACGTTATTTGCGGAATATCAGGTGCCTCTGCTCGTTTTGCCGGCCTGGACGTCGTGAGAGAATATGACAAAGTTACATTCGTCAAAGTTCCTGTGGACCATGAAAGCCACTTGAATCAGGCATTGTCCTGTGCATGGTCCTTTCCGGGATCGATCTACTGGCCGGTAACGGACCAGACCATTGAAGGAACGATAAAGGATACGGAGACAATTTCGATCCGACGGAATGATTCCATGGCTTATTTAGACGCGGATCAATTTAGTCATGAACTGGTCGTTCGATCATGGAAGCCTGGCGATTATTTTTTTCCCTATGGGATGGGAGGACGACGAAAAAAAATTCAGGATTTTTTCTCAGATGCGAAGGTTCACCAAGCCGATCGAAGCAAAGTTCCTCTTGTCGTAGCTCTAGAAGGGATCCTTTGGGTTGGGGGATATCGCTCCGACCATCGATTTCGCGTAACAAAGAACACCCGGCATGTTGCCGTGGTCAGAATTTGTGCAGCCAATAACGTGGCCTGAGGAAAACCAATCTCGATATCGCAACGTGCCGTCTAGTGGGGCTTAGGCAAAGGGAAGCCGGTTGCAGATGCTTTATCCCCATGGTAGTATTTCTGAAGTTCCCTGAATGGGTTTCGTGTAGTTTTCGGAAGTTTCAGAGAGAGAGAAGGAAATCATTTTCATGAATTCTCGCGTGAAAAATTTACTTTTTTGGGTGGTGGTTGGACTGTTTATGATTCTGTTGTTCAACCTTTTCACCGTTCCGTCCCAGATGCCGGAAGAAGAAGTTATTTTCAGTGACTTTATGGCCCATCTCGAGCGTGGGGAGATTGCCAAAGTCACCATGAAAGACAGTCATATCAGCGCGATTTTGAAAGATGGGAATCGGATTCGGACGTATACCGTTGAATATCCGGACTTGGTGAAAGCCCTCAGAGAACAATCAGTACAAATTGAAGCCAAGCCGCCCGATGAAAGTCCATGGTATATCACGTTTCTCGTGACCTGGGGACCGTTTATCTTGTTTCTCGGGTTATGGTTTTTTCTGATGCGACAAATGCAAATCGGCGGAAATCGGGCCCTCTCATTTGGAAAAAGTCGTGCTCGTCTTCTTACTGAGGAAAAGAAAAAAGTGACCTTTGCCGATGTAGCTGGTGTAGAGGAGGCAAAGGAAGAAGTTGTTGAAATTATTGAATTTTTAAAAGATCCACAAAAATTCCAAAAACTCGGTGGGCGAATCCCCAAAGGGGTCTTGATTGTAGGTCCTCCAGGAACAGGAAAAACTCTGTTGGCGAAGGCCATTGCCGGAGAAGCTGGTGTCCCGTTCTTTAGCATTAGTGGCTCTGATTTCGTGGAAATGTTCGTGGGGGTCGGAGCGTCTAGAGTGCGTGACTTGTTTGAACAAGGGAAAAAGCATGCTCCCTGTATCATTTTCATTGATGAAATTGATGCCGTTGGGCGATTGCGCGGTGCGGGGTTAGGCGGGGGGCACGACGAACGGGAACAGACCTTAAATCAACTTCTCGTGGAGATGGATGGGTTTGACACGACAGAAGGGGTGATTCTTGTCGCCGCCACGAACCGTCCTGATGTCCTTGATCCAGCCTTGTTGCGGCCTGGCCGATTTGATCGACAAGTGGTTGTCAATCGTCCTGATGTCCGGGGGCGAGTGGAGATTCTCAAAGTACACACCAAGAAGGTGCCCGTGGCTTCTGACGTGAACCTTGATCAGATTGCCAGGGGAACGCCTGGTTTTTCAGGAGCCGATTTGGAAAATCTTGTCAATGAAGCAGCACTCTGGGCTGCTCGACTAGACAAGAAATTGGTAGAACTCATCGACTTTGAAAATGCTAAAGATAAAGTCATGATGGGGGCGGAGCGCAAGAGCATGGTCCTGAGTGAAGAGGAAAAGCGCACCACGGCGTATCATGAGGCAGGACACGCACTCATGGCTAAATTGTTGCCGGGAACCGATCCCGTCCACAAAGTAACGATCATTCCGAGAGGGCGCGCGATGGGAATGACCATGCAGCTTCCCATTGATGATCGGCATAGTTATTCTCAAGAATTTTTATATAACACACTGTCGATTTTACTGGGTGGCCGTGTGGCCGAAGAACTTATTTTGAAAAATGTCACCACTGGTGCAGGGAACGACATAGAACGGGCTACTGAACTAGCCAGAAAAATGGTGTGTGAATGGGGGATGAGTGAAAAATTGGGCCCCTTGACCTTTGGCAAGAAGGATGAGGAAATTTTCCTGGGTCGAGAAATTGCGACACGTCGAGACGTTAGCGATCAAGTGGCTCTGGAAATCGATTATGAAGTGAAACGGTTGATTGTGGAAGCCTATGAGCGGACCAAGCGAATGCTTACGGAACATAGTCATACCCTACGGGCTTTGGCCGAAGCCCTTCTGGAGAAAGAAGTCTTGGACTCCTTGGAAATTGACCAAATCATTAACCAGGGGACCATTGTTCAAGAGCCGGTTCAAGTATAACAAAATCGCGGTCCAGCCTTGATTGATACTATCCTTGTCAGATTCAACACTTTTGAAATTCAGGGAAGCCGAGAATCCGATAATCTTCTTCCTCTGTGCGTGTCTTCTAAAATTCTCCAACTTTCATAGTGAGGGCTCTTGCTCCGGGTTTTCCCGGGGCCTTGAGCCTGGGGCTCTCTATGAATGAGGGAAATTCAGCATATCTCCAAGCCTGCCACGTTCGGATTCCCTGTTCCCATGAAGTCTTGGTGATGGGAATCTTAAATGTTACGCCAGACTCTTTTTCCGACGGAGGACGCTTTCTTGACCCTCAACGTGCCTTGGACCATTTTGAACGAATGGTGAGTGAAGGGGCTGATCTGGTCGATATTGGTGCTGAATCGACACGACCAGGTTCGAAGGCTATTGATGAACGGGAAGAAATCCGTCGATTACAACCAGTGCTTGAGGTCATCGGGAAACGTTCGACGGTTCCCTTATCAGTCGATACCTCCAAGGCTGGAGTCGCTGAACGAGCGATTGGCTTGGGTGTGGCGATCATCAACGATATCAGCGCGTTGGAAAACGATCCCCAAATGGGTCACGTGATCGCACGAACCAAGGCAGGGGTTGTGTTGATGCATAAACGAGGCATGCCCCAAACGATGGAGCAGTACTGCCAATACGGCAACGTCGTTGAGGAAGTAAGGGATTATTTAGGAACTCGCATGAAACACGCGGAGGAAATCGGAATTGCTCGTGAACAAATGCTGATCGATCCGGGAATCGGGTTTGCAAAAAACGCACAACAAAATTTTTCGTTACTGAAAGGACTCGGCTCATTTCAACAATTAGGTCGTCCCCTCTTAGTTGGCGTGTCGAATAAGTCCTTTATCGGAACGATCACTGATAAACCTGTCAACGAGCGCCTCATGGGGACTGCCGCGGCCGTGACGGCTGCGGTTTTGGGTGGGGCTAAGATGGTTCGCGTTCATGACGTCGGGTTGATGCGTGAAGTGGTCCGAACGTCTGAAGCGATTGTCCAGGCTTAAGTGGGAGGCAACGTGCAAGGAGGAAATATGCGGAAGTTATTTGGAACCGATGGAGTAAGAGGAGTTGCCAATTTAGAGCCTATGACTGGTGAAACGATGCTGAAGCTAGGAAGAATCGTGGCATACGCATTCAAGGGCCGAGTAGGGCATCATCAAATCGTGATCGGCAAAGATACCCGTCTCTCTGGTTATATGTTGCAATCAGCGTTGCTCTCCGGTATTTGTTCTATGGGCGTGGACGTTCTGCTGGTAGGACCGATGCCCTCGCCGGGCGTGGCGTTTTTGACTCGCAGCCTGCGAGCCGATGCCGGGGTGATGATTTCTGCCTCCCACAATCCGTACCAAGATAATGGGATCAAGTTTTTTTCTCATGACGGCTTCAAACTTTCTGATGAACTTGAATCGCGCATAGAAGAATTACTCCTGTCAAACGAGATCGAGCATCTTCGGCCCACGGCGAATGAAATCGGAAAAGCGTTTCGCGTCGAGGACGCTGATGGTCGCTATATCGAATTCGTGAAGCGATCTTTACCGCGGGACATGGATTTCCAGGGGATGAAGGTGATCCTGGACTGCGCGCACGGTGCAGGGTATTCGGTTTTTCCCAGACTGGTACGGGAACTCGGTGCTCAAGTGCACGTGATTGGGGATGAACCGGATGGTACGAACATTAACGGGGGGTATGGAGCCCTGTGCCCCGAACGATTACAAGAGGCCGTTCGCGCCCATCGGGGTGATATCGGTATTGCGTTGGATGGAGATGCTGACCGGGCCGTGTTTGTGACGGAACAGGGCGAGGTGGTGAACGGAGATCAAGCCCTGGGAGTCTTTGCATTGGATCTGCTGCGATGCGGCAGACTCAACCACGATACCGTTGTTGGAACCACCATGAGTAATTTTGGATTTGAATTGGCTATGAAAAAAGCGGGGATCCGTCTAGTCCGAACGTCTGTTGGAGATCGGTATATCCTCGATCGTATGTTAGCTGATGGCTATAACCTTGGAGGCGAACCATCTGGACACGTTGTTTTTCTTGACTATGGTACAACCGGCGATGGGCTGGTTTCCGGTCTGCAAATGCTCAAATTAGTCAAGCGGTCCGGCTCGCCTCTCTCCGAACTGACCAAAGGGATAGACGCCGTTCCTCAAGTATTGTTGGGTGTGAAGGTCAATCGAAAAAGTGATTTAGGATCTGTCCCAGAATTGCAGCGGGCGATTCGTTCAGGCGAAGAACGTCTGAATGGGGCAGGACGTATACTGGTTCGGTATTCCGGAACCGAGCCTTTGATACGGATTATGGTTGAGGGACAAGACAATTCGAAAATCAGAGAAATTGCGGATGAATTAGCTGGAGTGGTCAAGGCCACAATTGGATAATTTGTAAGACGACTGATTTCTTATCCTTGACGCTTTTGTTCAGCATTTCGGCCTTTCTTGTCGGGCTCCTTCTTGGGTCCTACCTTTTATTTCTTCCTCTCACCATCGTAGCGTTACTGGTCTTTGTGGCTGGAGCGTTGTCCTGGTATGAAAAGAAGGCTCTTTTTTCCAAGAAGCAGGGCCTTGTTTTGTATGCCTGCGTCCTGTTCGGCATAGGATATTGGTTGCTCGAAGGGGGAAAGAATAACGGCATTGATCTGCCGTTCCAGGCAGGTCAACAAGAAGTGACGTTCTCTGGCGTTGTTACGTCGCCGGTTGAACACAGTCCAGGTCGAGTGACAATGGTGGTGGCTGTACAATCCGTTGGGAAAAATGAAAGGAAACGCCGAGTCCGTGGGAATCTTCGCTTAACCTGGCGTGAACCGGATGCGGACGTGTTTCGAGGAGATGTCATTACCGTACGTGCCCGAGTGCGCCCACCCTTTGGCACGCGTAACCCTGGCGGATTTGATTATGGTGCTTACCTCAGGGATCGAGGGATTCACGCGGTAGCCGTGATAAGGGGTCCTGATCGGATACAGGTTCGACCTCCAGGCGCCTTTGATATCAAAGCACAGGGGTGGTCTCAGATTGACCGATGGAGAAATCAGGTTCGCCAAGCCGTCATCTCAACGCTCCAGCAGCCGGCCCGTGGTTTGTTTTTGGGAATGATCGTTGGAGAACAGAATGATATCCCTCTTGACGTCCGTGACGATTTTATGACGACGGGGACGGTCCACATTATTTCCATCTCAGGCTCGCATTTGGGGTTGTTGGCCTTTGTCTCGTTTTTTGGCGTGAGAGGGGTGACTCGCCGCATGCCGACTCGATGGTTAGAGAAACTCTCTTGCGTCCTGACGCCCAAACAACTTGCTGTATTGGTCACCATTCCCATGGTCATTTTTTATACGCTGTTGTCGGGCTCCCACGTGGCTACAGTTCGGTCCTTGCTGATGATCCTTTTATATCTCTTCGCGGTTTGGATAGGTCACGAGCGACAAATTATCATTGCGTTGGGTATAGCCGCGTTGTTTGCAACCCTGTCTGATCCGATGGCGATTTACGATCTTTCATTTCAACTCTCGTATATTTCCGTCTTAGCCATTGCCCTGGCGTTTCGATGGAGTCCAAGTGACAACGAGCGGGATGAACCCCAAGCTGCAATGGTCAAATTAAAGAATTGGGGAAAGCAGTACATGGTGATGACCCTTGCAGCTACTGTAGGAACCGTTCCACTCGTCGCGTACTATTTCAACCAAGTGGCTTGGTTGGGGATCTTGACCAACGCGGTCGTCGTGCCCCTCGTCGGCTTGTTGGTTGTGCCATTAGGACTCGGTGCGTCGATTATCGTATTGCTTGGGGGTCTTGACCAATTACCCTTTAGCTGGGTTCACCAGGAAATCATAAACGGCCTGGCGTCTATAGTCGGGGTGGTCGCTACGGTTCCCGGTGCCAGATGGCACGTCGCGTCACCATCAATACTTGCCATGGCAGGATTTTATCTTTGTCTCATGGTTATGGCGTTCAGTCAGAAAGTGACGTGGCGAGTCATGAGCGTGAGCGCGCTGGCCGTTTGCGTGTTGTGGTGGGTGTGGTCACCACGACACGTGTTTGATGACGACGCGTTGCGCGTGACGTTTCTGGACGTTGGTCAAGGTGACGCCACGGTGCTTGAACTGCCTGATGGTGAAACGATTTTAGTTGACGGCGGGGCTGCCTATGAACGTTGGGACATGGGACGAATGGTGGTGGGACCATATTTGTGGGATCAAGGCATTCGACGCGTTACTCACGTCATTGCGACTCATCCACAATTGGATCACGTGGGAGGACTTTCCTGGATAATCAAAAACTTCGAGATTGGTCATTACTGGAGTAATGGGGTTCAACGAACTGCGCCTTTTTATCATCGACTCCAGGACGCTCTGGAGGAAAAAGGACTCGTTGAGCGTATTGCCTGGGAAGGAGAAGAAATTATCAAGGAAGGACCATGTCGACTCATATCTCTAAACCCGCCATTGGCGGAAAACGATCCCATCGGCCCAGTTCGTGACCTTCGGGGAGCCAAACTGAATAATCTTTCCGTGGTCCTCAGTTTAACGTGTGGGAAACACTCGATTTTGCTGACGGCTGATTCGGAAATTGAAGCTTTGACGAGATTCGCTCACCATCCGCTGGTGAGGTCGGCAACCGTTGTCAAAATTCCACATCATGGAGCGAAGAGCTCGCTGAATCGATTGTGGATTCAACGTCTTACGGCAGAAACCGCGGTCGTTTCCGCTGGTCGTGGAAATCGTTACGGACATCCGGCCCAATCCGTTTTACAGGTTTACGAACACAATCACATGAAAATTTACCGAACAGATTCTGATGGCGCGATCGTGCTTTCCATGAAGCTGGATTCCGGGGACAACCGGATTCAGCGCACGAAAGATCGTCATCCCGTTCCTCTTGACCTGGGCAGCTATTCGCTGAGAGACGAATGGGAAAATTTGTCTCGTTTTTGGAAGATCTGGGTGAGAAACGTGTAACTGGTTGTATGGAAGTATCGACTGCGGGCCGTCACCGGTTGGTCTTAATCATTGTGATGGCATGCTCTTGAAAATTGTTTCAGGGTTTCGTAAGGCGTTCCATTCAAGTACCGTTAAAGAATCCTCAACGTAATCTGATTTACGGATACCGTTCAGGACACAGGTGACACCGGGGGTGCTGGTCAAACTCCACAGAGCCTTTCGTGACAGCGGTTCTTTACGTTTATCTTCCGGAAGGAATTGATCAATCGTTTCGGTGATCGATTGAAGGCGCTTTTCACTCTTTCTTGCGGCTTCTTGTCTCACGATTTTGAGTAAAATGAGCAGACTGGAGACGTATTGAGCTTGCCAATTTTGCCAGGCTGTCGCTTTTTCCTGGTTCAGCTGTTTTGTGGTTGCCTGAAGGGCTTGATTGATATGTGGCACAAGTATCCGCGACTCGATTTGATCCCAATGCTCCAGGTTGTGAATTTGGGATCGCAGGTGACTGACTTCGTCAGCCAGGGAAAAGAAATTTTTGGGTTCCAGCCCTTTTCCTGCATAGGGGATAAGGGGAGCAAATTCTTTCCGAAAGGCTTCTTCTAATGTCACGACCGCCTGACGTTGCGTCTCAAAGAGCGTTTCCACGGGTTCATATTGGGGGGCAGCAAGTCGTATCATTCCCTGGCGTTGAGCGGGCATCGCGTTGAGTGGCCTATTCACAAGCGTGGCGATGTGACGTTCTTGTGCGAACTTCAGCACGGTATCCTCTTGGTCCTGTCCGGTATTAGGAGTCAACAAGGCTCCTGATTCAAAAAGATTCATAGGTAATTGAATGACGCGAAACCCATGGTGATGCCTGGCGGTCCGTTGCGCCGCCTGCTGGGCGGCTTCGAGCATGCGCGACAGCGAAGTCGCTTCAGGATCGTCTGGTCGGGCCGTACTCGTGTTGGAAGAGACACCGTAAAATTGGATGCGACCTGAATCGATCTGGTGCTCAAAATACACAAAAGCCTGCTGAAGGCGTCGATAAAATTCAGTTCGCAGTTCGGACAAAGTGGAGGCGTCAACGATGAGCTTTCGTTGTTTTGCGTCAGAGAGAAAATATTCAGGGTTGTGCAAGAGGCAGACATCCAGCGTCGCGAGTCCAAGGCGGTCGAGGGAGGCCGTGAGTTGATCGTCTAGAAACTCGGGATGGAGGCAATGCCAGATCTCTTCCCCGTATTTGACCATTTCGGGATAGAAGCGTCCAGCCTGTTCCCTGGTTTGAGCGTGCTGTAAGTTTTTCCCTTGGACGTAGCCGATTTTAGAGACCACGATCACGTTGTCGCGAGTAACTTCTTTTTGGGCAATGAGCTCTTTGAGTACGCTCCCCACCAGGCGTTCACTGCCGCCGTCCGCGTAGTTTGTCGATGTGTCGATGAGGTTGCAGCCTTCTCGGATGGCTTTCATGAGTGCGGCCCGATGGTCCTCCTGGTCCACGTCAGTTCTATAGCTGCCAAACCCGATTCTCGAGTTGGTGAGTCCCGTGGATCCCAAGGTTGTATAGCCGTGGGCCATGGGCCCGTGGGCGGAAGCATGCGTCAAGATTCGAGACACATAGGCGGCGGTGCCACGAGCGGTTGCTGTTCCTGAAATGCCGGGAGAGGTAAGGGTGAGCGATGTCGAGCCCTCACTCCTCTGAGGCGCATCGGTTAAGGCCTGCGCGACGTCTTTGGGATTTGTGAGAGGAGTCTGACAGGTAAAGTTCCGACACACGTATAAAGCAGCCCGTCCTTTGACGAGACCTTTGCCTTTCAGAAGGTGACGTTGAGACTCAAGAACAACGGGATTGCCGTGTGCGATGATACGATGGGGAACAAAATGACGGGCAACCTCCCTCATCAACTGGTCATGTCCCGGGTCGGCTGGTGATCCAACGAATGCCAATTCCAAGGGACCATTTAACAGGAAGTCCGCTGCCATGACCGTCTTGGCGAACGCCCTTGGTACGCGACCGATCTGTTGTCCGTAAGCCCGAATGGCTTGCGTGGCAGCATCTCGAAAATCTTCACGATCCTGGTGAAAAGAGAGTCGAGCCAAGGCCATAGCCGCTACGGCGTTACCGCTTGGCGTGGCACCGTCAGGGCCTTCGCGACTTCGCAGAATGAGCACTTCGTGATTATTGGCCGTTGTAAAAAATCCGCCTTGGTTCTTATCAAGAAAATCACTCAACAGTCGCTCGCCTAATCGAGTGGCTTCTCTGAGATAGTGCTCCTCACCACCGGCTTCATAGAGATCGATGAGGGCTTCCGCGAGACAGGCATAATCCTCCAGATACGCATTGAGATGGGCTTTGTTGGCACGATAGGTACGGTACAGTCCTCCATCGGGACGGGAGAGTGCGCCGAGCAGAAAATCAGCAGCACGACAAGCGGATTTCAAGTAAAGGTCGCGTCTCAAGACTCGTGCGGCCTCGGCCATGGCGCTAATCATCATTCCGTTCCATGCCGTGATGATTTTGTCATCCAACCCGGGTGGTACGCGTTTCAGTCGTGCGTGATAGACGAGTGATTTTACCCGATCAATCGTCCGTCGAAGTTCTTCCGGAGAACAGGTGAGTCTCTCGGCCACTTTTTCGAGAGGGTGCGGAGTATTGGGAATACTGTGGTGTTCCCAGTTCCCGTCCGAGGTAATATCGTAATAGGTGCAGAATTTGATCGCGTCTTGCTCTGAAGAGACAACTTCCAGAATTTGTTCAGGAGTCCACACGAAAAATTTTCCTTCGACGCCCTCTGAGTCTGCATCCGTGGCAGAATAATAACCGCCTTCAGGTGCAGTCATTTCTCGAATGATGTAATCCAGGACGTCGCAGGTCACGCGCTTGTAATTGAGATCGCCGGTCACCTGGAACGCTTCAAGATACGTTTTCGCAAGTAACGCATTGTCGTAGAGCATTTTTTCAAAGTGGGGAACCAACCAGCGTTCGTCCGTCGAATATCGAGCAAATCCTCCCCCGATATGGTCATACATGCCGCCAGCGGCCATGGCATCTAACGTTTTACAGACCATGTGAAGGACGTGCTCATTCTTGGTTCGTTGGTATTGCCGAAGAAGAAAAGCGAGTCCGGTGGCCGGTGGGAACTTGGGGGCTGAACCAAAACCGCCATGGGTCGGGTCAAAGTCTGCTGAAAATTGCTCGACCGCAGAGTCAATGTCCTGCTGTCCCACCGTCGTGGGGGCAGGGGCGCGCATGGACGTTTGAAGTCTGGCGGTAAAACGCGTTGCGCTTTCGGTAATGGCCGTGCGGTCGCGTTCCCATCCTTCGGCAATCTTTTTGAGGACCGTTCCGAAGCCAGGTCTGCCCCATTTATCAGTCGGAGGAAAGTACGTGCCGGCAAAGATAGGTTGTTGGTCTGGCGTCAGAAAGACCGTCATGGGCCAGCCGCCATTTCCCTGATTCATGGCGATTGTGGCTTGCATATAAATTTCATCGAGATCAGGGCGTTCTTCACGGTCAACCTTGATGCAGACATAGTAGCGATTCATTAACGCGGCGATTTTGTCATTCTCAAACGATTCCCGCTCCATGACGTGGCACCAATGACAAGCAGAATAACCAATAGACAAGAGAAGGGGCCTGTCCTTTTCCTTCGCGAGGCGAAGAGCCTCTTGTCCCCAAGGATACCAATCCACTGGATTGTAGGCGTGTTGCAGCAAGTAGGGGCTTGTTTCGTGAACGAGACGGTTCGGAGGCCGAGTGTGGGGAGGCTCAATCATGAAGCCGACAGTAGCACTGGGCAAAAATACGGGTCAACTTGAGTCACTCCCGTTTTTGTCCGCAAAAAGCCTTGACTTGTAACCGGGCAGGAAGTTGAGAGTCCGGATCAGCGAATTTGAGAAAGAGAATCGTTATTAAGTAATAATACCTAATATTTTTTATTGACATTTGCGAAAGCGAGGGGTAACCTGAAAGTAGGGTCGTGATTGAACTGAATAAATTTTCGTAACTCCAGGATGAGAAGAATACAGCAATAAGAAAATACAGCCTGGACTTAGAGAAAGGAGGGCGATATGAAAGCCAAACAAGGAGTTGTCGATCTTCTCAATAAGCTGTTGACCGAAGAATTAACGGTCATCAATCAGTATTTTTTGCATGCCAAAATGTGTAAAAACTGGGGCTATGAGCGATTGCATCATCACGTGTTGGATAGAAGCTATGGGGAAATGAAAGACGCAAAACACGTGATCGATCATATTCTTTATCTGGAGGGCCTTCCCAACGTGCAACAGCTTGGAAAGGTCAAAATTGGAGAAACCGTGCCGGAACAATTGAAAGCGGATTTGGATAAGGAAAAATCCATGGTCAAAATGCTCAGCGAAGGAATCCAGCACTGTACAAAGGTCGGTGATTTTACGACGCGCCACTTACTGGAAGATATGATTAAAGAGGAAGAAGAGCATATCGACTGGATTGAAACGCAGCTAGAAATCATCAGCCAGGTCGGGTTGGAAAATTACTTGAGCGAACAAATTCACGAAGAAGGCAGTTAAGCGACCACTCTTTTCGTGAAAGCCTTGAAAGGAGAAAGCTGATGTCCGGCTTTTTCTTTTCAAGGCTTTTTGTTAAATAAGAAGCACGTCAGGCAACCTGCTTCAGACGGTGTTTTGAAGTTTACCGATTATCAAAGCTTCTTGGTGGCGGGTTGGTTTTGGTCCTTCTTTTCAGTAAGGGAGTCGGTATATGGCGTTGACGAATTCGACAATGATGCCGTTAGGAACCCCTGTCCCCGATTTTCAATTGCCTGACGTCGTATCAGGCAAGACACTTTCTCCTGGCCAATTTGCCGGACGAAAGGGATTACTGGTGATGTTTATTTGTCGGCATTGTCCCTACGTCGTTCACGTGCAACGGGAGTTGGGCCGATTGGGGAAGGATTATGCAGAGAAACCTCTTGGCATGATTGCGATCAGTAGTAACGACGTGGACAACTATCCGGATGATCGTCCAGAGCGATTGCGAGCCATGGCCCAAGAACTCGAGTTCACGTTCCCTTACTGTTACGACGAAAGCCAAGCCGTGGCCAAGGCCTTCACGGCAGCCTGTACCCCGGATTTCTTTTTGTTCGACAAGACGTGGAAGTTAGTCTATCGGGGTCAGTTGGATGACAGCCGTCCAGGGAACGGGAGGCCGGTGACGGGAAAAGATTTACGGGCAGCGATTGAAGCCACCTTGGCGGAGCAACCCGTGAGCCAAGAGCAACGTCCAAGTGCCGGGTGCAACGTCAAGTGGAAGCCGGGAGGCGTTCCCAACTACACGTAGCGAAATTATTGTTCAATGACGTGCGTGAGCCCCTTCTGCAAACAAGCTTAGCCTCAGAGGGTGCGATTGAAAGATCGTTATCCCATCCAGGCAAACCATTTCTTGAGTAATTGTTTCTTGCGCTCGGTGAGGGTGGTTTTTCTCCAGGCATTGGCGACTTTTTTGATGACTTCGGCCTGAGTAGGATAGGGATGGATCGTGCCGGCGACAGTTCGCAGCCGAAGTCCTCCCTTCATGGCCAACGTGAATTCGCTGATCATGTCACCGGCATGAGCCGCGACGACCGTGGCGCCCACGATAACGTCGGTTCCTTTTCTGACGTGCACACGGGCAAATCCTTCCTCGTTTCCGTCTAAAACAGCTCGATCGACTTCGTCGAGTTTGAACGTAAAGGTGTCAACCTTGATCCCTTTTTGCTTTGCCTCGGCTTCGTACAGCCCGACGTGTGCAATTTCCGGATCCGTATAGGTGGTCCAGGGGATAATGAGTGAATCGGTTTTTGTGTAACCCAGACCGAGAGGATGAGGAAACAGGGCGTTTTGAATGACGATTTGGGCCATGGCATCCGCAGTATGGGTAAATTTAAATGGAAAACAAACGTCGCCTGCAGCATAGACGTTGGAATTGGTCGTTTGTAATCGGTTGTTCACTTTCACCCCGGTCCGTGCGTCATAATCGACTCCAATTGTTTCGAGTCCGAGCCCTTCCACGTTGGGTGCACGTCCAACCCCGACGAGTATCTCATCAACCACGAGTTCGTGCTGCTCATTATGGGTATCGTAATGCACGACTTTCTCTTGTTCTCGTAATTCGACCTTTGTGATGTTCGAATCAAAAACAAAAGTGACACCGTCTTTAGCCATTTGCGTTTGAACGATTTCGGCGGCATCCGCGTCCTCCCGAGGAAGAACGTGTCCGGTTTGTTCGAATAGCCACACGCGACTGCCGAATCGAGCGAAAGCCTGAGCCATCTCGCAGCCAATCGGCCCGGCGCCAATGACGGCGAGGCGTGGTGGGACGTGTGTCAAGGAGAAGATGGTTTCGTTCGTCAAATAGCCTGACGCACCCAGTCCCTGAATAGGCGGGGCTGCCGCGCGTGCACCAGTACAGATGGCTGCCCTTGAAAATTGAAGAGTCGTCCCACTTACTTCGATCGTGGCTGTTCCGGTAAAACGGCCTTCACCGATAAACACGTCAACACCGAGGCTTGTAAAGCGATGAACCGAATCCACCCGGCTGATACGGGCTCGCAGTTTTCGCATTCTTGTCATGACGGCCCCAAAATCGGTCCTGATTCCATCTGGAAAAGTCACGCCGAATTCCTGGGCCCGTTTCACTTCGCTCCACGCACGAGACGCGCGAATGACGCCTTTGGACGGCACGCATCCGAGGTTCAGGCAATCCCCGCCCATCAGATGTCGTTCGATCAGGGCTACCTTCGCGCCAAGTGCGGCGGCAACCGCCGCGGTGACCAACCCAGCGGTGCCGGCCCCAATGACGACGATATTGTATCGACCAGTTGGCATTGGGTTGATCCAGGTTGGAGGATGGACGTTATGAATGAGTTGCTGATTGAACTCATCCATCGGGGCTATGGTAATGGATTCATCTCGATGATCTTCGGTCTGCATGATGAGACCCCCCTTTACGGGACGAATACGGTTGTCTCGGGTCGTGTCCCATTCATAAACCGCAGGCCGGCGAAAAGAGGGACATCGATCATGACTTTTTCTTCTCCACGAATTTGCGATAGGCAATCGGAACAAGAGCCAGCAAGCCCAGGAAGGTAAACGCCATCAACATGGACGGTGAGGCGATTTCTGCCAACGAGTTAATGGAGCCAAGTTGTTTCCCTGCAAACGCGTAGAGAAAGCTGCCCGGGATGATACCGATGGAGGTTGCCATGATATAGGTACCCAGGGGTATTCGGGTTAGGCCGGACACGAGATTAACGAGAAAAAAAGGAAAGGCTGGGATAAGCCGAAGGGTCAACAGATAGCTAAAGGCGTTTTGGGTAAATCCGGCCTGGATTGGTTCAATGCGACCGCTGAATTTGCGTTCGACCCAATCGCGTAAGATATAGCGTGCAGCCAAAAAGGCTAAGGTCGCGCCCGTTGTGGCTCCGATATTGACGAAGATCGTACCGAGCACGCTTCCGAATAAAAAGCCTCCGGCTAAGGTCATGAGGGCCCCTCCCGGTAATGAAAACCCGGTTTGAAGGATATAGAACGCTACGTAGAGGATAACTGCAGGAGTAAAGTTAGCATTGGTATAAGCCAGCAAGCTGTCCCTATTGGCTTTCAAGGCTTCAAGGGAGAGATAGCGTCCAACGTCGAAATAGAAGAAGGCCCCAAGCCCCAGTCCAAGGATGCCAAGAACAACTATTTTCCCTGCAGGCGTTGTGGAAGGTTCAGTAGAAGGTGAAGGGGACATCGCAGACTCCGTTGTTGCCGTCTTTATGGTGGCTCTGATTTATGTAGGCACGTCGTGCCTTCTCGTACTATTATACAGTATCAGCGTCGCGGCCAGTTGAGCGTATTCGTCGTTACATGCGCACGTCGTCGGTGGAAAGATCGGTTGAATTTCCCGTGTTTGAGAAGGCAGGTCGTTCGTTAATTTGCCCGGCTAATTTTTCGGCAGGATACGTAATGATCTCGGCAAGGGTGGGGTGATAATAGGGTATCCGAGCAAGCTCATGAACCGTCCCTTGATAATACATGACGGCAGTCAGCACGTGAATCAGTTCTGCGGCTTCCGGCCCAACAATATGGGCTCCTAAAATTTTGCCGTTCTCCGGCGAAGCCAGCAGTTTGACGTGACCATGGGTCTCACCCAAGGACAGTGATTTTCCATGGTCTGCAAATGGATACGAGGCAACACGATAGGAAATCCGACCTTTCCTGCATTCTTTTTCGCTTAAACCGACGCTGGCGATTTGCGGGTCGGTAAACACGACTTGGGTTTTGAGTCGGTCGTCATATCGATGGGGAGGGGCCTGAGGATGGATGGCGTTCCACCCGGCGATTTCTCCTTGTTGGATCGCAATATGGACAATTTCATGGAGTCCGTTCACGTCACCCACGGCATAAATGTGCGGCTGACTCGTTCGCATTGTGTCGTCGACCGTAATTTTACTTTGACGAACTTCGACCTTCGCGGCATCCAAGTTCAGACCATCGATATTGGGTCGTCGCCCGAGTGCCTGGAGAATCACCTCCGCGGAAATGGTTTTTTCCTTCCCTTCATGGGTCAAGTGTGCCACTTTTTGCGTGCCGTCCCTGGTAAACCGATGAAGCCGCGCGTGAGTCAACACCGTCATGCCTTCTTCTAAAAACCGTGCTTCCACTGGACGGGCCAAGTCCTCATCACCTTGTGACATGACGTGAGCGCTACGCTGAATCAGCGTCACAAGGGTCCCGATACGGTGGAAGAATTGAGCCAATTCCAAAGCCACGGGCCCACCGCCGAGCACGATCATGGATCGTGGGACGTCGCGTAACTCTAAGGCCTCGTCGCTGGTGAGATATCCGATTTCTTCGAGTCCGGGTATCGGAACGCGGGAGACCACGGATCCTGTCGAGATAATAAAGGCCTTGGCGGTTAAGCCGTGGTGACCGGCCTGGATTGCGTAGGGAGAGAGGAACGTTGCGCGTTCCTCGTATAAGGTGAAACGGGAATCTTTTAACGCCCGAACGCGGTCATCGGCAAACTCACCAATGAGGCGAGCCTTGCGACTGATGATTGCGGAAAGATTGGCTTCTGCGGAAACCGGTTTCAAGCCAAACTCTTCTGCACGTTTCATGAGCGACATGACGTCAGAGGAGCGCAAAATGGTCTTGGTCGGCATGCATCCGCGTAAGATGCAGAGCCCCCCTAACGGTCCATGATCAATAATGCCCACGTCGGCACCTTCGTCGCGCGCCGTCCGTGCCGCGGCATACCCTGCAGACCCCCCTCCAATGATTACGACGTCGTGTGTCATGGCATTGCAAGTCTTGACTCGTCCCAATAATGTGGCATGGTACCGGAAGCACCATCGGTGTACAATGCCGTCTCTCCCGGGGACAGGTCGATAAATCGTGAAGAGCACGCCGGGAGAAGGGGCGTTTCCGGCATCTCCCCATTCCGTTGGGAACAGATCGAACGGGAAGGGTTTCGAAAGAAGAACGTCAGAGGAAAACGCATGTACCGTGGAATGAGAACGGGCCTCATCGTCTCAGGATTTTTAGGGATGGTAACAGGGTGCGTCACTCCGTCAGGCCCTCTTGCCGTCTTGCCGATGATGAATTCTGCAGCGGCTCACCATAATCTTGAAGGGATTCAGCAGTATAATGCTGGGAAGTGGCAAGAGGCGAAGAGTCGCTTTGAATCGGCGATTCGAGTCGACCCCGATTTGCCGGAAGCCCATTTCAATCTGGCCCTGACGCTCCACAAGCTGGGCGATCACCAGGAAGCCACGATCCATTTTGAAAGAGCAGGCGAGCTGGCTCCGTCCAATAAAGAAATAGTCGAATCTTCAGCCTATCGCAACCATCGTGGTCTGTCTTCGACTCTTGAAAAGCACCTGAGCGGGGGATACCGGTATTGAGACCTGTTCCTTCCTCAGGGGGGGGGCAGGCCGGCACCCTTGATGATGAAACACAAAGCCGATGGGATTAAGTCCTACGTCCTCGTAAGTATTCAATTTGCCTGTATTGGGGTGATACTGGTTTCTGGTCCATGGGTTGCCGGACATGGATTGTTCCTCACGTTGGAACTGTTAGGGGGCCTGTTAGGGATATGGGCAGTTGTGACGATGAAAGTAAAAAACGTCAACGTGTTCCCTGAGGTCAAGCCAGGAAGCCACCTGGTGACGGCTGGACCGTATCAATGGATTCGGCATCCGATGTACGCGGCGTTGTTGATGGTCATGCTGGCGTTGGTGTGGGAGTCATTTTCGTATTGGCGAGGACTTTGCTGGTTGCTCTTGAGTGCAAATCTGGTGGTGAAACTTTCCCATGAAGAGACGTTGTTAAGGGAAGTCTTTGACGACTATGAAGCGTACGAGTCGCGGACGTGGCGGCTTATCCCTTTGATTTTCTAAGAACCGGGTTTCCCATCTCACTCTCCTGAGATTTCGTTTTCTTGTTGGAGAGAATTCCTGCATGATACCGTAAAGATCGTCGCGATGATTTACTTTCAAACGAGACCAGACGAAGTGTTTGAGGCGATTCTAAAAGAAGCCTTCACCAGTGAGGCCTCAGAAATCCGATTGCTGTCGGATGACGGCGCCATAGATTCCTGGGAAGGCTTATACCCTGAGACTTCACAATGTCTCTGTCCTTATACGGTGACTGGGGTGTTAGCCCAACTGTTGGCCGCCGTGAATGATTCACAAGTCTATCGCTTGACCGATCTGCACTGGCTTGTGCTGTACGAAACATTAAAAAATTTTTGCGCAACCCATAATGATCTGCTCGATGACTTTGACCAGTGCACGAGACCCATCGGAGATTATAAAATTGGCAAAGTTGATGGAGATGCGCTGATCGAAATTTATTGTTGGGACATGGATTTTCTCTTTTGGAGTAGAGGAAAGACGTGGGACGATCGGCAGGAAGTCGATCCCTTTCAACGGGATGATACGGAAGAGAATCTATGGGACCAGGATGCCGTCGTCCCCGCCCTGGAACCGGTCAGCGAGCCTGATTGGATCGTGGGAGAACCCAATGAGTATTTCCGTCCGGGTTCCACGCGGTATCCTGACCGTGGCGATACGTAAACCTGGAGCAACCCACGCGTTCATGATTGGCAATCCCAACTCTGACGAGTTGGTTACTCGTCTCGGAGCATATGCACGAATAAGCCGTCACGCAGCTTGGGTTCAAACCACGTGCTCTTGGGCGGCATAATGCCTTGGGCATCGGAAACGGCCATGAGTTCGTCAACGGTCGTGGGGCACAACCAAAACGCAACGGCCCATTCTCCTCTATCGACCTTCGAGGCCAACGTTTTCGGCGGGTGGACGCCTCCGATAAAATCGATCCTTGGGTCTGATCGTTGATCCGTAATTCCCAACAGTGGAGCCAACACGCGATCGGTCAACACCGAGACGGCCAATGCGCTCACCGGGTTCTGCTTCATCCGGGACCGTTGTTCTGGCGTCAGTTTGGGAGCCGTACGATGCCAGTGGCCGTCCAGATACATATCAAATCCGGCTTCCGAAGCCTTCCCGGGTTGCGTCGTGGGTTGCAGTTCATAGTCCAAGGCCAAGGCCTCCAGAAATTTTTTGGGGGTATACCCATTTAAATCACGCACCACGCGGTTATAGGGCAGGATTTGCAATTCGTCATGCGGAAAGATGACACACAAAAAGCCTTCTTCGTGACGACGTAATGACCGCGTGTGATCGTGGACTCGTGAATCTCGCACCCGACTGGCGGCGGCAGATCGATGGTGCCCATCGGCAATATACAATGCATCAACGTTCTTGAAATCCTCGACCATGTTTTTAATGGCCGCGTAGTCACGCAGACTCCAGATGGTGTGCTCCACGCCGTCATCAGCGGTGAACCGAGCATCCGGTGCAGTGGAGGACGTGACGTGTTTGAGCCAATTTTCGAATCTGGTTGTGCGACGGAAAAATAAGAGGACGGGTCCTGACTGCGATTCGTGCGTTTCAATAATTCGGACGCGGTCATTTTCCTTCGCCGGCCTGGTGAGTTCGTGTTTTTTAATAACCCCACGATCATATTCATCGATCGAGGCGAGCGCGACGAGACCCGTTTGTTCGTGTGTCTCCCAGCGTTGGCGATAGACTCCAAACATGGGGACGGCTTCCTGTACCAGGATGCCGTCTTTAAGAAACCTCTGAAGGTTGGCGGCTCCTTTTTCGTAGATTTTTATTGAATAAGGATCAACGCCATCCGCGAACTCCAGCTCGGCTCGGCCAACCCGAAGAAAACAGTACGGATTGCCATCGGCAATGTTTCGTGCCTCGTCCAAGGAGACGACGTCATAGGGGGGGGCAGCAACTTGGACGGCGTATTCAGGTTTGGGCCTTACGGCACGAAACGGCATAATAGTTGCCATGGGTTCTCCTTTTTGTGTGACTTTTCCAGACGCTGCATTTTAGCACGTTCTTGTGGACTATGACGCCAGCGGGCAAGTCCAAGGGACAGGCGTTTTGCAGGGTCGTTATGAGTCTGGGAGGGAGACCAAGAACGATGAGAGTGTCGGCCAACCCAACAACGGACAGGCCACGACGTTACTTCATAAATTCAAAATTGACCAAGAGACGGCCACGTGGAGAGACCGTCACGAGTTGTTCTTTCACGCCGAGAACGGGATGCCATGCCACCAGGGTATAGTTGCCTGGCGGGACTTGGTCGATATGGAAGTTTCCTGATTCATCTGAAATGGCGTAATAGGGATTCTCCACCAGATACAGCCAGTTTTCCATAAAATCGTGGCGATCGCAGGTCAAGCCTACGGCAAAAGCATGGCGCAGTTTTCCGGCGGGAAAGACTTTTTCCGTCTGCCTCTGGGCTCGAAGACTCTGCGTGTGCATGGTTCTCAGGACTTTTGCTTTACGACCTTTTAACGCATACGTGTGAAGTGTGTGCTTAATGGAATCGTGATTGACGAATTGGACGGCCTCATCCGCCATAATGACTCCGGTGAATGGGCCGAAGCTACATTTTTTGAGTTGAACGCCCAGGTTCAACTCGTTTCCGCCGGCATACTGAAATTCTCCGAGACCTTGTCCCGTCGCTGTGTCACGATGCGAAGAAAAAGGTTTGCCCTTTTTCACGCCTTCCAGTGCGATGACGGCACCCTTGAGCATGCCGTCATGCACTTCGACTTTGGTCAGCACGCGCTCCGACCCGCAAACCTCAGGCCCGTTCCGGACTTTAAAATATTTTGAGGCATGGGAGAGGGTGCCCGTCAGAGCGACCCTCCCATCGATGGTTGCCCCGTTCATGACCTCGATTACGTCGTAGGCAAAACCCACGCCTGCGAATTTCAATAATACAAAAAGGGAAAACCAACTCATCGTGCCGACGCGGCGCCACATGCGGTGTCTCCTTTTCAATGACGTTTCAAACATTTTTCTCTGAGGCAGGCCGCTCTCATTAATAGAGAGTCTGCCATCCGAACGTTACGGTCGAATCCGTCTCAAGCTGTCCGTCCAGGTACTGGTAGATCGGGACCCCTCCTTCCACTGCCAGCCGATTTTCCAGACCCATGAAATCCGGGAACAGGATATTGAGGCCGAACAGGATATCCAGGCGTTGCCCACCCAGCAGAGAAGAAAACGCAGTTTGAACCGTCGGATGAACGTGGTCCACGTCTCCATGGTGTAGACAGGCATGGTTCATCATATCTCCATGATGGTGCCCCATCCCATCGTGTGCGGGGCGATGACAAACGTGTTGTCTGTTGATTTGGGAATCGACGCCATCATAGGCATCCCAGTGATTCCAACTCAGACGGACCGAACTGCTTAGCCAATTCTTCATGATTTCATAGGCACCATGGACGTTGACCTCATAGGCGTCGCCCTTGGAAAAACCATTGGAATTTCTGCCCGTCCGCAACGTCCCGATGGCTTGGATGCCCCAGGAAGCTCGACCCATCTCCCCTTCGTACGTCAGCCCCGGATAAAAATCGAAGGTTCCCGAACCAAGATGCATGGGATAGGGCAACCGTATTTCCCTGGGACTCCCATCATGAGCTACCGGGGCTACATCCGTTGGCTCAGTGCTTCCCGTGGGGACACTCACCGACAGATTCATATGGAAACGATGTGCTCCGATGCTTGGGGCTTCGACTGCCCAGAGCCGCCAAAGCGATCCGAACCGGAGATCGCCTATCCCGTCGGATCGGGTCGTAAATTTTGTTCCGTCGTTCATCACGTGATTCATGCTGTTGCTCAGGTACGGTGCCATGAGGGTAAGGGTGACCGTGTCATTCCACCCATACATGAAGCCGAACATATGCATCGTCATGCGCATTGATTCCGGAAGCACCCTGTAACCCGCTACGCCACAATGATGTCCCGTGACGCATTCGTGATTGGGAAATACGGAAGGGAATATGGTTCTCCCGTGGGCGAAGGCCTGCTCATTGCTTACGCTGTCGGTTCCAAT
The DNA here is from genome assembly GCA_965215405.1 of Nitrospirales bacterium. Lineage (GTDB taxonomy): Bacteria > Nitrospirota > Nitrospiria > Nitrospirales > UBA8639 > Bin75. The sequence continues at coordinate 1,697,802 of OZ244060.1, forward strand.
CCGAGTCCCTTCCATGAACATATGCATGAAACGATAGGAGAACATCACTTCCCCTGCTTCATGGGTGTGATCTCCCATCATCCCGATCGGACCATGTGCATTCGGCTTATCATCGGTGTAAAAATTGCCCGTGGTCAGTTTTTCTCCTTTTTTCGCCAGCTGCTCAGCCAAGGATTCCTCGACGCCGTCAAACAGGCCGTCCAATAACGCCGCGTGAACCCCTTGAGCGGCGGCCCACGTCATGCTGAAGAAAAAAAGCAAAAGCATGATTCCCAGCTTTCCCGCGTTCTGTGCTCGGTTCATTCTCAAACCCCTTCTCGCAAAAAATAAATGAAAAGGACTCTCCCAATTCCTCAGAGCAAGTCATAAAGCCTTCCATTTGAACTGGGAGTCAACAGCCTCTCCGTAGAGGGGGCGTCCCTTACAGAAATAACGCTGCGACTCCTGATTGTTAAAGGAAAGACGTGACAGAGAGACTAGAAGTTGGGAGGACCGCGAGAAAAGCAAAGCGTCGGAACGGTAAGCCTGACGGGATGAACAATAAAGACGTCTAATGCCTGTAAAATGGTGAGCGGGGCATTAAACACAGGCTCATCGACATTGACCGCCTGGCCCGCCGCACACATAAGGGAGCAGAGAATATTCGAATGAGTGGCCGCATTATGGTGAATATGATGAAGGGAATGGGCGGCAGTCTGGCTTGAGACCACGCCACTCATTACGAAGAAAGAAGTCAGAACGACGAGAGTGAGTAACGTGCGTGATAGACGAGTCATGACATCAGTACCCCTGCGTTCAGCATAGGGAAAAGCCATCCGTGAGTCAACCCTGAAGCCAGCTTTGGCGACGTCAAAGCTCAGAAACCGACTCGTTTTCATCTTCATGCAATAGAAGGGTGGATTCTGATGGTGAGGACGTCCGCCTATGTCAACGACACGCGAGAAGCACGGAAAATTTCGGGATTACGGACAGGCGGGGAAACAGCCTTTCAGCCCCTGCCGCGATGAGAGGGGAGGAGGGGAAAAGGCTCAGGCCTTTTCCCCTGTCTGTCTGACGGCGTTACGAACGATCGTGTCGTCCGCCACGGCCACCAAAACCTCCACCGCGTCCTCCAGACCTTGTTTCTTGAGGCCTGGCTTGATTCACAGTTAAAGTACGGCCCTCTAACTGGGTGCCGTTCAACGCTGCAATAGCTGCCTTGCCTTCTTCTTCCGAGGGCATTTCGACAAAACCAAAACCCCTGGACCGACCGGTGTATTTGTCGGTGATGATTTTTGCCGAATCTACATTGCCATGTTGGACAAACAGATCCGTTAATTCTGTTTCAGTCGTCGGATATGGCAATCCGCCCACATAAATTTTGAACGTCATAGAACAACTCCTTTGAAAGTAGTAGGGATTTACACTCGAAAAACAGGAAAGGATGGGCCGAAGACGCGACTGAAGAAGGCGGCTTAGGTTCAGCTTTCAATCAGATTTCCGACTGCAACCTTGATTAATAAATGGCCATTTTGTTGACCCTCAACGCAGGCCACCATCTTTGAGTAGATCGTCTACGATAACACATTTTTTTCGAGAAGACAACCGAGTGTATCAGGAATTCTTATTCGTAACTGGCTCAATCTCTATTTCTTTGCCTGCTCACCGGGTTGAACCAGTGCGGGTTGGCGTTGGGCATCGAGGTCGGCGTAAAAGTCCTGGCCTCTGTGATTGATAACGATGAAGGCAGGGAAGTCTTCAACTTCGATTTTCCACACCGCCTCCATGCCGAGATCTTCGAATTCGAGGACTTCGACTTTTTTGATGCTGTGTTTGGCCAGCCGTGCGGCAGGGCCACCGACGGAGCCCAGATAAAATCCTCCATGCTTCCGACAGGCCTCGCGTACTTGCCGGGAACGGTTGCCTTTCGCCAGCATGATCATGCTGGCCCCTGCGGCCTGAAACTGGTCCACGTAGGAATCCATCCGTCCAGCGGTGGTGGGGCCAAAGGAACCTGAGGCATAACCCTCGGGTTTTTTTGCTGGGCCAGCGTAATAGACAACGTGATTTTTGAAATACTGGGGAAGGCCCTTTCCGGCGTCTATCCGTTCTTTAAGCCGGGCGTGGGCGCTGTCTCGTGCCACAACGAGAATCCCAGTGAGCGACAACCGGGTGGCGACCGGATGTTTGCGCAATTCGGAGAGGATTTCCGACATCGGCCGATTCAGGTCGATCTTGACGACTTTCCTGTCCAGATCCTTTTCAGTCACGTCCGGAAGGTATTGAGCGGGATTGGTTTCAAGCTGTTCGAGGAAGACGCCGTCTTTGGTAATGCTGCCTAAGATTTGCCGGTCGGCTGAGCATGAGACACCCAGGCCAACGGGACAGGACGCACTATGACGCGGGAGGCGAATGACCCGTACGTCATGTGCAAAATATTTGCCGCCAAACTGGGCACCAATACCGGTCGCAGCGCAGAGTTGCAGAATTTCATTTTCGAAGTCGAGATCACGAAACGCACGACCTAAATGGTTTCCGGAAGTCGGGAGATCATCGAGATAATGGCAGCTCGCGAGCTTGACGGTCTTCAAAGTAAACTCTGCCGATAGCCCCCCGACGACGATGGCCAGATGGTAGGGCGGGCAGGCGGACGTTCCGATGGAGCGAATTTTTTCCGCAATGAAGGAGAGCAAAACTTTCGGATTCAGCAGTGCTTTGGTCTCTTGATATAAAAAGGTTTTATTCGCTGACCCTCCGCCTTTGGCGATAAACAAAAAACGGTATGCCTTTCCCAACCCTGCATAAAGCTCGATCTGAGCAGGGAGATTCGTGCCGGTATTTTTCTCGGTATACATATCGAGGGGGGCCAACTGCGAATAGCGCAGATGGCGCTGCTCGTAGGCTTCATAGATGCCACGTGAGAGTGCTTCGGCATCATTGCCGGTGGTGAACACCTGCTGTCCCTTATACCCAACGGCAATCGCCGTGCCGGTATCCTGGCAACCCGGCAACACCCGCCCCGCGGCAACGTTGGCGTTCTTGAGCAGTTCCAGCGCAACGAAGCGATCGTTATCCGAGGCTTCGGGGTCGTCTAGAATGTTGCCCAATTGTTTGAGGTGACTCGGTCGTAATAAATGTGCGACGTCATCCATCGCTTCACGGGCCAGCAGAGTGAGGGCTTCAGGCTGAACGGTGAGGATTTCCTGTCCTTCGAAGATGGTGGTGGAGACGTGGTCCGACGTCAATTTTCGATACGTCGTTGCATCCGCTCCGCGTTCAAAGATTTCCTGATATTGAAATTCCACCATGTCCTGCTCCTGTTCCGGTCGAGACGCGCACGTTCGTTCCCTCAATTTGCTTCCCAGAAAACGTTATTGTCACCTTTCCTCCTAATAAGGCTTTCATTCTGCCACACGTTATTGTACGAATGCACCGGAGGGCAGGTGTTGCTTCCATAACGAGCGGCTTCACTTAATACGACAAAACGTTACAAACATTACTGAAACATTACAAAATACAAGAAAATGTAACAAAAGCACGATAACGTAATATAATGACGATAATGTAATAAATTCACGGAAACGTAACAAAACGACTATAAACAGACAGGATGCCCAAACCTCGCCGCGTGACCACCTCAGGTCTTGAGCGACGCGAGTAGTTTATAAGCAGGCAGGCAATTCGGCTTTGAATGACAGAAGGGGAGGGGATGACCTCGGATTAACCCTTACCCAACGGGAGGAGCCCAATCTTCATCGCGTCGTTCCTTTTGCGCTTCTCGGTACGCTTTCTCGTCTTCTTCTAATTTGTTGGCTGCCTGAATGTCCAAGATTTCTTGTGGTGAAAGATACTTGAGTGCCAACCCCGTCAAGATTTTTTGTTGAATCGTTCCCTTGATTTGAATATTGATAATGGCATTGGCACCGATACGTTGAGCCCGCTCCAGTAATTCAGCATGAAGCACGTCCCAGTTCACCGATGATGTCTCAGGTGCCTGTTCCACTTCCAATTCTCCCAATTCCCTGTAGGGAATGACGGGCAACTCATCGAGAACTTCGACTTTCTGATTCGAAGATTCGCTGTCGATATTTTCCGTGGTTGTCGCTGAGTCGGTTTCATGGGGTGCGCTCTTTGGTTGAGGGGTGCACGCGGCATTGACGTCAAAGGCTTTGAGTCGTGCCGTGGCCACGGCTGCTTCGTGAGGATTGCTGCTCGCAGCCATGCGTTTGAGTTTTTCAACTCGTTCAAGCGCCTCCTTGAGGCTCATCTTTGCCCCTGGTTTCCGCAGTGCGTTGATCGGCACGCGAGTGACTCCAAACGATAAATAACGCGAAAAGGATTGTGCCGGATACAGTGATTGAAAATACTCAATTCACGCGCAGAAAGAAGCGATCGTCTTCCTTGCGCGAAGTTGAATTTCTACCTGCCGGCAAAACGGGTTGTCAACCGGACGACGTCCGAGCCCGTCAATGGGTCTTCCCTGCAGCAGAACAGGGGATGAATCCGGTGAGACAAGCCGTCTCCACGTTGAAATACGCGGTGAACCCGCTCAGATCGAAGATGCCAGCAAGGACTTAGACGTTGAACTTAAAGTGACAAACATCGCCGTCTTTCACCACGTATTCTCTGCCTTCGGAGCGGATGAGGCCCTTCTCTCGGAGCGTTTGCTCGCAGCCGTATCGATCAAGGTCCGTGAAGCCGTAGACGTCAGTTTTGATAAAACCCTTCTCGAAGTCCGAGTGAATCACGCCAGCGGCTTGTGGGGCTTTTGTTCCAACGGGGATCGTCCACGCCCGGACTTCTTTTGGGCCTCCGGTGAAATACGAGCAGAGCCCTAACGTATGGTACGCTGCCACAATGACCCGTTCCAGGCCGCTGGTTTCCATGCCCAGGTCAGCCATGAACAGGTTGCGGTCTTGTCCTGACAACTCAACCATTTCGCTTTCCAGTTTGCCGCAGATCACGACCGACTCCGCACCGCATTTCTGGACAAAATCTTGAAAATCAGCGATGAGAGCCGGATCCAGGCTTTCGTCGGTGTTGCCGACGTAGAGGATGGGTTTTGCGGTTAACAGGGAGAAACTTTTAAGACTCTCGGGTGCAAGCCCCAAAGTCCGTGCGGGTTTGCCCTCTTCGAGCCCCTTCTTAAGGACGTGGATTAATTCGAGCGAGTCTTTTGACGCCGTGTCTCCGGATCTTGCTTTGCCCGAGACTCTTTCGAATTGCTTCGTGAGACTCTCAAGATCGGCCAGCATTAACTCGGTTTCAATCACGTCGACGTCCCGCTTCGGGTCGATGCCGCCTAACGTGTGCCCCACGTTGGCATCCCGAAAGAGGCGGATCACGTGCAAAATTGCGTCGACTTCCCGAATGTTGCCCAAAAATTGGTTGCCGAGTCCTTCGCCACGCGCGGCTCCTTTGACCAGGCCGGCGATGTCAACAAAACGGCAGAAGGCGGGAATTGTTTTTTGCGGTTGGAACAGTTCCGTGAGACGGGCCAGCCGGGAGTCAGGAACGGCAACGATGCCGAGGTTTGTTTCGATAGTGGTAAAGGGATAGTTCGACGCGGCCACGTCTCTTGACGTCAGCGCGTTAAAGATCGTTGATTTGCCGACGTTAGGAAGCCCGACAATGCCGATTTCCATAGGAGACACATGCTAGCAAATCGGCTCTGGTCCAGGCTAGTACCATAACGACTCGATGTTCCTGGGTCCCCGCGAAAAACTGCAAGGATGACGGAAGGGGGCGGCTGAGCCAACAGGAGCACGAATCAAGGGCGTCTTGAGTCGGGAAGGCCTCAAAATTTCTATTATAAAAGTCCCGCGTCAGGCGCCACGTACAAATACGTCCCTCATGACGGCCCCAAAGATTTCTATTATTTATAGAATTGCGCTCTTGATTTGCTGAAAAAATGGGTTATGAATAGAGCTATTAGTGAAAAACACGCACGCCACGTTGCGGAATAATCCACAATGACCGTTCTTGGGTGGTCCGGAATAGTCGAGAACAGGGAGGTACGATATGAAATGTCCGCGTTGTGAAGGACTTATGGTCAGAGATCATTTTTATGATCCGGATGGCCCTTTTCTCCGTATCGAGACCTTACGGTGTTTGAACTGTGGGGAAACGGTTTATCCAAAAGCTTCAAAAATTTCTGATGCTGTGCCGGACCGAGGCAATACGAAACACGCCTCTCGGGCTGCGTAAAAGTCACGGGATGAAGCGTCAATAATTTCGAACCTGTATTGAGTGCACCATGCGTCAGTCTCTCTTCCCAAGCATCGCAGAATCGGAAATTGCTCATAACGCGTCATCGTTGGCTATGCCGGCCGAAGATTTCTCAGGGCCATCTTCTCATCTCCTGGAAACTTCCTCCCGCACGGTGAGCGGGATTTTTCATCAGGAGGAAGAGGGTGGGCGTGACTCGCCTCAGGTGTTTTTGAAGGAGATGGGTAAGGTCCCGTTATTGACTCGTGAAGAGGAAGTCCGGCTTGCCAAACGGATTGAAGCCGGACGTACTGAATTAGCACGGGCCGTGTTTGGATTACCCTTGATTCTAGATCGGTTAGCGTCACTTCGGGATTCCTTGCAGCGACGTGAAATTCCTGTGTCCACGGTCGTGAACTTTGAGCGTGGGGCCGCTCATGGAGAAGGGTGAGGACCTCGATCTTGTTCAACAGGTCGCCAGGGCACGGGTGACCCAAAGGACAAGGAAAGGCAAGACCGATTTGCCGCCGGAAGAGATTCGACGGTTTGTGGATTCGATGGGAAAGGTCTGGAATCGTCTGAAGGATATTGAACAAAACGTTGCGTTGATGCCCGTCAGCATGTTTCTGGAAACCCTAGACAGAATTGACCGATCTGAGCGAAACATTGAAGACGGAAAAACAGGTTCATTCAAGCCAACCTGCGGTTGGTGGTGAGTATTGCTAAGCAATATATCGGACGGGGGCTCCAATTTCTGGATCTCGTTCAAGAAGGAAACATCGGGTTGATGAAAGCCGTCGATAAATTTGAGTGTCAACGTGGATATAAGTTCAGCACCTATGCGACGTGGTGGATTCGGCAACGAATGACGCGTGCCTTAGCCGATCAAGCCAATACGATCCGGATCCCGGTTCATATGCATGAATCCATTCAAAAATTGAATAAGGTATCGGGGAGATTGGTGCAACACTACGGGCGCCGGCCTACCGTTCAGGATCTGGCCGAACGCGTGGATTTGTCTGAAGAGAAGACCCAGGAAATTATGGAACATCTTAAAGAGCCCGTGTCGTTGGAAACCCCCGTTGGTGATCGTGATGAGACTCGGTTGGGCGACCTGCTTGAGGACCAGAAGGTCTCTCCTCCTTATGTGGCTGCATTACGGGATGACACGCAACGCAAAGTCGGCAAAGCCCTGGGTGTGTTAACGCCAAGGGAAGAGCACATTATTAAAAAACGATTCGGGATTGGATTTGTGAAGGGGCACACCCTGGAAGAAATCAGCGAGGATTTTGGCGTGACGCGAGAACGCATCCGCCAAATTGAAGCGTCCGCTCTCAAAAAGTTGCGTCAACCGCAACGTCTGGAATTGCTGCAAGGTCTCGTGGAAATGAATGCACCGCGTTAAGAGACTCTGAATTTCGAGCCATTCCGGCTCCATTTGTGTTAGAGTTCAGGTATTCGTTTCCTCGGTGCACGTGGGCTGAAAGGAGGGGTTCTTCGTGGGTGCAGAAATGCAGGTCTTTGGTTCCCTTGCCGTTTTGTTCGTTGTCTGTATTGTCTTGCTAGGGGTTTTGTACCTGATTCCCATTCCGTTGTGGATTGCGGCCTGGGCTTCAAATGCGTATGTGGGGCTCCTGACGCTGGTCGGCATGCGTTTTCGTCGAGTGCCGCCCAGCACCGTGATTACGGCGCGGATCAGTGCGGTGAAGGCTGGCTTGAACGTTCCTATCAATGATCTCGAAGCTCATTTCCTCGCCGGCGGCGACGTCGTGAAAGTGGTGAACGCGATGATTTCTGCTGATAGAGCGAATATCCCTATGCCCTTCAAGCGTGCCGCGGCTATTGATCTTGCCGGTCGTGACGTATTGGAAGCCGTACAAATGTCCGTTCTGCCAAAGGTCATTGAAACTCCGAGAATTACGGCGGTGGCGAAAGACGGCATTCAACTGATTGCCGTTTCACGGGTCACCGTTCGAGCCAATATTGATCGGCTTGTCGGCGGCGCCGGAGAAGAGACGGTGATTGCCCGAGTGGGTGAAGGCATGGTGAGCACCATTGGCTCGTCGAACACGCACAAGGACGTGTTGGAAAACCCCGATGAAATTTCGAAACACATTCTCCAAAAAGGGTTGGATGCCGGGACCGCTTTTGAGATTTTATCCATTGATATCGCAGACGTGGACGTGGGCGAGAACATTGGTGCGAAGTTGCAAATCGATCAGGCCAATGCCGATAAGCAAATTGCACAGGCCAAGGCCGAAGAGCGTCGGGCCATGGCCGTGGCGTTGGAACAGGAAATGCGGGCCCGGGTGGTCGAGGCCGAAGCGGAAGTGCCTCGTGCCATGGCTGAGGCTTTTCGGGCAGGCAATATCGGGCTTATGGATTATTATCGAATGAAGAACGTGCAGGCCGATACTGCCATGAGGGAGGCCATTGGGCGTGACGAAGAAGAATCCTGAAACACGGCTATCTGAGGTCATGGCATGAGTGTCGAAGCATTTGTCTTTCTTGGAATCGTTCTCTCGGTTTGGTTTTTTGCCTCAGTCGGAAGTTGGTTGCGTCAGCAAATCGAGCGGTATTCACAACACCGCGAAGAATTCAATGCCCGTGAGGCACGTCCACCCTCTCCGGATTCCGGGCCCTTCCAGTCAGAAGATGGGTCGGCCGGGACACAAGAGGCGTCCATGGAACTCTCACCCGTCGTTACCCAAGGAAGACGGAAACGTCCTGCCTCCGGACGGTTACGGTATCGTAGCCGAAAAGCCGCGCGACAAGGGATCATATTGATGACGGTGTTTGGACCGTGTAAAGCACTCGATCCCCGAGACGAATCCTGCTGATGTCAGGTTGATTATTTGGCATGGATATTCGATCAAGTGTTTATTAACGGACCTCTATCAACTCACCATGCTTTCAAGGTTATCTCGAACAGGGCATGGAAGACTCCGTTGTCTTTGAACGTTTTGGGAGGACGATGTCCACCGCAACGGGGGATTTTTCGTGGCTGCGGGATTGGCACAACTTCTGGAATTTTCAGAGCACGTTCGTTTCACCACGAGTGAGTTGGAGGGGATGGCTCCTGGTGGTCGGATCAGTCGTTCTTTTGTCGAATATCCGGAGCGGTTTTCAGTTTGCAGGGGATCTTCATGCTCTGACTGAGTGCACGGTATTTTTGGGAATGAACCGGTTGTTCGAGTCACGGCCCCGTTGCCCCAGGAGCAATTCATCGAGACCAGGTTGATTAATCTTCTTCACTATAAGACGTTGATTGCATCCGAAGCCGCACGTTGCGTTCTCGCCGCTGCCGGCAAACCGGTTGTTGATGTTGACTTACGACGGTCCCATGGAGCCGAGGCAGGCTTTCTGACTGCCCGAGCCAGTTATCTGGCTGGATTGGCCGGTTCAGCCACAGTATTGGCTGAGCTTTCTTTCGATGTGCCGATACGTGGAACGATGGGACGTGGTTTTGTTCAAGCCCACGAAGCCGAACGTTACGCCTTTGATCATTTTGCCGATGCTCAACCTGATAATCTCATTCTCTTGCTTGATACTTATGATACTCGGGAAGGAGCTCAAAAAGTGCTGGCACTGGCTCCGCGCTTACAGGAAAAAGGTATTACGATTGAAGAGGTGCGTCTTGATAGCGGAGACCTGGTGGATCAGGCGCGTATGGCACGACGCATTTTGGACGACGGTGGGCTGGAAGACGCGTCCATTAAAATCCGTGAATATGCCGCAGCCGAACTCGCCGCTTTGCCTGATGAGACGCGCCGGTGCCGGCAGGAGGCCACCATCCCCGTTCGGATATCGTCTGCATTGCAGAATCCTGCGAGCGTTGTGGATGCCCGGCGCCAAGTCGGACAGGGGTGAAACCTGGTCGAACGTTCTCTCTCCGGCGTGGACCCACGCAGGGAAACGTCTCGCCTGTTTCAGGTGCCGGTGTTGACGGGGATGACTTTAACGCGAACTTTGGCTAACCCCTTTTTGTGGAATCCAAGTTTTTTGGCGGCCCCATAACTCAAGTCGATAATGCGTTTCCCTGAGTTTGGGTTATTGGTGCTGGGGAATGGGCCACGATCATTAACGCGGACAATAATCGACCGACCGTTTTCCAAGTTCGTCACTTTGACATTGATCGGTAACGGCAGGTATTTGTGTGCCGCGGTTAAGCCCCAAGGATCAAAGGCTTCGCCATTCGCGGTCATATGCCCGCCCTTTTTCTGCCGGGTTTCTTCCCCATACCATGACGCGACACCCGTCTCTTTGTATCGTTGTGCTTTCCTGACGTTCATAGGCACGTAGCGTTTGCCTTTCACCACATAGGGTGCCCATTTGACCCGACCCTGGCGAATGGCCTCTTTCACCGGCAACCCGTCGATCGTTTCAATTTCATTATGAGTCAGGGGCCAATCGAATGGGGCCTGAACGACCTGAAAAGTAAATTTTCCGATATGGTAGATAACTTTGGTGGTTCCGGTCGTCAGGTAATACGCCCCTTTAACCGTTCCTGAGACCACGTCATAGGTCGTCTTGATGATCGTACACCCCGGGAGCAGGGTCAGGATGACCATCAGGCCTTGACCCAGCAGCCGGTTTTTCCAAGGCCCCAGCGTTTCGGTTGTAAGCATAGGACGTGGTGATTCTCGCAGTTCCGATTTTGACGCTGTGTCCGACGTCGCAATCATACCATGTTCGCTGACTCTGCTGAACCCTCAACTCAGGCAGTCATAGTGAGAGACTTAAAGATACTCCATCGGGGGCCTCAAGTCGAGCACCTGGGCCGTCCGGTGACGATTGGAGTGCCCCTCGGTCCCTTCGCGATTCCCTGCCCGCCTGCTATGGGCGATTATACTGACGTGAGGACAGTTCGGAATAGCGCGACAGGGTTTCAGTGCGAATGCTTTGGATAAGTGAAGTCGTAGACTCCTGTGGAGCAATTCGGGTCAATGAAGGATGCTTGGGCATTTGAGGGGTTGGGTGACGATCAAGCTTCCCGTCGCGGGTTTTTTGCGGCGCAAGACTTTCATGGCTCGTCCTTTCCGACGGAACGCCTCACGGAAACACGCACCTGTTCTCCTCAGTCACCTTCTGAAAAACACGCGAAGGGTTCCTCCCCTACGGAGAGCGACGCCCGAAGAGCCACGAAAACGGGGAAAGAGGACTAGGTCGTATACGCGGCGTTAATGTTCACGTAATCGTTGGATAGGTCCGTTGTCCAGATCCGTGAGTGCCCCGGTTGATTGCCCACTGAAAGAGTAATGGCGTATTCCTTTTTCCGCATGATCCGTTGAGCCTGTCGGTCGGCTTTGCTTCCAACGCGATGGCCATTGTTGACGACGAACACGTGATTGAATTGTAGCGATAGCTTCGAGACGTTACACCTGACTCCCGATCGACCAACCGCGGCCACGATGCGACCCCAGTTGGGATCTTCCCCAAACAAGGCGGTTTTTACCAAGAGCGACGTCGCAATGGTTTGTGCGATTTTCTTTGCGTCATGATTCGTCTTCGTCCCGTGGATGATCAGTTCGACAACTTTTGTACAACCTTCTCCATCCCTGCAGATTTGAAGCGAAAGTGACAGGCAGGCTTCATACAGAAGGGCATAAAATTTTTTCCATTCGGGTGTGCCCCTCTGAATCGTCGGATTGTCGGCTCGTCCATTGGCCAGGCATAACACTGTATCATTCGTGCTTGTCTCTCCATCGACTGAGATGCAATTAAAGGTTTCGTTGACGGCTTGAGTCAACGCGGCTTGAAGCGCTTGTGGGGCAATCGAGGCGTCGGTGGTGAGATAGGCTAACATGGTCGCCATATGAGGATGAATCATTCCAGAGCCTTTGGCCATACCCCCTAGCGTCAGAATTTGCCGCCCTGTTTTTGCACGGAATGCGATTTCTTTCTGTTTGGTATCCGTCGTCATAATGGCTTGCGAGGCTTGTTTATGACCAGATCGGCTCAGGAGCCGGATGAGAGGCGGGATGGCCTGGCGGATCGTGGGCATCGGCAAGGGACGGCTTATAACTCCCGTCGACCCCACAAATACCGAATGTGCAGGAATGCGTAATGCTGTCGCCACAAGTTTCCGCATTTCGATGGCATCCGTTGTCCCTTGTGGTCCGGTCAACGCGTTCGCGTTTCCACTATTGACAATAATGGCTTGCCCTCTGTGTTTGTTGATCTGACGCCGACCCAAAAGGACCGGAGCCGCCATGATTCGATTTTGCGTGAAGACTCCTGCCATGACCCCAGGATGAGTGGAAGTCAAAAGGGCGAGATCCAACAGAGGCGACGGTTTGATGCCCGCGTGAATTCCGGCAGCGAGAAAGCCGATTGGGGCAGTGACGCCACCTTTGATTTTTTTTCTGTTCACAAGAAATACGGATTATGGGTGAGGGACACGCTTACCGTTCGAACTCAGCCTAGGGGAAAATACCAGGTAGCGTCAAAGCGGTCCCTTCAGGAAATCCCATCATCAAATTCATGGATTGGATGGCTTGGCCGGCTGCCCCTTTGACCAGATTGTCCAGGGTCGATACGGTGATGACGTGGTTTGTTCGTTGATCCACAAAAGCTCCGATATCGCAGAAATTCGACCCTCGAACATAGTTGGGGCTGATTGAGGTTGATTCTTCTCGAATTCTGATAAATCGTTCGTTTGTATAAAAATCCCTGTACAACGTCGTTAGTACGTCGTCTGTTGTCGGTTTCCGCAGTTTGGCATAGGCCGTACTCAGGATGCCGCGATTCATCGGGGCTAAATAAGGAGTAAACACAATTTTTACAGTCGTCCCACGGTCTTTTCGTTGAGAACCCTTTTTGTTAATAAGACGTTCCAGTTCTTGCTCGATTTCAGGGGTGTGACGGTGTTGGGCAACGTTGTACGCCGTCATAGAGTCATGAGCTTCCGGAAAATGACAGGGCAAGGCCGGGTTCCGGCCTGCTCCTGAAATGCCGGATTTCGAATCAACGACAATGGTGTCCGTTTGGATGATCTGGTGGGCCAGCAACGGAGCCAATTGCAGAATGGCCGCCGTTGGATAGCAGCCAGGTACGGCAACCAGTTGAGCCTGCCGGATTTGCGCCCTGTGCAGTTCGGGAAGTCCGTATACTGACTTTTTCAGCAGTGCGGGTGACGTATGAGGTGCGCCATACCATTGTTCATACGTTTCAGCCTGCCTAAGACGAAAGTCGGCGCTCAGGTCGATCACGGGTTTTTTGGTTTGGACGCATCCGGTCACCGGCTCCATGGATTTCGTATGCGGGAGTGCCGCAAACACCAGATCGACTTTTTTCAGGATGGACTTGACGTGCAGCGGCTCAAAAATAAGCCCATGAAACGTTTCGAGGTGTGGGAAAAGGGAAGTGACCGGAAGGCCAACGGATTTGTCTGCCGTCACGTTGGTGAGCTTTACATGAGGGTGACAGCTTAACAGACGAAGAAGTTCCCCGCCCGTGTACCCACTGGCTCCCAGTACAGCTACCTTTAATTGAGATTTACGCATTCATTATGAACGTTGACTTGCTATCAATGAATAAGACGAAAAAAGGGAAGGCTTCGAAGCCTTCCCTTTTTTATCGCTCTCTTGAGAGTCTGCACGCTTAACGCTTGGAATATTGGAATCGGCTTCGTGCGCCTTTTTGGCCGTATTTTTTTCTTTCTTTCACGCGGGGGTCACGCGTCAGGAATCCGTCTTTCTTAAGAACCCCACGAAAGTGGGGGTTCACTTGCACCAGGGCTTTCGCGATCGCGTGGCGTAGAGCGCCGGCTTGTCCGGTTCCGCCGCCACCGCAGACCGAGGTTTTAATGCGAAACTGCCCCATCGTGTTGGTCACTTCAAGTGGAGATTTCACCTGAATTCGATGTGAAAGAAGGGTAAAATAATGATCCACGGTTCGGCCATTGACTGTAATTTCCGGAGTGCCTGGCTCGATCCAGGCACGTGCGATCGCATATTTTCGTTTTCCCGTAGCATAATGACGTTGATTGACCATCTCTAAGGCCTTTCTTCTAAAACATGGTGTGACACGCAGATGCTGTTTTTATGACCAGGGCTCTGGACGTTGTGCGGCGTGTGGGTGATCCGTCCCAACGTAGACTCGCAACTTTCCAGCCATTTTTTTTCCCAGCGTACTATGCGGAAGCATGCCTTGAATTGCTTTGGACACGATTTTCGTGGGGTTTTTCTCCAAGAGCCGTGCGGCAGTTATGGATTTCAGCCCCCCAGGATATCCGGTGTGATGATAATAGGTCTTCTCCTTTAACTTTTTTCCGGTCAGTCGAATCTGTTCGGCATTGATCACAATGACGTGGTCGCCTGTATCGACGTGGGGCGTGAACGTCGGTTTATGCTTGCCGCGGAGAAGTGTGGCGGCCTGAGTGGCCAATCGACCGAGCGGCGTCCCTTTGGCGTCAAGAATATACCATTTTCTATCGATCTCATGGGGTTTTGCCTGGAAGGTACGCATCAGAAATTCTCCATATTTTTGTTTGAGATCACGTTTCGGATGTACCTGGTTCTTTAAGGTCGAGTTTAGCCAGCCAAGCCTCTAAATTGTCACCAGCCCTTCTCTTGAGCACTTCTTGTGTAACGTAAATCGGACATTTGGCTCTCAGGGCCAGAGCAATGGCATCGCTTGGTCGAGCATCTACCGTTCGTTCGAGTCCATTCAAAGACACGTGAACCGTGGCATAGTAGGTGTTGTTTTGGACGTCCGTCACCACGACTTGGGTGATTTTCAGGCCGAGATGGTTCGAGAGATTTGCAATTAAATCATGACTCATCGGTCTAGGAGGAATAACCTCCTCCAACGCCAGACGAATGGAAGTGCCCTCACCAGTGCCTACCCAAATTGGAAGGACGTCCGCGTTTATTTCATCTTGGAGGATCACAATCTGGGTATCCGTATTGGGGTCAACAAGGACTCCATGAACTTTTAACGGGACGAGGTTGGTGTTTTGTTCCACACTCATGGACGTTGCGAAGAACGTCAATGCGTTCAGTTCAAAAAGAAGTCGAGAAAGCGTTATCGAAAACTAGGTCTCGAACTTGCCGAAATCTTCAGGCTTTAAATTTTCGAGCCACCGCTCCAATTCCTCGGAACTCTGTTTTTTAAGGACTTCCTCTCTGGTAAAAATTGGAGCGTCGGCACGCAAAGCCAGTGCAATCGCGTCACTGGGTCTTGAATCAATAGAGTATTCCGAGTCACCATGCCATAAATGGAGCCTGGCATAGTACGTATTATCATCTAGCCCAGTGACGACGGCACTTAAGACTTTGGCGTCAACGTTGTCCAAAATCGATTTCATCAAATCATGCGTCATGGGACGGGGTGGGGAAATATTCTCCAGGGCCAAACTGATGGCACTCGCTTCGGATTTCCCAACCCAAATCGGAAGAATGTCGGAGCTTTGTTCGTCCCGAAGGATAACAATATAAGCATTATTATAGGGGTCAAACAAAAGCCCCCGAACTTTCATTTGAGTAATCATACCTGGAGTCAGCTCAACTCCTACCCTGATTCGCTTAATCCGAACAAAACTATCATTCAGTTCTTTCTCTTGTCAATTCAAATACCCGGAACGGAACAACCGATTTTCTATGGACGAAGCGAAAGCCTTTTCCTCGTTGAGGACAAGGTTTGTTATCCATGCGGAAGGTCATAGGAGGAGAGCAGGTCTTTCACGTGGGAAAGTACCTCCGTTGGCCGTAATTGAACGACTTCTCCTGTGTTACGCCGCTTTAATTCGATTATTCCCTGTGCCAATCCCCTGTCACCAACCGTGAGATGAAACGGGGCCCCAATCAAATCTGCGTCTTTAAATTTCACCCCCGCACGTTCATCGCGGTCGTCCCATAAGACTTCCAAGCCTGCTTCGGTACACGAATCGTACAGCATGCTGACGGTTTTGAGCACCTGCTCTGAGGCCGTCACCGGCAACAAATGAACGTGAAAAGGCGCAATGGGCACGGGCCACACCATGCCTCTGCCGTCATGATTCTGTTCAATGGCGGCGGCGGCCGTTCGGCTCACTCCAATGCCGTAACATCCCATCACGGCTAACGTTTCTTGTCCTTCCGCGTCGAGGAACGTCGCATGCATGGCTTCGCTATACTTTGTTCCCAGCAAGAACACGTGGCCGACTTCAATGCCTTTGGCTTCTCGTAAACGGTTGTTACTCCTAGGGGAGAGGTCACCGGCCTGGGCCTGGCGCAGATCAAGGAACGCCTCGACGGTAAAGTCTCGATCCCAGTTTGCATTCATCAGGTGGGTGTCATTCTTATTTCCCCCGACCACGAAGTTTCGCATGGCTTTGATCGCGTGGTCCGCTATAATGCGGATGTCTTGAAGGCCAACCGGACCGGCAAAACCTACTGGGGCAGACGTCACGTTGCTCACGGTCTCCATGCTCGCCAGCGTTATTCGCGTGGTTCCTAAAAAACGATTGATTTTGATTTCATTCGCCTCGTGATCTCCACGAATCAAGACCGCGATGATTTCATTCGTCGGTGTTTGGTAGAGTAAAGTTTTTACAAGTCGGTCCGGCGAAACTTTTAAAAAGGCACAGACTGTTTGGACGGTTTTTGCCTCAGGGGTGTGCACGACTTCAAGAGGGAGTAAAGTCTCATTGTTCTCTTCCGTGGGAGGCGGCACTTCTGCTCGCTCAACGTTGGCGGCATAGGATCCACGTTCGTCATACATGATCGTTTCTTCCCCTGTATCGGCCAATACCATAAATTCATGTGACATGCTGCCACCAATCAGCCCATTGTCTGCTTCGACTGCACGGAAATGAAGCCCACACCGCGCGAAAATTCGTTTGTACGCGTCATACATTTTTTGATAACTGAGCCGTGCATCGTCTTTGTTGGCATCGAAACTGTAGGCGTCCTTCATGACGAATTCGCGTCCGCGCATCAAGCCGAAGCGAGGGCGGATTTCATCGCGGAACTTGGTTTGAATTTGGTAGCAGTTCATGGGGAGTTGACGGTAAGACCGTATCTCACGTCGAAAGAGGTCGGTTATAACTTCTTCATGTGTTGGGCCGAAACAAAAATCTCGATCATGCCGATCCTGGCATCGGAGTAATTCCTTCCCGTAAAAATCCCATCGTCCCGTTTCACGCCACAGTTCAGCGGGAGAAAGAATCGGCATCAGCAGTTCCTGCGCACCGGCACGATTCATCTCTTGGCGAATGATGCATTCTATTTTTTTGAGCACGCGTAGACCCAGCGGGAGGTAGATGTAGATCCCCGCCGCGACTTTTCGAATCATGCCGGCGCGTAACATGAGCCGGTGACTGATGACTTCAGCCTCACTGGGGCTCTGACGAAGTGTCGGAATGAACAGTTGGCTTGTCCGCATAGGAGGGGTGATCCTTTTCTCGAGTAGAAGTCGGGATGTCGGTCGCAGACACTACATCTAACGAATCATGAAGGTGGAGGATGGGATTTCAGGTTTATTGAAGCAACCGTTGGATGTCATTGAAAAACGCAAAAAGCATAATCCCGAAAAGCAGTACGATACCCACTTGTTGGGTGAATTCTCGTTGTCGTTCGGCAACCGGACGTCCTAAAACTGCTTCACAGGCAAAGAAAAAAAGATGGCCGCCGTCTAAGATTGGAATAGGCAATAAATTCAGAATGCCCAGGTTGATACTCAAAATAGCCACGAAAAACAGCACGTCAGGGACGCCTCGTTCAGCAGCCGTGCCCGAGACACTGGCAATCATAATCGGCCCCCCGATGTTTTTTGAGGATATTTCTCCCTTCAACATTTTGTAGATGCCGACGACGGTGAGCTCTGACCATCTCCACGTGGCTTTCATGCCTTGAATCATGGCCATGAGAGGCGAGGACGCGCGGATAACCGATCGTCCTGACCCCATAATGCCAATTTTGCCAATTGTGGTGCTTCTTCCCTTGTCCGTGAATTCATGAGGTTCGGGAATGATCTTTAAAGTGAGAATTGCGCCTTCACGATCAACCTGCATCGTGAGGGGGACGTCCGGATGGGCTCTGATAATTTTGGTCATTTGTGACCACGTTTGAATCGGATTCCCTTGAATCTCAAGGATGCGATCTCCTTCCTCTACTCCTGCTTTGGCAGCGGGCATATCCGGCATGACGGACGTAACGATGGGAGCCACTTCTTCGATTCCAATGATATAGACCGGATTCTCAACGTCGTCTGGATCGTAAAGTTCTGGGGTAAGAATGAACGTTTCCAGTGCGTCGCCTCGACGAACTTCTACCGTGAGCGAGCGACCACCGCTTTCGGCAACGGCGGCATAGACGTCATTTTTCGTGGTTATATCTTGTTCGTCAATTTTTGTGATCCGGTCGCCGACTTGAAGACCGATTCGGCTGGCCGGCGAGTCTGCTTTGATGGCATCGATCGTGGGCAAGAGCTCGTCAAAGGTTGGGATGGGCAGGGGAGAACCCATGGCCAGCCAGGCTGAAAAAATCAGGTAGCTTAAGAAAAAGTTGAATCCCGGCCCTGCCGCCACAATGAGCGTACGTTTCCATAAGGGTTTGTGAGCAAATGATCGTTCCCGTTCTTCCGGAGAGACGGTCTCACCAATGTCTTCACCGAACATTTTGACGTATCCACCAAGGGGAACGGCTGAGAGGAGATATTCGGTGTCTCCGACTTGACGACTGATCACTTTTGGCCCAAAGCCCAAGGAAAATTTCAGGACTTTTACTCCTGCCCAACGCGCCACGATAAAGTGTCCGAATTCATGAAAGGTCACAAGGACACCCAACACGACTAAAAACCACCATATTTTTTGAACTATGATGTAAATGATATCGGGAGACATTGCGTAACTCGTGAGGACGCGGAGGAGCAAACGTTTATCTTAGGCTGAACTGAGGATGAACGCCGAGGCTTTTTTCTTGGCCCAACGGTCGGCTTCCAAGGCATCGTCCAATGACGTGAGAGGTTGAACGTTGGCACATTGTATGGTTTGGTCAATGACGTTGGCAATTTCCCCAAAGGGGAGTCCATGATGCAAAAACGCATCGACGGCGGCCTCATTTGCGGCATTGAGAATTGCCGGACAGGTTCCACCGCGTTCCAACGCCTCATAGGCCAACCGCAGACAGGGAAATCGTACGGGATCAGGTTGATGAAACGTCAATTTGCCAAATTTCCATAGATCCAGCGAGGGCGGATCCAGGTGCGCGCGTTGAGGGTAATGCATTGCATAACTGATCGGGGTCCGCATATCGGGTAAGCCCAATTGTGCCATTACTGACCCGTCTTGATATTCTACCAGAGAATGGATGATGCTTTCCCTGTGAATGACAACGTCGAGTTGAGCGGGTGGGCAATCAAATAGCCAACGAGCTTCGATCACCTCGAACCCTTTATTCATCAGCGTTGCAGAATCAATGGTAATTTTCGATCCCATTTGCCAATTCGGATGTTGGAGTGCCTGCTTGGGGGTGACGGTCTTTAGACTGTCTTTCGTCCAGTCAAAAAACGGACCGCCGGAGGCCGTCAGAATGATGCGACGGACGTCTTCGCGTCGATGGCCGACAAGCGACTGAAAAATCGCACTGTGTTCACTGTCAATGGGGAAAATAGGCAATCCTTGGCGGTGAGCTTCCTCCTGCATCAGTTGTCCGGCCATTACCATGGGCTCTTTGTTGGCTAAGGCTACCCGACGGCCTGCACGAATGGCTGTCATGGTTGGCACCAAACCTGCCCCCCCCACGATGGCGGAGATAACTAAATCACTCTCTGGATGGGAAGCCACTTCCGTTACACCGTTGGGGCCGTCGAGGACGTGAAGAGTCGGGTCATTCATGCGAGAACGGAGTCGTCGCGCGGCAGCAGAGTCAGTCAGTGCCACGAATTTGGGACGAAACAAGCGAATTTGTTCTTCCAGCTTCCGGTCACTGTGTCGAGCCGCCAACCCTAATATCGAAAATTGATCTGGAAATCGGGCGACGACGTTGAGAGTACTCTCTCCGATGGAGCCCGTTGAGCCAAGAAGAACAATCCGTTTCATCGTAGAGAAAAGGTTTCGGTCGATAAGAGACTACAGGTTTTTCACAAATATCATATAATAGTAAAAAGACGGCACGCTGAGAAGCAGGCTGTCAATTCGATCCAAAATCCCTCCGTGCCCAGGAATCAAGGAGCCGGAATCTTTGACGCCGGCATATCGTTTCAGGGCCGACTCAGAAAGATCCCCCAGTACCCCCAGTACCGTTAAGAGCAAACCCAGGATCAGACAATCGAGTGGTGTGACGGCAGGAAGAAACCAAATATGGCCGATCCAGGCAATGAGTGGGGCCACAATCAGCCCCCCCAGAAACCCTTCCAGGGTTTTATTCGGGCTTAATTGGGGAGCCAGAGGCCGTGATCCCCAAATTTTGCCCGTATAATATGCGGTTGCGTCACCGGCCCACGTGACCAACAGCACAAACAACACTAAGAATGGCCCATCTTTTTGATTTCTCAGCCAGAGAAAGTGTCCGAGGGTATACCCAATATAGAGGATCCCAAACAGGACAATCAACATAGAAAGATGGCGGGTTCCTGAAGGAGCAATGCTGACTTGATAATAAAGGACGCTCGTGAGGGCAATGAATAGGGCTAGAGAAAAATTGAGAACCGTTGGCCACTGTATCGCAATCAAGAGAAGGCAGGCTCCTGGAAAACCAACGAGGGCATGTCGGGACAGATGGCTCTTCTCAGTGAACATTCCCAGGAATTCCCATTGTGCGAGCAGAACGGTCGCGCTGATCAAAGCAAAGAATGCCAATGGTGGCAGATGCCGAATAAGAAAATACAGGAGAGGAATCAAAACCAGGGCGGAATACACTCGTTTCGGGTCAAACCCTAACGTGGATGGTCGGGACGCGAGAGGATGCGGATGATTCGGTTGGCCCCTGGAGGCGGGCTCGACTACATTATTCGTGCTCACAACCTATTTTGAGGAGAGATTGCATGCGAGAGACGACCGAAACGACGATCTCGTTTTTGGTAATCGAGCAGAGCCAGCAAGATTTCGCGTCGTCGGAAGTCGGGCCAAAGGGTTTTCGTAAAATATAACTCCGTATAGGCGATTTGCCAGAGCAGAAAATTGCTGATTCTCGCTTCCCCGCTCGTTCGAATGAGGAGATCAGGGTCTGGAAGACCGGCTGTGGACAGGTACTGCTCAAATTGGAGTTCATGAATGGGCCCCGATGCTTTTCCGCATTGAATCTCTTCAAGCAGGCGATTCGCGGCATCAACAATTTCCGAACGTCCTCCATAACTGAGGGCGATCATCATGGTTCGGTCGGTAAAATGCGCGGTCTCCTGGGCTAGGGTATGCACCAACTCATGAGTGGAAGAGGGAAGCTTGCACAGTAGACCAATGGGGAAGAACCTTATTTTCCGTTCACGAAAGGTGAGCCGTTCCTGATGAAGAAATTCTTCAAGGAGCGCCATGAGCAGGTCAATCTCGACTTGAGGCCGATTCCAGTTCTCCTGGGAGAACGCGTAAATTGTTAAAATCGGAATTCCCAGCAGATAACAGGCATCGACCACTTCGTGGAGAGCAAGCAGCCCTTCCCTGTGCCCTGCAATACGCGGCAGTCCACGATGAGAAGCCCACCGACCGTTCCCATCCATAATCATTGCCACGTGACGGGGCAAGGCTTCAAGATCAAGCTGTGACAAGAGATCATCTTCTGTCAGTCTTGGTAAGGGGTCTGTCGGATAGGGTGTCATTATTGTCGTGAAGGCATTGTGAAGGAACAGTATCCCCAATGGGAAATTTATAACTGATTTATAACTGAAGAGTAGTCTAGTTATGGTAAAGGGGGGTTGTCAAACGAAGAGTTCTGCCTTCGTACTTCACGTCAAAATATTTTCTGTATACCGAGACGACGCCTTATTGAGTGTCAGCGTCGAAACGTTCCGACAGCCAGAAAAAACGAAAAAAGACTTTTCACTTTCACTGGGTTGAACTCCATCCGGAGTGGATTGCGGAGTTCCATTTCTGCAAAAACGTTGCCCATGTGTGACCTCATGAGTGGTGCGGATTCGATTGAGGACCCAGGACGTGGTCCGAGATTCCCGCTTATTCACACCTGCAATGACAGCGTATCGCATTGTCCCTTTTATAACAAGGTGATTTTCCCGACCCTTGTTCTTTTGAAGTTGTTCCACTTTTGATTGTTTCCTGACGTGTCACGTTAATTTCTTGCGCAAATTTCAGTGGTTGTGTTAAGTATAAAGACTATGTCTCAGCAAGTTGTTGAATTCGAACATTTTTCGCTTGAGGAACGTGATGTCGAACAGGCTCTGACACGGGTGAACGTCCGTGCCGTAGATTACGCGGATATTTATTTTGAATCGACGATTTCAGAGTCCGTGTCCATGGAGGAAGGAATCGTAAAACGAGCCGTCAAAAGCATTTCTCAAGGTGCAGGGGTTCGAGCGACCTCTGGGGAAAAAACAGGGTTTGCCTATTCCGACGAATTATCCCAACGGAACCTGGAAACTGCGGCAGATACGGCACGCTGTATAGCCGACTCCCCGAAAGGTGATACTCAGACCCCAGTGGCCTGCTCTCCCGTCAGAACACGGAATCTCTATCCTATTGAGCGATCCCTTACGGAAATCGCTGCGCAAGAGCGTGTCGACCTGCTCAATCTCATCGATCAGGAAGCCCGTCGCTATGATCCTCGCGTTACGAAGGTGATGGCTTCATTGAATACCGATCATAAAGTGATGTTGGTCGCCACAACCGAGGGGTTACGAGCCGGCGACGTGCAGCCGCTGTCTCGACTTCAGGTGACGTGTATTGCTGAAGAGGGTAACAATCGACAGGTCGGAACCTTTGGCGGAGGGGGACGGGTTGGCTTTTCTTTTTACCACGAGCAGGATCGAGCGCGGTCTTATGCTCGAGAAGCCGCCCGACAGGCCGTCCTGAATCTCAATGCCGTGGACGCACCGGCGGGAAGCATGCCCGTGGTGTTAGCGGGAGGCTGGCCCGGGATTTTATTGCATGAGGCCATCGGGCATGGCCTGGAAGCGGATTTTAACCGGAGAAAGACGTCGGCGTTTAGCAATCTAATCGGTCACCGCGTGGCTTCCGACGTATGCACGATCGTCGACGATGGAACGTTGCCCTTCAGACGAGGATCGCTCAACGTTGACGACGAAGGTACACCTACGACCAGGACCGTCTTGATCGAAAAGGGAATCTTGTGTGGGTATATCACGGATCGTCTCAATGCCCGGCTTATGGGCCTTCCCTTAACCGGCAATGGACGGCGTGAAGATTTTCGAAGTGTCGTGCTGCCTCGGATGACCAATACCTTCATGCTGGCCGGGACGTCTGAACCAGAAGATATCCTTCGGTCTGTAAAAAAAGGCTTGTATGCGGTTTCGTTTGGAGGTGGACAGGTAGATATCACGAATGGCAAGTTCGTGTTTTCGGCGAGTGAAGCCTATCTCATCGAAGATGGAAAAGTGACGAAACCGGTCAAAGGGGCGACTCTCATCGGGAGCGGACCCGATGTCCTCAAGAACGTGTCCATGGTGGGCTACGATTTCAAACTGGATTCAGGTATTGGGACCTGCGGAAAAGAAGGCCAATCCGTTCCGGTAGGCGTCGGGTTGCCGACGATTCGAATAGACGAGATTACCGTGGGTGGGACCTCTACCTGACGCCGTTGTTCAGAAGTATTCAGAACGCTGTTCTTAAGCGTATTTCGTCATTTCATCATCCTTCATCATGAATGAATCCACGGAATTCCTGAAGACTCTTGCCACTGATTTGATTGACCTGGTTAAAGCCCACGGTGCCACGGAAGCGGACGTACTCGTAGCAGAAGGGGATTCCGCATCGGTTCAAGTACGGTTATCGGCCGTCGATCGTTTGAGTAAGGCGCGGGAGAAAAGGTTGGGTATTCGAGTCTTTTTCGGGAAACGGTCAGCCAGCGCGTCCACCTCGGATTTTTCTGAGGTATCGCTCAAGCAGCTTGTCGTCGATACCTGTACCCTTGCTAAGGCGGTGGGTGAGGATGAGACTTCAGGCCTTCCTGAACAAACGACTATGGCAACCGATATTCCCGATTTGGATCTCTATGATTCCACCACCATGTCCGTGGAGGAAGAAATTCATTTAGCGCAACGCGCGGAACGGGCTGCTCTGGACGCGGACCTTCGCGTGACCAATTCAGAAGGGGCTGAGTGTGCTTCGGCCTGTGGCACCGTGGTGTTGGCCAACACGCATGGGTTTTTGGGGTGCCACCGAAGTTCCCGGTTTTCCTTGTCGGTGACACCCGTGGCCGAAGGCTCTGGCAGCCAGGGCATGCAACGAGACTTCTGGTATACGGTCTCGCGAAAACGGCACGGGATGGAGACCCCTGAGGTCGTTGGGCAAATTGCAGCGGAGCGGACTCTTCGTCGCTTAGGGGCTCAACGGGTGGCGACTCAACGGGTTCCTGTGATTTTCGATCCGGAATCGGCTCAAAGTCTGTTGGGGCATCTCTCAAGTGCGGTTTCCGGGTATTCACTGTATAAAGGTGCCTCGTTTTTACCGGGGCAATTAGGAAAGCCCATTGCCCCGACACATGTAACTATCGAGGATAACGGTCGTATGCCTGGCAAGATGGGGTCTCGCCCTTTTGACGGGGAAGGGTTGCCTACCCGAAAAACGATGATCGTCGAACGCGGCGTGCTCTCCAACTATTTGCTGGATACGTATTCCGGGAGAAAATTAGGTCTGGCTTCCACTGGAAACGCTTCCAGGAGTATCGGTGATAATCCCACCGTGTCGCCAACGAATTTATTCTTCCATCCTGGAAATATTTCGCCTGATGACATGATTCAATCCATCGGGAAAGGGCTGTACGTCACCGAGTTGATCGGATTTGGTGTGAATATGGTTACGGGAGACTATTCCCGTGGTGCTTCCGGCTTTTGGATTGAAAACGGCGAGTTGGCCTATCCCGTTCAAGAAGTGACCATTGCCGGCAATTTGAAACACATGTTCCAAAATATTGAGTCGATTGGGAATGATTTAGCCTTTCGAGGGAAACTGGCGAGCCCTACCATACAAATACGTGACATGATGGTGGGGGGGCATTGAATGCGTGTCCGTTGAGTATTCCGGAAGCCGGAGGAGTTGTTATGCCACTTGATGTTGAGGATGGAGCAAAAGCCTTGCAGTTGGTTACCTCACGATACGATCAACGGGAATGGAGAAAAAAAATCGAAAAAACGTTAAGCCTCACGCCCAGCGGGTTCGAGGATAATGCGCAGCGGAAAATTTTTGTCTATCTCAAACGTCAACTCCAGGCCTATAAATCTCGACGGGCCGACCCACCTTCCTGGATCGTTGGCGGACAGGCGACCAGAGAAGTGATCGATCGTGTCCGTTTTCGTCCTGCGGATATTGATCCGGATATGACGGAAGCCGAAGTAGCTTTCTTAGGAGTCGACCCTGGCGCGGAAATTGATGAAGTGTGGTGGGAGGAAATGTTGGTCAAGTGGTTTGAAACTTCAGAAGAAGACCACGAAGAACCCGAGGCATCGAGTCAGGCTCAAACCGACCAGGAGATTTCCAGCGATTCAGAGGACCGGAAGGAAGGGGTGCCGTAACGGAAGACGACTCCTCATCTGCACGCCAGGCATAAGCACGGCATCCGTACTTGATTTCCGGTGATCACGCCGTATTTTTGTTCGTTCTTTCCGGGCCTTTTCCCCCTTGCGACCGATACGTTTTTTGTCTGGCACAATTCGAACGTCTCATGGTTGAGAACGTGCGCCGTTGACAAACGTGGCGCATGCGTTCACCACGAGCACACGTCCCTGACACGCTAAAAATTTAAAACAAATCCATTTGGGCGGGTTTGGCAAAGGCTGAAACGGCCGTTCTTTGCCGTGCAGCCTTCGTTGTATCCATGAGATGCCGTAATTTTTGAAAATCTTCACGAAGAAGCGGGAGGAGACGTTCTTGGTGAAGAGCCGCGGCAGGATGGAACAGCGGAAACAATCGAAACTCCGATAATTGAAACGGTTGCCCATGTACCTTCGTTATCCCAACTTTTCTTCCCAAAAGCGTTTGGGTCGCAAAGTTGCCTAGGGAACAGACCAAGTGTGGTTTGATAAGTTGAATTTGTTGAAGAAGGAAGGGTTTGCACGTGTCAACTTCATCCGGTGCGGGGTCGCGGTTATGAGGAGGCCGGCATTTAATGACGTTTGCAATATAAATCTCTGATCGAGAAAGCCCAACCGATCCCAATAATTCTGTTAAGAGGTTTCCCGCTGCGCCGACAAAAGGAACTCCTTGCTTGTCCTCGTGGAACCCAGGGGCTTCTCCGACGAACATGATCGAGGCCTCTGGATTTCCACTCCCGAATACGACCTGGGTCCGTCCGGACGCCAGACGACATTGTTGGCAGTTGCGTAAGGATTCGCAGAGGTCAGTGAGCGACATAAGAGTGCAATCATAGAAAGGGGAGGCTTTGTTGTCAATTGCGTGGTAACGCGGCGAGTAATGATTGCTCGATTTCCGGCGACGCGTCACGTCCTGCGAGAAAAACGATTTTGGAATGCGAGTCGTACCCAGGCCATCAGGGCTATGGTAAGTCGAAGGGTTGGGGGCACTCGAATGAGAGAAGAAAAAATGGCGAATTGCGTTTTTTCAACACGGGTTAAAAGTCTGAAGTAGATCGCACGCATGATTTCTGCCGGAAGCAAAGATTGGCGATTGGCCGATGAAAGGGTGGCATACACGGTTTGCGCTTTTCGATAGTAGTCATGAGCCCGAGTGGCCTGGAATTCCATGAGCTGAATAAATTGAGGTGAATAGGTTTTGGCCAAAAGCTGGTTCTCGGAATAGTTAAACCTCGCCAGGTCTTCTTGTGGTACATAAATCCGATTCCGCTCTGCGTCTGTTCCAACGTCGCGAATGATATTGGTGAGTTGAAAGGCCATGCCTAAGTTAATGGCATAGTCCCGTGCACGTGGATCTGTAGTCCCGAATACTTTTAAACAGATTAATCCAACAATCGATGCCACGCGATAGCAGTAGGGATATAAATCTTCAAAGGTGGCGTACCGCCTGATGGTCAGATCCATTTCGATGCCGGTAATGAGTTCTTGAAAATAGTCCCGTGGGATGTCGAGGTTGCGGGCATGCTCTGCAAGGCTGATGGTAACCGGATGTTGCGGGGTGCCTTGATAGGCCGCCTCGATTTCTCGACGCCATTGTGCAAGTTGGTCGCATGGATTCACCCCGGGAGCGGGGTGATCCACGGTCGCATCCAACTCGTGACAGAATGTGTAAACGGTATACATGGCTTCCCTGCGGGGACGGGGTAAAAAAAGAAATGAATAGTAAAAATTGCTTCCACTGTCTTTGGTCTTTTGGACGCAATAGGAGTGGGCTTCCGTTACGGTGGTCATCTGCGTCAGCATCGATGTAAGAACCGAGAGTGAACGACGTGCGTGGAAAGGACTCGATATGAATGGCAATAAACGTATTTTGGCGAGAAAAGGTCGAGCAACATTCTGGAGGACCAAGCCAAAACAGGGCGCTGAAACCCCGGACGCATACACTCTCCAGACAACGACGTCAAGACTGTTTTATGCTGGATTCCCGCTAAAAACTGCGAGAATGACGGCACGTCGTCATTCCGGGGGCCTGATCCGGTATCCGGTGAAACGTCCATTCCCGTACTCGGTGACAAAGCCCGTCCCGATCGGGGCGAGGGCATGCTTGCAGGACGACGCATGATGGGGCATTCTCCACGTTTCGTTTGAGCGGTGGATGATTTCTTCTAAACCTGGAACTTGGCTGCAACTTATGATTGTGGTTGAAGGTGCGTTTCTTTAATCCATCCCGAGTCTCCGAGTTTTGTCTGTACGAAATAGACCCATCTCTTCTCGATGAGACTGCCATCTATGATGGTGAGCACGTCACCTGTTCTCACTATCGACCCCGGCTGTGCTCCTTCGGCGTCATTGCTTAACCTGAAGCGAGCATGGCGGTCGCCTTGCAGCACGACGGCGACGAGTTGTCCTTCGTGAAAGGCGGGAATGGGAGGTGCGTTCAACGGGACAGAGATTTTTCGGTCGCGTTGAGAAGCGGGCTCTTCACCACGTAGATCGAGTGTGGCACGTACCGTGGTGGACACCATTTGGATGATGGCGGACCGTCTCTCCGGATCTATCACGACGTACCAGAGACCCGCGACCAAAAGGATAGTCAGAATGATCACAATCCATCGGCGGCGAGGGGGTTTATGCTGAGAATCGTCAAAGTCTTCTAATCCGTCGTCGAAATCGAGGTCTTGCGCATCGTCTTGAGCAAAGAAGAGAGGAGAGGAGAAAGGGGACACTCTGAGGAAAGGCATTGTCGATGTCATGAATACCCTCCGGCGCGTGAGGAGAGTGCTCGGAAAACAGACGGCTCATACTATGAGGCGTATCGACGTGTCTTTTTAGATAAAGTGCTACGCGACAGCGCTTATTCATACCACTCGCCCTCTGGCATGTCAAACCATGGCAAGGAAGTGGTTCGTGAGGCGTTGGACTGGAACGTCGGCGCACGGGATGCCTGACGGTGGATTGAATATTTCAAGTCCGAGGAGAGACGAGAGAGAAAGGGAACTCTCGCGGTTCGTTGAAAAACGACAGAGTTATCGTGGCTTCTAGCCATTGAGGAAAATGGCTTGCATATAGGATTCACCGTATGCAGAATGCATCTTGCAAGCGGTGAAGCAGAAGTTACCCATCACGTTGACGCTGTCCTCAGAGGCCAAACGCCCTGAGGTGGACTCCATATTTCAGAGTACGTCGAGTTCGAACGCCGCACATGTCTAGTTGGTATCGCCCCGACCCGTTAACCCGAGACCTGATTCATCTGATCAATGCACGCCGTCATGATCACGGTGATTCCGAACTCGCCATTGAAGTCCTGCAGGCGTTGCTCGAACAAGACCGAGAACATGACGTTCTCACCGTTCTGGCGGCGTTGGATGAGGAAATGGCCGAGTGGCTGTTCGACCTGTTAGCGGAGGCCTCGTGCTCGGTTTTGATTGAGGACGACCATAATGACGACCCTGCTTATGCCATTTTGGGCGCGATGGAGTTGCCTCTGCAGGCGAATTTGGCCACGCCTCTCGGGTTGAAGCTTAATCCGGAAAAAACAGCGGAATTATTGCGAGAATGTTTGCAGGTCTCTCCTGGAACCGTGGTGACGGTCGAACCGCGGTTGCTAACTGATACGACGCTTGATTTTCTCACCCTTCAGAAGCTTCACGAACATTTGTCATGTATGGCCAATTCTCAGCGGCGGCAGCCCATTACCGCTCGCTTGCATCCTCCCGTTGAATCAACGGCATTTTTGCTGTTTGAATTAATTGGCGCAAGTACTTCATCCCTTCCGGAGACGATCCCTGACAAAGAGCGGGCAACCTTATTGCAGGGCCTTATGGATCAATGCCCTGAGATCGCCTTGGCGCCGAACATGTTGGAGGCACCGGTGTATGCCGCGTATGGAATGGTTGACGCGCAGAACGCCGTAAGGCTCCATCGGCTGGCTGATGAAACAGCAGCGGTCTGGCATGATCTCGATCCTCCGGTGCGGAGTCGAGCGATTGTTCATTTGCACACTCAATGTGGTAATGGGGTCTATATGCCTGTCTGGACGGACCTTTTCGACCCTGACTTGCCGGAAGACCATGGTCCGATCTGGACCTCGCCGGACGTTTGGGTCTTTACGGCAGACCTGCCGATCGAATGGCCTGGTGAGATGCTGACCAACCGATTGCTGGCTGAAGGCTGTGCCCGGTTTGAAAATCACATCGTCGAAGCGCCGGAAAATTAGCAAGTGTTCCGACGTTTTCCTGAAGTGAGATCTGGTCATGACTGAAATTGGAATTTGAGTTGACACGCTATGGATTCTCCCCAAAGGTCATGTGTTGATGTTGAAACAGACTTTGAACCGAGCAACGAGCGCAGTTCCCCCCCCCCCCCCCCCGTGGTCAGGGCGGATTTCGTACGTAAAGGCACTGAAGTTCCTGTTTGCTGCTCTTCTTCCGGTGCTCGCCTTTGTCGTGACCTATGCCGATTCACCCGGGGCTTTCTCCGACTCAGACTTGAGAGGGATCCTCGTTTTTGGATCGGTGGTCAACGCCGTCCTTCTGATCGGCCCGCTGTTTTTCCTGCGTTCCCATCTCGTGAACGTCGTCCTGTCGCTGGTCGTGCTTGCCGGCATCGCGACAACGTACATCATTCATACAGACCTCTACTTTCCCGAAAATAGAGTCGCCTTGGCCGCGTCATGTATTGCGGCCTACTTCGTGCTGTTCGTCAGCTTCCGGGTTATTGACGAACAGCGCTGGGGAGGGGTCGTGCTCTCTGCAGTGGCCCTGCTCGTGACAGGGATTGTTGCCGCGGGAAATTTCCGGGGTACCCCCTTGGATATCCCTTTGGGTACCCCCTTGGATATCCCTTTGGGTACCCCCCTGGATATCCCCTTGGGTCCCCCCTTGGATACCGAGAGTCTCGATGAAGTCGCCATGACGAACATTCGGGACATTTCGTTCCGGGATACGCCGAATCTGTATTTCGTATCCTTCGACGCACTAATGCCGCGATCGCTGCTCAATAAATACCTCGACCTGAAGAACACCGAGTTCCATGACACGTTCGATGCGAATTTTCGCCGCTTTCCGAATTTCTTCGCCAACGACGTTTTCACCACGGCTTCATGGAATTCGCTTCTGTCGCTGGGTAGGCGATTAGACTACAGGCTACAAAAAGAGCTGAAAAGGCAGGGTGTAAACTCTGGAAGCTCCCTTTTTGCGGGCCAACTTCCGAGTCCGCTGCTCCGCATCCTCCGTAAAAACGGCTATGAGATCACGTCGACTGCCTGGAGCTCTTACTTAGGAGGGCAATCTGGCCCCTATGTCGACCACTATATCATCCCGCTCAGGAATAGTGTTTGCGATTTATTAGACGCCACCATACGAGACGTCTCTTTCTGGGGATACTGCCGTTTTTACGGGGGCAGAGAAAAGGAGACATTGATAGTCACTGAGCAGGTTATAAAGGTGAGCGCGAAGGATGGCCCTCAATTCGTGATGGCCTACATGCCTAACCCGGGGCATGTATCAGACAAATCTTTCCGGTACGGCGATGCCGTGCATCTCGAAAAATTCAGATCCCGATACCTTAGCCGCATCAAAGAAGCAACTATCAGATTGGAACGAATCATCCGACACCTGGAAGAAAATGATCCCGATGCCATTCTGTTCGTGTTCGGCGACCACGGTGCTCATTTAACCGGGAAAGCAGTACGGCTCGAAGACGATCCAACGTTCTATATCCAGGATCACTACGGCGTTTTGGGTGGCGTGTACCCACGGGACAGATGCACGGAATCCTTTGATGAAGCCTCGCGCGAGGGTTACATGACGATTTTGGATGCGGTCTGGGCCATACTCAGTTGCCTGTCCGGGGAAAACACGCTCAACGATTTAAGGAAATACAGGTCCCCATTTTCTCTCCCCTCCCCATACCCCTACAAGGAGTTCTTGTATGAATAGTCACTTTCGAGCCACTCTGCTGGCAGCCGCCATCTGGGTGGTGTTATCCCCGGGTATCGCTCACGCCTATGTCGATCCCGGTTCCGCCGGTTTCATCATCACCACGGTGTTGGGTTTTCTGTCGGCCGTCGGTTATATCGTCCGCGGCTATTTTCATCGTTTGAGACGACTGATACTGCGCCACGACAGAAAATCGGACACGGGATAGGTCTATCAAGAGACTATGCGGCCAATTCTTCGACACGGCGCTGATGCCGGATCGTTCAAGGACCCGGCAGGACGGGTATATAAGGTTTCCTCAGCGACGGGCGGCCAACACATCGTTCGCGGGCTGAATCAAACTGCTGGCAGGGTCATGGAGAAGCTCGTTGATGAGCCGTTTTTCAGGGAGTTGGTGGACAACGGCCACGTTGTGAAGACGGTGCTGCTCAACGGCAAGGCCCCCCACGCGCGGTACGTTATGGAAGACGACTGGAACGTCGCTGTGGAACACGAACTCGTAGACTTCGTCACTTGGCCTTACGAATGGCCGTTCTCGATGCTCAAGGACGCGGCGCGGCTACATCTGCATCTATTGGAGACCTGCGCCAGGAACGGTTGGCTCCTCAAGGACGCGACGCCGTTCAACGTGCAGTGGATGGGTGCGCGGCCGGTCTTCATCGACGTGCCGTCGTTCGTTCCCTGGACAGATGGTGAATACTGGCAGGGCTATCGCCAGTTCTGCGCCATGTTTCTGACGCCGCTGCTGCTGACAGCGCACCTTGGCATCCCGTTTCAGCCGTTGCTGCGATCGTGTCTGGAAGGCGTCCCGCCAGACGAAGCCGTGAAGTATTTCTACGGGCTGCGCCGTTTCAAGCGCGGTGTCCTGTCCCATATCTGGTTTCCGGCGCGGGTCGAGCGCGGCGTTCGTCGATATAATCGCAAGGGACGCTCCGAGCGGCGCCAGCCAAAGGTGATACTCCTCGGCCTGTTGGATAGCCTGAAACGTCTCATCGGCAGCCTGTCCTACAGTCCTGCGCGTTCGGGCTGGTCGCAATACGCGGGGAGCCATTCCTACGACGAGGCGGATTTTGAGCGAAAAAAGGATTTCGTTTCGAGGCACGTCTCGTCGCACCGTCCCAGCCTGACCTGGGATATTGGTGCCAACGTCGGCGTATTTTCGCGTATCGCCGCGGAACATTCGCGAATGGTGATCGCTATCGACGGCGATCAGGACGCCGTCGAATTACTCTACCGTGACGTGCGCTCAAGCGGGCCGTACAACGTTGTCCCCCTCTTGATGGATATTTCAAACCTCTCGCCGGGGCAGGGTTGGGCAGGTTGTGAACGTTCGGCATTCGACGAACGGCAAAGTCCCGACCTGGTGCTCTGCCTCGCTCTGGTCCATCACGTGCGCGTTGCAGCAAACGTCCCGTTGCCGTTGTTCATTGATTGGCTGCGGAGCCTGGACGCGACGCTTATCCTGGAATTCGTCGGTCGAGACGATGAAATGTTTCGGATGCTTGTGGCGAATAAGCGGGAAGATTACGCGGACTACACTGCCGAGAACTTCGAAACAGAGATCCGGAGACGTTTCTCCGTGCGCGACCGGCTGAAACTGAAAAACGGCTTGCGGGAACTGTTTCTGCTGGAGCCGTCCTGACGGTTTGCGGCGGACGCCGCACGAAACAATCCCCGTGCTCACAAGCCAACCTTCCTTGAACGTCGTAAACGGCACACTTTTCACCGCTTCGATTTCTCCTTCAACAGGCAGGGATCTCCGGATACCGGATGACGCGTCACGGTGCGCAACCTTCCCGATCACGAGATAGACGTCATCCGAACCTGTCAGTACATCTGTCAACCAGAACCTGAGCGACACGCGGACGGCCGGAGTCGGCCTTTGCCTTGACTGCGTCCTCGGAAGGTTTAAGTCCTGATTTGTTAAGCCGTTCGATGGCCTGCCTCTTTCCGTCGTGTCGTGAAAAACGTTGGGAACGTCATCGACAACGTCGTGATCCGTAATAGCCGCAACGACTTCTACCGGGGGCAAACTGCCACGGGAGTAGATGGTATGAAGATGAAGGTCGCTTCGCGTCATTGACGATAAAGCGATGGCCTCCGGAAACTCATCGTGACTTTTGAGCGACAAGCCGTGCGGTAATCGCAGGGTTTTGACGGGGAGAGAAAGTCTGTGGTCCTTCCTGATAACACAAAACCCGCAGTTGCTTCGTTAAGTGAAGCAATTCATTATGCCCTAAACAGAATTCCTTCCTTCGGGGATGATGAAACTGCAGGTGGTTATCGATCAAAAACGTTTCATAGATGAGGACTCCTCCAGGCTTAAGAGCTTGAAGGATAGATGGAAAGAGTGGCCGGAAAAGATAGAAAAAAACCAAAATTCCATCATATTCCTGATTGCCAAGGGAGGGTGGGGTTCTCGGGTGTTTTTCCAGATCCATTTCCCACGTCGAAAGGTTGAAAAGGCGACGATCATTGGCTGTACGCGTAAGCGTGTCGAGTGCGTCCGTGTCTCGATCAAGACCAATCACTTCATAGCCTTGAGAGGCCACGTACAAGGCATGTCGTCCTTCTCCTGTGGCCACGTCCAATACTTTACCCTGAGGGATCATGTGGGCAGTGGCGTTCAGAAAAGGGGAAGGTCGTGAAGCACGTGAATCTCTCGTTCTCGTACGGGGGTACGTCAGGCGTATGCCAACTGAACCTGTCACGTCCGGGAGCGGTGGGGAGGCCTTTCGGAGCCAGATCGTTAATCGATCAATAGGAAATTCCAGCATTAAAACTTGAGAAATCTGATCCGCCAATCGTTCAATCAATCGGGTTTCATTGGCTGTCCCTACATCAACCACCCGTTGAATGACTTGGGCATAATCCACGGTTTTTCCGAGGTGGTCGGACTGAATGGCATCTTCGGCTGGGCAGGCGACTTCAAGATCCGCCAACAGCGGTTGCGGGCGTTGTCGTTCTTCGAGCGTGACTCCACACCGTGCCTGAAAACGTATTCCTTCAATGATAATCGCTTCACGCATACGGGCATTGTCGGAAAGGTGGAAATACGTGTCAAGCCTTAGGAAATTGGCTGCCGTTGCTTGACCCGTTTTTCGGAGGGCTCTTATAATAGCGTGGAACTTTTGAGGAAGGGAGATTGAAGCAAGTGGCTGATTTTACTCATTTCAATGAATCCGGACGCGCGAGGATGGTTGACGTTTCAGCCAAAGATTCGACTGAACGAATCGCGGTAGCTCAGGCACGGGTGTTTATGCTCCCGGAAACTCTCCGCCGTATTCAGGAGGGGAAGATTGCTAAAGGCGATGTATTGGCCGTGGCCCAGGTGGCCGGCGTCATGGGTGCCAAGCGGACACCGGAGTTGGTCCCCATGTGCCATCCACTGATGATCACGAGTGTGAACGTTGACTTTCGGGAAAATACCAGGCCCAATGAGAGAGGGCAATGTTCATTAACCATCCAGGCGTCCGTCAAAACCAACGGTCGAACCGGGGTCGAAATGGAAGCCATGACGGCGGTGTCGATTGCTGCGTTAACGATTTACGATATGTGTAAAGCCGTCGATAAAGGCATGAGTTTCGGCGAAACGTGTCTGGTCTCAAAATCCGGAGGGAATTCCGGGGCCTATCAACGGGTCGACGTCGAGGCGTTGACGCCAGCTAACGGACCTCAAGCATGATCGTCACGGTGAAGTTGTTTGGCATGTTGAAAACTCAGCTTAATAATGAATCTGAACTGAAGGTGACGTTGGATCAAGGCCGTCAGGTCAATGATTTGATTGTGGCGATTCAGTCGACGAATCCCGACGTCGGGGATTTGTTGCTCAAAAAGAAAGTTCTTGTGTCGGTGAATCATACTATTGCTTACGGTGAAACCGAACTTGCAAGCTCTGATGAAATCGCGTTGCTTCCGCCGTTTTCCGGTGGATCGTGCACGCTCAAGGAGACGCGTTCCTATGTCTACCGTTGATACAGAAGCCATGTTGGTCCGAGTCCAACGTGAAGATTTTTCGATTGATGAAGAAATCAACCGGGTGCGGGATCGATCCACGAGAATTGGTGGAATTGCCACCTTTCTCGGAACTGCACGAGATCGGTCGGAAGATCGGGACGTCAGTAGCATTACGTTTGAATACTACGAAGGGATGGCCCAAAAGAAACTCCGAGAGATTCGTGACCGCGCGCTGCATGATTTTGACGTCATCGAAGTACTTATTCTGCACCGGTATGGAGAAATCGACGTTGGGGAAAACATTGTATTGATTGTGGTGGGTGCCATGCATCGAGCGGATGCGTTCAAGGCCTGCAAATGGTGTATCGACGAATTAAAGCAAATCACTCCAATCTGGAAACGTGAGCACACGCCAGACGGGGAAGTGTGGGTCGAGCAACATCCATGAATGCCCTGCCCACGCTGCCCGTCGGTTCGGACCTTCTTGATGCGTTTGGTCGTCCCTTGCGGAGTTTACGCGTGTCGGTCACGGACCGATGCAATCTGCGCTGCCGATATTGTATGCCGGAAGACGACTATACCTGGCTTCCCCGCGAAACCCTGCTGAGCTTTGAAGAAATCAATACGTTGGTGGGAATTTTCACGGAGTGTGGCATTGATAAAGTCCGATTGACGGGGGGGGAACCCCTGCTTCGTCGAGATCTTCCCACGCTGATTCACCTGTTAAGACAACGGACCTCTATTCATGACGTCGCCTTGACCACCAATGGAATCCTGCTGGATGAGCAAGCCGAATCGCTCTATGACGCCGGCCTGCACCGCATCACGGTCAGCCTTGATACCTTAAAGCCGGACAGATTCAAAATGCTGACCAAACGTGACGCCTTTGAGCGAGTTTTAAAGGGCATTGCACGTGTCAACAAGGTCGGGTTGGCGGGACTCAAAATCGATGCCGTTGTGATAAAGGGATTCAATGATGATGAACTCGTCGAATTAATTGAATATGGGAAAAGCGTGAAAGGAGAGGTCCGATTTATTGAATATATGGACGTGGGTGGCGCGAATGATTGGGGTATGGAAAAAGTCTTTTCTCAAGCCGAGATCCTGGAGCGGCTCCAGCAGACCTATGGCCCAATTGAACCAATTCGAGAAAACAGCTCAGCCCCGGCGCAACGATTTCGATTAGCTGATGAGACCACTTTTGGAATTATTCCTTCTACGACGACGCCATTTTGTGCCACGTGCGATCGGAGTCGTTTGACGGCCGACGGCGTGTGGTATCTGTGTCTTTATGCCAAATACGGCTTGGACTTGAGAGAACCCCTTCGGATGAAGGATAGAGCAACCGTGCGAACGCGTATTCGTTCAGGTTGGCAAAGTCGAATCGATCGTGGCGCTGAAGAACGCAAAGCTCTTGAGTCTTCAAGTCGGCGCGGTCAATTTATTCAGATCGAAGAGCTTCGTCAGGATCCACGCTTGGAAATGCACGCGCGCGGTGGCTGATTGCCCCTGCCGTCGGCGTTCCTCCCGATTCCTTTTCCAAGGAAAACGTCTCGATGGGTTGGTTTAAAAAGAACTCGTCGCAAAACCAGGAAAAGAGCAAGCTGAACATTGTTGAGGGCATGTGGGTCAAATGTGCCTTTTGCCGCGGCATCGTCTATGGAAAAGAGATCAATCGAAATCTCAAGCTTTGTCCCAAATGTGGATACCATTTTCCCCTATCGGTCCCCGAGCGGATTTCGGTCTTACTCGACCCTGACAGCTTCCAAGAGTGGGACGCCGAATTGGCACCGGGCGATCCTCTGACCTTTGTGGATACCCAACCATACCCTGAACGCATTGAAACCTATCAGAAGAAAACGGGGAGATGCGATGCAATCGTCACGGGCGAAGGGAGTCTGCATGGTCGTCCGGTGGTCGTGGGGATCTTTGATTTTGGATTTATGGGTGGGAGTATGGGTTCCGTGGTTGGGGAAAAGATCTGTCGAGCTGCTGATCTGGCCGCAGAGGGAAACAAGCCGTTTTTACTCGTGACGACGTCGGGTGGAGCGAGAATGCAGGAGGGCATACTCTCGCTCATGCAAATGGCGAGGACTTCGGCGGCAATAGCACGGCTTCATGAAGCCGAAGTGCCGTTCATTTCTCTCCTGACGGACCCAACGTTCGGAGGAGTCACCGCAAGCGTGGCGATGTTAGGTGACGTCATCCTGGCTGAACCAAAAGCCCTGATCGGGTTTGCAGGGCCACGAGTCATTGAGCAGACCATCAAACAGCGGTTGCCGGAGGGGTTTCAACGCGCAGAGTTTTTACTTGAACGTGGTATGATTGATGCCATTGTGAGGCGCCCCGATCTTCGAGATACGATCCACACCATTTTACGGCATCTGAGTGCCAGTGCTTAACGGAACGTTGAAAATCCCCTGTCTTGCCTGCCGTGAT
This sequence comes from Nitrospirales bacterium, assembly GCA_965215405.1. GTDB lineage: Bacteria > Nitrospirota > Nitrospiria > Nitrospirales > UBA8639 > Bin75. The sequence goes on from OZ244060.1 coordinate 1,735,961, forward strand.
CCCGACCTGAGCTTTGCGCAAAGGGTGCGCGAGAAAGGGTGCAAAGACCAGGGTGCGGTGCGTCGAGACTCAACGTGCCTTAACGTCCACCTTGTTTGCTGCGGCCGTCTCTCTCGTTCGGACGATTGAACTCCGGCATCAGACAAGGGGAGTCCCGTAACCTTTTTTGGAGCAGTCACCGTGCTTCGACGTTGACGGGCTCACCCTTGGGATCATTGATGAAGTCTTCCTACGACACGACACGAGAACGCCTGTACGAATTGCAACGATTTGGAATCAAGCTGGGGCTTGAAACGGTTTCCTCGTTATTGTCTGAACTCGGAAGTCCCCAACGGCGTTTTCCGGTTCTTCACGTTGCTGGAACCAATGGCAAGGGCTCTGTTGCCGCCATAGCCGATTCGATTCTTCGAACTGCTGGAGTCCGCGTTGGTTTGTATACCTCTCCTCATCTTCTCGATTTTTGTGAACGAATCCGAGTTCAGGGAACGTGTATTCCCGAAAATCAAGTGGTTGAACTGTTCGAGAGAATCCAATCGCTGCCTTCGTTTGCCGTGCCGCCGACGTTTTTTGAAGTGGCCACCGCCATGGCCTTTCAGTATTTTGCTGAAGAACGGGTGGAAATCGCCGTGGTGGAAGTTGGAATGGGAGGGAGATTCGACGCGACGAATGTTTGCCATTCGATCGGTACGGTCATTACCAATATTTCATTCGATCATGAAAGCTATCTGGGATCTTCCCTTCAGGCCATCGCGTTTGAGAAAGCGGGGGTTATGAAACGCAACGTTCCAATGGTGATAGGACCCGTCGAACAATCAACAAACCGGATCTTGGAGGAGCAAGCACGACAAAAACACGTCCCGCTGTTGAAATTCGGCAGCGAGTTCGTGAGTGTTCCTCACGCGTCAGGGGAATTCGATTTTGTCGGGATGGACCGAGATTGCCGAAATCTTCGCTGTGCTCTGGAGGGCCAGCACCAATCGGTCAATGCTGCCTGTGCCTTAGCTGTTCTTGATTCCAGCGTGCTGCCCCAAACTCCAATTCCTGAGTGGGCCATTCGAGAAGGCCTGGAGCAAGTCTCTTGGCCGGGTCGCCTTGAACGACTCCGGCATCATCCTTTAATCCTATGTGACGGCGCGCATAATCCGGCTGCTGCAGAATGTCTCAAGATCTATTTGCAACGGAAAATTTCTGAACAACGAGGGCGCCGTCTCATTTTGGTGGTCGGTATGATGCAAGACAAGAACCTTGCCGTATTTTTGAACACGTTGACCCCGCTGGCCGATATGGTGATTTTGACCCAAATCAATTCTCCCCGGTCAGCCACCGTGCGTGCCTTAAAAGAGGCACTGCGAGTCGTTGATGGCCCGTTGTATGAGCGTGATTTGCCTCGAACGGCAATTGACTTGGCAACGTGTTTGGCGAATAAGGACGATCTGATTTGTATTACAGGATCATTGTTTCTTGTAGGGCACGTGAAAAGTCTTATGACGGGAAATGCCTTTGAGCCCGTCTCGGGGTAGCCGATTGGGTAACCGTTTCCGTTACGTCTGGTTGGTCAACGGACTGGAGGTTGGTCTCCTGGTTGTCGTTCAGGCTGCCGTCATTATGGCGAATACCGTCCATGCGCTGCCCATTTTCCCCGTGCCGAAGCCGTCAGGACCGGAAATCTCTTCCCTTCTCAACGTCACGGCAGAACGGATCGAGTCCGATAACGTCTCGGAAAAACTCAAAGCCTTTGGTTCAGTGGTGGTGACTCAGGGCGCCGTCCGGTTGACCGCCGACCGAGCCATACTTCATAAGCTTTCCGGGCGCCTGGTGGCCACGGGCCACGTTCATCTCAGGGATCAGGCAACTGACGTGTGGTCGGAAGAACTGACCATCAACGTGAATACGGACTCCGTCCTTATAGTAAATGGAAAAGTTTTTTTGAAAGAAACCGGGATGTGGCTCGAAGGTCGTCTCCTTCAACGGTTTTCTGAAACACATTATCGCGTGAAGGACGGCACGTTTACGAATTGCGAAGCGGATGACGGGAAAAGTCCGGATTGGAGTTTTTCTTTTCAAGACGTCGACATAGAACAAGGCGACAGCGCGTTTGCCAAAAACGTGTGGCTGAACGTTCGCAACTACCCGATTATTCCGATTCCCGAGTTGCGCTATCCGACGCCGGGTGCCAGAAAAACCGGATTTCTGATTCCTACAGTCGGATTCGACAATATTCTAGGCTTTCAGTACCGCCAAGGGTTTTATTGGGCCATTTCTCCCAGTCAAGACCTTACCGTCGCGCCACAAATTCTATCTAAACGAGGACAGGGGGGAGACGTGGCTTATCGTTATATTCTGAATCGTCGTTCGAGAGGAAAATGGTTAATTAACGCGTTTAATGATACTGAAGAGAACCAGGCTCGTGCGCAAATTACGGGTGCCCACGTTCATCAAGTAAATGACGATCTCCGGATTCAAGCCAACGTTAACTATGCGACTGATCGGACACTCTTACAAGATCTGAGTGCTTCCGGAACTTTTCGGGCGTTGCCGAGTCAGGAATCCGTGCTGAACGTTATGCATAGATTGCCGGGCGGGACCGCCTATCTCAAGGCCCAATATTTACAACCATTAGACTCGGGGGGACGAGGTACGTTTCAACGGTTACCGGAAATTGGGCATCGGTACGGGCGTCGATTGACCGTGGGCGGAGAAATGGTCAATCTTGACATTGGAATGGATTCGACGTTTGTGCACTTTGTTCGTGAGCAAGGGTTTAATGTCAGCCGTGTCGATATCATGCCGACGCTTGACGTTCAGGGGTTACATCTGGGGCACGTGATTGGTCTGCGTCCGCAGTTCAAAATCAGAGAGGTCTTCTACTCTCGGGGGGACGCTTACGATGATGCTCGCGACCGTGGGACATTTTGGCTTGGCCTGGAGACGGTTTCGAATGTGTCACGTGGATTTCAAATAGGAAATGGACGTCGACTGCGTCATACGATTGAACCTCGATGGTTCTACGAATATGTGCCGGCTTCCAAGCAATCCGACCTTCCGCAGATCGATGCCACTGATAATTTATTGAAGAAACACTTGATGACCTATTCCCTGAGAACCCGATTAAAAGATGAATGGGGCAGCAACAGATCTACGACGTTACTGGATTTTGTGATTGCCCAAAGTTACCATCTTGGCGACGCACCGGGCCAAGCGAACGTTTTTTCTGATTTGTGGGGAAAGGCGACTCTCGAACTTCCCGTGACGCAATTGCCGGAGTCTTTGAGTCGACTCAGTCTGAGTGTTGATACTTTCTATAATCCGGATGATCAGGAGTTTGCGCAGTTTAATTCAGACGTCACGGTGCAGGCTCATCAGCAGGCCTACGTGCAATTGGGACACCGCTATGCACGATCAGGAACTATCCCGCGCCGTGGAGACGTCTGGAATCCACTGTCCTTTAACGAAGTATTAGCCGATCAATCAGAAATTAATTTCTTTACAGGCGGCGGCGCCGTCCGTTTACCTTTAGGGTGGACGGTCGGGACAAAGGTTTATCATGATTTTGTCACGGGACAGACCCCTGAATGGGACGTCGTTGGATTGTATCAAAATGCCTGCAATTGTTGGTCGCTTGGCCTTTATTATATTCGTTTGTCGGGAGGAGACGGTCTTCCCGAACGAAATCAATTTAATTTTGTCCTCACGTTACGCGGCGTGGGGGCAACGACCGGCTTAGGAACCCAAATCCTCAGGAGTATTTTAGGCCCTCTTCTCCAAGGTGAATCGGGTCTGCCGTGGGCTCCACATTAACTGAAGCGTCCGTGCTCCCTCTTTGCAGTCCCCCCGGAAGGCAGAAAACGCCGTTTCTTCCAGCATGGTTAGCCGTCAAATACCTGTTCGACTGCCTTGGCTAACGCTGCGTCGGCGTGATGATCTTCAGCAAAAATTCGAAGTTGGACGATATGCGAAGGCAAAAAGGCCAAGAGTTCCCGCAGCTTTTCTTTTTCGACGGACTGGGTTGCCGGGTCATAAAGATAAAACTGAAACTGGCCCATGTTGAGCACGTTCAAAGGGCGCGTGTCTTTGCTGGCAATGTCCACTCGAAAGAGAAGGCTCCGCAGTTGAGGAGGCAATTTTTGACGAATACGAGATTCAAGCTTTGCAGGCGTCGCCGCCGGTCCTTGTGGGCGGCAGTCTCGAATCGTCAAGACTTTGCTATAGGCCGTTTTCCATTTGACCTGGCGCCCCAACACGCAAGCCCATTCTTTCCCGATCCGCCGTTTCTTACGATTCGATGACAATTCCCACGTGCGGACCGTTTCCAGGAGAGACCAATCCGTAAGCCGGAGATATTTCTGCATGTGTTGAAGAGGGTTATGGGGAAAAAGACATTCCATGGTTTCGTGGAAAATCTCCAAGAGGTGAAGATCAATGGCTCGTGAGGTGCGATGATAATACACGTTGGAATAGAGATAGAGCCTGGCATTGAGAAACATCTGAAGGGCGGGCAACCCATTTTTATGGAGTGCTAACCCCTTTGGCGTGATCAACGTGTAATGAATCAATCGAGGAATGTCCACTGGTCCGATTGCGACTCCACACATATAAGAATCTCGTAAGACGTAGTCGAAGTTGTCAGCCGTGAAAAGTCCTCCAATTAACGGCTGGAGTAGCTGAAGCCACCAGGGACAGTGACGACTGCGCTTGTTGGGATCTTTCAAAATCAGAAACGCAATATACTCGGGATCGAGGGTTTCATGGTTTGCAAATCTTCCGGAAGGACTTCGTCGCACTTGTCGAATCAGAGGACCTACTTCATGACGAATAACGGCTTGACTCACGCGTTCATGGGATAAACCGTATTGTTGAAGAAAGTGGTGATCAAAAAAATGACAAAATGGACCGTGTCCCACGTCGTGGAGCAGGGCAGTGATTCTGAGTAATTCTTCGATATAAGGGAGGGATGGAACGTCTCGAACCGTTTGGGCCAGGGAGGGATACACGTGCTTCGCGTATTGCCCTGCAAGGTGCATGGCCCCTAGAGAATGTTGAAACCGACTGTGTTCCGCTGCGGGATAGACCCATCGCGCACTTTGCAGTTGATAGATGTACCGAAGGCGTTGAATCCAGGGAGAATCGATTAAATCTTTTTCAGTTGTTTCGTCGGCGTCGGATGAGGAACGAGGAACCGTAAATTGAATGTAGTGATGAATAGGATCGGCAATAAGAGAAACGTCATGAGGTGCTGGTTTGGCCGTCATGGGTCGAGAGGGATGGAACAATCCCACGTGAATCTTAACGTAGCTTTATGGAATGAACAACTGGCCGGAACGTGACGTTTCGGGACAGCGAGAAGCCAGGGCCCAATCGACGTGATTATGATAGTTGAGGAAAACGTGAATTCATAATATTTCAACAAACGATCGCATTGTTGAATTGCGTGGAAACGTATTTAAGCCGGGTCAATGTGGTTGCTCGGTTGGGCTGCGTATTGTTTGCGATACCAAGAAACCAAGAGCAAGCCCAGGGGATACGCAAGCAAGGCACCCAGCACGCTCAGGGTGAGTGCTCCAAGGGTAAAGGGAAGAATGAAGGGAAGGAGTAATTCGTACATTGTTGTAATGGAAAGATTATTCCAGGAAAAGTCCGGAACTTCCGGCGTCCCCAACATAAAAAACCCTGTCCACATGGTGGCTCCCAAAATCGGGGCGATGGTCCAGGGATTATTAATGAATGCGCCGACCAAGAGTGCGGGGAAATTCAGACGGAACGCCCAGGCTAAGAAAATCACGCTGACAAAGTGAAGTCCGTAGGTTGGAGTGAACGCAATGAAGACTCCGAGAGAAAAAGCAAAGGCCGTTCGTTGAGGTGTTTCTCGAAGGTGCAGGGCTCCCTGTATTTTAGCGAGAAAGTATTTGGAGGACATCACGATTATGGGATCGGCGAATGGGAGCCGTGCCTCCCGCGAAAGTGGTCAAAACTTTTCTTCAAAAGTTTTTGTCTGCGACCCTCGGGATACTCAAGTTGTTGACCAAATTTTTTCGGTTTTATTTCACCAATGCAGGCAACGGGCACCTTGGTGTGCTTGGAAACGTTTAACACTTTTTGGTGGTTTTTTGCAGGGGCGGTAAACAGGATCTCATAATCTTCCCCTCCTCTCAGCGCGAGTTCTATGGGGTCCACGTTGTTTCGTTGCGCAAACGCGTGAAGTTGGGAAGAGAGGGGAAGTGCCTTCCCCCAGACCTCGGCACCCACCCGACTTTCTTCACAAATGTGACCAACGTCGCAGGATAGTCCGTCAGAGAGGTCGATGGCCGCGTGCGCAAGGCCCTGGTTTGCCAGGAACCGCCCTATATTCATCCGTGGGGTGGGTCGCAAATGACGCTGGGTTAAAAATTTTTCAACGGCCGACAGATTGAGACTTCGATGGTTTTTTGAATGGGTTTGCAAGACATGAAGTCCTGCGTTGGAATCACCCAGTGTCCCAGTCACATAAATAGAATCCCCCACTTTAGCCTTGCTTCTGATGAGTCCACGATTCGCTTGAATGGATCCCATGATGGTCAGACTAAGAAAAATATTACATGGAGACGATGAGGTGTCTCCGCCGATCAATGCGACGTTGAAGGGGCCACAGGCGTCTTCGAGACCGCGATAGAACTCTCGAATGTTTTTGGTTGGAATCTGAGCGGGAACAGCCATCGACACAAGCAGATACAACGGTCTCCCTCCCATGGCCGCGATGTCACTGAGGTTGGCTGCTCCTGCGCGAAACCCCACGTCCTTTAGGGTTTGATAGGTGAGATCAAAATGCACTCCTTCAATAAAGACATCGGTACTGATAAGAAGTTGTTGGCCCTGACGTGCCTTCAGAATTGCAGCGTCATCGCCAATGCCCTTTACCACCAGTGGAGAGGATACGGCCCACTGCCGTTCCAGTTGTTGGATGAGGCCAAATTCTCCGATCGTCTTGAGGGAGTCACGCTTGGAGGATTTGTTTGTCCGTAATAGAGAAGGGAGTGCTTTTGAGCGGTTCACCGCCGAGTCCTTTTTGCGGGTAAGGTAGCCCCCCGTTTTTCAGGGTTCGACGATAAGGTTTTGGTGCGTGAGGACTTTCGAGTTTTGGGCGTGCTGCGCGCGTGGACTGGTCGTTGAAGCACCGCCGCGAACACTTGATCCACTGTTTCCGCAAAAATAATCTTGACGCCTTTCAGTAAATGTTTCGGGAGTTCTTCTAAATCTTTTTCATTTCGCTTTGGAAGAATGATACGAGGGATTGAGGCTCGTTTTGCCGCAAGTATTTTCTCTTTCAACCCGCCAATGGGGAGAATCCGTCCACGCAACGTGATTTCTCCCGTCATGGCCACGTCGTGTCTGGCGGGGACGTTTGCCAAACTCGATGCAAGTGCCGTAGCTATGGTAATCCCCGCTGACGGTCCATCCTTAGGGATGGCTCCTGCGGGAACGTGAATATGGATGTCGGTGGTCGAGAAGGTCTCCGGTTGGATGTTGAGAGTGCCGGCCTGTGCACGGACGTAACTCAGTGCGGCTTGGGCGGACTCCTTCATGACGTCACCGAGGTGGCCCGTTAAGGTCAGATTCCCTTTGCCCTGCATCCCGGTGGCTTCCACGTGAAGCGTCTCGCCGCCGGTTTCCGTCCACGCGAGTCCGATGGTCAATCCCACCTGATCTTTTTCCTTTTCGGTTTCCGGGAGATATTTCGGAATGCCCAAATAGTTGCGGAGAGAATGTGGGGTGATGGAATAGAGTTTTGGTTTGCCTTCGGCAACCCGTCTGGCAATTTTTCTCATGGCATTGGCGAGTTCTCGTTCCAGATTGCGGACACCGGCTTCTCGCGTATAGTGAGTGATGGTTCTCTGAATGGCAGGATCGGTAATTCGAAAATGTTTTTCCGAAATTCCATGTTGTTCCAGTTGTCGAGGGATTAAATAGCGACGGGCAATCCCGAGTTTTTCTTCTTCGGTATATCCCGGAATTCCAATAATCTCCATTCGGTCTTGGAGAGCGGAAAGAATGGGATCCATAAGATTTGCCGTCGTGATGAACATCACGTTGCTGAGGTCGAATGGGACTCCTAAATAGTGATCCGTGAACGCATGATTTTGCTCAGGGTCTAAAACTTCCAAAAGCGCGGCTGAGGGATCGCCACGAAAATCCATTCCAACTTTATCGACTTCATCCAGCATGAACACGGGATTATTTGTTCCTGCCTGCTTGATTCCCTGCATGATATGTCCAGGCAGGGCCCCAACGTACGTCCGACGATGCCCTCTGATTTCGGCTTCGTCTCGCACTCCGCCCAGACTCATGCGCACAAATTCTCGACCCAGGGCCCGTGCAATGGATTTCCCCAACGAAGTTTTTCCCACGCCAGGTGGACCGACAAAGCAAAGAATCGGGCCTTTGAGTTTTTCTTTGAGTTTGCGCACGGCCAGATATTCGAGGATGCGTTCTTTGACTTTTTCCAAATCGTAGTGATCCTCGTTGAGGACCTTTTGGGCAGCTTGAATGTCCAGATTGTCCGGAGAGGCGTGACTCCAGGGAATCTCAACCATCCATTCCATGTAGGTGCGCACGGTAGCCGCCTCGGCCGTATCAGGGTGCATTTTTTCCAGCCGCTTCAGTTGCTTGTCTGCTTCCTTTGCGACCTTTTCCGGCATACGGCATTCTTCAATGCGCTTTCGAAATTCCGCCACTTCTTCGGCCCGGTCATCCAATTCTCCCAGTTCTTTTTGAATTGCTTTCAACTGTTCACGCAGAAAATATTCCCGCTGGGTCTTATCAATTTCACCTTTAGCGTCGGCCTGAATTTTTTGTTGCATCGACAAGACGTCGATTTCTTTAGAGAGGATCTCCGTAACGCGCTTTAAGCGGGCAATCGGATCTTCAATTTCCAAAATTTCCTGGGTTATCTCAACTTTCAACCCGAGGTTCGACACGATGACGTCTGCCAGACGTCCAGGTTCATCTACGTTTTCAATGACCACCATGACGTCCGGCATTAACGCTTTCCCAAGACTTGCGAGCCGGTTCAAGCCCTCTTTTGCGGTACGAATGACGGCTTCAATCTCGAGAGACGATGATGGTTCTTGAGAAGCGGATAAGATTTGAATGTGAACGGAGTAAAACGGTTCAGACTGGAGATAGTCGACGATTTTAGCCTTCGTAAGACCTTGAACTAAAATTTTGATCCGTTCATCGGGAAGCTTCAGCATGCGCATGATCATGCCAACGGTCCCGGTTTTGAAAATATCCGCGGGTTTTGGAGATTCGGTGTCGTGGGCTTTCTGAGCCGCTAACAGGACCATTCTATTGCCGGCAAGGGCCGTCTCAATCGCTTTGATTGACATTGCGCGCCCGACAAACAGGGGCAGAACCATGTAAGGAAACACGACGATGTCCCTGACAGGAATCAACGGTAAATTGTCAGGAATGTCAATATGTTGAGGGGGTGGATGCAGCTCCTGATTCATTGATTACGTGTTCCAACGGCTTAAGTCTTTAAAGATAAGTGATTGGTAAGGATAACAAAAAAACTCGAGCAAGAAGGGGCTTCTTCTGGGTTGCAATATCGGGGATGAATCTTTCGTCTTTGACCCACGCGGGTTGTGACCAGATGCTTCGTTTCGGCATCTGTTTCCACTGGAATAATTGATAGTAGGTGAACGAAAAAATGAATGTCAAGGAAGGAAAATCCATAAGATTCCAACGCTTTACAAGCAGTTGGCGGCTGTCTATAATACATTCGCCCGTCTTGGCTTCCTTCAGGTTGCCAGGCTTTGGATTGTCTGAAGTAACCCTCCCAGCCAAAGACCATGTACACGTCATCGCTCGTTGCGGGAAGTTACTTGTGATTTTGCTTTTTCCCTCCTGCCTCAGGAGAGCGTTTTTTGTTCTGAACAAAAACGGACGATGATGAAGTCAATCCGGAGGAGCAGCGTTCCGCTCTTCACACACCCATGGCTCCTCAGAAATCAATAATCAGCAGAGTACGAAGTGTCATTTTTTGTTATGGGCTCATGGTTGTGGGTGTGTCGTTACCGAGTTGGAGCCAATCTCAGGATTTGCTGGTGGAAAGCATTACCGTTCAAGGAAATCTACGAATTGAGTCGCCTCCGATTCTCGGGAAAATTACTCTGAAGAAGGGGGACCGGATTACGACTCAGGTGACGCGGGAACAAATTCAACGGATTTACGACATGGGATTTTTTGACGACGTGCGAGTCCGGACAGAAACAAGACCAAATGGCGTGGAGGTCATTTTCGTGGTGAAGGAAAAACCTTTTGTCACGGACATTGTCTTTGATGGGAACGACGTGCTGTCAGACGATCAATTGAAAGAGGTGCTCACGCTGAAGAATCACGTGTTTCTCGATCAACAAGAGACTAAACTGAGTGCGGAAAACATTCGGGTGGCATATGAAAAGGACGGGTATCATAAGGCCAAAGTGATTCCTATTATTCAGGAGTTAGATGAGAGTCGCAATCGCGTGATCTTTTTTATTCAAGAAGGCGTGCAAGCCAAGATTACGTCGATTCATTTCGTAGGGGTAACCGCCGTCAGCAAAGAGGATTTGTTGGGAGTTACGGCAAATCAAGAGTGGACTCCGTTCCTTTCTCTCCTGACGGACGCTGGAATATTACACAAAGAAGAATTCGCCAATGACGTCGAGCGGATCAAGGAATATTATTCGAACAGGGGGTATCTCGACGTCCAGGTAGGTATGCCGACCGTCGGACTGAGCGACGACAAAGAATCAGCGACCTTGACCTTTCAAATCAGTGAGGGCCATCCCTATACGGTTCAAACGATTCGCTATGAAGGGAACACCGTCTTTGAAGCCGAGGAACTCGAACGGAATTCGTTTATCCATACTCATGACGTGTTTCAGCGGACGATCGTTCGAGAAGAGGTCTCTCGCATTACGGACCTGTATGGCAAAGAGGGGTATTCATTTGCCGAGGTCATACCTGGCTTAGCCCCGAATCCTGAAACGCTCACGACGGATATTACCTTTACGATGAAAGAGGGATCGCTTATTCGCGTGCGGGAGATTCACGTTACTGGGAACGACAAGACGCGCGATAACGTTATTCGCCGAGAGCTGCGAGTGAATGAGCAGGAAGTTCTGAATTCGGGGGCGATTAAGCGAAGTTTTCAACGACTCAATAATTTGAATTTTTTTGAAACGGTCGAGCTTTTTCCCGAACAGGTAGAGGAAGATAAAGTTGACGTTGAGGTAAAAGTCAAAGAGAAGCCCACGGGGCAGTTTAGCGTTGGTGGTGGGTTTAGCACCCTTGATCGATTGACGGCAATTGCCAATATCTCGGAAGGCAATTTGTTTGGCTTAGGATACCTGGTTCGAGTTCGTGGACAAATCGGTGCGCGTCGAACGATTGGGGTCTTAACTTTTAGAAATCCGGCACTGTTTGATGGCCCCACTTCCTTTCAAGCAGATGGGTTTAGCACGGAAACGAATTTTTTGACGTATCAAGAGGAAAGAAAAGGCGGAACCCTCCAATGGGGACGAGCCTTTTCTGAGTATATCGCGGGAAGTTTGACCCTGGTCGGCGAGACAATTAAAATTAAAAATCCGGCAAGCGATGCACCTTTGTTCATTCAGAACCAACTCGGCACTCAATCCACGACGGGTTTCCGTTCGAGTATTTTTCGAGACACGCGCGACTTTTTCCAGGATCCGCGCACCGGATCGAGAACGGGTTTGCGCGTTGGTTTTGGAACCGAGGCGTTGGGGGGGACCAATAATTTCTATCGATTCAGTCTCGATGGGTTGAAATACGTCCCGTTGCCCATTGCCTGGGACATTCGGATGGCGTTCCGTGGTCGTTTTGGCTTGGCTCAAGGGTATTTGGGAGACTCCGTTCCATTGCCGGAACTCTTTTTTGTTGGCGGAATTAACACGGTACGCGGGTTTCAATATGGACGGGCGGGTCCCGTGACCTCCTCTGGAACGTTGGCGGGTGGGAATAAACAACTGATCTTGAATGCCGAGTTGATTTTTCCCGTACTTCCTGCTGCACAATTGAATGGCGTGGCCTTTTTTGACTATGGGAAAGGATTTGCTGAAAACGAAGAGTTGGATTTGCAATTGCGACCCACGACGGGATTCGAGGCACGGTGGATTTCGCCGTTTGGTCCTTTACGCGCGGCGTGGGCCGTCAAATTAGATCGTAAGCCTCAAGAACAACAAAGCGTCTTTGAGTTTTCCGTTGGGAATGTATTTTAACGGCAAAAGCATGGTGAAAATGAGTCACTCAAATGGGGTCCCCTTGCCTCTTTCCGTGGGTGCCGCGTTCGCAGGCATGATCCTCATTTTGTCCGTTTGGACTGGTTGCGGGACGTCTGTTTCCGAAACGCCTGGAACGGCACGACAAACTTCGTCTGGTGTCCTTATGGGAGTGGTGGATACGCAATGGTTATTGAAAGAGTCGAAGCTTGGCCACGAAGTCAGCGAGGCCCTCAATCAGTTCATGAAGGATCGGCAGACGTTGCTTGAACTCGAACAACAAGAACTGCGGAATCTGGAAAATGAAGTATTACGCCAGGGCAGCGTTTTAAGTCCGGCGGCCAGACAACAAAAGGAAGAGCAATTGCGCCGACGCATGTTAGACTACCAGCAAAAAGTCGGTGACATGAACCGAGAGTTTCAGGCGAAACAGACCGAGTTGTTGGGTGAATTCCGTGACCAGGTCGATTTGGTGGTCCAACAAATTGCTCAACAACAGGGGTTGGTTTTAGTCGTGGAAAAAGGGAAGAGCACTTCGACTCGGTATTATGAGCCGAGCCTGGATCTTTCGTCCAACGTGTTGGAAATATTGGATCAGACGGCGTTCCCTGAGTAAGATCAGTCACCGGGCCATGCCTCACGTCATTGACGCCACGTGGAAATATTACGAACTTTTTTTGTTTGAGAACGTGTAGGATGAGAGGAACAATCATAATATGGCTGGAGTAGACACGGTCATCGATGCCGTTGAAGTTCAATCCATCCTTCCTCATCGTTACCCCTTTTTGCTTGTGGATCGCGTGGTGGAGTTTGAAAGCGGTCAACGGGCGGTAGGGCTGAAAAACGTCACGATCAATGAGCCATGCTTTCAAGGTCATTTTCCTGGGCGGCCGATCTTTCCCGGTGTGTTGATTTTAGAAGCCCTTGCTCAATTAGGTGGAGTGTTGGCCATTCGATCGTCGTCTATTGAGGGAGCACCGATCGTGTATCTGACCGGCATTGACAAAGCAAAGTTTCGTAAACCGGTGATTCCAGGGGATCAGATACGGTTGGAGGTCAAAGTGATCAAACGCCGGTTACCGTTCTGGAAGATGCAGGGAAAGGCCTTTGTCGGGTCGGATCTTGTTTGTGAGGCTGAGTCAACGGCGATGCTGACGCCAGAGGACGCAGAACCCACGGATTCCGAGAGGGGTTAGCCAAAAATTTTAGCGTAATTTTGTCGAGGAGTGGAACTGTCTATTCATCCTACGGCTATCGTGCATCCGAAATCCGAACTTGATGAGGATGTGATTGTAGGTCCTTTTTGCGTGATTGGCGAGCACGTGAAAATCGGTCGAGGAACTGAACTGTGTTCTCACGCGTGCATAGAGGGCATTACAGAAATCGGGCAGCGGTGTAAAATTTTCCCTTATGTTTCGATAGGAGCGCCTCCTCAGCACCTCCAGTATCATGATGAACCAACCCGTGTGAGTATCGGCGACGAAAATATCTTGCGAGAGTACGTCACGATTAATCGTGGGACAGCCTTTGGCGGAGGCGTCACGACGATTGGCCGACATAATTTCTTAATGGCCTACGTGCACGTTGCGCATGATTGTCACATCGGCAATTCTGTGGTCATGGCCAATGCCGTGGCGCTTGCCGGGCATATCTCGATTGGGAATTATGCAGTCATTGGTGGGTTAGTCGGCGTTCATCAATATGTGCGAATCGGAGATTATGCCATGATCGGAGGGTGTTCTGCCGTCGCAAGGGACGTGCCTCCGTTTATACGTGCGGTTGGGAATCGAGCCAATCTCTATGGGATCAATGCCATTGGTCTTCGTCGGGGAGGCTTTTCGGCGCAGCGTATCCGCGTGTTGAAACAAGCCTACAGCTTGCTGTTCCGAAAAAACCAACGCATGACCGATTCTATTAAACTGGCGCGTCATCAATTCCAAGACAGTCCCGACGTCCTGGTCCTGCTCACGTTTTTGGAAACCTCGACTCGTGGAACGTGTCGCGCCGTGCGAAAAGGTCAGGGCGAACAGGAAGATTTTTAGGTGGTCACGCACGCGGTGACTCAAGAACCGTCGTCGTCAACTCTCCCGCTTCCTCCTCCTGGTGCATGGATAGGCCTCATCGCGGGCAACGGTCGGTTTCCTGTCATTTTTGCTGAAAATGCCAGAAACCTTGGGTTTCACGTGTCGGCCATCGCCCACCACGGTGAGACGACTCCTGAGTTGGCGCAGGTGGTCGATCGGATGCATTGGGTTCGTATTGGTCAATTCGGGAAAGTTATTCAGGCCCTCAAAAGTGACGGCGTACAGCAAGCCGTGATGTTGGGGGGAATGAAAAAGACGCATCTCTTTTCTGACGTTCGTCCGGACTTCTGGACCATGGCGTTCGTTACTAAATTGAAATCGTGGAAAGATGATCATATTCTCAGAGCTATTGCCGACGGTCTGGAAGACGAAGGAATTACGATTCGAGAGTCCACTTTTGGGCTTTCGAATATTGTAGCGTCGGAAGGAGTGCTGACTGGGCGTCGGCCCTCCAAGAAGGAGCAGGAGGACGTGTCCTATGGATGGAGTATTGCCAAAGAAGTCGGCCGAATGGACATTGGCCAATGCGTGGTGGTCAGAGATCGCGTGATCGTCGCGGTTGAAGCGGTTGAAGGGACGGATGAAACGATCCGGCGCGGCGGCCAATTGGCTCGGAGTGGGGCCGTCGTTGTCAAATGTTGCAAACCTCAACAAGATTTACGTTTTGATTTGCCTGCGGTCGGTCTCCGAACCATTGACGTGATGAATGAGGTCAAGGCGTCGGTCTTAGCCCTGGAAGCCTATAAAAGCATCATGCTTGACCGAGAAGAAATGCTGAAAAAAGCTCATCAGTCCGGCATAGCAATCGTCGGTGTCCCGGGGTAATTGTGGGGATGGTTGCTTTGCACTGTCCCGCAACGGGTTTGTTGTGCTTCGGCGGTCTCCATGCTTTTTTCTTCCCTCCTTGCCTTCTTTTTGAAGCAGACGGATTTGACGGAGCCCGTCGCGTCGGCGTTTCAGTTTTCCTCTATCGCGTGACGTGACGTGATGATAAGAAGACGAAATATGGAAGTCATCAAAGTCGGCGTCATCGGCGTCGGATATCTTGGGCAACATCATGCCCGTATCTATTCTGAATTGCCCCAGACCCATTTAGTTGGCGTGGTTGATATTGATCAAACCAGACGGACCGAAATAGGCGATCGTTTTGGTGTGTCACGCGTTGGGGATTACCGAAGTCTGTTACGCAGGGTCGACGCGGTGAGCGTCGCGGTGCCTACTTTGCAGCACCAAAAGGTTGTGCAGGACTGCCTCGAAGCCGGCGTGCACGTCTTGGTTGAGAAGCCCATTGCCGCCACGCTGGAAGAAGGGCGACAGATGGTCTATTGTGCGAAGCAGAATGAATTGATTTTGCACGTGGGGCACGTTGAGCGGTTTAATCCCATCAGTGATCTCGTCTACGATCTTATTTCGAGTCCCCTGTTCATCGAATGTCACCGACTTGCTCCTTTTCAATCACGGGGAACAGACGTTGACGTGGTGTCGGACTTGATGATTCATGACATTGATCTTATTTTGTCTTTTGGTTTGGGGCAAGTAAAAAAAGTAGAGGCCGTGGGAGTCACGGTTCTTTCCTCGCAGGTTGATTTTGCGCATGCCCGAGTCGAATTTGCCAGGGGGGGCGTCGTCAATTTTACGGCTAGCCGAGTGTCGACTGGCCGTTTGCGAAAAATGCGTCTCTTTCAGGAAAAGCTGTATCTTTCCGTTGATTTTCTCTCTCGCCAGGGCGTTGTCTATCGACCAACGGAACTCATGGACGCTGAATCATCCATGAGCAGGGAATCGATTCAGGCGGGAGATGAAGAACCGCTTAAACGGGAA
This sequence comes from Nitrospirales bacterium, assembly GCA_965215405.1. Taxonomy (GTDB): domain Bacteria; phylum Nitrospirota; class Nitrospiria; order Nitrospirales; family UBA8639; genus Bin75. The sequence continues at coordinate 1,752,123 of OZ244060.1, forward strand.
TTGCAAGCCTTTGTCCAATCGATTCAAACGGGTGCTCCAGGCCGTGTCTCTGGTGAGGAAGGCCTGGCTGCCATGGAGTTAGTCCATGCGATTATCCATTCCATCCGTGGAGCAACGTATCCTCTAACCGGGCCGTCAAACGGTGAAGTTCCCATTGCTTAACGGCGTTCGTGGGGCATGGCAGGTCTGTCAATCATGATTGTTACTGGTGAGGCGTCGGGAGACCTCCATGGTGCAACTTTGGCAAAAGCCTTAAAAAAACTCCAGCCTGAAATCAGACTGGTTGGGGTAGGCGGGCAACACATGCAGGCTGCAGGGGTAGAACTGGTGCAGGGACTACATCGTCTAGACGTCGTCGGAGTACCGGGGCCAGTAATGATTTGGAAGGGCATTGCCAACGTTTTGACCCTAAAACGATTTTTCAGGCGGGAATCCCTGAATGGCGTGGTCTTTGTCGATAATCCATCGATGAATCTTCGATTGGCCAGGATTGCGGCTAAGTTCGGCCATCGTGTGATCTACTATATCGCTCCGCAAATCTGGGCGTGGGGCCGGCGTCGCATCAATTTGATTAAGCGCGTGGTACGCCGGATGATCGTCATTTTACCATTTGAGGAACCAATGTACCGTGACGCCGACGTGCCCTGTAGTTTTGTCGGGCATCCCTTACTCGATCATATGGCACAACGCTATGACGTCGCCGGACTCCGACAACAATTGAGGCTCCCGGCTCAGGGACCAATTCTCGGGATTTTTCCGGGGAGCCGTCATTCCGAAGTTCAATCGCTCTTGCCGACCATGATGGAGGCGGTGGCACGAATCAGAGAATCGTTTCCCGACCTCCATTGTGTCATTGGACAAGCGCCCACGGTATCCGAGGATTGGATAACCGAGGTGATTGATCGAAAAACGCTTCCCGTTACCGTGGTCTCGAATCAAGCGACTGAAGTCATGGCGGCTGCGGATTTACTGTTGGTGGCTTCGGGGACTGCCACCTTGCAGGCGGCGTTGGTCGGCACGCCCATGATTCTCACGTATCGTGTTTCCTGGGTTACCTATCTTCTTGCCAAAATTCTCGTCACCGTCAAACACGTCGGTTTGGTCAATCTGGTGGCCGGGCATGGTATTGTTCCGGAATTATTACAATCGCAGGCGACCGCGGAACGACTGAGCGAGGAGGCTCTCCGGCTTCTGAATGACCCGGTTCAGTATGAGCAAATGCGAGAAGCTTTGGGAGTCGTTCATGCTCGGCTTGGACGTCCTGGGTCTTCCCTTAGAGCCGCAGAGGTGGTGTTGGCCGAATGTCAGATATGACCACTTTTCTCAGGATATTCGGTTACTTGCGTGAGTACCGATTTCGGTTGGTAGTGGCCTTCCTGTGTGCGGCGGGTGTGGCGGGAATATCGGGAATGTATGCCTGGCTGGTTCAGCCGGTTTTAGACAACATTTTTATTGAGAAGAATGAATCGTTTCTTGTGGCCTTGCCCCTCGTGATTCTCGGAGCGGCCACGTTGAAAGGTTTTTTTTCTTACGGGCAAGTCTATTTGATGAGTTACGTGGGCAATCGCATTGTGGCAAAAATTCGTCAGCAATTGTTTGAGCAGCTTCTTCGCCTTTCATTGGCGTTTTATAATAGCCACTCGAGTGGACGCTTGGTCGCGAGAGTCATTAATGACGTCGATCGAATGGCCAATGCCGTTCCCCTTGTGTTTAAAGATTTGTTTCAGCAAGTGCTTGTCTTGCTTGTATTGAGCGGCGTGGCGTTCTATCAGAACTGGAAGTTGGCCACGGTGCTGATTGGGGTGATGCCGGTCTCAATCTATGCCGTAGTCAAAATTGGCGAACGGTTACGCAAATTGTTCACCAGGAGACAAGAGGCGATGGGGGATATGGCCTCTGCGCTAAAAGAAACTTTTGCCGGCATTCGAATTGTCAAAGCATACGGGGGAGAATACATTGAACAACGGCGTTTTGCCATGGGACATTCTTCTTTTCTTCGAGCGACTATGAAGTCGGTGCAACTAACCGCGCTGTCCCCGCCGCTGTTGGAGGTGCTGGGGATGAGCGGGGTTGCCGTCATTATTTGGTACGGCGGGTTTTTAGTCATTGCCGAACAAATGAAACCCGGCGATTTCTTTTCCTTTTTAACGGCAATGTTCATGGCGTATGCTCCGTTAAGAAAACTGTCTGGTTCCAATGTATCAATTCAACAAACACTTGCCGCGGCGAATCGAGTCTTTGAAATGATAGATAAGGAACATGAGTTTGTTCATGATCATGGTCGTGCGAAGTTGCCAAACCTCTCGCGTTCCCTTGAGTTTCAAAACGTGAGTTTTTGTTATGAAGGCAGTGATAAACCGGCAATTCAAAACATTGACCTTACTGTCGAGTTTGGCGAGGTGATTGCGTTGGTAGGGAAAAGCGGGAGTGGCAAATCCACCTTGGCGAGTTTGGTCCCAAGGTTCTATGATCCATCCGAAGGCCACGTTTTCATCGATGGTCGAAATATTAAGGACGTGACGTTAACCTCTCTGCGGGCACAGATTGCCATCGTCTCTCAAGAGACGGTCTTGTTTGATGAAACCATACGGGCTAACCTTGCGTACGGCCGTCAGGAAGCGTGCGAAGCAGAAATTATCCAGGCGGCGCGGGCAGGGTATGCGTGGGAATTTATTGAGGAATTGCCTGAGGGCTTAGATACGCTGATTGGAGAAAACGGCGTCAAACTTTCCGGAGGGCAACGTCAACGGTTAGCCATTGCTCGCGCGATATTGCGAGATCCTTCACTGCTTATTCTCGATGAAGCCACCTCCTCGTTGGACAGCGAGTCTGAGCAGAAAATCCAGGCTGCCCTGGCTGAATTGATGAAAAATCGGACGACGTTAGTCATTGCCCACCGCCTGTCTACCGTTCGGCACGCGGACCGTATTGTGGTTCTGGATAAAGGACGCATTGTGGAAATGGGCGTCCATCATGAGTTGCTTCGTCGAAATGGGGTTTACGCGCGACTGTATCAAACCCAATTTGATGACGTTTCGGCTGCACCCACGTTACAGTAGCCAGGGAAGAGCCAGTATTGATTATGATGAAGCAGATAAAATCGAACGTCCTGCCGTTTTTCGGCGCAACGACGATTTGGCTTCTTGGTAAATCAATGTCATGGACGGTTTGCGGGGCCGAGCGGGTCGATCGTCTCTATCAGGACGGCCGCAATATTATTATTGCATTTTGGCACGGGCAACAGTTGATGATGCCCTTAGCCTATCGTGGACGTCAGGCTCAGATTCTGATTAGTCGGCATCGAGACGGGGAACTCATTTATCGAATTGTCAAACGATTTGGGTTTGGAGCAATCCGCGGATCAACCACGAGGGGCGGGCAAGGAGCATTGCGGCAACTTATTCGTTCAGGCAGACGAGGCGTTGATCTTGTCATTACGCCTGATGGTCCCAGGGGGCCAAGGCACGTCGTTCAACCAGGTGTCGTTGCCCTTGCCAAAGTCACGGGCATGCCCATCATTCCTCTGACGTTTGCGTGTTCAAAAAAAAAGTCTTTTTCAGTTGGGATCGCTTTATAGTCCCGTGTCCGTTTTCGCGCGGGATCTTTACGTGGGGAACCCCGATTTGGGTTGACCGCCATGCCGATGCCGCTGCCATGGAACGAATACGGCTGGAGTTGGAAACCACCCTCTCGGCAACGTCATCCGAGGCAGAAACAACGTGTCATTATTCGGGTGAATAATCAGCCGTTGCTCCGATTGACGTCATGCACAACAATCTCTGATGTCCCTTGTTGAAAGCAGGAGACTTGGCATCTCCTTTCGAGCTTCTTAGGGTTGGAAACTGAGATGTGGTACGGCATGTACAATTTACTCCTCGTTCTTGGTTTTCCATTCATTCTTTGCACGTTGTTGATCAAAAAACGATGTCGATCCGGCCTGTTACAACGGATAGGATGGGTTTTGCCTCAGGGGTGGTCCGATCAGGATAAAGTCCTCTGGATTCACGCCGTGTCATTGGGGGAGGTTTCCGCTGTTGTGCCGTTTGTTACCGTGCTTCATCACCGGTATCCTCAAGTAAAAATTGTCGTATCGACTATTACGGAAACCGGACGAGAAGCCGTGAAACAACGATTAGCCGGCATCGCAACTCACTGCTTTTTACCACTCGACTATCCTTGGATAATCCACCGGTTTATTAAATCCCTGAACCCGATAGGGTTTTTAGTCGTCGAAACTGAACTTTGGCCGAATTTATTGCGAGCACTCTTTCGTCAGGGCGTTCCTTCCGTTATCGTGAATGGCCGATTGTCGTCCCGTTCCTTTTTTCGATATCAGTGGATTCGGCCGTTCATGCGACAGATCCTCTCAACCGTATCGCTGGGGCTTCTGCAATCTGGCCGAGATGCACGCAGATTTGTCGAGTTAGGGGCTTCGCCGGAGCGGATGCGCAGCACGGGGAACATGAAATTCGACCTGATAATGAATGGGGGCTTTTCTCTTCAGCAATCAGTTGAAGGCCCAGCATGTGGTGTGTCGGAAAACGAACGGCTGATTATCGCAGGCAGTACCCATCCCGCTGAAGAAGAAGTCATTTTGGAAAGTTATCGTGCTTTGATCCGTTCATTTCCCAATGTGGTCCTGCTGCTGGCTCCACGACATATTGAACGAAGTTCGGCTCTGGCTCGAACAATCGAGGAATTCGCGTTTCCGGTGGTGCGACGAAGCCGGTTGCCGCGAAAGGTTCGTCCTGATGAAGAACCCGTGGGACCTCGAGTCATTCTTCTTGATACCCGGGGAGAATTAGCTCAAATGTACAGGTTGGCGTTTATGGCGTTTGTCGGAGGGACGTTGGTTCCCATTGGAGGGCATAATCTCTTGGAACCTGCGGCCTGGGGAAAGCCGGTGTGTTTTGGTCCGTACACTGATCACTGTCAGGAAGTCGCAAATCTGTTGATTGAGTCCGGAGGTGGAATTCGAGTGCACAATGAGCAGGAATTGACAAAAACGCTTATGAAAGGGATTCAAGATGAGGCCTGGGTATCTCATGCAGGTCAAAGTGCGCGAAAGGTCATCGATGACCATCAAGGCGTGGTCGAGAGAAATCTGAACATGGTCGAGCAAGTTGTCGGTTTTCGCGAGTCATGACAATCCCTTTTTAGCCCGAGGCGTTACCTCCGAAAGTAAGCCACAGTCAGGCATTCATGGACCCATGATAAATGAAGGGAAGTTGCTGCTTGCCCGTCCATATCGATTCGCGACGCGTTTTCGGACGTGGCTGTATGAGCAAGGGTGGTTAACGCGACGTCGATTGCCTTGTCCCGTCGTCAGTGTGGGGAATCTCACCGTTGGTGGAACGGGCAAAACGCCCGTTGCAATGTGGGTGGCCGAAAAACTGTTTGAGCAAGGGAAAAAGGTGGGCATCCTCAGTCGGGGATACCGTCGAAAAAGCCGACAAGAATTTTTACTGGTATCCGATGGAAGGTCTATCCTTGTCGGCCCCCATGAGGCAGGCGATGAACCCTATTTGATGGCGCGACGATGTCCGGGTGTCGTCGTAGCGGTTGGCGCCGACCGATATGAACTGGGCCGTTGGGTATTAAGACGCATACCCATTGACTGTTTCATTTTAGATGATGGATTCCAGCATTTAGGTCTCTGTCGTGACGTGAATCTGTTGCTGGTTGATAGTTCCGACCTGAATGGGATCAAAGAACTTCTTCCCATGGGCAGGCTTCGGGAGCCGCTTGGTGAAGCCAGAAGAGCTTCAGATATTATTCTGACGAGAGTTGAAGATGAATCAGCAGTTTCCAAGATATTAGAGCCACTGGAAACGGCCGTGGGTTGCATGATCAATCCCATTACCACGAGATTTACGGTCAAAAAACTGGTTGGTGCATCGGAATCCATGCATCAGTCTCTTTCCGATATCCATGGAAAAAAGGTGCTTATCTTCAGCGGTGTCGGCAATCCGAATCAGTTTCGTCGGACAGTGAACGCCCTTGGCGTGCAAGTGGTGGATGAACTTGTTTTTCAGGATCATGAAGCGTATCTCCCCTCTAAGATCAAAAAGATTTATCGACGCATTGAGCAGAGTCAGCCGGATTTGGTGGTCACAACGGAAAAGGATCTCATGAAAGTTCAATCGAGTTGGTCGCCGTCTACCCCCGTGTTTGCCGTTTCTCTTGAGTTGGAATTTCTAGATGGCCAAAGTCGATTGGAAAAAGTATTACAGGCTTTGTAACAACGGGTGCGCGTTGTTTTGATTTCGCCGGACGAATGAAGCAGATTTTCCAGTAGCCATGGCTGCAAAAGCGCTCAAGATCCAACCGGACAAGGTAAAGAAGATTTTGGTTCGTGGGCCGAATTGGGTAGGTGACGCCGTGATGTGCGTCCCGGCCCTGGGTGCGATCCGTCGCGCGTTTCCCGATTCGGAAATTTCCATGTTAGTCCGTCCAGCGATTGGCGAATTATTTGTCGGGCATCCCTGTGTACATCATATTGTCGTCTATGATCATCGCGGCATTCATGCAGGATGGCGGGGGAAGCTCAGGTTGGCCGCAAGCCTTCGGCGGGAAAGATATGATCTGGCGTTTTTTTTTCAAAATGCCTTTGAAGCCGCATTGTTGAGCGTACTGGCCGGAGTCCCTCTGCGATACGGGTATGCCACGGATGGTCGATGGTTGTTGCTTACGCATCCCGTCGCTCTCCCTGACGGGATACATCCGTTACACCAGGTGCAATATTATGTCGACATGCTGGGACCTTTTGTACAAGAAACAGTCTCCCTGAAGCCGATACTCTACGTGTCTTCCGAAGAGCAGACCCTGGCAAATCGCCTGCTGGAAAAGGGTGGCATCCAGGCTTCAGACGTCCTCATTGGCTTGAATCCGGGCTCCGTTTATGGAGGGGCCAAGCGCTGGTTGCCGGAACGTTTTGCCGTCGTGGCTGACCGGTTGATTGAGGAGTTGTGGCAACGCGACCCACGTTCCGTTCGATGTCTGATCGTCGGAGGTCCTGGAGAAGAGGCATTGGGTGAGGCTATTGCACGGCGGATGAGTTCAAACCCGCTGGTCCTTTCAGGAAGAACCTCATTAGGCGAGTTGAAAGCCATTATTAAACGATGTCGTCTTTTTGTGACGAATGATACCGGCCCGATGCACATGGCGAATGCCTTAGGCGTTCCCGTTGTAGCTGTTTTTGGTCCAACTGACCCTGCGACCACGGCACCCTATAATGCTCTGCATACGATTGTAAGAAATCCCGTAGGCTGTTCACCCTGTTCTCTTCGTGAATGTCCCATTGATCATCGTTGTATGACCTCAATCTCCACTGATCGAGTGTTTCAAGCTGCAAAAGTGATCCTCGAAGAACAAGGGGTATCCTGACGGGCAGAACCACTTCCGAGCACGTTTGGCAATGACCGTAAATCACGCGGCCGTATTTTTGGATCGTGATGGGACGCTGAATCCCGACACCCGGTATCTTGCGTCTCCTGATGCCTTTGCATTGTTCCCGAACGTGCCGGAGGCGGTTCGACAACTAAATCTCGCAGGCCTGAAAGTCATTCTGGTAACCAACCAGTCCGGCATTGCACGTGGTTATTTTTCATATCAGGACCTGGAGATTATCCATAAGAAATTACACAATGGGCTTGCTGAAGCAAAGGCTTGGCTGGACGACGTGTTCGTTTGTCCGCATCATCCTGACGACGAGTGCCGGTGTCGAAAACCGAATCCTGGAATGATCGAACAAGCCATCGTGCGTCATACAATCGATTTGTCAACAAGCTACGTCGTGGGCGATCAGCACCTCGATATCGAACTGGCTCATCGGGTAGGGGCCAAAGGCATTTTGGTTATGACGGGTCCCAGCAGTCAGGACTCATTAGCCATCTGTCACCAAAAAAAAATATCGATCGATTTTATCGCTCCCTGTTTCTCCGATGCCGTCTTATGGATCCTGCAACGGTAAGCAAGGTCTTCAGTACCCGTCTGTCGTGACGGCGGCAGAGGGCTCTTTTTCGCCGTAGATGTATGCTTACGTTTCAACCCAAAAATCTTCTGATTATCAAGCCCAGCTCATTTGGGGACATCATCCATGCCCTGCCGACCTTAAGGGCGTTACGCGTCGTTTTTCCTGATTCACGAATTTCCTGGCTGGTCAAATCAGAATGGGCAGAGTTGCTGGAAGGTCATCCTGATCTCTCTGAAGTCATTCCCGTGAATTTTCGTCTTTGCGATTGGAGGGAAATCATCACAACGGTTCGCGAGCGGGCGTTTGACTGCGTGGTGGATCTCCAAGGCTTATTCCGGTCCGGCCTTATTGCCAGGCTGTCAGGAGCTCCGGTTCGCGTGGGGTTTGCGCGGGGACGGGAAGGAAGTCCGTGGTTTTATACCCATAGCGTTCGATTGCCAAATGACGGCAAACGGCCTTGGCGTTTACTGGATATCCACGCGGTCGACCGAAACCTCGAAGTTGCCAGATTTTTTGGTGCGTCTGCGGAATCCCCGCAGTTTTGGCTGCCCAGATTGGAAAACGATCGAGTCGCGATAAATCAGTTGTTCGCGGAAGGAGGAGTGCAACCCCACGATCGGCTCGTTGCCGTGGCACCGACTTCTAGGCATGCCATTAAAAACTGGCCGGCAGAACGGTTCCTGGAGGTGGCCGTATCGTTGGCAAAGGAAAAGAATATTAAAATCGTTCTGATCGGATCATCAAACGACCACGCAATCGGCCAGAGGTTTTCTCAGGCACTTGGGTCCGCGTTAGTCGATCTGGTTGGAAAAACGCGGATTCGCCAGTTGAGCTTTGTCTTTGATAAAGTCCGACTGTTTATTGCAAATGATTCAGGCCCGATTCACGTGGCGGCTGCGTGCCGGGTGCCGGTGATTGCGTGTTTCGGTCCTACAAATCCCCAGGCGACCGGTCCTTATGGCATAGGCCACGTGAGTGTGGTAAGTTATGCCACGGCCTGTCGACCTTGCGGGTTACGAAAATGCCAAAACCTTCATTACCTGGAATGCTTGGAATCTGTTTCGGTTGACGAAGTGATCAGTCACGCGAAAAGCGTTTTGGCGATCTCCTGAAACTGAAAGACACTGGCGGTTCAACGCTTTACGACGATTCGTCCTGCGGTCTGCCGCGCGTTGTGACTCTTCGTGCGAGGCAGATCATCTCTCACCCGAAGCTCTTTGGTTCGTGGTATGACTCCGAAAATATCAGTGGTTGTCATTGCTTATAACGATGAACCCAATATGCGACCATGTCTGGAAAGCGTGAAATGGGCTGATGAATTGATTGTGGTGGATTCATATAGTACCGATGCCACGGGAACCATCAGCCGTGAATATACGGATAAGGTGTTCCAGCATGAATTTTCCGGATTCGGGAAACTTCGAAACGAGGCGATTGCTCACGCCACTCATGACTGGATTTTCAGTCTGGATACGGATGAACGAGCGACGGTTGAGTTACAGGAGGAAATCCGCTCCCAACTTGCGCAGGGTCCTGAAGCCCAGGCCTTTCTCGTGCCGCGCCGGAATTATTTTTTAGGCCGGTGGATCAAACGAAGCGGGTGGTATCCTGATTACCGTCAACCTCAATTTTTTCGTAAAGGCCATATGCGCTACAAGCCGGACCTCGTGCATGAATCCTATGAACTGGAAGGACGACTCGGGTACTTGAAATCTCCCGTTGATCAATATCCTTTCCGGGACATTGATCATTTTCTTGTGAAAATGGATCGTTATTCGACGCTGATGGCTGAAGAAATGATCAAGCGAGGACGCGCGTTTCACGTTCATCAGCTTCTCTCTCATCCCCTGTTTACCTTTTTCAAAATGTACGTTCTGAGAAAAGGATTCTTGGACGGCAAGCCAGGACTTATTTTAGCCGGTCTCTATGCCTACTATACCTTCGTGAAATATGCCAAGCTGTGGGAGACGACGGGAAATTCTCCATCGCAAAATGAAAACGGTTACACAAAACAGACGTGAACGTTCGTTGTCATTTTCCATGAAGTCTTTCTGTGGGCGTGAGGGGCCAGGGTGTATTGTGGTCATCCCGCTTGAGGCTGAGCAGGCGGGATTCGAGTGAGACCAATGCGGATTTTTCAAACCGACTCCTCAATGACCCTGGGAGGACATGAATATGCCACTTTAGATCTGACGGAAGGACTAAGAAAGAGAGGGCATGACGTTCAGTTGATCATTCGGCCACACAGCCACCTGGAACGCATTGCTGAGGAACGTCACGTTCCTTACCAGACTCTTTTCATGGGGAAGCCGATGTATCCTTGGGCCATTTTGAAAATGGCGTTCCTCCTCCACAAGCATCAAATCGATATTATCCACACGCATGCGTCACGTGATAGTTGGATTAGTGGACTGGCGGTTAAATTGTCTTCGCGAAACACGCGAATGGTATTGACGAGACATAAAACGACCCCCATTCATAAACATTTCGTGAACAGGCTGCTCTATCATTCCTTAGTGGATACCATTGTCACAACGGGTGGAGAAACCACAAGAAGAAGGCTCATTACGGAGCACGGATTCAATGAAACCCACGTTGTTGCGATCCCTACTGGCGCAGACAGCACACAATTTTCTCCTGACGTCGAGGGCAGGAGGTTCAGGGACGAAATTGGCGTTAAGAAGGGTGAATCTCTTATCGGTGCGATATGTTTTTTGCGAGGCTATAAGGGACTGGATTATTTTATTGATGCGGCTCGAATCGTTCTTGAGCAGACGCCTCACTGTCGCTTTGTCATTGTTGGTGATGGACCGGAAAAGGAACGGCTGTTTCAAAAAATCACGGGGATGGCGTTGGAGGAAAAAGTGGTAATGGTCGGACACCGGGACGACGTTCCCGAGATAATGGCGGCTCTTGACGTTTTTGTGGTTTCATCCACGGCTGGCGAAACGTTGACTCAAACTATTCCTCAGGCTTTGCTCATGGAGGTTCCTGTCGTGTCCACAAAAGTCGGAAGTATTTCAGACGTTGTTTATCACAATAAAACCGGATTTCTTATTCCTCCAGGTGACGCGAAGGCTTTAGCCAGCCAGGTTGTTGACGTATTGCGAAAAAAGAAACTTGCCAGAGAAACGGCCCTTGAAGGGCGAAAACTGGTTCTGGATTGCTTTAGCTCAGAAAGTGCACTGGAGAAAAATGAAATGGTGTATCGCAGTCTTCTCAGGCAAGAAATACATTGCCGGAAACGTGTGGACGTTAGGAAGAGTGACAGATAGAGACCACAAAACGTCGGCGGTATTCCCGACGTTGTTCGTCATGGCGGGACCGGAGTATTGGTTCGCCCATCCAATCCAAAAGAGTTGGCCGCAGCAATGGAGAATGTATTGACGGATGAGGCGACGCGAACAAAGGTGGTCAGGCTGGTCGGCATTCGGTTGTTCAGCAATACAGCCGGCAGGAAACGTTGAATACAACCGAAAACCTTTATTGATATTTACGGGCTTGTGTGGTTGACCGATAATTCGTGTTTGTCGGGCCACTTCGTTTGTCCAGGCACCATGGTGACCAGTTGCGGCCTGAGTACGACCGGAATTATCACGACTGGCTCGCAATCGGGCGCGTTCTGCAACTGAAAAGCGTGTTCCCTGAATGCTTTCAAAAGTATTCCGGCGATACGGGTACCGTAAATTGTTTCTCTGCATGAGGTTTTACGCGTGAAAGTCAGCGGGTTTACATTCATCCGTAACGCCATACAATTCGATTTTCCGATAGTTGAGGCCATTACGTCGGTGCTTCCAATCGTTGATGAGTTTGTCGTCAACGTTGGAGGGTCCGAAGACGCGACGTTGGAACTGATTCGGTCAATCGAGTCACGGAAGATTCGAATAATTGAAACGGAATGGGATGAGAATGTACGCGTGGATGGAAAAATATTCGGCATGCAACAGGATATCGCCTTATCTTATTGCACGGGTGACTGGGCTTTATTGGTTCAAGGAGACGAGGTGTTGCATGAAGAAGATTATACGGAAATTCGGAATGCCATGGAGCGGTACCTGAAGCATCAGGAAGTTTTAGGATTAGTATTCAAAATGATCCATTTTTATGGAGACTATTGGAGCATCGATCCCTGGATGTACAGAAAGGCTACCCGTATTGTCCGCAATCATCGTGGAGTGCATTCGACGACTGACTGCTGTGATTTTCTTCACAAAGGCGAGGGACGAATGATCAAGTCGGGTCCGTATGGACGACTCATCAAAGCAAGAATGTTCCATTACGGGTGGGTCAGAGATTGCCAAGTATTGCAAGAAAAGTTGCAATACCAGATAAGTCGACACGAAGGTGAGCGAATGTCTATGCAGAACATTGCATTGGAAGCTGCCATTCGTTCCGAATATCCGAGGTATGATATTTTAAAGAACTACAGAGGAACCCACCCTCAGGTCATGAAAAGCCGAATAGCATCAAAAATTCCGCTTCGTCCAAGACGGAACCGCTGGCTCAATCCAAGGTTTTATAAAGAAATTTTCTCTCACGGGTTTAAGGGGTGAGCATGGAACCCATGAGTGTCAAAGACAAAGGTTGTTCGGATTCTCATTTTTTGAGTGGCGTCGTGATCACCAAAAACGAAGAACGGAACATTCGCGGCTGTCTGAATAGTCTCAAGTGGGTCGATGAAATCATAATCGTGGATTCCGGAAGCACCGATTCAACCGTGGAAGAGGCTGGAAAATTCACCAGGAAAGTTTTTGTAGAATCATGGAAAGGATTCGGGCCTCAAAAAAATTTTGCAATCGAACGGGCGAAAGGCAATTGGATATTCATCGTCGACGCGGATGAACGCGTGACGGATGGGTTGCGTGACGAATGGGTTGCGTGACGAAATTCAATGCCTTTTAAAAAATGGCCAAACGCCACCCGTCGCGGGATATCGAATTGCTCGTCGGAATTTTTTCTATGGACGGTGGATGCAGCATGGAGGGATGTTTCCGGATTTCCAGTTGCGATTATTTCGAAAAGACGCGGGTCGATATGACGACACGTTTCTCCATGAAAGACTGTTGCTCAAAGGAGACATTGCCGATCTTCAAGGGTGTCTTGATCATTATTCTACTCCCACGATTACGTGTCACGTTCGAAAGATGATTCAATATACGTCATTGGGTGCTCGAGAAAGATCGAAAACTCTTCGCAGGGTCACGTTCATGAATCTCTTTGGGCATCACGTCTGGAGGATCATCCAGTCCCTGATCCTTCGACAGGGATGGAAAGATGGGGTGCCTGGATTGATTGCGTCGATATTTGCGGGGTTTCACACCTTTGTGAAGTATGCGAAGGGTTATGAAATTTTAGAGACTGCACCATCCGAAGCCAACAGACGGCACCCTGCGCGTCGGATTTGACGCTTCTCCTCTCATCGATCCCATGAGCAGCGTTGGGCGGTCTGCCGTGTCACCTGTAGAAGAAAGTCTGTCACAAGCGTGTCTTCGCCCGGAGAATCTCAAAACATCAAAAACCTGTTTTCGGGAAAGAAGGCACACAGGAGCGCAGATATCGAAGAATCGTTCTTCGTGACATTCGCGAAAACGGAGCTGACCTTAAGGATTGAATGAACAACGAGCGGGCCTTCGTGCTTTGATTTTGAGAAAGATAATATTTCCCCATGTCGCTATAAAAGCGTGCCCATTCGAATCGAAGAGCTTTTTTCAGATCAGCGTCCTTCTGGCAGAGATGTGCGTGCTTTTCCAAAAAGTATCGACGGGAGAAAAGGGCTTGTTCCTTACGGGTGGCGGCGCAGGCACTGTTGGCATAACGTCGGTGGCGGTATAATGGTTTCGGAAGATGCGCGACAGGATATTTTTGGCTTAACCGGATTCCTAAATCTACATCCGTCCAAATCCTGAGTTTTTCGTCGCATCCATGTACAGCATCATAATGTGTTTTTCTGAAGAGGGTTCCATACAGAGTTATGTGATGACCGTTACGTAAAAGCAGACACATGTCTCTGGTATGTTTTGCCAGGTTAGTATCATAGTCCTTATTAGACTTCAAAATCTTATTACGTGTGTTGATTATACGTCCGTCAGTATGAACCAGCGCGACATCTCCCGATGATTGAATGGTGGCCAGGGTTTCTTCGAGAAACGTTGGTTCCCACAGATCATCCTGGTCCAGAAAGGCAAGAAATTCGCCCCTGGCCAGCTTGGCTCCTTCGTTCCTTGCTACGGAGTTCCCGCCGTTTTGGTCCCGCCGGTAATATGTTACCCTTGGATCGTTTGGAACGAGTTTATGGGTTCCATCCGTTGAGGCATCATCGATGATAATGAATTCAAAATCATTAAATGTTTGAGAAAGAACGCTCTCGACGGCTTGATCCAGGTAACGGGCCACCCCGTTGCATGCAGGGATGATAACGCTGACGAGAGGAGAGATAGTCATGATCTCATCCTGTGAGCCAGGTCGAACGTTCCGACATAGTGAAAAAATGCTCGAGACTCATAATGGAATGGGCTGAGTAATGTTCCTGAATTTGGAGAGTCTGACTTTTCGTGAAGTCAATTCAATCGGAGCCTGGGGGTTGCTTCAGGTTAGAGGAGTTTCACTAGTGTGGCCACGACGCCAATGGCGATGACCAGCATTGAGCCTAGGTGGATCGTGAGCCTCAGGCCCAGTTCGCTGAGGTTGTGGGTTAGTCGGGTTTCCAGTTCCTTCAAGTCGTGCTTGGTGGCAAGCTTTTCGTCAATCAGCCGGGCCTGGGAGTCTGCCAGCACTTCGGCTTGGGCTTCCGGCATGCCAGCCTGGGTCAGGCGTTTTACAAACGTATGCGTATCAAAAGTGATTGTGCTCATCTATTTCGCTGAAGCTCCCCGTGTTCTGCTCCAAGCGTAAAGGAATTTCGGATCGATCCTCCAAAATATAACAGAGGAGATCGGCTGCTTTCAACTTATCCCCTTCAGGTTATGCACTCGTAACTGGAAAGACGATAAGGACGTCCGAGGGAAGGGTTACAAGGTTTCTTGATAAGATGACGTCGGATGCTTTTAAGATTCTGTTCATTCATGGTGCAGGCGCTATCGGTGGAGCCGAGCATATGCTGCTCCTGATTGTCGAACGGCTTGCCGAACGAGGGTGCCGTCCCATTGTCGTCTGTCCATGCCCATCTCCCCTGCAACGTGAATTAGCCGCGCGTGCCATAGAAACGCACGATGCCTCGTTTCCAGCATGGAGGAAATTGAAAACACTCTTTGCTCGGAGCAAAGGCGTTCAGGTTCTCGAATCAATCATTGAATCGGTACAACCCCACGTCATTCACGTCAATGATATGTGGTGGCTCCCGCAAGCCTTGCGGGCGTCTCGACGTTTCCCCATCCCGGTTGTGGCGCATGTCCGTCAGAACATAGAGCCGTCCAAGGTCATGCTCTATGAATTGAATAAAGCGGATTTTGTTTTTGCCGTCTCCGACCAAATCCGGCGTTGTATGGAAATGGCTGGGGTTTTTCCACACCAGGTAAAGACTCTGTATGATGGCTGTCGCGTGAATCGTTTTCATCGAAACATGAACGTCCATGAGATTCGGCAGGTGCTTGGTTTGTCCCATGGTGACGTGGTGTTGGGTACAGTGGCCAATCTGTTCCATAGAAAGGGCTACGATGTCATGCTCCGAGCAATGCCGATGATTATTGCCGAGGCTCCTCATGCGCACTATCTGATCATTGGCACAGGCGACGATGCGTACGAGCAGCAGCTTCGACGTCAAGTCGAGCGGCTCTGTCTTGAGGCGCACGTGCATTTCCTGGGCTTCCAGGACGACGTCTTCCCTTATCTCGCAGGTCTTGACGTATACGTCCAACCATCGAGAATGGAAGGCCTTGGGTGTGCAGCACAGGAGGCGATGGCCATGAAAAAACCCGTGGTCGCGACGGACATAGCAGGGTTGTCAGAAGTTGTTCGACATCAACACACGGGGTTGTTAGTCAAACCCGATGACCCCCACGCTCTTGCGCAAGCCGTGCTCGCCCTGCTTTCGGACCCTGAGCGCTGTCGAGTCTTTGGTGCGCAAGGCTGCCAGAGAGTAGAAACGAAGTTCGCCCTTGAGAGGATGATGGACGGGCTTGTTCAAAGGTATCAGGAGGTCCTGCGATCTCAATAATGGTGATTGTTTTGTGAGGGCATGATGCGCGTGGGGATTGACGCGGGACCGGCGGTAGCGAGTCACGGTGGAATCGGACAATATGTGCGGTGTTTAGTGCCTTCGATGATGGCACTGAAGTCATCTCATGAGTTTCGACTGTATGCCCCTCGAGGCGTTTCCATTCCGGAAGATTTGAGAGAAATGGTGAAAACGGGTGCCGCGTCATGGGCGTGCTTCCCGTGGTGGAACCGACGAAAAATCGGAAAGCGGGATCGCCTGGACGTGTACCACGGCACAAATTTTAAGTTCCACGCCACGGGTTCTTGCGGTTCCGTTCTCACTATCCACGACCTGTGGTTGTCTCGATATCCTCAATACAGTAAAAAGTTGGGCGGTGAACGATGGGCGTTTCAGCGAATGAGGCGACGCGTGTGCTCGGCTCAGCGGGTCATAGCCGTGTCTCAGTCAACGGCACGGGATCTTCAGGAATGTCTGAACCTTCCTCCGGAGCGCATTCGTGTCATCCATCACGGGGTGCCCCAGGGCTTTTATCCCGATCATGATGAGTCGGCCTGGCTCAAAACGAAGCGGGCACTCAGGCTTCCGGACGGTGCCTATCTGTTGTTTGTCGGGGGGGCGGATCCGCGGAAAAATCATCGAATTATCTGTCGCGCCTTGAGTCAGGCCTCTGCGCCGTTGCGTGAGTATTCCTTTATTATGGTCGGAAGCCGGCAGTCTCGCGGCGATGATCTTTTGGAGACGGCTCGGGCAATGGGCATTGCTGAACGCGTGCATTGCGTGGGTACGGTGTCCGGACACGCGTTGCGTCTTCTCTATTCTCATGCGACGGCCTTTCTCTTTCCGTCAATTTATGAAGGCTTCGGGTTTCCCGTGCTCGAAGCCATGGCGTGTGGCGCGCCGGTGATCACGTCCAACGTGACGGCACTTCCCGAAGTCGCAGGGGACGCGGCACTGTTGATTAACCCTTATGACGAAACGGACGTACTGAAGGCTTTGTTGCGGATTATCGAAGATCGATCTTTTCGCCGGACCCTCATCGCGAAGGGCTTGAAACAGGCAAATCGTTTCACGTGGCAACGCACGGCTCAGGAAACCCTGGCCGTCTATGAAGAGCTTTGTGTTTAGTTGCTGCTGATCAATCATGAACCCTTTACCCGACCGGAGCGGAACGTCACGTGATTCATAACGTCCTCGTTATCAAACTTCGCTACATCGGAGACGTGCTGCTCACGACGCCGTTTCTGCGCGCGTTGCGTCAGGGCTTACCTGACGCTCAGGTGACGATGCTGGTGAAGCCCGGCACCGAGGACGTGCTGCGGCACAACCCCGACGTCAGTGAAGTGATCTGCCTCCCACCTGCAGGAATGATCGCTCAAGTTCAATTCTGTCGAGGATTACGCGCGCGTCGTTTCGATTGCGTTGTGGATTTCACGGATGGTGACAGGTCAGCCTTCATTTCACGCGTCACGGGAGCGGGCCTGCGCGTCGGATTTAATCGTGAGGGCCGTTTACGCGGTTGCCTGTATTCACATCGCGTCAATGCTGCATACGGAGCGACGCACATGATTGAGTATCATGCGATGGCCTTCCCGTCGCTGGGCCTTCCGATACAGGGCGGAGAGCCCGTCTTGCCGCTCTCCGGTGAAGACCATGAACAAGCTCATCGAATACAGGAAACCTTGTCGCTCAAGCGAAGGCAGTGGATTATGATCCACCCTGCGGCTCGTTATTGGTTTAAGGCCTGGCCGCCCGATCGGTTTGCGGCATTGGCAGACGTTTTCCATGAAAAGGGACTGCACGTCGTCCTGGTGGGAAGCCGGAATGAGCAGTTCCTGGAAACGGAAATTCTGAAGAGCGCGAAACGTCCGATAGCTTCTCTTATCGGAAAAACAAGCCTGTTGGAGTTGGCCGCGCTGATGAAACGTTGTCGCCTCTTTATCGGTAACGACGCGGGACCGATGCACGTGGCCGCGGCAGTCGGATGTCCCGTTGTTGCCCTGTTTGGTCCATCCGATCCAGCCGTCTGGGGGCCACGAGGGAAACACGCTAAAACCATCTACAAGGGACTCGATTGTCGGGAGTGCTTTCATCCCGGCTGCTCTCGAGGAGAGCAAAGCTGCATGAGATTAATAACGGTTCAAGAAGTATCAGAGGCAGCAGAAGAGTTTTTATAAGACCACGGCATTGTTGATGATCGTTTTACGGAAAGGGAGAAAGTGGGGCATAGGTCATGGGAAAGGTGAACAAATCCTCAAGCCAGGCGGTCGTCTCATTCATGGGTAAGGGCATCATATTAAACCGGACTTCGATCTGATAGTGATTTTCCGTCCCCATGATTCCAACAATGACAGCGGCATCCGGATGATCAGGGAAAACGGCTTGCGTTCGAAATTCAGAAACCGTGGTATAGAGTCTGCCTCCCTTTCCTACAACGTCTAAAAGGGCAGGGAGGTCCGCGAGGGAGGCATGCACAGAGCAGCGGTAGACGGTGCGCACGGCAGGTTCAACGGCCTTGAACTCATTCAGGGCTTCCCGAGAAAAACCGGTCAAATAGATTCTGGCCGTTGCCGTTGGTAATCGATGAGTCGAGGCCAGGCAGCTCGCCGGCACGAGAAATGCGAATGGGTCCGAGGAATTAAATTCGAATTGGCATGGTCCGAACGCGTCAGGCCAGGAACAGAAAAACGGGACCTCCTCGCAGGTGTTGCGAAGCACGACGCGGCCCTTTTGGACCGAGACGTCTATCGGCAAGTCGAGAAGTTCAATCGCTTCACGGAACGCCGCTTGCCGTTCCTCTAACCAGACGGGTTGTTTGTGATCGGCACAGGATTCGCCCTGGGCAATGATCTCCGAAGTATGAAAGCGGATTCTGATAAATGCGTGCGTATGGCGAAATCCAACCCAGAACATGGCAAGGGGACGCAGCGTGGCCAAATGGCCGGAAAGACGCCAGGGGTGGCTGATTGAACAATACGCGCTCACGGATTGGTAGCGTTGAAAGATCGAATGATAACGTCCGGCCAGGAGGAAAAAATCACCGTTCCACTCATCGAGAACGTGAATCATCGTCACGTCCTCAAGAGGCCATTGATCGAGTTGCTGAATGGCAGCAGGAGACGGGACCGGCCATTCTTCGATATAACAGATCCCTTCTTTTTCAGGATCAGCAGGAGACAATCCTTTAGCCTGAAGTCGATCAAGCAGGCTGAGAACCTGCGGAAAGCTGAGACGTTGACGAGATTCCCACCGCTGTTCACGCATGGAAGCGATCCCGTGAAAAATGCAGAAGAAAATTGAGCCTTGTGAGGACTCGCATAACGAGAGGCAGGGCAATAGAGGGTGGCGTGAAGAAGAGAACGCTGGAGAGACAACTCCTCAGTTGCTTGAAAAAGTGGCGGAGAGGGCGGGATTTGAACCCGCGGTAGGGGGTTAGCCTACGACGGTTTAGCAAACCGTTGCCTTCGGCCGCTCGGCCACCTCTCCTCTTCGTCTTTATTGATTGCGTCTATTCATGAACGTTCGATTTCAGCATGGTTACGGAATAAGGCACACTATCAGAGACGACGGGTTTTTCTCAAATCGAAAAACAGTCAGTCTTCTGAGACCGTTTCGAGTCGTGACGCCGAATGAAGCACCGCAACCATGAACGCTTCTGCAGTACAGTCTTATGGTGACGTTTGACGGCTTGCGTCATGGTGTATCCTGAGTGCGAAATACAGGCCGGTTAACAACCAGAACAGATACGCCAGACTTCCGACAAACGTATTACCAAACACGTGTGCCGTGACCACTCCAACGATCATGATAAGAACACAGAAGCTAAAATTCCCTACGAAGGCCCCTTTCCGTTCTCTCAAATCCTCTATTGCCGTTCTGATTGTAATGAAAAATACGAAGGCGAAAAGAGCCAAACCGGGCAGTCCGACACCATAGGCTAGAGTTAGCCATGCGTTATGTATATGGCGGTCTATCATGGGACGCTTGGTCAAAGCAATTGTAGCTTCGGTAATTGTTTTGTTGACTTTTGAAAAAATATAGTCTCCGTATCCATAGCCTAGGATAGGCTGAGTCAGAATTTGGTCGACGGCTATTTGCCAGTAGCCCAGGCGAATTTTCATAGAGCCAAGACTTAAAAAAGAAACATTATCAGTAGGTTTGACCAAATCGATCTGATACACCAAGTACCCGCCAGCCAGGATCAATCCACAAGTCACGACTATTCCACCCCATTTTAGCCAGTTGTTTTGGACGCGTATCAATCCGAATGCCGTCAACTGTGCAAAAAAAGCTACCCATGTGCCCCTTATATGAGACAAGAACAAAGCTGTCACGATAGTGACGAAGAGAAGTCCGATGTACCATGCCGCGTGTCTTCCCTTACGCTCCTGAACAGACAGCCAGAAAAATGGAAGCCCCATCACGAGATAAATAGAAAGCCATGTCGCTGATGGAGTTAGAGAAGCCATGTGACTGCTTTTGTCGAAAAGACTGTTACC
Source organism: Nitrospirales bacterium (assembly GCA_965215405.1). Lineage (GTDB taxonomy): Bacteria > Nitrospirota > Nitrospiria > Nitrospirales > UBA8639 > Bin75. The sequence goes on from OZ244060.1 coordinate 1,772,749, forward strand.
TCTCATGACGTGATCGACGATACCGAACGTACTCAACGACACGACACCCAGCATGAACGCCAGAAGAATGTGGCGTACGTCCCGTTCATTGCGCACCACGTTTACCACGAAATAGAACATGAGAATTTTCGAGACGGTCTTGCGCCATTCCACAAAACTATACGCCGGATCCACGGAAAAGGGGATGGTGGTCAATATCCAGATGACAAACAGCAAGAGGGGAAGATCTAACGGAGTTCTGACGAAGTCGTAATCCCGACGTCTTAACTTGACGCTGCCCCAAAGAATCAGCAGTCCGATAAAAAGATACTCCGTCACGTGGTGTAATCCGGACACCATGATCAGCAAAGCAATCGCCATCAGCCCATATCGAAAAACCGTTTCAGGCGAAACGTCGGATACGTTCTTGATTGATCGAACAAATTCCACAATGCCCCTTTCAGTGGAAGGCGCCATGAGACGGCGAGCTGCAACTGTCAATTCTGAAAACCTGAGTTGCGTCTTTCAGCCAGAGTACGACAGAGGTCCTGGTGCAGATAGCATTCGAGACGTTACGGTTTAAGCATGGCCCGTCAGTGAGGAATCTCCTTTGTTCTCATCCGGGGAGGCCATGCCGTCTCCGATTTGTTCGGCAAGACTTTGGAGCTTTTTAACCTGTGGATGATCGGGTGGAAGAGGATTACCATACTCGTCAGTGAGTAATTCCTGCATGTCTTTGAGCATGGCCTCTAATTCGGGAAAGGAGACCTTTGGCAACTTTTTTTTGCCCATGAGAACGTTCCTCCGGTATGCATCGCGTGCCAGATCATGGTCGCAAGAGATTGAACCACGGCTTACTTTAAACAACAAAGACTATATCAAATCACGGCAGGTGGTTGTCGAGTAAATCGGGAATAAAAAGAGGCTCGGATCTCAAATCGTGCCGGTGACTCTAGCGGGTTTCGTCTCTTTTGAGAATGCCGTTGATCAGTGTGCGAAAATTATCGATATCCAGATTGGAGACCAGCAGGTTTCCATCCAGAACGACGGTAGGGGTGTGCGTTACGCCGATTCGTTCACCAAAGGCTTTGCCTTTTTCCAGTGATTTATACGGCTCGCCACTGGCCAGTCCGGCCTCGAAGTCTTTGCGGTCCAACCCGAGTTCACGAAGCAGGAGTGACCGGAAGCTTCGATCAAAAAGATGAATCTTATCTTTATGAATCGTTTGGAACAACGCCGCTTTCATTTCGGCACCTTTCCCCATCACTCTCGCCTGTTCGTACATTTCAAAAGCCGTGGGCAGCTTGCCGCGAATCACGGGAAACCCGATCAACCGTACTTCCAGGCGTTCACCAAATTCTTTTTTTAAACGCGAAGTCACGGCTTTCTCAAAAAGATGACAATGCGGACAATAAAAATCAGCAAACTCTAAAAGCAAGACCTTGCCAGGGACGTGGAGAGACGGTTCACCCTTGAGCACTTGATAATCGCCCGGCAATTTTTCTGCAGCCTGGATTCCTGCGAGTAGCAGATGGACGAATAATGTACTGCCTAAAAGGATGACTCCTCCTTTTTTCGCCATGTTCATCTATTGCTCCTTTGTCCTTTGCTGAACGTGGAAAACCGTTACGCTGTTCCCACGCTATCATGAGCAGCCACGACAGGGCAAAATCCGGACGAACGTTGAATCAGCGAAGAGACGCGACGCGTGGTTCTTGGGAACGTCACCTGCCTTTGGTACAATACCCCGGGATTCTGAGTTTGATTCGATGATTATGCCGCACAAGACCAGAGACGCGCGTGGCGGGCAGGGTTAATCCATCTTTTGGGGTACACGTTCATGGCAAGGGAGGTTACAGGATGATGAAAGTCATTAGCCTGGCGGATTTCCAGGAATTTTCCAGTGAAAAAATGAAAAAACATCATGTGTTTGAAACGTCTCGATTTTTTTGTGACGTCTACTGTTTTGAACCGGATCAAGTGCAGAAAGGGCACGTTCATGCCCATGAAGATAAAGTATATATGGTGTTAGAGGGGCACGGTACCTTCCGAATTGGCAATCAGGAACGCGTGTTGGGGCCAGGGCAGGGGACGTTAGCCCCGGCTGGCGAAGAACATGCCGTCACCAATCATTCCGGAGCCAGACTGCGAGTCCTTGTGTTTATGGCGCCTAATCCCTGCTAGTGGTCCACCAGGGTCTCAGGAGAAGGGATCTGAGTCAGTATCACGGAGCGCACCTGATAAACGCCGGATAATCTTGCTCCTGTGGCATAGACCAGGCCTTTCTCCCGTGTTCCCAACGTCAGACGTCCGCGGGGGCGACCTTTTGGATCAATGCCTGCAATCTCAACGGCGGGCAGTGAGAAACCATATTGTGTCAGATTATTTTTCGTCGGACTGACGGACAGTTCCGCGGGCAGGTCGACGAGACGGCTGACAAACAATTTTACCTGCTGCTGGTCAATAGGTTCTGATTCTTTCCCTTCAAGATACCATTCCTTATGCTGTTGAATCAGGGTGTACCGCGAATCATCGGTTTTAACCGTTAAGAGAGCAATTTCCCCGACTTCCATGCCAAATAAACGCCTGTCCTGTAAGTGAAACACTTCACTCGGCATCTGACGAAGAACGTGGGCCGGTATTCGATACACGGGATCCTTCGAGGACGTGACGGCGTAAGCTTCTTCACCAGAAACAACCGGTTCGAAGAATGCAACGTGGTGGCCGTGTCGCCTTGTATGAACGGTAGCCGTGAATGACGGAGTTTCGAGTTTTTTCATGAGGGCTGCTTTCTCTGCCTCTGAGTCAATAAACCCGGTCGCAGTTAAATTTTCGAGAGTCGCAAGCAGAATCCCGACGGCGGTTTTATCGGCTGAAGCTTTCATCGGAGACGTGAAATTCCAGTTAGAGAGAGGGCCATGGAAAGCGCTTCCACGTTCGAGCGTGATGTTTTGGCCAGGGGTCTGCAGCCGGATGTGTTCCACGTGCGCCCGGTCAAACGGGAGGATATCTTTCAGGCGAAAGGTCTGCAGGGTTTTTGTCCGAAAGTCCTCAATCAGGAGCGTGGTAAGCAAAATTTTTTGATCTGATCCTCGTTGTGCATACAGGGTGGACGATAAGGGACCCCTGTCACCCAGGGCTAATGATTCCGCGCGTTCTCGCGTTGTAACGTCGATGATTACGTAAGGCGATTTCAACCCGTATTGTTCAGGGGTTGCCCCTTCCTCTTGAATGACGCGAGAGACTTTGCCGATTTCCAGGGCGCGAAGAACGTTTTCAATTTTGCGAGCGTCGCCTCTGGCCTCAATCGGCTCAACGATCCGCCAACGATTCCGCTTGTCACGGCTCATCCGAATACGCTCGGTTCGCGTGGTGTATACCAGGTGCGTCACGTCCCGGTAATCAAAAGGCAGAAGACGTTGCTTCTCGATCTGTTGAATGGTTTTGCTTTCCATGGTGGGAACTTCGATGGTATAGACATACGCACCAAGCCCTGCAAAAATGACTGCGAGGAAAAAAGTGGTTCGATACGACGTCATGGAAGGGCCGAGTCGTCTAGAGGCGGCTCCGACGTCGCCAAACCGCCACGCCTGAAAAGAGGATCAGGAAAGGAACCGAAAAGACTTGCACGGCAAACAGCATCTGTTCTTGTGCGGGATTCGGAATAAAGAGTGGAAACGAAGATTCTTTGGGGCTGACTGAAATCAACGCTTCTTCATCCGCTAACCAGGCGATGGCATTGAACAGGAAATCAGTATTTCCTGGAAACGGCAGGTAGGCGTTGCTGGCAAACGCTGAATTTCCGATGATGACCAGCGAGGGCTGAACGGTTGAATCTGACGGGGTGCTTTTCCGTCCCAATGCGCCGGCGAGAGTAAAGGGGCCTTTCTTATCAGAACCTTCTTCAAATTCCGGAGCGTTCCGTTCAAAGTCTGTTTCAGCCCAGCTTTGTTCGGACGATTGTAAAAGAGACGTAAAACTCAGGTTGGTGCCTGGATTTCTGGCAAACGATACCGCTTGCAGAACGGGCAGTAAAACGGGAGCGGTAAACTCTTTGGTGATTTTATGGTCGGTAAATCGACGGATGAGTAAGGCCGTTGGGCTGCCCTGGGCAACGCGATCCTCCGGATCGACCACAATTCCCGGGCCAAGAGTCAGCCCCCATTGGGAGATCCACTCTTCGAAGCCACTTGAGATTTGCGGATCAAGCAGTAACAGAAGCCGTCCGCCCTCAGCGGCAAAACGCGTGACGTGCCTCAATTCCTCTTGCTCAACGGATTCACGAGGTCCGGGAATAATGAGGACGCTGGTGTCATTGAGAAGGGTCGGGTCTTTCCGGAGTGAACCTCGCGTGACCTGGTAGCCTTGTGCTTCGAGATTTTTTCTGGCCAGCGATAAGCCCCCTCGTTCCTGGTCCGTGATTTGCCGTTCACCATGCCCTTCTAAAAAGACGAGGCGTTTGGATTTCTCTTTCGTCACGCGAATCAACGCGCTCGTCAGATTCGATTCACTGGGTTTGGGAACGTGAATGGTCCGCTCGCCGCTTTCAAAGACGGCCGTATCGATTTTGGAAATTTCATATTTGCGAGCCTTGAGGGGTTCTTTTTCCGGATCGATATAGGTCACGGAAATTTGTGGACTTCCATACTCGTAGCCTTCTAACAAGTCACGATAGATCCGAAACCCCGGACTTCGCTCATGAGAAAAAACCATGATCCTGATTTCTTTTTCGAGTTGCCCAAGGACCTGCAGGGTTTGTGGAGCCAATGAAAAGCGTTGTGTTTCAGACAGGTCCCACCGACTGCCGTGTCGAACGACCAGAAAGTTGACGATGACCAGAATGCCGGTCATGAGAAGAATGGCCAGGAAGCCGTTCAATCCGAGCCGGGTCGACCGGCTGCCGGAAAAGGTTTTGAGTCGTGTCCAATTGCCTGCGAAATACACCGAGAGGCAAAGTAACGCTGTCCCTTCCAACAGTAAAATTGTGCCTGGTCGATTCGCATCGGTTTGGGAAAGGATCAGACCTCCCAGGCCCAGTCCGACTCCCAAAATGCCCAGAATGGGTAAAAGCGGCTTTATTGCCATCGGTGTGAATCAATGACTCGATGGGCGATGAATAACGTCAGCACGGTGCCGGACAGGTAATACACAATGTCTTTCGCATCCAGGAGTCCGCGAACGAGTCGATCATAATGCTCGCTGAACGACAAATAGGACAAGACGTTCCCCATCGTCGTGTCGCCTAACAGTGAACCCAGTCCCCCAAGCAACCAGATAAGCAGAATAATCCCAAAACTCAAAAAAGCCGCGACGATCTGATTTTCAGTCGTGGCAGAAGCCAGGACCCCACAGGCCAGGAAAAAGCCGCCCTGCAGTGCCAGCGCGATATAACCGGTCAGAATGGGATGCCAGTGAAAGCTGCTGTAAAAGGATAAAAGGAGGGGGGTTAAGCCTGTCAGGGAGAGAAGTCCCAAATAGATTAAGAGCACGCTTATGTATTTGGCTGAAATAAGTTCGTTTATCCCGATGGGCGAGGTAAGCAGGAGTTCGAACGTAAGCAATTTCCGTTCTTCTGCAAACAACCGCATTGTCAGAATCGGGAGGAGAAACATGAGAACGAAATCCAAACTGTAGAAGAGTGAGCGGAAGACCAACTCATTAAGGTTCAGTTGGGCGTAGGCGTTTTGAATCTGCAAAAACCGAGTCGCTTGCTGGCCTGCGTTCACCGTCATGAGGTGGGCAATAAAGCCGGAGATAAAAAGAAAGACCGCTCCGACGACGTACAGGATGGGTGATACGAAAAAACACCGTAATTCCTTGGCAAGTATGGTCTGAAACGGTGTCACGCAGGCCGTTGCTCACTTTGGCTTGATTCCCTCAAGGCATCGAAGTGGCTGGGTTCACTCATCCCTGCAGCCTTTTCCTGTTGGGTGAGTTGGAGAAAAGCCTCTTCCAGGGAAAGAGAAAGGGGTTTGAGTTCGAGAAGTCCGTACCCCTGGCTCACGACAAATTGGGAGAGTTTTTCGCGGAGGTCCTGTCCCAGTTGACAGTCGATTGTACAGGTATGAGGTGTGGCGGTCGGAAAGACGTTGAGTACGCCGGGAAGAGTTCTGAGACGTTCTTGCCAATCAGTCAGGGGCTGTTTGACCGTGAGGCTCATTTTCTCGGATTGGCGTAACCGGCTGGATAGCTGATCGGGAGCATCCTCTGCGACAATGCGACCCTGGTGAATAATCACGACGCGATCACAGAGTGCCATGGCTTCGGAGAGAATATGGGTGCTCAGGATTATGGTATGAGATCCTGCAAGACCTGTAATGAGCTTTCGTATCTCAATAATTTGTTTGGGATCGAGCCCTACGGTAGGCTCATCCAGAATCAGCACGGGTGGATCGTGAATCAGGGCCTGAGCCAGACCTATCCGCTGACGATAGCCCCTGGACAGATGGCCAATCACGCGGCGATGCACGGATCCCAATCCAACCTGGTCAATCACGTGGGCTTTTCGTGAAACCAGCCCTTGCGGCGTCAGTCTCTTTAATCGACCTATGAACGTTAAATATTCATCAACGGTGAGTTCCGGGTAGAGAGGAGGGGTTTCCGGTAAATAGCCGAGGTGCCGTTTGACTTCCATCGGTTGCTCCAGACAATCAAACCCTGCGACCTTTGCCGTGCCTTGACTTGGGGGTATGAAACAGGTCAGAATGCGCATCATGGTGGTTTTCCCAGCACCATTCGGACCCAGGAAAGCCAAAATTTCTCCCTTTTTGACGTGGAACGTCGCGTCAGCAAGGGCTGTGTGGTTTCCATAGTGCTTTGAAACGCGTTGTACTATGATCATGAAGCCACAGAGGGGAAAGAAACAGGTATTTTCCGGAACAGAATTTCAACCAGGTCGAATGTCGGGATACAAGGGACGGTCGGTTGAAAAATCATACTTGGCCGGACAAATGTTCGTCAAGGTGAGCCAAAAACATGGAAGAATAAGAAATAATACGGTATTGTGGTTGATGAGCTGATGGATTATTGATAATTATTTGCATCTGCAAGGTCGAGATAAAAGCGAAACCCTGTTCTTCCATCCGGTTGCGATCCATTTTTCAGAGTTTTTTCATTTTTATTCAGTAAGTGCTGATACGGAAAAAATCGGCAATTTTGAAGTCTTGTGTCAATTTGTGCTAGAGAATAGAGTGCAATGAAGGGAGATTGTTGTATGGCAAAGACAAAGGATTGTGTTGCCCGTATTTTTGTTGGCACGTGGCTTCTGGTGACGTTGTCGGCATGTGAGACGTCGAAACATGCAGAGATTATGAGCACGGAGGATTTACCCGCACAGACTCAAATATCGACTGAGACGAAACAAGTACCAGTGATAGAGAGTGATCAAGATGGTATTCCACTCGGGAGGCAATCTATCAGCCAGGAATCGCTGGCATTGATTCCCGAATCCCCTCCAAGTCCGAAATTTCCTGCTGGCGACGAGGCTGAGATGCCGAGTGTCGAACTTGATTCTGAGGCGATAACCATTGCTCCCTCTGCTCGTCAGATGCCGGTTCTCCCGGAAGAGCTTTTGGAATTTCCGCGGGGGAGTCGTAGCCCTGCATCAGACTATGTTCCCGAACCACCTCCAAGTCCGCATCCAAGTCCGAAATTTCCTGCTGGCGACGAGGCTGAGATGCCAAGTGTCGAACTTGATTCTGAGGCGATAACCATTGCTCCCTCTGCTCGTCAGATGCCGGTTCTCCCGGAAGAGCTTTTGGAATTTCCGCGGGGGAGTCGTAGCCCTGCATCAGACTATGTTCCCGAACCACCTCCAAGTCCGCATCCAAGTCCGAAATTTCCTGCTGGCGACGAGGCTGAGATGCCAAGTGTCGAACTTGATTCTGAGGCGATAACCATTGCTCCCTCTGCTCGTCAGATGCCGGTTCTCCCGGAAGAGCTTTTGGAATTTCCGCGGGGGAGTCGTAGCCCTGCATCAGACTATGTTCCCGAACCACCTCCTCAAGCTTTTCCTGATAAAGGTGTAAAGGAGTTTGTCGAAACTGACGTGTCTGTGCAAGAGCCGGGTGGTGATTCCATGACTCAACTTTCTCCTTCCGAGTTCGTTCCTGAGGTGCCCGCTCAAGCTCGGGACGGGGAGGCTCAGGGTGCTCAGGCTCGGGACGGGGAGGCTCAGGGTGCTCAGGCTCGGGACGGGGAGGCTCAGGCCGGGGCGAGCCTGAATCATGTGAAAGATTCAGGGTTGGCCGACGTCTTTTTTGATTTTGATCAATATACGATTCGTTCTGATGCCGTAGCCGTGTTGGAAAAGAATGCCGAACTCCTCAAGAATACACACGAAAATTCCAGCGTGCTTATCGAAGGACATTGTGACGAACGTGGGACCGAGGATTATAACCTGGAATTAGGGAAACGTCGGGCCCAAGCCGTGAAAGATTATTTAATTGATCTGGGAATACAAGAGACTAGAATCCAAATCGTCAGCTATGGAAAAGAGAAACCATTTTGTACGGAATCCGAACCAAGTTGCTGGCAAAGAAATCGACGCGGGCATTTTGTATCGCAGTAGGGTAAGTTTGAAGGCGTCCTTGTTTGAAAAAGGAGGTCTTGGAGTGGGGCTCTGATCCCCCTCTCTTCATCGTTCAGATCTCTCTCCTTCAGTTTGTGAGCCAAACCTCAGGCAATTCTAGAGTGCCTTTTGGGACGTGCTCCCTTTTCTAAAGATTTTCCTGATTGTACCGTGTTTGAAGCCGGCACGAGCCAGCCGTTCGTGCCGTTGCCCTGTTTCCTGGGTCGTCGAGTAAGTTGTTTTTATGAAAACAGTGGTATTCGTGACGTTTGAAAACGAATTTGCTCCTCTTGGTGGGCTTGCGGCCGTCATGCGGCTGCTGCCTAAACGGATGGCTGAAGAATGGAGCGGTCCGTGTGTCACCATGACCCCGTTTTTTCGAGAGATCGTGAAGTGTCGACCCAAAAGCATGCAATCGATTCATTCGACCGGAATCACCTTTTTACTCAAGTTCGGCAAAGACACGTATACGATTGAAGTGTTTCAACACCAGGACGCTCAAGGATTTATGACTTATTTACTTCATGCACCTGAATTTTTTAATGCGCCGTGCGATTGTGGTGATCAGCCAAGCCTCAAGGCACCGTGCAACCCCTATTTTGATCCGGCAAATCCTTCACAACTTCTGAATGATTCTTTGTTTTTCTGCGCCGCAGTCCCGAGGGCATTAGTCGAATTGCAATTCACCAATGACCTTATTTTGTGCCTCCAGGATTGGGAAACGGCCTGTGTGGCGATGACGGCCAAACAAGAGGCGTGCCTGTCGTCAGTCTCTTGTCTGCTCACGTTACATAATTCGTATGACAGGGACGTCTCGGATCAAGACTTGAAAGCTATTGCATCCCGTCGTGTTTCAGGTACGACGATCCTGTCGAAAATGGCCGCGTTTTTGGATGGCCCCATTTGCACGGTCTCTCAACGTTTTGCCTATGAATTGGAACGTGACTTGACTCAACGGAAAATCTTTGCTCCGCATCTACAAAAAATATTTCGAACGCGTACAGTCCGCGGAATTAATAACGGTACGTTCAGTCAACTCGATTTTCCTCAAAACGCCAGAGATCAGGCAGCTCAAGGCAACTATCGTTCGATCCTCGAAGAAAAAACCAAACGACGTCAGGAGATGATCAGGAAATTAAAAGACGACGTGTCACTTCGAGCCTGGGGCCGTGTGGACTTGACGGACTTTACGGGACCCGTCTTTCTGTTTTTTGGCAGGGACGATCCGAGGCAAAAAGGCTATGATGTGGCCGCGGCAGCCATTCGACGTATTCCGGCAGGTCGTGCCCGTTATATTTTTTCCCCGATCCCCGGCGATGAAGGAGTAGAGGGATTATCGTTTCTCAGGAGGTTAGCCGAAGAACGGAATGGGGAGGTCACGGTTTTCCCATTTCGAATGGCTCAAGGCTATCGGGAATTGCAACGAGGGGCGTCCTTTATGGTGATGTGTTCGTTCTACGAACCCTTTGGAGGTGCCATCGAGGGCTATGCAATGGGTACGCCGGTCGTGGCTCGTGCCACGGGCGGGCTGGTGGAGCAAATTGCTCCCTGTCCTGCTCAATCCTTGACCGGCGGCGTTAAAAAGATCAGTCGGCAGTACCATCGCGCTTCGGATCCGCCAACGGGGTTTCTCTACCGTGAACCGCCATTGAAAGCAAAAGAAGCAGAAAGAGGATGGAAACAAATTCTGGATTGTGAGTATGGACCGCAAGGCGATCGGCTTGCCGCGCGTTTGTCAATTGTTTTATTTCAATCGATGGTTGAGCAAGCCGCAACGGCTCTACAGGATGCTATAGAACTCTACGAAACCGACCAGACGAAGTACGCAAACATGATCATGAACGGGTTTCAGATGCTGGATAAATTTTCCTGGAATACGGCGGTTCGACAATATCGGGAGATTTTCGAGACTCTTTAGCAGAATGCTCAGGGCAACAGCGACCACGTGTCGTTCTGAGCAGACCCAAAGAGTCTTTCTTCTCCACGCGTGGGTTAAGCACGTTGTTCGGAACTCGTCTTGTACCCTGGCAAAGGCTGACGTTTCTGAAAAGGGAACGGGTCAAGTATCGCGGATTGCCCCCGTCATTCATTCTTCCAACGTCGAAATATCCCCGGGGTCTTGTCCGAGTTCTTTGGCTTTCAGGACGCGGCGCATGATTTTGCCGGAACGGGTCTTGGGGAGTGAGGTGACGAATTCGATCTCTCTGGGGACCGCAATTTTTCCGAGTTCCGTTTGGACGTGTGCTTTGAGATTTTTGATGAGTTCAGGGCTTTCGCTTTCTCCTTGTTTCAAAATCACAAAAGCTTTGATCATCTCCCCGGCGGTTTCATGTGGTTTGCCGATCACTGCGGCTTCGACCACGGTCTCGTGACTCACGAGGGCACTTTCTACCTCGGCGGTCCCAATACGATTGCCCGCGACTTTTACTACGTCGTCGGCCCTGCCCATGAACCAGAAATAGCCGTCTTCATCTTTGTGACAGACGTCGCCGGCGGTGTAGCACCCTGGAATGTTATTCCAGTAGCTCAGGTAGCGATCAGGATCTTTGTGGATTGTCCGCATCATGGAGGGCCAAGGTTTTTTTATGACCGCGAATCCTCCACCGGTACCGATACTGTTACCACTCTTATCCACAACGTCTGCCTCGATTCCTAAAAAGGGGCGCGTGGCGGATCCTGGTTTAAGGGGGACACAAGGGAGAGGAGTAACCAGAATCGATCCGGTTTCCGTTTGCCACCAGGTGTCCATAATCGGCTTGTCACCACCAGTGACGCGATGGAACCATTCCCATGCTTCGGGGTTAATGGGTTCGCCTACTGAGCCTAATACGCGCAGGGTGGAGAGGTCATATTTCTTGGGCCAGTCTTCACCGTATTTCATGAGGAGGCGAACGGCCGTTGGGGTGGTATAGAAAATCGACACCCCGTATTTCTCGATAAGGTCCCACCAGCGGCCTGGGGTCGGGTAATCGGGTTTGCCTTCAACCGTGAGTATGGTTGCACCATTGAGAAGAGGGCCATACACGATATAACTGTGACCCGTGACCCAGCCGGGGTCGGCAACGCAGAAATAAACGTCTTCGTCTTTCAGATCGAAAACGTATTTAGTGGTGATATAGGTTCCGACCATATACCCGCCGTGCACGTGGACCACCCCTTTGGGTTTGCCCGTGGTTCCTGAGGTGTAGAGAAAATAGAGGGGAGTTTCGGCGTCGAGATGCTCTGCTTCACGGGTCGTTGACTGTCCGTTGAGCCAGTCATCCCAATCGAGTTCTCTGTGGGCATTCAAGTCAACGCCTGGTTTTTCTCGTCTCACCACAATCGTCTTCTCTATGGTCAGACAGTTTGCAATCGCGGCATCCACCACGGTTTTAAGGGGAACGCGTTTCCCGCGATCGTATCCATAGTCTGCTGTAATGATGAGCCGGGCTTCAGCGTCTTTGATTCGAGATTCCAGCGCGGGTGCACTGAAGCCTGAATAGACCACGGAATGAATCAGGCCGAGACGCGCGCAGGCCAGCATGGCGACAATTTGTTCCGGAATTTTTGGAAGATAAATCGTGACGCGATCACCTTTTTTCATTCCAAGGGCTTTGAGGGCGTTTGCACAGCGGTTGACCTGGCGGTACAACTCGGCATAGGTGAAGATCCGTTCTTCATTTTGCTCGCCTACCCAAATAACCGCGACTTTGTTTCTTCGCCACGAGTTTACGTGACGATCCAAACAGTTGTAAGAAATATTGCAACGCCCTCCCAAAAACCATTTTGCCCATGGGTAGTTCCATTCCAGCACCGTGTTCCACGGAGCGAACCATTCAAGTTCCCTGGCAATGCCTTCCCAAAATTTTTCAGGATCGTCGATGGACTCTTTGTAGGCCGCTTCGTAGTCTTTGATATAAGCCTGTTCCAGGGTTTTACCGGTTGGACGGTACACGGTCGACGTTTTCAATAAGGTCTCAATTTGTTCTGCCATGGATGAATCCTCTTGACGGGTAGATCATGGGAGAGAACGTTTGTGAAGTCACGAACGACGATGGGTGCATTATGCTGGGGCCTGAGTGATGGTGCAAGATTATTTCGTCAGGAGCGTTCCGGTGGTTGATGCGCGGGCAGGAGTAAGTCCAGGACGGTTTTAACGGGGTTGAACGTATAACTTGGCACTTCGACAAACACGGAATGCCATTTGGCCATGCCTCCGTTCCAAAGGCCGGGTAGTTCCAGAGCCTTCAACTCTCTTCCTTCGCAGGATTTTTTCGAAATGAATCCCGCGTTGGGATCAACGAATTGATGAAGGTTAAATGGATTCCCCTGATAGTCTCGAACGCCACAAACCATGTTTACAGGGTTAAAGTGGGTTGATGACGTAAAGATGTTTTGTTGAGTTGGAGAATCGTGATCGACTTGGGAGGATTCCACGATTTGCAACGAGGTGGTGCCGTCCTCCCGTTCTACCCAGAAAGGCCCACCGCCTGGATTTTTCACGTTGGGAATCATGCCACAGATTCGGAGAGGTCGGTTCAACCATTTGGAAAGCCATTGGGTTTTTTGTGAGTTGGTGCGCGTGCTCCACGTCTCAGGTAAAGTCATCCCAAGCGACTGTTGCGCCCATTCCGTTATCTGCTCGATAGAGCCAGAGGAGGCTGTGTCGGATTCGAGTTGAGTTAAAAATGAAAACAACGCGTCTTGCAAACTGACGAGTAGTCCGCCAAGTGTTTTTTTGTGCTTGGCGTTCGCTTCCTTCAGATGATCGGGTACAACGTTATCGATGTTTTCAATAAAGACCACGTCGCCGTGGAGTTCGTGAAGATTCGAAAGTAAAGCCCCATGGCCGGCTGGCCTGAACAGGAGATTTCCCTGGGAATCATGAAACGGGTGGTTGTCCACGTCGACCGCGATGGTATCCGTCGAGGGTCTTTGAACGGAACAGGTGACGACCCACGTGACGGTATCCGGAGCAAGCCCGTGACGGGCTTGCTCGATGTGACGTTGGATGGCGCGTTGATGATCCGGCGAAACTGTAAAATGGACGCGAGCATGGCCTCGGGCGTCTTTGGCATAGGCGGCGGCTTCTACCAGATGTTCTTCGATCGGTGTTCGCGTCGTGGCGGCATATCGATGGAACGCGAGGAGTCCCTTGGGCAGGTTGGCATAGTTCAGGCCCCGTGAGTAAAGGAGCGCCGTAAGGATGGGCTGGTAATTCTTCTCCGAGGCTAATTGGTCCAGATCGTGAGTCTGCCGAGCGAGGGCATTACGGAGGTCATGATAAAAGGCGAATTTTGAAAGATTGGTGAAGAATTGTTCCAGTACGCGTTGATCTGAAGATGACGTGGTGGTGGAAACGGGTTGTTGATGGTACGTCAGCAGGGATTTGAACATTCGGGTGGCGGCACCAGATGCCGGCACAAACTTGGTGACGCGGCCGACCGCCGTGGCTTTCTCAAAGGCTTGGATCAGGTTGGGCAATTCCGAGTCACTGATGAGGCGAATTCCATCATTGAGCACGCACGGTTTCTTGAGTTTGGCAAAGGAAATACCTTGTTGAAACGTGGTGAGTTGCTGCTTGACCGTGTGGAGAGAAATGCCCCGTTTCGTTAGTTGACGGCGAGTTTGGTGCGTCAGCATTGCCTCGATCGTGAGTTCGGTCGGCATGTTGGACGGCTGTATCCTAGGAGTCTGTCTGCTGGGTTGTACAGGGGATGACTCTAACGATACGGATGCAGGGGCGTTAGTCCTGTGCTCCTCCCTGCAAATAGCCCAGCCCGATTTTAATGGCGCGGCGCGTGATTTCACACCAACGGTTGGGGGGGTATTCCTCCAAAACTTTTACGACCCGAGGGTCTTGGATATCCAGTTCGGTGACCTTGAGTATCCCATCTTCAACTTTCACTTCTGCCATGGGTTCTCCTCCTCTCTCAGTATGATGATTTTCCGTTGTGTGAATGGCTTTTCGGAACGGGATTGAGGCTGCGCGTTAACAGATTTTCAAGGTTTTCTTGAAAACCTGAAGTTTTTCCAAATGGAAAGACGCTGCCTTAGGATGCATGGCTTGCAAATCACGAAGATTCTGCCTTCTTCTTAAGACGACACAGCCTATCAGAAAACGGTTCCCGACGTCACGGAGGGTCCCCGTTGAATTTGCAATCATGGAACCCGTGACGCAGTCAGTTCCTGCAACCCCATTCCCGTTGTAATTCCTGGACGATTTCCAGCCATTCCGTGGTTTGATTTTGAAGGGTTTCATGAAAAGTTGTGTCTGCCGTGACGGTAGAACCGTTCTCTAGTGCTCGGGTGGCGCGTTGCTCGCCCAAGGTGAGCAGAATACAGATTCCAGAAGAGACAGGGGTTTGTTCTCCGCTCTGTTGAAAAAGTGCAATGGCACGATACACCTGTTCTTGAGTTCGAAAAAGATCCACCATAAGCCGATAGGGTGGTCGATCGGTTTGAGGCATCCGTTGCTTGCTGATCTGAGCAGCCAATAAGGCAGCCCTGCCAATTTTAATGGCTGCGTCCTGAGGGTCCCCTTGCGCCATAGATTCTTGAGACTGAATTTGGAGGCGCGAGAGTTCCGTCTGAATACCGGATGCTTGAGCCGGACCGGATGGAACATAGAGAACGAGTACGAGCAGGGTCATAACGCGTGTCAGGTTCGGAATCATTTGTTTTGCCGTTCGCTGAAGAGGACTGGCCACAGGAGAGGTCATACTGAAATATTGTAGCGGCAGCGTCTTCTGCTGACCAGAGGACAGGCGCCATGGGCTTGTCCCTGCCTCTTTGCCTGGGGCAGAGAGGCAGGCAAGGATGGCATCGCGACAATCAAGTCGTGATGAAAGGCTTCCTATTCTATAGTGGCAGGCCACGCGAAGGGAAGGGTCTGATTCTTCAGGAAGAGAGATTCCTCTCTTCGCTCAGTCATGACGGGTGCGGGTACTGCGTGGGTCGCCCACTTCAGGATTACATGATTTGATAATCGAGATCGACCATTTTGGTGGCAACGTTGGCGGCCTCCCGAAGTTTTCTCATTTCGTCCGACGTGTCTCGAATAAGCCAAATCCTGATATTAAGTTGTTCGATTGGTTCGATAGATTTTTCATTCCGGAGCTTGGCAATTGACCAGACTACTTCGGTGAGCACTGGAAAATCAATGTCTGATGACTCATTCATGTCTTCCAGATTTTTGTTGAGATAATCGAGTAACGGAGGGGTAATGTCAGGGTCGCCGGTGTGGGCGCCGATTAATCCCAATCCCTTGGCCGCGGCTGCTTGAATTTTTGACGCTTTCGTCGTGATGAAAATGTCGGTAAGTATGGGAGTTGCCGAACTGCCGAGTCCCGCCAGGGCGATAATCGCTTCTTCGGCATATTCGGCATTTTCATCTCTGGCCAATTTCACTAAATGGGGAAAGGCTTGTTTTGACTGGATTCGCGAGAGGGTGGAAAGAATTCGAAGCTTTCGGCGTTTGTCCGTGTCCGGATTTTTCAAGAGCTCGGCCAAACGGTTGGTATGCCCCCATTCCGTGGCAACCATGATCGGAAAATCGAACTCCTGTAATTTCAGGTTTAATTGTTCCATGGCATATTGTCCGGAGCTTTTGGCTTTGGCTTGTTGAGCCGCGGCATAGGCATCTGCGAAATCGGTTCGCGTCTCTTTGTACCAACCTAAATCCTGACCGTCGAGTCGGTAATTGAATAGACAGGCCGGACCTGTCCACAGTCGGGCAGGAGCGTCGGCTAATTCCGCGTCCCCACCGGAACGCGTCGTGCCTGCCCATCGCTTTCGTTCTTCGCATTTGACTCGAAACTCTACGTCATGAGCTTCTTTTCGATTGGGTACGGTTTTGTATCCAAGTGCCTCCAGTCGTGTCTTGACGGTTTCCAACAGCTCGACGGGGGAAACACGTCCGTTTTCCGTCAGCGCAAGGACATTGATGTATATCGTCTTGACATTCGCCAATTGCGTCTTTTGCTCCGTTGTCATATGGGTTCGGCGCGCCATGCTTTCGGTTACGCAGGCCAAAAGAAAGACACAGATAAGTATTCCGGATACATATCGCATGATGAATCCTCCTGACGGGAATCAGGGTAAATAGGGAAAATGGGTGACTGTCTGCCGGGATATGAATAGTACCGAATAATCCGTATAAATAGAAAGAGAGGTCATTGATGTCTTATGTCACGTCTCACGGGCACGTCTTGTGGAGGGTACGCTGGCAAATCCCATACAGATTTCGTTGTGATACGCGGTGGAAGCGTCTTTGATCAGCCTGCCTAACTCACGTGTCCATCCAAATCGAGTTGCTTGTACGTCCAATTCGCAGCCTCTCGAAGGGTTGCCATTTCTTTTGAATTATCGTTAATTAACCATACCTTTTGATTCAGTTCGTCCATGGGTTCGATAGAGTTCTCATCTCTCAGTTTGCCAAGGCTCCATACGACTTCGGTCAAGACGGGAAAATCAATATCGGCTGAAGTCTTGAAGTGCCTCAATGCGTTTTTGAGGTATTCAAGAAGCGGGGGAATGGCCGTTGGGTTTCCACTGCTCCCTGCCACGTCACCTAAAGCTTTAGCCGCTGCAGCTTGAATCTCAGACTGAGTTGAAGATTGAAATAAATCGGTGAGAAAAGGAATGGAGTTTTCCCCTACTCCAGTGAGGGCCTCCACGGCTTCTTGCGCAAGATCCTTGTCCTGCAACAGTTTTGTTAAATGAGGAAGCGCTGATTTGGCCTCTATTTCACTCAACGCGGAGAGAATAAAGAGTTTACGGATTTTCGAAGTAGTTGGAGCGTCTATAAGTGCGATGAGCCGCTCCGGTTGTCCCCATTCTGCTGCCAACAAAACCGGAAAATCGTATTGACCGAGGCGTTCGGCTAATCTGGTGAGCGCGTAGGTTCCCGTATCTTCGGCTCCTGCTGATTTTGCGACTTGCATAGTATCCTGGAAGGAAGTCCGAACTTCCTTGTACCATCCGAGATTTTGACCGTCGAGCAAATAGGTCAACAAACAGGCCGGCCCCTTCCACAGGCGGGACGGGGCGTCAAATAGTTCGGCGTCTCCGCCTGCTGCGGTGGTCCCCGTCCAGGTCTTTCGTTCTTCACATTTCACTTTGAGTTCAACGTCATGGGCCTGCTTCCGATCAGCTATCACGGAAAATCCAATTTCTTGCAGCCGTTGAGAGACGAGAGTTTGAATATGTTTGGGGTTGCTTCGTCCCTTTTCAGTAAGAGCAAGGACGTGCACGAATACGGTTTGAGCCTTTTCGAGTTGCTGCTTTTGTTCAGGCGTGAAGTGGGTTCTGCGAGCAAAACTTTGAGGGACAGGAACGACTGATACGCTAAAGATCAAACAGATTGTGAGCACAAATGGCCACTTTTTCATAAGAAGCCTCCTAAATCGCATGAAGTGGGCACGCAAGTGCAGGATGGCCACCATTCTACAATTTTACTATACGCTGGTTCACAAAAAAAACAGCAAATCTTTTAACAATCCTCGTTTAAGCAGGTCCGGACAAAGTCAAAATAAGTTGAATGGGCTTAAGATTCAAGATATACTCCAAAAAATGACGTTGAAAAGAAAAAAAATAGTAATTATTGGTGCTGGGAACATGGCGGAAACCATTGTTTCCGGTTTGCTGAAAAAGGGAGTGGTCGATGCTGGCCAGATTTGGGCCACGGACGTGGATTCCCAACGGTTAGCTCATTTTCAGAAGACCTTTAAGGTCCAAGTCGGTCATGATAATCAAAAGGCTGCCAAGTCAAGTGATATCATTATCTTAGCAGTAAAACCTCAAGTTATTTATGAGGTTTTTTGTGGGCTGGAGTTATCTTCCTGTGCTGATCAACTCATTCTTACCGTTGCCGCAGGGATTCCTATCGCGACCGTTATTTCCGGATTGCATCAGGAAGCTCGTGTGGTTCGGGCCATGCCCAACACGCCGGCTCTTGTTTTAGAAGGCGTGACAGCCTTGGCTAGTGGACCTGGGGTGACGGTCGAACAGATAGAAACGGCTCAGGCGGTATTCGGGGCGATGGGGCAAGTTGTTGTGGTTGATGAGTCGCATATGGACGCGGTGACCGGTCTCAGTGGTGGTGGGCCGGCGTATGTGTGTCTGTTTATCGAGGCCTTGGCCGATGGGGGGGTAAAAATGGGGCTGTCCCGCTCTCAAGCGCAACTACTGGCGGCGCAAACGGTTTTGGGTGCGGCAAAGATGGTCATCGAAACGAAGGAGCATCCTGGAGTGTTAAAGGACCGAGTGGCTTCACCAGGGGGGACGACCATTGCCGGATTGCACCAACTCGAAAAAGGGCAACTGCGCGGGACCGTGATAAGTGCCGTTGAGAGTGCAACTATTCGTTGTAAGGAATTAAAACAACAGGCCGTTGGCTCCAAATCTTCCCCTAACGCCGTCGCTTAAATGAACTGCGTCAGGAGAGATTGACGTCAAGGCCTATGGAGGAGGGGAGAGCCGTTGTAGGTAAAGTGGAATTCAGGAGAGCGCGAAGAGAAGAAAGGAGTCCGTTGTGCGGTATTGGGTGAAAGTGGTGTTTACCGATAATCAGGAACTCATGGTCAGTGACGCCCTTCGTCATACCATCAGCGATGATATGGAAATCTTGGAAATTGATACTCCTAAGGAAGTCATCATTATCCCCTTAAAACAATTGAAGTATTTTTCGTGTGATGCCGCGGTCTTTAACAAGAAACAATAACTGACTGAACCCATATCCAGAGAGAGGGTCCCATAGTCGACACGCTTTCACTGTTTTCCAGGAAAAAGCCGGTCTGACCATAACAGGGATACAGTAGGACAGATATGGAGAGGCGAGTGACCTCCCATACGGAGGAAGAGGAAATGAATCAGCGTCGGCATTTGCTGGCGCTCGCTCGAAAAGGGGATCAAAAGGCCGTCAAGCAACTCATGGAGTTGTATCAGGTTCGAGTATATAGTGGCGAGAGTCTCAAATCTCTGAAAATTCGCAAGTCTCTTCCGGTCCTCAGCCCGCCTAAGTCTAGAGGAACGACTCCTCCTTCTAAATCCAAAACCTTCAAAAAGCACAAGGTTGCGACAAAAAAACATAAAACCACACAGAAAATCACACGCTCTTCAATTTCGAAGGTCGCCAAATCTCAGACTTTGGCAGAATCTGCACCGCCGAAGCCGACTCGATTGAAAAGAACCTCGAAAGTTTCCCGTAAAGTGGAAACAAAGTCCAAACGTAAAGCATTGCCCAATCCCATTCGCAAATCGAAGACAATTGCAAAGGATCAACCTTCTCCGAAAAGGGTTTCTCGTAAAGCTACGCCCACACGTTCATCGAAAAAACGTGTCATGAGCAAACAATCGACGTCCAGGACTCTATCCAGTGCACGGCCTCAATCGCACGCTCAATCAAAATCCAAGGTTACAAGGAAGTCAAAGTTGAAACCGACCTCGAAACCAAAAGCGAAACGATCTCGCCAACCATGACGCGTTGAAAACCGTGGGAAAAAGCACCATCCAATTTTGGACGCCAGGGGAAACAAACGAAGTTTCAATTCGGCGTGAGAGGGGAGTAGATCGTGGAAAGAAATTGTTTAGCGGACTTTGACTCGCAAGCCACCTGCCGAAAGTTTAAGTGCAATTTCTTCAGCTGACTTTCGAGTTCCTTGATAGACTGGGGCGTTTCCGTGATGATCGATTCGCCAAGCCAACTCAAAGGCTTTGGATGAAGTCATAGCGGGAATATGTCGACAAAACAGATTGATGACTTGTTGATACGTATGACAATCGCAGTTGTAAACGATCACTTCAGCTTCAAAGTCGAGGCCGGCGTTTAGTCCAGTTGCTTTTTCCGTGACTTCCGTCACTTCTGTCGTGGGAAGAGTCGTCATATGGCTTTTAAGAATATTGTACCCAAGGGGGGTAAATCGTACAATAGGGAGAGTTTTGTCTTGAATCGCGCGCGATGCTTGCAGGGGCGAACGGTGAGGAGACGTGAGTAAAACCATTTTAGTTACGGGTTCTGCAGGATTCATCGGCAGCCACACGGTCGAGGTGCTTGCGACACGCGGGGACCAGGTCGTGGGGCTGGATAACTTCAACGATTATTATGACCCTGCAAGAAAACGAGCTAACGTCGAAGAAGTCCAATTGACCTTAAAGCAGAGCGGCCATGAGGAAATGGTGACGTTTATCGAAGGGGACATTCGAGATCAACGCACCGTGGCGAAAATATTTTCAACCTATGAATTTGAAGGGATCATCCACTTGGCGGCTATGGCCGGCGTTCGGGTTTCGATCGAGAAGCCACAGATCTATTACGACGTCAATGTGGCCGGCATGCTGAATCTCCTGGAGGCTGCCGTGGGGCGACTTGGGAACCAAGCCACGCGTTCCTCGTTACCCACCTTTGTGTTTGCTTCGACCTCGTCGGTCTATGGCAAGACCGAATCCATCCCGTTTCAGGAAAACGATCCATGCGAACGACCCTTGTCCCCGTATGCCGCCAGCAAGAGAGCGGGGGAGCTGTTAGGCTATTCGTACCATCATCTATTTGGATTGCCGTTTACCTCTGCCCGGTTTTTCACGGTGTATGGGCCACGGGGACGCCCGGATATGTTGGCCTACAAGGTATTAGACAATATCTTCTTTGGGCGTGAAGCCCCTCTATACAATGCAGGGCAGATGTATCGTGATTGGACCTTCGTGACGGATATTGTCCAGGGAGTGGTCAATGCGGTCGATCGACCCCTTGGGTATGAGGTGGTGAATTTCGGAAGAGGGGAAACGATTTTGCTGGCAGAGTTTGTACGCCTGCTCGAAGAATGCGCCGGACGAACAGCCACCTTGGTTTCGGTGCCGGTGATGGAGGCTGACATGGCCTACACCTGTGCCGATATTTCCAGGGCGAGAGAATTATTGGGCTACAATCCTCAACTGTCGGTGAAAGAAGGCGTGCGCCGGTTTTGGACCTGGTATCAGAAGCACGTGTTGGTTGCCTAGCAGGACACAGACGTCTGCTCTCGTTGGAATTCTTGCCACTCCGGTAGCGTGATGGTAGAGTGACTGACCCGTGCTGGAGTGGTGGAACAGGCAGACACCCGGGACTTAAAATCCCGTGCTTCGAAAGGAGCGTGCCGGTTCAAGTCCGGCCTCCAGCACCATTTTCTGCCAACTCAGGTGTTCGGGCATGAGATGAAGCATGATCCTCTAAGTGGAGCGGATCAGCAGTTTCAGCCGTTGGTTCAGCTTTGTGTCCCCAAACCGCCTGCCTCTCTTCTCACGTTGAAGTCTCCGAACGCGTCTACAGGTTCATGCAACGGTCCGCCGGCGAAGAACGTCGTAACTTAAACAAAAGAGGAGATCAGCACGGCAACCGCGACCTGTGTCTCAGTTGCGGCAAGTGATTCACGCCTGCGGCGATGCGCTCCAGGTCTTTGGTCAGTATCTGCTCAATGCTGGCGTGGCACCAGCCAAGGAAAAACTCCGATTTCGCCCCGGCGACAGTCCGTAGAATCGTTCGTGGAACCGGTTGATGAGCTCCTGGAGGATTCCCTCCAGGATAATGTGTCGCTGGTAAACCGTCATGCAGGAAACGTCTACGATCATCTCGATTTGAATTCGATTTGTTCGTATAGTACCCCACAGAGTAAACAAACTGATTTCACAGGCTTGCCACTGAAGGGAGCGGTCCTGACTGGTCGTCGCCTTCCCACACTCCGGCATTAGCCTTTTCCGGAAGAAGCATTACAAGGTCTGTTCCGGACGGTGCTGCAGTCGTTCATTCGTTATTTTTGTACGTTGTCTCGGACGACTCGTTTTTACTATTATGATCATACCCTAGGCAGCATGGAGTTGTGTCTGCACCTATATTATTTTTTTACTGTCTTCCGTTCACAATGCCCGTTTTTCAAGAGATAGGATTTCCATCATCTGTCGGTTTTGCCGTCACCCTTGTAGCCAGTGTTTTGATTGTGTTGACCCAACGCTGGCACGGTATGGCGACGTTTGACGTGATGACCGGGCCGCAGAAGTTCCATGAGAAGTTCACCCCGAGAGTCGGTGGTCTTGCCGTGTTCACGGGACTGTGGGCGGCTTCGAGCATGACTGCCCCACCGACGCGCGAGCTTTTGTTTGCGTTCGGCATAAGCGGCATTTTCGCTTTTGTGGCAGGGCTGGCGGAAGATCTCACGAAAAGAGTTTCCACTGCGTTGCGTTTGCTTGCAACAATGCTTTCTGGTTTGGGGTTCTGCACGTTGACTGGCTACTCCGTGTCACGGCTCGAGATTCCCATTCTCGATAGTGTCATGGGGTTCTCTGTCGTCTCCGTGACGTTTACCGTCTTCGCTATAGCCGCTCTGGCACAGGCCATCAACATCGTTGATGGATTTCATGGCCTTGCGACCGGAGCCGTCATCATTATGCTCTGCGCGTTTATGGTCGTTGCCTTCATGGTAGGTGACCATGACCTCGTGCTGATCACGGTTGTGATCATAGCGGTGCTGACGGGATTTTTATTGGTCAATTTCCCGTTCGGCCATGTATTTCTGGGAGATGGAGGGGCCTATTTGTGTGGTCTCTTACTGGCTTATGTGTCCGTCATGCTTCCCGAGCGAAATCATGGCGTCTCACCGTGGGTCAGCGTCGTGGTACTGGCTTATCCTCTCCTTGAGATCGGGGTTTCGATTTTTCGAAAAACAGTCCGTTACGGCCATAGACCAACTGAACCGGACAAATCGCATCTCCACATGCTGGTCTATCGCAGTTTTGCCAGGAAGATTGCTAAATCATTAGGGAGTAAACGACTGGCCAATCCCACGTGCGGCGTACTGATGTGGGGAGGACCAATAACGAGTCTGGTTGCCGTCAGCGTGCTTCCACCCAGTCGGGCATGGTCACTTCTCGTTCTGTCAATGCAGTCGGTGCTGTACGGCCTGATATACCGACGCGTCTCGTTGCAGCGTCGCGGTCGTGTTTTGTAGTCTTTCCGTCGAATGGAAATTGTCCCAACCTTGCCAGGCCTTTTTCGGCAAGATGAGCCACGCTGGGAAGATCGGAGATGACGGTGTTACTTGAGTCCGATGACCATGGACTCGGGCCCGATCAGGTGTTCGACCAGCGTTTTGCGAAAGCCGGTTTCTTTCATCCAACTCGAACAGTCTGCTCCGGTATAGTCAAATCCTCCCGGGAGCTCAATGAGCATGTTGAGGCTCATCAAGAGCCCAAAGACGTTCTTTCTGCGTTCGTCATCGATGAGTGCTTCAAAGACGATCAAGGCCCCGCCGTTAGGCAGAGCGTCATAAGCTTTTCGGAGCAACATCTTTTTTGTGTCCAGATCCCAATCATGCAGGACGTGGCCCATGGAAAGCACGTCGGCCTGAGGAAGAGGATCGTTAAAAAAATCTCCCGGGATAAACTTGAATCGATGACTCAATCCGAACGATTCCACGTATGCTTCAAAGATTGGTCCAGTGGCAGGAAGATCAAACCCTCCGCCTGTCAAATGGGCATGGGTTTTGCCGACTTGGACAACCAATCCGCCTTGGGCCGAGCCAATATCGATAAATGTCCGATAATCCTTCCAGGGAAATTTTTGGGCGATAGCTGTGCTGGCCCCCATGCTGACCCCTGTCATGGCTTGCAGGAAGCTTTTCAATCTGTCCTGATCGCCGTACAGTGTTTGAAAAAAGTTGCCCCCTTCTTTGGTTTCGTTTTGCGGTTGGCCGGTTTTCAATCCTTCGGTCAGCGATCCCCAAAATCGATACAGCCGTGCGTTCGCCATTTCCAGAATGGCGCCAATATATGAGGGCTTCGCCTTATCGAGAAAACAATCGGTATCCGGGGCGTTGGAATAGAGGCCATCGTTTCGATCCAGCATGCCCAAGGCAACCAATGCGTCAAAAAAATCCCTGGCACTTCGTCCGTGCAGACCCAATCGCTTTTGCAGGGTTTGGGCATCCATGGGCTCTTTTGCCAAAATCGTGAACACGTCGAGTTCCACGGCACTTAATACCGTCTTGGACTCCCAAAACGCCATGCCGAGTTGCATGATTTTTTCGGGGGTAGGTGGTGGGGTCACGTGCTTGCTCCGAATGAGGATCTTCTGACGCGTTGCGGTAAGGAAAAGTGTACTGCGTGGGATTTGATTTTGCAATGACGTCGGTCGGCTGATGAACCCATGGAGACACGCGAGACGTTTTGAGTTCTTCCCTGATGCCGTATGCGTTTCAAGACGAATTCTGCATCACCCCACGTGTTGGACGTGAGAGACCTCTGTCATTCGGACGAAAGCCGAAACGCGTGGGCGTGGCGCGTTCGCCTGAAGAACGTTCGCGTGCAGGCGTGACGAAGACAACGTTTCAGAAGTTGAGCGATGAATGATTCAGGATTGCATTTCCCGCGGGTTCAGGAACCGATTCCGGAGCATGACGTCTGTAGCTGATTTCAAGAAGAGGCTTGGACGGATTCACGCGGACAATCTGGGGATTTACGTGCATATTCCCTTTTGCCGGACGCGTTGTCGGTTCTGCGCGTTGTATATGAAGAGGCATCGTGAGGATCGAGTTCAAAGGTTCTTACAAGCGTTACATCAGGAACTTCGTGTATATGCGCGTGACGTTGGACTTGGCGGTCTTCCGGTTCACACGATCTATCTGGGAGGGGGAACTCCTACAACTTTGACCCCGCGGCAACTCATTCAGGTTTTGAACCGGGTTCGTGGATGGTTCGTACTGGATGACGCCGCCGAGGTATCC
This sequence comes from Nitrospirales bacterium, assembly GCA_965215405.1. Classification (GTDB taxonomy): domain Bacteria; phylum Nitrospirota; class Nitrospiria; order Nitrospirales; family UBA8639; genus Bin75. Next base: position 1,798,024 of record OZ244060.1, read on the forward strand.
GTGGAAGTGCATCCAGGGACTATTACTCTCGAAGGCCTCGGGGAACTCCGACGGGCTGGATTTACACGGTTGAGCGTCGGGGGGCAATCGTTCGATGATGCCGAACTTCTGGAATTAGGAGGGAGGACGTTTGGTACAGGAGCCGGACAAGTCGTCCATTGGGCGAGAGCTTCAGGCTTTAAGAATGTTTCGCTTGATCTGTTGTTCGGATTTCCCGGACAGTCCACGGAATCGTGGAACCGGACGCTGGACCAGGCGCTTGCCTTACCACTCACGCATCTTTCCTGTTATGCCTACACCATGGAAGAAGGATCGCCCTTCCATCAAGAGGTTCTTCGTGGAAAAGGATTAAAGCCGGACCAGGCATTTCAGACTCTCCTGGAAACCATAGCCGTCCAACGTCTGTCCGCCGCAGGATTTGAGCGGTACGAAATTTCAAATTATTGTCAACCCGGTTACGAGTGTCGGCATAATATGCGGTATTGGCTGGCACAGTCTTATCTGGGACTCGGGCCAAGTGCACAATCACGCCTGGGTGGCGCCCGGTTCGGCAATGTGGCTGATCTGGATGGGTATGTCGATTTTTTGAAAGAGGCACGGTTGCCTCTGGACGAGGTCACGTGGTTGTCACCTGAAGAAACGGACCGTGAACGGATCATATTAGGGTTGCGGATGTTATCCGGAGTTTCCGTCCAGGTGGAATCCGGCGAGAATCGTGAAGAGACTCCCTTGACCCGGACGATTCATCAATTAAGGAAACAGGGATTGGTCTTCATTGAGGAACGGGAAAGATTAAGGTTGACTGATTTGGGGATTCGTTTTGCCGATACCGTAGCCGTGGCGCTGTTATGAAAATGGGCAAACTTGTTCCAATTTTTGTTTCTTTTATCTCACGACTATGCCACACAGTTCATCCAGCCACTTGCCTGAACGTTCCAATACTTCCCGAATCATGGTTTCCGGCTGATTGGTTTGTTTCAGCGTCCATTGGCAAATGTATTCCAATACGTCCGTTCGTTTAAAGTTTTGGGAACAACGTTGCGCAAGGGCTGACAGATCCGCAAATGCAGTCTGAATCATGCCTTCAATGTTTGGGCGACTGAAGTTGGTTCCGGCGGTAACGTATTGAACGAGGCGTTGAATTTCTTGAATGTCCACGGGTTGATGACGTTGGTCAGACGTTGTATTTTACCTGGAAGGGACAATGGGCATGCAAGGATGGCATTGGCGTGGACGTGGGTGCCACTCGGCATCGAATATCGCCAGCTACCCTGTCGTGCAGGGTTTGATTTCCACCGTCCTGGGTGAACTCTTCGTCAGCCCGGCAGGCACAAGAGGAGCTTTTGGTGTGGTATGGACGCTGCGCCGTTGTCATCACCACAACACACGGACCTCATCGTGAGTTGAAACACTTTCTCAGGCCAGGTTCCATAGGAACCTGACTCCGAAGACGATCAGGGCGAATGTCCCGATGACGGTCGCAAGCGTCCCGACAAGCAATCCAGTGACAAACAGCCAGTCTCCAGGATTCGCACGCGTTGTTCGTTTGGTGGCATCCCTGCGCAGCAACTCAGCATTTTTCAAGTTGCTTCGAAACCAGATCGAAAACAGGTCTCCAATGCCTGGGATGGCACCAAGAATGGCGTTGATGCCCATGTTGAGTGCCATTCGGACCATCACGATTTTAGACACCTGGAGCCGAGCCGCGAGAAACAAAATTGTCGAACCGATGAGATTGGCAGCCACGTCACCCAAAACGGGAATGAGCCCCAAGATGGGATCCACTCCGATGCGGAAAGAAGTCCCAGGGACTCGAATAACTGAATCAAGAAGGCGAGCAATACGATCCGCGAAAGCACGCACCTGTTCTCGTTGTCGTTCCTGCTCATCGTCAAAAACGGGATCGACGCGCTGTTTGGAAAAAATGGTCTCGTCTTCCATGGAATCTCGTCAAAGGAAATTCATGAGGTATTCCGTGATGCGATTGTCTCAACAAATCAGGCTTTTTCCCAGTTGTCAAGGCTCACGAAGGAACCATGTCGGTCCTGTGTTCATTGAGAACGTTCATCCATGACAAGCCGAATTTCCCGTCATCCCCCTCGTCTTTCTAAATCCAGGTTTCTCTCTGGCCTCCAATGCCATAAACGGTTGTATTTGGAAGTCCATGCCCCTCAGTTGGCCGCGGGTGTTGATGACCGACGCCAGATCATGCTGGACATGGGAAAAGAAATCAGTGAAATTGCGCGCCGGTATTTTGCAGGTGGAGCGTTGGTTGCCGAGAACCATCGTCACGCTAAGGCCGCTTTGGAAAAAACGGCTGCCCTGACGGCTGATCCGAGTGTGCCCGTCATTTTCGAGGGAGCCTTTCAATTTGAAGGTGCATTGATTCGGGTTGATGTGCTCGAACGCGTTGATTGTGCGTGGAGATTGATTGAAGTAAAAGCAGCCTCACGAGTGAAAGCCGTGCATCTTGACGATCTGGCGGTACAAACCCACGTGCTCCAGGGAAATGGGCTTGAACTTGCCGGGACTTTCTTGATGCATGTTAATAGACGGTACTCCTATCCCGGGGGGGAGGTTGATCTGCAACAATTGTTTGAACTCGAAGATTGTACCGAGGTGATCCGCGAAAGGCTGCCGGACATTCCTGCTCGTCTGGAGCAGATGCGTTCGATGCTCAGCGAAAGCCAGGCTCCTGACATTGAGCCAGATAGTCATTGCCACTCTCCCTATGAATGCCCGTTCTGGACGCATTGTACGGCTTCCAAACCGGCCCGGTGGCTCTATTATCTGCCCGGTGGCAAAGAAGTCGTGCGTCGCCTGAGTCAACAAGGAATTGAAACGATCGATGAGATTCCGCCTCAGGTTTCGCTGACCCATTTACAACGCCGCATGCAGGAGAACGTGGAATGGATGTCGCCGAAGTTGGCGGAGGTGCTCCAATCGGTCCGGTATCCAGTCCATCATTTGGATTTTGAGACTATGATGCCCGCCGTTCCTCTGTATGCGGGTACCCGTCCCTATCAGCCCATACCGACTCAATGGTCGAATCATACGGAGACGAAAGACGGGTCTTTGCAGCATGCCGCCTATTTATGTACCGAACAGAAAGATCCGCGAGAAGAAGTCGCAATGAGCCTGCTGGCGTCTGTCGGAGAGGAAGGCAGTATCTGCGTCTATTCCGAGTATGAACGCTACATCGTGAAGTCATTGGCCGAAGCCGTGCCGCACTTGCGGAAAGACTTGCTTCGGGTAGGGGAGCGCCTCTGGGATTTATTGCTTGTGCTTCAAACCCATTATTACCATCCGGATTTTCAGGGATCATTTTCGATTAAATCCGTGCTGCCGGCCCTCGTGCCGTCATTGGATTATGGAAACCTGGAAATCAGAGATGGCGCCACGGCGTCAGCAATGTACTATCGAATGGTGTTTGTTGTTACCGATTGGATTGAGCGTCAACGTTTGGCTTCGGCGCTTTATTCCTATTGTGCGCGGGATACACTGGCAATGGTGGAGCTTCGGCGCGTCTTGTCTCAAAAGGCGAAATCAGCGAAGGGTGGAAACGATGCCATTTGACCCAAGTTTCTCGCCTTGTTAGAATCCTTCCACATGTCACGCACTTGAGCGTGCTCGGTGATTGAGTTTTGGTGTGATGGTCCCTTCCTCGCCTAGAGCATGCATTCCTTCATCAAACACCGACGAAACTTTTCATGATCAGGATCTTAGTGTTGCATGGGCCTAATCTCAATATGCTTGGCGTACGCGAGCAGGAGATGTACGGGAATGAGACCCTTCAGTCTATCAATGCCGGACTCATGGAATTGGCGAAGGCTGAAGGTGTGATGCTTGAGGCAAAGCACTCAAACGGCGAAGGAGAATTGGTGTCGTGGATTCAAGAAGCCCGAGGCCAATTTGATGCGATTGTGATCAATCCTGCTGCCTATACGCATACCAGCGTTGCCCTTCGTGATGCCATATTGAGTGTCTCGTTGCCGACCGTTGAAGTGCATTTGTCGAATATTCACCAACGTGAGGAATTTCGCCAACGTTCCTATCTGGCTGGGGTAACCATTGGCCAAATCAGTGGTTTTGGGGCGTTGAGTTATGAACTCGGGGTTCGGGCGGTTATTGACCATGTAAGAAAAGCCCGGGACAAATACTGAACCGAGAATGACAATAAAGGGGTTACAAAAAAGGGCAGAGGACGTCTCGGGACCGTGAGTGCGAAGTGCGTGAATCCGGAATCGACCGCGAGTTGAGCGTGTCGCCGTTGGCTTTGCTGACAACCCAAGAGTCAAATTTTGTTGTTAGTTAGAGAAAGGACGTGTCAATCGTGATTTCAACCGCAGAATTTCGAAATGGTGCTCGGATGGAGTTAGAGGGCACACCGTATTCTATTGTGGAATTTCAACACGTGAAACCTGGTAAAGGCGGTGCGTTTGTTCGTACCAGGTTGAAGAATTTAAAAACCGGGCAGGTTCTGGAAAAAACCTTCCGGTCAGGTGAAAAATTTGATGAACCGGCTCTGGACGAATGCGAAATGCAGTTTCTCTATTCAGCAGGTGATTCCTGTACGTTTATGGATACCTCGTCCTATGAACAGTTTACCTATGAAAAAGACCAACTCGGAGACAATACGGATCTGCTCAAGGAAAACACGACTGTGGAAATTCTGCTCTACGAAAACAGACCCATCTCCATGGTATTGCCGACGTTTATGGAATTGGAGGTCATAGAAACCGACCCAGGCATTCGAGGGGACACCGCCTCGGGAGGAACCAAGCCCGCTGTGGTTGAGACGGGAGCGACTATTAAAGTGCCGTTGTATCTGGGAGTTGGTGAGGTGATTCGAGTCGATACCCGGACCAGAGAATACGTCGAACGCGTCCGAGTGTGATGTATGAAAAGCGAACAACGAAAAGAGATTCAGGAACTGGTCGAAATTCTGACTGAGCAGAATTTGACCGAAATTGAAGTCGAACGCGGGGATTTGCGCGTCCGTGTGCGACGGGAGACCGCCGTCGCGTCAAACCCATCGAGTGTACCGTTGTCCTCTTCCGCCACGGACCCCAGTCAAACGCCTGAAACGATCGAGGAATCCACAGAAATGGATTCGTCCCGATTGTTGACCGTTACCTCGCCCATTGTCGGGACGTTCTACCGGTCGTCGTCGCCCGATGCCGACCCCTACGTGGAAGAAGGAGACGTGGTGAGCAGAGGTCAAGTTTTGTGCATTGTCGAAGCCATGAAACTGATGAATGAAATCGAATCTGAGGCAGATGGTCGAATCGTCAAGGTGTTGGTTGAGAGTGAGGCGGGAGTCGAATATGGACAACCCCTGTTTATCATCGATCCTCTCCCTGTTCCTTAAATGCCGTTCGCTCCACAAGGAAAATCCGTGTTCGGAAAAATCTTGATTGCCAATCGTGGAGAAATCGCTCTTCGAATTGTCCGTGCCTGTCGAGAGCTGGGAATTGAAACAGTAGCGGTCTGCTCTGAAGTCGATGCCCGTTCCCTGCACGTACGTTACGCGGATGAGCACGTGTGCATCGGACCCGCCGATAGTGCATTGAGCTACCGGAATATTCCCAACGTGTTGAGCGCGGCACAAATCACCGGGGCTGACGCGATCCATCCCGGATATGGGTTTCTAGCAGAAAACGCGCATTTTGCCGAAGTCTGTGAATCAATCGGTATTACCTTCATCGGGCCGACTTCCAGGCACATTGCCCTGCTGGGTGATAAATCCAGGGCGCGAGAAACCATGCTCCGGCATGGGATTCCCGTTATGCCAGGCAGCGAAGGCGAGATTCGCGATCTTGATCATGCCGTGCAACTTGCTGACAAAATCGGATACCCCGTCATGGTAAAGGCTTCGGCTGGAGGAGGAGGACGCGGCATGCGGGTGGTCACCCGCAAAGCCGAGTTAGGAAAGGCTATTCTGGCGGCCCAGGTCGAAGCGAGGACAGGGTTTGACCACGATGGGGTCTATCTTGAAAAATATTTTAGTGACCCCCGACACGTCGAAATTCAAGTGTTAGCTGACGAACACGGGCATGCGGTTCATTTGGGAGAACGAGACTGCTCGATTCAACGCCGCTACCAAAAGTTGGTGGAGGAATCCCCGTCTCCCGTCGTGGATGACTCGTTAAGACGGGAAATGGGGAAAGTTGCCCTCAAAGTTGTCAAAGCCGTGCAATATCGAAATGCAGGAACCGTCGAATTCTTGCTCGATCAGAATCGAAAATTTTATTTCATGGAATTCAATACACGGATCCAAGTCGAACATCCGGTCACCGAAATGGTGACGGGGCTTGATCTCATCAAAGAACAAATCCGTGTGGCCGCTGGGGAGCCGTTACGATTTCGACAGAAGGATATTCAGTTGAATGGTCACAGTATCGAATGTCGAATCAATGCTGAGTGTTCGGAGACCTTTGTCCCGAGTCCTGGCGTGGTGTCACGATTTCATATTCCCGGAGGTGCGGGTATTCGAGTGGATACGGCCTTGGAAGCAACAAGCGAAATCCATTCCAATTACGATTCAATGATCGCCAAGTTGATTGCCCATGGACAAGATCGTCAGGACGCCCTTGCTCGAGCGCAACGCGCACTTGAGGAGTTTGCCGTAGAAGGGATAAAAACGACGATCCCGCTGCAACGACTCATCTTGAACGATCCAGACTTTCAAAAAGGTGGAGTGTCCACGAATTTTCTCGATCGGTTATTAGCCAGCCACAGGCTTTAGCGTTTCGTCTTATATCCCGTGTTGCATCCTTCCCTTTTCGGCGTGTGTCTGTTGTTGGATGAGCAATGGGCTCCCAGGCGTAATTTGTCGCACGTCCTGGAGTTGGCAATCAGGTGTGGTGTCCGGTTGTTTCAATATCGAAATAAAACCGGGTCCATGCAAGACGTGTTTGCCAAGGCCAGGAAATTGCGAGAGGTTGCTACCCGATCAGGTGCGTTGTTTATTGTCAATGATCGGTGTGACGTGGCCCTGGCGGTGGAGGCGGATGGGGTGCATTTGGGGCAAGAAGATCTTCCGCTGGAGCTGGCAAGAAAAGTCATGGGACACCATAAGATCATTGGCATCTCGACCCATCGACCCGAAGACGTGGCACAGGCGACTCAAGGGGGCGCGGACTATATCGGATACGGGCCTTTATTCCCCACAACGACCAAAGAAGCCCACGTGACACCCGTGGGCATTGCCGGGTTGCGAGGGATTCGCGCTCTCACCCGGCTGCCGATATTCGTGATTGGAGGGGTCACCCTGGATTCCCTTGAGGAGATCGTTGATTCTGGAGCGAATGGCGTAGCCGTAGCCTCCGCCGTGCTCGATTCGTCGCAAATTGAACGGACGATGCGTGACTTTGTCAGGCACTTTCCTGCACCATCCTCGTCACTTCCCTGATAACTGAATGGCTTGCGAGTTTTGTGACGCCGTCTTTCCACTGGGCGGAAAGGCAGGGTTGAAAGGGAAGAGGACCCAGGACCGGCACTTCGCTGAGTTCGTGGATCAACTTGACGGTTGACGCAGTCTGTTGTCGTTCTTCAGGGGTTTTATCTGCTCTGGTGCGATTAAGCAGAATTCCTGTAATCGGAATGCCTGCCTGAAGAAGCCCCATGAGGGTTAATCGCGTATGGTTAATCGAACCTAAACTCGTTCGACTCACAATGAGGCAGGGAAGGCCCAGAAGCTCAATCAGATTGCGAACGTCCTGTGTTTGAGTTAGAGGTACAAGCACGCCGCCCACGCCTTCTATCAACGTATAATCATGATGAACGGAGAGAGTCTCGTAGGCGTCGAGAATCACTTGAACGTCGATGGGCCGTTCAGAGACGCGCATTGCTTCGAGTGGGGCAATGGGTGAAGGAAAACGATAGAGCCCGAGCACGTCCACGTTCTTGTGACGCGCGAATAATTCCCTGAAGCGGTCTCCGTCGGAAACAGCCGTCGTGACGTCCTGCGTGGTACCCGTCTCGACGGGCTTCATGATGCCGACGGTGCCTCCGGTTTGTTGCAGAGCAATGCCCAGGGCAGCGGTCACCACGGTTTTCCCAACGTTCGTATCCGTTCCGGTAATGAACACTCCTTTCGGCGATTGGGGGCGCTGGTTGAGCATGCCGGTCGTCTTTACCAGATCCGGTTGTCCACGTTATAAATTTGACCGGAGATATCTTGAGTCGTGGTCAAGTGGTAGATGAAATGAGTGACTTCATCAAGCGAGGGGGTACGTCCCAGCACGTGGTTGTGGAGATCGTTTGGATTAGGAAACGCGTCTCCAGCCAGAGGAGATTGATGCCAACCTGGAAAGACGGCATTGACGCGGACGTTGGCATTGCCGAATTCCTGAGCTGCCGACTTCACTAATCCTAAAGCTCCGGCTTTACAGGCCGCGTAGGCCGCCTGTCCCGTTTCGGCCAAGGTACTGCTTAATGAACTGACTACGGTCACTGCTCCTCCTCGCTGTCTGGAAAAAAGCCGTCCCCCCCGTTGAAGACAGAGAAACAAGCCGGTGAGGTTGGTGTGCAGCATGTGTTCCCACTCGGATGGCGTGATGCGGATGGTGAGGCGATTGGCGGTTTGCCCCACTGACCAGACAAACGCATCGAGTCCGTGCCATACAGGTTGAATCTGGTCAAACAGGGCATGGATTTGGCGTGAATCACTCACGTCTGCTTGAAACGTTCTGCTCTGTCGACCAAGTTGTTCGATTTTTCTGAGAGTGCCGTCGGCTGAGCAGCGATTGGTGTGATAATGGACGCCGACGTTCCATCCACGTTGCGCGAATCGAAGACAAATCGCTGACCCAATGACGCCGGAGCCTCCAATGACGAGCACGGTTGGGGTGGAACGGCCTGCGGGGGGGTGACCCTGGAGTGACGCTTGATTGAGTGCTGGGGGCATGCCGTGGTGATTATCTCGAATGAAACGCGGCAAGGCAAACCTCAAAAAGAAATCGTGAAAGCCACGTCTTGCCGTGCCGTGGGGGCTGTGGTACGGTGGAAGTATCTGAATCATCTTTGTGTGAGGGCAGTAAAGTGGCAGGAAGCGTGGTCAGATTCGCCGGATTCAAATATCAACGTCGCCGTCCATGGCGGCGTTGCACGATTCGGTGGATGACAACGTTGATGGTCTTCGGCCTTCTCGTGAGCTGGGGAAGTTACGGGTTGGGACAGATCACGCCAATCGTGATTCATGACGCGAATATCTATTTTCCCGATCAAACGGGAAATGAGTGGCGGTATCAGGGTCGTGTGACAGAAGGGATCATCAATCAGATTGAGGACAAAACGTTTGAGAACGTCTCGAAAGTAACGGGAACAGAAAAAAAGGACGGCGTTATGGTTACGGTGTTTCATGATACCAATCCCGGAGACCAGGGGCCGACCGACAGTTATTATCTTCGTGACGCCGCAGGAATTCGTTATTATGGGTCCAAACCCGGAACGATCTTGGAACGGCAGTTGATTCCTTATCAAATTGTGAAATTTCCTCTTGAAGTGCCGAGCACTTTCCATCAATTGGGTCGAAAAACTCTCAATCTTGGCTTGGATCTTGATCGTGACGGACAAGCGGAAAAAGTAGACGTTGCATCTACGGTGAGCATCAATCGGCAGGAACCCGTGACGGTGCCGTTAGGGACGTATGAGAAGGCGATTCGCGTCGAAGCGCAAATGAAGTTGTTAGTGCATTTATCCGGTGACGGTACACGGATCTTCGGATTCGACACCATGACGCTGTGGTTGGTAAAAGGCGTGGGATTGGTCAAGTATATCGAACGTCAGAGGCTTCCGATGGCAGTCGATGGGAAGGACCGGCTAATTGAAATTACCGAGGAATTGGAAGAAGCCAAATTACAAGGCGGTACCGTCTTGCTCAGTCGGCGCAAAGCCTCGACGTATGGTGTTCTCGCAGGTCAGCCGTTGAACCATGAATTGTTGCAGATACCCCTCTCCTCCGGCCTTGAGGCCCACTCCTGACAGGCGATGGCCGCCAAAGGGTTGTCGTCCTACCAGTGCTCCGGTGATTGGGCGATTAATATAAAAGTTCCCCACGTCAAAAGCTTGGCGAGTCAGGTGAATATTGGAGGGGCTTCGGGAGTAAATCCCGCCCGTGAGCGCAAAATCCGATTGCATGGCGACGCGCAAAGCTTCCGTGAAAGTAGAGCAACGGAACACCGCGACCACCGGACCGAAGATTTCTTCCTGTGCCAGTCGATGATGAGGTTGAACGCCCGTTACGATGACCGGACCCTGGAACCAGCCCTCCCCTGGTACTCTTTGGTCCAGCAGCACGGTCCCTTCTCGGCGGGCGATTTCGACGTAGGCCCGAACCTTCTGAAACGCGCGTTTATCGATCATCGGCCCCATGTGATGAGCCGGATTTTCCGGCGGACCAACGTGCAGGCTTTGCGCGGCTTGCGTTAAACGTTCGATAAACTCCTTATATGCCGGCTCAAGCACAATGACCCGAGAACAGGCGGAGCATTTTTGTCCTTGATAACCGGTGAAGGAAGACAGCACCCCATTGACGGCTTCGTCAAGATCTGCGGTTTCATCGATGATGATCGCGTTTTTTCCACCCATTTCCGCAATGGTACGTTTCACGTGAGATTGGCCAGGTGACACCTTCGCGGCCTGCTGAATAATCTGGAGTCCGGCTTCTTTTGATCCGGTAAAGGCAACAACGTGAATTTGGGGATGGGCAACGAGAGCTTTCCCGATTTCAGGTCCACCCGGGAGAAGATTCAACACGTCGTCAGGGAGCCCTGCTTCCTTATAGAGGCGAGATAAATGGCACGCCATCATCGGTGAGCGTTCCGAAGGCTTGAACAGAACGGTATTGCCTGTCACCAACGCGGCCGAGACCAGCCCCGTTGGAATGGCCAACGAAAAATTCCATGGGGAAATGACAACGACCACTCCGCGTGGAAGCCACTCGAGGTGATTCAGTTCACCTGGTTCTTGTCCTAAGAGTTGCGGATGCCCCAGGTGCCGCATCTGACGGGCGTAAAATTCGAGAAAATCAATGGCTTCGGCAACGTCGGCATCTGCTTCTCGCCAGGGTTTTCCCGTTTCAAAAATTTCCCACGCGGCTAAATCAAACCGACGTTGCCGCATGAGTTCAGCCACGCCACGGAGATAATCGGCGCGCGTGTCGGCTGACGTGGTACGCCAGGATTGAAAGGCGTCAAGAGCCGCTTGAATCACCGGTTCCAGTTCGGCAGGGGAGTAACAAGGAACGCGTGCAATGATTTCGTCCGGTCGGCTGGGATTGGTCGAAACCAGTTTGTTTTTCAGTGGTCCGACCGTAGAAGGTACAGGGAAGGAAATTGATTGTCCAAGTCGTTGTTTAACGCCGTCAATAGCCTGCGTCATGGCGGTGCGCGACGCGTCCCGTGAAAAATCCGCGAGTGGTTCATTTTGAAAACGTGGACGCAAGTCCGGTTGAGAGCCAAGAGTCTCTTGAGCAATCGTTGTGTGTGGCGGGGCCAGCAACACCTCAAGAGGCGTTTCTTGGTTTCGCTGCCGTGAGAGAAACGATTCATTAGAGGTGTTTTCCAACAGCCGTCGAACGAGATAGGCCATGCCTGGAAGGAGTTTTCCAACCGGCGCGTACACCCTCACGCGACGCCCATATTGTACAATGGCGCGTTGCAGCGCATCAGCCATGCCATAGAGTGATTGGTATTCATAGGCGTCGGAGGATAATGTACGGGATTGGGCCACGGCTTCGGCGTGGGCAAGACTTCGCAAATTATGGGTTCCAAAGGCCGGACGAAACAGGGACAGGTGGGTCAGTAATTTTCGGCTGAGACGTTCAAAGTTTGCGTCTGTCTCTGTTTTTTGTCTCAACACGGGGATGGGCCAGCCACGTTGCGCGTTTTGAATGTTCTCTGCGTCCCAATACGCACCTTTGACTAATCGAATGGTGATAGGTGAACCGCGTTGTCTGACCCAATCCACGAGGCGATCCAGAGTGTGATCGGCATCCCGGAGATAAGTCTGGAGCGCAATGCCCGCCCAGGGGTAGTCTCGATACGCGGGTTCGGAGAAGATCCGTATGAAAATTTCATAGGTCAGGTCTTTGAGTTCATAGTGCTCTACGTCGAAGGTAAGAGACGCTGGCAGTTGCGATGCCAGATTTAAAATTGGCCGAAGCCGTGAAGCTGCACCCTCAAAACTTCCTTCGGGATCCGCCGGATCCAGTTGTGAATACAGAGCGGAAATCTTGAGTGAGAGATTGACCCTGGGAACGCGCCCGTGGTGATCGCGCTCGAGCAATGGATGACCGGGCCACCGTTGCGCGCGTTCGTGATACACGCGAAGGGCATCCAGACATTGATCGCGATAGGTATCGGCTTCCGCTTCGCTGACGGTCGTCTCACCCAACAGATCAACGGACGCACAGTATCCCGACCGCCATAGCTTCGCCAGGACCGGCATGGCGTTCTGTATGGAATTTCCAGCGATAAACGTGTAGGCCATACGCGTGAATTGTCGACGCACTACGAAGGCTCCGACGTGTGCGCCGATCCAGGTCGCGGGAAGCTTCTTCAGAAACCACTTGAATGATCGGGGGAGAATAGGAGCGTGCCCGAAGTATTCAACAAGGAGTCGAGTAAATTGTTCGTCCGTTTTAAGAGTAGGAAGCACGTCCACAAAGCGGAAAAGCTGAACTTTGAAATCCTCATCTTGCATGCCCCAGTCCATGAGCAGGTCATTCCACCAGCGTTGACTCACAATCGGCGTGATACGGGTTTTGTTATGGGCGGCCAGCGTTCGGCCGATGCGTTGAATGGATGGTTCGATGAGTGCTTCCGCGTGCATGTCTGATCTCTACCTTCATTCTACTCCTTTATCTTCTTCCATCGGCAATCCAAGAAGAAAAAGGAGAGAGATGTATTTTGGGTCCTGCTGTGCGGGCTTATGGCGCGAACCGTTCCGAGGCACAAGCTGCCGTCCAAGCACTTGCCTTTCGGGCCTTGGCTGATCGCTTGGAGTATGGAGAAGCCCTCCCGGATACATGACTCAGTGTGCCTCTTTATGAGACATGCGTCGTTGGCCTTCTACTCAATTTTCTCGCGTGTTCTCTGCATTATTTCGCATTGGCTGGTCGATGAAACAAACAACGGGCTTTCCCAAGGTCTTGGGTCGACTGGGGTGGGGGCGTTGTCTTTGCCTTTCATGATAGAGTTGAAGTCGGCCCAAGAATGCCTGCTCAACCAGCGAAAGCAACCGGGTTGAAGCCGGAAGACCTCCAGGTCGAATTTCTCACGCCTAGCCTGCTAAGGAAAAAGAAATCGGCTTTTTTCAGGGGGGCAAGTGGTTACTTCTCTTGGCACGATTTCATACGGCGGCCGGTGATGTTGCCATTGGGACCCAGGTTGTTCACAAAGGTACCTGAAAGGAGTTGATCGTTTTTACTCAGCAGCAGGCTTTCTTCTTGCACAATTCCCCGTGGAAGTTCCCATCGAATGTAGACGGTATTCCCTTGGATCTGGATCGCGGCCGGCTGGGGATCCATCCGGTGATACTGTGATGGGGGAGGGTAGACCATGACCGTTTTATGGTCGCCATGGTTCTGATGATTATGAACGAGCCATTGCCACGTGCCACACAGTCGTCGGAGACCTTTTTCGTTCTTTTGATCGTTGTTCCATTGTTGAATCGCTCGCCACTTCGTCCACGCGTGCTGCTCATTTCTGACGTGTAATTGCAACAGAGTGGCTTGGGCGTATGCCCTGGCCGTTGGCAGAAAAGACTGCTGAAGAAATCGATTGCTGGATGGAGCAGCTTCAGCCTGAAGTTGCTCCTTGTGTCGAACGTCTTGATCTGGTTGGTGCTCCCAGTATTTTTGTAAGCGCTTCCGCAAACCTGCCGCTCCTTCGGTTTGTGCCAGAGTCAGCCAGCTGTTTGGGGTACCCGTCCAGTCAGGGTACTGCTCATGGAGGAATTGCATGAATAAAGAATAGTGTGGAGAGAGTGGTTGCGTGACGGGTTCTAGGGGCTGCAATTGTGCAATGGTCGTGACCAGGGCCAGAATGTCAGGCAGGTCCGGTTGGAATCCCGTTTGCTTGAGCCACTCAACCTGTCGTTGTCGGCTATCGAGAATCGATAGAATCGTTAGCGTCTTCCCCTGATCGAGAGCGGTCAAGAGATCATTCGTGAGATGCCACGTTGCAAGATTCACCATAAAGAGTGACAGGTGTTGAGTTAACCCTTTGGGGAGGGGCGGATGGTTGTGTCTGTTTGTTGCCTGTAGCAGCCCCTCGGGCAATTCAAGGGAAGATCCGAAAGTTTTCAAGAAAAATGCAGTGGCTTCTTCGTCGGAAGCAATCGTGTGCGTCTGAAACCCTGTTTTCTGCAGGAGATCCGCAAAATCAGTGTCCTTTGCCAAAAGAAATTGCGGTCCTGCCGGGAAATTCGTGAGGATGAGAACGCTAAAACCTATCGACACGTAACGATTCCAGCAGGGTGATTTGAATCCCACGACGCGAGACGCGTTCGGAATGCCATTTGATGCACGCATAATAAGTGCCGTGGCTTCGATTGAGACCCGACGACGTTTGGTCGCCTAAACCGGCAACTGTTTTTTGAGAAAAGAGACGGTGTGGTCCCAGGCTTGCCGGGCTGCTGATTCAGTGTAGAGATCAGGCTGCACCTGGTCACAGAATCCATTGCTGGTGCCGTGATATTGACGCACTTCTACGGTTTTCCCCGATTCTTGTGCGATTTTCGTCAGGCGTGCAAGCTCCTCGGCCGTGACGGTCTGATCTGTTTCAGCAGCATGGTACAGGAGAGGACAATGTATATTCTTGATCGAATCAAGAGGCTCGGGAAGTTTTCCGTAAAAGGAGACGGCTGCTCGCAACCGCTTTCGTTTGAGGGCAAAGAGAATGGCTAAGGTTCCACCTAAGCCCAACCCAACTACGGCGTGCGCATTTCGCAACGTAAATTCCATGTTGGGGTCTTCGGGTAGATTCGCATTCAAAAATTCGCATGAGACATTGATGTCCTGCAGGACCGTAGAAAAATCAATTCTTTCTGAGAGAGCATCTGCAACCTCGGCATTGGCCGTGACCATACCGCCCTGTCGGCCGTACAAGTTTGGGACCATGACCACGTAACCTTCACAGGCCAGTCCCATGGCCAAGTCTTTTAAGTCCGGCGTTGCCCCCCATTTTCCGTGAAGCAGGACAATAGAAGGGAATTTCCCCTTTTCTTTGGGCCAGAATTGAAAGCCTTGCACTTGATGTTCTTTGGGGATTTTTGTGGCGGCATAGGGGTCGACCATTTGGTCTTTATGGGTATCAAAAATTCCCTTGCTGGAAAAGCGAACGGCTTTATAACCGATTTGATCCGAGGTGAAGGGGGTCACACGATCCGACATGATGGTTTTTGCGTTGAATAGATGACTAAAAAGAAAGATTGTGAGAAGCAGAAAATACTATATCGACCGTATCAAAGCCTTGTCAACGAAACAAAGGTGTGACTGAGAGGAACAATTATGAAGCATCGAAAGAAAATTTGACGACTTCGGCGGTTTCTATCCCTTCCCTGATCATTCCCTGGATGGGCAGCAAATTTTCAGCTTTTTGAATGGCGTCGAGCCGACAGCGAGTATTCGGATGAGGCGGGACAAACAGCGTACAACAATCCTGATCTGGTTCAATAGACGTTGTAAAGGTTCCGATTTGTTGTGCTTCATTGGTAATTTCGAGTTTGTCCATGCCAATCAATGGTCGAAGGATGGGCAGATGAGAAACTTCGCTCACGACTTGGAGGTTTTCGGCTGTTTGGGAAGCGACTTGCCCGAGACTGTCACCAGTGACCAAGCTCCAGCAGAGCTCTTTTTTGGCCAGTTGCTCTGCAATTCGCATCATCATCCGCCGATACAGGACCACTCGAATAGGGGCGGGAGCACCAACGACAATTTTGCGTTGAAGCTCCCCAAACGGGACGAGGTATAAGCGGGATGATAATTGATAGCGCGTGAGATGAGAAATGAGATCACGTACTTTTTCTTCAGAGCTCCGTGAAAGATAGGGCCGACCATGAAAATGAACAAAAATGACCTTGCAGCCCCGTTTCATTATCCGGTAGGCCGCCACTGGCGAGTCGATACCTCCTGAGATGAGACAGAGCACGTTGCGACTGGTGCCCGTGGGGAGTCCTCCGGGACCCGGATATTTAAAGACCGAAAAGTACGCAGTGTGATCGACGACCTCGACAACAATATTGACGTCTGCCCCATTCAGACGCACACGTTTTCCGGTCACGGCACATAAGTACGTGCCTATTTCCCTGTTCAGTTCAACGGAGGTCTTTGAAAACCGTTTGTCCGCGCGTTTGGTCGTGACGCGAAAGGTCTCAAAAGTTTTTGATTGAAGCGCGGCTTCAATGGCTTCGCAAAGCGGCCTGATATCGGGTGCGCCATAGTCGAGCGGAAGGGAATATGCCAAGGAATAATTCGACACACCAAAGGTATGACGAATGCGGTCCTGAATGTCTTCCCATGATGACTCGTTTGTAAAGGTTATCCGGATACGCCCTGAAAGCGATTTGATTTTGGTGACGGTCGTTTTTTTAAGAGAATGCTGAAGATGCTGAATTAATCGTTGTTCAAAAAACCCACGATTGCGGCCCTTGAGGGCCAGCTCGTGATAGTGAACCAAGGCATAGGGCATTAACCTTCGGCCTCCAAAAACCGTTCGGCATCCATTGCGGCCATGCATCCGGTTCCCGCGGCCGTAATTGCCTGTCGATAGTGAGGATCCTGGACGTCCCCGGCAGCGAAGACGCCGGGGACACTGGTTGCCGTACCGTGTGACGTTCGAATGTAGCCGTTGGCATCCAACTCGATTTGTCCCCTGAAGATGTGCGTGTTGGGCGTATGCCCGATTGCCACAAACGCCCCTTTGCAATCCAGAGTCGCCGTGTCATTGGTGACGCTGTCCCGAAGGCGAAGTCCGGTGACTGCCGCGTCGCCCAGTACTTCTTCCACCACCGAGTTCCAACGGAACGAAATTTTTTCATTATTCATGGCCTTGTTTTGCATGATCTTTGACGCCCGAAGTTTATCTCGACGATGAATGATGGTCACGTGGGCAGCGAATTTCGTCAAAAAAGTGGCTTCCTCCATTGCACTGTCGCCGCCTCCGATGACGGCAATAGGTTGACCTCGAAAGAAAAACCCATCACAGGTTGCACAAGTTGAAACCCCGTGTCCAAGGAGTCGGCTCTCGGAGGGAAGGCCCAACAGATTCGCCGAGGCGCCAGTGGAAATAATAAGTGATTGGGCCTGAATCTTTTCTTCATCATTAATCGTTACGGTAAAGGGCCGGCGGTTGAGGTCGACGTTGGTCACGTCAGCCGTCTGGAACGTCGTACCAAACCGTTCGGCCTGGGCACGCATATCCTGAATCAATTGCGGCCCCATAATGCCACGAGAAAAGCCGGGAAAATTTTCAACGTCCGTTGTTAACGTAAGTTGCCCGCCGGCTTGCGAGCCTTCAATCATGAGTGGAGAGAGATTGGCCCGAGCCGTGTAAATCGCAGCCGTAAGTCCCGCGGGACCCGAGCCGATAATGACGATCTTGTGCATAATTTTATCCTTTGTGGAAAAACAAAAATGGTTACAGGTGACGCGGTCTGCGTGATTGTGTCTGGTGCGGCAAGGCAGCTTCTTGAAGCAGATCTTGATAGAGTTTTCGCACCTGTAGCCGGAGACGGGAAACCGGCAACGTGCCATTCAGGACATAATCCGCAAATCGACGTTTGGTACGCAAGGGCAGTTGCTCACGAATTCGACTCAATGCACTTTTTTGGGTCAGGCCGTCTCGCTGCCGAGCCCGTTGAAGTTGTGTGGTCCGATTGGCTGTCACCACAATGATACGATCCATTCGTTCATGCGCCTGCGCTTCAATCAAGAGCGCCGCATCGTAAATAATTACGACGTTCGGATGTTGTCTTGCGATGGCGTTTGTTTGTCGAACCTGTTCTCGTGCAACGCGAGGATGTACGATGCGATTAAGGATCAGCAGTTTTTGAGGATTATGAAAAACCAGTTCGGCTAAGGTTTTTCGGTCCAGTGTGCGATCAGCTTGAAGGACGTGGGCTCCAAACGTTTTGACAATCTCCTTCCAGGCCGTTTTGCCTGGTTCCACCACGGTGCGAGCTAATTGATCGGCATGAATGACGAATGCGCCGCATTCCTGAAACAGGCCTGCCACGGTCGTTTTTCCGGAAGCGAGCCCCCCTGTTAAGCCTACCAATACCATCGCGTCGCCTAGTATAGGGGATTTTCCCGACCCCTGAAAAGGTGTAATAGTGGTGAGGGGCGGGAGATAAGAATCCGACTCAAGCTTGACCCCTAAAATACACTTCCTGTATGTGCCCTTGTACGTCAATCGTTCCAATCCGGACAGATAGGGAAAAAACGGAGTGAAATCAACAGTGAAGGACCGGCCCTGATGTCGAGGTATCGGATGACCCCCATTCTTGCCGTCGGTGCGTTGAGCACTTTGCTTGGCGTGAGCACGGGGATTGCTCAAGATCTAAACGGGTTTCGTGAAAAAACGTTCGACTCGGGGTCAATATGGCACGTGGCCTTGGACGGTTCCGGCCATTTCACGTCTATTCAAGAGGCAATCGATCACGCGCAAGACGGGGATACCGTATTCATCAAAGCAGGACGCTATGCCGAGGACGTCACGGTACACAGTAAGGAAGGACTCAAGGTGCTCGGGGAAGATCGTGAAAAAGTCTTTATCGCGGGATTAAAGCGGGTGGGGACCCTGCATATTGGGAAGTGGCCCTATGGAGCCAAGAACGTGGAAATACAGGGATTGACCATTCAACAGCATGGCGGGTTGGGCGTGGGCATTTTTAACGGTGCAGGGGTGACCCTCAAGAACCTCAAAGTCAATGGTTTTGTCTTTGGCCAGCAAGTGCGGAAGGTGAGAATCGAGAACTGCGTGGTAGGAGGAAGTGAAACCACGGGCATTGCGTTTGCGGATTCTCAGGCGATGCTCGTTGGAAATTTTATTCACGATAACGATCATGGGGTTTCCGTCGCTGGAACGTCGACCGTGCGTCTGGAACGGAACGTTATTACGCGAAGCTTGCTGGAAGGAGTCGTTGTGGCTGATCAAGGGGAAGCGATACTGATTCAGAATACCCTTGTGAAGAATGGGAGAGGCGTCAAGTTTCAGGACGATTCGACGGGCAGGGTCGCAGGAAATATTATTGACGAAGCCAAAGTAGGGATCGCGTGGTCAGCCAAGAACGTCGTAACCATTGCGCACAATGGGCTGAGTCAGACGCGAGTGAATTATCAAATCGATGGCCAATCCGTGGCTGCTTCATTAAAAACCCATGCTTTTTCGGATGTCTATGCCTTACCTCAATTTGTTGCGCCGCATCGTGGAGATTACCGGCTGCAAGCCACTTCCCCCCTGCTGCACATCGCGGAGTTTCCCCACCTGGGTGCTCTCGGTCCTGCACGCGAGTAGATCGGATTTTCGAAATACGCGGGACAGGCTGCGCGCTGATTATGAAACGTGTCCTCAAATTCTGGTCGTCGAAGTCGGTGCTTAGATCGGCCATTGTTCTTCGCGCCAGGCCATGTCCCAAAACATCCATTCATAGCGTGAACTCCTCAGAAACGCTTCGCTCATACGCTCTTTTTCAGACTTGCCGGCCCGTTTGGCCTCTTTATCGACCAGCGTGCGCATCCATCGGGTGACTTCGGCAAATTCCGGAGACCCGTATAACAGCAACCAATCCCGATAGGGGTGCTTGGGTGACGGGGGGCCTTTTTGCAGCAGATGTTGGCCCACGACACAATAGACCCACGCGCAGGGAAGGGCTACGACCGTAAGTTCGGCCAGTGTGCCGGTTTGGGCTATGCTTCGCATGTGTCGGCAGTACGCGTAGTTTGTCGGGGAAAGAGGAGTGTTTTGTATGTCTGCGGCCGTGAGATTCCACTGCTTGCCGTAGGTTTCGTGCAACCCGCGTTCGACAACAATGGTTTCTTCAACAAGTTTGGCAAAGCGAAGGGCCGTATCAGAGTCCTGGGCTTTTTGTGCGCCCAGGGCGAAGATTCTGGCGAGCTCTTCGAGATACCTGGCATCTTGCAAGATATAATACCGGAACTTGCGTTTGGGCAGGGTGCCCTTCCCCAAGGCAACCACAAAGGGATGCTTGAGTTGTGCATCCCAAATCGGCTTGGCCAACCTCTGCAGGTGCTCCGTAAAACTCATAAGTCAGGGTCCCCTGGATGCAAGGAATGAAGCAAAAGTAAGGGTGCGTTGCCAAAGTGTACTCGGTTGGACACGGGGAGGCAAAGCTCTTCGGGGGGGGCTCTGCAGGGTGCCCTAAGACCGTTAGAATAAGGCTCGTGCGGCAGCAAAGACAGCCTCCACGGCCGGCACGTTCGCAAGATAGGGAGTGATTTGCCGGCAGCGGATGACATTATCTTTATCCACTACTGTGACCGCACGGGTGAGTAAAGTGGGAATCGTCTGATAGAAGTCCATGGGTACGTCCGAAGTCTCCGTCACGGTAGTCGGACAAAAACGTTGCGTTGTTGATTTTCGCTTCCCGGGCAAAGCGCGTCTGGGCGAATGGAGTATCGACACTGATGGTATAGAGATGGACCTTCGCATCCGAGGCCCTTGTGAGATTCCTTGCGTACGTCTTTCCTGCCATTCCGTCAACGAATGAGTGAACGTCTACAAGAATGACGGAAAGAAAGCGCCAAGATAACAACGGGAAGGCCTCATGATGCCCGTGATGCCTCATGTTAAGTACCTACGACTTGTGGGCAAGGAACTGAAGAAGGACCGGGTTGACGAAGTCTGGATTTTCCCACTGAGGGATATGTCCAGAATTCGGCACGACCAGAAAGGAACTGTTAGGAATGGTCGTCTGCAGGGTTTGCCCTACGGAGGGATGAAAAATTTTATCGTGTTCGCCCCAGACAATGAACGCGGGGCGTGAGACTTCTGTTAATCGGGGTGCAAAAGCCGTTTCCCATTCTGAAAGATGATCCAGTTGAGAATACACGGCAGAGAAGAGTCCAGGTTGAGAGCGAAGGCGGTCAGCACGTTCCACGACCATCGACGAAATCAGGGCACGATCGTGAATAATTTCCTCTAGCATCAGTTTGGTGGACCATCGGCCAGTCATTCGACTTCCCAATTTCGACATCCAGAGTGGTGGCCGGTGTTCGATGAGTCGTTTGGTTTTTGGAGATTGAATGTTGTCGAGAATATCGGCGGGAAATCCTGCAATAAGTACGAGTTTGGTGACACGGTCAGGATGCTTCAGGCTCATTCCGATTGCGAGACCGGCTCCCATCGAACTGCCAATTAATACGGCTTCTTGAATATGGAGTTGATCCATGAACAGGCGGAAGCTATCGAGGAGAAACGCCGGGGAATACATGAGTTCGGGTTTCTCCGACAGTCCTGAGCCCAACAAATCAGGCGTAATGATCCGATACGATCGGGCGAGTGCGACTTGTTGGTGTTCCCAATGCCACATAGAGCCTCCCAGCCCATGAATCAAAATGACAGGTGGACCATTTCCGTTGTCCAGATAAGCGACGCGATATCCATTCACGGTGGTGGTGTGAACGGCGTGTCGATGGAGCAGGTCAATGTGGGAGGGAACGCGAAGCGGAGAAGAGGTGCGGTTTGTCACAATAGAAGAACAATACTGCGGCTGAATCGATCCGTCTTGCTGGATTGTCGGCTTATTGGAGTTGGATCAGGGTTTCATCGCAGTTCACAAGGTCGCCTTCGTTAACGTGTATGGCCTTCACCGCCCCTTTGATCGGCGCGGCAACCAGGTTTTCCATTTTCATCGCTTCAATCACGATAATCGGATCTCCGGCGGCAACCTGAGTGCCCTCGGTGACGAGGACTTTCACGACGCGGCCCGGCATAGGAGTCGTGACGTCTCCGGGGCCACTGGGTTTAGGCCGCCCACCCTTGGCGGTGCCTGTTGAGACGGGTGCCTCGGGTCCGCTGGCCAACACTTCGTGAAGCGGTTCCAGGTAGACTTCTTCCAGTTTGTCGTCGATTTTAATATAGTAGGGTTTTTTTCCGTCTATGGTTCGTCCCGAGCCTGAAACCCGTACGTGATACGACTCGCCGTGGAGGGTGACGGTAAACTCGATAGGTGCGAGATGTAAATCATGGGACGACGGAGCTTCTCCGCTTCCTTCCGTTGGGGGTTCAAGACGTTCGGGTTGTAGTTTCCCCTGTTCACGCTCGTGGATAAACTGCAACGCGACGGAAGGGAAGAGGGTATATGACAATACGTCTTCTTCAGATACCGTATGCTTGCGCAATTCGTTCTTGGCTTCTTCTAATTCCGGGGCCAGGTTATCCGCCGGTCTGTTCGAGATAGGGGCGTCATCGGCAATCGCTTTTTGTCTTGTGGTTGAATCCACGGATCCGGGCGGTTGGCCGTAAAGTCCTAAAAAGTAATTTTTGGCTTCATTGGTGATGACTTTGTACCGTTCGCCGGTCATCACGTTTAGCGTGGCCTGCGTGCCGACGATTTGACTGGTGGGGGTTACCAACGGAGGGTAGCCCATATCCTTGCGAACCCGAGGGATTTCTTCCAACACTTCTTTCATTTTTTCTACGGCATTCTGCTCCGCTAATTGAGAGGCTAAGTTCGAGATCATGCCGCCAGGCACCTGTGATAACAATACGTCCGTATCCACACCCGTGAAGTCACTTTCGAATTGGTGATATTTCTTTCTCGCCGTTTGCAGTTGTTCCTTCACGGAGGGGAACAGAGATAAGTTCAATCCCGTGTCATACGGAGTTTTTTGCAGGGCAGCGATAAAACTTTCAGTAGGGGGATGAGACGTGCCTCCTGAGAGCGGAGACAGAGCCGTATCCAAAATATCGAGACCGCCGAGAATTGCCATGAGTGAAGACATCGAGGCCATGCCGGACGTGTAGTGCGTATGAAGATGGATGGGAACACGAACTGCTTCCTTCAAATACCTTATGAGCGTATACGCTTCGAAAGGGGGCAGGAGTCCGGCCATGTCCTTGATGCAAATGGTATCGGTGCCAAGATCTTCCAGTCGTTTGGCTTGTTCCACGAAGTGACGCAGGCTGTGCACCGGGCTGACCGTATAGCAAATTGTGGCTTCCACGTGCTTGTTGCACTGCCTGACTGTCTTGATGGCGGATTGCAGATTTCGAATGTCGTTCAGTGCGTCGAAAATACGAAAGACGTCAATGCCGTGTTCTGCGGATTTGGCAATGAATCGTTCCAGGACGTCATCGGCATAATGCCGATACCCCACGAGGTTTTGCCCACGGAGCAGCATTTGCAGTCTGGTGTTGGGGGCCGCTTGTCGGAACGCTTGTAACCGTTCCCATGGATCTTCTTTTAGAAATCGCAGGCAGGCGTCGAACGTTGCGCCTCCCCAGACTTCCAGGGACCAGAACCCTATCGCGTCCAGTTGTTCTGCAGTCGGGATCAGATCTTCCGTGCGCATGCGCGTTGCTAACAACGATTGATGCCCGTCTCGCAAGGACACGTCAGTGAGGTGGAGTTTGCGTCCCGGCGAGGGTTCCAATTCAAACGTGTCCGGACGTTTGGTCTTCCGGCGCTTTCGAGACGGGGCAGTGGAACGTCTTTTGAACTTGTCCCAGAACGTTGATTTCTTTGCCATAAGATGCCTTTGCGTTAAAAATACTCGTTACCGAATGAGGCGTTACAACCCTTCATATGCCGCAATGGCAGCGGAGAGTGTCACCACAAGATCTTCTGATACCAAGGCATGGTCGTATTCATAGAGTTCCGGGTGAGAGTCCAGGTAAAACGTGTCGAACTTTCCCGACCGAAAATCGGGTTCTTCCATGATTTTCTTCAAAAAGGGAATGGTCGTTTTGATTCCCCGCAACAAAAACTCTTCCAGTGATCGATGTGTTCGCCGAACGGTTTCGTCCCACGTCCGGCCCTGTACCGTCATTTTGGCCAACAGTGCATCATAGTAAGGGGGAACGGTATAGTCTTTGTACACGACGCCATCGATCCTCACCCCAATTCCCCCTGGAGACAGGTAAGCCGTGATTTTCCCAGACGAGGGACGAAATCCATTTTGCGGGTCTTCCGCGTTAATCCGACATTGAATTGCATAGCCTTGAAGGGTTACTTCATGTTGCCCGAAAATAAGCGGTCGTCCTGCAGCAATCCAAATTTGGCTCTGCACAATATCAATGGTGGAAATTTGTTCCGTGACCGTATGCTCTACCTGAATCCTCGGATTCATCTCAATAAAAAAGTAGTGACCGTCTTGATCCAGTAAGAATTCGACGGTGCCGGCGTTTTGAAACTTGGCGGCACGGGCCAGTGCAATGGCAGCATCGCCCATTTGCCCCCTTAGTTGAGGTGTAAGGATTAAGGATGGAGCAATTTCAATCATTTTTTGATGGCGACGCTGGATCGAACAATCACGTTCGCCCAGATGGACGACGTGCCCTTCCTGGTCCGCGAGAAGCTGAAATTCGATATGATGGGGTCGCTCAATGTATTTTTCAAGAAAGAGGTCAGCGTTTCCGAAGGCCGCTAACGCTTCCCGAGCCCCGGACTCCATTGCTGCTTTTAATTCTTCATCGGAACGGACGATACGAAGTCCACGCCCTCCACCGCCAGCACTGGCTTTGACAATCACCGGATAGCCGGTAGATCGAGAAAATTCCAGGCCTTCTTCTATGTTTTGAACTCGGTCCTCTGTTCCCGGAACCACGGGTATCCCGATCTGCTTGGCGAGTTTCCGGGCTTGCACTTTATCTCCCAGCAGTTCCAAGGCTTCGGGAGTCGGTCCGATAAACGTGATGCCTGCCTCTCGACAGAGATGGGCAAAGTGGGCGTTTTCTGCCAGAAATCCATATCCTGGATGAATTGCATCGGCTCCAATACGGTTGGCCAATTTTACGATTTGCCGAGCGTCCAAGAATCCTTGGACCGGACCAGGGCCTACCAGATACGCTTCATTGGCTTTTTTGACATAAATCGCCGTAGCTTCGCATTCAGCGTAAATTGCAGCCGTGGCGATGTTGAGTTCGCGACAGGCCCGAATAACCCGCATTGCGATTTCACCACGATTTGCCACAAGGATTTTTTTGAACATGGGCTGACCTCAAGGGTATCGCTAAGAGGGTCGTTCCTTTTGTTCAGGTAACTTAGAGAATCCCCAGCACGTCAAATTGTTCCTGGGAGATTAATCGCCGGAGAGAGTGTCGGGGTCCGTAGGGCGAGGGCTTATGTACCATGGATGCCGAGGATCTTGTCAAGAGAGGACTCCGGTCATCAATCGGGATTACTCCCCCTTGAGGGGGTAGTATTTAATGACCGAGCTGGTTTTGTCTTGGAAGAGGCCGCTGGCGCCTCTTTTTATGGCTCGTTGTCCTTCAGGTGACAACACGTATTCTAAAAAGGCCTGGGCGACGGAAGAAGCATCGGGGTTCATCACAAAGACCACTGGCCGACGAAGTGGATAGGTGCCGTCGAGGACAGTCTGGTATTCAGGCTCAACGTTATCGACGAACAGCAGGATGACGCCGTATCCGTCTTTACGCGCTTGCAACGCGGGTCCCATCGAGACATAGGAAATGGAATAGATATCGCCGTTAATGGCCTTAAAGGTCTCGTTTTCTTTTTCAACGACTTTTGCTTTGCTTCCCGTGTGATTTTCAAGGCCCAGAAATTTTTCAAAGGGTTGGCGAATGTTTTGGTTCCACGTTCGATGAATCAGCGAAATTCTGGCCTCCGGCCCGTCTTCGTGCACTTGCGACCAAAATTTTATTTTGCCTGAAAAAATTTGCGCCAATTGCTCTCGAGTGACTTTTTCGATGGAATTAGCAAAATTTATTACCACGGCGATGCCATCCCAGGCTACGATGGTTGACGGGAGATCTTTTTCCGTTTGACCCGTAACGGCGATATCTGCAGCACCTTTCTGAATTTCTTCGATTGGCCTGGCATTTTGGTGCCAGAAAAAATCAATGGACGTTTTGGGATGGAGGGCTTCAAAGTTTTTTGCCAAGGACTCAATCGCGTACCGTTCCGGACCATTCCCCACGATTAACGCCGAGCCGGTTAATTCTTCGGTCGATCCAAGCCCCGGCACACCGACCAGCAATAAAGCCATCATCCATGACCCCAACGGAACCTGAACGTTTTGCCTAAAGGCGTTCTTCTTAGCGGGACGATTGTTCATCGAAAGACGAAGTAAAGTGATCACGATGGATAGGGGCAACCCAACAAAAGATAGATCGTCAGTCCGTTGTTAATCGTGCAGGGAATCACGGGGAACAAAGCGTGCCAGGTGAGTCGAATGAGCACTAGCTTTCTCCAGAACCTGAATCCGCGGGCTGTGTCATTCTCGGGGCACCAGGTGCAGGACGTGCTCCACCCATGATAGGTGGAAGTTTTTTGAATTTATCCATTCTCTCGTTGTACATGTCGTAGGCCTTCATCTCACTAAATCCAGGTTTATGATCGCCCTTGATTTGGGAAGTGAAAGCGGATACGAGTCGCTGAGCATTGATTTCGTTACATTGAGGGCAGGATGTATCTTCCTGTCTCGCATTGACGGATTGGAGCAGTTCGAATTTATGATCACAGGCATTGCACTGATATTCATAAACGGGCATGGCTCTGGTTACTCCCTTTTTTACGGATTCATGTATGTACGTGACGTTCGGCCCATTATACAGGATTGAAAACGCCGTTGACCATCACCCGATGCATTAAATATAAGGGCTGGCTGCTCTTGACGCCTTGCGGTTTTCTTCTTTAGATTCTTATAGTTTCAAGAATTTTTTCTTATTCTAATACGTTTGGAGGGTCACGAATGTCTGTCTTGGTGAGAACGTATCGGTTGGCAAGTGGGTTGCAGCAAGTAGAACGGATCGATGATCCTGATCGCATTGAACGGTATATGAAATTGTTCGATCGTGAAGATCTGAAAAAAATTCAGACCGGAGCAAAGGTCAAAATTGACAAAGATGAATGGCAGCTTCTTGAAGATTAATAACGCGGTTTTTTATGGCTGAGGAGTAGCATATGGCTCTTTGGATCAATATCCGAAGATCTGTAGATGAGGCCGTTTTGCATAAAGAACGGTGCATTGAAGTCCCTTCGATTCCCACGCGGTCCGATTTTTGGGAAGGTGGATGGTTTGAATATCCTGATAAAGATACGGCCCTGGATGCTCTGGAACAGGCCGGAGTCATGCGTCAGGTGAAGTGTCGGCTGTGTAAGCCCTAAGATCTTGTTGCGTCCCCGTCCGTTGGTTTCCCTGTACCCGACGCGGTCGCAGGGAATAGGGTGCGGCGTGCAGAGAACCTTCGAAGAAGCGGTAAGGGGTAGATGGCGGAGAAATTTGGTGGGTATCGGTGGGTAAAGGAGGGATATCTTGATAATCGCACGCAGGGCATTGTGGTTGGAAAGATGGTTTTTGCCACCCTTGGTCCGATTGAATTTTATTTGAACGGGGATTTCAGGTCTGACATTGCCGGCCAGATTTTTTCCTTTAAGAATTCTCAATTTGTTGATGATCCCAACGCGGCATCGCGTTTGCTCGATTTCGCCAGTCCCCAAATCGGCACCGTGAGTTCGATTTCCTTTGATCCGCATCCTCTTCTTGCCCCGCACCCCTATATTGAATGGTTTTCTCTCGATGGCGATCATTATCGGATTGAATTACAGGAAGGGGACGCCCGCCTTCTTGATCTTGCCGAGGCCTCAAACTATGAAGTGGAAAGCCAAACGATCAAGCAAGCCTATAGGGGTCGATTCGTTCATCCTCCCGCGGAAACCCGTCCTGCTGACGAAGAGTGGTTCTAGTGTCGTGTAGTCGGCGGCAGCTCTGCCCTCTGGATCTGCAATCGTTTCTCTTTCATTGACAGTCCATTCCTCCCATCCTACAATCCCTTGCCTTATGACCGGCAATCGTTTTTTGAAAGCCTGCCGCCGTGAACCCGTAGATCGGACCCCAGTGTGGTTTATGCGACAAGCCGGGCGCTACATGGCGGAATATCAGCGCATTCGGGCAAAGCACAGTATCCTCGACGTCTGTAAGATTCCGGAATTAGCCGCGGAGGTGACGCTTCAACCCATCGAACGTTTTGCCTTGGATGCTGCCATCATTTTTGCAGATATCCTTTTGCCCCTGGAGCCGATGGGGTTGCAATTGACCTTCCGTGAAGAGAAAGGACCGGTCATTCTCAATCCCGTGAGACATCAGGACGATCTTGCACGGTTACGCCAGGTGGAGAGAGACGCCTTTCGATTCTCCTCCGATGCCGTCAGTTTAACAAAAGGAATGTTGGATGGACGCGTGCCTCTCATCGGCTTTGCCGGCGCTCCGTTCACCCTGGCCAGCTACGCGATCGAGGGAGGGAGTTCACGAAACTATCTCAACACCAAACAAATGATGTTCCATCGGCCTGCTCAGTGGCACGACTTGCTTCATAAACTTTCAGACGTGGTCATCACGTATTTGGAGAACCAAATTCAAGCAGGAGTAGAGGTTGTTCAAATTTTTGATAGTTGGGTGGGTTGTTTGTCTCCTGGTGACTACAACGAATATGTTTTGCCGCACGTGAAATCGGTTATTGAGCGCTTAAAGCCCGAAGGGATTCCAATCATCTATTTTGGAACGGGAACGTCAACGCTTCTGCCTCTCATGCGCAGTACCGGCAGCGACGTTTTGGGGTTGGATTGGCACGTTGATCTCGATGAAGCCTGGGCTCGGGTCGGGTTCGACGTCGCCGTACAAGGCAACCTCGACCCTGTGGTATTGTTTGCGCCTTTGCCGGAGATTGAGCGCCGTATCAAGGATATTCTGAGCAGAGCCGGGAACAGGGCGGGGCATATTTTTAATCTCGGTCATGGGATTCTCCCACAAACCCCTGTCGATCACGTTGAGGCTGCCATTGAGTTTGTTCACAGATATGGTACTCGATAAGCCCGGCGGAATTTCTTCGTGCTCCTTCACTAAGATCACGTGATACATCATGGCGGCTTCTAAAAAAGTCGTGATTGTCGGAGGAGGAATTTCAGGCCTTTCTGCTGCATTTGCCTTACGCGAGCAGGCAAGGATCATGGAGAAGCCGCTTCAGTGTACGGTGGTGGAGGGGCAGCCCCGTTTTGGTGGAAAAATTCTCACGAACCGTCGTGATGGATTAGTAACGGAGGGAGGCCCTGACTCGTTTCTCACGACCAAACCGTCGGCTCTCAATCTCTGTGAAAAGTTGGGGCTGACTTCGCAATTAATCAATACCAATCAAGAGAACGCCCAAACGTTTACCTATTCGAAAGGGCGATTGCGCGAATTCCCGCAAGGTCTTGTTTCCATGGTGCCCACGAAACTCGGTCCCCTGTTTCACAGCGGGGTGGTTTCCTGGGCAGGCATTGTACGAATGGGGATGGATTGGGTCATCCCTGCTCGTCCCAAAACGACAAATGAGGAAACGTTGGCGGAGTTTTTCACTCGACGTCTGGGTTCTGAGGCATTTCGTTGCCTCATCGAACCGTTGGTTGCGGGGATTTACGCCGGTGACGCGAATGAGTTAAGCGTGGATGCGACGTTTCCCCACCTCGTCGAATTGGAACGCAAACACGGCAGTCTCCTCAGAGGAGCATTAGCCATGCAGAGGGCGCGATTCTCTGACAAGCCACGCGTGACTGCCGCCCGGACACTGTTTACGACTTTGCAAGGGGGGTTGGGTGATTTAATCACGAGATTGGTAGACCGGCTTTCCGTTGCCGGAGCGTTCCTTCGACGAGGTGCCACCGTGCGGGCGGTGCGTCCGTCATTCGATTCTCCTGCCAACCCACCGTATCAGGTTGAGTTGGAGGGAGGAGAAAAGTTGGAGGCCGATGCCGTGATTCTTGCGACTCCCGCGTACGTTTCAGCGGGGTTTCTCCGCTCTTTTGACCATGAAGCCGCGACAATCCTGGACAAGATTCCTTATGCCTCTACGATTACCATCTCGAAGGTCTTTTCTGAATCAGATGTCAAAAATCAGATTCGTGGCTATGGATTTGTCGTGCCGCGAATTGAAAATCGTTCATTGATCGCAGCCACATGGTCATCGATGAAGTGGGCAGGACGAGCACCTTCGGGCCGATGTCTGATTCGGTGTTATCTGGGTGGACGTGAACGGGATCACTTGTTGGAGCTAGACGACGCGGAATTGACTCGTCGAGCCGGTTATGAGTTGGCATCAATGGCTGGAATTCACAGTCGGCCTCTACACGTGGAAGTGTATCGCTGGCATCGAGCCATGCCCCAATATACCCGTGGGCATCGGGATCGTGTCCGACGAATTCGTCAACGCGTCGCCCTGTATCCCGGACTATATGTGACGGGAGCGGCGTATGATGGAATAGGAATCCCTGATTGCATTCGTGACGCGGAAAACACGTCTGAAAAACTGAGTGCCTATTTATGGAGACAGACCTCGTAACAATCCGTTGATCGATTACAATAAGATTATGCTTGGGGACGTTGGAGAAAACCAGAATCGTGTTCGGGCTTACGTTGTGGCCCAGGGTCGGGTTCAAGGAGTAGGCTTTCGGGCGTTTCTGCAATCTCAGGCCGTCAGGCGTGGTTTGATTGGGTGGGTTAAAAATTTACCGGACGGTCGAATAGAAACGGAAGTCGAAGGAGCCCAGGTTCTCGTGGATGAATTCATCGAAACCATCAAACGTGGGACGTCCTTGGCGTATGTTCGAGACATTCAGGTAGAGTGGATAAAACCGAATGCCCCAGGTTCATCTTTTGAGATCGTGTATTGAGGGAGTTGCTGATGGCAACAATAAGGGAGCAGGGAAGGAGGCTCAAAGCTTGTCCCGCTCGCGTTGCCTGTCCGGAGACCTTGATGATCCCACCCACCGAGAACTCAGGGCAGGCAGAACGGACTTTTTCAATAACGTAATGGGTATGGGACCTAAACTGAAAGGCTTGACGCATGGATTATAAAGCATTAGTTCGCGAGATTCACGATTTTCCCAAGCCAGGCATTGTGTTTTATGACATCACAACGTTATTGAAAAATCCCGAAGGGTATCGACGGGTCATTGATGACCTCACCGCGCGCTATCGGAATGAGGCCGTCGGCAAGATAGTGGGCATTGAGTCTCGAGGCTTTATATTGGGAAGCCCTTTAGCGTACAACCTGGGAGTAGGGTTTGTTCCTGTTCGCAAGCCCGGCAAGCTTCCTGCAGATGTATTTGAGGTGAAATATAACCTGGAATATGGGTCAAACTCGCTGGCTATCCATCGAGACGCCGTGACGATGGGAGAACGAGTACTGGTGGTCGATGATCTCTTAGCCACAGGAGGAACTGCGGCTGCGACCGTGTACTTGTTACAGCAGCTAGGTGCAGAAATTGTGGGGTGTGCCTTTATGGTCGAATTGCTGTTTTTGCAAGGACGTCAAAAAATTGAGGATTGCCAGGTTTATTCCTTGCTGACTTATGCTTGAACTGCTATCTTTGGCATCTTTCACGCTTGGCCCCAAGAACGTTTCATAACGGCCGGATTAAGAACAAGGGTAGTCCAGTGGCGTTGGAAAAGGAGACGTGAAACGGCAGGGAAATCGATGAAGAAAAGTTTGACTGCAGTTGCCAAGCGTTCATCCAAGATTTCTAAGGCGGAGTCGTCTGCGCCTTCCAAAAATCAAACGGTAACCCTGTCTCGCGTTCGACAAAAGTAAGAGTCAGTGAGGGCAAGACCGTGAAAAAGAAGACCACAGCCAAAGCCAAGGCTAGAGTTCCCAAGCGGTTGACCAAAGCTACAGCCAAAGCCAAAGCTCCCAAGCGGTTGACCTCTTCACGGTCGGTATCATTACGGAAGATTATGCTGGAAAAGCGAGTCAAGCTCATGAAAGAAATTCAAAACCAACTAGGCCAATCATTGACGGAAGAGCAGCAACGGCGGTTTGAATCGGCCATGGACAGTGGAGACCAAGCTTTATTGGATTTAGAACGTGAAATGGGCATTTCTCTTCAAGAAAAACGGAATCGAGAACGGCAAATGATTGATGAAGCATTGGCAAGTCTGGAGGAAGGGACCTATGGTATATGCGTTGAGTGTGGTACTGAAATCAGCGAAAAACGACTGGCTGTCATGCCGTTTGCGAGACTTTGCGTCGAATGCCAGGAAAAAGTCGAGTTATTTGAAAAAATCGAACGAGGAGAACAGCGGATCTAATCTGACCAGTGACTTGTCATGACTATGCCTGCCGCCTTCTTTTTACTCTTCCGTTGACCTCGTTTTTTCTTCAGAGTCGTTTTCCTGGATGACTTGGCCTCGTTTTGAAACATTCTGTTGACTCCATGAAAAGGTCATTTGAGGTGCGATGAAAGCCGTGGCGCTGGCCAGTGGCGGCCTTGATTCAACCGTGACGGCCGCAATGGCTCATGACGAGGGATACACCCTGTATTTGCTCACGATCAGGTATGGACAACGCCATCATGCTGAAATTCAAAGGGCAGAAGAGATTGCGGCGTGGCTAGGGGCTGCAGAGCATAAAATTCTTCAATTGGACCTGCACGAATTTGGTGGTTCGGCCTTAGTCGGCGCGGGAAACGTTCCGAAAAATCGGTTGGACCAGGAACGGCAGAATGGCATTCCATCCACGTATGTTCCAGCACGGAACACGATATTTTTGTCGTTGGCCTTGGCCTATGCCGAGGTCGTAGAGGCTTCCTGTATTTTTATCGGGGCCAATGTCTTGGATTATTCCGGATACCCCGATTGTCGCCCTGAGTTTTTGCACGCGTTTGAACGCGCGGCTCAGCTCGGTACGAAAACGGGGGTAGAGGGCAAGACCGTTCGGATTAAAGCGCCGCTCCTTCTTTTAAGTAAAACCCAAATCATTCAACAAGGACGGACCTTGAACGTCCCCTTTGAGTTGACCCACAGTTGTTATGATCCTCAGGAGGCTGGCTTGGCCTGTGGGCAATGTGATAGTTGCGTGATTCGGCTACAAGGTTTTCGAGATGCCGGCTTCGAAGATCCCGTACCCTATGCAATAAGAACCTCTGGTCCGTAACCGTCGAGTTGTGTAATGGCAGATTGACGATGGAACGTGTCCTGCCCGTCGTGATCCGACGTTTCAAGATGAAACCACTGACGGAATTCGCGTGGTTCGGCATGGCCGCGTTGCTCTGTTTTGTCAGTTGCTCAGATGGGCAAGAGGAAAGGGGTTCAGACCATGCCTCTCACGACAACGTCGTGCAGGAGACGGCTGCGCCTCGGGGTTCTTTGCCGTCGGTGCCGGAAGAATATCGAATAGGGAAAGAACGGTTCAGTGGCCTATGTGCGCGCTGTCATGGTGTGGCAGGCAGGGGGACGAACGTGGGGCCGCCATTAGTACATAAAATTTATGAGCCCTCCCATCATTCCGACTTTGCATTCATGCGGGCGGCCATGCAAGGCGTCCGAGCCCATCACTGGAAGTTCGGAAATATGCCCCAAATTACCGAGGCCACGTCTGACGATATCACGAAGATCATTCTCTATGTGCGGTGGTTGCAGCGTCAGGCGGGAATTGATTGATGTGCACGCGTTCCTTCAGTCACTCTGTTCGGAGTGACCTGTAAGAAGGAAGCGTTTGTTGCCCTCTCGCCAGGTACGATGTCGAAAGTGGTTAGTCCTGGAGTGTGTAGACCAGGTGGGTGTCGGTTTGGGCAACCCCTTCAATGGCATGGATTCTGGTGAGGACTAATTGGGTCAACGCTTCCTGGCTTGCCACTTCTACTTTGGCAAAAATATCGGGTTTCCCCCAACATGCGTCAATTGTTTTAATTTCCTCAATTTCAGACAACAAATTTTTCACCTTCACGGTTTGTCCGGGCAGTACGTTGAGGAGAATATAAGCAATTTCTGGCATCTGGATACTCCCTTCTCGAAATCCTGTACTTCGAAAGTGTAGGGCAACGAACAAAAAAGAGGCTAACGCAATAAGTGTCTCCAAATCAAGGGAAGATGCTTTACGCGTTTGAGCCCGTGAGTGTGACCGCGGAGTTCTTTTTATTTTCCAATTTTTCTTGCGTAAGGGTTTTTTGAGAGAACTGGACGAGTTCCTGGATACGATAAAGGGGTTGTGGTTATTTTTTTGAATGCACTAGCATACATTACACATGTCATGTATTAATTTTATTGAGTTTGGAAATTTACGATGTACATTCCCCAGCTTCAACAACGAGTGACGAACCGTCTGCGAGAAATGCGGATTGCCGTTGGCCTGTCACAAGGAAAGTTGGCGCAGATTGCAGGCATTACGCGACAAGCGTTGTATGCCGTGGAAAAGGGTCAATATCTCCCGGGCACGAAAGTGGCGTTGCAACTGGCTTATGCTCTGGGAACTTCGGTTGAAGATCTGTTCTCCTTGAATGACAACCGAGAGATTCTTGAGGCGGAATTGCTGGCAGATCGTTCCAGGGTTTTGAAATCCGCCAGAGTCAAGTTGGCGACGGTAGGGAATCGTATGGTGGCCAAGCCCGTGCTGGAATTAGGTGATACCCTGAATTATACGGTTCCTGCGGATGGGTTGATTCTGGGGACAACCTCTCAGCGGGGACGTCAATCAAACCCTGGGCGTTCAGTCTATGTACAGCTCTTGAAAAGTCAGAAGGACGTGGAAAGGCAAATCGTCGTAGCGGGGTGCGATCCCGCCATTTATTTAGTGGGAGAGCACGTTCGTCAGCGAGGGGGGAATGCGTCGGTCGTCGGGTTGACCATGGCAAGCCTCGCGGCCCTGCACGCATTGAAACGGGGAGACGTCCACGTCGCAGGGATTCATATGAGAGATCCCAGGTCGGGAGACTATAACCTTCCGTTTTTGAAAAAATACTTAAGGGGTCAAAACGTGACAGTGGTCCGGTTCGCTGGCTGGCAGGAGGGTTTGTTATTGAAACGGGGAAATTCTCGAAAGATCCGCGGCCCTGAAGATTTATCCAGGCCGGACGTGCGAATAGTCAATCGCGAAAAAGGGGCGGGAGCTCGATTGCTTTTAGATTATGTACTTTCCCGCCATCGCATTTCGAGCCAAATTGTGGATGGATACGGAGCAATTGCTTCTTCGCAGCTTGGCCTTGGGCGATGTATTTCGGAAGGGAAGGCGGACGTCGGCATCGGAGCACAATCTGTGGCCCAATTATACGACCTTGATTTTATTCCACTACAACAGGAGCGGTATGACCTGGTCATTCCTGCGGCGTATGTGCACTCGCATCCTGGCATGAAGATGTTTTTGGACACCTTGGTGACACGTCGATTCCAGCAAGAAATCGAAGCCCTGGGAGGTTACGACACAAAAGAGAGCGGGAAAATAATTGAGGAAAAATAGTCTTTTTCAAGCCTCTTCACGTTGAAATCCAGTGGCGATTTCAGCATGACGGTCGGTTCTGCCTTGCTCCTATTCCCCTGCGTCATCTTCTGCCGCTTTCTGCTATTCGGTGCTCTCCTCCTGAAAAGCACCTCCTTTTAGAAATATTACGGGACTTCCGGATCTGGTCGTTTTGCCAGGAGTTATCGTATTTGGCCCCAACCGGATTCAAAATGTTTTGGCTATTGAGAAAAGAAAAATATTATTTACATGAAGTAAAATAAATATTACAATCTACCTTTCGGATGAGACTCGTAATTTTTCGATGGAACCGGATTCATTGGTGACGCGGAAAGACGGAAAGAGCGAAGGTTGGGATCTTATATTGCTTGGGAGTTTTGCTTTGTTCACTTGTGGTGACACCGGATTGGCCTATGGTTCCCCTGACGTTTTCTTTAAACGGGGGCTCACTCACGGGTTGTTTGAACGGGCATCAAAGACGCCAGTGCCGGAACCTGCCGATGCCGTGCTCATTCAATCGAAGGAATGGAAATGGAATCGCTGTCTGAAGAACGCCTTCCACTTCCCTGATTGGTTTGACTGCGGACTTGAACGCCGAACACGTCTTGAAATGTATGATCATCCCTGGCGGTCCAGCCAGGCTTCAGGACAAACGGACGCTCAGATTCAACAGCGGTCTCGTGTGCGGTTTGGCCTGAATGGCAGGAACCTCAAATTTTTATTTGAAGGGCGGGACTCCAGGGTCCACCTTGATGATCTTGACAGCCACGTCAACGCCAATATCAAAAAGGAGATGGACGTTTTGCAGCTCGTGGTGTCCGTCACAGTGGAAAATGCGTTGGAAACCGGCCTTCGTACTGATCTGCACGTTGGCCGGTTCACGATGGATTTCGGGGGCAGCGCCGCTTGATTGCCAGAAATGATTTTCGTGACGGCACGAATGCGTTCGATGGGGCGTACTGGCAACGGGGTCAAGACACAAGCTGGCGTATTCGCCTGTTTCTTGTGGAACCTGTGTTGCGGGATGATGTACGGCTCGATGAACGGTCAAAACGAAGTGTCGGGACCTACGTTGAAACCAATCAAATGCCGTGGTTGCGCTTCAATGCCTGTTATTTGGGGTTAAATGATCAACGAAGCACCGTGACTGGCAGGCAGAGAACCTTTTCGACTTTTGGAATGCGTCTCTATGAAAAGCCAAAAACTGGTCAGGTGGATTATGAAATCGAAAGCGTTTGGCAGACAGGGAAAAGAGGTGACACAAACCATTTTGCACATTTTCAGCACATTGATGTCGGCTACAGCCTGGCTCTTCCATGGTCGCCACGATTCTGATTCATTATGACTACGCCAGCGGGGATCGGAATACGCGGGACAGCCAGGCTTCGACTTTTGATACGCTTTTTGGCGCGCGGCGTTTCGAGGTTGCTCCCACGGGAAATTTCGGGCCGTTTTTTCGAATGAACGTCAGTTCACCGGGATGGCGGGTGATTGTGGTTCCGTATCAAGGCTGGGACGTACAACTCAAGCGTCGTGTATCGTATCTGGCTACCTCACGGGGTACGTTTGCGAGTCATGGACTGCATGACGGCACGGGGGGATCGGGAAACTTTCTCGGCCAGGACGTTGAATTGTGGGCTCGGTGGAAAATCAATAGCAATCTGGCATTCGATTCAGGATACGTCCATTGGTTTAAAGGCGATTATTTCGACAGACTTCCGGTTTCTGGTGAGTTGCCCCCAGGTGGAAATATCGATAGTGATGTATTTTTACATCTTTACAAAGGTTAGATTCTAAGGCACGTATCAGTGCGCCTGCCATGGTCGCCAAAGCTCATAGTTTTTTGCTTCTTCTTTTTCTTACGATATTTTCTTCGGCTACGAGTGCCGCAGAAGAGGTGCACATCGCCGTTGCAGCTAATTTTTTGGCGACCCTCGATGAGATCGTCACCAATTTTGAGCGAGACATGAGGCACACGGCGGTTATCAGTTCGGGGTCGAGTGGGAAGCTCTATGCACAGATAAAAAACGGCGCCCCATTCGACGTGTTTTTTTCCGCCGATGCCACGCGTCCGAGGTTGATGGAAGAGGCAGGTTTTGCGGTTCAAGGGAGTCGGTTTACGTATGCGGTGGGACGACTGACGTTATGGAGCCCAGATCCCACCATGATCAAAAACGATGGAACGTCCATGCTGTTGAATCGCAACGTAGAGCACGTGGCTATTGCAAACCCCAAGACCGCGCCGTACGGCGCTGCTGCAAAAGAAGCGTTACAAGCCTTGGGACTTTGGGAGCAGATCCGGCCTCGGATAGTCCGAGGAGAAAATATCGGACAAACCTTCCACTTCGTCTTCTCGAAAAATGCCCAACTGGGATTTGTTGCCCTTTCACAAGTTTTGGGTCCCAAAATCAATGGAGCCGGAAGCCGATGGGACGTGCCGACGCATTTGTATGCCCCGCTCAGGCAGCAAGCGGTTCTGCTGCGCAATGGTCAAAACAACGAAGTGGCAGACGCGTTCTTGAACTATGTCAAAGGAGCAACGTCCCGGACCATCATTGAGCGTTTTGGCTATGGATTGGACTAATCACATCTGGAGAAGGAGCAGATGAGCCTGCCCGACATGGATTGGGGCGCGTTATGGTTGACCATACAACTGGCAGGGACGACCGTTGTTGTGTTGTTGCTGGTCGGCACTCCCTTGGCGTGGTGGTTGGCTTTTACGCGCTCGCGTTTCAAAACCCTGGTAGAGGCGACAGTGGCGCTTCCCATTGTTCTCCCGCCAACGGTACTTGGGTTTTATTTGCTGGTTGCACTCGGACCACGTGGATTCATTGGCAGCCTATGGAAGGAATTCACCGGATCAGCGCTCTCGTTTACTTTTACGGGGTTGGTCATCGCCTCGACGTTCTATTCGCTTCCTTTTGTGGTTCAACCCCTGCACGGGGCTTTTGAGACCGTCGGCAAAAAACCACTGGAAGCGGCATGGTCTCTGGGAGCCTCAAAGCTGGATGCCTTTTTTACCGTGGCGTCGCCGATGGCGATTCGAGGCTATTTGAGCGCTATCGTATTAGGCTTTGCCCATACGCTTGGCGAGTTCGGCGTTGTTCTGATGGTGGGAGGCAATATTCCAGGCGTGACCAAAGTGCTCTCCATTGCAATCTATGATCACGTCGAGGTGCTTGAATATACCCAGGCCCATTTGCTTTCTGCCGTTCTCCTGGTATTCAGTTTTTTGATTCTTACGATCGTTTACACGGTCAATCGGCGATTGCCTCTCCACGTCTCATGAGTCGACTCGACGCACGATTTTACATTGACTATCCCGGGTTTCGTTTTGACGTTGCCTGCGCGGTGCCGACCGAAGGAACAGTTGCGGTGTTTGGACCGTCAGGGAGCGGCAAGACGACACTGTTGCGGTGTATAGCCGGTTTAACCCGTGCCTCTTCGGGGTTTCTCAAATTCGATCAGACAATCTGGCAAGACGACGCCCACAAGATTTTTCTCCCGGTCGAACAACGACACGTGGGGGTCGTCTTTCAAGAAGGCAGACTTTTTCCGCATCTCACCGTGACACAAAATCTCAGATATGGAATGAAGCGAAGTGCCCCATCTCAGCGGCGTATTGAGTTCGATCACGTCAGTGAGCTATTGGACCTTGAGCCGCTCTTGCAGCGGCGGGTGTATCACCTGTCAGGTGGTGAGCAGCAGCGCGTGGCGATAGGAAGAGCGCTGTTAACCAGTCCGCAACTCCTCTTGATGGATGAACCCTTAGCCTCTCTTGATCAACAACGAAAGAAAGAAATTGTCCCATTCATCCAGAGGCTGAATCAGGAATTGAAAATCCCTGTTCTGTACGTGAGCCACGATCTTAACGAAATTTTACAACTGGCCAATTACACCGTCTTACTTAAAGACGGTAAGGTCGTGGCCACCGGGCCGATTCAGGAAGTCTTTGCTCGGTTGGATTTGCCGGGGTTGGTCGAATCAAATATGGTTGGAGCCGTTCTTGAAACCCGAATTGCCGGTCATGAACCGCAATTTGGTTTAACGCGGGTCGAATTCTTTGGGCAGTCCCTCTTTCTCCCTCAACAGACTCTTCCCATTGGTGCGCCCCTGAGAGTACAAATTCTGTCACGTGACGTGAGCTTAGTGCTTGGCCCAACCCCCGTGACAAGTAGCGTGCTAAATACCTTGGAAGCAACGATTGTCGAGATTAGCGAGTCTCCTGGTGATCAGTATGCAGTCGAAGTGAAGCTTGACGTGGGGTGCCCGCTGTTAGCCATGATCACAAGAAAATCGTTTCACCAACTTCATCTGCAACTTGGCCAAAAGGTTCATGCTTCCTTCAAAGCCGTGGCGTTGAGCTAGCCTGCTCCCTTGGGGCGATA
The DNA here is from genome assembly GCA_965215405.1 of Nitrospirales bacterium. Taxonomy (GTDB): domain Bacteria; phylum Nitrospirota; class Nitrospiria; order Nitrospirales; family UBA8639; genus Bin75. The sequence goes on from OZ244060.1 coordinate 1,837,829, forward strand.
ATCGATAGGTGTCGGCTTGTAGACGTTTAGTTTTTCTCTTTAACTACGCACGCCGTTCCATCAAAGACCGCACAGGCTGAGTCCCCGCTCGTCAACTTCCATGACTTGATGACCGGCGGGTTGGGTTTTCCCTGAAATTCGACGACGACATCAATCAGTCCTCCAACCGGTAGCGTTGCAAGATGCGGCATTGCAGCCTCGCTGGCCTTGAGCCAAAGAATGCCGTTGCCGCTGCTAATCAGGATAAATCCCTGATCAGGGACGACACGGATCACCGGGCTGTAAAAGCTTCCCTCTTTGCCGGGTTCGTCAGTGAAAGCCCGACTGAGTGGAACCACTGACGCAAAAAGCAAGACAAGTAATGAAAGCATGAATGCAAAAGGACGGCATAAAAACATGACGAATCTCCTTGTTAGGTGGGAAGATAACTTTGTTGCCATTATGGCAATTTAGGTGAGGGATGTCTAGAATTGCGCGGCACAAAATAAGCTTATCGGCGTTCGACGGGAACTTCGGTGGCAGTTGAATCTTGGATCCGGTAGGCGCGAATCACAGGAGTTGTTTTATCCTGGAGAGAAATAATGACGTGTACGGGTTCGGGAATATTGAGTTTTTCCCGGTAGCTTTCAAATTCCATGGCAATCTTAATGTCCGTACTGGATGGCCGAGCAGGACTGAAGGTGTGGGAATGATAAAAGGCCGTAAGCGTGATGCCTTTCTGACGAATAGCTTTTTGTGCTTGTGACATTTCTTGTGCATCCATTTGGAAGGCGATGTCAGCCCGTTCTTCCGGAGAAAGCTGTTTGAGGTCAGAAAGTTTTGCCTGATCGAATCGGGCAAGCTCGGCTTCACTCATTGTGGCTAAAACGTTCGTAATCCGATAGTGCTCGGTAATGGTGTTGTCGTTGCCGGCTAAAATGCCACAGCATTCGTGAGGATCTAAGTCCCGCGCATGTTCGATCATGTTTTTCCAGATGTCCGAAGGAATGATAAGCATGGTGCTAAAAAATTCGGTTGGCGGTGCCCTGGTTGTTCAAAGGTTTAGATGTCTTGCTTTGCATGCCTCAATCTTCTCACCGTCTGCGGTCTTGTCAGCAGGGACTTTTTGAGTGCCCTGGTCAGGCTGGGGGTGACGAATGGCTGGGGGACGTCCATATTATCAGATACGACACGAGACCTGATGTTCTTTCAGCTCGGTAATCGTTGGGTTGGCACCGCAGAGCGGGCAGTGGGGGTCTCTGGGGCGACCGACGGTACGGAATTTCATTTCCAACGCATCGTAGATCAGTAAACGATCCGCGAGGGTGTCGCCTATCTCCAGGAGTTCCTTGACGGCTTCGTTGGCTTGTAAAATGCCTATGGTTCCCGCGAGGACCCCTAATACCCCTGCTTCCTGGCAATTGGGGACCAAACCCGCCGGAGGGGGTTCCGGATAGAGACAGCGATAGCAGGGATATCCTGCGTGCGGTTTGATCGTTGCAAGTTGCCCTTCAAAACGAAAGATACTTCCTGAAACCAAGGTTTTTTTTGCAAAGAAGCAGGCGTCGTTTACCAGAAACCTGGTGCCGAAGTTGTCGGAGCCGTCGAGTACCAGATCGTAGTCCGTCAATAAAGTCATAACGTTTTCAGCGTGAATAGTTTCTTGATACGTTTTCACGTGGACGTCGGGATTCAATGCCGCCAACAGTCGACGTCCGGACTCGACTTTTGGCACTCCCACGTGGGGAGTAGTGTGAAGGACCTGCCGTTGTAAATTCGATAGATCGACTATGTCGCCGTCAATCAATCCAATCGTGCCGATTCCCGCCGCTCCCAGATAGAGAGCGATCGGGGAGCCTAGACCTCCGGCGCCCACGATAAGGACTTTGGCGTGGTGTAACCTTTGTTGACCTTTCCCACCAACTTCCTCAAGGATAAGTTGTCGGCTATATCGTTCGATTTGTTCTTCGGTAAAATCCATTCCTGCCAGCCTCTATTCCACCACGTTGAGTTCAATGGGATCGACGAGCACTCCTTTTTGGCGTAACCCCGCAATTGCGCGTTCGATTGCTTCGGTTTCGCCTGAAAATTCGATGTCCATCCAGCCGGTGGTTTCGCGCACGTCGGCTCGGCGGATGCTGGTGACGACCTGGTATTCATGCCCAATTTGATAAATGATAGGTTCGGGAATTTTTTCTTCAGGGAAGCGTATGTGAAATCGCAGTTTAGCCATGGCAGCCACCGGCAATGGCAGGAACAATCGACACCTCATCCCCATCCTTGATGGGCGTCTCTTTTCCCGTCAGGAAACGGATGTCTTCTTCATTCAAATAAATATTGATAAATCGTCGAATTTCTCCCTGTTCATCGCATATCCGGTCTTTTAATCCAGGATGGATACTATTCAACTGGTCAATCAATCCGGCAATGCTGTCGCCTTTTACTTCCACTTCACTCTTCCCGCCAGTCATTGGGCGGAGGGGAGTTGGTATGCGTACAGTGATCATGACACTCCTTGCTGTCCAAACGTTTGTTCGAATTTAGCCAGACTAGGTGGGATTCGGAATGGACACCCGACCGAATCCACAACGGCTTCTTGTGTTTTTAATCCGTTACCGGTGATGTAAGCGATGGTCACGTCGTTTTTCTTGATTACGCCTTGCTTGATGAGTTTGCGAAGGGTTCCAATGGTTACGCCCCCTGCGGTTTCCGCAAAAACTCCTTCCGTTTGGGCTAAGAGTTTAATGCCTTCTATGATTTCGTCGTCGGTGACCGATTCCATGGCCCCACCGCTTTCCGCGGCCGTTTTTAACGCGTAGTATCCATCGGCAGGGTTGCCAATAGCCAGGGATTTGGCGATGGTGTTCGGCTTGACGGGTTTAAAGAAGTCACGTCCGTTTTTGAAGGCCGTTGCAATCGGGGAGCAGCCTTCGGCCTGGGCTCCGTTCACCTTGGTGGGCACGTGTTTGAGAAAACCGATTTTTTTTAATTCGGCGAGTCCCTTCCAAATTTTGGTCAATAACGAACCTGAAGCCATTGGTACAACGACTTGATCGGGAGCACGCCACCCTAGTTGTTCGACGACTTCGAAGGCCAAGGTTTTCGAGCCTTCGGCATAATAGGGACGGATATTCACGTTGACAAAAGCCCACCGTCGTTCGCCGGCAATCTCGCTGCATAAACGATTTACGTCATCATAGGTGCCTTCGATTTCCACGACTTTTGGTCGATAGATCAAGTTGCCGAGAACCTTTGCCGCTTCCAGGTCGCCAGGGATAAACACGTAACACTGCATGCCGGCCTGTGCTGCGTGAGCGGCAACGGAATTGGCCAAATTGCCGGTGGAAGCACAGGCTGCGGTTTCGTAACCTAATTCCCTGGCTCGAGTCAGGGCTACGGCAACCACGCGATCTTTAAACGACAGGGTTGGATGATTGACGCAGTCGTTTTTAATGTACAGATCATCAAGTCCTAAAAAGGCCCCTAAGTTTTTTGCGTGAACGAGTGGGGTCATGCCGGCGTGAAGCCCGACCGTCGGAGAACCTTCAATCGGGAGTAATTCTTTGTACCGCCACAGCGATTTAGGGCCAGCCTCGACCGAGGCTAACGTCATCTTCTCTTTAATTTCGTCGTAATTATACTTGACCTCTAAAGGCCCAAAGCACAGTTCGCAGACATGAATGGCTTCTGTGGGATATTCTTTCCCACATTCCCGACAGATGAGAGCTTTCATTTTTGCCATGATTCAAACTCCTTCCCGCATTCGGCAAGAAAACGAGCAGGACGTTGAAAAAAATCAACGGCTTTGTTCTTGCTGCACTCAGAGGCTTAACGTATCCACGCCTGCGCCTTTCGCCTCTTTGCTCTGCGGTCACTCCTCTACAGACTCAGGACGGGACGGCCTTTTTACCCACCCTGCAGGCTGTTCTGGTACCTCCTTGGCTCGACGACAATTTCATGTTTCATGATGCCACTGCCGTTTTCAGTAAGTTGCTAGGATGCGCCGAGCACGCCAGGGGTTTGCAGTTGGCACGCCTCCTGTTCGTGCTCAACCAGTTCTGTGATTTCCGGATGGTCGCCACACAATGGACACCTGGAATTTCGCTTCGTCTTTATTTCACGAAATGCAGTTTTTCGAGCATCAAAATCGAGAATGCGGTCGGTGAGCGGCTCGCCGATCCCAAGAATCAGTTTCAGCGCCTCTGTTGCTTGAATGGTGCCGATAATGCCAGCTACCACGCCGATGATCCCGGCTTCTTGGCAACTGGGCACGAGCCCAGGCGGAGGTGGATGGTTGAAAATGCACCGATAACAGGCTGATTGTCTAGGTACAATGGAAAACACTCGTCCCTCGAATCGAAGGATGCCGCCGTGGACAAGAGGTTTTTCCGCGAAATAGCAAGCATCATTGATGAGAAACTTTGCAGGAAAAGTATCTACCCCATCAATGACGACATCGTAGGGTTTGAGATGGTCCATTGCGTTGTCGGCGGTGAATCGATCTTCGTACGTTTCAACGGCAACGTCGGGATTGAGGAGAAAAATTTTTTCTTTAGCTGATTGCACTTTTGATCGTCCGACATCGGGAGTATGGTGAAGCACTTGCCGTTGAAGATTGGACAGATCGACTGCGTCGCTGTCAATCAATCCAATCGTTCCAACACCGGCTGCGGCCAAATATAAGGCAACTGGTGAGCCAAGTCCTCCTGCACCAACCACAAAAATTTTCGCTTGGGCAATTTTTTTTTGTCCTTTCCCTCCGACCTCAGGTAACAGGATGTGTCGGCTATATCGGGTAATTTGTTCTTCTGAGAAACTCATGTCGATACACTCGGTGGCCTGCTAAATATTAAAATACTTTTCAATGCTCAGATACCGCTCGCCCGTGTCACACAACACCGTGACGACGTTGTGGTCGGGACTCAGGTTTTGCGCAACTTGCTGAGATGCAAAGACATTAGCCCCAGCGGAAATACCCACGAGCAGCCCTTCTTTTTTCGCCAGCAGTTTTGTTGTTTGATAGGCCTGGTCGTCGGTTACTCGAATTGTATCATCAATGATGGAACGATTCAGTATTTTTGGTATGAAGCCGGCACCGATGCCTTGAATCTTATGCGGCCCTGGCTCTCCACCAGAGAGCACTGGTGACCCCGCTGGTTCCACGGCGACGATTTTAGTGCTTGGGGCACGTTCTTTAAACACTTGCCCACAGCCTGTAATGGTTCCACCCGTCCCCACGGCTGCGACGAACGCATCAACGTTGCCGTCTAAGGCGTCCCAGATCTCAATGGCTGTCGTCGCGCTGTGAATTGCGGGATTCGCCGGGTTGGAAAATTGGTCAGGCATAAAATATTCAGGATTCTGGGCAATAATGCTCTGGGCCTCTCGAATGGAACCCTTCATGCCTTCCCAAGCCGGAGTCAAGATCAATTGCGCGCCATAGGAAGATAAGAGACTTGCTCGTTCCAGGCTCATACTTTCCGGCATGATCAGAATCAATTTATACCCACGAACTGCAGCAATCAAAGCGAGTCCGATCCCCGTGTTCCCGCTGGTTGGTTCGACAATAGTTCCCCCTGGTTGCAGGTTGCCCGTGCGTTCCGCCTCATCAATCATATTGAGGCAGATCCGATCTTTGACGCTCCCACCCGGGTTGGCAAACTCCACCTTTCCGAAAATGGTGGCACCACCTTCAGGAGAAAGGCGGTTCAATCGAACCAAGGGCGTCTTGCCGATCCCCTCTGTAATCTTTGATAAATATTGGGTGGTCATGTCCCGCCACCCATGTAGAACAGAAATTCTAATTTATCGCCTTCTTGGACGTTCGTCGTTTCGAGTTGGTCTCGTTCAACAATTTGAGCGTTGAGTTCAACGGCAATCATGTGCGGGTCGATATCTTTGTGTCTCAGAACGTCCATGATGGTATCGGCCTGAAGTTCTTCGGGTTTACCATTAATGGTGATTTGCATCTCGTTCTCCATCGTAAAGGATACGACTATAAACATACAAAAATAACAAACCGATAACGGTTTCGTCAAGAAAATGTTAAATTACAAGGGGTTACGAAATAAGTTGGGGCACCAGGTCTTTTGCATGACCTTGGATGGCCAAATCGACGAGGTTGGAATTGGGTGTCGGATCCAGATTTACTTCCGCCACAAAGGCCCCATTCTCTTTGGCAATAGGTCCAAAAGACGCGGCTGGGTAAACCACACCGGAAGTTCCGATAATCAAGAGGACTTCACAATTTCGTAATGCATCGAAACTTTTTTGCAGGTCCTCGGGGTCTAGGGATTCCCCAAACCAGATGATGTGAGGACGGAGCAGTCCCTTGCACGTTGAACATTCCGGCAACGTGGCAATGGGAACGTCGTGGTTGAATTTTACGTGTCCGCATTGAGTACACCGTACCTTCCAGATATTGCCGTGAATTTCCGATAAGCATCGGGACCCGGCTAAAGGATGGAGTCCATCGACGTTTTGCGTAATCAGCCAGAAATTGTTCACGTTGTTTTCCAGTTCCACGAGGGCGGTATGGGCTGGATTCGGTTGCTTGGTTGCAATGAGTTCGCGGCGCCAATTGTACCATTCCCACACCAGCTTAGGATTGCGAGCGAAGGCCTCGGGTGAGGCTAATTCCTCCGGCCGATGGTTTTTCCAGAGCCCCTCTGCGCTACGAAACGTCGGCACACCGCTATCCGCGGAAATTCCGGCTCCAGTCAGGACCGTGACGGCGGCGGTCTGGGCGAGCCTTTCCTTCAGTTCCTGAACCGCAGGAGAAGAATTCATGCTCAATCAAAAATGTTTTGAAGCAGGGATAAGTTTGATGCATCTTACGCGAAGCATTCACGAGGCACAATACTCACGGACATCGGGGTAATCGCCAGGAATCGGCGAGGGGACGGGACCGGTCCCCGGGTCATTCACGTCCTTTCCCCTCTGTTTTTTCCACCAGGCATCGACGGGAATTCATTGCGTGCGTAAATCCGTATCTCATGCCCTGCATGTGGCATGTGCATGGCGGCATCTCATGCTGCCTGGAAGAAGGCATCATGAGATGGGCTACTACCTGGCTTCGCCTTGCCACAGCATGTCGTATCCAAGTTCCCTGGTTTCAGAACACATGTCCGTCAATGTGGCAAATTTCTTGTTGAAGACTTCATCGGCATGAGATCTCTCATGATCCTCAAACGATCGCCAATATGTGGCGATCGCATAATGCTCATCAGTCACAGTGGAACCACCGAGTGAGCCTTCCTGGGAAATGAATCCGGAAAACTTGAAAACCTGTCCGGCGATGAATCCCCCTTTTTCGTTGCCGTAGGTTTCCTTGATGACCATGCATAGTTCTCCAACGGCGAGCTCAATTTGCTCGAATGTGACGCCGGGTTTGAGCCTGATGGCGTTGAAGAGCATTTTTGCCCCGAAGGGAAGGGTAATGGGACCAAACATCTTATCATCCTCCTGTAAAAGACGTACAACCGATACAGGTGCGCGTTCTGGGAATAAGAAACCGATTGCAACTTGAGACAACCAGGCTAATATTGATTGTACCAGACAGGAAGTATCAACAGGGAGGCTCGCGTTGAACTGAGGATAAGCAGGGATGGGTCTATGCGGAGTATGCGTGTGCTAAGAGGAGGAATCGCAAATGAGCATTTACGTGTATCCCAATCCCAGTATGGGGGCACTTCTGCGAAGCAAGGAGTATGATGGCGAAGCGTAGTGAACTCATGCGGCTCTATCGAGCCGTCTCAAGTCTGCCGATTCGTTAGACGTCTCGGAGGTATTGTTCGAGCAAGGCGTGGTAGGAGCGGATGCGTTTGACGTACTGGACGGGCTCCCAACCGCGAGCGTATCCATATTGCAAGGTTTTGTAGTAGGTTTTTTTAGATAAGAGAGGCAGAATCGTCTTGAGATCATTCCAGGAGTTTGGATTTTTACCCATACGACGGGCCAAATATTGAGCATCTTTGATGTGCCCCATTCCTACATTATAGGCTGCGAGGGCAATCCAAATTCGATCGGGTTTTCCGATGTGGACGGGAAGTTGTTTCTCCAGGTTCTGAAAATACCGGGCTCCACCTTCGATGCTTTTTGTAGGATCCGATCGGTTTTGAATGCCCAAAGACGAAGCGGTGTTGCGGGTCAGCATCATGATGCCCCGAACTCCGGTTGGACTGACGGCATGTCGGTCCCAACGTGATTCCTGATAAGCTTGAGCCGCCAGTAATGTCCAGGAAATCTCATAGGCCTGAGCGATTCCTTCAAATTGTCGTCGATACTGTGGCAAGCGTGTTTCAATATGGTAATAGAAGCGGCGTGCCTCCGACCAGGCAAGATCAGGCTTGACCGGGGCCGGCATATATTTCTCGGTTTCGGGTTGGGGCTTGGTTGAATGGATTGGTTGGGTTATAGGGGCGTTCCACCACGCCACGGCAATCAGGACAAGTAGAACCACGCAAGCTGCCAGACTCTTCTCAATGACGCGCGACGTCCGTGGGTAGGATTTACCCTTTCCAGTTTGGCATTTTGACAAAAATGGAACCATAGGGATAACGTGATAAATTCCTCGTTGAGAAGAGGGGTAAGCCACAAATGGTTTACATTTTTGCACGGATTACGTGCAGATCGCAAGCGCCTTTTCCGGATGAGGCAACTTAGACGATGAACATAGTAACAGGAACATGCTCAGTGTCATGTATTTTGTTCATCTGAAGTTCGGAACGGTCGACGTTTGAATCAAGCTGGTTGGTGTTGTTCTCATGGAACACGTTGGTCTAATGAGAGACTTGTGCTGAAACACTGCGGTCAAGCACGGGATGTCTCTCCATGGGGCTGTCGATGCGTGACGTGGCCAGAAGTGGGCAAAGGGCCGTGCTCGCTCACGGCGGGGTCGGAAAACGGTGCCCCGCTCGCGGCAGCCCAGTCGAAGGCGTCATCAATAAAGAACCGACTGACATGCCTCCGGGTCCATCACGGGGGCGCATCAACCCTTCCTGGAGGGGAGGAGGGGACACGGGAAACAGGTTTCGGGGATGGTATCGTCAGCGTGGGGGCTCTCTCGTGAGCTCAGGTCCACTTCACGTCGAACGCTGTGTCCCTTGAGGAAGGCGAGCGGCTGGGACCACGGTGAAGGAGAGCTTTGACGTTTCCAGCGAGTCGGCTCATGGGAAGGAACCGGCTTCGGCAGTCCTCGTTGTCAGCCATGCCCTCACAGGCACTTCACGATTTGGGGGGACAGTAACGCCGCGACCTGTGGGCTTTTTCCCTGCACCTGCACAGGGAGAGAACCTGCGGGCACGCTTGCCCGTGACGCGGGTCCGTAGGATTCACCCTCTCGACCCCGGGCCAGAGATTACGGGAGAGACCATCCGCGGAAACCTCACCGTGGTCGGGGGGACCCTCATCAGACCGTGCAACGGCTGGGTGCGAACGGCACGGCAATGAAAGGTGTGCGGACGCGCGCCGACTGGCGGAGGGCCGTTAACGGACAACGGTGCTCGCCACTGGAAGCCAACTGCTCACCAATCGATTCTGTACGGAGCGCGGCAATAAAAAGGCCCCCACCCCGTCCATCCAAACAGTCTTTCGGGTTCCAGAATATGAACGGGACCACCAGATGAAGAAGCCGCGCCACGCGGGCCGTCGAGGATTGCAGAGAAGTCCCACAATTTGCTATTGCCAAAGGATTCAATAAGGTTCAGTAAAGAAAGGGTGACGAAGAATGGTGGAACGAACGTTAGCAATTGTTAAGCCGGATGCCGTGAAAAAACGAGTTATTGGCGACATTATTCAGCGATATGAAGCTGCTGGGCTTAACCCGATCGCGATCAAAATGGTGAATTTGTCCAAATCGATTGCCGAAGGGTTTTATGCCGTACACCGTGAACGTCCGTTTTTTAATGATTTGACCACGTTTATGTCCTCAGGCCCTTCGGTTGTGCTCGTTCTCGAAGGGGAAAACGCGGTCCAGGCAAACCGGAATCTTATGGGAGCGACTGATCCCCAAAAGGCAGAGCCTGGAACGATTCGAGCGGTACATGGGGCCTCGATCGAGGCCAATGCGGTTCATGGATCAGATTCTCTCGAAACGGCCACGTTTGAAATAAGATATTTTTTCCCGGACATGGACGTGCAAGTCCAATGATTGGGTGCCGTCGAGCCAGTTAAAAAACAGTTCTGTGTTGGGATTGTATATTCAGGCAGTGTGCCTTCGCCGCATGTCGCGACCTTTTCCGTATTTACGAGCCATTGTCCTAACGCTTTCCGTCTCCCTTTTGTTGAGCGGATGCTTCCGATCTCCTGCCCCCGACTTGGGAGTACAGGCGTTACGCGACCAAACCGAGAAGCATTCGTTACATCAAGCGAAAATCGCGTTTCTTCGGGCTGACTATTCGGCCGCGGTTCTCTTACTAAATCGGTTTTTACGCAATCATTCCCAATCTCCTCGATCGCTGGAAGCACGATGGTGGTTGGCTCGGGCGTACCAGGAGGCAGGAAAGCTTTCTTCTGCCGTTGAACACTTTCGTTTTTTAGCCCACGTGCCGAATCCGTATCAGACTGAAGCCCTGCTTCGTATGACACAACTTGTGGGTCGGCTGGGGGAGTCGATGACGAATGGCTCCATAGAAGGGATTCTGGTTTCGCTTGACTCTGTTCAAACGTCCAGTGATTGGGATTCCGTGATTTTAACGAATCAAGAAATCGAAGGGTCCATGATTCTTTTGAATGTCCCGTGCGACGTCGATGGAAACGCCTTGGGCAACGGACGTCCTTTTTCTCTTGAGGCGGCGCGTTCCGCCATTCAGCATATGCACGCTCAAGGGACTGCGGTGTATCTTGGAGTGACCCTCAGGTGTTTGGGACGTTTTGCCCATGATCAGCGGGAAGCATTGGAACATTGGAAAGATTGGGAATATGACCCACAGTCTGGAAGACTACGGCCTTCATCCTATTACTCATTGAATTTTTGGCGCTACCGAGTATTTCTTGTGGATTGGATATCTCAGATTCGCGATCTTCCGCTAGCCGGTCTGGTGCTTCGCAATGAGGTTCTTGATGGCCTATATGATGGGTTCAGTCCACTGGCCGTCGAGACGTTTACACAAGAATTTGACGTGGATTTTAATCCAGCTCGAATCTTTAACGAATATCGACCTGTCTCTACGATCGATGCCGATTCAGGCGTTCAACTTCCAGCCGTGTTTTGGAAATGGGTAGGATGGAAGGCTCGAGAACGGCTCAGAATTCTTCAGGATTTGGTTCAGACCCTGCACGTCCGTCTCCCTCGTCTTCAGTTTGGGATAGAGGTGCATCTCCAAAGCGTTGCCGACCCCGTTCAAGGATTGGTTTATTTTGCTGAAGATTGGGTTGATATCGCGCGTGGCCCTTTCGACATGTTTTTGGTAATGATAGAAGGACCGGGTCCCTCGTCCCCCCATGTCACTTCTCAAGATTCGCCACGGGGATTTTCGAAAAACTGGGCGGTTCCCGTTCTGCATATGGTTCAACGTCTGGGGAAACCTGAAAAAATCTGGACCCTTTTACCTGACCAGGCAACTCAAGCAGGCAGACAATCGTGGGTTCTTCCCGAAGGAGTCGTTCGTATCCATGACCATCGCATACTTCCTTGACAAACGTTATCTCCTCATTTAAAAAAGTTTTTCGCAACGCGGCTCGTGGGGGAAAAGAGTTGAAATGATTCCTGAAGATTTACGGTATCATGAAGAACATGAGTGGCTACGGCTTGATGGACCGCGAGCGAGACTGGGGATCAGCGATTTTGCCCAGGATGCCTTAGGTGACGTTGTGTTTGTGGCTTTGCCGACAGTCGGTGCAGAGTTGAACGCGAATCAGGAAATTGGCGAGGTGGAATCAACCAAAGCCACTTCCAGCCTTTACTCGCCGGTGAGTGGAAAAATCATAGAAGTGAATACCGAGTTGCAGGATCATCCTGAATATCTCAACCAAGACCCCTATGGGAAAGGGTGGATCGCGGTTATTGAATTAGTCAATCCTGCCGACGTTGAAGCATTGATGACGGCTTCGCAGTACGAGGAATTTCTTTCCTCGCAGAGTTAATGTCCTCCCAGCAACATATTGCCATTCTCGGTGCAGGTCCTGGTGGATACGTAGCCGCTGTCCGCGCGGCCCAGCTCGGGGCCAAAGTCACGCTGATTGAAAATCAGGCACTGGGTGGGGTATGCCTCAATTGGGGCTGCATTCCCAGCAAGGCGTTGCTGTCAGTCATTGAGTTGGGAGAAAAACTGAAGAAGGCTCATCATCTGGGTCTGGATCTCTCCCATCCTCCTGCGTACGTCCCTGCGAAAATGGTTGCGAGAAAGAATCGAATCGTCAGTGGACTGGTCAATGGCATTGCTACGTTGCTGAAACATTGGGGCGTGTCCCACGTTCAAGGAACGGGACGACTGGCGAACGACCAGACCGTGCAGGTGTCCCTTGCCGATGACACTGAAACGTCGATCCAGGCCGATGGCATTATCATTGCTACGGGTTCATCGTCGCCGGCACTCCCGACGTTTCCTGTAGACGGCTATGACATTATGACGAGTAAGGAAGCCTTGGATATTCCACGAATGCCCGAGCGGTTGCTCATCATCGGCGGTGGAGTCGAAGGCTGCGAATTTGCTTCCCTGTACGCGGGGTTAGGGTCGCAAGTGACTATTGTGGAAATGCTGTCTTGCTTGTTGCCGTCGGAAGATGAAGAGATCTCCGCTTTTATTGAACGTGAACTGAAAAAACGCAACGTACGAATGATTGTTGGAAATTCGGTGAAGCACGTTAAAAAGACGAATGTGGGAATTGCAGCGAATTTGACAGGTGGAGAGCAACTGGTTTGTGACGCGGTTTTGGTTTCGGCAGGACGACGCTTTAATTCAAAAGGAATCGGGTTGGAAGAAGTTGGCGTGAAACTTGGAAGCAAAGGTGAAATCGAAGTCAACGATCATCTGGAAACGAACGTGCCGGGCGTGTATGCCATTGGCGACGTGGTGGGGAAGGCGATGTTGGCACATGTGGCGTCGACCCAAGGCAAAGTCGCCGTGGACAATATTGTTGGGAATTCTAAAACCATGAACTATGAGGTGGTGCCGGCGGGTATCTTTACGTTGCCGGAGATTGGGCGGGTCGGATTGACCGAACGGCAGATTCGTGAACAAGGCGTTTCCCCTAAGATAGGACGCTATCGGTATAGTGCGTTAGGCAAGGCCCATGCAGTTGGGGACACGGTTGGGTTGGTGAAGATCTTGGCCGACCCCCAAACGGATCGCGTGCTGGGAGCTCACATGGTCGGGACTCATGCGGCGGATTTGATTCATGAGGCGGCACTGGCCATGCAGTTGAACGCCACGGCCACGTGTATTGCAAACACGATTCATGCGCATCCTACTCATGCCGAAGCTTTGATGGAGGCAACCGAGGACGTCGAGGGCATGGCGATTCATCTGGCCAGAAAATGATCGTGATGACGGGGTGGTCGGTAAAAGATTATTCGGCGGCGTACTCATTTGGAGCAAAACTCCTGCTTCTTGGTGGAACCCTGGGTTTTCTGTCTCTTGCAGGCTTGTTGCAGAATCCGTCCGGGTCTGCTCGATCTGAAGCATTGCCCGTGCGGCAAGCAGGGAATGAAGCGTCGTTGGAACGACTCTCAGAGGAGAGTCCCGTTACGGTCGCCACAGTTGGTCGTGTCGATATTAATCGTAGTTCGGTAGAAGATCTGCAGCGCTTGCCGGGCATTGGACCCGTTCTCGCTGAGCGCATATTTCTCTATCGAAACAACAATCAGAATTTTATGTCAATTCAGGACATCCAAAACGTGAAGGGCATTGGTGCAAAACGATTTGCACGACTTCGGCCTTACGTTCGCGTTGATCAGAAAAAAACTGCGCCTAACGAATCCTTTTGAGACTTGTTTCAGGATGCTGGGAATCTGATGGCAGATCAAGAATTGAGACGGCAGCTTCATCTTATGACACGCGGTGCCGTCGAGATTATACAGCCGCATGAGCTCGAAGATCGGGTAAAGGCTTCGCTCAAGGAAGGGAGGCCGTTGAGGGTGAAGGCAGGGTTCGACCCAACTGCGCCTGACCTTCATCTCGGTCATATTGTTCTGATCCAGAAGCTTCGTCATTTTCAGGAGCTTGGACACGAGGTCATTTTTTTGATCGGGGACTTTACCGGCATGATCGGTGACCCGACCGGCGTCTCTGAAACGAGAAAGGTTTTGACTAAGGACCAGATATCGGCCAACACGAAGACCTACGAACGTCAAATTTTCAAAACATTGGACCCTCAGAAAACGCGCATCGAATTCAACAGTCACTGGATGGAAGACATGCGGGCCCAAGAAGTGATTGAATTGTGTTCGCACTATAGTTTGGCGCGCATGTTGGAACGGGACGATTTTTTCAAGCGCTATCGAGACCAGAAACCCATCAGCGTCCATGAATTTCTGTATCCGTTGGTGCAGGGCTATGACTCCGTGGCACTCAAGGCCGACATTGAACTGGGCGGGACCGACCAAACGTTTAATTTGCTCGTGGGGCGAGATCTTCAGCGAGATTGGGGACAACCCCCCCAAGTGGTCATGACAATGCCGCTACTGGAAGGTACGGATGGGGTAAGAAAAATGAGTAAAAGTTTTGGGAACTCTATCGCCTTGGAAGCTGATCCCTCGGACATGTTTGGCAAGATCATGTCGATCAGTGATGACCTGATGTTTCGGTACTATGAACTGCTTACCTCAGAGGATCTCGACGCGGTCAAACAACGCCATCCCAAGGAAGCGAAACTCGCGTTGGCAGAAGCACTCGTGGCGCGGTATCATGGGGCAGATGCAGGGCAACAAGCCAGGGATGACTTCGAGCAGAAGTTTCACAAGCGAGAGTTTCCCGAACAACCCGATGCCACGATCACGTTAGCGGCAGCGAATTTTTCAGATTCGGAAAATCCTTCGATCGGGTTAGTGGATCTCCTCATGCGAACGGGGTTGTTGTTGAGCAAGGGAGAGGCTCGTCGGTTGATCACTCAAGGTGCCGTGGTCATCAACCAGGAACGCTATCAAGACAGCAACGCGGTTCTGCCGTTACAGGCGAATGAGTCGTACCAAATGAAAATTGGTAAACGGAAATACGTGCTGGTGGAGGTGAAGGTATAAATATAGCCCGTGGCAGACCTGACTGCGGTTTCGCCAAAAGTTACAAAATACAATAAATATTACAAATGGTAAAAGAAAACGGAAATCCGTTGAAAGGTGGGTCGGATCCGAAGCCTCTGTCTCCGACCAAGGGTGACGCCGCTGCGGATGTCTCTGAAGAAAAGGGCGCATTCTCATCAACCGCCCCGAGTGCCGAAGCCGGTCCCCGAAATTTGTTGTCGGGGAGTGGTGGGCTGATACACGTCCTTGACTGGCATTCCGCGCCCTGTCTAGAATGAACTTCCTTCTGCAATTGTGAGCGGGTGTAGCGCAGTGGTAGCGCATCGGCTTCCCAAGCCGTTGGTCGGGAGTTCGAATCTCCTCACCCGCTCCAATGATTCTCTTTTATAAGCCTGCTCTTTGTTGGCTCGCAATATGGCTCCGGTCACAGATGGGGTTTGCCGGCCCTGGCAATCACGATTTCTTTACCTTGCGAATCTGACTGGCCAGGTTTTATGAAAGCTGGGATTTCGCTGCGCGCCTGTTGACGCTCATGGCATGTATCCGGCCAGGCCAGATTACGTTTAGAAAAGTGTAAAGATTGTCAGGAGTTGCGTCAGGAGAAAAGGGCGGGACTTATAAACCCGTGCGGCGGGGTCGTCGGTTCAGATAATCAAGCATGGCCAACTTGTCCGTCATGACCGTCCGGGGGAAGTCCTACTGACTGGTCAGTCAATGAATTTCCGCCAAACTCTTGAGCCATGAGGGTGCTGATGACTTGATTGAGTCGGGTGTTCACTTCTTCTTCCGAGACATGATCAGGAACTTGAATGTTGAAAACAATTTGGACGTTTTTCATGGATGTGTCAACTCCTTCATGAATGTGAAGTGTTTGGGGGCTGTAAAACCTTTATAAAGAAGAAAGTACTCCTCTGTTTTTGAGTTTGCAATGTTCACTATCTGATGGTTGATTCCTGACGCGTGTCTAAGATTGTTCTTCCATCCGTGCAGAGAAAATTCGAGTTCTTCTGTTCCCTTGGCATGCGTCGTCTTGGTATACTTTTTTCATGATGGCACTGTCCCGTAGTTGCCGACGTTCTATTTCTTGGAAGTACAGGCCATTTCATCCGTTCCGTTCAAAACGATGTCGAGTCCTTGATCGTGGGGCTTGGCTCAACGTCGAGGATCCCGTTCCTGAACGTTCTCAACCGTCTCCGTCCATTCCAGTAGAGGAGTCTCCATCGAAAGATTCGTGAAACGGTCTTTCGGATCAAGGTGTCTCATGGGAAAAATTATCACGGCCCAACGAAAAGAAAACGTGGTGCAGCTCGCTGAAAACTATATCCGCACTTATATTTTGTTTCCATCTGGGCTGCTGGGCCTGTTGGCCATGATTATTGGAATTCTTGCGTTGGTGTATCAACTGTTTATTGAAACCTATGATGAGTGGACGTTTATCACAAGTTCGGGGTTGATGGTGGCTGGCATTTTCCTCGGGTGGGGACAAACACGCTATCACCGTTATTTGTTTCGAGAATTCCCTGAATTTTGGGCGAGCCGAATGAAATCTTCCAATACTCGTGGAGCGCAACGACTCAAGAAAGGCTCGTTTGAAGTAGAGTTACGACATGCCGGTCGGAGTTTGGTTCCATTCGCCTATGTGTTGGGGATTGGGAGTCTGATCGGGCTTTCAGCTTGGAGTTTTACCTCTGGCTCTTTGGACTATACGGCAGCTTTTGCCTTGCCGTGGGCGGGGTTCTTTTGGGGCAAGTTGTTTACCTGGCGATCGGTCATTCCTCCTTTGACGAGCAAAAAGTAAGCCGTCGTCTTTGGTCAATTCTCCACTACGTTGACTTCTTGGTGTTGCGAATCTGAGATTTCTCGGCTTTGTTTTCCATGGCGGCAAGACGTTTTTCCAGCTTTGAGACCCGTTGATACAGTTCAGGAAGGTGGTACATTAAAGCATAGGCACGTAAAAAGGCTTTATGCTGCTTCGCTGGCCGCCCGGACATCGTACCGCCAGGTTCCACGTTTTTTTGAATTCCCGCTCCTGCCGCGATCCTGGCGTGGTCCCCGATCGTGAGATGATCGATGAGTCCGGCCTGTCCTCCTATCATAACGTGCTTCCCAATCGACGTGCTGCCCGCGATGCCGACCTGTGCCACGATGATACCGTGTTCTCCTACCGTCACATTGTGGGCGATTTGGACTTGATTGTCGATTTTGGTTCCTTGTTTGATATGGGTGCGTCCGAACGTGGCCCGATCAATGGTCACGTTAGCCCCAATTTCGACGTCATCGTCAATGACCACGATTCCACGTTGTGGAACCTTATGATGGCGGCCTTCGTGTTGAACGTATCCAAATCCGTCACTTCCAACGACTGCACCGGCATGGATGATAACCCGAGTGCCTATCTGGCATCCGTCACAAACGCTCACGTTTGGATAAAGCACGGTATCATCACCTATTGTGACGTCGTCTCCTAAAAATACTCCGGGGCCGATCGTGACTCGATTTCCAATTTTCGTACGATGGCCGATCGTGACGAATGGTCCGATGGAAACGTCGGCCCCCACGTGCACGTCCATGCCCTTCACGACGTGTTGGGCTATCCCGGTAGGAGAAGGTTTCTTCGTGAAGAAACGAGTGCTCAACCGGACAAAATCAAAATCGGGTTGCGCTGAAACCAATTGGGCACCGTTCAAATCAGGAGAGTAGTGAGGTACGACGAAAGCTGACGCATTCGATTGTTTAGCTCTGTCCATCAATCGACGGCTGGTCAGCAGAGCCAGATCGCCTGCGGTTGCTTCTTCGAGACTGCTGACCCCTGTAACGCGGCAATCTGCCGGGCCATAAAGTTGTGCGTCAATGGCGTGAGCTAATTCGATTAATGCATAGCCGTCAGCCGTTGGGGGAGTCATGGTTTCTTCCTTTGGATTTGGCAGTCGCCGTATGGTTCTTCATGGTGAAACCTGAACGGTGTTTCCTGACTTTCCTGGCGGTTTGAACGTGCCTTGTTTTTTTGGTTGAGGAGGTTGTCGTCTGTTGAGCGCGATCTTGTGAGTTTCCAGGGTTTCTTAGTAGCGCACTTTTAGGAAAAGGTTCAGACTGACAATGAAAAACATCGCGCACGCAATCCAAGCTGCGATGACGGGAAGTAACACCCCACCTCTTCCCAACGCGAGCCCAACGGAATGCGTGGCCCAAAACAAAAAACTGATGCCCAAGGCTTGTCCGATGCCCTTTGCAACTCCGATTGTCCGAGTGCCCATTCCGAGGAGTCCTACGGATACACCGAGAATGGTCATGATCAGAGGGACGAAAGCAAAAGCCACTCGTCTCCAATAGTCCACGAGAAACTTTGTGGCATTATGTCCTTCTTGTCGTAAACGTTCAATGTGGTTGCCGAGTTGGTCCAACGTCATATATTCAGGCTCCAGAAAATTCCAGATCCTCAGGTCATCAGGCGTTAAGGGCAACTCTAAGGGAAGCACTGGACGTTGAGTAAGCGTGACCCTGCCGTCTGATTCGATCAACCGTTGATCTGCGTTATGCAAGAACCATTGGCCGTTGATGAAATGGGCGCTGGCTGCTGAGAGCCATTCCTTCAAAGAAAATTGGTTGTTTAGCCGGTAGAGTGTGACCTTGTGGAGTTTCGTGCCCTCGGGATCAACTCGTTGGACGTGTATAATCGAATTGTCGTGAACGTGCAGCCACAGGTCTTCAGTCGTAAAAGACATCGGCTGTGGTTTTTTCTGGATCTCTACCGTTCGGATGTATTCCGCCCTGGCATTGGCCAAAGGAACAACAACTGCCGTCAATTCCAACAGTACGGCGGTGAGGACGCCCGTGACCACCAGAAACGGCATCGTAACGTGAAGCAGGCTAACCCCACAACTCCGCATCGCGGTAATTTCCTGGTTTTTGTTTAAGAGTCCGATGGTGAGGAGAGAAGCCATTAAAACGGCAAACGGTATGATCGTAAAAGAAATGCCAGGCGTTTTACAGAAAAAATACATCAACATGGAGGTCAGTTCCGCGTCATGTCTGAGGAACTTTCGCAGTTTCTCAAAAAAATCGACCACCAGGTAAATAGTAATAAGCCCAGTGAAACACAACGTCAGGATTTTGAGATACTGTCGAACAAAGTACCAGAACAGAATGCCCACGTTAGCGCCAACTTGCCTGATAAAAGAGCGTCAAGGTAATGAGTAATAAGAGAACGTTTGGGAGCCATGCTCCGGCAAACGGATGAAGGAGCAGGGTCGTGACGGAAAATTCTCCCAGGACGTTGAGCAAATAATAGCCCACCATGATGAAAATTCCCAAGACAAACCCACCCATGCGGCCGGCTCGTTTTGAAACAATGCCGACCGGCATGCCCAGGATACCGAGGATAAGCGTTGCGACAGGAAACCCGAGGTCTTTGTAGTATTCCATGAGGCGACGAAGCATGTCGGTGTCTCGCCAGCCGGATTGTTCCAATTCGGCCATGATGCTTTGATAGTCGGGCCGTTCCGGTTTTTCGACGTTGAAAGCCGGGGACGTCTCCATTTTGAGATCATAAGCAGAAAACGCAACCTGATGATGTTGGGAGCCGTCTTTGGGAACGTGATGAATGACACCCTCATACAACCGAATGCCAAGTTGTCTGTGTTGAGGATTGTTGAGCATTTGGAAAGATCGGGCAGTGATAATTATCTTTTTGACCGGATCACGGTGATCCAAAACGAAAATGCCCGCAGCTTTTTCTCCGGGTTCTGGGGTAGGAACGAAAATCATCATGCCGTCAACGGGTTCATTAAAGACACCTTGATCTAAGATCACGTGTAATTGATCTTGAATCAGGTTAAGGGCCAGTTTTTTTAAAGAGATTGATGACCATGGTTGTCCCCATTGTGAAAGGGACAACGTTCCCAAGAAAACGAAAAACGAAAAGACAAAAACGGGAAATGCGATTCTGAGCAAGCTCAACCCTGCCGCTCGCATGGCGATAAGCTCTTTGTCGAAGGAAAATCGACTGAAGGTGGTGATCGAGGAGATTAAACAGGCCATAGGAAGCGTCAGCACCAAAAAAGAGGGCAGGAGTTTGATGACAATTTCAAAAACAGACAGAAGCCCTGCTCCTTTGGTCACCAACAACTCAACCAACCGCAACATTTCTTTGGTCAATACGATAAAACAAAGGATGCAGAGGCTGATGGAGAAGGGAATGAGGAGCTCTTTAAATATGTAGCGATCGAGAATCGTCACAGTAGAAAAATCCGGAAAACAAAAAATTCGTGAAGAATCATGGGATCATATAACAGGGCCATGAAGCTGTAAATGAATAAAAGCGGTCGCGGGCACGCGTTGAGAAATGAGCAGAGTTTTTGACCGTGTCCATCGTTTTCCCTTCGCTACTGTACGTCTGTATATTCAATGTACAGGCGTGAAAACTTCTTTGTTTAAACAGTGGAGTATGTTTTAATTGCGCTTTCTTGCGTTGAGCGAAGGGAAATGACGGTAAATACGAGAGCAGAACGAACGCCTACACGCGTTCGTCAATTGGCCCCAATACTCAAAAACATTCGGCTCGTCGCGACCGACGTCGATGGAGTCTTGACTGATGGCGGCCTCTATTATTCAGACTCAGGCAAGGAAACCAAAAAGTTTAACGTTTGGGATGGTCTGGGATTGACGTTGTTAAAGGAATCTGGACTTGTAACGGCTATCATAACCATGGATCACACGCGATTGGTAGCTTTTCGGGCAGCTAAACTCGGAGTTTCCGAAATTCACCAGGGCGTGAAGGACAAGCTGGTCGTATTGAAAGAACTGTCCTCGAAATATGAAATTTCACTTGAGGAAATTGCGTACCTGGGGGATGACCTGACGGATTTGCCTGCGCTTCTGGCGGTTGGATTTTCCGCCACGCCTGCGAATGGACGCAGTTCCGTTCGGGAAAAAGTACAGTACGTGTGTAAAGCCCAAGGAGGCGACGGGGCGGTCAGGGAAGTAGCCGACCTGATTTTAGCTGCTCAAGGTTCAAAGTCCGACAAGAGCTAGCTTGCTTATTCATACTCGGATCGTCCTGGCTCCGTGGCAAATGATTCCATGTGTCATGGCACGATGCGAGACAGAGTGAATTCTTGATCGTGAAGGAGAATATACTCATCGAATCGCTCGTTTTTCATATGAGGCACGGATGAAGCCCCCCCACCTGTACGCGGTTATTCTTGCCGGGGGTAGTGGAACTCGATTCTGGCCAGCCAGTCGAGAACGATTCCCCAAGCAACTTCTTCAGGTCGCTGGAGAAGAGACGTTTCTTCAGCAGACGGTTCAGCGCGCGTTGAAAGCCGTCCCCACCAAGAACGTTTGTGTCGTGACCAACTATTCTCAAGCCGAAACGATCAAACTGCAATTGTCAAAGTGGAAAAATGAATTGGCTGATAATTTTGTGCTCGAACCGGAAGGTCGGAACACCTGTCCGGCTATTGGTTTAGCGGCCCTCCAATTATTGCGTCACGATCCCGATGCGACGATGTTGGTTTTGCCGGCTGACCATATCATCAAAAGTGACAGGAAATTCAAACAAGCCGTTTCCTTCGGATATCGATTGGCTCAACGGGGTGCTTTAGTGATGTTTGGCGTCCGACCCACTAGACCGGAAACGGGGTATGGATATATTCAGCCCGATAAGCGGTCCCGTTTGGAAACGTTCGATTCGCTCTCGGGCTATAAGGTCAGGCGGTTTGTGGAGAAGCCTGATTTAAAAAAAGCTCAGCGGTTTGTAAAGGCCGGGACTTATTTGTGGAACAGCGGAATTTTTGTGTGGCGGACTGATAAACTGATCGAGGAATTTGTGCGTCATCAGCCTATGCTGTTGAAAGGACTTCGAACGATCGACGCCATGGCTGAAGCGGGCAGGGTGGGAGAGCAACTGGCTAATCGTTATAAACAGCTCGAGTCGATCTCAATCGACTCTGGGTTGATGGAGCGATCGGCACGGGTTGCGGTGATTCCCGTGGATTTTTCCTGGTTGGACGTTGGGAGTTGGAGCAGTCTGGAAGAAGTCGTACCTCGGGATAAACGAGGCAACGTGAGGGTCGGGAACGTGGTCGATATTGACAGCGAAAATTCTGTGTTTTTCGCCACAAAACGGCTTGTCGGATCTATAGGTCTGTCCAATATGGTGGTGGTTGATACGCCTGACGCCACACTGGTGTGCCAAAAATCACGCTCGCAAGAAGTTAAAGTTTTAGTTGATGTTTTGAGGAAACGCGGGGTCCCCGAGCATTTGGAGCATGTAATGGCCTATCGTCCTTGGGGTTCATACACTGTTCTCGAAGAGGGGAGAGGATACAAGGTCAAACGTATTAGCGTGTTGCCCGGTCGGCGGTTGTCGCTCCAAATGCATCACCAACGGAGTGAACATTGGGTGGTGATTGCCGGGACGGGGCGCGTGACCTGTGGAAATAAGGTGTTCGAGTTACACCCAGGGGAGAGTACGGGAATTCCCAAACAGACCAAACACCGATTGGAAAATTCCGGCAGGATTCCTCTTGAAATTATTGAAGTCCAATATGGTCCATATGTGAAAGAAGACGATATTGTTCGGTATGGCGATGACTATGGCCGAAGCCCATAGCATCCCGTCTTGTTTTTAAAGGATTCGTTTGTGAGCATTTTTCGGGAATATGACATTCGTGGAATCGTTGGAAAAGATCTGACGATTGACGTGGCTGAATCCATTGGTCGTGCCTACGGGACCGTGGCTCGACAACGCGGGTGTCGAACGGTAGCCTTGGGACGAGATGGGCGACTGACCTCACTGGATCTTCGGGACCGATTACTTGCTGGCGTCACTGCCACAGGGGTGAATGTCGTGGACATTGGGGTTTGTCCGACGCCTTTGCTCTATTTTGCATTATATGAGTTGCCTATTGATGGTGGCGTGATGATCACAGGGAGCCATAACGCAGCCGAGTACAATGGCTTCAAAATGTGTGTGGGAAAAATGGCACTCTATGGTGAAGAAATTCAGGAACTCAAACGTCTGATCGATGCCGAGACCTATGCGTCTGGCTCAGGAACGGTTTCCACGGCGTCGGTGGTCCCTTCTTACTTGCGTTATCTCAATGAACACTTTGCCGGTGTCGATGGAAGAGGAGTGCACGTCGTACTCGATTGTGGAAACGGCGCCGCGAGCTTGGTGGCGAAAGACGCCTTAGAGCAATTAGGTTGTCGTGTCACTGCATTATATGATGATCTCGATGGTCGATTTCCTAACCATCATCCCGACCCTACCGTGGTCGAGAATCTCCAGGATCTTATGCAGGCGGTGCAGTTCAATCGAGCGGACGTTGGGATTGCGTATGACGGTGACGCAGACCGTATTGGTGCAATTGATGAAAAGGGGAATATTCTATGGGGCGATCATCTTCTCTTGATTTTTGCGCGGGACGTCTTAAAGAACAAACCCGGGAGTACCGTTATCTCCGAAGTCAAAGCTTCCCAATTTCTTTACGAAGATATTCGAAGGCGAGGGGGGAACGGCGTCATGTGGAAGACGGGACATTCTCTGCTTAAAACCAAGATGAAGGAAGAACGTGCCGCCTTGGCGGGGGAAATGTCCGGGCATATGTTTTTTGCCGACCGCTATTTCGGTTATGATGATGCAATTTATGCCTCGTGCCGGTTGGTTGAAATTTTGTTGAAAGCACAAGCCCCGCTCTCTTCTCTTCTGGCTGACGTGCCTCCTACTGAGGTGACTCCGGAAATTCGCGTTGCGTGTTCGGACGACGTGAAATTTCGATTGGTTGAGGCGGTACGAAATCGAGTGCTTGGGTTGGCGAAGCAGCGAAACTCGAATGCCCCAAACTTTGCGATTCGTGACGTTGTCACGATCGATGGCGTTCGAGTTTGCTTTGATGACGGCTGGGGACTCATTCGTGCGTCCAATACACAACCTGCATTGGTCCTTCGATTTGAGGCAACCTCCGCCAAACGGCTGCAAGCTCTTCGCACCTATTTGGAGGGGGAACTCGAAGCTTGCCGTCAAGCGGTTGCAGGCTGACGTTCTGCAAACCAAAGAGGGACATTTTTCGCCTCTAATTTCTTCCCCCATTCAAGCCGATTGTCGTCCTGTCCAGTCGTCGCAAGACCCCGAGAAGAAACAGGCCCCTGTTTTTATCGATGGGGTGATGTACAATTTGAGTGTATGCGCTCTGTGTTTGTTCGACTCAAGACCTCCGTGACTGGCGTGAGCGGCCTTGGGATGATCTTAGGGGTCCTCGGTGGGTTAGCCCTTTCCCATTCCGTTCTTGCTGCCCCCGAGAAAGAAGATTATCACTATTCCATTTTCTTGTGGGGCATTCCCGCCGGGCACGCGACCATGAAAGCCGAGGAGCTGATTTCGGAAGATGGGCATCCTTCTCAACGCCTGGTGACTACCGTTCGATCCAATGATTTGATTTCTTTCTTTTTTCCCATAAGGAATTACGTGGACTCGCTTGTTGATCCTCAGACCATGCTCCCGCGACGGCTGTTTTTTCAGCGCCGAGAAGGCAGTCGCCATGAACAGTTTAACGTGACCTTCGATCACGTGACCAATCAGGTGACGGTATTGAAAGATGGCAAATCTTCGACCCATTCGATTGTTTCAGGTACGCATGATCCTCTATCGTGTCTCTATTTTTTTCGTACGCTGCCAGAACTTGAGCCGGGTTCTTCAGTGTATTTGCCTGTTCATCACGACCGAAAAAATTATAAGGTCGAAGTCAAGGTGGAGGCCGTGGAATCGATCAGTGGCCCCTGGGGAAAGGTTGAAGCAATTCGTTTGTTGGCGATCATGCCGTTTCGTGGGATTTTTTTGAATGAAGGCAATATCAGATTTTGGTTGACCAATACAAAAGAACGGATTCCTGTTATGATGGAAGCCCGCGTTATTGTCGGGTCGGTCAGAGCTCTGATTGATGGATGGCCCCCGTAACCGAAATCATTCTCGACTTTTTGGGCAAAGATCCTATAATAATTCTCTATCGGTTCTCAGAGTCCAATGATGATTTCTTTAACGTGCCATATTCTTGAACGGCAAGAGTCATCGCCTGACCGTACAAGAGAATTCTTCACCATCATGACCCGGATTGTGTTGGGTGGGAAAAGGATTGCCCGGGATCTGAGTGAAGCAGGACTCATGGATAATCTCGGAACGACCAAGACGACGAATTTCCATGGCGAACAAGTACAAAAAATGGATGTACGAGCCAATCAAATTTTTGTAGACGCCTTTGAAGACAGTGAGATTGTACGGACCGTGGTTTCTGAGGAAATGGATGAGCCGCTTACCGTGGCCCGTGCTGAAGAGTCAGGAAAATATGCCGTGTTCTTCGATCCTTTGGACGGCTCCTCGAATATAGACGTCAATGCCCCCCTTGGTTCGATTTTTTCCATCCATAGACTGGACTCCGCTGGAGATTTTCTGAGGGCGGGACGTGAACAAGTAGCCAGTGGATATCTATTGTATGGAGCCAGTACTGTTTTTGTGTATACATGTGGAGAGGGAGTGCATCAATTTATTCTTGATCCTGCGGTTGGTGAGTTTTTCTTGTCCGTCTCAAACGTTCAAATTCCAGTCAGCGGGAAAATTTGTAGCGTTAATGAAGGCAATAGATCGAGGTGGCCTGAAAACGTGGTAAGAGCTGTAGATTACTTTCAAGAGAATGATAGAGAAACCGGCCGGCCTTATTCCTCCAGGTACACGGGGTGTCTCGTATCGGACGTTCATCGGATTCTTTTAAAGGGCGGGCTCTATCTGTATCCCGGTGAAGTGAAGAAGCCTGAGGGCAAACTTCGTTTGATGTATGAAGCCGCTCCCTTAAGTTTCGTGGTAGAACAGGCCGGAGGACTTGGAAGCACAGGCGTGGAACGGATTTCTGCTATTCACCCCAAGGCGCCCCATCAGCGCGTTCCGCTTATCATCGGCAGTCGTGAAGACGTTGAAATCGCAGAACGATTTTTGAGCCGAGAGTAACGCCCGTTTGGATAGTTTAGGCAGTCAATGCCTGGAATAAGAATATCGTTTTCGTCACGTGTGTCCAGGCACGCACAACTCAAAAGGAGAGCGCGTGGCTCTGCGAGCCGGTTTTCTTATCCTAAGCATTCTGCTCGGGCTCACGGTAGGATACATCACGGGAGACGGGCGGATATTCTATGCGGCAGTTGGCGCGGTCTTCGGGGCATTGCTGAGTGGAGTGATGGTGCTGGCAGAGATTTCCTTGCAACGTCTCCCTGTTCCCGTCCCTGTCTGTGGCGGTGTTGGCCTCAGTCTGGGGATGCTTCTTTCGGGGATGTTTATTGTTTTAACGAAATTCCTGGAATCATCCCCGATAATTCAAGTGGTCACGTTAGCCACGCTTTTGATTTTTCCATATCTCGGACTCGTTTTGGGCGTTCGGTATGGAAAGGAGTACGACAGGGACAACAAGACCGTTACGGGCTTGACCTCGACGGAACGATTTTGCACGCCCAAACTGCTGGATACGAGCGTGATTATCGATGGTCGTATCGCAGATCTTTGTGAAACGGGGTTTATGGAGGGAGAGTTCATTGTTCCTCAATTTATTTTACAAGAGCTGCAACATGTTTCCGATTCGGCCGATACGTTGAAACGCGCACGAGGTCGCCGGGGACTCGATATTCTCAATCATATTCAAAAAAACAATGACGTCGCGGTTGAAATTGTCGAAGACGATTTTCCCCATATCAAGGAAATTGATGCCAAATTAGTGGAATTAGGTAAGAAACTGGGCGCAAAAATTTTGACCAATGACTTGAATCTGAATAAAGTTGCCGAACTTCAAGGTGTGCAGGTGTTAAATATTAATGAACTAACGAATGCTCTGAAACCGATTGTCCTTCCTGGCGAAACGATGAGGGTATTTGTGTTGAAAGAAGGAAAGGAAGCCGGGCAGGGCGTGGCGTATTTAGATGACGGGACGATGGTTGTCGTGGATAATGCCAAACGCTGTATAGGCAAAAACGTGGACGTGGTGGTGACCAGCATATTACAGACGAGTGCGGGCAGGATGATCTTTACCCGTCTCCAGGAAGCAACTGACCGGGACGTGTTGAGTTTCGCGCGTGGATGAGTGGGTTGCTGCGATTGTACCGGCCGGAGGGCGTGGTGCTCGAATGGGGAACGCGGTCCCCAAGCAGTTTCTTCAATTAGGAGACGTTCCGCTTCTCGTACACGCTCTTCGGGTTTTTGAGGCAAGCAAGACGATTTGTGAAATTGTCGTTGTCGTTCCACATGACGCGGTAGCCTATTGTCAAAAAGAACTTTTGCCGCAACGTGGCTTTTCCAAAATCAGCAACGTAATCAGTGGCGGAGCACGGCGACAGGATTCAGTTTGGAATGGGTTGCAAGCGGTCGATAAGCGCACCGAGGTCGTATTGGTCCATGATGCCGTACGGCCGTTTGTGACGGACACAATGGTGCAAAAAGTCGTTGATGGTGCCAGAACCCACGACGCGGCTATCGTGGCGGTTCCCCTCCGTGACACGGTGAAGCGTGCAACTCCTGACGGGATGATCGAAACGACTCTTGATCGGCAGCGGCTCTGGTTGGCACAGACGCCGCAGGCCTTCAGAATCGAGTTGTTGCAAAAAGCCCACCAGTTAGGCCGACAGGCCGGCGTGGCCGCAACGGATGACGCGTTTTTGGTCGAGTGGGTCGGCCATCGGGTCTGTATCGTCAATGGAAGGACAGACAACGTTAAAATCACTCGTCCGGAAGACCTGATGATGGGCGAAGCAATTTTAGCTGCCCGAAGGAATGATCCTTCTTCACAATAAACTTCTGTCGTTTTCACTTGTTGATTTTTTCTGTATCCTTTGTCTGGTCTGATGGTTCACGGTAAAACGGTCAAGGCAACGTATGCGTATTGGAATCGGGTACGATATTCATCGACTGCAAGAAGGAAGACCACTTATTCTTGGCGGGGTTCGTATTCCTCACACTCATGGATTAGATGGCCATTCCGATGCGGATGCTCTCACGCATGCCGTTTGTGACGCGCTGTTGGGAGCTATGGGAGAAGGGGATTTAGGTCGATATTACCCCAGCGACGACCTGCAATTTATCAATATGAAGAGTTTAGACATGCTGGAAGGCATTCACGCTAAACTCGCTGAGCGGGGATTTCATCTTCTCAATCTTGACACGGTGGTCGTGGCACAAGCTCCCCGGTTAGAAAACTATTTGGCTGAGATGAGCAGGCAACTGGCCCAGGTCTTACGCGTTGAGTCGTCGCTCGTGAACGTGAAGGTCAAAAGCCACGATCATCTCGGAACGCTTGGAAGAAAAGAAGGAATTGCCGCTCAAGCCGTATGTCTTATTGCGTACAGGCAGTCGGACGAGAAGGCGGCCGTTTGATTGAACGATGTTTAACGTGGTTAAACAGGATCTTCAAGCCGTTTTTGATCGCGACCCTGCTGCCCGGAACGCTATCGAAGTTTTTTTGACCTGTGCGGGCTTTCAGTCATTGCTGGTACATCGGCTGGCTCACCGGTTGTGGAAGATGAGGCTTCGATTATTAAGCCGAACGATTTCACAAGTCGCTCGTTGGGTTACGGGTGTCGAAATTCACCCCGCTGCTTCAATAGGCCATGGTTTTTTTATTGATCATGGCATGGGCGTGGTGATTGGAGAGACCGCAGAAATTGGCGATTACGTCACGTTGTTTCAAGGGGTGACGTTGGGTGGAACGGGGAAAGACAAAGGGAAACGACATCCAACGTTGGGAAATCACGTGGTTGTGGGCTCAGGAGCCAAAGTTTTGGGAAATATCCGAATCGGGGATTCAGTCAAAATCGGAGCCAATTCCGTGGTCTTGCGATCGGTACCATCCAATTCCACGGTCATTGGCATTCCTGGCCGAGTCATCAAGTCGGTCGGAGTGCGGGTCCCGGAAGAATCCATGGATCATGCAAATATTCCTGACCCGATTGCAGAACGTTTTGATGCCATGGAGCGAGAGCTTATTGATCTGCGAAAAAAATTAGAAAACGTGGAAGGCGGGTCGCGACAATCAGACGCGGACAGACACGACAATTGAAAAAACCCGAGTCGACCCTGGACCGGCCTGGTGGATAATTCCAACCGCCTTTTGTTCAACGGTCAGTGCAGGAATGAATGCTTTCTGTCTCAGATACGGGATGTCGTTCAATCTTCAAATCAGCACAGGAGGAATTGCTCGTGAGTGAAGGTCTCCGAATCACCAAACGTGTGCAAGAAATCCTCGGCTATTATCAGAGTGACGCGCCGGGCGTTCGGGCGCATTTGGCCAGATTATTAATGAGTGGTCGATTGGCGGGAACGGGCAGGCTCCTGATTTTGCCGGTGGACCAAGGATTTGAACATGGTCCTGCCCGGAGCTTTGCGCCAAATCCTTCAGGGTATAATCCCCACTATCATTTTGAATTGGCTGTTGATGCTGGCTGTAGCGCCTATGCGGCTCCATTGGGGTTTTTAGAGGCCGGCGCAGCGGAATATGCCGGACAAATCCCATTGATTCTCAAGCTGAATAATAACGATTCTCTCTCTGGCGGGGACGACTATAATCAAGCCGTCACGGGTAGCGTGCAAGACGCACTTCGTTTAGGGTGTTGTGCCGTTGGATACACCGTTTACCCTGGGTCGGCGTATAGCCAGGAGATGTATGAGGATTTGCAGGGAATTGCGGCAGAAGCGAAGTCAGTCGGGCTCCCCGTGGTGGTCTGGTCATACCCTCGTGGTGGAAAATTAACGAAAGCAGGAGAAACGGCTATTGACGTGGTCTGTTATGGTGCTCAGATTGCGGCTCAACTTGGGGCGCATATCATTAAGGTCAAAGTGCCGACTGATCATATCGAACAAGCGGAAGCAAAAAAGGTCTATGAAGCCGAGAAAATTCCAATCAGCACAACGGCTGAGCGAATTCGTCACGTGGTGCAAAGTGCGTTCAATGGGAGACGCGTCGTGATTTTCTCCGGTGGCGCGAAAGGCGCAGACAAGACCATTTTTGATGAGGTGCGGGCAATTCGTGACGGGGGAGGCTTTGGTTCGATTATCGGCCGGAATTCCTTCCAACGCTCGAAGCCTGATGCCCTAACGTTTTTAGAGACCTGCATGAAAATTTATGCAGGTGAAGTGGAGTAAGCTCTCTATCCTGCCTTGATGAAGCCCCGTCGTCACGTCGTCTCAACGCGGTGAAGCACGTGCGTTTTTTTTATTATCTCGAATGGATGATGCTTGTCATTCTACTTCCGTTTGGCTTGGGTCAGGCAGGGGGGTCTCAAGTCATCCTTTTGGACAGGGAACCTTTCTATACGCCCTCTACCGCCACGATTGTCCCGGGTCAGTCAGTACAGTGGTACAATCAGTCGATGCAGCCTCATACTGTAACCCACGATGGTTGCAGGCAAGGTGGAACGTGCGCCTTTTCATCTGAGCATCTTCATCCCGGTGACCGCTTTACCGTTAGAAACTTACCCGCTGGAACGTATTCCTATCATTGTGAAATCCATCCATTTATGCGAGGACGCATTCAGGTCAAACGGGTTGTGC
The DNA here is from genome assembly GCA_965215405.1 of Nitrospirales bacterium. Lineage (GTDB taxonomy): Bacteria > Nitrospirota > Nitrospiria > Nitrospirales > UBA8639 > Bin75. The sequence goes on from OZ244060.1 coordinate 1,868,557, forward strand.
GAAATGACGGCGTCACGGAGTTATAGCTCGTCCTTCCGCTTGAGGGAGTTCTGTTTTGTAATGGACGTGAAGAAGATATAAGCCTTGAGGCGGTGCCGTGGGGCCTGCCTCTCTGCGATTCTGGGCTTCAAGGATTGTCGCCAGCTCGTCGGAGATTCTTTTCTCATGACCGATTTCGACTAAGGTCCCGACTAATGCCCGAACCATTTGTTTCAAAAATCGATCAGCCTGTATCCTGAAACGAATCAATGGGCCATCGTGTAAACAGTCAATTCGTTGGATGGTACAGACGGGATTTTTCGTGCCTGCGGATGAGCCTTGGAACGACGTGCAGTCGTGTTGTCCGAGTACGTGACGTGAGGCCCTGCGCATGCGATTCAAATCGAGGGGTTTGGCAATCTGCCAAACGCGGAGATGATCCAATGCCGGCCGCGTCGGCTGATTGAGAATTCGATATTCATACGTTTTTGAGCGCGCATCGTACCGTGCGTGAAAGTCGTGAGGCGCCACCTCCGTTTGGCGCACACTGATGTTTTTTGGAAGAACTCCATTTAAGGCACGCGTCCACTCATAAGGTAATAACGGTTTGTCCGATCGAAAACTGACGACTTGCCCAATGGCATGAACCCCTGCATCCGTTCGACTGGCTGCTACAGTTGAGATGGAACTTTGGGTAATTTGAAGCAACGCGTCTTCAAGTACTGATTGGATCGTAGGTTGGGCGGGTTGCCGTTGCCATCCGGCATACGTTGTCCCGTCATATTCAAGCAGTAATTTATAGGTGGTCATGAAGTAGTGCCGGATGACTGTATGGGAGGACTTGTTGCCTCAACAGTCGATAAGTGGAAGCCCTGTATTTTCAGGACGGCATGGGACGCAGTGCTTTCAGGTATGAGTGAATGCCTTGATAGATCCCCTCGGCCAGTTTTTTCTGAAACGCTGCGTTCTGCAACCGTTTTTCTTCCATTTGGTTGGACACAAACCCTACTTCAGCCAGGATGCTGGGCATGGTCGTAAAACGTAAGACGTAAAAAGGAGCTGTTTTGACCCCATGATCTTTGACCGTGTAGTGCTTCTCTAACGTCCTGACCAGTGTGTTTTTCGTGGTCCATGCAAAATTACGCGATGCCTCAATCTTCCGGTCATTCAATTTATCGGCAATAATGAATTGCCAGGGGGGAGCGTCACTTTCTAATTTCATGCCGTTTTCTCGGGCGGCCACTTCAAGCGCTCGGGGATCACTGGCCTTTCCAAAATGATAAATCTCGACTCCCTGAATAGCTCTCTTCGCGTGCGAATTCACGTGAACGGAGATAAACAGATCAGCTTTCTTCCTGTTGGCGAAGGCCACTCGATCCTCTAAATCAAGGAATGTATCCTTTGAACGAGTCAAGAGCACTTTGATTTTGAGGCGTTGTTGAATGAGATCCCGTATTTTTTTCGAAATCTGCAAGGTAATCGCTTTTTCCCTGGTGCCTCTTCGTCCGATAGCGCCAGGGTCTTTCCCACCATGCCCTGGGTCGATAACAACCAGAACGTTTTTCCGGGCTTTCGAGAAGGGGACACTGGGTTGCGCTCTACGAGGGGCCCTTTGTTGAACAATTTTGGAAGGATTGTTCGTGCTGGCTTCAGGTTTTACGGCCGTTGACGTTTTCTTTGTAAGCGAGGGTTTTTTCGATTGTACGGAAGACGAAGGTTTGGTTTTTGTTGAAGTCTGAGGCTGGTTTTTCCCATAAAAGAGGTCTACCACCACTCGGTCGGGGTGGCGGAGGGTCAGAAGTTTGTATGTTCGGAGGATTTCCAGAGACAGGACAATGGTGACTGTTTGAGGTTTCCTTGGAAATATAGCAATGGCCCCAGGGAAATTTTTTCTCTTGATTTGTTGCTGAGCGCGTTTGCTCAGCTTGATATTGGCTAGAGAAATCGTCGCTTTTTGTGTGCGTTGGTTTTTGCTCTCTTTTATTGCGACTCGACCAGTCAGGTCCAGCACGACACGGGTATATTTTTTATGATGATGATAGCGGACGCTGTTGACTGTAAGAGTGGAGACAGTTTCGTTGGACGAGGTTTCCCCTTGTTTTGCTAAAAGAACGCGTGCGGGAAACGCCGTCTGAGGGCTGGAAAAAGTACGGCGCGGGGACGATTCGGATATCTCCCCCGATACAGGTCCCCACCACGTCGCGTAAAACACAAGAATAAGGGAAAAACGAAACAGGTTCTTCATGAGAATCGATGCAAGAAATATGGCGTTGCGTGACCAGTAAGTTGCAGGATAACAAACTCTTCACGTTCTGTCATTGACAGCAGGGTAATCCTGGGATAGCGTGTCCCGCTGTATGTCCTCGTTTCTCATCATTGATGGATATAACTTACTGGGATCTCTCGGCAAGAGAAAGTCGGCGCAACCAAACAACGGTGACGAGATGCGCGAAACCCTCGTTCGCCGACTTTCGTTGTACAGCCAACGCAAAGGGCACCCCGTGACCGTGGTGTTTGATGCTTGGCGAGAGCAGACGGGGCTTGAGCGCCACGAACACCGGACAGGAGTGGATGTGGTTTTTACCAAACGGGGAGAGTCGGCGGATCAGGTAATTCAGAGCCTGGCTCGACAGTATGGTCCAGCCTGTGCCGTGGTTTCTTCGGATCTGGAAATCATCCAAACTGCCAAAGCTCATGGGGCTTTTGTGATGAGATCTCATGAATTTCAAGTAAAGCTAGAATTTTTAGGGGATGAGAAAGCCCGCACAGCAAAGTCCTCAACCATTTCCTCGACGCAAGGCATGGCAAAGATTGAAGACGGTAGACCTCTTGGACGTCCCGGTAAAAAAGGCAATGCTCGCAAATTACCAAAAACGGTCCGGGCCCGGAAACGCCGACTCAGGGGATTTTAAATACACGTTTTGTATTTTGGACAGTGACGCGTGCAATGGATTCAAAGGATTGTCTGCCATTTCCACGGATTTCTGCCAGCGTTTCTGCCACGTATTGCACGTAGGCGGGTTCATTCCGTTTTCCACGATAGGGAACGGGCGTGAGATAGGGACAATCCGTTTCGACCATAAGCCGGTCAAGAGGAACGGTCTTCACGACCTCTCTCAGCAGAGTCGCGTTTTTAAACGTCAGCACGCCAGAGAAGGAAAGATAAAAACCCAAGTCCAGCACTTCCCTGGCGAGCCGAACGTCCCCTGAAAAACAATGAAAAACGCCTCCGACTTCAGCCCCGCCTTCTTCTCGAAGGATCGTTACGGTATCTTCTTGTGCTTCACGCGTGTGAATGACCAGAGGAAGGCCCAACTCGCGTGCAAGGTGAATTTGTTCACGAAAACGTTGACGTTGGATCTCCCGCGGTGAATGGTCATAATGATAGTCCAGCCCAATTTCTCCGTACGCAACGACTTTCGGTTGCCGGGCCAGTGCCCGAAAGGTCTCGTACCATCCCTCTGTGATTTCCCTGGATTCATGCGGATGGACGCCAATAGTGGCAAAGACGTTAGGATGAGATTGCGTTAAGGCAATGGCGGCCTGACTGGTGTCTATATCGCAGCCGATTGTGACAATGGCCTCAATGCCGGCAGCTTCGGCACGTTGAATGACTTTGTTTCGGTCGATATCGTATCGTAGATCATCCAAATGAGCATGGCTGTCGATCAGCATAAAAAGATGGCCTTTCTGGGTTAACGTCACTACGGAATCCTAGCATATCATCCGTCACCAAAGAAGCAGGGGAGTCGAAAGTCGATGGATTGGGATACGGCGTTGTTTTACACCATTAATGGGTGGGCCGGCCAATCATCAGCTTTGGATTGGTTCATGCTGCAATGTTCATCGGCGAGAAACTTCGTCGGGTTGGCGGTGGCTTATCTGGCTTATCGAGTGTGGCTCGACGGGCGTTACGGCACTCTCGTTGCTGCAGTCCTCGGTTTCTTGATTGGCGCAGGGGATTTCGTCGGGGCCCAAATCAAATTATGGATTGCTCGTCCTCGTCCGTGTCAGGTTTTTTCAAACGTGCATGAACTGACCGCGTGTGGGGGAACGTTCAGCCTGCCCTCTGGTCACGCAGTGAATGCAGCAACGGCGGCGGCATTTCTTGGAATGCTCTTTCCTCGAACCCGATGGGTCGTGGTGACACTTATGGTGCTTGGCGGCATATCCCGTGTCTATCTTGGCGCACACTATCCAACGGACGTTATCGCGGGATGGTGTCTTGGGGGGCTGTTGGGTGTGACGGTCGGCTGTCTCATTGCGAAATTTCCGAGGCATAAAAAAGAGCACTCCACGGAGTAACGTGACGCGCGACGGGACTCCCTCTGTTTTCAGGCAAGGATGGACAGCGCAACTTGCCCGAACGTTTACAGCTTCCGTAAGGCGGCGACGCGAGCTTCGATAGGCGGGTGCGTCGAAAACACGTGCATGAAACTTCGACTTTTGCCTGAGATTTTCATGGTCGCAAGGGCATCTTCCGTGTGATACTGATACTGGACCCGTTTGACCCATTGATCGATCGCTTGCAGTGCCGAGATCATGTACTCTTTGCCTACCGTATTGGCTGCAAACTTGTCAGCGGAAAATTCCCTGCGGCGTGACCACCAACTGATGGGAATCATCGCCAGGATTGACAGCACAATCTGGAGAAAAAAGTAGACACCAATACCCAGCATTGCATTCCGTTCGGCTACCTGTCGATAGACTAGCCTGCTGATAAAATAGACGAAGGTATTCATCAATCCAGCGAGGACCGTCGTCGTAAACATATCGCCATTATAGACGTGACCCATCTCATGAGCTAAGACGGCTCGTACTTCCCCTTCGTTCAGATTGTTCAAGAGGCCGGTTGAAACGGCAACCATCGAGTTGTTCTTCGATGGCCCCGTGGCAAAGGCATTGGGATCAGGTGAGTCGTAAATCCACACTTCCGGCGTTTTAATATCCAACCGCCTGGAGATTTTTTGCACCGTCTCATACACGAGCAATTCAGCAGGGTGTCGGGGCTGAGTAATTTGCCTGCAATCCAACATCATTCGCGCCATTTGTTTGGAAAACGCCAAGCTAATGAATGCTCCGCCAAATCCAATAACAAAGGCCCACAAAAGGTCCTGATGAACGATCAATCCACGGAGATCAATCCCAAACGCAGGAAGAACTACTTCCGAGAGAATCATGAAGGTGATCGAAAGAGTGATAAAAATCAGAATATTCGACAGCAGCAATAAGCCAATACCTTTAAGCTTTTTCATTCGTTCCTCCTCTATAAAAACGCGCTGCCCGTTGATGAGCGATGAACTCGCACGCCGTACTGTTTCGTGAAACCTCGGCAAGCGGACTATTACAGACGGGGCAAGCAAAAGGGAATTTCCTTGAAACCCTCAAGAAGCCCCGTCTATATTCCCACTATAAGATAAGTACTATAGTAATGCCATTTTTTTGTGAGTCAAGGTTGGAACGTTCTCCTGACTGACGTTCACCCATCGGCAAGACAACTTGACCTGAACCTCATGGCTGGCCGTTTGCCACGGGAGTATTCGTGAGACGAGTTTCTTGATTGCCTGAAAGCGAAATGACTGATGAAGCATAAGCCCCTGTTGGCCGTGCTGGTCTGTTGGATTCTGTCTGTGCTTTTTTTCGGGGGTTCTCCGGGGAACGCCGACGACGGGGTTCTGGTTCTTCAGCCGGACGAAGATGGAGTACAGCGGGCCACTATCGTGCTTGACAGTTATGCGTTTACTCCACGTTACATCAGCATTCAAGCGGGCGTGCCGACCGAGCTTCGTCTTGAAAACCAGAATTTTCTGACGCCTCATAATTTCGTCGTTGATCATTCAGCCGTGGATTTGCAGCACGACATCAACGTGAGCGCCGGAGAGAGCGTCATGATTCAGTTTCTGATTCGTACCCCAGGAACGTACACTTTTTATTGTGATAAACAATTGCTGTTTTTCCCCAGTCACCGTGAAGAGGGAATGGAAGGCCGTCTTGAGGTGAGACCGGAAAATCGATGATGAGTTCAAAGCACGTCGAACGCTATTTGCTGCATGACGTTTTAAAGCAGGTTTCGCGTTCTTTTTATCTTACCCTGGCGATACTGCCTCGGTGTGTGGCTACACAAGTAGGGTTGGCCTATTTGTTCGCGCGCGCGGCTGATACGATTGCGGATGCAGGCCAGGTGGACCGGAGCGTCAGAGTAGCGTTTTTACGGCAGTTCAAGCTTCAATTTGTGCGTGAATCCTTCGATTGGGAAGCAATCAAGGCGATTCAAGCCAGGATGGTTCGACAACAGAGGCATCCTGGCGAACGAAAATTGGTGGAACACCTTGAACTCTGTTTTCAGGCATACGAAAGTCTGACGCCTGACGATCAAGCAGAGATCCGTCACGTCTTGCCGATTCTTATCAGTGGCATGGAAATGGATTTGGATCTGTTCCCGGGGGAATCTGAATCCGAGCTGGCAGCTTTTTCTTCGCTGAAAGATCTCGACGTCTATATCTATAAGGTCGCGGGCTGTGTCGGAGAGTTTTGGACCAATATCATGTGTGCCCATTTGCCGCACATACGCCGGCATTGGGACAGAGACTCAAAAATTCAGATAGGCGTTCGGTTTGGCAAAGGACTCCAATTGACGAACATTTTGAAAGATTTACCTAAGGATCTTCGACGCGGCCGGTGTTATATTCCCATGGAGTTGCTGGCGCAAGTGGGATTGGAACCTCGTGATTTATTAAATAAGCGCTCAATGCCTGCATTCAGCCCCGTTCTGCAAACGTTAGTGAAGGCAAACCTCGCACATTTAGATCAAGGATGGTTGTATGCCATGTCCATTCCACGACGCGAAGTTCGTCTCCGCTTAGCCTGCATGTGGCCGATTCTCATTGCCCTGAAAACGCTGCATCTCTTGACGACGTGCGACAATATTCTGGACCCCACTCAAAAATTGAAAATTTCTCGATCCGAGACCTATCGGATTATTTTGCTTTCTCCGCTGATCGGCGGGGGAAGATTCACTGGTATGGCCTATTGGGGGCACGTCAGAAAGACAATCGGATAACAACGATCACTCAGGCTGAGGAACGAGCAGTTTTTCACCCTTGCGAAACACTGCATAAATAGCCTGTGACGGACAGGCATCGAGGCACATCCGACACGTTTCCACGCACCGGGATTCGTCAAATTTATACGGTGGGGTCGATAACCATGCTCCGGTTGGACACACGGGAATACACACGGCGTTATGCGTGCAGCGCTCCGGATGACGAGCCAAATAGTCCCGAGTTATCATCATGGGTTTAACTCCTTCAAATAGCCCTCCGGAAAACATATCCAACATATTTTCAGGGCGTCGCATATTAAGAATTCCATTTCTTTACGAGCGAACGAATTCGATCTTTTAACTCCGGAATGTGTTCCACGTTGTTGCGGATGGCACCAAGTATATTTTCCAGCCTCGCCGCTCGGGTCGCTTCCTCGTCCCGTTGGGCCAGTGCCTCATATTTGCGATACGCATCGGGATAGAGAGAGCGAAGATGGGGTTGAAGCGCGGTGATCCCATCCCTGAGCCGTTTAGGTTCCGGTGCAAGAGGTGGTACAATGACAAAAGAGCCGTTATTGAGCATGAGCACCGTTGTCTCACTTTGTTTAATCGATGTCACGGACGTGACGGTGTGGCCAACCACCTCGTCCCAAGACCGGAGCAGCCCGGGAAACTGTTTAAGGAACGCGACTTTTTCCTGATTCGCTTTCCATTTGGCTTCATTTGCTGACATGTGGGCCTTGTATTCTCTGATCGCCACGGTTGGGGTTGAGCATTTTCTCTCGTGACGCCACGGGGTTGAAGATTACAGTCTTAAGAGGAAGTGGGGACGGCACGAGATTCGAGTCGACGGGGAGGAAGATCATGTCCCGGCATGAGCAGACGTTCAACCAATTCACCTTTGACCACGTGTCGTTCCATAATTTCAGTGACGTCGGCTTCATTCCCCACCCAATACCAGACGCCTTCCGGATAAATGACAACGCTGGGACCATATTCACAATGATCCAAACAGCCTGCCTTATTCGCGCGGACAATGCCTTTGAGCCCGAGTCGCTGGACTTCCTGTTTGAAGAACGCGTGCAGTTCCACGGATCGGTTGTCGGCACAGCACCCTCTCGGGTCACCTTTGGGCCGTTGATTAATGCAGATGAAGATATGATGTTTAAATCCACTCATGAGAGCATTTTTGTCAACTTTAGCCGTGAATCATGAAGAATAATAGTACAGGACGCTTCTTTCCCGTGTCCAGTATTATGCAAGAATTACGTAAAGAAGATGCGATGCCCAGGAAACCCTACGGGTATGCCAGAGCATCGGTAACAAGAACGGAAGCTGGCAGATTGAGATGAAAATCGGCATTCCCAAAGAACTCAAAGACCATGAATTTCGCGTGGCCCTCACACCGGAAGGCGTTGATGAACTCATACGGAACGGCCATGAGGTGTGGGTCGAAACTCATGCCGGTCACGGTGGGTATTTCCCAAATGACTTGTATCGTGCCGTGGGCGCCCGAATCGCTTCATCGAAAGAAGAACTCTTCGAGGAGGCAGGGTTGATCCTGAAAGTCAAAGAGCCGCTCTTGTCGGAAGTTGCGTGCTTACAACCTCACCATATCGTATTCACGTTTCTCCATTTGGCTTCTTCAAGGTCCTTGACTGAAGCCTTAATGAAATCAGGGAGTACGGCCATCGCCTATGAAACAACGGAAAATGAATGGGGGCATTTACCGATGTTGCAGCCCATGAGTCAAATTGCCGGGAAACTGGCGATTCAAATTGGCGCGCATTTTCTGGAGCGGATTCAAGGTGGGAAGGGGATTCTTTTGGGTGGCCTCCCCGGGGTGTCACAAGGGCACGTCGTGATTCTTGGTGCTGGTGCCGTTGGGTCGGCCGCCGTGGAAATTGCTCTTGGTATAGGTGCGCGAGTCACCGTCATTGGCAATAATATGAACCAGCTTCAAGGGTTGCAGGAGCGTTTTGGGAGTGGTCTGACGACCTTGGCCTCTCAAAGACTTACGATTGCGGAAACCGTGAAAGACGCAGATTTGTTGATTGGGGCTGCCCTGATTAAAGGCGCGAAAAGCCCTGTTCTGGTCTCTCGGGCCATGGTAGAGACGATGAAAAAAGGAACGTTGATCATGGATATTGCAGTTGATCAGGGAGGATGCATTGAAACGACGCGGCCGACGACGCATGCCGACCCTATTTTTGAAGTGGATGGAATCCGGCATTACGGTGTGACAAATATTCCCAGCATTGTGCCACAAACCGCTACCCGTGCCTTGACCCACGCCACGCTACCTTTTATAGTCCGGTTAGCCAATATGGGAATCGAATCGGTCCTCCATGCTGACCCAGGGCTCGCCCGAGGGGTAAATATTCGTCGTGGGGTGATTACCTATTCAGCAGTCGCTGAGGCTCATGGATTATCCTGTGAACCTCTTGTCGGGAAATATTAAACAGAGGGAACGTTGTCGGGGCGTAGCGCAGACCGGTAGCGCACCGCGTTCGGGACGCGGGGGTCGGAGGTTCAAATCCTCTCGCCCCGACCAGTCATTTCTTCGCGACTTGATGGGCCGTGGTCAGAGTTCTCCCAAACCCGCGCAAGAATCATCCCTCGTGTATCACGGCATCAGAAACCTGACCTGATGACTTTTCTGCTTGCCATCGGGTTTGGAATAGTGGCTGGAGGGATTGCTCTGATCTGGTGGCGTCTCAGATCACTGACGCAAAAGGTCGAACAACTGACGCGCCGTGAGTATTATAATCAGAGCGAATTGCGGGAAACGTCCCGTCAACAGTCTGAATCACTCACAATCCTGCGATTGCAACTTGCTCAGTTGGCCTCGGGCAAAGAACTTGACGGCACCCTGATTGAAACGGGGAATCTGTATCACCAGGTGAGTGCGGATGAAGCACGGCAGATGATGGAACGCCATGCCGCGGCGGGGGACTCGGATCTGATCGTCGTGGACGTTCGGAGTCAAAAAGAATTTATCAAAAGCCACGTGCCAGGGGCAAAACATATTCCCCTCGAACACGTGGAAACGCGTTTCCCAACTGAAGTCTCCAAGAAGGCAAAAAAAATTTTAGTGTACTGTTCTCAAGGTGAACGAAGCCGGTTAGCTTGTGACTTCCTGAGCCGAAAAGGGTATACGACGCTTGTGACCATGCGGGATGGTTTTCAAAAGTGGACAGGCCCTGTTCTTGGCACGGAGAGTCTCGAATTGGTCCAAATTCAATCCATGACTTCGCATGAGCCATCCAACCTCGTGCAGGAGAAAAGACACAGTCGCCATGGCTGAACCGTATACTGTTCTGAAGGTGATGGGACCGTATCGTGAGCCGAGAGAGCCTGTTTTGTCTTTTGATTATTCCGTCCAACGTCAGAATTGGGCGACCCCACAGGGCATTCGAGTCAAGATCAGTCTCGAAGAAGAATTGGACCTGCTTAAGACGAAGATTCTACGGCTTTCAGGCGGAACGGCTGGTCAGCAGCTTCGAATCAATCAACTCCTCGGACGCGCGATTGGAGACTGTAAACTTGAAATCGCCAATGAAGAAAACCTGTTTAATGACCGACGGGACATCATGCTTGATCCTTTTACGGACTCGTTAGCCTACCTCTTTCCTCGTCTTGAATCTTGGATGCACCAGGAACGTAACAATCTTCGTCAAGAAATCAAAGAGAAGGTTGGTCTGTAGTTTGTTATTTGTCTCAAATCCGGCCTAAATGCTTTACGCCGGGAAGATGGTGCAACGCCGTCCTGGAAGGCCAACCGAATGTCTCGCGGCCAAGAACAAAATAAGGGCGATCTTTACTACAGGAGACCGGGACGAAAATCCCATGCTCACTCTATGAACGGACGGCGGCCACTAAAAAGCCATCGGTGATTTTCTGCAGAGCAGGAGGTAACCTTAAAACAAGGGCTGATAACGTCGTGAGTAAAGGCCCGTGGCTTTTTCTCCAAATCCCAGGGAGGCACGTTCAGGTTGACTTTTTTGGTTGAGATTGACGGCGTAGTGTCCTCGAACCTGCTCCATGGCGATTTCGTATGGAATGGCGCTCTGATAAAAATCACCCGGCGTATGTGCTCCAACGGATAAAATTTCAATAGCCTCAGGAACCGCATATTTCGGATCAGAAAAGACGTAAATATCAGCGGTGGCAAAGTCGCCCAGATTGTTCCCTGGCGTGGTGGCGGGAATTTGCGAAGAAAGAGTTCCATCCTTTCGTGACTGTTTCAGGTGATTGAGTAAGGCCACTATTTGGCTGTCGGTGGTTTGTTGAGAAACCAGAAGGCAGAGGGCATTCATTTCTTTAACGTGAGCCGTGACTTTAATCGAGGGCACAGGTGCCGATTGGGCTTCTTTGAGTAAGAGTGTCAATTTTTCCGATAGGGCTTCATTCCCCTGTGGAGGATGAATATCTTTGGATTTTGGAATAATCGCTTGAATAAAAAGCCAGAGCCCGATAATAACCGCAAAGATAACAATCACTGGATGCAGACCAACGCGCTTGGTCCGTTCGCGTGGCTCTGAGTCATTCATGGTTTTGGCCATCGTCTTGGGTTTTGAGAGTAATGGGAGCCTTGTGCGATTTGCTTTTTTCCTGATTTTTGGCCGCTTCCCATAAGGCATCCCATTCCGAAGCAGTCATTGCCTGAATGTCTTTTCCCGCTGGATCCCCCCTGTGCCGTTCCATGTGCTGAAACCGCGCGATAAAACGGTTATTTGCCTTTCGAAGGGCTTCCTCGGGATTGACTCGTAAAAATCGTGCTGCGTTGACGATGGTGAATAACACGTCTCCCATCTCGTGTTCAATGGCCTCGTTTGCTCCTGATCGTTGAACGGTATGACTGGAGTCCAGGGGCTGAGTGGCTGCCGTTTGTAATTCCTCCAGTTCTTCATTAAGTTTTTCAAGAACCTGTTCAGGAGTTTCCCAGTCAAAACCGACACGTGAAACTCGCTCTTGAATTTGATAAGCCCGTAACAGGGAGGGGAGAGAGGAAGGGATCCCCGTCAAAATCGAATCAGATTCCTGTTTGGTCGAACGTTCCGTTTGTTTGATGGCCTCCCATTGATGGATGACTTGCTCGGAATTGAGTTTTGGTGTTTCAGACGATTGATCCGTAAAGACATGAGGATGCCGTCGGATGAGTTTATTCTTTAAATCGGTGATCACGTCTTCAATGCCAAATGTATGCTGTTCGAACTCGATCCTGGCATGAAGCAAAATTTGGAGCAAGAGATCCCCAAGTTCTTCACGCAGGTGTTGGGAATCTTGTGCGTCGAGAGCTTCAAGTACCTCATACGCTTCTTCCAATAAAAAAGATTTAAGGGATTCGTGAGTCTGCTTCAAATCCCATGGACATCCCTCGGGAGAGCGAAGCTGGTCGACAACCCTGACAAGATCGTTAAAGGCCTGAGACATCCCGTGCGGTTTTTGTTTTGGCGATAAGTAAAGGAAATTCAACTCCAACCTTGCTCGGTTGAAAACTTACGAGGCATCATGGTTGCGTATTGGCCAGAATAACCTGTTTTCTCTTCTGCTTCAATGGACTTCTCAACTTGCGAGGTTGTTGAGATTGTGGTACTTTTGTTCCGACATCTGAGTGAGGGCTATGGCTGAGACTCCAGGACCAGGATTTGTGATTCGCGACAAACGCGGTCACCCGAAAGAAGAACCGGCTTCCGAGTCCGTTGAAAAAACAGCCTCTTCGTCGGCTGCTGCGCCTTCGTCATCAGACACAAAATCTTCCCATGCAGGACAGGCACTCTCCTTTTCGACCTTTATTTTTTCACTAGGCACGTCAGCGTTGATGTTGATGGGAGAGCAGTTGTCTCCCGAGAACCCTTCTCTTCCGGTCAATCTGCCGCAAGCGAAAGAAATCATTGATATTCTTTCCATATTAGAAGAAAAAACCAAGGGAAATCTTACCGAAGAAGAGACGAACGTCATTCGTGATATGTTGTACACGTTGCAGATGAAATATGTCGAGTTAGCTTCGGGTTCCTCGCAGCCCACGTGATTTTCGTTGTTCCTGCCTTTTCTTTCCCGTACACTTAGGGAAATGGCCTTGGGGAAAACCCTTATTATTTCGATCCGTGATGCTCCTGTTGCCACGAAGAAACAGGGGCCGACGTCCCGTATGCCTCCGTTCAGGAATTCATGATGAGTCATTCCTCTGTTCAGAGTTAGCCCTCCGGCATCGTTATGGCGACTTCTTCTAAATTGACCCCACGTTTATTTCCTTCCACGAAGTTGAAGGAAAGGCTTATTCGTGAGGATGAGCCAGGCCCTCAGGCCCGGAGCCTTCATTTAAAACCTGTCTGGATTGTCCTGCTCCTCTTGATTCCCTGTTTGCTCTTAACGATGTACTACGCACAGTATGGAGGAATTGGAGGAAGGACGGCAGACTCGCTTCTGCCAAGCCCCAGTTACGCATTGGTTTTATTCCTCGTCTATTTAGACGTCGTCGGCTTGGTCGTCCTTACTCTTTTGTTGTCTCGTAATTTAATTAAAGCCTACTTTGAGCGGCGGCACCAACTGCTGGGATCAGGGTTTCGTACCAAATTAATTGCCGCATTCATTGGGTTTTCGTTAATCCCAACCGTGTTGTTGGCGGTTATGGCCAGCGAAGTGATTAATGAAGTGATGAAAGTCTGGTTTAATAATCAGATTGAGGAAGTTCTGAAAGACTCCGAAGAATTATCCAGGATGTATCATGAGGGGCATACGACCCTGGCAATTCAGAGTGCCAGGGCCATCAGCAAAGAAATTTACAGAGAAGATTTTTTGCAGCCGGATCATCGTGAATTATTAATGGCCGCCATGGCCAGGAAACGCGCGGAATTTAACGTCGCGGGCGTAGAAGTATTTTCGTCAAAACTGGAAAGGTTCGTTCACATGATCGCCCCGGCGGTGCCTGCCAAGATGTTCCATTTGCCGGCGGGGCAACTCGTTCGTCAGGTGCTGGATTCGCATAAGGAACTGACCTCAGTGCAACTCGCGGAAGCAGGACGGGTGATCCGTGCGGCGGTGCCAATTGCGTCCAATACACAACCTGGAGGGATTGATGGAGTGGTTGTCGTCAATACCTACGTTTCGGAATCGGTCTTGGCGAAAATGCAGGGAATTGCCAAACAATATACTGATTTCCGACAGATGAAGGCTTTGGAAAATCCCATTAAGGCAGGAGCCTATTTATTTGTTGCGGTTGTCACCGTCTTGTTGCTGTTTAGCGCCACCTGGTTTGGATTCTACGTGGCAAGAGGTATCACCGTGCCGATTCAGAAATTGGCAGAAGGGACTGAAGCCGTAGCCCGTGGGGATCTCAATGTAAGAATTGCAGTCAATGCAACCGATGAAATTGGGACGTTGATCGAATCGTTCAATCGAATGACGACGGATTTATCAAACAGCAAAATCGAATTGGAAGAAGCCAATCAATCTCTCATGCAATCGAACGTCGAAACCGATCGCCGTCGGGCGTATACGGAAGCCGTGGTAGACACGATTGCTTCAGGTGTGATGTCTATTGATATTCATCACACGGTTACAACGTTCAATCATTCAGCCGAACGGATTTTAGGGGTGGGTGGGGAGGGGATCCGTGGACATTTGGTGTTTGATGTTTTTAAGTCCCACCAATTTACATTATTCCAAGAGGCCTATGACAGGATTTCACTTGACGGCAGGGACAGTCTCACGCTCGAAGGACAGATGGAAGTGCAGGGAAAGCTCCTCACCATGGGCCTGAATCTTTCCCGAATGAAAAATGAGGCCGGAAAAGATTTGGGTTTCGTGTTTGTCTTTGAAGATCGGACCGAATTGATTAAGGCGCAAAAAACCGCGGCCTGGCAAGAAGTGGCACAACGGATTGCGCATGAAATCAAAAATCCTCTGACGCCTATTCAGCTGGCGGCGCAGCGGTTACGAAAAAAATTTTTTGAAGGGGCACCTGACTTTAAAGCTATTTTCGATCAATCGACGAACGTCATTGTGAGCGAAGTGGGAAGTTTAAAACGAATGGTGGACGAATTTTCAAACTTTGCAAGAATGCCAGCCCCGCATATGACCAAAGAATCGTTGCACGACATCATTGAAAGAGTGTGTGCTCTGTATCGGGGAGGACATCATGACGTTGAGTTTATTTCGACCTTCGATTCCTCTGTCCCGGACGTCAGTGTCGACAGGGAGCAGGTGCGTCGCGTATTTGTGAATTTGTTTGATAATGCCATTCAGGCTATGAATCAAAAAGGTCGCATCTGGATCACCACGAAAATGGATCCGAAGCACCGACGGGTTCGAATCACGGTGGCCGATGAAGGGCAGGGTATTCCTCAAGGAGATCGGGAAAAACTATTTATCCCGTATTTTTCGAGAAAACGGACGGGAACCGGACTTGGACTGGCGATTGTCCATCGCATTGTGACGGATCATAACGGGACAATCCAGGTCTCCAATCGGTACCCCCGCGGAGCCTTGTTCAGTATGGACCTTCCCGCCGCCTAACGTCCAAAGACGGTGTATGGAGTCATAATGCCTTCTTCGGCAAGTTCACGCCAAAAACCTTTTCGTTACGAATGACATTCTGGCTTGTGATTGATCAACAGTCATAACTTGGAGGAATAAGAATGTCCTGCACGATCTGTATCGTTGATGATGAACCTTCTATTTTGGATACCTTGGGCGGCATTCTGGAAGACGAGGGATATCAAGTCATGGTAGCGAAAACCGGCAGTGAGGCCCTGACGGCCATTCAAACGGAGCCTCCGGACGTCGTGTTCCTTGATATTTGGATGCCGGAACTCGATGGCTTGGAGGTGTTAAAACGTGTACGCGAGCAATTTCCGAATATCATGGTCATTATGATGTCCGGACATGGATCCGTTGAAACTGCGGTGAAAGCGACAAAACTGGGCGCGTATGACTATTTGGAAAAACCGCTGGACAGTCAAAAAGTCACAATCCTGGTACGCAATGCTTTGCACCAACGCAAACTGGAAGAAGAAAATAGCGACCTCCGCGTTAAGGTTGAACGGCATTCGCAACTCGTTGGAGCTTCTTCCGTTATGGAGAAGCTTCGACAGCAGATTGCGGCGGCGGCGCCAACCCACAGTCGCGTCCTGATTTCCGGGGAAAATGGTACGGGAAAAGAGCTGGTGGCGCGAGCCATTCATCGTCAAAGTCTTCGATCTAATCGCCCTTTTGTCGAAGTGAATTGTGCGGCGATCCCTGAGACGTTGATTGAGACGGAGTTATTCGGGCATGAACGTGGTGCGTTTACAGGGGCTGTTTCTCAAAAACGTGGAAAATTTGATTTGGCAGACGGTGGCACTCTATTTCTTGACGAAATCGGCGATATGAGTTTGGCCACTCAGGCAAAAGTGCTTCGCGTATTGGAAGAACAACAATTTGCCCGGGTGGGCGGGGGGAAACTGATTAAGGTCAACGTCCGTGTCCTCGCGGCGTCCAACAAAATTTTTCACCAGGAAATTGAAAAAGGGAATTTTCGGGAAGACCTGTTTTATCGGTTAAACGTTTTGCCGATAGAAGTGCCGCCGCTTCGCGCCAGACGTGAGGACGTCCCTGCCCTCACGCGGCATTTTTTAAAGATTCATGCAGAAGAGCAGGGGATGAAGTTAAAAGAAATCACTCAGGGAGCGTTGGATATACTAGCGCGTCATGAGTGGCCGGGAAATATTCGAGAGCTTCGAAATCAAGTCGAACGCCTGATGATTATGGTGCCTAAAAGCACCATAGAAGTGGCCGACGTGTTACCGTTTATGCCAACAAGGGAGGGTGAGGGTTCAGTGACCCGGGTCAACCCGATGGAGGCATATGATTCCTTGCGAGACGCTCGGAACGCGTTTGAACGCGAGTATATTGCGATTCGTTTGCGAGAGAATAGTTGGAATATATCAAAAACCGCCGACGACTTGAAAATCGAACGAAGTCACTTGCATCGAAAAATCAAACTCCTGAACGTGGAACTTCGTTCGGAAACCTGATTGCTGCGTGCCTGTCGTGGTTCTCTCCGCATGCCGACTCGTCAATCTCTCACCATAGAACGTATCGTCGCGGGTGGATGGGGATTATCCCACGTGGAATCCATGGTCACGTTTGTCCGAGGGGGCTTGCCTGAAGAGGTGGTAACGGTCACCTCCAACGAACGATATCCCAATTACCAGCTCGCAACCCTCAACGCAATTCGCGTCGCGTCGCCTCATCGCATTCAGGCTCCATGTTCCGTATATGAGGACTGTGGAGGCTGCCAGTTTCAGCATGCTCGCTATGAGGCACAATTGCAGTATAAACAGGGCGTACTGGAAGAAGCGTTTTCTCGTATTGGTCAAATCGAACATACAATCTTTCAAGAGCCCGTTCCTTCGCCCTTTCCCTATGAATACCGACGGAGAATTCGCTTCAGGGTATTTCAGCGTCAGAAAACCTTTCATCTCGGATTTGTACAAGAACGATCACATAAACCGGTAAGGGGAGTGGGCTGTCTCTTGGTTTCCAAGCCCATGAGGAAGGTGATTGAAAACGTTGAAGAGCAGTTAGTCCGTCAGCGCCGGTTGCCCGTGTTTCTCTCACACGTGGAAATTCGATCCTCCGGCGCGTTTGGCACTCATTTGATTCTGTGCACGGTGCCCAGTGCCACGAAAAAACAAGCACGCCAACTTTTGGAATTGTTTGAGGACGTTCCCACCGTGGTTGGGTGCGTGCTGAACGCCTCTTCCATGACAACGTCTCAAAAAAGGCACGTGCGGCGAGTCGTCCTAGGCACCCCTCATCTGTTTGAACAATTTCAGGACGTGAACGTTCGGGTAAGCGACCGATCGTTTATGCAAGCGAATTGGGCCGTCTATTCGATTATTTTTCAAACGTTGGCGAATTGGATGAATATAGAAGGTCGACAAACTCGGGTACTCGAATTATATGCCGGGGTCGGATGCCTGGGATTGGGTTTGGCCAAAAGAGGGGCTCTCGTGACGGAAGTTGAGGAAAACCCCTATGCCGTGGCTGATGCTAAAAAATCAGCGTCTCAAAACCATATTGGGCGTTACCGTGTCCGGGCGGCAAAGGTTGAGGACTTTTTAGAGACGGTGGCTTTCGGCGAATATGACGTGATCGTGATGGATCCACCGCGAACGGGACTAAGCCAACGTTGCGTCGCGTCCTTGGGGCGTATCCAGGTGCCCCGCGTCCTTTACCTTTCGTGTGACGCCTCCTCCCTGGCGCGCGATCTCAAACGGCTTTACGCGAATCGGTATCACATCCATCGAGTGCAAATGTTTGATATGTTCCCACAAACCGCACAGATCGAAACCTTAGTGGAACTCGTTCGTGTGTAGTTCTGAAGAACAAGACTGTAGTTGATGACGGATTTTCGAAAAACAGGGGTTGATCCTGGCACGGGCGAGAAGGGTTGCCGGTCGTATTCGCCCAAGAGTGAATTGAGATAATCTCATGCGTGTGATTCGACTAGGCGTTCTTGTCTCAGGGAGAGGGTCCAATCTTCAAGCCATTATTGAGGAGATCGAAACCGGAACCGTGAAGGCGGAGATTGCGGTCGTGATCGCCAATAAACAAGAGATCTCTGCATTGGAGCGCGCGGAACGCCATGGACTGACGACAGTCTTTCTTGATCCGAAGTCGGTGGCAGGCCTGTCTAATCCTCGACAGGCCTATGACCGGAAACTTTTAGAGACGTTGAAGCAACACCAAGTTCAGTTAGTCGTATTGGCGGGGTATATGAAAATGATCACGTCGGTACTTATCAATTCGTACGAATCGCGAATCATGAACGTCCATCCTTCTCTTCTTCCGAGTTTTCCGGGTTTGCATGCTCAACAGCAGGCATTGGACCATGGGGTGAAAGTATCGGGCTGTACCGTTCATTTTGTGACCGAAGGCATGGATACGGGCCCCATCATCTTGCAACAAGCCGTGCCCGTGAAAGAAGGCGATACCGCCATTACGCTATCCGAACGAATTTTAAAGGAAGAGCATCGACTTTTGCCCAGAGCCATTCAGTTGTTTGCAGAGGGAAGACTGACGGTCTTGGGACGGGCCGTCCAAATACACGACGTCTGACTTGATTGCAGGGCTTAGGCCCTTTTGTTAGAGTGCCTGACGTGGGGGGCTAGCTCAGTTGGGAGAGCACAACGTTCGCAACGTTGGGGTCGGGGGTTCAAGTCCCCTGCCCTCCACCAGATTTGAAATGATTGACGATAAATACATCAAATCCAAAGGAATGACCGCGTGGCTTAAATTTGCCAGACAGCACGATTGGATTAAGCAAAATAATTAGTCTATGAAAACAAACACGTTTCTAACCGGAGACGCCATTGATCTGATGGAAACCTTTCCTGATGAAAGCGTTGATTTAGTGTGCACTGATCCACCGTATAATCTTGGAAAGAACTATGGGAACACCATGGATTGGAAACAATGGCATGAGTACGAAGAATTTACAAAAAATTGGGTGGCGGAAGCGAAACGAGTCTTAAAACCGACGGGAAGTCTTTATGTGTTTATGGGCATTCAATTTGTCTCGCAGTTGTTCATGATTCTACAAAAGATGGAGCTTTATCTGAATAGTTGGATCACGTGGCATTACACGCAAGGCATAGGAAGAACGAAAGGATTTTCGCCGCGCCATGAAGATATACTCTATTTTACAAAGTCTGATCAGTAC
This sequence comes from Nitrospirales bacterium, assembly GCA_965215405.1. Classification (GTDB taxonomy): domain Bacteria; phylum Nitrospirota; class Nitrospiria; order Nitrospirales; family UBA8639; genus Bin75. The sequence goes on from OZ244060.1 coordinate 1,888,290, forward strand.
ACGTTTAATCTTGATGAGATCCGAATCCCTCAAAAATATTACAGAAAAAGAAATAATATGAAAGGAGCAAATCCGGGTGACGTTTGGCAATTTTCTCATATTCACTATTCAAATCCTGAGCGTCTAGACCATCCAACACAGAAACCGGAAGCACTGATGAAAAGGATAATTTTGGCGAGCAGTCACGAAGAAGACGTAGTTCTTGACCCGTTTGTTGGAAGCGGAACCACTTGTGTTGTGGCAAACATACTGAAAAGAAAGTGGGTTGGCATTGATGCCAACCCTGAGTACATAGAAATGTCAGAACAAAGATTGAAGAAGGAAACGAAACTTTTTGATTCATTTGACCCGCGTGAAAAAAGGGTTCCGAAAGATTTGAAAAAAGAAAGCAGCGACCAGCAGGCTCTTCTCATTTCGTAATTTAGCATATGAAATTAAAGAAATTCAGAATTAAAAACTACAAATCAGTTATCGACAGTGGTGATTGCTACCTTACCGATACAATCTCTGTTCTTGCTGGCAAGAACGAGTCGGATAAAAATACGGAAATCTCTATGACTTTTGTTCTCGGAAAGGATACCGTAAAAGCAACTAGTGACATTGAGCTTGAAGTCATAAAAACCTTTCCAGACCCATACTTGTAAAAACGCCACCAGACTTTCCCGTTGTTTGCGGAAGCCCGCAGGTGCGTGCGCACAATTGCAAAGGATGATTTGATGAAACCGGAAAAGAGAGATTTTTTTTACGACTATTATTAATAATTTTTCTAAACGTTATTAAGAATATGCGGCTTTCCAAAAAAAGTGAATATGGATTGCGGGCTTTAATCGAATTGACCAAGGCCTATGGGCAACGTGCTTTGCGACGATTTGAGATTGCGGAATCCCAACAAATTCCCATGGGGTTTTTAGAGACCATTTTATTGGAATTAAAGCGGGCGGGGATTTTAGGAAGTCGTCCCGGTGCTCAGGGTGGGTATCGGTTAATTAAATCCCCCGAAGACGTGTCGCTCGGACAAGTCATTCGCATTTTAGACGGCCCTCTGGCTCCGATTGCCTGTGTAAGTCAGACGGCCTATCAAACGTGTCAGGATTGTCCCTATTCCGAGGCCCGGGAATGTCCGATTCAAAGTGTCATGTTTGAGGTAAGGAGCGCCGTTGTCAATGTGTTGGACCGGTACACGTTGCGAGCGTTTCATGACCGAGATTCGAATCGGCACTCCGGAAAATCTCCAAAATACCACAGAGTTCAAATCCTCAGTGGCACTCAATAAGGAGTGGCAGATGGATACACATCTTCGAAGTGTGGTCAAAGGCATTAGCTGGAGGGTCTTGGCGACCCTTGTGACCACAACCGTCGTGTTTCTGTATTCGGGTGAGTTGGCGGCAGCGGCTGTCGTTGGCACTCTCGACGCTCTAGCCAAAATCGTCCTGTATTGGGGACACGAACGAATATGGCAACGGACGACGTGGGGTCGTATTCTGCCTACGGTTTCTTCACCTTGAAGATCTATCCGATAGAAGCCGAACGCGTTATGGGATTGGCGTTATTGGAGGGGTGTTTCTTCGTAGCGATGGGAACGTTGTCTGCGCCTGAAGGCGTGGGGGCTCCGGTTTTCTTCGTCAATCATCTTCTGCTGATTTCCTTTCTTCTTCAGGATCTGTCCTGGGCTTACCGTCCAATTTCTCCCAGGGGTTGTTCCGTGACGATACTGGCTCCACGGGGATTTTCAGTAAGAGCGTTGCAGGACAAAAGATGATGGAGTTCCGGCGTTGATCGGCAGTCGGGTGTCATGACGAGTCCCCAGTGGCAATTGTCGTAACATTCGTTCTCCAAGATCAATGCCTGCCCTCCGTAAAACAGGAGTATGCCGCTGAGCATATTGTGGTGGCAGATGTTTTTAAGCAAATCCGGTCGCGTGCCGTCGTCTCGAACCGCTAAGCCGAAATGGTGATTGTGGAAACACACGTTCTTGGTTAAATAAGGCTGCGCGCCGGCGAAACAAAAAATGCCTGATTCGCGATTCTGACACACCTCATTTTCCATAAGTGACGGCCGACAGTTCGGGCCATAAATGACAATACCCGAGAGCAGTCCTTCGATTGCCCGACACTGCGCAATCGTACAGGTGGAATCGAAAATATTTATCGCTGAATGTTGGTCGCTTCCGACATAACGAAAGGTAATACCGGAAATGCGTCCGCCGGGGATCTGCTGCAAATATAATGGGCCGCTCCGGCGGCTAAAAATTTGGACGTGGTTTCGCCCTGCTCCGATTAATTGAATGGGTTGTTGCGTGCAAAATAAACGGTCTTCATAAATTCCCGGTCGAATAAAAATCTGATCATCGGGTCCCGCGTCCTTGAGGGCTGCGCTTGGGCGAGGATAACAATCTGCGTCGGTGTGATCGACAATGAGAGTTTTGCCGCCCGTAGGATTCTGAGGGGGTTCGTTGAGCAAGGGTGGGTTCCGCAGGGAATCAGAAGACGAGGAGGAGGGGTCGTCAGGCATCAGGGATAGACGATATGAGACAGCATTTTTGTCAAGTTTCCGAACAAACAGAGACTTCTCTCTTTACCGTCAAAAAGAAAATTCCTCTCAATTTAACGAAAAAAGGAGACCGTAACTCTCCTATTATATTTTCTATTCCGTGAAAAGAAAATGGTTTATCACTGACTTATTGAGAATAACCTGCGTCTAGACTGTTTGGATGAATTTGGGAATTATGTCTTGACAATTACGTAAAACTGAGATAATAAAAAAAGCCGGCAAGACAGTGGGGTCTTGTCTTTCAGCTTTTATATTTTCAAGGGACGATGAAGTCCTCAGCCGTGAGAGAAAGGTTGAGGGCTTTTTTTTATCGGGGGCGGGAGTAATGCAGAATAAGTGAGGTACTCCTTCATTTACGACGAGTGGCGCGCAAGGGAGCGTGCTCAATCGAAGAGCCCCCCAAACGAATTTTGACTGAGGAGAATCGAAAATGGCTAAAGGGCTTATGAATCGAATCTTTTTGTTTATGACGAGTATCGCCGTCATGGGGTGGCTTCCTGCGTCACCATTGAGTTCCGTGGCTCTGGCAGACGATGATCAATCCCTAGGGGAAAAGCTGGATTTGTCCCTGTACGGCTACGTGGAAACCTCCTATACGCAAAATTTCAATAACCCTGAGAGTGGAATAAACAACAGCCGGAGTTTTGACGGCGATGCGAATTCCTTTCGGCCCAATATGGCGCAGCTTGTTCTGGAAAAAGTTGCGGGTTCGGGAGGGGGGCTGACAGATCGGGCGGGATTCCGCCTAAAACTCAACGTCGGGGAAGACGCGAAATTTACCGGTGGGGGGAATACCGGTGAGGATGACTTTGATTTTCAGGAAGCGTACGTCCAGTATATTGCACCCTTGGGAAACGGAGTTACGTTTCAGGCCGGACGCATGAATACGCTGATCGGGTATGAAGTGATCGAAAGCCCGCTCAACCCCAATTTCTCCCGTTCCTTTCTGTTCGGCATGGGAGAACCCTTCACGGTGACGGGGCTTCGGGCATCGTATGATTTTTCGGATTACGCCTCGTTTGCCGTCAGTGCGATCAACTCATTTACCGGGCTGCAAGCCGATGAGAATAACAGCAAATCCGTCGAGGCCCTGCTTTCTTTGGCACCCATGGACAACGTCGGGCTTTCGGTGTTCGGCTTTTGGGGGCCTGAGGGGGGGGGCAGAGGTGCGAGTGGTGACACTGATCGCGTGCAGGTCGGAGGAATCATCGACGTTCAGGCCACCGAGCAACTGGAGCTCGTGCTGGAAGGCTACTATGGGAATTGGGCAGGTCAGACTGTCAACGGCATGCTGACCAATGGCCGATGGAACGGCGTCGCGGGCTACGTCATTTATGACTTCGACGATCAGTGGGGACTCCATGTTCGCGGTGAAATCTTTGAAGACACGGCAGGTGGATTGTCTTGTGTAGGGGGAGATCTTCTTAAGGAGGATGATGAAGGGCCGGGGCCGAGTAATGCATTGGTCTGTTATGGAGATCCGAACCCCCAAACATTGTGGGAAACGACGTGGACCTTGCAATACAAGCCGGTTCCCAATTTAATTACCCGAGCGGAATTTCGTTACGATAAGTCAAATTCACCCACGTTTCAAGATGGTGGTTCCGCCGGCAACAACCAGTCAACCTTGGCTGCAGAAGCGATTTTCCTCTTTTAGAGAAGTCCTACGGATAGGAGGAGGAACATGCAAAACAAGAGAGTGTTTGCAAAATATTCAAGTATAGTCGTTTCAGCGTTACTACTATCCTGTTTCACCGGTTTGGCCCTGGCAGACGACGAAGCAGGCGCAGCGATCAGTGCAGGGGATACGGGATGGATTCTGACCTCCTCTGCGTTGGTTCTCACCATGACCATTCCAGGGCTGGCTCTGTTCTACGGAGGAATGGTTCGCAATAAGAACGTACTCAGCACCATGATGTACAGTTTTATTTCCGTGTGCGTCGTCAGTGTCGTGTGGGTTTTGTGGGGATATACCATTGCGTTCGGCACGGACGTCGGAGGCCTTCTTGGCAATTTTGAATTCCTGTGGCTCGCTGGGGTGGGTCCCGAAGCCTTTCCTGGAACTGCGATCCCCCATCTGGCTTTTATGGTCTTTCAGCTTATGTTTGCGGGGATTACCGTGGCTCTGATCAGCGGAGCCATTGCGGAACGCATGAAATTCGGGGCCTACGTGCTGTTTGCCGTTCTTTGGGTCACCCTGATTTACTCACCGTTGGCCCATTGGGTCTGGGGCGGCGGATGGTTAGGCGGGATAGGTGCCCTCGATTTTGCCGGCGGTACGGTCGTTCACATCAGTTCAGGCGTCGCGGCCCTGGCCGCAGCGTTGGTCCTGGGGAAACGGCACGGCTACGGATCTGAAAAAATGGCTCCCCATAATTTGCCCTTTACGGTTGTCGGGGCCGCTCTGTTATGGGTAGGGTGGTTTGGGTTTAACGCGGGAAGTGCCTTGGCGGCCGATGGGATTGCCGCAGGGGCCTTCGTTGCCACGCACGTCGCGACGGCGACCGGCGTGTTGGCGTGGCTCGCGGTGGAATGGATGTATCGAGGTAAACCAACGGTTTTGGGTGGAGCAAGCGGCGCCATTGCCGGTTTGGTGGCCATTACCCCTGCGGCAGGTTTTGTCGGACCGATTTCCGCGATTTGGATTGGGCTTGGTGCAGGGGTTTTCTGTTATTTGGCAGTAGTATGGAAATCCAAGTTCGGCTATGATGATGCCCTCGACGTACTCGCCATTCATGGCATTGGAGGAACCTGGGGTGCAATCGCCACGGGACTCTTTGCCAGCGTGGGCGGGGGAACCGGATTATTTTTTGGGAACCCGGGGCAAATCATCATTCAGATTGTGGGCGTTGGGGCCACTTGGGTGTTTTCATTTGTCGGCACTTTTATTATTCTCAAAGTGTTGGATACAATCATGGGCCTTCGCGTAGAGAAGGAAGAGGAAATCGTTGGTCTTGATCTCAGCGAACATAATGAACGAGCATATGCTTAATCCGAGAGTTTCAGGTTGCTTCATGAGATTGGATCGCGTCAGGCATGAACAACCTTCCAACCGGTCGTTCATGTTTTTCCGCCGACACTTTCAATTTTGAGAGGGGAGAAACCCATGAAACTTCTAAAAGCCATAATCAAACCCTTTAAGCTCGACGAAGTGAAAGATGCCCTGACTGAAGCAGGCGTTCAGGGAATGACGGTCTCGGAAGTCAAAGGGTTTGGTCGACAAAAAGGGCATAAAGAAACGTATCGTGGAACGGAATATCAAATTGATTTTGTGCCGAAAGTCGAGATTGAGATCGTGATTTCCGACGCGCTGGAGCAAAAGGTCATTGAAACCATCCGGCAAGCTGCGAAAACGGGCAGTATTGGCGATGGGAAAATTTTCATTTTAGACGTGAACAACGTGGTCAGAATTCGTACCGGTGAGACAGGAGAAGGTGCAGTGTAAATGACTTTGCCTCCCGGTTGTATTGTTGCCCTGACCTGAACGAACAACTGAAGACAACCAAAAACCCAAGGTGAACCCGTGAAGCAATCGACCTTCTCATTCATGTGGCTGTTGGTTGTAGTCCTGAGCTTATGTTGTGGGCTGGCAAACGGATGGGCCCATGAGGGGACCTCAGGGAGCATTGATACGGGTGATACGGCGTGGATCCTGGTGTCGTCTGCATTTGTGCTCTGCATGACTTTTCCAGGGTTGGCACTCTTCTATGGCGGGCTCGTCCGGAATAAAAACGTACTCGGGACGCTTATGCATACCGCCATTATCCTGTGCGTGATCAGTATCGTGTGGGTGCTGCTTGGATATTCCCTGGCGTTTGGCACTGACATCGGCGGAATGATCGGCAGTCTTGAATTTCTCGGTTTGCTGGGCGTGGGACAGGACGCCTACCCCGGCACGGGCATTCCCCATTTAATCTTCATGACGTTTCAGCTCATGTTTGCGGCCATCACGGTGGCTTTGATTACCGGAAGCTTTGCGGAGCGAATGAAATTCACGGCTTTGCTGCTTTTTGCCGTGCTCTGGTCAGTCCTGATTTATTCGCCCCTTGCCCATTGGGTCTGGGGGGGAGGTTGGCTGGCAGAGATGGGGGCACTGGACTTTGCAGGAGGAGCGGTTGTACACATCAGTTCAGGGTTTGCAGCCCTGGTCTGCGCGCTTATGTTAGGAAAGCGCAAAGGCTATGGAGTGGAATCCATGCTGCCGCACAATCTTCCCATGACTATCTTGGGGACGGGATTGTTGTGGTTTGGGTGGTTTGGATTCAACGCGGGCAGTGCACTGGGAGCTAATGGGGGAGCGGCTTCAGCCTTTGTGGCTACGCATATTGCGGCTTGTGCCGGTGGGGTCAGTTGGATGGTGGCAGAATGGATCAGGATAGGCAAGCCAACCGTGCTTGGACTGGCGAGTGGAATTATAGCGGGACTGGCCACTGTTACTCCGGCAGCCGGATTTGTCGACCCGTTATCGGCCTTGTTTATTGGAATAGTAGCGGGTGTACTCTGTTATTCAGCCGTTGTCTGGAAAACCAGGCTTGGGTACGATGACTCGCTCGACGTGGTGGCCATTCACGGAGTGGGAGGGTTCACCGGCATCCTGGCAACCGGCTTATTGGCCTCAGTGGGAGCACAGGGCTTGTTTTTCGGGAACCCCGGGCAATTTGTGATCCAACTGGTGTTGGCCGTTACCACGGTGCTTTTTGCCCTGGTCGGAACCTACGTGATCTTAAAAATCGTTGATCTCACCGTTGGCCTCCGCGTCTCATTGCAAGATGAAGAAGTCGGGCTCGATTTAAGCCAGCATAATGAGCGCGCCTATTCCTGAGACAACGTTCGTGTTAGAGTTGTGAGACTTGGCAACTATTTTGTGAAGAAGGAGGTACGGAATGACTCCGCGTGAAGCGTTGGATTTTGCAAAAAAAAACAAAGTGGAAATGGTTGATCTTAAATTCGTGGACTTGGTAGGAACGTGGCAGCATTTTTCTCTCACGACCTCGGAACTGACTCTCGATTTGTTCAAAGAGGGTACAGGATTTGACGGATCATCTATCCGCGGGTGGAAAGTGATTCAGAACAGCGACATGCTGGTTATTCCTGATCCGAACACGGCAAGGTTGGATCCGTTTACCGAACTCCCCACTCTCAGCATGGTGTGTAACGTGCAAGATCCGATCACGCGAGCGGTCTATGAGCGCGACCCGCGAGGCGTGGCTCAACGGGCGGAACAATATCTCAAGAGCACCAGAATCGGCGACGTCTCCTATTGGGGCCCTGAAGCCGAATTTTTTGTTTTTGATCACGCCAGTTATGATCAAAACAGTAACTCGGGATACTATTTTATCGACTCCGAGGAAGGCATCTGGAATTCAGGAGAAGACGGTCACAATTTAGGATCAAAACCTCGGCACAAGGAAGGCTACTTCCCCGTCGCCCCAACGGACACACAACAAGACATCCGTTCCGAAATGGTCAGGGAAATGGAAAAAGTCGGAATTCACGTTGAAAAACATCATCACGAAGTGGCAACGGGGGGACAAGCTGAAATTGATCTTCGCTTTGACACGTTGGTGAGTATGGCCGACAAAATGATGATGTATAAGTACATCGTCAAAAACGTGGCCCGGCGTCACAACAAAACCGCGACGTTTATGCCGAAACCCTTATTCCAGGATAATGGAACGGGCATGCATACCCATCAAAGTATCTGGAAAGACGGGAAGCCGACGTTTGCCGGCAAAGAATACGCGGGCGTTTCAAAAACCTGTCTGCATTACATCGGCGGGATCCTGAAACACGCGTCGGCCTTGGCGGCGTTCACAAATCCGACGACCAATTCGTATAAACGGTTGACGCCGGGGTTTGAAGCCCCCGTGTTATTGGCGTATTCCAGCCGGAATCGATCTGCCGGCATTCGGATCCCGATGTATTCTCCCAATCCGAAAACAAAACGAATCGAGGTGCGATTTCCCGACCCCTCAGCCAATTTCTATCTGGCGTTCAGCGCGATGCTGATGGCGGGGCTCGACGGCATTCAGAATAAAATTGACCCGGGCGAAGCCATGGACAAAAATCTCTATGACTTGGAGCCGGAAGAAGCTTCCAATATTCCAACCGTTCCGGCCAGTCTGGATGAGGCCGTCACGAATCTGGAAAATGACTATCAATTCCTGTTAAAGGGAGGCGTCTTCAGCGAAGACCTGGTGGAATCCTGGATTAGCTACAAACGGGAAAATGAAGTCGATCAGGTCCGGATTCGACCCCATCCGCATGAATTCTTTTTGTACTATGATATTTAGTGCAACGGCGTTGTAGAGCCTTACAAGGAGGCGTGCTTCTCAGTGATCCGGAGCGCGCCTCCTTTTTTTTATTCCCTGATTCCTTTTTCCGTTCCCGTCGGGTTACGTTTTCGCTAACCCGACCCGCGATGCCTGCCACACTCTTTTGTCATTCTCGCGGCGTCTAGAGGGAATCCGGAGGCGAGTTATAGAGCCCTGTAAGCACTTGCGGGGATGACCGAAAAAAGCTGGGAGCAACCAAAGGAATGATCAGATGAACCACGCGTTCAATAACCTTTGGCACGTTGAAACAGTTTGACAAAGATTGCGTGTGACCTGTTCATTCGTTTTTGTAATTCGCGTTCAAACGCTCGTGCCCCTTTCTGCCAGACGTCGGTCATATATCCCAATCTTCGCGCGAGGTAGGTCATGTTGTCCGACCCCGGTTTTGGCAACACCAGGTCTTTGGCGTTTCCCCGCACGATGCGCAGCCCATCGATGACCTTCCGCATGAACAGATAATCGTCAGTCAAAATCGTTGCATCGTGACTTGAGAGAAGCTTTGTCGCTCGAAGAGCCTTGAGTGCCTGGAGCGTGTTCGTCGTATGGAGAGAGGATTCACGGTATCCATGCCGTAATTGGAGGTATTGCGCGGTATATTCAATATCAACGAGTCCGCCCGGGCTGTATTTGGCGTGAATCGATCCCGGGGAAACCAATTCCTGCATCTGCCGGTGGCGCAGGTGCAAAGCAGCGTCTAGCGGCCATGGTGCTCGGCTATAGACGAATTCATCACGGTAGCGTTCTATTTGTCGACCAAGGGCAGCATTTCCCGCAACTGGTCGTAGTTTAATCCATGCTTGCCGTTCAAAGGTCGCAGCCGGCCCACCTGTTCGGTAATAGCGTTTGATTTCTTCCAATGAATTAGCCAGCACGCCTTTGTCTCCGTGAGGCCGAAGTCGGATATCGAGGTGAAAAATTCCTTCCTGTTTCGCTTCGATCCAACGAAGGAATTCCTGGACGAGTCGCTCATAGTATTCACCGACGACGGGGTTGAGCGTATCAGAAACCTTGGGTGACGTCCTGTAGATAAAAATCAGTTCGATGTCTGAAGCGTAACCCAACTCACGACCTCCCAGTTTACCCAACCCGCAAATGCTGAACGGCAACGGGTCCTTTTTCAGCGTGGTCGGCAGTATGCGTAACCGATTGACCACCGTCTGAGCCTCCTTGAGGGCTTGTGCCAAGATCACCTCGGCCAAGGTCGTGAGAGATTTGGAGAACGCTGGGAGAGGCGTTTCTTTAAGAATATGATGCATGTCGATACGAAACAGCTCCTGATCTTTAAACTGATTCAATATCGCTTTACGGACTTCAGGGGTTTGGCTCTTTTTAAGTCCGGACTCTACCGTTTTGGCGAGAAAGGTTTTTGATGAACGGATCTGGGGTTGATGAAACTCTTCAACAATGGGCAGGAGGTTGACGTGTTGTCGGCGAAGGAAGTCTTCCCACAGGAAGTCACTCGTGCCAAATAACCGAGCAAGGTTGGCCAACGAATCTTTTCTGGTGAGCCATTTGATGTGTTTCTTGCCAAGGCGATTTTCCAGGAGCTGATCGAGGAAGTCACTAAAATGATTCAAGGCTTTGCCGGGATCAGGAGCCCAGGTAAGGTAATGGGTAAATTCCTGGATGAGGGCTCCCGCCACGGTAAGTTCTTTTTGCTCTTGTGCCGAGACTACTTTCTTGCCGTGCCGATCTCTGACAAAAAATCGGTTGTGGACTCGCATCCCGTCTCCTTCGATCGTGGCTTTTGATAAATAGAGCCCTCTCATAGTCAAGGCATTCGCAAAAGCATAGAGAAAGGCAGGAGAATCCGTGGCTCTGATGTCTACAACCGTTTCGCGTGGAGAAAGGGTATTATTAAAGGAAATTTCAACCGGCTGTACAAGATCGAAGGCAGACGCTTTTCTTTGTCCAAGAGTTTCGACTAATTTTCGGTTCACCAGATTTCGAACTTCCTGGATTTTCTGCGACTCGAGCAATCGAATCATTTCCGTCAATTCCAGCCCCAGATCTTTTTGAGGTTTGGCATTGAACAGAGCACCCGGGAGTACGTGAACCTGAAAGACGTCCACAACTTTTTTTCTTGACGGTCCTGGCCGCGGAACGCGCCGGCGGATCGGCCACTTGGACGCGTGCACGCGATTTGAAGATTTCGGGACGGAAAAAGGAGGGGAATGGTCCTGGTACGTAAAAATATAGGCTTCGCGTATGTCAAGGCCATAGGCAGACACCAACCCGCAAATCGTGGCAAATTCCGAAAAATAATCGTAGGCTACAACGGTGAGTCCGTACAGGCCTGTATCGTTTGCACGTTGCACGTGGAGCGTACAAGGGGAGTCAGGGGAGAGAGTGTTGGCCAAGGCCACGTGTTGAGCAATAGTCTGTGGTTCAAATTGGGAGAAATAATCCGGATCCATGCGATCCAGAAAGTCGGTGATCCTCGCAGGGTCGACGTCCGGACATCGCTGTTGCAGCTCTGTTAATTCCGGTACTTTGTTCATGACCAGGCAGTATACCTGAACACTCTACCAGGTATAAGTTCAAAAACCTTTGGCACTCAGAACCAGGATACGGAGTGGCATGAGACACTCTTGTGTCATTCCCTGTCACGGTTCACGAATTCGCCGACAAACTATAAGGGCGACTCCGGTCTCATTTCTTCTGAGGAATTTTTCGATTGTTCCTGAACACGGGTATCCTCTGCCCACAACCGGGGTCTGAAGAGACATGAATGGCAAGACAATTCCCTGTTTACAAGAAAGTGTACGAAATGTAATAAAATTTACGAAATGTAATAAAATCAACTAATATGTAATAAATGATAAAAATATTACAAAATACGATAAATATTACAAATTAAAAAAGAAAACGGGAGTCCTGAAGAAACTGAGGTAACCTGCATTCCATCAGCGAATTCGTGAATCGTAACAATCTCCACGGTTTTCCTTTGTCTTTCACGCAGTTTTTTCTGTTATCCACGCAGGAGTAAGCGGAGAGCCGGTTCTGCCTGGCCGCCGCGGTCGAGGGTTATGGCCCAGGATGCAGCCTGGAAGAAGGTGCCATGAGGCACGTCCCTGCCTCCGAGCAGAGATGGCGCAGCTACACTACAGATATGACTGAAGGAAAGGGAGCCATCTTCATCAAGCAACCAGAGTGCCAACGCCTGTCCACGAAATCTGTTATCGGAGAGTGGTGTGACCTGGACAGGCTATTGTAAGGCATCGTCATCCTATCTATAATCGGATAATTCCCTACGCTTATGTCGTCCACTCGTCCTCAACCACCATCGTCCTCACGATTGGATCCTCGAGATCTTGTGCTGTCGCCGGATCTGGCTCCTTCGATGGTCGCGCAGTTGCTGGCTCCGTATAGGTTCCGTGATTGGGAGCAGGCCGATGCCAATCTTCAACTCATGGCCGGCGACCCCAGAAGCCGTAGACTGCTCGCGGTCATTCTCCCTGACCTGTTGCGAGCCGTATCAACGACGGCTGATCCGGATCAAGCGTTAAATGAATGGGAACGGTACCTCAACGCCGGCAAGGCCAGAGCCCAGGCCTTCAGCTTTTTGGCACAGGCTCCGCATATCTTGCAGGCAGTCTGCGTACTGTTCGGCAACAGTCCCGCGATGGCCGAAACGCTCATCCGAGATCCCATGCTCATGTATTGGATCGAGGATGAACGCGTGCTCAAGTCTCCACCTTCTAAAAAACGGCTTCAGGAGGTTGTACAAGAGAGTCTTACTCTTGTGAAAACCTACGAGCGTAAATTCGAAGTACTTCGACGTATTCATCGACGCGAGATGTTGCGCATCGGTGCGCGTGATCTCTTTCGTGTTTCGTCCGTGAATGAAACGGTTCAATCGCTGTCGCAACTCGCGGAAATTCTGATCCATGCCGCGTATCAGCTTGTCAACGAAAAACTGCAGAAAAAATATGGCGTGCCTTCTCATTACGACTCCAGGGGGCAAACGCGGGAAACGGGGTTCGTGGTGTTGGGTATGGGGAAATTAGGTGGACATGAACTCAATTATAGTTCCGACGTCGACCTCATCTATCTGTATGGGTCGAGTCAGGGCCGGACAAAAACCGCGAAAGGACAAACGGGTCTTTCCAATGAAGCCTTTTTTCAAATGCTGGCGAGGGAGCTGACGCGCGTATTGTCGGTGTCTACCGCGGAAGGCCGTTTATTCCGAGCAGACGTGCGATTGAGACCCGAAGGGGCAGGTGGACCCTTAGCCTGGTCGGTTGGTGAAGCCGTGACTTACTACCAAACGCGGGGAAGGGCGTGGGAACGTTTAGCCCTTGTAAGGGCCGGACCCGTTGCGGGCGACCGATTGTTGGGCCGGGCCTTTCTCAGGAACGTTCAGCCGTTCGTCGTGGGGCGACAAGACCATCCGGCCCAAACCATTATCGACGCGGTACAGGCTCTCAGAACGAAAATTCATCAGAAAGTGAGACGAAAAGGGGAGAATGGACGCAACGTCAAGCTCAGTCCCGGCGGTATTCGGGACATTGAATTTCTTGTCCAGACGCTGCAAGTCCTGCACGTTGCCGAGTATCCGCAACTGTTGGAACGGAACACGATCAAAAGCCTTCGCCGTCTCCGAACCGCCGGCCTTTTACGTGCTTCCGATTGCAAAACCCTGGCGGAAGCCTATGTGTTTCTACGTGACGTCGAACATAAACTCCAAATGGTTCATGAGCTGCAAACCCATACCTTGCCGGTTCAACCTTCTGAATTGACTAAATGCGCAATCCGAATGGGTTATGCAGAACAACCTCTTTCTTCTGCGACTGCGAGATTTCTGGCCCGCTACAGATTTGTCCTGAACCAGGTTCAAAGCATCTCTCAACGGACGTTGTCCTCACTCAACCGTCAGTAATTCTATTCCCCCTTCTCTCCGGCGACTGAACTGCGCCTTCAATAAGCTTTGAAGTCTTTTTATTCTATCAGGTACGAAGGAAAGAGCACTCTTTCCCTCTTGCTCATGGTTGTTGCCGGATGGTGTCGATTCCGGCCGATGGCTGTACTGGGTCCGCCACTGGCGTGAAAAATGCGGCGGGCACCACTTCCTTATTTTTCTTCTTTCAAATTTTCGCGCGTCACTTTCGTCCATTCAGTGGTTGTGAGCGTGCAGGATTTTCACGATTTTTGTTGCAGGCAGCGGACAAGTCGATATTGCATAGAGCCGCAGCGTCTCTCGCCGCCGAATCCAGGCTCACTGGCGTGAGGAAGTTGCCGGGAAGTTGTGCCGCCCGTGAACGCGCCTGCCTGCTCACGCGTCATGCGACGGCGACGGCGCTCTTCGTTCCGGCCCTGCTTGATCTTTCCTGGGACGTGGTTATCTGAACGGGAGAAGATACGTCATGGAACGTGTGAACGGAGGAGTCGAAAATTATGGACATGAACCGCATGACCTTGAAAGTCCAGGAGGCGCTTCAATCAGCTTCCACCCTTGCCATGAGGCGCAATCATCAGGGGGTCGACGTCGAGCACGTGTTGCTAGTGTTGCTGGAACAAACCGATGGATCTGCCGGCCCCGTCCTGGAACACGCCGGGGTGTCCGTTCCCGCCGTCAAAGCCAGGGCGGAACAACGCCTTGAACGCATGCCCCAAGTCCAAGGTCCGGGAGCGGCCCCTGGAAACGTTCATTTGACCCAGCGAACCGCCACGCTTCTTTCTCAGGCGGAACAGGAAATGCAATCCTTGAAGGATGAATACATGAGCGTGGAGCATCTGTTGCTCGCAATGGTGGCACAGGGCGGTGTATTGAAAGAACTTGGGGTCACGCGGGATAAACTTTTAACCGGATTACAAAAAGTTCGTGGCCATCAACGCGTCACCAGCCAGGATCCTGAAGGGACTTACCAGGCGCTGGAAAAGTACGGCAGGGACCTGAACGGGTTGGCCGGACAGGGAAAGCTGGATCCCGTCATCGGCAGGGATGAAGAAATTCGACGAACGATTCAAATCTTATCGAGACGGACCAAAAATAACCCCGTGCTCATTGGTGAACCCGGAGTCGGGAAAACGGCCATTGTAGAGGGGTTGGCACAACGGATTATCAAGGGGGACGTTCCGGAAGGGTTGAAACGGAAGCGCGTGGTGGTCCTGGATATGGGAGCCTTGGTGGCAGGGGCCAAATTTCGAGGTGAGTTCGAGGAACGGTTGAAGGCGGTTTTGAAAGAAATTCAAGACTCCAGCGGGGAAGTTCTGCTCTTTATCGATGAGCTGCACACCGTCGTGGGTACAGGAGCAGCGGAAGGAGCCATGGATGCCGCCAATCTGCTGAAGCCGATGCTCGCGAGGGGAGAGTTGCACCTGATTGGTGCCACTACCCTGGATGAATATCGCAAGCATATCGAGAAAGACGCCGCGCTTGAACGTCGGTTTCAACAGGTGTACGTGGACCAACCGTCGGTAGAAAACACGGTTTCGATTCTCCGGGGACTTAAGGAACGGTATGAAGTCCATCATGGCGTTCGGATTAAAGATTCCGCATTGGTGGCTGCGGCCAGGCTGTCGCATCGGTATATTGGCGATCGGTTTCTTCCGGACAAAGCCATTGATCTCGTCGATGAATCGGCTGCTCGACTTCGCACGGAGATCGACAGTATGCCCGCTGCATTAGATGAAGTATCGCGGAAGGTTCTGCAACTGGAGATCGAACGGGAGGCGTTAAAGAAAGAAGAGGATCCGGGGAGTCAGGCCAGACTGGAAACGTTGGAAGGAGAGTTGAACGCCAAACGTCAAGAATGCACTGACTTGAAACAACAATGGGAAGTGGAAAAATCCGCCGTCGGGCGACTACAACGGATTCGGCAACGGATTGAAGACGTAAAGCATCAAATTGAAAAGGCTGAGCGGGCCTATGATCTCAATCGTGTGGCAGAATTACGATATGGGACGCTCCCTCGGCTGGAACGCGAACTCAAGGGTGAAGAAGAACGTCTCGATCAAACGAAAGGGGAGTCGCGGCTTCTCAAAGAAGAGGTCGATGAAGAAGACATTGCCGAAGTCGTGAGCCGCTGGACGGGCATCCCGATCAGCCGTCTCCTTCAGGGAGAACTGGAAAAACTTCTCCAATTGGGCGAATTGCTTCATCAACGCGTTGTTGGACAGGAGGAAGGGGTTCGGGCGGTTGCCGACGCGGTCCTTCGGGCCAGATCTGGCATCAAGGACCCCAATCGACCGATCGGATCGTTTTTATTCCTTGGACCAACCGGCGTGGGGAAAACGGAATTGGCACGCGCCCTGGCCCATACCCTCTTCGACGATGAGGCGAACGTTGTGCGGATCGACATGTCGGAATATATGGAAAAACATACGGTGGCGAGACTCATCGGTGCTCCTCCCGGCTACGTCGGATATGAAGAGGGGGGGCAATTGACCGAAGCGGTCAGACGTCGTCCATTTTGCGTCATTCTCCTGGATGAAATCGAGAAAGCCCATCACGACGTGTTTAACGTTTTGCTGCAAGTCCTCGATGATGGACGGTTGACTGATTCACAGGGAAGAACGGTCGATTTTAAAAATACGGTTCTCATCATGACGTCGAATGTCGGCAGTCAGGAAATCCTGGAGGCGCAACAACGTGGACGAACGCATGATGAATTGCAAGCCATAGTCTTCACCGAGGTCAAGCACCATTTCCGTCCGGAATTTTTGAATCGGATCGATGAACTCGTAGTCTTCCATCCCTTGTCCTCGGATGAGCTTGGTCGCATCGTGGACATTCAACTGGCCCGATTAAAGAAACGACTCGCGGATCGGAGAATTCGGTTGAAGGTGACCCCGGAAGCATTAGTGGATTTGGGGAATCGAGGGCATGAGCCTTTGTACGGAGCACGACCATTAAAGCGATTGATCCAACGTGAGGTGGAAACGCCTTTGTCGAAGCTGTTGGTCAAAGGAGAAGTGAAGGACGGGGACGGGGTAACGGTCGATTGTAAAAATGGTCGCCTGATTATTGTCCCGTCGCGTTCCGACTGAGAACCCCGCGTGGGAAAGCATGGAGCCGTCTCGTTATCGCCGGGCTGCCTGAGTAACGGCGTGGCGCAGTGCTGCTGAATGGCTGTTCATAACGGAGTGGGCCACGAGAATATCCACGGGCCGGACTTTTTTTCCGTAATAGGCTTCATTGGCGTCATCGTCCGTATAGATGATGGATCCTTCAAACGATACGCCGGCATACGCCCCCATTGAACGAGAAAATGAAAGAAAATCGGCATTGAAATTTGCCGACGTCGCGCCCTCGATTCCGACACCATAGGGCCCGGCTGCAATCGAGGCGTCCCCACCGAGTTTGAAGGAAGAGGAATACAGTCTTTCGACTGCTCCCTGTGTCATCGCCATGAGGATGACTTCCGAGGCTTCTCCGCCCCATTGAAATCCAAAACTCAGTCCCCCCATTCCATAAAAGAGAGGCTCGCTCCACTTCCCCGTCTTTTCATCACGGGCCATCAGGATCCCGCTGCCTCCGTCCGCCCCCAAAAAGAAAGCGGCCTTTAATTGTTGTGGAATAATCAGTAGGGCTTTGGCGTTTTTGACGTGTTGCTGAAACCAGCCAAAATTCGGATCGTTCATAAAACTTTCAATGGTGTGTTGCGCTTTTTCGACCAGTTGTTTCTCTTCCAGGTCGCCGGCCCAGGCAGAAGTTCCCAGAAAACAGGGCAGAAAAATCAGCCACAAAGAAAACCAGCATTTTGCGGAGCGTCGTCCGTCGCATGGCCGGATCATGTGTCTCATGGCCCCCTATGTACAGAAAGAATAATGACTTCGGCCTCATCTGACGTTGTTCTTTTTTTGGAAAAAGCAACAACGGTAATTCCTGCCAGGTTCAACGTACTCTATCGCGGCACTCGTGCGTGACGCAAATTTTCTTCAGGCCACGCGTACGCTTGCCTTATCTTCCACGCGCGTTCCAACGAGATGCGAACTCGACCTTTGCGTTTTCGCGCCAATCCGCGCACTCGGCGTATCGCATCCCATGTCGCAACCAACCAAAAAGTCCGCCTTCTTCCATCGGATTCAGCGTTCGAAACAGTCCCAGTGTCTCGCGTTTCGGCCGTTCCAGTTTGAGCAGGCCATCCAGGTTTTCGAGGGCTGGACCCTGAAACTGGAGTCGTTCATTTGTACGGGCGTTGACGACAAACAGCGAAATTTCCAAGCGGTCTGAATGTTCCGGCAGGCTCCGCCGATGAATACGCATGGATTTGGTGGCTCGATAATCGATTGGTCCTTTCTCGCGGTTTTCACGATCGGGAAACTGCGACCACTCCAGTTGTCCTTGAGGAGAGAGCCGGTATGGCTCATCGTTCGGGTAAGCCCCTTTCGAATGCCGGTAAATCCACGAAGGCTGGGTCTCTTCGTGTTCCCCCGTGGGCACGACGGCGCGCCAGGCGAACCCGATCTTGTCGTTCGCCCATGCGGGAATATCCAGCCTCATCTTCTCGATTTCGAACCCGATCCCCGTTCCTGCACGCAAATCTCCCCCCCATCCTGGCATAATCTTCGCGAGTACGAGCCCTTGATCGTTGTTTTCGAAGAGTCCATAACTCTGCCAGCGTGCGCCGTATGCGTGCCCGGGCTCGGAGCAACGATGTTTGAAGTTAATCGTCTTCGTTGGAAGCGTGGCAATCCCGTAAGAAGCGTGGGGCAGGCTCAACGCCACCGTGGTCGAAAGGAGAATCGGAAACAGAGCACGAAGGCCGACCAGCGAAACAGTAGGTACGCGTTGTGACGTCATGAAGCGCGAGGGGTTAAAGTCCGGTGCCACAGGGGGCTTGCCGTCGTCGAACGTTTTTGCTTTATTCTCCCATGATTTGCACGACAATTTCACGTGATCGTGCCCGCGTGTCAAAATCAACAAGAACAATTTCCTGCCAGGTACCCAAAAGCAATTGCTTGTCCGCGAAAGGAACCGTGAGGGACTGTCCTTGAATTTGTCCGCGTAAATGGCTGTGCGCGTTGTCTTCTCCCGGGTTTCTGCTGTTGTGCTGCCAGGCAGGGTCAGCGGGAATCAGACGATCCCACACGGTTTTGGTGTCGGCGCGCAATCCCGGTTCATCTTCGAGAATCAGTACTGCCGCCGTGGTGTGTTTCACGAATATCGTGATAATCCCCACTTGCAGGGGCGTTTGGGCAAGAAAACTCCTGATCGAATCGGATACGTTTTCAATCCGAGAACGGCCTTGCATCTTCACGATCAAATGATGGGTGATGATTGGCATGCGGTTTTACGGCGTTGCAGCGATCGAAGAAATCGTTGTTCGCTTCGTGACAACGTTCCGCCTCGAGCAGCTTTAAGAATGGAGTCGAACGTCCCTGAGGCCGTTAACCGTCGAATGGCCGACACAACGCGCGTGCTCAATCGGCCTTCTCGCGTTAATGCGTCGAGATAGGTAAAGGCCTCATGAAAGTGTTCCTTCGAGCGGGTATAGTAATCTTTTCCCCGTCGACGATTACTATAGGCTTCCAGTTGTTCGCAAGCCACAAGAATTTCACCCAGTTCTCTGACCCATCCAGGGGATTTCTCCAGCTTTTCCGGATAATAATAATACAACGTGACTTGCTCCATCCACGGCAACCATCGAATTCCCAGGTTTTCTAAAGTCGGTTTCGCCTTTTTAAGTTGACGACGATGACGGCGAGCAAATCCCAGCCGCATTTCAACCTGCTCGCGAGCCCACGCGGTCAGCAGCAATCCTTCGTTGGCTAATGGTTGACGGTACGTCTTCACAAACGCTTCGGTTTCTCTGCCATACACCGTGTCAGGGTGTATGGCCCGCCATTCGGCCGGTCGGGTCGGGACGTTGTGCCGGCGCGCCCAGGACCATATTTTCCCGAAGAGGTGCCGTTCAAGCCCGGCTCTTCCCAAATCATGGAGCAAACACGCAATTTGAAATTCGTGCACGCGAGAGGGTTCATGAGAAAGGTGCAGCGCCACCACCGCGCACATTTTCGCCGTTCGAAGGGCATGGGCCTTGTCATATCCTCTGATGACGGCGTGGGGTTTCAGCGGATGAGGACAGTCGTAACATTCTAACAGTGCCTTGACTGACGCTTGCGGCACCAGAAGAAACGGGTATGAAGACGGCGAAGTGGACGTTGGTCGGGAGATCGATCTCATGGTTTCGGAACTGCCGCTAGAATAACAACTGAACATTCGTTAGAATGGGGGAGGCCCGTGACGGTGAAATCGTCAGACTGTCAAGAAAACGTCAAGGCAACAATCACGGCGGCGGATACGAACGTCTAACCGTTTTGCTGCGACGTGACGATTGAGCCAAAATTGTGCCTTTGCGAAAAGAAAATCAGTTTAAACCTCAGGATTCGCAATGGTCAAGATAATCAGTCAGGAGTGAACGAGTGCCTTCCAAGCGAAAACGCGTAATTTTCAGTCTGTTTCTTGTCATGATCCTGTGTGTTTTGGGGGTGGTGTACGTTGCGACGTTTCACAGGGATGACTTGCAACGAGTGGTTCGAGATCTCATAGCCAGGTCCTTTGGAGAACGCGTCACCGTGGAACAACTTCACGTGAAGTTCTTGCCGTATCCGCAGTTGGAATTGGTGGATGTCAGCATTAATGACCCCAGGCAGGGCAACCCGATTTTTCAGGCCGCGCACGTTCAATTCGATCTGAGTTTTTTTTCGCTGCTGAAAGACGTGCCCATGCCGAACGCGTTGATCATAGAGAACGCCTTTTTTGATCTTGAACGAAATGAAAAAGGTCAATGGAACTATCGGAAAATTTTTCAAGAAGAAACGACCGATAAGGTAGGGACAGGAATAGGAACCTGGCTCTCAGGGCGTTCCTTGAAATTGATCAATGGAGCGGTCCGTCTGGAGGACCGGTATCGCCGCGAAACGGCTTTTATTTTTCACGCGGAAGAAGTGGAATTGCAGGTTGAACAATTAGTGCTGGATGGTCCTACGGAAGTGTTTCTTTCCGCGCGACTTTCTAAACAAGACACGGGTTCCGTTATTTCCTCATACGGAACACTCCAGGACGTCGGCGGATTTCTCGGGTTTGAATCAACGGTACAGTCCGAAGCTTCGCCTCAACTCGATCTGCACACTCGCATGGAACTTGATCGAAAAACTCTGTTGCAACTCGCCGACCTTTTCGATGTGCATGAGGTGCCGATAGGGTTGCAACTTCGAACCAAAGCCCAGGGGCACGTCCATTTTGCTCCGGGTCCTCTCGGGTATGATTTGGTGTTATCCGATCTTGTGGTGTTAACGGACACTATTAACCTCAATGCAGAAGTCAGCGTAGCGGGTTTATTGCAGCCCGAGCCTCCGACTTTTTCCAGTCAATGGACGAGTGCCCCCGTAGCCCTTCAACATTTACCCCAATTGCTGCCTCGGGAGATCGTCCCATCAGAATTGTTTGACGCCATTCATCGTCAAGCCATTAGGGGAAAGATTCAGGCAGTTTCGGCAACCTTTACAGGTTCTGCCCGCGAAGAAGAGGGATATTCCCTGGCAGGAAAATTTTACTTTTCGGAAGGAACATTGACCTTCGGGTCCAAGTGGGGGAAAGCCGAGGGAGTCACGGGAACGGTTCACGTTCAACCTGATCGGATTCGGTTGTTGGATTTTCATGGCCAATATAATCAAATTCCCGTAGATCGAGGAACGGGCACGATTGTCTTTACGGAGCAGGGTCCCTGGTTAACGACGGAATTCGGAGGGAAGGTATCCTCAAAAAGATTCGTCGATATCATTCAAAATATATTTGAATGGAATGTCCCACGACATCCGATGGAATCTCTGCAAGGTAAAGCAGGAAGTGGCTCGCTCACTGTACGATTCGCCGGACCGCTCAAGAATCCTCAAGCCATAACGCTCCAAAACGGCAAGTATCATTCAGAGCAGATCGCCGTACAACTCCCTGGCTTGCAGGGTCCTTTTAACCAGATGGAGGGAGTCCTTGCCTTTTCCCCGAAGCATCTTCGGTTTGAAAATATAACGGGGCGTTATGGGCAAAGCGATTTTCGAATCGAAGGAACGATGAGATTTGAAGAGCAACCCTATTTTGATGGAGTGAGAATTCAGGGTCGGTTCAGTGATAATGACCTGGTCAATCTCTTTTCCGATCAAACCCTTTCAGCGCAAAAAATCATTTCGGGTCAAGCTGACTATCTCGTCGTGGTCGACGGCAACCTGCAAACCCCCACCATGAAAGGAAAAGTGGCACTGCGAGGATTAGAAATTCTTCTGCCGGGAATCCTCTACAAACATCCAATCCTTGTCGGAAATCTGAATTTCCACGTTCATATTGGCAAAAATCGTCAACTTGCTTTTGAACGCGTTGCCGTGACCCTTCCCTCTGTCCGTCTCGCGGGACGAGGAGAATTTTATTACGATCAAACGCTGACCTTTCACGCTTCGCTTACGGCTGAACCGATAAACTTCGAGTCGTTGCCTCCGGGGCTTGAATTATTTGATAAGACGATTTCTTCCGGGACCCTGGAAGGTTTTGTAGATCTTGAGGGAACGGGAAGTGACTGGAAGTCATGGAACAAATCTGGATGGGTGGCGTTGACAAACGGAGCCGTCAAAATCGAGGGAGTACGGGCACCGATTTCTCAGGTGGTTCTTCGAGTCAAACTGGATGGGCATACTGCTGAACTGAAGTCCCTTCAATGGAATATCGAGGAAAGCCAGGTGAAGGCCACGGGAATCATCCGAACGTGGGACAGTGCACCGGAAATGAAATTGACGTTCACTGCGCCGCAATTCGATATTGATCTTCTTGTCCCGGAAGGAGAGCCATCTCCTCTTCGAGAGTTTTTGGAAAAAATCGCTGAAACGACCACAGTCGTGGGGAATCTGCGGGTTGATCGTGGGTGGTACCACAACCTGCATTTTAAGAAGTTGACCGGCCGACTCCGAATTCAAAACAGTGCAATCGGCGTTGACCACGTTCAGGGAACAATCGATAACGGTACGATTCAGGGACGCTTTTCGGTCCATCTCCCCGTTCATCAACCTGCCACGATGAAAACGTGGTTTGCCGTGAACAACGTTCCCTTGTTAACCCTGCAGCAAGCCTTTTTCGATGAGCAGGCGCTGAATGAACGATTAATAACGGGCGTGATGTCTGCCGAGGGTATGATTCAAGGACACGGCAAGGACCCGCGTGGCGTGCTCCCAACCCTCAATGGAAAGTTGCAACTTTCGGTCGCGGACGGCCAAATCAAAAAAGGCACGGTGATTCCCAAAATATTGACCATCATGAACCTGCCGAGCGTGCTGCAGGGAGAGGTCGACCTCGAGAAAGAAGGGTACCCTTTTGATCGGCAAACGGGAACTTTTACTATAGCCAATGGCCGTATTGCCTCGGAAAATATCGTCATGGACGGACCAATTCTGAAAATGACCGCCGCAGGAGAATATGATCTGGTGAATGACGAATTAGATGGAGTGGCCGCAGCCAGCCCACTGGGTCTCTATTTTGACCTTCTTGGAAAAATTCCGTTGTTCGGGATGTTGTTCGATGGGGAAGAAAGGGGAGTCGACATGGCTCTGTTTGACGTCAAAGGGTCACTTCGTGATCCAACGATCGAACTTTTGACCGTGGAATCCTTTGTCTCAGGGTTGACGGGATTTGCCAAATTGGCATTTACCGTCTTGAAAAATACCATTACGTTGCCGCAGAAACTTTTATTTCCTGAAGGAAACGAAGAATCCGGTTCCCAATTGAATGATTCCACTGACAAAGAACAAAAAATTGAAGACGTGCCCATGGAAAGTTATTAAAAGTTCAGGCAATCGTCGTATGGTCATCGTACATCTTTCAGCCCCTTCGGCGCGTGGCTTTTGGCCGTTTTCTTACTCCCTGTCTCCAAAAAGCTGAAAGGAAAAGAGTCCCTCCCTGAGTTAATCGCATTCCTTTAGCGAGGACAAAAAGACCATTATGATAGAGTATGGTCTTATTCGGTACTGACCTGAAAAAGACGTGCGGTATGGCAAAGGATTTTGCCGTGCGTGCCGGTTTTCTCGAAAATATGGATTTGGCAAAAGCGTGCAAAGAATACCTTTTGTTGTTGGCAGGTGACATGGGAAAGGCCTACTCGTTTCGTGACGAGATTGCCTTGGGCGACGTTGCTTTTGAAGCCACAGGTGATTCAGTGTCCGAGTTGTTTGTCGCTGCGGCGCTGGCCGTAATCGAAACCATGGTGGAGCCTCTAACCGTGGAGACGAACTGGACAAAAGAGGTTCATCTCTCCGGAATTGAAATAGAGGAATTACTCTTTGAATGGCTGAACGACATTGTGTTTATCAAAGACGTGGAAGAGGTCGTGTTTCGTGACGCCCGTGCGACGGTGAAGCATGAGTCGGATAAGAACCTTTGGCGTCTCGACGCTGCACTTATTGGTGATCGGATCAATGCAACCCAGCAAGAGTTGCGGACCGACGTAAAGGCGGTGACCAGACATTTATATGAGGTCAAGCAAAAAGAATGCGCCTGGTACGCCCACGTGGTCTTAGACGTGTGACACGATCCAATGACGTTGTCAGACCGACTTTCCCCGACCTTTTTTGAAAGATGACCGGAAACGACGAATCGAAGTTGTGATTGTGCATGAAGTGTGCCACCGCAATGAAGGTGAACCGGCTGTCTGACGTCGTATGGGAAATTCCCAAGACGGAAAAATCCGGAATGCTGGTTCCCGCCAGAATTTACGGGACGGAAAAAATTCTTGGCTCAATGGACGCCGGCGTGTTTGAGCAGGTGACGAACGTGGCGTGTCTGCCCGGCATTCAACGTTATGCCCTGTGTATGCCAGACGGACATTGGGGCTATGGATTTCCCATCGGGGGCGTTGCGGCGTTCGACGTTCGGGACGGCATTATTTCTCCTGGAGGCGTGGGTTATGATATCAATTGCGGGATGCGATTGATCCGTACGGATTTGACGTTGGCCGACGTTCAGCCACGATTAGAGGCCCTGATGACGGAGCTGTTTCGTACCGTCCCCGCTGGAGTCGGGTCGAAAGGCTTCGTGAAATTGACCCGTCAGACTTTTCAAGAAGTGATGCGGAAAGGAGCAAGGTGGAGCGTGGGGCAAGGGTATGGATGGGACAGCGACCTCATTCATACGGAAGAGAAGGGGTGCCTGG
Organism: Nitrospirales bacterium; assembly: GCA_965215405.1. Classification (GTDB taxonomy): domain Bacteria; phylum Nitrospirota; class Nitrospiria; order Nitrospirales; family UBA8639; genus Bin75. Next base: position 1,913,308 of record OZ244060.1, read on the forward strand.
AAGGAGCTGACCCCGAACGTGTTTCTGAACGCGCCTGCCAACGGGGAATGGGGCAATTGGGAACGTTGGGATCTGGAAATCATTACCTTGAAATTCAGGTTGTTCGGAACGACCGCATTTACGACCAGCACGCGGCTGAACGATTCGGAATTCATGGACATAACCAGATTGTGATTATGGTTCATTGTGGGTCTCGAGGTCTCGGACACCAAATCGGGACAGATTACGTGCGGATTTTTGAAAAGGCCATGAAACGCTATGACCTCACCGTTCACGATCGGCAATTGGCCTGTGCGCCCTATCAGTCACCGGAGGGGCAAAACTATTTTTCGGCAATGAATTGTGCGGCAAACACGGCATTTGCCAATCGGCAGGTCATTGCCCATCAAATTCGTGAAGCCTTTCGTGCCGTGTTCAAAGAATCACCCGAGAGGCTTGGCATGCGCCAGGTCTATGACGTGGGGCATAATATTGCCAAAGTCGAACGTTATGAAAAGAAACAACTGCTTGTTCATCGTAAAGGTGCAACGCGGGCGTTTGGCCCTGGAAGTCCTGACGTCCCTGAACCGTTCCGAAAAGTCGGTCAACCGGTTATCTGTGGCGGTTCCATGGAAACAGGGTCATACCTGTTAGTGGGTACGGAGCAGGCCAATACGGAATCCTTTGGGTCGACGATGCACGGCGCCGGCCGCACGATGTCTCGATCTCAGGCAAAGCGAATGGTCCGTGGGACGACTCTTCAACAAACGATGGCTCAACGAGGCATCCTTGTGAAAGCCGTGTCGATGTCGGGATTGGCTGAGGAAGCAGGAATCGCGTATAAAAATATTTCCGACGTTGTGGAGTCGGTGGATACTGCGGGAATTACCAGGAAAGTGGCCGAGTTGTTGCCCGTAGGGAACGTCAAAGGGTAAGAAACATGAAATCGGACGTGCTTCGGTCTCGCGAAATCGATCAAAGGCTTTGGAAATGATTCCTGCCGTTGAATGGAAAGAGGGAGTCGTCTGGATCCTTGATCAAAGCCGATTGCCCTGCCACGCGGAACTTCTTGAATGCAAAGACGTTGATGCCGTGGCAGCCGCTATTCGAGAATTGCGGGTGCGAGGGGCACCTGCTATTGGCGTGACCGCAGCGCTGGGAGTCGCGCTGGGAGCGCAGTCCGTATTTGTGACCGATGTCCCGACGTTTAGACAAAAGGTCTTAGCTGTTTGCGATCAATTAGCAGGCACTCGACCCACGGCGGTTAATCTTTTTTGGGCGATTGCGCGCATGAAGGGCGTCTTACAGGAAACCCGTGGTTGCACGGTGCCTGAAATCCAATCTCGACTCGTGCAAGAAGCGTTGGCAATTCAACGGGAAGACATTGCGACGTGTAAGGCCATGGGCCAACAGGGAGCTCATCTTATCAAGGATGGGCAAAATATTTTAACCCATTGTAACGCGGGGGCATTGGCAACGGCCGGATATGGCACCGCCCTGGGCGTGGTTCGGGCAGCTTGGGAGCAGGGGAAAAAAGTTCATGTCTTTGCGAATGAAACCCGCCCCGTTCTTCAAGGGTCTCGGTTGACGGCTTGGGAGTTGATGGAAGACGGCATTCCCGTAACCCTTATCACGGACAGTATGGCTGGAGCCCTCATGAGACAGGGCAAGATCGATTTGTGCGTGGTAGGTGCGGACCGGATTGCTGCCAACGGAGACGTGGCGAATAAAATTGGGACGTATACCGTTGCGGTTCTCGCCAAAGCACATAATATCCCCTTTTATGTCGCGGCACCCTCTTCTACTATCGACGTTTCGATTCCATCCGGTTCCGCTATTCCTATTGAAATGCGTCCCAGTGATGAAGTGACCTCTTTTAATGGGAGGGCACGGATTGCTCCGGAAGGCGTGGCGGTACTGAACCCGGCTTTTGACGTGACTCCTGCTGAGTACGTCACTGGGATCATTATGGAACGGGGCGTGATGGCTCCTGATCAGATTGCAGAAAAATTTAAACCTGATTACGGCTGTCCGTGAAACGTGCTGGAACCGGAAAAGCTGATCCTTATGAAAAAAGAAGTTCCAACTGGTCTACAGTCGGGGTATCTGATTTATGACTCCCATTGTCGACTTTGCGTGGCGGTGAAGCGGAAATTGGAACAGGTAGAGTCGTTCAGACAGATTGAGTTTGTGCCCTATGAGAGTCAAAAGGCCGTCGAATATCTGGGGAAAAGATATCAAGCCGACTGTCGGCCTTCTATGGCCTATTGGGTCGACAAGAATGGAACGGTTATTGGTGGCCTGGAAGCCTTTCTTCCCTGCCTGACGAGCAGAAAAATATTCAAGTTTTTCTGGAGATTTCGTTCGTGGCGCCTTATCATGTTTGCCCTATATAGATTTGTGGCCAGGCATCGCTATCGTTGGTTCGGCGCGAGCAAGGAACTCTAGTTTGAGGGGGGGCTAAAACTGTTTATTCCCGGGCCACTCTAGGATGATTTCTCAAGAAGATGAAACTTGAGCGCCCGTCCTCGGATTTCTGTTTTTTCCAGAAACTCTTCGAAGCCTTCGGCGAGCACTTCGCCGATCAGTTTTTCCAGATCATTTTCAGCAAAGAACGCGTTCTTATCCGTTCCGCCGACCCCAATGGCAATCCGTACCGTGCTTTCGTCGGCTGAGTTGTAGATCGTGAACGCCATAATCGCGTCGACTTCGAGGAAGGATGACAATAATCTATCGGTCGCCTGCACACTGAATTTTTTGATGGCGGGTTCAATTCTGATATCGGCGGATTCAATGCCTTCGACCGGGAAGGCAGAAAATCCCGATTGATTCAAGAAGTAAACAAAAGAACTTGTGACGTTTTGACCGAGAGTGCCTTCCATCACGTCAAAATACGTTTTACTTCCTCCTTGATGGATTCGCAGGCCCAAGTGCTCGGCTGCCTCTCGTTGATCATCGAATGGAGAAACCGCAACTGTAAGGCCAGTGCCTTTTGAATCAATTTCGGACTCGACGTGCCGGATGCGTAATTTAACAATTTCTCCACTCCCGTGACATCCCGAAAGGAACAGACCTGCCAGCAGGAATCCTGCGAGACATAGTTGTTTCATGAGGCGGCACTCCTTTTTCCTAATGTGGTGTAACGAACGATGACGCACGCCAATCCTTGATTTTCGGGAACATTTCAGCACTCGATTGCAATACAAGCCCGTTCAGTAACACTATGACAAACCACTGAAAAAATACAAGTATTATCTTGTGCAATGAGACGTAACGTTTTGGCATTTGACTTTCATGACTGCTGCTTGACACTATGAGTTAACGTTTTTTTACCCCTCTGTTTTTCCTTATGTGGAATCGAAATTTTCTATTCAGGGCTCATGAAGACGTCCCGTTGTCGCAAACGGAGAATGACGTGTTTCATGAAACGGATCCGGCGTTGGATAGTTCAGGATTAAACATGGAAAAGTATATTTCGGTCTGGCTTCAAGGGGAGGGAAAAAATGACAACCCTTCGGCCTATACCAACGTCTACGTCCGAACTGCTACGCTTGACCCTGTAAAAAAGGTTGGGTTTTTGCAGCCATTACAAGGCCGTTCCCACCAGATCAAACAAATGCTCTCTCCTGAGCAGAAATCATTTTTAAAAAATTGGCTCAAAAGCACCAATTTTACGGCTTGGGAAGAAGCCGGCGAGCATTTTCAGAAAATCTTTGAACGCGAATAGGCTTTCTCTGTTCCTGTGTGAACAGTCGGGATCAGTCAGACTCTCAAGACAGGCCGAGGGAGTCGCGCCTTCCGACGGGACGTCCGGACTAATAGACTATGAGTCGTCCCACAAATGGATGAGGACATTTTTCCGAACGCCTCCCTTACCGTCATCTTCCGCGGGCTCAGGACACGTTCCGAGCCGCAGGCATATGTTTTTGCAGCGGTACCCGGTTTGTCACTCGACTGTGGGGCAGACAGTGGCAGACGGAGAGGCGACCCTGCAGTTCAGGCCAGGGCACCCATCTGTGCCGGCCCCCCACGTAGGGAGAGTAGGGATTCTGCATCGCAAGTTTCTTGGAATGGCACGTGGTGAAACAGCTTCTCGATGATCAATTGGAATTCAGACGTACCGTATGGATACCGAAGTTGACGTCGTCGTGGTCGGTGCCGGAGGAGGAGGAGCGATCTTAGGCCTTTTGCTGGCCAGGAGAGGCATTCGAACCCTTGTTCTTGAACAGGCCTCCGGTCCTCCTTATGGCATACGAGGAGAAATTCTTCAGCCAAACGGGCAAATGATTTTGGACGATTTAGGTCTGTTGGATCAATTGCCACAAGACGCGGTCCAACCCGTTCGACGTTTTCATTTCAGAAAAATTGGTGGCAGGCGGCTGTGTTCGATTGACTATGGTGAACTGCCTCCTCCCTATAATTACGCTCTTGTCACCTTGCCGCATATTGCTCATCGGATTGTGCTGGAAGCCTTGGAGAAACAGAATCCCGGAGGTTTGTGGTACAATGCATGTTTTACCAACGTCTTGAAAAAAGACAAACAAGTCATTGGAGTCGAAACGGAAATTCAAGGCAGGTCCATACACGTTTCCGCCAAATTAGTCGTCGGGGCTGATGGACCGGCATCCAAAGTTCGTGAAACACTGGGAATTCCAACCAAACTGTATCGGTATCCTGAAAGCTACCTTGTCGCCATATTGGACTGCCCGGAGAGGCTGAAGGAAGCGCAATACTTTCTCGGAAAAAAAGAAATTCTGGGCGTGTTCCCAGCCGCAGAGGAAAAAATTTATCTCGTATACCTGATTGACGCAGAGTCTCGGGAGGCGATACACGCAGCCGGAGTCGAACGCCTTCGAAATCGCTGGTCTGCCATTTATCCTGAGCTGTCGGCTGCCTTTCAGGGATTTACGAGCTGGGAGCAGTCGACGATTATGCCTACGGGTCGAACCCGTGCGCAAACGTGGGTTACGGATGGGGCCGTGCTTATGGGAGACGCTGCCCATGGGATGAATCCACATGCCTCCCAGGGGCGCATGCAGGCCATGGTCGATGCCGTGGCGTTATCAGATTTGCTTCCTGCCTGTTTGGCAGAAAACAATTTCGGGGAACCACGCTTAAAGGCGTATGAAAAACAGCGTCGTCCCAAAGTCGAAACGTTGCAGCGGCTTGCCGATGAAGAAGCATTTTTTTGGAACACGGGGAATCCCTTGCTCGCGTGGCTGCGCAACAGGGTGTTTTCCACCATTGATCAAAACCGACGGCTTAAATATCAAGTCTTGACTGCGACCGCTGGACTTCGGGAGACTCCGCCGTTTGGAATATTGGATCGCTTCCAGGCTCTGGGAGTATTACCGGATCCCTGCGCCGACCAACGACCACCCCATGCTCTTTCATAATAGCAGTTCCCTCGACACTTCACGTGAGAGGCGGCAAGGGTGAGCGCCGCTCCGCCCTGGTCCCATCTTCAGGGAGACACGCATGCGCCACTGCGTGGCTTTCTTCATTCCGTCAAAAAACAAAAACTCGCGTCTCAAGCCATTCTTGTCTATGGAAGCGCGGCGCGAGGAGAGTTCCTCAAGGGATATTCCAACATCAACGTGCTGATCTTACTTGAACGGATCACGCAGTCTGTTCTCCAACAGTGGAGCGGCATTCAAAAACAATGGGCCAAGGAAAAAATTGTCGCGCCGCTGTTTCTCACGCATAGGGACCTTCGGCACTCCTCAGACGTGTTTCCGTTAGAGTTTCTCGATATCAAGGAACAACACGTCCTGCTTGAAGGACGCGATCCGTTTCCTGAATTGCCTGTCAGTTCCACGCATTTGTTCCTTCAATGCAGGCAGGAAGTTCACGGAAATCTCCTGCGGGTTCGCCAATGGTACGTGGAAGGATGGGCCAGGATTGAAGCCGTTCAAACCCTGCTGCCCCTGTCCTTAACCGCGCTTCTGCCGTGTCTTCGTGGAGCGTATCGATTGTTGGGTCGTCCGTCGATCGTGAAGTCTCCGGAAGTGTTGGATGAACTGCAGACCACGTTGGAACTGGACCCTTCGGTGTTTCTGGAAGTCTGGCGAATGAAGCGGGGCCTCAGTACTCCGGGCAAACGTGAACTACCGAAATTATTGGAGCGGTATCTTTCAGGGTTGGGTCGATTGGCGGACCGTATCGAAGCGATGGAACGCGAGGAACGATTTCAATGAGCAGGTCCGGTGTTTCTTATCCACTTGGCGATCTCCGGCCGAATGGGTAAGGAACGTTTCTATGCGTTCTTGCCCCCCCCCCCCCCCCCCCCCCCCCCCCGAGGACGTCTCCCTTTTGTCTGCTTGTTGCTGGCGCTGTCGACCGTCTTCGTTTTTGGCGGCGACAGGGGTCATTTCTACCGGCCCGGCCACCACGACTGGGTGTCGTCGGAGCATCTGTCGATCGCCGTGAACCTCTCTCCCGAGCACGGCTTTCTGATGTTCCACAATCAGTTTCTGCACACGGACGGCCGTATCGACTACGAGCCGTACAACCGCTTTCCGATGGGCGGTTACGCACTCCTGAAGCTGGCCACTCTGCCCTTCGGTGACGACCTGTCGGCGGCGATCTACGCCGCCAGGATGCTGATGCTGCTGTTCTTCGCCGCTGCCGCGGCTCTGGCGTACCTTGCGACGCTCAGGCTCATCGATTCCACGTCCAACCGGTGGATCGCCCTGACGGCCACGCTCCTGGTGTTCTCTTCGCCCTACAGCCTGTATTACAACGACATGATCCACCCCAAGACGGCCATGGATCTGTTCGGGATCATGTTGACCTTTCACGGCATGGTCGTCTTCGTCCAGGAGGGCCGCTTCCGGCAGTTGCTGGTCAAGGCCTGCGTGTCACTGCTGCTGGGCTGGCACGTCTTCGCGCTGCTTCTGGCGTTCATCGCGCTCGGCGTGGTCAGCGAACTTATCCGTGTTCGTTCGGCCGGGCCCGATCACGTCAACCGGAAGCACTTGACGGCTTTGGCCGCCGAGCCCCTTCCCGGTCGTTACCTGACGCTCGGCGCGGTGGCGTTGTTTGTCGGCGTGTCGATCCTGACCTTCAATTTTGCCAATGAATGGCGCGCACTGAACGATAGCCACACGCTGACGGAGTTGCCGACCTTCCGGTCGATGCTGAAGCGCATCGGAGTGGATACGGCCTACGACGCCTACGGTGGCCTGGACTGGCCGTCATTCCTGGAGACGCAGTTCTCGCGCATCGGCGGCGGCGTCTCGCTTCCCTTCTCCGTGGCGAGTCGCGTCAATGACGCCGCGGCGATGAATCCGATCAAGTCGTGGGGACCGCAGGGTGCCGTCATCGGCTACGTCATGTCCGGAGCGTGCCTGGCGTGCCTGATCGGCCTGACGCTTGTCCGCCGGCTCCGCCATCGGCTCCTGCTGGCGACCCTGGTGCTGTCCGGCTTCTGCTGGTCGCTGCCCATGCGCTACAACGTTGCCTTCCACGACTACGAGAGTCTGTTCCATCTCGGCATTCCGCTGGTCCTGTTCTCGCTTGTTCTGCTGGGCGTGCGCCGCTTGGCCGGCGGTCGTGCGATCATCGGCCTGGCCGTCGCCGCGCTGCTGGTTTTCGTTTCTTCCACCTACGAAATGGGCCGGATCGGTCACGACGCGGAGGCGGCGGATTTCCAGGAAGCGCTCGTTGCCGACTTCGAAGTCATCCGCGAAATTACAGCGGGCAGGAGCGTCGTCGCCGCGACGCCAGGCGACGCCAGGGCAATCACCCTGTTCGTCGGCGCGCGTCACGGGCTGTCCTATTACCTGGCCGGACACGCTATCAACTACGCTAACAGACTTCTTGATATAGGAGACTTTCTGCTCACGCGAGTCCGCCTCAAGGAAGTCCCCACGCTCACCCCGGACAACCGGGTGATGTTTCTGTATGACTTGGCCAGCCTGCTTGAGACGTCCTGGTCGGCGTATCAGTCGATTCGGTCCGGCAGACCCGCGGGTCGCTCGCACTTCGAGATGTATCTCCACGGTCCCGGCGGCACCGGCGCCAGTACCTTGTCCTACGTCAAGGAACCGTGTTCCTGGAGAGACACAAGGGGACCGTTCTTTCTGAACGTCACACCCGTCGGTCCGGACGACCTTGCGGAAGACCTTGTGCAGCGCGGGTTTGAGTCCCGCATTTTCGACTTCTACGACGAATCCGGTCTCAGGTTCTACGGCGTGTGCATGGTGACCGTCGATCTTCCCGATTACGAAATCGCCAGTATCACCACCGGTCAGTTGGCCGGGAGTGGAGGCATTCCTGACGAGGACAGATCATGGGAGGCAAGTTTCACTCTCGGCGAGTGACGACACCGGCCACGATGGAGGATGAGCCTTGGGCTGATGATCGGTCCTTTCCACCGATGTGCCGCTCCGATGAAGATCATCTTGGCTGTTGTGTGCATCCTCGCAGGATGCGCCGCATATGGATTCGGATGTGGTATTATTTGGGCCATTGGTTTGTTTTTGCGTTAGTCGTGCCGATTATGCTGGTAGTGATTAAGCCGATTAATGAAGTGTATTACTCGACGAGAACCACGATCCTGACGCACACGATACAGGAGACTCCTGGGTCAGTAGGCACTCAGGCATTGGATGCGTCGCATCGTAAGTGGAGTCGCGCTCCTCTTGTTCATACTGACATATGGATGCAACGTTTGACCATGGGCTGTAACCGACCGTTGAACAGTTCCGCTTTTCAGCGTTCTCAGCCTTTCGAACTTCAGCGTCGGCTGAGCCCGAATCGTTAGGCCCATAAGGAGTCGTTGAATCGGAAACGGAACTCTTGAAAAGTTGCAAGCTTGGGCTTGCTCGGTATTGCTCTTGGCATTCTCTGTTTCCGGATTCCACTGTGTTTCTTGAAATCCAGTGGATGAAGCGGGGCCTCAGTACTCCGGGCAAACGTGAGCTCCCGAAATTATTGGAGCGGTATCTTTCAGGGTTGGGTCGATTGGCGGACCGTATCGAAGCGATGGAACGAGAGGAACGATTCCAATGATTGGTTTATGGCGTTTCGTACCCGTTCTGTTTTTGTTTGTATGGGTGTCTCCAGGGTCGGCTGAAGACTCCGGCAGAGAAAAGAAAAGCGTTTTTCCGACGCCGCTTGGCTATGTAAGTGATTACGCGGATTTGATTGAAGCCAACTGGCAAAACAGAGTTCGTGGAGTCTGTAAAGAACTGGAAGATCGTACCGGCATAGAAATGATAGTCGTGACCATTGCGACGGTCAGTCCTTACTCGCATGCGCGTGAGTACGCGCAAAAACTGTATCAGGAATGGCACATTGGCGCGGCGCAACAAGAGCGAGGGATGTTATTGCTCGCTTCGTTGAAAGAACGACAAGCCGTGGTCGTGCTCGGACGGAATTTACTCTCGGTGATCGGGAAACCGCAGTTAGATGAGTTATCGGAACGGCATCTCGTCCCCATGTTCCAAAACGCCCAATACGGAAAATCCCTGTATCGTACGGCGGTAGGATTAGCCGCAACCCTGGACGGCAGGATCCAGGGGTCTGCACAAACCAAACGGTCTTCGAGCGTTGGGTTCTGGATGAACGTCGCAACGGGGGTTGCCATGCTGTTTGTTCTGTGGCGCTTTACCCGTCCGGAACGGCGACATCCTTTTCAGCGCTGGCGACGGGGCGAATATTGGAGTACAGGCCAGGGTGGGTTTGGAGGGAACTTCGGTGGCTTTGGCGGGAATCCGGGAGGGTAGGATTCAAATCCTGTTTCAGAGCGTCATCTTCAGGCACGTTGGGAAAACCTGCGTTTTGCAATAACGGCCGTCACGATTACAGCGGTTTATGATTTTCGAACGTGATGGTACGCGTCATCATTGTGCCTTTTTCATACGAAATAACCCGGCGGGTCGCCGGCAGATCTGCATTTCCCACTCTGGTATGAGAATCCGAAAAGCTTTCGACGTTTGTCAGTAAGCCGTCCTTTGGTGAGTAGTAATACACGGTATAGCGGGTCGTGAGATATTTTCCATCCTGAGTCAACGCGCTGTCTTCGACGTTAATCGTGAAGGCTACGTGCGGCATCTTTCGGTTAATCTGAGTGAGACGGTCATGTTTGATACGATAGGTGGACCCCATCGAATCGCCCAGACTGATTTTGGGGCCCTGGGGATGCTGTTCCCCACCGTCAAAAGACAAATTGTATTGTCCATCGGATTCCTCAAAGTTTCGCGGCCCCCGATGCGTGGCAATCATCGAAATTTGGCTTTGAACCCACTGCTGAAGGGTTTCGTTCGGAAGAGACACCTCGACTTCCTTTGAAGACTTCACCGTGACCTGGCCGGTAGTTTCTTCACCATTCACGTTGACGCGGAGATCGGCTTCGAATCCTCTGAAATTCTCTGGCCACCGTGAAGTTTTCACAAACGCCCGTCGTAAGAGCTCACGAGCCTTGGGATCATCAGAGTTTCCGATTTTGGCTTCTTCACGTTCATACTTCTCCATCGTCACGCTCCTTCCTCATTAAAAAAAAACAAGACGGGGGACATACAGACAAACGTTCTTTTTATAGTATCATAAAACGGGTTCAAAGGTGGAACAACTTATTTTTGAGTAGTGTCAAATGATCATATCCTGACGCCAGCACGTCTCATCGGGTCATTGTGCAAATTTTTCCTGCCTCTGGCCGCCGACCCTGTCCTTCCCGTATGATGCGGACCCGTTATCGAAGACAAGTCCTGTTACACAATCACCCACGGCAGGCGAACTCTCACGGAAACAAACGGGACGTCTCATGAAAAGATCGCGCAAAAATACCGATAAGCGCCAGGTCATAGCTGCCAGGGCTGACCCCCATGCCCTGTATCAAAAAAGCGTGCAAAGTCCTGCCTCTGAGATTCCATTTCTTGCCGAGTACTTTGAGGAGTATACGGGTCATCCCCTGCGCGTATTGCGTGAGGACTTCTGTGGCACTGCCGCATTGTCCGTGTATTTCGTGACTCAACACCCCGAAAATCACGCCATCGGCATCGATCTGGATCGGCCGACTCTTAATTGGGGCATGAAGCATAATGTGTCGTGCTTGACTTCGGATCAGCAAAAGCGTTTGACCTTCATTCAGGGGAACGTCCTGGACCCTCATCCCTCACAAGTCCAACTGACGGTGGCCATGAATTTCAGCTATATGGTATTCAAGGATCGACCCACGCTTCTGAGGTATTTCAAAAGAGCAAAGGAATCCCTCCGGCCTGGCGGCATCTTTGTACTGGATAATTGGGGAGGCAGCGAAAGCCAGGTATTACAGGAGGAATCACGAGTGATTCACAACCCCCAGGAAGACGGCATCGGAGATTTCACCTTCATTTGGGACCAGGACGACTTTGATCCTGCAACGTATTTCTGTACGACGCGCATTCATTTCGCCTTTCAGGACGGCAGTGAACTCCGTAATGCCTTTGTCTATGATTGGCGCCTGTGGACCATTCCCGAAATTATGGAAGTCATGAACGAGGTCGGATTTCAGGACGTACACGTCCTGTGGGAAGACACCGACCCTGAAACCGACGAAGGCGCCGGCACCTATTACCGTACAGAAAAAGGCGAAGCCGATTTGGCATGGATCGCGTATGTCGCAGGCGTAAATCCAAATGCGGATTGAGTGCTTCCGCTCTATGGTTCCTCACAAAAATCTCACCTTTTCATTCTCTCCCTGGAATCCGTATGGTCTGAATGCCGGACCATCTCCTTGCCCTTCTGCTGTCGGAAGGGTACATTCGGGTTTGCTGGTAATTCGAACAACCTCCATTATCAAAGTTCTACCTTGATTTCAGATGCAGCACTCGCCAACTCACGTTACGCGAGAGGTGATTCAACGGCACGGGCTGACGGAAGAGGAATTCGAGCAGATCCTCAAGCACTTGGGGCGTGAGCCGAATCTGACGGAGCTCGGGATTTTTTCGGCGATGTGGAGCGAGCACTGTTCATACAAAAGCTCTCGAATACACTTGAAGCGGTTTCCCACTGAAGGCAAGTCGGTGGTCCAGGGGCCAGGAGAGAATGCCGGAGCCGTGGATATCGGCGATGGGCTCTCCGCTGTGTTCAAAATGGAGTCTCATAATCATCCTTCGTTTATTGAACCTTTTCAGGGTGCGGCTACGGGAGTCGGTGGCATCTTGCGCGATATTTTCACGATGGGCGCGCGGCCGATTGCATTGCTGGATTCTCTTCGGTTCGGTGAATTGGACCTTCCGAAGAATCGTCATTTATTACAAGGCGTGGTTTCCGGTATCTCCTGGTATGGCAACTGTGTTGGAGTCCCGACAATCGGTGGCGAAATTGCCTTTAACGATATCTATGCCAGGAACCCCATGGTCAACGTCTTCTGTCTTGGAATCGTGAAAACCGATCAATTGCTTCGTGGCCAGGCCAGGGGCGTCGGCAACCCGGTCTTGTATGTTGGCGCGAAAACCGGTCGTGACGGTATCCACGGTGCTACAATGGCTTCGGACAGTTTTGACAACGCTTCGGAACAAAAGCGACCAACCGTACAAGTTGGTGATCCTTTTTTGGGAAAATTGCTTTTGGAAGCGTGTCTGGAATTTTTGGACCAGCATCTTCTGGCCGGTGTTCAAGATATGGGAGCAGCCGGTCTCACGAGTTCATCATGTGAAATGGCCTCACGAGCAGGAACGGGCATTGAGCTGGAATTAACCGATGTGCCTCGCCGTGAGCCGAATATGACACCCTATGAGTTGATGCTTTCCGAATCCCAGGAGCGTATGTTACTCGTGGCGAATGCCGGAAAAGAAGACCAGGTTATTGCAATTTGCCAAAAATGGGGGATTGACGCGGCGGTTATCGGGAAGGTCACGGATGACGGTTTTGTCCGAATCAAGGAGCAGGGAAGGGTAGTGGCGGAAATTCCCGCCACGGCTCTGGTCGACGAGAGTCCCAAGTATGAACGCCCGGTCAAGCCCCCTGAATACGCTGACCTCCTGCAATCCTTTACAGTTGAAAATTTACCGGATGTGCGAGACGCCGAGAAGGTCCTCCTCCGGTTACTGGATTCGCCGACGATTGCGAGCAAAGCCTGGGTGTACAGGCAATACGATCACGTGGTGGGTATTAATACCATTGTGCGCCCGGGCTCTGACGCGGCAGTGGTGCGCGTCAAGGGCACGGACAAAGCCCTGGCCATGACCACTGACGGCAACGGCCGTTACTGCCTCCTGAATCCGTACGTGGGTGGCACCCTGGCCGTGGCCGAAGCCGCCAGAAATTTAGTGTGCTCGGGTGCTCGACCCATTGGCGTGACGGATTGCCTGAATTTTGGCAATCCCGAGCGTCAGGACGTCATGTGGCAGTTTGTACTGGCCGTCGAAGGTATCGCCGATGCCTGCAGGGCTTTTGATGTCCCCGTGGTCAGCGGCAACGTAAGCCTGTATAACGAAACCAACGGCCTGTCCATTTATCCCACGCCCATTATAGGCATGGTGGGGCTTATCGAGCCGGCTCATCGCGTGACCACTCAATGGTTTAAAACCCCCGGCGACAGGATTATTCTTTTGGGAGAGACCAGGGAAGATCTGGGTGGAACCGAATATTTGAAAGTCGTACATTATCGGGAACAGGGTTCTCCTCCATGGATCAACCTTCAGACGGAAAAATCCCTGCACGATTGCATGCTCAGGTTGATTGCAGAAGGTTTAGTCCAATCGGCGCATGATTGTTCAGATGGCGGATTGACCGTGACGTTGGCAGAATCGTGTTTTGCGCCTCGTGTCGCTCAAGGTAAAGGCGCGATGGTTAAGCTTGATTCAAACGGACTTCGTACGGACGCCCTGCTCTTTGGGGAGAGTCCCTCACGAATCGTTCTGTCGGTATCGCCTGAGCATGCCGAGCGCGTGTCAGCCATTGCCCGCGAGCATGAAGTGCCCACCCGGGACATGGGGACAGTCGGTGGAGAACGTCTGACCGTTCACGTTGATGGGCGACCAATAATCGATTTGCCGATTACCGCATTGCTTGAACAATGGAGCCGCAGTTTGGAATGCAGGCTGTCGTCCTGAGTTTTGCCGTGCCTGTCCTGAACCGCTGCGTTTTTTTGCGTCATGGGTAAAGGCAACGGAAAAAGCGAAACAAAGAAGCTGGTTTTTCATGGAGCAGCTTATGAACGTGAGATTCCTCACTTCGTGCGGAATGGGAGAGAAGGACGGAAGCGTTTTTCCGAAATTTCCCGATACGTTGCCTTATGAATAATTCATCGAAAAAAACACGAGCCTCTTTCCGTCCGATTGCCACCGACAAATTTCATGATGAGTGTGCGGTATTCGGCATTTACGGGCATCAGGAAGCCGCCAATTTTACCTATCTCGGGTTGTACGCACTGCAGCATCGGGGTCAGGAAAGTTCAGGAATCGTATCGTCGGATGATCGGAATTTTTACATGGAAAAAGGAATGGGACTGGTTTCCGATATTTTCACGAAAAAAGAAATTTTCCGTCTGCGTGGACACAAAGCCATCGGCCACAATCGCTATTCCACCGCCGGAGACAGTCATCTTCGCAACGTGCAGCCGCTCACCGTCAATTTTGCATTTGGGAATCTGGCCGTAGCACATAATGGTAACCTTACCAACGCGTCTATGATTCGCAATGAACTCGAAGCCTATGGTGCCATTTTTCAATCCGATTCCGACACGGAGGTCATCATCCATCTTGTCGCCCATTCCAAAGGAGACACTTTGCTCGAACGACTGATCGAAGCACTCTCTTTGGTCAGGGGAGCCTATTCGCTGGTGGTGTTAACCGATCATAACCTGATCGCCGCGCGGGACCCATATGGTTTCCGGCCATTGTGTCTCGGAAAGTTCAAAGACTCCTGGGTGGTAGCGTCAGAGACCTGTGCGTTTGATCTCATGGGAGGCGAGTTTGTACGGGAAGTCGAACCAGGGGAACTCATGGTCATAGACGACAACGGGGTGACCTCGCATCATCCGTTTCTCCTTCCGGAAAAGCCTGCAAAATGCGTGTTTGAATACGTCTATTTTGCAAGACCGGACTCCAAAATATTCGGCGACCATGCCGTCTACCCCATTCGAAAGCTCTTAGGTCGGCAATTGGCCAAGGAAGCGCACGTGCCGGCCGACGTGGTGATTCCCGTTCCGGATTCCGGTGTGCCGGCGGCCCTGGGGTACGCGGAAGGGTCCGGAATTCCATTTGAAATCGGGTTGACTCGCAACCATTACATCGGCCGAACGTTTATCGAACCGGAACAATCCATTCGACACTTTGGCGTGAGGTTGAAATTAAACGTGGTACCCGACGTCCTGAAGGGACGTCGGGTGGTGGTGGTCGATGATTCCATTGTCCGTGGCACGACAAGTCGAAAAATTATAAAAATGATCCGCAATGCCGGAGCGAAAGAAGTGCATATGCGCATCAGTTCTCCGCCGACGATTGCCCCCTGTTTTTACGGCATTGATACGCCCACCCAAAAAGAACTGATCGGTTCAAGGCATTCCATCGAGGAAATCCGCAAGTACATCACCGCCGACAGCCTCCGATATTTGAGTTTGGAAGGCATGCTGACGGCTGCCCCGGGTCGAAACGACCACTACTGCCACGCCTGTTTTACCGAACAATATCCCATACCCTTCACCAAAGCCGAAGAACTGCAACTCGGCCTGTTCGACGGAAATTCGACTCACCGTCAGTGACTCCCTGGGTGCTGGATGGGTTCAAGAAGTACAACCGGGAAACATGACGCGGCACTCCATTAGACGCAAATTCCACGGGGTTCCATCACCGCCGGCAGGCGTGTTCGTTATACCTTTGTCTCAAAGGGTCGAAGGACAACAGAGTCTCCGGCTTTTACCTTCATTGCCCGCCTGAAAAATCGTGTGGTAAGATTCCGTATATACCTGACGTCTTTTATCCGCATTGACCGCTTCCTATCAAAGTGGAGGGTGCCATGAAACGCCAACTCTCTCTCTTCATATTCGTTACGCTTTTTCTAACCATGGTGACGATGACCCTGGCCGGTGGATTTTTTAAAGTCGGCGAACCGGCTCCACCGTTCTCGCTCACCTCAGTCACGGGGGAACCCGTCTCGCTACAGGATTTGCGAGGCAAAGTGGTGGTGCTTGGACTTTTTCACATTTGCGAACCCTGCCTCATTCAAAGTACGAATTTACAAAAAGTGCATGAAGCCACGAGCGGACAAAACGTCGCGGTGATCGGCGTAAACTCTTCAGGTGACTCCCAGGCCGACATATTGGAATTTTTGAGCGTGTTCCCCGTGACGGTTACATATCCCTATCTCACGGATCCGGATAAAATCACCGATAAATTATATGGTGGCGGACGCTTTATTCCGAACGTGTATATTCTGGATCAAAACGGCGTGATTCGATGGCAACGAGTCGGCAACATGGATTTGGCGAATCATACGGCGATCCTGGATGAGGTGAATAAATTGTTGGCCGGTGGGGCGTCTTCCGGATCAACCAGCTTGTAATTTTTACAGGCGCGTTTCCATGCAGTATCGGATGCCGCGGCTTAAAACGTTTCTGCAGATCAGGCAGCCCATGATACTGCCTGCTGCAATTATTGCGTTCCCACGTGGAAGTGAAAGGATTCAAGAAACGAAATGGATGAGTTTGAAGAGGGAAAAGCAAAGTTCCTTGAACTGGTGAGAGGTATCGAGAGCACGGTCGAGGTGGTTATTCCCACTATCCCTTCCAATGGCCGGTTTTTGATTTCTCTTACCAAAGGAGCCAATCGAAAGTTTCTCACGGTTCCGGAAGACGATATTCTTGATCTGCCTTCGGAAGAGGACGTCCTTTCCAAAACGACTGCCATGCTACAGGAGACGATTGCCCAGCTGTGAAGCCGATTCTGCCAGGGATAGCCACGTGGTCGTGGTTTTCCGAGGAAAAGCAGATCAATTTTAACGGCCATTTATTGGACGTCGGCGAACATCGAATTCTCGTCGATCCACCACCTCTCTCGGATTCGGATTTGACGCAGCTCAGCACTGCCGGTCAAGTCGATTACATCCTTCTCACCAATCGGGACCACGTGCGTGAAACCGCGACGTACAAAAAGACGTTGAACGCGCGGGTATATGTCCCGGAAAAAGACGCGCCGGAAATGCCGGTGACTCCCGATAAAACCTTTGTTGACGGCGAACTGCTCCCAGGCGGCATTTGGGTGGTGCAACTGTCCGGGCAAAAGTCGCCCGGCGAGTCGGCCTTGTTTATCGATCAGGGACGTGGCATTCTTCTTGTCGGAGACGCCTTGCTCGGCAAGCCTGAAGGGTCGGTGAGTATGCTGTCTGCTGAAAAATACGTTGATTTCACCAAAGCACGTGAAGGATTGCGCCGATTACTCAAGTACAATTTTGATTCGCTCCTGGTCGGCGATGGGGTCTCTATTTTAACCGGTGCCAAAGCCGTCGTTACTCAGGCGTTGCGATGAAGAAAACTCAAAAGAGGTTGACTGTATGAATGGGGCCGCGGCATCCCCCATCGGAGCAGGAGGCAAGCCCGTGCTGCCTCAAAATGCACCATGAGACGCCGCCGCTGTCCCACCCGAAGAGGACGTGTGGAATAGAAGTATGGCAATGTATTTCGATTGCCCTCCACGGACCGGAAACATTTCAAATTGAAACGACCGTGCGACAGTCTCATTCGGCACAACTCAACCAACAAGGCAATGCCCATTTTTCCCGAGGGTTTTACACGGAAGCCTACCAGTGTTATGCCATGGCGTTGGAAGCTGATCGAAAAAGCGGCGATCCCAGGGCACTGGCGGCTACATTAGGAAATCTTGGGAATATCTGTGCCGTCAGTGGCAAACGCCAACGGGCTCAAGAATATTATCAAGAGGTGCTGGAACTGCAAAAGACCGTAGGGAATACTCGGGGAATCAGTGCGACGCTCGCCAACCTTGGCAATTTACACGTAGACGCCGGCGAATGGGAACGAGGCAGGGCTTACTATCTTGAGGCCCTGGATAGAATGGAGCTTTTCGAAGACGATGCGGCCAAGGGCGTGTTGCTCTCCGATTTAGGTTTAGTGGCGAAGGAAACCCGACACTTTGAGCAGGCCATGAACTATTACTCGGAGTCCATTACCTTAATGAAGCGAGTTGGAAATTACGCCGGTCAGGCAGACGTGTTTAAGATGACGGCGCGGCTGTACGTGGCATGGGAACGTTATGATGACGCCATGGCCTGTGCACAAACAAGCCTGGCCATTGCCGAGCGTCTTCGTGATGAACTGCGCATGGGTGGAGCCTGGTACGTGATGGCCGATTGTCATAAGGCGAGAGGCGACAAGGAGCAAGAAGCTCAATTTCTTCATCGCGTGGTTCGCGTGGATCGCAAATACGGGTTGCCCAAGCTGGAAGAAAACACCAGACGGCTTGAAGCACTCCGGACACGACTGATGAGTCAGCGTACACAATCAACGGCAAGAGACACGGTGCCGTGTGATTGACGGATCTTGCCGGGGATGGCAACGCGTCCAGGATCATCTGAAGAAAACCACCCCAGGCTTCGTACAATATCAACCCGGTGGCGCGTTAACCCTTGAGTTGGATGATCAGGATTGGCAACTCGAAATTACACCGGCGGGCTTCCTTGTTTGTCAGGCTGGATACGCGCTGGAAGACGTGCAGAGTCTGCTGTCGGATGGCACGGCCGAAGATCTGGGAAGCGATGAGTTGGCCAAACAAGCCAGGTTTTACATTCAACAGGTTGTCTCGAAATATCGAGATCATCTCATAAATGACGGCTTTAAAGAACGCACCGAAATGAATGACGAATACGTTGCGGTGTTTTTCGAACGTCCGGTGAATTTCGACAATCTGTCGGAACTTGAGCAACTGATCACGAGATATCAGGGACGATTTTCCGCTGCCTGAATCGTTCTCTCGCTTCCGTCATAAAAGGAACGTGATTATGAATACTCGATCTCCCATTCGCACAATGGATGACTTGCGTGACGTCGTGTATACCTTTCGCTTGCCGCGCATCGTAGCTACGGCGTTGGATCTGGATATCTTTACCGTGATGGGGAATCGGCATTGGACCCCCCAGGCCCTGGCCAAAAAGTTGAACGCCAGTGAACGAGGCGTCGAGATTATCCTTCGCAACTTGAAAACCGCTGGTTTACTCAAACAACGTGGAACGCTCTATGGTGTAGAGAAACTTGGCCGCAGTTTTCTGAATCGGAACAGCCCTGCCTGTCAGGGTGCTTATCTGGGTCTGCTCCATCGCCAGTGGGAAAACTGGGCACAGCTCACCAATGCCGTTCGAACGGGCAAGCCGATTGAAAATGATGAACGGGACGATCCTGAATATCGACGATCGTTTACCTGGGCGATGCATCAGCGATCCCTGACGGCCGCCAGACAAGTGGCTGCACAACTCGATTTGAACAATGCAAAAACGTTGTTGGACGTTGGAGGAGGGCCTGGCACTTACGCGCTGGAGTTTTTGAAAAAAAACGCCGCGTTGCAGGCAGGCGTCTGGGATCGTTTCCAGGCTCTTGAAGTCGCAAAAGAAATCGCCAAATCCGTACGGCACGGCAGGCGACTGTCCTATTACCCCGGCGATCTTTTTGAGAATCCCGTGCCTGGAAAGTTTGACGTGCTGTGGGTATCGAACGTGCTTCACATTTTTTCTCCCGCTGAAAATAAAACCCTGTTCCGAAAACTCAGACGCGCGCTCAACCCCGGCGGACGCATTCTGATTCAAGACGCCTTCCTCATGAACAAACCAGGGTTCGATGTCTCAGAAACCAACCTGTTTGCGGTCACGATGCTCTTATTCACCCCAACGGGAAACACCTACCGCGCCCAGGACGTGCAACGGTGGCTCAAGGCCAGCGGGCTCAAAAAAACCAGGTGTCTTCAGTTACAAAAAGGAACCGGTGATTGGGACGGAATCATCATCGAGGGAAGGGTCTAGAAGCTGCAGTATCTTATGCTGCCTGAGCCACGGAGGGGAGGGGAGACGTCTCGGCTATAAAATTCACAGAGTTAGAACCTGTCGTCCGCCGATGACAATGAGTAGAAAGTTGAACAGGGCGGTCAGCAGGATCAGGCCGACAAAGTGCAGTGAACCTATTTCAGAGGTCATGCTTTGTACAAATGTGGCAATGTCCAGAGCCAGACCGACCGTTCCATACATCACGCCCACCATGCAGGCCCAACGTTTGCCGGTTAAGCATAAACCCCCGACCGCGACCGGCAAGCCAAATTGAAAACCGTTCCAGAGGTATTGCCGAAAATCTGAGGAAACTTCTCTCTCAGGGTGCAACGCGTCTAAGGCCATGGCACTGGCCAAGAGCCCAAAACAGAGGGCTGCCATCAGGTAAGAATTCATGGTTTCTGTAGATGGCTGGGCCATGAACGCTGTATGACTGAAGCGAAGACGTGACGAGGTTGGGGTTTCGTTTCGGTTGGCAGACGTTCTGCTTACAATACCACGGCCGTGAGTCCCCAGTCCACGTTGGACACTGATGGGGGTGGCTCCGTTTGAATTTCTTTTCTTGTACGGTCCCCGTTTCTTTGGGGCGTATTTCAAAAAGTACGAGGCCGTCATTTCAAACTGAGCCACTGCCCACTGACGTTTGACGGGCTCCCGTTTATTGACACTCCAATTCGCCCAAGCCTAGAATGCCGAAAATCACAGGGGGGAGCGTATGACACAATCTCATTCCATTCGAAACGTGGTTTTTACGTCGTATGTCGGTGCTGGAAAAACTTCTCTCGTTGAAGCCCTGCTGTTTTCTGCAGGCGTGACGTCGTCAATGGGTACGACCGATAATGGAAACACCGTGGCCGACTTCGAAGCGGAAGAGATTCGGCATCATCATTCCATGAGTACGGCCCTTCTTCAGTATGAGCATAAAGGGATTCTCCTGAACCTTCTTGACACTCCGGGTTCGCTGGATTTTTTTGCCGACACCCAAAATGCGATTCACGTGGCAGATGCCGCGGTGTTAGTCGTAGGAGCCTCAGGTATACGATCTGAATTAGATCGGGTATGGGATTATATTCAGGCTCGGGAACTTCCCTGCCTTGTGTTCATTAACGAACTGGATAAAGAACGAGCGAATTTTGAATCCATTTTGGAAGAGATCCGGAAAACCCTTGAGACCAAGTGCGTGCCAATTACCTATCCAATTGGCGAAGAGGAGAATCTCCGGGGAGTAGTGGACTTGGTGACACAGAAAGCCATTATCCCTGTACCCAACAGTCATAAGGTATTGGAAGAAGAAACACCGGCAGACCTGAAAGATAAAATTTCCGAGTTTCGGAAACAATTAGTTGAAAACGTAGCCGAGACCGACAATGACCTGGTGGAAAAATATTTGAGCGACGGTAATTTGACTCAGGAGGAAGTTCTCGAGGGGTTGGTTGGGGGCACGAAAACCCGCCAGTGTGTCCCTGTGCTTTGTGGCTCAGCGACCCTGAACCTTGGCACCACGGTGCTGCACAATACGATTATTCAATGCCTGCCTTCCCCGGCAGAAAGAGCCAAAACGTTTCCGTTTCCCGGGTCTCATCCCCACACGAGTGAAGAACTCATACGGCCCATGAGTGCGGAAGAGTCGTTGTCCGGATTTGCATTCAAGACCACTATCGATCCCTTTATGGGGCGACTTACCTATCTTAAGGTCTGCTCGGGCGTCCTGGAAGCCGATTCGACATTTTTCAATCCCCTGAGAAACGTCAAGGAAAAAGGGGGGCATTTGTATTATTTGCAGGGAAAGAAAAGCACTCAAACGCAACGAGCGACTCCGGGTGAGATTGTGGTAATTGGAAAATTGAAGGAGACCCAAACGGGTGAAACGATTTGCACCGACAAATCTCCTATCGTCTTTCCTCCGGTGAAGCTTCGTCGGCCCGTGATGTCATTCGCACTTGAACCGAAATCGAAAGGCGACGTTGATAAAGTGAGTCTGGGTCTCCACAGGTTGGTCGAAGAAGATGCGTCGTTGGAATTTATCAGAAATGATGAGACCAAAGAAATGCTGCTGAGTGGAGTCAGTCAAACTCATATTGATCTGACCCTGGAAAAGCTCCACCGCAAATACGGAGTGGACGTCAATCTTCATACGCCGAAAGTCGCGTATCGTGAGACTATTCAAAAAATGGCCCAGGCTCAGGGCAAATATAAAAAACAAACGGGCGGCCATGGGCAATACGGCGATTGCTGGCTACAGCTTGACCCTTTACCGCGTAACGGCGGATTTGAATTTCTCAATAAAATCGTTGGGGGAGTCATTCCACGAAATTTTATTCCGGCCGTGGAAAAAGGCGTAGTTGAAGCCATGCACGAAGGTATTCTGGCTGGTTTTCCGGTCGTGGACGTGCAGGTGATGGTCTATGACGGGTCCCATCATCCCGTTGACTCATCGGAAATGGCCTTTAAAGTCGCTGCCTCGATGGGGTTTAAAAAAGCCATGGAATCGGCACAGGCCATTCTCCTCGAACCGATCATGATCGTTGAAGTTACGGCACCGGATGACATGGTGGGCGCAGTGATTGGAGATTTGAACAGCCGACGGGGTCGAATTTTGGGAATGGATGCCAAAGGGCATAATCAAATTGTGAAAGCGATGGTGCCATTGGCGGAAATTCTGACGTATGCGCCAGTCTTAACCTCTATTACCGCAGGGAAGGGTTCTTATACCATGGAATTTTCCGGCTATGAACAAGCACCCCGTGAGGTAGTCAACAGGGTCGTCGAGGAACACAAAGCCGCGAAGGCGGCTGCGTCATCGTAAGGCAGGACGTTGACCTAGGCCCTTATTTCGAATCCGTACAAAACCCTGCGGGGCGTGGGGCTTCTTAACTCTGAGGTTTTAACACGACAAAAAACGTTCTCGACTCTCGAAGGATCCGAAGAAGGATCGTCTCGCCAGGCTGAATCGCTTTGAGGACTTGGCGAAATTCCTTCATGGTGGGCACTTCGACCCGATTGACTTCCCGAATAATATCTCCTCTTCTTAATCCTTCCGTGTACGCAATGCTTCCCTGAGTAACGTGAAGCACGAGTATGCCCGTCGTTTGTTCGATGGAAAAATTTTTGGCCAACTCTTCGGTAACAGGGGACACGTCAATGCCTAAATCAACTTCGGCCGGGGTTGGAGGCAGTAAAGCCTCAATGGACTTGTCTTTTTTTACTCCCAAAAAAACGGGGAGTTGGAGTGGCCTCCTGTCCCGTATAATATGGACCAACACCTTTTCACCAGGAGAAAAACCTGCAACCACCCGGGATAATTGATTGGGTGACTCCAGGCGTTCATTCCCGATTTGGGTAATAATATCCCCGGATTTAATGCCTGCGTGGTCCGCCGGATCATCTGCAAACACTTCATTCACGAGAATGCCTTTGCCGTCCGGGACACCGAATTTATCCGCGAGCTGCGCTGTCAACGGCTGAATCCCGACTCCAAGCCAACCCCGAACCACTTTACCGCCTGTTTTGAGTTGATCGATGATACGGCTCGCCATATTGGAGGGAATTGCAAAACCAATCCCTTGAGCAAGATTAATAATGGCCGTGTTGATCCCGATGACCTCGCCTCGCAGGTTAAAAAGCGGCCCACCGGAATTTCCTGGATTGATCGACGCGTCGGTTTGGATAAAGTTTTCATAACGGGACAAATTCATGTTTTCTCGGCCAATCCCACTCACAACCCCCAACGTTACGGTTCGGTCCAATCCGAATGGATTGCCCACGGCCAGGACCCATTGTCCGACTTTGACCGTACCGGAATCTCCAAACGTCGCACTTGGCAGTTTGTGGTCTGCTTCGACTTTCAGAAGCGCAAGATCGGTGTCCGGGTCGTGAGCGATGATTTCAGCAATAAGAGTCGATTGATCGGAAAAATGGACTTCGGCTTCCACGCCGTTATTAATGACGTGGTCATTGGTCACAATATAGCCATCTTCATGGATAATCACGCCTGAACCTGAGCCTGGCGTCCTGAAGCGACTTTGACGCGGAACTTTTCCGGACTGGGAAAGTTGTCGGATAGTGGACACTCCAACCACTGTCGGGGTGACGCGTTCGGCCAGATGCGAAATAGCCGCTTGAATCTCTTCCAGAAGTCGGAGCCCTTCGGACTCTATTGGAGAAGCACCAGCCGCGTCACAAACTGAAGCAACAAAGATCGTGGTGACGATGAACAGAGAACAGGATAGAAAAACCCGGGAAAAGGGTCTGATTGTCTTGGAGGGCATTCGATCGCAGCAAAAAAAAGATCGATCAAAAATATGTCGCATAAGAATGATTATGTAAAATTATAAATTTTCATGAAAATCGGCCTATGGTTGGCTCGGTTCCATCGAGCAAGCGAACAATATTGCTTTTATGCTTTCCAATGATGAGTCCACTCAAAAAAAGACTGAATATCGTAAATTGCAGATCAAACGTCATAAACCAGCTTACCACTGGAAACGTCACAAAAGCCATGAGCGCTCCACCTGACGAATATTTCCAGATTCCAACAGTCGCCGCCCAGACCAAAACGAGAAAAAGCCCTATGGGAAGGTGTATCCCCAGAATTCCTCCTAAACCCGTGGCGACCCCTTTACCGCCACGAAATTTTAGAAAAATGGGAAAGAGATGTCCAAGTACGACCGATAGTACCGCCAGCAAGGCCCACGGGGTTGAAATAAATCCCAGGCTCACGCTCCACCCTACCAGCCATCCTTTTCCCAGGTCACCGAGTAACGTGAGAATTCCAACTTTTTTCCCCGATACTCGTAAGGCATTTGTAAAGCCTATGTTTCGGCTGCCTGCCTGCCGAGGGTCCGGTGTTCCTAACGTATACGAAAAAACGGGTCCGAATGGAACAGAGCCAAGAAAGTAGGCTCCGAGGCAGAAAAGAGGCCCGAGAATTTCAGGAGACATGGATGGCGACGACGTTATGGGTGCAGCCCGCTTTTTTTGGAAAACTCATTCCAGACCTCAAGAATATACTGTCCGGCAGAGATTAAAGAAAAGGCCAGTGCCAGATAGAGGGTTACAGTGCCTACGAGATGTAAATTCAACACGGACACAAAAACCGTTCCCTCAAGGGTTAAAAGAATGATCGCAATAATCTGAAGCACAACTTTATATTTCCCTAAAGTCCCGGCGGCAATGATAAGGCCTCGACTCGCGGCGACGGCTCGAATGCCGGTCACGGCAAGGTCACGGACAATCAGGGCAATCGCCAGCCAGGCGGCCACTCGCTGGAATTGCACGAGTAACACCAATCCGGAAATTACAAGAAATTTATCGGCAAGAGGATCAAAAAGGCGGCCGATTTTGGTAATTTGAGATCGTTGTCGCGCGACGTACCCGTCTAGAGAGTCCGTTAAGGCCGCGAAACCGAATACTGCCGCAGCGGCAATGGATCTCTCTGCCGTTGGCGTCGAAAATAATCCAATGTAAACAGGCACTAGTAAGATCCGTAGAAACGTAAGCATATTCGGCAGATTGAACGTCTGCTCAACGCTCTTGTTTTTAACTGCAGTGTTCGGTTGGGCTTTAACGACGCGAGCCTGTGGCATTGGACTTGTTACAGCCTGACATTCGAGCCTTTTCCGGCGACCTGACAAATCTGCTTTAATTCCTGAAGTAATGCTTTGATTTTGTCGAGCGGAACCATTGCAGGCCCGTCTGAGAGGGCATTATCAGGATTCGGGTGAACTTCCATGAAAAATCCGTCACAGCCCGTTGCAGCGGCCGCACGAGCCAGGGGGGCAATAAATTCACGCTGTCCGGATGAGTGTGTTCCCCCACCTCCGGGAAGTTGCACGCTGTGCGTGACGTCAAAGATCACGGGATATCCCAACGCTTTCATGACCGGAAGGGCTCGCATGTCAACGGTTAAATTATTATACCCAAAGGAGGAACCTCTTTCAGTAAGGACAATTTGGTGCGTTCCGCTGTCTTCCAGTTTTGTGACGACGTTGCACATATCCCATGGAGAAAGAAACTGCCCCTTTTTGACGTTGACGGTTTTGCCGGTTTGCGCCGCGGCAATAAGGAGATCGGTTTGTCTGCACAGAAACGCGGGAATCTGCACAACGTCCACGACCTGCCCTGCCTGCCGAATCTCCTCAACGCTGTGGACGTCCGTCAGAACGGGTACGTGAACCTGTTCTTTCACTTTTTGAAGGATATCCAGTCCTTTTTGAATTCCAGGTCCTCGGTAAGAATGAATGGAACTTCGGTTCGCCTTATCGTAAGACGACTTGAAGATATAGGGAAACCCCACTGCCTGAGCAATATCGGCAAGTTGAAACGCCGTATCTAAAACAATCGGCTCACTCTCGATAACGCAGGGTCCGGCAATCAGAAAATGAGGATGAATTCCTCCGCCTGAAAAATCTCCCAATGAAACTTCCCGTGTCACAGTGTCCTCGACCTTCCCGCTACCGTGTCCGAATCGATCAAGAGCCGCGTTCCCCGTTGCATGGCACCTTTTCTTTCCGTCTTCCGTTTTAATGCCCGTTATCGACCGAATTTGCGTTTCAGTGCCGCGTGAATGAACGCTCGAAAAACAGGATGAGGGGCATGCGGTCGTGATTGGTACTCAGGATGAAATTGGGTTCCTAAAAACCAGGGGTGATTTTTCAATTCAACAATTTCGACAAGTCGACCATCAGGTGACGTTCCACTCAGTACCAGGCCTTTTGAGATCAGGGTCTCGCGGAAGTCATTGTTAAATTCATACCGATGCCGGTGTCGTTCCTGAACCTCGGTCGTTCCATAGATTTGTTGGGCGAGAGAACCTTCTTGAAGACGACATCCATAGCCACCGAGTCGCATGGACCCCCCCTTTCCCTCCACCGTGTGCTGTTCAGGAAGAAGGTCGATCACTTTGCAGTCCGTTGCGGAATCAAATTCACCACTGTGGGCACCCTGTAGTCCTGCAACGTGACGAGCAAATTCAACGACTGCACATTGCATCCCTAAACAGAGCCCAAGAAAAGGTATTTCCTTTTCCCTGGCATAACGAATCGTCGTCACTTTGCCCTCAATGCCCCTTGCGCCAAATCCACCTGGAATCAAAATTCCATCAGCGTCGCTTAAGAATTGCTCGGGGCTGGTTCGTTCGAGTTCCTCAGATTCGATCAATCGAACGTTGACGCCTGCGTCATTGGAAAGCCCGCCATGCACAAGGGCCTCTGATAAACTTTTGTAGGACTCTTTGAACGCCATGTATTTCCCGACCATCCCAATAGTTACTTCATGCGTCGGGCGTTTGAGCTTTTGGACCATGGCGTCCCAATCGCGGAGGTTGGGCGGACCGGATTTCAACCGCAAGAAGCGCACGATCAACTCATCGAGTCCTTCTTTCCGCAACACGATAGGCACTTCATAGATGCTGTCGACGTCTTTGGCAGTGATCACCGCGCCTTTGTCCACGTTACAAAACAGCGCGATTTTTTCCTTCACCGACGGTGACAGGAAACGGTTGGTCCGACACAGCAGGATATGGGGCTGGATGCCAATTTCACGGAGCTTGTTCACGGAATGTTGAGTAGGTTTGGTTTTCAATTCTCCCGCGGTTTCAATAAACGGAACAAGGGTGAGATGGATATACAGGACGTTTTTACGGCCCACGTCAAATGGCATTTGTCTAATGGCTTCGAGAAAGGGCAGACTTTCAATGTCACCGACGGTCCCTCCTATTTCCACGATCACGATGTCTGTGCCGTGTGCCACGTGTAAAATCGTCTCTTTAATTTCATCGGTAATATGCGGGACGACCTGAACCGTGCTTCCTAAATAATCTCCCCTGCGCTCTTTTTTGATGACCGAGTCGTAAATTCGTCCCGTTGTACAATTATTTTTTTGCGAGAGCGTCAGATTGGTAAATCGTTCATAGTGTCCAAGATCGAGATCGGTCTCAGCTCCATCGTCCGTGACGTAAACCTCGCCATGCTGATAAGGGTTCATCGTGCCAGGGTCGACGTTAATATAGGGGTCGAGTTTGAGAAAGGAAATTTTCAAACCCCGGCTTTCCAGGAGATGACCAATGGAAGCAGAAGCCAAACCCTTCCCCAATGAGGACACCACCCCACCGGTCACAAAAATGAATTTACTCACGTTTGTCAGGCTCTCCCTCGGCTTGCCCTGAACCTGCTTTCCATTATCCTAAGCCATCTTTCCGTCATTCTGAGCAAAGCGCCCGCCCTGCCATGATCTCATCCCATGAAGCATTCGCCATTTCCAAATCCTCTTTGGTGTCGATCCGAAGTGAGGCATGGACGGTGTTCCAGACGTAAATGGGAATCCCATATTCCAGTGCTCGTAATTGCTCGAGCTTTTCAGCTTTCTCCAACTCCCCGCTCGGCAATGCGGCAAATCGATTCAAGGTTTGTCGACGAAAAATGTACACTCCCAGATGAAGAGAAGCAAAGGGTGGGGAAAAGGCTTCGTGGACGTGTTCGCGAATATGTGGAATCGGGGCCCGAGAAAAGTACAGGGCCTTCCCCTGCTGATCCGTAACCACCTTCACGACTGAGGATTGAGAAAATTCTTCCTGGCATTTGAGCGGACGACGCAGGGTGCCTATTTCTGCGTCACTGGCGAGAAATGGATCGATTAAATCCGGCAAGAGATCGGGAGACAACGGGATTTCATCTGCCTGGAGGTTAACGACAATCTCACAAGGAAGCCCCTGGACCGCCTCGGCCACGCGATCCGTCCCCGTGCGGCAGGGACTGGTAACCATCGTGGAACGGCCACCGAAATTTTTGACGCTCTCGTGAATTCGGACGTCATCCGTTGCCACCAGCACCTGGGCAACCTTTTGGACTCGGGCGGCTTGTTCATAAACGTGACGGATCAAAGGTTTTCCAGCCAGAAGGGCTAAAGGTTTCCCCGGAAATCTGGAGGAGGCATATCGGGCAGGGATGACAATCGTGACGTGAGGGTTATCCGCTGGCATAGCGAAGGGCTTCTTTCAGTTGAGTTTTGGTAATGGCCGCGGTGCCAATCATGCCCACTGCCACCCCGGCGGCATGATTGGCCAAGATCGCACTTTCCTGGATAGAGGCACCGGCACTCAAGGCTAAAGCCAAGGCACTGATCAGGGTATCCCCTGCGCCCGTGACGTCATAGACTTGCCGAGCCATAGCAGGGATATGCCAACTCTTACCCGTTGATTCACACAGGCTTATCCCCTGCTCACCTCTGGTCACCAACACGGCTTCGCAGCCAAGCCTTTGGCGCAGTTGGTGGCCGATATCATGGATTGATTTGTGGTCGGATGCCGAACGGCCAGAGGCCTGCTGGGCTTCCAAATGATTAGGGGTGATAATGGTGACACCGGCGTAACAAGAGAAATGTTCGACTTTCGGATCAACGAGAATGGGAATGCGTTGGGCGTGCGCTAATTTTCCAAGTTGGGCCATCAGAGAAGGCGTGATGACTCCTTTGCAATAATCAGACACCACAATACAGGAAATTGAGACCAGTTGAGCGTTAATATATCTTAAAATCCGTTTGGTGAACGGGGGAGAAATATCATGGTGCCGTTCCGAATCATATCGAACGACTTGCTGGCTATGGGCAATGATCCTGGTTTTTTTTGTCGTGGGTCGCGTTGGATCAACGATGATACCTGGATGCTTTTTCCTGTTCAGACGCAATTCCCTGATCAGAGCCTGTCCCGCGTCATCGTGACCGATCACGCCACAGAGCTGGGCTCGGCCTCCCAGGGACAGAATATTACTGTACACGTTGGCGGCCCCACCGGGCTGGAGCGATTCCCGTTCAACGTGCACCACCGGAACCGGAGCCTCAGGGGAAATACGGCTGACGGCGCCCCATATATAATGATCGAGCATGAGGTCGCCAAGAACCAGCACGTTCCCGCGCGAAAACCGACCGAGACAGCGTTCCAAAGAAGCCAGTGCGGCACGATCAACGGTCTTCTTTTGAGAAGAGGAACGTTGCTTAGTCGACGACGGGGCCACGAAGCTGCCATTTCGTGAGAATTACTCTATAACTTTCCCAATGCGATTCCATCGAACCCATTCCATCAACGAACCTTGACCATGCCATGACCAATAGACAAGAAAAGCACGGCCTTTGATTTTATGCTCTTGAACGTATCCCCAGAAACGACTGTCCAGACTTTGGTCTCGGTTGTCGCCCATGACAAAATAGGAGTTCGGGGGAACGGTGACGGGCCCGAAATTGTCACGGGGGTTGATTCGACCCTCGATAACGCCTGGATCCACTCGTTGGGTGAACGATTGATCTTGAAACGGCTCGCCATTGATATAGACAATTTTGTTGCGAATTTGAATGGTGTCACCGGATAAGCCAATGACGCGTTTAATAAAATCCTTATGCTCATCTTCCGGGTATCGAAACACGATAATGTCTCCTCGCCCGGGTTTCTCAAACTCGAAAAGCATCTTGGAGGAATAACAGGTAACCGGAAGCAGAGAGGCCTCAAATTTGCAATCCTGAGGAATCTGCAGACCATAAGCGAGTTTATTGACCAAAATATGATCGCCAATCTGCAAACTGGGAATCATGGATCCCGAGGGAATCTTAAAGGCCTGAACGATAAACACGCGGATGGTAAAGGCTAAGATTATCGCAATGATGATGGCTTCGACGTATTCTCGCCACAATGACTTTCGGGGTGCCGTCTTGCTTCGACTCTCTTCATGGGAAGAGGAAAAATCAGGATCGCCGGAGGAGGAATCCGGCGGCAGTACCGAGTTCGGCTTATAATCGGTCATTACTCATCCTTTACTTTCAAGAGAGCCAAAAACGCTTCTTGGGGGACTTCCACCCGTCCTAGTTGCTTCATCCGCTTCTTACCTTCTTTTTGTTTCTCCCAAAGCTTGCGTTTTCGGGTAATGTCTCCCCCGTAACACTTAGCCGTGACGTTTTTTTTGACGGCAGAAACCGTCTCGCGCGCAATCACGCGTTTGCCGATCGCGGCTTGAATCGCAACTTCGAACATTTGTTTCGGAATCAATTCTTTCATTTTTTCCACTAACTGCCGTCCACGATAATAGGCTTTCTCCCTGTGAGTGATAAAAGACAGCGCGTCAATGGTTTCGCCGTTCAGCAACAGATCGAGTTTCACCAGGTCCGATTCCCGATACTCGGTCAATTCGTAATCCAATGAGGCATAGCCTTGAGAGCGAGATTTTAATTTGTCGTAAAAGTCCATCACCATTTCGTTTAATGGCAATGCATAAACCAACATAATTCGCGTCATGTCCAGATACTGCAAGCTTTTTTGAACGCCACGTCGCTCCTGGCATAAGGCGAGAACATTGCCGGCGTATCGTTTCGGCGCGATGATCGTCGCCTGGACAAACGGCTCTTCCATGGTTTCGATGGCTTCAGGGTCGGGAAGTTTGGAGGGATTTTCAATGTCCAGTACTTCCCCGAGCAGAGTCCTGACCCGATAAATCACGGTAGGGGCCGTACTGATGAGATCCAACCCATACTCCCGATGCAGGCGTTCACGAATAATTTCCATGTGAAGCAGGCCCAGGAACCCGCAACGGAAGCCAAAGCCCAGAGCCAATGAAGACTCTGGTTCATACACAAACGAGGAATCATTGAGCCGGAGCTTATCGAGTGAGTCTCGAAGATCCTCATAATCCGCGTTGTCCATGGTGTAGAGCCCACAAAAAACCAGTGGCTTGACCTCGCGATAGCCGGGTAACGGCGTTGCGGCAGGTCGATCGGCATCAGTAAACGTGTCGCCGATTTTTGTGTCCGAGACTTCTTTCATGCCGGCGACGACGTAGCCGACCGCACCGGCCTTTAGCTCCTTGGTTTTTGTTCGTTTCGGAGAAAAAATGCCGACTTCGGAGACTTCAAATGTCCGCCCTGTCGACATGAGCTGGATTTTTGTCCCCGGTTTGACTGCGCCGTCGAAAATACGAACCAGCACAATCGCGCCCTGGTAACTGTCAAACCAGGAATCAAAGATCAGGGCCTTCAGTGGAGCACTGACGGACCCCTTGGGTGGAGGCACCCGCCTGACCATGGCATGCAGAACGTCATCTACTCCAATCCCTTGTTTGGCACTGACCAGCAGGGCATCTTCCATCGTCAGGCCCAAGACGTCTTCGATTTGTTGTTTCACGCCCTCGATATCCGCGCCGGGAAGATCAATCTTATTAATGACCGGCAAAATCACGAGATCGCTGGCCACGGCAAGATAAACGTTGGCAATGGTCTGTGCTTCCACGCCTTGTGTCGCGTCAACCAACAGTAAAGCTCCCTCACAGGCGGCTAAACTGCGAGAGACCTCATAGGTAAAATCCACGTGCCCAGGGGTATCGATAAGATTTAATTGATACGTTGATCCATCACGCGCCCTGTACGACGTCGTGACAGCGTGAGCCTTAATGGTAATGCCACGCTCACGCTCCAGGTCCATATCATCCAGGATCTGCTCGCGAAACTCTCGAGGATTGATCGCTCCCGTCAGCTCCAGTAAACGATCAGCAAGGGTCGATTTCCCGTGGTCGATATGGGCGATAATGGAAAAATTGCGGATGTTGCAAAGTTTATTCACTGTAACAGCAAAATCTTTTAATCTTACTAGGGTTCCTGGATCTTGTCAAAGAACGTGGATCTCATCTGCAATCCTCAACGTCCCGAGGTTTCTTCCCGTTCACGCGCTGCAACCCGAACGACCGCTCGGGCGGGTTCTTCCGTCTGGGCGTCCTGGCATTCAAGGATTCGTACGTCCGGACGGCCACGAGACCGTTTCGATAGACGGGGTTCCATGGGCGTTCGTTGACGGGCGTTCCACTTCGCGTAAGACCGTGGCTGATGGTAAAAGAACTGCCTCGCCGGTCAAGAACCGGCTCCGCCGCTTCCGGAATTCCCATGAATGCACCCCTGTAATGCTGTTGCACCTCCTTGCCACGTGGCGGTCTGCCGCTCTATCTTCTTCTATTCCTCGGTTCTTCTCTCAGACGCGTGAGAAAGAATTGCAGAAACTTCGAATTGGTCGGCACAAAAAGTTCCGACCTTACCCGTCCCGTGAAGAAGAAAAGCAGGAACAGGAAATTCAAAACCGACTGACGTGAAAGAGACGCTGTAAATTTCAGATGAACGACTCTAATAAAAAAAAAGAGAGAAACAAAACTTCGCATTCTTCTTCTCAACTCTCAAAGTGGGATCGGCAATACATTTGGCACCCATTTACTCAAATGAAAGAGTGGGAACAAGAAGATCCGTTGATCATTGAAAAAGGCCACGGCGCTTACCTCTACGATATACATGGCAACAAATATCTGGATGGCTCCTCATCCATCTGGGTCAATCTTCATGGACATCGACACTTCGTACTTGACGCGGCCATTCGAAAACAACTCGCCAAAGTCGCCCACAGTACTTTGTTGGGTGCAGCGAGCCCTCCCTCCATTGTCTTAGCCAGGGAACTCGTCAAAATCGCCCCGAAAGGCCTGAAGCGCGTGTTTTACTCAGACGACGGCTCAACGGCCGTCGAAGTCGCCTTGAAAATGGCGATTCAATATTGGCAACAGCAAAATCGACCTCAAAAAAAGAAAAAAATTTTTGTTCGTTTAGATGCCGCGTATCACGGTGACACGATGGGGAGTATGAGCGTGGGTGGAGTAAGCTTGTTTCATGAACGCTTTCGACCTCTTCTCTTTTCAACGATCGCGCTTGATGCCCCCTACTGCTATCGTTGCCCTCTTCATTTACACTTTCCTTCATGCAAGACGGCGTGTCTCGATCCCCTGGAAGACGTCTTGAAAACGCGGCATGATCACATTGCCGGGGTCATCATCGAACCCATGGTGCAAGCCGTCGCGGGGCTTATCACGCAGCCACCAGGCTATCTTTCACGCGTTCGAGCATTATGCACAAAATACAACGTGCTGCTGATCGCAGATGAAGTAGCCACGGCCTTTGGCCGAACCGGAAAAATGTTTGCCTGCGATCACGAACGCGTAACGCCGGACCTTTTATGTGTGGCCAAGGGATGCACGGGGGGATATTTACCTCTCGCGGCAACCCTGACCACGGAAAAGGTTTATGAGGCGTTTCTTGGAGAGTCCAGCGAACAAAAAACATTTTTTCACGGCCACAGCTACACGGGCAACGCGCTCGGCTGTGCCGCAGCCCTGGCGAATCTCGAAATTTTCAAAAAAGAAAAGACTCTTGCTCAGGTCAGGAAACGTTCGAGGATACTTCAAAACCTTTTGAAGCCACTGACTGACTTGCCGATCGTGGGAGACGTCCGTCAATGCGGGATGATGGCAGGCGTCGAATTAGTCAAAAACAAAGAAACCCGCGAACCGTTCCCTTTTTTCGAACGCATCGGCCATCAAGTGGCCAGAGAATGCCGTCGTCGCGGGTTGCTCATTCGGCCAATCGGGAATATTCTGGTCCTCGTTCCCCCGCTGGCAGCGACCGAGCGGGAATTACGGAAAATGACGACCGTTTTAACGAAGTCCTGTCGAATCGCGTGCTAACAGAGGCTTCTGATATTCGTGGGAAACGACGATGAATTTTGATCCTGCTATTGCCTCGCAAGAAGCCCTGGCTCGGGCATATGCCCAAGACGTACTGGGTGATGCCAGGCCGGACATTGAAAAAGCGGAAGGTGTATTTTCTTCCGAAACAGGAGCAGAAGCCCAACGTGCACATGAAACCCTCATAGCCATTGGTGAAACCCTGCCTCAAGCACAGGCTTTTCAAGAATTTCTGATTTTCATCACTTGGCAGCATGTCATGGAGAACCCTGTCCCAGGCCATTTTCACAAGGGAATTCATCTGACTGAACAATTTCTTGCTCGATTCGGCTCTCAACTCCGAGAAACCGACGTTTACGAGCGCGTTGTCATGATTCAACGGTCTTTCAAACGAGGGTTGGGTGAAAACGTTGAATCAATGCAAGACGAGTATGATCGGGACGCGTTTCATGGAGGCGATTGATCAGCCACAATCTCGTGGCTCCCTGCGTTGTCACGCGTGCCCTTTATTTCGAGAGGCGTTCCGGTTTTGACACCCAGCGTTTTCGCGGCACTGCCTTCTTTCACAAACACTTCGAGATACCCATTGCTGTTGATCAAGGCGTTGGGTTTTGTTGAAGACCCCTGCTCATAATGCGTTTTGAGAGTATCAATCACGACACGACCGATTTCAAACGAAATACTCTTGCGCCGGGTGATTTTTTGGAGTGCCTGAACGTCAGCGGGCGTGATATCGGTAATAATATTGCCGAAATGATCAATATGGGCCACGCGACCGTGCAGAGATCCGTCTCGCACCTCGGGTTTCTCGATCTTTAGCTTTTCATAGTCGGACACCAGGCGGCCGTAGGTTCCTGGCGAGTGCCCTCGCGTGAGCCACGCTGCTGAAGGTGCAAAAACGTCTCGGCCATCAAAGGTAGCCCCTTCCGAATCCAGGCGAAATTGGCGATTTTCGATTTGCCGAACCTCCACGGAAAGTTCGTTTTCAAAAATATAGGTCAACACGCCGTTGTCAGGCGCGACAAAGAAAAATCTCGAAGTCGTGACGAGCAATCCGCGACGTGCTGAACCGACTCCTGGATCAACGACGACGACGTGTACGGTTCCGTCGGGAAAATAGTGATAACAGGAATTCAGAAGAAAGGCGGCTTCTTCAATGGAATGTCGTTCCACGTTATGTGAGACGTCGATGACGCGAGCCTGATTATTAATGCCTAAGATCACTCCTTTCATGCTGGCGACAAAATAGTCTCGATCACCGAAATCGGTCAGTAGAGTCAAGACGGATATGGCTGAAGGCATAGTTACTCCGTAAAAAAGATTTCTTGAATTTCGTACTCGATCATTCCCGCCGGTCGGTTCACTTGCACAACGTCCCCGATGCGATGACCGATTAACGCACGTCCGATAGGAGACTGCACGGAAATCGAGCCATTTTTGAGATCAGCTTCTTCCTGGCCAACAAGGGTATAGGTTTTCCGTTCTTTCGACAGGATTTCCAGGAGGCGGACGGTCGTGCCAAAAACCACGGTTTCAGGAGTTCCCGTGCCGGACTCAATGACCTGTGCGTCTCCCAAAGTCTGCTCGATTGCACTGATCCGCGCGTCAATGTATTGCTGGTGCTCTTTAGCCGCTTTGTACTCGGCATTTTCCCGCAAATCCCCGTGTTCCCGCGCTTCGGCGATGTCTTGAATGTTTCGGGGACGCTCAACCTTGCGCAACCGGTCCAACTCGGCCTTGAGAGCATCATGTCCTCTTTTTGTCATTGGAACGCCCATAACGCCTCCCATCAAAAGTGGCTCGGATTTTCATCACCACGTCCCATGTCTGATTGTGAGTCACGGGAAATTGAAAAAAACGCGTGCTGAAACAACTTCGTGCAGTCAGGTCCGATGATATTCCTGTAATGGCTTTATCGTAAGTGAAGATTTCGTCATGGCTTCAAGGGCCTTCACCGCCGCTTGAATGCCCTGGATTGTCGTGAAATAAGGAATGTTCTGTTGAAGAGCCTCTCGTCGAATAGGCAGCGAATCGTCTTGCGAGGAAGTGCTTCCCACGGTATTGACGACCAGATGAGCCTGGCGGTTTTTAATGTGGTCCACGAGATGAGGACGTCCTTCTTTGACTTTATTGACGATTTCCACGTTGAGACCGCGTTCGAGTAAATACGCGGCGGTTCCTCGCGTGGCCTGGAGTTTGAACCCCAACGCCTGTAATCGTTGGGCAACGTTGACGGTCCCCGGCTTGTCACCGTTTTTCACGCTCATGATGATGGTGCCTGCATGAGGCAAGCTCAGGCCCGCCGCCGCCTGAGATTTTGCAAACGCCCATCCGAAATCTTGATCAATCCCCATCACTTCCCCCGTCGAACGCATTTCAGGACCTAATAATACATCAACGTTTCCCAGTTTCGTAAAGGGAAAAACCGACTCCTTTACGGCAATGTGCCGAACCACTGGAACCCTGGTAAAATTCAGATCCTGAAGTGAATGGCCAACCATGACTTTCATGGCAAGTTTTGCCAGGGGGACTCCAATGGCTTTGCTCACGAATGGGACGGTACGGGACGCCCTGGGGTTCACTTCCAATATGAATACTTCATTTTCTTGAACGGCAAATTGTACGTTCATGAGACCGACCACCTGAAGTTCACGGGCCAGGGCAACGGTCTCGTTGCGAATCCGATCAATCAGATCCGGTGTCAATGAGTACGGAGGAAGGGAACAGGCGGAATCTCCTGAATGGATGCCGGCTTCTTCCACGTGTTCCATGATGCCGGCCACGACAACGTCGGTCCCATCGGAAATCGCGTCCACGTCAACCTCGACGGCATCGGTTAAATATTGATCGATTAAGAGTGGATATGGGTTAGTCGTCATGATCGTGTTTTCGACGTACAAACGAAGCGAGTCCTCATCGTAGACAATTTGCATCGCGCGCCCGCCCAAGACGTACGATGGGCGCACCATGACCGGATACCCAATACGCGAGGCAACGGCAAAGGTTTCCTTGCCAGAGCGTGCAATGCCATTCTTCGGTTGCCGGAGTCCTAACGTCGTGATTAATTCACTGAACCGCTCACGATCTTCAGCTCGGTCAATCGCATCGGGACGTGTGCCTAAAATCGAAATCCCTGCTCGTGCCAGTGGAAGTGCCAGCTTAAGCGGCGTTTGCCCACCGAATTGCACAACGACTCCCATGGGCCGTTCCACTTTCATGACGTTCAGCACGTCTTCCTCCACAAGCGGTTCGAAATAGAGTCGATCAGACGTGTCATAATCCGTGCTTACCGTTTCGGGATTGCAATTTACCATGATGGTTTCGATGCCCATCTCCCGTAAGGCCAGGGTGGCGTGGACACAGCAATAATCGAATTCAATGCCCTGCCCGATCCGATTCGGCCCGCCGCCTAAAATAACAACTTTTTTCTGGCTTGTTGGGCGTGCTTCGCACTCTTGGCCATAGGTAGAATACAAATAGGGCGTCAGGGCTTCAAATTCGGCCGCACAGGTATCAACCCTTGAATACGTCACCTGGTGCGAGGGCAGACGGGTTTTTCGAAAAGTCCGTATGTCTCCGGCCGTTGTGTTGAGTAATTGGGCCAATCGTTGATCTGAAAAACCTAAACGTTTTGCCTCTTTGAGCAGTTCAAGACCATCAGGGCCATCGAACAACACGTTCAGCATCGTGGGGGCCGCCACTTCCGTCTTTTGAGAGCATTGACGAGCTTGAATCAGGAATCGTTGTTCAAAAGACACGAGATCCTCGATTTGATCCAGAAACCAGGGATCAACGTGAGTCGCCGCAAAGATTTCGTCTTTGGATATGCCGGCTCGCAGTCCGTCCGCGATGTACCACGGACGGTCGGGATGGGCCGCTCGAATGGCGGTACGAATGTGCTCCGGAACAGACGGTCTGAGGTCATCTCCTGGAAGGTAATGGTCCAATGCATTGAGGGAGACCAAGCCACAGCGGTCCGTTTCCAGGGACCGCAGGGCTTTTTGGAACGCTTCTTTAAACGTTCGCCCCAGCGCCATCGCCTCACCCACGGATTTCATCTGGGTCGTGAGCGTGGGATTAGAGTCACGAAACTTCTCAAAAGCAAATCGTGGAACTTTGACGACTACGTAGTCAATCGTGGGTTCAAATGACGCTTGAGTAACTTTGGTAACGTCATTGGCAATTTCATCCAGGGTGTACCCAACTGCCAGTTTTGCCGCAATCTTCGCAATCGGGAATCCTGTAGCCTTGGAGGCCAGGGCAGAGCTCCGTGACACACGCGGGTTCATTTCAATCACAATCATTTCCCCGTTTTTGGGGTTGATGGCAAATTGAATATTCGAACCGCCGGTATCAACGCCGATTTCCCGGATAATGCAAATCGCGGCGTCCCTCATGCGTTGATACTCTTTGTCCGTCAGGGTCATGGCCGGAGCGACCGTGATGCTGTCACCGGTATGGATACCCATTGCGTCAAAGTTTTCTATGGGGCAGACGATTACGACGTTATCTTTCAGATCCCGCATGACCTCAAGCTCATATTCTTTCCACCCGATTAACGACCGTTCGATCAGTGCCTCCCCGACCGGACTGACGAGCAACGCCCAATCAACGTACTGCTCGAACTCCTCACGATTGTAAGCAATGTTTCCCCCTGTTCCTCCTAACGTGAAGGATGGACGCACAATGGCTGGAAATCCGACGATTTCCAAAAAGTTCATGGCGTCTTCACGGGTTCGAATCAACCGGCTCAGTGGCGTAGCCAATCCGATTTTTTTCATGGCCCGTTTGAAGGCGTCACGATCTTCAGCCTTGTTGATGGCTTCGTAACCGGCCCCGATGATCTGCACGTTGTATTTTTCAAGAATACCCTGTTTCTGAAGGCTCATGGTCACGTTCAGTGCCGTTTGGCCACCCATTGTAGGAAGCAACGCGTCAGGACGTTCCTGCTCAAGAATGCGTTGCACAATTTCAGTTGTAATGGGTTCAATATACGTGCGATCTGCCAAATCGGGATCGGTCATGATCGTAGCGGGATTGCTGTTGATGAGCACCACTTCATACCCTTCCTGCTTCAGTGTTTTACAGGCCTGGGTGCCGGAATAATCAAATTCGCAAGCTTGGCCGATCACAATGGGTCCCGAGCCAATGAGTAAAATGCGCTGTAAGTCGTCTCGTCTCGGCATGGGGCGTCAGTTCGCCGGAGTTGAAGCCGTCGGCGGCGCTGGGAAGGGTTCGGAATCGTCCGGTTCGGTATCATCACGGTCAGGCTGATAATACCGCAAGGCATCCGGAATCCATGCCTCTATTTGTTGAATCCGCGTGGCATCCGAAGGATGCGTCGAAAGAAATTCGGGGATTGCCGCATTTGATCGGAAACAAAACCTTCCAATCATTTGTCTCGGACATCCGCTCATTCGCTCCCAAAAGCTGACGGCCGCACGAGGGTCATACCCTGCTTTCGCCATCAGTTGCAGCCCAATGTAGTCTGCTTCCGATTCCTGCCGCCGATTGTGGGGAAGGGTAACTCCTATGCCGTAAGCGTTCATGGCACCCATGGCAACCTGAGGGTCAACGGCTCCACTGGCGGCACCGGCAATCATGCCTATTTGGGCAATTTGATCGAGAATCCCCCTGCTCATGCGTTCTGCACCGTGTCTTTGCAAGGCATGTGCAACCTCATGGGCAATGACGGTGGCTAACCCGTCTTCGGTCTTTGTGTGTTTCAAAATACCCGTATAAATCGCAACCTTCCCACCAGGAAGAGCAAAGGCATTAATCATTCTGTCGTTTTGAATGACGGCAAATTCCCAATGATATTCCGGTTTGTCGGCCACGGCCGCTATGCGCCGACCAACGCGGTTTACGATTTCATTGATTTCGGGATTGGTGCTGAGTCGGGCCTGGCGCAGGACGTCACGAAAGGCACTGATTCCTAATGCAATTTCTTTTTCCTCCGAAAAAAAGATGATCTGGTCGCGCCCAGTCCCCGGGGCTTTGATACAGCCGACCAAAAGCAATAATCCGCAGAGGATCACCGTCTTTCCGAGCCTGGATATGGATACAAAAATATTCATGTCGTCGTGCGTTGTTCCGATCTCCTCTGCCCTTCCTACGGAAGCCAGAGATACATAAAGGCTGGAGTGCCTCCCGCTAACAGGGTTGTCAGTGAAACAGGATCGAATCTTGGGAAAACCCAATCGGTGTACCCTGTCAGCCCTTCGGGTCCCTGAGCATAAATATTCGGGTGATAACTCCCTGCGCGCCGATACATAATAATCTGAGCCTCTTCGATCCCTGCTTCTTGTTTAGCGAGTTCAAGAGCGTCGTCTAAATAGCCTGTCGCGTCAATCAAGCCATGATCCATGGCCTGCGTCGCCGAGTAAATTCGACCATCGGCCAACCGACGAATGGTTTCGGGTTTCAGATTCGGTCTCCCTTGTTCAATGACGTAAAGAAACCGGGCATAAAAGGAATCAATCACGTCTTGGAAAATTGCACGGTCCTGATCCGTCATGGTCCGAAACGGCGAGCCCATGTCCTTATGAGGCCCTGACGTGACCGTATCGGCCTGAACGCCTATTTTTTCCATCAGGCCCGACGCATTGAGCGTCAGCATAATGACGCCGAGACTTCCCGTCACCGCCGATGGATGCGCCACCACTCGATCAGCGGCCATCGCCACGTAATAACCACCCGAGGTGCCTAAGTCCATGATAGACGCAATGACGGGGATCTTCCGGGTCTTTTTCAATTCCTGAATTTCATGATACAAAATATCCGAAGCCGTGACCGTTCCCCCCGGTGTATTGATCCGGAACACGATCGCGCCGACGCGGTCATCCTCTGCGGCTTTGGTGAGTTCTTCCTTGAATCGCGTGGGCAAACTGAGACGATCGAAGAACCGATCAAAAACGCCGCTGGGCTTTGCCGAGGTTAAAATCCCGGAAACGTCAACTATCAAGACCTTATCTTGCCCCTTGCCTGAAAGCACGATTTCCTGTAACGGGCTTGTTTTGGGGAAGAAGGACGTGGTCATACATCCCGTCGCAGTCATCAGCATGAGTCCGAGAAACAGGAGTCTAGACATGGGCGCGTTCCATCATGGATCGAAATTCAGCAAACAGGTAGAAAGAATCATGCGGACCAGGAGATGCCTCCGGATGATATTGGATCGAAAGAACAGGTGTGGTTTTTCCAACAAGACCCTCTAAACATTCATCATTGAGACTCACGTGCGTTGGTTCGAATTGCCCCCAGGGAGTATCCAATACACCCTTGCCGCCTTCCTTTGAAGACGTGCGAACCGCAAAGTTGTGATTTTGTGAGGTGATTTCCACTTTTCCGGATC
The DNA here is from genome assembly GCA_965215405.1 of Nitrospirales bacterium. Classification (GTDB taxonomy): domain Bacteria; phylum Nitrospirota; class Nitrospiria; order Nitrospirales; family UBA8639; genus Bin75. The sequence goes on from OZ244060.1 coordinate 1,955,134, forward strand.
GCAAATCCAGCACGGGATGGTTGGCGCCATGATGTCCGAATTTTAGTTTATACGTGGAGAGTCCCAACGCCAGCCCCAACATCTGGTGGCCCAGGCAGATTCCCATGATCGGCCTCCACCCAAGCAGATCTCGAACGTCGGGAATTATATACGACGCGCCCTCAGGGTCACCGGGTCCATTGGACAAAAGAATGCCGTCAGGATTCATTGCTCGCACCGTCTCGGCAGGTGTGGACGCGGGAACTACGGTCACGGCGCACCCTTCATCCACCAACCTCCGCAAAATATTCCGTTTCACGCCAAAATCATAAACTACAACCTGAAATTGTCTTGTCGGAGTCGGATTGGTTCGGCCGGCTGCATGCAAACGCTGAGGCCAGGCTCCGGAACCTTCTTCCCATTGATAGGCAGAAGCACAGGTCACGGTCCGGACTAAATCCCGTCCTGAAATGGAGGGCAGGGCCTTTGCTTTTGCAACCAGATTCTCAGGGGTTCCATCGACGTGGGAGATGCAGCCTGCCTGTGAACCATGAGTGCGCAGATGGCGCGTGAGACACCGAGTATCGATTCCCTCAATGCCCACGATACGGTGATTCACCAGATACTCATGTAACGAAAGATTTGAGCGCCAATTGCTGGGACGCCGAGAGGCCTCATTCACAATAAAGCCGTCGACCCACGTGCGCAGGGATTCATTATCCTCCCGGGAAATTCCATAATTGCCGATATGCGGACAGGTCATCAGGACCATTTGTCCTTTGTAGGACGGATCCGTGAGGATTTCCTGATACCCCGTCATCGCGGTATTGAAAACCACCTCGCCGGACGTTTCGCCCTCAAATCCTAACGCCCGTCCTTCAAAGACGGTCCCGTCAGCTAATGCAAGAATCGCTTTTTTCATCGAGCACGGATTCTTTGAACCTCAAAAAAACGTCGGACGTTGTGACGCGATCCAACGGCAGCTCTTCAGCAACGTGATCCACTCCAGCGCTCCAATCCCTCATGGGGTGAGAACCGCTTAGGGTGACGGTTATTCAAAACCGAACGCTTCTCTATTCCGAATCCAATGGCGGAACTTGACCACGAGCAAACTTATGGCAAGGCCGGCATTGATCAGATGAAGGGCTCGCACAATCATGTGCATTCGGAAAAAAGCCTCAAAGGCTGTTTTTTTCGTTTCCTGTGAATCTGCCGTAAACGCGGCCTCCTGTAATTCAACGGCTTCCGGTCCCAATACCACCACAACCAAAAACGTGACAACCGTGAGAGCCGCCAACAGGCTGATCTCTGATCGTTTCAAAGGCAGACTCCTGTTCGGTTCCTGCCGATTTTTCCAATATCGAAAGAGAGTCGTCCCAATAAACACAGCGACAATGCCACTGGTCATAGTATTATAACCGTCAAAGACACGCCGTAAAAATCGCCCGCCTGCTTCCATTCCCAGGGTATTGAATACCGCGGGGATTACTGCCGTAAGGAGCACTGCAAGACCCCCGACCCAAACCATAAGGCCGAGCAATTCCAGCAACGAACAGGACAGTTGCCATCCTGAAGTATTTTGAGCCATTCACTCCTTCTGCAGGGCAATACGCACCGGACAAAGCCATTCTTTCATTTTTGACTCGTCACTCTTTCGGAATGATGAGTTTCTCGTCATACACCACTTTTCCGCCCACCAGCGTTTTGACCGCCCGCCCTTTCATCGTCCAGCCTGCAAACGGCGTGTTGCGGCTGAGTGAATGAAGGCGGGAAGGGTCCACAACCCACGTGGCATTCGGATCGATCAACGCGATATCCGCCTCGACTCCGGGTGCGAGGGTGCCATGCGGCAGACCGAACACTCGAGCCGGTTCACGCGTCAGCTTGGCAATGGCCTGCTCCAACGTCAGAAACCCCTCCTCAACAAGATTCAGGGTAAGCGGGAACGCCGTCTCCAAACCAATGATGCCAAAAGGGGCTGCATCAAATTCCAATTGTTTCTCCTGAGCGGCATGGGGTGCATGATCAGTGGCCACGATATCGATAGTGTTATCCTGCAATCCTTCCCTGATAGCCTGAACGTCCTCCTCTGTTCGTAATGGAGGACTCATTTTGGCATTGGCGTCAAAAGATCGAACCGTTTCATCCGTTAGCGAGAAGTGATGAGGGCAGGCTTCGGCGGTAACGGGAACCCCACGTGCCTTGGCTTCTCGCACCATCCGGACGGACCCCAGCGTGCTGACGTGAGGCAGATGTAAACGTGCGCCCGTTAACTCGGCCAGGGAAAGGTTCCGGGCGACCATGACTTCTTCTGCGGCTTTAGGAATCCCGGGAACGCCCAGTTCGGTAGACACCGCGCCCTCATGCATGCTTCCGCCACGTGAGAGAAGAGAATCTTCGCAGTGATCAACAATCGGAAGATGAAAAGCCAGGGCGTATTCCATGGCTCGGCGCATGATCAGGCTGTTCATGACTGGATATCCATCATCGGAAATTGCCACACAGCCGGCGTCGAATAATTCCCCAATCTCCGCAAGTTCCTCCCCTTTTGATCCTTTTGTAATCGCACCGATGGGAAAAACCCTGGCTTTCCGGGCAGCCGCAGCCTGTGCAAGAATGAATTCCGTGACGGACCGTGAATCGTTGACGGGCAAGGTATTGGGCATGCAACAGACGGAGGTAAACCCACCAGCCACGGCCGCCGCACTGCCACTGGCAATCGTTTCCTTATACTCGAATCCAGGTTCTCGAAAGTGGACGTGCAAATCCACAAATCCGGGACAAACGATCAGCCCTTTGGCATCGATCGTCGTCATTGCCTTTGACTCTTGAAATTTTCGTTGAAGGTTCGGTTCTACCGCGCTGATTTTTCCTTCTTCGATCAGCACGTCGGCCACGCCGTTCCATCGACCCGGGTCAATAACGTGCCCTTCAGTGACAAGGATTTTCAGATGGTTCGCCATAAAACCTTTCCTGACAAGCCTGGCTGCACCACGGTTAATTTCGCTGTGACAGCAAATACATGAGGCCCATTCGCACGGCCACGCCGTTTGATACCTGATCCAAAATAACCGCGGAACGGCTGTCAACCACGTCATGAAAAATTTCAACGCCCCGATTGACCGGGCCGGGGTGCATGACGAGAACGTCTTTGGCCGCCCGTTTTATCCGTTCCGCGGTCAGGCCATACAACCGTGCATATTCTCTGAGAGAAGGAAAGAGTGAGCGGCCCTGTCGTTCGAGTTGGAGTCGCAACATGATGACGACGTCGACTCCCGAGATCGCTTTATCGAAGTTGTGAAAGACCTCGACCCCAAGCCTTTGGAGAAACAGGGGAATCATGGTTGGAGGTCCAACGGCACGTACTTTCGCTCCCATTTTCGTCAACGCGTGAATATTGGATCGCGCCACCCGACTGTGAGCCAGATCCCCAACGATCGCCACTTGCAGACCGTGAATCATCCCCTTTTTCTCTTTAATCGTAAACAAGTCAGAAAGGGCTTGCGTGGGATGTTCGTGCCATCCATCGCCGGCGTTAATAACGGACAGCCGGATGTTTTTGGCCAGGTTCTCCGCGGCTCCCGCCGAGGAGTGTCGGAGCACAAGAATGTCAGCCTGCATGGCCTCGATATTTCTGACGGTATCGAGTAACGTTTCCCCTTTCACCACGCTGCTCGAGGAAGGTGAAAAATTCACCACGTCGGCACTCAGCCGTTTTGCGGCCAACTCGAACGAGGTTCGGGTCCGCGTACTCGGTTCAAAAAATAAATTCACCACGGTTTTTCCTCGAAGAGCCGGAACTTTTTTGATCTCTCTTCCGCTCACTTCCTTAAAAGGTTCCGCGGCCTCCAGGATAAAGGCTATTTCTTCAGGCGATAGTGAGGCAACGCCGAGGAGGTCTTTTTGTTTGAGGCTCATGCGACGTTCTCCGTGCTTATGAGTTTGGACACACGATCCTCTTCTCCTGATTCTTCAAGGAACACCTGAATATTTTCGTCTTTCGCGGTTGGAATATTTTTCCCCGCGTAATTGGCTCGAATGGGAAGCTGCCGGTGTCCCCGATCAACCAGAACCGCCAATTGAATTTCAGCCGGCCGGCCCAAATCCATGAGTCCGTCCATGGCCGCCCGAACGGTTCTTCCGGTGAACAACACGTCGTCGACCAGGATAATCTTGAGGTCTGAAATATGAAAAGAGATATCTGTTTTCTTGAGAACGGGTTGATCCTTACGAATGGCCAAATCATCTCGATATAACGTAATGTCCAACTCTCCCAAGGCAACGTCCGTTTGCTCGACGTTCGTAATTAGTCGCTGTAATCGTTGGGCCAGATAGACCCCGCCGGTGCGGATGCCGACCAGACCGATGTCATGACAGCCCTTATTCCTTTCTAGAATTTCATGAGCAATCCTGGTTAAGGCACGCGTCATTTCACGGCTGTCCATGATGATGGATTCGTGGCTGTGTTCCGGATTCGTCAGCGTCATGACGTTCACGAGTGCAAAAAAAAACCTTCCCCTCGCAATGAGAAGAAGGTTCAACCCATCAGGGGCATTCCCTGCCCGAACACGTGACCATAACCGAACTCCTTCCTCACCTCGCGGGATGAGTCTTAAAGGTAGAATCATCCTAGAAGTTCCGGAGGATTTAGTCAAGCACTTCTTGCGGGACTTCCGTACAATCCTGGACGTGGTGAAGGAAGGTTCTGATCTTTCTGGCGAGTCGGTTCATGGGAAGGAACCGGCTCCGGCAGTCCTCGTCGTCCGCCCTGCCCCTGCGAGCACGTCAAACTTGGTGGAGGGACCGCTGGCTGAAGAAGTCGTGCGAGGCGAGGCGTCGAAGATTGCAGGTGAGTCCCCTGCGTACCATGAACTGGGCTCTACTGTTTTTTGAGGATCCATATGGACAGGTGAGGGTTCAGCGTGGCCTTGGGCAGAATCGATTTGTGCGCGCGAAAGGGTTGTAAATTCGAAGCAAGGTCGGCAAAGAGGACTTTCAGCGGGAAACCGGAAACTATGGAGGAAAGCGAATCCGGTCCGGCAAGAAACGCCAATGCATTGAGATGGAGCCCGCCACTGATCCGGCACACGCGATCCTGTAATTCTGCAGGGTCATGATACGAAGCAAACGGCAGCCAGACGTACATGAGATCGTACATGGTCTGATACACGTCATGATGCAGAGCGGCATCGCTCAGAAAACGATAGAAGCCTTGCCAGTCGAGCCGGTTGCTCCGAGCAAATTGGTTCCATGCCGCCTGGGCATGTTTTTGGGCATAGGCTCCACGTGAATAGACAATTGTTGTGGATCGAGGTTGATCAAGAGCCAGCAAGGTGTCGATGACTGCGTCGAACCCATGAATGAGGACGTGGCCGGCTTGTCCGACCCGGCTGGCCAGGCGTTGATCCTGCTCGATGAAATCATTCAAAAAATCAGCCACAAAGGGTTGGCTCGCGAGGTCACTGATCGGCGTATCATCTTCCGGATAGAGCAACACGGCTGAGTACGCTTCCCGTGGCGAGACCACGGGAGATTCATCAGGAAAGAACCCTTCCCAGGAACTGTCCCTGTTCGTCGCCGCCTGCTGCTCTGCCTGATGATCCGACTGGTGCGTGATGCCCCAGTTTGGTCGCACAGTAATCTCACGTGAAGTCTTATGGTCATACAGAAAAAGTCGATCGGAGTTCACGGTGATTCGTTTTCCACAGGGCGTGAACCCTTGTTGATTTGAGGGCGTAAACGGAAGACCACTGGTATCATCCGTTTTCGTCACTTTGAGAACGTTTCCCTGTTTGACCGTCAGACATATCTGATGGTACGGGTCGACGTGGCGCACGGGCGGATGGGAATTCGGCAGCCAATCGACTTCATGCGACCGAGGTGACTCCATAAATACGGTAAAAGGGCTTTCTTGACCTCGGTGCGTGGCCGTAAAAAAGTTGCTGAACAGCCCGAAAGCCGCTGCCGACGGATACGTCGGAATGCCACGGTATTGTAAGGGCCGCGGGTCGTGAGGGTTTTGATCATCATAAAGTCCGCGGATCAATTCGAACGCGGCACTGCCCGTTCCCGGCAACAATGACTTGAACAACTCCACCACCGGCAAGTAATCGATGTTTGCCCAATGCATTGCGCTCATACAGGACATAAATTGAGCGTCTTCCCAGGTGCCGTTCTCCAAAACGTAAAACGCGTCTTTCCGTTGACGAATCGTCGCGTGGCCGGTCGGATCGAGTATCAGATCGTCATCCGTATAAAAAAATTCGACTTCTTCGAAGGCGACTCCCATGGCCTGAGCAGCCATCATACGAAGGTCCTGCCGAGTCAGGGTTTGCCACCCTGATTGAGTAGACAGATCCAAATTCGTGGTATTGATCAACGCGTTGGGTTTAATGCCCACCCATTGCCCCCAATCCAGGTACACCCGGGCCGACATCAGATGGACCGTGCCGTCGGCGTCTTCCTCCCACTCACATTCATGCAGCGGATGCCCGTCCGGATCGGTCATCAGGATTCGCCTCCCCGATGGGCCATATAATATCAGATGACCGGTGGTGAGTTGGTGGCATCTCATACTGTCCGATGACGCATCAGCAACAAAGGCCTGGTTGCCTTTGAGCCTCAAGGACTCTGGATTTTGAAGAATTGATGGAAAAAGTGTAGAACGGGTTTTCAATGTCCCTCGGCTGAAAATGTTATATGGCAGGAAGAGATGGAAGCTTGTTCATGATAAAGTAAACGGAAAAAGAAAGCGACTTTCTCAGTCTTTTTCTTCGAAAAGCCTGTTCATGATTGACAACAATCGGGGGGATTTTTGTATGGGAAGCATAGCTGGAAGGAACGGAACCATGGAAGATGAATGGCATGATGAAGAGTAGCAAACGCCGCATGCGTCGCTCAAACCATGTCATCACCGCTGGGTTCGATGCAAGCCCCCGTCGTATTCGCTGGCTGCGGATTGCGACTGTACTGCTGGTTATCGGTCTGCTTGTTTCGGGGTGCGGTGGCGGCGGGAATGGGACGGGTACCATGCCTTCTCCTGACCCCGGCACCATGCCTTCTCCTGACCCCGGCACCATACCTTCTCCTGACCCCGGCACCATACCAGACCCTTGTATCCAAACCGCCGACTTCGGGTGTATTTCGGCAGAAAGATACAATGAAGAGAGCTACAGGATTGCCCAGAGCCATAGGACCCAGACAGACTTTTCCAATCAATGGGGACTGGCAGCAATCAACGCGAATCAAGCCTATGCGAATCTCAACCTTGCCAAAGGATCGAACGTAGAGCCGGGAGCAGGGGTGACCGTCGGCCTGATCGATACAGGAATCGATCAAGACCATCCTGTGTTCGAGGGCACAACAATGGAAGAAATATACGTTTTGAGCGCGGTAGATGAACGGGGCGGGAAGTTTTCTCACGGGACGGCGGTGGCAAGCGTCGTCTCAGCACGCCCGGGGGTGGACCCTGCCGGCTTTCACGGTGTGGCCTGGGGGGCCGATCTGAAGATGTTTGCGACCCGGTTTGGCGACCCGCAACCCGGCACACCCTATAGCCCTGTTTCGCCAGACGGATTAAAGCCTTATGATGAATATTCTGTTAAGATTTTTAACGTTGCCCTGGAGCAGGCCGTCGATATTCTGAATTTGAGCTTCGCACTGCAGGGGATTATTGAAAACTACACAGAACAAGTCCTCCGTGCCAATTTTGGCCGGGCAATTTCTGTATTGGCGCAGACGGAAGTTCAGGACAAAACGATCCTGGTCTGGGCCGCAGGTAACAATCATCAGCATATCTGTACGCCGGGTTCCATCAATTGCGTGGGAAGCGATCAAGAAGACTCTATGGGGAATCCTGCCGGGTTGCTCGATGCAAGCTCGGTACAGCTATACGCCGGCCTGCCCGTGCGGATCGAGGAACTGCGCGGACACTCCATTGCCGTGGTGGCAGTGAACGAAGACGGCGATATCACTGAATTCTCCAACCGCTGTGGAATCGCGGCTGAATGGTGCCTCGCCGCACCTGGTGAGGACATGCTGGTGGCCTATTTTGGCCCCAACAATGGAATTCCAGGGGTAAGGGGTTTTGCCCACGGCAACAGTGGGACGTCTTATGCCGCACCAATGGTGTCGGGTGGACTCGCAGTGATGAAACAGCTGTTCCGCGATCAACTGTCGAATGTGGACCTCGTTACGCGACTGTTTGCGACCGCCGACAAGAGTGGCAAGTTTGCCGACAAAAATATTTATGGTCAGGGCATGATGGACCTTGGGGCCGCGACGTCGCCTGTCGGCGAGGCCACGGTCGCCGTTGCAGGCAACAGAGTCAGTGGAGCTGGCGTCAGCATCCGATCGACCAGTCTCAGACTCGGCAGAGCGTTTGGCGATGGGCTGAGCCGTTCCCTGGCCGGTCAGGAAATCGTGGCGTTCGACAGTCTGGGCGCACCGTTCTGGTTTACATTGAACAACTTCGCGGGGAGTGCCCGGGGCCCGTCGTCGTTCCTGCGACTGCACGAGTTGATGGAACAGACGCCGATCACGCAACGGTTCGGAGACCGGGTGACGACGTTCATCCCCGGTCGAGTCGGCGGAGCGGTCGAGCAGGAGATGGGCTATGGTCGGCTGCGGTTTGGCCTTCGGGAGACCCCTGCTGGCGTCGAGGGCGGTCATTTTGTGCTTGTCCAGGACGCGACAACGCTTACCTTGACGGGGCACAACGGCATGGCCGCCACCGCGTTTACCACGTCAGGTTTTGCCGGCATGCCGCAGGCATCAGGTGCCGCGCTGTCGTGGCGGCCTTTTGACGTTCCGGTCGGCTTTCGCGCCGGCTGGATTGCAGAGCAGCAGACCTTGCTGGGCACTACGGCGGCCGGTGCCTTTGGAAGACTGTCTGCCAATGCCGTGTTTACTGGTCTCGAGACAGGGTTTGACGTTGGCAAATGGCGACTGGCCGCGGATGCTGAGATGGGGACGGCCACCCCGCGACTTCAAGGCGGAATGATTGCCCGCGTGTCTTCCCTGACCACCAGCGCGTTTGCACTCAATGCCACGCGGCGGCTGGCGAACGGCGGCTCGGTACGGATTTCGCTCTCGCAACCCCTGCGGGTGGAGGACGGCCTGGCAGCACTCTCCGTTCCTGTCGGGCGTACCAAGCATGGGGTCGTCGTACGGCAGCCGGTATCGGCCGGCCTCGTACCATCCGGCAGGGAAATCGATATCTCGGCGCGATGGCACCACCTGCTTGCCGACGGCAGTGAGTTGCGTTTCGATGCTGCCTGGATACGGCAACCCGGCCATAACGTCCAGGCGAAACCCGCGGTACGCCTGCTGGCCGGTTGGCGATTCGAGTTTTAGGTTTAGTCGCTACAGCGATTGCAGGACGTCAGGACGGCTGTCTTTGAACGGGCTTCATTCAGGTGGAGATTGTTCTCACTCTCGAATCTGTCCCGATCCATAGACCACATATTTTGAGCAAGTCAGGTCTTCTAAGCCCATAGGTCCACGGGCATGAATGCGAGTCGTGCTGATACCTATTTCCGCGCCAAGGCCGAATTGGTAGCCGTCATTGAGTCGCGAAGAGGCATTGATCATCACCGCACCGGCATCGACTTCCTGCAAGAATCTCATGGCGCGACCGTAGTCCCTGGTTACAATGACTTCGGTATGCCGAGACCCATACGTATCGATATGATTCATGGCCTCATCCATATCTTTGACGACTTTGACGGCCACCGTCAGCGCGAGAAATTCCTGGCCATAATCTTCTTCAGTTGCAACGTTGGCCTCAGGAATATATTGACGGGTTTTCTCGCAGCCACGCACTTCCACGTTGGCCCTGGTTAAGGCTGCCCCCAGGTTTGGCAAAAAACTTCTGGCAATGCCCTGATGGACCAGTAACGTCTCCATGGCGTTACACGTCGAAGGCCGTTGAACCTTGGCATTCACACTGATGGCTTCAGCCATCTTGACGTCGGCGTCGGCGTCGATATAGGTATGACACACGCCTTTATCATGTTTAATTACCGGAATGGTTGAATGCTCGGTGACGAGTTTCATCAGGGACTCCCCGCCCCGTGGAATGATTAAGTCGACAAACGCGTCTTGTTTCAACAGTTCTATCACCACGTTTCGTTCAGTACGTTCGACCAGGGAGATAGCCCCTTTGGGAATGCCGGCTTTTTGGGCGGCTTCGGAGAGGACCCGGGCAATGGCCATATTGGAATGAATGGCTTCCGATCCCCCTCGGAGCACACAGACGTTTCCTGATTTGAGACACAGGGCCGCGGCATCGGCCGTCACGTTCGGACGAGATTCATAGATGATCCCGATGACCCCGATGGGCACGCTGACCCGTCCGACTTTCATGCCGTTGGGTCGTTCCCGCATACCGAATGATTGGCCAACGGGATCGCGCAACCTGGCAATTTGACGAAGACCGTCTGCCATTTCCTGAATGCGTTCGGGAGTAAGTGCAAGCCGGTCGGCCATGGCCTCTCTCCCATTCTTCGCGTCAAAAGTTTCAAGGTCTTTTGTATTTTCCTCCAGGAGTACGTCTGCAGCTCCTTCCAGTCCTTCGGCCATGGCCACTAATGCATCATTTTTGGCTGATGCTCCCAGGCAACTCAATTTACGAGAGGCGGACCGTGCCTGTTCCAAAAGCGTACGGAGATACGTTGTGGTATCAACAACCTCTTCTTCTATCATCTCTTCAGGGGGAGTGTCGGCATTTGCCGTCGATTCCTCTGTATATTCCCCTTTTTGCTCTTCCCGGGTTTCTTCCGTGCTCATGTTCTCCAACCTTGAAAATGTGACTTATTGGGTGACGCTGTGATTGTCTTCTGTCGGATCGAGAATACCCATGCCTTATAAATCAGGTCAAGATCAAGCAAAGCCGGAAGGAGGCGACGACGCCGAAAAATCTTTATTCAACTAATCAAAAAACGTAACGCCGAAAATTCTTGATGAAATAACACGATTCAGGGCAGCCCACGCTTTTCGCCAGGTTATCCTCTTGATTTTCCGCATTCAATCCTGCTACACATGGGGCCGTCATTGCCTGATCAGAGGTAAAAGTACTACCCCTCCGTCGCAATTTTGCCCCGTGCCGAGGTAGCTCAGTTGGCAGAGCACAGCCCTGAAAAGGCTGGTGTCGGCAGTTCGATTCTGCCCCTCGGCACCAATAAATTCAACGAGTTAAAAACGTTTCGTGTATTGCGGTCAAGCCTTGTTTTTGCCTGCAGGACGAGGCTGTGCTTTGACTTCCGACTTCCCTGCCCTGCTCATCTTATCCATCCAGCCCTCTTACGGGTGGTCAAAAGCAATATCTTTCCGGCTGACTGAAGGGATTGAGCGACAAGCAGCGTGCTCAGGTGCGAATCGCGATTCGTATTAACTGACTCGACGTGAAGATGGCGTTTTAAGGCCGTCGAGGCGACGCCCTGTGCCCCGCCTACTATGGTTGCCGTACATTCTGCATGGATTGTGACTTGGCAGCCTCCAGTCGGCGAGAACCTTATGCAGCCGTCTTGCCTTGTGCGGGAAACGCTCGACAGGACAACTCAATCGCCGCATGCCATTCCCTGCCTGGGTTATGGCTCAGTTTGAAAATGACGGCCTCGTACTTTTTGAAATACGCCACAAAGAAACGGGACAGGACAAGCAAAGAAATTCAAACTGAGCCACGACCGAAAAGAGTCCGAAAACCCTTGACTCTGGTAAGCGGTTGCCCCTTACCCTGCCTGACAGCGGAAGAGAACGGGAGAAGGTCCAATGTCAGGGGAGGGAAGGTGGGGTAGGAGCCTCCCGCATCTGAAGCACAGGGGGGCATCGTCGAAGACTCTACATCCCCCGACCCCTCCTGACAAAGGAGGGGAAAAGTTTCCCATCCCACCCTGCAAGATGCCATCAGATGGACCTCGCCCTGCCTGAGCCCTTTTGACAGGAAACCTCACATGCATCATGCCACCAAATCAAGTAACGTTTTGCCATGAACGAATTCGACACACTGCCATTTCCAAAAAATAATGCAAACTTAAAGTTATCTTCGATCCAATATAAACAGAAATTAAAGTTTTGGTTAAATTCTATGACAGAGACTCCCAAAGCAACCAACTACAGAAAGCCTTCATGTAATTGATTCTGTCTGAATTAAAAAAGCTGGCAACGCCCCTTAGAACAAGCAGATCCCCTTCCCGCCTTCCTCAAGAGGATTTTTAGAGCACCGCACCTGCCGGCTTTCAACTGGGAGTATTTTGAGGCTTCTCCCCCGGACGTCACGTTTCAGCACGATTCCGGATGAGAAACCGAGGGGCGGAACACACCCGAACAGAGGGAAAATTTTTTGGTCGAAAATGGACCCTGCTCCGTTCAGGATTGCTGTGCCATGGTCGCATCGATCATGGAGCGAAAGAGGAATTGCCCGACTTCATTGCCTAAAACGGATTCCGCACAGCGTTCAGGATGAGGCATGAGGCCCAGAACGTTTCCTGCCGAGTTGCAAATCCCTGCAATATGATCAAGAGACCCATTGGGATTCGCCTCTTCTGTTACAACCCCGTCTTCCTGGCAATACCGGAACACGATTTGGGCATTGGCCTGGAGTGCAGCCAGGGTCACAGGGTCGGTATGGTAATTGCCCATGGCGTGGCTAATGGGGAATTGAATGACTTGTCCGGATTCATACGCTTGAGTGAACGGTGTATCGGCATTTTCCACTCTCACCCAGACGTCTTCACAAATAAAAGAGAGTCCAATGTTCGGCAGCATGGCTCCTGGCAATAGTCCCGCCTCGAGCAGGATCTGAAAGCCATTACAGATTCCCAGAACCAGGCCTCCTGCCTGGGCAAATTCTTTGACCGAGGGCATAATAGGTGACAACCGCGCAATGGCACCCGTGCGAAGGTAATCCCCGTAAGAGAACCCTCCTGGCAGGATAACGGCGTCTGTTTCACCCAGAGAAGTTTCACCGTGCCAGATGAGGTTGACGTCTTGCCCCAGCCCATCTGACAAAACATGCGCGCAATCGCGGTCACAATTGGACCCAGGGAAGACGATTATACCCCATTTCATGATGGGCTCACCGACGGTTGGGGTTCCAGTTCATACTGATATTCTTCAATGACAGGGTTGGCAAGTAGCGTTTGACACATGGCTTTTAGTTGTTCTTCTGCCTGAACCGGATCGTTTTCGTGGAGTTCAATTTCCAAAAACTTTCCCACTCGGACGTCGTTTGCACTGGAAAATCCCAAGGTTTCTAACGATTGCCGAATGGCTCGCCCCTGAGGATCCAAAATGCCTGACTTCAAGGTGACGTGGATTTTTGCCTTGATCATGAGCGAATCCTGCCTTTTTTCCCCCGTGCCTGCGCCTCTTTTTTGGAGACGGATTTTGAGCCAAATACCCGACGATACACTTCATCGAGGTGACGAACGTACCATTGTGGCTCGAAGCAGGCCTTGATTTCAGTTCGTGTCAATTTTTTTGAGATCAACGGATCCTGAGCCACAAGGTCGTGGAAAGTCCCCTGCCCTTCCCAGGCTTCCATGGCGTTGCGCTGAACTGCTTCGTATGCGGCTTTACGTTCAATCCCTTTATTCACTAACGCCAACAGGAGGCGTTGGGAATAGACCAGTCCCCCTGTCAAATTCAAATTCTTGAGCATTCGTTCGGGATACACCACGAGATGCTCAAGGAGGTTCGTCAGGCGCACGAGCATGTAGTCGATCAGAATCGTACCGTCCGGCAGAATAAGACGCTCGACCGAAGAGTGACTGATGTCACGTTCATGCCAGAGCGCCACGTTTTCTAACGCGGCAAGACTGTTGGCTCGGATGACGCGCGCAAGGCCGCAGAGATTTTCAGATCCTACCGGATTTCGTTTATGCGGCATTGCGGATGACCCCTTTTGTCCGACGCTGAAATATTCCTCGGCTTCCAGGACTTCGGTTCGTTGGAGATGGCGAAGTTCGGTTGCTACTTTTTCAATGCTGGCGGCGATCAAAGCCAGGGTCGTCAGAAACGCCGCGTGCCGGTCCCGTTGCACGACTTGATTCGAAACGGGAGCCGGCTTTAACCCCAACTTCGCACAGATGATTTTTTCAATCCGCGGTGGAAGGTGAGCAAACGTGCCCATGGCCCCGGACAATTTCCCAACGGCAACGTCTTCCCCTGCGGCGATCAGGCGTTTGCGTTGACGGGTGAACTCCTCGTACCAAACGGCAAACTTGAATCCCAGGGAAATAGGTTCGCCGTGAATGCCGTGGGATCGTCCCACCATCATCGTCTTTTGGTGCTCGAAGGCTCGAGTTCGCAGTACGTTCAATAAGGCATCAAGATCTTCCAGGATAATTCCCACGGCTTCGACTAATTGGATGGCAAGTCCGGTGTCGAGAACGTCGGAGGACGTCAACCCCGTGTGCAGATGTCGGGCCGGTGGGCCTGCCTGCTCGGCAATGGATTCCAAAAACGCAATCACGTCATGTTTGGTAATCCGTTCGATTTCCTCAATTCTGTCAGGATCGAGGGTGACGTTTCGTTTGATCCGTCGTGCTGCCCCTCTGGGGACTTCGCCCGTTTCTTCACGCGCTTCACAAACGGCCAGTTCGACTTGCAGCCAGGTTTCATATTTCCGTTTCCGGGTCCATATCGCCCCCATGCGGGGCAAGGTGTAGCGTTCGATCATGAGATGGGTCTCTTATGATTTGTGCTTCTTGTAAATTCCGAATTAGAGATTTACAGGGCGAGGGCGAGACGTTTGGATTCCAGGCGTGGGTCCGTTTTGATGAGTTGATCCAATATGCCGTTGACGAATCGTCTGGTCTCGTCATCCGCAAAACATTTGGTCAACTGGATGGCTTCATCCACCGTAACTTTTGCCGGCACGTCAGGGACCCAGAGCAATTCATACATTGCTTGTCGCAGGATGTTTCTGTCCACGATCGGCATGCGATCTATCGTCCAGTTTTTCGCATAGGTGGCAATCAGGCCGTCCAGTTCAACTCGATGGGTTTCGACACCGGCGACCAATGCCTCTGCGAATTCCCGAACCGATTTCGACGCTTTTTGCTGCGACCAGAATTGTTCCAGCCAAAATTCAGTGGACCCGTGGAAATCACGTTGAAAAAGAATCTGGAGAGTCAATTCACGTGCATCATGACGTGTATACCCTCGTCGAAGTTTGGGCAAAGAGTCATAGGCTTGTTCCCGTATTGCCATGGCGGTCATCTTCACGGACGTTCCTGATTACATTGGCTGGAAGCCCGTCGATTTTCGATCGATTTTGTGTAATTTCTTCATGAGGGTTGCCATTTCAATGGCCGCACGCGCGGCTTCCGTGCCGCGGTTGACTTCAGTAGTGCCTGCCCTGACCAATGCTTCTTCCGCGGTATTGGTCGTCAAGACCCCGAAGACAATGGGAATGCCCGTGTCCCAAGAGGCTTGCGCAATGCCGCGGCTCATTTCCGCACTGATAAAATCAAAATGAGGGGTCTCTCCTCTAATAACGGCTCCTAAACAAACCACGGCGTCGAACTGATTGGAGCGGGCTAATTGTCTGGCCACCAGTGGAATTTCAAACGCTCCCGGAACCCGAACGATTTGAATGTCGTTCTCCGACGAACCATGACGTTTCAAGGTCTCAAGCACGCTGGCTTCCAGGCGACTGGTAACAAACTCATTGAATTTACTCACCACAATTCCAAATTGCAGTTCTTGGGCATTCAGATTTCCTTCAGTGGGTTTCACGAGAGGAAGGGTGACACTCCTTTCCCGGTATCGAGGGGTTGAAACAATCAGACGTTGTTCAAAATGTGACCCAGTTTGCTTTTTTTCGTTCGAAGATACCGGACGTTCGTTTCCTGTGGGTCGATTTCAATAGGGACGCGCTCGACAACCGTCAAGCCGTATCCCTCAATTCCGACAATCTTTCGTGGGTTATTCGTCATGAGACGGATCTGCCTGAGTCCCAGATTAACTAAGATTTGCGCGCCGATACCGTAGTCCCTCAAGTCAGGTTTAAACCCCAGCTTGAGATTTGCCTCGACGGTATCGCTGCCCTGGTCTTGAAGGTAATAGGCTTTTATTTTATTCAGTAACCCGATGCCCCGTCCCTCTTGATTCAAATACAGTAAAACCCCTTTACCTTCTTTTTCAATGACTGCCATGGCGCGGTGGAGCTGATCACGGCAGTCGCAACGTAAAGAGCCAAAGACGTCTGACGTGAGACATCCGGAATGCACTCGGACGAGGGTCGGCGATTCATCAATGTGACCTTTGACCAGGGCTACGTGCGTTCCACTATCCAATTCATTCTCAAAGACCCACGCTTCGAAGTTTCCAAAAATTGTCGGCAATTCGGCACTCGCGGATTTTTTGACAAAGGTCTCGCGTGACAACCGATATTGAATGAGATCCTTAATGGTAATGAGCTTGAGGTCGTGTTGTTTGGCAAATTCCACGAGGTCCGGAATCCTGGCCATGGTTCCATCGTCATTCATGATTTCACAGATGACCCCGGCCGGATACCTGCCGGCCATGCGCGCCAGGTCAATGGAACCCTCGGTTTGGCCAGCCCGCTTGAGCACCCCTCCATCGTGAGCCCGCAGAGGAAAAATGTGTCCCGGCTTCGCGAAATCGGAGGGCTTGCAGGAAAGGTCGACCGCCATGCGGATCGTCGTGGCCCGGTCGGCAGCCGAAATCCCCGTGGTCACGTCTCGCGCGGCGTCAATAGACACGGTAAAGGCGGTTCCGAACGGCGCAGTATTTTCTACGGTCTGGGGATGGAGATGGAGTTGATTCGCCCTGTCGGCCGTGAGGGTCAGACAGATGAGGCCACGGGCATATTTGGCCATAAAGTTGATCGCATCCGGGGTGACGGATTCTGCAGCCATCACCAGATCGCCTTCGTTTTCGCGATCTTCATCGTCTACCAGGATAATGAATTTCCCGGCACGAATGTCATTAAGAGCCTCGTCGATGGTATTAAATACGGTCGTCATGGATGTAATCCACTTGTCGGATTTGAGGGGTTGTCCGAAAGAATGAAACCCTTTCTCATGCAGAACATCATCTTGAAACCTTCGGCGGTCATTCCAGGTAAACCCTCAGGTTTTATATGGGGTTTCTACTCGTCTTGTCAATGAAAAGGACGCGAAGCACAGCCTGCGAGGGCTGGCTTACAGCGGGTCCGAGGCTTCCTCTTTGATCGAAACAGGCAGGGATCGTTGAATGTAGAGCACCATGCCGGTCGCAATCCCCGTCAGGACGACAAAGACGAGAAACCCGCTTGCATATGTCCCTGTGAAATCCTTTAAGAGGCCGAACGAGAACGGGAGAAAGAATCCGCCGAGGCCACCGGCTGCTCCAATAAATCCCGAAGCCGTTCCCATCATGTTCTGATAGCGCAGTGAGGCTACCTGAAAGACAACCCCGTTGCCGAAGCCTAAAAGAAGAAGAGTCGTCACCGTTAATGGAAACGCCCAGAACGGCGGCGGCAACCATGCCAGGAGAAAGCACAGCCCCCCGATAACGGGAAATCCCCACCGGAGCAAATTGAGCCCTCCTGTCCGATCGGCCCAGTGGCCTCCCACCGGCCTTGCGAGACTTCCCGCAAGTCCGCATAACGCCGTCATGGTCCCTGCAGTGATCATGTCCAGCCCATATTGATCATGAAAAAAAATCGGCAAAAAACTTGAAAAGCCGACAAACCCTCCAAACGTCACCCCATAAAAAAAACACAACCACTGCATGACTCGTTCCTGAAAGACCACGCGGAAAGAAGTTGTCAGGCTGTTCCTGTTTTGTGGCGCGTTCTGCAATGGGCGATCCCGGACGTATACCGAAAACACCACGGCCGTGATCACGACTGGCAAAATCATTAAACCGAAAACCCCGTGCCATCCGACGATGGCTGCAATACGTGGAGCAAAAAAGGTTGCCAGGAGGACCCCGCTGTTTCCGGTCGCGGCGATTCCCATGGCCAGCCCCTGATGCTGAGGGGGATACGCTTGACTCGCAACGGGAAGCGCAACGGCAAAACTCGCACCTGCCGACCCAAGCAAGAGACCGACCCCGAACATTTGGGCATAGCTTTGACCAAACAACCACCCCAACAACAGGGCCACCACTTCCAGCCAGAGAATTCCGAGCCCGACTCGTTTCGCGCCGAACTGATCAGTGAACGGCCCAACCACGATGCGCAACAGGGCCCCACCAAGCAAGGGAGTGGCAACCAACAACCCTTTCTGCGTGGCACTTAAGGAGAAGTCCCGCGCAATGGCAATGCCCAATGCGCCTATCAAGAGCCAGACGACAAAGCTCACTTCAAAGTGAAGCCAGGCCCCGAACAGAGAAGGCCGATGGCCACTTTTCAGCGCGTGCGTTTTCATAGGCAAAAGCGAATCAAAAAAATGCGCGAAGTAACGCGGTCAGGTAACGGGTGCATATTTACTATAGAGTACGGAAACGAACCGCGGCAATTGAAGAGAAAGGGCTGAAGAGAGGCAGTGCGTTGAAGTATTCTTTTGTGATTCCCCTGTCCAGGGTTTATAATTTTGAAATAATTGTGTGAATGGCCATAAATACCTACTTGTAAATATTTAGACCGAAACCCTGATGTCTTCTTCTCATCAAGACGAGAACCAACTTGAAGAGAATGATTTTTCTTCCCCTGTCGACGCGGAATTTTCATTCGACCCCGGGGAGAAGAAAGCTCTCTCTCTCGACGTTGCGGAATCTGCCGTTGATTCTCCGTCCGAGCAGGCCGAGTCAACGGATCTTGTTCCCACCACCGTGCTGGGACGCTACCTCGTTGAAATCCGTCGATACCCTTTTTTATCCAAGGAAGAAGAATTACGGCTCTTTCACGAATATCGAGTGAAAGGCAATCGAGATGCAGCCGTCAAGCTGATTTTAGCCAATCTCCGCATATCGGTTGCCATTGCTTCGGAATATGCTCATACCGGAGCCGACCAGATGGACCTCATTCAAGAAGGGAACGTGGGGTTGATGCAGGCCATGAAAAAATTCGACGTGTCCCGCAATGTACGCTTCTATGCGTATGCCGCCTGGTGGGTCAGAGCACATATTCTCCGGTATTTGTTGCAGTCGAATCGATTAGTAAAAATGGGTACGACACAGGCACAGCGAAAACTCTTTTATAACTTGAAAAAAGAAAAAGCCAAACTCGAACAACAGGGGTTCGTGCCGGATGCCAAACTCCTTGCGGATCGTCTCCAGGTGCGGGAACGGGACGTTCTGGAAATGGACCAGCGGTTGAGCGGATGGGAATTCTCCCTAGACCAACCCGTTGGCAGAAACAGAGAGGAAGGTACGTTTCTCGACGTGCTCCCCGCCCCGATACCCCGAGTCGACGAGGCCATCGCCCAAAAGGAATTGAGGCTTTTATTTCGAAAAAAGCTGGGGGAATTTTCAAAAACGCTGAATGAGCGGGACGAGGACATCCTGCGGAACCGACTTCTCTCGGAAACGCCGTTGACTCTCGAAGAAATCGGCCGAAAGTATTCGATTACGAAAGAACGATCAAGACAGTTGGAAGCCAGAATAATCAGCCGGCTGCGTGACTTTATGAAAACCGAATTAAAAGATTTTGAGGCATTACGGAACTGATTCCGCGAAAACCCAACTGCCAGCTATTCACATTTTTTCATCCTCGGACCTTGACTTTCATAAAACGGGCCTTACCTGTTGCCCTAACCAGTATATGTCGTATATGGACGTCCTCGAATTCAGGATTTCAAAACAACGTCGTCCATTCGCTAAACATTGAGAGCCGATACTTTTAACCAAAGGAGGAAGTTGTCACATGGCCACACAAACAAAGGAAAAAGAGGAAACCACGGGAACGGCGGCCAAAGGATTTTTGCCCCTTGGCGACCGCATTTTTGTGACGTATACAGAAGAACTCGAACGCACGGCCGGAGGCATTTATGTGCCTGATTCCGCACGGGAGAAACCCCAACGGGGAACGGTTGAAGGGGTCGGAAAAGACGTCAAAACCTTAAAGGTCGGCGATCAAGTCCTGTTTGACAAGTATTCCGGAACCAAAATTCGAATTGAAAGCGATGATTGTTTGATTCTGAAAGAAGAAGACATTTTAGGAATTTTTGTTAATTCCTGAACAAGCCAACCAATCCTATGGAACTGAAATGCAAGCAATACTTTAATTGAACGGAGGAAGATTATGGCGAAGCAGCTATTGTATAGTGATCAAGCCAGGAGTGCGATTCTCCAGGGCGTGAATCAATTGGCTAATGCCGTGAAGGCCACTTTGGGGCCAAAGGGCCGGAACGCCATTTTAGACAAGAAATTCGGCGCACCCACGATCACCAAAGACGGAGTGACCGTCGCAAAAGAAATTGAACTCAAAGAGCCTTATCAAAACATGGGAGCGCAACTGGTCCGAGAGGTGGCCAGCAAAACCAGTGACGTGGCCGGTGACGGGACCACGACCGCCACGATTCTGGCACAAGCTATTTTCCGCGAAGGGGTGAAACACCTCAGCGCCGGCGCGAATCCCATGGAATTGAAGCGTGGAATTGATAAGGCCGTCGAAGTGGCTACTGCCGAGCTGAAAAAACTCAGCAAGCCCTGTCAAGACAAGAAAGAAATCGGGCAGATCGGCTCCATTTCCGCTAACAATGATCCCGCCATTGGAGATCTGATTGCTGAAGCGATGGATAAAGTCGGAAAAGATGGCGTTATTACCGTTGAAGAGGCCAAGTCCATGAGCACGTCACTGGACGTGGTCGAAGGCATGCAATTTGACCGCGGGTACATTTCTCCCTATTTCGTGACCAATGCGGAACGTATGGAAGCTGCTCTCGAAGACGCGTTCCTGCTCATCCACGAAAAGAAAATCAGTGCCATGAAAGACCTGCTCCCCATCCTGGAGCAAGTAGCCAAAATGGGAAAACCATTAGTCATCGTGGCGGAAGACGTTGAAGGTGAAGCTTTGGCGACCTTGGTCGTGAATAAACTTCGCGGCACATTGAATATCGCGGCAGTCAAGGCCCCGGGATTCGGGGATCGTCGGAAAGCCATGCTGGAAGACATCGCCATTCTGACCGGCGGCCAGGTTATTTCTGAGGAAGTAGGCGTGAAATTGGAAAACGTGAAACTCACGGATCTTGGCCGTGCCAAGAGAGTGACCATCGACAAAGATAACACCACGGTGGTGGAAGGTGCCGGAGATCCCAAAAAGATTGAAGGCCGCGTGAAACAAATTAAAGTGCAAGTCGAAGAAACCACTTCGGATTACGACAGGGAAAAGCTTCAGGAACGGTTAGCAAAAATCGTGGGCGGCGTGGCCGTCATTAACGTCGGGGCTGCAACGGAAACCGAAATGAAGGAAAAGAAAGCCCGAGTTGAGGACGCACTGCATGCGACGAAGGCTGCCGTTGAAGAAGGGATTGTCCCCGGCGGTGGCGTGGCGCTTCTTCGGGCCGCTCCCGCTTTGGAAACAACGAATTTGGATGGCGATCAACAATTTGGCGTCAATATTGTTCGGCGGGCGTGTGAAGAGCCGATCCGGCTGATTGCAGAGAATGCCGGAGTCGAAGGTTCGATCGTCGTCGACAAAGTACGCAATGCCACGGCAAACAATGGGTACAACGCCGCTACCGACGAATACGTCGATATGGTTGAGGCTGGCGTCATCGACCCAACCAAAGTCACACGTTGCGCATTGCAAAATGCCGCGAGCGTCGCCGGACTGATGTTAACAACCGAGGTGACCGTGACCGATTTGCCTGAAGACAAGAAAGAGCCTGCTGCCGGCATGGGCGGCCATGACCACATGGGTGGTATGGGCGGCATGGGCGGTATGATGTAAGGTCCACTCTTTCAGAGTTGTGAGCCGTAAAGGCCCGGGAACTTGTTCTCGGGCCTTTGTTTTTTGACGCCGGCGTTAGACGGTGTCCCAGTTCAGAGATTTCGGTCCGGTCCCCGTTTCTTTGGGGCTTATTTCAAAAAGTACGAGGTCGTCATTTCAAACTGAACCACGACCCTCTTTTCCCCCTCCTTTGGCAAGGTCCATCTGATGGCATCTGCAGGGGGGAGGCGGAATCTTTTCCCCTCCTTTGTAAGGAGGGGTGAGGGGAGGTAGAGTCTTCGATGGCGCCTCTGTGCTTCATGGGCAGGAGGCTCTCCCCCTCCTTCCCTCCCCTGACAAAGGGAGGGGCTTAGACCTTCTCTTCTTTCCCCTCTGCTTTGATTGCACTGGCCCTGCTCGGAAAATTTGTGTTATAACTGTCTCTTGGAAAACTGGAAAATTCATCTTGGAA
Organism: Nitrospirales bacterium; assembly: GCA_965215405.1. Classification (GTDB taxonomy): domain Bacteria; phylum Nitrospirota; class Nitrospiria; order Nitrospirales; family UBA8639; genus Bin75. The sequence continues at coordinate 1,977,411 of OZ244060.1, forward strand.
AGGACGTGAACGTGAAACGCTTGAGATGGGTCATATACGGCATCGGCATGGTGAGCGGAATCTTGTTGATCGGCAGTTCTGTCGTTCACGCGGAACCTCGGACGGAATCGATTTGCAATTTGGGAATGGTCAAGGGAGAACAAGGCCGTACTTGCGAAGTACCGATACCTTCAGGGTGCCAGGTCGCCAACGTTCCTGGATTTGACGCCCCGTGGATTGACGTCTCCAGGGGCGGCAAGACAAGCTGTGCAATCGATCAAGAAAAAACCGACTGGAAAACCAAGATTGTCGGTTCCTGCGGCCCTTGCGGTACTGATAATTGTTCGGCCAGGTTTAGCGTGATGTTTACGTGTGGAGACAGTCCTCCTGCGACCATTCAACCCAGAAAAATCTATAAAGATTAACCGGAAACGATCACGGTTTCCCTCTCCGCTGCCACTCTGTGTCTTCGACTACGGATCTTCTCAGACAGGCTGCCCTCGAACAGGGTTTTCACGTGGTGGGCATTGCCCGCGTCACGTCGTCTCACCTGCTTCAGGACTCCTCTCCGGAGAATCCTTCCTGCAAAAACCTGCTTGATCGCTTACGGAATTGGTTGGCCCAGGGCTACCATGGCACGATGGAGTGGATGGGACGAAGTCCTGAACGGCGTTCCGATCCCTCTCAGGTATTGCAGAACTGCCGCTCAATTATTTCCCTGGGTATAAATTACTGGACTGACATTGCCCCGGATGAACGACGGGGAAACGGGCGAATTGCCAGATATGCCTGGGGGGAAGACTACCATCGCGTGTTCAAGAAAAAGCTCGAGAAACTCGAACTGACACTCAAGTCGTTTGAACCGACTTGTCACACGCGCAGTTACGTGGACACTGGCCCTGTGATGGAAAAATTCTGGGCTCAGCAAGCTGGCCTGGGATGGATAGGCAAGCATTCCAATCTCGTCTCCCCTGCTTTGGGATCGTGGCTGCTTCTGGGAGAAATTTTAACAACCGCGGATCTGGAGGCTGATGAACCGGGAGTCGACCTCTGCGGGACTTGCACCCTGTGTCTCCAGGCATGTCCGACCGGAGCCATAGTCGAACCTTACGTCGTCGATGCCACGAAATGCATTTCGTATCTTACCATCGAGTATCGTGAAGACAGACAGTCTCTCGCACAAGACGTACAAACCCGCATGGGGAATCGCGTCTTTGGCTGCGATGATTGTTTAGACGCGTGTCCGTATAATGCCTTCGCTTCGGTGACGGACGAACCGACTTTCTATCCTGCTGGTCTGACGCAGAGCCCCAATTTATCTCGACTGTCGAAATTGAGCGAAGAGGAATTTTCCCGGACCTTTGCACGCTCCCCTGTTCGACGCGCGAAATTTTCAGGATTTCAGCGTAACGTCGCCATCGCCATAACGAATGAATCTCTGCGTCGAGCCTCGTCGCCTACGTCAACTCCACCACCGTAACGCCATCTCCGCCTTCCTCCCGGGTTCCCGGTCGAAACGCTCCTACGTAGGCCGACTGCGCAAGAAATTGTCGAACCGCGGTTTTGAGTTTTCCTGTCCCATGGCCATGAATAATTCGGACGGACCTGGAGTTGTGCAGCAATGCCTGATCCAATTGAGCCGTCAATTGTTCAAGTGATTCTTCCGCCGTTTGTCCCCGCAGGTCAATGCTGGCGAAACCCGGCGTCGTTGATCCCTGTTGCACGTCTGCGTTGGACAACGGTGGCAGGCTCGGTTTCGACGAGTGCCGTGAGGTTTTCTCCGGACGCGAGACAACGCGCGGCATGCCTTCTCCTTTTCTGAGCCCGACGAATCGCTCCACGTGAACGGATATTTCAGACGAGCCGACCTGCACGCGAACGTGTTTCTTACCCTGAGGGTTTTCAAGTAACCGCCCCGAAGTTTCCAGGTGGCGAATTCCCACGATATCGCCTTCTTCAAGAGATTCAACGGGAATGGTCTCGAAAGACGTCGTGGTTTGTTGACTGACGGAAGCTTCAATCTGTTGCAAACGACGTTGGGCCTCTTGCGCGTGCGGCCAGGTTCGTTGCCGACGCAACGACTCGACAATCTGGCAAATCTCCGCACGGGCAGTCAGCAGATCCTCACGAAATTGCTTTTTCATTTTTTTGGTTTCTTCGCGTTCGACGGTACGTAATCGTTCGGCAATCTCGTGGGCTTCCTTCGCGTTTCTCTCGGCAATCTCGCGTTGCGCACGGGCTTCTTCCAATCCTTTTTTTAACTCCTGATGGGTGCGTTGAAGATCTGCAAAGATATGATCGAGTTGGCGATCTTCTTGACGGACCAGGCTCAGAGCATGGGCGAGAATCGACGGATCCATTCCCAGACGACCGGCAATGTCAAGCGCGGAGGACCCGCCGGGAATTCCAGGAATAAACCGATACGTCGGAGCAAGCGAGTTCACGTCGAATTCAAGGCTTGCGTTCAGAAACCCCGGGGTCGAAAGGGCCAGAGTTTTTAATGCATTGTAATGCGTGGTCACAACGACCTTGAGATTGAGCTCGGCAAACCGACGGAGGAGTGCTTCAGCCAGGGCCGCCCCTTCGGCGGGATCGGTTGAACGAATGAGTTCGTCCAGGAGAACCAACGTGTGCGGAGACTCGTCTCCGGTTCGGTACCGGATACTCTTGAGAAGATCGGTAATTTTTCTGATGTGAGCGGAAAAGCTGGAAAGGTCTCTGGTCAGGTCTTGCGCGTCACCGATGTCCGCAAAAGTTTCCTCAAAAAACGCCATCTCCGATCCATCCCCGCAGGGAAGATGCAGCCCGCCCCGCACCATCAAACTACAGAGACCCAATAACTTCAGCAGCACGGTTTTCCCGCCGGTATTGGGGCCGGAAATCACCAGCACGGTAGAATCTTTCTCAAACGTGACGTTATTGGATACCACCTGCTCTTTCGTCAAAAGAAGCAAGGGATGTCGCGCTTTCCGGAGACGAATGTGCCCATCCATATTAAGACGGACAGGTATGCCTTGCATGAGGACACTCAGACGTGCCTTGGCTCCTATACAGTCCAGGGTGGTCAGGACGTGCAACAGGTTCCGCAGATCTTGCAGATGCTCCACGGCGCGGTTCGTGATCTCTTGAAGAATCCTGTTGATTTCACGAGTGACTTGAATCTCGGCGACTTTGATCTGATTATTCAAGTCGATGAGTTCACGGGGTTCCATAAACACCGTCGCGCCACTGGCCGAAACGTCATGCACGATTCCATGGAAGTCACGCTGACGTTCGGCTTTGATCGGCAAGACGTACCGGTTTTCCCGTTGGGCATAGTACGGTTCCTGCAGCAACTCCCTGTAGCGTGAGGACGCCACCATGTTCTCCACGCGATGGCGCACGCGTTGCTTCAGATCCTGAGCCAGGCGGAGTGCTTCGTGGAGAGCCGGTGACGCGTGCTCAAGAATTTCCCCTTCTGCGCTCACGCAACGGTCAATGGCCAATCGAAGTTCGGAAAGATCCGGCAGGGATTCATAATAGGAAAACAGGGCAGCCACGGTTTGTCGATTCGTCAGGAGACAGCGTCGTACCGCCTCAGCCACGTGAATCAGGCCGGAGAGGTCTCTCAATTCTTTGAGGTCCAATGCTCCGCCTTTTTCAGCTTTAAGAAAGGCTTGCGACAAGTCTCTGAAATGCACGGCGGGGAACGACGTGGGGGCATTGTGAAGCTCGAGCATTTCCGTGGTTTCCTGCATGCGACGTTGCATGAGTTCGAGCGTGTTTTCCAACGGCAAACGCCGGCACAAACTGGCTCCCGATGAAGAATGCGCGTGTGAGGCTAAAATCTCCAGCACTTGCGGCCATTCAAGGGCTTGTTGAGTTTCGGAAATGGCGGAATGATCAGACACGAGGCTGATGGATACGTTTTTCCATGCTTCCCCTGCCCGTCTTCAGGGAAGAGCAACAAAGTCGCAGGGGAAACGGAAGGGGAACAACGGACAGGACTTTAATAAACAAAACGGCATGAACTGGAATCATCACGTCCCCGCAACGTTACGACATAACGTGTGACGCACACAAGACGGAGATTGTTCATTTTCTTTCGGAGCAAGGCTACGGAACAAGTTTGACCAGTGCACCTGGGAGACAGGGAGTCAAACGGATGATCGACACGGTCGCCGTCAGTACAGGGCTGTACATATCGGCCAGCAATTCAGCACGTCGGCTCGGGTGGCGGTGCGCGATGCAACAATATCGGTTTCAGCAGCGACGTTGCCGCCGATGACGTCGCCCACAGTGGCAACCACAGCTTCGGCTTGCTGGTCCATCGAACCCGGCTTCCTTGAGGGCTTTTACAGTCGTGTGTGTCAAACACGAGCGTAGTCATGCGCCGGATGGTAGCACGCAGCATTTCAGTGAACAAGAAAGTTAAATCTGACGCCTGACGTTCGGGTCTGCGGTGCCTCCGTTCCGATACCCCACCATCGGAAGATGTGTTACACTTTTTTTTAAGTAAGGCTAGTTTCTGATTTTCGTTCCGATACCCCACCATCGGAAGATGTGTTACACTCTCCGAATTGTCTCGTTAGTTTCAGGCGCCAGTTCCGATACCCCACCATCGGAAGATGTGTTACACTTAGTGGTACTGGCACATCGACGACTATTACCGTTCCGATACCCCACCATCGGAAGATGTGTTACACTCGTTGTTGTCTAACGCCTTGATTTTTCAGGGAGCGGCCTTCAGAACAGTGTTATCTGGCACGGTTCTGAGGGCCGTTTTTTTATCTTTTTTCTCCCCCAAAACTCCCGCGTCATGCCGTATTGTTTGTCAGTAAGCAGATAAAAAGAAACGTGGGCCTCTTCGGGGATACCCTGGGCTACACGGTTGATAAGTGCTTCGGCAGCAGCGAAAGTAGGGCAGTGACGCAGATAGACAGAGAACTGGTGCTGGGTGAAATTGTTTTTTAATAGTAACTTGCGGAAGAACGTATAGGCACGCCGACTCTCCGAAGTGGTCACAGGCGCATCATATAAGGCCATGACCCACACTATTCGCCAGGCATTGGCTGACACGGCAATCCCGGCACGTTCAAAAGAATCTGTTTCTCGTTGAGAACACGGGTCAGACTGGCCACAGTTTCCGCTATCGCAGACGGAAGCCGAAACGTACGTCCCGCCAGTTCTATTTCAGTAGAAAGGAATTCCAGTACAGCGGTCCGCGCCACGCCATCGAAGGGCGGGCTGACGCTTCCCTTTAACACGTGTCGCTCGACTGTGAAGCGATAGGGTTCCATCAAGTCATCGGCAAGGTTAAGGGGATTTTTCGAACTATGATGGCCCAGCCCCAAGGCAGGGTTGAGTCCTGCAGCGGCGATTTCCCTCGCCACCAGCGAACGCAGGACAGTGAAACCGAAGTTCAGTCGAACGTTAAGCGGTTCGGTGGAACCCTGCTTTTCCCTTCTCACCCCGTTCGGCAGCAGGTATCGCCAATAATGACGGCTCGCTTGGGCTTCGAGATTGTTCGGGTCTCCACGTTCGACTTTGTGGCAGAGCCGTTCGAGTCGCAAGGCGCCGTTTTTTCGAAAATGGCGCAAGTTCATGGCCTGAGTGTCTATGCGACTCCGTACCAGTTGGCCCCATAACGTCTCTTGTTTCTCAGTGCCGTCCAACGCCATCTGTTGACGTAGACGGCGCACCAGTACAGAGCCTCCGGTCCAGGGCCACAAGATTCCCGCAGGACAATGGCGCTCATCAGTCACCAGCACCATACTTCCTGCTAGAGTTAACGTGCGCAGCACGTGGACGCTCAGGCGAATCGTATGGTGGTGCAGCACCAACACAGCGATATCCTCAGGTAGAACACACGTATCGTCCATACCCTGACGGCGTAGCCGCAACAGGCCATCTTTGATGGTTAATTCAGTTGGGTTTTCAACCAACAGAATTCGATGAGAGGCCATCTTCAACCAAACTCAACTGTCTGATCTTGTCGCCTGACACACTTTTGCTGCGCGGGGGCTTGACTTTACCGATATCTGCTATTGCTTCAGTTGCTGGGGATAAAAATACTGTGGGACCCTGCTCTCTAAATTTTTGGACAACGTAATATTGATCGTTTTTGTTATCGTGTACAGTGTCGTTTTTGTATAAGCGGACCACGTTCGGTGAAGCACGACGCCTCTTTTCAGGTTTCATGGCTTCGTGAAGCCTTACCAACCGAATTTTTGCACGTGGGTCCTTCGTGTCGAATTCCAGATACGCATAGCCGTCAGGTTCCAAATATTTATAGAGGCCTGGTGTGCGGGTGCCGTGTTCCACTCGGACAGCATCTGATGCCGTATAGCCGCGGACCCTCACCCGTCTGATCCGGGTGTTCGTATCAGGATGAGAAACGGGCTGTTGCAAGGCGTGTTCAGGAGCCACCCCGTCTTCAAGGCGTTGCCTGAACGCCTCTTTGATGACCGTGCGAGTGGAGTCATGTATAATGTTTCGCCGGTCAGTCTCTGTCAGGTCAGCCAGGCGTTTTCGTTGGACATAAACCTGCTCTCCATTATGTTCTTTGACGTTACTAGGATTATCTTTGAACAGTTTCCCTGCGGGCCAACGGTCGGGCCGATGGCTCAGTCGGCAGTGGCGAACCACTTCCAAAACCTGCTCGCGGACGTTCTCCAATTCCGGTTTGACATCCAGGCGCGGTCTTGCTTCACCGGAGTCGGTCATGCGTTTGTAGTCGGTCGCCATCCGTTGGTACAGACGACGGGTCGTCAAGGCAATCACGAAGGCATCGACCAAATGATGGCGATGATCGATCCGTTTGTTCAGGCGACGGTGCGTGCGATTGGTGCTGACGTGGTGTCCTTCCCAACAGGCACGGAAGGTCTCGAACTCTTCTTTTGAGATACGACACTCCTGTTGATCGGCTTCGCGTTTATTCGGCTGATACTCGGCGTCGAACACGGGCAGGCCTTCCTCATAGCGAACCTCAGAGATGATGGTGTCCAGCCCCCACGTGCGGCGCAGATGCGCGGTGAGCAGCCCGCGGCTCACGGAGACATTGGAGCAGATGCCCCGCAACCAGATGCCGCAGGCCTTGGCAATCCAGGCACTCTCCTGAAACTGCCGGTCGGTGAATTCACCAATGACGTCATCATCCACATTGTCAAAATCCTTGGTCAGTAATTGCCGAGATTTCCCCTTGTTCTTAAAGGTCCGTTTTCTCTGACCAACAGTAGTCTCATACCCGCTTTTAAACTGTTCTGCCCGGCGTTCAATAATATCCCAGCGTTCTGTATTCCCCCAAGCCTGCCATGGAGTCTTGTCCCGTTTCTGCTGGTTACAGGCTTTATGCGCCAGCACGAGAAACTTTCGGTTCTTGCCAATCCGGGTGAGTTTTTGGGGAAGAATATGCTCATCATCCGTTTTATCCCCATTGAGCACATCACTCAAGTTGATAGGACGATCACAATACGGACAATCGTGTTTCCCCTGTTCCTCCCACAACAGATACCGCTTGATTTGAGAAGAGGTGGCTGCTCCTCCGGTATAGGTTTCAATCTCCTTAGCAGCCAATTTGCGTCGGTTCTCATTATCCCGCATTTTTTTAGTCATTTTATCGCGCCGTGTACGCCCTGCCTTCATGTCTCGTGACAGTTCAAGAATAATTTCGCTGGGTGGTGTACCTAACTGTGCCATGACTGCGTTGACCTCACGACGCACCTGCCTCAACGCCACATCAACGACCACATTTCCGGTTGGAGCATGAAGGGGGGAGCCGTTCTCATGTCGAGGACTGTCTGTGTTGGCCTTGTGAACATCGGGATACGCTAAATCTATAGCCCCGTATTCATCCATGTCCTTCTCTCTCATGACCTCCACTAACTTCCTTAACGCCTTGATGGAGTAGCTGGCTCTGCCCCCATCGAATTTCATGGTGGAAAGACGATCAAACTTTCCTGTGCCCAGCATCTTGTCAATGAAGTCCTTGACTTCCTGCCTGATCGTGCGTGACTTACCCTTGGAGCCTGTCATCTGCTTGTCCCATTCAGGGATATCGAAGGCTTCAGGCGACCCCATGTCCGCGAGTAGATTGATGACGCTGACCTGGTGTGTGCCCTCCAAGGCTCTCCACTCATCCAGCAGGTGCAACGATTTCATGGCTGCCACGGTGCGGTCGCCGGTGAGCGTTTCCCTCTCGCCATGAGACAGGTTCAGGTTCCATCCCTTCGGTCCTGGGCACCCGGCCTTGTCCAAGGCCTCATGCAGAGTCGAAAATTTGACCTCAGCTTTGCCTTGTAGTTGTGTGCGGATCACATCTCTCTGCTCTGCAGAAAGAGGTTGAGCACGTCGGGACGCTCCCCAGCACAGGTCGGCTATCTGTTTTTCAATACGAAACGCCTGCATGATCGGTTGGGCCATAGGCGCACGGGGCAACATCGGTTCCAGAGAGCAGTTTCCAACCATCGCCGCCGGAGATTTGAGAGGACGTTGCAGAATAAGGGTTTCATAGAAGTGTTCTTGTAAAGAATGATCCTCTTTCAAGACCGGATGGTGCTGTTCTTGTGTCTCCCAAATCCGGTTGAATTCGTCCTCTACCATTTGGCGGTTGGCAAACAGCCCATCCTCCTTCAATCGTAAATGCTGGCCGTGTTGAACACGCCACCACAGATATTCCCCCAGCGTGTTGCACCCGCGTTCTTGCATGGCGCGTTTCAAGGTGTTAATGCCAGTTTCCACCAAGCCTTTCTCCGAGTTTGCCTCAATCTTAAAGCCGCCGTAGTAGCCACGCCGTTTGCCCATCTTCAAGAAAATCCTCAGCAGGTCATCGAGGCCCACCTTGGACGTGGCGGCTCTGGCGCGCAATTCATGAATGCCTTGACCGTTATCGGCAGGGACGTTTTTGGGATCGAGCCCCATCCGCCGAGCCAGGTGCACCAGGCGTTTCAGCCGGCGAGCGGGACGCTCATGCTGTCTGCGTTGTTGGCGAGCCTTCCGACGAGATGCTCTTTTGGGTTCTCCTACACCCCCACTCCTGGTGGCTAGCAGGGGTTCATCGAAAATGCGAACAGACTGGTGCACGGGCTTCACAGGTCGGTTGTTCTCGTCCAATTCCAGTGCAACCAAACCCACCGATGCGGTGCCTACGTCCAGACCAAGGCGGTATTTCATTTGACATCCCTCCTGTCGCTGTGCGACAATAGCATTGTGTAACACATGTTCCGATGGTGGGGACTATCGGCAACAAGGCGAGCACTCAAATATGCGGGTGACGCCGACAAGACAATCTTCCCACTTCGGTCGGAAGGTTTAAAACGCCCGGTTTCGGCCGGGCGTTTTTTTTGGGATCGCTCCCGTTTATTCTACCACGGATGTTTTATGGGTGACCAATTGTTGTATTAGTTTGGTACTGTACGCTGTTGCATCATGCCGGGCTATAGTTCGCTTGACGGCGGTCTTTGGGTTCCAGACATCCAGCCGCAACAGGCATGACCACAGATTTCTGGCTGTCTGGCAACTCGCCTGAGGTTCCTGCTAGAGGCAACCTTTGTGGCGAGATTTCCCCCTTGAGATCTTTGCGTTTGCCCCTTGTCCTCTCGGATTCGGTTTCCTTAGAATGACCCAGGTTCAGACCATGACCCAGGATGAAGCCCGCTCCTATCTCAATTATCTGCTGACGTTAAGTCTCCGCCGTGAAGAAGCGTTCGGTCCTTTGGCCATGACGTTTCTTCGCGAACAGGATTTGACCGCTCTCGGCATTGCCCCGGAAGAACAGTTCAGTTTGATCATTGCGACGACCCAGGCCATTGCCGAGGAACCCAAACGCTATCCGCTTAAATTGGAATTGCTGCAAAAGGCTCGCCGGCTTCTCTCGACGACGCGTTTCTTTGACCCTGAGTTAGGCAAAGAACTGGACCACGACATTCGGAAAACCAACGCCGAGTTGAACATCTATACCGAAGCCATGAAATCGTCTCGGAATTCGCCCTCTGACCGTCACACGCTGATTGTCGAGACGGATCTCCCTGAATATTTTCTGGATCTGGCCCAAAAGCGGGCCGGCACGTATTACCAAAACAAATATCGACTGACAAAAGAAGCCAAGACCGCTCAACATTTTGGTGGGAAGCCCAAACGATTCGAACCTGACAATGAGGTCCTGCATAAGGAATTTCCCGGCGCATGTGCTCCTTTCATGGCCGTTCGGACGAATGGGTTTCACGTGATGCTCCCCTTTGACCTCAAAATCAGCCGGCGTCCTGATGATCCACTTGAAGCCGGCGTCCGGATCTTCTATGCCAAAATGGGCTACTCGTACCCGCTTCGGTATGAAATGGGAAAACTGTGCAGTTACCATGATGGACGGGTCTATGACATTGCCCTGGATGACCCTCATTTATTGTTCGTGTCCGTATCCGGCATTAAGGATTCCGAGTTTCCCTCCCCGTCCGTTCCGGCTTCCGAGGACGTGCCTTCGGAATATGCCTACCCGCTTGCCGTGCTTGAACACACCGGAAGTCTCGGGCCGTTCATTCAGATCAGTTGCAATTTTAAAATCTGGTTTGATGCCTCCAAGGTTGCCATTTTGATACAGGGTGCACCGGACTTATATGAATATGGTCTTCAGGGCGGTGCCGGGCTGATGACCCGGTCGTATGCTTCCGATAAAGTCCCCACCTATGCCGAAGCCCAGTTACAATCCTGGCAGGAAGGGCTCAGTTTTAATTTCGTCAATTTACATCTGACCTTGAGCCCGGGAACGGAGACGAGCCTGCTTCCCCACAGTACGCCGGTTTTTACGGTTTTTCCCGTCCTGAGCAAGCAAAGCTACAAATTCGATTCGTTGTCCTCTCAATAGTGGCGGCATGAGGCGTCATCGGAACGGCACGCCCTTTATTATGATAAAGGGATGCCACTGAACGCTCAGGTTGATTATTTCGATTTTTGTAAAAAATCCGAGAATCCGGTTGATAAGGAATGAAAACATGTGCTACGTTCCCCTGATCAATGGATGACGACGGTCCCAGACGACGTTTCCGTCACCAGTGCAAGGTTTCTCCCTACCCTTTGCGTTCCTTCTTCGACCGTTTCCCAATACATGGCCGCTGCAAATCAAAGGACTTGATTTCTCTGGAATTATTTGCCTTCCTCCTGCCTGTGATTCGAGTTCCGTTCTGATCCGACTCTTATGGAATTTTTTATCATTCTGATCTGTTTGCTGCTTTCCGCGCTGTTTTCAGGAGCGGAAATTGCGTTTTTCTCCACTCCTGAAAGCCGGTTGCAAACCATGAAAGAGGAAGGGAAGCGGGCGGCGGAACTGGCTCTGTCTCTCAGACAAAACCCTCAACGCCTTCTTGCGACCATTTTAATTGGGAATAACGTCGTCAATCTGACGGCGGCGGCACTGGTTTCCTTAGTCGCTTTTCAACTTTTTGGATCTGAGGGGGTTGCGATTGCCACAGGAGTCCTGACAATCTTTGTGTTGTTCTTTGGGGAAATTGTTCCAAAAACACTGTGCGCCAACCACGCGGCCCTGGCCGTCCAAATTCTTTCTTATCCCATCTATTGGACGGAAAAGCTTTTCTCCCCGATCATCTACCTGCTGGAGCCTCTGATTCTGAAATTGACCGGCGGACGGGGTCTGGCCGTTCATTTTGCGACGGAAGAAGAGCTCATGATCATGCTGGAGGCCGGAGGCAAAGCGGGCGTGATCGAGACCGAAGAAGTCAAAATGATCAAAAACGTCTTTGAGTTCACTGACCTCACGGCGGAAGACGTGATGACGCCGCGAATCTACATGTTTGGCATGGATGAAAATCTCACCCTGGAGGAAGCAAGGGACGACTTGTTTGCATCCAAATATTCGCGGGTCCCCGTCTATAAAGGCAATCTCGACAACGTGACGGGAATTCTCTACCGCTCGCATGCCCTGTGCGAATTGGCTCGAGGGAATAATAAAAAGACCCTTAAAGAGTTGGCCTACCCGCCCCTGTTCATTCCTGGTGCCAAACCGGCGAATGCTTTATTGAAACAATTTCAGCAAGAGAAACGACATCTTGCCATAGTCGTGAATGAGTTCGGCGGAGTGATGGGAGTAGTCGCCACGGAAGATCTCCTCGAAGAAGTTGTCGGGGAAATCCTGGACGAGACGGACATCAGCGAAGAACTCATCAAGCGGACTGGGAAAAATAAAATTTTGGTGAGCGGACGAACGGAAGTTCGAAAAATCAATGAGGCTTTAAAAGTCAACCTGGATGAAGAAGAACAGAATACGATCAGTGGCCTCATTCAACAAAAGCTTGGACACATTCCCGCGGTCGGCGAAGAACTGCGCGCGGACAACTGTTTGTTGATCATCCGCGATGCCGATGAAAAATCCATTAAAAGCGTTCAAATACACAAGGTGGAAGAACTTCAGACTGAAGTCGCTCAGGAAGAGACGGCTCCCTCCTCCGTCGTCCCCTCTGAATAGAAATCATCTGGGTCTGTAACTGCATGAAGTCCGATGACGTTCCGTGTGGTCCGCTGATTGTCGTAAGTGACTGAATAAATGGCTGCTACCGCTCGTCGGCACCCGCCTTCCCGTCCTCGAACGTCCCGCGAAATCCCGCCCAAGCCGCGATATAATGAGGGTATGGACGATGGCACGCAGCGCACCCCCAGACAGCGGAACACCAAGCCCCGCGGGAAGCACCCTGACAAGCGACTCTCGGCCGCGTTCGTCCGCAACGCGCCGGTCGGAAGGCACTGCGACGGTAACGGACTCTACCTCGTCGTCAAGCCCACCGGCACCCGCAGCTGGATCCAGCGCATCGCGATCCGCGGCCGGCGGCGCGACATCGGACTCGGCAGCGTCCGGCTCGTCCCGCTCGCCGAGGCCCGCGACAAGGCCCTCGTCAACCGCAAGCTCGCCCGCGACGGCGGAGACCCGCTCGCCGACCGCCGCCGCGCCAAGCGCATACCGCTGTTCGCCGCGGCCGCCCAGCGGGTCTGGAACCAGCTGCGCCAGGGCTGGCGCCACCCGCGCCACGCCCGCGACTGGTGGCGCAGCTTCGAGAACTATGTTCTCCCCCGCATCGGCCAACGGCCGGTCTCCGAGGTGACGGCCGACGATGTGCTGGAAATCCTCGAACCCATCTGGCACCGCAAGCCGAAGACCGCGCGGCGGCTGCGCCAGCGCATCCGCGCCGTGCTGGAGTGCGCCGTGGCGCTGGAACATCGCGCCGATAACCCGTGTGACCGGCTCGGGCCGGTGCTCGGCCCGCACGATCTGGCCGTCCGCCACTTCCGGGCGCTGCCCCACGCCGAGGTCGCGGCGGCGGTGCACGGCTCGCGGGCGCTGCCCGCCCTCAAGCTGGCGTTCGAGTTCCTGGTGCTCACGGCCGGGCGCTCGGGTGAGGTGCGCGGGGCGCTGTGGGCCGAGGTGGACACGGCCAACCGCGTGTGGACCGTCCCGGCCTCGCGCATGAAGGCGAAGCGCGAGCACCGGGTCCCGCTCTGCCGGCGGGCGCTGGAGGTCCTCGGCGCGGCGCGGACGCTCGGCGGCGGCGACAGCCCGCTCGTGTTCCCCGGCCCGCGCGGCAAGCCGCTGTCCCACACGCCGCTCTACACCGTCTTCAAGGAGCACGGGATCGCCGCCGTGCCCCATGGCTTCAGGTCCAGCTTCCGGGACTGGGCGGCCGAGAAGACCGACCACCCGCGCGAGGTCATCGAGGCGGCGCTGGCCCATGTCGTGCATAACCAGGTCGAGGCGGCCTATGCCCGCTCGGACCTGTTCGAGCGGCGGCGGACTCTGATGAACGACTGGGAAGCCTATCTCGCCGGCACACACCCTCATCGCCCGACCGTGGAACCTGCGGAACACGAACTCGCCGGAACCGTTGCACCCCGACCCCGCTGAACCCGGTCCTCTTCCCGGTCGAAACACCGCCGGCCAACGAGTCAGGCGCGGAGGAGATCACGGCCGGACATCGAGTACAGTACGGACCGCACGGGGAGGCCATCGAGATCGCCCGAACACGCGAATCCCGGAGAGCGACGAAGTCGATCCGGGCGGTGAAGAGCAAGAGCGAGGGCGGTACGATCAAAGAACGAAGGCTGGCTCCTCACAACTGGGTGGTGAGGAGCCAGCATACCCAATGTCCGACATTGGGCTGGCGGGGGGCGCCGCCCCCTCGACCCCCGGACGGAGGATCGCGCATCGCCGCGCCGCTTCGGACCCGCCGTCGACGCGGCCCTCGCCGGGCCGCTCGCTCGGCGGGATGATGATCGCCGGACGAGCCCCGGCGTCCGGGGGGCACGGTCGCCCACCGCCGTCAACCCGCTGTCGCGGGTTCTCTGCGTGCGCTCCGGCCCTCCGGGTGACGGCGGCGCCCGACCGTGCGGGTTCGCTGTTGCGGGCCAGCTCGAAGGCTGGCCCGCCTTCCAACACGACGGGGTGGGCCGCTCCTGTCAATGGCAACCGAAAACTGCACACTTCTGAGCCTCTTGCAGAACCCTCCGGAGAGTTGATTTTGGTCCGACAAGCGCAGACAGGATGCCGGTGGGAAGTGCGTTCGACCAGAGGGTAACATAGCAGCAACTCAGCGTTGAGCGCGGCGTCCACCGCCTTGGTATTCGTGGGAGGCAAGCTGAAGCATGGGTCGTATGCGAGATTCCTTCTCCCCCTACTGGCAGTCGATTCAGGATGCGCTGTTTCCCGATCTGGAGCAGGCGCTGGGACCACTGACCGCCAAGCAGCAACATTGGTCCAGACCTTGGAGGTCATTCGCATCGAGCAGTGGATTCCCCCGCAGTTCCGGGCGCCGGGGCGTCCGCCGAGCGACCGCGCCGCGCTGGCGCGGGCATTTGTGGCCAAGGCGGTCTACGACATGCCGACCACGCGGGCGCTGCTGGACCGCTTGGACACCGACGTGGCGCTCCAGCGCCTCTGCGGCTGGGAGCGGCGGAGCCAGGTGCCGAGCGAGTCGGTCTTCTCGCGCGCCTTCGCCGAATTCGCCCGCTCGCAGTTGCCCCAACGCGTGCATGCACGAAGCGCTGGTCCGCAAGACCCACGGGGACCAGTTGGTGGGCCATCTCTCCCGCGACTCGACGGCCATCGAGGCCCGCGAGAAGCCTGCCGTCAAGAAGAAGGCGCCGGCGCCTCCGAAGCGCAAGCGGGGACGGCCGAAGAAGGGAGAAGAACGACCGAAGCGGCGCACACGGCTCGAACGCCAGTCCACCATGACCCTGCCGGAGATGCTCGACGACCTGCCGACCGACTGCGATGTCGGCACGAAGAAGAACAGCAAGGGATACCGCGACACCTGGGTCGGCTACAAGCTGCACATCGACGTGGCCGACGGCCAGGTCCCCATCAGTTGCCTGTTGACCTCGGCCTCGACACACGACAGCCAGGCCGCCATTCCCCTGGCGACGAATGTCGGCCGAGCGGACGACCAACTGCCATGACCTGATGGATTCGGCCTGCGATGCCGAAGCGGTCCACGAACGCAGCCGCTCACTCGGTCACGTCCCGTTGATTGACATCAACCCCCGCCGCGACAAGGCGCTGGCCGAGGAGCTGAAAGCTGAAGCCCGGCGCCTGCGGCGCATCGGCTTTCAGCTTCCTGAACAGGTCCGGTACAACGAACGCACCGCGGGTGAGCGCGTCAAAGGCCGACTGAAGGACGAGTTCGGCGCCCGCCAGGTACGAGTCCGTGGCGCCTCGAAGGTGATGTGCCATTGCATGTTTGGCATCCTCGCCCTCACTGCCGACCAGCTCATGCGCCTTGTGACATGAACCATGTCCCGGACGTCCCGGCCACCGGCCCCCTCTCACCGCATCGCCTGACCGGCGTCAGGCAGCCGCCGATGTCCTCGACGCGCGGTCGAGAACACGTACAGCCGCCTGTTCCAGGCTCTCGCTTGACGCCGGTTCTTGTAAGACCAGACGCCGATTTCGGCAACCCAGGAAACATTACTCTCCAGAGTCGCCGGACCGTATCGAGTCGCAATCCCTACGAGTTTCACAAGTGGCTCGATGGATTAAGGTGACATGAAGGCGCTCTCCCCGTCGTGTTCTGCCGGCACGTTCTCGAACGCGGCCGTCACAACGGCTCGGCCGACGAACCCGCCACCACCGTCGTCGACGGGCTGTTGCCGAGCGGCTTCGGGGCATCGCCGCCGGTGCACACAGCCCCGCTCGTGCCGCAGGCCCGGCCGCCCGGGAGCGTGATCGTCACCGCCTCGCGTGAGTCCGGCTCGACCGTGATCTCCCACAGGTCGTTGCGGCCGTCGATGCGCCGCGCCTCCGTGACCTTGCCTTCCGTCACCGTGAAGGACTCGTCGCGCAACGTCTTGTGGCTGATGATGAGATCCTCGCTGAAGGCGACCCGGAAACGGAAGGCCCTCTCGCCGTCGTGTTCTGCCGGCACGTTCTCGAACGCGGCCGTCAGCGGCTCGGCCGGCGAACCCGCCACCCCGGTCGCCGACGGGCTGTGCTGGCGTTGCCCAGTCCAATGCCCTTCATATTCGTATCCGGTCGAAGAGAACAGGTTCCCTTGGTTCCCCACGCGATCCGGGCTAGTAGCGATGCTGAATCCAGGATTCGCCCCGGGTATTCCCCCCTTATAGGCCGACATGGGACTATTGATCAACACGCCACGCTGGAGACTATCGACACGAGTCTGGCTGATACCCTTGGGCATGGTCCTCGGGCCGGAAAAGTCGGCTAACGGCACAAGTTGCGCTCGCACCAACGCTTCATTCAGGACTGCCGCCCTGTCTTTGACGCTTTCTGCATCCGAGAACCGGATGTCCGCGACCCACCGCGGAACGAGCACAACCATTGGCCCGGGAATCTTCGCCATGAGCGAGTCAATGCTCTGCGCCGTGTCAAGTGCCTTGAATTCCACTATCCGTATCGGATAACCACTGGAGGCCAGCGGCCGGGTGTCGAGATGGAGCTCCTCCGGGACGATCACAGTCGCGTGTGCAGCGACATGCTTCTTTATCCACGCCACGGCTCTCACGCGACTTTCGCCGGCGACTTCCATTTGCATGGCGAACTTGCCGAGTGGCACGTTCAAGCCCAGTGCAAAGAGCCCCAGGAAACCGACCACCCCAATTGCGCTTTGAAGCCTGCGAACCTCTATCCGGCGGATCCAGGCAACGCGCATCAACTGCCCATGAAGGAAGCAAATACCGCAAGTAACAAATACTGCGACCAATGGGAAGACAGGCAATATACTGCGCGCAAAGTAGACTCGTTGCGCCGAGAGTAGAGCAAACAAAGCCACTGGGAATGAGGTGAGGACCAGCGTTCTGCGCCAGTCTGACAAGGCGGCGGAAATCAGGCCAATCAAACAGAGAACAAGGCCGGCGACCCCAAAATCCGAGATAAGGGCAGACGCATAGTAAGCGAGCTGGTCTAGTCCGGGGTCGGCCTCAAAGCCCGGATGTCCGGTGGTGTGATGGGCCGCTTGTCTGGCGAGTCCGTTCACAAAATCCGGCAGAGCGATCACGCTGTATGGAGCGACAGCGAGGAACGACAGGCCGGCTATCATTATGGCGATGACCGTCGCCTGAAGCCGGCGACCGCGCTCCATGAACAGATAGATTGCAAGCATGACGGACAAAAGAAGAAGGCCGTGGGTGTACTTGCTGCCGGCGGCCAAGCCGACACAGATTGCCGGTGTGACAGCGAGCCCGCACAGGGTTGGGCAAGGGCGGCTGGTGCCTTGCAGCACTGCGGCCATGCCCAGTGCGACGAAACAAGTGCCGACGATATCGACATTCAGATAACTATGGGACATGCCAAAGAAGAATGAGGAGAGTGCAAGCACGAGCGGCGCAAGTATCAAAGCACCGGGCCGACCCAGCAGGTGACTGGCCACGACTCCACCCGCCGCCATCGCCACGACCGACAATAGCGCAAACAGCCACCGCGCTTTCTCAACAACGCCCGGAAGGGTATAGAATGGATAAGATACGTCCCCAAGATCATCCCTTATGTCGATCTGTCTGAAGCTCCTTTCAAGCCCCAATTCGGGCGCGATGCTGATGAAACCGACGCCCATCGCTGCTGCCGCAAGATATGTGGGGAGGGACGGCTTGCTGAATTCCCGCGGATAATAACTCGGATAATAATTCCCAGTCGTCAGAATGTTGGCCGCGGACCGCGCTATATGTACTTCATCAACGTGCTGCGGATAGGGTAGAGACGCAGAGATGTGCGCCGTGCGTATCCAGAAAGCCACTGCGCAGAGGGCGAGCAGCGCAAGAAGGGCGCCGCGCGCAATGCGGAGCGTTCTCTCAGGCGGACGATGCGGAGCCAGAGCATCCAGAGCGTCCGGGGGGGGGGGGGTCCGTCGTCTCATGGTGCTTCCCTCTTCCGAATGAGGGCAAGAAATTGTGATTCGTCAAGGATTGAAACGTCCAGGTGCCTGACGTCCTCTAACTTCGACCCAGGGTCCTTTCCGACGACGACGTAATTCGTTTTTTTGCTGACGCTTGAGGCAACCCTGCCTCCCAGTTCTTCAACGCGCTGTTTGGCTGCGTGTCTGCTCAAACGGTCGAGCCCGCCCGTGAAAACAAAGCTTTTCCCCCTCAAGGGGGCAGCGTGCTCACTCGTCTCACGGGGAGCGGCTTGAACCTCCACGCCTGATGCCTTCATGCTTTCAAGCACGGCCACGTTTCGAGGTTCGGCAAAAAAGCGTACCACGCTCTGCGCAATTTCAGGCCCGATGTCGTGAATTTCCAACAACCTTTCCCGTGTCGCGTTCAGAATTGCATCTAACGAACCAAACTGCGAGGCCAGAATGCGCGCGACGTGGTGACCGACGTGGCGAATGCCAAGACCAAAAAGAAACTGCCCCAACGACGGATTTTTGCTTTGTGAAATGGTCAAAAGTAATTGTGTGGCTGATTTCTCCGCGAATCCTTCCAGACTCAGGAGTTGGTCCTTGGTTAAGCGGTAGAGGTCTGACAAATCTTTTACAAAAAATTTATTGACAAGTTGCGCAACGGTTTTCTCCCCCAGTCCTTCGATATTGAGGGCGCCGTTGGAGGCAAAATGTTGGATTCCCCCTTTTAACTGTGCAGAGCACACCGTTTGCCCCGTACAATAATAGACAGGACCTTCCTGCGCCACGGCCGATTGACACACCGGACAGTAAGGAGGAACCTCAAACGACGCAGCGCGTTGTTCACCAGGAATCACAACCCGCTCGACAATATCGGGAATCACGTCCCCTGCTCGCTCGACCTTGACCGTGTCCCCGGTTCGCACGTCCTTGCGCGCCACTTCTGCCACGTTGTGCAACGTGGCTCGGCTGATCGTGACGCCGCCGACTTCGACCGGCGTTAATAAGGCAATGGGCGTCAACGCCCCTGTTCGCCCGACCGACACGACAATATCCTGGACGGTCGTCAATTCTTTGCGCGGAGGAAATTTAAAGGCAATTGCCCAACGTGGGGTTCTGGATTTTTCGCCGAGTTGCCGTTGGTGAGCCCTGGAGTTGAGCTTCACCACGATACCGTCAATTTCAAAGGGTAAACGCTCTCGCTCTTCCATCATACTTTGGTGAAAGGCCATCACCTCCTCAACGTCGTGACACGTCCGACGTTGATCCGGGACAGGCAAGCCCCAGGTTTCGAGTACGGAAACGGTCTCCCAATGCGTAACCGGCAAGAAATCGGAGGAGACCATCAGGTCATAACAGGTAAGAACCAGGGGTCTGGACGCGGTGATCCGGGAGTCGAGTTGTCGAAGTGAGCCGGACGCGGCGTTGCGGGGATTTGCAAACGTCTTCTCTCCTCGTTCAGTTAATCGGCGATTGAGGGCTTGAAAATCAGGAAGGCGCAAATACACTTCCCCTCGGACCACGATTCGCCGTGGCACGCTTTCGTTGATCATGAGGCGCGGTGGAAGAGAACGAATGGTTCGAAGATTCGGAGTGACGTTTTCTCCCGTTTTCCCGTCTCCTCTTGTGGCGCCACGGGTCAACAGCCCGTCTTCATACACGATTTCAACTGATAACCCATCGTATTTCGGCTCAACGGCGTACTCGACCTGGTCGACTTCAAGTTCTTTTTTTACGCGTTTATCGAAAGCATACACTTCATCCACTATCAAGACCGAATCGAGACTCAACAAAGGACGATCATGGGATACTTTCGAAAATTGTTCGAGCGGGGCACCTCCAACTCGTTGAGTCGGTGAAGCTGGTGTGACCAGGGCAGGATATTGCTCTTCTAAATCCAGAAGAGTCTTGAACAGTTTGTCGTATTCCGAATCCGAAATTTCAGGTCTGCCAAGGCCATAGTAGAGATGGTCGTGACGGCGAATCTGCTCCTGCAATTCTGCAATCCGAGCCTGAACGTGAGGAGGGGTGTCAAATGAGGCCATGTCTGCACACAAAAACCCTGTATCGCCCCAGGCTTGCACCTACCCTTGAATAAATTGACTGGCAAAACTTCGGATTTCATGCCCATTCAGCACATGAAACCGCCGCAAGCGAGCAACGGTTTGTCCGGAAAACCGCGACAAGGAAACCGGAATGAGTTTACGTTCGAACGTTTTGGCAATGTGTTTCCACCGAGCCAGGGGAGGAATAGGACTCACAAGCGTGATATGCTTTTCCAGGGAATGGAGAGAAGCTCCGGCTATAAGTCGCTCCTCCAGGGTTTGTGAAAAATCGAGTCTGGGATCTTCCCAAATGTCCGGAATCCGTCGGGGTGGAAATTGAAACAGAGTTCCCCCATATTGTGCCTGTCCAATGCCAGGTCCGACCATGTTTTCCAAAAAGGGGGTGGCATAAAAACAGAGTGTGGATTCCCCTGAATGTTCTGCGTACCACGTAGCCTGCCACGAAAATTTGGCAGGGTCCGCAGGCACTTCAAATATGAAAACCACAATCTCCACGGTGCCACGGGACGGGGGAATTTCCTTCACGTAAATATCGGGCAATTTTTGCAGAGGATTCCAATGCCGCAAGGTTTCCCGCATATCAATGCCATCTCGAATCGAAGTCGTAAATTTATCAACACGGGCAAGGTCCTGCCCCAGAAACGCTTTGCTTTGTTCACGAACGTGGGCTGTAAACCCTTCAATGCGATTATCTTCCGGTGGCCAGGAACATTGGCCTGACGGATTCCAACGATAGGCCCATTGATATCGTTTGCGGGGGGCTTGTCTAGGCCTGAGCGACAACGTTCTCCACAAGACACGCGTGCCGCCTAACCGATTTTTTGCCGTAGAGACCTGACCTTCCGGAGATTTGAGCAGGCCAAGGCCTGCTGAATACGGTGGAAACGCCATGCGCAATGATTCATCAGGTTCGTACCGATAACGTTTTGCCGTTTCGAGCAGGGTTGCTGCAAAATCGTCGCCGGCAAATTGTTTGGCTGCAAGAGCCAGGGTATAAAGTTCCGGCGTCAGCCGACGTTCTCCCAACGCAAGATTTCGAACGTAGCGCAGATACGTCTGAAGCAACTGAGGCGTGATCCAATTGGATTCTTGCTGTAAATGAAGCGGTCGGGTGGCGAACCATCGCGTTCGGGTCTCAAGAAGCAGTTCCTTGATCCCATCAACGGATAAATGGTTGTCGGAACGCGCTTCGGCTCGTCTTCGCTCGAATAGTTCCGTCAGAAAAGGAAATTCACACAGGAGAAAGTACAACGTGCGGGGTTCGACAAGATGGAGAGTCGGACGTCCCGCCAGAGGTTCGGGAGCTTCATACGGCCAACGGTTCCGGTACGCGTCGCGCAGCCACGGCCAGTCTTCGATGGAACAGACACACAGGATCGATCGATAGTCCAACTCGAGTTCGTGCAGTTTGAAGGCCATCCATTTAATACGCGACCAGTGTTGGCTTTGCGGTTTGGGATACGGAAGAAAGGGCAACGCGGCGCTGGAAAAGGAGGCCAGGGAGACGTATTTTAACGCATACGGATCGGGAGCAGGATAGTCCGCTGGTTCATACACGGTCACGTCTCGATCAAGATAGGCGCGATCAATTCTCTCCTCCATGGCCATCCGAATCGTGGAAATGACGGGTTGGCAGGGGTCAAGAGGAATATAACCGCGTTCAGGACGTTCGTTGCGATCCGGTTCCGGCATCACTACAAGGCTGATGACGGGCAGTTGTCTGATCCCCTCCTCGACCAAGTGCGCCGCGGAAGCCGGCAAAGGCAGACCGACGCAATCAAACCGATGAGTCAGCCACAAATCTCGAATGGTCTGGGCAACGTCGGCACTGCCGTGAAGAATCGGAACAACGTGAAGGCGAGGAGAAAGCCGAAAAACCGTATTGTCCCGTTGCGACAAAGGACTCATGAATGATTATTTATCGGGATGGAGTGGATCATCAGGTTCAAAAAAGAAATCACCCAATCCTCTGGGGAACGCCTGTTCACCAACGGCTCGTTTCCTCCGTTGAGCAAGCACCTCTAAATCCGGAGCGTCTTCACCAAGAACTTTGATGAGTGCTTCTCGCCAAACCTCGTCACGGGACAAGGGATGTGAGGTATCCTGTGCTAAACGTTTGAGTGCGTATTGCACAACGTGAATGCCGTCTCTTACTGAAAACCCAAGATCGAGTCGATGTGCCTTTTGCAAAAATTCCACGGTTACGGCCAGAATCTCTTGCGGAGAAAAAGGCAAATGATATCGGAGGATAGCCAGCTCGTGCTCACGGATCGGAAACTCGAGTTTCAAACAGGGCTGCAATCGGGAAAGAATATAATCAGGGACTTCATAGGTAGAAGCATCTTCATTCATGGTCACACAACACCGGAAGTCCGGATGAGCTTTGATCTGGACGCCGGCCACAACGGATTCCACTGAGCGCCGGTGATCGAGTAAGGGCGCGAGAGAAGCCCAACTTTTTTCATTCATCCGATTGCCTTCGTCCAACAGGCACACACCGCCAGTCAACATCGCCGTGACCAGGTGGGAGGCCTGGTACGTGATGGTGTTCCTTTCGGCAATCACCGGAGTGATCAATAAATCCTCGGGCCTCGTATCGGCCGTACATTGATAAATATATAAATCCTGCTTCCGCTCACGCGCGGCGGACGTGGCCAAAGTTGTTTTTCCGATACCCGGCGGGCCCATGACTCGTGGACACAAGGGCAGATCCCTGTCATCGACCACCAGCCAGCAGGCCAGCAGTTGTTGAAGGATTTCACGATCGCCGATCCATTCCTGCTGTGATGTATCGGGCTGAGCCAGACGTACGGAAATCCCATCAATCACGCGACTCTGTTCAGGATTTTTCGGCATCATGCACCAATGTTTATAAGAACGTTACACGTTTCGAACACAATGAAAACCTAGCACAGGCTTTCTGGAGGGTCAATAAAACCCCGCGTGTGTGATGGACGCAGCGCGTATTTGACATTCCTGAGCGTCTCTATCTATTCTTACGCCCCAACCCGTTCATGAGAATCTGTCAATTTCCATCTCCCCCAAGTGACGCTGTGACGCTGACAAAAAATTCGAAAGAGAGCCTGATAATGATCCCAAAACCTCAGTCCGAAGTGCAGTGCCCACGTGCGCAGGGTCTATCCTCAATGGGATGGACGTTTCAGTGGGGAATGCTCTGCCTGCTGTGCGCAACTCTGTTGGCGGGATGCATCAGCACCGAACAATACGAGGCAGAAAAGGCGCGCGGCCTGAATTTTCAACGCCTGTTGGCACAAGAGGAAAGACGCGTCAACGCGTTGAACACCCAATTGGCGCAAAAGGAACGACAAATAAAGGAACTCCAGGCCCAATTAGAAGAAACGAAGCGTCAAATAGCATCGGGGGAATCGCAAAATCGCGAACTTGCCTTGCAAAACCGTGATCTTACCGTTGAGCTCGATGCCCTTCGAGAGCAAGACCGTCTTCAGCAGGAAAAGGAGGCTGCCGTAAGCTCCCCTGCCCAGTCAGAAAACCTTGGTGCGAAAGATATGCCGCTTTCCGAAATATCGCTTTCAGATCCCTTTATAACTGAAGAAGATCTGATGAATATCCTCGAATCTGAAGGCGACGCCGGTGAGATCGAGACGCAATAAGCCTTGACTCAGCCCTCTCAGCATGCCCAAAGCTTCCAGTTTGTCGCATCAGCTAAGTAAAGTTTCCTCTCCCGCGTAAAGGAGGCAAGAACGCAAAGAGACCACCGCGAGGATAATGAACGAGGTAGAAATCACACGCTAGGAGAGGAGGACCCATGCGACCGGAAGTCCGAGAAGCACGAGACCATGAACTCATCCTGTTTTGCAATAAGTGGATCGAGCAGGAACGAGAATTCGGGGCCAAACACAAACAGGCCTACGAGCGAGCCAGCGCGTTACTCCTGGTCGCGAGAGACCTAGACACGGAAGGAGCCACCGATGAAAGCCGAACCGACACTACACGAAGAGAGCACGGAGCAATGCCTACTGACAGACAGCCAGCTTGACACCTTCACCGAGTGGGTCCAGGAGAAAGCGGAGTTGCTAGTTGATACCCTAATCAGAGCGATTGCATGGGGAATTGAAGCCGGACTTGCCAACTTGGGATGAGAGGAGAACACGATGAACCCACAAAGAGACTTCCTATTAGAGATTATAGACAAATACCTAGAAAGATTTAAGGATAATCTAGCAAGCAACGACGCCGCTAAAGTTTTACTAGGTTGCCTAGAACACGTTCAAAAGCTGGAAGTAGCACTGGCAAAGGCCCGACAGTTTCACCCGGACCCAGAATACCTTATAAAGTTCTGTGTCGCGAAAACCCTAGTGGAAGCAGCCGTTATAAGTACTAATTGATAACCAGTCTCAACAGAAGTTGGGTCCGAAGAAAAAGGGCACGGGAGCCAGTATTGACGAAGGAATCAAGCAAAAGAAGATGCAAAGCCGATTTTGAGAAAACGGAGAAAAGGGAAAGGGGGCGACCCTCGAATTACAGGAACGGGCGCCGCCACCGCCGGCCGGACCCGCGGCCGGTCGCCCCAGGGAAAGCCATTGTCTGGACAATGGCAACATGACATTCAAAAGTCAATCCTCCCCCCCTCAGTACAGGAAGAAAAGGACGTTGATTTGGCGTGTCGGCATTTGACATTTGATGGTGCTCCTTCTATTCTTAGTACGACTGTTCTTAGCACGACGATTGACGTTTAATTCCAGCCGTTCCATCGGGCATGAACCGATACGTGTTCCTCGTAAATCCACCCGAATAAAACCAGAAGGAGAGCCTGATGATAACCTTAAAACCTCAGTCCGTAGTGCAACCTCAACCTGAACCTCGCTTGTTCTCGAGCGGATGGTCCATTCAGGGGGGAATACTCTGCCTGCTTGGCGCAGCCATGATGTCGGGGTGTGTGAGTACGGGCCAATATGAGGCAGAGAAATCCCGGGCTTTGAATTTCCAACGTTTGTTGGTACAAGAGGAACAGCGGACGAGCGAACTCAGTACACAATTGCAAGAGGCGAAACAGGAAATAGCATCGTTGGGATCACAAAACCGTAACCTTGCGGTTGAGATTGACGTCCTTCGAGAACAAATCGATAGTCAGCAGGAAAGTACCCCGACCGGTGACTTCCCTGCCTCATCAAGCGACCCCGTCGCCTCGCCTGATGAAATGCCTCCTTTCGGGTCAGCACCTTCAGAACTCGGGCTGAATGATTTTTCATTCGATGAGTCGGATTTCAACGATTTCGGCATGGAGGAAGCCGAAGTCGGCGGCTTGGAAACATCGACCTATTACACGGTCGTTGCGGGAGACACCCTGTATCGAATTTCTCGTGAATATGGTGTGACCGTCAATCAATTGAAAGCGTGGAATAACCTTACCGACAACGTCATCCTTATTGGTCAACGGTTAGTCGTTACCCCACCGTAATCGTCACTCCTCCCCGCCGTTGCCGTTCCCTGTTTGAAAAACGGCCTTTTGCGACGTTCGAGTTTTGCCCTGAGTCGACCCCTCTATTCTTCAGGAACACCGGCTCATAACCTGAGCGACGCACCGGCAACGGGAAACACAATTTTTTTTAAGGCAACCCATGCCGACCATCCCGTGTCTGCTTCCTGTGTCAATTGCACAACGGACATCTTCTCTCTTATAAAAAAAGCTTGCGCGGAAGCCTCTGTGTTCAAAGATCAAAAGCGTCAATTCGCTGGTCGGGTTGGTTGTTCGGAAAAGGAGGGGGGAGTGCCTTTATGGGTGGAGTGCTCAAATTGCGATCCGTTCGCTTTAACGGTCCAATTCCAGTACTCCCCGTTTTTGGTTGAGGAAATTTGTGCGTCGATACGATTGCCTCGGTCCACGCGAACGGGTCGATCGATGGGGAAAAAAGCGAGTCCCCAATGCGAGGCTTTGTCTGTCGGACCATTCGAAACGTGAAGATTCGGCATCAGTGCGGCGTTGAACCAACCGGCTAAACCGTGCAACCACCCTTGACGTTTGACATACACCGAAAAATCGGCATGCACCTCCGTCCTGGTCGTGTCGGCAAATTGGATTTCTTCAACACGGGTGGGATTGCTCAGGAACGTCCCTTCATGCAACTTCAAAGGATGAAAGTTGTTGACGGTCATGTCGCGCACGGGCGAGTAGTCGAAGCCCTGGCATTTATTCACCCAAAAATCGACCACGTGTTCATAAAATTGTGAGAGTTCAACGGGAACCAGGAATAAATCCAAACGGTGCGGAATGAGTGTGCCGCCTGTTTTGAGAAAACGATCTCGCGCATCGGTGAGCGACCCGAGGATGCCTTCTTCAAAGCCGAAAATGCCTAACGTCTCCGTGACGATGACATCCGCCTGCTCAGGCAGATTCACGTTGAACGACAAGTCGTGATAAAACGTCACACGGTTTTGAAAGCCGTTTTTTGCCGCCACCAGTCTGGCAACGTCAATGACGGCTTCACTCTCAATGGCGTACACGTGACGCGCGCCGGCTCGACACGCCAGGAAGGCAAGAATGCCTGATCCACAGCCCACGTCGACAACTACGTCACCAGGTTTCACAACGAGGGAAATGACCTGGTCGTACGAACCCGTCCGAACCTCATCCACCAGCATCGTCAGATGATAATTGATGAAGTCGGTGTATTTCGTCCTCACTCCCCTTCTCCGTCGGACAATAAAAAAGACGCAATGATCACTTCATCAAGGAGTAGATGAGATTTGAACCTTGGCCACGTTGTTGAACGTTGTCCGAAATCCGCTTTTGGTCTGATTCGGGACGTTTCTTTATATCTTTTTATGAGAATGCACGTATACTAGAGCATGGCAGACGACCAGGCAAGCTCCGACAAACCCGAAGCAGAGCGGGTTTCCCCTTCCATTATCGACACACGATGCATATACAACACTGGCGGCACTCCTTTCAGTCGTTTGGCCACCCACGGGTCGTCACTATGTTGTTTCTCGGTTTTTCGGCCGGGATTCCCCTCCTCTTAATCTTTTCATCGTTGTCCTTGTGGCTGCGCGAAGCCGGGCTCGAACGTTCGGCCGTAACCTTCTTTAGCTGGACGGCGTTGGGCTACTCCTTCAAGTTCGTATGGGCGCCGCTCGTGGACACGTTACCCATCCCTCTCCTGACGCGGAGATTGGGCCGTCGGCGCGGCTGGATGCTGCTCGCACAAGGTTCCATTATCGCGGCGATTATCGGCATGGCTCTGATTGATCCTGCGAATGGACTCAACAGCCTTACCATGATGGCGTTGGCCGCCGTACTGCTGGGCTTCTCGTCCGCCACCCAGGATATCGTGATTGATGCTTATCGGATCGAATCAGCCGACATTTCACTCCAGGCCCTGATGTCGTCCACCTATATCGCGGGCTATCGTATCGGAATGTTGGTCGCAGGGGCGGGAGTTCTGTTTTTAGCCGGTGCATTGGGGTCGGTCAAGGGCACTTATGACTATCGGGCCTGGCAGTGGGCTTATTGCTGCATGGCCGTGGCCATGCTTGTGGGAGTGTTCACGACACTGGTCATTCCCGAACCAACCACCAGGCACACGCGCCTGCCTTCCCGATCGACCAGGGATTATGGGGGATTGTTCGTCATGTTTGTCGCGGCGGTCTCTGGATTGGTCCTGACCTTTTACCATTCAGCCGAACTGACGGCTGCCGTCAGGCAAACACTTGCCGAGATGGTCGGTGCCGAAACAGTTGCGGGGGTTGTGGTTGAAACGGCACGACTGAGCACGGGGCTTGTGGTGGCATGGCTGATTGCCAGACTCGTGATTCGCGCCGGAGTCGTGAATTGGAACGTGGTGCAGGAAACCTATCTCGCTCCGGTAAAAGATTTCTTTGGACGCTATGGAGTGAGATCGGCTTTGCTGCTTCTGGTGCTGGTCGGGGTGTACCGCGTTTCCGATATTGTCCTGGGTGTCATTGCCAACGTGTTCTACCAGGACGTGGGATTCACGAAGCCGGAAATTGCCGTCGTCGTGAAAACCTTTGGGCTGTTCATGACCATCGCCGGCGGATTTTTGGGAGGCATTCTTTCCGTCCGATACGGCGTGATCCGCGTTCTATTCCTCGGTGCCCTTTTATCCGCCGCCACCAACCTTCTGTTTATCCTGTTGGCCTCCATGGGGCGTGATCTCGGTATGCTCTATTTCGTGATATCCGTCGATAATCTTTCAGCGGGACTGGCCAGTGCCGCTTTTGTCGCGTTTCTCTCCAGCCTTACCAATATTCGATTTACCGCCATGCAATACACGATTTTCAGCTCGCTGATGACCTTGTTCCCCAAAATCCTGGGAGGCTACTCAGGCACCATCGTCGACGTCATCGGCTATTCGAGTTTCTTCATGCTGACGGCGTTACTGGGGCTACCCATACTCGCACTTATCAGGCTGGCTCGCAATTCTTTAGAAACCAGCGGCTCGCCCGAGTGAAAGTTAAGGGGGTTGGCGACAATCGAAGAGACTCCCTTGAAAGAGACGTGGGAACCGGACGCGTCTTCATCTGAAGACGTCGAGTCACGGCAACGCTGAAGGCACGACACCAGCCAGGAGATCAACAAGGCTTTGCCGTGTGCTTCGAATGAGTGGACAGGACTGCTTCATAACGGTTGGTTACAGTCATGATGCCCGTTATTCCTATTTCCGACAAGAAACGCAAAAAATCTCACCGTTATTCTTAGCGTCCGCCATGGTTCCGAACGAATTCAGAGGTCTTCATGCTCTTCCTCCTGAACGGGATTGGTAAGCGCGCCGATACGTTCGATCCGGACGGTGACTCTATCCCCCTTTTTGAGAAAGACCGGCGGGTTTCTCGCAAACCCGACTCCCGGCGGTGTCCCAGTCAAAATAACCGTCTCTGGTAAAAGGGTCGTGCCTTCGCTGAGAAAACTTACCAGGGTTGGGACGTCGAAGATCATGTCGGAGGTGTTTGAATCCTGCATGGTCTCGCCATTCAACTCGGTTGTGATTTTCAGATTATTGGGGTCAGGAACGTCATCCGGCGTCACAAGACAAGGTCCGAGCGGGCAAAACGTGTCAAATGACTTGCCCCGGCACCATTGCTTGCCTCCACCATCTTTTTGCCAACGACGGGCACTCACGTCATTGGCGCACGTATATCCGAGCACGTGGTCGAGCGCGTGACGCCGTTCGATGTTTTTCCCAGGCTTACCAATGACCACTGCCAATTCGCATTCATAATCGACCTGCTCCGTGGCGACTTTGGGAATCACGATAGGATCACCTGCATTGTTAAGAGCATTTGCAGCTTTGATGAACAACACCGGATAGTCAGGGATCTTCGCCCCCGTCTCTTCAGCGTGTCGTCGGTAATTCAATCCGATGCAGAGGATCGTCGAAGGTTTAACCGGAGCAAGCAACTTCTCGATCGGAACGACTCGATCGGTGACCCGATACGTTTCGAAAATATTTCCCTCGATGAGCCGGGCAGACTTCTTGTCTGCCTGCTCGCCATGGCGGACGTTCCCCGTGTCGTCCTGAAATCGAATGATCTTCATCACGTTCCGCAACGATACAGACGTGTCTCAATTCAGGCATTAGTATCAGTTCTTGCCACGGCACGGCACCGCACTGTATCGTGTCTGGTCGATTTTTGAAACTCCATTTTTTGATTTTGGCCTGAACGCGGCTGATTCGAACCCGAGACTTTTGCTGGTACCGCAAGTCGAACGCGGTGCAGGCATCTTAGTGGGAGATCGTGGCTCAGTTTGAATTTTTTTCTTGTCCGGTCCCCGTTTCTTTGGGGCTTGTTTCAACAAGTACGAGGCCGTCATGTCAAACTGAGCCACGACCCTCTTTTCCCTCTCCTTTGTCAAGAGGGGTCATGACTCCGCAGCGACATCTGCATTCACCCGTAATTGGTCTTTTCCCCCTCCTTTGTAAGGAGGGGCTAGGGGAGGTAGAGTCTTCGACGGCTCACCCCCGGTGCTTCACGGGAAAGGGGCTCTCCCCCTCCTTCCCTCCCCTGACAAAGGAGAACCTTGGCCCGTCCCCCTTTCCCTTTCGTTGTCAGGCAGGGTGGGGCAACCGCCTACCAGAGTCAAGGGCTTCCGGACTCTTTTCGGTGGTGGAAGAACGACTTGACACGTTGTCCATTTTAGTCATATGCTCGGCTCAAGTTAGCTTCATGGAGTTAACGATGCCCTTGGTAAACATCCGGCAAGCGAAAACCCATTTGTCTCGTTTGCTGGCGTAGTTCGAAGCCTGTGCGGATCTTGTCATTGCCCACAACGGCAAGCCGGTTGCATGGCTCGAGTGCTGCCATCGCCAGGGCTACACAGCAATTCGGTCTCCGGAATGGCCGGACAGTGCCCGACGACAGCTTCTTTGACCCGCTTCCGGAAGAGGAACTGTCCGCTTGGGGAGGCTGATCGTTGGGGCCTCCTGCTCGACGTCCATACGCTCATATGGTGGCTTGCCGGAACCGATAGATTGTCTAGTCATCGTCCCCTTCGCCATCGGTGACAGATCGGACAGACTCATCAGTGCGACCCGTTCGAACGAACGTTCGATCGCACAGGCACAGGACTCACAACCTCTGGGGCTCGTATCGGTCGGGGCGGACTTTGAAACGTATGGCGTTCTGCGCGTCCGGCAAACGTCATTTCCTCCAGGCTTCGCCGGTGCCAATCGACGTCCAGTAGATCTCCGAGGCACGGCAGAACGTGGCGAACTGACCGGAAGCTGCCTTGGTGATTTTGAAACAGGTCACGCCGAACCTTCGGCGAGCACGGCGTGTTTCTACTATATTGTACTATATTGAAACGTCTCGTCGAAGATCAGTCGTCCCTGAATCCTGAAAACGTTCAACAATAAAAAAATCTTTAGCAATCAAGTCAAGGAGGTGTGAATCATGCGGCAGAATTTTTCTTGGAAGGTAGGGATTCGTTGCACGTGGGTTGTTGCTCTGTGCCTTGCCGGTTATCCCGTCCTGGCATCCGCGGAAAGAATCAAGGCCCAGATCTCGACTGCTCCCGATGTTCCTCCCCCTGTTACCCGTTCCACGCCGGCAACGGTCGTGGTTGAGATGGAAGCGAAAGAATACGTCGGCACGCTTGCGGAAGGAGTGAAATACAAATTTTGGAGTTTTAACGGCACCGTGCCCGGTCCCATGATCCGAGTTCGAGTGGGCGATACCGTGGAAATCCATTTAACGAACCGGAAAGACAGCACGGAGAGCCATAATATCGACTTCCACGCGGTCAATGGCCCGGGTGGTGGTGCCGCGATGCTGAATACGGCACCCGGAGGAAAAACAGGGTTGAGCTTTAAAGCCCTCAACCCCGGTCTCTACGTGTATCATTGCGCCTTCCCTTCGCCGTCGATCCCTGCACACATTGCCAATGGAATGTATGGAATGGTTCTGGTGGAACCAGAGGGTGGACTTCCTCCCGTCGATAAGGAATTCTATATCCTGCAGAGCGACTTTTATACCAGAGAAGCCAGTGACTCTTTGGGTGAGGACGACCGTGTCCTGGAGTTTGATCACGACAAGGGAGCAGCCGAACACCCGACCTACGTCGTTTATAACGGCATGGCCGACTCTCTGGTCAAAAATCCACTCCAGGCAAAAGTCGGCGACCGTATTCGGATTTTCTTCGGCAACGCCGGCCCCAACCTGGTGTCTTCGTGGCACATCATCGGCGAGATCTTCGACAAGGTATGGACGGAAGGTTCTCTCATGACTCCACCTCTGGAAAACGTTCAAACAACCTTGGTGCCTGCTGCTGGTGCAACTATCGCTGAATTTACCGTGGAGGTGCCCGGCACGTATATCACGGTAGACCACTCGATTTTTCGCATCGAGAAAGGTGCTCTGGGTCTTCTTAACGTGGAAGGGGAAAAGAAACCCGATATCTATAAGGGCCTTCAGTAAGTCGGTCCAACCAAACGGGTCGATGGTGATTCATCCGACGGAATCACGAAAAACCGGATCGGCTAGTTCGGGGGGTGCCTCCAAAATTGTTCATATTCGCGCAAATGCGTGAGTGTGTTCAGGTTTGGCAATCGATCCAGAAAGACGTGACCATTCAGATGATCGACTTCATGCTGAATCACGCGGGCAAAAAATCCTTTGGCTTTCAAGTGTACGACCTGGCCTCGACGATCAACGCCACTGACGTTGACCCACGTCCAACGTGGTACGAGTCCGCGTAAATCCGGCACGCTCAAACAGCCTTCCCATCCATCTTCCGTGGTTTCTGCACGTTCAAGGATTTTCGGATTGATCAAAGCCATGAGCGGAACGGCCGGTTGGTCCGGGTAACGTGGGTTTTCCGGCGATACTTCGATCACAATGATTTGTTTGGAAGCATGGACTTGAGTCGCGGCAATGCCCACGCCATCGGCATCGCGCATGGTCGCGATCATGTCATCAATTAATCGCTGGATTTCCCGCGAGTGCAATTCTTCCGAAGAAACAGGATCGGCTCCTTTTCGAAGTTTCGGATGTCCCAGCCTGGCAATTTTCAATAACGGCATAATGTCCTCTCCCTTCGACAAGGCTTTCTGAGTTGCCGCATTGTCATTCTGTAGCTTGCAGCAAGTTTATGCGGCAAACGAAAAGGCATCAAGTTGGCGTCATGAAAGGCACGACAAGGCATATCTCCGCCTTCGAACAGGGCACGCGCCGCTACAAACCAAGACAAGACGCTATCCTTCAATGGTCACGCAAACAGAGCAGGAAGATCGCGTTTGTTGTGTTTCGTTGACTTGTTTTAACCCGCATGATACCGTGCCATCGATGAAAAAGCCTTGTTATTCAACAAGTTTTGCTCAATTTTGCCAATTGGCACAGATAGGGAATCTGGTACCGGTCTATCGCGAGATTTTGGCAGATCGGGAAACGCCGGTCAGCGCGTTTTCCAAAATCAATTCCGGCGATACGGCTTTCCTGTTTGAAAGTCTTGAAGGTGGCGAAAACTGGGCGCGGTATTCATTTTTGGGCAGTAACGCCACACAAGTTCTGTGGGAAGACGGCGGCAACCTCCATATAAAAAAAGGTCGAAAAACGGAAACGCGTCGGTTAGGGCACAATCCTTTATCCCATATCCGGGACGTGCTGAATGAATTTCAGCCCGTGTGGGTCCCCGGCCTCCCTCGCTTTGTCGGTGGAGCCGTCGGCTATCTGGGGTACGACCTCGTTCGCTTTTTCGAGTCAATTCCCGAGCGTCCCAAGGATTCTGCCCAATTGCCCCTGCTTGCATTCTTCGTAACGGATACACTTTTGATCTTTGATAATGTACGGCACACAATCAAAGTTGTGGCTAACGCGCGTATTGCGTCTACGACCAAAACCGACCTCAAATCGGCATATATGGATGCCACGACTCGAATCGAGAAAATGATTGCGAAGCTTAAACTGCCCTTACGGCACCCGCCTTCTTCCGTGCGTCGGCAGGTTCCGCGTTTCACTTCCAATATGACGCAGCCCGATTTTGAAAAAATGGTGACGCGAACCAAAGAATATATTCAAGCCGGCGATATCGTGCAGGCAGTCGTGTCCCAACGATGGCAGACCAGGATTCGCACGCATCCCTTGGAAATTTATCGCGCGTTACGGGTGATTAATCCTTCACCCTATATGTTTTATCTCCGAGTGGCAGGAGTTGAATTGGTTGGCTCCTCACCGGAAATTTTGGTTCGGTGTGAAGAAGATCAAGTTGTCGTTCGGCCGATCGCGGGCACTCGAAAACGCGGAGCCACGGTTGCAGACGATCAGACTATGGCCGAAGAACTTTTAGCCGATGCAAAGGAACGCGCCGAACACGTGATGCTGGTTGATTTGGGACGGAACGACGTCGGACGCGTGGCTCGAACAGGCACGGTCGTACTTGATCCATTTATGAAAATCGAACGATATTCTCACGTCATGCACATTGTCTCGCAAGTAGTGGGCGCGTTAAATCCTGAAAAAGACGCGTATGACGTCTTGAAGGCGTGCTTCCCCGCTGGCACGGTCTCCGGTGCGCCGAAAATCCGAGCCATGCAAATCATCGAAGAACTCGAACCCATGCAACGAGGTCCGTATGCCGGTGCCGTGGGCTATTTCAGTTTTTCGGGCAACATGGATACCTGTATCAATATTCGAACGATTGTCATTAAAGGCCAACGCGCCTTCATTCAGGCCGGCGCGGGGATCGTCGCCGATTCCGATCCCACGAAAGAATACGAAGAGACACGCAGTAAAGCCCGCGCCATGATGAGAAGCATCGAAATGGCCGAACGAGGATTGGAATAACAACAAGGAACCGTCAACAAGCGATGGACAAAAGGTGACGCACGCATGGAAGCACAACGTGACGCGTGACGTCTGACTTTTTATGGTAATTTATGTTGATCATGATCGATAATTATGACTCCTTTACGTACAACCTGGTTCAGTACCTCGGGGAACTGGGTGCCGACATTGAGGTCTATCGAAACGATAAAATCACGGTTGAGGCGATTACGAAACTCTGTCCGAAGCGCATTGTGGTCTCTCCTGGTCCCTGCACGCCCAACGAGGCAGGGATTTCCGTAGAGGTGATCCGACGTTTTGCCGGACGCGTTCCACTGTTGGGCGTCTGTCTCGGACATCAGTCTTTGGCTTTTACCTTTGGCGGTGAAATCATCCGCGCCCATCGTTTGATGCATGGCAAAACGTCATTGGTCAGGCACGACAATCAAACGATTTTCAAAGGACTGCCCAATCCGTTTGAAGCCACGCGGTATCATTCACTGATCGTCAACCGAGAGACACTACCAGACGATTTTGAAATTTCAGCGACGACGGAAGAAGGCGAAATCATGGGACTTCGGCATCTTCCAACCGGTGCAGAGGGCGTACAGTTCCATCCGGAGTCGATTCTCACGAAATCCGGCATGGATCTATTGCGAAACTTTCTTGAACTGGACTCCGGCAATAACAAACCGCTCGCGACGCGGGCCTAACCGAATCAGGAGAACACAGCCTGACCCATTCCAAACGGGAGCAGGCGTTGCCGCTCCGTTTATCGTGGGAGAATTGAAAGCGCGCGCCTGACCATTTGCCGCCAGCGGAACCGTCGAACCTCTTCACTTGGAGTCTCTCCTGACAACGTGAGAAAACGAGAGCACGCGGCATGATAAAACGCGCCCTCACAAAATTGGTTGAAGGCATCAACCTCTCAGAACAGGAAACCTATGAAGTCATGCTCGAAATCATGCAGGGTGCCGCTTCTGAATCCCAAATTGCCGCGTACCTCACCGGCCTTCGCATGAAGGGCGAGAGCGTCGAAGAAATCACAGGCTCTGTGAAAGCCATGCGCGAAATGGCCGTGCGTATTCACGTGGGGGCTCCCCACGTCGTTGATACCTGCGGAACCGGGGGCGATCAGGCCAATACCTTTAATATTTCCACTGCAGCGGCGTTCGTCGTTGCCGGAGGCGACATCACCGTTGCCAAGCATGGGAATCGGTCCGTCTCCTCACGGTCAGGGAGTGCAGACGTGTTAGCCGCCATGGGCGTCAAAATTGATCTTCCTCCGGAACAAGTGGAAGCCTGTATCAATGAAATCGGAATTGGATTTTTGTTTGCGCCGCTCTACCACGGGGCCATGAAGCATTGCGCCAAACCTCGTTCCGAAATGGGAATACGAACGTTGATGAATATCATGGGACCTTTGTCCAACCCTGCCGGGGCCGGCGTCCAAATCCTGGGAGTCTATGATCACGCCTTAACGGAAAAATTGGCCCAGGTTCTCATTCGCTTGGGCACCCGACATTGTTTCGTTTTGCACGGCAAAGATGGATTAGACGAAATCACGTTGACCGACTTCACCTACGTTTCCGAAGGTAAGGCCGGGCGGATTTCGAGCTATCATCTTACTCCGGAAGATTTTGGATTAACCCGAGTAAACCCAAAAGATCTGCGAGGAGGAACTCCCGAAGACAACGCGGCCGTCATTCAGGATATTTTCATGGGGCATCGTAACGCCAAACGGGACGTTGTGCTCATGAATGCCGCACCGGCATTTGTGGCCTGCGGGAAAGCCAAAAGCCTGAAAGAAGGGTACGGCGAAGCCATGAACGCATTAGATAGTGGAGCGGCTTACGAGAAATTTCAAAAACTTGTGAAGTTTTCGAATAAGGCCACCGCATGATGCTGAATCGAATCCTGGAACACAAGAAGGCTGAACTCCGTCGAAAAAAAAGCCGCGACTATCTGACCAGCCTCAAAGGGAAGATAGCTGATCGACCTGATCCATTAGGCTTTATCCAAGCCTTAGAGGCAGATTACACGTCGGACTGCCCTGCCCTGATTACAGAAGTCAAAAAGGCGTCACCAAGTCAGGGATTGATGCGTCCGGAATTTGAAGACCGGTTTGATCCGGTCAAGATTGCCGACGCGTATAAAACACATGGAGCCACCGCCGTCTCAGTGCTGACGGATCAAGAATTTTTTCTCGGACATTTGGACGACCTGGCCCACGTGAAGGACCACGTAGGACTGCCGGCGTTAAACAAAGAATTTATGATCGAAGACGTACAATTCTATGAAGCACGCGCGTATGGAGCCGATGCCATCTTACTCATCGTGGCGGCCCTGGATCGGACTCAACTCGAAGATTTCCATGCAATTGCTCAAGGCCTGGCACTCGACGTCATGATTGAAACGCATAACGAGTCGGAAATCGATTTGGTCTTGGAACGAGTTCCCGATGCCGCGCTGATCGGCATTAACAATCGAGACCTGACAACCTTTTCGACTGATCTCGCGGTTACCGAACGGCTTGCCCACCGGATTCCTTCCGACAAAGTCATTGTGAGTGAAAGTGGAATCCATACACGTGAGGACGTGCTGCGTCTTATAGAAGCCGGAGCCAGGGCCCTGCTGGTGGGTGAATCGTTAGTTCGAGCAAATGACATCGGTGCCAAGATTCAAGACCTGCGTGGAATGACAGGACCGAAAAGTGAAAACCAACGGTCCGTGCAGGGCACCCGCTGGATTTAAACGATTTTTCCCCACTTTCCACTCATCAGACCATGTCTCTGCCAAAAATCAAAATCTGTGGGATCACGAACCAAATCGATGCTTTACAAGCCGTC
The DNA here is from genome assembly GCA_965215405.1 of Nitrospirales bacterium. GTDB lineage: Bacteria > Nitrospirota > Nitrospiria > Nitrospirales > UBA8639 > Bin75. The sequence goes on from OZ244060.1 coordinate 2,014,884, forward strand.
AATGCAGGGGCTGACGCTCTTGGTTTTGTCTTCTACAGGAAAAGTCCGCGCAACGTCAGTTTGAACGTCGTCAAGTCCATCGTGGCCGATTTACCGCCGTTCGTCTTGCCCGTTGGAGTGTTCGTCAATACAGAACCCGAAAACGTTCGACGCACCATGGATGAATGCGGGTTAGCCCTCGCTCAAATTCATGGAGACGAATCGGCTGAGTATTGTGAATCGCTGGGGCGCCCCGTTATGCGAGGGATCAGACTTCGTGACCGTAACACCCTTTTTTCCATGGCCGAATACAAAGGCCGGGCCCGCGTTCGAGGATTTGTCCTGGATGCCTTTTCAGGAACGGCCTATGGAGGAACCGGAAAAATCGCGGACTGGAACCTTGCCCAGGAAGCCGCTCGGTCTTTTTCCTTTTTGCTTGCAGGGGGACTCACTTCCGACAACGTCCAAGATGCGATCCGGAAAGTGCGGCCTTATGGCGTGGACGTCAGCAGTGGCGTGGAAGCCAGACCAGGCAAGAAAGATCCAGCCAAGGTGAAAGCCTTTGTCCAGGCCGTGAACCTTGTCTCGTCATAAATCAGGTCGGTATACTTTACCGCGCGAACAAAACTGTCCCGCTTTCCTTTTTCTGAAAACTGAAGGAACGCCAAAAACCGCTTTGCCGTTCTGAAAGTGCAGAAAGATTCCATGGCACGCATTCCCGCTCAACGAAGTCGGTTTGGCAAATATGGAGGACAATACGTTCCTGAAACTCTCATGCCGGCTATCCTGGATCTGGAAAAAGTCTATACGAAACTTCGAAAAGACCGCAGTTTCCAAAAAGAATTTCACGAATGTCTACGGCACTACGTGGGTCGGCCGACCCCTCTCTACTTCGCCAGACGACTGAGCAAGGCCCTTGGTGGCGCGAAGATTTACCTCAAGCGGGAAGATCTGTGTCACACCGGCGCGCACAAAATCAACAATACCGTGGGCCAGGCGTTGATGACAAAACGCATGAAGAAACGTCGAGTTATCGCGGAAACCGGTGCAGGACAACACGGCGTCGCGGTTGCTACCATCGCTGCCACGTTCGGATTGGAAGCGGAAATTTATATGGGCACGGAAGATATGGCACGGCAAGCCCTGAACGTCTTTCGCATGCAATTACTCGGAGCGAAGGTCATCGGCGTGGATTCAGGCAGTCGGACTCTCAAGGACGCCATCAGTGAGGCAATGCGTGACTGGACCACCAACGTGAGAACCACGCATTACTTGCTGGGCTCCGTGCTGGGGGCGCATCCCTATCCGATGATGATTCGCGACTTTCAATCGGTGATCGGCCGGGAAGCACGACGGCAAATCCTGGCTGCAGAGGGTAGCCTCCCTCATTGCCTGGTAGCCTGTGTGGGAGGCGGAAGTAACAGTATCGGCTTATTTTATCCGTTTATCAATGATCCGCGGATTCACATGGTCGGGGTAGAAGCCGGTGGAATGGGCCTGTCCAGCGGCAAACATGCGGCTCGTTTTGCTGGTGGAGCACCTGGAGTCCTTCATGGGACCATGACCTATCTGCTTCAAGATCGGCATGGACAAGTCAATCTCACGCATTCAGTGTCCGCCGGACTGGATTATCCCGCAGTCGGCCCTGAACACGCGATGCACCACGACTCGGGTCGCATTCAGTATACGTCAGCGACGGATCAAGAAGCCTTGGAAGCCTTTGATCTGCTGGCACGGGTTGAAGGAATCATTCCCGCCCTGGAAAGTGCGCACGCCGTTGCGGAAGTCATGAAACGGGCACCGAAGATGAATAAAAACCAAATCCTGATCATGAATCTATCCGGACGTGGAGATAAAGACGTCAGCCAGATTGCCCAAATGCGGGGCATCCAATCCTGAATCATGCCTGCTCCTTCCAATCGAATTGCCGCCACCTTTGACCGACTTCGCCGAAAAGGGGAAAAAGCACTGATTCCCTATATCATGGCTGGAGATCCCTCGTTGGCGGAGACGGAAGCCTTGGTCGTGGCGTTGGAACAAGCAGGGGCTGATCTGATTGAAATCGGCGTGCCGTTTTCCGATCCGATCGCCGATGGTCCCGTGCTCCAGAAAGCAGCCGAACGGGCGTTACGATCAGGAACGTCACTTCGCGGCACTTTACGGACAGTCAAAACCTTGCGAGCCAAAACCCACGTGCCGCTTATTCTGATGACCTATTACAACGTCATTATGGCAATGGGTGAACAAGAGTTTTGTCACGAAGCAGTCCAGGCCGGGGTAGATGGAGTCATTATTCCGGACATGCCGCCGGAAGAAGCCGATCCGTTACAACAAGCCTCTGACGCGGAAGGGCCCTGCTTGATTTTTCTCCTTGCGCCGACAAGCACGACAGCGAGAAAATCCGAAGTGATCAAACGTACCAGCGGATTCATTTACTATGTTTCGATTACCGGAATTACGGGGGCAAAACTGAGAGATATCGATTCCATCAGACAACGCGTCCACGCGCTTCGAAAGAAAGCCAAGAAACCCGTGGTCGTGGGATTCGGCATTGCCACGCCAAATGATGCCCGTCAAATCGCCGCTTTTTCCGATGGGGTCATCGTGGGCAGTGCCCTCGTTCGAAAAATAGAAGAACTCCAACACTCCCCTGACTTGATTGATGGAGTCAGTCAATTCACCGCCGGATTAAAAGCCGCACTCTCGTTCAATGGCGTAAAATAACGTTTCGCTTCCACGCCGTCACGTCTATCTTGGATTTCAAAGGGGCAAATCGTGTTAAGCCTCAATGACGTACAGGCCATTCTCACCGAAATGGCACCCGCTTGTGTCGGTGGATTCATCCAAAAAATTCAGCAACCAACGCCTGACACTGTCATTATTTTTCTTCGCCAACCAGGGCGTTCCTTTCCGATTTTACTCTCAGCCCATTCTCAACGCGGCCGGCTGCACGTCTTGAGTCAAACGATCCCAGGCTCCCCGACCCCACCTTCGTTTTGTCAATATTTACGGGCTCGTCTCTTAGGGGCAAGAATTCATCGTCTCGCCCAGACTCCCCATGATCGCATTGTGTGGTTTGAACTAAAAAAAACCGAATGCGTCTTCTTTCTGGTCGTCGCGCTTGTCGGACGTTCGGCCAACATTTTCGTCCTGGACGCACAAACCACGGTTTTACGGTCCCTCAAATCCAGTCGCCAGATCGTGGGGCAACCATTTACCCTCTCCTCTTGTCCCTGGACCGTCGAAACACCCCAGGAATTGTTCCCACTCATTCATGATGCTGACGAAATACGCTTCCCCGTTTCTGAACGAATCGAAACGGCTCATCTCATATCCGAATGGAACGCGTTTATTGAGAACGAACGTCATCAACGAGTCATTCACCTACGAAAACACATCAAAAAACTGCATCGACGGATAACGAAATTAACCCAGGAATTTGAAAAAGTTGGTGCATATCGTAAGTATGGACAATACGGTGAGCTTTTGAAAAGCCGTCTCTCTACTCTGCAAAAAGGGCAAAAACAAATTGCCGTGGTTGACTATTTCGATGAAAAACTGCCTGAACTTATGCTTCCGTTGAATCCTGAAAAAGATGGACCCGAGAATCTTAAGGACTATTTCACAAAGTATGGAAAATTTACCGGAGCACAAAAGAACCTTGTGCCTCGTCTGAAAGAGACGAAAAACGAACTGAGTGTCCTTCAGAATGAATTGCAGGCACTGGAATGCGAAACAATGGAAAAATCTCTCGATCACAAGACAGGGCAACGCAAAATCGTTCCACGGAAAAACCCACGACGTACAACGCCGAAAACACAAGCCGCAATGCCGTATCGTCACTTTTGCTCTCAGGATGGACGTGCTATTTGGGTTGGAAAAAGCGACACGGATAATGATGTCTTGACCTTCAAGGCATCGAAACCCGATGATCTTTGGCTGCACGCCCGCGGTACCCCGGGATCACACGTGGTCATCAAACTGAAAAAGAGACAACAAATCCCGCCTGAAACCTTGAAGGACGCCGCCACACTGGCCTTGTTTTACAGCGATTTACGGAAAAGCGGAAAAGGCGAAGTCATCTATACATTGAGAAAAAACGTGAGAAAAACCAGAATGGCAAAACCTGGATCTGTCTCGGTGACCCAGGAGAAGAGCCTGTGGGTCTTCGTGGACCAGGCACGCCTTGATCGGCTCAAAAAATCGGCCTCTTCCTGATGGATTTTTTGCCGATGGAATTGGTCGAAATTCCAGTTACAGATACGGCATTTAACAAAAAAGGATCAGTTGATCCGGATATAATTATTCCAAGCATGAGGAGCACGTCATGAATGATTCACTTACCAAAGAAGTCCAGGAGCAGAGAAAGACAACCCACGCCATTCATCCCCTTATTGTCAACCGATGGTCTCCTCGTTCGATGACAGGTGAAGAATTATCCGATGACGAGCTTATGCCGCTCTTTGAATCTGCTCGCTGGGCTCCCTCGTCTCATAATTCGCAACTTTGGCGATTCGTCTATGCGAAACGGCAGACGAAGTTCTGGCATACGTTTGTGGATTTGCTGTTCGAAGGCAATAAAGTATGGGCTCGGCAGGCTGCCGTATTAGTCGTCGTCACTTCCAGAAAGTTTTTTGAACATAATGACAAACCAGCCGTCACGTATGCCTTTGACGCAGGTGCAGCATGGGAAAATTTAGCTTTGGAGGGAACGCGACGGGGACTTGTCGTGCACGGCATGCAGGGGTTTGATTATGAAAAGGCCAGAAGAGATCTGTGTGTCCCCGAAGATTACGAGATCCTGGCCATGGCTGCCATTGGAAAACGCGCGTCTAAAGAATCCTTACCCCCTCATCTTCAGGAGCTTGAATTTCCGAATGACCGACGCCCGTTAGACGAAATTGTCATAACAGGACGTTTTGGGCAAACAGAAAATCCTTAACGCCACGGGAAACACAGGACGGTGTCATTTCCGGAGGGGGATCAGGAGCAAGCAGCAAGAGGGGAACTGTTTCGTCGGCATCCTTTCCAAGGGGAGATCGGGTCAAGGTGATGAGGACCGCAACAAGCTGTCGGCGTCCCTTCCGCCTCTTTGCAAAAGAAGGGCAGGACAAACGAGTGAATGAACGGATGAGTTTTCAGGTATCCTTTCCTCCCTTTTGTAAGGGGAGGGAAGGTGGGGCAGAGTCCAACGTAGAGGAACAAACCCAACAAAAAGCCCGTCATCCCCGCCAATCTCTACCTCCCCTCACCCATCCTTATAAAGGAGGGGAATCAGCTAAGGTTGGTCTTGTCCACGTCACACCGTCTCGCCCCCCCTCCGCCTGATAAAGGAGGGGAAAAGAAAAGCGTGAAATTACCGTGTTCGTGTTGGACGGACTGACAAAAGGGGAACAAGAAAAGCGACCCGGGATGAAGCCTTACTCCCCGACCCGTACTAACATGCCACGATCTTTGCACACGGAAAACGTGTATCGATAGACCGCAATCATGATTAACAAATACAGGCCATTCAGACCCATCGCCCACCCAAGATGGGCCCACGGCACGGCTTGGTTCAGCAATACCTCACGCATGCCTTCAAACACGTGTGCAGCGGGATTTCCCATGGCCAAAGGTTTCAGCCAGTCTGGTAGAACGGACAATGGATAGAACACGCAGGAAATCGGTTGAAAAAGAAAGACCAGACCCCATGCGAGGACTTCGGCTTGTTGGCCGAATCGCATAATCACCGACATGGTTAAAATCCCGATGAGCCACCCGGTGGCAATCAGATTCAAGACGAATGGGATAAGAGTCAGACCCATGATGAAGACGTTGTACGAATAAAAGAACAGAGCGGAAGCCGCCATAATGACGGAAACGGCGGCCACTTTAACGACGCTCATGGCCATCGTCGCCGCCAAAAATTCTCCTGCGGTGAGGGGGCTTGCGAACAAATTCATGAGATTTCTCGACCAGATTTCTTCGAGGAAGGAGATGGTGATCCCTTGTTGTGCCCGAAAGAGAATATCCCAGAAAATGAGCGCGCCCAGAAAAAAAATGACGGCACCATGTAATCCTTTTCCTTCCTGGGCCAGATATATCGTAATAAATCCCCATACCACCAGATCCAGGAGGGGCCAGTAAAATATTTCCAACAACCGAGGAAAACTCCGGCGGTAGAGAAAGAGATGCCTGGCAATCAAGGCTGAGACACGACCGATATTCATAAGGTGGGCAGCTTATACGGATGGTTTTTCATCGCCGGTTCGCGGACAGTTAAATCTTCCCCGAACGTTGGAATCGGAGCCTTCATTAACGTCGTCTTCCATGATCTGCAAAACCAGCGGCATGAGGTCTTCCATGACTCGGCTGCCGTTCCGGACTTGATCTCGGCTCCAGCCTTCAACAAAAGTCGTCCCTCCATGGATCATCTGATTCCCCTCCGTTGCAAGGAATGGTGAGGGGAGGCAGATGATGGTTATCCCTCACGGGCGATTTTGAGAAAGACCCGTTCAAGATCGCGTTCGCCATAGTAGGCGATGACTTCTTCCGTGCTCCCTTGAGCGATAATTTTTCCTTGCCGCAGGAAAATCATCCGGTGGGACATTTCTTCCATTTCGCGCATGTTGTGCGACGTGTACAGCATGCTCAAGCCCGATGTTTCACGATACTCTTTTAGAAACCTTTTGATTTTATGAGCGATATCCGGGTCCAAACTGGCCGTGGGTTCATCGAGAAACAGAATTTTCGGTTCGGTCATCACCGCCTTTGCCAGGGTCAGCCGTGTCATTTGGCCCGATGACAATTTACGGGTGAGTTTATGGCGAACGTCTTCCATCTCCAGTTTTTTCACGACGTCATCGATCCGTCTCGTGATATTGGACATGCCATATAACTTGCCCGTCACGTGGAGATTTTCTTCCACGGTTAACGAATACGGCATCGAGATATAAGTGGACGAAAAGTTGACCTGCCGGAGAATGGTTTCGCGATGCTTCATCAGATCGAGTCCAAACATCTCGATCGTTCCATGCGTGGGGGTAATGACGCCCAACAGCATTTGAAAGGTCGTGGTTTTCCCTGCGCCATTAGGCCCAAGCAACCCCACGGTTTCTCCTGGCTGGATCTCAAACGAGACCTGATCTACCACGGTGACGTCGCCAAATCGCTTGGTCAAATTTTGAACGTGAACGATTGGTGCCAACATTGATACCATTTACATGACGTTAAAACAAAAAATCCCCCATTTTGTCCGGGAGATGACACACTTCACAATCCTTGCTGAGGACCTTGCCTTCAAAGGTGGTTTTGTTGTCATGACACCGGACACAATCGGCCAGTGACGATTTCCATAACGCCGAACCCTCGGGCTGTTCAGGGTGGTACGGCTGCACGTCCAAGTTGACGTGACCCCGTGGGAGCACAATAGGATAGCCTTTAACGGGCTTGCCGTGTACCACTCGCGCATGACAGGTGGTACAGCCCTCCCCTTGTCCACGTTTGTGAAATGCTTCCATATGTTTTCGGTGACTCATGATTAAACCAATATCATTGACGGGCTTCGGCAAGTCTCTCGTCGAAACTTCCGACACTCTGAGTATTGCACGATGGCAACTCAAGCAGACGTTCGACTCCACGTGCGATTGCAAGTCATGGGGGTTGGTTGGCGTCCCAAACCACGTGATCGCCACGTCTTTCAAGCCGGCAAACACTTTATCTTTGATAAATCCCTTCAGCCCAGGACGAACGTGACAAGCCACACAGGTAACGTCTCTGTGGGACGACATTTTCCAACTTTCGACTGCCGGCCGAATAGTATGGCAAGAGGCGCAAAACTCGGGATGATTGGTAAGGGGAACCGCTGCCGTCCCTGCTACACAAAGAACCCCGACAACCACTAAAAGGACGGTTACGGTCCTTCGATTCATGTTAGGTGGAAGGAGGCTTGGGGTAGTGCTGCATAATCAAGTTGGCAAGCGCCGTGATATCATCACGATGAATGCACGGCACGGACGCTTCTACGGGTTTCATCGAAACAATGGCTAATAATCCCTCAATGGAGACGTTTATTTCTTCAAGTTGTTCACGGACGACGGCAATTTTCGGATATCCTTCGCTTTTCCACCCTTCCGCAAGGATTAAATCCGTGCAGCCGTCAAGAAACCGATCTCGCACTTCTTCGACTTTCATTTCTTCGGAGACGTCGGCGAACATGGCAAGGCTTCCCTTGGAAATCACAATGACGGCATTCGCGCCGGCTTGTTTATGTCGCCAACTATCTTTTCCCTCAGCGTCCAACTCAAAACCATGTCCTGCATGCTTTACGGTGGCCACACGATAACCCGCACGGATAAGTTCTGGAATGACCCGTTCAATCAACGTGGTTTTCCCACTGTTCGAACGCCCAACAAAGGATAAGATTGGTGGCGACATGGATCAAAAATTCTCACTGAGAACTTGAACTTGAACGGTATCGCCGGGATTGATTTTTTCCACCTCTTCCGGAATATCAATCAACCCGTTGGCTTTGACCATGGACGTCAAAATCCCTGAACCCTGCGGTCCCGTGGTCCGAACGGTGAGTTTTCCATTTTTTTGTTCCAGAATTCCTCGAAGGAAATGCCGGCGATCAGGATGCTTGGAAAATCTTTCTTGAAACTCGGCCTGAACCACTGGACGCACCAGGTGCCGATGGCCTCCCTTTTTCATGACTGCCAATCGAACCAGCTGTTCAAACGTGACCATCGACGACACAGGATTCCCGGGCAACCCAAAAGCCAATTTTCCCTTGATTTTTCCAAAGGCCAGAGGTTGTCCGGGGCGAATGGCCAGTTTCCAAAAATGCATGTCGGCTCCAAGTTCCGAGAAGACGACTTTGGTAAAGTCATAGTCGCCCATGGACACGCCACCCGAGAGAACCACGATGTCACAGCCTAATCCCTGCGAGATCTTCGCTTTGAGGGATTGAGGCGTATCTTTGGCAATTCCCAGCAAGAGAGGGACTCCACCCGCCTCTTGAACTGCCGCCGCAATGCCATAGCTGTTCGAGTTGACGATTTTATTTTCGTCAAATTTCTCATCGAGATCAGCGAGTTCATCACCAGTTGAGAGGATAGCCACTCGAGGACGTTGATGCACCAACACAAACGATTTCGCTAAAATCGCAAGCATGCCAATTTCCGCCGGACGCAGTTGCGTGCCCTGTGGAATGATGCATTCCCCTTCTTTGACGTCTTCGCCCTTTGGACGAATATTGGCGCCCTGGGGTTCAGGCTGGAAAATCCGAACGCTGGTTTCCGATGGTTCCGTAAATTCGACCCGAACCACGGTATCGGCTCCGTCCGGAATCGGGGCACCGGTCATGATACGAATAGCTTCGCCTGACCGGACCGATTTTGTGGCAACCTGTCCGGCCTGAACGTCTTCAACGATTGTCAATTCCGCCGGCTTAGTGATTTCATGCTCTTTCTTGATATCTTCCCACCGAACGGCAAACCCATCCATGGCCGAATTGTGCCATGGAGGATTATCTCTTGGTGCCACAATATCCTCACCCAGTACCCGTCCCAAGGCATCCAGCAATCCCACCTTCTCGCACCCTAACGGGGTGGCAGCGTCCAGCACAATCTGTTGAGCCCGTGTAAGAGAGGTTAACCCGTCCATGATTGTTGCAATTCTATCTTTTCTTAAATGGGTTCCTGGTTGCGATCTTCACCAACGACCCTTTTTTCTTGCAAAACTCATCGACTTTATTGGCAATGCCATGATACGCATCAGCCGTTGGCAAATCGGAATGAAACAAGGCATAGGGTTCGCCGTAGTCACTTTGCCGCACCACCTCGGGGTCGAGGGGAATTCTTCCTAAAAAAGGAACCCCCATGTCGTGAGCGGACGCTTCTCCTCCGCCCACGCGAAAGACGTCGATATGCTCGTGGCAATGCGGGCAATCGAGGCCACTCATATTCTCCACAATACCGATAATCGGCAATTCACTGTCCTTCGCGAAGGTGACAGACTTTCTGGCGTCAAGCAAGGCCACTTCTTGCGGGGTTGAAACAATCACGCACCCCGTCACCTCCCCAATGAGGTCAATCGTTGTGACTGACTCATTTCCCGTGCCAGGCGGGAGATCCACAATGAGAAAATTCAAATCCTGCCATTCGACTCCGCCAAGCAATTGATTGATGAACTCGAACTTATACGCGTCGCGCCAGATAATGGGGTCATCAGAGTTCTGGAGCAGGAACGACATGGAGGCAATCTTCATATTATAGACTTGATGGGGAATGATTCCGCCACCCGTGCTGATCTTGAGGCGTTGGCCTTCGGCCCCAACCATTTTGGGAATATTGGGGCCGTGAATATCCATGTCGCAGATACCCACCTCGTAGCCTTTTAATGCCAGGCTGACGGCCAGATTCGTGGAGACCGTGCTCTTGCCAACCCCGCCTTTATTACTCATGACCAGGATCTTGTAGTCGATGCGCTCCATGCGTTTTGCCACCAACCATCGGCTGTGACCTTCCTTGTCTTTTTGGCAGGTTTCATTCTCGTCACAAATAGCGCACGCCCACATGTACGTACAGGAATCGCCTTGTGTTGTCGAAGGTTGAAACATTTTCAATTCAGCACTCATGAACGCCTCCGCGTCTTTTGCTGCAAGCAATCAAAACATCAGAATGACCCGTTGCAAACTTCTCCCCCTCCCCCTTCTTTGCCAGAGGACGCCCTGGATAGTTTTTCAACGGTATGATCGATGATAGGAAGAAACGTCGATAAATTTTCTATTGCACCTTTGGGACTGCCTGGAAGATTAACCACCATGGTCTTGCCGCGAATCCCGGCTGTTCCTCGAGACAGCATAGCCGTCTTCATTTTTTTAAGACTTTCCGCCCTCATGGCTTCCCCAATGCCGGGTATTTCTTTCTCGATGATGTCCCGGGTCGCTTCCGGAGCCCAATCCGTCGGCCGAACTCCTGTTCCTCCTATGGTGAAAATGACCTGAAGATCAGGTTTTTCGCACAGGCTCACCAGATGCTTGCGAATAGTCTCACGATCGTCCGGCACGACTTCATATCCTACAAGATGAACGTCATTGGCCTGTAAATACCGACGAAGGCTTTTTTCTCCACGGTCCTCTGCTTCTCCGGAACAGACTTTACTATTGATCACCACTACCGCGACGTCAATCATGAGCCCCTCTCAAGGTGAAGCCGCTAGGGCACACCTACATACTCATCATCGGGGCCATGTGACCCGGTTGCCGTTTTGGGTTGCAGGACACCAGAACTCTTTGACGAAGAACTTGCGTCAATATCTTCTTCCGCTTCCCCTGTCTCGTTCGTTGGTTTTTTCTTGAAAAATCCGGCACTGATAATTCCGACTTCATAGAAAAAGTACATCGGCAAGGCCATTAAACATTGATTAAAAGGATCAGGGGTCGGCGTTAAGAGTGCCGCAAAAAGAAACGACCCCAAAAACGCCCATTTTCGGTATTTTTTCAGAAATGGTGCATCGATCCATCCTAATTTAGCCATAAGCGTGAGCGCCAGCGGCACTTCAAAAATCAGGCCGAAGATCACCAAAAACCACAGAGCAAATCCCACGTAATTGGCAATCGATAATTGCGGAATAAACCCTGCCTGTACGCCGTAGGAAATCAAAAAATTCAGGGCGAACGGCAAAACAAAGAAGAAACAAAACCCGAGCCCTAAATAAAAAGCAAGGGCACTCGTCATGACGAACGGCGCCACAAACCGGCGCTCCTGCACGTGCAGACCAGGAACCACAAACGCCCATATTTCCCACAGGAGATAGGGTGTTGCGAGCACCAGGGCAAAAAGGGCCGCCACTTTGAGGTTCTGCCATAAGGCTTCAGCCGGAGACAAAAAGATAAAGGGAATTTTCGGCAGTTCAGTCGGGACCCATTCCAGGCTTCCGGGGACGAACATGTTCTGCAATGGAACGCGCAACCACTGCACTAAAGTATCGGCGTAGAAAAACGTCCCGACGAACAACAGGGCGACAACGACAACCGCTTTCGTCAGCCGTGCTTGAAATTCAAACAAGTGCTGCATGACGGGCATCTTTTTATCCTCGAGAGGATTAAAGACCTTGTCCTGCATCCACTTTGTAAATTTTGATTGTTCCGCCATGTTTCAGTGTAACAAATCGCTCCGGCTCCGGAGATCCATTAACAAGGGCCGCGGCTCAGCATGAAACCACTTTTCAACGTTATTGAGGATTGACTGCCACAAAGAGATTATTTCCTCTCCGGTTTAAAAAGAGAACGACCAACTCCTTTTTTTCAATTGAAGAGGCAACCCGTTGATAATCGTCCAGACTTTTCACAACTTCCCGATTCACTTCTTGAATGATGTCCCCTTGTTGCAAACCTGCCGTTTCCGCCGCACTGCCTGGTTTCACTTCATTCACGACGACGCCGGCAACTTCTTGGGGAAGATTCAGTTGCTTCCTTCGTTCATCCGTCAATTGTTCGACGTCCAGACCGGCAAGAACGTTATCGAGTTTTTCCAACGCCAAAGGAGGAGAGAAGCTTCTTCCACTGGCGAGCATCTCATCCGTTGGGCGTTCTCCCACTCTCATGGTCAGCGTCTTTTTTTCGCCATTGCGTAAAAGGGTGATTTCAACCTCAAAACCGACCGGAGTCCGGGCGACGACATTTCGGAGATGATTGACGTCCCGAATCTTTTCACCACCGTATTCGAGCAAAACGTCTCCTCGTTGCAAGAGCCCACCCGCGGATGGTCCACTTTCATTCACTTCACTGATCAGCACCCCTCCCCGATGTGACTCCGGCAACTGAAAAGAGTGCGCCAGGGCTGGAGTCAACTCTTGAATCGCAATCCCCATCCAACCTCGTACAACTCGCCCACTCTTGATGAGGCTGTCCGCAATATTCCTGGCAATGTCAACTGGAATAGCGAACCCAATTCCTTCCGAGCCACCGGTACGGGAAAAAATAGCGGTATTGATGCCGACAATTTCACCTGCCATATTCACGAGGGGGCCACCGGAATTGCCGGGATTAATTGGCGCGTCGGTTTGGATAAAATCCTCGTATTCGGTGATTCCGACGTTCCCACGGCCCAGTGCACTGATAATGCCCATTGTAACGGATGACTGCAGACCAAAAGGACTTCCTACGGCTAAGACCAAATCACCCACTCTGATCGTCTCGTTTGAACTCCATGGAATGAACGGGAGATTTTCTCCTTCTATTTTAATCACGGCCAAATCCGTTTTCGGATCAGTCCCAATGACCTTCGCCGCGAATTCTTTCCCATCAAAAGTCGTCACCGTAATGTTCGTGGAATCTTCGACGACGTGGTTGTTGGTCACGATGTACCCTTCAGGATTGATAACGACTCCTGATCCGGCACTCATGCCAGGAGGGCCAGGGGGCCTTCCGGGAGGTCCCGGGGGTGGCATGGGAGGACCTGGTGGACCACCAAAAGGTCCTGGAGGTAACCGTCTGGGTCCTCTGGAGCGGGCCGATTCTGAAACCGCGACGTTCACCACGGCGGATTGCACTTTCGCTACGATGTCGGAGAATCCACGGCTAAAGGCCTCGGGCACCGTTGCCAATGCCGACTGAGGTGGAAAAACGGCAATGGTCCACACGAAGGACAGTACGATGAGAATGAATGAAAATTTTCCCTTGCGACGTCCCTGTAAAGTTTCCATAATCATAAAAATTGTCCTTTAAGGTTAATGGCTCAAGTCTGCACCAACGCGTGCGGGGGAAGACACATCCAAGGGAATCCCTCGCCGTTTCCCAGAAAAAGCACTATCATACTTATTTAGCTGATTTTACACTAATCTCTTCCGGCTCTTCAAAGGCAAATCGAGAACGCCTGGAAAGGGAGCGGGAGGGTGAAATCACGTCTCTCGCCATGATCCATGAGTCGTTGGTCCTTTACCGGATCGGACTGGATTTCATGTCTAAGGGTTCTTCAACCATATGCGTGCCCTGATCTTACGTTCCGTCTTGGAATATTGCGATCAGTACCCCACTCCGGAGCCAGCTAACGGAGAGGCCGTCGTTCGAGTCATTCAGGCGGGAATCTGCGCCACGGATTTGCAATTAGTGCAGGGCTATATGGGCTTTCAAGGAGTACCGGGTCATGAATTTGTCGGAATCGTCGAGGAGGCCCCGCACCATACGGATCTCCTGGGAAAGCGCGTCGTCGGTGCAATCAACGCGGCCTGTCGGATCTGTCCGGTCTGTCAAGCCGGAAGACCAACTCATTGTCCATATCGAACGACCCTGGGGATCGACCGCCGCGATGGAGCCTTTGCCGATTTTCTATCCCTGCCTGCCGAAAATCTGTATCTCCTGCCTGACGAGGTCACCAATGATCAGGCCGTCTTTACGGAGCCGCTCGCCGCGGCTTGTCGAATTCTCGAACAGATTTCTATCAACGTGACGGATCGAGTCCTGGTAATCGGTGACGGGAAACTCGGGCTGTTGTGTGCCCAAGTCCTGCAACGCACCCAATGCGGCTTAACTGTCTTAGGACGTCATCAGGAAAAATTGAAGATTCTTGCTTCTCGTGGCATTCAAACGAGTCAGGAACTCAAATCCCTCTCTCCGGGATTCGATATCGTCGTAGAGGCAACGGGCACACCAGGCGGATTTGCGTTGGCTGGTGAATACGTACGTCCCAAGGGAACCATTGTGCTCAAATCAACCTGCCACCAGCAAACTGCCGTTGACGTGACCTCACTCGTGGTCCATGAAATTACCGTGGTCGGATCGCGATGCGGCCCATTCCTGCCTGCAATTGCGCTGCTTCAAGAAAACGCCATCGACGTGCAGTCGCTTATCCATAAACGCTTTACGATTGACCAGGGTAAAGAGGCGTTTAAACACGCGGCAACAAAAGGCGCGTTAAAGGTTCTCGTGGAGATGACCTAGCCGCACCTTGCAATCGATGGAATTGCTCGAATGACGTTTCATCCGGCCATCAAACACTGGATGACAGCCCGGCACGAAAAGTTTTACTCCGCCCTCGACTTAAAGCGGAGATGGAGAAGAGCGATTCCCCTCTTCTTTACTTCACTGTCAAAATTCATCTCTTGTCAAAGCAATCTCAGTGCGCAACAATAGACGTGAGGCTGGCGTAGCTCAATGGCAGAGCAGCGGTTTTGTAAACCGCTGGTTGGAGGTTCGATTCCTCTCGCCAGCTCCATTTTCCTTCCTTTGCTTTCCTGGCTCATAAATTTTTAACGACGCCTGCTTCCAGGCGGCCCCAAATTGTGCTCTGCCTTCCCTCGACCATCCTGACAAAAGGAAGGGAATCAGGCACCGCCAAGATGGCGCAGCCACAAGGGGACATTCCAGCCTCTTCTGCCGGCATGCTCGTCTTATGACTCAACCGTCACGGTCATTTCAACGCGTTCGAGCGGATTGTCACGACCATCGCGCTTGACGCTGACTATGCGATCAACGATCTCCATCCCGTTGACGACTTCTCCAAAGGCCGTATATTGGCCATCGAGAAAAAACGAATCGGCAACACAAACAAAAAACTGTGATCCTGCACTATCCGGTTCCTGTGCCCTGGCCATCGAGAGCACGCCCCGCTTGTGCCGTGTATGGTTAAATTCAGCCTTCACGTGATACCCGGGCCCGCCCGTCCCATGCCTGGAGCGATCGGAATTTTTGCTGTTCGGATCGCCGCCTTGGATCATGAATCCAGGTATGACCCGATGAAACGTGGTGCCATTGTAAAAATTTTGCGACGCCAGTTTGCAAAAATTCCTGGCGTGATTCGGGGCCACGTCCGGATAAAATTTCAAGACAATGTCTCCCCAGGGTTCCCCTTGGGACGTTATGGAAAGAGTGGCGCGGGTATTCATGGTGACCTCAATCATCTCGGACATGTATTCTCCTTTCAAAAATAAGGCCGCGGCATAGTATAGTGAATGCCCAGTTCTTCGCTAATGTTGACCCAATGGTTGCCAGCGTCTTGACTGCGAAAGGCTCCTGCATTGGTTCCGACGTAGAATTCCCCCTTTGAAGAAGCCATCAATACCTGAATCGATAATTCGGTCAACCCGTTATTCACCGACACCCATTCGGAATTTTGAAAATTATTTTTAAAAACCCCTTGGCCCGTGGCGACGTATAAGGCTGTCTCCGTGACAACGATGCCACGAATCGAATCATTCGGCAGCGAACGGCCAACGGGCTGCCACGTCTTCCCCAGATCCTTACTTCGATAAATACCCCCGTCTTGTGTGCCCACGTACACATGTTGTTGGGGACTCACCGTCGTCACGCGAATATACGTGTGGGTCAGACCTTCTTTTGGATCTACCAGCGGACCGCCTGCCCTTTCCCATCTAACCGTACCGTGTTTGGTCGCGTCGATCCGATACAGTCCCTTGCCGGCGGTTCCGGCGAACAATTGATACGTGTTCGTCATCGCCAGACTTGCAATGAGTGTTTGTTCGAGACCAGGTGCCACGGCGGACCATTTTTGGGCGGTTTCGCCCCATTGGTAGACGCCTTTCCCTGTACCTGCATAAGTTTTCCCGTGATGAGTCAAAAGGGATTTGACCTCTACAAGTTTTAACCCGGCATTGATCGATTCCCACGTTTTCCCATCTTCTCTTGTTCGAAAGACGCCACCTCGTACCGTTCCAGCGTATACCGTTCCTTTCTCATCCGCACTCAAACACAAAATAAAGCGATTCCCTAACCCGGCATTGATCGATTCCCACGTTTCACCGTAATTATCGCTGAAAAATACCCCGAAACCAAACGAACCGGCATAGAGTGTCCCCCTGCCCGTCGTGGTCAACGCCTGGATACTCGGTGGCACGCCACCGTCACGTTCAAATGGATTGGGATGCCCCCTTTCTTCACCGAAACAGGGAGATCCTCCTGAAAAAACGATGAGCGGGAACAAGGCAACCGCGCAGGATGAAACGGGCAACGTCACAAGGCGACCTGCAGGGCAGGGAGCCTGTACGTCGGATTATGACACATGATGGCCCGCTGTTCCGGTTGGCAATGGCGTTTCCCCTTCGGGATCGTCGTTGTCTTCTTTTTCTTTAGAAGGTTTCGGCGGAGTCCGTCCAAAAATTTTGGCGCCTAAAATGCCGATTTCATATAACACAATAAGTGGAATGGCCATGAGGAGCATCGTAAAAAGTGTGGCATCAGGCGTAATGAGCGCCGACGCGATAAGTGCCAGCATGGCCGCGTGTCGGCGATAGTGCACTAAGTGCGTAAACGATACCAAACCCGCCCGTGCCAAAAGAGAAAACGTTAACGGAATTTCAAACGCAACTCCAAAGGCCAACAAAAACTTCACGTTGAAGTCGACGTAGGTGCCAACGGCTAATTCGGGTTTGAGTTCACGCTCCAGCCCAAACGAAACGAAAAAGTCAATCACAAGCGGGAGGATTACTAAATTGCAAAAGACCATCCCCAGTACAAAAAAGCCCGTTGCGAGTAAAAATAAGGGAATGCCATAACCTTGCTCTCTCGGCAACAAGGCCGGTTGGATAAACCTCCAAAATTGATAAAGAATGACCGGCAGACTGGCTACAATCGCGGCAAGAAAAGAGATCTTTATCGACGCAAACAGGGCTTCAGCCGGACCATAAAACAAAAGATCATCCGCGAAAGGCCGCTTGAACCATTCAATCAAGTCTGCAGAAACCGAAAACATCACGACAAACGCCACCATAATCGTCGCACCAACAATAAGCAGTCGACGTTTAATGTCACTGATATGGCGAGTAAAAGGATGCGTGAGCGTGGCCATTGTCTATCGCGGAACGTTGAATCCGAAGCCGCCGCGTTACGATGCCGCGGTTTTTTCCTGCTCATTCCGGTATTCGCGAATAAGCAGCGCCATTTGGTCTTTCTTGCCTAATTTTTGTTTCTGAATTTGTTTTTTGAGCAACTCTTCTTGAGGATTCAAAATGTGATTTTTCTGCAGCTCCTGGAGTTGAACGTCCAACTGATGATGCGTCTCTTGGAGCTCTCGAAAATCGGCACTGGTGTTACGGAGGTGTTCGGCGATTTGGTCATCAGTGAGCATGAGTTCCCTCCTTTGTCAAAACAAGAAGTGAGTATCACTGTTCGAACTTGTCTGCGTTCCAGTCCGTCAATTGCAGTCCCATAAGAATAGCATCCTCATCCGGGTTGGTATAGTAGGACCGACGACGGCCATATTGCCGAAATCCCAACGCGTGATACAGCTTTTGCGCCGCTCGATTGCGTGTCCGAACTTCCAAGAGGGCCCACGTCGTTCCCTGGGCAAACCCTTCCCGTACGGCATGCAAAACCAGATGACTTCCGATTCCCTGGCGTCGGCGATTCGGCCGAACCGCTAAGTTCATCAGGCGTAACTCATCAAAGACCACCCAGTAACAGATATACCCCAGGAGTTGCGTTGGAGAACCTCTCTCCCTTTTGCCAAATGCTCCGACGAACCGACTAAAGGGACTCCCCAACAACTCCGCTTCAAACATCCCCCGAGTCCAGGGCACTGAAAACGATTCTTGTTCAATGGCGAGGACGTCGTCCAAGTCCCGAGAGCCGAAAGGGTAAACGTCAAAAGCAACGCGGGATGAGATTCTGGTCACCATCATGCAACAATCAGGGCGACGCGTGCCGTTTTTTGAAGTCCCATTGAATTTCCGCCTCTGAACGTTGAACATAACGTGGCGAGACGTGAGAACCGGCAAGTTTTCCAGTTTGAAACGAGTCCAAACTCGCTAAACCCACGTGGTAGGCAGACGGGTTCATCGACTCCGATGAACCGCCGATTACAAGATTTCCCAACGCTTCCATGATCACACTCTGATGACACAGCCATCCTTCTCCAAACAGGACCGTGGGTTGGCGGATCGAATCCATCATATCCTGAATCGTACCGACCTGATCTTCTAATAACCGAACCACGCGTCCGCCTTTCCATTGGAACTGTGCCCAATACACTTCATTGGTCCTGGCCACCAACGTGGGACACACGGGGTGCGCGGACGTTCGGTTGTTCCACGCCATAGCTTCCAACGTGGGCACGATTACAAGGGGCAATCCCGTGACGGCTCGGAATCCTACCATAGTCGAAAGGCCCACGCGCAAACCAGTAAAAGACCCGGGTCCCGCGGAAACAGCAAGCCCTTCAACCACCGAGAACGAGCACTGCAGCGAGGCCAGGAGAGTTTGAATGGCAGGAATCAGCGAACTGGCGTGTGAGGAACAGTTTTCTTGACTCTTTTGAGCCAACAACACCGTCTCATCCATGAGGGCTACGCTTTGATACCGTGTGGCGGTTTCAACGGCAAGGATTTTCATTTTTGTTCCGAATAGTCCCGGCGGCAACGTCTCATGGTGCCTTCTTCCGGCCGGCATACGGCCGGATGCCGTACCTGGGTCACCGAAGCTCAAACTCGTTCCTGGATATGGCAACGTTGACTGCAAGCTCTAAAAATTCGAATTGTACCGACCCCTGCGCCACGTGGTCTTCAACCTCAACAAAAAAAGGCAGCATCGTAGAACCCGATTGCTGATGCGAGCCGTCCCGAACGCGTCGAAAATCCGAAGCCGTGAGGGTCGCCAGCGTTTCTTCTTCAGGCGTGCGATATTCGATTGTTTGAATCTGAGCCGAATACCGATTCACCCACACGTGTTGCAGGGTGCCGGAGGAGTCATTCCGGGCATCCTCGAAAGACAGCGGCACTATATATCGATAAGAGGTTTCCTCAATCTGAACCTCGCGAAACTGATCCGCGGTCCATTGAATTTTTCCAAGGAGGATATCTGCCGCACGCAAACTTAATCGAACCGGTACGCGCAGGGGTCCAAGACGACGAAAATCGTCCCACACGTACCCGACCACGGGGTCCTGGCGTTCCGGCATATATAACGCATACGATTGCCCGTGCAGCAAGAAATCAAAAACCGTGCCACCAAACCTCGTAAACCCTTTAATGCGAATCGATCCTGGCCGTTGATAGATCAGGACTCCCTGAATGCGCCGCGAAAAAAGAGAAGACTGTCCCTGAACGTCAGCCTGAAACAATCCCTTTAAACTTGTAATATTCGCTTCACGGGCGTGGAGGGTCGCAAGAACTTCTTCCGGAGTCGGCACGGGTATCGGCGCGACCGACGGTGAAGGAACGCGACTGACGCACGAGCCAAGGCTGAGGAACAGCACCCCGCAGGCAACCCACGTAAAACAAGAAGCCTTGCGGTAAAACCCACGCCAGATCACGCGCGCATCCACCCCACGGCTACGAAGCTGAAGTTACCACGTGGTCGAACACTTCACCGACTTCGTGAACCCCACAGAGTTCAATCCCCGAGTTGCTCAAATGTCTGGTCATATTCCCCTGAGGCAACACGCACCGTTGGAATCCTAATTTCGCAGCTTCACGAATTCGTGAGTCGACCTGGCTGACGGGACGAATCTCCCCTCCCAAGCCGACTTCTCCAATGCAGCACGTCTGACCGTCAAGCGCGCGTTCACGAAAACTGGACACGATGGCCGCGACGATTCCGACGTCAATTGCGGGTTCCTCGAGTCGAAGCCCCCCAACCACGTTGAGATACACGTCCTGTCCGGACAGATGTAAGCCTAATCGTTTTTCCAGCACGGCGAGCAAGAGGGCCATACGATTCAATTCCACACCGTTCGCCATGCGCCTGGGCATTGTATACCCCGTTGCAGTGACCAGGGCTTGCAGTTCAACTAAAATCGGGCGACTCCCCTCCAGACTCGAAACAACGACGGACCCCGTGCTTTTCGCAGGACGTCCAGCCAAGAACAGTTCAGATGGATTTGTAACCTCCTGCAACCCTCCGTTGTTCATTTCAAACACGCCAATTTCATTGGTCGCCCCAAACCGATTCTTTACGGCCCGCAGAATGCGATAGGCATGGCCCTTGTCGCCTTCGAAATACAATACGGTGTCAACGATGTGCTCAAGCAGTTTGGGACCGGCGATCATCCCCTCCTTTGTCACGTGCCCAATGACGAAGACCGGCACTCCCGTTCGTTTAGCATGCCACATGAGTTGGCACGCCACTTCCTGCACCTGGCTGATCGTTCCAGGAGCAGACGTGATCTGATCGGTATAGACGGTCTGAACGGAATCCACGACCAAGGCCGTTGGATGAAGGGTATTCGCAACTTTGAGCAAGTTTTCAAGAGAGGTTTCCGTCAAGATATACAATGAGGAACTTGAGACTCCCAGCCGGTCCCCACGCATTTTGATTTGTTGAGCAGATTCTTCACCCGTTACATAGAGTACCGGCGGATTTCGTTGTTCCAGTCCATGCAGGGCCTGAAGCAGCAAGGTCGTCTTCCCAATACCGGGGTCACCGCCAACCAGCACAATTGACCCAGGGACCACGCCTCCCCCCAGTACGCGATCGAACTCTGTCAACCCGGTCGCAAAACGCATTTCCCCGGTGACGGTTACTTCATTGATCGGCATCGCAGATTCTTTGTCGCCAATGGCCATTTTACCGTGGGATTCGGTCCGTCGCCCAAACGTGCTTTCCTCTTTCAAAGAGTTCCATTGCCCACAATCCGGACAACGCCCTGCCCAACGCGGCGTTTGGCCGCCACAGTCCTGGCAGATGAAAATCGTGCGAGATTTACCGGTTTTCATGAGACGTTTGTGCAGTCGACAACTCGTCGGTGTCTATAATTGCTTCCGTACTTCTTTCCATGAACTTACGATCTTCGCGCGTTGTGGATATTTCTTTTTTTCTCTCGGATCGGGAAAGATCACCGTCTTGATCCGCTGTTTCACCAACGCGTGAGCAAATTCCCACGTTTGCCCAATGCCGGCTTCCAGATTATCCCACCCACCCTCTCTTAACTTTTCCATAAACGACAACAATGCCTTGGCCTCCTGGGGAACCATTTTGGTAATCCCAACGGGAAATTCGTGTTGCTTCAACCATTCACGGGTTTCGTGCAAAGGCGTGCTTTGACGTTCATACAAATAGATAACGTTGTAATAAAATTCAGTCAGCTTCGATAGCTCACGCGAAGCATTTTCCTGAGGCTTTCCCAATGCCTCGAGATTCGTGAGAACGGGGAGAATGGGCAACTGACCCACGATCGAATCTTTTCTTTGAAGAAGGGTGGAAAAATCCACCAGTAAAATTGGGCGGCGGCGTTCCCAGGAAGCCAGATTCCCTGTCCCCGTTACGGACTCAACGCGCTGACTGGATTCAACCGTTGCAACAATCTTGTGATTGCCCCGCATGTGGGTCTTAAATTCCAGAAAGGCTCGGCCATCTCCACCGGTGAGCGCCGTACCGGCACGTTGGCCCTGAACGGTAAAGGTAATGGTTTCTCCTCCCAGTCCTTTGTTGCCTAATAACCCTTTTTCAATCAACGCGGCCTTCAACGTGACGGACGTCCCTGGCCGAGCCAGGATATCATCGACAATCAGATGTCCCTTCGCTTTATTCTGCGCCATGGTCATCCCAGGAGCAAAAAGGAAGCCAATACCGACACAGGTCAACAAGACGAGCTGGAAGGGGGAAACACCGTTCACAAGAAAAATCCTGAAAAACGTCAAATGGTAAACCCGTCACCGCGACAAGATGGATGAACTGGGCAGAACGCGCTTGATTTCTTTCAATGCTTGATCAGAAGGACAACGAAACGTTTCTTCAGACGTCTGTTAAAAAATCTGAAGAAACCCGTACGAACGACGCGCGTGTTTGCTCCGAATATTTAAAAACCTTCGTTCGCGCAAGCGATCAACGACGGCCGTTGCGAGCAGTCGAACGCGCCCTTCGGTCACCCTCATCGTGTCAGGAAGGAACCTTTTCGACTTTCATCACCGTGGCCCCAACGGCTTCATGAAGCACCCTTGGATCTCCGATCAATCGGCCAACGATGTTCACCCGATCAGCAGGGACGGGATCTTCTCCGATACTCATGGGGGTCCGTCCCCAAAAAACAGCCAACATCCCACCAAGTCCCCAAAACGCGACGTCGCCCACTTTCACGTTCGTCGTCGCAGTTTCACGGCGGTCTTTGACGCCGGGAATCCTGCAATAAAATTCCTCCCCCCATCGATTCACCGTTGCCTCAACCGGCAACGCGTCGTAGATGTCCTGTGCCGTGCGCGTAGGCTTTAACTCCGCTTCCAGAACAATGCCGCCAATTGTAATTTTAATCCGCTTCGGTTTGTCTTGCATAACGGCATACGACTCCTTGCCTCAAGAGCGCACAGTGTTTTTCCCGTTGCTCTCGATTCAGCTCCTTCCCTTTGTCTTCAAGAAGACGACGAAATTTCAAAAAATATCACAAAAACATTTGGCTCTTCAGCCACTCCAGTTACTATGATCCCCAAATCATCCTTTTAAGTGCCAAGTCTTCTTGAGTTTCCCGGGAGTGAACTGTAGCCTGTCCCACGGATGAAATCAAGAATTCGTCCTGCGCCATTCAATCTCATGCTGGAATCGTCTTTCATTTTTCTCAATGGCATTGGAGAAACCACGGAAAAGCTTCTATGGGACAACGGCATTACCCACTGGCGGCAATTCCTTGAGACTCCCAGCGTCTTGCGTATCAGTCCTGCACGAAAAGCACTCTATGATCGCGAAGTCCAAGAAGCATGGGACGATTTTCAGCGGGTCCAATGGCGCGGCTTTGCCAGGCGGTTCAAGCTCAACCATCACTGGCGACTGTTCGAAGCCTTTCGGCCACGGACGGTGTTTCTTGATATTGAAACCACTGGCTACCCCGCCGGAGAAGGTGAAATTACCATGGTCGGATTGTACGGCAGCAACGCGATGACCACGTTGATTCGCCATCAGAATTTGACTCTGGGCCGATTGCAAGAAGAACTGTCCAACTATGACCTGATCGTGACGTTTTTCGGATCAGGGTTCGATCTGCCCTGTTTGCGGGCAAGCTACCCGACGTTGGATCTCACCCACGCCCATTTCGACGTGTGTTTTGCCGCCAGACGATTAGGCTTAAAAGGCGGGTTGAAACAGATCGAAACGCAACTCGGGCTGACTCGCTCTGCCGACGTGCAGGGCTTGCACGGATGGGACGCCGTCAATCTGTGGCATGCATGGCAGGCAGGGAATGAACGGGCCGGCCAAACCCTGCGCGAGTACAATGAGGCGGACGTCCGAAATCTCGAACCGCTTGCCGAATATCTGTATCAATCGCTTCGAGATCGGTACGGACCCGTTCACGATTAACCATGGATCGCACTGCACAATGGCATGGAGTCGGCGTGACGGACGTCGGACGCGTGCGCTCCACGAACCAGGATACCTTCCTGGTTTCAAATGAACTGGGCCTCTGGATCGTTGCCGACGGCATGGGAGGGCAGCCTGGAGGCGACGTTGCCAGCAAAAAAACCGTAGAAGCCATTCACGGCTATTTCACGAAACACGCAGAACGATGGCTCACGGCCAAGACGCAGGAAATTCCCTCTTTTTTACAGTCGGCGATCAAGCATGCCAACACAGCCGTTCGAGCTTATGCGAAAGCCAACCCGGAGTTGACTGATATGGGAACGACCGTCGTCCTTCTCTTTTTGCCTTCACCCTCCTCCACTGTCACGTGGATCGCCCATGCAGGTGACAGCCGCGCCTATCTCATTCGTGATCAACGGATTTCCGCATTGACCAAAGATCACACCATGCTCGAAGAACACGTGCAAAAAGGATTAGTGTCAAGAGCAACGCCGACAAGTCACCCATCAGGGCACGTGCTCACCCGCGGCGTTGGAGTATACTCCACGGTCGAAGCTGACGTCTCAAAAATAAAAATTCAGGTAACGGATGAATTTCTCCTGTGCAGTGACGGCTTGAATAAAATGTTGAATGACGATCAAATTCTGAACGCATTAATGGCCATGCGCACTCAACCGCCAGAAGCAAGATGCCAGGCACTCATCAATCAAGCCAATATTCAGGGGGGACAAGACAATACGACCGTAATCTTGATCGCAACGGACAAGACTGTGGAGAGCAATTCCTCAACCGAACAGGCTGCCTGGAGCGAGAAACAACAGGTCCGTTCCGAACGCAGTCAACGGGACCCGTAGCAAGACACCCACTCGAAAAACGTGCTTCGGCTACGGCGTTTTCCCCATGGTCTGACACGTGATCCAGGTTGCACAACTCCATTCATAGAATTGTACGATCAGCCACAGAGTCAATGGGACCGTAATCGCCACAAGCATGGCAAAAAACAGGACGCGCACAGGAACTGAAAGTTTTTTTATGGGCGAGAAACCCATCAATGATCATTGGCCTTCCGTTACGTCAACCCACGTTTTTGCAGATAGTTGAAATCGATGACTGGAGACGATTTTTCCGGCACTTTCCCACTGTGTTGGAGCAACCGCTCGACATATTTCCCAATCAGGTCCGACTCCAGATTGACGGTATCCCCGGACTGCCTGGTCCCGAGTGTGGTGATGGTGGCCGTGTGAGGAATAATCGCAACGGACACACCGTTCTCCGATACTGAGTTGACAGTCAGACTCACACCATCCACGGTGATTGATCCTTTGGGGACACAATACCGAAGAACGGACTCCGGCACTTCGAACTTCAGCAGCAAGGTGTTGCCCGTCAGAGTTCGCTCTCGAATGACGCCGGTTCCATCTACATGACCCGTCACAAGGTGCCCCCCTATACGGTCGTTCAATTTCAAGGCCCGCTCCAGGTTCACCGCCGTTCCTGCCGTAAGCGTGCCCAACGTAGTGACGCTCAGTGTTTCTACCGATACATCAACCGAAAAATCCGTTTCACCAATATCAGAGGCAGTCAGGCAGACCCCTGAGACACTCACGCTTTCACCAGGCTGAAGATCCTTGAGAATGGCACGTGCTAAAATCGACACGCGCACGCAAGCCAATCCTCGTTCAAAGGATTTAACCACGCCCATTTCCGTGACAATCCCGCTAAACATCTGCTTTATCCTTATTACCACTAAAAAAAACCATGCGAAACACGATAATAAAAACCACGATCAACACGATCACTCCCGCACCGGCCAACAAACCAATGACGATATCACCCGTTGTCATCCCTTCTTCCATACGCGTTTATCCTTTCCGTCGTTGCCCAGCTTCTCTGTCAGAGAAGTTGAACGCTGACCCGACGACGGGTCACCACCCAAAAACCCAACGCCACAATCAATTGCAGGCATCCAATGATGGTAAAGGCCCCAGTATAGCTGATCGCGGCCACGAACACACCTGCCACAATTGGTCCACCGGCATGCCCGATATCCATGATGGTGCCGCGCAGTCCCATGCCGGCTCCGACGTTATCGGCTTTTCCTAAATCCGCAATCATCGCCGCAGACGACGACGTAATGACAGCTTCGCCAAATCCAAACCCTGCGGTACACAGGAACAACCAACCCAGGGAAGTCGTTTGAGAAATGGCCATGAGGGCGACACCGCAAATCATCAGACCCGTCGCGATCAACGGTCGTCGCCCGACGTGGTCCGATACCCGTCCCATTACCGGTTTGGAGAGAAACGAGGTAAATCCTTGTATTCCAAACAACAATCCACTCTCCGTCAGACTCAGCCCAATCGAAAGTCCGTACAACGGCAGAAACGTCATCAGGGCACCGTTGGCCATCATCTTCGAAGCTTCCGCAAAACTCGTCGCCACGATCTGAAGATGTCGCAATACGATCCGCAAGCCTTGCAACACGTTCGAGAAGAGCGCCTTGCCCTTCAGGTTCACGGCACGCGACGGAGCGGGACATCTCCGCCAAAGCACCAGATAAAACGCGAGACCAACCAACCCGAACGCACCCCCGGCGAGAAACGTTTCAGTATATCCGGCTGCATCAACGATCCATCCACCCAGCATCGGGCCTAACAGTGCTCCGCCCTGTGCAGCGGAGGTATACCAGCCCAATGCCGCGCCTCTCGTCGCGGGATACATTTCTGCAACCATGGCAAGAGCCAATGGTGTAAAGACGGCCGTAGCCAATCCATGGACCACCCGCAACGCCGTAAGGACCTCTAAATTGGGCACTAAGGGATAGGCAAAGGGAGGCAAAGCAAACGCTAAGACGCCAATCAACATCAATCGTGGCCGATTCACAAGATCGGATAACGTTCCAATCGGAAGCTTCAGAAGAATGCCCGTCATGGTGGAGGCGGCGACAATAAATCCCACTATGACGGGCCCCGCACCTAACGTTTCAGCAAACGGCGCCAGGGCCGGCATTCGAACCAGGTTGTAACTGACGAAGGAGCAAAACCCCACCGCACACAACGAAGCAAAAACCGGCATGGTGGTCATTCGTTTCTCAATCGTGCGCCATGCACAACCGCGTGTAAAAAACGGTTAAGCAGGCGGGTACGAGCGTCAAGTTTTCAGTTACAGAAAGAAGGTCCCCAACGTATTGCCCACTCTCTTGAGGCGGTCTCATTCTCATCAAGTGTGTCAAAACCAAAACGACAAACACAAGAATTGTACGCCTTTCCATGCCTTTGTCGTTTTCGTTTTCGAGATGTACTATATGTCTTCAGCATGCTGACTCTCGTAATTTTTTTGACGTCTTGAGGATTCATGGCGACGCGCCTCACGGAGATGTGTGTCCTGTTGCTCAGCCTGGTCAAGTGGTTTCTCCTGGCCAGTGGGGTGGGCCTGCTCGTTGGGCTCTCCTCTACCCTTTTTCTCAGCCTGCTCCAGGGCAGCCTTGCCCTCACACAATCGTTCGCGTACGCGTTTCTTCTCTTGCCGATCGGCCTTGCCGTCTCCGCAGTCACGACGACCACCCTCGCTCCGAAGGCTCAAGGGTACGGCACGGAACAAGTGATTCGTGCCATACATCAACAGGGGGGCAACATTTCCCCTCGTGTAATTCCTGTAAAATTCGTCGCCACGATCATCACCATTGCAAGTGGAGGCTCATCAGGCAATATCGGACCCTGTGCGCAAATTGGCGGAGGGCTGTGTTCGGCACTCGGACAACTTATTCGCCTTGAAGACGTTGATCGAATCCGACTCGTTGTCTGTGGGATCAGCGCGGGCTTTGCCGCCGTGTTGGGCACCCCGGTAGCCGGAGCCCTGTTTGCCGTTGAAGTGCTCTGGATCGGGCGTCTCTCCTACAATGCACTGTTCCCTTCGCTGGTTTCAGCATTTGTCGGTTATCAGGTTGCCTCGGCGTTAGGAGTTTCTTATCTCCCGATCTCATTCCCGTCGGTTCCCTCGCCAAGTTTCCCCTTTGTCTTCAGCGTAGGATTGGCGGGAGTCGCGTTTGGCATCGCGGCATTTATTTTTGTTGAAATACTATGGATCGGAAAATGGCTCTCGAATCTGACCAAAGCCTCTGCCCTGCTTACCGGTGTGATCGGCGGGTTGATCCTTGTCGCCGTTACCGTTTTCTTTTCAGACAACTATCTCGGTCTGGGATGGACTACGATTTCTCAATCACTCAAGGGCGACGACGTTCCCTGGTACGCCTTTGCGCTCAAAGCCATTGCGACCAGTGTAACGTTAAACTTTGGCGGCAGTGGGGGCATTATTCTTCCCATCTGTTTCTACGGCGCGGCCCTGGGTTCGGCCCTGGCTAATGGATTGGGGTTGGATCCTGCCGTCTTTGCCGCGTTGGGACTCGTCAGCGTGTTGGCCGGTGCCACTAATACTCCCATTGCTGCCATTGTCTTAGCCATGGAATTGTTTGGTCCTGCTATTGCCCCCTATGCGGCCATGAGCTGCGCAATGAGTTACCTGCTCACGGGTCATCGGAGCGTCATCCCCACGCAACTCCTGCACGAGTCCAAATCGCCGACTTTTTCTCTCGCGTCTCGACGGGAAATTGAAGGTGCGACGTGGAGCCTCAGACCCAGACGTACCACGTTCACAAACGTTTTCTTCGCCAAACGGTCTTCCTCTGAAGAACCTGACAAATAACCGGATTTCCTATCTCCATTCAGCCTCGTTGAGTTGAGGTCTCCTTTGTGCTTCCAACAAGATCTTGTTACAATTTCTTCCATTCATGCCACCTGCCATTCACCCAGCCGACCTCCTCCAAGTCCTTCGACGCCAACGTCTAACCCCGGCCATTGTATTTTTGACCTCTCGACGTGCGTGTGATGAAGCCATTGAAAGCTTCAAATACCAACAGATCCCCGTTCAAGCCACGCGGTCGGCAGCCATCACCGAAGTATTGGAAAAGATGATTGCCGAATATCCCAGTATCGCCAACCACCCCTTGATTCCCACGGTTCAACGCTATGGAGTAGCAGCCCATCATGCCGGCCATCTGCCGTCTTGGAAAATTGCCGTTGAAGAACTCATGCGCAACGGCTGTTTGGACGCGGTCTTTGCGACCACCACTTTAGCCGCTGGCGTGGATTTTCCTGCCCGAACCGTCGTCATTACCCAATCGAGTGTCCGCAAGGACCGCGACATCACGGAACTGACCGTGAACGAAATCCAGCAACTCGCCGGTCGCGGCGGAAGACGAGGGAAAGATTACGTGGGCTTCGTCGTTGTCACGCCATCGCCGTATATCGACATCGGCCCTATTGCTAATGGACTCACGAATCACCCAGAGCCTATCGACAGTCAATTCCTCATCTCCTATCCCATGGTACTGAATCTCCTGAAAGCCCATACCATCGATCACATTCAACCCATTCTGGAAAAGAGTTTTGCGCAATTTCAGCTCAACCAGCGAGCCGATCTCTATGAAACAAAACTGGATAAGGTGGAAAAGCAATTGGAGGCCTATGGCCAACGAGAATGCGCCGATTGGATTGCGCAGTGGCAATCCTTTAACCTTGCCAAAAAACGCCGCTCGCACCATCACTTGAAAGCACGGCACGACCCACCGGAGGTCTTGGCCCAATTAACCTTCCTCACGCCCGGTCGCGTTGTTGAATTATCCAAAGACCACGCCGTCGTCTTGCGTCAATATCGAAGCCGCGGGCAAGGCCACGCCATGTTGACCGTGATTCGAAGTCGGGGGCGCGTCATGGAATATCCTGCGAGCGCGGTGACCTCGGTGTTCGATGAAGTCATTGACGTCGCGGAGGCCGGAAAGTTTCCATGGTGCACGCCTCACAGCCTGAATCACGCGATCGAAACGTTGGAAAACTTTCCCACTCGATTACGACATCTCCCTATTCGAGTCGATCAGAACGGCTCGGACGACCCGATTCTGACCGAGACGCTCAGCGACGAGTTTCCCTGTCCAACGTGTCGGGCCCGTCACGCTTGTCAAAAGGACCACTCACGGGCGTTCAAGCTGCGCCAGGAAAATCATCGATTCACGAAAACCATTCACGCCTTGCGCACCGAACTCTGGCACCGCTTCCAGCAACACGTGGAAATATTGCAGAAATTTGGCTACCTGACCCCCTCGTGTCAGCTCACTCCGGATGGCGACTGGGCACGATTGATTCGCATCAATCATTCATTACTCATCACAGAGTTAATCAGGATGGGGGCGTTTGAAGGGATCAAAGCCTCTTTACTGACGGGAGTAGTCGCGAGCATCGCGCATGACGATGATCGCCCGGCCTCCTTTCCCAGAGGCAATCCGGCTTTGTCCTCGACTCTCGGACAAGTACGGAAAGTAGCCCACTCGTTATCCGCGTATGAAGAACCACCCCTCCTTCGGTCTGACGTCGCCGCGATAGCCGAACTGTGGATCACGAACTCCACCTTGCCCTGGAGCGAACTCGTTCGATCGACCACCATGGCAGAAGGGGATATCTATCGACTCCTGGCTCGAAGCCTGGAATATCTCTCACAACTGTATGGGTTAAAATCGACTCATCCAGGATTGGCCGATACCGCGAGAGACGCAATGGACCTCATGCGTCGAGACGTATTGCAAGAATTACCATGAGAGAAAAAGTGGAAACCACCGAGACCGAAGTTCACTTTACGTCTTCAGGGGAAAGAGAAGAGGGCACGAAGAAAACGACCGAACGCGCCTCAAGAAAACGCGTGACGAACGACGCACTGGCAAGCCAATTAGCCAGCCTGTCCGTCAAACGACTTCACCACGTGGCGAAGGGGCGAGTGCCTCGACATTTTCGGATGGGGAAAGACCGAATTATTCACGCGCTCCTAGCCTTGTCCTCTGATCAGCAGGCAGAAGTGGGACTTGTCCTCGAGTCTATCCTTCACGCGCCCGCGCGCCCTCCCAAAACGTCTAAACAGAAACAATCACCAAAACCCGATGCACCGTCTCAACCTTTACCACCCCGGCAACGGCACAAATCATCAGATGAATCGGCTGTCAGCACGAAGATGCTTTTTGAAGGCATTGGCATTCCTCCACCACGGCCGTTCAAGCCTGATGATTGGCAACAAGAAGCCATCGACCTCTTGGCGACCAATGACGTAATCTTGAGTGTGCCTACCGGCAGCGGCAAAACCTACGTTGCGATAGAAGCCATGCGACGGGCCATCGACGCGGAGCGAACGGTTATTTACACGTCGCCCCTGAAGGCGCTCTCAAACACAAAACTGATGGAGTTTTCGCAGATTTTCGGTTCTGATCAGGTCGGCATTCTCACGGGCGACCGTCGTGACAACCCGCAAGCTCCCATTCTGATCATGACCACGGAGATCCTGCGGAATTTACTGTACGATGCCGCGAGCGGTGAGATCGACGTGCGGTTGGATACATTAGGCTTGATCATCTTGGATGAATCACAGTTTCTCGCTGATCCGGAACGTGGAGTGGTCTGGGAAGAAACGATTATTTTTTGTCCTGCGCAATCGCGATTACTGTTGCTGTCGGCCTCCATCGGAAACCCCGACGAAGTCGCCGCGTGGATCAGCTTGATTCGTTCCACGTCCTGTCGTCTTATCCATCATCGAAATCGTTCCGTCCCCCTTCGCGCAGCCTATCTCGATCCCTCCGGAAAACTCGTGCCATTTTTCCGCACTCGAGACATTGCTCACGGCAAAGGCTTTGCCATCCACCCCGAAACCAAACGCTTGTTTGCAAACTACGAAGACCAAACCCTTGGTCCGCGACACAGACGATGAAGTCTGGTGACAGGAGAAAGAGGGAAGGGCTGCTTAGAGTAAGCGACGAGAAGTTTTCTTATCTGCTTCCGGATCTTTATTCGGCTGGCAGACGTCGCATTGACACATCTGACGAAGTTTCCCGAAAGCATACAGCCCTGTGTCATGCCCGTCACTCCAAATCAGGCGTAACGCATAATGCCCCACCGGCTGGATATCCTTCAGCATGATAAGCATCGGCACGTGATCGGGTTTCAGTTTTAACTCGCCGGTCCATTCATCCGTACAGGCCGCACAAGGGCAGTGTAACCGCAGATAACGAATCGGATAGACGCCTTGGTGCCCATCGCTCCACGCGATGCCGAGCACGCCCTTCTCGATCCATTTCATATCTTCAGGACGGATGGTCTCTGTCCCCATAGATCGACGCTTTTCACGCAGTAACGTCTTTCTGCATGACACCATACGGCACTGGTGACGGTTCTACCGCTAACAAATCTTTCTCCGGCAGCCGTTTCCCCACGACGGCTCTTGTATAGGTGTCGACAATGTCTTCTACCTCTCTCCGTACCTGGCCCGTCGCCTTCAGACGCGTCGCAAGCACAAAGGGTATTCGACGGGCCTGGTGGAGAAACGCCACGCTTCCCGGAGACATCGGCAAACAATAGTCCCAACTGCCTTGGTCGCACGATCGACACAGACGCCCTCCGGCAGAAGGAGAAAACTTGGAATACTGCCCCTCAAAATCCCGACCACAGGACGCACAGTGTTCAATCTGTGGTTGAAACCCTGCTTGTCCCAAAACGTGAATCTGAAAAATTAACGTGCGTAATCTCTGATCATCCGCCTGAATTAACGACCTCAATCCCTCCAACAGCGTATGAAAAATCGGCGGACTCGGATCACGGTCTGCCGTAACGCCGTCAACCAGGGCCACCATACTGGAAGCTGCCCAGATGCAGTCTAAACTCTCTCGCAACGCGCTAAAGGATTCAAGACCGTCAACGTGACTTACTGATACAAGGCCGTCGTTGCGTTTATCAAAAAACGTAAGATTGACCGACGAAAAAGGTTCGAGCATTCCGCCGAATCGGCTTTTCATCCGCCGCGCGCCGCGCGCGATCCCTCGAACCTTGCCGCACCGAAGAGAAAAAAACGTGAGAATGCGGTCAGCTTCTCCCCAGCGCGTACTTTTGAGGACAACCGCGTTTGTGGTTACAAGAGCCATACAAAGAAAGACGCGCTGAGAGTCATCAGGGTTCCAGGAGCGTCACCGAACGTATTTCTCTCGCCCTGGCCTCTCCCTTCAACGACACAGCCAGACTTATCTCAGATACTCCAGCATAATCGTGGCGAATCCAAGATAAATGCTGACCCCCGTGACGTCCATAACCGTGGTAATAAACGGTCCTGCTGCCACCGCTGGGTCAATACGAAACTTCCGTAAGAGCAAGGGAGTCACCGTGGCGATACTCGACGAAATAATAAACGTAATCAGTAACGCGCCACCGACCACTAATCCTAAATACCCGTTTTCCTGCCATATCCATCCAATCAAAAAAAGTAAAATCCCACAGAACACGCCCAAGAGTAATCCAATTCGCAATTCTCGAAACACGACTTTCCATACGTCACTGGGCTCGATACGACTCGTGGCAATCCCACGAATGATCAGCGTCGAAGATTGAAGCCCCAGATTCCCCCCCATCGCCGCAATCACGGGAATAAAGGTCACCACGGCCATGACTTCTTGTATCGTGAATCGGAATGACCACAGAATGAATCCCGACACAAAGCTTCCGACCAGGTTGGTAAACAACCAGGGGAACCGAAGACCCGCCGCGAGAAGACTGGGGGTACGCATCTGAGCGTCTTCCTCGGTGGCTCCGGCCATCTTTAACATATCCTTGGTATCTTCATCTCGAATGACGTCCACCACGTCGTCTACCGTAATAATCCCCACGAGCCGATGCTCGACGTCGACAACCGGAATCGCCAGGAGGTTGTAATTGGCAACTTGACTTGCGACCTCTTTTTGTTCGGTATCCACGCTCACGCTAATCACTTCACGGGAGAGCATGCTTTTCAGGGGAGCCGTAGGCGCAACCACCAGTAATTCACGCAACGATATCACTCCCGTGAGTCGTCCTTCGCGGTCCGTCGCATAAATATAAAACACGGTCTCTGCCTTCGTAGCCTGTTGAAGACGCTGGATCGCTTCTCGGGCAACGGTTTCCTCAGGCAGGGAAAAGAACTCCGTCGTCATAATGCTGCCGGCTGTTCCCTTGGGATAGGCCATAAGATTGGCGACCTCTTGAGATTCTTCGGCTTTCATGAGCGGCAAAATATTCTGCGCCAGGGGCTCCGGCAGTACGCCTAAGATATACGCGGCGTCATCCGCCGGCACGACCCGCAACATCCAGGCAATATCGGCGGCGTTCCGATCTTCGAGTAATTCCAGGATTATCTCGTCACTTAATTCGCTCACAACCTGTCCCTGCTCTGCCGCGCCTTCGACCAACTCAAAGATCGTCCGTCGTTCCTGAAGCGTATCCAAATTCATGATCACCCGGGCAACGTCCGCGGGATGCAATCGGGCAATCAAATTCGCCAGGTTCGAAATGGCCCCGCGTTTCAAGAGACGACGCGTCGAGCGTCGCACCACGTCAAACTTCCTTTGACGATTCGTGGTCATCGACGTGGATTGATCTTTCGCAGGCTCAGAGACGCCTGAAGCCATTGTCTTTGTCAGGTCCAGCATGGTCGTTTCAATATCCTAATTCTGCCAACAAACGGTCATCATCGCGCCAGGTTTTTTTCACTTTGACGTGGAGATCCAAAAACACTTTGCTTGCCAGGGCCTCCGCCAACTCCGACCGCGCGGCAGTGCCAATCGCTTTCAGACGTGCTCCTGATTTTCCAATCACAATCGCCTTCTGACCGGGTCTTTCAACAAAAATAGAAGCGGCAATTCTGGTGACGCGGCCTTCTTCTTGAAACTCGTCTACCTTTACGGCTACGGCATAGGGCAGTTCCGCCTTGGTCGATTCGATGACTTTTTCCCGTACGGTCTCTGCTGCCAGATGACGCCATGACTGGTCCGTGACAAAATGTTCCTCAAAGGCTTCTTCCCGTTCATCGAAGTGTTCAAAAACCAGCGACGTCAAACGATCGACGTTCAGGCCGGTTTTGGCCGATAAGGGTACAATCTGCGTCCACTCCTCTAAGGAGCGATACGCCTCAATCACTGGTAATAATTTCATTTTCCTCAGCGTATCGATTTTGTTCAGTAACAGGAAAATGGGGAACTTTGCAGATTCCCTGGGCAGTGAAAAGAGTTGATCTACCACAAACCGATCCCCAGTACCAGGTAAATTTCGTCCATCGACCATGACCGCGACCACGTCGGCGTCATAAATTGTCTCCAACGTTGTCTGCACCATACGTTTATTGAGGCGATGCCAGGGCTTATGCATCCCTGGCGTGTCCAACAAGGCCAGTTGACCTTGCGGGAAATGCGCTACTCCGAGAATCCGGGAACGCGTGGTCTGCGGTTTGTCGGAAACAATAGCAATTTTTTGATTGACCAACCGGTTGACGAGCGTGGATTTTCCAACGTTGGGACAACCCACAACGGCCATCGTGCCGAATTTCATAACTTAACCAACGGTGAATTGGTACCGGAAGGAACGCACAAGAGAAGAGTGGAGGCAGGAAAACCCGCGGAGTTATTTGCCCATTGTCAGTCGCCTCCCGCTTTCGTTCACTTTCATCTACGGCGACTCAACGAACTGATACACCGTCTCTCCTTCCTTCACGTACCCTAACCGCTCCCTTGCCAATCTTTCCAGGGTAAAGAGATCGGATTCCAGACGATGGATTTCCTCTCGAAGAGCGACGTTCGCCTGCTCTAATGAGACAATCTCTTCTTTCGTCTTATCGAGTTCCTGGGTCATTCTCCAGTACTGGGGCACCCCTGTTCCTTCCAATATCCAAACCAGGC
The DNA here is from genome assembly GCA_965215405.1 of Nitrospirales bacterium. Taxonomy (GTDB): domain Bacteria; phylum Nitrospirota; class Nitrospiria; order Nitrospirales; family UBA8639; genus Bin75. The sequence continues at coordinate 2,050,865 of OZ244060.1, forward strand.
ACAGTGCGATCCCAATGGTGAGACCAACGGGATAGGTCACAGATCGCGAAATGGACCATTGACGAAGTTTTTCCGCTGGACGTTTTCGATTCTGGCGGACCACTCTATGTCCTCCGAGTTCGCAGTACCTTTCTCCCTTTATAGACTGCCAACTTTCCTAACTCTTCCTCAATCCTGAGGAGTTGATTATATTTGGCCAAGCGGTCCGTTCGAGACAACGACCCCGTTTTGATCTGCCCGGCATTCAATGCAACGGCCAGGTCGGCAATAGTCGTATCTTCCGTTTCTCCGGAACGATGGGAGATTACAACGCCGAACCCTGCACGCTTTGCGACTTCAACCGTTTCGATGGTTTCAGTCAAGGTGCCGATCTGATTGACTTTTATCAAAATAGCGGTTCCTACGTGTTCTTGAATGCCCTTTGACAAATAGTCAACGTTAGTCACAAACAAGTCGTCCCCCACCAACTGAACCCGCGTACCGAGCCGCTCGGTCAGGAGTCTCCATCCCTTCCAATCATCTTCATGTAATCCATCTTCAATCGATACGATGGGATAGCGGTCTGCCAGCCCTTCGTAAAAATCAATCATCTGGGCAGAAGTCCATGCGTCACGCTTTTCTGCATGAAGAACATACCCTTTTTTACCATAAAATTCATTAGCCGCCGCATCAAGTGCTAAAACAATATCCGTGCCGAGGCGGTATCCTGCCTTGCGAATGGCTTGACTAATCAGGGCCAACGCCTCTTCATTCGACCGGAGGGCTGGCGCAAATCCACCCTCATCGCCCACTGCCGTACTCAATCTCCTGGCCTTCAGCAGGGCCCCTAAATGGTGAAATACTTCCGTGCCCATTCGCAGCCCTTCACGAAACCGCGTGGCACCCACGGGCATGATCATGACCTCTTGCAGATCCAGGCCATTATTCGCATGAACTCCACCATTGATAATATTCATCATGGGAACCGGTAATTCACGGGCCCTGGCTCCACCAATGTACCGATATAAGGGTTGCCGCGTTTCCGCCGAGGCGGCTCGGGCGACGGCAAGCGAGACCCCCAACACGGCATTTGCCCCGAGTCGAGACTTGTCCGGAGTCCCATCCAACGTGAGCATCGCGGAATCGACTAACGTCTGATCCAGGGCGTTCATCCCCTGAAGTTTGGGGGCCAACGTTCTCGTAACGTTCCGAATGGCCTTATCGACCCCTTTCCCCGTCCACCGTTGAGGATCGTTGTCCCGTAATTCGAGTGCTTCTCGTGTCCCCGTTGACGCACCGGAAGGCACAGCCGCCCGCCCCCAGGCACCACTGGTCAGAAGGACGTCCACTTCTACCGTCGGATTTCCTCGAGAATCGAGAATGGTTCTCCCTTTGATTTTTTGAATCCTGCTCATTCACGCGCTCTTTTCTGCAAAGAAGAATTTCTTCAACATGAAGCAGCCTGTGATGGACGCGTTCGCATCATACTGGGTTTCCGGTTTTTGACAACGCACGAAACGTCTGGCAGGACGGCAAACGGAATTGGAATTTATTGCGAAAGCCGCGTTTTGAACAACGCTCGCACTTTTTGGGGATTGGCTTTCCCCCCGGAACCTTTCATGACTTGACCGACGAAGAATCCAAGAACCGTTTCTTTGCCGCCTCGATATTGGGCCACCTGCGAAGGATGCTTTTCGATGACGGTATTAACCAACGCCAGTAACGCCCCCTCATCAGACAGTTGCTGAACCCCCTTTTCTTCCACGAGCTGAGCAGCCGATTTATCGCCGGCATAGAGCTCGGGAAAAATCTCCTTGGCTGCTTTCAAACTGATGGTTTCATTATGCACGAGATTCAATAATCCCACCAACCGTTCCGGAGACACGGGGGAGGACTCAATGGTCGTCCCGGATTGACGCAGCTCTCTCAATAATTCACTCATCACGAAGTTACTAATGGCCTTGGGTTCGGCAAACAACGTCACGCAATCTTCAAAATAATCGGCCAGGGCGCGAGAACCCGTGAGCACGCCGGCATCGTAGTCCGGTAATCCGTAGTCCCTTAGAAATCGCTGACGTCGGTCCTGGGGTAATTCCTGAAGGGTGGATCGTAATTCTTCAACCCACTCATCGGAAATTGAAAGCGGAACGAGATCGGGATCAGGGAAATAGCGATAATCATGGGCTTCTTCCTTGCTTCTCATGACAACCGTTTGACCACGATCAATGTCCCACAATCTGGTTTCCTGACAGACGGTCCCTCCCTCCGTAAGGACCCTGGCCTGGCGTTTGATTTCATACTCAACGGCATCTTTGACGAACTTGAACGAGTTAATATTTTTGAGTTCCACTTTAATGCCAAACGCGTCGGACCCCGTTGGTCTCAACGAAAGGTTGGGTTCACATCGAAAACTCCCCTGCTCCATGTTGCCGTCACAGACGTCTAAATACATCAACACGTCCCGCAAGGATTTCAAATACGCGATGACTTCTTCGACCGAACGCATGTCGGGTTCGGTCACAATCTCTACCAGGGGCGTTCCCGCTCGATTGAGATCGACGAAACTGCCGGCTCCTTCACTCCCGTGAATATTTTTCCCTGCGTCTTCTTCCAGATGCGCTCGCCGAATTCTCACCTTTCTGGAAGTCCCATTCGCCCTGAACTCTATCCATCCATTCTCACAAATGGGCCAGTCATACTGGGAAATTTGATACCCTTTCGGCAAATCGGGGTAAAAATAATTTTTTCGGGCAAATTGATGGGTCTTCCGAACGGTACAATTCAAAGCCAGGCCCGTCCGAATCGCCATTTCCAGCGCGCGTTTATTTACGACAGGCAGAGCACCTGGCAAGCCCAGACAGACGGGACAGGTCTGGGTGTTGGCGGGCAACCCGAACTCCGTCGCACAACCGCAAAACATTTTCGATTGCGTTCGGAGTTGGGCGTGAACTTCCAGTCCGATGACGGCTTCGAACGTCACGATTACATGTTGGATTCTTCTGAAGAGGGTCGCCGGGTTTGATGCATAGCCTCCCGCCCCGCGTCCACCGCGTCCTTGACCACCGTCCCGGCCTCATCCAGAAACTCTCGGCCTTTGCTCACGACGCCGTCCCAGGTATCCGTGGCTCTTTCCGAAAAATCTCGAACGTTGTCACTCGCCTGCCGCACCGCGCGGGACAAAGTCTCTCGTGATTCCCGACCTGTTTGCGGAGCCAGCAATAAGGCCGTAACGGTGCCAAACGCCATCCCGCTCAAGAAAGCCAACATCACGCTGCAAGCAGATGCGTCAGAATTATTTTTTCCCATTTATTTGCCCCCCTTCTTTTTGTACGTGATCTTTCAAAGTCAGGGCCCCTGCCTTCATGCCTGCCAGCACTCGACCCAGACTTGCCATGAGCGTCGTACATTTTCCGAGAACGGCCTCATGGATTTGATTGACCGTCTGACCTACCGCACCAATGGCGTCCATCAACACAGACGCCCGCTTCACTCCGTCGCGACCTTGGGCGGACATGGCCTTGACGTTCTCACTCGTCAGTTTGATCTCTTTCAAAAGCCCTGGCAATTCGGCGTTAATCTGTGACAATAATCGTTCGAATTGAAACACGGTCTTTCGCAGTTGAATCACAGTCGGAACGATATAGCCCACAAGCACCACAAAAGCTACAGCAATTACCACGGCGGCAAAATCAGTCATGCGTCACGTTCCCTATCGAACAAGAGGTCGTTTTTTGTGCCAGTCCGTTGCCAATTCATACGCGCGCGCCGCCCGAAGAACGACTCCCTCTTCAAAATGGCGACCCAAAATTTGCATACCGATCGGCAACCCTTTCCGACTCAACCCACAAGGCAGCGAAATCGCCGGAATCCCCGCTAAACTTGCAGAGATGGTATAGAGATCCGACAGATACATCTGCAGAGGATCTTCTATTTTTTCACCGAGTCGAAACGCCGTGGTCGGCATCACCGGGGTAACGATCAGATCGACGTCCTGAAAGGCCTGATCAAAATCCCGTCGAATGAGGGTGCGCACCGCTTGAGCTTTGGCATAATAGGCGTCATAGTACCCACTGCTCAAGGCATAGGTGCCCAGCATAATCCGCCGCTTCACCTCCGGACCAAACCCTTCTTGCCTCGTGTGCCGATACATCTCCAGGAGATCCAGGCTTTCTTTGGCCCGGAATCCATATTTAACGCCGTCATATCGGGCCAGATTGGAACTCGCCTCAGCCGTCGCCACAATATAATACGTCGCCACGGCAACTCCCGTGTGCGGGAGCGACACCTCTTGAATCGTGCCGCCCAATTCTTCAAACACGGAGAGTGCTTCGCGGACGGCGTCATTGACTTCCGGATCCAATCCCTCCGCGAAAAATTCGAGTGGAACCCCGATTTTCAGTTTTTTGACGTCTTTCTTTTTAAAAACCCGTGTAAAATCGGGAACCGGTTCATCGGCTGAGGTCGAATCCCGGGGATCATGGCCGGCAAGCACGTTCATCATCAACCCGGCGTCCATCACGTCCTTGGTAATAGGCCCGATTTGATCCAGAGAGGAGGCAAATGCAATGAGCCCATAGCGAGGCACCCGTCCATACGTCGGTTTGAGGCCAACGACCCCACAACACGCGGCTGGTTGGCGAATAGACCCACCCGTATCGGTCCCCAGAGCGGCAACGCATTCATCTGCGGCCACGGCCGCGGCAGAGCCGCCACTCGACCCGCCCGGCACGTGGTGGAGTTTCCAGGGATTTCGACTCGGACCAAAAGCCGAATGTTCGGTAGAAGAACCCATCCCGAATTCATCCAGATTGGTTTTTCCTATAAGAAAACACTGCTGCGCCCGCAGCGCGTCCACAACGGTGGCAGAATACGGCGGGGTGAAGTCCCCAAGAATACGAGATCCGCAAGTCGTGGGAAGACCCTCCGTGCAGATATTATCTTTAACCGCAATCGGCATTGCCATCATAGGCTGAGTTTTCCTCCAGTTCCTCAACGAATCATCCAGCGCCTTGGCCTGAGACAACATGGTTTCTCTGTCGTTCAGCGTAATATAGGCTTTCACTTTCGACTCCACCACGCTGATCCGAAGAAAGTAGGCACGGGTGATTTCTACTGCGCTTACCTCTCCTCGCGTAAATCGATCCTGAAGCTCTTTCAGAGTACATTTAACAAGTGACATGGCACGGCAACAGGTTCTGCGAGTGAAGGGAAATTGACAATCGGAAGCCCCTGTTCAGCAATCAGGAGCCATTAAGCATTCGATTGTCTTCATCTACTTGAATGATTCGAGGGTGATGACGTTTTGCTTCATCCTCATTATAATACTCATAGCAAAAAATGATAACCCGATCCCCAATCACCCCTTTTCTGGCCGTGGGCCCATTGAGCACGACTTCACCGGAGCCGCGCTTTCCATTTATGGCATAGGTCGTGAACCGCTCGCCATTGTTCAAATTCGAGACCATCACGAGCTCATAGGGTAAAATCCCTGCCGCGTCCAACAGATCTTCGTCAACGGTCAGACTCCCCTCATATTCCAAACAGGCATCCGTGACGACTGCTCGATGGATTTTCGCACGCAACATGTGCCGTAACATCGTTTCCCAATTCCCTTTGGTTCACCGATCACTAATGATTTTCGGCACTTGAAACAATCCATCGACTGCCGCGGGTGCGTTGCCCAACGCCTGCGCCTGAGACAGCGAAGGACGCACTTCATCGTCCCGTAATACATTGGCGTCACTGACGACCACCGCTGTCGTTCCACGAATGCCGGTGGTATCAACGGAATTTAACTCTTCGATGTAGGTCAAAATATGACTCAGCTGGCTGCTCAACCGCGCCAGTTCTTCCTGGCTCAGTTGAAGTCGAGCGAGATCCGCCACGCGTTCCACGTCCCGTTGACTGATTGTAATGCTCATCGACGGAAGCCTTGTCCCGTTTTCCCGCGGGTTGTCTCCACTCCTCCCAGTCAAGAATTAAGGCCTATTCTAACATCAGGTCTGAAAGACTACAAAGAGAAACTTTGATTATATCATAAAGCATGAAGGACGTTGGAAACATACAGAAGACCTGGTCGTGGCTCCGTTTGAATTTCTTTGCTTGTACGGTCCCCGTTTCTTTGGGGGCTTGTTTCAACAAGGACGAAGCCGTCATATCAAACTGAGCCACAACCGAAGATCTGTAACGTGAGGCAAACGTGTTCAGGAAAAAGGCTTGCCTTAACGCAGATATTTGCTCGACGAGGAAATTAACGACGGGACAGCCACCCCTCATCGGCAAAGGAGATGTAGCGGTTATCCCCGATGATGACGTGGTCAAGAACCTGCACGCCGAGAATCTCTCCGGCTTCTTGTAACCGTACCGTTAACATTCGGTCTTCTTTACTCGGTTTGGGGTCCCCACTTGGATGATTATGCAAAAAGATCACGGCCGCCGCCGATTCGCGGACGGCTTCATTGAACACCTCCCTCGGATGCACCAGACTGCTCGTCAACGTCCCTTCGGACACGGTTTTGTCTCGAATGACGGCATGTTTGGCATCGAGCAGGATCACTTTGAATACTTCCTGTCGGAGATCCCGCAAAAGAGGATAATAATGTTTGAAAACCAGTTGGCTCCGGGTAATCACGGTCTCCTTTGTCAATGGAGTCGACAAGACGCGTTTCCCCAGTTCAATGGCCGCCTTGATCTGGGCGGCTTTGGCTGGTCCGATGCCGGGGATACTGCAAAGTTCCTTCGCGCTTCGATTCGCTAAGCCCTGCAAGCCTCCCAGATCCTTCAGAAGATCCATACCCACTTGAACTGCCGACCTGTCATGCCTCCCTACCCTGAGCACAATGGCCAACAGTTGCCCGTCAGTCAACGACTCGGGACCTTCTGCTAACAGCCGTTCCCTCGGTCGTTCACTCTTTGGCCAATGCAAAATCCCCTTGGAAGGTTTCTTGCTCATCCACTCCTCTCAGTGCCGGATGATCGAGATTTCGCTATCAGACGATCTTACAAAAATGTAGACCACCACCCCTGTGCTGTCAAAGGAGCGAAGGCTCCGGTAGTGGCTCAGTTTGAATTTCTTTGCCTGTACGGTCCCCGTTCTTTGGGACTTGTTTCAAAAAATACGAGGCCACACTTTCAAACTTAGCCGCTACCAAGGCTCCTGACGTCCACGTCTTGCCGATAAAAAAATCAGTATGCTATCGTTTTTTGTTTAGGGGAATTCAGCGATGCGAGTCGTAGCCGGCACACACAAAGGTCGTCGCCTTAAGAACCCTCCAGGGCTGGAGTGTCGTCCAACCTCCACCCGCGTCAGAGAAGCTCTGTTTTCGATTCTGGCCCATCGTACACAAGGCGCACACGTTTTGGATCTCTACGCCGGAACGGGGGCGTTAGGCATCGAGTCATTGAGTCGAGGAGCAAAACACGTGGCGTTTGTGGAGAATCGAGTCTCGACCATAGAGCTTCTTCGTGAAAACATCAGACGTTGCGGGTATGACCGATACTGCGTCGTCTACGCACAAGACGTCGAAACCTTTCTTGCCTTACCCCCGTCATTTGGCGGACCGCCTGCGTTTGATATCGTCTTTGCCGACCCGCCCTATCAAACCACCGACCTGGCACAGATGCTCGAACGACTCAGCCTGAGCGAAAAAGTTGTTTCTCGAGGGGTGGTCATTCTTGAGCATTTCTTTAAGCATACCGTGCCGAGTCAAGTCGGATCGCTCACGCAAACGCGTCAGTCGCAGTATGGCGACACCATGCTCACCTTCTTTCAACCAGCCAATTCTTCTGAGGATGCATGCGATTAGCAGTCTACCCTGGCACCTTCGATCCCATTACCCGTGGGCACACGGATATTGTCTGTCGCAGTCTTGGCGTCTTCGACCGGCTGATCGTGGCCGTCGCTCCCAATCCGCGGAAGGAAGCACTGCTTTCTCTTGAAGAACGAGTCGAGCTTGCGAAAATCGCCACCAAAGCACTCCCCAACGTGGAAGTGGAATCATTTGACGGCCTGTTAGTGGAATACGTTCGACAGCGAAGGGCCCATGCCATTATTCGAGGGCTGCGAGCGGTCTCCGACTTTGAACACGAGTTTCAAATGGCGTTACTCAATCGGAAGCTTGATGAACGTCTGGAAACGGTTTTTCTGATGCCAAGCGAAGAATATTCATATTTGACTTCCAGCATCGTCAAAGAACTGGCCCTGTTTGAAGGCGAGTTGGACGCCTTTCTCATTCCTGAAGTGGCCAAACACCTTCGTGAAAAATACAGGCGGCAATCACCATGAAACTCTCCACCCGCACCACCCGAGTCATCCCGTCCCCGACCTTGAACGTTTCGGCAACCGCCAAATCCATGGCGGCTCAAGGTATGGACGTTGCTGATTTTTCCGTAGGGGAATCGGCACGTGACACGCCTGACGTTGTGAAAGCGGCCGCGAAGTCGGCCATCACGGACGGATTTACCAGATACACACCGGCCTCGGGCACCGATGAACTCAAACAAGCCATCATTGAAAAATTTTCACGTGACCAGGGCATCCAGTACGAGAAATCGCAAATTCTGGTGTCTTGTGGGGCCAAGCACACCCTCTACAACCTGGCACAGGCCCTTTTGGATCCCGGGGATGAAGTCATCATCCCTGCTCCGTATTGGGTCTCCTATCCTGATATTGTACGATTGGCCGATGGCCAACCCGTTATTCTGGAAACAAAGGAAGACCATGGCTATGCCATCGATCCGAAACAATTAGAAGCCAAAGTCACGACTCGCACCAAGGCACTGATCTTGAATAGTCCATGCAACCCAACGGGTACGCTTTATACACGGGACACGCTTGAAGCCGTAGCCGAGGTGGCCAGGCGTCGCGGCTTTCTTGTGATCTCCGACGAAATTTACGAAAAACTCGTCTATGGAGAAACCCCGTTCCTGAGTATCGTGTCCGCCGTGCCTGAAATCGCCGACCAAACTCTTGTGGTAAATGGCGTTTCCAAATCGTTTTCCATGACGGGGTGGCGTATCGGCTATGCCGGAGGACCAAAAGCGTTAATCGCCGCGATGGCGACTATCCAAAGCCAAAGCACGTCCAATCCAACGTCGATTTCGCAAAAAGCCGCAGTGACCGCACTCCAGAAAGGCACGTCGTTTCTTACTGAACTGCTTGATGATCTCAACCCCAAACGTCGCCTCATGGTTGACGCGTTAAACGCAATACCCGGCATCATCTGTCCACCCCCTGCAGGGGCTTTTTATGCGTTTCCCAACGTTTCGGAAATATTGGGCAAACGGCATGGAAAGAAAACGATTACGACTCCGGCGGACCTGGCCACGTACCTGTTAAACAACGCTCAAATAGCGTGTGTACCCGGCGAACCATTCGGAAGTCCGTACCATCTCCGGCTGACCTATACCCCGACGCTTAACACGATTGAACGAGGTCTGAAAAGATTCAGAGAGGCGATTCAGGCCCTCGTTTGACCCCTCAAACTCCTTGACTTTGTCGACAAAGATATTATCGAAAATGGAGCAAAACATTTCCGTGAAATGGGAGGGTAACGATGCCACGATACGAATATGAATGTGGGACCTGTCACCATCAATTCGAGGTCCAGCAAAGATTTTCCGACCCACAGATAGAAAAATGCATACAATGCGGGAATGAAGTACGAAAGCTCATATCGGCTCCTGGCATCATGTTCAAAGGAACAGGGTGGTACGTGACGGATTACTCTAATAAGCTGAAAGATCCCAGCCAATCGAAAGAGAGCGGAAAACAAGCCAAAGACGGGACAGGCAGTGGTACTGAGAAAGAAAAGACTCCTGCAAAAAGCGAATCCGGTTCCACGCCGGATACGTCGTCACCCTCGTCCCCATCTTCAACGTCAGGTTCGGCGTCCTCAAACGCAGGTTCGTCTTCGAGTCCCACGCACTGATTCCCTCAGCCCACGGCAAGGCCGACGTTGTCCTTTAGCAAAGATCAGAACGGGCACCTGCGGATTGAAATGACCATTCAAGGCAGGCAGGGGCAGGCTCCGAAACGATCAGCGAATAATTCGTTCCACACCAACTGGGCAAACTTCATATAACCCGCAGTATTGAGATGCAGACCATCACTGGAAAAACGCGAAGCCAGGAGAAAAGATGGGCCTTCCGACGTTGCCTGGCACAAATCCACGCACGGCATTTGATGACGTTGACACCGTTCCGCAATCAGACGATTCAATTCCAGGCGACGTTGAATGCGTGAGTGAAGCCAGGCGGGCAACGAACCGGAAGACGGGGACAATGACCCGGCACCAGGGGCCTCGACTCTAATGGAGGGGACCGTCACTCCAATGGGCCGTATTCCCGCTGCAGACGCCAGTGTATATAAACGCTCCAGGTTCGTGAGAATCGTGGAGGGGGGAACGCCCCATCCTAAATCATTCGTTCCTCCTAAAATCACGGAATAAGAGGGAACCACGTCAACGACATCAAGGGGAAATCGCGTCACCATGTCAGAGGTGACTTCCCCGCAAATTCCTTTAACGGAGACTCGTCCTCGTGTACCCAACCATTTCTGAAGAAATCCGCCGTAGGGAGTATCGGGCAGAGGAATTCCTGTTTCAGCCCGGACTTGATACCCTGCAGTCAGACTGTCACCGAAACACACCAGTAACGGAGACGAATGATCGCACAACCTGGAACGCTTGACCATTGCCGGAACCCTCCCCTTGACACTACTTGTTCTCAATGAATAGCCTTATAACTTCAAAAACAGACCGATCAAGACAATTCTTTCCTGCAACGACGCAGGTTTTCCCGTTACCGATAACCACTGACTCGCCGTTTATTTCAAAGAAGGAGTTTCGTCTTATGCAAGGACCTCGTCAGATTACTTCACCCAAACCCGGCAACGCGTTTCTCTTCCTGCTCGGATTCTTCATCATCCCAGGCCTGTTTTGTGGCCTCCCCCACGCCTTCGCGGATCAGCAGTTTCAAGTAGGCATCATTGATCCTCAAGCGGTCATAGAAGGTTCCAATTCCGGGCAAAAGGCACTGGCGACCTTGAAAGAACACGCCGCGGTTCGCCAAAAACTGTTACAAGCGGACGAAGAAGAATTACAGAAACTCAGACAACAGATTCAAAATGGCTCTGGCCTCAGTGAAACCGAAACGCAATCCCTGCAGGAACAATTCCAGGACAAAGTCCAGAAATACCAGCGACGAAGCCAAACGTTCCAGCAGGAACTGGCGGAAAAGCAAAATGCTTTGATGACGGAGTACATGAAAAAAATCGCGGTCGCCACCAAGAACGTAGCCGAACGGTCTGGCTTTTTGCTGGTCATTGATAAAGGAAATGAGGCCACGCTGAAAATTGCGCTCTACTCAGCCGAGGGTTTGGATATTACCGATGAGGTCTTGAAGGAGTTCAACCAACTCTACAAATAAGGAGAGCCCTCTTCATGCGAAGGAGGAGAGGTGGGAGGTTCGCGCTTTAGTCTCAAGAAGCAGGGTCCGACCACAGAGGATATCCTGCCTGCTGCCATGACTTGATTCCTCCTGCCATGGAAAACACCCGCGTATAGCCCATCTCCTGCAAGTTGGCGGCTGACAGGGCAGATCGATATCCTCCACCGCAATAGAGAATAATTTCCGCGTTTTTGTCAGGAATCATTTGCTCAACGTCACGCTCTAAAATCCCTCGGCCTTTGTGGATCGCCCCGTGGGCACGACCTTGAGCAACTTCGTGATCTTCCCGGACATCAATGAAATAAAAGGCGTCACCGCGTTCGAGGCGAGCCATGACTTCACTTGGTCTGCACTCACGAATCCGGCTCTTTCTTGTCTCAACGAGTCGTTCAAATCCAGGACTATGTCCCATAACGACGCCCCTTTTTGTACAAACGCGTTCTTCTGCCTGAAGAAACCGCCACGCCATCGGCATCAAGGGCCTGCACTGGACCGTGAGTCTTTCCAGCGTATGGCGCGCCCGGCAGGGGTCGAACCTGCGACCCTCGGCTTAGAAGGCCGATGCTCTGTCCACTGAGCTACGGGCGCTCGACCTTACTCTTCAACAAGCTATGCCAAGTGGTACGTTGGCTGAGACGGGACGTGGGCCATCGTTTTCAGCCGCGTGTTTCAGATCGCTTTCCTGAAAACCTGGTCGGGGCGAGAGGATTTGAACCTCCGACATCCTGCTCCCAAAGCAGGCGCGCTACCGGGCTGCGCTACGCCCCGGTCTTTTCCGAACGCTCAAGTTTACGTTTCAAAACGTCTTTGGCTTTGGCCAACGCCCGTCCACGATGACTGATTTGATTCTTCTGGTCAAGCGTCAACTCTGCTAAGGTTTTCTCCAGTTCCGGCACAACAAATACCGGGTCATATCCAAACCCGTGGTCTCCGGAGCAGTGGTCCGCAATCCGTCCCCGCAAGGCACCTTCCATGAACTCGACAGAAGAAGCAGGATCGGCTATAGCCACGACCGTCAGAAATCGAGCACCCCGTTGCTCCGCAGGGACACCCGTCAATTCGTCCAACAATTTCCGACAATTATCTTCATACGTGGCATGGTCTCCGGCGTATCGGGCAGCAAACGCGCCAGGCCTTCCGCCTAGAGCGTCAACTTCCAAACCTGTATCATCGGCAAGGGTCAGTGCGCCGGTGAAACGCGCAATCTCTCTGGCCTTTTTTCCTGCATTTGCATAACACGTCTCGCCGTCTTCAATCACGACCGGAACCGCGGGAAACTCATCCAGCGTGCGAACGGTCAAACCAACGTCCTGCAAGAGCGCCTTGATCTCCCGCTGTTTATGCCGATTGCCTGTCGCCAACACGAGATCCACGATGTTTCAGTCGAGATTGCCGACGTGGTCTCTTTGCAGTTTGATCAACTGCTGAATGCTCTTCCAACCCATGGCCAGAAATTGATCCAAGTCCTCTTTTGCAAACGAACCGCGTTCGGCCGTCCCCTGCACTTCGACCAGGCGCCCCTTGCCGGTCATCACGAGATTCATATCCACCTCAGCCGTAGAATCTTCTTCGTAACACAGGTCCACCAGGGAGACCCCTCCAACCTTTCCGACGCTGATGGCGGCAAGATAATCAATCAGCGGCGTCTTCGTCAGTGCTTTCTTCTCTTTCAACGCGGCAAACGCGTCGGCGAGTGCGATAAAGGCTCCGGTAATCGAAGCCGTGCGCGTGCCGCCATCGGCTTGAATGACGTCGCAATCAATCCAAATCGTGCGCTCCCCCATCGCCGGCAAGTCCGTCACCGCGCGTAACGCTCGACCCACGAGCCGTTGAATTTCCAGAGTCCGACCGCTTTGTTTTCCTCGTGATGCTTCACGGGGCATGCGGTCATGAGTGGCTCGTGGCAACATGGCATATTCAGCCGTCACCCAGCCTTGCCCTTTGTCCCGTAAAAACGGTGGAATTTTTTCCTCAACCGACGCCGTACAAATGACCTTGGTTTCGCCCATTTCTATCAAGACGGATCCGTCCGCGTACTTAAGAAATGGTCGGGTAATTCTGACGAGACGGATTTCATCGGGTCGGCGGCCATCCGTTCGTTGCAATCGTGAAATTCCATTCATACGCCTGTCTTTCCGAGTAAAATTTGGTACAAAGGCAGGGATTATAGTAACTCGATAAAAAAAAGATCAAACCGAGGCATGCAACGGGTTACCGGTCGGTCTCATCGCCATGCCGGTCTTTTCCTTTCTTTTTTCTCGCGACGACCGCTCGCATAAGCAACAGTCCGACAATCACGAACGCCACCCCACCGATAAAAAGATTCTCGTATGGAAACACATACGGCATGGACTCAGAGTAGGAAAAACCTCACGCCGCTGCAAGCAGAACGTCTCTCGAGTAGGGCTTGGTTTGAAATGACGGCCTCGTACTTTTTGAAATACGCCCCAAAGGAACGGGGACCGTACAGGCAAAGAAATTCAAACGGAGCCACGACCCTCTCTCGCCTCTTCGTTGACTGACTCCGAGACAAATGCTAACTTTCGTCTGTATTTTCAATAAGTTGGGATTTTCCATGTATGACCTTCGTTCGCTCAGAGAACAATTACCCTCGATTCGTGACCAACTCGGTCTCCGTGGAGCAGACGTGGCGTGGGAGGAGGTCGAAAAGCTTTTACAGGCCCGCCGTGATCGACTTTCGCAAGTCGAAACCCTCCGGCATCAGCTCAAGAAAGGCTCCGAGGACGTCGCCGGATTAAAGCGGACCAACCAACCGGCAGAAGCAGCCGTTGCCACCATGCGGGCACTGGGCGACAGCATTGCCATCCATGAAGAACGCCTGCGAACGATTGAAACCCGACTCGAAGAACACGCGCTGGGCATTCCTAACGTCCCACACAACACGGTTCCTCAAGGGGCTGATGCGTCGCAGAACGTCGAAGTTCGTCGATGGGGCGAACCGCCTTCCTTTTCCTTTCCGCCGAAACCGCATTGGACCGTAGGAGAATCCCTGGGCATTTTGGACTTCAAACGAGCCGGCAAAATCGCAGGAGCACGATTTTCCATTGCAGCGGGTCTCGGGGCCCAACTCGAACGCGCGTTAGCCACGTTGATGCTCGACGTCCACGTCCAGGCACATGGCTATACCGAAGTGCTCCCTCCTTATCTGGTCAATCGAGAGGCCATGATCGGCACGGGACAGCTGCCAAAATTCGAAAGCGACCTGTTTCACCTCCGCGATGATGAGTACGTCTTAATCCCGACGGCCGAAGTGCCGGTCACCAATATGTACCGAGACGAGATTCTTCCGGACACTGTCCTGCCAATTCGGCACGTGGCTTCGACGCCTTGTTTCCGTCGGGAAGCCGGCTCCTATGGACAAGACACACGGGGCCTGATTCGCGTACACCAATTCCATAAAGTCGAACTCGTTGCGTTTGCCACCCCGGAGGAATCCTATTCCGAGCTTGAGCGTCTCACCAACGCGGCTGAAGAGATTCTGCAAGCACTTGAATTACCCTACCGAGTCGTCAATTTATGCAGCAGTGACCTGGGATTCTCCGCCGCCAAGACCTATGACCTCGAAGTCTGGGTCCCCTCGCAACAAACGTACAGAGAAATCTCATCGTGCAGCAATTTCGAGGCCTTTCAGGCGCGGAGAGCCAACATTCGGTTTCGCCCCAAAGGCGGCAAGCCGACCAATCTCCATACGCTCAATGGATCCGGCCTGGCCGTGGGTCGAACGATGGTCGCCATTCTGGAAAACTATCAACAGGAAGATGGCTCGGTCATCATTCCCGCGGTGTTGCGCCCGTATATGAATGGAGTCGAAAGGATTACCTCAATCCCGGCTTCCTGACGTTGCCGACCGAGATTCGGGCAGGCACGCGGGCCTGCCCCTGCGACCATATGTACCTAACAAGGAGGTCCTCCGTGAGCATTGGAAACCTGATCAGACTATCGGCCTGTACCCTGGCCATCCTTGGAATCATGGGCGGATGCGGGATCACGAAAATTCAAACCTCATGGTCGAAACCCGGTGCGGCTCCTGGCGAGTTCGAACGAGTGAGCGCCGAGTGTGAAAACGACCCGGGCATGGCCGGGCTGAAAGGTGCCGCAAGCTACGAAGTCTGCATGAAACGGCACGGATGGTTTCTCATCGAAGAACCAGTGCCATAAGGGCGGAACAGGGAGGGGTGCTGGAGTGGACGAACAGGCCGGTCTTGAAAACCGGAGTCCTTCACGGGACCGTGGGTTCGAATCCCACCCCCTCCGCCATTACTTCAGGATCGACCGGTCCTGAAACAGAGCCAGGCACTCAATCGATTGGAGTTACGCTCAAAAGCAGTATCCGGAGATTAAGGACTGAGATTGACAAGTCTGCCGCGTGATCAAATCTCGGACACCAGGTTTGACAACAGCTCAATCGATTGTTATAGAGGGAGGGCTCCGAACGGGGCGTTGTAGACAGACGTTCGATACTTCACGTCTTAGCTTGTCATTTTTCGGATTTTTGCTCTTTTTTTGTCGTTTTCTTACATCCACCAAACAACAGGGGAATGAAGTATGCCGTACAGAAAACTGCTGCCTGGTGTCTTGATTATCTGTGTATTGGCACCCGGAGTGGCCGCGCAGGAAGGCGACTCCTCGGAGAAGCCAACCAAGCTTGAGGAAATCGTCGTTGTCGGAAGCAGAATTGAAGGGAGAAGCATAACGGACTCCCCCGTGCCAGTGGACCTCATCAAAACAGAGGAGATGCTCAAAACGGGACAACTCGAAGTAGGCAGGGCCATCCAGCGGTTGGTTCCCTCGTTCAATTTCTCGAGTTCGTCGATCAGTGACGGGACGGACGCCGTCAGACCCGCGACCCTGAGAGGAATGGGACCGGACCAGGTACTCGTGCTCGTGAACGGAAAACGACGGCACGGCAGTGCCCTTATCCACGTCAACCGATCAGTAGGACGCGGCACCGCCGGCACCGACATGAACGCGATCCCACTCGGTGCAATCAAGCGGATAGAAGTGCTGCGGGATGGGGCCTCCGCACAATACGGGTCGGACGCCATAGCCGGCGTCATCAACGTCATCCTCAAGGACAACTACGAGGGAGGATTCCGCACAAACTACGGAACGACCTACAGGGGAGACGGCGATCAGTTCGTCGCAAGCCTGGACAAAGGTTTCAAGATCGGTGAAGACGGCGCGTTGCACGCGACGTTCGAGTATCGCAACCGGCAGCGGACCAGCCGTGCAGGCCTGAGCGGTGACGTACAGTACCGCGACACTGTTTTTTGCAAGCTTGGCAGTTGTACTGACGCTCAACTTCCCAACAGGGCCGACCTGCTCGAAAGCAACCCGGTTGGCACCCACGTCATTCTGGAAGACCCCGGAGACAAAGAGAAAAACTTCAACCGTCGCAACTTCCGCATCGGGGACGGCGATTCAGAACAGTTCAGCGGGGCGCTCAATTTCGAAAAATCCATCGGGCGTGGAGTCGATCTCTATTCTTTTGCCGATCTTTCAAGGAGAGAAAATGAGACCGGTGGTTTTTACAGACGAGCGAATGACGGGATAAACAATCCGCCAGGTTCAGGCTATCCGGATGGATTTTTGCCTCTGATCAATACGACCATCTGGGACTTTTCCTTCGGTGCAGGGCTCGTCAAAGAGTTCGACAACGGAATCAAAGCCGATCTTGGAGTAGTCCACGGAGGGAACACGTTCAATTTCAATATAACGAATTCCCATAATGCGTCCTGGATCACGTCAGGGAGAGGCCAGGGAGCAATGTCCGCAAATTCCGGAGATCTGGAACTCTACCTCACCACCGTAAACCTGGACTTTACCCTGCCCGTGCCGGAGAAGAACGTGAACCTTGCATGGGGAGCCGAATACAGGAGAGAGAACTACCTTCTCCAGGCCGGAGAAGAATACTCATACAGAGACTATGAAAATCCGCCTGAGACAGGTGGAGCTTCAGGCATTCAGGTCTTTCCTGGTTTCAGGCCTGAAAACGAGGCAGATGAGTCGCGAAACGCGTTCTCCTTCTATACGGACGCGGAAATGTTCATGAATGATCTTGGCGTATTTAACAAGGTCATGGTCAGTCCCGCGGTACGTTACGAGCACTACAGCGACTTCGGCCATACCGTCAACGGCAAACTCGCCACAAAACTTGACCTCTCCCGAGCCTTTGCAATCAGAGGCTCAATGAGCAGCGGGTTCCGAGCCCCATCCATGCATCAGATCTACTTCAACAGCGTGAGCAATCAATTTAACAGCGATGGTAGCGTTGAGCGGAAAGCCACCTTCAGAAACGACAGTGCCGTTGCAAAGGCCATCGGCATCCCCGAATTAAAACAGGAAACCGCCATCAACCTGAGCGTCGGGGTCGTGTACCAGCCTGTCAGCTCGCTGACCATCACGGCGGACGTTTACCGCATCGAAGTAAAAGACAGGATCATCATAAGCGGAGAACTGAAACCCGACCAAACCTGCTCGAATCTTCCCTCCGGAGTATGCACCGCGTTCGAGAACGTGGGCGTTGACAGTGGACAGTTCTTCATGAACGCGGCGGATACCGAAACCCGTGGCATGGACGTGGTTGCCTCATGGAACGTGCCGTTCGTCGATCGCGGGGACCTGGAACTGAATTTCCTGGGTTCTCTCATGCAAACCCAAATCAGGGACGTCAAACTTCCCGCGGGTCTTCCCCCTTCACTGTTTCAAGACCGTGAACGCTCGATCATAGAAGAATGGCAGCCCAACAGCCGCCTCACGCTGTCGGGCGTGTACCAACTGGACCAGTTCTCCGCGTCAGTGATGGTCCATCGCTATGGCTCGTACACGGTAAGCGGCGATAAGGACAGCGATGGGAACACCAAAAAGCAGAAGTTCGACCCCAAGTACGTCACCGACGTGCAGGCAAGCTACGACTTCGGACTGTTCGGGATTTTCAAAATCGGTGCCAACAATCTCTTCGACGTGACGCCTGATGAAGACACGATTGATACCTCCAGAGGTGGGAGGATCATCGACAGCCAGGGCAATCTCATCGTGGACTCCACGGACGTGTTCACGTACTCGCGCCGTTCCGCGCCGTTCGGGTTCAACGGCGGATTTTACTACGCGGCTTTCGAATACCGGTTTTAGGCTGCCTGGTGCTGCGACACGTTCGGCCGTGAGCAGGCTACCTGCGAACGTAGAGCAACTCACAGGCTTCACAATAACCATCCACCCGACCCCTGTGAAACGCCACGGCCAACTGCCGCTTGACCCATTCCTCCCCTTCCCTGCCACCACTGCCGTCAACGCCTTGAGACGACATCATGTGTAAGGCTACGTCCAGCAACCGTTCCTTTTGTTCCTCCATCTCAGGGGTCACGATTTCACTGATCGCGTGCTTGGCGTGCAGCTTCACGGTCTCTTCATGAAATTTGTCATAGCCTAATCTGGCAACCGTGGCTTTACGAATGTTTGCCAACTCCTTTTTCACCAGGGGAAGGGCATTCATCAATTTCCGAAAAATCTCCAACCGTCCTTCATCCCACAACTTTTTCTCCATGGCTTCGAGGATGGCCCCGGGATCAATCGTTTCGGTGGGTTCCGCAGAAGGAAAATCGGATTTCCGGCCATAGCCCCCAAACCGAATCCGTTCGTAGGATTTCCTGGTTTCAGGATCACCGAGCACTTCATACGCGGCATTGATTTCCCGAATTTTTTCTTCAGCATTCTTGCTTCCCTGGTTGCGATCAGGATGGTATTTGAGCGCAAGTTTTCGATAGGCCCGTTTAATCTCCTCATCCGAGGCCTGCGGCGTCACTTCCAGGGTGGTATAGTAGTCAAGATGGATTCGCGCCATCCGCTCTCACTGGCTCCGTGTGCTTTGATCATAGCGGGGCATGGGTTTGCAGAACAAGCAACGCCTGCCCCGACTTCATACACTCCGTTAGAACCCGGGTCGTCCGTCATCCGTGCATACGTTCATTCATCCGTTGACGGTTCCCGCTCCACAACGTCCGCTCTCACGGAGGAAGAGGCTCGGGGTAAGCAGGCACAAAACCGGAGCCCCCGCTTACGTCTGCGGGGACGACGGAAAGGAGCACAACCGGCCTGATTTGTCATCCTGCACCTGCCCTGAGTGCAGCGAAGGATCCGGCGAAGGATCAAGGATCCCACCCGGAGCGAAGCGAACGGGTCGTTGAGGTGCCCGTCTTATTGAAGAGAGATTCTGATATCATCGGCCGTTTTGGTATCAATGTAAAAGAAAAGCAGACTGACAGATTCATGTCACGCAACTTCATTTCCAAATTGACCTCAGGCGGTCAAACAGGAGTTGATCGGGCAGCCCTCGACGTCGGCCTGGGAGCTGGTCTGTTCATTGGAGGCTGGTGCCCGAAGGGACGCCGGGCTGAAGACGGCATAATCCCGACGAGGTATCCGTTGCAAGAGACTCCCTCGCCGCGTTATTCCCAGCGAACAAAGTGGAACGTCCGCGACACGGATGGAACGTTAATCCTGACCCACGTCCACTCCACGGGAGGCACGGCCTTGACGATCTGCACTGCCCGGCACCTTCACAAGCCCCATCTTGTCATTGATTTGACGACGAGTCCGGATCCCCGTGCGATTGCCTCGTGGCTCTTCCAGACGGGCATTACCGTTCTGAACGTGGCCGGACCCCGAGAAAGTACCCACCCGGGTATTTATCATGAAACATTCGATTTGCTGCAGAAAATATTGGAACCCCACGCCTGATGAAGGATTGCCCTCATGCCATCAAGGCAATTCCTTATTCATTGGCAAGGCAGGAGGCAGGCCCATACGTGACGGGAAGAAGAACGTAGAGCAGAAAGCCCCAGACCTCCTTAGTCCGAACGGGGTCGTCTGGTCAGGGGCGGGCGTCCCGGTCCGCCAGGATGCCAGGGACGACTGCCCTTACGCACCCGCATCAATGCGCGCCGTTTCTTCAAGTGAATAGCACAAAACCAGTCGCTCACGGCTTTTCTGGGACAATAAATGCACAGGCCCGCTTCCTTGTGACGCCGCTGATAATTTTGTTGCCGTGTCATAGGAACAGTATACCAACTTTTTGGTATTTATTAAGGGAAAAATCGGATTTCCACTTTAACTCTATACCGGCAATTCAATCCCCTTCAAGACGTCCTGAGCTTACTCCGGACAAGAATATACAAGACAGTGAGTCGAACCCGTAAAGGCGGGGTAAAATATGCGTGTCATCTGGTGTGGGCTCATAGTATCATGTCTCTCAGGACAGTTTATCCCCAGCCATCCAGTCCCTCGATTATCATCACAACAAATTGAAAATAAAAAATTTATTGAAGTTGTCCCCATCGCGAAACTGCTTCAGTTTCCAGGCCGCTACCATCAAAAGCAGATTCGAACCCGAGGAACGGTTACACGCCTGGAACTCCACCTCGACGACTCGAAACATTTCATCAATTTTGTTTTCCACCTCAAAAAAGGAAACAACCGCGTTCTGGTCTTTGGGCGACATGATCGAACTTCAGGAGACGTCCAGATGACTACCGGTCGAACCGTTGAGGTTCAAGGCATCTTTTGGCAAGAACGAGAGGCCAATAACCACAGGTTGTTTAACAATATTGAAGCCAATCTGGTCACGTTCTATCCTCCACTCACCCCCGATCAGGCTGCTCTTCCCTTCCCTCTCCTCTCCTTACGGGCTTTTGACCCCAAACAAGCGTGAACAACGTCGTAAAAAATCATCACCACACCTCAGATCGAAAACTGAGCGGAGTCAATTGCGCCTGTCCCAGCCCCAAAACGAGTTGATCCCGTGCCAGTGCGTTTCCACAAAACCTGACGTGACACTGCTGAAGGTTCCGTTCCAGCGTCATAAGCGAAGCAAGGCTCACGGGCTCTTTCCGCTCACCGTTCGTTCTGGCTTGAATAATTCGCCCTTTCATATACGACCAATCCTCAGGCCATTCCCGGGTCAATACGGGATGATATGAAAAATGTTGAGGAAACTCACGGGCCAGATCCAGCAAGGCCTGATGTTCCATCAATTGACTGGGAGTCTTGACACTCACGACAAGGCTGAAATGCCCGCCTTTTTCCCCGTCCAGGGTTCCGAACGCTTTGACCTTCATATACCGAAGATACGCTAAAAATGGCGTAATGCCCGTTGAAAGCGACAACGCCAGGATCCGCATGGAGCGCCATTCCTGATCTGATTCCAAAACCAGGTTGGTACGTTCAATCGTTTGACTGTTTTGATACAACACCAGTTCCGAATGAGTTTCATCATAGTCCACGCGCACGTCGATCGAGCCGCCCGTGCGGTAACGCCGCACAGGTTCTTCGGTTTGCCACCAGGGAGAGGTATCGGCTTTTTCCCGATGAGTATCATTGACAATCGTTTCCAGTACACGGGGACTTTCATCGGAACAATTGGATCGTGTATACATTCTGCGACGATACTTTTGCGTCCGAACACCAAACGGTTTAGCCAAAAACGCCGCCCCGGGACGCATATGATCACGAACAGGGACGGGCCGCCCATCGACATCGAAGGTCTCCGGCAACGTGAGTGTGACTTTTCTCACCTCACCGAGATCGTACGTGTGCACGCTGGTGATTCTGGCAGGAACAAACATCTCACGCGGTCGATTCATCAAACTCACTCCTGCCCTTCTGCCGTCCAGGCCTCTTGAGGTCGCCATTTTCATGGTTATCCTCCCTTCCTCAGTATAACAGTACAGGAAGTTGAAAATTACGCCAACTGCACTCAAACAAGGGAAATCCACCCATGCCGTCGCATCGGAACGCCTCCAATCCGTCAAAGTGATCAAGCACCCCCGAGTGCCGAAGTCTGTCTCCGAAATTTGTTGTCGGGGAATGGTGGAGCCATAGGTAGTGTCTCAGTTTGATTTTTTTCTTGTACGGTCCCCGTTTCTTTAGGGCTTGTTTCAAAAAGGACGAGGCCGTCATTTCAAACTGAGCCACGACCCTCTTTTCCCCCCTCCTTTGTCAGGCAGGGCGAGGTCCATCTGACGGCATCCACAGGGGGAATGCGGAAACTTTTCCCCTCTTTTGTCAGGAGGGGTCAGGTGCCGTTCAAAAAGCCCGACGTGGCCTATACAGGAAACTTTTCCCCTCCTTTGTAAGGAGGGGTGAGGGGAGGTAGAGTCTTCGACGCCCCCCGGTGCTTCATGTGCGGGGGGGGGGCTCTCCCCCACCTTCCATCCCCTGACAAAGGGGAGGCTTGGACCTTCTCCCTTTCCCCTCCGTTGTCAGGCAGAGTGAGGGGCAACCGCCTCATATACTCTCTTGCAGGGAATTTTCATTTCCATTAAGCTATGTAAGCAATTGTACGCTGTCCTTCGAGTCTCCTTGCAGGGAGAGGCCGTCAAAAAAGAGGAGGTGACGCCTCAAGCATTAATCATTTTTTTGGGCACATGAGAGCAGCCCTCGTTTCTGGGAAGGTCGTTTTCATGAAAGAAACTCTTAATAATCGACATATTATTGAAATCAAAGAACTCGTAACTCCCCGGCAGATCAAGGAACAACTTCCGATCACCTCGGCCGCAGAAGCCACGGTCCTTAAAACCCGTCAGGCTATCAGGGACGTCCTTTATGGACGAGACCGGCACCGGCTCCTCGTGATCGTCGGGCCATGCTCCATTCATGCCCCTGACGTGGCCTATGCCTACGGGGCCTTACTCAAAAAAGTGAGTGACGCCACAAAAGAACATCTGCTGATCGTGATGCGGACCTACTTTGAAAAACCACGAACGACGGTCGGGTGGAAAGGGTTTATCAACGATCCTCATCTGGACGGCAGTTGTGACATTGCCGAAGGATTTCAGCAGGCCCGAACCATTCTCCTTAACCTGAATGATCAGGGCACCCCATGCGCCACCGAATTACTTGATCCGGTCACTCCCCAATATCTTTCCGACCTCATCAGCTGGTCAGCCATTGGTGCGCGCACTACTGAGAGCCAGACCCATCGGGAAATGGCCAGTGGACTGTCCATGCCGGTCGGCTTCAAAAACGGAACCGATGGCAGTTTGCAAGTCGCACTCAATGCCATGGTGGCAGCGCGACAGCCTCACAGTTTTGTCGGGATCAATATCGATGGCGTCACCTCCGTGATTAAGACCAATGGGAACCCCGACCGACACATTGTGTTACGCGGCGGTGGCGGAAAAACAAACTACAGCAGGGAACACATTCTTCAAGCTCAAGAGGGGTTGGTGGATGAGGAAATCGCAAGACCTATTATGGTCGATTGCTCACACGGGAACTCGGACAAAGAACACACTCGCCAAATCCCGGTCGCCTACTCCGTGTTGAAACAATATTGCGAGGGGCAACGATGCATCATGGGGCTGTTGCTGGAAAGCAATCTAAAAGCCGGCAAGCAATCCTGGAGGGTAGACAGACCATTGGAATACGGAGTCTCGATCACCGACGCCTGCATCGGCTGGGAAGACACGGAAACCCTGTTGTACGAACTGGCGGACGCGCTGGCAAAACAGTCACCCATGCACGCAGGCACACCGTAAAATGATGCCCATGATGAGTCATCACGCACGTACACCACGTGCCCACGTCGCCATGACGCCCCCTGTGATGATTACGGCTTAGTAACTGCAGGGTAAACGGCACCATACCCCCCATCCACCCCGCTTCCAAACTGAAGAGTCAGGAAATACGCCGCGAGACAGGCGGGCAAAAGCCTGAAGGGTCAGGTTGTAACGTTGGTGAAGGCGCCGAGACCACCGCCATTCCCCATGGATTAAGAACCTATCGAAGCCGGAAGCGGTTTGGAAGTTTCATCCTCCACGGCATCTTCACGACAGGTATGGCAGCGACACAAAGACCGGTTGATAAACCCTCCCCAGGCAATCAGCGACGCCCCGGTCAGGTCTCCGGTGATTTCCAGGCTGGAACCATATTCCGTAAACAGGCGAACCGACAGCAACGTCAAAAAGCCGGTCACGGTCAACGTTGCCGGACGACGGTCTCGATGCACGGGATAGGTCACAAGCACGCCAAAACCGGCAATGGCCACGATGACGCCCAGAAACGCCCATTCGGCAGAATGAGAAAACACCTGGCCAAAGAGGCCTTCAATGGCTCCGCCGTATTGCGCAGCCAATAAGGGAAGTGCCAGCAACGCCAACGGCGTTAAGGCGCAATGGACCGCGCACACCAATGAGATGATCGAACCGGCCTTAGAGAGTGAGACGCCTAACGGTTTCATGCCTGAACCCGTTGTGCGGAAGCTACTGACGCCGGAAGCGGTTTGGAAGCTTTATTCTCTACGGCATCTTCACGACAGGCATGGCAGCGACACAAAGACCGGTTGATAAACCCTCCCCAGGCAATCAGCGACGCCCCGATCAGGTCTCCGGTGATTTCCAGGCTGGAACCATGTTCCACAAACAGGCGAACCGACAGCAACGTCAAAAAGCCGGTCACGGTCAACGTTGCCGGACGACGATCTCGATGCACGGGATAGGTCACAAGCACGCCAAAACCGGCAATGGCCACGATGACGCCCAGAAACGCCCATTCGGCAGAATGAGAAAACACCTGGCCAAAGAGGCCTTCAATGGCTCCGCCATATTGCGCAGCCAATAAGGGAAGTGCCAGCAACGCCAACGGCGTTAAGGCGCAATGGACCGCGCACACCAATGAGATGATCGAACCGGCCTTAGAGAGTGAGACGCCTAACGGTTTCATGCCTGCACCCGTTGTGCGGAAACTACTGACATTTGGGACACCAGCCACTGAATTCCAACGAATGATCACCCACCACAAACCGCGTTTTTTGTTCAATCATCGCCGTAAGCTTTTTAAGCGGACACAACAGCAGGTCTACGACCCGCCCACAACTCCTGCATCGAATGTGGTGGTGATGTTCGCGACCTTCTTTCAACTCATAACGAAACTGCCCTTCCTGGTGCAGCTTAAGCTGCGTAACCAGCCCGAGTTTCTTTAATGTGTCCAGGTTACGGTAAACCGTAACAGGGTCAATCGCGACGTTCTGCTTCTTCAACAGGTTATACAATTCAGTCGGACTTAAAGGGTATTTCGTGGATTCGAGCACAGATAACACTGCCTGACGAGTTCGCGTCATTCGCTTCCCCGCCGCAGAAATTTCATCCTTTACTCTAGTTTTCATGTGCCGTACTCACAGGATAGAAGAAACCCCTCTCAATCGAACTCCTTACTGCAAGTGATTTGCAAATACCACGACGGTTCGGAAATGTCAATTTAATTTCAATCAAGACTCTTCGTTCCACGCGGACGCGGTTTCACAATTTTTCTTCCCAGGCTTTTGGTTCGGGCGTTTCGGGAACGTGAGCCGGACCGCCGCAAGAGGGCCGGCATACGGGTCGTCGATTTGATTCATCCGTGTTTCTTCGACCGTGAACTCTACCCTCCGTACCTTACCGCAGTTATTCCTCTCATCAAAATACCTCACGTAGGATTTCCGATACTCCCGGAAATTCTCTCTTGACTGCAAATCAATTCAGTCACTATGCTCCCAATCCTGTTGCTCCATCTTCAATTCCTAACGGACTTTGCAGGTAAGACGGGAACCTTACAGAGCGGCTCATGACCGTTATTCTTCCTTTTCATGAACCACGGTTGGAGCAGGATTACTGGATCGAAGACAATATCCTTCCCAATGCCCTTCAAGTGGCACAACGGTGTATTGCGAACGGTACATGGACGTTAGGCTCACCGTGGCGTCCGGAACCCTGGCCTGGGATGAGAGCCCCCAATGCCCTTCTGCCGGAGGAACTGCGTCGCATTGAGGAGTGCGTAACACAGCGACTCGGCATCCAGGGACTGCAACCGCAAACCGATTCCGACATGGGGATTTCCGGCCATAATCATATACAAATTTGTGGCGGGTCCGAAGGCGTGGCACGTCCTCACGTCGATTCCGCGTCCATTTGCGATTATGCGGCGGTACTGTACCTCCACCCACATCCCCCAACCCCTCATGCAGGCACGTCGTTTTATCGGCTCCACGTACCAGGAGAAGAGCCAGGGGGCAACGTCTGTCCACGGAAATATGAAAGTTTGCGAGAGGTTCCCGGGATGCCTCGGGAAACGGACCCCACCCTCTTTGAGGAGATTTTGGAGATACCCTACGTGTTTAATCGACTATTGGCCTATAAATCCAACCTGATTCATTCTGCCACTTCATATTTCGGGTGGGGTCACGAACTTGCCTCAAAACGTATGGCCGCGGTGTTTTTTTGGAAAGTTCTCTAGGAAGAGAAAATGCTTACCTGCCCCCACGAGCATTTTCAGTCTGCAGCGTTGAGCATTTCTCCGGCAGCCTTTCTGACCGTCTGCGTAATCGTCGTTCCTCCCAACATTCGCGCGATTTCTTCTTCTCGGTCCTTGGGGTGGAGATATTTGACCGTCGCAACGGTTCGCTTATTCACGTTCTCTTTTTTCACCAGATACTGATGATGGGCGTGGGCTGCAATCTGCGGCAAATGGGTGATGCACATCACCTGGTGCGTTTGCCCCAGTGCCTTGAGACGTTCGCCCATGGTCGAAGCCACGTTGCCTCCGATTCCCGCGTCTACTTCATCAAAAATCAACACGGGCACTTGATCCACGCTCGCCAACACCGTTTTCATCGCCAACATCAGCCGAGAGAGCTCTCCGCCTGACGCAACCCGTGCCAGCGGTTGCAGACGTTCTCCAGGATTAGCACAAAACGTGAACTCGATCTGATCAATGCCCTTTGGTCCGATGCGTTCTGCTTGAGAGGTCGAAGTGACCTTAATGTGGAACCGTGATTTTTCCATCTTTAATTGGGCCAACTCCGTCAAGATTTGTTTTTCAAGCTTTTTTGCCACGGCCTGACGAGATTCGGACAGCTTCTGCCCCAGGGCCCAGAGGTCATGACGGGCTTGCGAGACTCTTTCCTGAAGATTCTGCACGCGTTCTTCGAGGTGTCCCAATTCTTTCAATTCAGATTGAATCCGGGTCTGGCGAACGAGCAAGTCTTCCAGAGACTCGCGGTATTTCTTTTTCAACCGTTGCAGTAACGCCAGACGTTCGTCAATCCGCGCGAGTCTTGTCGGGTCGTATTCAAAACCGTCTTTATAACTTCTGACGGCCAAAACCAGTTCTTCCACCTGGGCGACGCCGCCATCGGCCAACTCGCTCCAATGACGAGTAGTCCCATCGATTGTCTCCAGTTCATGCACCAGTTTCCTGACTTCCGTTAATTGTGCAAGGATCGACTCTTGATTGCGATACAAGAGATCATGGACCTGATTGGCGATTTCCAAAAGCCGACCGCTATTCTGCAATTTGCGATGTTCTCGTATGAGCTCTTCATCTTCTCCTGGGATTAATTCGGCCTTACGTAATTCTTCATATTGAAACCGCAAAAATTCCTCGCGCTCCCGTCGCTCCTTTGACCGCTGAGTCACGTCTTTCATGGACTGAGCCAGATCTTCCCATTGATGATAACGCGCGGTGTATTCATCGCGTAAGCCCAGCAGGCCTCCGAATGCATCAAGGACGTGCATTTGCGCTTTTGACGAAAGAAGCGATTGCTGCTCATGCTGGCCGTGAATATCGACCAGCCAGCCACCCAATTCCACCATCTGATGCAACGGAACCAGTGTTCCATTCACATACATCCGACTCCGTCCTTCCCGTGAGAGAAGCCGGCGAAGCAAAAGTTCCTGCGTACCCTCCGGCAGCAGATCCCATTCTTTCAATTTTGTGAGAATCGGGGGATGATCTGATAAGGAAAAGACCGCTTCCAACACGGCTTCCTTCACCCCGCTGCGAACATGCTCGACGGAGGCGCGTCCTCCCAGCAACAAGATCAAGGCATCGACCAGGAGAGACTTTCCGGCTCCGGTCTCTCCCGTAAACGCCTGAAAGCCCGGCGAGAACTCAAGTTCGAGGCAGTCAATAAGGGCAAAACGAGAAATGCGCAGATGAGTGAGCATAATCACGGCGCATACTCACCATCCTAGGCAGTAGCAGAATGCTGTGCGAGGAGCGAATCGATGACTTGTTTGAATTGGGGTTTGGGTCTTGCACCCACTATTTTTTCAACGGGTTGTCCATTTTTAAAAAAGAGAATCGTCGGAATGCTCATGATCTGAAACTTACCTGCAATCTCGGGAGATTCATCGGTATTGAGTTTCATGACCTTTAATTTTCCCTCGTATTCTTTGGCCAATTCCTCGACGATCGGGGCGACCATCTGACAGGGACCACACCAGACGGCCCAAAAATCAACCATCACCAATTCATCAGTCTGGCCCACCTCAGCTTCCCAATTTACCGTCGTTGCTTGAGCGACACGTTCGGACACTTCACCCCTCCTTTTTCCAAAAATGGCTGCACGACCCCTTTCGGCGGATAATGAAAAAGATCCTAAACGTGCGGATGAAAGAGTGTCAACTTCATCTGACTGGAAGGGGTGCCAACCTTGCGACTTTCCGGCACCCTGAGCAAATCTACCCCGATCAAGATCGGGGGCGTCAGTCGAAGGAACGCCTCGTTCCGTCCCTCTCAACAAGGGACTCTTTCAAAGCAGATCTTTTTTTGCGTCAGAATCGCCTTGCCATTGCCATTGTTCAGGCACTCCGGCCCACCAATCTTCAAGGTGTCTCTTTTCCCAGGCTTGCACCTCCAGCCATAATTGATCAACGCGAGACCTGTCCAGCCGGTTGGCCATACCGGCCACCAGATCATATTGTTGCCGGATCCCCTCATGCAACAATTCTTTTGCCATCCTGGCCAGCAGATCAGGAGGATCGACAAGATCCATGGTTCCACGGTTAACCATGGAGAGTGACAACTGCCCTACCTTTACCCACTCATCCCGTTCAGCCAACCACTCCAGATACCCATCCAGCGCGTGATACACGTAAATGAGATACACGTAACTTTCGACGGAAGGCGATTGATCGACGTTCATTTGGCAGGCTTCAACCGCCCGGCGGTAATCCCCTGCAGCCAGATACACCTTCGCCCGAGCCAATGGACTCCGGACTTTTTGCGCCGAACTTTCCGCAACCGAAACGCTTGTTCCGGTCAGACACCATCCGAGAAATACCAGCAGAAGACTCAGGGACACCTTTCGAGACTGAAACCAAGTCGGCACGTTCATAACGCCCTCCTTGTCGGTTGAAGTTTCGCCATACGGCCGAAGAGAGAATACCATGTATTGATCCGCAAGTGCATGGAGATTAACTTATTCACCATGATGTGGTAAAAATATGGTCAAAACCTCGCACGTGCCCTGCGGCCCGGGATTCAACGATGTATGCTTTAATGCTGATTTCAGGATTGGTCTTGGCATTCTCCCCCGTGCAAGCGGAACCGGAATCATGGAAGACACTCAATACGGCCGGCATGCTGGCCTATAAAGAACAAAATTTTGCCATGGCAAAAGAGATGTTTCACCGGGCCCTGAACGTCCTCGGAGGAACAAGCGAGCTCGAGCCTCGCATCGCCACGACCTTGAATAATTTAGGCGCGGCACACGAAGCATTGGGAGAGTACGAACAGGCAGAGCTCCGTTATCGTCATGCTCTTACGATGATTGAAACGATCCAGGGTTCCGATCATCCTGACGTCGTAGTCGGATTAAACAATCTGGCTTCTCTGTATTTTTCGCAAAGAGCTTTTGCCAGGGCAGAACCGCTTTGGCAAAGGGGTCTGGCTATCAGCGAAAGTGTTTTGGGAGACACCCATCCCCATCTTATCCGAACCCTCGTCACCCTGGGACTCGTGACACAGGTACAAAAAAAATTTGATCGGGCGGAACTCTACTACATTCGCGCCATTCAAATCGGCAAACGTTCCCTGGGCGCTGAACATCCCAGCCTGATTCCCCTCTATGAACGATATGCTTCACTACTGCGCCAGGCTCATCGTGAAGAGGAAGCACAAGTTATCGACCGCCAGGCGGAGACCATTCGAGACGCGAATACACGTTCCTCTCCGAATGAGTAACCCGAGAAAGTTGAAACAGACCGGTCCTGCCTGCCCTGAGTGAAACCGAACAGGAAATTCTTTCGTCAGTATACCTTCCGACACCTTCGGTACTCCGAACCAGGAGAAGGGCCAAAGGTGATGACCTGATACACTCTTGTGTCATTCCCTGTCGCGGTTCACGAATTCGCTGACAAACCAGGGGGCGACTCGGGCCTCTCCCTCTGTCATTTCTAGCGTTCACGAATCCGTGGACAATCTCCGATCGGGAAAGCGGGAATTCACACTATTCCGCCAATGGGGAAGGACCTGGCAGACCGACCAGCTAACGGCCCTCGCACACTATTCCCCCAAACGGGTAAAGACCTGGCAGGGCAAGACCTGATGGAATGACCAAAAGAGGCATGAATGACAAGACACTTCTTTAATGACAACATAATGTACAAAATTCAGTAAAATGTAATAAAAATTACAAATTGTAATAAAACAGAGTAAAATGTAATAAATAAAACAAACGTTACAATTATTACAAAATCAAAACAAATATTACAAATAACAAAAGAAACAGGAAATCCGGCAGAAGCAGGGGCAAACCCGCATTCCATGAGCGAATTCGTGAACAATGTTGAACCCGGCACGCACGGGGAGATGCGGAAACTTTTCTCCTCCTTTGTAGGAAGGGACCAGGCGGTGGTTCATCCGGTGAGGCAAGCGGGCCATCTTATATTCCCCTCCTTTGCAGGGAGGGCCGAGGGGAGGTAGAGTCTTCGACGGGTGCCCCCGGGTGCTTCATGGGCAGGGGCTCTCCCCCACCTTCCTTCCCCTGACAAAGGGGAGGCTTGGACCTGCTCCCTTTCCCTTCCGTTGTCAGGCAGGGTGAGGTGCAACCGCTTACCAGAGTCAAGGGCTTCCGGACTCTTTTCGGGATTGGCTCAGTTTGAATTTCTTTTCTTGTACGGTCCCCGTTTCCTGGGGGCGTATTTCAAAAAGTACGAGGCCGTCATTTCAAACTGAGCCACGACCGACCCATGCAACATCTTGACCGCAGGATTCACCCTGAGTAAGATCCGGCCATGGCACGGATTCCGTTTGATCCTCGCTCCTTTGGTTCCATGCGTCCTGGCAAGCGCCCCAAACCCGGACCTTCTCAGGCTGATCCTGCGGCTCAGTTTCGTTCGCTGAATGCCACCCTTTTGTTCTGTCCAAATTGCAAAGAGGCGACACCGGCACGAGAGCGGCTCTTGCTTGTCCTGCCATCAGGCAACAAATATGAATACGTGTGTTCCCATTGCGGCACTTCGACGGGTGAAAAGATCGACCAGGGCCAACAATCGCCAACCTTAATTCTTCCCTAGCCTTTTGTGAAAATCCTCTGACGGTTCAGCTTGTTTTTTCAGGAACGGGCAAGCCTTCCATGGCCATGATGCGAAGAGCATTGGTGGTAGGACAGGGCCCTGGACGAAGCCGATAGTCGAATTTCAATTCCTTCTCGCCAACCGTTTCTTGAAAATGAACGTTGACGAGGCGTGTCAATTCTTTTTCCAGGTTCGCCAACTCCAGGTCATGCGTCGTGACGAGGCCCAATCCATATCCGGATGTCAGCTCGCGAATAAACGCTTCGCTTCCTGATAATCGTTCTCGATTATTCGTTCCTTTGAAAATTTCATCGATGAGAAACAAAACCGGAGGTTCATGATCGACGCCCATTGCCACCAACAGGTTTTTGAGGCGCTTGACTTCGACGTAGAAATACGACAACCCCTCTTCGAGAGTATCCTTCACTCTCATGCAGGTCTGTATCCGCAGCCACGACCATTCCCAGGATTCGGCACATACCGGTCCCCCTGCCTGCGCCAGACAGACGTTGATCCCGACCGTTCGTAAAAACGTGCTTTTTCCGGACATGTTGGAGCCAGTGACCAGAAAGACCTGACCCAGGCCTTCGAGTGTCAAATCATTGTTGACGCGTTGTCGATGGGCAATCAGGGGATGACCAACGGACGTTCCGAAAATGCCGGTCTCAGTGACTTCTCCCTCCCCGTCCCGCCTTCTGTGGGGCCACGTATAAGATGGATTCAAGTAGGCAAACGTGGCAAGAGACATCGCCGCGTCAATAGTTGCCAATCGTTCGATCCAGTCCGGCAGAACGGGCCGGAGTCGGCTGCATACCCTCTGCAAATGCCACGTCCACGCTAAATCCCAGGGAACCACGAGGTGTATCGCAACATGAAAGAGTGGATGGGCTTTAAGACTCAGTCCGCTGCAGATTTTCGCCAATTCTTTGATGGTCGCCGAGGGTCGCCTGTCACCGACTCTTAACGGGTCGGTAAGGGTCTGAAGTGCAGGAAACCGCCGAAACGAGCGCTTCTCGAAAATTCCAATAACCGCGGCGAGTTTGTTCATCTCCACGTCCAGGTCGAGGATCCGTTCAAACACGTGACTCAACCGTCCCCCGGCCACAAGCATCAGCAACGCGTAGCCCAGGAAAGGAACGATCCAATATCCCGGGCCTCCGCTCACGACCCAGAAGACAAACAGGAAAATATCGAGACTCGCCAGGCCACTCGCCATCAGCAACAGCGGACCTGACTGAGCAACGTGCCCGACGTTTCCCAACAGACTCCACAGGCGATCGGCATTGATCGGTTTGTGACTCATGCATTTCGCCACGAGTTGAATCCGATCTCGTAACCCCCGTAACGGGGTAAGGGCTTGAACGAGTTTCTGTCGATTTTCCCATTGTTCGAAAGAGAGCGGGTGAGCGTGTTGATGCGCCAGCCACGTCATCAGCCGTGCCTGCCCTTCTCGTGAGACCGTCGAGTCCAACAAACAAAACAAAGAATGCTCTCCGACAAGATCAAGATCAGCACCATAAGGGTGATCAGAGGGCAGATGCATCGTTGTTTCAGGGATGCCCGTCCAATCCACGCGAAGCCGAGCCAGATTTCTTTCTTGAATCTCAAGCCACACTTCAAGGCGGCGCAGCCGGTTTTCTAATCGGTTATGAACGCAAGCCACTCCCAGAAAACAAAGAAGAAAACACAGGAGCACCCAATTCCCTGCGACAAACCATCCAAGTTTGTATAACGCGGCACAAACCGCAATCCCGACAAGCACGAGTCCCATACGACCCCGGCTCAGTGCCAAACTGACGCGTCGGCCTTTTTGAAGAAGGCGCGCACCCCGTTCCACGCCGCGGGAAATCATACGTTCGCGTTTGTGCCGGCTGTCATTCATCATGCTGCCCAGCGACGATCCGGAAGACAGGAAGACACGTCACCACACAGAAACGTTTCTTGCTTCGATAGTGTGATCTTCACTTCTATGGAGGCGAGTGAACGGACGGGGCGACTCAAGCGTCCCTGTTTCCAACGAAGTCCCTTCTCATTTCACGCGGGTCGAATGGAAGTTCAACGCGTCAGAACACGGGAAGGAGCGCGTTGTTCTTTATTCAGGAGACAGCGTCATTGAAGGGTTCTCAGGGAGACTCTCCAAATACTCGATCAAGGCTCGATAGGTAAGTTCTCGAACTCGGGCTTTCGTTGCCGGCTCTTCATCCAGGCTGCGTTTCAGCCAGACCGTGTCCTGAACCTGGGCGTTTGCCTTATTACACAAGGTCCACACGTGATGAAGAAATTCTACCGACAAGCCAACCTGCACCCCTTCCGATTCGATGCGATCGTCCAGGACAGCCAAAAGGTCTGAAATGGCCTGATCAGCCCGATACGGCTTGGAAGAATACCCGAATGCCTCCGTGGTGGCCTCCTCCTGTTTGGCCTGTTCAACCAAATCATGCATATACTCTTTCAAGAGTCCGATCTGGCGACCTGAGAGACGCGTGTTCATTTCGATGCCAATTTCGATGCCAATTTCGATTGCACTCCAGCAGGGAGACGCGGATTACCTTATCCCAACTTCTTGAGATCGGCAAGCACGTTGAGGACTTCTCACGGCAATACCGCAGAACGACGAACTTCAACTACCCTTTCCCTTCGTCTCCCCACAAGTTTGCCAGACGGGCGTCGCGTCCACAGGTGAAGCGGTACACTTTATACCGAATGGGATTCTTCTGATAAAAATCCTGATGATACTCCTCTGCCGGATAAAACTCCGCAGTCCTGGTAATTTCCGTCACAATCGGGGCACTAAAGGTTTTGGTTCGTTCGATTTCCTCTTTCGATGCTTCCGCCAATTGACGCTGTTCATCGGTATGATAGAAAATCGCAGGACGATACTGGCTTCCATGATCACAAAACTGCGCGTCTGGCGTCGTAGGATCGGTATTTCGCCAATAGACGGCTAACAACTCACGATAACTGATTTTTTGAGGATCATAGAGAATCTGAACGGCCTCGGCATGTCCCGTTCCCCCGGCAGAAACTTCTTCGTAGGTCGGGTTGACCGTGTGCCCACCCGTGTATCCCGACGTCGTGGAAACGACTCCGTCAAGTTCATCGAATGGACCTTCCATGCACCAGAAACACCCGCCGGCGAACGTGGCCATTGCATAATCGCCTTTGGCCGTTCCACTTATGGACTGACCGCTCATACTTACGAACGTCCATCCGCCCAGCACAAGGAAAAGAAAAAATTTGCAGATTTTCATCGTGGTGTCTCCTTTATCGGTTGCAAGGTTGCCCCTTCTTCATTCTACTCTACGTAGGGGAACCGTGCATATATTTTCCAGTCTCCCGTCCCGTCTCCACGTGACGCGTCCAGGGCCGACCCCCTTCAAAGGACAAGTGAGTCAGGCCGAATATAAAACAGCAGCACGAATCCGACCAGCAACATCGCCAGCAACGAAAGCAGGCCGACGAGACGATTATGAGGTGACGGCAACCGTATCTGCAGCCAGCGCGCACAGCCCATCAAGACGGCAAGAGCCCCAATCGAGACATGCGTGCTTTGAATAAGAAACTCTTGTTTTCGTTCAATCAGCCCATGGGAATGGGTCAGCATGATCATGCCGCCAACGATGCACAATAGAGGAAACACGAATTGGAAGGACTTCCTGCCTGGTGCCCGTGTTTTCCCCAGCCATTCGGACCAACCCAACCCCAGGACAACCACCGCGGCGAACCAATGTTGGACAACCTCAGAATTTTGAAGGCTGGCCATAAACCCGACAGAGCCCAATGGCCAATGATCCGGGTTGGAAAAAACAAAAATCAGTGCGGATAATCCAAAAAACATGAGCGGCCACAGCCGCGCCCATGTAAATCTTCCCAGTTGCTCAAACAGGGCCATAATGCCCAGTGTGATGATAATCATACCGGAAGCGTTATGGTTAAACCTGTCCCAACTCACGTCTTCTTTTTTCCCCATTTCACCGGTCTTCAGATCAGTCAATTCAGGGGAATCGATGAGAACGCGTTCCGGGCCAAGAAGGTGAGGGAGTTTGGGATCGTACATCATCCGGATTTCCGAAAAAGTTGCAGTTTCTTTGGTGACGTCAACCGAGGGAGGAAGTCCCGTCAGAGAAACGGCCGTAAACAGTAAAACCCCTGCAAGAAGCGTTTCCACTTCCAGATAAAAAGGAACACGCAAAAACACGCCCGTTTCCGACCCCTGCAGTCCGGGACCGCGAGCCTGGCCTTTGGCCCATTGCCTGGCAGCCAGAAAGTTGACGCTGGCCAAAGCCAGCACACAGACAAACAGCACCATCTTGACTAAGAGCACGTTGCCGTATCCCGTACCGATCAATCCTGTCCAGCCACCCACGTAATGCCACGAGAGAAAAATCCCTGGCCCAACGATGAGCCCCATGCATCCGATCCCCAAAGGGGAAAAACGTGCCACCATGCAGGGCCATCGGCTGGCATGCTTTTTCCTCGTCACCATACGGAGCAACACCATGTGGGCCACCCCACCCGCCCAAATCGTCGCTCCGCACACGTGGGCCATGGTCGCCACCATCAATGGTCCTTGATTTTCCAACCGACTGGATGCATGACTCAACCACGCTTCATTCACCATAAACAAACCGGTCATGAGAAATACGACGCCCCAGGGGAGTCGCCTGGAAACGTCTCGTCTGACCCATGCCACCGACCAGGCCATGCCTAAGGCCAGCAGTGTACCCGACGTCCCGAATTGAAAAACTCGCGTTTGCATAAAGGCGTGCAAATCCAAGTGGCCCAGGGCGTCACCCAACGCCACGGCTTTTAACGCCAGATGGAGGACGCGTAATCCAGCCATGACGCATACACTCAAGACACTCACCTTTAACAGCGCGTCGCCGGCGGAGCGGACAACAGGGTCCTGATCTTGAATCGGTCTCAGAATCACCAGCGTACACGCCAGGCCTCCAAAGGCTAATGACAACGCACCAAGAATCACGCCATCCAGCAATCCGCTGATGAATTCAAGAAGTTCCGTCATGGAACGAGATTATTTATTGGGTGATGATGGTAAAACGAATGAAGCCTTCGGTCACGTGACCATCGGTCGCTAATACTTTGTACTGCACGTTGTAGACACCTGGTTGCAGCGGTGGAATTTTTGCCACAATCGTATCCCCTGTCGAAGCATTCGTGACACCCAGCGGAGTGAGGACTTTTTGTAAATCAACAAGATTCACTTGAGTAATGGAAGGTTCGAGGGTAGCATTAAAATGCAAAACAACCTGGTTGGGGCTCGCTTGCAGAACGGACCCATGCGTCGGGAAAGATTCAAGCAGAATTCCATGAGACAAAACCGTTTGAGAAGGGCCCGCGCACAGCATGAGGGCACACAGCACAATGCTCAGGCCAAGAGAACGGTTCCGAAAGACGAAACGCGACTTCGACGCCATCGAGTGAAAGCCTGTCAGTTGTGAAACATTCAAAGCGGAGAGTACTCAAGGGCATCATAAGATTTCAAGACAAAAAAGCATCGGATTCCGGACCTTGCATCGAGCGTTCGTCCGCTTCGCCTTGTTCCCGTTTTCTCGACTGACGGGGTGGTGAAAGAGATCATCCCGCGTCGACTGCGGTGCGAATTGCCACGGCAAAGAAACAGGTGATCAATCATCGACGAGAGGCATGCCATGTTCAAAATCGCAGCGGTCATTTACTGTACTTCAGGGCTGTGCCTGCTCACCCCTTCGCTGCTTTTGGCAAATACATCGGATTTTGCCGAAATTGTGAACGAAGCCAAACACGGAACCGTGGGCATTCTCAAACAGACCGAAGCTCGATCGACGTCACCCAATCGGAGATCTTTGTCCGTGAAGGGGTCCGGAATCTACCTGGGAGATGGTTATATTCTGACCGCCCGTCACGCCACAAAACGCGAGGGAGAAGGGAAAACCGTCGATCCTCTTCACGTCTCCGTTATTTCGAGCACGCTGGAAGAATCGTCTGCCACGTTAGTCGGCGTCAACGATTTTTTGGACGTTGCCCTGTATCGCGTCCCCCAGGAGACGAGACCGCACGGGCTCTCTCCCAGAACGTTCAGTCAGGCCGAGACACTGCCAGGAGAACGGGTATTCACCGTAGGTTACCCGATGGGTTGGGGGCCCGCCATAAGCTACGGACGCATTGGCAATCCCAATACGTTTTTGCCAACGATTCAATCACGTCTCTTGCAAGTCGACCTTTCGGCATGCAGTGGAAATTCCGGGGGAGGGTTGTTTAATGCACAAGGAGAAATCGTCGGCGTTGTCCACGCGATCATTCAAACCGAAAAGACCCAGGGAGAACGTCGTTGCAGCCGATTTGCCTTTGCCGTCCCGGGTCCCCTGGTTCACAAAATCGTGGCGGCCCTCATACAGGACAAACCCGTCCGCTTTTCAAAACTCGGGCTGCAACTCACGTCCGTTAAAATCGGAAAGCAATGGCGAATGGCCGTGGCTCAAGCAACGGGGCCGGCACGACGGGCAGGCTTCAAAAAAGGGGACGTTCTTTTGTCTATCGACAATCAGCGAGTCGACTCGGCAAGCCAATTGAAAAATTATCTGATCGAACGCACACGACCCTTTCAATCGGTCAGCATCCGAATCCTGCGGGATCACAAAGAAAAACTGATTCGGGTAATTTTAGGGAAAGCCTGAGAAAAATGGCATCTCTGTCCCTCATGCACCCTTTGCGTCCCACGCACGGCAGCAGGAATCATGCCCGCAATCCGTTGCAGGCGGAACGAAGCGGATGAGAAAATTCCTGCGTCCGGGTTCCGACCTTACAGGACGTGACAATGGCAAAGCGTCGTAAATCGCAAAAAGCCGGCAATGCCCGAAGCGCGCAACGCACGTCGAACCCGAATGCCCCTCTGACCATCGCTTTGCTCGTGCTTGTCTTCTCCGGAATTGTTTTGACGACGTACCTGAGTTACATGGCTTTTTGGGGGACACACCCCGCCTTCTGCAGCGAGGGCTCCGAATGTGACCTGGTCCAAAGCAGTCGCTGGGCAACTTTTCTGGGAATACCAATGGCCACCTGGGGCTTATTCACCTATCTTGTGACGGCAACACTGGGGTGGCGCGCCAGAACAAACCCCAAGAGTTGGACTCCCCTGTTATTCGTCGCGGTTGGCGGATTTGCCGTCAGTGCCTATCTGACCGGCGTCTCAGTCGTGGAAATCGAAGCGACCTGTTCCTACTGTCTCGCTTCATTTGCCATCATCACGATCATCATGATTCTCACCCTCGTGCAGCGACCTTCCCTCCTGTCAACTTCATTAAAAGAAGCGAGTATCGTCGCGATGCTTGTCATCGGCGGGCTACATATGCACTACAGCGGGACGTTCGACGAAACGGCAGGTCCCGAGGATCCACAACTGAAAGCACTGGCCATCCATCTTACCGACACGGGAGCCAAGTTCTATGGCGCCTATTGGTGTCCCCTCTGCCAAAAGCAAAAAGCACTGTTCAAGGCGTCCGTAGAACGGCTGCCCTACGTTGAGTGCAGTTCCGGTGGTCGCGGCAGTGCTCTCACGGCACCGTGCGTCGCCAACGACGTTCGCAGCTATCCAACCTGGATTATCGACGACCGACGCTACACAGGTTTACAGACCCCTCGGACACTCGCAGGGGCTTCCGGCTTCGCCTGGAAGGAGGCAGAACAATGATCGCCGTCCTGAAACAAAAGAGTCGCCGGAATATCAAGAAAAGACCTTCGGCAAGCAGACCCCGACGCGGTTCCCGTCCTTAACCTCTCCGGCCTGGCACTTGGTCGACGACGGCCCGGCCGTCATCAGACAGTCAGGGTCGTTACGTTGAATATTCACGAGCTCGTCCATGAGGGGCCATGAGATCCTGAAGGGGGCCAAGGGGTACGATCCGGGTGGGATTCACAGCGTCATGCGTCATGTAATAATGGCGCTTGATATGATCAAAGTTCACGGTTTCCGCAATGCCATCATACTGATAGAGATCCTTGAGATATCCGAACAGATTCGGATACTCGATAATTCGTCGAAGGTTGCATTTGAAATGCCCATAATAGACCGCGTCAAACCGAATGAGAGTGACAAACAACCGCCAGTCGGTTTCCAACGGGGCGTCTCCAAATAAATACCGTTGCATGGCTAACCGGACCTCCAGGGCATCCAAGGCTTCAAACAATAGATGAATCGCTTGTTCATAGACTTTTTGTGAAGTCGCAAAACCGGCCCGATACACCCCATTATTGACGTTTTCATAAATATAGTGATTGAGACAATCGATTTCTTCCCGACGATTTTCAGGGCACAGATTGACGGTCTCGGTCGTAAAATCTTTAAACGAGCGATTGAACATCCTCATCAGATCGTCATCGGCATTACTCACAATCCGTTTGGTGACCGTGTCCCAAAGCACGGGCACCGTAATCCGTTGATTGTAATCGGGATCCGTCGCGGTATAGGCTTCACGGAGAAGCGCGAATCCGTTGATCGGATCGAATGAATGCCCGGGTCCTGCTCGAAAAGCCCAACCCCGGTCATCGCGAAGAGGATCAACGACGGTCATCCCTATCACGTCTTCCAACTTCTTGAGCTTTCGGACAATGATCGTTCGATGGGCCCATGGGCAGGCAAGAGAAACATACAGATGATACCGCCCTTTTTCCGCAAGATACCCGGAACTGCCGTCGTCACTCACCCACTCTCGAAAGGCGTCTTCCTGGCGGGAGAATGCGCCCTCGTCATTTTGTTCATTGGGAAATTGAGCTGAAGACATGGTTTTTCAATTCACCCGACTACAGGGTCATGGCTCCTTTTGAATTTCTTTTCTTGTACAGTCCCCCCGTTTCTTTTGGGCTTGCTTCAAAAAGGACGAGACCGTCATTTCAAACCGAGCCACGCCCCTCTCTTTTCCCCCTGCTTTGTCAGGCGGAGCCAGGCTTGCGACTGTGCGGCTATGGGAGCCCACAAGACTTTTCCCCTCCCTTGCAAGGAGGGGCCAAGGGAGGTAGAGTTTTCAACGGCGCCCCCGGTGCTTCATGGGCGGGGCATCTACCCCACCTTCCCTCCCCTTACAAAGGGGAGGCTTGGATCTGCTCCCTTTCCCAAAAGTACGAGGCCGTCACGTCAAACCGAGACACTCCCTTTTCTTTTGAGCATTTCCCTTGCGGTCAAATAACGTTTATTATACTTTGAATTGTCGCGTCTGTCTTTCGTCACCACAAAAGGAGGGCGGGAAAAGCTGCATCCCCGCTCACGACCGCGGGGATGACGGAAAAAAGGGCGAGGCGGACGGAGTAAAACATTACAGGTCGGGTTGGCGAAAGCGTAATCTGACAGGCACGGCGTGATTGAGTTACGCTGCGTTCGTCCAACCTGTACCATTTGACTTTGAACACAGATCCTCATGCTTTTGCGGACCCTGGCAGCGACGTTACGCCTTCCTCTTTTGACGAGCAGCGCCTTTGTTTTTGTACTGAGCAGTCCCGTTCCTGCCGACCCTCAACCCGGAGATTTCTCACTCGACAATCCCGAGACGGTTCTCCGCGCGTTGGTGCAACCACGTGCCGACAAAGACAACGAGAGTCTGAAGCACTCCATGAAAAAAAATCGCCGGACTGTTGACTATACGTCACCGACCTCTTCCTCGCACTCCTCCCGAATGACCACGGAGCCACCCTCCCCTGACCTGAGCGGAACCTGGGAAATTCAAGAAGAAGACAAAACGTATTACGCAACGTTGGACGCACGGGGAAATGGGCCATATACCCATGAAGGCGGCAGGTTCACCACAACGAAACTGGATGGCCGCCTCTGGTCCGGGAAATGGATTCAAACCGAGAATGATCGCGAAGGAGAATTTGAAGTCCTTCTCTCGGAAGATTTTCTAACAGCCGAGGGAGAGTGGTGGTATCTCCGCGTCGGAGAACACACCGACATTCCACCGCGACTCCACGGCGGATCCTATTTCTTCAGAAAACTTCCGGAACGTACAAGCCTGCACGCCCCGTCGCGCCCTTAGGCACTTTTCTTCCCGCCCGACCATTGAACGCCATACGGACCGCTCCCGTTTGCTTGCAAGGCACCATCGAACTGGTTAGGATACTAAAAAGAACAATTGTACGAACCTGCCCATGATCTCGATTGCCATACAGCAAAAGCCACGGCTTCCTCTCACCCTTCTTTTTTTCTGTATTTTCTGTTTTCCTTCCGTTTCTCAAGCAATAGACCTTGCGTCGTTCGAGCAAAAGGTCACGGAATACACCGTAAAAAACGGCTGGACTTTTATTCTCGTAGAGCGACCCGTGGCTCCGGTTTTTGCTTTCATGACGGCCGTGAACGTGGGATCGGCACAGGAAGGCGCCGGAATGACAGGGCTCGCGCATATGTTTGAACATATGGCCTTTAAGGGCACGCCCCACCTCGGAACCATGAACTACACGGAAGAGAAAAAAGCCCTGGAGGAATTGGAACGGGCTTATCTGGCTTATCAGGAAGCCAAATCAGATTTCAGGTCCGACGCTGAACGCATTGAACGCCTGTTGAACGTCTATAAAAGCAAGCAACAAGCCGCTGCGAAATTTGTGAAGAAAAACGAATTCGGGGACGTCGTAGAGCGAGAAGGCGGGGTTGCATTAAACGCGTTTACCGGTGCCGACCTCACCGGATATTTTTATGCCCTTCCAGCCAATAAGATTGAACTCTTTTGCTTCCTCGAATCGGAACGGTTCCTGCATCCCGTCTTCCGGGAATTCTACGAAGAACGAGACGTCGTCATG
The DNA here is from genome assembly GCA_965215405.1 of Nitrospirales bacterium. Classification (GTDB taxonomy): domain Bacteria; phylum Nitrospirota; class Nitrospiria; order Nitrospirales; family UBA8639; genus Bin75. The sequence continues at coordinate 2,093,425 of OZ244060.1, forward strand.
GAAGAAAGACGCCTGCGCACGGAAAGCCGACCCATTGGCCGTCTCCTGGAACAGTTTGTGGCCACGGCCTTTACCGCTCATCCCTATCACCATCCGGTCATCGGCCATGCCAGCGACATTCAATCCTATACCATGACCGACGCGAAAAAGTTTTTTGAAACCCATTACGTCCCGTCCAATATGGTCACGGCGATTGTTGGAGACGTTCACCCAGAGACCCTCATCCCTCTTCTCGAAACGTATTTTGGCCGGATCCCTGGTGGACCGAAGCCTCCGCCGTTGAGAACCGTGGAACCACCGGCAATCGCGGAAAAAGTCGTAACGCTTCAAGATCTGTCTCAACCATTTTACCTGGAAGGCTACCATAAACCGGCGGCCACTCATCCTGATCAACCGGTTTTTGACGCAATCGATGATATTTTAACGAATGGACGGACCTCCCGTTTTTATCGTTCGTTGGTTCGGGACAAACAAATCGCCGTCAACGTCGGGTCCTACAGGGCTTACCCGGGCGAGAAATATCCCCATATGTGGGTGGCGTATGCGGTTCCCGGACGCGGAGTCTCCAACGAAACCGTTCAGCACGCTATTCGCGAAGAGTTACATCGCCTGAAAACCGAAGACGTCACGGACGAGGAATTAACCAGATTCCGGACAAGGGTTAAAGCCGATCTCATCTATTCCTTGAAAAACAACCTGGGATTGGCCATGACCCTCACGGATTACCATACCCTCTTTGGTGACTGGCGCGAACTGTTTCGCTATCTTGAACGCGTTAACCGAGTCACGAAAGCGGATATCCGGCGCATCGCCAGGCAAACGTTTATTGCATCCAATCGGGTCGTGGCACAGATCGAAACCCTGCCTCCGTCTGCCACGCCCATGCCGGCGGTGCATCAGGAAGGACCATGACGTGAAAGAAACCGCCTTGCGATGTCTCAGGCTGACCCGCAGGCCACGACGTAACGTCTCATGGCTGATTGCCTGTATCGTGACGTTTCTCTTGCCGACCACGCAGGCATCCGGTCAGGTCGACGCGGTTGAGAAACTGCACTATCCCCCTCTGCCGGACGTCCGCGTTCCCCAGCCGACTCGGGTCGTATTGGACAACGGCATGACGGTCCTTCTCCTGGAAGATCATGAACTCCCGACCATTCACGTTTCGGCACGCATCCGAACCGGCTCCCGCCTGGAACCGGCCGAGAAGGTGGGAGTCGCCTCTCTCACGGGGACGGTCATGCGAAGCGGAGGCACGATCGCCATCACGGGAGACGAGCTCGACGATTACCTCGAAGGAAAAGCTGCCTCTATTGAAACAGGCATCAGCGTCACAGCGGGCTCTGCTTCGATGACGTGTCTGAGCGAAGATTTTTCCGAGGTCTTTACGATATTCGGCGACGTCTTGCGCAATCCACGATTTGATCAGGGGAAACTTGCCATTGCCAAAAACCAGGTCATGGCGGGCATTGCCAGACAAAATGACGAACCCAGCAGCGTTCTCTCTCGAGAATTTGCGAAGTTGGTGTATGGAAAGGATTCACCCTATGCCCGGGTTGAATCCTATGCCACCGTCAACAATATTTCCCGGCAAGATCTTATCGATTGGCACGCGAAATATTTTGCCCCCGATCGTATCATCCTGGGCCTGGTCGGTGACTTTCAGACGAAGAAGGCTTTAAACCTGGTGAAACGCGTGCTGGGAACGTGGCCACAAGGGGAAAAAACAGACGACCCGATTGTCCCGTACCAACCCTCCACGACGAGAAAGGTTTATTACGTTGAAAAACCCGACATGACCCAGGCCAAGATCATCATTGGACATTTGGGCCTCATGCGAAATCATCCCGACTACCATCCGGTGGTCATTATCAACCAAATCGTATCCGGCTCTTTCGGTGCTCGGCTCTTTTCCAGCATTCGTTCTCAAAAAGGGTTGGCCTATGACGTGGATGGTGGGGTCGGATTCGGGTGGGACTATCCGGCAACCACGGCTTTTTCCATGTCCACGAAAACGGACACCACACAAGCCGGGATCGATGCCCTGCTGGACGAAACCCGTAAAATCATGGAGACGGAACCCCCGACTGAAGAGGAAATCCGGAAAGCCAAAGCCAGTCTCCTGAATTCTTTTGTCTTTTCAGTCGATTCTCCCGGGAAAGTCCTTGCGAAATTTCTCACCTATGAATATTTCGGGTATCCTTCCGATTGGCTTGTCAGATTCAGAATGGGCATCGAACGGGCGACAGGGTCCCAGGTTCGGAAAGCGGCTCGTACGCACATCAAACCGGATCAGTTCGTGATTCTGATCATGGGTCCTCGCCAGGGCACGGCACCCGCCCTGGCGCGATATGAAACGGTTGAGGAGATCGACGTTTCCATACCGGAATCGTAATAATAGCCGAATCAATCACAAATCGAGAAAACGTCTCTGCACGTGCATTCAAAACAGGGGGTGCCGATGTACTTCCCAAATACAACCAGCCACGTAATCCAAAAGCTTATCCTGTCTCTCGTCCTTATCGGTGTCGCAGGGTGTACGAGTAACCCCTACACGGACCGATCGCAGTTTTTGCTTATCCCGGAAAGCCAGGAAGTCAACATGGGCAAGCAGGCCTACGCTGAAGTTCTCAAGGATCCGAAAGTCGTCCTCTCCAAAAACCCGGCCGAAGTAGAGCCCGTGGAACGCGTGGCCAAACGGATTATTGCCGAGGCTAAAAAATCGAAATACGCCGAACGCGCGAAGTCATTTCAATGGGAAGTCACGGTGATCAAAGATGACAAGACCAAAAATGCCTGGGTCATGCCCGGTGGCAAAATCGCAGTGTATACGGGCATTTTTCCGGAGGCGCAAAACGAAAACGGATTGGCGGCTATAATGGGACATGAAGTTGTTCATGCCCTGGCCCGGCATGGCGGCGAACGGATGAGCCAGCATACAGTAGCCAATCTGGGGGTCGAACTCGCCTCGATAGCCGTCCCGGACATGGGAGCACTCGGTCGGACACTGACCCATGCAGCATTAGGGATCGGCGTCTTACTCCCCTTCAGCCGTGGCCATGAATCAGAGGCGGACTATATTGGTTTACTCCTGGCCGCTGAGGCCGGATACGACCCGAGAGAGGCCATAGATTTGTGGAAACGAATGGCGCAATCTTCGAAAGGCAGTGTCCCTGAATTTCTGTCAACCCATCCCTCGCATGACACGCGCATTCAGGACCTTGAGAAATGGATGCCTGAAGCCATGGATCTGTACAAACGCAGCCCCAAAGCACCCGTCTCTGCCCTCCCCTCTATCAAGTAACCCGCATGCACCATTAAAAAAACCCGTTGATGGGACTTTTCAACCGACCTGCAGTCACCGTTCATCATACCGATCACCCGACGGAGGCGCGTCGTCAGGGAATTCGTTCAGACCTTTCTGAGAAAAATTCATCCACTCCCCGTTTCGAATCGTGTATCGGCGTGATTCAAACGCCGTGCGTATATGGCGCAGTGAACGCCGGCCTCGGCTGCCGCAACGCGAAAACGCGCCAGCGTCACCGCGTCTCTTCAGGCACTTCCTCATCATTCAGCACGCGAAGCACCTCTTCTCGGATTAACCAGAAGTGTGGCAGGTTGGGTCGAAGATTCATCCCAAAGCACAAATCCACGTTGACGCGCCTCCCATCAATTCTCATTGGTTGTTTGACTCTCACGGCTTGTGGCGGAGGCAGTGAGACGGTCGTCGAGATTGCCCTGCATCCCTCGAAGGCCAACATCCTCTATATCGCCACAAATGATTACATTTTCAAAACACGCGACTTCGGCAACACGTGGAAAAACGTTTCAAAAGGCATGACTCATTCGCGCGTGATTTCGCTTGCCGTTGATCCTCTGCTTCCCGCCAACGTGTACGCCGGCACCAAAGGCGACGCCATCTTTAAAAGCTTTAACGGCGGCCACCAGTGGGTATCACAACGCAAGGGCCTGGAAGGCGTGACCATTACTTCAGTCGTCCACGAAATCAAATTCGTTCCGGGATCGAGCCAACATATTTTTGCCGCAACGTCGATGGGGGTATTCGAAACGGAAAATGCCGGAGCAACCTGGATCAAACGCATGGACGGCATGATTGAAGTCCTCATGGTCGTTGCCATCGACGTCGACCCCAACCAGCCGCAAACCCTGTATGCCGGCACCAGCGGGGGAGTCTATCGATCTCTCGATGGAGCCAAAAACTGGACAAAGGTCAACAACGGCCTGGTGCCACCCGACGTGTTAAAATCTTCTCGCGCACTCAGTGTAGTCAAAATCAAGATTGACCCGCATGCTCCCCGCACCGTGTATACAGCCACGTTGAAAGGACTCTATAAAACAACCAACTACGGAGAGTCCTGGCAACGTATCGGTGAAGCCCTGCCCGACCAGTTTTTCAGTGACCTCATTCTCGACCCGATGACCCCTGGAGTCGTCTTTGCAGCCAGCCGAGCCGGAGTCCATAAAAGCCGAGACGGAGGCCAAACCTGGGACGAGGTCAATGAGGGGCTGACCAATCTCAACGTTCGAGCCCTGGTAATAAGTCAGACGGAACCTTCGACCCTGTACGTCGGAACCAATCGAGCCGGCCTCTTCCGAACGAAAAACGGAGGCCGGTTCTGGGAACCCGTTCCGTTAACCCGCCCTCAACGGCATTCATGATTCGCGTATCATCCGCACTCGGGGTGACGCGTATGCGGCTGCAGAAGACGCCACTTCTGCAAGAAAAGGCCGCATGGGTCGTGGCTCAGGTTGACATGACGTCCTCTCCTTTTTTGAAATACGCCCCAAAGAAACGGGGACCGGACAAGCAAAAATTCAAACTGAGCCACGACCGCCGCATGAGATGCCTTGCCGGCCAATCTCCCGACACTCGGTCTCTTGCGACGGGTTCGAAACCGGACTATAGTATATACAATGGATAACGATCCAGGAAGATAAACCACACGCCCTGAAATCATGGACATAACCCGTCGTAAATTGTTTCAATTGGGTGGCCTGGGCACCCTGGCAGGCCTGGCCAGCGTCACCAGCGGGTGTGACCTCGGCAGCATGTTTGCCGTCCCCCCACGCGAAACACTGTATTTCACGCCTAATGATAAATTTTATACCGTCAATTATATGGACTCTCCGTACAACTTCACCCGCGATCTTGATCAGGAACAATGGCAAATGGTGGTAAAAGGTGCCGTCACCAACCCCATGGTGCTCAAATGGCGGGATCTCCTGAATCGTCAACCGTTCGATCAGGTTTCCACCCTCATGTGCATCGACACCCTTCCAGGAGGAACGAGTCTGGGCAATGCGATTTGGCGGGGGATTTCTCTTAAAGAATTGCTCATCGAGGCCGGTGCCGACCCCGAAACCGCACGGGACGTCATTTTTCGAGGAGCCGACGCCTATCACGACAGTATTCCCTTTGAACGGGCCATGCATGATGAAGTGATGCTGGCCTATCTCATGAATGGGGAAAAACTTCCGAAGGCCCATGGCTTTCCTTTACGCCTGATTGTGCCGGGACTGTACGGCATCAAAAACGTCAAATGGATTACGGAAATTGAAGTGTACAACGGCGACTATCAGGGATACTGGCAACGCAAAGGATGGACCGATGAAGGGACGATCCGCATTTTTTCCCGAATCGATAGCCCCGGACATTATCAGGACGTCCGTGGACCCGACGTTCGGTTTCGCGGCATCGCGTTCGGCGGTCCACACTCCATCTCCCAGGTGCAACTGAGTTTCGATCAGGAGAAAACCTGGGTCGAAGCAACAGTGGAACCGCCCGACTCCCCCTGGTCCTGGGTGATCTGGAACTATCAACGACGCGACATGCCGGAAGGCAAGAGCATGGTCTCCGTTCGTGCCGTCGATACCACCGGCACCGTGCAGACCTCAAAAATCACTCGTCCTCAACCCAACGGTGCCACGGGCCTGCACAACGTCGTCGTGAACGTACTCAACGCCTGAACGGCATATCTTCCCAATCCCGTGAGAGGAACGTTCTCCTGGAGAATTTTCCATGAATGCGATAGCATGAGTTTACGCGTTGACGTTTGACTGTACTCGATGAAATCGGGACTTCGATTTCGATCCCGTCTTTGATAATGACGAAAAGCAGCAAGATACAAAAAGAACCCGAGTGCGGCGACGTGGAAATACTCCTGGGTGACAGTCGAAACGTCCTGCCTCAACTTGAACCCCGATCGATTCAATGTTGCGTTACGTCGCCGCCATATTGGGGGTTGCGAGACTACGATCATTCAGCACAGATAGGCACGGAATCCTCTCCTGAGGAATACGTGGAAAACCTCGTGGGAATTTTCCGTGAAGTTCGAAGAGTGCTGGCTGATAATGGCACGTTGTGGCTGAACGTCGGTGACGGATACGCCCGCAACGGCGGAACGGGGAATTGTGGTCCCAATGCCCAGGTCGGCAACACCAGGAAATTGATTCAAAGACGCAACTGCACCGTACCCGATTGTTGGGGACTGAAAGACCGCGATCTGATGGGGTTGCCGTGGCGGGTGACGTTTGCGCTGCAAGCGGATGGATGGCTGCTGCGTTCGAAGATTACCTGGGTAAAGAAAGCCCCTATGCCGGAGAGCGTCAAAAATCGTCCGTCAAACGCGACCGAGGAGGTTTTTCTGCTCTCGAAGACGCCAAATTACTATTACGACAATCAAGCCGTTCGCGAGAAAACCGGCGCAAATCTCAAGAATTATTGGCTATTGGGACCGGATTCCAGTGGCACGCCCCATCCCGCCGTTTTCCCGAAAGAACTGGCAAAGCGTTGCATCCTCTTGGGTAGTCGTCGTGGAGAATTGATCCTCGACCCGTTTTCCGGATCCGGAACGACTGGCCTGGCGGCCGCCGAACTGAATCGAAGGGCGGTCCTTATCGAACTGAACGAAGAATACGTGACCCACTCGAAAACACGGTTCGACGCCATCGCACAACAAACCCTTTCCATCTCATCATAACCTCTTGCCTCTCGATTTTGTGACATGAAGACACTCGTGAAATTGCGGCGAAGCTATCACGATAAAATCGGCTCGCAGATCGTTCGAATTTCCAAAAAAGAAGGGCGATCATACCCAAATTTCGCCGACGGCAGCAGTCAATCCAGTGTTCTTATCGCAAACGGTATCGTCACGGCACTTGGATTTCCCACCAAGAAAAGCCCAAGCATTACTGGGCAAACGGCAGGCACACTATTCGAAAGACTCACCTGCGAGTTTATAAAAAACGCATTCACGGCTATCCGACACCTGCGTCCCGGTCGATGGCAATACCTGACGACCCAGACGCAGATTTCCAAGTTTGTCCAGTATCAGCACATGGAAACACTCGACTCCTTTGTAAACGACAACCAGATCCTCTCCACAGTTTTAGGGCATGGATACATTGTGACGCCGGATATCGTCATTTCTCGTTGTCCCGCCACGCAAGATGAAGTCAACCTTTCCAGGGCTTTTTTGGACGATTCCGGAATAGCATCTCGCACGCCTTTCCTGGAGCGCAATCAATCAACGTCCGTTCCTTTCCTGCATGCAAGCATCTCGTGTAAGTGGACGATCAGAAGCGACCGTTCCCAAAACACGCGCACAGAAGCACTGAATCTCATCCGAAATCGTAAGGGCAACTTACCGCATATCGTGGCGGTAACGGCTGAACCTCTCCCGATGCGGATTGCTTCTCTGGCTCTCGGTACGGGCGACCTTGACTGCGTCTATCACTTTGCTCTGGACGAATTAAGGGAAGTATGCGAAACCCTTCCCAAGGGAGAAGATCAATTGGAGATGATGGAAACCATGATTCAAGGGAATCGATTGCGTGACATCAGCGACCTCCCGTTCGATCTCGCCGTTTAAAACGCGCGATCCGCAACTGAAGAATTTGTCATTCGTTCGCGAGAGAACCGAATTTCTCTGAACGACCGCAATCGTCTCTCCCCGAAGCAACGTAGCCGGCTCCAGGCTGGATCCGTGTTGTCACAAGACGCTAAATTTCAACGTCGAGTTTGATGCCCAGTTCCTTGAGCTGGGCATGCCCCACGTCAGACGGTGCTTCGGTCATCAGACATTGCACTCTCTGCGTCTTGGGGAAGGGAATCACTTCTCGAATGGACTCGGCTTTTCCGAGCAGCATCACCAGACGATCCAGGCCCAGGGCAATCCCACCGTGTGGCGGTGCGCCATACTCCAGCGCGTCCAGCAAAAACCCGAACTTTTCCTGAGCCGCGTCCCTGGAAATCCCCAACAGGGTGAACACCCTGTTCTGCAACTCACTCCGGTGGATACGAATACTGCCACCGCCGATCTCAAACCCGTTCAGAACCACGTCATAGGCCTGGGCGTGGACGTGCAGCGGGTCGGAGTCCAGGTGGGGAAGATCATCCGGGCAGGGCGACGTAAAGGGATGATGAAGGGCCACGTACCGTTGTTCCGCCGCGTCGTATTCGAACATGGGAAAATCCGTCACCCAGACCGGCTCCCACTTGTCGTAATCGATCAACTGCAATTCGACTCCAAGATATGATCGAAGCCGGCCCAACGCGTCGAACGTGACGGCCGGCTCGTCCGCGACAAACAGCAGGAGGTCCCCGGGACCGGCATCCGGCAGCGCCTCTTGAAACAGTTTGGCGTCAAGGAATTTGGCAATGGCCGACTCAAACTGCCACCCTTCGGTAATCTTGACCCAGGCGAGGCCTTTGGCCCCAAATCCTTTAGCGATTTCAATGAGACGGTCGATCCGGCTTCGTGCAACGTCCGCGCCGCCCTTGACCACGAGCCCGGAAACCTGACCGCCCTTTTCCACCGTGTCCCGAAACACTTTAAACTCCACGTGTTTGGCGACTTCGTTCAAATCGCGAAGCTCCAGCCCAAAGCGACGATCGGGCTTATCGGTCCCGTACCGCGACGTGGCCTCCTGACGGGTCAAACGCGGGAACGGGGACGGCAAAGAAACGCCTGCGGCTTCTTTGCACACGAGTCTCAGCAACGCTTCCGTCAGGTTCATGACGTCGTCACGTTCGACAAACGACATCTCAAGGTCGATTTGCGTAAACTCGGGTTGCCGATCGAGCCGGAGATCTTCATCACGGAAACATCGAGCGATCTGAAAATACCGGTCGGCTCCACCGACCATCAGGATCTGTTTGAATAACTGCGGCGACTGCGGCAAAGCAAAAAACGTTCCTTGATTAACGCGGCTCGGCACCAGGTAATCTCTGGCTCCTTCGGGTGTGCTTTTCGTGAGTATCGGGGTCTCGATTTCCAGAAACCTGCGTTCATGGAGAAACTGCCTGGTCCGGTAGGCCACGTCATGACGCAACGTCAGTAACCGCTGCATGGGAGGCCGCCGTAAATCCAGATAGCGATGTTTCAAACGAAGGGATTCCGTGGCCTGACTGTCCTCTTCAATTAAAAAGGGCGGGGTACTGGCTCGATTCAACACGTCCAGCACGTCCACCCGGATTTCGATTTCCCCTGTCGTGATCTGCGGATTGATCGACTCCTCGGGTCTGAGCCGTACCTTTCCCGTTACCGCAATCACGAACTCATTACGAAGTTCGCTGGCTTGTTCATGAATGGCCTGATCGCTCTCCGCGTCGAACACGAGTTGCGTCACCCCGAACCGATCACGCACGTCAATAAACAACACCCCCCCGTGATCGCGGCGACCATGCACCCATCCCGTCAACGTGACGGTTTGGCCATCCTGTTCACGCGTTAATTCCCCACAATAGTGTGTACGTTTCACCGTGTTTTTCACTCTTTTCGAGGCCGCGTGCGTCCTCGACCTTTCACAACTTGTCCTGGCCGTCGGGTCCTGCCGGGAGCCTTATGAGCCCTGCTGCCCGGAGCCTTCTTTGCCGAAGAATTCGTTCGATGCACAGACGGCCCAGTATCTCCAGCCGACCTCGAATTTTGCAAGTCGAACCGTGGAGCCGGCGCATGAGCGTTTCGGGTCCTGGTCGTTCGATGAACGACCTTCCGCAGGGCATTGGCTTCGGCATCGGTTGCAAACCGGCAGACGCCCGCGGGCAAGTCTCCCAGGACAATCGGTCCGAAACGAATTCGTTTGATGCGCATGACTCGATGCCCCAGGGCTTCAATCATGCGTTTGATCTGATGCTTCCTGCCTTCATGAATCGTGAGCTCCAGCCACGAATTGGCCTTGGTCTTTCCGGACTTTTTGATCGAGGCGGGAGCCGTCACGCCGTCATCCAACGCGATCCCGTCTTGAAGATTGCGTATTTCCTCGTCCGTACACGCCCCCGACACTTTTACTAAATATGTCTTCGGCACGTGGTATCGAGGATGGACACAGGCTTGTGCCACGTCTCCATTATTCGTCAACAGCAACAGTCCTTCGGTATCACAATCGAGCCGACCGACCGGAAAGACCCGCACTTTCACTTTCGCAAGCAAATCCGCGATCGTTGGCCGACCATAAGGATCGTTCATCGTCGTCACGTATCCAGGTGGTTTATGTAAAAGAACAAAGACTTCCGGCTCAGCCGACTGCACGTGACAACCATCGACCTTCACGTGGTCCCTCGACGGATCGATACACGTTCCGAGCACGCGCACGACTTTGCCGTTCACCGTGACGTGCCCCTCCCGAATCATGGTTTCAGCCGCGCGCCGAGAAGCCAGTCCACTGGCGGCAATGACTTTTTGCAATCGAACCATCATTTTTTGCGACTCTTAAAAAAGTACGTGCAGACGCACGTCCTCTACCCCTCGGACAAGGCAGGCGCGCATACCCCTGCCGAACGTGTGTCGGCTATTCCCACTCGACAACCCGGAACGCGCGCCGTGGCGACAAGCAAGGACCACGTGGCACGGAGAATCCGTGCGATATTGTTTAATGTTTTGCCTGCCATAATTATTCCTCTTCAAACTCCGCATTGCTGAAGCGCAGCACGTTGCAGTTTTCCTTCACGGTGCGCTGGAGTCCTGCATCAAAGCCTTTGTTGTTCTTGGCTTCGATCTCTACCGAAATGGTTACATCGACGCCGAGCCTGGCAGTAAATTTCTGAACCACTTCATCCACGATGGTGGCAAAGTCCATCTTGGCTTTCACCGGGTCGAGCGAAACGGTTCCGTAAAACTGCTTCTTGGTTGCTGCCGGTGATATGGTCCCTGCACCTCCTGGTACGTCAGGCGTCCCCGTATTGTCCGGGCCACCTTCTGGAGTTGCAGCGCATCCGGGTTCACTCTCCACTCTGCCGGACTCAGGGCTCGGCCGGGGTAGCTGTTGCGTGCGCTCACGGTAGGCTACTGCGGCCCCACGGTCTATCAGGAGCGATGACTCATCCAGGGTAACGCCGGAGCCACGTCCGAAGGTGAAGCCAAGGTAACGGTCACCTTCCTTGCCGGAGGCGAAGGCAAAGTAGTCTTCACTCTCGACTCCCTGCTTGATGGCATTGCGGAAAACATGGTCGTTTACCAGTCGCGGCAGGTACAGGTAATGACAACAGTCCTGCCACACTTTCAGGGCACCGATATCCTCTACACCATCCTTCAGATACCACTGATTCAGCACGTTGCGTAGATGGATGGGAGACCACTCGTAGATCAGCCATTCTTCCTCACGCAGAGTCTCTTCAATGGCCTGGATCAGATTCGGCGCCGTGGGTGAAACCGAAACCACTTCCCAATTCAGTGCCGGTTTGCCCTTCACGAACTCCTCGACAGGTGCGAGCATCCATTTGTAGGTTTCACGTACCAGTTGGGAGAGGGACCGACCAGCACCATCAAGGTTGCGCTTCGCCTGATTCAGGTGTGACATATCATGGTTCAAGGCGCCGCTCTCAATATCGGCAACGATGGAATCCCAGGCCAAGAAGATCCGCCCCTGTTCCTTCAGGCGACTGACGACATCATAGTCCGGCGCCAGGAAAATCAGGCGATTCTGCTTCTGCCGGGGTTGGTCGCCACGTTTACGCAGTATCTCTTTCGCAGATGCGAATGCCTGGTTGGTCTCGCCGCGACTGTAGGCGCCATTGGCCGGCAGCACGACAAGTCGGGGGCCTTGCCCATAGTCATCCGGCACGTCAACAGATGGCGTAAACACATGCACGCCGCCAAACCGGTGATTACGTCCGAATGCCTGGGAAACGCGAGTCTTCAACAGCGGCAGCAGTTCATCACGCTCGTTGACGTTCTGCTTTCGGCTTTCCATCTCCCGGCGCAGGTTGGGCTTGGTGTCCAGCCAGTACCGATCCTTGTTGAAATAGAGGTAATGCAGGCGGTCACGTAAGCGCTTGAGTACATCCTCGAAGACGCCGAGAGTTTGACCGGGCTGTACCGTGCCCAGCAGGATACGATCAACCTGAATTCCGCGGACCATCTGCTCCCCCGTTGAAGGCGCGCTGCCCAGGAAGATGGTGCGGGCCGTGCGGCGTGCAGCCTGCACGCCACCGAACCGCGTATGGTGGCCGTCGATGCCGTAGGGTTCGGACCGCGTACCATCTACCTCTCGCTCCAGCACCGGCTCCCAGCCCTGAGGCAGGTAGTGGATGCTCTTGTTGCGCACATTGCTGTCTTCCAGTGGCAATGAACCGGGCATGATCAGTGCGTCTTTATTATCCGCGTTCCACAGACGGTGGATGACGATGGCCATGTACTGGAGCACACCACGGGTGCGCTGGAACTTCTCCAGCGTGGACCAGTCCTGGTACAGGCGGTCGAAAATCTCCGGGTGAATCGGGTAGGAACGGCAAAGCCGTTCGAAGTATTCATTGGACTGGGTCTCGACCGGAAATTTCTCGGCGTTGTGGCGGTAGAAATCCGAGAACCGGCGGCTGATACCTTCCACCTCGGCACGTTCACCTGGCGTCTCGAACAGACGCCGACGCACGATTTCGAAAGCCTCTTCGGTTCCCACCGGCTTCCATACGGACTCCACACGGGCAAAGTACTTCTCCAAAGAGTTGAGCGCTCGCCGGCCCATGGTTCCGCCAGCTTCCAGATCAGATTCCGGCAGTGACGCCAGAAGGATGGCATTCGGAATCGCCTTCATGGATTCGGTGAGGGCCTGGATGAAACTGATATTGCTGTCGAAAGTGCCTGCCTTGAACTGCCTGCCAAGCTCCAGTTGACGGATAAAGGCCACCAGCTCATCAATCAGGATCACGCAGGGAGCAGCCATGCGGATCAGTTCGGTCAGCACCTCTTTTCCGGGCGACGTGCCATCGGCATCGCTGTCGGCAACCATCCGATATCCTTCGTCACGAAGCAGTTGCCAGGCCAGTTCACCCCAGAGGGTATTGGCCGCGACGCCACCGTATTGCCTGGGCTGGCTGGGCGATAGTTTGATCCCGTCAATCACGGCGACTTTGGCATGGGGCAGGCTTGAGATACCCGCTTCGTCCAGTACCGGCGGCACGCCGGTAAGTTTGTCTGTTCCGACAGTGTGTGAAGCAAGGTGGTACACAGCCAGGAGGGTGTGGGTTTTACCACCGCCGAAGGCGGTTTGCAGTTGAATGACGGGGTCACCACCTTGGCCGGCAAGGCGCTGAGCCACCGAGATCAGCAGCAACCGCATGCCCTCGGTGATGTAGGTGCGGGAAAAGAATTTCTCCGCGTCCTGATATTCGTCCGCAGCCGTACCATTGGCGACCTGAGTGATATCGGCAGCAAACTCGGACTGTTTGAAAGTACCTTCCAGTACGTCCTTGTGCGGGCGTGCGATCTCTCGCCAGGGTTTCAAGCTCATGGTCTATTCCTCAATAATCCAGTCCCAGTTCGGTCTGCGTGCCGCGATGGCCGACATCATGCGAGGCGGCGACAATGGCATGCCAGGAACCGATCAATTCATTATAGGCGCGTGCCTCTTCAGCCCATTTCCTGCGCTCGCACAGGGTGTAGAGGTGATAGGCAAGTTGACGAATGGGTTCCCCTTTCTCAGGCATCTTCGCCAAAAGCTCGCCGGCAGCCGATTCACCCTGATTGTTGAGACGGCGAATCATCTGATGGCAGGCTTCCCAGGCAGGGATCCGATTGTCTTTGGTTGGGTCCCAGTCCGCTTCGTACTCTGCCCATTTGAGCAGACGGACCTTGCCACTGCCGGATTCCACCACGCCGGCCTCACGTACACCATCTACGCTGGTGCCCTTGGCGCGAGACAGCGTGTCGGCCTCACCGAAGGGACCAGAACTCCACCCGTACTGATCGAACCAGTTGGAACAAAACTGCGTGTCGGCATCGAAGCTGCCGGATTCGGGGCTGAGATAGTCGGTGATGGAACGGTTGATCAGGACCAAGGCGTCGTGAACGCTCATGTGAGAGCCATCCTGGTTCAGCACCGCTTCATACTTGGAAAAGATGGCCATGCCTGGGCCAATGGCGGCCTGAGCCAGATCTACGGGGGCAATCGGGGTCTGCCCTGTCTCGCCGCCAATCATGGTTTCCAGTGCCTCCGGCATCTCCTCACGGAGCTGGCGTTGAAAGTCGCGCCGGGAGATGGATGCAGCATGAGCCGGTCGCTTCTTGCAAACAAGAACGACAGATGAAGCCAGGGCATTCGTACCTATACCAATTATCCGATTTGCCAGTTCCGTACGCATCGGCCAGGTGCCATCAATTAAAAATCCAGAGTTGATAACGGCTTCCAGAAAAGCCTCCCAGCCGGTACTGGTGGTACTGCCATCCCTGGTTTCAGATTGTTTGAAGGCGTAGTAGATCGTGACGGGAAACGCCGGGTGGGCCTGTGCTGCCAGATTACGAATAGCCCGGGTCATGCCATCCATAAAGAAGTGTTCCGCATTTTCCCTGTCCCCGTGCCGATAGGGCGTGGCCACCAGCTCTTCGGTCTTGGGGACGGCTATGGTAGAAAACAGGCGGGGATAGATTTCTTTCAGTGAGCGCCGCATCCAGACATAGAAAAAATCCGAGAGGTCGGCGTAGCCGATGTTGTCATAGTAGGGTGGGTCAGTGGATACGATTTTACCAGCACTGGCAGATTGTGTTGCGGCGTCCTGCTGACTAGCAAAACCGGCATCCTTGCCTGGTGCCACAGCCAGGGTTTTCCATACCCATTCGACCATGGCCAGCCAGTTTCCAGTTGAGGAAGAAAACGGGTTCGCCTCTGCGTAGTCCCAAACCATCGGGATAGCGTGAAGACCAAAAACACTTCGCATTTTTTCGCCAGATGAAGCCCAACTGCACACCGATGACCAGTAATCGGCAACTTTGTCCAGAACACACCCCAGGTACACCGCCAGCGCGTCCCCGTACGCCATGGCACCTGTTCCACCCGCATCAATGCCCATGCCATCATCAGCCATCCCGGCGGCACGTGCATCGGCAATGACTTTTTCCCGGGCTTCATGCACCAGATCGGAGAACGTGGTAAGGGCCACTAGCTGACGGGGGGTGAAGAGGTCTCGGTGCTTTAGCATTCCATATTTTTGAACACGGAAACCAAGTGCCTTATCCGGCAGTCGGCTTTCGGGAACATTACGTGGTTGTGCTGATTCAGCAAGCGATTGAATTTCATTTGAAGGGGATACATACACTCTGCCTCCGGTCCCTTCAGCAACAACAGCCATCAATTTGGCACCCATTCTGCCCTGTTTTGCCTCTTCCCTAACATACGGGAATGGTATTGCTACCTCTGAAAGAATACATGTCCCGCCCGTTCTATTTATTGTGCCTGCCAGGGCTCCTTGAGGCGGCTCTCCCATGTGCACTTCAAAACGGTAGGAATCATGTTCGATCACAGGCTCGATCCATGCCTCCTTCCCTCTTTTGCTGGAAAGCACAAATGAATGCACGAGCGGCACATCCACATGGCTGAAGGCAGGATTGGGGCTTTTGACCGTGCGTGCCCAGAGCCAGGCGATGACTGTCAGTTCCTTACCTACGTAAGGCTGTAAGTCTTCCCGTCCCCTGGTCATGTCCCGGGTCATCGGCACTTTCGGATACAGGTGGCCTATGCGCTTGAAGGCTTCTTCGCGCATCCAGTGGCCGTAGCGTTTGATATCTTCGGCCAGTCCGCGTGACCCGGACCAGTCTGCTAACAGGTCTGTCTGTCTGTCTGTCTGTCTGTCTGTCTGTCTGTCTGTCTTGCGTCAGGCCACCTTGACCCAACCGGTTGTTGTCCGGCAAATTTTGGCGGGATCTCGATCATGGCCTTGTTAATCATCACCGCCACCGGGTTGAGACCCGAAGCCCAGCTTTCCAGTCCCAGACGCTGGGCTTCCAGCGGAATAGAGCCACCACCGGCAAAGGGATCATGAAAAGCAGGGAGTTTCTCAGGGTCAAAGAGTTGAGAGGCTTCAGGATGATTTCGATTCAGGCGACAGGTTTCACGCCAGCTTTCCCGGATGGCTTCACGGGCGCGGTTGAGCACTGCTTCATTATTTGTGTTTTCCCATTTCACCAGGTCGCGGATGATCCGGAACAGCTTTTCGCGCTTAACCTCAGCTTCTTTTTTATTGACGCCGAATCCCAGTTCGCGCTGATAGCCGGGATCGTTCACCAATTGGGCGAAGAGGACTGCCCGTGCTGCCGCCAATGGGCGGCGCGCCCACCACAGGTGGAGAGTGGAGGGGTGGCCATGCCGGATCGACTTTTCCCGTATGGCAGCCGCATTGACGTCATCCAGCGGCAAGGCGACTTCGATGAGCTTCTTGGGGGTTTTGATTGCTGTCATTTCTTCGTTCAGTACCACTCATCCGGACGTTGTAATTGATGGCCTCCGGCTGTCGTGATCGTATCCGGCAACCTGTTTTTTCTTAATTTTGCTTCGCCGATGGTGAAGGCTGCCGTTGCCGTTTTGCGCAATTCTTTTGAGTGTCTGCTGGGAGGAAAAGCCACAATCACACGTTTGTTTGAAAACCTGTTCAACACGTGCCCGATTGGAGGGGCCAAATCACTATCCCCGGAAATCACCAGCGCCGTATCGAAATGATTCTCATAGGCATCACTGATCAGTTGAACCGCCATATTCACGTCGGTCATTTTTTCTTCATGGGTGGCCCATTGGAAGCCACAGTTTCGGCATGTTTGCGTCTTTTGCAAATAGTGCCCGAAATGGCTGGTCTGACCAGCCAGCGTGTCCAGTGCGTCCAACCACAGGGATTGTCGTCCCGCATTCTGGCTTCTGCTACCTGGCTCCCTGACCCTGGCAGTAAAATAGTGGCAATGTTCCAGGGTTTGTCCGGGTTTCAGCAGTGAGGAAGACAGACCGACAAGATCGAGCCAGTAATACTTTTTCCAACCCTTGGATTTCAGACCGAAATACAGGTTGAAGCCATCTATGTAGCTGATGACCTTGGTCATTTCAGTATCCGAAACCTGTTGAAATATTGTTGATATTTCTGTTGTCTAATGTTATATTTGTTGACATTAACCCCCCCGACGAGAGTATCGTCGGCCCGACGCCACCTCCGGGTGGCGTTTCTTTTTCATTACCGCCATACTGCCCAGGACTGGAAATCGTTATAAAGGTCACAGGGTTCCTTCGGGTTTTTCGGCCTTTTCCAGCAACTCATCCAGCCTGAAATTGACGCTGGCAACCCCGAAATCAGGTTCAGACTTGAAGGGTTTTCTGATGTAAAACGGGTCTTCATAGTTGTCCCCTTCCACCAATACCACGGCCAGCAGGAATTTGTCTTCCTGATTAAGAGCATAAATGATCTCATTACGGCTAACGGTGATGATAGTTTGTCCTTTGGCGCGTCCCTTGACCTCAATATGGCGGTCCTGCTTGAGGGAACCGTCCGGGTTGGCCGGTGGGCGGGCGGTGACATCCCAGCCGCATTTCTCGGCGGAGACGTCTTTCACTTCGCAACCAAGGGCTCGCTCCACGTCCATGACCGCATTCATGGCGACCGTCTCGACGCAGGAGCGGGCCTCCGCATCGGCACAGAAGGTGGTCTCGCCCTTGCGCTGGGCCAGCAGGCCCCGTGGTATCACCATTGCCCCACCAATTACCACGGGCGTACTGGATACCACGGACTTCATGGATTCCAGTTCGCGCACCCTCTGATTGAGTCGTTCGGTAAGCTCATCGACTCTGCGTCTGAGATTTTCCGGTTGCACCCATGGCTGCTTACCTGCTCTCACTTCATCTTCGAGTTGTATGACTTTATCCGACAGGTAGCTGATCTCTTTAACCAGGCGCTCCTTAACCGCTGCCATGATTTTATCTGCCTGTTGCTCACGCCGGGCCTTCACCTCCTGGTAATGCTCTGGCACCAGGTTCCGTGACGCGTGGTTGAGCGCCAGACCTTCCAGGTTGGTGCTGACCCAGGGAGCATCGAGAACGTCCTGGACCAGTTTCAGGTCGTAGTTGTCGATAGGCTGGAGGTCGAGGTGCGGCGCCCATCCGGCGCGGGACGCGCTACCGTACTGATCGATCTCCACGAACTGCAAGCGTCGGGATGCCACCCCGGGCTGATCGCCATTCGCCTCGCGAATACTGTGATCGACCATGAACAGGATGCGTGGTTCTACACCATCATCGTTTGGGTCCACCAGCACCGCGCCTTGCTTGAGCTTGGCGCGGTGTGCCGAAAGTACCAGGTCGGTAGCGGCATGCATGAGTGGGTGGCCGGGATGAATCAGGTCGGCCATGGGTTTTCCGTGGATACGCACCAGGTCCTTTTCAAAACAGACGCGCTCGTACTTTTTCAACACCGGCGTACGGCTCTCGCCAATGACGCGGTCACGCTCACGGATGGCTGCCGGTACATGGCGGACCTCGAAGCGGCCGGGCTCGCGGGGCCGCATCTCGCCGCCGACGTTCCGGAAGGCTTCGGTGAAAAAAGCGCGAATGAAATAGGGTTGGAGCTTGCGGGCCTCGGCCTTCTCCATTTCTTCCTTGACGGCATAGAGGTCCTCCATGCTCATGTGCTGCTCAACAAGTGCGTTGCGGCGCAAAATTTCCTTCAAGTGTTCTGTATCCAGTGCGTCATCAATAACCTGGTTGAGTTTGGCCTGTACCGCCGGCGATTCGCCGTAGCGGATGGCTTCGATGAGCAACTCCTTGAGGGAGCGGTTCTCAAAGGCCTCGCCGAGGACGTCGAACACCTTGCCGCCCAGGGCCTGCTTTTCGACCTCCAGTTTTTCGAACAGCCGCTGAAACACGTCACCTTCGCGGGTCTCCTTGGCGATCAGGTTCCAGAGATGGCAAACTTCGGTCTGGCCGATACGGTGGATACGGCCAAAGCGTTGTTCCAGGCGATTCGGGTTCCAGGGCAGGTCGTAGTTGACCATCAGGTTGGCGTTTTGCAGGTTCACGCCTTCGCCGGCGGCATCAGTAGCAACGAGGACCAGTACGTCCGGGTTGTTACGGAATTCCTCCTGGGCCTTGCGCCTGCTGTCCCTGTTTACCCCACCGTGAATGGTAATTACCGCTTCCGGGTTTCCCAGCATTCCGCCGATGCGACCGACGAGATAATTGAGGGTGTCCCTGTGCTCGGTGAAAACAATCAGCTTGCGACGGTTGCGGTTGCCCCCGACGGCGCACATTTCCGGGTGGTCCTGCAGCAGGCGCGAGAGTTCCTCCCACTTCCTGTCGTTGCCGGACTCTACGACGCCAAGGGCCTGGTGCTCCAGGTCTTTGAGGGTAAGAATCTCGGCTTCCAGCTCGGGTATGGTTTCCGCTGCCGTGGCCTGATCGACGACCTGGTCGGCGTAGCGTTCATACTCCTCGGCGCTCAGTGCATCATCCAGCTCATCGATGTCCTCCGGGAGTTCAAGATGCTTCTTGACCTCATACTCGCCCAGGGTCTCGGCCACACCATCCTGTTGAACACGCTGACCTCGGGCAAGTAGTTTCATCTCTTCCATGCGGGATTCAAGGCGCTTGCTCCTGCGTTTGAGCGACTGGTAGATGGCTTCTGGACTGGATGCGAGGCGACGCTGGAGTTGTGTCAGAGCGAAACCGACCGTGCCCCTGCGCTTCCCGTCCAGGTTGTCTGCCCGGTTCATCTCGTTGCGGACATAGTCGGTTACCCTCGCATAAAGAGCCGCCTCTGCGTCCGAGAGCTCATAGTTGGCGCTGTAAGCGCGTCGCTCGGGGAACAGCGGGGTGCCGTCAAACTTGCGCAGATCCTCCTTCACCATGCGGCGCATCATGTCGGAGACGTCCACCCTGTGTGCGCCTTCACGAAACCTGCCGTAGAAGCGGTCGCCGTCCAACAGCGAGAGCCAGAGCTGGAAGTCCTCTTCCTTGCCGTTGTGTGGTGTAGCGGTCATCAGCAGAAAGTGGCGGGTGATGGAACCGAGTAGTTCACCCAGCAGGAAACGCTTGGTCTTGTCGACCTTGTTGCCAGAGTAATTAGCGGAGAGCTTGTGGGCCTCGTCAACGATGATCAGGTCCCATTCGGTGTTCCGGAGCTTCTCATGGTACTCCTCGTTGCGCGATAGCTGGTCGAGGCGACAGATGAGCTGGTTCTGTACATCGAAATAGTTACCGGAGGCACATTGCTCCTGCTTCTCGCGGCTGAAGATTTCGAACTGGACACCGAACTTTTCCAGCAACTCATCCTGCCACTGTTCTGTAAGAGAGCCCGGCGATACGACCAGGATGCGTTTGGCGTCAGCGCGCATCAGCAGTTCACGGATGAGCAGACCGGCCATGATGGTCTTCCCCGCACCCGGATCATCAGCCAGCACGAAACGCAGGGGCTGACGGGGCAACATGTCTTCGTAGACGGCTGATATCTGGTGTGGCAACGGCTCTACGTTGGAGGCGTGGACCGCCATCATGGGGTCGAAGAGGTGCGCCAGATTAATGCGGTAGGCTTCCAGGCCCAACTTGAAGTCTTCGCCTGGGGCGTCAAAAGCCCAGGGACGGCCAGCCTCGGCCAGATCGAGCCTTCCCTCATCGGAGCGGAACAGCATCTGCTCCCCCAGACGGCCCTGGCTATCTTTGTAATAGACGGTCAGTGCGCTATCGCCGACAGGTTCCACCTGCACCACCCGCACGATCTCATCGGCCTGAATGCCGCGGATTTGGGCGTCTTTCCTGATGTTTTCGAGTTTGAGCATGAGCCTTCCCTGGTTACTCCTCTTCGTTCTTGTTGTAGCCCGGTGCGATGACGAGGTTTTCTACGCCATAGAGCGCCTGCCGGTTCTTGAGCCACAGATGATATTCAGGATCCTCCATGCTGTGATCTTCCGAGCAGTCCAGGTTCCACCGACGAAGTACGTAACCCGCAACGGCGGCTCGAACGTTGACATCCAACACGCCGTTTTCTATTGTCTTCGGATGCTTGAGACTCGGATGTGGAACGATTTCCAGTTCTACGATTCGATTCCTCTGGATATCCGATTCCCGTGTTTCATGTTCTTCGACCATGCTGTCGATGAGCGTCGGGGCGGAGATACGTGTGATTACGAAATCAGAGAATCCAGCAGTGTCTCAGTTTGAATTTCTTTTCTTGTACGGTCTCCGTTTTTTGGGGGCTTATTTCAAAAAGTACGAGGCCGTCATTTCGAACCGAGACACTACCATTTAGCACGGTGATATGACTAGTGGTGATTCTTTGTGACCAGAGCGATGACCAAGGCCAAGAACATGAAAGCTTATAACAACAAGTTAAAACGCATTATTCAACGTACCGATGGGCGATGCCACATCTGCAGGAAGCGATTGTGTTTTGATCATTATGGAGCCATCAAAGAAAAGGGCGCGTGGGAAATCGATCATTCCCGTCCACGTTCCAAGGGCGGGACGGACCACCTGAATAACCTGTATGCGGCGTGTACAAGCTGCAACCGTAGTAAAGGTAACCGTACGACAGCATCTGCTCGCAGGGCTAATGGATACAGGGCAGCACCATTGTCCGAGGAAAAGAAGAATGGAAATGCCTGGGCCGGTTGTGCCGCAGGTGCGCTTGCCTTGCTGTTTTTTTCGCCACCAGTGGGATTGGCAGCGGCTTTGGCGTGCTGTGTCATGGGCACGGTTTTGGGGAGATCGTACGAACCGGACTGATCAACAGGAACTGCTGGGGAATGTGGCCTATCACAAAACCGAAAAGGACTTTCTGAACTTCTCGGGTGTTGCAGATACCGTCGCTGAGATCATCACGCAGGCGGTCAAGTGGCCGACCTCAATCTGCATATCAGGAACCTGGGGCGCGGGGAAGTCCTCAATGATCAAACGTGTGCGTCCAGCACTGGCCGAGAAGGATCAGAACGATCCCGAGGAGTTCATCTATGTAGAGTTCAATATACGCTTGCCATGGAAACTCAACACTACTCCCCCGCTCCAAAATATAAAGCCATCGTACCCTGTTAAATACCGTGAACGATATCGTCAAACAGCATCTTACCACAGATACCATTCAGTCGGACTTTAGTCGTTTCAAGGGACGATACTGAAACGTATTACGAACAAATAGACTGTCCGCACTGTAACACATAGTCTGTCCTGTCTTACCATGTCCATTTATGATGAAGTGGACAGATTACTCGTTCCTACCAGATGCCAGTCCACATTCAGCCCCACCCATTACTGGAAACTCATCATTTTTGCTAATTGTAAACAAAATTGACAATTAGCCAAAACGCTTCTATGTTACCCGCAAGGCATATCGAGCCAGGGCTTCCTAGATGTATATCTCCCGAGACGCAGTGTTAAAGCCGCGACGGCTGAGGCAAAAACTTGTAGTTGCCTTTCTCACCCCTGATGACTACACTACAGGACCACGCTCTGACCGAAGCGTTATGGTTGTAGTTGCCTTTCTCACCCCTGATGACTACACTCCCCGATTTAAATATACCCGTTTGGTGCAGGTTGTAGTTGCCTTTCTCACCCCTGATGACTACACTGCAACTGCTAAACTCGCACTCGGATTTGTTGTTGTAGTTGCCTTTCTCACCCCTGATGACTACACTAGTTGAACAGGTAGAGCCTGGTACATTGCGGTTGTAGTTGCCTTTCTCACCCCTGATGACTACACTTCAAACATCAGAGGGACCACCGTCGCGAGGGTTGTAGTTGCCTTTCTCACCCCTGATGACTACACTAGTCGAGCAGGCAAGGCGTGAGTATATAGAGTTGTAGTTGCCTTTCTCACCCCTGATGACTACACTTCAATACTGGCTAAACTGCTCTTTTTCTTCGTTGTAGTTGCCTTTCTCACCCCTGATGACTACACTTATTGTTAATATCAATCTTCCTTGTGGTAGGTTGTAGTTGCCTTTCTCACCCCTGATGACTACACTTGATCGCTCATGATTCACTCCTTTTTATGTGTTGTAGTTGCCTTTCTCACCCCTGATGACTACACTACACCTTCCGCAAGTGCCCCTGTATCTTGTGTTGTAGTTGCCGTTCTCGCCTAGGATAACTACAATATAGATACCCAGAGCCGTTGCCAGACATGGTCTGGCAACGGTATTTTTTTGGAAAATTAGGTTCAGAACAATAAACATTGATCGGGTTTGATGATTTTTTCTTGAAAACGCGGTACACCGACGAGGATTCTCATCCTTGCGAACTGCGCCTCTGTCACCGTCAGTGCGCGCACTGAACCTTCAGGGGGAAGGCGCATAGTAAGCCGTTGAAGATGCTTTTCCTCGGCATCGTGACCATTGACAATACGACCGTAGACTGAATATTGCAGCATGTCATAGCCGTCCTGGATCAGGAATCGCCGAAATTGAGTATAGATGCGGCGCTCTTCAGGGGTCTTGACGGGGAGATCGAAAAAAACCAGTAAACGCATAAATCGTCGGCCTGTTTTGCTCACGGACGGGTCAACTCATACTCATATCTGTGACTCATGAGTGTTGAGTCCTATCAGCAATGGCAACTCAAGGACCTGTCGACTGCCAGGCATTTCGTAACTTTGGGTAAGGCTCTCCATGACCTGCTCAATAGCATAAAGGGCAGACATATGCCCACGCGGCATTTTCACGTCAATATTCAAAAGGCTGACGAGAGCCGCCTTATCTGTCGATTTCAGGGGTTGTTTGTCGTTTTCTGGCGCGTGTAGAACCACGTAGAGGTCCACCAACGGTCGGAATGGTTCTATAAGATCATCGGCAAGATTGAAGGCGTTGCGTTCATTATCATGAAAGAGACCAACAGAAGGGTGGAACCCATGCGCAACCAGTGCACGCGCAATGGTGCCACGCAGGACTGCATAGCCGTAGTTCAGGGCACTGTTGATCCAACTCTCTTTACCGCGTGTGAAATCAGGTCCGAACAAGGCTTTGAAATAGATCTGTGCTGCCTGGCTTTCGAGATTCTCAGGATCACCAGAACGCATCCGGCGGGCTAAGAATTCGACGTACGCGACGCCATCGTGCTGGCTGATGCGCAGGCAGGCCGCCTGGTTCTCAATTTTACGTTTGATGATAGTCGCACACAGTTGTTTTGTGCGTGGGCGGGAAAGTGCGAACTGCTGCCGCCAGCGGCGAGTGTTACGGGTATGTCCCAAGAAGGATAAGTGTACCCCGTTCGGATGGTGGTTCAACCCGCTCGAATAGAGTGCAATGCCGTGTTCGGCGCAGGCGGAAAGCACGTGGTGGGTCAAGCTGATTTCGGCATGATCAAGAACAAGTACCGCAATGTCCTCCAGTGGGATCCTGATTTCCTGTTCTTGCGCGATGATCAATGCTTGATGACCAATTCTCAACCGGGCCGGTTGAGTGATCAGCAGGCTTCGCCAACTCATATCCCTTACAGCAAGGGCTGACGCTTTTCCGGCGCAGCCGGGAAGCGACGCCCCAGAACGTCGACATGAAACTTGCGTAGTGACGAAACAGTTTTCACGCCTATACCCCGAATCCGACCTGTTTCGTTAGATAGTCCCTGGACGACACCACGATCATGTGTCCATAACTCTATGGCCGCGGTAGACCTATCACACGAGCTGAAGTACCCGGCACGGATTCGCTCTACCCCATTTTTCACATCTTTGACTTCGACATAGTCATTAGGGTGTAAAGAAAAGAGAAAGGCATAGCTCGCATCAAGTACCAGCCACTCCTCTTCATCTTTTCCACACACAATAGCTTTATAAGGTAATTCTTTCTTCCCCTGATGACAGACGTATACAGGGACCAGATAATACTGTGCGTTCTTGAAAAATACATCGACACGCAGCATGGTATCATTTTCAGCTATCCCTCCACGCACCTGTATTCCGCTCATTTTATCGATCCGAACCGTGACCTTACGTACTATTACATTGGTGGGCTGGCCATTCTTATCCGGCAGGTATAAAGGCGGGTCCGGAGTGAATGCCTTGGAGGCTTTGCCATCATGTTCTTCCAAGCGTTTACGAATCGCTTCATACAGCTTTTTGTTTCGGTCCGGGTCTACCAGCCGATCAAGGTCGCTTTTTTTTAACTTTGCCAACGGTATTCTTTGAGTCGCGCTACCTTGTGGTTTTAAACGTTCAGGTTGCCCATAGATTGTTTCCTTATGTGCTGCGCCGCGGTTTCGCCGTTGCGGTGCACGGGACACAAAAACCGGACGAACTCTTGCCAATTCGCTTTCATGGTACGTGCCATATTTTTTCAGTTTTTCACGCAAGTGCACTACGTCGTCAGTATAGAGACGAGTGTTGAGTTCGTCACGAAAATGTAGCCACGGAAGAGGAAAGCCCTG
The DNA here is from genome assembly GCA_965215405.1 of Nitrospirales bacterium. Taxonomy (GTDB): domain Bacteria; phylum Nitrospirota; class Nitrospiria; order Nitrospirales; family UBA8639; genus Bin75. The sequence goes on from OZ244060.1 coordinate 2,119,033, forward strand.
TTCTAATTGCCGCAACGCTTCTCGGTTGATCGTCTCCCCTGTTTCACTATCAATCAATCCTTCCTCGGCAAATTTCAATTCTTTGGACCGCGAGTAATCGGCTAATCGCTTGACCATCCTGTGGGTACAGACCGCCGCGACAACGGCGTCTAACGCATGGTGGCGGTCGTTTTCACCACGCACTTTGGATAATCCCCAGCGCACACGCAGAAAGGCCGTGAGTTGGCCATTCAGTACGACGCAACGGCGATTATCAGCACTCTTCCCGAGTTGCAGGTATTGCTCGATATAATTCTTGAAAAAGCGTCCAATGTAGCGCGTGTCGTTGAGATTGCGCTCCATGAAATCTTTTGCCTCATCCTCATCGAATGATTGTCGCAATAGCCGCCTACGTTTGGCCTGACGGTAGGAGGACTTGTCACCCTCAACAAAACTCTTAAAATCTCGCCATCGCTGACTCTCCTTCTCTCCATCCAGATATTCATATGGGGTCTTATTGCCCTTTTTCTGATTTTCAGCGGTTAACACCAGCACCTTGTTGTTTTTACTGTCGTCGTAGGAGCGTGAATAGGGCAGAACATGGTCGATTTCTACGTACTGGTCTTCATCAATGACTCGCCCCAAATCAAGCGGATGCAAAGAGTACGCACATTTGCCTTGTTGCTCCTTGTACAACATCCATTTCTCCAGATCCTTTCCACATGGTTCTCGCTGAAACAGTTCCTTGAAGTGCCGGCAGGCGTCTTCATTGCGCTGACGGTAGTCCTGCTGTCTTTTTGCAATCTCATCGCGCTCGGACTTGGAGCGGGAAAGGTCACGGGCCAACTCAATGTGAACGGCTTTCGGCGCTCCGTATTCACGTACCAGAGCGTTGACGACTTTTCTGGCCTGATTAATGGCACGCAGGACCACTGGATTGCGAGGAATATCCATATCCTGATTCCAACGCATTGAGTTTGTCCAGAGATCCCTCCCCTCATACAGAGAAGGGAGCACGCGTTGCTTGTGTTTGATTTCCGGTTGGCTGTGGTGGTAGTCGGCTTTTGCACACGCCTCGTCATAGCGAAGGCCTTTTGCCATGTGGGGAAGAATCCTCCTCAGTGCCTTGAAAGAAAGATTGCTGAATGTATCAAAACGGATATTCAACAGAGCCTCAATCACCTCCGGCTTATCTTGCAGTTGCTGTACGTTGGTCAGTTGCTCCTTTGCTTCATCATCTTCCTTGTACACACTCAAGACCCACGCGATCTCATCAAGGAGAACGGACGTGCCTTCCGCCAAAGCGGATTGACTGATTTTTTCCCACTCCGCAGCCAATCCCTCACGCTCCAGTGTCTGACGGATTTCTTGCCATCCTCTGAGCTCAACGAGTGTGGCACGTTCCGGATCCTTTTTCTTGCCGCCCTTGTCGCCATTGTCGGCATTATAGTCTACGCCTAAAAACTTGAGGGTCTCTCCCTGCAACCCTAAGGCTTGACGTACGTGTGCGTAGGCACACTTCCCTTTTCGACGATAGGGGAGCCAGAGAACCATGTTGCGTTCGGAATCATTTAAAGGCCTTGGTGGACTGCCCTCATGGGTGAGGATACGTAAATTGTTCAGCTTGGTCAGCCAGACATGGCGTTCCGCACTGAAGCTTGCCTTGGGGGCACGGTACTTTTGTTTTTCAAACGTGCAGCGACCGATCATTTTCAGCAGGTCTTCACCGCTCAGCGGTGGGTTCTGCTCCCAGAACAGGCCGGTTTTGTGATCACCGTTGCCAAGTATTTCCTTCTCAAAGTCAACACTGGCACGTGGATTCTGCATCTCGCGCTGACGTTCGAACAACAGCGTCAATTCTTCCGAAAGTCGCTCACGAGATAATGCCTTGGAGTAGTCACCATGCTTATTGCGTTGTGCTTCCGGAAAGACTCTCAGCACCATTTCCGCAGATGTACGGTACGCATCTTCTTGCAATCTTTGTTCTGCGTGAGCCAGAGCTTTCTTGATCTTGCCTCCCTCGCCCTGACTGTCGCTTCCTTCTTTTAGACGGTCGGCACGGCTGACCCAGTAAAAGCCCCTGTGTTTACAGAGATGGTAGATCACCCGTGCCCATTCTTCCTTCTCAAGGCGAACATCCAGTCCTTTGACTCGGAGTTTCCAAGGCGATTCAGTATGAGCGTTGGGTTTGAACGAGGTGAGAAAATCCGTATCGGGAACCAGCCTTTCGCGCACAAGCAACTGATTGAGCCTCTTCAGGCGTGAAGCCCGTCGACGCAAGCGGCGGCGCAGCAGGCGAGCCATGCGACGCTGCAGATTGAGTGATTGGCCTTTGTAGGTTTCAGCCTTGTTGAATGTACGGACTCCGAGATGAATGATATGATCATCTGCTAAGACGGCCCATCCCACAGAGGCCATACCAATATCGAGACCCAGGGTGTATTCGGACATTTTCGATTCGATAGAAGAGTTTTGCTTGACAATCATCTTAAAATCCCTCATATTTCTACTGTAGTCATCAGGGGTGAGAAACGATGCTACAATAAGATTTATTTCGTACCCGCCCTGTGGATTTATTTCCACAGGGCCCCTCCTGCGCCATCAGGTCAAGATGGGTTTTTCTGATTGTCTGTCTATTTATGCGGTCACTATAATATTAAGTAATATTAAGAAAAATATTGAACTGACGGTTATTTACGTTTGCATTACTGCCTTGAGGCGCCAGCGAGCAGTAGACACACAATCATTCCCACTCAATCGTGCCGGGTGGTTTGGAGCTGATGTCATACACGACGCGATTCACTCCCGGCACTTCGTTGATGATGCGGTTCGAGACGTGCGCGAGAAAGGATTGTGGCAATGGCGCCCAATCCGCCGTCATGCCATCCACACTGGTCACGGCTCGCAACCCGATGACGTGCTCATACGTCCGTTGATCCCCCATCACCCCCACGGTACGAATCGGGAGCAACACGGCAAACGCCTGCCACGTCTGCCGATACAATCCCTGCTTCTGTAATTCATCGAGAAAAACGGCGTCCGCCTCGCGAAGCAGGTTTAGACGGGCCGGCGTCACCGCTCCAAGAATACGAATGGCCAGGCCGGGGCCGGGAAAGGGATGACGATGAACCACGTCGTCAGGCAATCCCAGTTCCTTGCCCAGGGTTCGGACTTCATCCTTGAACAATTCTCGAAGCGGTTCGACTAACCGGAGTTTCATCCGCGCGGGAAGGCCGCCGACGTTGTGGTGCGTCTTGATCGTCGCAGAAGGCCCTTTGTGGCTGACGCTTTCAATCACGTCAGGGTAGAGGGTGCCCTGGACCAGGTAACGGACGTTGCCGATGTTTCGGGCTTCGCGCTCAAACGCCTTTATGAATTGACGCCCCATGATCCTGCGTTTTTTTTCAGGATCGGTCGTTCGACCGAGCGCTCGCAAAAATTGCTCGGAGGCATCGACCATACACGAGTTGAAGTGAAACGACCGAAACGTCTTCTTCAGACGTTTGGCTTCATCTTTTCGCATCACGCCGTTATCGATAAAGATACAGGTGAGTTGTTTCCCGATCGCCCGATGGGTCATGGCTGCCGCCACCATACTGTCGACTCCCCCACTCAGGGCGCAGAGAACTTTCTCCCGCCCCACCCGTTGCCGAATCCGGTCGATGGCATCGTGTAAGAATGAACCCATCGTCCAGGTCGGTCTCGCCTCACAAATATGATAGAGAAAGTTTTTGAGGATCAGAGCGCCGTACGTGGTGTGAGCGACTTCAGGGTGAAATTGCAGACCGTAGAGGCAATGTTTCCTGTTGACGGATTTTACCGCCGCGATGGGAGAATTGGCCGTCCGCGCAATGGGTTGGAGGCCATGAGGTACTTTTTCAATTCGGTCTCCATGCGACATCCAAACAGGAAAGGGACTCTTTTCCGTCAGCCCCCTGAATAAATCCGATCCGTCCTGAACCATTAATTCCGCACGACCGAATTCTTTACGCTTCGCTTGACCGACTCGCCCACCCATGGACTGCGCAATCAACTGCATGCCATAGCAAATACCGAGAACGGGCAGACCCTCTTTCAGAATCTCTTTCGACCACTTCGGCCGCCCGACGCTTGTCACGCTGGCCGGCCCCCCGGACAACACAATGCCCTTGGGTTGACTCGCTTGAATCGTTTCTAAAGAAGCCGAGGACGGAAGGATGATGGAATGAACGCGGGATTCTCGAATCCGACGGGCAATGAGTTGGGTGTATTGTGACCCAAAATCAAGAACGACGATCGTGTCGTGACAGGACGCCATGGATAATGACTGTTTCGTTCGAAATGTGGTCCTGGCACAACGGACTCACGTTATTCAACGTCAGCCCTATAGTTGGGAGCCTCCTTGGTTATGACCACGTCGTGAACGTGGCCTTCTCTCAATCCGGCATGGGTTAGACGAATAAACCGGGCTTTTTGCTGTAATTCGGGAATAGACCGACAGCCGCAATATCCCATTCCGGCTTTCAGCCCCCCCAGTAATTGATACACCATGCTGGACAGAGGGCCTTTATAGGGCACACGGCCTTCGATTCCCTCCGGCACCAGCTTTCCCACTGCCTGCCCTTCTTGTCGATACCGGTCTCGACCCCATCGTTCCAATGCGCCAAGCGAACCCATGCCCCGATACTCCTTATAGGTACGGCCTTGATACAATACCGTTTCCCCTGGCGATTCTTCAGTGCCGGCAAACAAGGACCCGATCATCACGGCGGAAGCTCCTGCCGCCAGTGCTTTGGGGATATCGCCTGAATATTTAATGCCTCCATCAGCAAGTAACGGAACGCCGGTTCCGTTCAGCGTTTCGGCGCAATCCGAAATGGCGGTCAGTTGGGGGACGCCTGCTCCTGATACGATTCTCGTCGTACAAATCGAGCCGGGGCCCACGCCAACCTTCACCGCGTCAACGCCCGCGTCCACGAGTTCCCTGGCCGCCTCCGCCGTGCCGATGTTCCCGGCTGTCACCTCTATCGACGAATCACGTTGTTTGATCATTTTCACGGTGTCGATGACGCTTTGGGAATGCCCATGCGCCGTATCGACGACGATCATGTCCACGTCGGCGTTGATCAGCCGTTCAACGCGTTCCGGCACGTCCTCCCCTACCCCGACGGCTGCAGCGACTCGCAGCCGACCGTGGGGGTCTTTACAGGCATTCGGGTATTTGATTTGTTTTTGAATGTCTTTGATCGTGATGAGCCCTTTGAGTTCATATTCGTCATTGACAACCGGTAATTTTTCAATTCGATGCTCATGCAGAATTTCTCGGGCTTTGGTGAGACTCGTTCCCTCGGAAACCGTCACTAACTTTTCCTGAGTCATCACTTGCGACACCGGCAGATCCAGACGAGACTCAAATCGCAGATCCCGATTCGTCAGAATGCCCACCAGCTTCTTTCCTCTTGTCACTGGAATGCCGGAAATCCGGTAGGTCGCCATAATTTCATGAGCGTCACGAATGGTTTGATTAGGCGCAATCGTAATCGGATCGAAAATCATTCCACTCTCGGATTTTTTTACCTTGTTTGCTTCGAGGGCCTGGTTTTCAGGCGACAGGGCCCGATGGAGAACGCCGATGCCGCCCTCCCGCGCCAACGCGATGGCCAAACGCCCTTCCGTCACGGTATCCATGGCGGCACTCAGAATCGGGATATTGATCGTAATGCGGCGCGAGACGTGCGTGGAACAATCCACCTCACTGGGAATCACTTCTGATTTGGCAGGAACCAACACGACGTCGTCGAAGGTCAAGCCTATTCGAGTTTTGTCCCAGAGTGCCATACGCGTGTTCTTTAAGAACTCTGCCCTGCACTCTTGACTGAGTCAGAGTGCGAGATCACCTGCGCCGCAAAATTGTCGATAAGCAAAAACCGGTGAGAAAACGCTCGAAAGCAGCTTAGCAGAATTTTCGCAAAAAATCGACGACTGAAAAAGGGGCCAAACCGTCGGTGACCGTTCAGAAACTTTTCCCCTCCTTTGTAAGGAGGGGTGAGGGGAGGTAGAGTCTTCAACGCCCCCCGCCCGGTGCTTCATGGGCGGAGAGATCTCCCCCAACTTCCCTCCCCTTTCAAAGGGGAGGCTTGGACCTGCTCCCTTTCCCTGCCATTGTCAGGCAGGGTGAGGGGGCAACCGCTTGCCGGAGTCAAAGGCTTCCGGACTCTTTTCGGGAGTCTGGCTCCGTTTGAATTTCTTTTCTTCGACGGTCCCCGTTTCTTCGGGGCGTATTTCAAAAAGTACGAAGCCGTCATTTCAACCTGAGACACTACAGGGAAAAGAGAAAGAAGGTCCCCTCTGACGGCGTATGGATTCGCTGTCGAAGGAGCCTCGCTCCGTCCACGGACTCGAGTGAGATCCTTATTGCTCTCTTCCTTCAGGCAGGACGGCCACGGGTTCGGATTCCTCTCGAAGGAATTCCTCCGCGTCTTCAGCCGGCATGAAGTGTTGCACCCGCATATTGCCGCTGTCCACCACAAACACGTGCCCTTTATAATCAACCGCAAGCCCGTAGGGAAAGTTGAATTGCCCTTCGGCGTTTCCGAATCCGCCCCATTGCGTGATGAAGTTTCCATCCCTGTCGAATTTTTGAATCCTTTGGTTCCCCGTGTCTGAGACGTAGACGTCTCCCGCGCCGTCTACCGCGATACCCCAGGGCGACCGGAATTGGCCCGGCTCCTGGGCCTGTCTGCTGCTTGCGTGGCCCGGACCGCTCCCACCGCCCCATTTGGCGATAAGTTGCGGGAGTACGTTTGTACTGGTGTCAAACTTCTGGATTCGATGATTCCCCATATCCACGACGTACACCATGCCGTCATTCTGATCGACGGCCACGCCCCGAGCAAAATAGAATTGCCCGTCATTATTCCCGAAACTTCCCCACTGCATCACGACTTCACCGTCTTCATCAAACTTTTGGACGCGGAAATTGGCGCTGTCAACGACGTACAAGTAGCCACGCGCCCGGTCAACCGCGACGTCCCATGGCGCGTTAAACTGTCCTTCCCCATTCCCGCGACTGCCAATTTTCATGAGGTAGTGGCCCAGTTTCCCATCGAATTTCTGCACGCGATGATTATTGGTATCGCACACGTACACGTCGCCTTTCCCGTCGCATGCGATTCCCGTGGGGTTGTTAAAATTCCCATTGGCCGTACCGAAGTTCCCCCACAACAGGATAAAATTTCCATTGTTGTCGAATTTCTGGACCCGGGTGTTGCCACTGTCGATAACGAACAGGGAGCCCTGATGATCGATCGCCAGCCCATAGACCGGCGCCATAAATTCACCGCCGTGAAGCAACGAGGCACCGCGACCCGGTTTTCCCCATTTTGCCGTACACACGTACCCTGAGGTATTCAGCAAAATGTTCGCGCTGGCCGGAACCGAGATGTTATTGCCAACGTCTTTGAACCAGACGTAGACCACTTTGGGTCCATCACCCGGAGATAATGTAAAGGGAATCGTCGCCCCAAAAATATTTTCCGGCTCAACCTCAATCCAGCCCGGCAGGGTCGCGCTGGGAGTCATGGGATTTTCAGAAATGAAATATCCCTTCACGCCCGTATCGACGTCCTTGGCTGAAACGGTCGCAACCACGTCCAGCGAATTCGTCATGTACGCCCCGTGATTCAGGACAATATCCGGATTCTGTGGGGCAGCCAGGTCAATCAACACGGGGATGACTTCCTGTTCTTCGGACAAGGGACTTTCGGCGTCATTCTTATCAACGCTCGTGAGCGCGTAATAATAGGGCGTGTCATTCGTCAACCCGGTATGGATATAAGGACTCGTTACTCCTTCTATTCGAGTAGCCGTCTCCTGGGACACCCCGGGGCTGGTGCTGAAATATAAGTTGTAGGACACGGCGTCGGGTACTTCCATCCAACTGAGAATCGCCTCCGTGTCCCCGGGTTTCCCCACTAACGGCACGGCAAGCAGGCTGTCGTCCGACTGTGCGACCTTCTCGGCTTTTTCCCTGCCCCTGGCAAGTTCCTCCTCCGTAGGCGCAAACTTCAAGACCCGATAATTCCCACTATCGACCACGTAGACAAACCCTTCTTTATCCACCGCGACGCCTGACGGGAAATTCATCTGGGCTTCCGTTAACCCACGGTTGCCCCAGGAACACAGATAGGTTCCGTTCGAATCGAATTTTTGAATTCGGTGGTTCCCACTATCCACGACGTACACGTTTCCTAAAGCATCGCATGCCACGCCCCAGGGAGCCTTGAACTGGCCTATCCCATTCCCTTCTCTCCCCCATTTCGCAAGGAAGTTTCCGCGGGAATCGAATTTTTGGACGCGATGGTTGCCCTCATCGGCAATGTAAATATGGCCGGCAAAGTCGACCGTCAGTCCTCGCGGATAGAAAAATGCTCCATCGAAGCTCCCGTCTTTTCCCCATTTGATCAAGGGGGTGCCATCAGACTGAAATTTTTGTATACGCGCGTTACTCGTGTCCGAGACGTAGAGATTCCCCTGCTGATCCGTGGCCACCCCCCAGGGCACGTCAAACTGTCCGGCCTCGGCACCTCGCCAGGCAAAACCGAACTTGCCCCAGGCACGCAGAAAGTTCCCGTCCGGATCAAACTTCTGGACGCGGTTATTGCCACTATCCGCCACGTACACGTGCCCTTCGGGAGAGGTCGCCAACCCCCGGGGATAATAAAACGTGCCTTCTTCCGTATCCGCTTCTCCACCCCAGCGAGCCAGAAATTTTCCGTCCTTATCGAACCGTTGAACAGCATGATTATCGGTATCCGCCACGTAGATATTTCCGTCGCTGTCAAGGGCAACGCCGGTAGGTGAACGAAATTCCCCGTCATCGACGCCTTCCTGTCCGAACACCATCACGGGCAAGTACGGCGAAGGGAGCGACATGACCTCTTCCGATTCACGACTTTCTCCATCGGCGGTTACAACGGTGACCACATAGTGGTAACACAAGCCATTGGCAAGATCGTTATGCGTGTACGGACAAGAAGGGCCTTCGATACAACTTCCTTTTTCCCTGGTGACCCCGATCACAGGAATAAAATCTTCTTGACTCGCAATCGGACGAGTCAGTTCATTCGGCTTGATGTTGACCCCCTGAGAGGTCTGATAGTAAACGTTGTAGTACATCGCATCAGGAACCGAGTCCCAACTCAGAGTAATAAACCCATTTCCCGCCACAGCCTTTACCCCAGTGGGTGGGTCCGGGAGCTTTTCCGCATCGGCATCTTCGCCGGCGCCCCAGTCTTCTTCAAGCCCTTCGACCCTTAACGCAAACCGACCGTACTGTGTGACAAGATCACGATCTAACTCCGGAAAATCCTTCATAACACCCCTCGCAATATTCAAGTCATACTAAAAATTATGTCAATATCTATCTGATTATATTTATTTTTTATGAATATATATTATTGCTTCAAAACAAACGGGACAATGGGGAAAAATTTTAGCAGGCGGAAATTTCCGAAGTCAAGGAAATCCACACACTGGTCGTGGCTCCGTTTGAATTTCTCTGCCTGTACGGTCCCCGTGTCTTTGGGGCTTGTTTCAAAAAGCACAAGGCCGTCGTTTCAAACCGAGCCACGACCCTCTTTTTCCCCCTCCTTTGTCAGGCTGGGCGAGGTCCATCTGATGGCCTCCGCAGGGGAGACGCGGAAACGTTTCCCCTCCTTTGTAAGGAGGGGCCAGGGGAGGTAGAGTCTTCAACGGCACCCACCGGGGCTTCATGGGCGGGGGCTCTCCCCCACCTTCCCTCCCCCGACAAAAGGGAGGCTTGGACCTTCTCTCTTTCCCTTCCGTTGTCAGGCAGGGTGAGGGGCAACCGCTTACCGGAGTCAAGGGCTTCCGGACTCTTTTCGGTCGTGGCTCAGGTCGAATTTCTTTTCTTGTCCGGTCCCCCGTCTCTTGGGGGCCTGTTTCAACAAGTACGAGGCCGTCATTTCAAACCGAGCCACGACAGACACACTCCTTTGAGAGAGGATCAGGATTGTCGAAGCAGGCCGGCCAACTCCCCAAGATGCGCAATACGGGGGATGGTCCCGTCTTTCACCGTCCCGTCTCGATCAAGGAGCACCCCTGATAAGTGAGCATTGATAGCCCCATCAAAATCTTCCTTTTGATCATCACCCACGTGCATGGCCTCTTCCGGCTCGACCACGTGTTGGTCCAGGGCATATCGAAAAATCTTCGGAGACGGTTTGGCCGACCCTGCGATGCTGGAGATCGTGATGGAATCGAAGAAGTGAGCTAACCGTAACTCCCGGAAAATTTCAAAAAACCTCGTGTCAAAGTTGGAGATCACTCCAAGCTCATATCCCTGCGCCTGCAATTGCCTCAGCACCTCAGGCACTTCGGAATAGATTTCCCATGCATCCGCTGTCTTAAAGGCTTCGTAGACTTCATCGAAGTAGTCGTCAAACCCGTCAAACATTCCAACGCGATAAAACACCGCGTGCACAATATCAAACCACCAGAGCCTTTCGCATTGCTTTAACTGTTCCGGCTGCTCAACGGCAAATATCGGGGGAGGGGCCTGGAGCAAGGCTTCCTTGAACGCCTGATTCACCTTCGTCACCATATCAACCGAATGCGGCACTCCGTACTTTTCAGCATGACGAAGATAGACCTCCCCTACGGAACCCTTCACGTGAAACAGGGTTCCAACCACGTCAAAAAACACGACCTTTATACGCGATCCTGACATATCGGGATTCTTGAAGGGAGGGGCGCGATCATGAACCGCGCGCGTGGAATCGGATTTTCCTGCGTGCCCGCATTCACGGCGGCTACGTCTCCGGCACCGCCTGGCGACGTAACTTGCGCGGCACGGAAAGGGCCATACCCCGCGGGTCATGGCCATGCGGAGGGCACCGTTACTTTTTGGTGCCGGCTTTCTGTTGCGCTTGTTCAAGTGCCTTCAGGCGTCGTTGATTTTTCCGGTGTTTGCGACGAAGTTCTCGTTCTTTTTCCCGTCCTTTTGGCATCTGCGTTTCTCCTTGATCCTGCCTTGGCGATTGTCGACGAACCAGTAAAATCCCCCGTAAAATCACGCGCAAGATTTACCACATTCATTCCCGTGAAAACAAGCTGGGGTCGTGGCTTGGGTCGTGGCTCAGTTTGAATTTTTTTCTTGTACGGTCCGCGTTTCCTGGGGGCTTGTTTCAAAAAGCACGAGGCCGTCATGTCAAACTGAACCGCAACACTCTTTCCCCCCTACTTTGTCAGGCGCGACGAGGTCCATCTGATGGCATCCGCAGGCGGGAGGCGGAAACTTTTCCCTTCCTTTGTCAGGAGGGGTGAGGTTCCCACGCTCAAGGCCCTTACCGACGTCCGGAAACTTTTCCCCTCCTTTGTAAGGAGGGGTCAGGGCGACTTCCAGGCGATATTTCCAATCGCCAGGAAACTTTTCCCCTCCTTTGTAAGGAGGGGTCAGGGGAGGTAGAGTCTTCGACGGACCCCACCGGTGCCGCATGGGTTCTCTCCCTTTCCTTCCCTCCCCTGACAAAGGGGAGGTTATAAGTTCTGACCTTGACGTCGGCAATCAGATCAATCTCCTAGACTCCCTTTCCCTTCCGTTGTCAGGCAGAGTGAGAGGCAATCGCTTAGCAGAGTCAAGGGCGGCAGACTCTTTTCCTGGCTTGCGAGGGGGCATTACCCATGCTAAGATCGTGACTCTTTGAGGGAGCCTCTGATTAATTGCGCCATCGGTCGCAGTCCGGTGTTGCGTCATTGCTCAACCTTTGCCTGTCTGTTCGACGTGGCTCCGGTTTCTCTGCGGAACACCTTCCCCTTCAGTTTGCTGTCACGATAAATCCGAGGTTCCCGCGCACGAGTTTCATTCCCATGACTTCCCGGCAACTCAATAAAACCTACGAACCTCAAGCCGTTGAGGCTCGGTGGGGCCGGTATTGGATCAACAGGGGATACTTTGGCACCCCTGCCGACTCGACGGAGCAACCCTATACGATTGTTATCCCTCCCCCTAACGTGACGGGCTCTCTTCACATTGGCCACGCTTTAAACAATACGCTTCAGGACATTCTGATTCGCTGGCGCCGCATGCAAGGGCGTAATGCCCTCTGGATTCCAGGAACCGACCACGCCGGCATCGCCACTCAAAATGTCGTTGAGCGTCAACTCGCGGAAGAAGGCACCTATCGAACACAACTCGGACGAGACGCGTTCATTGAACGGATCTGGTCCTGGAAACAGCAATCCGGCAATACGATTCTCGATCAACTGAAACGACTCGGGGCTTCCTGTGACTGGTCTCGTCTGCGCTTTACCATGGATGAGGGATTGTCCGAAGCCGTTCGAGAAGTCTTCGTTCGTTTGCATCAGGAAGGACTCATTTATCGAGGGGACCGATTAATCAATTGGTGCCCACGCTGTCTCACCGCACTTTCCGACATTGAGGTCGAGCACGAGCCGATTCGCGGCACCATGTACCATATTTCTTATCCGCTGGTTGATGACCCCGATACTTCCCTGGTCATCGCTACCACGAGACCGGAAACGTTACTCGGCGACACGGCGGTTGCCGTTCATCCCGAAGACCCTCGCTACAATCAGCATATAGGAAAATTCATTAAGCTTCCGCTCACCAACCGAGCCATTCCGATTGTGGGCGATTCGATTCTGGTGGATCGGGAATTCGGAACCGGCGCCGTCAAGATCACCCCTGCTCATGACTTCAATGATTTTGAGGCAGGCGAACGGCACCGACTCCCTCGCGTTGCCCTGCTGACCCATCAAGCCCTCATGAATCCTGATGCACTTCGCGACGCAGAGGTTGAGCCAGGCGTTCTGAACAACGTTGCCAACCTCCCGGCAACCAGAGCCCGCCCCATTGTTGTCGAAGCACTGGAACGCCAGGGACTTCTGACCAGGGTTGAGGGTCACCAAATGGCCCTGGGGAAATGCTATCGCTGCAAAACCGTTGTGGAACCGTTCCTCTCACCTCAATGGTTCGTCAGAATTCAACCGTTGGCTGACCCTGCGATTGCAGCGGTAGAACAGGGGCACGTTCGCATCATTCCGGAAGAATGGTCGAATAATTACTTAGGCTGGATGCGAGGGATCAAAGACTGGTGCATTTCCCGACAAATCTGGTGGGGCCATCGCGTCCCGGCCTGGTATTGCACTACGTGTTATCCCGAAGCCCACAAGATTCTCGAAGGTGGAGGCAGTCACCTCATTCCCTCCCACGCCTGCTCCATCGTCTCCAAGACCGCTCCGACGACCTGTGCGACCTGTCGACAGGGTCAGTTCATTCAAGATCCCGACGTGCTCGACACGTGGTTTTCATCAGCCCTTTGGCCCTTTTCCACGTTAGGATGGCCTGCAAACACCAAAGATTTTGAGACGTACTACCCGACGTCGACGTTAGTCACGGGGTTAGACATCTTGTTTTTCTGGGTGGCGCGCATGATCATGATGGGCCTCAAGTTTACCGGCAAGCCTCCGTTCCGCGACGTCTATATTCACGCACTGGTGCGCGACGCCGAAGGCGAAAAAATGAGTAAATCCAAGGGCAACGTCATCGACCCCTTAACCAAGATGTCAGAGTACGGGACCGATGCCCTGCGCTTCACGTTAGCCTCGATGGCTTCACCGGGCCGGGACATTAAGCTCTCTGAAGACCGGATCGAGGGGTATCGAAACTTTGCCAACAAAATCTGGAACGCGGCTCGTTTTATCCTGATGAATGCAGATGGGCCGGCTGAACTGCGGCCGGTTTCCGACAGACCATTCGCGGATCAATGGATATTGAGCCGCATCAACCATACGACCAGCACCGTGACCGTCCGTCTCGAAGAATACCGATTCGATCAGGCCGCGGGACAGCTTTACCATCATATCTGGCACGAATACTGTGACTGGTATTTGGAACTCATCAAACCCGTGCTGCAAAACGAGGACTCTCCGGATGCCCGATCAACGCGCGCGACGTTGCTGCAAACGTTCGAACACCTCCAGCGCCTGCTCCATCCCTTCATGCCGTTTCTGACCGAAGAAATCTGGCAGACGATGCCGCACCAGGGCGAAAGTCTTGTCCGTCAACCCTTTCCCGTGGCGACCCGAGAATGGGAGAACGCCGAAGCGGAACAGACCTTCACCATCATTGAACAAATCGTCACTACCGTTCGAACCGGGCGGGCCCTCCTGAATTATGCGCCGTCACAATCTTTGACGATCTGGTGTACGGCTGAGAATCAGGAGGACCTCGCGCGGTTGAACGAATCACGACGGTACGTCGCGCACCTGTGTCGGGGAACGGTCTCCATTGCCGACCAGAACGAATGGCCGACTGATCGTGTCCTGCGTCTCGCGGTTGGGAGTTTTATGGTCGGCATGACGCTTGCGGGCGAAGTCGATCTCAATAAAGCGCTGGCGCGCGTCAAAAAGCAAACGCAAACCAGACAAAAAGAAGCCGCCCGCCTCCACGGACGTCTGTCGTCCCCTGACTTTGCGGCCAAAGCCTCGTCCGACGTTATTCAAGAATCCGGAGATCGTCTGGCCCTGCTGACCACTGAACTTGCGCTTCTTTCCAGCAGTGAACAACAACTCCGGAAAATGGTGTCATGAAGTCTCATGTCATTCACGCCTCTTCCTCCACTTGAACTCGAATCGCTCGTCAAAACAGCCTTGCAGGAAGACGCGCCGGATGGCGACGTCACCACGCGCGCGCTTCTTGATCCGACTCTTCATGCTCAAGCCGACGTGGTGGCCAGGCAAAATCTGACCCTTGCCGGCGTCGCGGTTCTCCATGCCGTGTATCAGGCCCTGGACCCCACCGTCATGGTGACCGCAAAGTTTGAAGATGGAGCACCCCTTGAAACGGGACAGGCATTCGCGACTCTTCAAGGACCAGCCAACTCTATTTTGACGGGGGAACGAGTGGCTCTGAATTTTTTACAGCGTCTTTCCGGCATCGCCACGCTGACCTCCCGATTTTGCGCCGCGGTCCGACGCTACCCTGTGACTCTTTTCGATACCAGAAAAACGATTCCCGGCCTTCGACGCCTTGAAAAATGGGCCGTCTCACTCGGCGGTGGGACCAACCATCGCATGTCACTGAGTGACGGCGTCCTCATCAAAGACAATCACCTGGTGCTGTTGGAAGCCCAGGGCACAACCCTCCGGGAGGTTTGTCGAAAAGCCAAAGAACGATTCTCTCGGCATTTCCAGGTTTGCGTGGAAGTTGAGACGCTTGAGCAGATTGCTCAGGCACTGGACGGTGGAGCCGACGTGCTTCTCTTGGACAACATGCCCCCTGCCCTCGTCAGGGAAGCCGTGAGCCTCGTCAAGGGACGGGCACAAACCGAGGTCTCGGGAGGCATTACGATCCGGAACGTGCGCGAGTATGCCGCCACGGGCGTTGATTCTATTTCAATCGGGGCTCTCACGCATTCTGCCCCTGCAGCCGACATCAGTCTGGACGTGATTCTCTAGTTCTCTCAATAGCCTCACTCGAATATGTCGACTCCGATTCAATCCCTGAATGCCGAACGCGTTCAGCAACGGTTAACGGCGCGAAGCCTGGGTCGCCCACTTCATTTGTTTGAGGAACTCGCCTCAACCAACGTCACCGCCTTCATGCTGGCCAACGCCGGGGCGGCGCATGGAACGGCGATTCTCGCCGAGTCGCAAACGGCAGGGAAAGGTCGATCAGGACGGCATTGGGTCTCGCCGCCTCACCTCAATATCTATTGCTCTCTGATACTCAAAAACCAGAGAATTTCCCGCCACGCGTCATGGCTGCCTCTTGTCACGGGGCTCGCCCTTTCCGAAGCAACTCGACGTTCCTGCGGTCTCGGGATTTTGCTGAAATGGCCCAATGATCTGTTACATGCCGAAAAAAAGATCGGGGGCATTTTATGTGAAAGCTCGAGTCAAGGCTCTCAGTTCTCAACGTGCGTCGTGGGATTTGGGATGAACGTCAATTGTCAGGAGACGGATTTCCCTGAAGAACTTCGCTCTCTCGCAACCTCGTGTTATCAGGCAACCCGACAATACCGTGATCGAAACGTCCTTGTCGCCGATATGTTCAACCATTTGGAAAATTGGTATGATCGTATGGAAGCAGGACAATTCGAACACATTCGAAAATCTTACGCCGCGTCTTGTGCGACTCTCGGACAGGACGTGCAGGTTTCTTTTCCTGAAAGGCAACCGATTTACGGGACAGCCACTGATATTGGAAAAGACGGGGCGTTATTGGTGTCCACCGTACAAAAAGGGCGGTCCCACACCATGGAAATTCGATCCGGAGACGTTCACCACCTTCGGCCACTCGCAAGAGACGTCGCTGGCCCGTGATGACCGACTACTTTACAGGCAACCACAACAGGACGTTCCCATGCTTCTGACAATTGACATCGGAAACACCCAGATCGTCTTCGGTGTGTTCGACCGGCAAACCCTGCGAAACTCCTGGCGCATCGCCACGGACCACACGAAAACGACCGATGAATATGGCATTATGTTTGCGTCGCTCATACGAGAATCAGGGATTTCGTCCAAAAAGATCCGGGGAACTATTATTTCCAGTGTGGTTCCCCCCCTTACCCAGACTCTTGAATCCATGGTCGAAACCTTTTTGCATCATTCCCCGCTCGTCGTCTCCTCTGACTTTCCCTTTGGGTTGACCCTCGAATATGCCAACCCTCAGGAAATCGGGACTGACCGCCTGGTCAATGCGGCAGCAGCGTTCGAACGCTATCGGACGCATCTCATCATCGTGGATTTTGGAACCGCCACGACGTTTTGTACGGTCACCAAAGACGGAAGATACTTAGGGGGGGCGATTGCTCCGGGGTTGAAAAGCGCAGCCGATACTCTTCATACCCATACCGCCAAATTACCCAACGTGGAGCTGACCCGTCCAAAAAGCGTGATCGGAACCGATACGGCAAGCAGCATCCAATCCGGCTTGCTTTTCGGTTACGCGGGTTTGGTCGATGAATTGGTAACCCGGATTGAACAGGAAATCGGCCATTCGACAACGGTCATCGCAACGGGGGGGCTTGCCCCGGATCTTGCGCCGATTTCTCAAACCATTCAGGAAATTCGGCCGTCGTTGACGTTAGAGGGGCTGGAATTACTCTTTCGCCGGAAAACCGGGCAGGAATCCCCGTCCGGATAGGGATTCCGACGTTACCGGAACCTCGCCTTCCATTATTCAAGCTTTTCTATTGTTTTTCATTTTTCGGGTTGACTTCCCCTGTCTCGATGACTATCTCAACAGGATATTCGAGACACGAAATGACAAAAAATTATCCACTGCCGGAAGAGGCACAAGGCGAGAACGCGGCACTTACGCCACCTGTCGATCGACCCGAGACCGCCTCCACTGAATCCGGAGAAGAAGAATCTCCTGAAAATTTCCAACAAAATGAAGAGGGGACGGAGTTAGAAACCCGGCTTTCTGCCAAAAGCGAGGAACTCCACGCCCTCAATGACAAATACTTGCGCCTGGTTGCGGAATTTGACAACTACAGGCGGCGGGTTCAACGCGACCAAAGTAACACGGTCCGGTTTGCAAACGAAAAATTGCTCAAGGACTTACTGCCCACGTTGGACAACCTGGAACGAGCCCTTCAGGCCGGACGCAGGCAGGCACGGCCCGAGGGGCTGCTGGAAGGGGTTGACCTCACGTATAAACATTTCCTTGATACCCTTCAAAAAATGGGCATACAGCAAATGACGAGTGTAGGAGAAGCTTTTGATCCGGCCAGGCATCAAGCCGTAGGGCAGGTCGAATCGTTGACGGTCCCTGAAAACGTCATCGTCGATGAATATCAGAAAGGTTATTTTCTCCACGATCGGATATTACGGCCAGCGATGGTGACCGTTGCCAAGGCCCAAAGCGAACCAGGCGATGGAGAAGCACAGCAATCGCAGGAAGGAGTCGAAGCATGAGCAAGATTATTGGAATTGACCTTGGAACGACAAACTCGTGCGTCGCCATCATGAGCGGTGGCGACCCGGAAGTGATTGCCAACTCAGAGGGCGGTCGAACCACGCCGTCAGTAGTGGCGGTTACCGATAAGGACGAGCGTCTGGTCGGCCAAATTGCCAAGCGTCAAGCCATTACGAACGCCGAAAACACCATTTTTTCGGTTAAACGCTTGATGGGAAGAAAGTTCAATTCCAAAGAAGCCCAGACGGCGACCAAACGGTTGCCATATAAAGTTCTTGAGTCCTCGAATGGAGACGCTTACGTGGAGATTCGAGGCAAACAACACAGTCCCCCTGAAGTGTCGGCGATGATTCTTCAGAAAATCAAGCAGACGGCTGAAGATTATTTGGGGGAAAAGGTCACTGAGGCGGTGATTACCGTGCCTGCGTACTTCGACGACAGGCAGCGTCAAGCCACAAAAGACGCCGGCCAGATTGCGGGACTCGACGTCCTCAGAATTATCAATGAACCCACGGCGGCCTCATTGGCGTATGGTCTGGAGAAAAAGAAAGAAGAACGAATCGCCGTTTACGATCTTGGCGGGGGAACTTTTGATATTTCGATCCTCGAAATCGGGGATGGAGTATTCGAAGTGAAGGCAACCAACGGCAACACCTTTTTAGGCGGCGATGACTTTGACCTTCGAATCATCGATTGGTTGGTGGACGAATTCAAAAAGGACCAGGGGATTGATCTGCGAAAGGACCGCATGGCTCTTCAACGTCTGAAAGAAGCCGCGGAACGAGCCAAGATCGAACTGTCATCTGCACAAGAAACTGAAATCAATCTTCCCTTTATCACCGCTGATGCCAGCGGGCCGAAGCATTTGGTGCTCAAACTCTCTCGATCCAAGCTGGAACAATTGGTTGACGACTTAATCGCCGGATCCATCGAACCCTGCAAAAAGGCCTTGGCCGATTCCGGCCTGTCAGCCAGTGAGATCAATGAAGTCGTGCTCGTCGGGGGGATGACGCGGATGCCCAAAGTCAGTCAACGGGTGAAAGAGTTCTTTGGCAAGGAACCCCATAAGGGAGTCAATCCTGATGAGGTCGTCGCGATCGGAGCCGCCATTCAAGGCGGAGTCCTCAAAGGCGACGTCAAAGACGTGCTGCTTCTGGACGTCACGCCCCTGTCCCTGGGCATTGAAACGTTAGGTGGCGTCTTTACGCGTCTTATTGACCGCAACACAACGATCCCGACTAAAAAGAGTCAAATTTTCTCCACCGCCGCCGACAACCAGACCGCCGTCACCGTTCGGGTCTTTCAGGGCGAACGGGAAATGGCTAATGACAATAAACTGCTCGGCCAGTTCGATCTCGTGGGTATTCCCCCTGCTCCAAGAGGGATGCCGCAAATTGAAGTCTCATTTGATATTGACGCGAATGGGATCGTCCACGTTTCGGCCAAAGACATGGCCACACAAAAAGAACAGTCTATCAAAATCACGGCGTCAAGCGGCCTGAGTAAAGAAGAAGTCGAACAATTAGTGAAGGACGCCGAGTTGCATTCCGAAGAGGATAAAAAACGTCGCGAAGCCGTCGAAATCAGAAATCAAGCCAATTCCTTGATCTACGGAACGGAAAAGAATCTCCAGGAACATGGAGAAAAAATTTCCGAGGAAGAAAAAGCCAAAATTCAAGAAGCGATTGACGGCATGAAGAAGGCTATGGAAGGAGACGACGTCGAAGCCATGAAGACAGCGATGCAAGCCCTTACCACCGCTTCACACAAGCTTGCGGAAGAAATGTACAAAAAGACGTCGGCTGAGGCCACCGCCGGGAGCACGACCGAAGACGGGGCAGGCACTGCGGGTGGGGCAGGTGACGCAAAAGAAGAAAATGAAAAAGTGGTAGACGCTGAATTTGAAGAAGTCGACAAGGAAAAATAATTGTATCCTCGGATCATTTTCCTGAAACGCTTGACCCGACAAGGGAAATGCTGAGATTGCCTGTAGAACAGAAAAGATGGCTACGGTGACCAAACGGGATTATTACGAAATCCTCGGCGTTGATCGAGACGCCTCTGACAACGAAATCAAGAAGGCCTTTCGACGGCTCGCCCGTCAACACCACCCAGACCTGCAGAGCGACCCGGAACTCAAGAAAAAAGCCGAAGAAAAGTTCAAAGAAACCAATGAAGCGTATGAAGTCCTGAGCAATCCTGAGTCGCGGAAGCGGTACGATACGTTCGGGCATTCGGCAGGCCCGCAAGGGTTCGGAGGAGCTGAAGGTTTTGATTTTGGTCGAGGATTCGGTGACATTTTCGGCGATGTTTTTGAAGATTTCTTCGGAGGGGCGAGAGGGGGACGCAATCGTCCGGAGCAGGGCAATGACCTTCAATATAATTTAGAACTTTCCTTTGAAGAAGCAATTGAAGGAAAGGACACCAAGCTCAAAATTCCAAAATGGGAAGCCTGTGACTCCTGCAAAGGAACGGGTGCCAAAGCGGCCGACGCCGTCCGACAATGTACGGGTTGCCAGGGCACGGGGCAAATCCGACTGCAGCAAGGATTTTTCACCATCAACCGGACCTGCGGACAATGTCAGGGAGCCGGGCAAATTATTACGGAGCCGTGCCCTGCGTGCCGCGGCCAAAAACGCGTGTATCGGGAACGAACATTATCGGTCCCGATCCCCGCGGGAATTGAAACCGGTATGCGCCTTCGTTTAGCCAGGGAAGGCGAACATGGCGTCAATGGCGGCCCTCCAGGTGATCTCTACGTTGCAATCTCGATCAAACCCCATTCGGTCTTTACCCGAAAAGGAAACGACGTTGTCGTCGATTTACCTCTCGATATGATCACGGCGACCATAGGCGGCAAAGTCAACGTGCCGACCCTCAAAGGCAAAACCAGCATCAAAATTCCCGAAGGCACCCAACACGATCAAGTTCTTCGACTCAAAGGACTGGGAGTGCCCGTCTTCAAAAGTCGTACCACCGGCGATCAACTCGTTCGGATCAAAATCACCATTCCCACCAGGTTATCGGCAAAACAACGAGAACTGCTGACCGCCTTTGCCAAAGAAAGCGGAACCTCATCGGATGGTCAGGAAGATGGACTGTTCAATAAGGTCAAAAACATGTTCGATTAATTCGATCGTCTATTGCTTCCCCTACCCTCTCCACGTCCCTCCGTCATATGCCGGTCTTTTTTATTCGGTCAAACCAGATTTCCAACAACACCGTCACGATTAAGGATTCACTTCTCTCCCACCTTTCAAAAAGCCTCCGCGTTCGCGAAGGTGAGAAAATCTGGGTCGGAGACGAGCACCGGGTTCGATATCGTATTCGGGTCGACCGCCTTGATTCGAACTCGCTTCAAGCCCAGGTTCTTGAAACGGTCGCGGGTCCTTCAACTCCACCAGCGTCGATTGTCTTGGCACAGGCTGTCCTGAAAGGGGAGCGCATGAGCTGGGTGATTCAGAAAGCCTCAGAACTTGGAGTCACCGCCATGATTCCATTACTCACCTCAAGGGTGATCGTACGCCCACCAGCCAATCGGAGCCGAACGGTACAGGAGCGGTGGCAACGGATCGCGATCGACGCGGCCCAGCAATCAGAGCAATGGACTCCCCCTCGGGTCACCCAACCCATGACCTTGCCCGAATTGTTTCAGTATGTTCCCCACGCGGCGCTTCAGTGTGCGTTATGTGAACGGGGAGCAGGGCAAGGCCTCGGCGAACTTTCCATCGATCACGCGTTCCAGGGCACCATTGTCCTGGCCGTTGGCCCTGAAGGTGGATGGACGCCGGAGGAAATGCAGGAACTCCTCGATCAGCAGTTTCAAGCCATCTCCCTGGGCAAGGGCATACTTCGGAGTGAAACTGCCCCCCTGGCGGCACTGAGCGTCCTTCAACATCGTTTAGGAAATTTGGGATAACCGAATCGGGAAAAGTCAAGACGAAGGGGCGGCGATCTTCAGGATGGTGCCACCCTGGCCCACGGCCCACCCGACGTGGGGATCGGGAAAGGATAATCCATAGAAACTGAACAATTCAGGGAGATCCGGTTCGTCCCACGTGAATCCGGCGTCAGTGGTTTGAAGAAAAGCACCTCGTTCTCCAATGATCCAACCTGCACGAAACCCCGTAAACCGGACTTTTAAAAAATCCGGCGGTCTGATACAGGGAGACCCGCACGGGAGAGTACGGTCAACCCATTTTTTCCCTCCGGTAATCGTCTGGAAAATCGCACCCTGGGATCCAACGACCCAACCACCCTGAGCGTCCGTAAAGTACAGATCGAAAAACGTCGTGGCACTGTCGGTAGGCTGTTGAATCCAGGTTTTCCCTCCGTCCTGCGTGACAAGAATCGTACCAATCGCTCCAACTACCCAACCATTCTGCGCGTCAATAAATTGCACTCCGAACAAATCAACCGAGGTTGTGCTGCTTTGATCCTCCCAACTCATTCCGCCGTCCGCGGTATGCAGGATAGTTCCCCGACCTCCGACAATCCATCCCTGCGAGGAATCAAAGAAATACACGTCATAGAGCGGGGCACCAGACCCGACCATCTGGCGGTGCCATTTTTTTCCGTGATCGTTCGTATGCAGAATGGTCCCGTTTTGCCCAACGATCCAACCGTATTGAGAATCCGTAAAATAGACGCTCGTCAACAAGGCCGCCGTTCGCCGAGTTACCGTCTGCCACGTTTCCCCTGCATCCTGCGTTTGTAAAATTGTTCCCCCGGCGCCGACTGCCCAGCCGTTTTGTGCACTCACGAAAAAAGTATCGAGGAGCGTAGCCTTGGTTCCACTGTTCTGAATGGTCGGCACCACACGCTCTCCGGCTTCAACCTGCCCGGCAAAGCCCAGGAGACAGAATAGTCCCAACGCCGTCAACCGAAGAAGAAAACGTGGCAGCAGAAGAACGACTTTCACAGTCAGGTACCCGGTTAGTTATCTTGAGTGTAATCGTAGAAAAATTCTTTGTGCGGTAATCCTCTCGGGAGAATCCTGAATTCGCCCGCTACGGCAGTCAACCACTGCTTCCGTGAACAACATCGGCCGTTTTCGAGTAAGTCCCAGGACCCGCGACGCACGACGATTTCTCCCTTGGTGGGATCCACGTAGAACCCTTCAGGATGCCCGAACCCAAACACGTGACGCCTGGGCACTTGAAATTTGATTTCCTTATCCGTCCAGGAGACAACAACGGCCGCGACGCCATTCACCAGAACTTCCGTTCGTGAGACGTCAGGCCCCAGGCGATAGTTTTTCCAATCATGCGCTTCGGTATTCAATTCCAACCGAGTCGCCTCCGCGATTTTCAGAAATTCGCCGAACCCCTCGCCTTGCAACGTTACGATTTCATCTATTCCGGCTTCAGTCGGTGAATAGGACGTCACTTTCGGTGTCGTCACGTTAAACGAGCCGACCTCAAAGGCCATCACGTCCCGTTCCTGACAACAGGTCCCATCAGGCTTGGGAATCGTGCCCCCCCGCTTCACCACAACGGGGCCGGACCGAGCGCTGTAAGGCACCCACACGTTGATTTCATCATCCTGCCATCGGTGAATAATAGCGGGCACTCCGCCGATTTCCACCCGGTTTTGGCCCGGATTGAAATCAAACGCGTAAGCCGTACTCCCCGATTCGGAAAACACCCCGAAATTTTTCCCTTTAATGTAGACCAGAGTTCCGATGGGGCCCTGAACAGGAAACAATCGTTCGAATTGGGGTTCAACGACCTCGAATTGCCCCAGATTTCTCGTGCGACCCTGCCGTTGAAACGTTAAAGGTCCGCTTGTGGCATTAAAGGGCACATGGACCACGATGGTGCGTGGAGACCATTTCGAGACCGTCACCAATTTATCTCCAATATAAATCGCGTCATGGGGACCTTTGGTATCGCCAAACCGTTGTCCGCTCAGCACGATCTTGGTCCCGATGGGACCCTTCACCGGAGAAAAATAAACGTTGGGAATAAGGGAAATCGGCATGGAATTGCTTTCAAAATATTCGACCGGCGCGCAGCAGGATCCATCCGGCAGCGGGTCGGAGGAGGCAAGTTGCACGACCACGTCACCGGATTCGGCATTGGCTGGAATCCTGACCTCGATTTTTGAAGGTCGCCATTTTCGGATTTCCGCCAAAATGCCGTTAATCAACACACGATTCACGCCGAACATGGTATTGGGATCACGAGACCCTGCCGTGTTTCCAAAATGCTCGCCCTCAATCGTAAGTACTGATCCGGGTTCCGCCTCCGGTGGAACCAGTCTGGTGATTTTCGCGTGTTGAATGGAAAACCGGCCCGCGATCGTTGTCCCTTGAAGGCCTGAAACCTTGACGTCGCCACTCCTGGCCTCCAGTGGAACTTTGACCATCACCAGATCCGGCTCCCATAGCTGGATCAACGCAGGCACTTCGTTAAATTCCACTCGATTCTTCGCAGTCGAAACAAAGTCTCCGAATTCAGCCCCTCCAATCGTCACCGTGGCTCCTGGAGGTCCGGAGTCCGGAAATAATGCAGCCTGGGCCAACGAAGGCACTCCGAAGACAAACAGTAAAACAAGAAACACGTGTCTCATGTCAAAACTACCCTTTCCATCGCTCCATCGTGAATGGTCAGAACTGATACTTCATATTAAGGCTTACCCCCCAGAATTGAATGTCATCCGTGGTTACGGCGTATCGAATCCGAGTGCCACGGCCATTGGTGGAGTTGTGACTGCGGAGTTGATCCCATTCTGTTTGATCACTCTCAAATTCGCCGAAATCCGCCCAGCGGAACTTAAGACCGATGGTGACCGGCTCACTGACCCGATAATCCATACCAGCAAGTACTTGATAGCCAAACAACGTATCCGAGAGCTTGGCACTGGCAATGGAGGTCGTACCGGCAAGTGTCTGATGAAGTTTGGCTTTATCAGCATCCGGGACACCCAGACCATCAAACGTTCTGATGTTCTCGGGATCATCATTCCGTTTAAACTTGCTGAAATAATCAAGGGACACCTGGGCAACACCCACTCCAAATCCCAGGTACGGTGTAAACTTCGAATCCGACCGGAAATCGTAGTACAGGTTGGCGAAGAAATTGTGGGACAACACGTCATCAACCGCGCCAATCGACTCCTCGAGTTCTTCCTCTTCCTTCTTCCTGGTAGGAGCGGAGCCGGAGATGGACAAGTCGGACTCGTCATCATAGGTCGTGGTGCGATAGAAATACTCCCCCTCCACCCTGAAGTCCCCCAGGCGATACCCCAGGGCCAACCCCGCCAGGACCCCTGCGCCTCCATCAACCTCGTTCGTCCAACCGTCTCCTTCACCCCCTTCCCGCTCACATTCACCCGCTGAAAGGCCTAAATCGTCTGGGTTGATGATCCTGTCGCATACGGTGCCTAAATCATTATCCCTGCCGGTCACGTCCATGCTCTGGGCAATCGCCACGCCCAAGTCCATCCCCATGTACCATCCGTCCTTGGCCACCACCTGCCTTGGAAACGCCAATAAGACCATCCAAATCAGCAAGAGCAAAAACTTCAGCCGCATGATTTTACCTTTTTCCCAGCAGGGACGATCATCACGCACATTCTTTCAGCAGCATGAGACGCTGCCGCCATGGAACCCCGCGTGGCAATCTTTTGCCAATTCTGCACGCTACTTTAAAGAGGCATTTTTTTTGTTGTCAAGCGAGCAATCGTTGCGGACGCGGCGTTTCTGACTTCAATTTCCTTCGCGTGTTTTTCCAGATTTTGTAACAGCGGAAGAGCTTCCGTGACGCCAAAATCGCCAAACGCCCGCACGCACCGGACTTTTACATACACGTCGGGATATTTTAACAGATCCGGCAGGATGTCAATGATTGCGTCGTCGCCGGTTCGCACGAATTCCACGATCACCCTTCTGGCGGCGAGCGGTTCATACAGGGTGTGGGCCTGCTGCATGCTGTGTATACCTTCGGGGAGCCAGTCAGAGTTGTCGGATACTCTTGGGGCAGCATCATGATTTACTTTGGCCCGTAACTCTTTAAGAAAGACGGTATGGGCGTCATGGTTTCGATGAATTTGCCCATCGATAATTTCCCCAAGAAAATGATAGTAGGGATTGGTTAAAAAATTATGTAACGAGTCCAGATACGGCAGGGTTCCTGAAGGGGTCATGGTCGCTTTTTCTTGAATCGTAATTTCAAACAACGGTCCTTCCGAATGACGTTCGATTCTAAAGGTTCCCGACATCACCGTGCCGTAGCGATTGACTCCAAACGGCCTGCCTTTGGTTTCCTGATACACGCCGACCAACGCTAAATCATGCGGGGCGGTCTTCTGTCGCACGATATCGAAACCCGCCGCCGTCAATTTTGCCCGCACGTCGGCCTGTGCGTCCCACAACAGCCTTCCGCGTCGTTTCCACGTAGAAACCCGCACTTCGACATAAATCGTTTTCGCCGTGCGAAGGGCATGAAAAACCTTCGTGTCGGTTAAATAGTTTACGTTTGCCAGGACACGATTCGACGCGAGCACACAGATCATGAACGAGATCATGAACGCCCAGAAAATCCATTGCTTTTTCATATTCACGACAACGCTACCCATCGCCGGAAACAAGCTGGACGATCAACTCAATCTCGACGGGAACCCCCATGGGCAATTCTGCCACTCCCACGGCCACCCGAGCGTGTCGGCCGGCCTCGCCAAAGATTGCCACCAGCAGATCTGACGCTCCGTTGAGCACGTAGGGCTGCTCGTTAAACCCTTCATGAGAGGCCACGTAGCCCGTCATTTTGACGATTCGTTTTACCCGATCAAGAGAATCCGCGGCATGACGGATATTGGCCAGCGCATTGAGCAACGCCACTTTTGCAGCTTCATAACCTTCTTCTTTGGAAAAATCACGACCCACCTTTCCTTGAAAGATAATCTGCCCGTCACGGCCGGGAACCACGCCACTGATAAAGAGCAGGTCGCCAACCTGAACGGAGGACACGTACGTGGCGACGGGCTTGGGAGGCGTCGGCAAGGTTAAGCCTAAAGTCGTTACGCGTTGTTCAAAAGACATGGGACAGAAAGGTTACGAAGAACGACGGTGTCCTCGCAACTGATACTTTCTCACGGCGTGATTATGTTCAGCAAGCGTCGCCGAGAACTCGTGGCTCCCGTCATTGCGCGAGACAAAATATAAATACTTGGTCGGCGCAGGATAGAGAGCCGCGTGGATGGAGGCTTTTCCCGGATTGGCAATCGGACCGGGGGGCAACCCGAGGACACGGTAGGTGTTGTAAGGATTTTCAAGCAACAGATCCTTCTTGCGAAGATTGCCGTCAAATTCATTCAAGGCATAAATGACCGTCGGGTCGCTTTGCAGCGGGATTTTTCTTCGCAGTCGATTATGAAAAACTCCTGAAATCAAGGAACGTTCATCGGGTCGAGCCGTTTCTTTTTCGATCACCGACGCCAAGGTGACGACCTGGTGCACGGACAAACCCAATTCCACGGCCCGCCCCTGGTATTCATCCGTCACGGCCTGCTTGAACCGGGACACCATCGTCGTGATCAACCTTTCCGGTTCCATATGGCGAGTAAATTGATAGGTATCGGGGAAGAGATACCCTTCGAGGTCATCGACGGACATTGACAGCGTTTGAATAAAGACCGGATCCCTGGTGAACCTGAGAAACTCCTCCCTGTCGGCTAAACGTTGCTCATGTAATGAATCGGCAATCTGCTTCGCCGAAAAGCCTTCGGGAATCGTGACCGTATACTGAATCACCTCACCCTGGGTTATCTTCTTCAGAATCGTCGAGGGTTCCATGCCTCCATGAAATTCATATTCCCCGGGAATGATTTTTCGGTCCGATCCCGCGAGACGTCCCATCCACGCAAACGCCCAATCGCTTTTAATAAGATTATGCTGATGAAGCCGTTGTGCTACCTGGGAAAAGGAAGTACCTTCGGAAATATCCAAAACCACGACTTGGGAAAGATGGCCAACGGGTTGAAGTTGACTCAGCAACGCGAATCCTCCTCCAAACCCCAGGAGGAGCAAGCCCGAGATGATGATGAGGCTTTTTTTGACCATGAATGACTCAACAGGAAGATCGGATCTGACGACAAACGTCCAGGTATCGGAAACGTTTCAGGTCAGGAAGCATCCGGGAGAAAAGACGCGCCGGACTCACGACTGGATTGACACGCGCGCTTCGACCAGGTGAAATATTTTTTCAAGGGCCTGCCTCAATTTCGCAGGATTTCCCCCCCCGGCTTGAGCCATCTCGGGTCGTCCCCCTCCTGATCCGCCAATTTCACGAACCATTTCCTTGATCAACTCCCCGGCCTGCAATTTGTGGGTCAGGTCAGGCGACACGATCACCAGTAACGACACCTTCCCATCCGCCACCGAACCTAACGCCGTCACGCCCCCGGAGACCTTGTTTCGGACTTTATCGGAAAGCAACCGAAGTTCCTGCATGGATAAACCCTGAGCCTCCTGAACGTGAACGTGAATGCCTTGAATCTCTCGGACCTGGGCGTCCCCTTTGCCGGCGTTCTGCTCCATGATTTTCAGTTTGAGCTGCTCGACTTCCCGCTCTTTTTCCTTCAACAAGGAGACAAGTTTTCTAACTTTGGGGACGACTTCCGACGAATGGCTTTTCAATAACTCCGCCAATTCCCTGACGTCGGATTCCACCTTTTTCCCGTGCTCCAGTGCCCCTGTCCCTGTCAGTGCTTCAATTCGCCGTACCCCTGCCGCGATCCCGCCTTCGGAGAGAATATGGAACGAACCGATTTCTCCCGTCTGCCGGCAATGCGTTCCTCCGCACAGTTCCTTGCTGAATTCACCGATGCCCACTACCCGCACCCGTTCGCCATACTTATCACCGAAAAACGCCAGGGCTCCGGCATGAATCGCCTCTTGAACGCCCATGACGTTGGTCTGAACGCGCGTGTTTCCTAAAACCTGAAAATTGACCAGCGATTCAATTTCTTCAAGGTCTCGGGTGCGCAGCGGCTTAAAGTATGAAAAATCAAAACGCAACCGGTTGGGGGCAACCAACGAACCATACTGTTTTACTTGAGGACCCAACACTTCGCGCAGAGCCGCATGGAGAAGATGGGTGGCGGTATGATTCCGAGCCGCTCCCTGGCGGGTCGTCGGGTCAACCGTCGCCGCCAGCGATTCGCCCTTGCGAACGCGTCCTGACGCCACCTTTCCTTTGTGCAGAAAGAGCTTGCCGCCCACCCTGGTGGTGTCCTGAATGGAAACCCGACCTTCCCTGCCTATCAACGTCCCCCGATCTCCTACCTGGCCGCCACCTTCGGGGTAGAACGGGGTGGTATCCAGGACCAGTTCCACGTCGTCCCCTTCCACCACTTCTTCCGCCAACGCGTCCCCTTTGAACATGGCCTGCACCACGCTCTCGGATTGAAGTGCCTGATACCCAAGGAACTCCGTAGGACGAAGTCGTTGCGCAAGCTCGGTGACAAGAGGTTTCTCTTCTTCCATGACGAAAGCGGCTGCCTTGCGTGCCCGATCACGTTGCTCCTCCAACGCTCGTTGAAAGCCTTCAAGATCGGCAACCAGTCCACGTTCGCGAGCGGCTTCTTCGATTAAATCCAATGGAAAGCCATACGTGTCATACAGTTTAAAGACGCTCTCACCATCCAATGACCCGCGAACGTCGGCCGTGGCTTCACTGACCATGCGATTCAAAATGGGCAACCCTTGATCCAACGTCCCGATAAAGCGTTCTTCTTCCCCTTCGACGACCTTACGAAACGCGTCACCCGCCTGAGTCAGTTCCGGATAAGCCCCCTGCATTTCGGTCACCACCGCAGCGGTCAACTCATGTAGAAAAGGCTCGATAACGCCCAAAAGCCTGCCATGCCGTGAAGCCCTCCGTAAAATACGCCGCAACACGTACCCTCGGCCTTCATTCGACGGAAGAATGCCGTCCGCAATCATAAAGGTGATCGCCCGCAAATGGTCGGCAATGACCCGCATGGAACGATCAGAGGCCTCATCCTCGCCGTACCCGCGGCCTACGCGACCGGAGATCGCCGAGAGCAACGGCATGAATAAATCGGTAGCATAATTGCTGTCTACACCCTGGACGACGGCAGCAAGCCGCTCAAGGCCCATCCCCGTGTCAATACTGGGATTCGGCAGTGGATGAAGATTGCCTTCGGCATCGCGATCAAACTGCATGAACACGAGATTCCATATTTCCAGATACCGATCGCAGTGACACCCCACTGCACACGAGGTTTGGCCACACCCCAGGGCCGCGCCTTGATCGATATGAATTTCAGAACACGGACCACAGGGCCCCGTCTCTCCCATTTGCCAAAAATTGTCCTTGTACCCAAGCCGAATAATTCGGGTCGTGGGCACGCCCACTTCTTTCTCCCACAATTCAAAGGCTTCATCATCGTCCTGAAAGACCGTGACCCACAATTGGTCGACGGGCAGTCCCAGCGTCTTCGTCAGATAGTCCCAGCCGTAATGGATGGCGTCTTTTTTGAAATAGTCGCCGAACGAGAAATTGCCAAGCATTTCAAAGAACGTATGATGGCGACGGGTGTACCCGACGTTTTCCAAGTCATTATGTTTGCCCCCGGCTCGCATACACCGCTGAACGGAGACCGCGCGCGCATAGGAACGTTGCTCTTCTCCCAGAAACACCCGCTTGAATTGATTCATTCCTGCGTTGGTAAAGAGAAGCGTGTGGTCAGCCTGAGGAATCAGGGACGCACTCGGGACGACCGTATGAGCATAGCCGCTGAAAAAATCTACAAACGACTGACGAAGTTCATCCGCACTGCATGGCATAGATATATCCGGTCCTTAATACGGGAGGTTGTCCCGTCACCGAAAGAGCTAGGCCGAACCTCGGGCAGCCGCCTTCTTTGACGAAGGTTGAGAATCCTGAGTGCCTTTTGACGCCGAACCAATGAGCCCTGCCTGCTCACGGATCCTTTTTTCGATTTCCTGGGCAAGGTCCGCGTTGTTCTTCAAAAACGTTTTCACGGCCTCACGACCCTGGCCAAGCCGTTCCTCATTAAACGAATACCACGCTCCGGCCTTCGTCACGATTTTCTTGTCAACTCCAAGGTCGACGAGTTCTCCAACTTTCGACACGCCCTCGGCAAACATGATGTCGAACTCGGCCTGCTTAAAGGGAGGTGCCGTTTTATTCTTGACGACCTTGACTCGGACCCGACTCCCCATCACCTCCTGTCCCTCTTTGATGGACTCGATTCGTCGAATGTCCAAACGCACCGAGGCATAAAACTTCAGCGCGTTCCCACCCGTGGTGGTTTCAGGATTACCAAACATCACTCCGATTTTCATGCGAATTTGGTTGATGAAGATCACCGTGGTCAGGGATTTGGAAATGGCCCCGGTCAATTTCCGCAGGGCCTGGGACATGAGACGGGCTTGAAGCCCCATGTGCGAATCACCCATTTCGCCTTCAATTTCAGCACGGGGCACCAGAGCGGCCACGGAGTCCACGACCACGAGGTCAATGGCTCCACTTCTGACCAGGGTCTCGGCAATCTCCAAAGCCTGTTCTCCTGTATCCGGCTGAGCCACAAGCAGATCATCGATCTGCACGCCGAGTTTTTTTGCATAGGAAATATCCAATGCGTGTTCAGCGTCCACAAAGGCAGCCGTGCCACCGACCCGCTGTACTTCCGCAATAGCATGAAGGCACAACGTAGTCTTCCCTGAGGATTCCGGACCAAAAATTTCTACCACCCGCCCACGGGGCAACCCGCCGATACCTAAGGCCATATCCAGGGACAATGACCCCGTGGAGACGGCAGGGACGTCGTCAGGCACGCCCCCTGTTCCGAGTTTCATAATCGAACCTTTCCCAAACTGTTTTTCAATTTGGGTCACGGCGAGGTCCAATGCTTTCTTTTTCCCCTCAGCTTCCCCGCTTCGATCACTCATAACGCCTCCTCAATGAAAGAAACTCCAAAAGTCTATGATACTGAAAACTCCTGACCAGGCCAACGATCTTTTCAGCAAAAAGAATTCCACGTTCAAACACGACGGCGGTCCACGGCTTTTTTGATTGACAGCCCGTTCATCTCCATCCCCAGGCACGTCTCACCCGGGAGGAAAACGGGTTGCCCCCGAGCAGACTTTCAGTTTTTCAGCGTGGAAGAGCACGAATTTCTCAGGGACTCCCGCATTATACTCCCAGGACTTCCCAAAAGTCAGAATTTTGCGTGTTCCACGCTTGAGTCTCTCGACGCAAGGGAGCGGCAACGGTCCACTTGCTCGAACAGGTGCATCATCGATGCTTTACGCCACCCTGAGCGTTCACGGCCCCTTAAGCCCGGACGTGTCCTTGCCGCAGGGTTACGCTTTACGGGACCACGGCGACGCATGAGGCCTTTACCAGCCAGGGACTCCTTGCGTTGCAGTTACCAGCGAGGCTTGCGAATTGGCAGCCTTCCGGTTTTCTCTGTGGTGGACGACCCCTGACTGGTCTACAAACTGAAGAGAGCCCTCACCACCTGCACCGGGAGCGGTGGCACGGGGCAGACCGCGCTCAATCAGGATGAGACAGTGGCGGTGACGCCGGAGAAGCATGAGGTTTGCTGCGGGCTGTTCCATGGGTTCGATTGGTCCAGGTAGATGAGGGGCAGCCGGCGGCAGGGGCAGCCGCTGCCGCCGGCCGTGCAGGGGCACATTCCGGTCAGGGAAAATGCCAGGACCGCTGTATGCAGTCAGCGCGGAAGTTCTCTCAGTCCTCTGCTCCGGCGGTACTGCATGAAGAGACGCTCCATGTTCGCGACGACGTGGCGTTCTTTCAGGCCGTCCAATCGGTGCCGGAGCAGGCCGAATCCCTGTCCGCCGGCTGGGCCGCATGCGTTGCGTGCGAAGGCATTGCCTCTCAGGACGGGAGCATGGTTCTGCTATTGTGCGGCCTGATATTCTTCGTGCCAGGCCATCTGAATGGCTTCAAGTTTTTTTTCGTTGGAATTCTCGGGCTTATCCTTGAATTCCGGCCAGGCCACAATCCACGCGTGCAGATCGGTAAAACGAACCGTCAGCGGATCAAGGTCAGGACGTTCTTCATGGAGTCGAATTGCAATATCTTCGGCCATATCCCATGTGAATTCTTGAGACATTCGGTGCTCCTGGCGCGGGGTGGTGGGCAGCCACCCGTTCAATCCGTCACTTCAGATAGTTTTTTACTTTCGAGTGCTTCTTTGAGCGTGGCATCCATTAAGACTTCCGCCAAGTGATGAGTCACTTTTTCCACGTCGGAAATCTTGGCCCGAATCAGTCGATGATCCTCCTGGTTTTTTGCGACTCGCAGTTCCTCCATGACGTTGTGAATGGATTGTATTTCTTCCGTCGCAATCAGGTCCGTTCCCCGTTTCAGCGCCTTCTCGGTGGCCATCATGATGGCATCGGCCTCTGTCCTCGCCTCAATCACCTGACGGGCCTTAATATCCTCCGCCGCAAATTGGAACGATTCCCGAATCATGGTTTCGACTTCGTCATCCGTAAGCCCATAGGAGGGTTTGACTTGAACGGATTGCGATTCGCCGCTGCGAACGTCGGACGCCGTGACGTTGAGAATGCCATTCGCGTCAATCAGAAACGTCACTTCAATACGAGGAACGCCTGCCGGCAACGGCGGGACGTTGAGATGAAACCTGGCCAGGCTTCTATTGTCTTTCACGAGCTCGCGTTCGCCTTGCAGGATATGAACGTCCACGGCGGTTTGGCCGTCCACGTAGGTGGTAAACATCTCCTTGGCGCTCGTGGGGATGGTCACGTTCCGACGGATCAAGGTGCTCATGACGTTACCCATGGTTTCGATGCCCAGAGACAACGGGGTCACGTCGAGCAAGAGCACGTCTTTGTTCTCGCCGGCTAAAATTCCGGCTTGGACCGCGGCCCCAAGCGCCACGACTTCATCGGGATTCAAGTCACAATGGGGCGTCTTCTCGAAAAGTTCCTGGACACGGGAACGAATCAACGGCATCCTGGTGCTGCCGCCGACCAGGACCACTTCGTCAATTTGACTGGCTTCCAGGCCCGCGTCGCTCAATGCGCGGCGACAGGGGGTCATGGTTTGTTCGATCAGGTCCGGGATCAAGGCTTCGAATTCATCACGCGACCACGTTCGTTCATAGGTCCCTTTTCCATCGGGAAGGGGGAAAGCCATATGGGCCTGCCGTTCATCCGACAACAGGATCTTGGTCTTCTCCGCTTCAAGACGAACGGTCTGCATCAGTTCCAGCGAACATTCCACTTTCACGCCGTACCGCGCGTCAACGTCCTGTATGATCGCGTCAACCAGCCGACGATCGAAATCATCCCCGCCGAGATGCGTGTTCCCATTGGTCGCCAGCACTTCAAAGATGCCATCCTTGAGTTTCAGGATGGAAATATCAAAGGTTCCGCCTCCAAGATCATACACGGCCACGAAACCCTGCGTGTTCTTTTGAAGTCCATAGGCCAACGCCGCCGCCGTTGGTTCATTGATGATACGCAGGACTTCCAGGCCGGCAATGAGGCCGGCGTCTTTCGTCGCCTGTCGCTGGCTGTCGTTAAAATACGCAGGGACCGTAATGACGGCTTTGGTAATTTCCTCACCCAGACGTGCTTCCGCCCGAAGCTTGAGTTCTTTTAAAATCATGGCGGAGACTTGCGGAGGAGAATAGGTTTTCTCTCCGACTTGAATGCGAATCACTCCGCCTTTTTCCTGTAAGGTATACGGGAAATATTTCAACTCTTCCGCAACGTCCGCCACGGCTTTCCCCATGAACCGTTTCACGGAATAAATCGTTCGGGAAGGATCACGGACGAGGTGCTCCTTGGCGGGATCTCCGATCAAAATCCCATTATCCGTGAGGCCGACGATCGAGGGAACTTTGGCCTGGCCGCGTCTTCCGAGTATGACGCGTGGACCGCCATCAGCCATGTACGCAATCAATGAATTCGTTGTTCCGAGGTCAATGCCGACTATCGGGGCCATACGTTCCTTCCGGATTCGAAATTTTCAGCTTGTCGCCGACACCAAATCATTCACTATGTTCTTCACATACGTACGGTTCGATAAAATTTCCCGCATGCCCGTGAGAATCGCGTCCTTTTGCGCCTGAACGGTTGAATCGTCTGCGGCTTGAGTTTGCAGGGTGTCCCAGCGGCTGAACTGCTCCAACAGTCGACTTTCCATTTGCGCTTTTCGCGCTTCGAGCGTCTGACGGTCAGTTTGCAATTTCTTCAGAAGTTCTTGCCGGCGTTCAGCGGACGACTCGGAAGACAACGACCGCAATTCATCCAGATCCTCTTGAAGCTCTAAAATTTCATCGAACAGGTCAGCCGGAGGAGCAGTCCGAATATCTTTGACCGACCCTGCTTCAAGACGAATAAGATACTCGGCGCGCCGGATGGGATCTTTTAACGTTCGATACGCCGTATTCAACAACGCGGTGTTGCCGAGACTGATTGCCCTCTGACCGGCGTCTTTCGTCGCAAAATAGTCGGGATGAAAGCTTCGACTCAAGGCATAAAAGGTTTCTTCAAGCGCCTTTTCGTCGAGATTTAATTTCCGGGGCACGTTCAGACAGGTAAAATAGTCAAGCTCTTTGGAAAGCGGTTGCACTTTGACGCAACGATCACAAAAGTACTCGCCGGACGTTTCGGATTGACAATGCCAGCACATGCTCCTGGCCATCGACAAGGCACGGGTGCGTTCTGAAGTCGGTTGTGGTGTTTCCTCGCTCATTTCTTCACTCGCACAACGGGCACGGCAAGACTTTAAGACTTCACCATGCCCGTCGGCACTCTCACTGTTTGTCAAACACTCTTGTTCAACGTCTTACGCTGAAAAAGATTCTCCGCACCCGCAGGTCTTGGACGCATTGGGATTAAGAAATTTGAATCCGCCGCTGACCAGATCTTTTTGATAATCAAGCTGCATGCCTTCGAGATAAATGGCACTCTTCGCATCGACGAGGACTTTCACGCCGTCTTGCTCGCACACCGTGTCGAATTCACCGATTTTGTCGTCGAAATTGATCGTATAACTTAAGCCGGAACACCCGCCCCCTTTGACTCCCAGGCGAAGCCCCCCTTCGGTCAGATCTTGAACGTCCATGAGCCGCTTGACTTCAGCAACCGCCGCCTCCGTCAACGTGACGAGGGGGAGGTGAGTGGTGTGTGTCGTCTCCATTACGTCGCTCCTTGTACCTCCCCGCGTCAGACACCGGCCGATGCAGCCGGTTCTTCGGTTTTATTTTCAGTGTCCGCTTTCTTTTTATAATCATTCAAGGCGGCTTTGATCGCATCTTCCGCCAACACCGAACAGTGGATTTTTACCGGGGGGAGGTTCAACTCCTGGACAATCTCAGTGTTTTTGATTTCTCCCGCTTCATCCACGGTTTTCCCTTTCAACCACTCCGTTGCCAGACTGGAACTGGCAATAGCCGATCCACACCCGAAGGTTTTGAATTTCGCGTCCACGATGGTGTCGTTTTCAACTTTAATTTGCAGCTTCATCACGTCGCCGCATTCAGGGGCACCGACGATTCCGGTCCCCACCCCGTCTTCTTCTTTCTTGAAAGACCCCATGTTGCGTGGATTGTTATAATGATCGATCACTTTTTCACTGTATGCCATAACACCATCCTCCTTTTCCTCGAAAATGTATAAAAACGAGGCCGTCGAATCATTGCATTTCCGGTTCAGTGCGCGGCCCATTGGACTGACTTGAGGTCGATCCCTTCTTTCGCCATTTCATATAAGGGTGACATTTCGCGAAGATGATTGACCGCCTTAATCATCCGAGCAGTAGTATATTCCACTTCTTCGGGTGTCGTAAACCGACCGACTCCAAATCGAATGGATGAGTGCGCCAGATCGGACCCGACCCCCAGGGCCCGAAGGACATATGATGGCTCGAGGGTCGCCGAGGTACAAGCCGACCCTGAGGATAACGCGATTTCTTTGACCCCCATCAACAAGGCTTCTCCTTCGACATACGCAAAACTGAGGTTCAGATTCCCCGGGAGACGTTCCGAAGGGTGTCCATTGAGATAGACTTCTTCCAGGGCACCCATGATGCCGTCTTGCAGACGATCACGAAGGGCTTTCGTTCGAATAGACTCCGTCGGCATTTCTTGCGCACACAGATCAATGGCTTTTCCAAACCCGATAATGAGCGGAACAGGGAGGGTGCCTGATCGCATACCTCGCTCATGCCCACCACCGTCGATCATCGGCACCAAACGGACTCGAGGAGCTTTCCGTCGCACGTACAACGCCCCGATGCCCTTGGGTCCGTAAATCTTATGAGCGGTAAACGACATCAGATCCACCCCCATTTCCTGGACGTCCACGGGGATTTTCCCAACGCCCTGCGTGGCGTCGCAATGAAAGAGCACGCCCTTCTCCTTCGCAATCCTGCCGATTGCTTGAATGGGATGAATCGTGCCGATTTCGTTATTCGCCAGCATGATCGAAATCAAAATGGTTTTATCCGTGATGGCATTCCGCACGTCGTCCGGATCGACCCTGCCGGTTTTATCGACGGGCAAATACGTCACCCGAATGCCTTTTTTCTCCAATGACTTCGCCGGATCGATAACTGCACGATGTTCAGTCGAAGTGGTGATGATATGATCCCCTTTCTCCTTATACATTTCGACCACGCCCTTCAGTGCCAGATTATCGGACTCGGTGGCTCCACTCGTGAACACGATTTCCTTGGCATCGGCGTGAATGAGCCTGGCAATCTGTTTGCGAGCTTGATCCACGGCCTCTTCAGCTTCCCAGCCAAAAGAATGATTCCGACTCGCGGCATTACCGAATTTTTCAGTGAAATACGGGAGCATCACATCCACCACGCGAGGGTCGCAGGGCGTGGTCGAATGGTTGTCCATATAAATGGGTAACTTCATGATGGCACTCCTTGTGGCTTTAAAGTTTCGACGATAATCAGAGGTGTTTCCTCGACTAACAGATCTTCAATAGACATGCCGTTCAGCAATTGGAAGATACTTTCCTGAATTTTGAAAAGCGGAGTTCGAATATTACAGCGATCCATTTGCTCACACAGGGATTGATCATCTTTTTCATGAAAACAATCCGTTAATCCCAGGGGACCTTCTATGGCTTCAAGCACCTGTGCCATGGTAATGTCTTTGGGTTCCCGCCCCAACACATATCCCCCTTTCGGACCATTATGATGACTTTCGATCAGTTGGTGTTTGGCAAGAGTCTGAAGCACTTTCGCCAATAATTCCACGGGGATATGATGCTCTTCGGCGATTTCCCGGGTATTCACCACGCGTGGGCGGGCATTGATTCCACTTTGAACCGTTGCCATATACTGAAGAGCCAGTAAGGCATAATCGGCTTTTTTCGAAAGCTTGAGCATAACTCCTCACAAAAAACGTGGAGTGAATGAATCTCCGATCAAAACCATCGTGGCAAATCCTAGCATTGACATTCATTTATAGTCAAGAGTATTCTAGTCGGAGATCAAAACAGTCTGAGATAGAGTCAGCAATCATTGGGAAACAGGTATTTTATTGAAAATACATCATAATTTTTTCATTTTTCGGTAAAAAGGAGACCAGATGGGCGGCAGTAATCCATATATCGAACAAGTCGAGATCAAGGCAGCCACAACGTCTTTCATGGTAACTTTTAACATGCCTGACGCAACCATTGAGGTTCAGGTTGACCCAAGTAAAATCCCTTACGGACCAACCGGCCAACCCGGCAGCCTTTTGGATATTGCGATGGGAGCGGGAATAGACGTCGAACATGCATGCGGCGGAGTTTGCGCCTGTTCGACCTGTCATGTCCTTGTGAAGGAAGGTTTAGAGTCCTGCAGTGAGGCCACGGACGACGAATTGGACCAGCTCGATGAAGCCCCTGCGATTACGTTGCAATCACGACTGGCGTGCCAATGCGTACCCGATGGATCAACCGACCTCATAGTCGAAATCCCGGAATGGAACAAAAACCTGGTGAAGGAGGGGCACTAAGCTCCTGGTCGATCAGCAGCAGCAGCAGCGGCGGCCACCACTGTCATCGCGTGTGAGCGAAGCAGCCATGGCAAGGGAATTATGAATTATGTCTTTAACTTGACGGAGATGCCTCGTTCTTCGTTACTGCCGTACCTGCTGTTTCAGTCAAGCAACAAATTCAGCTTGTGTTTTGGTGCCTTTCATCGAGTTGCAGGCCCGGCAGAGGAGTTGTAAATTTTCGAGATGATGGGTGCCGCCTTTTTTTCGAAGTGATGTGGTCAATCGTGAAATTCCGAAAGGGGAAACTCCCTTGACGCCCTGCACACAGGCTTTCTTGTTTCCCAAATAGCGTATGTTGTATGTTTATGGATCTTACAGGCTGGAAGGGGCCCTGTATCGGTTCGGATAGGGATATCTGTGCGATGCAGAACGTCCAGGGAAAATAAATTGAGTCTGGCAGTGGCTCAGTTTAAAATGACGGTCTCGTACTTTTTGAAACAAGCCCCAAAGAAACGGGGACCGGACAAGAAAAGAAATTCAAACTGAGCCACTATCCATTCTTGGCCTGAATGGTAACCAGGCAGCCAATTATGACAGGAGTTCCGAGGTGAGGAGCGACCTTGACGCGGTCGTCGATACTGTCTGGAACAGACCATGCCCGTAGATTCCCCGAGTCGGCGCCACGGGGCGTGCGATCCGACGAAGCTGCCGCACCGTGCCGCCCGCCTGACCTGGGTCGCTGCCGGCACCGTCAGCCTGGGGCTGCTTGGCGTTGTCGTCGCGCAACTCGACGCAAGTGCGCTCACCGCTGCAGCGGATGGACTTTCATGGTCCCTCGTGGGGGCTGGCGTGGCGCTGTTCATGGTCGAGAGCCAGCTCAGTGCCCTTCGCATGCATCTGATCGCCGGCAGGAACGGCGGGTTTCTCACCGCCATGCACGTCACCGCCTGGCACGGGATCTGGCTGGTCGCGCTGCCCATGCGACTCGGCGAGCTCGCCTGGGTCGTCGCAATGCGGCACGCCTACGGATGGAACCTCGCCACAGCGGTGGCCTGTGCGACGGTACAGCGCCTGCTCGACGTGGCGGTTGTCGCGGCCTTTCTGCTCCTGACGATGCCGGTGGCTTTCGGTCTGCGCGAGGACCTGCTGCTCGCGTTCTCCGCCCTGACCACCGCACTCTGCCTGCTTGCGTTCGTCGGTTCCGCGACCCTGCACGTCTGGCTGCGCCTCTTCGCCAGACTCGTCATCGGCACCGGGCGGCCGCGGGGCCGGCGGCGCCGGGTTCTGGTGTCCGTGAGCCAGGCGCGGCATTGGCTCGAGAACGTCAGCAATCGCCGCATCATGCGGCGGTGCATCATTCCGACCGCGCTCCTCTGGACGGCGGTCATCGCTGCTTACTGGACTGTCGGCCAGGCGGTCGGCCTGGACCTCGCCCTGGCCGAGATCGGCTTCGCGGCGGCCGGCGGCAACCTGGTCGCGGCACTTCCGGTGCAGTCCATCGGCGGCTTCGGCTTATTGGAGGCAGGACTCACCGGCATCGCCGCGTGGTTCGGTACGCCGGCGGGAACGGCGGCCCTGGCTGCCCTGGTCGTTCGTCTCGCGTCCATGACCGGAGCCGGCCTGTTCTGGGTGACCGTCCTGGCGCTGCGCGGTGCGCCTCAGACCGAATCGGCGCAGATCATTACGGCATGAAGAAGGCGTCTGTCCTCATTGTCGTTTCGGTGTACAACGAGGCGGAGAATCTCGATCACATGCTGGCTCCATTGATGGAGGTCGTCCGACGGGAACACTATGATCTCGTCGCCATCGACGATGCCTCGACGGACGAGTCGCGCGCCATCCTGAAGCGGCACGGCGTGCCGGCGATTACCCTGGTCGAAAACCTCGGCGCCGGTGCGGCGGCTCAGACAGGCTACAAATACGCGCTCGCCAAGGAGTACGAGTACTTGATTCAGGTGGACGGGGATGGACAACACGACCCCCGCTTTCTGCCAATGATCCGGCAGAAGCTTGCATGTCATGATTTCGTGATCGGGTCGAGGTTCCTGGACAGCGGCGCTGTGCCTTTTCCCCCGGAGAGGGAGCTGTACAGCGGAACCGTACTCCGAAAGACAGGGATCCGGTTGTTCCGCGCGATGCTGTACGCCATGACCCGCGTTTCGATATCGGACCCGACCTCGGGATACAGAGGGATGAACCGGAAATGCATGCGGTTCCTGACCGGAGATCTCTATCCCCATGACTTCCCCGACACGGACATGATCCTGACCCTGATCCGCAATCGGTTCAAGCTGTGCGAGGTGCCGGTGTACATGTACCACAATCACGCTGGTGGCAAGCTGCACCAAGGCATCATGCCGGTCTGGTACATGTACAAGGTCACGCTGTCGCTGCTCGTATCCAGCCTGCGCAAACGCAGGGAGGAGGGTAGATTGCCGTGAACGTCCCTGTTCAGCACGTTTACTTCGCCCTCGTCAGCGGCTTGCTGATCCTAGGGCTGGTGATCGAGCTGATTCGCAGAGCCCTGCTGCAGGAACGGTACGCCGCCCTGTGGGTCGTGGTGGCGCTGGTGTTCATGACCTACGGATGGTGGTTCGATGCCGCGGCCGCCTTTGCGAGCTGGCTTCACGTAGCGGAAGTCGTACCGATCATACTGTTTTTCGGGATATGCCTGTGTGCCCTGCTGATTCTTCAACTGTCCGTGAAGATCAGCGAGTTCTCCACTAAAATCAAGAACCTGATCCAGGAAGTGTCCCTGCTCAAGCACGAGATGCAAGGTCACGAACGTTCAGGCCCGAAACCCGGCGGCACCGGCGATGAAGATGCTTGATACGGCGGCCCACAAGGTCGTGAGCCGGCGCTCGCCGAAGAAGATTGCGGTTCTGTCCATCGACGTGGAGCACGACTACAACAGTGACCGAACCGAGGCGCTGGAACGGCTTCCCGACCTGCTTCCAGTAGTTCGGCAAGCGGGCCTGCCGCTGACCGCCTTCGTGGAAGGCCGCCTGTTCGCCGAACGCCCGCGCCTTTGTGCCGGTCTCGTCGAGGAGGGAGTGGACCTCCAGATCCATTGCTACGACCACAGAGAGCCAGGCGACACGGCCGAGAGTCTGCGGCGCAGCATCGACGCCTACGAGAGGTCTACCTGCACCCGGCCCCGCGGATACAGGGCGCACACTTATCGTCTGACGGAAGCACTCTTCCGTGCGTTGGTGACGGAAGGTTTCGCATGGGATTCCTCGATCCTGCCGGGCATCGGTCTCGGCAACCATCAGGGCAGAGTGTTTCGTCGAGGCGACTGGTTCATGATCGACGATGCGCTGGCGGAGTTTCCGGTCGCAAGCTGGCCCGCATTGGGGATTCCGTTCACGCACTCCTACCGGATGCTCATGGGGCGGTTCGTCGAGTCGCTGATCGAGCGCGTGGCGTCATTGCCGACACTGCTGGTCTACAATATGCATATGGTGGACCTGGTCCGTGATGACGGCCGGATATGGAAGTCGCCCCTGCCACTGTGGTTGAAGGGCGCCCATGCGCTGGCGCGGCGCCGGCAGCGTGGATTCGGCGACCTGGTGGCGCTGGCCGAACGCCTGCGGGCGCTGGGCTACGAGTGGTGCACCTTGTCGCACTGCCACAAACGGCTGACCGGGGCGGGACGATGAGAGGCCTGGCGATGGTGTGTTGGCTGGGATTGATGCTTCTGGCGGTGCCGGTGGTGGCCGAAGATTGCGAGGATTGGATTTCCAAACAATTCTTTGCGAATGCCACCGTCGAGGAGGTTGTCGCCTGCTTGAACGCCGGCGCTGATCCCAACGAGAGGAACGATAGCGGGGCCACCGCCCTGCATCTGGCGGCGAGATTCAACCCCAGTGGAGCGGTGATCAAGGCGTTGCTCGAGGCAGGGGCGGACCTGAATCTGCATGACAATCCGGGCCGTAAGCCCCTGCACCTGGCGGCCTGGCAAAACCCCAGTGCGGCGGCGATCAAGGCGTTGCTCGAGGCCGGTGCCGACCCGAACGAGCCAACCCACCTGGGCTTCACGCCTCTGTTCCTGGCAGCCAAGGCTGGCTCCACAGCGATGGCGGAGGCGTTGATTGATGCCGGCTTCGACCTTCGGGAGCG
The DNA here is from genome assembly GCA_965215405.1 of Nitrospirales bacterium. Taxonomy (GTDB): domain Bacteria; phylum Nitrospirota; class Nitrospiria; order Nitrospirales; family UBA8639; genus Bin75. Next base: position 2,162,081 of record OZ244060.1, read on the forward strand.
GGGTGGCTCAGGCTACGCACTGGTTTCGAGGGGCTATCTTGGGAGTGACCGACTCGCCGCCATGGCGCACAGGTTTCGAGCGCTCGCCGCACAGGGGAACGCCAGAGCGCAATACGGTCTCGGCGTGATATACGCCGAAGGATTCGGTGTGCCCCAGTATGGCGTACAGGCCGCGGCGTGGTACGAGAAGGCCGCCGAGCACGGCCATACAAGGGCCCTGACCAGGCTGGAGGAGCTGGTATCCCGGCGCGGCTTACGTCCCCTGCATCTGGCAACCATCCGATATTCATCGGTGGTCGCCGCCTTGCACGACGGCGCCGACCCCAACGTGCGAGACAAGGCCGGCAACGCGGCTCTGCACTTGGCAGCCGTCAACACCAGCGACCCGGCGGTCTTCGAGGCACTCGTCGAGGCAGGGGCCGACGTCAAGGCTCGGGACGACTTCGGCGATACACCTCTGCATCTGGCGGCCCGGTACAACACCAATCCGGCGGTACTCGCCGTGCTGATTGCTGCCGGGGCCGACCCGAACGCGCAAGGCGAGTCCGACGCCTCGCCCCTGCATTGGGCGACGTGGAACAACGGCGTTCCGGCGGTGCTCACACTTGTGAACGCCGGGGCCGACCCGAACGCGAGGCGAAAAGACGGCGCCTCGCCCCTGCATTGGGCGACGTGGAACGATGACGTTTTGGTGCTTCCCGCGCTCCTGGATGCCGGGGCTAACCCTGACGCGCTCGACGCGAGCGACGCATCTCCCCTGGATTGGGCAATTCGGTACGGCAATCAGCCGGCCGTCTTCGCGCTCACCCAGGACATGCAACTACTCATGAGTTCCGATTTCGACGTCTACTACCAAAAGAACAGGAACAGGTTGATCTACATCAAGAAAGATTGCACCAGAGATGATATCCGCCCCCGGTTCTATCTGCATCTCGTCCCCACCGACACGGACGCACTGCCCGATGATCGCAAGCCGTACGGGTTCGACAACCTCGACTTCTCCTTCGATGAACATGGATTTCTGTCCGAACGACAATGCAGTGCGGTACGAGAGCTTCCGGACTATGGCATTACCACTATTCGAAGCGGCCAGTATATTCCAGGCGAGGCCCGTCTCTGGGAAGCCGTGTACCATTTTTCAAAGGCCGGGGAGTAATCGGGGGCAGCAACCAATGCGAATGCGCGATCGACACAAGATGGCCTTGGCCCGAATTTCCTGGAGTCGGGCCGGCTTGCGCCACGGCTCGGCGGCCTTGTTCCACGTCCTCGTGTTCGTGTCCTTACTGGCCGTACAGTTTCATGCCGGCACTGTTCCGTCTTCGCATATGACAATAACGTTGCCAGATGAAAGGTACTACGTTGATTATGCCCTCAGCGTCTTTCATGAATCATCGTTCAACCACCGATTGGGGTTCATCCTTCCGCTTTATCCTGCCTGGTTGGCCGCGTTGATGCACATCGATCCGGCTTTTTACGATTTTCTGGAATGTGTGTTCGCTAACAGGCACCTCCACGCTGCTCAAAGCGAAGCCATCTGCAGGCCGCTGGGCAATATCGCCTATTATGCGCAGTCGATTTTGGGAACCATTGGCATAGCACTCGCCTGGCTTGCGGGCTGGATCGCATCCAAACGTCTTGGGGTCGCCCACCTCAGCGCACTGATCGCGCTCGGAGTCGGCCGATATGCAGTTCATACCACTTCCTTCATGACCGAGGCCCTGACCATCCCGCTCTTTGCCGGGGTCAACGTTTGCCTTGCCTGGCTGGTGACGGGAGGAGGGACATTGCGGCGAAACGCGATTGTGGCGATCGGATGCGGCATCACACTGGGCGCACTGATTCTTACCAGACCGCCTTACGAGTACTTGCTGCTGGGATTGCCGTTCGCGGCAATCGCCCTGGTCTTTGGGGACCGTCATCGGCGTCGCGCTCATGCCATCGCCCTCGCTTGCATTCTGGGCGTCGCTTCGCTGGTCGTCTCGCCCTGGGTGGCCTACAACTACCGGACAGGGGGCTTTGTGGGTCTTACAAAGAGCTATTCTTCCCATGTCTTTTCCCATCGGCTCTACTACAACGAAATGTCTTGGCGGCAGTGGGCCGCTGCCTTTCCGTATTGGACTCATGGCAGCGGTCCGAAGCTCGCCACTCGATTGTTCGGGGAGGAAACCGTCCGTTATCTGGATGATAGAGAGGCGAGGAGGAGACGGGACGAAGGGGTCCTCTTGAGTAAGGTGTCGAAGGAAGACAGTCTCGCCTTCCTGACAGCGCGGGCATGGGGCAATTTGCCAAAACACCTGGCCGTGAGCCTGCCCTTGGCCTGGAGGGGCATGCAGCCCCTCCCGTGGTTCAGCATCGCTTGCTGGTTGCTGCTGATCTTCAGCCTCGTCCGAGGCACCCGGCAAAACCGGCGCGCCCTGCTGGCGTTGCTGTTTTGCCCAGCCGTCATCCTGGCAATCAACGCGCTCGTATCCCTCAATATCTTCCGCTACAACATCGGACTGGTAACGCCCCTGTCGGTCGGGGTCGCCCTGCCCATCGTCTGGTTCATCGACGGCGCCTGGAACAGACTGCGCCGGCGAGTGCGATATTGGGCACTCGGCGCGGACACGGGCGGTCGTCGAACGAACCACGGAGGGTGAGGGAAGATCGATGCAAGCCGAAGCCGACAACCACCTGGGTGCAGGCCACAGTCCGGGGTTCGTCGCGGCTTGGCGGTCGGTGTTCTGCGACGTCTACCGCTGGCGGCGGGATGGCCGGTTCGCGGTCGTTCCGCAACTCTTCGGAGCGCCCGTGTTCTCCTATCTGCCCGGTCTCAACTACGCCGACCTGAACGCCACCGAAGCGCGGACGCTTGCGCGGGAGATGGCAGGCCGTTCGTTCAACGTCCGTGCGCTGGCGGCGCCGGAAGGAGAGCCGCCTCCCTGCGCGCCCGCGGTGCTCAGGCTCGATCTCGCGGCCTTCGGTCATGATCGCGATGTCGTTTGGGAACAAGCTCTGAACAGGACAACCCGCAAGGCGGTCAGGCGCGCGCGCAAGGCCGGGCTCGAAGTTGCTGAAGAGGCCGGGCCGGCCGCGGCTGAGGTGTTCCGCGGTCTGCTGTCCGCCACCCTCGCCCGGCATGGAGCACCGATGATGCCGACGGCTCTGTTCGAGACACTGATCGACCAGCTCGACGCCCGGATACTGGTGGTTCGCAAGCGCGCCGGCGACGAGGCACTGGCAAGTCTGCTCTGGCTTCGCGACGGCCCGCTTGCCTGGGTGCCCTGGTCGGGGGCGCGGCTTCGCGCCGATCGGCCGTACGACCTGCTCTTCTGGGGACTGATCGAGCATGCTCTGGACGCAGGCGCGGAGATCGTGGACTTCGGCCGCTCCCCGGTCGGTAATGGGACCTACCGGTTCAAGCGGGGTTTCGGTGCTGTCCCTGTCCCCGTCCTCTGGCTCTCCGACCGAAAAGCCGACCTCTATCGCCGCTACGCGCCGGTGCAGAGGCTCTGGCGCGCGCTTCCGAAGATCGTGACCGATGGTCTTGGCCCGCGATTGTGCCGATACCTGGCGGACTACTGAATGTGCCTTCCGACATGCGCATTCCGGCTCCCTGCCGTGATATCGGCAGCCGAAGAGGACCGGAGCAATGACGGTCGGGGATCGACTCGAGCCGAGCTCTCCAGTGAGCGGGCGAATGAAGTGGAGAGTCCTGTTTCACGCTCTCGTGGTTGTTTCGTTGCTCGGAACGCATGTCTGGACTTCTTTCGAGCGTGGTCCGCAAGACTATGTGGACGCGCGTTGGTATATCGGTTACGCCCAGTCCGTCTTTTACGAATCGTCGTTTCCCGCAGGACCAGCGAAAATCGCGCCGCTTTATCCCTTGTGGTTGAACCTGTGGATGAACGTTGATCCGGACTACGTCGACGACCTGCATTGTCTGCATGACAATCTTCCCTTCTGGAACGGGGGGAGGAGGTTCGGCGGAAGTGAATTCTTCGACGACGGCGACATCACCGCCTGTCGATATCTGGACAACGTCGGCTTCCACGTACAGATCCTTTTAGGAGGCATCGGCATAGGACTCGTGTGGATTGCCGGTTGGCTGGCGTCCGGGCGTCCGATGGCCGCTCACCTCGCTGCAATGTTTGCGGTGTATACGCAGGGCTTCATCATCTATGGCAATACACATCAACCTGAAAGTCTCGTCGTTCCTCTTCTTGCCGGCGTGAACGTCTGCCTTGCCTGGCTGGTGCTCGGGGGGGGGCGAACGAAGGAGAGAACGATGGCCGTGGCGGCCACCTGCGGTCTGCTGCTTGGCGCACTGGCCCTCAGCCGACCGCCTTACGAATTCCTGCCGGCGGCACTACCGCTCGCGGCGGCGGTCTGGACGTTCAGGGATCGTCCGCGGCGCAGGGAAATCGTCGTTGCCACGGCATGCATTGTGGTAACCGCATCGCTGGTCGTGACTCCCTGGATTGTGCGCAACTATACGCAGAACGATTTTGTCGGTTTTACGAAGGATTACAGTTCCGGCATCCTCATCAAGCGACTTGCATTCAATGCCATGACGTGGCGCCAGTGGGTTGCCTCTTTTCCCGTTTGGAGTGGCGGGGCAGGGCGACGTCTGGCGACTGAATTGTTCGGGGCTGAGACCGTGGCTCACTTGACGTATGGCAACCCATCCTATTACGGACATCGAGAATTCGAGATAACGAACGTGGAGAACGTGGCACAGGAAGATCTGCTTGGCTTCTTGTTGGGGCGCATGTACACCGACCTTCCGAAACACCTGGCTGTGAGCGCGCCCTTGGCATGGAGAGGCATGCAGCAACATCAAGGAATCCCGTTCGGAGCCGCCTGCTGGTTGCTGGTGATCTGGGGCTTCGTGCGTGGCAGCCCCAGAAACCGAAGGGCTTTGGCGGCACTGGCGTTCTGTCCGGTCGTCATATTGGCAATCAACGCGCTCGTATCCCACAGCATACCCCGTTACAGTGTCGGACTCTTGACACCCCTGTCGGTCGGGGTCGCCCTGCCCATTGCCTGGGCAATCGACGGCGCCTGGAACAGACTGCGCCGCTTGATTCCACGGATGATGCCGCACGGTACGAACCGCTCCACAGATTCCAGGGGACGGCCATGATCCGCGCGGACACCAGTGCCGACGCGATCTATGACGGACTGCGAGCCGATTTCGGCGAATCCAGCGCCAAGGCGTCCGGCTATCTTTCCGAGTATTCCTTCCTTCGGGAGCGGGATCTGATTCTCGACGTCATCGGCGACGAACCTGGCACGGTGCTGGACACGGCGGGCGGCGCAGGGCTGGTCACCCTGCCCTTGGTGATGGCCGGGCGACGTGTCGTTGTTGTGGATTTCAACGCGGCGGCGTGCCTACAGGCGAGACGGAACGGGACCGGCGGGGTCCGCGGCGACGTGTTCGTCCTGCCGCTGGCGGACGGGACGGTGGACGTCGTGGTGAACGTGGAGTTCGCCCAGCAGTACGACTTACACGCCGTCGAACGCATGCTGCACGAGACGGCGCGGGTGTTGCGGCCGGCCGGCCGGCTGGTAATCGTATGGTCCAACCGTGCGGCGCTGGTTCACCGGATCGCTTCCGCGGCCTTGCGCCTTCCGAATCGCTTGCGTGGCCGGGCTTCGTTCACGTTGATCGGTCACGCGCCGTCGGAGATGCGAGCCGCGGGTGAGCGGGCGGGTCTCGTCCTCGACGAAGTGTTTGCAATCTTCCCGCCTTTGCGCCTGCGCCTTCATCGCATCGACGGGCCGCTGGTCGGCCTGATCGGATCGAGCTTCATCGCCGTCTTTCGAAAGCGGACAGGGCCATGACAGTACAGCACGGCTGCAACCCGGGCGCGGCGACAACGGACGCGACGTATCGGCTTTTCTCCCGGCTGTATCCGATCCTCAGGTCCGCCGCCATATACGCCGGCATTGTGATTATCGGTACGACATTTTTCTTTTTTCTGCATTATCTCGGCAACCGGATTCCCTATGAGCTGGCGATGCAGAGGTTCGCCATCGAGTTCGATCGGCCGGATGATGGGCACGCCCTTGGCTACAAAACCCGGTTCGAATACTGCCAGATCTCGTTGGCCGTGATGGCTGGAGCGAGAAAGAGCGACAACAAGAACCCCCTTGTCGAAGCCATCGTATTGAAAGTTTTCGATTTCAAGGACGGGACGCCGGACCCGAACTACTGCGGCAGGTTGAAAGCGGCATCGAGTGGCGTCGACCCTGAAAACCTGGAAGAGAGATCCCTCAAAACCCGCTACTGGTGGGGGAGCAAGGCGCTCTATGCCATTGCGTTGCGTTATTGGTCCGTTCCGGAAATTCGCGATCTGACCAGGATTTCCACCTACCTCGCTTATGGGTTGCTGGCGGTCTCTTTGCTGCTGCTTTCTCCAAGGATGCTGCTGATCGCCGCTCCGTTGATCGTGTTCGGCGCCTTCTTCTCGGGTGTCCGATATTGGGCCGACATAGCCAATGGCACGCCTTATTTGTGGACAGTGCTGTCAGCGGCGGGGTTGGCTCCGTTGATACGTGAACGGGCATCACGGTGCACGTCTCCCCGAGGCGCAGTGAGGCTCTATTGCTTCACCGTCGGAATAGTGTCGTCCTACCTCTGGCAATACGACGGCCACACGTTTCTCGCCGTCACCTGGATCGGACTGGTGGTCTGGTTCGGACACGGCCGACTGGATGCGCCTGAAAGGACCAGGAGGGCGGTTTCGTGCATCGTACTCTATCTCACCGGATTCGTAACCTGCTACGCTCTCGGGTTGCTCGTCAAGAGTATCTTTACGGGCGGCGTGTGGTGGCATTTCTATGGCCAGGCAGTCACCATTTTCGATCGAACCGTTTCTCAGGATAGAGTTCAGAGTCCGGAGGGAATCCTTCTGTCATTTTACGAAATGGCGGTGGGGACGAATCGAACTGCGGGGGAAGTCCTGACCGCTCTATCGGTGCTCGTACTGGTCGGCTCCGCGCTGTTCACCATTCATCAGGCGCGCAGAAACCGATTCGACCCGCTCTGGGGCGTTCTGTGGATCATCGGACTGATGTTGATAAACGTTCCACAGTTCGTCATTACGGAAGACATTCCGTACAGGACCGCCAGATTCATGTTCGTGCCTCACGCCCTGTGCCTGTCGTGCCTGATGCCGGCGGTCATGAGAACGGAGCGGATGTTTTTCACGAGTCTGATTGGAGTCCCTCTCATTGGCCTGGTGTTCGCTCAGTTGCACTTCTTCTCTCACCCTCTCAGATCGGCAATCGAGATTGAGAGGCTGCTCGCTGAAGGGCGACCGGTTATCCGCTCCGACTTCGACGTCTACATGGACGACAACCGACTGATTTTCGTGAAGGAGAAATGCAGCGACGCGGACGTCGGTCCGAGGTTCTTCCTGCACGTGGACCCGGTTGACAAGGCCGACCTTCCCCAGCATCGCAGGCCGTACGCTTTCGACAACCTGGATTTCTCCTTCAACGGATACAGGCTTCCGGATAGTGGGCGATGCATCCAGGTGCGCCGCCTGCCCGACTACGGCATCGCCGCCATCAGGACCGGTCAGTACATCCCCGGGGAAGGCCGTCTCTGGGAGGGGAGCTACCGTTTCGGCGAACGCGCAGACTAGAGCGTGGACTCATTGTGACGCAACCACAGTCTGGGGCACGCGAGAGCGACAGCAACGAGGAAGTTCCTGTTAAGGGAACGGGAGATCGTATCGAAAAACGTACTTATCAGGAGGTCAGAATCCCTCCAACCTTTGGGACGACGTTCCGGCGACACGTGGGACAGAGCACATGGGCTACGCCACCACATGGCCCTGCTCCAACGGCAGATCGAACGGCGGCGGCGTTGTTTTCGATCCATTCCGTGGGTGCGGAACAACCATGGAAGCGACACACAAAGAAAAGCGACGTTGGATTGGAATAGACGCGGCCATTCATGCGATGAAGCGGGTGGCTCGCATGAGACTCGAAGAACGGTGTGGGTTGCCGGAAGGCCGAATTTCCTCATTGAAGGCGTTCCGTCTACCATTGAAAGTGCCCATAACTTAGAGGACAGGGATACATATCACTTCCGGAAACGGACCGAGGAACAGGCGGATGGATTCCCGCCTCTTCTTAACCCTAAGCACTCGGCTCCTCCTTCTCGAAGGGAATAAATATCTTGACCGACAGCCGCAACCGCCAGGTGAAGTCCACCACGAGGAAGGTTGCACGCGGCACCCCATCCGGAACTCGTGAAACGGAGAATCCAGGGGCAGGGAGGAAAGAGCATAACTGCTTGAGAACTCCCCAGATACGACGAGGCCCCGGAAGGGGCACCTTCAGGGGCTTCGCGTTAAGTATCGAGTCGCCTGGGTTGGCGGTCGAAAAAATGGCTCCTCGGGCAGGACTCGAACCTGCGACCAATCGGTTAACAGCCGACCGCTCTACCAACTGAGCTACCGAGGAACATCTATGTTGGGCTGATGGTCACAGCAATTCGCGTGTTAACGTCTGAGCAATCTGCTCACAATCATATACAGGGAACCTGGGTTGATCAAGACCATGCCCGTGCTGAAACGAACGTTCCACGTGTCTTTCCAACAACGTTTGAAGCCTAAAACTGAAAATCGTCCGAATCTTCTTCGCCTTCTTCGGCCTCCGACGCTCCACCTTCGGACAACGCGACGTAATGCCGTGCCCACGATAAATAAATGTTGGCACTGTCTTTCATGGCATCGGCACCCATGTTCAACTTTTTGACGACGTCGGAATCTCCGCCCATGAGTTCTATTTCCCTGGCACGACTTTCTAATCGGTCATGGAGTTGGCTCATGTGCCGGTTAATCTCACCCATGAGTTGTCTGAGGTCATCGCTCATGTCCACACTCTTTGTTCCATTCAACTCACGCAGGCGCTCTCTCGATAAAAAATAAAGCCCCACGACAATCTAAAAAAACTCTGTCGCAGGGCCTTATGCTGACCACCTGATGTGTAAAACTACCCTTGATAGGCTTGCCCTAAGCCTGCGGCTTCCCCTGCCTTGTCCATCAAGGAGCCATTAGCACTCACCGCCACCATGTCTATTGCCATATGTTTTGCCGCGTCGCAAACCACTTTGCACAGTTCACAGCCTTTACATCGGTTGATCATCACTTCCGCTACCAGTTTTTCAACGTTAAGGTCCAAACAATTGGCCTCAGGACAGTACATAATGCACAACCGACACCCTTTTTTGGCGACACATTTTTCATCAATTACTTGTGCTACGTTATACATGAACGACCAGCCTTTCCACCGTACTCTTTATGCCTGTGCTGTACCTATGCCGCCGCAACGGCTAGTTCGACGTTGTTCTTTTCTGCCCATTCACTCGCCAGTTTGTATGCCCGGACCACCGTCTCCAGGTTTTTCTTTAACAGCATTTCTTTTTTGGCAAATTTTTTCTTAATGGCTTCATCCAGAGTGGCCGTTCCACCTGAGGCCACAAACTTTTTCCCGAATCGCTCTTGCAGCGCTCCGTCGAGCGCCTCCAGGGAGACGCATTTGGTAATGCCGGCAACCGAACCGATCATGGTCATGTTCGTGGAAAGCTCCGTACCCGCTACTTCCAACGCAAGCTGGGTTCCTTTGATGTAAAACACCGCCACGTCCAGATCCTTCAACCGCTGCACGTCCTCATCCGACAAAAGCGGCACGTCTGAATTAATGATGACGACTCCATTTTCCTTAATGCCCGAATAAAACGGCATTGTATAACTCTTACCCATTGTCACCACTTGCGGATGAAAGACTTCGATGACGTCGGGGAACACCAACTCTCCCCGATCGTAGATCCGACTCACGCCGATCCGGCAATAACTCTCGGCCGGTGCCATCCGCTTTTCCGCACCGAAAAAGGGATTCGAGATTGCAAATTTTCCATCACGAGACGCCGCCATGGCCAACACGTGCGCAGCCGTCACGGCACCCTGTCCTCCAAGACCCGACATGCGAATATTCAATCTCCGCTTGATCATGACGATTTCCCCTTTTTTATTCCGTAAGGAGGGCTCAGGCCTTTCCCGCCAATTGCTTTTTCGCGGCGGCCTTTCTCTCTTTTTCTTTTGCCGCCAGTTCGGTCAACAACTCTTTGGCTTGATCGCTGACATACTCTTTATACGCAAATCGTTCAGTTGGCTTTTCAGAGTCCCGCATTTCTTGCAAGCCTTCCATGCTGTTCTTCCCGATTTCCAGGATGCATGGGGTGTAGAGCTGCAAATAGGTAGGGCCGATTTCGCGAGCCACGTGAATCGCGTTTTTGATGACTTTTTCAACAAGGTTGGGTTTGCTGACCGTACAATTCACCACGTAGTGGCATCCGGACTCACGCGCGATTTCCGGCAATTTGACCTTTTCAAACGTTTTGCCCACGGGAGCCATCTTGGCGACAAACCCTTTTTGCATCAATCCGCTTTCCTGACCTCCTGTATTGGCGTAGAGCTCATTATCAAAACAAATGGTCGTAAATCTCTCCTGGCGAAACCAGGCTTGCAGCGTCATGTCGAGGCCGATATCGACCGTTGCCCCGTCACCGGCCAACACCACCACGTCTTTGACTCGTCCAGGGAACCGCACCGTAAGGGCGCGTTTGAGTCCGGAGGCAATGGCGTTCTGATTACCGAAGAGGGAGTGAATATTGTGGACGCCTACGTGTGGAAAGACCAAGCTGGTACAGCCCGTCGAACCCACCATCACGGTATCTTCCGGAGCAGGCAATGACGCCAGAATGTACCGAAAGGCCATGGACTCGGGACACCCGGCACACAACGAATGCTCTTCAATCAATTCCTTTGAGGTTCCAATATCCTTCCACCCTCGGCCCTCATTCCCATAAGTTGCTCGTTCAACCAAATCCTGATACTCCGAAGGCATAATATCGAACATTTCAGGAGCTATTTTAATTCGTTCTTTACTCATGGGGGCCTCCTAACGCATATTCAGAGATTTCACATAGAATTCCGCATGTGGTTTTAACGGACAAAGGGTCAACGCGTGCCGCGTCAGCTCCCGCGTCCGGCCAGGCTTTCGGATTTAATGCCCAATTGTTTTTTGATGTCGGCCGCAATAATTTCCGGCGGCATGGTCATACCCCCGCAGACATGAGGACCGGCATACACTCTGTCCGGATTCGAAATCGTGGCACGAATCTCTTTTGCAAGCCATCCAGTGACGTTAAATTCCGGCACAATGATATGTTTGGCATACTTGGTGGCTTCACGAATTTCTTCTTCCGGCCATGGCCGAAGTACTTTGATTTTTACGATTCCCACATCGATCCCCTCCTCTTCCAAGAGCACCTGGGCTTCACGACCCTGGGAAACCGCCGTACCGGAGGAGACGATCAGAATTTCGGCACCGGGCTTGTCCACTTCAATCAGTCCATCCAACCACCGAATGCTGTGTTTTCTGGACCGCTCTACGGCTGCCCACACCTCCTGTTGCCAGCTTGCATGGGTGGCATAACTAATATAATTACTCTTCATGACAAACGGGTCACGCATCATTCGGACCGGCGGACATTCCATATCCATACACGGCACGGGAGACCTGTACGGATCATAGGGTGGAAGACACATATCGGCTGGCGTCAGATTCACAACGTCTTTGGTATGGGTCACGAAAAACCCATCACAACACAGTGCCAACGGCAAATGAACGTCAGGTTCTTCCGCCACCATATACCCTTTCAAAATCCAGTCATAAAAATCCTGAGCCGTCTCGGCGTGCCAGACCAGCATCCCGGTGTTCAAGAGATACGAAATTTCCAATGTATCCGGTTGAATGGAGAGGGGCGAGTTAATGCCTCGACAGGTCACAATCATTTGAATGGGCAGCCGTGCTCCGGCCCACATCGGAAAGTTCTCCATGGCGCGCATGGTGCCCGGACCCGCGGTCGTCGTGAACACCCGCGCACCGCCGAAGGCCGCGCCCGCGCATTGGGACATCACCGCAAATTCACTTTCCCCGCGAAAGTAGTCTCCTATAAACCCTTCGGCAAACAATTCTCCGATCAATGCCGCGGCTTCACTTTGCGGGGTAATCGGATACGCAATCATAACATCGCAATTCGCACGCCGGACCGCTTCTTTGATGACTTCGCTGCCCGTGTAAAAACAGGGAGTCCGCTCAGCTTCATGCAACAACTTCCAGGGATCAGTTACCACCTGACCGGCTCTGTTTTTTGTCCCGACTAACGATTGAGTTGCCATGATTGCGCCTCCTTCATTTAGGATCGTTTCCTTCATCAACAACTATATCGACTACGTCTTTGACATCGGATTCTATTGTCCTTCTCTCTCAACTTTTCCATAGGGAGCCAGCGTGGTCATCCTCAAAAATGGCAACCTCATCGATTCTCTCGTTTGCGTCATCACCCACTTTGAGTTGCATCTCGGGACCTTTTCCCGACTCACCTTCCACGGAACCGGTCAACATATTGCTTAATTGGCTTGGTTGCTTATTGTAACCGCGTAACGATTTTAAATAAATGGGAAATTTTCCTGACCCGACCGCTCCACTTTCGAGACTCAGTCTTTCGGCGGTTCGACCGACCCTTTCAATTTTTTCACCCAATCGGCCAATTTCATGATCTTTTCGGCCGTGGCGTCACGGAAAGACAACATGGCGTCTTCATGACCGGCCTGAGCGCACATGGCTATGGTATAACAATAGGTGCCTCCACGAATAATCTTGAGAGACAGATTCGCCTGGTGGCAATGCACACCGACGAACATGCAGGCGTCGATTTTGTTATGCCAGATGGTGAGATTGGGATGGTTGGGATTGATTTCGATTTCCGGGTTAATTTTCGGATACTTGGGACGGTAATCAGGCATGGGAATGAGCATCGCCTGCTGAGACGGGGTGACGCACTCCTTGATCGTTTCATATAAATGCCTGATCGCCGTGGCTTTTCTTGCCGCTTTTTCATTCCATGCCCACAGAACAAGCGGACCTGGGAAAATCGTTGGAACTTTGGCCGATAAAAACTGACGGGCTGCTGCTTCCATGGCCTCATCTTCATTGACGATTTGCCCATGAATATGAGCTTGCCCAGGATCCGGCAGACGAATACCCATACTGGCTGCCGCAGGGGGGAGGAAATGCTCAGGACCTGGTAAAACCTGATACACTGTCGCCATAGGCTAATCTTTCAACTCCACGCAGAATGCAAATTTTTCTCTCTGACTTGGCTGTCCAAGTACTTTATGCCGCTCTACAGAATTTCGCAACATGGAAAAAGCCCCAATAGACCTGATATTTAGGCCATTTTCGGACCGGCTGCATGAGGCTTTTGACCCAGCGTTCCACCTGGCTGCTCGAAAGAATCACTATAGGAAGTTCCAGCAGATTTTGTCAATTGACAATCGGCGAGACTGTTCCGTGCCGTAGAGCAAAAGACGCTTCACGATTTCCGGCCCCTCAACCGATCGCGACAATCAGTACCTGTACGTTTCGGGCTTATACGGGCCTTCAACGGGAACCTTAATGTAGGCGGCTTGTTCCCTGGTGAGCTTGGTCAGCATGCCACCGAATCCCCGCACCATATGGGAAGCCACTTCTTCATCGAGCTTTTTCGGCAGGACTTCGATGGTGACGGGAACCCCGGGCGTGTCGGCAAATTTCTTCTCGAACAAATAAATCTGCGCAAGGACCTGGTTGGAAAAGGACCCGTCCATAATCCGGGAGGGATGACCCGTGGCGTTTCCTAAATTCACCAGACGCCCCTCGGACAAAAGGATCAGATGGTCGTTGGCGAGAACGTCACGATAGACTTTATGAACTTGCGGTTTCACTTCTTCCCACTCCCAATGTTTCCGCATATAGGCTGTATCGATTTCATTGTCGAAATGGCCAATATTACAGACCACGGCTCCCGGTTTGAGGGCTTGTAACATGGCGCTGTCACAGACGTTATAATTGCCGGTTGCCGTCACAATAAGATCCGTATTGCCTAAGAGGGCTTTGTTGATATCTTCGACTTTCCCCGTATTGATTCCATGATGATAAGGCGACGCCACTTCAAAGCCATCCATACATGCCTGCATTGCACAAATAGGGTCGATTTCCGATACTTTCACTATCATGCCTTCCTGGCGCAGGGATTGTGCCGACCCTTTTCCCACGTCTCCATACCCGATTACCAAAGCCTTTTTCCCTGACAATAAATGGTCCGTTCCACGCTTAACGGCGTCACTCAAACTGTGTCGGCACCCATATTTATTGTCGTTTTTCGACTTCGTGACCGAATCATTCACGTTGATGACAGGAACCCTCAGGGAGCCGCTTCCCAACTGTTCCTGAAGACGATGCACCCCCGTTGTGGTCTCTTCCGTGATTCCGTGGATTTTGTCCAACATCGTCGGGTACTTCTCATGGATCATCTGAGTCAAATCGCCACCATCATCCAGGATCATATTGGCATCCCAGGGACGGCCATCCTTCAAAATGGTTTGCTCGATGCACCATTCATATTCTTCGAGCGTTTCGCCTTTCCAGGCGTACACCGGAATGCCGCGGCTCGCGATAGCAGCGGCGGCATGATCCTGCGTGGAGAAAATATTGCAAGAGGACCACCGCACTTCCGCCCCCAACTCCATCAGGGTTTCAATCAAGACGGCCGTCTGGATCGTCATGTGAATACACCCGAGAATTCTTGCGCCCTTGAGGGGCTGTGCCGCTCGATATTTTTCTCTCAATGCCATCAGGCCCGGCATTTCCGTTTCGGCAATTCGCATTTCTTTTCGACCCCAGTCGGCCAGGTTGATGTCCGCAACCTTATAATCACACACAGGTTTTTCCAGTTGAATGGCTGTACCCATAATTTGTCACTCCCTTTTCTTTTGCTTGGGCTCGGTCAATACCTCAGTCCTAGAAGACGGCCTGCTTCAAAATGGAGGCCTTATCCGTTTTTTCCCAGGTGAACCCCGGGCCGGTTCGCCCAAAATGCCCATAGGCAGCCGTCTGTTTGTAAATGGGGCGTCGCAGTTTCAAATAATCGGTAATCCCACGCGGGGTCATGGGAAAATGTTTTCTGACTAATTTATTGATGAACTCAATAGCGACTTTTTCCGTCCCTTTCGCGTCGACAAGCACGGAAACGGGTTCCGGCACCCCGATCGCATACGCTAATTGCACTTCACATTTATCGGCCAATTTCGCGGCAACAATATTTTTTGCGATATACCGGCTCATATACGAAGCCGATCGATCCACCTTACTGGGATCTTTTCCGGAAAAGGCTCCGCCGCCATGGCTCCCCACTCCGCCATAGGTATCGACGATGATCTTGCGACCGGTCAACCCGGTATCGCCCATGGGTCCGCCCGTCACAAACCGCCCCGTCGGGTTAATGTGAAACGTCACCCTCTTCGGATCAAAGATCCCTTCAGGCATCACGGGCCTAATGACTTGTTCTTTAACTTCCTGCTCAATTCTCCTGGAAGTCACCTTATCGCTATGCTGGGTGGAGACCACAATCGTATCGATCCTGACCGGCCTGCCGTTTTTATACTCGACGGTCACCTGAGCCTTCCCGTCGGGCCGCACCCAGGGTAACAGGTCCGTTTTTCTGACTTCGGCCAATCGTTTCGTCAGGCGATGGGCCAACACGATCGGCATGGGCATCAATTCGGTTGTTTCATTGGTGGCGTAGCCGAACATCAACCCTTGATCGCCCGCTCCACCCGTGTCCACGCCCATCGCAATATCGCCCGACTGCGCGTCAATGGCCGTCAACACCGAACACGTGCGGTAATCAAACCCCCAGGTGGCATCGGTGTAGCCCACGTCACGGATGGTCTCCCGAATAATGTCGGGTATTTCCACGTAGGCTTTCGTGGAAATTTCTCCTGCCACAA
This sequence comes from Nitrospirales bacterium, assembly GCA_965215405.1. Lineage (GTDB taxonomy): Bacteria > Nitrospirota > Nitrospiria > Nitrospirales > UBA8639 > Bin75. The sequence goes on from OZ244060.1 coordinate 2,177,974, forward strand.
ACGCCAAGCCGGTCGTCAGAATCGTCTCACAAGCCACCCGACAGTTTTTATCTTTGGCCATAATAGCATCCAAGATGCCATCGGATATCTGGTCGGCAATTTTGTCCGGATGCCCTTCGGTCACGGACTCAGAGGTAAACAGGAAATTCTGCTGGCTCATTACTGGTACCCTTCCCTTGAATAAACAAAAAGGCATCTCCTCATCTATGGCGCGGCGAGGAATGCCTGAGTAAAAAGTGAACGCTGTATGCTTTAGTTGGTACGTTGGGCGCGCACGAAATCTTCAGGCCAAGGCTGAGTGTCTTCTTAGTAAGAAGAAGTCAGTCCGGTTTGTCAAATAAAAATTCCCATGACCGGGAAATTTCATTTCTTTTCAAGTAGTTCGAACCTTCTTGTTATGAAGAAAAACAGGGGCATTCTGGAGGGAAGCTAGCCGTAAATCCCACAGAGCCGGATGGGGACTCTCTCTCCTGCATCACGAATTCCAGTCACAGCATCTAGAAGCAGTCTCATACGATGTCATTTGTATGTGTTCATTCATTCGTTGACAAGAATCGTTCATTTCCTCCTGCCCTCTTCCCCCGTCATCATGGGAATAATGGCCAAAAAGTGTTTGGGGGTTATCTTGGACAGAGAAGGCCATCACCCTGCAAATATGCAGTCCGACCGGGACGCACGAGTCCTCGGTGTTGCCGGTACTTGTGTGTCGGCCTGGCGAAATATCCTTCGAAGGCATTGGTTGATTTTGGAATTGACGGATTGGACAGATTGTCGAGATAGTGCAACCTGTCCGGCAACGCGGCGAGCAACAGGCTACGAGCGCGCTTGAGATCGCTGAAAATCAGCCGGTCTCGGCGGCCAGTTGGGGGACGGTGTAGCCCTCGTAGCCCTCGACAATCCAGCGTACGAACCACACGCGCCGCCCACTGGTACGTGTTGGCTCCATTCTTCCACACAAAGGTCCGCCGGCAGACGGGACAGTGCCACCGCGGCTTGTCTGGTCGACTCGTTCCATAGCCCTGGACATTCCTGAAGCCACACTGAAGACAGAGCTTTTTGCTCATCACTCGCTCCCCTTATTCAATGTGTTCAACACAAAAAGGCGTAACCTAACTATAAAAAAGAACTTTCTCCTATTTTTCCCAACACTTTTGGGCCATTATTCCCATCCTGAAACTTTCCCCTGTCGTCCCCCACCTTGAGACCTTTGCAAAACTCCCTTTCTCAATCATCCTTCTGCAGGCTCAGGACATGTTCTGAGGAGCGAAGCGACGCTTGCCCTGAAGTCCCCCCCCCCCTGAGCTTCGAAGGGAAGAATCAGTTGTCCAAGATGAGGTGGACGTCTAGGGAGGAGGTCACCGCAGCATTGATCTCATCAAAGAACTTTCTGAACTCCACCGAGCGGTGCCGCGATTGACAGGCCGCGATGACCTTGCCCGTGGGGACCTCCAAGACGGCAAAGAGGTCAGTGGTGCCGTAACGGGAATAGTCGTGCGTGCGCCGCTCGGTCCGGCCGGGCCGCAGGGGCAAGCAGCGGTGCGGTCCAAGGCTTGAATGCCTGCCTTTTCGTCCACATACAGGACCAAGGCTTTGTCTGGATGGTTGAGGTACAGCCTTGACAATGTCACGGACTTTTTTGATGAAGAGCGGGGCCGTGGAGAGCTTGAAGGTCTCAGTGCGATGAGGCTTGCAGGGCGAAGGCCCGCCAGATGCGACTGATGGCACTCTGGCTGAGCCATGGAGCACGTGCTCCAGTGTGTAGCGTCAGGGGTGGGGAGGTCTCCAACGTCAGCGTCACGACGCGTTCCGCCTCCGCATCGCTGATCGTGCGGGGACCACCGGGCCGCGGCTCGTCCAGCAGGCCGTCCAAGCGTCTGGCGGGAAACCGCCGCCGCCATTTGCCCACAGTCTGGCTCGACCTTTTCGAGCATTAAACCATTTGACTGTCCCGGACTTGCGATCACTCACAAGGCATCCTCCCTTATCCCGGACCAAGGAGACCTTCGCTGTCCCCGAAAAGTTCGCACTAACAAACCGTAGACAGATCCTAACTCAGAAACTGTAACCGAGATTGCCGGTTAGCGAGTCATAATCTCCCCCGAATGTATAGGCAACTCCGACCCGCAACTCCTGGAGGTTGGAGGGAAGCCAGTCAGGCGCATCCCATCCGGAACCCACATCCAACGCCACCTCATGATACTGATTCAAAAACAACTTCGTTCCCGCAAAGTAAGAGTAGGCATACGATGTCTGCATCGTCACGGGATGCTTCTCGAACAACTGGAATCCCAACGGGGATTCGACCGTGATTCCATTCTTGTACACCGTGTTGATAATCCCAGGGTCATACTCAATACCTTCTATCGAGAACTTTAGCGTGCTCACATATCCGATCATGTTCCCCAGAATAACCTTCTGCATGCCCTTGATCGAAGGATTGAACTCATAACGGCTGGTAAGCGTACCACCTATCATTTGGCCCACGGAGCCTAAATCGATCGAACCTGTCAATCCATAGTTGACAGCCGGTGTGAGCGACCAGTGGTCATCCACGGGCACCGTCAAGCTAAAGCCTGGAGACGTGGAGAGCACATCTCCCCCCTCGACCTGTAGGTAGGTAACGGGCAAGTTGAACTTTAGCTGCTTTCTGCTAGAGCCTTCGCCAAATTCGATTTGATAACTCAATGGTAACGTAATATTGGATCCCCTGTATGAAGCACTCTTGAATGTGCCGCCCGTCAGGCCAATACCAAGCCGATTGTTCTTAACCGGAGCCAGTTTCCCTGATATACCATCATCGAATGCGCTCGCCACCAAGGTGGATTGCAGACTGTTCGGGTTGCCGGCGATTGGATCTACGGGAGAAACGCGGGCAAGTTCCCTTTGAATACGTCGCAGAAGCGATCCTCCCTCACTTTGCAGGAAGTCAACAAACTGATCGACGCTTTTGTCTCGTGCTGGGCCAAGGTCATCTTCCTGTAGTGGCATTTCGGGTAGTGTAGTTTTCAGGCATTTGTTGAAGGCTTCCTCGCCTTCGAGGCATTTGGTGAAGGCTTCCTCGGAGATGCCTCGGTTTATGACTTCCTGTTTGGCTGCGTCGAGGCTTTGGTCTCGTGTTGCGCCTCCGAATATTAGGGTAATATCATTCAATCGTCCTGTACCCTTAAAGTACAGGTAGCGTGTGTTTTCTATGAAGCCAGCCTGTAACATCATCCCACGGAAATTCATCATGCCATCTACAGCACTACGGGAATTATAGTTTCCAACAGACTTTTGAAGTCTGTCGTCATCGACGATGCGTAATGCTTCTTCCGCCGAGGAAAAGCCATAACTCCCTGTCTGACCGTCAACCTCCAGATCCACGGCAAACAGATCTTTTGCTGCTGTATCCCTGACTGTGGGGCCTACAGAAACCCATACACTGACCAAAAAGAAACATAGACAGCTAATCACTCTCATTTTTTTCTGCATTTGTTTTCCTCTACTTCAAATAGTCCTAATCTCCAAACGACCAACACGTGAAAAGACCGTTAAGCCGGTGTAAGTCGCCTTCACGAGCCCCGCCACTAAAAATGACATGCAAGGCGAAAGGGGGGAGGCAGAACTCCAAGTCCGCCGACGAAATTATTGAATCTGTCAATAACGTTCTTAAATGAATTAACACCAGACATGACATTAGTCAAGAGCTTTTGCTATAATCTCAGGCGCTGGACATGTTGACCCCCGAGGAGTACCTCACTACACAGAGGCCCGTGCTTGGCCGATAGCCAAAACTCCCATAGGGAGTGGACCTACACGTCAGGTTGCATTGCCTGAACATCAGGTGCTAAGATTTGATTCCGGTTTTTTGGCACTCGTGGTGTGATTCTTCGTATTCCGCGAAGTTATGAGACCTAATTCGACCAAAGACGAAGTTTCGTAAGGAGTCTTCTCATGTATAAAACCATCTACATCCCGGTCGATAATTCGGACCATTCGAATATGGCCGTCGATCTAGGTGTGCAGTTGGCGCAGGAATTCGGATCAAAAATCGTTGGCAGCCACGTCTATGCCGCCAAAATGCATGATAAGCGGTTTAAGCAAATGGAAGCCGGGCTTCCTGAAGAATATCACGACGAAAAAGAGCTCGACCGTCAACGCAAGATTCACGATTCCCTCATCACGCGAGGGCTCCAGATCATCACCGACTCCTACCTCGACTATGTTGATCAAAAGTGTACTGAATCCAATCTCCCCTTGGAACGACGATCCCTGGAAGGTCGAAATTGGAAGGTTTTGGCCGAAGATATCAATGCCAACGCGTATGATCTGACCATTATGGGATCACTGGGAGTGGGCGCCGTGAAGGATTCCGTCATTGGCAGTAATACCGAACGGATCCTGCGCCGAGTTCGCAATTCGGACATGTTTATCGTGAAAGACCTGAAGCCCATGAATGGGGGAAAAATCGTCGTGGCCGTGGATGGCAGTCCGTACAGCTTTGGAGGATTAAAAACAGGGCTTGCCTTAGGAAAAGCGTTGAATAAGCCGGTTGAGGCTATTTCCGCCTTCGATCCGTATTTTCACTATGCCGCCTTTCACAGCATTTCCGGGGTCTTAAACGAAGAAGCCGGCAAGGTCTTTCGCTTCAAAGAGCAAGAAAAACTTCATGAAGAAGTGATCGACAGCGGATTAGCCAAAATTTACCAATCGCATTTGGATATTTCTCGCGAAGTCGCTCAAGAAGAAGGATCGGATATCCGCACGACCCTCTTGGACGGGAAGGCGTTCGAAAAAGTCCTCCAATACGTTCGGAAAGAAAAACCCTGGTTGCTGATTGTCGGGCGAATTGGCGTACACAGCGACGATGACATGGATATCGGAAGCAACACCGAGAATCTGCTTCGGGCGACTTCCTGTAATGTCCTGGTTTCCAACAGAAAATACGTGCCGCCTATCGACACACAAGCGGAATACACCATTGCCTGGACGGAGGAAGCCTTGCTTCGGATGGAAAAGGTTCCGGTCTTTGCACGTGGAGTCGCCAAAACCGCTATTCACCGTTATGCGATTGAAAAAGGGCATACCATTATCAGCAATTCGGTGGTTGATGACGCAGTCGGTGATATTTTACCAAAAGGGGCAATGGACGCGATGAAGTCCCTGGGCGGCCGACTCGATGAATCAGGCATTGATCGCAACCGGATGCAAGCCGATGACGCCGTAGCCCAGGACCTGATGGGATCGACGCTCAGCGGAATGGTCAACCAGGTGGTGGAAGAAAAAGAACCGCCAGTCAATTCGGCCGCCAGCCCGTCCACTCAATCCTATCTGAATCGCATGGCCCAACCGTATTACGTCTGCGAGGGGTGCGGCTACATCGGAAAAGGCGGTCAGCCCGTGAAATGTCCGATTTGCGGAGGAACGGGCGACGGATTCAAAACGGTCGACAAAAGCATTTTCGACGCGGCAGCCAAGCAGGAAGGGGCACTGGAAACGCAACTGGCTTATGATGATGTCCCCATGCAATGGACCAAAGACGCGAAGGAAGCCATTCGAGCGGTACCGGCGGGATTTCAACGCCGACGCGCGAAAGCCAAAATTGAAAAGTCTGCAAGAAAACTCGGCATGACCACGATCACATTGGAGTATGCATCTCCTATGATTCAAGAAGCCGCCAATGAAGACTATACCCCGATTTTCGCCAATAAAGACTCACGGGAGGAACAACCTGTATCCCGGACGAACGAGGCAGAAACTGCCCGCGACTCTCCCTATAACTGGAAGCCCGAGGCATTGAAACGGTTGGAACGCGCCCCCGAAGGGTTTATGCGGGATTGCACCCGGGCTCTCATCATCAGGCACGCCGAGAAGCTGGGGACAACCCAGATTACCCTCGAAGTGGCGAACGAAGGGATCGAACAAGCCAAACACACCATGGAAGAAGCCATGAAATCCGGCAACGTCAAAGAAATCATTGCCAAACTGACTGGCACGGGTGCTCAACAATAGGAAGCCGGCCACACTATGGGCAAATCACTGCCTGTTATTCATTTCCAACAGCGTGAAGAACAGGGAAACCACGTTACCGGGTTTTCTGCTCACGCAGAAAATCCTTTCGACGGTCGAACCGTCGATGACTTCAAGCCTTACCTCGTTGCATTGAATCTCACCAAACGGTGTAACCTGAAGTGCGACCACTGCTATCTGGACGCCACAACAAAAGCCGGTGGCGGCTCAGACGAACTTTCTACGGAAGAATGCTATCGGTTGATCGATCAAATTGCCGAGGTCAATAAAGGATGCCTGCTGGTCATCACCGGAGGAGAACCCCTGGTCAGACCGGACATCCTGGACATTGCCCGCCATGCCGTCGGCCGGGGGTTCATGGTCGTCTTTGGCACCAACGGCATGTTGATCAATGATCGTCTCGCCAACCAGCTCGTTGAAATTGGCGTCATGGGAGTCGGGATCAGCATTGACTCCCTCAACCCTGACAGACACGACTCGTTTCGCGGCGTTCCCGGCGCATGGAAGGCAGCGGTCGCTGGGATAGAAGCCTGCAAACGTAACGGCCTGCAATTTCAGGTGCACTTCAGCGCTCAACCGATGAACTACAAAGAATTGCCGGCCGTGATCGAATGGGCCCATCAACTTGGGGCTCGCGTTCTGAACGTCTTTTTCATGGTATGCACGGGACGTGGTGAGGAACTCACCGATATTACTCCTGAACAGTATGAAGAAGTTCTGGACTTCCTGGTAGACGCACAAGACCAGTACTCGGATATGCTTGTGCGCGCACGGTGCGCCCCACACTTCAAGCGTCTCGCCTATGAAAAAGATCCCAATTCCCCTCTTACCAAAGCCCAGGGGTATATGGGCGGGGGCTGCCTGGCGGGGACGAATTATGCAAGAGTCACTCCCAATGGGGACTTGACTCCCTGTCCCTATATGCCCCTGTCAGCGGGAAATATCCGAAACGCCAGTTTTGTGGATTTATGGGAAAAGTCGGAAATTTTCGACTCATTCCGTTATCCCAAGCTGAAGGGTAAATGCGGCGACTGTGAATACAGTGACATTTGTGGAGGCTGCAGGGCCCGCCCCTACGTCGATCACGGTGACTGGCTGGATGAAGATCAGTGGTGCCTGTATACCCCCAAAGGCGGAGAAAAAGTGCAGGTCGCGTTTAATGTTCCCGAGGATTCTCACGTGGAATGGGATGAATCCGCTCTCACGCGTTTAAGTCGGATTCCGTACTTCCTTCGCGCCATGGTGAAAAAAGGCGTGGAACGACACGCCCGCGAACACAGGATCTCCCTCGTCACCGTTGACTTGATGGAAGAGCTTCGCCGAAAACGCTTCGGCAACGAGAAACCGGTTTTTAAATTCTGATGAGTGCTCTCCTGGCGACTCTTTCCGATCTCAATACAATCATTCCCATTCTCAATCACTGGCTGCACTTGCTCTCTGCCATTGTTTGGATCGGAGGACTGGCTTTTCTGGTCCTGGCCGTCACGCCGGGCCTTCAATCGTCCGTTCCCAGGGAATTCATCAAACCCATTTGCGACACATTCTACAGGCAGTATCGTAAGGTCGTTGGCATCCTGCTTGTCGTGATCCTCTTCACGGGCGGCATCAATCTGCATTACGTGGGTGAAGCCATGGAAATGCAAACCGGCAACGGCTTATCCCATAATGCCAAATACCTGACGGTCTTTTTTATCAAACTCACCCTGGTTCTCGGCATCTTGACCGTGTACCTGTATACCGTCATCTTTCGCATCGAGCCCACGGGCGAGGAAGATGAACAAGAAAAAGAAGAGCACGTTATCGAGCCCATTCCTTTCCAAAAAGCAGGACTTTTCATGGGCGTCTTTATCATTCTTTGTGCCGCAGCCATGAAACACCTCCATCTGTAGTGATTTTTCTTGTCTGTCATCCCCGACATTTTTAATCGGGAATCCAGTGTCTTTTCTCTTGTCTTTGTTTTTTGTCTGTCATCCCCGACCTGATCGGGGATACAGCGTCTTTGTCTTTTGCAGTCGTAGCCGCGCCGTCTCATGGCTCGTTTCCCCCTCCCCTTTGTAAGTGGGCGCATTTCCGAAGAGGGGATGCGGGTGGGATAGATCGTCTATGCCTTTGGCAAAGTCGATCGCGTCACGACCATTGTAAATCAGTAATCTATACGCTATACATAGTCATGTGTCCTAGGTTGTGTCATACGTCCCAGCTACGACCTCGACGAATCTCACGTACGTGGCACCCGATGGTCGTACACCATTCACGGATTGGCTGCGCAGGCTGACGGACCGGAAAGCACGGAACGGCATCCGCGTCAGGACAGCACGGTTCCGCCTGGGCAACCTGGAGGATTACAAACCCGTCGGTCACGGTGCATTGGAGCTTCGAATCGACGTCGGGCATGTCTACCGGGTGCATATCGGACAAGACGGCTCGCGTTTAATTCTCCTGACAAGGCCCAACCTGTTTGCCGGGCACGTCTCCTTGGATTTTGAGGCAAAGGTAATTTTGAAGTAACATTGCTTCGCCAGGGAGACACTACTTGACTGACAATCTCTGCGAGCCTTGCCATGAAAGGATGGACCATGACGCAAAACAGGTATATTGCGACAGTTGTCGCGGCAATTTGTCTTATCTCTCTGGCTGCTTGCGGCGGTGGTGGAGGAGGTGGTTCCAGGCCTGCCCTCGTAACTCCGGATCCTGAGCCCACACCTCCTCGTGACCCCACCGCTGAACCCTCATATCACCTGAACACGGCACGCTTTACGACACACCAGCCAAAGGTACTGGAACAGATCGGGGCACATCATGCCTACGCCAGAGGACTCACCGGCAGTGGCGTCCGAATCGGTATCGACGACAGCATCGTCGATTACACGCAAAGCGCCGAGTTCGGGGACAGGGTGCGACTGAGAGCAGCGGACGGGGCTAGACTCGCCTATCTCCGCCCGGATGGAGACAGGAATTTCAGCGACGTACACACGTGCGTATTGTTCGACCCATCATGCAGCATATGGGAAGGCAACAGCGCAGGAAATCCTGAAGCAGTCAACAGTTGGGTTCGCCAGGTCGTCGACAGGGACGGATGGCCCACCGGTGACGACTCCGTGTTTGTGGTAGATCAGTATTGGAGCAAAAACGACCCGATTGAACGGTTACTTCGCTGGTCCGAAGTGCCGACACCCTATGGTGAAGGAGAGCATGGGACCATAGTCGCGTCAGTCGCCGCCGGACAGAATCTGGGGGTCGCCCCCGCGGCGCAACCATTATCCCCATCGCGCAGAATCTCTCGGACGATCAAAGAGCGGAAGCCTTTGCAGACGAAAACCTTGCGAGGCTGGCAGCACTGCTCCCGTCCACAACCCGCAGTGTCCTCGATGATGAACTCGCAAGCACCTACCGAGACAACTACGCGAAGTTCGACATTATCAACCGTTCCTATGGCAGGGCAGTATTCGATCCCAACGTGATCTCAAGCGAGATCGACTCCGAATTGCGTTGGTACAGACGATACTTACCGCAGACTTTGCGGGCACTCTTGCAAATCGACACACCGGCCTCCGAAAAAACCATACTTGTCTATGCCACAGGCAATGACGGACAACGCGGGTCTCGCATAGGAGCGAATTTGCCCTTTTACATTGAGGAGCTACGCGGCCACTCTCTTGCGGTCGCAGCTACGAATCCGGATACAGGAGTGATCGCGGACTACTCCAATCGGTGTGGCCCCCTTCCATCCAACTGGGATTCCACGAGCCACGGACCGCATTACTGCCTCACGGCTCCAGGTACCGTACGAGGCCTCGCACCCAACTCGAACAGCCCAGGAAGCGGCGACATTAGGGACGCACAAGGCACCAGCTATGCCGCACCGATCGTCGCTGGTGCGCTCGCCCTGCTGATGGAACATTTCCGGGGAACGCGCGGCAACACGGAAGTGGTAAAGCGCATGCTTGATACCGCAGATCGAAGTGGCCGGTACAGTGACCTGGAGACCTATGGTGCCGGGCACCTGGACCTTGAGGCCGCGCTTTCACCCGTCGGGACGCTGAGCGTGGGACAATCGGCACGCGCGCTCCACAACAGCTCTCTCCAAACACCGGCAGTGTTCGGCTCGGTCGCGCAACGCGTTGCCGGCATCGAGCTGGCGACGTTCGACGAGCAGGACTTTCCGTTCTGGATTCCCTTATCATCCACTGTCTCAAGCGGAGTAGCTTGGCGTTCCACGATCCCCGCGTTCCAGAGCATTCAACAAAACTTCACGCCGGCGGCAGGGCTCGATACCCTGGGGCTGCAATGGACGCGGCTGCAAAATGCCGGGAATTCGGGGCTGCCGGACGGCAAGGAATGGATAGCGGGGTTCGGCCCGTCGTCGCTCAGCCTTGCACGCCGGCCACGGAATGGCGGATGGGGTTACGGCTTCAGCTTCAACGACGGCGACTACCTGGGGGCGCAAACATCCGGCGCGTTCGGAACAGACCTTCGCTCCGGCATGGTCTGGACCTCTCATGCTTTCGAGCATGAACTTGGACGTGGCTGGAAGCTGGATGTCATGGGTACGTTGGCGATGAGCTTCCCGGACTATGAGAAAGACGCGATTTTTGAAGCGTCGTCCTCTCTGCTCTCCGCACTGTCGGTCCGCGTCGGCACTCAAAACACCGGGCTCACGGTCGAGCAGCCATTACGTGCCGAGACAGGCGTCGGCACGTTCCGCATTGAGAACGGGAGGATGGAAAACGGGCGGCGGCTGTACGACAAGTATCGCATTCGGCTCAGCCCCGATGCCCGGGAGGTTCGATTGACGTTGCATCACGAACGCGAGGCCGTCGGCGGAAGAATTGCGGTCGAGGTCGGCAGTACCATGAACGCCGGTCATATTCCAGGCCGGCAAGATTCTCGTCTCGGCTTCGCGTACCGGTTGCTTTGGTGACGAGGTGAATCGTCTCCGCACCTTGGTACTTGGATGCGTGGCCGTGTGCGGTGTTGCCTGCACAAATCAGCAGAATCCGGAAATGGCACCCCCGCCGGACGGCTTGGACACTCCGGTCGAGCGAGAAGGCATCATTTACACCCCTGTGAGCGTCGGCTCACAGGGGTGTCTGCTTTATCACATCAAAGTTCCTGGCGGCCAGGCACCGGCTGCCTTGGCGTACCAGAGCACGGACGGGCGGTTCAGCTATGGACGGCCGGATCAATGTGTCAAGAAGGAAGCCGGGGACACGACTCCCCGATGACAACCATCGCGGAACGGCTTTCGCACTTGGGTCTCCCGACTCGCAGTTGGCCGTTACCACCCATTTCACTTGTTTTGCCGGCCCTTACGTCGACAACCTCGGCGTGTTTTTGAGTAACGCTGTGCGCCAAAGCCCTGCGACAACGATCAGCAACAACAGGACTCTTCATGAACCTGCTTCCACGTCCTTCGAGCAAGGACTTCAGCAATTGACTGATTCGGGCGTCAAGCTGGTGGAACTGCTGGCGATTGTTTGCCAGGGAAAAGGCATCGCGCCACCCCGAATTTTTCGACCCACGCGCGCCGCCACTTGTACGAATGTCTCTTCGGCTCGTCGTTCAGTATCTGCGGACGGAAGACGAAACGTCCCTTCTGAAGTTCAGTCCGGATGCGCTTCAGATGAGGAAAAGGATTCTCAGAGATTTCCGGACTCGCGCTTTGAATTCCATCCGACCTGAGGCATGTACATTGCTTCGTACAGTAACGAATGCCTTGTAAAGATTAGAAAAGCCCCCTCCTATTCATATCCGGATGGAAGTTACACCAGTCATTCAACGCCCATTAGACAGGCTTTTATTCGTTGCCCAAACAAGGTGCGTGCCGCCGCCATGAAACACCTCCATCTGTGATATGTTTTCAGTTCCCCTCCTTTGTAAGGAGGGGCGAGGGGAGGTAGAGCGTCGTCTCAGCCACACGATCTCATCGCTCTATCGTCCAGTGGTCATCCTGAGCCGCAGGGAAGGGGATCTCGCAGTATCTACTTTTTCCCTTATCGCGCACTTCCTCTCTCACTTCTGGAAGTAGCGATCGAGTGCACCACCAGCAAAACCGCTCGGTCCGCAACCGTGGCAAATACTTCAAATGCTCCTCTTTCCCCCAATTATCCCGGAAGCTATAATGCCTCCACTCCCTTGTTTTCGATGTCGCCCTGATTGGGGAGGGCTGTTGGTGTAATGCCTGAATTGCTTGCTGTAAGCGGGAAAGACAAGGATTCTGACGGGATTATGAAGCGGGACCTTGCGAGGCCATCCTCTCTCAGACGACAAATCAACCACACGCTGCGACACCAGGGCTATGATGTCTCCAATGGAGTCTTCTCACTCACGAGAACAGATCGAGAGACGTTGCGACAAACGCATGCGTTGGCCAAAAAAGAGCGAATAGCCGGACAGACGGCCTTTCTCCATGATCATACCGCATTCATCCATGAACGTATGATTGATGGGAGAGATTTGAGCATTGAGAAGATCTCACCCAAACTGATTCCCGTCACCGCCACGTCGCACTGGGAAACACTCTTTCGCTGGTGGAATTACGTCTGGTGGAGCATGCCGTATGAGTCGGCCTATGGTCGTCAGATGCGGTATGTTGTGTGGGATCAATATCATCAGGCCGTCATTGGGCTGATTGGCTTACACAGTCCGATTTTATCTTGGGCTCCGCGCGATCGCTATTTAGGCCTGACCACAGCAGACCGTGCGTATTGGGTCAATCAGTCGATGAGTGCGCAACGGGTCGGGGCGATCCCCCCGTACAATGTCATCCTGGGTGGAAAGCTTGTGGCGATGCTCATGACCAGTGACACCCTGCGTAAAGATTTTCGGAGGAAATACTCGAAGAAATCCACCGTGCTGCAGAAACGAGAATTACCTGCCAATCTCTTATTTCTCACCGCCACTGGGGCATTCGGGAAAAGCAGTCTCTACACGCGATTAAAATTTGGTGAGGATTGGCTGGCTTCGTTTATCGGGTACTCACACGGCTCTGGGACGTTCCACGTTCCAGATGCCATCTACGAACAACTGTTGAGGGCCTTGAGCAGGAGTGGGGTGAACGTCAAACGAGGATTTGGCCATGGTCCTTCTCGCAAAATGCGCCTCATTCGCCAGGGAATGGAAGCCCTCGGCTATCCCAACGGCATCTTTCACGGCGTGAAGCGTGCCGTGTATTTGTTCCCATTGGCCAGGAACGTGGAGAGGTTGATTACAGGCAAAGACCGTCGTCCGGTCTGGCATCATCGTCTAGAACGAGACCTGACGGACTTTTGGAAAACCCGCTGGATTGTGCCACGTATCAGTGAACGTGGGAAGCGGCTGCGGCTTTTTAGCCGGAAACACTTTCTCGATGAACAACTCAAGGAGATCGATCTTTTATGAGTACAGACGGTCAGACTCCTTATGCCCATTTACCGGAGGATTTGATTCAGAAAATGCTTGAAGCCGTTCCTCGCACGGTAGAAAAAATGGAAAAGATGCTTGGTGCGCAGGATGAACCCGTCCAGGCAGGAATCACAGCGCTTAGAAACAGAAACATCATATGCAAGTTGAAACCGCAGACTCCTTCCATCAATTCACTCATGGCTGCTGATGGCGGACAAATCATAGAAAGAATGAGTGGCACGGATTTATTGCTTGCCGTTGCCGTCGGAGTTGAAGGACTGCACAACGAAAAAGGCGATGGCTGGAAGGACAACAGCAATCAATACGAGCAGTGGCAGACGGTCATGCCGCATGACGAAGCGACTTCACGTTTGTGTCAAGGTGCAATGTTTCTTATGGAAATCGGCGTGCTGGCCGGCGCAACGCATGAAATAAGAATAATGGACGGCGCACATTTTACTCCGTTGCTTAAAATCAACAGCATGCTGTCAGCCAGGGAAGAACATGCCAGCAAGGAGTACGTTGCCGCCTTACGTGGTTTTCTGTCAGAAACTTACAGAAAAATCATCCCCGATATCCCTGACATCATCTCCAATGCGCTAAACGACCAAGGCATTATAGCGATAGCAAAATACAGTTCGTCTCGTGATGTTCTGGATTCCCATGTCACGGGTGCCGGTGTTAACGGCATTACCCTGGATGACAAAACCTTTTTTGCGCTTGGTTTGGATTCGGATGAATACACCAAGCCGATGTCAGTAGGTCAAAGCGAAGAAGAAAGAAGAAAAATATGGAATGAATTGCACATTCACTGCAATCTGGAAATCAAAGAGAAAGAAGAACTCAACGAGCGTCTTAAAGAGACCATTCATCCCATACGCACAAGAAACGGAAAAGAACGAAAAGAATCCGAACTATTCTTTACGTACTACAAGCCATACTCCAACGGCCCGGCATACAGGATTGAATGCAAACGTTCTCTTGCCGAAGATGCCGAACGATTCGAACGTGTACTGGCCGGCATAAAGCAGCAAATCGTCTATCCTGATATCCGAGAACCATTCCCTCAGTATTTGGCGGACTTGATGGCGAAAAGTGTGTCCGGAGGGTTGCACGCACTACAGGACGCCGTTCGCCTTTCGCTTGTTAATGCGTCGAAGAGCACGGACCGCGTTGATTTATTATTTTCCTACCGGAGTCGCTAATGAGCCAAACCAGTCAGCCCCTATACAATCTGGTGAAGATAATCAACTCGGCGGTGCTGGGTGTCGTTAGCTCTCCGAGCACGACACTGGAAATCTCCTTGGATATTCGCAAAGAGAGCGAAAGCCGGCGCGCGTTAGGGCAAATGGTTTTTGTGCAATTGCAAGAGGACAGCCGGAAAATTTTGTCTCTCGGGCAAATTGTGGAAGTGGAAACCAAAAATCGTTGGCATGAAGATCCTTCATTCAAGGGTGTGATAAAGCATCATGGGGGACTACCTCATTTAAGCGGCGTGGCGGACAATCGAATGGCAACAATAAGCGTGCAATCAAGTTTTGACGTTACCAATCAAAAGCCGGAGATTTATTTGCTGGGAATGTCCCCTTCAACTGGAATCCCAGTAGAAATAGTGAACAACGAATTAATGGGGTTGCTCGTGCAACATCACGAAAACGCCATTACCTATCTCGGAAAAGTCTATGGAACAGATGTTGACTTGCCGATGTGGTTTAAACATTTCGGTCGAGACGAAGACATTCCAGCCTTGGGTGCAAAAGACGCCTATCATATAGGCGTGTTCGGTAAAACCGGTTCAGGGAAAAGCGTGACTTCCGCTCTGATGTTGCTTGCCTACGCCAAAAACAAAAAACACATGAACGTTCTGGTCTTAGACCCGCAAGGGCAGTTTTACAAAGATCGAGATTTGTTGCCTGGTGAAGAAGAAAAGCTGCTGGGTGAAATACAGAAAACCGGCATGAACGTTCAAAAATTCAAACTGATTGAAGATGTATCTCTTCCTGAAACGCATCTTGAGCTTTTCGCGGAACTGCTGGCAAACAGTGGTTTTATTCACGACGCATTCGGGCCTTTTTATAAGAATGACAAAGTCGAAAGCATGCAAAATTCCATCGTCTCCTATCTTGAAGGTCGGGCAAAAAACCCGAACTTTAAGCTGAGCAGCGTCGAACCCATGACTCTCCTTTCGGAAATGACTAAACGCTTTGCCACGCCACAAAGCGGCGAGAAAGACTTTTCAAAATATATAAAGGATGTCTATGGCACGAAAGATACGCAAGAGAGGTTGTTTCGCGCGGTCCAAAAAGTACAGGATGCATTACGAAATCAACAATCACCATCTTACCTGAAAACCTGGAAACAGGCATTGGCCATGTTTTCAGAGGATCGCAAAACTACCATCTCGAAGATTTGTAAAACAATCACGGGAGAAACCCGCGGAAACTTTATCGTGCTGGATTTAAGTCCCTCCGAAGGAGAAATCGAAAACGACAATTTACAAGCGCTGTTTTTACGCCTCATTGAAAAAGGCATCGTTGAATCCGGAGGAAATTTATATGCCAAGGGTGACAATGCCAACTGCCTGATTGTCATGGATGAGGCTCACCGCTTTATTTCAAGCCATTCCCCTGACTCTCGAATAAAGGATCTGACCCGTGAGATCGTAGACGCCGTTCGTACGACACGAAAATACGGCATCGGCCATATGTTTATCACGCAATCTTTGGAGTCCTTGGACGATGAAATCATCAAACAGATGCGAATCTTTGCGTTTGGACATGGATTAACCATGGGCTCCGAATTGCGCAAAGTGAAAGAAATCATTAATAATCAAGCAGCCGTTAACCTTTACTCATCATTCATCGATCCAAGCAATAGCGGAAAATTTCCGTTCATGTTCTTTGGACCGGTATCGCCTTTTTCTGCAACAGGTTCCCCACTGTTCGTTGAGATTTACATCCGTTACCAGGACTACTGTGACAAGAACCGATAGAGACATCCCACCATCGGTCCGTCGGCGGGCTGTACCATTGGCTCCGTTGACCTTTTCCTCATAAAATATTCCACACCGATTTATATCAGACGGAGGGAACCATTGGCTTGAGCTTACTCCGATTCAGTTCCAATTCGAGGTTTAAAGCAGCCATTAAGCGACCGTCAACCTCCTACCAAACGAGTTGCCGAACAAGAGGCCGCCGCCATGAAACACCTCCATCTGTAATAACTTGTCTTTTTCTCCTGCCCGCCCGTAGACTGGGTTTTTGATTCGCAGGTCGGATTAACGAAGCGTAACCTGACAGCGATGGCACGTGACTATTTACGGTCCCGGAACACTACCTCCCCTAACCCCTCCTTACAAAGGAGGGGAATCGGAAGGAGTTCTCGCAGCCGGCAATGATCTTTCGTACCTACCACTCCTTACAAAAAAGGGGTATCGAAAGGTCCGCGTCTGAAGGGACGAGGCTGTGGGGACCGAACCCTTCCTTACAAAAAGAAGGGTATCGGAGGGCTCTCTGAGAGTCATACCCAACGCGTGACGACCGCCCTCCTCCTTGCAACAAAGGGGAATCGGAAGGGGGTCTCTGTCAGAGCTACGTGATCAAATACCGAACCCTTCCTTACAAAAAAAGGGGTATCGGAGGATTCTCTGAGAGTCATACCCAACGCGTGACGACCGCCCTCCTCCTTGCAACAAAGGGGAATCGGAAGGGGGTCTCTGTCAGAGCTACGTGATCAAATACCGAACCCTTCCTTACAAAAAAAGGGGTATCGGAGGATTCTCTGAGAGTCATACCCAACGCGTGACGACCGCCACCCCTTGCAACAAAGGAGAATCGGAAGGGTATGGTCCCGTCCTTGCCATGAGACGAAAATCCTCAGCGAGATCGAGTCACCAGACGTTCCTGCCCGGCTTGAGATCATCGGAAGTTCCCCTGGTCGCCGTCATCGGACGACCGAACGTGGGCAAATCGACTTTATTCAACCGAATTCTGGGTACCAGAAACGCCATCGTGGACGACAGGCCGGGAGTCACCCGTGATCGGATTTATGCCGAGTGCACGTACCAGGGCCGACGCTTTCAGTTAGTCGATACCGGCGGGCTCGATCCCACTTCCACCGACGGCATGCTCGGACTCGTTCGTCGGCAGTCCCAAGTGGCACTCTCGGCGGCGGATATTGTCCTTGTGATCATGGACGGCAGGGCTGGGCTGACGCCTCTGGATCGGGATATCGTCAACGAGTTACACGGTGCGGACAAGCCTGTTTTTTGGGTGGTCAATAAAATCGACTCCCCGACCCTGGAACCCTTACTCGCGGACTTCTATTATCTTGGGAAAGATAGGCTGTTTCCCATTTCAGCGGAACACGGCAACGGGGTCGATGAATTACTTGAGGCGTTCCTTCATCTCCTGCCGGCACTTGAGCATGACCTGACAGAAACCGCCATGACCCGCGTGGCAGTGGTCGGACGTCCCAACGTCGGCAAATCGACGCTGGTGAACACCATGCTGGGAGAGGACCGAGTCCTTGTCAGTGACGTTCCCGGCACCACGCGAGACCCCATTGACACGTACATCAAACGCCAGGGCCGGCAATTTTTGTTTACGGATACGGCGGGGTTACGACGTCGTGGACGAGTGGAGCCGGGGGTCGAAGGCTACAGCGTTGCCAGAACCATGAAAGCGTTAGGACGGTCGGACATCGGCGTTTTATTACTCGATGGGGTCGAGGGCGTCACGGAACAAGATACCAAGATCGCAGGACTCATCCAAAAGCAAGGACGGGGCTGTATCATGCTCATCAATAAATGGGACCTGCGTCAAGATCAGCCCAGGGCCAAGGGGAAGTTTTCTTCAGAATTGCATCGGCATTTCCCCTTTTTTACCTTTGTACCCATTGTATTCGGGTCGGCTCTCTCGCCTGAGACCATCGATCACCTGTTCGGTGTCATCACCCAGGTTATGAAAACGTTTTCATACAGGGTGCCAACCGGTCGTCTCAATCAATTCCTTCAAAAAGCTCTTGCGGACAATCCCCTCTCCGGTAAAAAAGGGAATCCACTGAAATCTCTCTTTATCACCCAGGTCGCGATCAAACCGCCGACGTTTGCCCTTTTTGCGGGCAAGTCAGCCGTGATCACCCCCGGCTACCTTCGCTACATGGAAAACCAACTCAGGGCGACGTTCGGGTTCGAGGGCACGCCTTTACGGATTCTGGTTCGAAGGAAAGCGTAAAGAGAAAGGAACAGAATTCGCCGTTTAAAACCAGCCTAGGTGACGTTCAGGTCTGCCACGCGAGAGAAGTAGTCGACAAAGGTGCGAATCCCACCCGAAGCCTGTCCCCAATCAAAATTCTCATTCGGAGCATGGTAGCCGTGCTCGGGAAGACTCAACCCGAAAAAAAGAATGGGCACCTTCCACGTCCGTTCCATCAGAGAAACGGCGCCAATTGACCCCCCTTCCCTGACCAGCGAAGGACGTTTTCCGAATCCCGTCCGCACCGCCTGGTACAGCGCGTGGGCATACGGTCCCCGCGTCACGCCACGAAACGGTTCGAGTTGCCCGTCCGCTTCGACTCGAATATCAGGATTTTGTTGCTTGAGATGGGTTTTTAATCGGGAAAATATTGTCGCGGGACGCTGATTCGGAACCAGGCGCATACTCACTTTTAATTCACCGAAGGGGGGAACTACCGTTTTCACGCCGGGCCCCACGTACCCTCCTGCCAATCCATGCACGTCAAAGGTCGGGGAAGCCCAAATCCGTCGGATCAGGTCTGAACGGCTTTTCGTCCGAATCGACCGGAACCCATAGGCTTTTTTGAATCGGTCCACCTGAAAGCCCGAGGAGAGAAACTGCTTCATTTCCCCTGCAGTGGGAGAAATCACTTCATCGTAGAATCCGGGGATGGTCACGCGGCCGGTTTGAGCATCCACGCACGACTGAGCGGCTTCGCATAATTCGGTCAGCGGGTTTCTGGCACCGCCGCCGGTCAACCCGGAATGCACGTCGGTCGTTCCCGTGCGCAAGGTCAGCCGAGCGGTCAATAACCCGCGCAACCCCGTGGAAATCGCCGGGCGTTGACGCGAGACCCAGATGGTATCCGAAACCAGAATCGAATCAGGGCGTGGGGCGGCGGTCCGTTGGTCCAAGGCGTCCTGAAAATTCGGACTGCCGATTTCTTCTTCCAATTCCCAGAGAAACCGGATATTCAAAGCGACGCCCTGGTCCACGGCATACTTGGCGGCAAGCAGCGCCGCCAGTGCAGGGCCTTTATCATCGGTAGTCCCCCTGCCTCGATAGCAGTCCCCCTGTTTACGAAAGACGAACGGGTCCTGCTTCCACTCCGGTTCCTGAGCGGGTTGCACGTCCAAATGATTATAAATCGTCAACGTGGGATATTCCCCGTCTGCCAGCCTCCCGATACCACGGGATAGCCTTTGGTCTTCACGATCCGGGCCCGTGCACCCAGACTCTTTAAATATTGAGCCGCCACGGTTGCCGTTCGGGCAATATCTTTCTTTCGTCCAGGGTCGGAACTCACCGATGGAATCTCCACCAAGTGTCCGAGCATTTCCTCAAACCGTGGGCGAACCGAACGGACGTAGGATTCCAGGTGACTGGTACGGTTAATCGGCATGACCGGCATCTGCTTTCAACGACACACGCGTGAATAATAACTTCATCGTCATCCAAAATAAAATGGGACAGGGGAAAAGCTGACGAGGAAAATGGCAAGAGCGCCCCATCCTACCCATAGGCGACCACGACCCAGTTCTGTTCCCTGATCAATCACCGGCGGATGGCTGATACCGACCAGGCCAGCCAGAACCGCCCATAAAATCCAGCCTGGCCACCCCCATAGACCCAGCACCAGCAAGACAGGAATCGTCGTCAACGCCAAGGTCCGTTGACGGGGTCCGAACAGTGCGTAGGCCACGTGCCCGCCGTCGAGTTGTCCAATCGGAATCAAGTTCAACGCGGTAATAAAGAAGCCGAACCACGCTGCAAAGGCAATGGGATGCAACACGATGTCATACGCGTCGGGGATCGGTCCGAACATGATCCACGCGAAAAATTGAAGCAATAGCGGCTCCCCCAATTGTAACCCATAGAGGCCCATTCTGGGTTCGACCGTTGAATGCGACAGTCCGATGATCAAGGCCGGCAGGGCCACGATAAATCCCGCAATCGGGCCGGCGACGCCAATGTCGAACAATGCACGACGATTCATAATGGGTGAGCGCATTTGAATGACGGCACCGAACGTCCCGATAAATTGAGGAGGACCCGGAATAAAAAGCGGAAGAGAAGCCGGGACTCGATGAAGACGCGACAAATAAAAATGCCCGAATTCGTGGGTGACGAGGATGCCCAGCAACGTGGCAGCGAATGGCCAGCCATTCAGCAAGCTGCCGGGATAGCGAACAAGCAAATCCCATGCGCCTGACACGGACTCGGTATTGACTCGATAGGCTCCAGCCCAAAGCGTGGTGAAAACGGTCACCACGAACAAGCCGAGCGGAAGGTAGAAGACCGACACCTCACTCCGGCGTGCAGACACGGCAGAGTCCCACTCCGGCGACCATTCATCAGGACTTTGAGGTCTATCCTCTTTCGACGGGGCATCGGGAAACCCCTTGTTTTCTTCAGGCGGAAATTGTCGTTGATCCATAAACGATGACGATTGTGGGACAGAAAATTATTGTGGCATCATCCAAAGGGATTCGTGACTCGTTCTTCTTTTACCGTCGTAGGAGGCCCGTGCCCTGGGAGCAACACCGTGTCCGGATCTAGCTGCAACACGCGCCGTCGAACCGAAGCCAAATGATCCGCATACAAAGAAAACGGATTGGAGCGTCCCACGGATCCGGCGAACAGTGTGTCGCCAACAAAACAGAGTGTCTGCCCCTGGGATCGTACCTTATAGCAAAATCCGCCGGGTGTATGGCCAGGCGTGGCGAGACACTCTACGCTCAGGTCTCCCACGGCAAGGACTTGGGAATCCCTGGGAACGATCACCGATTCTTGAGGAGGCTTCCAGGGCAAAAGGGGGCAATCTCCACGCCCAAGATACACCGGAACGGGCCACTCGGACAAAATACGATCCAAGCCACCGGCATGATCCATATGCCCATGCGTCAGGCACACGCCGACTAACGTCAGGTTTTTTTCTCCGAGCACCGCTAACATGGCCCTCGCGTTGTACGCCGTATCGATAAAGAGAGCCCGTTTGGTTTGAGGGTCGGCGAAGACATATCCCTTCACCTCGTAGCCTCCAACGTCACCACGAACCGTGACCACGAGAGAAGAGACCCACGCCGGAGACGGCGCAGGGGTCCATCCCTTGACGGCAACCGCGGCAAGAGCCTCCCCTTTGAGAGCAAGGGCCTGGGCGACGGCATGGACTTCGTTTTCCGAGGGGGCTCGGGTCCCTTGTTCCAAGCGTTCCCACTCGTCTTTCCGAAGATGGGCGGTTTCTGCCACGTGAGCGATTGATTGTCCCCTCCCCATCCTGGCCTTTTTCACGATGTCGCAAAATTCGTCTTCGAGCGCCATACGTATGATCCTGTCTCGTGTCCGTTGTCATTGGACGTCGAAAAAAAGAGGCCGTCCCCCCTTCAGATCACAGGGTGCAACAGAGCAGCCCTCCAGGCTTGAACCATCCCAGGATCAATATCAACCAGGATGACCGATTGCAGGGATTGAGGATGAAATTGGCGAATTTCTTCAATCATGCATTTCGCGGCTTCCTCCGGGGCGACTCTGCCAACCCCTGTACCCATTCCGGGAACGGCGAGAGAAACAAAGCCTTTTTCATCAGCAAGACGGAGGGCGGCTCGTGTGGCCAATCTCACGTTCCGGGCAGGAACGCGCATAGCGGGTTCGGGCATGGTCGGCGCATGAATGATCCCCTTAAAGCACGTACGCCCACCCGAAGTCAGCACTGCGCGTCCCACGGGTATCGGTGCCTGGCGACGCGCTTCATCTTCCACTTGTGGCCCCGCAGTGCGCCTGATGACTCCAGCTATACCGCCTCCCATCAGTCCATGACTGTTAGCCGCATTCACAATGGCCTGAGCCTCGACCTTGAGGAGGCTGCCTTGAAGAGGAGTGATTTCTATCACGTCCGCTCGATAGCTGAAAAGTGGCATCTACGTAAAATCTGCGGCCTCATGTGCCCGAGACGACGAGATCACCCCACCTGGGTGAGACGGAATCCTACTCCCCGTAAAGCCCCATCACAAGGGCTTTGAGACGACCACACCCATTAAAGTATTGCCTCATCTCCGCTTGTCTAGTACTGTTAGGCAAAAGCAGCACGTCTCATTTCACGAAAAGGGTTCTGCATGCATATATCAGAAGTGTTTCGACAAAACCAGCCTGCGATCAGTTTCGAGTTTTTCCCCCCGAAAAGTGAGGCAGCGTCGCAGGAGTTGTTTCATACCATTCAGCAGTTGATTCCACTGAAACCCGCTTACGTCAGCGTCACCTACGGCGCGGGAGGATCGACCCGTGACCTGACCCATGACCTGGTCGTCAAGTTGTACCATGAGACAAACCTGTCGATCGTGTCTCATCTCACCTGTGTGGGGGCAGGCCAGGATGAAATTTTTCAGATCCTTCAACGATACAATGAACACGGCATTCAAAATATCATGGCACTGCGAGGGGACCCCCCTAAACAGGAACACGGGAATCGATTTGAGCACGGCTTTCGATATGCACTGGAATTAGTCACGTTTATCAAAAAACATTTTCCCCATATGGGGATTGGGGTCGCCGGATTCCCCGAAGGCCATCCGGATACGCCTAATCGACTCAAAGAAATCGAGCATCTCAAAGCCAAAGTCGACGCCGGCGCCGATTACATCTGCACGCAACTCTTTTTCGATAATCGTGATTTTTACGATTTTGGTGAGCGGTGCCAACTGGCCGGGATTCACGTTCCCATCGTGGCAGGAATCATGCCTATTACCTCCCTCAAGGGCATGAAGCGGATGGGAGAGATCGCGTTAGGAGCGCGTTTCCCCGGAAAACTGCTGCGGGCATTAACAAACGCGACGGATGATTCCCAAGCCGAGAAAATCGGAATCCATTGGGCAACGGAACAAGTGTTAGACTTATTGGACCACAAAGTCCCAGGTGTGCATCTCTATACCTTGAACAAATCCAAAGCCTCTTTGCAAATCTATGACGCGCTGGGAATCGAACAATTAGACATGCTTGTTCAATAAATGTTTCCCTGAAACTGAGGCGGGCAGCACCCTTCCTTCTTCCGAACCACCGGCACTCCTGCGTTATATGCTCACGCGTGTGCTGTACGACGCGGATACACTGGCCGATTACGTGACCGGCAGGGACAACGACTTCCGCGCACGCGAACCCCACCTGTGGCGGACGGTGTCCCTGAAGGCACCGTTCTGCGAGCTGCGCTTCACGCCCCACGCATCCAGGATGCTCGATGATCCCCGGGCCACAGCATCAAACTGCAAAGGGAATCTCCTGCAATTTCAAACGCTTAAATGGCGGTGGCGTTGCCCTTCCGACTCCTCCCTGCTACAACCCCCGCTTTATGCTCAGGACACGACTGCAGCATGCTGACGCTCCCATAGCTAAGCTGTCTCCACACTGGTGGACACTATGAATTGACGGTGCACTCCTCCAAAGCAGCGCAGGCAGTTTGGATGAATTAAATGGTGCTTCCATCAGAAGTCGATGCAGGGTAATGCTTGAATAGTGAGACAAGGGTCGCGCTCAATCGAATTTTGTCGGGAGCGGACATTTTTCTATTTTTGATTCTATTTTCGACCAGGAATCTCGTAGCGCCACGGTGCGATTGAACACGAGGTGACGGCTGGTGGAATCGGAATCGACACAAAAATATCCTTGCCGTTCGAATTGAAACTGCCGGCCGACGGCGGCTCCCCGCAAAGCAGGTTCAACTTGGCAACCACGCAAACGTTCAATCGAGTTCGGATTGAGCAAGTCTCGACAAGCCCGACTTCCCTCCTCAGGATCCGGGACGGAAAAAAGATGATTGAACAACCGCACTTCCGCCTCGACCGCATGCGCCACGGACACCCAGTGGATAGTTCCTTTCACCTTTCGGGCAGACGGCCCTGATCCGCTTTTCGTCTCCGGATCATACGTGCACCGGATTTCCACGGTCTCTCCCGTCTGGTCATCTTTGATCACGTCAACACATTGAATAATATAAGCATAGCGCAAACGCACCTCTCGACCAGGCGCGAGCCGAAAGTATTTTTTCGGGGGATCTTCACGGAAATCTTCCCGTTCGATATAGAGGACACGAGAAAATGGAACCGCGCGCGTTCCCATCGTGGGATCTTCAGGATTGTTCACCGCCTGTAATTCTTCCACCTGGCCTTCAGGGTAATTGGTGATGACCACCCGAAGCGGCCGCAGCACGGCCATAACTCGCCGCGCGCGCGCGTTTAAGTCTTCCCTGACAAAATGCTCCAACAGATTCACTTCGACCACGCCATTGCGTTTCGCCACCCCAATATGCTCGCAAAACCGCCGGATTGCTTCCGGGGTATACCCGCGGCGTCTCAATCCCATCAACGTGGGAAGGCGCGGATCATCCCATCCCGACACGTACCCCTCCTCAACGAGTCTTAACAGCTCCCGCTTACTCAGCACCGTGTACGTCAGATTCAGGCGGGCAAATTCAATTTGTTGCGAATGGCAGGTCACCTCACACTCGGTGAGCACCCAATCATACAAGGGGCGATGATCTTCAAACTCCAAGGTACAGAGGGAATGCGTAATCCCCTCGAGGGAATCCGACAGCGGATGCGCAAAATCATACGTGGGATAGATATTCCACGCGGTTCCCGTTCGATGATGAGGAACGCGGCAAATTCTGTAGAGCGTGGGATCGCGCATATTGATATTGGAAGACGCCACGTCGATTTTGGCCCGAAGCACGTAAGTCCCTTCCGCACACTCACCCGCTCTCATGCTTGAGAACAATTGAAGGTTTTCTTCAACCGACCGCGTTCGATACGGGCTCTCCTTTCCGGGTTCCGTCAATGTTCCTCTGTAGGAACGAATCTCGTCTGCGGTTAAACCATCCACATAGGCTTTTCCTTTTTTAATCAACAACACGGCATATTCGTACAGCCGATCAAAATAATCCGAGGCAAAAAACCGCCGATCCTGCCAGTCGAAGCCCAGCCAACGAACGTCCTCCTGAATGGACTCGACGTATTCCACGTTTTCTTTAGCGGGGTTGGTGTCGTCGAACCGTAAATTGCACAACCCACCGGGAAATTCCTGGGCAATCCCAAAATTCAAACAAATGGATTTTGCGTGGCCAATATGGAGATGACCATTGGGTTCCGGAGGGAACCGCGTATGCACGCTGCCGCCGAATTTCCGTCTCTCTTGATCCTGCTCCACAAGAGCGCGAATAAAGTCTTTAGAAGCCGAGTGAGGCTTGGACATGCTCGATACCCCTTATCTGCCGTAACAGTACGCTCATGACGATTCAAACCGATTCGGAACTGGAAATAAACTGGGACGGGGGTTACGATCTCATGACGCACGTCCCGTCATGCAACTATCCGAAGCCGTGCATGTACGATCAGGGCGTTCAGACCCCTGCGGTCTATGGCCAAAACCGTAACCTTGGGACCATCCTGACCTAATGTGGTTTCTTCCCTTTAAACAACACCAGCAGGCCGATCACCCCAACGATCAGCAACAACATACCATAAAAATATTGGTCATCCATCGTGCCTCTCCCCGACTCCTTTCTCTCGATGATGGGTTTGATGACAACAGCACTTTTTATTGAGCAAAGTGTGCGCTTTCTTTTTCAGGGGAATCAAGACCTCGAAGAACAATCACGGGAGAGAGCACACTGTGTCTTCTTCCCCTAAAACGGGGAGAGAACATTCTATCACAGCACCTGTTTTTCGGGCTGTATAAGGCACGTCACGGGCCACCTGCCTGTACGCGTCCGCTCGCAGACAGGTGGCCCGTGATGCGGCTCTACGGCTTCAGGAGTTTCCCGACGGTCCGTGTTGCCGGATCTGCCCTGGCGGGATTGTCAACTGAGACACCGATGATGTCTTTGTATCAACCAGGCCGTGCCGTTTATTGACGGCTGTTTTCAACTGCAAACCGTAAATCCATTCATCTGCTGGTTGACTCGGGTGGTCTCCAAAAATCCAGAAGGTATTCGAACGTCACGCCCATCGTAATGTAGTTGCTTGGCCAACCGAAAATGCCAATCTGATTCACAATGTTTGTCCTGTCCCAAATGATCACGTTCCGCAGTACATATCCTCGTCGACGGAGTTCCTCGATCAGTGAAACGTGAATCGTTATTCTTTCATTTTCCCACCACATATCAGGAACGTTGATGACACAGTGCCCTTTGGGACGCAGCAATGGCAGGAGCTTTTCAAAAATGTCTCCCATTGCTGAAGTGTACGTGTCTAAATCCAAAATTCCCAAGTCTCTCGGATCTTGTGAATATTGTTCAATCTTTCCGAGTTGCTCGTTGTTTCTGTACCGTCTGGACTTATTCTTCCTTTTTCGATTGAGTAAATTGGCATATGGGGGAGACGTCCAGATAAGCCCAACCGATCCTTCTTCAAGATACATGGGGATATTTCGTGCATCGTCCTCAATGGCAATCTGTTTGCACGCGTTGTACAAATTTCTGCTTCCTCCCAACCTGTTCTCACATAGCGAGATATATTCCTTTTGCAAGTCGAACCCTACGGCGTTTCTATTTACGTCATTGGCGGCTAATAACGTGCTTCCGCTCCCGACAAAGGGGTCAACCACCAGTTCTCCCTCGTGTGTAAACAACTCAATTACCTTTGTGCATAAACTGACAGGAAACGTTGCGGGGTGAATT
This sequence comes from Nitrospirales bacterium, assembly GCA_965215405.1. Lineage (GTDB taxonomy): Bacteria > Nitrospirota > Nitrospiria > Nitrospirales > UBA8639 > Bin75. The sequence goes on from OZ244060.1 coordinate 2,205,265, forward strand.
GTCTTGTCTCTTATGTCTCGTTTTTCAAAGGAAAATTGCCAGACTCCCAGCTGACTTTTCAGCCATTTTTTGGGCGTCATGCAATTCAAATGGTTTTTGCTGCATTGGCAAGCACGATTCGAACCGATCTCAACCTTGCGCCTGTATTCTTTGCTGCGCTTGGAAATCACAGAAGAACCTGTCCTTTCGGTATTCTTCCTGTATTTTTCAGGCGAAAGCTTTTTAGTTGTTCGCAAATCAGGTTTTTTCTTTGTCGTCAACTTTTTTTCAGGCTCTGACCTTATCCCCATTGTTCTCTACGCTCCCTGGATTTTTGGAGCTCGAAAATCTTTTGTTTGTTTTTTCTTTACAAGTACAGGCTTGCCACAGGAAATTTGGAAATCCCAAATGCCTGTAAGATCCAGGCCACCATTTTCGACAAGAATCGGCTCGATCGTCGTAAAGCAACGAGACTTTGCAGGAAAGGGATTGGCTGGGGGAGAAGGATTCGAACTCTCACAATCAGATTCAGAATCTGATGTCCTGCCCTTAGAAGATCCCCCAACCCGCGTGACAGTTTTATAAACGGAGACTCTTCCCTCGAATCAAGAAATCAGCCGGCCTTTCTGATATCGGTTGGTCGCACAGGACGAGGCCATGCAGGAAACGGCTGCATAAGATGCCGTTGTTCCGGATGCGGCAGATCCTTGTCAATTTGTCTATGTAGCGGCGCTATCTGATGGCACCGCCTGCGAACGCATGAGACGCGGCCCTGGCTCAGCGCGGGGCTGGGCACTCCATTATCTTGATTGTAGCCGCGGCGTCTTACCCTGCCGGTTTTCCGGACAGGTAAAACATCGGCACAATGGAAAAAGGGCAGCAAGGCTCGAACGGCAGCCGCCGTTCAAAAGTGGTACTTCAGCCCCAGGGTCAGCGCCCAATATTCGACGTCGTCAAGCTCCAGCTTGGTTGTGAATGGAGTAGTGCCGTCCGCCTGGACGGGTTTGTGACTCCGGATGAGATTCCACACGCTGCCGTGGTTGATGTCTCCGAACGTAGCCCAGCGCCCTTTCAATCCTATCGATACCTTTTCCGTGAGGGCGTAATCCGCGCCGCCCATGAATTGAAAGCCGAAGATCGTATCGGAAATATCGGTATCCAAAAAGCTGATTGTGCCGGCGGCCGCAGGCGGTTCGTCCGTCGGATATCCTTCGGCGGTTGTCTTACGTATGAAGCGGTTGTCATAGCGCATACTGGTGTAGGCCCAGCCGACACCCGCACCCACGTAGGGCGTCCAGCGCGAGGCATTCATAAAGTCGTAGTACGCGTTCAAAAAGAACTGGTGGGCACTAAAGTCCGAGATGCGCTCCGAAGGCAGCGAATTCTCACTCCATTCGGATGTTTTATCCACCAGCACGGTTTCCGCGGTCCGATAAAGCGAGGCATCGCCGTCATGACGCCGGTTCAGATACTCGAATTCGACGCGAAACCTGTCCAGTGCGTAACCCACGTTGAACCCGCCCAGAAAGCCCACGCTCAGATCAAAAGAGTTGTTGAATAACGCTCCCGGAGTGTCTCCAACGTCACAGACCGAGTTGTTGAGATCAACCACATTTGTCGGGTCCACGTCTCGGAGTACTTGATCGCACTTCGTCGGGTGGTTGATTCCGGACATGGTGGAAACCAGATCCGAGGGGTTCGCAAACCCCAGTTCGACGCCAATGTAGACTCCCCTGCGGGTTTCGTCGGCGTTTGCCGCTCCAGCCGACGCGAGGACGCAGATACCCGATACCGCGGCAAGAAACGCGGCAACCACGTGTCCGTTCTTCTTTGCAACCATCATTCACTCCTTTTTTGCCGTATGCTTCCGAATACAGCACCTGCCCTGCTTGTCCTGAAGTCCGGCAAAGGAAACAAAGTGAGAGGTCATCTGAAAAGAGAACTCTAAAGCCTGCAACCTGAAAGAAGCCTCCAGGTTGGATTCTTCGTCGCTTCGCTCCACAGAATGACCTGGCATGAGATGGATGCTCCTACGCCGATGAGGGCCGATTATATACCGGCCCGCGTCCGGATGACAAATCCGTGAGGACCGGCGGAGACCATCCCATCAATGAAAATGGCTGGGGGAGAAGGATTCGAACCCTCACTCTCAGAGCCAGAATCTGATGTCCTGCCCTTAGACGATCCCCCAACCTGCAAAAAGTTTAAAGGGAGATTTCTTCCTGAGTCAAGAAATCAGCCTGACCCCGATGCCGTTTTGTTAGCCGCATAAGACGCAGCAGCTCATTCATTTCCATTCAAGAGAACTTCGACTGCGAACTGATTCGGTTAAGAACGTGCTCAATACGTTGCAGGGTCCGTTTCCTGCCCAGTAATTCCATGACTTCATAAATACCCGGGCTGAAGGTTCTTCCGGTGAGGGCCACGCGGAGTGGCTGGGCGAATTTCCCCATCTTCAGATGGTCTTCTTCAAGGACAGTTTGAAACACGGGTTCGATCGTCTCTTTGGAAAATGGGTCCACCGTCTTCAGTCGTTCGGCAAATTTTGTGAGACTCGGGACAATCGCCGGGGTGAGAAACTTTGCAGCAGCGGCTTCATCCATTGCCACGGGTTCCGTAATATAGGGCAGCGTCCATTCCACCATGTCGACCAGGGTTTTGGCACGATCACGCAGGTGTGGAACTGCGGCTTCCATCCCCCCCTGGGGTTGAATCTGACCTCGTGGGTCGTACCCGTGCTTTTCTAAAAACGGACGCAGCAAATCCGCGATATGACGAGGATCACTCTGTTTGATGTATTCGGCATTGAGCCATTGCAACTTTTCCGGATTAAACACCGCCGCGGACGCTTGCACGCGGTCAAAGGAAAACTTTTCCATCATGTCCTGCATTGAAAAAATCTCTTGATCGCCATACGACCACCCGAGTCGTACCAGATAATTCACCAGTGCTTCCGGCAAATATCCCATTTCCTGGTACGCGAGCACCGACGTCGCTCCATGTCGTTTGGACAATCGGGATTTATCCACCCCCAAAATCATGGGCAGATGGGCAAAGCGAGGCGCGTGATACCCCAGCGCTTCAAACAAAGGTACTTGGCGCGGTGTATTATTGACGTGATCGTCCCCGCGAATAACGTGCGTGATTCCCATAAGCGCGTCATCGATCACAACGGACAAATTATACGTGGGATAGCCGTTCGATCGAAGAATAATGAGATCGTCCAGCACGGCATTCTCAAACGCAATGGTTCCTTTGATCAGATCCTCGACAACGGTTTTCCCCCGTTGAGGAGATCTGAATCGAATCGCCGCCGGTTCCGTGGGAGCGATAAGGCCTCGCTCCCAACAACGTCCATCGTATTTGACGGACTCGCCTTTCGCCTGTGCCTCCTTCCGCCGCGTTTCGAGTTCTTCAGGCGTACACACGCACCAATAGGCTTTGCCCTGTTCAAGCAATTCCATGGCCTTCTGTCGGTAGAGATTCAGCCGGTCGGTTTGCCGATAAGGACCCTCGTCCCAATCCAAGCCCGTCCAGCGCAGACCATTCATGATGGCCTCAATGGCTTCGTCCGTCGATCGATCTCGATCCGTGTCTTCAATGCGCAGAATAAACTTTCCACCCTCACGTCGGGCAAACAACCAGTTAAACAAGGCCGTACGAAGGCCTCCGATATGGAGATGCCCCGTGGGACTCGGTGCAAAACGAACTCTGACTTCACTCATGCCGATTCACCCTTTTGCTGGAAAACGCTGCCATTCACTTCAATATTCTCTGCCCAGTCCTCGGAGAGACGCGCATGGCATCAGACAACGTTTCATTCACGGTTGCGGTAAATGGTATCAAGAATTCCTCTTATCTCTAGCAAAGAAGCACCCTTCTTGGCCAGAACTTCTTTCTACCACGGGTCGTTGAAACACCGTTCCTTCGCAAAGAAGGATTCAATCGCCGATTCCAACCCGCAACCTTGACCGATACTGCCCTGCATGTTAGATTCAACACCGTTCGGTTGTTGCCTGTTTTTTCCGAAAACACCGCTGAGTGGGGCTGTGGCGCAGTTGGGAGCGCGCGTGAATGGCATTCACGAGGTCGCCGGTTCAATCCCGGCCAGCTCCACCAAATACTCGTAGCGTTTGGTCGGATCCTGCCTCGATTTCTCGTGTTTTTTCTCTATCCATGGTTTTGAGCCCAAGCCGACCCCTGTATTTCCGGATTGAACGATGATCCATCTTGAATCCTTAACCAAACAATATCCAACAAAAACCCTCTTTTCCGAGGCGTCGGCCCACCTGCGTCCTGAAACCCGGGTCGGCCTCGTCGGCCGAAACGGAACGGGGAAAAGCACGTTGCTTCGCATGATGATTGGTGAAGATTCTCCTGATACGGGATCTATTCGAAAACGGCCCTGGCTCCGTATCGGGTATCTTCCTCAAGAGCTCGACGCCCCCACGGACCTGACCGTCCTTCAGGCAGCCCATCGCGGGCAATACCCCGAGCATGAAGCCAAACGGATTTTATCGGGGCTTGGGTTTGGAGACACGGACTGGAATCGAACGCTGCAAACCTACTCCGGAGGATATCGCATGCGGATAGCTCTCGGACGCCTTCTGCTTACCAACCCCGACGTGTTGCTACTCGACGAGCCGACAAATCATTTGGACAAAGCCTCACAGACCTGGTTCGAATCTTTTCTGCTTTCCTCAAAAACCACCATGCTCATCATCAGCCACGACACGAAATTCCTTGATCGGTTGACCACCCATATCTGGGAAATCCGCAATTATCACATTCAAGAATATCGCGGAAATTACAAGGCCTTTCAAGCCTTGCGCGCGCGACTCGACGTCCAACAAGCAACGGCTGCACAACGCCAAGCCAGGGAGGTCACGCGCGTTCAAAAATTTGTGGACCGATTCCGCTATAAGGCCACCAAAGCCAAACAAGTCCAATCCCGCATCAAGCAGTTGGAAAAAATCAAACGCATCGAGACCAAACGGGACCCCAAACGACTTCGCTTCCGGTTTCCGCAACCCAGCCCCAGTGGCATCCGAGTGTTGGATCTGCACCATATCAGAAAACAATACGGCGAAAAGGTTGTCTACGATGGGCTGACTTTTTCTCTGGAACGTGGCCAACGCGTCGCATTGATCGGAGAAAACGGCGCGGGGAAAAGTACCTTGTTGAAAATTTTAGCAGGGGTTTTACCCTTTGAGGCCGGCACGCGACGTGAAGGCCACGGCGTAACGCTGCATTATTTCGCCCAGCACCAGGCCGAGATTCTGAACCCCGAGCATTCGATTTTGGAATCATTGACGGAAGCCGCTCCTCAAACCGAGACCAATTTTTTGCGCAGTACCGCCGGAGTCTTTCTTTTTTCCGGACAAGATCAGAAAAAGCCGATCAAAGCCCTTAGCGGCGGGGAGCGAAACCGAGTCGCCCTGGCTCGCATGCTCGTGGAACCGGCCAACGCTCTCTTGTTGGACGAACCCACCAATCACCTGGATCCTGCCTCCGTAGACGTCCTCACTGACGCACTCCTCGACTTTCAAGGCACGATCGCGTTCATCTCTCATGATCCGGTTTTTTTAAGTCGCGTCGCGACTCGCGTTGTGGAGATCGAAGAAGGCCGGGCCAGAGATTACCTGGGAGACTATGAATATTATTTATGGAAACGCGCACAAGAACTCGAAGCGTCGAAAGCGCAAGAAGAGGCTCGGGCACCCGCTGCTCCCAAAGAGAAAAAACGAAAAACCCGTGGGAGTACCCCTCTCCGGACCGAAGCACTGACGGGATCGAGCAACCCTTCTCGTCGCAATATCACCAAAACGATCAATCGGTTGGAAAAACAGGTAACGCGGTCGGAAGAGGAGATTGCGGCCTTGGAAGACCGGATTAACGCCAGGGCTGAAGCACTTGCCGATCCGGAGATCTACAGGGATTTCCCCCAGTGGAACGAGTTGCATCACGAGCATGAACGCTGGAAACAAGAACTGGAAAGTCTGACGAACCGTTGGTCGACTCTTTCCACCGAGCTCGCTGAACTCAAACGTCAACTGACGCAGGTCGGCTAACGACTCGCCACGCGAGTCATGGCCGATAATACTTTTTCTTGTCCAGCTCCGTCGGCAAATGGGATTGTTCGGTTTGGGCACCCGGATCATTATGGACGTAGCGATACCCCTTTCCGTATCCCACGTCCTTCATCAGCGACGTCACGGCATTTCGCAAATGCAGGGGAACGGACAGATTGCCCAATGCCCTGGCATCCTTCCGTGCCTCGATCAGTCCGATATAGGACGCGTTGCTCTTGGGGCACGAAGCTAAATACGTGGTCCCATGCGCCAGATTGATTTGTGCTTCGGGGAGCCCTATCATTTCCACGGCGTGGAAAATCGAGGTGGCCACGACTACCGCCATTGGCTCGGCGTTGCCAATGTCTTCCGAGGCGAAGACGACCATGCGTCGCGCAATAAATTTCGGGTCTTCACCACCCTCCAGCATCCGAGCCAGCCAATACAGCCCTCCATCGGCGTCGGAGTCCCGCATACTCTTGATGTAGGCCGAAATCAGGTTATAGTGCTCTTCTCCATCTTTGTCATATCTCACTCGTTGCCGAAGAATTCCCTCGAGTTGGGAACGGGCAAAGGTAATCGGTTTGGAAAAGGCTGAGCCTGCTTGCCTAATTACGTATTCCAAGGCCGTCAGCATTGACCGGGCGTCTCCGTTCCCGTACCGAATCAAATACTGTCGCGCCTCGTCGGTCAAGGTTGCCCTAACTTCCCCAAGCCCGCACTCGACGTCATGCAGTGCCCGATCCAGGATCATACCCATTGCGTCGTCATCTAACGCATTGAGGGTCACGACCATGGAACGAGACAACAGGGGCGCAATGACTTCAAAGGAAGGATTTTGCGTTGTCGCTCCAATGAGGATAATATCCCCCTGCTCGACATAAGGCAGGAAAGCATCCTGCTGCGCTTTGTTAAACCGATGAATTTCATCGACGAACAAAATGGTGGCCCGACCATGCATTCGACGTCGCTGCACGGCTTCTTTGATGATCCCTCGAAGCTCTGGCACTCCACTGACCACGGCGGAAAATGCAACGAATGCCGATTTTGTTTTTTGGGCAATGATGTGCGCTAACGTCGTTTTTCCGGAGCCGGGTGGTCCCCAAAGAATGAATGACGGCACGTGATCCCGTTCGATCGCGCGACGAAGGGACCGCTCTCCGTCCAGCAAATGATCCTGTCCGACAAATTCTGAAAAGTCCCGAGGGCGCAACCGCTCCGGCAACGGACGGTGCGCGGAGTCCTCTCTTGGAGGCTTTCGTGTCCTCGAGACAGGAAACAGTTCGGATTGTTGCTCGTCAGGACCAGCCATCACGCCTCTGCCTTCGGCCAGTAGGAGTCGGGGAAGGTCTTATGCTATAACGTCAGTCAAAGTCCTGCAAACCATACTCATCACGTTCAAGCCGGACTTCGCCGGAAAACGTCATCCCCTCGGAGGAGTTGATGAAAGCACACGTCAACGGCATTAGCCTGGCCTATTCAGATGAAGGACAAGGGACCCCGATTCTTTTTCTCCACGCGTTTCCGCTTAATCGTACGATGTGGGCGCCACAGGTCGCCGGCCTCAAGGATCGGTATCGAGTCATTGCGATCGATCTTCGCGGGCACGGAGAATCCGATGCTCCGCTGTGGCGCTATACGCTGGACCAGTTTGCGGAAGACATCAACGGCTTGCTGGATTACCTGGGCATTGCAAAGGCAACATTCGTGGGGCTATCCATGGGAGGGTATATCCTCTTTACGCTCTATCAAAAGAACCCTGCACTTTTTCAATCTCTCGTGTTAGCCGATACCCGAGCGACCGCCGATACTCCTGAAGCCAAAGCCGCGCGATTCTCCATGGCCCAAATCGCGTATCGCCGAGGGGCGTCCGCCATTGCAGATCTCATGTTGCCCAAGCTGTTGAGTCCTTCTTCTTGTGAACGCCGCGCGGATTTGCAGGATCACTTACGCACCATCATCACGAGCAATCAGGTCTCCGGCATTATCGGTGATCTCATGGCCATGGAAGAACGACCGGACTCCACGCCGCTCTTACGGACCATCCACGTTCCGACGCTGGTTATCGTCGGCGAAGATGACGTCGCCTCACCACGGGACGAAGTCGACGGCATGGCCAGGCACATTCCCGGTTCAACGTTCGTGGTGATCCCTGAAGCCGGACATCTGTCGAATATGGAAAACCCTGAATCCTTTAACGCGGCAATTCGTACGTTTTTGACATCGTTGGAAAAGCGAGAAGAAGAGGGGCTAATGGAGAAATAATCGACTGCGTTAGCCATGATTTCTTACCCCTGATCGTCTCGATGCCCTTTGCTTCCTCAGGGTCAAGCAAGATGGTACTGTTGTGCCCGTGATTCGGATTTGTCGCCGCCTCGTCTCATACGGCCCGGAAGAAGGCGCGATAAAATCGTGCCGCTGCAGAATAAAGAAACGTCATCCTTGGATGCATTCACTCATTCGCTGACAATTTCCGCTGTCTCCTCTTGTCATTCCCGACGCTGTCAATCGGGAATCCAGGGCATTGTTCCAGGCGGGTCCGCACAAATGGAGGAGCAGAGGGGAAGGGCCCTGAATCTTCGCCAACCCCGTCCCCGACGCGCGTTATCGGGGAAACCGCGAGGAGGACACTCAGTCCCTCAGCGAATCAGTGAACGTTGACAATCCTCATGAGTGCCGTCAGGACGGATGACTGGATCTCGCAGGAGGCTGGCGGTGAGAAACCCGGGTTCAGGAAGGCGTACCGATAAGTTTCAAAAATTCGGCTCGTGTTTGTTGTTGCTTCCGAAACGCCCCAAGCATGTGACTCGTCACGGCTAAGGCGTTTTGTTTCTCGACGCCTCGCATCATCATGCACAAATGCCTCGCCTCAATGACAACGCCCACGCCCAAGGGGTTCAACGTCTCCTTGAGCGTTTCGGCAATTTGCACGGTCAAACGCTCCTGAACCTGAAGTCGCCGGCTGAACACTTCGACGATCCTGGGCATTTTACTGAGGCCGACGACTTGTTTGTCCGGGATATACCCGATATGGCACTTGCCGAAAAACGGGAGCAAATGATGCTCACACAAACTATACACGTCAATGTCCCGGACAATGACCATCTCGTCATACTCAATGGAGAATAACGCTCCATTGAGAATTTCCTGAACGTTTTCGTGATACCCTTTGGTAAAAAACCTGAACGCCTCAGCCACTCGTGCAGGGGTATGCTCTAACCCGTTCCGCTTGGGATCTTCTCCCAGTAACGTCAGCATCTGAGCAACCAACTGCTGCAACCCGTCGCTCTCGTCGGGATTCAGGTCGGAGGTCAACCCCGGACTCGCTTTACTGACGCGAGACTGTTGCCCCGGTGACCGCTGGGGAGAGTGACGCTTGCGCATAGGGTATGGAGAACGGAGAGAAACTTCCTCAAATGGATCGACGTTCAGGGAAAACGCAGTGGTCCGCCTGATATTCGAAATAATTGTCTCGTGTTTCAATCAGCCCGATTTTTTCTAACCGTCCCATCGGGATATGGTTCACCAATTCGTCCCAAATAAACTTGACGAGATTCTCCCCGGTGGTCACCACGTGCTGAAACGCCGGATCGTGATTGAGGTGCCGGTGATCAAAGCGTTCCACGATTTTTTGGTTCACCAGTCGGTCCAAGGCCGGGATATTCGTCACTTCCCCGGTTTGAAGATCCCGTTTACCGGCCACCGTGACAAACACGGTATAATTATGACCATGTCCATTGGGGTTGTTGCACTTGCCGAATACCTTTTGATTGACGTCACGCGGTAAGGCATCCGTATGCAACCGATGGGCTGCACAGAACCGGTATTGACGGGTGACGCAGATTTTTTCCTTCATCGCGACCGATCCGTTCCGGCCATCGTCACGTGTCAGATCTTGGTGGCATTGAGGAATCTTGCTGATCGGCGGCCGTGGGCTCCCATTTTGCTTCAGGCACCTGGACCACGACGTCTCCCAGAACCGTGGCTTGACAACTGAGACGATGATAGGGCTCGGTTAACGCCTCACGATCAAGCAAATCCTGCTCTTCAAAGTCTACTTCGGATAAATGCTCTCCCCCCATAATCACTTCGACGCGGCAGGTAGAACACGAGGCACTCCCTCCGCAATCATGATTGAGCGGAAAACCCAAATGCTCGGCAGCCTCAAGCAGCGTGACGTTCTCCGGAACCTCACCGTTTGTTCCTTCCGGATGAATAAAGGTAACGCGTGGCACCAGATATCACCCCATGGCAACCGCAGGTTCCGCAGCGGTAGGATGAAAAGGACACGCCCGTTTGTCGACGTGTTCCTCGAATTCGTGTCGGAACAGACGAAGACTGCTTTGGACCAGGACGGCCGCTCCCGTCACTAACGTGCAATATCCCGTGCCTTTGACAAAACCGCAAATCTGTACGAGTTTATCCAGATCTTCCCGCGTCCCCGCTCCATCCTCAATTTTCGCAACGAGTTCTTCAAGATGCTCCGTTCCAATCCTGCAGGGTGGACATTGCCCGCAACTTTCTTCCCGAAAAAAAGTTGAGAGCTTCAGCGTTTGCGCCACCATGCAAGTCGCGTCATCAACGACAATCACCCCTGCAGACCCTAGCCCTGTCCCTGCCTTTTTCAAGGAATCAAAATCCATATGAAGATCAAGATCTTCAGGCCCCACCATGGAAAAGGACGGCCCTCCCGGAAAGATCGCTTTAATTGTTCGGCCATGAGGAACGCCTCCCCCGCATTCTTCGATTAAATGACGAAGAGGAGTGCCTAAGGGAAGTTCATAGACTCCCGGGCGATTCACGGCCCCGCTCAACGAAAACAACATCGTCCCCGGGCTTTTCTCTACTCCCACCTCCGTAAACCATTGGGCCCCTTTGCGAAGCAGATGAGGAACGTGGGACAGGGTTTCGACGTTGTTCACCAGAGTCGGTTTTCCATGGAGTCCGAAGTCAGTCGGGTAAAACGGTGGCTTTTCCTTTGGTTGAGCAGGGCGACCTTGCATGGATTCCAACATCGCGGTTTCTTCTCCCGCGACGTAACTTCCATGACCTTCGAAAATCTCTAATTCAAGGTCGACACCGGAACCCATCGCGTTTTGACCAAGAAAGCCCCGTGTACGGGCTTGTTCCAGGGCTTTCTCTAAACTCGCCCGTGCTTTCAGAAATTCGGCATTCAAGTAAATGTACGCTTCCCCTGCACCTATGGTGAAAGCCGCGATCAAGCATCCCTCAATCAATTGATGTGGGTGGTGTTGGATCAGATAACGATCCTTGAAAGTGCCGGGCTCGTGCTCCCCGGCGTTGCAGACAAAATATCTCTCCTTCACCCGATGGTGAACCACTTTTTCCCATTTCAGTCCCGTCGGGAATCCGGCTCCGCCCCGACCACGGAGAAACGCTCGCTTCAACTCAGCAATAACCTGGTCGGGATTGGAGTTTCGAACCACCTGCTGCCATGCCTCATACCCGCCGTTTTTGACGTAGACGTCAATGTCCCACGGCTCACCATCGAGTGGAGACAGTAACCGAAGTGGAAATTCTTTTTTCATAAAAAATGCCGGAATCCTGAGTTGAATCCTCATGCATCGTGACCGGATTCGTGGAGACGACTATACGAGGCTCTGCCTGATCTCGTCAAGCCTTCCCCTGACACGGTAGCCATAAAACCCTTTTAACGTCAATGGGTTATGTTCCATCATGACTCATTCGGCAAACAAAAAGAATCCTTTGGTAGGCCCCATGTTTTCCATATCGAGGAGACCATCGTCCGCCCTTCATCCGATTGCAGGATTGCAAATGGAATGATGAGTCAGTACACTCGCGTCCTGCTGTTGTAGAGCCCTCGTTTGCCGGAAATGCTCCAACTTCGATTGAGGAGGAATGCCTGTGGCTTCAGTAAAGAATAAACCCTTAGTCGGTATTCTTATGGGTAGTAAAAGCGACTGGGAGGTCATGCGGCTGGCCAGTGAGACGCTGACTCAGCTTGGCATTGCCAATGAATGTCGCGTGATTTCCGCTCATCGGGCACCTGATGCCTTATTCGAATACGTGAGTCAAGCCAGGCCACGAGGGCTGCGCGTCATAATCGCGGGAGCCGGCGGGGCGGCTCACTTGCCAGGGGTGATTGCGGCAAAAACGACCTTGCCGGTTCTTGGCGTACCCATGCAGTCAAAAGCATTACAAGGCCTTGATTCCTTACTCTCCATTGTGCAGATGCCCAAAGGCATTCCCGTCGCCACGTTGGCCATTGGGGAAGCGGGCGCGGCCAATGCCGCCTTATTTGCAGCCGCAATTCTGGCTCTCTCAGACTCAACAGTCAAAAAAAGGCTGGAAGACTACCGCAGAAAACAAACGAAAAAAGTGTTGGCTGAAAAATTATCGTAGCGGATTACAAGCCAAGGATTGTATCAACCTCTTCACATAAGTCCCTGACGCCCTGGGCTGAAAGTTCAAACGCGGTTTTTTCCTCAGGCGTCAGGTCATATTCAAGAATTTCCTCGACGCCGTTCTTCCCCAATCGTACAGGCACTCCCATATACGTCCCTTTTAATCCGTACTCGCCTTCGCACAGCGCCGCACAGGGAAGAACTTTGTGCTCATCCCGAATAATGGCTTCCACCATTTCGACCGCCGCCGCCGCTGGTGCATAGTAGGCACTCCCCGTCTTGAGGAAATTGACGATTTCCGCTCCGCCGTCGCGTGTTCGCTTTACGAGGGCATCGAGCTTCTCTTGCGACATCCATTGATCCACGGGTCGACCTCCAACCGTCGTATATCGAGTCAGGGGCACCATCGCGTCTCCGTGCCCCCCCAGCACCATGGCGTGAACGTTGTGGACCGAGACGTTCAGCTCCTGAGCAATAAACGTACTGAACCGGGCAGAGTCCAACACCCCGGCCATTCCCACGACTTGCTGCTTTGGAAATCCACTCACGCGATAAGAGACATACGTCATGGCGTCCAACGGATTGGCCACAATGACCAAGACGGCCGTGGGAGAACGTGTGGCCACTTCCTGTACAACGGATCGAACGATGTTCGTATTGGTCTCAAGCAATTCGGATCTGCTCATGCCGGGCTTTCGTGCAATCCCGGAGGTAATCACCACCACGGCGGAATTCGTTGTGTCGTCATAACAATTCGTTCCAATGATCTGAGAGTCATATCCACACACCGCTCCTGCCTGCGTTAAGTCCAATGCCTTGCCCTTCGGGAGGCCTTCCACGATATCCACCAGGACAATGTCGTACCCGTTTTTTTCGGCCAGTCTCTGTGCAACGGACCCTCCAACGTTTCCTGCGCCAACTATCGTGATTTTCGGTTGCGTCATGGCACCCCTGACAGTCAATGGTTATCGTTTATGGTTCTTTCGAAACCTGTACGTTCTTCAACCACCTACTCGTCGTCATCGTGACTGCTCCATCCTCCGACTTTGAAATTGATGGTGCAGACAAAATTTTCTCCATGATAAAAATTTACTTTGATTTTTTTTCTTCCATATTCTCGAGCAAGGAACTCCTCCGGTGTATCAACCAATTCTTGATAGCCCCCTGGTGGATAGGACCCTAATTCCGTGAAACCCACAATCATCCCCTGTTTCACTTCCTGCAAAATTCGTGCAGATGATCGAGGATACACTTCCCAGAATTTGGCATCAATTTCCTCAGGAGACGGCTCAGAACCCAACTCGCCGGGCTTCCGATCTTTTTTTTCAAATTTAGCCAGGCGACGGACATACGGATATTGATGCCCCGTAAACAGCTTGTACAGCCATGGAGGAACCGTTCGTTCTTGAGATTCATCAACCATCACGTTGCCTCGTCCGTGACCCGTCTCCCGTCTTTTCGTTTCTTCACGAAATACATCAGGAGAGACGAACAACGACTCAGGGATTTCCTGTCAATCGTTGATACACCCGTGGCAACCGTTCAGGCAAGGTCAGGACATCATCCAGGACAAGATATTGAACGTCTCCATACATGCGCTTGAGATAGCTACTCGCCTGTTGATCAATGGTTAAACAAAAGGGACTGATCCCCCGTTGCCGCGCCTCTCGAAGCGCCATTCTGGTGTCCTCCAGGGCATATTCCTCTCCATAGTCTCCGTCAAGGGGTCGCCCATCACTCAAAAGAATGAGCAACCGGTGCCTAGCCTGGCAGCGCAGCAGTTTTTGGACGGCGTGCCGAATCGCGGCCCCATCACGATTTTGACCAAGCGGCGCCATGGCCGCAATGCGCTGACCGATTTGATAGCGCCGGGTGTCGCAAAAGTCCTTCAGCACCATAAAATCAACTTGATGCCGTCCTTGACCGGAAAACCCATATAACGCATATTGATCTCCAATAGCCTCCAGAGCCTCGGTGAGCAGGACCAGTCCTTCCTTCTCCACGTCAATCACGCGACGTTGTCCCGTTTCCAATTGCCGGCCAGTCGAGCCGCTCATGTCAACCAAAAACGCCACGGCAACCTGACGTTCGCGTTTATCCCTCCGATCATAGATTCGGTCGGAGGGGTCTACTCCTGCCCGCCGTTCCGCCACGTGACAAATCGCAGCATCCAAATCCAATTGTTCGCCATGGTCATAGCCATGGATTCGCCGCATGGCAGTCGGCCGCATGGTTTCAAAATAGCGCCGCAAAACCCGTATGGCCGGGGCATGTTTTTCCAAGACACGTTGTGCAAAATCCTGACTGCCCTCCTCTCCAGGACGCTCGACCACCCGACACCATTGAAATCGATAGTCCTGAATCCCACCGTCCCATTCCGGATACACATACGCCCGTTCTTGACCCGATGGAACAGGCAAGGGTCCATCGCCTGCGTCTTTCACCTGGAGATACTCATCAAGAACAGACCGCTGCGAAACTTGCTCACTGGTGTCTTCTTGATGAGCTTCCCGCGTTCGAATCTCTTCGGTGCGACGCGTCGGAGAAAGAGAAGGCCCGTCAGCATTTTCTACGTCAGGCCCCGATGATTTCAGCTCATCCAACCCGTCATCTGACTCAGTTGATTCTCCATGAACGAAATCAGGATTCAATTCACCTCGATAGGTCCAATTCGTAATGACTCGATAGCCTCCCGTGGTTTCTTCAGCCGCACGAGGGCCTGTGCCCAAATCCTCCTGCTCGGATTGTTGAGGCGAATCCGCCTCGTCTCGAACGGGGACGCGCAAGCTGCCAATCATCTCATCCAACAATTGATAAATCGCGTCGGCCAGGTCAATTGAATTTTCATTCGTTGCATGAGCGTGACAAATAGTGCGAGCCAGGTCCCAACATCGATCCACGACTCGCTGAAGATTTTCCGGAATCTGGCGTCCTCCCAGTCCTTGTTGCGTAAACAGAAGCAGTAAATGATCCAGCACCATCTCTCTAGCCGTCATGCCATGAAGAAAGGTTCGGGTTTTCACCGACGCCTGAGACACGGCGACCAAATCATCTCGAAGTCCCGGATATTCCTGCTGCAATAAAAACTCTACGCGCGCGTCTTCCAGAATGGTCCACAGATCCTGAATCACCCCTTTTTGAGGATAGAGGGAAAAGAAGTCCGCCAAGCAATTGATTTCCGGAACACTCGCGTTGGGCTGGGGCTTCATGCCTTCGTTTCCCTGGAGAGGGAGAAGGGACGCATTCGCTTCCTCATCACTGCGTCGATATCGGTCCGCAACCCGTTGAGACAAGGTCCGAAGGAACTGCATGTCGATTCGATACGTTCCAAACGCCACGTGCCCGACCTCGCGTGCTACCGTGACCATATAGCTTCGCACGTTATGGTCTTTCTCCGGAAACTGATTCATGAGCACGGGCAAATAGACAACGGGCCCTTCGGATTTCACAACCAGACGAACCCGTTGTGCTGAGTCTCCCAAGGATTCGATCTGCACCGATTGACCGCAGATCATGTGGGCAAACAGTTTCAACGAACGAGCCACTTGTCGAAGCGTCACGCCATTGATCGCCCGTTCAATCGAACTCAACGCCTTTGAGGTTTCAAGAGCAAAATACGCACGACACCCCTCTGAACTATAGTCCAGCACTTCCATGCCGCCACGGAACCACGTTTCAAAGACCTCGTCCTGGCCCTCCGCCCCATCGCAAAGGCGCACAACCTCCGGAGTTCGACGAAGATATTCAATCGTCACGTCGGCGTCCCGTTCGGCAAGCAGCCCTCCGTATTGGAGTACTTTCACGCGCCATTCCGCCGATGGCAGCATGGCAATGAGCCCCGGCACTTCAGCCAAAAAGGTGAGGGCCGTTTCAGGAGACTGATCCGCGAGAGTCGATCCCACGCTCACAACTTTCGAGTGCAGGTCCGCATCGGCAATTTCTCCGATCAGGCCAGGACTCGTGCGAAAGAATTCAAGAATCCCCACGTAATCGGGTTTCCCCAAACTGTTTTGAGTGATCAGTTTCATGCCGAAGGCTACCCAGGGACGAACCTCTTCCAAAGCCAGCACCTCCGCTATTCTTGGACATTCCCGAATAAACTCAATGCCTAACACGTGATTAAAATCCGTCAGTTCCTGACTGATTTTTGCCCACTGGGCCAGATTGGTTTGTGAATCGACGAGCAACAATTCCGGAGCCTTCCGAAAAAACTCAAACGCGCAGTTGGCCGCAACCTCTGAGCCGTTATCAGCGATTTCCAGCGTCGTCTTGAGCACCTCTTGACGAAGAACGGCAGAATCCATGACCCCTAAAAGACGTGGGCTCTCTTTCAGGTATTTCAAGGTAATCGCTCCCGACAGCCCGGCAAGCGTAACGCCCAAATCCATCCATGAGACAACCAGCTTGGGACCACACCGTTCCAATGTCTCCGGGAGTGCTTCCATGGCCTGCCCCGCGAGTTTCGCCGAACACGCATGGAGCTCATTAAATAATTCGGATACGTGGTCGGCCGCACCTGCCTCAAAAAGGACCGTTGCGACGTTGTGCGCGCTGTCGGCACTCAACCGATCTGCGAGTTGAGACTGGAAAGCACGTAAAAAGGAAGATCTGTCCATTGGTTAGAAGCGGAAAACCAGAAATCGGATTATAGAAAGCAGCCAAGGCACTTGCAAACTTTGTCGCGCCTCTCTATCCAGAGTCTTTTAACAAACGGTCAGGGCGACGCCATCCGGAGTTGGTTCGATCATTTCAAGGGAGAGCCGGATTTTACAACGCGCTCCCAAAACGATACTTCCGGAACATTTGCGCCAACCAGCCTGAAAAATTTTTTTGTTTTTCTGGCTTGACAACATGCCACCGACTCGATTACAATCCGCGGCAGATGAGAAAGCAAATCAATATCGTGTTCGAGGAACAGCATGTATATTTGTGTTTGCAAAGGCATTAAAGAATCGGACGTCGAGAGCCTCGGGCGCGCGGGGATTACCTGCCCTCAGCAACTGGCTGCCACACTGGGAATCGACGACGAAGATAATTGCTGTGGGCGATGTCTCAACAATATTGCTGACTTGGTCACCATCGCGTCACAAGAACACGAGCGTCTCTGTACTTCCGTTCAAATTTAACCCCTCCTTGCGGCAAGCCTTCCTATTCTACTCCCCTCCCTTGGCGCTTATTTTACCTGAATTCATACATTCTTAGACGGCACTATGCCGAATCCGCTTATCGCTCCTTACGGGTCATGGCGCTCCCCTCTTACCTCAGATCGAATTGTCTCGGAATCGATCAAGCTCGGACAAATCGCCCTCGATGGGGATCAGGTATTCTGGGTGGAAAACCGTCCAAGTGAGGGCGGGAGAAATGTCGTGGTCCGAATGGACGGTGATGGCACCTGCCACACCCTGACTCCCGACTCATTCGACGTTCGCACGCGCGTCCATGAATACGGTGGCGGGGCGTATTGCGTGTCGGAAGGGGTCGTGTACTTTTCTCATTTTTCCGATCAACGGCTCTATCGACAGCACCAAGGTGGGCCACCTGAACCCATGTTCACAGGGGCCCCCACGTTCTACGCTGACGGCCTCATAGACACGAAACGAAATCGGCTGATTTGCATTCGCGAAGATCATACTCATTCCGACGAAGAGCCACGGAACGCCATCGTCAGCCTGCATCTGGACGGCCAATCTCGTAAAATCTCCGGCGACGTTCTGATTTCCGGAAATGATTTTTATGCCTCTCCCCGATTGAGTCCGGATGGTCGGCAGTTAGCCTGGCTGACGTGGAACCATCCGAATATGCCGTGGGACGGCACGGAACTCTGGACAGCCAACGTCGCCCAGGACGGCTCTCTTCTTTCCCCTCGTTGCGTGGCTGGGGGGACAGAGGTCTCCATTTTTCAACCGGAGTGGTCACCGGATGGTCAATTGTACTTTGTGTCCGATCAGTCCGGTTGGTGGAATCTGTATCGATTGGGACACGAACGGGCCGTGCCCCTTTATCCCATGGAGGCTGAGTTTGGCGAACCCCAATGGGTGTTTGGACAACGGCTCTATGGCTTTGAATCGGCTCGCCACGTTATCTGTGCCTATACGCAACGCGGCTTTTGGCACTTGGGACGTTTAGACACCCAACAACGCACGCTCGAACGATTCGATCTGCCGTATACGGTGTTCGACGATATTCACGTGCGTCAATCCAATGTTTTTTGTACGGCCGGTTCCTCATCCGAACCCACGGCTCTCATTCAGATCGACGTGGATTCGCAGGCCGTGACCGTGCTTCGAAGCTCGATCTCTTTTTCGTTGGACGCCGATTATATTTCCACCCCTTCCGCCGTCACCTATCCGACCGAGGATGGAAACACAGGACACGCGTTTTATTACCCACCCCGCAATGCCGAGTATCAGGGACCACCATCGGAGCGTCCTCCACTCCTGGTGAAAAGTCACGGAGGCCCAACCGGCGCATCGTCTCCCTCCTTTAACCTGATGATTCAATTTTGGACGAGCAGGGGCTTTGCCGTGCTGGACGTGAACTATGGCGGCAGCACGGGATACGGCCGGGCCTATCGAGAACGGCTCAACGGCCAATGGGGCATTGTGGACGTGGATGACTGTGTCAGCGCGGTCAGGACCCTCGTTGGCAGGGACAAAGTGGATCCGAAGCGCGTGACCATCACCGGAGGAAGTGCCGGTGGCTTTACCACGCTGTGCGCCTTGACGTTTCGCGATTCCTTTACGGCTGGTTCCAGTTACTATGGCGTCTCTGACCTCGAGGCGCTGGTTCGGGACACCCATAAGTTTGAAGCGCGCTACCTCGACAGACTCATCGGCCCCCTGCCGGAACGGAAAGATCTCTATGATCAACGATCTCCCATTCATTTCACCGACCGGATTTCCTGTCCGCTCATCCTGTTTCAGGGGTTAGAGGATAAAGTAGTCCCTCCGAACCAAGCGGAAAACATGTTCAACGCGGTGAAATCAAAAGGGCTTCCCGTGGCCTATATTGCATTTGAAGGCGAACAGCATGGGTTTCGACGAGCAGAGCACGTCAAACAGGTGCTCGATCATGAACTGTATTTTTATTCGAAAATTTTTGGCTTTATTCCAGCTGACCCCGTGGCCGCCTTCCCCATTACCAATTTGGAAGAGTGAGGAAGAGAAACTTCCGATGACTTGTTATTGACCGCATCAGACGTCCCCGGGGTGCCGACACAAATCATTTTCCCTCTCCTGCCCTGCCACCACTTGAATGATGGAACAGTTACGTTGTCGGGTTACGCCCTGCTAACCCGACCTGTGTTGCTGAGCCGCATGAGGCCGTGTCCCGGGCCTTGACCCGGGACGCGCCTCCACGCGTCTCCATAGCCTGCGTACCATCCCTGCTTGCCTGTCTGCCCAAGGTAGAAAAACAGGGACAGGCTTTATGGTGCCAGTCGTTCAATGGTCAAGGCTTGATCATTTGGGTTGACGACGGCTTTGATAAAGTCGCCGAATTCGAATTCTTCCGTCATCTGGGTTTTGGCCGTTCGTTCGACTCGGATTTCGCCTCGTTTACCGCGTAACACGTAGAAATCCCCATCCACCATTAATACCTGACCTTCGACAATTCTGGCACCATCATCCTGACTGGCGGTTGAAGGTTCAGCACCTCGGGCCTGATCATCCCCACTGGAAGATGACGCCTCAGCCAGACCTTGGTCAGGACCGGGGGAGGAAGCTGCATCATTGGCTGTAACTCCCGGCACGTCATCGGGTCCCGCACGTTCGATTTTCAAGGCTTTGTCGTTCATGAGAACCACGGCTTTGATGCGATCGCCGAATCCGAATTCTTCCGTCACCTCGGTCTTGTACGTGGCTTCGATTTGAATCTCGCCTCGTTCGCCACGCACGATGTACAGGTCTCGATCAATATCCAGCAGATCACCGACAATGGTTTTGGATTCCGGTTGCTTGGGCTGAGCCGGCTGAACCGAAGGCGCAGGAGTGTGGCCTTTGACTTCCCGTTGAGGTTCAGGGGCCTTCGAGACCGCTGGCTGATTTTCCGTGACTCCCGGCACGTCATCGGGTCCCGCACGTTCAATTTTCAAGGCTTTGTCATTCATGAGAACCACGGCTTTGATGCGATCGCCGAATCCGAATTCTTCCGTCACCTCGGTCTTGTACGTGGCTTCGATTTGAATCTCGCCTCGTTCGCCACGCACGATGTACAGGTCTCGATCAATATCCAGCAGATCACCGACAATGGTTTTGGTGGGTTGATTCGATGTCCCGTCCTGCGCCGGCACACTCGGAATCCGCACCAACAGGACAACACAAACGGCACTCAGAATTTCCAACATGATGACAGACTTTCTCATGCCACCACCACCTTTCCTGATAAATACTGTAAGTTGTGCGAACATCTGGAAGGTTCGCAACGCGTCATCCTTTCTTGTTCAAATAGTACCATACCCCTTACTCCTCATCCATACGCTACCCGTCACCAGGGCCGCAATCGCCACGAGTGCCACGAAATCGGACCCGTTCATTTTTGAAGCAAACAGTGGGTGCCGAACTTGTCCTGCCCCAAATCCTTTTGATTCCAGAGCCATTGCGAGAAGATTGGTCTGACGAAGACTGTGACCGATTAAGGGCACAATCAATGGAGGGTATCGGCGAATTTTTCCCAAAAAGCCCTTTGATTGCACGTCTAACCCTCTCGACCGCTGGGCCTGAATCACGGCCCCAACCGAGCCGAGCAGATTGGGAACCCACCGAAAAGCGAGCGATAACGAAAATGCCAGTGAACGAGGCACGCCTAATCGATTCAGGGCTTCGCCAAGCTCTTCAATGGCCGTGGTAGACAACAGCACGATGCCACTGATGAGCATGGCATTCAGCCTCAAGCCCATTCCCACGCCATGGAGCACGCCTTCCTGCATGACGGTTATCCCGCCAATCGTCAAAAACGGGGTACTCCCTTCCACAAAAAATGGCCAGAGCGCCACGTTGTACACAAACAATAACGCCAGCAAAATCCATATCTTTTTTAAATTGTGGAGACTTTGAGCCCAGAGAATCAGCCCCAGGACACCTCCGGAGAGCCCCAACAGATACAAGGGATCTGAGAACAGCAAGCTTAATGAAAAGAGCCCAAGAAGGCAGAGAATTTTGGTCCGACCATCGAGCCGGTGCACCCACGTCCGAGCATCTACGTACAATGAAAGATTCATGGCACGCGCCAGGACTTTCGCACCTCCTCAACCGTCAACAACGTCACGCCCCACCGGTGAGCAAACCGAGTCAGTGCCGGCAACGTCAATGCCGCGGATTGGACGAGTTCGGCATCTGAAAAAATTTCTCGAGTCGGACCATCCGCCAGGACGGTGCCATTTCGCATCAGGACACATCGTGTCGCATAGTTTGCGACTATCCCCACGTCGTGAGTAATCATAAGAACAGTGTGTCCCCGTTGATTCAGCGTGCGCATCATGTTCATCATGCGAGCCGATTCCTCTGCATCAAGCCCGGTGGTAGGCTCATCGACAATCAAGATTTGAGGTTGGGCGGCAAGGACAGACGCGACCGCCACTCGCTGTCGCTCACCTTTCGTCAGAGAAAAGGGATCCTGCTCTTCGGCCCCGGTCAAACCCACCGCTTGAAGCGCTTCCGTGACTCGTGCTTCGCATTCATCGGGTGAGTATCCCGCGTTTTTCGCGCCAAAGGTGATTTCCTGACTCACGGTTTCCGCAAAAATCTGATGGTCGGGATTTTGAAATACATACCCGACGATCGACGACAAGCGTCCTGCCCCGATTTGTTGCGTATCGTTTCCAAAAACCAGAACGCGGCCCTCCGATGGCGACAGAAGACCATTGCATAATTTGGCAAGCGTGCTTTTCCCCGAACCATTCTGTCCAAGAATCGCTACAAATTCCCCTGCCTGAAACGATAAAGAAACCTGAGAGAGTGCTGGGACGTCGGGCTGGTAATGAACCGAGACGTTCCTGAGCTCAAGAACGTTTACAGAAGATTCGGATCGGACAATATCTGAACCCTGCTCGTGCAGCCGCGGGACGACTACGGTAAGGCCAAGGGTGTCGGCCCATTGCCAGGCTTCTTCCACAGTGGCCGGTAAAGCTTGAACCCCAAGGCCTTGAAAACATTCTGCTAATGGATAGGGGCTCACTCCGTGTCGTTCTGCCAGATCGGGGTGACTGAGAATGTCACGAGGGGTGCCTTGCCAGATCATTTCCCCTTCATCCAGCACACACACTCGGTCTGCCTTCATCAAGTTTTCGACCCCATGTTCGGCAATGATGACCGTGATCCCCTTTGCTTTCAGCTCTTCCAGGAGCAGTATAAACTGCCGTTTGCCCTCGGGGTCGAGATCGGTCAGCGGCTGGTCCATGACGATTACCTGAGGTTCCCGAATCAGGACCGAGGCCACCACCAGGCGCTGCCGTTGCCCTCCGGACAAGGAAAATGGATCACGCCGTTCCAGACCCGACAACCCGACAAGATTGAGAAGCTGTCGTATGTGCCTGCGGAGGGACTCCTCGTTGACGAAGTCGCGCGTTCCTTCTTGAGATTCTAAGGCACAACGAAGTTCTGCCTCCACGTTGGTCGAGACCAACTGCGTCTCAAAATCCTGAAACACCATGCCGACTCTATTCGCCTGTTCCCACACCGGGGTTTGAGTCGTGGTTTGTCCATGAACAAGCACCGTGCCGACAAAGTCGCCTTGGATAAATTGCGGAACCAACCCATTCAAGGCATAACACAACATGGATTTTCCAGCGCCGGATCCGCCCATCAGCACGACCAATTCTCCACGTTCAACGTCTAGGGAAACGTGTTTGAGGACGGGACGCGGAGCATGAACCGGGCGAAAGGAGAGATCTTGAATGGACACGGCAACGGGCTCGACTCTCGTCGATTGCGACGACGATGGTGAAACCGAAGTGAATGGGACGTCAGAAAGCTTTTGTCTCACTCTCGCTTGATCTCCGAAATCCAGATCACCGTAATACAGGTTCCATTGTTTGACTCGTGGATAGAGGAACAACAGAAGCGGCGGGCCAAGCAACACAGCCATCACCACGTTGTTCAAAAAAATGGCCGGCGACAAAAGCCAAAACGGAAGGAGACCCAGGAGAGCCACGCCCCACCCGATCGTGGCGGCACAAACCAGGGAAGCCAACGCGCAGATGATCACGTATTCCACGTTTTGTCTCCAGGAACGCGGCACCGGCTCTCGACCGGAGGATAACCAGCCCAAGTTTCCCCACAACAGATAGGGCACGTACCCATAGAGAAAATTTCCCATGAATCCAAAGAGACTGGCGGGTCCCAGCGTGCCAAAACAATCACCGATCACATTGCCAATTCCCGCGCCCCAGGCCGCGGCAGGGCCAAAGAGGAGTGAACTGACAAAGGGAATGACGTTGGCCGGTCGCAGTTCCACAAAGCCGGGGATAATGGGGATCCCCACTTTAAAAGGAATGAGCACGGCCGCATAGATCGCCGCAATTTGCGCGGATAAGACCAACAGACGGGTGTCCTGCCAGACGTGTCGGAGTTCCCTGTACCATCGACGTGGATTCCAGCATGGAAGGGATTTGTCCATTGGGACGTTAAGATGGGTCACCGAACGTTGACGCGGCGGACAAACACCCGATGAGTCACGTTATACGCGAAAAGGCACCCACTAATACTTGAAGCGTTTTGTTTTCCGTAACGGCATCGTGCGGAATCAGCAGGCAGGATCAGGATTTTTCTCCACGTCTCCTCTCGTGCCCGGTGGCTCGTTGGCACCAAAACACAGCCGTTTTCGCTTTGACCGGAACGGCCTCTTGTCTCATTTGATCCACGCGCCTGGGTTCGCAGAGACATTTGTCTGTTTTCGTTTCGACTACGAACTCGGGCTCATAACCCGCGGCATCTTCCTTATAGTGATCCTGCATGTGAGCATGGATAAAAGTCACGAGGGTCTGCTGGTGGCATTGCAACACGTTCAGCACGTCTTCCTGGGTTTGAATTCGCAGCCCGAAGCGAGACAATCGTGTACAGACTGGTAACGTCCCACCCCTCTTTTAGCATATTTCCGTGAATCACAATTTCAGTCGGGTTGCCGGGGTCTTCTGCAGACTATTCACCCAATACAAGTTGATAACTCTGTATTTGCCTGCTTTTTCTTTTTCGGACTTGAAAATTGAATCACTGCTCTATCCATGCACGAAATGAACGCTGCGGTTTGGCTGGCTGAACGCCAGCGGTAATTGTTATCCCGAATCTTCGTCCTCAATGAACGGCGCATTCAAAGCGCGCAGTTCCAGGCCCTCAATCTCCTGAAGCGTCTTCCCTGCGATGCCCTGGAAGTCTCCATACATACCGACCGTGGCCTGCATGACACGCTCGATTTGCTCCTCGCGCTTGGCCCATTGTCTGTTGATGGCTTTCTTCTCTTTATGAAGATCGTCCTGCATGGAGGAGAAAGCCTCCACAATGGCTTCGACTCGTTGGCGAAAACGCGGTCCCGTTAAATACTGGTACACCATTTCCATTTTGGTCTGTTGGCCATCGGAAGCCTGACGGGCAGTTGCTATTTCGATCAGCGTGTGGCGCAGCGTCACGGCGATGGGCAAGGCAGCCCGCGGATGCGTCACCCATACGCCATCCATCATGTCGAACGTCTCCATGCCCTTCGGAAGGGTTTGACTAATAATCACGGCCAATTCCGCCCTGGCTGTGCGCTGGTTATCCCTGAGCTTGGTCAGCCAGCCGTCACTCCAGTTCTTGGTCCGTTTGGACTCCCACAGGATCGTCCCGCATGGTTGTCCCAGTGGACCATTGACAACGTGTAAGACGTCCCCTCCGTGCTCTCCTTTCGGTACGGGCTTGATCGTGTCAAGCGGAAACTTTGCACTCAACAATTCTTCGAGTTCAAGCTCCTGCACCTCTCCCTGGAGCTGCTGCGATCCCTGGTCGGCCTTACGCTTCAAATCCTCGATCTGTCTCTGCATCGAGGCGATAGTCTCCTCCTTCTCCTTCACTTTTAGCGTGAGCGACTCCTCTGCCTCTTTCTTTGCCTGATCTCGCGTGACGGCCAGTCCTTCCTGTACGCGCTTTTCAATAGTGAGTTCCAATTCTCGCTTAGCATCGTCAAGTTCACGCTGTTTTTCCATAAAGCCGGCTTGGGCTTTCTGTGCCTCAGCCAGTTTCTCATCGCGCCGTTTCAAAATATCCTGAAGGTCCGTGATCTCCTTTGTTTTTTGTTCGAGGTCGGTTGCAAGAATCTGTCTGGCTTTTTTGGCTTCCTCAGCACTGATTGTTGCACGCTCTTTCCGTAGCTTTTCCGCTACTTGATCATCTATCGTTTCTTTCTCCTTGGAAAGCTCCTCTTCACGCTTGCGAAGTAAGCTTTCCCGTTCAGCGATATCCACGTCCTTCTGGACCAGACGTTTTTCAAACTTACGCCTGGTGGACTCGATGAGCGGAGCCGCGAGCGATTCGGTGAGTTTGATTTCGTGTTTGCACCTCGGACACGTAATGGTTGGTTCCGTCATAGAGCCTCCGAATAATTCTTCTCTCCCCCCACCGATAACGGCTATCGGTGGACAGGCGTTAGACGCTACTTCGCTCTCATCTCATCCACGTTGGCGATGAATTGTGGCTTGACGGTATTAAAGCGTATCAGGTTTTTTTACACAACAGGCTTCTTTTTTGTCATGCTGAGCGTAGCAAAGCGTCTCTCGTTGGACAATCGAGCGTCTCAAAAGGAAGATTCTTCCTCTTGTTCAAAGTGACACACCGGCGCGAAGTACCAACACGTCACCGCGACTTTCTCGTGCCGGGAGAAGGAAAAATTCGAGAAAGAAAGGGACAACGGTCGATCAGGTGTTTTTGACGCACCGGAATCCGGCATGCGCATGGGAATAGCCTTGGCGAAACCAATTTCTGAATGATCGGCGCAACAAACATAAGGCCGTCGTGGGTGCCCCCCCTTTGACGATGAAATGATCATCATCGAAGAAGCGCGAGGAGTACCCGGGGTAGGTGGAATAGGGCTGAAAGCCTTCAAAGGGACGGAAAGGAGTCGAAGTCCATTCCCAACCATTCCCAACTAATTGGGACACCCCAAACGCACTGTCCCCTTGCGGATTTGCCGTGACAGGGATCGGATCCCAAAACCGGAAGTGAAAATTCCCGTGCGTCCCATTGTTGATCCGGTCCCCCCAAGGATAGGCACGTTCTTCACCGCTTGGCGTGCCGTACGCCGCCCGATGGAATTGCGTTTCAGTCGGAAGCGAGAGGCCGACCCATTGCGCATAGGCCCGAGCGTCTCTCAGAGACACATAGACCGGCCAATGCAGCGGAAGCGGAATTTCTTCGAACATCGTCAACAAGAACCAGCAGTCTCTCTGTTTGACCCAAAACGGGGGGATGGGACCACCCTCCTCCACAAACGTTACATATTGCTGATTGGTGACTTTATACTTACTGATCGCAAAGGCCGGCACGTCTTCCTGGTGTTCGCCAAATTCATTATCCCAGCCAAAGCCGTCTCGTCGGCCTAAGGTCACGAGTCCCTTGGGAATATCGATCATGGTATGCCTGGGGGGTGGCCCTTCAGGTGGTCGTGAGAACGGCGGCGAAATTTTCCCACCGCGCGAAGCATGATGCAGAAGGTAGGCCGTGGTTTCGGCGTGCATCCAACGATGCTCAACGGCCATGCGAAGGACGGTTTCCGGAGCTTGTTCCAGTGCGTGATCAACCGACTCCCGAACCTTGAGGTTATAGCGTCGGATTTCTTCGAGCGAAGGCCATTCCGAGGGAGTATCCTCTTGTTCTGAGCCTACCGCTGGATCAATACCTGCCTCAAACAGCGAATCAAAGGTGTCATGAAAGGAGGGGTGCCCCAACGTCCAACGACAAATCTGGTTCCAATCAAAGGCCTCTAAATGGCCAACGTAAAAAATGACGCGGTGGCGTTCAGGAATAGGGCGCTCATAAAGCGTCTCCGGTTGAAACAGAGAAAAGATATAATCGGTGCAGGCGCGCGCTGCAGCTAATTCCTTTCGTATTTCGACTGAACGCGGCATAATTCGCTATTCGGAAAGCATCTGAACTTCTTTAATGGAACGGCCGTTGATTCATAAAAGTGGAATTCTGCCGTGTTTCGGCAGCTCGTCTAGAATCAATCGGTCCCTTGTAACATAGTTTTTGTAATATATTCATAGTTGGACTTGTCAAGAAAAATAAATGATGGGATTATCGAAAACCTGTCCTCCTTGCCCTGCCTGCCCTGAGCAGACGCGAAAGGAGCAGAACAACAGAGAAATTCTTCTCTTCGAAACTCAGGGCAGGCACTTTGCTCAAAATGACGGCAACGCAGTCGATTAAGGGTGAAAGGCAAAGGCAGCCGACTGTCGAGAGACCATCTTCATTGTTCAACGACCCACCTCATTATGATGAACCCGCCTGCCCTCAGTGTCCACGACGTGACGATGGAATTCGGGCCTGACGTTCGAGCCCTTCAGCATATCAACCTCGACGTGCGTCAAGGCGAGACGTTGGTCCTGATTGGAGAAAGCGGATCAGGGAAAACCACTTTGCTCCGCACGTTGAATGGGTTGCAACGTCCGACTTCAGGAGAGGTTCGCGTTCATGGAGAATCCCTGCAAGACAAAGATCCTATAGACCTGCGCCGCCACATGGGGTACGTGCAGCAAGACGGCGGGTTACTGCCGCATTGGACTGTCGAAGAAAACATCGGCCTTGTGCCTGTATTACTCGGATGGGATTCTGAACGGAGAACGAGTCGCGTACACGCGCTTCTGGAGCTCGTTCATCTCGATCCCACACGGTACCGAACGCGGTACCCCATCGAACTTTCCGGAGGGCAGCGACAACGGGTGGCCTTTGCGAGAGCCATCGCGGCGGATCCGAACGTCGTCTTGCTCGATGAACCCTTTGGCGCGCTCGACGCAATCACTCGGCACGCTCTTCAGCGCCAATTTCTCGGACTCAAACAACACCTCAACAAGACCATGGTCATGGTCACGCACGACTTCGACGAGGCGTTCCAACTCGGCGATCGAATCGCGCTACTCAAGGATGGACACATCTTGCAAATCGGAAGCCGGACAGACCTCCTCCATGCGCCTGCCAACGACTACATTGCGCGATTACTGCACCATCGATTCCCCGGAGATCCCCCATGATCAGACTCACGCGCGCGCGACCTCTTGGTCTCGCCACGGGCTTGGCCTTCTCCCTTCTGATGTCATGGACTACGACCGCTTTTTCCCAGGATGGGCGCATCGTCGTCGGATCAAAAAATTTTATGGAGAACAAACTCCTGGCTGAGATCTTCGCGCAACTTATCGAAGCCCGGACGGAGCTTTCCGTCGAACGGCGATTGGGCTTAGCAGGCACGCAGGTCTGCTTTGAAGCACTTCGCACCGGAGCCATAGACCTCTACCCCGAATACACGGGTACAGGGCTCGTCAGCATTCTTCAGTACGCGCCGACTGGAGATTCCCGAACGGCACTCAACGTCGTTCGTTCTGAGTTCTTAAAACGTTGGGATTTGTGGTGGTTGAATCCGTTGGGATTTAACAATTCCTATGCACTCGCGGTTCCTCGCTCTCGAACGGCTGACGCTCCTCTGCGAACCATTTCAGATCTTGCCAGGATTTCGCCTTCCCTGACGGCGGGTCTTGGGTATGAATTTATAAACCGGCCTGATGGATTACCCGGTCTTGAGACCCAGTACGCCCTCGCGTTTCAACGCGTACGAGCCATGCAACAATCTCTAAAATACCAAGCGGCCGCTGCCGGCGAGATTGACGTGCTCGACGTGTATACCACCGATGGACGTCTGTTCGTGTATGACTTTGTGGTACTCGAAGATGATCAGCATTTTTTCCCACCTTATGAAGCTTCCGCATTAATTCGAGGCTCCACGCTTGAGCAGCACCCCGAGTTGGGATCGACCCTGGGATTACTCGCCAACTCGTTTGATGCCAAGACACTGCGACAATTGAATTATCGTTTACAGGAAGGCGGAGAGCCTCTGGAGGTCGTGGCGCGCGATGCCCTGTCGGCCCTCCACCTTTTTGTCACCGATGATGCCAGCCCCGAACCAGTTCCTGATCAAGAAGGGCTCTTTGCCTATCTCTGGTCGAAGCGAGCAACTTTGATGAATCGAACGGCCGAACATCTTACCCTGGCCGGACTGGCTTTAGGACTGGGAATCCTCGTGGCTGTCCCATTGGGATTGCTTCTCGAACGTCACCAAACCGTTGCCGAGCCCGTCATTCGAGGCATAGGACTTACGCAAACCGTTCCTTCTATTGCGTTACTCGCCTTTATGATCCCGGTGTTCGGTATCGGCACGTTACCAGCCGTGATCGCATTATGGATTTATTCCCTGTTTCCGATTGTCAGAAATACCTGTTCAGGCCTCCGCGATGCAGCACCTCAGGCCGTGAAAGCGGCTCGTGCGCTCGGCATGACCGAATGGCAGATACTCTATTGGGTAAGGCTGCCGTTAGCTGCGCCCGTCATCATGGCAGGCGTACGAACGGCCGGCGTGCTCACCGTCGGCTCGACCACGCTTGCCGCGTTTATTGGATCGGGGGGCTTGGGCGTGCCGATTGTCTCGGGACTACAAATGGCCAACACCACCGTGATCCTCTCCGGGGCATTGCCTGCAGCAGCACTGGCGTTGGCAATCGACGGCTTTCTTGGCAAGGTGGAAGCTTGGGTCAAACCGAATGGCGTATCACTCTGATTGGAATACGAAACGATTGAGAAGCGGTCCTACACTTTGGCGCGGCGTCATCCCACCCTGTCGTGCGCTTCAGGTGACGCGTTCGCGAACCCGACCGGCGAGGGTGACAGAACAAGGGGCTGAATGTCATCCTCGCGGGTCTCCCGCGGTCATCCTCGTGGGTTCCCCCGATAAAAAACGTCAGGGACAGGGTTAGCGGGGGGCAGTCCTTCCTCCTCTGCCCCTCCATTCGGGTGGATCTGCCCGGAACAACACCCTGATTCCCGATTAACAACGTCGGGAACGGCGGGAGAGGGCTTATACCCGCACGCCGGTCGTTGCATCTTGCACAAATGGAGGCAACCCGTTAGAGTGCAGACTCTTCGGATTCATTCCTCTCAATTCCATAACCCGTCACACTGTCTATTATAGCGACAAAGATTCGATTTCATGCTTGAGCAATCCAATATCATTATCGACGTGCATTTGAACAGCCAGGATCCCGACACGATCAAGGAAGAAATCCGCGCAGGGCTGCTTTCGACTCCACGGAAGCTTCCGACCAGGTATTTTTACGATGAACGGGGCTCCGCCCTGTTTGAACGAATCTGCGAATTGCCCGAATACTACCAGACTCGTACTGAACACCAATTGCTGAAAACCGTGGCCGATGACGTCGTCGCCCAAACGGGAGCCGAGGAATTAGTCGAGTTGGGCTCCGGAGCGGCCACCAAAACGCGGGTCTTGTTGGATGCCATGGCCCGCGCGAACCGACTCCGGTTCTACGTGCCGTTTGATTTCAGCGAAGGCATCGTGCGACGAGTTGCGCAAGAGCTTGTTGAAGAATATGAAGGGCTACAGGTTCATGGGGTTGTTGGAGATTTTCTTACCCATTTAGAACACCTGCCCGAGGGCGGACGACGATTAGTCATCTGCCTGGGCGGCACCATCGGCAATCTGGAACCTGACGCCGCCCTGGCGTTTTTGTCGTCAATCCGTCATGAAATGGCTCCAGGTGATTTTTTTCTCCTTGGGGTTCAGCTCATCGCGAACGTGGAACGATTAGAAGCCGCGTATAATGATTCGGCCGGGCTCTCAGCCGCGTTCAACAAAAACATGCTGTCCTCGTTGAAGGCCGTAATCGGAGCCGAATTCGATCCTGATGCCTTCGACCACGTGGCTCGGTTCAATCATGACGAGCATCGTATTGAAATGCACCTGCGATCGGTTCGAGATCAAGTGATTCCCATTCCCGAATTGGAGTTGGCCCTTCACCTCCAGGAGGGCGAAGACGTTCTCACGGAAGTCAGCAGCAAATATACCCGCAGCCAAGTGGAAGGACTCCTCACCGGTGCGGGATTCAGCCCAGTTGCATGGCACAGCGACGCCGACCAGCTGCATGGTCTCGCCTTAGCCCAAAAGCCTTCCTGTTGATGGATTCCCGTGAACGTTTCTCTGTTTTCCTTTGCCATTTCTGTCTTCTACTTTGCTCTCCTCGCTAGAGGATCTTTTCCACCTCAATCATTCATGTTGGCCCGAGCATGATCTATCTGAATTACGCGGCCCTGTGCCCGACTCTTGCAGAGGCTGAAGCGGAAGTTGAACGGACGCTGACCGAGTTCAAACACTATTTGTATTCGGAAGCCGGCATCGAGTGGTATCTTCACAAGGTTTATGATTGTCGGCAAAAAGTCGGCACCCTGTTACACGTGGGTGAGCCTTCGACTATCGTATTTACCGCGAATGCATCCACCGCACACTATCTCGCGCTCTCTTCTTTGAAATGGGAACCGGGCGACACCATTCTCACCACCACGCACGAAAACCCTTCCGTCACGAGACAGCTTCATGCGCTCGAACGGGATGGAGTCTTCATTCATGCCGTCAGACCTGCATCCCCTGAAAAGTTCCTGAACGCGCTGGAAGAACAATTTAACGGGCCCGGCGTCAAAGCCATCGTGCTGAGCCACGTGTCACACGTTGACGGTCGCGTCTTCCCCGTCCATGAAGTGGTCTCATTGGCCAGAGCAAGACGGTGCATGGTCATCATCGATGGGGCACAAGCCGTTGGACATATCCCTGTTGATCTGAATGCACTTGATTTCGACGTCTACTTTTTTGCCGGACACAAGTGGTGTCAAGGCCCTCTCGGCACAGGAGCGATGGTAGTGCAGGAGAGGGTTTTTACGCACCCCAGCTACCGAGCGATTGAAGGGAAAAAGCAGGGTCGGTCGACGGCGTCCCAATTTGAAATCGGGACTCAGAACATCGGGCTCATTGCGGGACTCGCCAAGGCCTGCGAACAACGCCAGCAGAGAATTGAAGCCGAACAACGGCTGACCTTTCGAGAAACGGCAAAGGAACTGTTGGACTGGCGTCCCAATTGTCGTTTCATGGAATGGGAAGGACTCCATGCTCCCGGCATTCTCACGTTCAAAGGAACGTCTGACTTGGATTATGAACAATTTGCCAAACGGCTTGCATGCGAATTGGGGATTATCGTGAAACCCTTTGTAGACTATCCTGAAGATGACGCGCCTGCGATTCGGCTGTCAGGGCTTTCGACGATGAATCAACAGGATCTGCAGAACGGCATTTCGAAGATTGCGCAGATGCTCGAGACCTGACCTCTCCGCATTCGCAGGGGCCGTCTGGCAGGCAGACTGGCATCTCATACGGTCCTGTACGGGCACCGCGCGTGCAAACGCGTCAGGACGCACGTTCGCCCAGGCGGTCCAATCGTTCCTCCAGGCGCCGCAATGCCTTCTGGGTTGAGCGAAGATCGCGCAGGATTTCTTCTCGCGAGACGGGTTGTTCCAGTTCTCGAAGGCGTTCAGCCTTGGCTTCTTCCAGATTGTTGATCACCACCGCGATAAAAAGGTTGATCACAACAAACGTACCAACCACCACAAAGCTGACAAAATACATCCAGGCCAGCGGATGGAGTTCCATGGCGGTATACATAATGTCCGTCCAATCTTCCAACGTCACGACCCGAAACAATGACAAAAGGGAGATACCAAGGGTTCGCCAATGGATGGGATCATGTTCGTGAAAAAGCTGGTAACCCGTAATCGCATAAATATAAAAGATGATACTCATCAGGAGCATGACGTGTCCCATACTCGGGATCGAGCGCACGAGGGTCGAGACGATCAAGCGCAATTCCTGAATGGTGGAAATCAACCGCAGGACTCGCAATAACCGAGCAAGCCTGGCGATCATGGCGTACTCCCCTGTCCCGGGAAGCAGCGAGAACAGAATCACCGAAAAATCAAAGACGTTCCACCCATTCCGGAAATACAGATCGATCCGCGGGGCCACGGCAATCATCTTGACCAGGGCTTCGAGAATGAATACGGCCAGCACCACTTGATTGCCCAGATGCATCCATTCTCCATATCGACGAACCAAAGCCGGAGAAGTTTCCATACCCAACAGCACCCCATTCCCGACAATGAGCGCGATAATGACGTATTCAAAACCAGGAGCACCGACCAGTCGTTGCGCGAACTGTTTCATCGTCTGTGACCTTTACCTGCCTTTGTGCAATAAAATAAACGGAGGAAGGCCCTTGCGGACCAAGGTCTCTTGCCTTACCCCAACCTGCATTCTCTGAGTCGATGTTCCAGGATTTGAGCCCGCGTCAAGGAATCAACCTGAAGATCATGCCCCTCGGTCTGCGCAAAAGCCTCCCGAGGGATCAACCCCACCAACTCGCTTTTTGCCACGGCGACGCCTTTAAGGGCCGCGGCTCGTTTCACGGCTTCAAAGGCCACGTGAATGGGCGTGTAGTGATAATTGGTGAGATTCATTGACACCTGTACGTATCCTTGGCTTTTCAGTTCCAGCCCGATGGCCTTGACCGCCGGCAGCCCGCCATTAGACGCGCGAATGGCCTTGGCAATATTCCGTGCAAGCGACAAATCCTGACTCTGCAGCAACACATTGAAGGCAATGAGCGGATAACGGGCCCCAACAACTATCACGCCGGCCGTCGGGTGCGGCTCTGCCGGGCCAAAATCCGGAGCCCAGGCCCGATCAGTTGCCATTTGCTTCATCAGGGCCTCCGGCCCTCCTTTCCGAATCTGTTCCAACCGCTTTCGAAAGGGGCGATCGCAGGCTTCCTCATAGAGAAAAACCGGTATCCGAAGTGTCTGCCCAATTCGAGCACCTACCTGACGCGCGAGTTGGACGCATTGTTCCATCGTCGAACCTGACAGCGGAACAAACGGCAAGACATCACACGCACCGAGACGAGGGTGTTGACCTGCGTGATTCTTAAGATCGATCAATTCCGAAGCCTTGGCGACCGCCGAAAAGGCGGCCTCCCTCATCGACTCAAAAGATCCGGCAACGGTCAGAACGCATCGATGGTGGTCCACGTCCCGGTGCTGGTCAAGCAGGGAGACCCCTTGAATCGAGACAAGGGCGTTTTTGAGTTTCTCGATGACGTCGGGATCGCGCCCTTCACTGAAATTTGGAATACTCTCGACAATCCCGACCATACCCCTGTTTACTGAAATCGTACTTTGTTGACAACCTCAAAAATGTGATATTATAGTAGTAAAACTACTGACAGGTTTTCACGTTCGCGAGCATCACCCCCCTAACCCTCTAGCAGTTCAGAACAGGTGATCCCATGACGATGACACAAGTCCAACCAGCCGCAACCCTTGCCGAGATTCAAGAATCCAAACCGGAACGGGTAACCATCGTGCTCCTGAGCGGAGACATGGATAAAGCCATGGCTGCCTTTATCATCGCCACCGGTGCCGCGGCCATGGGCATGCACGTGACCATGTTCTTCACCTTCTGGGGGCTGAACGTCATTCGCAAACCCGGAGCCACAAGTGCAGCCAAAGATCTGCTTCGCAAGTCCTTTGGCTGGCTCAACAAAGGAGGGGCCGCAAGCCTTCCCCTTTCAAAGTTCAACTTTGGCGGGCTGGGAACCACAATGATGAAAAAGGTCATGCGAAACAATCATATGCCCGAGGTGCCTGAACTGATAGAAACCGCGCAGGATCTCGGCGTCACAATGATCGCCTGCACCACCACGTTGGGCTTACTGGGCATTTCAAAGGAGACCTTGATCGACGGCGTGGACCAACTCGCCGGTGTCTCAACCTACCTCGCCGAAGCGAAACAAGGGTCGGTGAATTTGTTTATTTAAGCGCTAAGATAACGTATTCCCTCGCCCCTAAGGCGGCGAGATGAAAGAAGATAACACTTCGCCCCTGGAGGGAAGGAGGAGAATCAATCAGATGATCCAATCCGATGTCACACTCGATACCCTGGGGTACTTCTGCCCCATGCCCATTATTCTCACCTCTAAAAAAATCAAAGAACTCACTACGGGCCAGGTGCTCGAAGTCCTCTCCGACGATGAAGGCATCAAAAAAGACATGCCTGCATGGTGTCAAACTACCGGCCACGAATGGGTCGGCCTCGAAGAAGAGATGGATTCCAAAATGGTTTATAAGGTCTACGTGAAGAAGACCAAATAGCATCCCCTGTCTCAGAATACAGTAGAAAACAGATCATGAGGTTAACATTGATATTTGTATCCGTGTGTTGCTGGTCTTTCTTCTTAGTGGTTTAGGAACGGGATTGACAGAAAAACAGACAGAATTTCGTTACGGCGTATAATTGGCGGACAATGCGCTGCCTGCAGGATGCAGAAAGTTATCAGGATCTGAACGCTATCGAATCAGTTAAAGCCCCTACCGCATTGTCTGTACCATTCGGGATGATCGGCCTGTCGTTTGCGTTGTGAAGATCGTCGATCGCAAAAGTGTTCATCGCGCCCTCTAACCAGTCAAACCGCACAGGCTGGGACGAGGCTGACTCTGTGCCCCATCCTGAGGCATTATCCTCCTGCCAGGGACGTCAACGCAGGACCTGCCGCCGCGGGAGCATTCAAATTCGAGAACATCAACGTGGCGGAAACTGCCCAGTCAATGAAGGGCTTGGGGTAGATGCCGAGCAGCAGTGTGCCGGCGATACTCACGAAAATGACGGCTTTCAGCGGTATTGACACCGAGAGCGGCGCAGGATCGTGGGGTTCATTGATATACATTTTTTTGACCACGACCAGGTAGTAGTACATGGAGATGACAATATTGATCAGCCCGACGATCAACAGCGTGTAGAGTTCCTCTTCGATCGCCGCGACAAAGATATAGAGTTTTCCGATGAATCCCGCGAGCGGCGGCACACCGGCGAGTGACAGGAGAAAGAGTAGCATGGCGGCCGCGAGAAACGGAGATCGTCGATTCAACCCATTGTAATCTTCAATCTCGTCGCTCTTGATCAGATTGCTGACGCCAATGACCACGGCAAAGGCGCCCAGATTGGCAAACAGGTAGGTAAGCAAATAAAAGAGTATCGCGTCACTGCCTCGTTTGGTTCCGGCCGCCAGGCCGATCATGACGTTGCCGATTTGAGCAATACCGGAATACGCGAGTAACCGTTTGATGTTTTTCTGGGCGATGGCCACGATGTTCCCGTAGGTCATGGACAAGATGGAGGCCACGACAAACAGGAGGACCCACATGGGCTTAAACGTCACGAGTGCGACGTAGAACATTCGAATGAGAATGGCTAGTGCCGCGCCTTTCGGCGCGATCGATAGAAAGGCGGTGATAGGCGTGGGAGCCCCCTGATAGGTATCAGGAATCCAGGAGTGAAAGGGGACGGCCCCGATTTTAAAGCCCAGGGCGGCGAAGATCATGATAAAGCCGATGGCCAGCCCATAGCTGCCCGGCATCGACGCCATTTCGGAAAATACCAGCGTTCCCGTTTCTCCATAGACGAGACTGATTCCATACGCGAGTACCCCCGCGGCGAACACGCCCAGGATGAAGAACTTCAACCCCGCCTCGTTGGATTTCTGATCTTCCCGCAGATAGGCCACCAGGACATAAAAGCCGAAGGTGGAAAATTCCAACGTAACGAATACGGAGAGCAGGTCTTGCGCCGAAGCCATGAACATCATGCCCAGGGCCGACATCATAACCAGGAAGTAATATTCCCCTCTAAAAAACTTGAACGATTTGACGTAATCGATCGAAGCCAGCAAGACCAGCGCCGTGGAGATTAAAACGAAAATCTTGAAGAAGATCGCCACCCCATCCAGGACAAACGTGTCTTTGAACAATGCCCCATGGACTCCGGTATAATCGAACCAGATCAGATTAATGAGCGTAGCGATGACGCCGCCCACACTCAGATAGGCCAGGGTTTCGTGGTCGATCCGTTTAAAGGTAAAGTCGACGGCCAACACCACACACAACCAGATGGTGAGAAAGATCTCCGGTGCCAAGAGGAGAAGATCCGAGCCCGATAGAGTGAGGTCGAAGGTCATCTTAGTTTAGTGCTTGCGGCATTTCGTGAGGTGTTCCGTTCTGCATGCTGGTGGATGGCACGGCGCATGACCGGCGTGGTGGTATATCCCTGGAGTTTAGGAAAAACCATAAATTCCTCGCCGTTGAATCCCTCCATATTTCCCTCAATCGTTCGCAGTTTAAGGAAAAAGTCCCGTTGTATTTTGGGAAATGAGTGGACTCACCTGGTTCACTCGATCCAACATCGGCACGACCGTGGATCGCACGACGTTATAAAAGTGCATGGGGAAGATTCCAAAGAAGACGCTACAGCCAATCATCAGGAGAAGAGGAAGGCGATCCACCCATTGCGACGCGTCACGGACATGCGCATATTCGGGCGACATCTTCCCATAAAACAATCCTCGCATCATTTTAAAGAGATAGGCCAACGTCAACACGATCCCCAACACGGCCACCACCACCTGAAAGGGATATTTCTCCCACGAGCCGACAATAATCATGATTTCGGCAATAAAATTCACGGTGCCGGGCATACCGACCGATGCCATACAGGCGATAATGAACGCCCCAGCCAAGAACGGCATGTTCTTGACCAGTCCTCCTAGAGATGGAATATCCCTGGTATGGGTTTGGTCATAGACCCAGCCTGCCATGGCAAAAAGCATACCCGTAGCCAAGGCATGCGCAAACATGTAAATCACCGCACCAGTCAGGCTAATGTAATCCAGGGCGGCCATGCCCAGGAACACGTAGCCCATGTGACTGGAACTGGAATAGCCAATGACGTACTTCGTGTCTTTGGCGAAATACGCGACAAACCCGCCATAGATAATGCTGAACACACACAATACCGCGGCGATGGGCATGAGTTCTCGCGTGGCTTCCGGAAGAATTTCATACGCCACGCGAATAATCGAGAAATGGCCGAGTTTCATCAGCACGCCGGCATGCAACATGCTGGTTGCAGCCGGTGCCGCGGCGTGCCCGACGGGAGACCATGAATGCAGCGGCCAAATGGGTGCAATGGACGCAAAGCCGAAAAAGACCAACAGCCAAATAATCATTGCCATCGTTCCATCAAAATGCGCCACTTCCCGCAGCACCAATATATCGAACGTCCGGACGGGTGAGAAATGATAAATCAGCAGGATGCCCATCAACGCGAACACCGCCCCTGCCGAGAGAAACAACGTGAGCTTCATCGCGGCGTATTCTTTGCTGTTCGCCCCGAAGTTCAGAATAAACCCGACCGAATCCCTGAGCCTGCGACCTTCGGAATCGGTCATGCTCAAATACCCTTTGGTATGACTCCCCCACACGCCCAGCAACAAATACATGGGCAACACCGACATTTCATAAAAGAAGTAGAGGAAGAACAGATCCAGCGACATGAAGACCCCGATGGTCGCCGCCGCCAGAATCAACAAGAAGATATAAAATTCTTTGGTGCGATCTTTGATGTGCCACGAAATAAAGATACCCGCAAACAGCAGAATGGCCGACGCAAATACCAGGGGGGCCCCGATTCCATCCACTCCGATATGAAACGCGATGCCCAGTTCCTCAGACCACGCCCACTTGGTGATAAATTGAAAGCCGCCCAGGTTGGGATCATAGG
The DNA here is from genome assembly GCA_965215405.1 of Nitrospirales bacterium. Lineage (GTDB taxonomy): Bacteria > Nitrospirota > Nitrospiria > Nitrospirales > UBA8639 > Bin75. The sequence continues at coordinate 2,244,431 of OZ244060.1, forward strand.
CTAGAAAGACGTACAGCGAGGCGAGCAGTGCCGTCCCGGCGGAGGCCACGGCCACGGCACGTACCAGAAGCGGCTCACGATTGGGAATAAACAGCAACGCAACCGCCCCCAGGAACGGGGCAAACAATGTTGCCTGTAAAGCCAACGCCCCCATCTCTCAGTCCTTCCCCCGGGGTCCATGGGCTAAGACGTAAGACGGCAGCGTCCGGTCTCGTTCAATACTCGCAAGCGACCCGCGATCCAACCGATCCACCACGGCCTGCACTGATCCATTGATCATTCGCAAAAACGGTGAAGGGTATAACCCGATCCAAAAAATCATCACACACAGAGACACGGCGATAAGCGATTCACGTTGAGTCAGATCTTTGAGCACTTGAGGGACTTTCTCGCCGATGGGTCCAAAAATCGCTCGCTCGTAATACCACAGGAAATAGGCTGCCGCGAAGATTACCCCTGAGACGGCCACGACGCCATATATCCAATGAGCCTGAAAGGCCCCAAGCAGGATCAGAAATTCTCCAATAAATCCATTCGTTCCCGGCAATCCTATCGAAGCCATCCCAATGATCAAGAAGAACGCAGCCAGCAGGGGCATTTTTGAAGCAATCCCTCCGCAATTTTCGACAAGCGTGTTGCCAAGCCGGTCATAGAGAAACCCCGCGACAAAAAAGAGCCCGGCGGTGGTAAAACCCAAATTGATCATTTGCATCAAACTGCCCTGGAGACCCTGGAAATTCAAGGCAAACAAGCCCAGCACGACAAACCCCAAATGGCTGATACTGCTGAAGACGAGCAGGCGTCTGAAGTCAGGTTGCATGACGGCGATAATCGCGCCCCAGACGATGGCCGCCAAAGCCAGGCCCATGACAATCGCCACCACGGTTGCATGTGTCGAGGCTTCCGGCAACAACGGGAAGGTAAACCGTAGGAATCCATACGTTCCCAACTTGACGCCAGCCAACACCACGGACATCCCTATCGGCCCCTGCACGAGCGCGTCCGGCAACCACGTGTGGAAAGGAAAGACCGGAGCCTTAAAGGCCAATCCCATAAAGATGAGCCAGAAGATGATAATCTGATCTTCGATCGGAACGGGAACCTGCAACAAGGCTAACAAGTCGAAGCTGTAGGCATTCGTGACCTCGTGGTGATTCAAACTTAACAGCGCGAAGCCGACCAACATGAACACGCTGCCCAACAAGGTGTACAGCACGTACTTGAGTGCGGCATATTCTTTTTCCTCACCGACGCCCCACAGTTTAATCAGGAAATAGCTGGGCACGAGCATGAGTTCCCAGAACACAAAGAAAAGAATCAGGTCGATGGAAACAAAAATTCCTATAATCGTCGTTTCCAAAGCCAGGATACTCATAAAGTACGGTTTGACGTTTTCCTGAACGGTGTCCCAGGAATAGAGAATGATCAGGACCGTGATGAAAGCCGAGAGGCCGACGAACAAGACGCTGATGCCATCGACGGCGAGGTGATAGGAAATACCGAGAGATGGAATCCAATTCAGCCGTTCGCTGAATTGCATGGCCGCAGATTCCGGCGTAAACCGGAGCAACAGGAATACTGCGAGACCTAACTCGAGAACCGCGACTCCCAGGGCAGACTTCCTGATCAGAGCGGTATCCCGTTGCATCCACAACACAATCGCCCCCAAAAGCGGAAGCACGAGCAGTATCGACAAAATCGGGAATCCAAATGGCAGTTCTTCAAGCATCGCCGATTACTCAACCCTACAGGAGAGACCTTCCGGTCAACCACACCAAGATAAAATGCGTGAGAATAAAAAGACCGATAACAATCACGGCGGCGTAATGATTGACTAACCCTGTTTGCAATTTCCGCCATGACCGGGCTGCCAAGTGATTGGCGTATCCAATTACGTTAAGCCCTCCGTAAACCACGTGTTTCTCGGTCCAGGTCGCTCCTGCTGCCCCGAGGTCCGTCCCATGACCGATCCCCCTGATGAAGCGATCGAAAACATGCTGATCAATCCAATCCCATATCCGGCCAAGACGTTTACAGGGTTCGACAAAGACGGCATCGTACAGCTCATCCACGTAGTATTTATTCAAAATAATTCGATACGCTCCGGCATACCGTGCCGACCAGTCACCTGCCAGCGTGGGTTTGATCGCGTACATATAGTGCGCCAGCCCCCAACCACCCAACGCGATACTCACAGCCACCGCCATCAATCCGATTAAGGTCCACATGCTGACGTCGTGAGGTACTGTTCCTGAGGGCGTGGCCACGGATGCCAAAAATCCCTGAAACCAGCCGTGCTCCGGTGGCACGCCCAGAAAACCACCAAGCACGGAGAGCCCCGCCAAGATGATTAACGGCGTGGTCATCACCGGTGGAGACTCATGAATATGACGTTCCACATTCGGGTCAACCCGAGACTGCCCGTAGAAGGTGAGATAGGTGAGACGGAACATATAAAAAGAAGTCAGGAGTGCGCCAATCGCCGCGAAGGAATACAGCACATAATGGTGCTGGACAAAGGCATGGGCCATAATTTCATCTTTGCTCCAAAACCCTGCCAAAGGAGGAATGCCCGCAATCGCCATGGTGCCGATAAGAAACACGGTGTACGTAACGGGGATTTTTTGTGAAAGCCCCCCCATTTTTCGAATGTCCTGCTCCCCTCCAAGCGAATGAATCACCGCACCTGCGGAAAGGAAAAGGAGTGCTTTGAAAAACGCGTGGGTCACAAGATGGAAAATGGCGGCAATATACGCCCCTACCCCACAGGCCAAAAACATGTAGCCCAGTTGACTGACGGTTGAATAGGCCAGCACCCGCTTAATGTCGTTTTGCACCAGTCCGATCGTTGCGGCAAATAACGCCGTCAACCCACCGATGATCCCCACCGTCGCCATGGACACGGGGGCCATATCGTATAACACGTGAGTGCGCACCACCATATATACCCCTGCCGTGACCATCGTCGCGGCATGTATCAACGCGCTCACCGGCGTCGGGCCCTCCATGGCATCGGGCAGCCACGTATATAATGGAATTTGAGCGGATTTCCCGATCGCGCCTACTAACAGACACAGCGTAATGGCTGTAACCATTTCAACGGAGAGCTGGTTCGCGTGTTCGAAGACTTTCAAGTAATCCAACGTCTTGAAATTGACGAAGACCAAAAAAATCGCGAGCAGGAACCCTGCGTCGCCAATCCGGTTGACCACAAACGCCTTGGTGGCGGCCTTGGCCGCGGAGACCTTATTGAAGTAGTACCCGATCAAGAGATAGGAACAAAGACCAACCCCTTCCCATCCGATGAAGAGCACCAAGAAATTGTTCCCCATGACGAGCAACAACATGGAGACCATGAACAAATTCATGTACACGAAGAAGCGGGTAAATCCGTCTTCTCCATGCATATATCCAATGGAATAGACGTGAATCAGAAATCCAACCCCCGTCACGACCATCAACATCACGGCACTCAGTGGATCAATCAGAAATCCAAAATCGACGTGCAGAGTGCCGCCGAAAATCCACGAATAGGCAATGACTTCACGGGGAGTGGGATCGGAGAGAACCCCGATGAAGACCGTGACGGCACAAAGAAAGGAAAGACCAACGGATCCGACCGCAATACGGCCGGCCTGGCCGGTGGCATACCGATGACCGAGCAGGCCATTGACCAGCACCGCAATGAGAGGGAAAACCGGTATGAGAAGAACGAGAAGATCGGACACGTTACCACTTCAACAGATTAATCTGGTCGACGTTCGTTGCAATTTTTCCACGGAACACCACGATAATAATCGCCAGACCGACGGCGGCCTCACCGGCCGCAATCGCGATCACAAACAACGCTGCCAATTGGCCGGCCATGGATGAGAGATAATGGGAGAATGCGACCAGATTGATGTTCGCCGCGTTCAACATGATCTCGACCGACATCAAGACAACAATAAAATTCCGGCGAATCAGAACGCCTAACAACCCCGTCATAAACAGGATGAAACTCAAGACCACGTATGCCGACAGAGGAATCATTGACGATCCGCTTACGTTGCCTTATCGGCCCTGGGACCCAGAGCAGTCGGAGTTTTGGCCAATACAATCGCCCCGATAATTGCACCCAGGAGGAAGACCCCCACGATCTCGAATAACAACAAATAGTCGCTGAACATGGTGATGCCCACGGCATGACTCGGTCCGGTCTGCAACACGACCTCCGGAGTCGCGGTCCCTTTGGTTCCCCCATAGGGGGTTTGAAACACCAAAATAAGTAATTCGCCAAGAATCGCGACGGCGGCGAACGCGAAAAAGGGATATTTCCTGTGCAGATACCGTTCTTCCGTTTTCAAGTTGAGCAACATCAAGACAAAGAGATAAAGCACGAGGATGGCCCCGGCATACACAATGATTTGCACGGCAAAGAGAAACTCGGCATTGAGCAAGACGAAGAGCCCTGCCACGTGCAGGAGTAAGGAAAGCAGGCTCAAGCCGCAATGGACAGGATTTTTCAAGGCAATCGTAAAAATCCCGGACAGGATACTCACGGTTGCGAAGTACCCAAACAATAAATAGATCATCGTGAAATACTAAGAGTCAGAGGTCTCGGTTTTTCCTATAGGTTGCGGGAAATGATAGCGGTAGGCGCGACTCTCCTCATCATCTTGTTCCTGATTATGGGCATAGAGATACTTTTTGGCGTCCGTGAGATGTTGCTCGCCTATTTCGTAGAGTCGCTTTTTGTCGAACAGGAGGGTTCGTTTATCATGAGTCGAATACTCATACATCTTCGTCATGGCCAACGCGTTGACAGGACAGGCTTCCACGCAATACCCGCAAAACACGCATTTGGTAATATCAATATAAAACTCGGTTGCATACCGTTGCAGCGGCAGACTCTTATCTTCTTCACTGATGACTTTGATACACCGAGACGGACAGGCCACCTCGCAGAGGTCGCACCCGACGCACCGTTCCTGGCCATTGTCGTACCGTAACAAGCCCAGTGCTCCACGATGCGCGTCAGGGATCGTTCGCTTTTCACGAGGATATTGGAAGGTCATCGGATGATGAAACATATGCTTAAACGTGACCTTCATCGCTTTCCAGATTTCGCGAAAGAATACCGCATCCAGGAATTTTTTCGTTTGAGTTGGGGTATCCATAAAAAAGAGACTCTCCTAAATTTTTTCGATCGTCACCCGCGTCGATTTGAAATAAGGAACGCGCGTCACGGGATCCACGACAACCCTGACTAAATCTTTGACCGGCGGATCATTAAAATGTTCAGGAAACGCACAGGTTCCCGGCAACGTGCTGACGTCGGCCTGCACCCCTAACTCCAGGCTTCCCTGATCCGAGGTCACGCGCACGCGTCCGCCTTCAGCAACACCCAGGCGTTCACATTCTTCCAGAGACATCCGTAACGTTCCGGTATTCGGAGAAATATCCATCAACCCGGAAGCTTTCGTGGACAGTTTCCCTGAATGATAGATGAGTTGAATCAATCTCAGTCCATAGGGACGACCTGACCCTGGGGCGTTCCCATCGACGGCATATCGCTCGCCGACCGAATCCGGATAGCCGTTTTGAAGATAGGCCGTGGGATCGGCGACGACAGGCTTGGGCTGGCCGAGATTATAGTAGCCGGGGAGCAGTTTTCGAATTTCTGCTTGAATGTCCTGCGTCGTTTCATAAGGCAGCGAATGCCCCATGCCGTTGGCAAGCCCAACCATGATGTGCCAATCCAACGCACTCTCGCCTAACGGGTCCAACGCCGGCCGGACAAATTGAACCATCCCCTCTTGATTGGTGACAGTGCCGTCCTTTTCCGCAAACGTACACGCAGGGAACACTACGTGCGCGCGTTGCGCCGTCTCCGTCAGAAAGGGATCCTGACAGATCAACAATTCCAATTGACTCAAGGCCTCCTCTACGCCGAATGATTTCGGCATCGTGGCCAGCGGATTCTCTCCTGCCACGTAGAGGGCTTTAATCTTTCCAGCACGACAGTCCTCTAAAATTTCGATGAGGGATTTGCCGGACTGTGTGCCCGGCAACGTCGCGTCCCACGTTTCAGCAAATTTTTGGCGCGCCTCGGCAAGATCATAAGCCACCGGTCCTGGGAGGAATTCCGGCGCGACCCCCATATCCACGGCTCCCTGTTCATTCCCCTCTTCGGCAAACGTGTTAATTCCGCACCCGGGCTTATTCAATTTTCCCGTCACCCAGGCCAGATCGATCAGCGACAACGTATTATCATAGCCATTGGGCTGGCGCACGATCCCTTCTCCACACACAATAACGGAGCGCGGAGCTTCCGCAAAAACTTCGGCAATCTCATGAATCCTCTCGATTAAGACCCCTGTTTCCTCAGCCACGGCTTCAAGAGAAACCGCGTGAGCGGCAGCTTTCAAGGCGGCCAGGGCTTCAGGAGCTTGAGCGGTGCCGTCAGGATCAATGAGATCTTGTTCCAAGACCGATTTGACCAATCCCTTGACGAAGGTTCCCTCCGTACCCGGTTTGACCATCGTCGGATGCGACGCCAGTTTGGCCAGATTGGTTTGCATGGAATCCACCACAATGACTGACGCTCCACAGGTCCCCAGAGCGGATTTCACTCGAAGACTGGCCACGGGATTCGTTTCCGTAACGTTGGCCCCCACCACCAAGATGGCCTTGGCTTTTGTGAGATCCGCGGAGGTATTCATCATACGGTTGATCCCGAGGGCATGATGAACCGCCCGCACAAAATTCATATGACCATACCGTGCGCTACTGTCGACGTTGTTCGTCCCGAGCACGGTCCGCATGAATTTTTGGAAGACGTAGAGTTCTTCATTCGTACACCGGGCGGTAATCAAGCCCGCAATGGCATCAGAACCATATTGACTTTTGATTCGCGTCAGCCGCTCGGCGGCCGTATCCAGGGCTTCAATCCACGGGGCAGAGACCAGACCCGTCTCTTTTCGAATGAGCGGCTCCTTCAGTCTCTCTTTACTGTCAATAAATTGGAACCCGAACCGCCCCCGCACACAGAGCCCCGCGTGACCGTTGACCGTGTCACCTCGGTCGCCCCATTTATTTTTCCAGGATAAGGGAGAAGTCACCCGCACAACTTCCGTGTCCTTGGTCTCCACGTACATCTGACAGCCGTCACCACAGTAATTGCAGGTGGTCGTGGTTTTCCGAAGTTGCCAGGGTTTATACACGTATTTTGAAAATTTATTGGTAATCGCTCCCACGGGACAGACCGCGAGGCAATCACCGCAAAATTCACAGTCCAGGGCGTGGTCACCCTTCGCCACCACTTGCGTAAACCCTCCCTTCTTCATGAACTGCAGGGCGTCAATGCGCTGAACGTCTTTGCAGATATTGATGCATTCCCCGCACGCAATGCAGCGATTCATGTTGAAATCAAGCACTAAACTGCGCGTATCTTCCGGAATATTTTTCTGTTTGGCGTTGGCCAGATCGGTAACCTGATGCTGGAACGCCATATCTTGCAGCTCGCAATGCCCATCGGCGTCGCAGACCGGACAATCCAGTGGATGCACGGACAGATGTTTTTCAACGGCTTTCTTCCGGGCCGCAAACAGATCGTCCCCATCCGTACGAATCACCATCCCTTCGGTTGCTTTGGCGGTACACGACCGGACCGGCGACTTCTTGCCTTCTTGCAGCACCAGACACATTCCACAAGATCCAAAGGGATCAAAGGTGTAGTGATAACACATGGCCGGAACAATTTTGCCCATGCTGGAAATCACGTCATACAGCGAAATCCCCTGTTTTGCGGTCACGGTTTCGCCGTCAATATTCAACTCAATCGTCGCGGTTTCGGCATCTGGTGTCGTGACTGGTTTGAGTGCCATCTATCTCTCCTGCTCTTGCATTCAAGAGCTCATCATGTTTTCTATCTACGAGGCCAACTTTACAGGCCGTTCAAAACGTCCATCCAGACTTGCCCAGGCCTTTCAAAGGAAAGGCCGCAGGCGGGGAAGGCCCGTTATCGATCGCATTCTCCCATCACAATGTCATACGATCCAAAGATCGTGACCGCGTCGGCGATCATGTATCCTCTGGCCATATAATCAAACGCACCCATATGGATAAAGGACGGTGACCGAATCTTCAAGCGATAGGGGTTACCGCCTCCCGTACTCACAATATAAAACCCCAGCTCACCTTTATGAGCTTCCGTTCCACAATAAATTTCCCCGGGTGGCGCATCGAACCCTTGCGAAAACAGTTTGAACTGCTGGATCATCGATTCGAGATTGGTAAACACCCGGTTCTTGGGCGGCAGCGTGACGCTGGGCACCTCAGCCATCACGGGGCCTTCCTTCGGCATTTGCTCCATGCACTGACGAATGATCTTAACGCTCTCGCGCATTTCTTCAATGCGGACCCAATACCGATCATACGTGTCGCCATTTTTGCCGACCGGCACGCTGAACTCGCACTTGGGATAAGCACCATACGACTCGTATTTGCGCAAGTCGTAATCGACCCCTGACCCCCGTGCCGTCGGCCCACTCAACCCAAAGCCCAACGCGTCCTCAGCCGAGATGACCGCCACCCCCACGGTCCGAGCCAACCAAATACGGTTTTTTTCCAGGAACACCACGTACTCATCAATCTTGGGAGGAAAGTACGCCAGAAAGTCTCGAATCTTGTTCTCCAGTGAGGTGGTAAAGTCCCGTTCCACGCCGCCGATACGATACCAACTGGTCGTCAGCCGCGCCCCGCACAGTTCATCGAACCAGTCAAGCAGAATCTCGCGGTCACGGAACGTGTAGAAAAACACGGTCATTGCACCAATATCGAGTGCCTGCGTCCCCAACCAAAACAAATGCCCGATAATCCGCTGGACTTCCGCAACAATGGTGCGTAAATATTCCGCCCGCTCCGGCACGGTCACGTTCATCAGTTTCTCAACGGCCCGACAATAGGCAAAGTTGTTGTACATCGCGCAGACATAGTCGAGACGGTCCGTATGAGGAATAAATTGATGATAGGTCCCATGTTCGGCGAGTTTTTCCACGCCCCGATGGAGAAAGCCCATCACAACCGTGGATTTCGTAATTCGCTCTCCTTCAAGGTCGAGGATCACTTTCAGCACGCCATGCGTGGCAGGATGCTGCGGCCCCATGTTCAACAGCAGTTCTTCTGTCCGGAGGGTCGGAAGATCCCCGGTCTCCGGATGCGCCGGATCGACTTTATAGACGGTTTCGCGTTGGTCCTCTAAGTGCGCCATGGTGGCTCTTGCTCTCGAAGGGTGCCGCCTGCCCGTCAGGAGACTGTGCCTTCATTCAGAAAATCAAACGTGTCACGCCATCCCTTTCCCTGCAACGGGAAATCTTTTCGCAACGGATAGCCTTCGGGAAAGTCATCCGGCATCAAAATCCGCCGCATGTCCGGGTGGTTGTTGAAACGAATGCCCATCATGTCAAACACTTCCCGCTCCATAAACTCCGCACCCGGCCAAATATCCGTCAGCGAATCGACGGAACAATCGTGTTCCGGAACCCGTGCTTTCACGCGAACGCGATGGCGATGGCGGATGGAATAGACCTCATAGACGACTTCAAAGCGCTCGTCGTCATCCGGCCAATCCACTGAGCTGACGTGCACGATATAATCGCAATCCACGGACGGATCATCCTTCAGAAAACGGCAGATCGCATGCAGGGCTTCGCGTTTTACCGTCACGGCCAGATCGCCACGCCATTCCTGGGCATTCAGGAATCCGTTGGGAAATCGGGCCTGGATTTTTTCAGCAAGGGGATGCATTATCCGATTGCCTTCTCCTTCGGCCTGACCTGCTCGGGCTGCTTGGTAAAGACCCGCTTTTGCATAATCTGATCCTGAAGCTTCAAAATCCCATCAAATAAGGCTTCAGGGGTCGGCGGACACCCAGGCACATAAATATCCACCGGAACGAATCGATCCACTCCCTGGACCACGCTGTAACTATCGTAAATGTTCCCGGACGTGGCGCAGGACCCCATGGAAATGACATATTTCGGTTCCGGCATTTGGTCGTAGATTTTTCGAATGACCGGAGCCATGCGCCGACACACCGTCCCCGCCACAATCATCAAATCGGATTGGCGCGGAGAGCCACGAAACACGCCTGCCCCGTACCGATCGATATCATACCGGGAAGACACAGCGGCAATCATTTCAATCGCGCAGCAAGCCAGCCCGAACGTCATCGGCCAAAGCGATCCTTTGCGCGCCCAATTCGCCGCTTTTTCCAGAGACAGCGTTATGATACCGATATCGCCGTCTTTCTCATGCTTTTTTCCTATTTGTATCAACCCCATGGATGCCTCGTTCCTAGTCCCACTCCAACGCGCCTTTTCTCCACGCATACACGTAGGCCACGACAAACAGACCGATAAAAATCATCATTTCAATGAGGCCGATCACGCCAAGTTGGTCAAAGGTGACAGCCCACGGATAGAGAAAAATCACTTCAATATCAAAAATAACAAACAGCATCGCGATGACGTAATACCGAACGGGAAACGGTATACGAGAATCAGAAAACGGTTCGCTTCCACATTCATAGACACTGGCTTTTTCCGCTTCCGGGTATTTCGGGTGGACGAGATAACTCAGCGCGAGGGTAACCAGACCAAATCCTAACGCCAGCATAATAAACACGACAATTGGCGAATATTTCGCTAAATAGTCTAAAAACAGATCGAATTCACCGGCCATGAGAATTTGACCTCGCAAAAGCCTGGCCCCGACATTTTTTGCCGGGAGCCAAAAACTTCAATCTTTTCGCAGGATTTTGTATCGTAACACCCCATTTTCCGACGAATCAAGAGAACAAAAGACCTACCATCCCGTCAGCAAAAGCCCCAAGGCCCTGCTACTGACCGTATCGAACGCGACCCCGAGGAGTCACGCGAGAGTTCGGCGGGTGAGTGACAAGGCAAACCTGTCGGAATTCAGTTCGTCCGGAAATGGAATCACTCTGTTAATTGGCACGTGTATCGGAATACGGTACGTCGCTTGATGATTTAAACGCTCAGACGTCACGGGCCTGAGCGATTATATGAACGCGGAGAGCTGAACAGGATGCGTGCCGATCAGGCGTAACGAATCACGCTCGGTCTGGCGGCTCTCGACGACGCCGGCAAAAGCCTCCCAGACCTCGATTTGCCTGGGTATCGGCTTCACCGACTGATGGGCAATCTGAAAGAATTTTGGAGCATCTCGATTTCCGGAAACCGGCGGGTCATCTTCCCGAATGCGTCGAAGAGGTAACGTCTTAAGAAATCCAGGAGAGAACAGAAAGCGAGATTTACGGGTTCCGCACGTCCTGCGGCGGGCGTTTCAAGCCTTTGGGAGGCTCTGCTTGCGAACTTTCCCATTCATTCGTCAAGGGAGAGACCGCTTTGGCCTTCTTCCGCCGATGGATCTGCGTTTGAATGCGTTTCGGCGATTTTCCGTCGGATCGTCTTTCTTTATCCGGCTGAGCGTGATTCATAGGTACGCGGCACGGCAGCAGCCGTTCATGAGAAGTACGGAAAAAGAACCTTGCAGGGAAATCGTCAGGATCGGGTGCATTTCCCGTTTTTCGCCAGATCTTTGATGGCAAGCCGGAACTCGGATTGAATCATCTCCTTCAGCGGCTCACGAAAGTTTTTCGTTTTCAGGGCCGTCCGCAATTCTTCCTCCGTGACTTCCTGAATCACCTGGGCCAGTCTGGTGCGGATCGTGGTCCGAACGATCTCTCGAATGACCGACTTTATTCGCGCAGTGGAACCTGGCGTGGCTGCGTCCACGTTCTTTTATCAGGACCCCATCTTAAAAGAATCTCGACGCGTAAGTCTACCTGTCGACAAAACCCGCACGGGATTACGGGGAGGGCGCGGACCATTGCGGAACGCGCGAAGGCTGCTCTTCCAAATGGCTGGTATCATAAATACGTTCATTTCCAGTGATGCCGTCCTCATCCTGGTCTGACCACATCTCGCCTTTGCCTGTTTCGAATTCCCCATTACCGTTGAGATCGAGCCAATAGAACAACGGAGCCCCGACCGTCACGACCACCGGCGTGCCGAATTCATCCAGCCAGACCTTGTAGGTACGCCTGGCGGTCATATAATTCACCACGCCATCCCCGTTCATATCGAATTCCCTGAAGAACAAGTCATTGCGCCAATCGTAATACGCCTTGACCTCACGATCGTCAAACTCTTCGGGCTCTTCCGGAAGAGGAGAGAAATCTCGCAAATGCGTTTCCTCCGAAGGCTGAGCAGGAGAAGGGCTCTGGGGCAAGGTCGAATCCAATGAACGTTCCCGTGCGTCGACCGGCAAAGTCGACAGGCTCATGGTCTCGACAAGAACCCAAATCATCACGGAGAGCGCACTTTTCCACGTTCTCTTTTCAGTCATGACCTGTTACCCGAGCCAATGCTTCATAAGGCCCGTTCCACGTGGTTATTATAATGGAAAATCTTCCACTCGGCAGCACGTGGCCCTGACCCGCTGGTTCAGCTCCCTACTCCCCGGATTCGGACGAGATTCAAGGTTTTTTCTCAAAAACCTGATTCCCTTCGTTGTGGGGTCATTGTTCCTTTGGCACAATAGCCTGTATGTTAGCATCATATGTCGACGTCGTCTTTCCCCCCAGAATTTCTCAATCATTTACTTACCGTGTTCCTCAGTCGTGGCACTCCAGACCCAAAGTGGGGCAATGCGTCTTAGCACCGTTCGGACCACGTCTCAAACCAGGAATTATTGTCTCTCTTACCAAGAGCACCAGACAACCTCCTATCGATCCGAGCCGAATTCGCGAATTACGTCTCGTCACTTCCGCTCAATGGGACCCGGATCCCAATCTCATTGCCCTGACGCAATGGATGGCCGACTATTATCTGGCTCCGAGGGGAAGCTGCCTGGCACTTGTCCAGCCGCCTCGACTCCCCTTTCGCAGTAGCACTCGCTGGACTATTACCTTGCAAGGGCAACAACGCCTGGGAACTATTCGGACCGGCACCTCCACACACAGACTCCTGACCGCCCTTGCCAAACGTCGCAAAGGCTTGGCGCAATCAACCATTGACACGCTTCTGGACAACTCCTCCACGGTGTTGCAAAGGCTCAAACGATGCAAATGGATCCAGGACCGGCAAGACTGGACCGAACTGCAGTTTCAAAGTGGCCCCGCACCAACGCCTCCTGTACGGGGCTTTCTGGAAATCCCGGATGAAAGCCCCTGCCTTCCCTCATGGTGGAACAGTTTTCAGCAACGCCTTCAGGCCAAACGATTCGGTGAGGTCCTGACCACTGAATTGGAACGTCCATCCCCCCTGTTAGGTCGCGTCATACAGGAAACAACGGCCCAAGCACGCACGGTCCTGGTGATTGCCCCGAGCATCAACCTGTCTGCGCGCTTGGCCTCTCATCTTCGACGGTCGGTGAAACATCAGATAGCAGAGTGCCACAGCGGACTTTCAGACAAACAGCGCTTTCAACAATGGCAAGCCATCAAACAAGGGCTCTATCCCGTAGTCGTGGGGACCAGATCCGCCCTTTTCCTTCCCATCCCTTCCCTGGGCTGTGTCTGGGTTGAACATGAAGGGGACAGCGCTTACAAGGAAGATCCGAGTCCACACTATCACGCTCGGGAAGTTGCACGAAAAAGAGCCGAGTTGGACGACGCCGTGCTGGTGCTTCACGCTCCTTACCCCACACTTGAGACCGTCCATCACTTTGCAAACAACGACGAGTCTCTGCCGCGTTTCTCCGGCCGGAGCACACCGAATCCGATTCAGACAGTCAATCTTCAAGACGCCCCGTTCGGCACGATCTTCTCCGACGCCCTGCGGAACGACATCGAGCAAGCCCTGGCTCAGGGAGGCGGGGTCGTCGTCTATCACAATCGTAAAGGGTTCTCTTCGTCCTTCACCTGTCGAGATTGCGGAACGGCACCACAATGCCCCCGATGCCGGATCGCCTTGAGTCTCCGACAATCACAAATGCGGTGTCCCTATTGCGGGCAGGCCGAACCCATACCAGCCGCGTGTCCATCCTGTTCCGGCGTTCATTTGGAACCGGTGGGATTCGGCACCGAACGCATCGAAGAAGAATTGCAACGCCTGTACCCCCACACAACTATTCAACGCTACGACGGCAACACGATCCGGAGCGAATCCGCCGCACACCGCGTCCGAGAGCAATTTTCCCAGGGGAAGATCCAGATCGTCGTTGGGACACAACTGCTCTTTCAGTCCTCACCCTTCGCGCCGGTGAGATGTATCGGCGTCCCCTATGCGGACGCCGGCCTGCACGTTCCGGATTTTCGATCGTCGGAACGCGTGTTTCACAATCTTCAACAAACCGTCGATCTGCTAACGCCAGGACTCTGTGGAGCCGCGATTATTCAAACACGCCTGCCTTCCCACCCGGTAATGCAAGCCATCGGCCAACAACAACCCGGGCTTTTCTATGACCATGAATTAACTTTTCGCCGACTGGTGGGGTACCCGCCCTTTGGGCATCTCATTCAGTTGCACGTATCAGGCCAGGAGGCAACGGAAACCGAGAAGGCCGCCAACACATGGAGGCAACACCTCTCAAGACAGCTCGCACAGATGATCGCGCGAGGAGAGACGCAACCGTATGAACATGACGCCATCCTGGGCCCCCTTGCCTCTCATGGACCCAAGACGCGAGGGCTGTCCCGCTACCATCTTTTGGTAAAAGTCACAGACGGTGCCGCAGGGAGAACCCTCGTTCGACGGACGTTTGAGCAGATGACCAGGGAAAAAACGTGCCGGCAGGTGAATTTTGGGGTCAACGTCGACCCACTTGACGTGACGTAGTCCTCTTTGTCTTCGCTACTTCTGTGCTCATAATCAATCAGCGTCAATGAATTAAATGTAAGAAATAGATTTTTTATCGTTGATGACCAGAAGAATTAACTCAGGCAACGTGAAGCTTCAACGTCTTTGAAAAAATTTCTGAATTATTTTACGGGATTTGTTTGTAGAATCGTATTTCATTATTTACGATTTTGCAGAAAATGGACTCAAATAGTCAGGGGCCGAAAAGTTCTTTACTGCTGCTTCTTTCGCCTGGCTTTAGCCTGATTCGGCGTTAACGGGGAAGGAGGTTTTTCCGTTGTGGGTTGGGTGCGACGGTACAGTCCATAGGCAAAGGTAAGCCAGAAAATTCCGGAAAACACCCCAAACAGCACCGCGTTAAAGACCCTGCTCATCTCTTCGAGAGGAGGTTCGGGACCAAATTGCCGAAGTTCGCCTAACAGGAGAAAAGGCCACGCCAGACTTTCAAGTCCTAACAGCAAGGTCGACCACGTCCACACCTGAGCAACGCCGGGACAGGTTTTCGCAAACACCACCATGAGCCCCACGACCACGGTGACGGTCACGACCGGAGACAGCCCTCCCTGAAGAAGCCAGAGCCCGCCTCCAACAGCCATGGCTCCAAGAAACGCATTCAAGAGCAACTTGGGACGGTCCGGCATAGAGACCACCTTAGCATATTTATTCTGACCACGCACGATACCATGACAGTCACGTAGAGATCGATGGGAGCCGGGTGCCCTCGAAGACGCTGCGAAACGCCGAATGGCCTCCATGGTGCCTTCTGCTGGAATATCAAACAGGGTCGTGACAACAATCGGGCAATATAAGGCATGTCCCTTGCTTCTCTGCCTACCTTGAGGCCGCATGAGATACGGCCCTGCAGAGGTCACCGCCGGAGGGAGACGTTAGACGGGTGAACGGAGAAGAAATCCTTTTTTTGTGACTGCGCCCTGCAGGTGCCCGCCTGTCTGGCAGACGGGCATCTTATCGTGCCTTCCGATGCACTTGAGGCGTACTGTTGCTTCGGGCAGTACGCACCCGGCAACAGAGAAGAAAGAACGTGACGTCCTAAAGGAAATCAATGGGAAAAGACGGATCTTCTTCCGTCTCGGAATGAGAAGAAGAGGGGCGAATTGAAGATAATTCGTTGGGATCGAGCAAGGTCACACAATCTTCGGCAACCGAATCTTTATGAAACAACGCATAGATGGAAAACACGTGGGGTGGCTCTTCGCCTTGAGTCGATGGAAACACTACCGGCACTTCGAGCCATGGTTTCGAAGTTCCCAAACCAGCAACTCTCAGACGAAGGGCCAACAACATATCGCGGACGCGGAGGTCCCATTCATGCGGGTCGAGATCCAGGAACTTCGTGACACTTCGATCCCACAAGGACTTCGTGATTCCGACCGCCACGTTGAATCCTATACGTTTGGCCTTCTTGGTGACGTCGACAAGCAACCCGGCTTTGATGGCTTCCTGGCGAGAAAGAATATGACGGACCGGAGCCAACGCCGACTTATCTTCGCTTTTCTTTTCGGATAAAAGGGCTGGACCCATCGCCTCCGCAAACAAGGTTTCGGGAGATTCAAACTCAGTCACGGCCTCCTGGTTCAGGCCATCCACGTCAAAAGCATGTGCCGCATACCCTCGGGCCATCAGAATGCCGTCATACACGGCCCGAGCAGACTGCGACCACGAGGTATCGAAGGCTCGGCCCCGGTAGGCCGCCTCCGCAGCTTTTTTCTCATCATGGGTTAAGGGACGAGATTGATTCATACTGAAATTGATAGGTCTCAAGACAGAACAAGTCAAGGGAGGTGGAAATTTTAGTATATAATTCCCAATTGTTTTATACGGAAAAAGATGTCAGCAAGACCGGCTTCCGGGAGACGTTCCGTTATTTCCCCCCCAGTGACAAGAAAAGCATTGAGCGGCCTCGTCTCAGGAGCACCAGGACCGAATCATCTTCCTCAAGTTGACTGGTGACGCGATCAAAGCCTTCCACGTCCGCAATGGTGATTCGATTAATTTCCAAGATGATATCATCCTTTCGTATGCCAGATCGTGCGGCACGACCGTCGGGATCGACCTTTAAGACGCGCACCCCCTTTTCAGCGGAGGAAGACTCGGAAGCAACCGATTCGACCGTCAACCCCGACAGAGCGTGACTGTCGCCCACGGTTCCCGCTTCGCCAATCCCCGCCAAATCTTTTGGCATCTGTCCGATGACGACGGTGAGGCGTTTATTGTTACCTTTGCGAAGAACCTGCACGTCCACTTTGGTCTCAGGGGGAGTCTCGGCAACGTAAGTGCGTAATTTGGTTGAATTCTCGACGGAGCGTCCATCATATTCACGAATGATGTCGCCTCGTTGAAACTGAGCATCATGTGCGGGGCTCCCCTCAATCACCTCGGTGATCAAGGCACCTTTGGTCTCCGTTGTTTCAAATTGTTTCGCAAGATCAGGAGACAGGTCCTGAATGGAAACCCCAAGCCACCCTCGCACCACTTTGCCGTACTCTTTCAAACTTTGCACCACGCCTTTGGCCATATTGCTTGGTATGGCAAAGCCAATACCCATATACCCGCCACTTCTGGTGAAGATTGCCGTGTTGATCCCGATGAGTTCCCCTTGCAAATTTACCAGAGCCCCGCCGGAGTTTCCCGGGTTGATGGCCGCATCGGTTTGGATAAAATCCTCGTAATCGACAATGCCGACGTTGGCCCGTCCCACGGCGCTGATAATTCCCATGGTCACGGTCTGGCTCAGGCCAAAGGGATTCCCTACTGCAACAACCATTTCCCCAACCTGCAACGTGCTTGAATCTCCCCAGGAGAGAAACGGCAAATCCGATGCCTCAATTTTTAAAATAGCCAGATCGGTTTTGGGATCAGTGCCAATCAATTGTGCCTCAAATTTTCTTTGATCCCCCAAAACCACCTGAATTTCATCGCCCTCTGCCACCACGTGATTGTTTGTGACGATATATCCATCAGGATTGACGATGACCCCTGAACCCATACCCTGTTGTTGGCGCCTGGGTGCCCGTCGGGGTTCTTCTTTGAACCTGTCTCCGAAAAATCTCCGAAAGAAGGGGTCGTCAAAGAATGGGGAACGGGGAAAAGGAGAACGTGGTGGAGTGGTCGTCTTAATGATGGAAATATTGACCACTGCAGGTTTGATTTTCTTCGCAATCGAGATGAGATGCTGATTGAAACGGATGACGTCTTCGCTCTTGGAGGGAAGCGAAAAACCTGCTTCTTGAACCAGGGGCGTTTGAGCGACGTTCTCTTCTGAAGCCTGAGTGACCGTGGAAGGCTGGAAGAACGTCACACTTACTCCTAAGGCCAAACACACAGAGAGAAAACTCCCGACGCCCAGAACGACTGGGGTTTTCGTGACATTGATTAGTGACCGTCGAAATCGCATTGTACCTTCCTTATCTGAGAATCTTCACAATGATCGGCGATGAAATTGTCACGTGCCTTCAGCGTTGGCAATACTTGCTCTTCCAGCAACGATCCTCCTGGTGCATGACGAATTCCAACCCTGTGCAGGGGGGATAGAGAAACACGTTTCTTATCCTATAGGTTCCCACGTGGCATCGGGACAGTATCGATGAAACTCAAAGGTGTATGGATCGAGGGCCAACAGATTGAGCCATTGATTATGGAAGAGTTGCTGAAGGATTGCATGCTGCTGAATGATGGCCGAGATTCGACTCGGCTGCGCTTCAATCATGCCCAAAAGCCTCATCGGTTCATGATAATGGACGTCGCCGTCGTTCACCGTCTACAAGGGAAGTCCGATCTGCAAGTCACTTTGGCTTCCCAACATCACCCCTACCCCCGACACGACGTTATGGATCACCTTACTTCCACTTCCATAATACCACGGGTCAACTGCAGAAAAATAATAGCCGGTGTTAATCCATTCCCCCAACGATCAAAGGGGCCGTCATGATTCTTTCGAGATTGATCCCCTCCGTGTCGGCGATTGGATCATAGGAGTGCAAGAACACTCGACCGCCTAAATTCAGGCCTTTGGTCAGGCTTCGCCGCCCGATTAAAAAGGCCGCATTGCCGGCCAACCCCCATTCCGGTCGAGGATTGGCCCAGTCACGGCTGCGTTCCTCAACGTGAGCCAATGCCCTTTGAGGAGAAATCCTGGTCGGCGCGCCTGGAATGCGATGACATCGTTCCAACGCTTGGGTCATGCCCGCCTGCTCCAAATCCCGGATCAACACCCGTAAATCCTCGGCGTGACTCTCCGGCAAGTCGTTCAGATCATAAAACGTGACGTGATCAGTGGTGGTATTATGCTTGGCCGGCAGAAACCAGGTGTCTTCAGGAATGGGCAATCCCCTTTCGTTGAGGATGCGTCGAACCTCCGGTTCGTTGGCCATGGCGGCAAACACCCGTGCGTTGGCGTCCCCGTGGTTACCTCCGCAGGCCCCGCAATCCAATGCCGCGGAATACGGATTGTTGTCAGTCTGACTTCCATGACCACAGAGCACGACTAACCGACCGTAGTTTTGGGTCAGCCCCATTACCCGAAGTCCATTCTCTACGAAGGTGACCCGTTCGGTAAGCGAGAAACCTTGTGCGAGTCCAGATGGAATCCCGTCTGGTTTCACCTCTCCCCATTGAGGATTGCGAGGGTCGGACGGTGAGGACACAGAGATCCGTGTCGGAACACCTGATGGGTAAACCCTCCTTGAAGTTTCGATTGAATCGCATGGAACGCTTTGGGAATCAACGTTTTGCCGATCAACCCGAAACTAAAGAAAAACCCCAGCACGTCGATCAGCATCATCGACGCAACGGGGTTATGTTTCAGATCGTGAAAGACGTGACGACCCGGTTGACGCCATCGCGTCCCCGTCGAATATTGCTGCAAGGCGCGTTCTTCGCCGAGTCGAGGAATTTCCATTACTGCATGGTTAGGAGAAAGCAACACCGGGCATAAGGCAGACCGTTCCTCGCTGTCAAAGGACTGATGACTGATGGGAATGCCGAAAAACCCGGCGAACCCAAGCGTTTCATACGGGCCTTGAGACTCGACGTGTCGCCGGAACGATTCCGACCGTACATCAATACAGAACACGAGTTGCGCACGTGGGCGAGTGTCGATTGGCGGCACAGTCCCTCGATGTGCTGAAAGTTTCCGGACGATCTCGACCCGAAAGGCGTCTTCATACGCCTCAAGCCACACAGGGCCGTGCCGGTCCGGAGGAAAGGCATCCAGCCACCCTAATAACGTTCGCGCATCGGCCACGGAAAGGTCGGGCAGATCGACAGGCGACAACTCCAAAGTTTGGGCAAGATGAAACAGCCGCCAGGCGTCCATGCAGACGGCCTGTTTCGCCGTATCAACCGAATGGGCGCGTTGCCCCGTTCGGTTTCCACGTTCATCCGGACGATCCCGCCAGTAAGCGACCAGCGCTGAAACCGTTCCGTCAATCCCCCATTCTCGCCGACAGACCACCTGCGTCAATTCGGATTCATAAAACAACCGCACCGCCAGATACTGAACCGGATCAATGGAGTGTTTGCGTTGCGCGTGATACGCGGGATTCGTCTCAAGCCAGCGAACGAATCTCGTCCAACCCGGCAATTGAGACAACTGCCGTGAGAGATAATCTCCCCATTGTTCTTGAGGAACGCCGAGACGATGCAAACTCCACACCATCGCGTCTTCAGGCTCAGACGGAAGTTCTTGAACCTTCCGCTGAAAATTGCGAATGCCTAAAAATCGACCGGAGTGATCACGTGGGGCAAGATTTCGCCAGGGTCCATAGAATCCCAAGTGCCTGAAAGGCATTGCCCACGTCCCTAATCCTTCATCGACAAACGCCGCCAGCCATTTGATGAGTTGGTTGTTGATCTGTTCGACGAGGGCCGTTCCGGCCAGGACGTCCACCCAATCGCTGACTGTTCGATGAGCCGGCAAGTCAACGTCGATGGAAGCACGTGGATTTTCCGTAATCGTTTGACTCGACTGCCCGATCATCGGCTCGCCGGACCAAACGTCAGACAACCCTAACGCTGCCAACGTGGCTTGCCACAGATTTGCAAGATATGCCTCCTCAGGATGATCCCGACACTGCTCACGCTCTCGGAGCGTGCGTTCGATAATCCGCCGTCTGGATTCGTCAGAAAGATCCTGGCGAAATCGCTTCGTGGTTCCATCCCCGCCAAGTTCCCAGGCAAGCACAGTGGGCTCCAACGATTCGAATCCAAACACCAAATGCAAATGCCACACGTCATCGGCCGTGATCCGACGACTCCCGACCGTGACAACGTGGGGTTGTTCTTGTCGGGGTCCCACGCGCGCCAGGGCCCTGTTGAGATTTTCACCCGTGATGCGTCCTGATCGATAAAACCGACGATACTCTTCATGAGACAGGTATCCATTTCCACCAATAAGACTGTGCCCTTTTCGAACGGCCTGATCGAAGGAAAGAGATTCCAATCCATGCATGGGATTTTGGGCTACCATGATCTGCATGGGCCAAAAGGGTGGAATCGGTTCGCCGGCCTGGGCAACTATCTGGCGGAGCGGATCGCGCTCTTCCTGGGAAATCGCATACATCGACGTGGCACTCATCACACTTCGTCTGTTATGCCGGAAAAGAACGTAAAAAAACCAACCAAAGGCTCCGAATCAACTTTTCGTATAGCTTCGGGTTGGCTTGTACTATACCCGTCCCACACCGTATAGGGCAGGCATACACCGGCCACGGGTATGGGCAAGGGTCCGTCATCGTTTCTTACGAAGTCAGCAAACCGGTCTCTCTTCCGTTCAGGTCTTTATACCAACGTTAGGCACTCGGTACAACTGCTGTCTGCTGGCACAGCGTCAAGATTCTCGTTGTCATCACGTGGCCTCCTTGTTATTTGTGAGCGTTTGATATTCGACCTCTTTTCAAACTTCAGAGGAATCCGAACCAACTTCTTGATCCGTCTCTCAACGGCTTCGTGTCTCTAAAACTATTTTGGGGTTCTCCACCTATTAAGCCTAAACAGAACAGGCCTTGAGGCTCAGAATGACTGGGCCTAAATAGTTTGAGAAACAACGACTTTCATGCTTGATAGAGACCGTCACAATCGGCATACTTATTACTCTTGTCATTTCATTATGCAGCACTCCGTCATGACCATACCCATCCTTGTTCCCGTTCTTCCGCTTCTTTCCGGGTTATTGATCGGAGTCTGTGGCAAACGGCTGACCTCTTCTGCGTCCACCATAGGAACTATTGCCACAGCCAGCGCGTGTATCCTCTCCATCGTAACGCTGCACTCCTTCAGTACGGGAAATCCAATTCAGGTCACACTCTGGCCACTGCAGGACAATAGTTCCACTTTTTTAAAGTTCGGCATATTGGTGGACCGACTCACTGCCGTCATGATGGTCCTCATCACCAGCGTCAGCACCGTCATTCACGTGTATTCCGTTCGCTATCTCCAGGGTGATCCTGGTTATGCCCGCTTTTACGCCTTACTCAGCTTCATGACTTTTGTCATCCTTTCCCTTGTCTCCAGTCCGAATCTTCTCATGCTGTTTCTCTTTTGGCAGTTGTTGAGTTGGGCCTTGTACCTCTTGCTTGTTTTTAACTTTTCGCACGCGCCTGCCTGTCAAAATGCCTTCAAAACGTTTGTGGTCCACCGTATTGGAGACGTCTGTTTTCTCTGTGGCATTTTTTTAACTTACAAATATTTCGGAACTCTTGAATTTGCCGAACTCTTCCAACGAGCCTCCGAACAATCCAAGGTCATTTCACTACTGCCCGGAAATCTGCTTCAAGTCACTGTCGTATCCGTGATCACGTTACTGATTTTCATTGGAGCCATGGCAAAGTCCGCTCAGTTCCCGCTCCACGTCTGGTTGCCGGACACCATGGATTCGCCAACCCCGGTCTCAGCACTCATGCACGCAGGAATTGTTAACGCGGGCGGGTTCCTTCTCAATCGACTCGCTCCATTATATGCGCTCTCACCCAACAGCCTTCATGTCGTGTTCGTTATTGGCGTGGTCACCGCTATTCTAGGAGCATCCATGATGCTCGTACAAAACGACATCAAGAAAACACTGGGGTTCTCTACCATGGGACAGATGGGCTATATGATCATGGAATGCGGTCTCGGGGCCTTTGCCTTGGCCATTTTTCATTTGATTGCGCACGGACTGTTCAAGGCATCACTTTTTCTAAGTGCTGGAAACGTCATTCATCATGCTCGACACGAACCGAAATTCCCTTCTTCTTCAGACCAAAAAACCGCCGGATTGCCCGCACAGGCAAGCTGGGTTACGGGAATGATCGTCACGTTAATCATGCCGCTCATTATTTTAATGGTCGCGCATGACCTGTTGGAAGTTCCGCTACAGGACGCACATGGAGCGGTCATTTTCCTGTTCTTCGGCTGGGTCACGGCATCCCAAGCTATTTACAGTTTGTATCGACTGCACGCCGTGGCTTCTTGGAAAGTCGCCAGTGCCATGATCGGCACTTTGTTTCTGATCGGATTCATCTATCTCTGGGCAGGAGAGCAATTCACTCACTTCCTTTATCCAGAACCAGGGGTGGCAGATGCGCTCTTTGTGGCTGCGGCCTTGAATCCTACTGTGTTCGATGCATTAATCTTGTTGTCCACACTTTTTATTCTCTTGGGGTGGATCTATGTCTATACCAACGCCAAAAAACAAAAAATCCTGAGCCCGGACTGGATTCTGACCATTCAACAAAGATTCTATATTTCTCTTATCAATCGGTTTTATGTCGATCTACTCTATGCGAGGTGGGGAAACACGATCTTCCAATTGGCACAAAAATTTGGACACCGCTATTAAAGCAGGGTTGAATCTCAATGGCTTCAGAACATTCCATACCGGTATTGGCAGCACTTATCCCCATTGTTCTAGGGTTTCTGAGCCAAGCCTGCCGAATTTCACGTTCGACCTTTCAACGTTTAGCCCTGACGTGTATAGGGGGGGAAGTTGGAACCCTATTCTACATAGGCACGATATCCGAAATCGACCCAATCCTGATTCATCTGGCGGCAGCCGTCGTCCTCTCGACAGGTTGTGCAGTCCTCGGCCAACAGATTTCGAATTATTCTTCAACCGTTCTCGGCTCGGGCCTGGTTGTGCTGGGACTTAGCCTTGCAGCATTGCTTGGTCAGGCCCCGGTCAACAGGTATGCCCTCATTGGAATTCTTGGTTATGCCGCCTTTTCTTGCTTCCGCTTGGACCGTTCCACCACTCTCCGGACAATCAGTCTCGTCCATCTGGCTCTTGCTATTGTTCTCGTCTCTGTTTCTTCATTGGTTGGAGGTTCCCTGTACGAACGAGCCGGACTTTTTCTTGCGGTCACACTCGTCCCACTCCCTCCGTTTCACTTTCCCTTCGTATCCCTCGTCGGCTCTGCCCACGGAATCCTGGCCGGTTTATGGGCCGTGGTGTTCTTATCCCTCGGATTTGCCCAGCTTCACGAACTTCAAGGGTTCATTCCCGAAGCAATACACTCAGCCATCTCGTTATTGGCCCTCGTTGGTGCTCTCTATGCGTCCCTGAAATCTTTGGGGCAAAACCACATTCGTCTTTTGCTCGCCTATGCCACGATTGCCCAAATCTCACTTTTATGGGGACTCACCGCCGTGTTCTCTACTTTTTCCGAATGGGGAATACCATTCGGCATAACCGTCGCGTTGGTCATGAACGGGCTATTTGTCGCCTACACCTTTGTCCAGGAACGGTATGGATCGCATGACCTGGGAAATCTCCCAGGATTGGCAACGCCCATGCCCAGACTTGGAACGTTACTGATTCTTTTGATCAGCCTGGCCATGCTGCTTCCGATCGTTCCTACGTTTGCCGGCTTGATGACCATGCCGACGACGGACAATCAGAATGGATCGTTGATGATCATTTCATTGATACTGCTTGGTGTCTGGATGTTTGGAAGTTGGTATTTTTCACGTTTGCTTCACCAAACAGCCTTTGGGAAAGCACGACCAGACATTCCGTATACTGATCTTAGGACTGCCGAAATCTGCTCCCTGGCCGTGCTTATTGTCGGCGCGAGTGTGAGTGCACTCGTTCATTAGGAATTCATGGATATGGTCGACTTCGAAGAATCGGTTGCGCCAAAAGATGTCCGGCGAATGGAATTGAGGTCTCTTGTTAAACTTGCGAGCGAACCCATTTCCCACTTCTGGCCCATGCAAACCTTTATCCACCATAATCCCCTCCATGGATTGGAACATTTACCCTTTCATGAAGCCATCGGACGCGGCAGAAAATTTCTTGGGGGGAAAGGGTATCTGTCCAACGGGGAATACCGAAATTACTACGAGCAGCGCCGTATCTCCCAAGTTGCCGTTCATGAAGCCTTACGACTCAGAGCACAAGATGAGACCGTTGCCATTGGACGTCGAAAGATTTCCCATCTGGAAGTCCTGCAAACTGTTTTAATCAATGGAACTGGCAGCATGGAACCCGATGTCGCCTCGGTTATTTCACAAGGGTTACTGATCGAAGGCGACGTGAAGGATCTCATTGAAAAACTCCAAGCCCTCTCCCAGTCGAAGAAATCCAGATTTTCCCTACGCGTTCGCTCCGACGTGGAGCGAAAAGCGCTTGCTTCCGAGTACACCATTGCCCACTGGTGCGATGAAACGCTCGGCACGAACGTCCGAAACCTGATCAACCAAGAGCTTATAAAATGGTGTGGAGGCTTTCTCGACGAAGGCCACGCACCATGGCCAATGCCTCTTCGAAACAAAACGTTTTATGGTGGGTGGAAAGTTCTGGCCAGACAGGATTTATCAGGCGCACTGTTCGGGATTCAAGACTGGAAATCCAAAATCCAAAACCTTCCGGATCGACCGGAAGACGCTATTTGGGAAAGCTTAGAGGCGTTGGCGATTCCGCGGAATTTGTGGATTGACTATTTCACGCTGCATCTGGCTCAGCTGCCAGGATGGACGGGATTCATCAAATGGCGGTCGGAACAATCGGACCACAAGTGGCAACAGGCCTTCCCCATAGACTTGGTCAAATATATGGCCATTCGTCTCTTCTATGAAAAAGAACTCGTCGCGTTGGCATGCGAAAGGAAACTCGGCATTCAAGGAACGTATGCTTCGATCTTGTCTTTCTTGAGTGACCACCCAAGCGGATACGGCCTCTACAAAGAGTGGCGAACCAAAGGACTGGCCCAGGATCGGTTTGCAGACCTTGATCGTTCTCTCTTCATACAGGAACCCCTGCCTATTGAAGAGCTGGATCGAAAAGGGGACAGAGTGCACTTCACATGGGAGACCGTTCGGCAACGGCAAGAAACTGATCGCCACGCTTTAATCCTTTTGCATCTGACACAACAGTTCGATCTCTCTGTCAAGGATTTAATTGGAAGCCCTCCGGAAACATTGGCGGTTTTGCTCGATTGGGTGGAACAGTTTCCGGATTCACGGCACGGTCCATTCTGGTTGAAGGCGTTTGAGATCAGCTACATCAAAGACTTCATCAAACATATCTCTCCAAACGTTCAAAGACTCCATCAGAGCGATGGGTCTGCGAAGCAATCCCCTGAATCACGTCCTTTGGCTCAAGCTATTTTCTGTATCGACGTTCGTTCGGAAAGTTTTCGAAGACATTTTGAGGAAGTGGGAGGAAATGAAACGTTCGGGTTTGCCGGATTTTTCGGAATACCTCTCTGCTTTCAGGGATTCGGAAGCGAACAGGAAACAGACCAATGCCCCGTGCTGCTCAAACCGAAACACGTCGTCAAAGAAATTCCTCGCGCTTACCAGGGCAAGGCTGCAAAAAAATTTCTGGAACGACAGCATCTGGCAAAAACGGGACACACCCTGCTCCATGATTTGAAAGAGAACGTCATCACGCCTTATGTGATGGTTGAAGCCATTGGATGGTTTTTTGGATTCAGGTTATTCGGCCAGACATTGGCGCCTCTGTGGTATAAACGCTTCACATCTTGGGTGAAAGCGCATTTCGCCATTCCCGTTGGAACCACCTTGACCGTTGAAAAGCTCACCCACGAGGAGGCGGAAGAAATGGTTGCATCCGAACACAGGGCAACCATCTATCGTACATTGATCGAACGGTTTGGCCGGCAGGGCAATCGGGTCTCTCATGAACGGGTCGAACGTCTTCGCAAACAAGCTCTTCATCAAATTTCGATAGACAGGGCTGAAGATGAGGAATTACATCGACTGCTGAACTGGACCGAATCCGACCATGAAAAATTTATCCAAAATCTAAGGCAAGACCATGATGTCCAAGAACGGGCCGTGACTCGTCGGATGCAACGAATCACACAGACTGGATTTACCGCGACCGAACAAGCTCATTTTGTCGAAACGGCACTTCGGATTATAGGATTCACGAAAACGTTTGCCAGACTGGTGTTAATTTGTGCACACCGCAGCACGTCGGACAACAATCCCTATGAATCCGCCTTAGACTGCGGGGCCTGCGGAGGCAACCATGGCATCTCGAATTCCCGGGCCCTTGCAACCATGGCCAATAAGGGTCAAGTTCGACAGTTGCTGACTCAGAAAGGAATTTTCATTCCTCCCGACACCCATTTTCTCCCGGGGCAACATGACACGACAACGGATACCGTCGAACTGTTTGACTTGGAAGACGTGCCTGCCACACACCGAAAAGATTTGATCAGACTGCTCCATGATTTGGAAGAAGCCGGCAGCCGCAACAGCTTTGACCGATTAATTCGTTTTCCTGATGAAACTGGTCGGCAATCTTTGGATAAGTCGAATGAGCGAACGGAACGGCGTAGCCTCGATTGGTCACAAGTCCGACCCGAATGGGGATTGTCTCGGCATTCTGCTTTTATCATCGGACGGCGTCTCTTAACAAAAGGCTGTAATCTCGAAGGGCGAACGTTTTTACACTCGTATGATTATCTGCAAGATCCTGTAGGAAAATACTTGGAAATTATCATGACTGCCCCTATGATCGTGGGGAACTGGATTAACATGGAACATTATTTTTCCACCGTTGATCCATCCGTTTATGGTAGTGGAAGCAAAGTGTACCACAACGTGGTCGGACGTGTAGGAGTCATGTTTGGTTCCCAAAGTGATCTCTGTGTCGGACTTCCGGTTCAAACGGTTCTCGATGGAGAAAAGCCCTATCATGAACCCATGAGACTCTTCGTTGTTATTGAAGCCCCCTTGAAAAAAATCAGCACGGTCATCTCCCGACATGATATTTTAAAACGATTAATCGGCAATCAATGGATCAATCTCGTGGCGTTAGATCCGGTGACAATGGAATTTTTTCGTCATCATTCTCTGGATGATTGGCGACTCATTCAGTAAATCCATCAGGTTGAGGAGGGGTAGAAGATCATGAGTACCATCAAGCTTTACCCAATGAAGGAAATCAAGATCATTATTGAGGGCGAGCACCTTAACTTCGTGACGGAAGTGCTTGATCGGATAAAAGCCAGTGGCTATACAATCTTCAGCAATCTGTCAGGCAAGGGACACAGCGGTTTCCATGAAGGGCACCTCATGTTTAATGACACGAGCAGCCTGCAAATGGTCTTGACGGTCGTTCCCGAGGAAAAGGTCGAGCCCATTCTTTCAGGACTCAAGCCATTTTTGGAGCGGCATTCCGGAAGTCTGTTCGTGTTAGACACCTCTGTTCTTAGAAGAGATCATTTTGAATCTGTAGAATTCTAAAGGCCCGCACTCCTTGCCGGCCTTCGGGTGCACGTCGACTCAGGGAAGCAGGGGTCTCTATACTTGACCTCTACAAAGGAATTGCTTATATCACTGTTTTTTTATCCTTGTATCAGGGCCCGTATACGGGCTTAAGAATTTCGCGGGGGGCGGTCAACGCTTTCCACCTATGAAAAACGGACCCACCAAGGGCGAATCCGAGACAGCCATCCGCAACGCCATCATCAAATTCGAACAAGACTTCATGGGCCGCGGACCGACGGAGGTCAAGGCGTTCATCCTTCGTGACCTTGTCCTGGTGAGGCTCAAGGGCGTCTTGACTCCGGCGGAACGCCAACTCGCTAAAAATTCAGAGGGTGTCGACATGGTCAAACGCATGAGGCAAAACCTCATCTCACAAGGCAGGGAACAACTCTGTAATCAAATTACAGCCATCACGGGGACAGAAGTCACGGGTCTGTTTACCGACATCGAAACTCACATCAGTGAGCGGATGATTGTTTTTACGCTCGCCAGAGACATCGAAACCCCACGCTTACCCTCAACGATCGCTTCTTGATCCAAGGCCCGTCCTCTTCCACGAATCGGCATTACTCAACGTCGTCTGGACAGGACGCGGGATTAAACTGCCCTGTCTCCTTCAGACAATTGTATGGGGATCGTACCATCATTCCCCCTTTTTCTTACACGTATAGCGGCTGCCCTTGGTGCCACGCGACCAGTTCCTGCCACCGACCGGAAAGGACACGACAAGACAGACAACGCATCGATTCACTACTGGTGCCCTTTCGGCTTTTTACGAGCGGACAAACGCGAATGCGCCACAGGCTGATGCTCTTCCAATCCACGAATGAAGAATTCGCAATCCTTTTCGGCGAATTCCTTTTTCCATTCATCAAGCTTGGTCATTACAGTGTGATCGACGAGTCTCGTCTCGGCGAGGTTCAGGGTGACCGTTTTCCCCTCTTGGAGAAAGCGGTCGAGATGTTTGCGCAAAGAAATCCACGTACTGAAGACGGCTGATTTCCGCACCACAATAGTCGCCGAGCCATCATCTTCACGCGTGACCTCGGCGTGCAACTTCAACAACGAAGGGATCGGAGCACCATTGACGATATGAATGATGATTTTGACTCCAATGCCGATCGCAATTCCCATCAGGAGATCCGTGGCAAGCACGCCGACAATCGTAGATATAAAGACAGTGAACTGATCCTTTCCCAAATGATACACGCGAATAAACTCCTGCGGGGACGCCAGCCGAAACCCAGTAAAAACCAGCATGGCTCCCAAAGCGGCCAGCGGGATCTGATTGATCAGAGCAGGGACCAGGGCCACAAAAACCAGTAAAAATGAGCCGTGAAACATATTCGCAAATCGCGTCCTCGCCCCATTATCGATATTCGCCCTGCTCCGTACGATTTCCGAGATCATCGGAAGCCCACCCACAAAGGCCGATAAGGTATTGCCGACTCCGACGGCCAGCATGTCTCGGTCCAAATCGGTCTTTCGCTTCCAGGGATCGATCTGATCCACGGCCTTGGCACTGAGTAACGACTCAAGACTTCCAATCAGGGAGAACATGATCACGTACTTGATCCCGATCGAGGTCGTTAAGCCAGAAAAATCCGGAAAGGTGAGAGCACTGAACATGTTATTCGGAACGTCTACCAAAAACGTCGCTCCCAAGGCATACGTCTGGTCATTGAAGGTATAAGTTCCATCTTGGCCGACATTCAGATACAGACCCATCGCTACCGTGACGAATAAAACGATCATCGGCGCCGGAACAATCTTCAATTTGGGATGCTTGATCAGAGGATACCCGAACATGATGAGAAGACTGACGATCCCTATCGATCCGATGACGGGATTCATCTCCATAACAAAGGCAGGGATCTTGGCCAGCAGTTCTAACGGCTT
Source organism: Nitrospirales bacterium (assembly GCA_965215405.1). Lineage (GTDB taxonomy): Bacteria > Nitrospirota > Nitrospiria > Nitrospirales > UBA8639 > Bin75. The sequence goes on from OZ244060.1 coordinate 2,274,937, forward strand.
CCCTTCAGGGCTTAACCCCATCACAATCGGGAACTGCTTGGCGACGATAATGACCCCGATGGACGACAATAATCCATGGATGGTCGTCATCGGGAAAAATTCTCCGAAAATCCCTGCACGAAAAACTCCGAGCAAAATTTGAATGATACCTGCGGCAACTCCGACGCCGAGAGCTAACCGATACGCTTGAAAGTCTGCAGCGGGGTCCTTCCCGCTGGTAAAACCGAATTCCGTCACGCAACCTATAGCGATGACAATGAGCCCCGCGGCAGGGCCTTTGATCGTAAGTTCTGAATTACTGAAAAACGTGGCCATGGTGCCGCCGATAATGGCGGTAAAGATGCCGGCGATGGCGGGATAACCACAGGCCAAGGCAATACCGAGACACAGTGGAAGCGCAATCAAAAAAACAAGGAATCCGGAAAGAAGGTCAGACCTCCAGTTGTGTCGCAGCCCGTCAAGCGTTCCTCTCGGTACCTCTGTTCCATCAGCGTTCATGCTCGTCACCTCCATTTACCCTGGACGGGAAGAAAAAGGAGTGGTGCGTTTCAATGAAAACGATAACGTCTCTTTTGTCCGCTCATGAGAATCATACAGATTACAGGCCAAAAGCCCGGCGAATTCCGTTGCTGGCCTCATTCGTTACGCTTATTGTATTTTCGCTCATTCCAATTTCCTCCAAATGGCGCTTAAAGTTTTCCAGGCGTTGTTTGATACACTCTCGGTCCGGAAAAGAAGTGTGCATCATAAGCGCCATCTTGGACATAAAAAAAACCGGTTGCGACTCAGGAACCATGTTCCTGAATACTTAACCGGCTTGCACTGTCGCTGGCCTCAGACAGCCGACAACCAGCTACCCTACTCGCCCTACATTATTAGAACTGCTGAAAAACCATAACGCCTGCCCGGTTGGCTCTGCGCCGCCCTTCTGTCATTCTGGCGTCCTTGAGCAAGACGCATGTTGCCGTTGCCCTGAACAAATCCCCTCAGCGTAGTCATCATGAGTACTTATTCCACAGGAGGAGTACAGTACAACCAAAGAACTTTCGCAACCCCCCTTGGGGCCGCTTTGCCCACGCTCAAGGCAACGCACAGAGTACAGACAATTTGCCCCCAGTCGTACTTACCCCCCTTACGTTCCGCGCGTCAAGGAGCCTCTTGCCTTTGTGCAGACAAATCTTTTTCAACCGTCACTCGGATTATTCAAAGATCCGGATTACCACCTCCTCTGCCTGGTTATTTTATCACGTCTTCACTTGCAAGCGTCAGGGAACAACAGATTGTCTTTCTACTCAAGGAGTTCTCACGGGCACATGAATCAAAATTGATTCGAGTTGATCCACATATGAACCAGGATACTCGCCGCGTAACCAAGCGCAATAGCCGGTGTCCATTTGAGATGTTGAAAGAACGTATACTTGCCGCGTGCCTGCCCCATCAGCGCCACACCTGCAGCCGACCCGATCGATAACATACTCCCCCCAACCCCAGCCGTTAAAGTCACCAACAGCCATTGTCCCTGAGACATGTCGGGATTCATCGTCAGCACGGCAAACATCACCGGAATGTTATCGATGACGGCGGACAAGAACCCGACCATCGTATTCGCAAACGTGGGGCCCCAGTCGATATACAGCACCTGAGCCCCCACCGCGAGGTAGCCGAGAAAACCCAACCCTCCCACACACATGACGACTCCATAGAAAAACAGCAAGGTGTCCCATTCTGCACGGGCAACGCTTTGAAAGATATCGAACGGCACCACGTCGCCGATGCTTTCCTTCGCCTTCTTCTCACTCCACGTTCCCGGCACCGCGTATCGATAGTGTGTCTTTTGCAGGTAATACCCAAAAAAATTCAGGTACGCCAAACCGGTCATCATGCCCACCATGGGCGGCAGGTGAAGAAAACTATGAAAACTCACCGCAGTACAAATCGTAAAAAAAAATAAAAGCATAATCACCGGTGCCCCCCGCTTCATCAACACCACTTCTTCAGACGGAACAGGGGAAACCTCGGGAACGGCGAAGTGCATCAACCCGGCCGGCACAAGAAAGTTGACAACCGAGGGGACAAACAACAGGAAAAACGTGAAGAAGTCCACGATCCCTTTTTGCCACACCATTAAGGTCGTAATATCGCCAAAGGGGCTGAACGCCCCGCCCGCATTCGCCGCCACGACAATATTGACGCACGCCAAACCGACAAACCGAGGATTATCCGACCCGACCGCCAGTACCACGGCGCACATCAGCAAGGCCGTTGTCAGATTATCCGCCACCGGCGAGATAAAGAAGGCCAGGGTGCCCGTGATCCAAAACAGCTGACGATACGTAAACCCTTTACGCACCAGCCAGGAGCGCAGGCTTTCGAAGACCAGCCGCTCCTCAAGCGCATTGATGTACGTCATGGCGGCAAGCAGAAACAACATCAATTCCGCGTATTCGAGAATATTGTGACGCAGGGCCCCTGCAACCACGTGAGGATCGCTGCCGGGGTAGGACCACGCCACCAGCGCCCAGATGATTCCCGCAGCCAACATGACGGGCTTGGATTTTCGAAGTTGGGTAAACTCTTCGGCCATAACCAAAGCATAGGCCAGCACAAAAATGCCCAGCGCGAAATACCCCACCGCTGAGGTTGTGAGATCCAATGTCAATGGGCTGCTTTGTGAAGCCAAACACGGCTCAGGTGAGAGCAGGAAGACGGCAAGAATTCCCAGACCAAACGTTGAAAGAGAAGTATGATTCAACAATGCCAACCTCGGATCAGAAATAAAAATCTAGAGCACGGTGGCAGATTCTTGTGTGCCCACCAATGACTCGGAGTCGAATTTTACAAATAATTTACAGTCGTCAAGTATGATTCTCGCCATACGTCACTTCATGATGGAACCACGGCTGTTCATTTCGAGAAACGCCGTTCAACGTGATACAATCGGATCCACTCTGATACGCACATCTCCCAAAACGCTTTACTCCACACGGGCTGACACCATGGAATCCTCGACCAATACCTATCAAATTGCCGGACTCGACGACCTGGGGCGAGGCTTCAACCGACAGGCCGAAATGAAATTCTTGAGTGGAACGTTCCAGGCCATCTTTCGGTATGAACGATTCCTTCTGGAAACTGAACCACAGATCACTGAGCAAGCTGCCGTCACCATGCTCATTGACCAATTACAGAACCGAGGCTACACTCAACTGCGCAGCCGCCTCCAATTTCAGGGGAAAGCGTACTTAGGCAATCAAGAACCATGGGAAGAACATCACGACCCTGAGAACGGGGGAAGATTGTCTCGACTCTTCCACGCACTCCGAATCATGTTCCGCAGAGGACGGGCAAACTGCGCAGATTGACCACAAGATACACGTCACGCTGCCCTCCCCCAGGGCTCAGGTCTTTCTTAACCGAACGAGATGATTCAGCACCTTTTTGCGGGTTGCATGATAGGATTTTTTGCCTTCGGTCAAAGCAAGAAACGTTTGATAATGCTTGACGGCGACCTGCCTGTTTCCCTGCACTTCGAGAGAATAGGCCAGGTTCAGTTGAACCTCGGGAAGCTTCGGATCTAATAACTCCGCTTGCCTGAGGAAATCCACTGCTTCACCAAATCGGTCCTGTTGTTGACTCACCAGGGCACGTTGCACCCACAATTGGGGGACCGTGGCATCACGAGCAAGTCCTTCCATCAACGACGCCCGAGCCTTTTCCCATTGGCCTAAACCCAATTGTGCCGTTCCCAACCAAAACCAAGGCTCCCATGGTTCAGGAGGCTCCACAAACAGGGGGTGCAGGACAGTCACTGCCCGTGCATATCGTCGTTTTTTGATCAAATCCCGTGCGCGGGCCAGTTTGACTTGAAGGGAAGTGGCATTCCGAAGAAGCGAAGAAACACTGGTTTTCCGTTGACTGGTCGACGTCGCCCTGGCGTTGTGCACCGGAGGCTGTACCGCCGTTGACGGAAGATCCGGAGAGGAACGCGGTTCCCGAGCCGGTGCACCTCTGACAACGGGCGGATTCGCCTTGCCCGACGTATCGGACACCGTGGCTGAAGCTTTTTCCGTCAGACTGGAATCTTCGCTCGCTTCTCCCAACGTCGCCGTTGTCGCCGTGAAAGGTTCTTTCCGTTGTTCAGGAATCGCGTCAACGCTCCGAGACGGAACGAGTTCTACGGGATTCACTTCCTTCATCGTCCCCTTCTCACGCTCCGGGCTCACCTTGTTTTGATCTGCCATAAGAGGCAGCCCCCAGAGGTAGGCAGCAATCACAACGCATCCCAGCACGATAAGAGTAGCGGACGGACGGAATCTCTTTCGAAAAGGCCGTGCAGAAAGGCGAGGAAGGGAAAAACCGTGAGCATGGGAATCTTCGGTTTCCGCGCTCTCCAACGTCATCGAAGCCACGGGTTGCCGTTCGCGCCCTGTCCGCTCAGCCTGCAACCGGTTCAGCGTATCAGTGATAATACTCATGGCTCGTCGTTTGTTTTCCCTCTCCCGTCGTCGTTCTATTTTCGGGAAAGACGTCTGTGTTTTCAGGCTTTACGTCAGGCCGGTGATTTCCCGTCTCGCACGCAGGACCATGCGGGGGCTGACCTCGAACCGACGGCAGGCATAGGCCGCAAGAAGAGACCGATTGCAAATCTGGTTAATCCGACGTGGCACTCCTCTGCTCAGGCCGTGCGTGAGCATCATGACGCCGGGAGAAAATTGAAATCTGGTCCGTGGGCCTGCGACCCGCAGGCGATGCTGAATATATTGCATGGTTTCTCGACAATCGAACGGCTTCAATTTAAATCGAATACTGACGCGTTGCGACAAAGGGCGAAGTGCTCGATTCGACAACGTACGTTCGAGTTCGGGTTGCCCCACAAATAACAAACACATGAGTTTTTCTTTTTCGGTATCCAGATTTGATAACAGCCTGAGTCCTTCCAACACTCTCCCGCTCAACCGATGCGCTTCGTCAACCAAGACAGCCACACGTTCCCCCTGACCGGCCAATCGCAGCAGCACACGCGACAACGTCCGTTGCAGCGCACCAATGCCGCGCTCTTCAGGGACCCGTCCGGTGAGGTCCTGGCAAATCGAACTCAGAAGATCCACGTACGATTGATCAGGATTCAAGAGGTAGGCAAATCGCACGCCTTTCGGAGGATGCCGCAACAGATACCGGCACACCAGCGTTTTCCCTGTCCCGACTTCACCGGTCAACATCGTCAACTCACCACTGGCGACGCCAAATTGCAAATGGTCCAAGGCCTGGAGATGCTGCCGCGCGCGGAAAAAGTAGTCCGTATCCGGCGTAATCTGAAACGGGGCTTCGGTAAAGCCCAGCCTTTTGTAACACACGTTCAGATCGAGTCTGTCCATCACGTCGTCCTCAGAATACGAGGCATGAGGAAGATAACGAGTTCGGTTTTTCTTTCGGCCTGAAAGGTACTGCGGAAAAACCAACCAAGCCCGGGAATATCCGCCAGCAACGGCACCTTCCGTTCGGTATTCATGAGTTGTTCTTGAATAAGCCCACCGATAATCACCATCTGTCCATGACGGACGCGGACCAGCCCTCCGGACTGTTTTACGTCCAGAACCGGGGCGGAGGACCCATTGGCCGACTCCACGGTTTCGGTCAACCGGGTAATAATCGGCGACACGTCCATCATGATCCACCCGTCTTGGGAAATCTGTGGAGTCACCGAGAGGACGAGACCCGACGTCACGGTCCGCACCTGCTCCGTAATGATATTTCCAGCCCCTGCCGTCCCCTGTGTGGTGGTTGAGGTAAAAAAGGATTGATCCGTTCCTACCTTAATAAGTGCCGGTTGATTATTCATTGTCAAAATCCGAGGCTGAGACACCACCTGCACGTCACCCTGATCCTGCAAGGCTTCGATCACGCCTTCAAACTCACCGTCGCTAAAATTAAAGGCCGCAGTAGCGGCCTGCGCAATAAAGCCACCGACCGGTGCCGTGCCGACGTTGGCAAGTTCAAAACGGACGTTGGGGGCACTAAGATCGATTCGAGTCCAATCCAATCCCAGACGGTACTCGTCACGGAGCGTGACTTCATAGATTCTGGCCTGGATCTCAACTTGTCGATAGAGTGAGCCGCGGACGTTGGCCAGAAACGCTGCAACCTCTTCAACCCGCCGATGCAGGTCCGTGACTTGAATGGTGCCGGACAACCGATTCACCACAAAACGCCCATCGTCCGAGAGGAGCGTCCCAATCTGCGCTTCAATTTCTTCCCAAAACTTAATGTGGTCCTGTTGGCTCAAGAGCACTTCACCCGCGTCCTGCCCCCCGGTCCTCCCTGACCCGGACGTGACTTGCGCTTTGTTACGTCCCTCACCGGAACGTTCGAGACGAATGTAGTCCATCGTGAAGATTCGTGTTTTCAGCCGACGCACGATGATCAGTTCTCCATCTCTTTCCCAATAGTACCCCTGCGTATCCAACAGCGCGGCCATGGCTTTTTCGAGATCAAGGCCCTGAAAGTCGACCGTCACAACGCCTTCAACCCCTGGCTCCACGACAATATTGAGCGTGTTCGTACGAGAGAACAGACGTAAGGCATCGACCAACGGCATTTCCCTGGCCCGAAAACTAAAAACCTGGGAAGGCTCGGCGTCGGGAAGAGATAGTCCTGAAGGGATTCTCAACGACATCCGATCTTCGAGAGAAAACGGATGGGCCACGTTTGATCCAGAACGTTTCTGGGACGCGATTTCCGTAGAACGCGCATCGGGCTGAAGATCCGGTGACTTGGAGGATTTACTCTGAAGTCCCCCCGTTGACTTTGGTGAAGGGGGGAGCACGGGAACGGTCGTGCAGCTTCCCATCGTGAAAGTCAAGAGAGCACTGAGCACGACAACCCCATACAATGGTCGAAGTGCCCCATCTCTAAACCGATCACAAGAAGGACCGTGGGACGATCTCATCATCACGCAGGCGATTGAAACTTTCATGATTCTTGGGATGTCAACCGTTCTTTACCCTAGGGTGATGCCCTAATACACCCCTAATGCAACTCGTTTGTCAACCTGTCTGAAAGGGAATAATAGACCGAAGGACCCAAAAGCCTGAGGCCCAGGACGGCTTCCTGCCTCTGAGATTGAGAAATTTCCAGTCGGCTTTCGCTTGGGGCTGCGTGGTAATGTAGCGGCCGCGTTTCATGTTGCCTGCACAACGTCACCGCAAAGGCCACCGATGAAGACGCGATGAGACGAGACCCTGCCTCTCTACCCGGGGGCAGACAGGCGAGCAGGAATCTCGCGACTGCAACGAAACGTGACGACGTAAAGAATGCCGCATATAAGCGGCATCCCCGCACGCGTCTCTTTCTACTTCGCCAGAGTCCTTATGTAATGAATCAATTGCCAGATCTTGTTGTCGGGCATAGTAGAAAAAGCCATCATGCCGGTACCCTTGGAGCCGTTTTTAATGATCCAAAACATCTGACCATCGGAAATATCCTGCATGGTTTCCGCACACGTAAAGTTGCGTGGAGGCGGATTCAGGGCTGCCCCCATCGGTCCTTCTCCATCACCTTTGACCCCATGACAGTTCATGCACGCCAGGGGTTGAGCCGTCCGTTGGAACAATGTTGCTCCGGCTTTCACGTTGGACGCGTTCGCCGGTAAAGGATTCGCCCGTTTTCGGAAATTCCCCGGAGCCCGCTTGGTCTTTCGTGGTTGCGGGCATACTCCCGACGGGCCGTCCCCTGTGATCGCAGCCGTCGTTTCCGGTACTCCCTTGAACGTCGCTTTCAGATACGCAATGACGTCCGCCACTCCCTGCTGGCCAATCGTGAGTCCCCAATACGGCATGTTTGGGGATTCTCCAACGCTCCGCCCACCATGATAGATCACGTTGTAGATGTATTCCATCGGCAATTTGTCAAAGGCCATATTGGCATGCACCGCCGGTTTGGGGCTCAATCCCGAGGCAGCCGGACCGTCACCTTGTCCGGTCGCGCCATGACATTGCGAACAATACTCTTTATAGACCACCTTGCCGCGATCCACGCTTGCGTCAGAAAACTCCGGGCCGGTCCATGGCTCGTTGTATTTGAAATCCGGCACACCCAACGTCATGAGATACCCAACCACCGTCCGCAAGCCGAATTCCGTGGCATCCGCCAAAAATTCTCCGCTGTGAGGCGTAAAATCCTGTGGATTGAGCGCGAATCGAAAGAGCCAATCCGGATTATAACGCTTTCCGGACTCTGCCAAGTCGATGCTTTGCGGCCCACCGACCAGTTGCCCGTTTTCTTCAATAGTATGACATCCGATGCAGGCATGCTCCTTGTACGCCAGTGCGCCAAACTCCGCTTCCTTTCTGGTCACCTTCGAAACGTCGAACGCACCGACTGTCACGCGAGGGTCCACGTACTGTTTTTCAAGATAGGTCGCGACCGCCTCGGCTTGATCTTCCGTAAGTGTAACGTGCACGTCGGGTTCCCACCCCTGATCCCACCGATAGCTTTTGGCATACAGTCTTTTCTCTTTGCCGGTCAGAAACCCAAGCAGCCAGCTGCGTTGGTACTTGCTTCCTGCCCACATCAAATCCGGAGCTTTCAGATTGAACCGGCTTTCCGGCTCGCCTTGAAATTTGTGACAGGTTGAGCAGACGTGCTTCACCATCTCTTCAGCCTGCCGTTCATCCGCAGCCCAAAGAGGTGAGGATGCCAGCAGGCTCACGCATAGGCCGACCGTTACAACCCTCGTTCCCAAAATTTTCGACAAAAACCGGAACACGGGCTTCATGATGACTCCCTCCTCACCTTTTGTTACGTTTGCCCAAATGAACGCACATACAGGAGGACCTGCCATGCCTCTTCTTCCGTCAACACGAGCGGAATAAACGAGGCCATATCCGTTCCTGGACTTCCATGTTTCAAGATCCAAAACAGTTCGCCATCCGTTCGCGCTGCCTGCCACGCTTTGTCCGTAAAGTTTCTGGGGAGTTTTCCCCGTAAACCTTGAATATTTCCCAAACCTTTGCCGTCCCGTCCATGACACGTTGCACAAAAGGCTTTTCCGTGGAAAATCTTACTCCCTTTTTCAATATTTTCGGGTGTCCCATGAAGCGGGTTTTTCCAGGTCTTTGCTTCTTCGATTTGATCGGACGGCACCCGGGGTTTTAAGACTTGAGGATCGGCTGTCAACCCAATACTTGAAACACCAAATAACCAACAGATCACACCTCCAATGAAAGCCCCTTTCACCCCTGTCCCCATGGTATCCTCTCGGGAAATGAACGCGGGGGGACCCACGAGGGAGATCCCCCCATGACTCTTACTAAATCACTCTGGTTGATGGAAGACGTGGCCTACCGATTGTGGAAACGTGACGCTCCCATCTGGAAATTCCAAACCCTTTTGCCACAAATGATAAATCACGCCGTCCGTCTTGGACGCCGCTTCAGCAATGGATTTCACCTTCTCTTGGTCTTCAATGCCTAAAATCTGCACGCGCCCCGTTGCAATTTCCTGTTTGTGATCATGGAAATACCGATGCCATTGGATCACCGGAAGAGTTCTAGCCAAGTTTTTAGCCACAAAATATTCCACGGCGACTAACGGCGCATTGGCAGCCGTTGACTCGAATAACAGGCATTGCAGGATTTTGTCCGAGATCCCCTTGCAATAGTGATGAAACGGCCCACCGACTGTGCCGTCTTCCATCACGTGAGGTGCCTGAACGTGGAGATCGTAGCCCTGCGACGGACTCCCTCCGCCCACGTCGCCACTCGCGTTGGCTGTGCCCGGGCTGTACGCCTGGCTTGATAACAATCCCAGGATTAACACGGCTACTACATTGAATGATCGAGTGATCGGTCTCATTGCTACCTCCTTACCGGTAAAGAGTTATCCGCATGAATGGTGAAATCAGGACGACCGTATGCTGCCTGATAACGTTATTTCAAAAATGTCGCATTTCCTCTCTTTGCTGATTCTTCGGGCCCATCATTGGAGAACGGGGTCCAACGCTTCATTCACTGATTCTTTAATGGGCAGGTGTTCATCCCCAAGAGGGTCCAAACCGGACAATACTTCACGCTTCCCGTCACAAGGGCAATCACCCCAGCCAAACCAAGCACGACCACGGCCCACGTAGGCAATCCGGACAAGGCTGCCACCCCTATGGCCAACGCACCAACCGAATTTTTTGATCCGCTCCGCCAACGTTTTTTGTCATGGTGTCACCTCCCTGTTAACCACTTTCCTATACATTTATCTTAAAAAGCAAATCGTGTGCCAGTTTTTGAAGCCGAGCTATAGAAAAATTCTCCTTTAATAGCAATACGTTGAAACTTCACTGCTTTTAAGAAGAGAGGGAAGGCCGGTCCTGTTAACGGCAGAACGTTAACGCGCTAACTTAGCGCGTTAACGCACTTGAGAGGAAGTTTCTTGAATGCCGAACTTTTGCAGCTTTTTCCACAGAGTCACACGGCTATATCCCAATAATGCAGCGGCCTTGGTTTTCCGGCCCTTGGCACTGTGAAGGGCTTCAAGGATCTCAGCGCGTTCGGCCTGTTGCTCAGGATTGAAGGGTTCTCTTATGGGGCCTTGGGTGGAATGGGACTTTGGCGCACGAATCTCTGAAGGAAGATCAAGGACGGTCAAACAGCCTTTTTCCGCCGTGACAAACGCATGTTCAATGGCATTTCGCAATTCCCGAATATTGCCTGGCCATGCATACTTCATCATCTGCTTCATCGCGTCTTGGGCAATGTCGTTGATAGGGTGGGCGTGGACTTTGGACCCCTCGGCAATAAAGTGATTGATCAACAGGGGCAAGTCTTCGCACCGTTCTCTGAGGGCGGGAAGGGCAATTTCAAACACGCGAATCCGGTAATAAAAATCTTCTCGCATTGCGCCCGTGGTCAACAAGTGCTTTAAATCCTTATTCGTAGCGGTGAGTAATCGCACGTCGACCTTCATCCCTTTTTCATCACCGACGCGCCGAATCTCGCCTTCTTGCAATACCCTGAGCAGTTTGAGTTGGAGCACGGGACTGATGTCACCGATTTCATCGAGAAACAGGGTGCCTCCATCAGCCGCCTGAAACACGCCAGCCTTGTCTCTGACCGCGCCGGTAAAGGCTCCCTTCACGTGACCGAATAATTCACTTTCCAATAAGGTCTCCGGAATGGCCGAACAATTGATAGCCAAAAGCGGTCGGTCCTTTCTGGCACTGAGGGCATGAATGGCCCGGGCAGCCAACTCTTTGCCGGTGCCCGACTCTCCCGTGAGCAAGACCGGCACGTCTCCCCGTGCCGCTAATCGCAATCGTCGAAACACTTCCGCCATCACCGGACTGTTCCCGACCATTTGCTGAAAGGAATTTCTTGATCGGGTCTGTTCTTCCAATACCTGAATTTTTTCTTTGGCTAAAATAAAAGACGTGAGATCCGTAAACGTGCCCACGGCTCCAACAACCGTGCCGCGTTCATCTCGTAAGACAGACACGTTGCCATAGAGATAGAGTTCTCGTCCCTCCCTTGAGAGCACCTTACATTCCTGATTGCAGATTCCCCATGGATAAGGCGTCGGGTCATCTAAAAACTCGGTGAGTTTACTGAACCCTTTACAATTTGGCCCTTCAAGGAGATGGCAGGATTTGCCCACCACTTCATCGCTGGCATAGCCGGTAATGCGCGCTGCGCCCACGCTCCAGGCGATAATGTTGCCATCGGCGTCTACGGTAAAGACGCCATCGGCCATGGCGTCAATCATGGTACTGAGCAACTGAGGATTTTTGCGGAAATCAAGTTCCATGGTTTCCCGTCAAAACGGAGGGTGGCTCTTCAACGCCCATCCTGAGCCTGCCTGAGCGAAGTCGAAGAGAGCCTGAGCAAAGGGGGTTGGCGCAGGGAGCCTCATCGATTCTATGAATTGGCGATCACCAACGATTGAAACGCGGGATCGGTTTCCACGAACCCTTTCAACGTATCATTTTGCAGGAGAAAAACCCAGGACTGGTCCGTGGCCCCTGGAATCTGCAGATACCAGTGTCGTGCTTCCTTCAACAATTCGAGCATCGCCTGATTATCACGTTTGGGGCGAAAGACTAAACTGTACGCCTTGGCATAGGCCGCGGAGAATTTGACCAGGGGATCAGAGGCCAATGTAAAGGCCTCAGCAGCTTCTTTGTAACCTTGAACAATGTCAGGATCATCGAAATGCCGACTCCAGGCGACTTTACTGATTCGTGACCAGGCAAGAGCCATCAACACCCTCGCGCGCAGTTGGGGTTGATCCATCGGCACTTCGGACAACAAGAGTTGCGGAACCATGATGGCCGTGAGCTCATCATTCGTCCAACGATAGGCCATGCTCAGCTTCAATCGCGTTTCAAAGTCTCCGGGCTGTAAATCAACTAAGGTTTCCATCGCGGGAATCAAGCGGTACAGATAATCGGCAGGCGTAGGGTCGGATTTCCCGCCCATTTCCATATGAAGGGAAATATCCATCCGGTCGGTTTGCGACTGGATCGTCCAATAGAGTTCGTTAAATTCTTGATAAAGAGGGTCGCTCTTCACCTGAACGCCGTGAATCCGTGCCGCAAAGTCAATCAGCCCATCGTACAACTCCGAGGTAATGACTTGTAACCCTTCCACGTGAGACGGATGCACCGACAACACCCTGTTCAGCAGAGAGATCCGCTCCCGACGCGTCGGCAACGTCTTCGCCCGCGTTACCCCGGCCGCCAATGCCGTTTGAGCTTCATTCTGACTCCAAAACTCAGTCGAGTTCTGCTCAAACCCACCGGCGTCGACAACAAAGGGTATCGGCGTTCCCATGGAAGACTGCAATGGAATATTGAGCGCAGCCGCATCGACGGGAAACCCATGCTGAAATAACCCCGACAACACAACCCATTTCACGGTCACGGCCTTTACCGGATGTATGGGTTTTTTATAAGGCACGACCCAATCTTGTTGACCTGGGCCATAGGCCGCTGGCGAGCTCATCGGATCAGGATACGCAATTCGTGTCCGGACCAACGTCGTCGGCACGGCAACCACCCGATCCGAGCCCGGAACCTGAAAGGAAGCATGGGGGAGTGGGCCCGTGCTGAGCACTTCCAGGACAAACCCGGGAGAATCGGACACGTCACCGATCTCGGGCATCACAAAGAAGGAAGGGGCTCGCTGACGCGCGCTGGTTTCCGAAATTTCGAATCGTTTGAAATCTCGAAAATTCACCAACTTCCCAACGCCCGGCCATAACTCATCCAGTGCCCGGTCGCGGCTCTCGATCACTTCCGCGTGCGCTTGAGCAAGCCGATCCCAACACCAGGAATGCACCGGATCAGAGTCAGGCAAAAAATTCCCTTCCCCCGTGGCACCAGCCTCTACCATCTTCAACAGACAGACAAAATCGTTTTGAGCCACTCGAGCGGAATTCCGGCCGGCCACCGCACGGACGTAGTTTTGAACCACCTGCACTGCCGCCTGACTTTGTGCGGTCTGAACGGGTTCCACGGCACGTGAAAGACTGCTCGCACCTAACCCAAACAACCCGACAATAAGGACCACGAGGCTGAGACCACGCGTCGTGAAAATCCAGGATTGCTCCTGGCAATCCGTGCGAGTCCGCCCACCGTATCGAAAATCAACCATGCAGCACCTCATAAACGCTTCTCCTCTTCAAAACCATAATAGGGCACAACAACTGATCTCACTCCGGCATATTCATTAGCCGTCCACCACGATCGTCCCGTTCATCACGTGCCCGGGCAAATCACAGAAAAAAGGAAAGGAGCCCGCTTCCTTCGACACAAACAACAATTCGGCTTGGCCGTTTGAAGGAATCAACACTCGGCGGAACCCATCTTTGCCAAACTGTGGCGCCCCGTCACCACTAACCTGGACGTTCGTCCGAACCAGGAGATTCGTGGGGACAAAAGCATGGAGATCAACGTCTTCGTTCTTCAGGATAAGACGAACTTGTTGCCCGACGCGAAGGCGCACCACGTGGGGAATAAACCGACGATTCTCGATGTGAATCGTAATGGCGGTATCTTCATGCCCAAGTACCTGAACTGTCGTGGCCTCGCCACGGCCGATTATCGGGCTCCCACCCCACACTCCACACGCCAAAGCCAGAAGGACACCTGCACGCTTGAATATCTTCATCAGTTCAATATTATTTTCTCTCCACAGCCTCCGATACGATCAAGTACCCATTTAGTGTAACAAAGTCTCAAAATTCGCACAAATGGACTCGCAGGGACGCGTCGTCAACGTGAGCAACAAAGTAAGGTCTTCACGCGGCCGTTCAGGTGCTTTTTCCAACTGCGCGACTCGCCGATGAGTTGCGTAAATTCCCCTCGTCACGGGCCCTTGCACCCACGCCTGGTACTGCGTACAATCACCCTTATCGTGATCGATTCATGGAATAAAAGATGATCAGGCTGATTCGAGAAGGATCGACAAAACACCCTTGGATTCTGAAGATCATCATGTTGGTGATCGCGGTAACCTTTATCATCGGGATGGGCTGGTTCGGGTATGGAACCCAACAACCCAACGTTGTGGCCGTGATTGGTCCGTACCAAGTGGAGCTGGGGGAATTCCGTACGGCGTATAACCGGGCCTCTGACTTCTACAGAAATCAGCTCAAGCAAGAAGTCGTAGACGGGGAAGAGATCAAGCAGATTGTCATAAACTCTTTGGTCGCGCAGAAGCTGTGGCTCATGGCTGCTGATGATCTCCATCTGGACGTGCATCCAGACGAACTGCGACAAACCATCATGGAGCGCAACGAATTCCAACAAGCAGGGTCATTCGATCCAGCGGTCTATCACCGACTTCTGGCTCTCAACAGACAGTCTCCTGCTCAGTTTGAAGAGAGCCTGACCAAAGACCTTCGCAGGCAAAAAGTTCAGCTTCTTGTTCAAGACGTAGCTACCCTCAATCCCGTGGAGGAGGAAGAAATCAAGGAACTTGCCGAGCGACAAACGGCGGGCATAGAAGACGAAAAAGAAATCGAAAGGATCAATGCCCGCATCCGGTTTCAACTCCTGACCCAAAAGAAACAGCGTGCCGTCCAGGCGTTCCAAAACGCCATGCGTCATTCTTCCGACGTCGAAATTCGTCAAGAATTTCTCTAAGATTTCCCCTCAAGTTCCCCGCGTACCCGTGGGACAGGAGTCGTCATGGGAGCGTGCCCTTTCAGGCACATTTCCTAAACTGAAACTGGGCTTTGTTCCCTTTCTTTTTAAAACTCAGAGCCTTATAAGGCATTTTCAACAACCCTGCAGCCATGATTTTCGCTTGTTCGTGTATTTCTTTCGGGATTTCGAAAGTTTTAAGAGAGGTCTGATCTTTACCATGTTTCTGTGTTTACCCTGCTTATCAGTCATGCTCTATTCTCTGTCGTCAATGGTCATTGTCATCTTTATAGATAAAGTCGTTTCCCGTGTTGTACGGCGGATCGACTTGCTTTATCACGTCCTCCTCCATCACTCACTTTCTCGTCAAGCCAGCTACGCGTTCCTCCGCGTGATTTCTTCCATGTCCTTTGAAGGAAGATCATACCGGAATGAGTCCACGACTTACCGTCCGTGACGTGGCGTGCATGGTTTCGGTCTTTTTGCCGAAACACAGGGGCGAACGATATTTATTGAATCAACATGGCGTCGCCATAGCTGTACAACCGATACCGTGCGTTGACGGCTTCTTCATAAGCCGCTCGCATTCGGTCTCGGCCGGCGAAGGCGGAGACGAGCATGAGCAACGTCGTGCGCGGCAGATGAAAATTGGTCAGCAGCGCATCGACCATGACGAATCGAAAACCAGGCGTAATAAATAATCGGGTCTCACCCGTACCAGGCTGAACTTCTCCGGCTTCGTTTACCGCTGATTCCAGCGTTCGAACCGACGTTGTTCCAACCGCGACAATTCGCCGACCGTCAGCCTTTGTGGCATTGAGGCGCTTCGCCGTTTCCTCGGAAATCTCAAACCACTCGGCATCAATATGATGGTCATGAACGTTGTCAACGGTGACGGGACGAAACGTTCCAGGCCCGACGTGCAGCGTGACGGTCTCAAGCTGGACGCCCTTTTGCTTGAGAGCAACCAATAATTGCTCCGTAAAATGCAATCCTGCGGTCGGCGCGGCAACGGCCCCTTCTGATCGCGCGAAGACCGTTTGATAGGCCTCTTTGTCCTGCTCATTCGCCGGACGCTTGATATAGGGCGGGAGAGGCGCCTCTCCTATCTTGTCGAGAAGATCTTTGACGGATCGTTGTGTATTGACCCGAAGGACCGTTCGTTCCTGACTCCGTTCCAAGACTTCAGCGGTCGCCTCATCTTGAAATTGTACAATCTGGCCAATCTCGACGTGGCCTTTCAACAAGACCACCCAAATCGCTTCCTCCAAAGGCCGGACGAATAACACTTCGATCTTTCCGCCACTTGACTGTTTTGTGCCATGGAGTCTGGCGGACATTACCTTCGTGTCATTCAAGACCACCACGTCATCGGACCGCAACAAATTTGGCAGATCATGCACCCGCGCGTGTTGAAATGCAGGCTCTCCGTTTCGCGGCACGACCAACAGTCGAGCACGATCTCTGGGAGAAACAGGGTGATCCGCAATCAGCGATTCATCAAAAGGAAAGTTAAACTCGGAAAGTCGCACAGCGGACACCCGCGTCAACGAAAATGAGGCGAAGCTGCAAGAACGGGAGGGAGTCCCGCGGGAATCAGCTATAAAGCCGGTGGGCGCATAATAACCTGATCGCGTGGCAGGATCTCCGTTCCCGGATAGTAATAGTACAGGATGGATTGATAGGGGTAACCCAACTCAGCCATTTCCTTGGCGCCCCATTGACAAAGACCCACCCCGTGCCCAGCCCCTTTTCCTGTAAACACCACGTCTCTGTTAATCCGTTCAATATCAAACTGGGTGCTGAATATGTTGGAATGACCGAAGATGCGTCGAAACTCTTGCCCCGCAACGATAAGTTCTCCCTGGGAATGCAGGATCCTCACTTCCTTGACCCGACCGGCGTCGGTCATGCGATAAGGTGTAAGCGTCGCGAGCCAGCCAATGGGATACCCTTCATTTCTGAGTCGGGATTCGATCGTGTCAAACGGGATGGTCACCTGCCATTTATACCAAGGCGACTCCTGATCAAATGGACAATCCACTCCTTTTAAATAGGGCAAATCTTTAGACCACACGTTCATGGCGTCTTCCGTTGACCCGGCAGCCGTGGACGAATAGGCTGCCAAAACAGGGCCGTCTTCATAGGTAAGTACCTGGCCACGCGTTTGACTCACGGCATCGAGTACGGCGTGATTGACGCGTTGACGGCCCGTATACACTTGATCCTGAACGCTCGCGTGTACGTCAAACGGTTGACTCTCCTTTTCCAGTTTCTTGTGCAACACGTAGGTCCGTGCAGCCACGGCCTGTGTCTTCAAAAGCTCTTCGTGCCAGCCTGGGTTGACTTCCGAACTCACGACTCCGGCTACATAATCTTCGAGATCAACCACGTTCACGACCAAGAGACGCTCCCCCTGAACCATGACATCGAGACCACCATGAACCACCCAATGTTGTCCCGTTGAACCAGGGGAAGATTCCTGGAGAGTAATAGCGAGCTCCTTGTGTGTCCCTTGAATCGCAAGGCGGTTGCCTCGTGCCCGGTTGTTATCGACTTGCAACTGATTCCCCTTCAGAATAATCGTCACCCCGGAAGCGACGTCGACTCGATCTCCGGAAGGCATTTCGAGACGAAGGTCACCTGCAGAAGCGACCGTGACGTGGTCTGCCCGTTCAGAGAGAAGAACTCGAATGCGATCCGAGGCGTAACCCGAGGCGAGAAAAGGACACAGACCCGCACTGATGCACAGCAGAAAGATTCTGGCCCGGGAGGAGATGAGCATGCCTCACCGTTTCATGAGGAAATAGAGGAGGAGACTTCCCACGATGCTAATGACAATACTGGTACTCAGGGGAAAGTAAAAGGTGAAATTGTCCCGTTTGATGAAAAGATCGCCTGGCAGCTTGCCCAGCCAGCCGAACCAGGTCCCGTCACCAGGCCACTTGCCGATCAGAGAAATGATGCCGCCCAGAGCGACAATCCCCAAGCCCAGGAAAATGAGCGTTTTTCCAAGACCATTGAACTCCAGCATGGCTCACCCTACCAATTCCTCGACAATCTGGACGGCATTGAGGGCGGCTCCTTTGCGAAGATTATCCGCCACCACCCACAGATTGAGCCCGTTGGGAATGGAGTCATCCTCGCGAATCCGTCCAACAAACACGGCATCCGTTCCTGCCGAATAAATCTGCAGGGGGTACACCAGGTGCGAGGGATCATCATACAATTGCACGCCTGGGGCGGTCGAGAGCAGCGCTCGGGTTTCCGCCACTGACAACTTCTTTTTTGTTTCGACGTTAAGAGATTCCGCGTGACAGACGAACACGGGCACTCGTACCGTCGTCGCGGAAATCCCTATCGATTGGTCACCCAGAATCTTTCGTGTTTCATTGACCATCTTCATTTCTTCCCGAGTATAGCCAGACGACAAAAAATCGTCGACGTGAGGTAAGCAGTTAAAGGCGATTTGGTGTGGATACACCTTTGGGGTCACGTTATCGAAACTCAACAACTGTCGACACTGTTCCGCCAGTTCATCCATGGCCTCTTTCCCCGTGCCGGAAACCGCTTGATAGGTCGACACGACAATACGGGTAATCCTGGCATGGTCATGTAACGGTTTAAGAACAACGACCATTTGAATGGTGGAGCAATTCGGGTTGGCAATAATACCCTGGTGTTTTTCAAGATCGTGGCAGTTCACTTCAGGGACGACCAACGGAACGTGCGGATCCATTCGCCAGGCCGAACTATTATCTATCACCACCGCCCCGGCTTTGACGGCAGCCGGCGCGTACTTTTTACTCACTGCGGCACCAGCCGAGAACAATGCGACGTCGACCCCACGGAACGATTCCTCGGTGAGCAATTCCACTTTGACGTCGTCGCCTCGAAACGGCACTTTTCCCCCAGCCGATTTGGACGAAGACAACGGGCACACCCGTTCGACGGGAAACTTTCGTTCCTCCAGAACCGAGAGCATTTCCGTGCCCACGGCGCCGGTGGCGCCGACCACGGCAACGGTATAAGCCGATTTCTTCTTCATTTTATTTGGAGTGGTCATTTCATGTTTTTTCATTCACAATGACTCGAATACGATGGTTAAAGGTATCCGCGACGTACACGTGCCCTCGAGAGTCAAGGGCCACACCGAACGGGTAGTTCAAACTGCCGTGCACGGGGTTCTTCCCGTCACCGGAAAACGCTGCTTTCCCATTCCCTGCCAGGAGCGACATTTCCTGTTTCCGAAGATTCCAAACCCGGATCAAGTGGTTATCGCTATCCGTAATGAACAAACGGCCGTCGGGATGAAGAGCGATGGCATACGGGCGAGACAGATTGGGAGAGGATTCATTTTCACCTGGTGTCAATTGAAAAGCACCCGTTCCTCCCACGACCGTGGTAACCGTTCCGGTTTGTCGGTCCCACTTCCGAATCCGACCACTAAACGTATCGGCAATGTACAGATTCCCCTCGTGATCAACGGCGAGACCACTGGGACCGGCTAACGCGGTTTCAGGGCCTGTTGCACCGTCACCGTTATATCCCGACTCCCCTGTCCCTGCGACCGTTGTCATCACGCCGGAAGTCAACTCAAGTTTTCGGATTCGGTTGTTGCTTTGATCGGCAATATACAAACAGTCAGGCCCATCGAGGGCCACGGCGACGGGTTCATTCAGGGCCGCTTTTACCGCGGGGCCATGATCGCCGTAAAATTTCGCCTGGCCCGTTCCCGCTATCGTGGAGATGACCCCGGTGAGAGGATCGACTCGGCGAATACGATGATTCCAGGTATCGGCAATATACACGGTCCCATCGTCAGCCACGGCAACGGCTGAGGGAAAATTGAGCACGGCATTGATCGCCGGCCCGCCGTCTCCTGAAAACCGCTGATCCTTCGATTGCGTTCCGGTCACATAGCGGACCATTCCACTTAAATCGGGTTTTTGCGCGTAAGTATCGCCAGGTTTGCCTACTGGATCCGCCAATGGATCTTCGTCGTCTTCCGAACGTTCGAGCACGGGCTCTGCCGGTCTCGAAGCGGGTGCATCGCGCACGCAGGTGCCGGCTATCGTCGCAATGATCCCTGTCAGGGCGTCGACCTTGCGCACCGAATGATTTTCTGAATCAGCGATATAAAGATTGCCGTCGGCATCAAGGGCAATATTTTTCGGTTCGTTCAACGGGGCCGCGGTGGCGGGACCGGCGTCCCCCCCGCAACCTGGCTCTCCGGTCCCGGCAATGGTGCCGATCTCACCGGCTTGAATGGCTTTCAGCATCGTACCGCTGCCCTTTCTTCTTCCTAGCTTGCCCCGATATTCCGAAGAACAAGCGTGCTCATCTCTTGAGTGCCGACCAGGGTCGTTCCCGGCGATGCAATGTCTCCGGTTCGATACCCTTGGCTCAACACGGACTGAATGGCGTTTTCGATGAGATCCGCTTCTTTCCCCAGGTCAAACGAATACCGCAGCATCATCGCACCCGAGGCAATCATGCCGATGGGGTTAGCCGCGTCCTTTCCCGCAATGTCCGGCGCACTCCCGTGAATGGGTTCATACATGCCAACGGCAGCACCAACGCTGGCCGACGGCAACATCCCAATCGATCCGGTCAGCATGGCGGCTTCGTCACTTAAAATATCACCAAATAAATTCGTCGTCAGAATGACGTCAAACTGTCTGGGATTCCGAATCAGTTGCATCGCACAATTGTCGACGTACATGTGTCGCAGTTCCACGTCTCGATAGTCTTGGTGGACCTCGATGACGACCTTCCGCCACAACTCCGAGGATTCCAGTACGTTTGCCTTATCGATAGAGGTGACATGTCCTCGGCGCTTTCGCGCTACGTCGAAAGCGACTTTGGCAATCCTGGTAATCTCTTCCGTAGTGTAGACTTCGGTATTAAATCCGCGATGGCCGTTCGGTGTCGCCTCCACGCCCTTGGGCGTACCGAAATAAATGCCGCCAGTCAGCTCACGCACCACTAACACGTCAATGCCTTCGATGACTTCGCGTTTGAGGGTCGAGGCGTCGGCTAATTCCGAATACAGTTTGGCCGGCCGCAGATTCGCAAACAACCCGAGCCGTGCTCGCAGGCCGAGCAACGCTCGCTCCGGTCGCCGCTCATATTCGAGACCTTCCCATTTGGGTCCGCCCACTGCCCCCAACAAGACCGCGTCGCTGGTTTTTGCCAAATGGACGGTTTCGTCAGGAAGGGGCAGTCCCGTCTTATCAATGGCTTCACCACCGACCGCGGCGGGAAGAAACTCGAACGCATGGCCACAGTGTCTCCCGACCTCCTTCAACACCGCCATGGCCGCAGGAACAATCTCCTGGCCAATGCCGTCCCCTGCCAACACCGCAATCTTCTTATTCATAACAAAGTCTTGACTCCGTCTCTTTATGATCGTTCAACAGAGTCCGATTTTGGAGTTCCTCAGGGAATTGATGGTGTCTCGACCTCAGCGTCTTGCCGGACGCGGCCGTTCTCGCAGCATGAGCGATCATCCGATCTCGCGCAGGGTTCGCGTCCAGGAACGCGCACTCGATTCCGTGCGTCTTCAGTGTCTCTTCAAGCGACTCGCGGTTGCGCCGGAGGTTGTGCCGGCTGCGGGACGCCGAACGCGCGTCGGCCACCGCGGCGACGTCGTGTTTCCGCAAAAGATCCACAAAGGCATCCAGCGAATGAGGGGAGTGTCCTGTCGTCAGGATGATGCATCTCTCGGAGATCATAACGCCTCTGGTTCTTCGGGCTGGATGACGGCAGTCACCGGAATAGATCTTAACCTCCCGTCGAAATTCTTGGGACCACAGTGCCGGCCCGACGTTCCAACTGTGAAGACAGTTTATTCAGCGCGTTCAAATACGCTTGGGCCGACGCCACAATGATGTCGGTATTGGCACCATTGCCAGTCACGGTTTCGCCGTCTTGTTCCAAACGCACGGACACTTCTCCTTGCGCGTCGGTCCCACCGGTAATAGCCTTGACCACGTAGGACAACAATTTACTTTTGGTCTGCGTGATGTGGGCAATCGTTCGATACACGGCATCGACCGGGCCGTCGCCCGTCCCCGTTTCCTTTTTGTTCCGTCCTTCGACGTGTAATTCCACGGTCGCGGTTGGAACCTGATTCATTCCACTTTGCGTACTCATGGCTTTCAAGGAGTACCGTTCAGGAACTTTGGTGGCGGCCTCCGACACGATGGACTCCAAATCCTCTTCAAACAACTCCTTTTTTTGATCCGCCAGACGTTTGAATCGATCAAACGCGGCATTGACTTCTTCCTCCGTCAGAGAATATCCCAATTTCGTTAATTCTTCCCGAAAGGCATGGCGACCGGACAATTTCCCCATTACCAGACGGCTTTGCTTTAAACCGATGGAATCCGGCTGCATAATTTCATACGTGTTTTTATCCTTGAGCAACCCGTCCTGATGAATGCCTGACGTATGGGCGAACGCGTTGGCCCCGACGATGGCCTTATTGGGTTGGACAACCATGCCGGTGATCTTGCTGACCAGACGACTCGTCTTGGAAATTTCTTCCGTGTGAATCTGGGTCCCCGCATCGTAAAAATCTTTACGGGTCCGCAGCCCCATGACGATTTCTTCCAATGACGCGTTACCCGCTCGTTCGCCGATTCCGTTGATGGTACATTCCACTTGTCCGGCCCCTGCATAAATCGCCGCCATCGAGTTGGCCACGGCCAGCCCGAGGTCATTGTGGCAATGCACCGAAATGATCGCTCGGTCGCACTCGCGAACGCGAGTCCGAAGCGCGCGAATAATTTCACCAAACTCTTGCGGAGTCGTGTACCCTACCGTGTCCGGAATATTTACCGTACCCGCGCCGGCGTCAACAACCGCTTCCACCACCTCACACAGATAAGAGACATCAGACCGCGTCGCGTCCATCGGTGAAAACTCGACGTCGTCGACGTAACTTCGCGCGCGCTGCACCATCTCGACCGCGCAATTGAGGGCTTGCTCCCTTGTCATGCGAAACTGACGTTTCAGATGAATGTCCGACGTGGACAAAAAGGTGTGAATGCGCGGCCTGGGTGCCCCTTTCAACGCCTTCCACGCCGAATCAATATCGTCGGGCCTGGCTCGCGCCAAACTACAGACGGTCGGGCCGTTAACCTCCTGGCCAATCCGCTGCACCGCGTCAAAATCGCCAGGAGAACTAAAGGCAAATCCGGCTTCGATAATATCCACGTTCAAGCGAGCCAGCTGTTTGGCGACCAACACCTTTTCTTCCACGTTCATGCTGGCTCCAGGAGACTGCTCGCCGTCTCGCAGGGTCGTATCAAAAATTCTAATGTGTCGTCTCATCGCCTATGCTCCTCACCAGGAAATTCACGGCTGTCCAACAGGCCACGCCAGGACCGCGCTCACGAAGGCTTGCTTCCAACCCTCTTCAATCCCCCAACAATAAAAAAGCCTTCACCCCGATGAGGTGAAGGCTTTCTACCTGTTTCGGGGTCGTCAGGGGGTCACTGATGATTCTAGCAGATCTGACGGTGTCAGCACCTCGTGATCCAAGAGAAAGGTGCCCCTTCTCTTTTCTTGCCATTGATCCATTCGCTCAGTCCTTTGAATCCGACACCACGGGGGTTCGAACCTGCGTTTCTCTCGCTTCTGCATCGGTGACGACATTCCAGCCTTTTTCCAACAAACCGGAACTCACGTATCCCAGACAAATCAAAAACAACATCAGTTGAGGATAGGCCATGACGGACACCAGAATCAAGACGGTCCAGACTAAATACATAAAATGATGATGGCCTTCAAACTTCAACTGTTTCACGCTGCGGTACTTCAACGTACTCACCATGAGAAACGCCATCAATAAACTCAAAGCAATCACCACCAGGGGCAGAACGTCTTCCGACAGGTGGCCGATGTGCTTGTTGAAAATATAAAACGACGAGAGAAAACCAGCCGCCGCCGGAATAGGCAACCCGGTAAAAAACCGACTGTCCCCACTGCTCGCCACGATGACGTTAAACCGAGCCAAACGAAGGGCGCCACAGGCCACATACGCGAACATAATCGCCGCACCTAACATCCCGGGGGACTTCAGTGCCCACGCATAAATCAAAAAGCCAGGGGCAAGCCCGAATGAGACGAGATCCGATAACGAATCGTACTCCACTCCAAACTCGCTTGTACTGTCAGTCAAACGGGCGGACGTGCCGTCCAGAACGTCGAACACCATCGCAATCAGGATCGCAATCGCCGCCGCTTCCAATCGACCATGAAATACCAATACCACCGCGGCCAGTCCGCTGAACAAATTACCGGTCGTGAGGATATTGGGGATCAGATGGACTCCCCGACGGCGTTTCCCTTCTCTATTGTTAAGAATCCGACCCTTCATGCGATTTTGAAACACGCGGCCCTTCACGTGAACTCCGCGAGTATGGATTCTCCACCTTTGACCCGGTCTCCGACTCTGACGCGGACTCGGCTTTCCACGGGAAAATACGTATCCATCCGAGAACCGAATCGAATGAGGCCAAATCGTTCACCCGGCACCGCGGCATCGCCCGGCTGTACCCAGCACACGATACGCCGGGCAATCAGCCCCGCGACTTGCACGCAGAGCACCTTTTTCTTCGACGGGGTTTCAATCAGCAACGCGTTTTGTTCATTATGAACCGTTGCTGCCTGATCGCTCGCGTCAAGGAACCGGCCCGGTTGATAGATCCTGTCCACGATCGTGCCCGCACACGGCATTCGATTGATATGCACGTCAAAAACGTTGAGAAAGACGCTGATCAGGATACTGTGCTCTTTCAAATACCTTGGTTCAAATTCCTTTTGAATCGAGAGCACCGTCCCGTCTCCTGGAGCAAGAATCAGGTCATCACCCTGCGGGATCGTGCGAGGAGGATTTCGAAAAAACCAGCCGGTGAAACACGCGAAGACTCCACAGGCCACGGCGGTTTTTCGCCAACCCAACAACAGGGCTAACGCAGCCGGTGACGCCGCCCCCACGACGAAAGGCAAGCCTTCCGGAGCAATTGGGAGACCTTTTGCACGATCAGCCATTCTGACCCATTTCGTTACGACCTCCTGTTTAATTCTTTTTCTGATCGACGAGTTTGTCTTTGTGCAACCAGGGCATCATTCCGCGTAATTGTTTCCCGACTTCTTCGATGGGATGCTCTTCCCCTCGTTTGAGCAGCGCGTTGTACACCGGACGATTAGCCTGATTTTCCAACACCCATTCTCGGGCAAACTGTCCACTTTGGATTTCCCCAAGAATGTTTTTCATGGTGCGTTTGGTTTCGTTCGTAATGACGCGCGGTCCTCGGGTCACGTCGCCGTATTTGGCGGTCGTGCTGATGGAGTACCGCATGTTGGCGATCCCACCCTGGTAGATCAGATCGACAATCAGCTTCACCTCGTGCAAGCACTCGAAATAGGCCATTTCAGGGGAATAGCCGGCTTCAATCAAGGTCTCATACCCGGCTTGAATTAACGAAGTCAGCCCACCGCACAACACCACTTGCTCCCCAAAGAGATCGGTTTCCGTTTCTTCCCGGAAACTCGTCTCAATGACGCCGGCGCGTCCACCGCCAATGGCTGAGGCATAGGCCAGCCCGACCCGTGCCGCGTCGCCACTCGGGTCTTGATGCACGGCCAACAAACACGGCACGCCACTGCCCTTGGTGTATTCCGAGCGCACCAGGTGTCCAGGGCCTTTGGGAGCCACCATAAACACGTTCACCGTGTCGGGCGGGCGAATCTGTCCAAAGTGAATATTAAACCCATGACCAAAGGCAACGTACGTTCCATCTTTCAAATTCGGCTCAATGTCATTCCGATAAATGGCTGGCTGCGCTTCGTCCGGGGCCAGGATCATGCACGCGTCCGACCGTTTCACGGCGTCAGCCACCGGCATGACTTTGAAGCCGGCGGCTTCGGCTTTTTTCCAGGACGAACCCTCCCGCAGCCCAATGACGACGTCGGCGCCACTGTCCAATAAATTGAGGGCATGGGCATGACCTTGACTGCCGAATCCAATGATCGCCACTTTCTTTTTCAGGATTTTCTGTAAATCCGCGTCGTTGTCATAAAAGATTTTCATGGTCGACTCCTTGGGAAATGAACGAACGGCAGGCTCTCTGGCAAATCAGCGAACCGTTATTGGAATTAAGTCTTTACAGAACGTTCAAAAATTTCCGTCCTTCGCCTGAACAAAGGAAAAGGCCGGACGTCCGAGGTCATACGTTGAGGCCTTTGAGTAACAGAGAACGCAGTTGGCAGACTTTTTCAGCATTCCGATCAGTTGGCTTTGGCAAGCGGGTTCGACTGATTCGTCACCGTGCGAATAGATTCTCGTGCAATGGCAATCCGGCCGGTCCTGACGATTTCCTTGATGCCGAGGGGTTGGAGCAACTGGATCAGGGCGTGAATCTTTTGCACGTCACCCATGACTTCAATCGTATACGACGTTGGAGATGAATCAATCACGTTCGCTCGAAAGATATCCGCAATCCGCAGGGCCTCGGCTCGATCCTCTGATCGGGCATGCACTTTAATCAAGACGCTCTCACGGCTGACTGCGTCACTTTCATTGAGGTCAACCACCTTAATGACGTCGATGATTTTATTCAATTGCTTGAGAATTTGTTCAATGATGCGGTCATCCCCGCTTGTGACAATGGTCATCATCGACACGGTCGGGTCGAGCGTAGGAGCAACCGACAAACTTTCGATATTAAATCCTCGCCCGCTAAACAGGCCCGCGACACGGGATAAGGCCCCGGATTTATTTTCTAACGTCACTGCAATAATATGTTCCACAAACGCTCTACCCTTTGCCGTACAAAAGCCTCGTTCGGCTTCTTTCCACTTCAGTTGCGTTACCCTCTGGGTCTCTGTTGTCCCTGGACGTGGTCACTCACTGGTTCCCCTCCTTTGTCAGGAGGGAGAGGTAAGGTAACAGGAAAAAACCCGCGCGGGGCTGCTCACGCCATATCCGCCGTTGTTCCGCTCGCCGCGCCCTTGTTCTCTACGCGGTCAAAATGGTGTCTTTGCTCTCCTCTTTTCCCGTCACCTTCGTTGTCTGTCGCTTTTGCAGCTCGGGAGGATCTTCCAAAATCATTTCATGGTTGCATCCACCGGCCGGGATCATGGGATAACAATTTTCAAATTGATCAACCGGCACGTCAACAAAGACCGGCTTATCAATGGCCATCGCCTCACGAATGCCGTCATCCACTTCATTGGCCTTCTGAACGCGTAGTCCTGCAGCACCGTAGGCTTCCGCGAGTTTCACAAAATCCGGAGATTGGTCCAAGTAGCTGCAAGCATAGCGCCCTTCATAGAACAGGTCCTGCCACTGTCGCACCATCCCATGGAACCGGTTATTGATGATAAACACTTTGACGGGTAATTTTTCGATCACGGCCGTCGCTAATTCCTGGGTGTTCATTTGGACGCTCCCGTCCCCCGCAACACACAACACGAGTCGATGACGAAAAGCCGCTTGCGCCCCCAGGGCCGCGGGGAAACCAAAGCCCATCGTCCCCAAGCCTCCCGACGTGAGCCACGTATGCGGATTGGCGAGATGGAAGTATTGTGCCGCCCACATTTGATGCTGTCCCACGTCAGTAGAAACAATCGGATCACGATCCTTTGTCAGTTGATAAATCCGATCGATCAAATACTGCGGCTTGATCGATTTTTCAGTATCTTGGTGGTAGCTCAGGGGATGGGCGGTCTTCCACTCATTCAGTTGATCCCACCACGGCTTGCGCCACTCTTTTTGGTCACCATTAACCGTCGCGCGCAACATACCGTTCAATTCCTGAAGCACACGTTTACAATCACCCACAATGGGAATATCCACGTGAATGTTCTTGCGAATCGACGTCGGATCAATATCGATATGGACGATTCTGGCATTCGGACAAAACTCGGAAACCTTCCCAGTGACGCGATCATCGAACCTGGCGCCTACCGCAATAACAAGATCGGAATAATGGATGGCCATATTGGCCACGTACGTGCCATGCATGCCGAGCATTCCCAGGGACAACGGATGTTGCCCGGGAAATGCCCCCAGGGCCATCAAGGTTTGATTCACGGGGATCTGAGTTAATTCGGCTAATTCGCGAACCTCTGCGGAAGCGCCGGACAACTGAACTCCACCGCCAAGGTACAAGACAGGCCGACGAGACTTCATGATGGCATCAGCGGCTTGTTTGATTTTCCACTTGCTGCCTTCATAGGTCGGATTGTAGCCACGAATCGAGACGGAGTCCGGATATTTGAAATCAGCTTTGTTCATGGAAATATCTTTGGGAATATCCACTAACACGGGACCGGGTCTTCCGGTGGATGCGATATAGAACGCTTCTTTAATGGTCTGCGCCAGGTCATTCACGTCCTTCACCAAAAAGTTATATTTCGTGCAGGGGCGGCTGAGCCCAATATTGTCGGCTTCTTGAAAGGCATCGTTCCCGATGAGCGCCGTGGGGACCTGACCGGAAAAACACACCACGGGCACGGAATCCATGTAGGCATCGGCCAAGGCGGTGATGACGTTGGTCATGCCCGGGCCTGACGTAATCAAGGCCACTCCGGGTTTCCCCGTGGCTTTCGCATAACCTTCCGCCATATGGCCGGCAGCTTGCTCATGTCGAGTTAAAATGACTTCAATCTGCTTCTGTTGATGCAGGACGTCGAAAATTTTCAGGACCACCCCGCCGGGAAGAGCAAACACCGTTTTCACTCCTTCCCGTTTCAAGGCTTCCACAAAAATTTCGGCTCCCGTAAGCTGTGCCATGATCTCCCTCATCCGTTTGAACCATGAACGGTTCAGTTAAAAATATTTGTCGCCGCCTTACGTTGCCTGTCGGCTGAGAAACTCAATTGTTTCCAAGGGTTGTAGCCTGAGATAAATCATGATAAACCTGCGTTATCCACAAGTCAACTCAAAGCTTGCCGATGACTGTGTAAGGGAGGGAATCATCATGAAAACAGCGGCGTGTGTGCTGCTCCTCAGCATCCTGCCCTGTGTGGCATGGGCAGACACGCTGTCAGATGTAGAGGCTTACAGGATCATTAAAAAACAGGTCCTTGTTCCTTGTTTCGACCATACGTTCGAGCACTTAGAAACACATAAGAAAGAAAAACTGAAAGTGGGTATATTTCTACTATTTCAACTGATGGAGGGTGGTCTAGAAAAGATGGAGGGTGGTCTACTGAGAGAAATTATGGACACCCTTAAAAATGTCCCTGCTGAGGAACGCAAGCAGTTATTGGAGCTGCATCTTGTTTCTTGTAAGGAAAGAATGGGCGCGGCACAGGCAGAAAGTCTCTCGGAAAACGAGTCACTGAGGACAGAAGCTGACAGTGATCTGTCAGAACTTGATGTGTTACTCCTGATTAGGGATCGTGTGGTGAAGCCTTGTCTTAATACTCTTGATACAATTCTCCCCCTACCGGATATACCCACATCGGATACAGCCATATCGGAGTATAAAATTTTCGTTCCGATGATGCATCAAATGCGCCAAAGGAAGCTCATGCAATCAATTAGCGACCAAACAATCAAACAGATTCAAGATGTACCTTCTCACCAACGTGACGCTTTGTTGAAGGAAATGATGGAAAGGTGTGCAGTAGAAGAAATGAGAAGGGGTCCAAATAGAGAGGGTTTATTCTGATCAATAAAGGGAGTGAACGATGATGAAAACAGCAGTGTGTGTAGTACTCCTCAGCATCCTGCCCTGTGTGGCATGGGCAGACACGCTGTCAGATGCGGAGGCCTATAGGATGGTTAAGCAGCATTATTTTGATCCCTGTGTCGAACATATGTTCGATGTCTGGTCTGATGCCATCAAAATACCCGACGGCAAAGCGCTTATGGTTGTTAAAGAAAAATGGAAATTGCAAACGTATAAAGAGCTTATGGATAAACCAAGTGTGAAGGAATTGGTGGACAATATTAAAAACACCTCTGCTGAGGAACGCGAGCTGTATTTGAAGTTAGGCCTTGCCTCTTGTAAGGAAAATGTAGATAAGAAAATGGTGGGTTCTGTAAAGACAGATACGTTGTCGGTTACAGAGGCCTATATGATCTATAAGAAGCAGGTCATTGTTCCTTGTGTAGAATATGTATTACGCATTCAAGAAATGCCCGTAACCGAACAAAGCGTGTCGTATTGGTCTAAAAAGTTATGTCTGAATCGAAAGAGTCAACGAATGGTTTCATTGATGTTATTATTAATAATACTCCTGCTGAACTACGCAAAGAAGTAGTGAAGCATTATAGGAATATTTGTAAAAACACTGTTTACATACCTGAGCAATGAATGTGTAACACCTAAAAAAGAGGAGGAACGGGTGAGGCAGAGGAAGAGAAGATTGACGTGACGAAACATCAGTCCGACTGAAAGGGGCACGTGCTCGAGCGAACGCCCTCACAGCAGACCGTCGCCGTGAAATTGCGAAACAAGGAGCCGCTGCACGCTGACAAGTCGAAAGGAATGAGGAAGGCGTGACATAGGGACGTGAACCTGTCCTGCGTACCGGAGGGACCTCTATGACGCACGCGCCACAGCTTCGCCGACTCTATTAGAGCGACAATCTGTCAGCGTTACAAACCTTGTCGGCAGAGTCCGTCGATCTGATTTGCTTAGACCCGCCTTTCAATTCCAACAGAGCCTACGACATCATCTATCCTCACGGTCCAGGCCAACCCCGGGCCTTTGATGATACGTGGGCATGGACATCTGAGTGTGACCGCATCCTTCAAGATATACGTAGAAATACCCATTCATGAGGCAGGGGCAGTCATCTCTCTCCTTGAAGCCCTGGTCGAAGCGTTAGGGAAGACACAACTGTGTGCCTGTTTAGTCAACATGGCGGTACGGTTCGTCGAGATTCATCGGTTCTTAAAACCCACGGGGAGCCTGTATCTCCATTGCGACCCCACGGGGAGCCATTATTTGAAAATCGTCCTTGACCTAATTTTGGGACTGTGTCGGTTTACACGGCTGACCAACGGATTCAGTAAACGAACGGAAAAACTCGTTGCGATGCTTCACCTGTATTTTGTCCCCTACAACTTTTGCCGTGTTCATCAGACGTTGCGGGGGGACACCTGCTATGGAAGCAGGGACCTCCAACGCGGTTCACACACTCGAATGGATTGTCGGTCTGATTGATGCGAACGCACCACCTCCGGCAAAACCTGGACCGAAACCAAAGACTGAATCAAACTGATACACTACCCAAAGCTTGTCAATCCCTGATGCTGACGAGACGTTTGACAAATTTCGCAGCCCGGCGTCCCCATGCTCCTCTATGGCAATAGTCATCTTACTTACTCCCCGCCCCTGTACCCATGTTACGCGACTTCGAACAAGAGGTAAAAAACCTGGAAGCCCAACGCCTCCGTCGGCAGACGCGAATCGTGGAGTCGCCTTCTGATGCGACCGTCACCATTAAAGGCCGACGATTCATTTCCATGGCCTCGAATAATTACCTGGGACTGGCCAATCATCCTGCAGTCAAACAAGCCGCCGTCGAAGCAATCGAAACGTGGGGAGTCGGCGCCGGTGCCGCCCGCCTCATTTCCGGAACCATGCCCCCCCACGTGCAACTGGAACGAGATCTGGCCCAATTCAAACAAGTCGAAGCCACCCTGACCTTTGGAACCGGATACACGACAAACCTGGGCGTACTCCCGTCGATCATCGACCAGGCGGGACTCATCCTAGCCGATCGTCTGTGTCATGCCAGCCTGATCGAAGCCTGTCGCCTGTCCAGGGCTCGGCTTCGCGTGTTTCAACATAATGACGTCGAACATCTGGAAAAACAGCTCGCTCGACGGAAGAAGACCATCCCAACCCTGGTGGTCACCGAAGGGGTGTTCAGCATGGACGGAGACATCGCCCCTCTCCCCGAGTTGCTGAAGTGTTGTCAAACCTATGAAGCCACGCTGTTCGTTGACGACGCCCACGGCACGGGCGTCATGGGACCACGGGGTCGTGGCACCATTGAACGCGTTGGATTGAATCCTCGAGACCTCATTCAGATGGGAACGCTGAGCAAAGCAATAGGAACGAGCGGAGGCTACCTGGCAGGCACGGCCGCCTTACGAGACTATCTCATCAATACTTCGAAGGCGTTTATCTACACGACCGCCCAGCCACCGGCCATCACCGCCGCCGCGTCCGCCGCGATTCGGATCATTCAAAACGAACCCGAGCGCCGTGAACGCCTCTGGACCAACCGAAACGGTCTCTATGCGGCACTGCACGGCATGGGCTGGCAATTGACCGATACACAAAGTCCGATCCTGCCGATCATCGTCAAGTCGCCGGAGACGGCCCTCAAGCTGTCTCAAGCACTGTACGAAGACGGCGTGTACGTTCCAGCCATCCGCCCGCCGACTGTTCCCAAAGACGGCAGCAGGCTGCGACTCACCGTCAGTTCAGAGCACACGAAAGACGAACTGGAAAAAGTGGTAACCGCGTTTCGGAAGGCACGCGAAACGTTTTCGATGAAGTCGTTTTCCGCTTCAGTGTAACGTGGGGAGCACGGCGAACTGGGGCTTTCAAACCAGGAGAGCCGATGATCAACGCCGGTGAACCCATCGCCATGGAGAAGCACCCATATCAAGAATCGAGCCGTGAGCGGCCGTAGAAGAACAACCAGGGTCGCCAAGGAGAACGCCGGATTGCCCCCCGGCATTCACTCGAGCAGCTTCGCGTCGGCTTCGATGGTGGCCAGCCGATTCTCGAACCCGGCAATCACAGCGATCATTCAGGCCAAGAAGGTTTTAACGACGAGGCTGACCACGCCGGCCGGAACAATGGGGATCGGGATTTCGACGCGGAGGAGCCGGGTCTCAATGCTCGTCGAGCGGTTCTCGAACGCAGGGATTTCTTCCACTGCCTCGTCCGCTTTCTCGTCCGACGAGCCAGCCTCTTTGAACCTTGAACGCTTCACGGGTTTCAGCAAGCATCACGGTCAGACAACCAACGTTCGCTTATTCTGGGAAGCGGGAACGCTCAACGAATGAGTGAACGCAGCCACGGGGTTACGACACCTCTTCAATTTTCAGGAGATAGGTGATGATCTTATCCACCGCGCCAGCGGTGAGTTTTTGGCCGTACCACCTCGGCATGACGTGGTCGGGATAGCCCTCTACGATATAGGCTCCCGGATTCAGAATGGATTCCTGTACGTACTCCCAGTCGGTCTGGGCCTTTCCGTGATAGTCGGGGTCGGCCAACCGTTTACGAGCGTTGGTACCCAATTCCAATTTCGGTCCTTCTCGCCCTTTGGCGACTCGAATGCCCGGAATGGTATGGCAGACCGTACACCCCGATTGAATAAAAATTTTATCAATAGGCTCTTTACCCGTGGCCAACGGGACGTTCGCTTGCTCCACCTCTTTCGTCCGTTCCGCGTCCACGGCTTTTGCAACCCGCGGCGTTTCAACGACGTCTTCCTTCGGATCGGTCGACAAGATTCGGTTCATGGTCCAGAGAAACACCACGCACATGATCGCCATGATGACAAGCGTTTCTTTATCCAATCGAAACAGTTTCTTCTTCCCGGCCACGTTGCCCTCCCTCCGGGTTCATCCCGACGGCGGACCTTCCACCGCCGTATCTCTATCACAAACGCGGAAGGCTCACCAACCGGAGATGCATTGTGACGCGTGTTTCTGGTAGGCTGAAGATCAATCGACGCGGACAACGTGAAATACGATTTTCTATGCGGTCGAAAGACTTTTCTCTACCGTTTACCCCCCATCCCTGGCTGACCAACCCTCACGTCCAAACCCTGGTGTCCCGGTATCGACGCCGGCCCCGTCTCCTCGCCAACGTGCCGATTGAAGAACGATTATTCCAAGTCGACCCCCAATCACAGATCAAAGGCGCGTGCAGTTGGCAACCGAACCGTCGTCGGGCCCCGGCACTCATCCTGGTTCATGGGTTAGAGGGATGCCAGGACTCGTCTTATATGCGAGGCATTGCTCACAAGGCCTGGCACGCCGGATTGAACGTCATCCGCTTGAATCAACGAACTTGCGCAGCCACCGAACACCTCACTCCCAATCTCTATCACGGGGGATTGAGCCAGGACGTTCGGGCCGTGACCGACGAACTCGTCGAGAAGGATGGTATCCAGGCTCTCTGGGTCGCGGGGTATTCGATGGGCGGGAATCTGGCGTTGAAAATGGCAGGAGAGGCAGGGGATAGATGTCCAGGTCTCAACGGCGTGGCCGCCGTCTGTCCCAACGTCCATCCTGCGGCTTGCGTGGCGGCTTTAGAGCAACGTCGCAACTGGATGTACCATCAACACTTTGTGCACAAGCTCAAGGCGCGAGTCGAACGCAAAGCGAAATACTTTCCGGAGAAATGGGACCGGTCACGATTGAAACGCGTCCGCACCTTGTCTCAATTCGATGACGCGTACACGGCTCCTGACGGGGGATACCGCAACGCGGCAGACTATTATGAACAATCTGGTTCCCGTCACGTGCTCGAATACATTCGAGTTCCGACCTTGCTCATCACGTCTCAGGATGACCCCTTTGTGCCTCTTGCCTCGTTCGATCTTTCACGCATCCGCGCCAATTCCTGCATTCGACTCATCACCCCCGCGAAGGGTGGCCACTGTGGCTTTATCCAACGATCACGTGCAGGCGAAGACGTGCACTGGGCCGAAAATCGAATCGTTGAGTTCATTCTAAACGGCAGGTCGGGTTAGCAGAGCGTAACCCGACCCGTGGAATCGTCGGATCAAGCCTGTCTCCGCGTACACGTGGGCTGCACGACTCCAACCTCCATGGCTGGCCCACGGGCAAGGGACCGGATAAAAGACCCCGGCTCTCCGCTGAGAACCACGGGGGCAACGGAAAGAGGGCAGGGCATTGGCCTCACAATACGCAATGACTGACACCGCGAAGGGGTCATTCCCGACGTTTTTAATCGGAAATTCGGATTATGCAGGCCGCAGGGAGGAGTGCTGCGTCCGAGGGGCAGACGTTATCCGACGGCCGGACTAAATAAACCGTTCCAAGGCCTCACGATACTTCGCACTCGTCTGCATGACGACGTCATCGGGAAGATGGGGTGGGGGCGGATTCCGATCCCAACTCACCGAGTCCAGATAATCTCGAACAAACTGTTTATCAAAACTGGGTTGCGACTTCCCAGGCTCATAGTACTGCCTGGGCCAAAACCGTGAAGAGTCCGGCGTGAGCAATTCATCGATAACCAAAAGCTGCTTTGTTTCCCGATGTAACCCGAATTCAAACTTCGTATCGGCGATGAGAACGTCACGCTCTTCGGCCAACGCGGCCGCGCGCTGATACAGCGTAACGCTGATCCTTTTGACGCGCTCCGCCAGTTTCTCGCCGATCATGTCTTTCATTTTGTCATACGAAATATTTTCGTCGTGCCCTTCCGTGGCCTTCGTCGACGGGGTGAATAGTGGTTCCGGAAGTTTATCGGATTCCCGTAGACCCGCGGGAAGCGGCCGCGTGCAAACGGTCCCCTGCGTCGCGTATTCTTTCCACGCCGACCCGGAAAGGTATCCGCGCACGATACATTCCACGGGCAATGGTTCGGCTTTCTCCACAATCATACTGCGGCCCGCCAATAGATTCACGTGAGGTTGACACGAGTCGGGAAATTCCTCAGGGTTCATCGTGCGCAGATGATGCGGCACTAAGCCACCGTCCTGCCACAGGCGATCGAACCAAAACCTCGACAGTTGTGTGAGCACGTAGCCTTTGCCGGGAATCCCTTCCGGCAAAACCACGTCAAAGGCCGAGATTCGGTCGGTCGCAATCAACAGCAGGCAATCGCCGAGGTCGTACATGTCCCGCACTTTGCCCTGTCGCTTCAGGCCCAGGCTCGTGAGGTTCGTTTCAAACACGGCTGGAGACGTCCACGCGTCACTCATGATTGGCACTTTTTCCCGTCGAAGGCGTTGAGACCCTGCTCTACGGAACTACTGAAACGAAAAGATAGAACTTTACGCAAGTCAAGCCGATGAGTCAACGTCCGTCACCGGACGATACCGATAACGTTTGAAAGACCCAACGGGAACGACGTTGAATGGCGCCTCACGGCACTCGAAACCCACGGGCCATACCTTGCCACACAAGAGGACGTCCAACGACTCAGGGCGTGGGTTCTGTCGGCGGGGATCGCAGGTGTGATCGACCCAATTCGCCGAGTCTTCTTTTAACCGAACGTCAAAATCCTGGACTTGCACGTCCGTTGGTTGTACGCCGTTTACGTCAGGCAAGAGTGCGGAATTCAGAAAGAACCCGTTCGCCTGCACGTCCGCCCGCCGGTTTCTGGGGCGCGAAACAGCTCACGTTCCCGGCACCGTCTACTAACCGCTCCCGGGCGAACAGCGTCCAACGGTCCACGAAAAGGCTTGAACACGTTCCCCTTGATACCTCGCAAGGGATGAGGTAGAAGATTCCTGCAGACCGAATCAGCGAGAGCCGTCACCGTCACACTTCATGAGTCTTAAACCACCAGTCTCCAAGCACGGGTTCTTACGGCAGCTTCACGCGCCTTCCAAAAAATATTTGGAAGAATGGTTTGATGTGCCGGCACACGTTCACCACGTCGCCCATCATATGGCGAACCCTCCGTTAGATCGTCCCCAAAGCCGGCAAGAGTTTCAATCTCTTCTACAGTGCCTGGACGTGCCTGAAGAACATACCGTCATTCATGAAAAGTTCGGCCATGGAGCCAAAGTTGCACCCAACGGGGACCGCTTGCTCGTGACGTGGGAAACCCACACCGAATACTACAGTTATCAGGTGTGGCACATGCCCGACGATAAATTAAAACCGCTCGAATTCGGGCCGCTTGGATTTCCCGACTATACCATGCCGTTGTCACCGTTGGGCATTCAGGTCAACGCGTTGGACATTCTGGTGTTACCACACACGACTCTGCGCATCGAAGAAGTCAAAAACACGATTCCCGGGCCCCAGATCTATGGAAGCCGGATCTTCGGGGAAGACATTTCCGTGATGACCACCTTTACTCCGGATGAATACAAACGCGAACGCTATCTCATCATCTCGCCGTCGTTTGACGTGTTGCTCACGCACGTCGCCCGCACCATCGATACACTCGTGGCTATTGAAAACTATACGCACCTGATCCTCTTTCCGTTTCACGCCTTTGCCCAATCCGTGGACCAGGTCCACCAGTATGAACAACGTCATCTGTTTCAACGCGGCGTCATCGCCACGGAGATCGAAAACGCCACGCCGCAAAAACTCCAGCACTGGCTCACCGTGATGACGCAGGATTTCATGAAAGTCAGTCGCATGGCCGAATCCATGCGGTACAAGCTTTCCGCTTCCCTGCCGTACGATCGCATCATTCGAGCAAACCTGGCGTTGCTGCACGAACGCACCCTCGAAGGCTGTCGACAAATCTCCGAATACGTGGACGGAAAAACCATCGGGGTCGCCGACGGGTACCAGCAATTCATCAGGAGAATCAATGCACTGGTGAATGATTTTCAAGGATCCATCGCCGTGATCCGCACAAAAGTCGATCTCCAACTGCAAGATCAAAATCTGGCGCTGGAAAATCAGATCTTGAAACTCCTGTGGAGCATGGACAAGACGACCCGTCGCCAGGCCATTCTGCAACATACGGTGGAAAGCCTGTCGGTTATTGTTATTTCGTATTACCTGAGCGGCCTCGGAAGTTACGTGTTCAAGGCCATGGCAACGCTGGGCTGGATTGAAAACCACGATCTGCTTTCAGGCCTGTTCGTCCCCGTTTCCCTGGGGGTCGCTTTTGGACTGATCCTGGTTGGCCGTAAATTCATCTATAAACGCCACGCCGAAGAGTCCGAGCCTAACCCGAAACCATCCGATCCCCCGCGAAACTAACGAACCACGGACACCCTTTCACCGTCACCAGGACAACCCTGTCATGCGTTCACCCACGCCATGCCCCTCGTCTCCCAATTGCGTCACCTCGGCCGATAGCGCCGATCAAGAGCACTTCGTCCATCCCCTGCGCTATCAGGACACCCCCGAACAAGCCAAAGTACGGCTGTTGACCATCTTGAACGCCATGCCACGGACACGGGTCGTGACGGACGAGTCGTGGTATCTGCATGCCGAATGTACCTCGCTCGTGTTTCGCTTTGTCGACGACGTGGAATTTTGGTTTCATGAACACGAACCAATCATTTACGTGCGATCCGCCTCTCGCGTCGGGCATTCAGACCTCGGGGTCAACCGACGACGAATCGAAACCATTAGAAAACGGTTCCAACGGCCAGACTGACGGCGTCCTATTGCCATTTTTGTCGCTGCGACCTGCCCGTAGCAGACGGCGGGTTATGCCGCCACAACCAGCACTCGAATCATGAAGCCGTCGCAGAGCCGGATCAGGCCGGCCTCGTTCAACAATCGGAGAGAAGTTTTCTTCGCGATCGCCTTTCTATAGCCACCGCGTCTTACACGATCTGGAAACAGAGGCCATAAGGTAGCGCGGCTACAAAGCAGAAAAGGCGTGATCTTTCTGAATAGTACTCAGGACAAGTACGCCAGGCTGTTCCATGCTCGAAGCGGAGTCCTATTCGGATTGCTTCCATTTTCTTTTTCGTCGCGCGGCAATTTACCACTCATTGACGCCTCCGTAACAACCTCGTAACTAACGCTTTCTATCTTTTCCCCGTGTCCACTTCAATCAGACACAGTCTTGTATCTGCATCATTCTACTTGCATTCAACGGGAGGGGTAACTCTATGATCTTTCTGAACGTTCGTCGATCCGTACTGGGGACCGCAGCATTGGCGGCACTGATGACTCCAATGATTCCCACGGCTTTCACGCCGACGGCAACGGCTGGGACTACACTCACCGATATCTTGCGGGAGAAGGGTGTCCTGACGAAGGAAGATTGGATTCAGCTCAAAGCCGCCGAAGAGAAGCAGGAAGCCGCGAAGCAACCCAAGAAGAAATCCGGGGTCGAAGTCGGCTTCGGGAAAAAAGGATTTACCCTGTCCACCCCGGACGGGTTATTCCAAACCAAGATCCAGTGGCGATTTCAAGGCCGGTATACCTACCCTGAACGGTCCGACCCACGCAATCAAGACGCGTTCGAGGACAACGAAGAAAGTACGTTCGAGCTTCGTCGGGTCCGGATGAAGGTCGGGGGGCACGGGTACAAACCCTGGCTCAAGTATTACTTCGAAGTGGATTGGCAGCCCATGCGCTCTGACAATCAGGACTCATCTCGCGCTCACAGTCGCCTGATCGATTGGCGCATCATGCTGGAAAAATTCAAGTGGGCCAAGTTGCGAATCGGACAGTGGAAAATCAACTACAGCAGAGAGCGGGTCGACTCCTCAGGGAAACAGACCATGGTGGAACGGTCGATCATGAACAGGGTGTTTACCATCGACCGGCAAATGGGAATGATGTTGTACGGGCGCGTAAATCCCGGGACGATCCTTGACGCGAACTATTACCTGGGGGTCTTTTCCGGCGCCGGTCGAGGCGTGAACAACGATGACGACAACATGATGTACATGGGGCGCGTCCAGTGGAACGTGTTCGGTCGAGAACTCAAATGGCGACAAAGCGACGTGAAGTTCCACAAGAAACCCACGGCAAGCGTCTCGTTTGGCGCGTATACGAACAAGGGCAAATGTACGCGATGGTCCTCAGGCGGCTGCGAAAACCTTCGCAGTTTGAGCAGGGCTGGTGACAAGTTTTTGACTAGTGCTAGTGCGGACGATAGCCAATACCAGGTCAGTGGGATGCAGGCAGGGTCGGCTTTCAAGTATCGTGGATTCGCCTGGCAACATGAAACGCATTGGAAAAGAGTTAAAGATACTGAAGCAGCGGCCGGATTGCAAACAACGAACATGCTCGGGGGCTATTTGATGGCAGGGTATTTCCCGCACTATCTCATTTCGGGCATTCCCGAACCATTGGAGATCGCCTTCCGGTATTCACACGTCGATCCGAACACCGATGCAGGCCAAGACTTCCGCCAGGAATTCACCACGGGCTTCAATTGGTTCTTTGCCGGGCACCGCAACAAGCTG
This sequence comes from Nitrospirales bacterium, assembly GCA_965215405.1. Classification (GTDB taxonomy): domain Bacteria; phylum Nitrospirota; class Nitrospiria; order Nitrospirales; family UBA8639; genus Bin75. Next base: position 2,315,171 of record OZ244060.1, read on the forward strand.
ACGATCGACGTTTCACACCTGACGCTTGAGAACGAAAATCCAGGACTGGATGACCTCGCAGAACAGCGCGTCCGTCTCCAGTGGGACGTCTCCTTCTGAGGAGCTTTTGGCTCCTCCTGTGGGTCCCCTTCAAGCAATCACGTTTGAAGGGGACCCCCCTCTTTTTTAAAGCCGCATAAGACACGGCCCTTATCATTCGCGTTCTCTCCCTATGAAGAACATCAGGGACAGGCCACTGTCATTCCTGTAAAGGTTCCGCAGTTCGCTGACAAAACGAGGTCGGCTTGCATGCCTCCCCCTTTTCTCTCTACCTCCCCTCACCCCTCCTTACAAAGGAGGGGAATCGTAGCAACTTGAAACCGCCGGGCAACGACGTCTTTCGCCTGGTACCTCCTTAGAAGGGTAGAAGGCCTGAACCTCCCCTTTGTACGGAGAAGAAAGGTGGAGTAGAGGGTCTTTACAGTCATGTCGGGTCTGGCTCGATTAACCTTTGCACGAGGAAGGAAGGGGAATCCCGTGAACATCCTTTCCTGTTTTTAAGGTCTGAGCCTCCCCTTTGTAAGGGAATTATATAGGAAAGTGCCGAATCGGTAACAAAATCAAATGAAAATAGCCATGTAGTACAATCAAAAATTCTTGACAAGCTCCGGCACTCTGTGGTATACTCTCTCTATCATTGGATTTCACAGAGGAGACCTTATCCATGTCACGAAAAGCACCGGGAATGTATTTCAGAAAAGGATTAACCACCAAACAGATTTTTCAATTGTTTCCTGATAATCCGACAGCAGAAGCCTGGTTTGTTCAACAACGATGGCCCCAAGGGGTGCGATGTCCTTCTTGTAATTCGACCAATATCCAAACAGGGGCTCACCATAAAACAATGCCATACCGATGCCGAGAAAAAACCTGTGCCAAACGGTTTAGCGCCAAAACAGGCACGGTGATGGAAGGATCAAAAATTGGATTTCAAGATTGGATGATTGCGACGTATTTATTTACGACCAGTCTGAAAAGTATTTCAAGCATGAAACTGCATCGGGAGTTCGGGATTACACAAAAAAGTGCTTGGTTTTTGTCTCACCGGATCAGGAAAGCGTTAGAAGTGAAAAATCGAATCTTTGCCGGTCCTGTGGAAGTAGATGAAACGTATGTTGGAGGGTTAGAAAAGAATAAACATCTCAGCAAAAAACACAAAGCGGGGCGGGGCTGGATTGGCAAAGACATTGTGATGGGGATCAAAGACAGACCAACAAATCAGGTCTATGCCACAGTGATTGATCAGACAGATCAACAGACTGTTCAAGCGGTGATCCACGCGAAGGTCAAAGCCGAAGCGACCACCTTTACCGATGAACATGGTGCGTATCGCGGATTACCCAACCACCACGCGGTGAATCATGGTTTAGGCAGATGGGTGGATCACATGGCGCATACGAACGGCATTGAATCGTTTTGGGCGACCTTGAAGAAAGGCTTTCATGGCACGTTTCATCATATGAGCCGAAAACATTTGTCTCGGTATGTAGGAGAATTTGCCGAACGGCACAATATTCGTCCCTATGACACGATTGATCAAATGACGTATGTGGCACAACACAGTATCGGAAAACGCTTAACTTATCGGGAGTTGATTGCGTCATGAAAATTGAGGGGGATATTCCTGTTTCGTTGTCTGTACGAAATGGGGCCAGATTTTTGTTTATCAGCAAAGATCAGTCACATCTCACGCACGGGTTACATAAATACCCCGCAAAATTTTTTCCTGAATTACCACGATGGGCAATTCAACGTTTTTCGCAAGAAGGGTCCTCTGTGCTTGATCCCTTTATGGGAAGCGGGACGGTAAATGTTGAAGCGATGTTGCTGAATCGGCATGGGATTGGGATGGATGTTGACCCTTTTTCTCGATTGTTGAGCCGTGTGAAAACAACTCCTCTTCCTGTGTTTCAACTTCAACAAGCCTGGAACACCCTGTCTGAGCAGGTGATGTCTTCTCAACATCTTGACCATGTGAACGGGGTACCTTCCTTTCCCTATCGGGACCAGTGGTTTAAGCCTTATGTATTGAAAGAATTAGCGTGGATTCAGTCACAGATTACACACTTACACACATCACCGGCGATCACAGATTTTTTTCGTGTGTGTTTTTCTTCTATTATTCGACAAGTCTCCGAAGCAGATAACCATTGCACTCGGACCGTTATTCGAAAAAAATTGAATAAACGTGTTCAGCCGGGTCAAGCGTTACAGTTGTTTCTTTTACGGACAAGTCGGAATGTCGAACGCATGACAGAATTTAGTCAACGTGTGGGGACAGGAACATGTACCATTCCCTCGAAGGGTGACGCACGGGCTATGCCGATGCTCGATTCAGCCAGTATTGATTTAGCAGTGACTTCTCCACCTTATGCCAATGCTGTTGATTATCCAAGGACACATCAACTTGAACTCTATTGGTTAGGGCTGGCATCTGGGTCGTTGCAACCTTTGAAACGTCTTCACGTCGGAACCGAAGCCGTTTGTGCAAAAGACTATACCATACCCCATAAAACTGGATGTCGAGCTGCAGATCGGGTCATTTCTCGTATTTATCATCAAGACCCACGGAGGGCTTATATTGCCACAAAATATTTATGGGATATGCGTGCGAATTTGATCGAAGTATATCGTGTTTTAAAACCTGGGGGCGTGTATGTCATGGTGGTGGGGAATAATGTGATGCGTGGGGAAGTGTTAGAAACGTGGCGGTATTTATGCGAAGAAGCTGAACGTGTGGGTTTTACCATCGAATGTCGATTTATTTCAGCTATTATCAAGCATTTTATCAAAGTTCCAAGAAAAGAACGTATTACAGATGATCATGTTTTAATTTTACGCAAATGACTGATAAACGCCAGACGGGAGGCAAACTGGCTTCAGCGAAAGGGTTTGCCAATGAAAGCCGGTTACTCGGGGCCTTATTAGAACGAGGTTTTAATGCGTCTCGTGTGGATTTACCGCATTCAACCTATGATGTGGTGGTGGAAAAACAGAATCCGTTAGACATCATACGTGTCCAAGTCAAAACAGTAAACCCTTCTCAAAGAGTGTCGTTTGTTGGAGGGGTACGTGGGGGTGTCGACCGGGAGTATCTAACAGGTGTCAAAGAATATGTTCAATCAACACACACCGCAGATATTGTGGTGGGGGTCCATTCACATCGAGAGAACGGTGATGCTTTAATTGATTTTTACATGATTCCGACTCTTCTGATCGAAACCCTCGATCAGAAGAGTATTTCGATTGGTAAACTGCCTCAATCAAAAAACAATTGGGAAGTGTTGATTCGGTGTAAAGACCGTGAGTTTGTGTTTCATATTTTTGGTCAACCTAGACAGGGTTCTCAACCCCATTAAGGTTTTTTACTTTGAAACAATCTCACGATATGAGTTTTTCACAAAGGAGGGGATGATGGCACGTCAAAATAAACCTATTGTGAAGGTGGCAAAAGCCTCGTATCAACCAACTCAACAAGAACTGAAATCTGACCTGAGAGTGAAAGCAACGTTTGATCAAGCGGTGCAGGCCCTTTGTACAGACATGACGGTGCAACCTGTAGAGAATCCCGATCAAACCTAAATGATTTAGGGTTTCGGCACTTTCCTATATAATTCCCCTTTGTAAGGGGAGGGAAGGTGGAGGAGAGGGCCTCAGCCTCGCGACACGTTACCGCAGTTCCTTAAAACGTATTCCGACTTGCCACGGCTTCCCTTGGGCAAAGATTGCAAATGTTTCTCTTTGCAGCGGAACCATGAAGTGGGCCGGATCAAAGACGAGGCGGCCTGGTTGTGGCTCTAATTGTTTGAGGGGCTGGTGTCTGACGGGTGATTGGTATTCTTCGACGTCCTGCCAAATTTCGGTTTTGGCCCCATGATTACTCAGGATCACGTACAGCACGTCCCCCTGAATGAACATTCCTCCGGAAGTCGTCAATTCGTGTAGACGGGAAATCTCGCCTCGTTCATAAAAGGTGACGACTTCGTTCGGCTGCGCCAGACTGAACGACCTCGCAAGCAGGGGCGCAAAAAATTCGATTTCTTTTTGATTAAAGGCCGGATAACGTTCTGATTCGCCCTTTCCCAACAACGGCAGGGAGATGGAGGCCCCTGTTTCGACGTAGAGTCCTTTCATCACGTTGGCAATATCGTTCTTCTTGAGATAAACCGGATGCGAAAAACCTTTCCCTTCGATCTTCTCGGAAAAAGGCTGAAGCCCGACTACCCGATTCTCGTCCTCATAGACCGTCTGGGTCACTAATTGCGAAGTGCCGCAGGCTGCGATCAGCCAAACCATACTGAATCCGAGTCCCGTCAAGACTTTCATATTTCTTCTCACTCCTTTCTTATGATAAATGCGACATCAAGTCGTCACTACAGGCTGACGGCCATGACAACGTCAAGCGATGGAAGACAAACGTACGTAAGGCGACACGTTAGCACAACGTCACGCTTCATTTCCCTGATTCCCACAGAGCGCCCAGGCGATTCTGACGTCTGTTTACTCGGCTTTAACGTCAGGGAAATTTTCCATTCACATTCCGTAGATAGCATGTCAACAATCAAAGGAGGACCATGCTTCGCATCCATGAACTCATGAAACGAGATCTGATTTCCGTTCGGAGTGATGAAACTGCGTTCGGGGTTTGCCTGCTCATGCGTATCTTAAACATTGGCAGCGTATTCGTGAAAGAGCAGGACTCCATCATCGGCATCGTCACCGAATCCGACATTGTCAAAAAGGTCGTGTCGATGAGCCGAATTCCTGAACACACACCGGTGAGACAGGTCATGAGTGCTCCGGTTATTGGAATCGGGCAAAATCGGCCATTATTTGAAGCCGCCGACATGATGGAACGGCACGGCACGCGCCACTTGGCAGTCAAGCAGGAAAACGAAATCATTGGGGTCCTGTCCGTTCGAGACATGCTGCATCCAGTGGCCGTTGACGACCTGTAACGGTCAGACTCCTCGCCTTCACGAGATCGGCAATGTCTTTTCTTTCACGCACGGCCTTTTCGAATATGACAACGATCTGGGCACGCGGCACGAAAGTCGTGTTGAGTCTGTTGATTCTGACTCTCCTGGCAGCACTGACGGGCGGAGTGGTAAAAATCCTGGCTGAGCTTTATCTCCTGTTATCCGAACCACTGGAAGTGGCGTTCAGAAAGATCATTGTGAACACCTTGCTGCTCCTTGCGATTGTTGAAGTGCTCAAGACCACCGTCACGTATTTTTCTGAAGGAAGGGTGAAGGTGACTTTTATTGTCGATACGATTTTAGTGGTCATGTTGACTGAAGTCATTTCCCAGTGGTTCAAAGACGCGGCGATTACGCGATGGCTGACCCTTGGAGGTATCCTTCTGGCACTCGCCATCATCCGAATCGTCGCGGTCCAGTGGTCCCCGACGAAATCCGATCCTGTCCCTGAAGCCTTGCAATCCTCAAACACCCTCTCAACGTCCGGAACATAATGAGCGACGTCGACCACCATCACGAAGCGAACCATCTTTCTTTGGACGGGAAATTCCTGCAGGGGTCAGGCAGCCACGTTTCGTCTTTTTTCCTGTAACGTCCTCTGTTACAATCCTTTTCTTCCCGAGACTCCAACAATGGATTGTATTTTATTCCGACACGGCATTGCCGTTGAATGGAGAGACTGGCCCAATGAAGATCACACGCGTCCCTTGACCGATGAGGGCATTGAGAAAACACGAAAAGCCGTGCAAGGACTCGTTCAGCTTGGCGTTACTCCCACTCACATCCTCTGCAGCCCTTACCGCCGGACCCGACAAACTGCTGACGTTGCCAAAGAAACGCTGGGCCTTGCCGAGCAACCCCGACCTTGCGTGGAACTGCGTTCTGATGCATCTCCGGAAGATTTTCTCAACGCGCTGATCCCGTTTTCTCAGGATGACCGTGTGCTCTGTGTCGGCCATGAACCGCATTTAGGACATACCGCCGGACTGATGCTGTTTGGCCAGCCCGTTGCGGGACTGTCGTTCAAAAAAGCCGGAGCGTGCTGTATACGGTTTCAGGGAAAGCCTCGACGCGGGAACGGCGCGTTACAATGGTGGCTGGAACCTGCTCAACTCAGGAAGCTGGCGAAACGTTAACCGCGCGCAGACAATCCATTTTTGTCAGGCGGGAACCCCCGAGCAGAGCTGGAACCGCTACAGATCCCCGGAACCGAGGTGACACGGCTTGTCCCTGTCTTTCGGCCCCACGGCAGAAGGGCCAGGAGGGATTGCGCAACGACATGAAGTGGACATCCCTGACCACGGACGCGCGCAGGACGGCACGGTCGGCCCACAGACCGGGACTTGAATCATTCGACCCCACGCGTCGAAAGCCCCTGTTCTGCGTGAACGGTGAAGGTAACCTCTCGTCCAAAGACGTTTTGAAACAAATCCACTCGTGATTGGGCGGTCCAGATTTCCAACTCCGAGTCGGCAACGACCTTCAACGCGATATTCACTTTTTCCCCGAGCGTGACGTGGATATCCTGGATAATGGAAAAGTGACTTCGATCCAACCCATCCGCAATTCGCAACATTGCACTGAGCACTTCCAGCATCCTTCGCTTGGCAGGGGAAAGAACTTTGTACGGCAGGTGTCGCGTTCCAGGTAACGCTCGACGATGATAGCGGGCGACGCCGGCGATCATCTCGATTTCTTCAACCGTAAATCCGGCCAAGTCGCTGTTCGTAATGAGGTAATAACTATGCTTATGGTGTTGGCGCGCGTTGATGGCATACCCCACGTCGTGGAGCAACGCCGCGTATTCCAGCCACTCGCGCTCCCGCTCATGCATGCCGTGCAGGGGTTGTGTTTGGTCAAACAACAACTTGGCTAACTTCGCCACGTGATGAGAATGCGTCTTGGGGTAGTGACATCGTCTGGCCAATGCAACGACGTTCCGCAATCGAATATTTGGAATTTTTCGCTCGATCCGTAGTCCTTCCTGGTTCTTTTGTATAAAATCGTACACCAACCCTTCACGCATCGCTCTATCGCTAATCGTGACCTCCTTATGCCCAACGGCTTCGACGCATTGACGAATAACCGCCGCCGCCGCCAATAACGTATCGACCCGTCTCGGATCCAGGCCCGGAACACCGAGTCGAGTTTCCACGTCGCTCGTCGCGAGCCGTTGCTCGACGGCACGAATTTCTTTCAGGGTAATGGTCGAGAGGTTGATCTGAGGGATGGGACAGCCGGTCCGTTCCAAATAAATGATTTCCGCCAGGTTCGCCGCCATGCCGGAAGAGATCACGATTCGATCAAACTCGGTTTCATGAAATTCCTTGACGGCCGCGTGAATTTCCTTTTCGATGACTTCTTGCATGGCGCGAAGCTTGGCTTTCGAGGGCGGCGCTTTGGTCAAAAATTGATCTTTCAGTCGAATGGCCCCGAGTTTGAGACTCACGGCGTGTAACGGTCGCTCTCGATTCCCAGCTATGAGTTCAACCGATCCTCCTCCCACGTCGACCAGAAGCGTCGGTCGGTCCGTTAAATCCATGCTTTGACGAACGCCTAAATAAATGAGGCGGGCTTCTTCTTGCCCTGTCACGACTTTAACCCGAACACCCGTGCTTTTGAACACCTCCTCGATAAATTGGCCACTATTGCGCGCTTCACGAACCGCGCTGGTCGCCACCATCAAGATTCGATCAAACCCTTTGTTCCGTGCCAGGGTTGTCAGATTTTTCAGGACTTCACTTCCCCGAACCCGTGATGCAGCCGACAAGCGTCGCTGGCGAAACGTCCCATCGCCCAGACGCGTCATGTCCTTGAACCGGTCAAGAATTTTATACGAGCCCTCGGGCTCGACTTCCGCTAACACCATGTGGATCGAATTGGTCCCAATGTCTATCACGGCAATCTTCGACATCGTGTCACCTTTTCCTACGTTTTCTTTTTCCTGGAGAACAACGGAAATGGAGAAACGAGGAAGGGAAAGCCATTACGTTGAATGATTTCCTCTGTATCCTGCTTCTTCATGTCAACAGTATCCGGTAGGTTCTGAAACAAAATCGTTACGGAAACGTTACGATTTTGAGAGGAATAGTGAAAACCACGACAGGGCGAACGAGCATGGCCAGGTCTCATCCACTAAAAATTCAGCTCCGACGCTAATCGTTCAACCAGTTTGGGTGCTCCAAACAATGCATCGATTTTGTTCTCCTCGCGAGACGGACGAGTAACGACCGTTCCACCGGCCTCTTCAACCAGAACCTGGGTGGCAACGGCGTCCCATGGATTGAGTGCAGGATCGATCATCGCGCCGACTGATCCACTGATCACCAGCGTATGGCCAAAACAATCGGCGTATACACGAAGATAGGGACACACGCCGGCCAGTTGCTGAAACATCCCTTCGCAGCCTGCACTGACGAACTGGGCCATATCCCCCGTTGCAATGATGCTGGTCTTTAATTCTGCTTCCTGAGAAACCGAAACAACGGTTCCGTTACGGAAACACCCCAATCCTCGAGCTGCACTATAGGTCATATTCAGCATGGGCAAATGGATAACTCCAATGAGCGACCTGCCTGCTTCTCGATCCTCCAACGCCACGATCGTTCCAAATAAAGGAATCCCCTTCACGAAGGATCTCGTGCCGTCAATGGGATCAATTAACCATCGACATTGCGTCTTTCTTTCCGTCTGTCCAAACTCTTCTCCCAAAATATCAAATTCCGCCGCGACCGGATCGCTCTGCAAAATGGTCCGAACCGTCGTTTCTGCCTCGCGATCCGCAATGCTCACCGGCGATCCATCACTTTTCCGTTCGACGTGGAGAGCACGATCCGCAAAATAGTTGAGAAGAAGCCCCGTCGGAGTCCGTGCTGCGCGGATCGAAAGGGCAAGAAGACGTTCTAGCCTCGTAGCATCCATGGCCTCTCCCTTTCCTCATTGACCTTCACAAACATACTGATACGCGACGATTTAACCTCAGGGCCTTGACAACGTAACACTCGGACAACAAATCGTCCCGAGAAAACGTGTAAAAAATTGCCCAGATGCTGATGCCTGCGGTGTCTATCCCACAGAATGGGACGAAGAGGCAACGATGCTGATCAAAACCGATTCCTCATCGTTAAATCTTCAAGAGTCCTCTTCGTACCTCCGACAAAAAATCGAACGCCTGTCCGACGTATTCGGCGCCGGCCAACCTTCCGCAGATTCACATATCCGGAGTCTTCCCTTCTCACCTGACGACGTTACAGCGGGTTCCGAAAATGAATGCCAAACCGCGGTGTTGGGCACGACGAAGCACGTGAATCTCCCTGTCACCCTGGAGACTTCGAATTTTTACAAAAACCTGATTAAGCGAACGTGGCGCAAAGGGCTCAAGAAAGGCAAATCCGAACTTGAGTTTTATCTGGCTCACGAATCCCACGACGTCTGGGAAAACGGCTGGGCTTGCTTCCTCTGCGAACACTCAGTCCTTTTGCCGGACAAGTGCTCCGTCATGATCTCCTCGCCGACAAAAAAGATCCTGCCGGACCACCGCGACGAGATATTGCGAAGGTGCCGTTTTATCAAGATGGGGAAGAGTGGGTACGCGTCCCCATCAGTTACCTCTCGCGACTCGCGCCCGCTGACGTCATTAGCGGCAAACCTGAAGTCCCATTCCCCATTCGCCGCGTCGGCGAACCCCTCATGGACCATTTTCTGAATGACAACTCCTCTCCGGAAACGTGCAGCTTCTATATTATGAAACTGCATCCGAATACCAAATTGGGTCGGGTAGTCGGGAAAGAAGCGAGCAGACGGTTCTTTTTCGGCCATTTACTGATCATGTACGCCAACCGGAAATTTGAGTTGCGCGAAACGGGCCAACGGGCCGTCGTCTATTTTGCGCCTCACCCCCCAATCCGTCAAAAACGTCTCAACAATCTCATTTCCGACAACTTGTATCGCGAACTGTTTATGAACCCTTGTCTTTCAGGATGGAACAGCGGCCACCACAAGCACGACCATATGCGGCTCTGCCATGAAGTGCCGTCACGAAGTCACCAGCACGTTATCGGAAAGATCAAAGATGCCGGAATCATTACACGAAATTTGATCGTTCCAACAAGCCCATCCAACGTCAGTCTGGCGAATAATGGAACCCACGTTAGCTTGGGGAGCCAAAAATTGACGGAACTCCAAACGCGGCCCAATGAATTTACGCCCCACGATGAAAAATACGTTGGCGACCTCGTGACGAAAATCGTTGAACGTTTCCTTCCGTTGTTCATCGGAACCTATAGTGCCGCTCCGTATCGTTTAGACTTTAGGGACTTTCATCCGGAAAACGTGCTGGGGTTTCTTCCTCATCAATTAAATCATCAATTTCTGCGTTTGCTCTGGCAGCGGTGGAAGCGAAAGGCCAGTTTGCGGTTCTTCGGGAAACCCATCACTCCCCTGGAGCCTTTGTGGTTAGACAAGGCATTAAGCTATGGGTTGGGAATGAGGGGGGATTATATTCCCGATTTCCGACTCGTCGATTATCTGGTCGCCTTGCCGAGCACGGAAGAATGCCCTGCATTGGATGGCACGTTAGGTAACGACGTCCGACTCAAACGCGATCTCGCCGAACAGGGTATCTATGACGAGCGCACGTCCTTTTACCAGCCATACAAACTCCGCACGTTTTCCACAATGGGACTTTCCGTTCTATTTCACCGCAGCAACGACGTTTGTACCGTCCTCCTCCTCTATTGCCGTCCCCCACCCCCTCACGGGCTTCACTCCCTGTGGGCCCCCGAGGTGGTATTATTTCTTGAAAGCGTCCGGATCGGCATGTTCCTCTTTATGGGAAGAAGCCACATGACGGGCTCCGTTCTCTCTTTCTTTGTTCACAAGGAGCACCTTTGAAACTCTCCGGATTCTTGGGCCCTCTGTTCTCTTTCTCCTGATCCCCTTTTCATTTCATCTGCCAGCGTGGAGTCAACTGTTTTCCATTCCGGCAGGATATCCCGAGTCCCTCCGCCTACACCGAGGCATTGGTCGAAGATCTCAAGAATGCTCTCCTGTGGAAACAGTTATCGCACGTGTATATGAACATGGGAGACGACTTATTCACTCAAGAATCAGAAAAAATCGAAGCGTATGAAAAGGGCCTGCAAGCCGCTTCCCAGGCCATGATTCTTCACCCGGACAACGCCGAAACACATTTTCTGTACGCCGCGAACCTCGGAAGTGCCATAAAATTGCGAGGCATCACGTCAGGGGCCGTCAACCTTTCAGAAATCATCAAACACGTAGACCTCGCCATTGCACTCGCCCCCCGTACCACGCGCCATCATTACAAATGAAAGGAGGCTTCCTGGCTGAATTACCCTGGCATCTCGGCGGCGACACGGAATTAGCGCAAGACTATCTTCGCCGAGCTATTGAGCCGGACGAAGGGCTTACCAACGCCCGAATCATTCTGGCCAAATTGTTAATGCAAGAAGGAAAAACCAAGGAAGCTCGATCTCACCTGCTCTCCGTCATTCGCGCCCGGAACCCGCATTACCCCTATACATGGGAAAGACAATTTCGGCCTGAGGCCCAACGACTCTTGGATGAACTGCAAGCTCACGAGTAAACGCCCGCGGATTCCCGACTCCTCTTGAGGAACCAAGCAGAAAACGTTCCGCCATTCATCTTCATTGCCCTTTATCTTCTATTGGCCATCATGCTACTTTAAATATTTTTACACTTGTGGAGTGTTCCACGTCATGAAATCCGTTCTTCGGCAAACGCTGGAGCGAGAAGTCAAGCTCAAGACAAACACCCAGTTTCGTCTGCCCCATTTTCCGGGCGAACCGCTTCCCCCTCGATTGTTTACCTCGACCTACTTCGATACTGCTGATTTTCGACTGGCCAGGCTGGGAGTGACGCTCCGTCGCAGGGCCGAACGCAACCGCGTCTTGTGGCAACTGAAACTCCCGAGAAATGCCGCTCGGCTGGAAATGGAGATGGCTTCCGGTCGCTCGACTCCGCCGGAACCCATGCAAGACCTCCTGTTTGGATTGTTACGACGCGAACCGTTGAAGGCCATTGCGAAACTCCGGACGCGTCGTGCCGGCGTCAGAGTTCAACCACGCGATAAACCCGTGGCCGACGTGGTCATCGACCACGTAAAAATTCTCAACGGCCGGCGAGTGATTGGACACGTGAACGAGATCGAAGTTGAGCTCCTCTCAGGCAAGGAAAAGGAACTCTCCGCGATCGCGACGGTCCTCCGCCAATCGGGAGCGTACGATGGAGATTCCCGCCCGAAAGTCTTTCAAGCCTTAAACGTGGACTTTTCTGACGGCCGGCTCCACATTCCGGAATCAGCACCCTTTTCGGAACGTCTCAAGGCCATCTTGCAAAAAGAGCTTCGGTGTATCCTTCTACACGATCCTGGCACGCGACTCGGCAAAGACCCGGAAGAACTTCACCAGATGCGCGTTGGAATCAGAAGGTTTCGAGCACTTCTTCGTGCTTCGAAGGTCTTACTGGAGCCGGAATGGTATACGCCCCTGCAAGAAGAGCTCAAATGGCTCGGTGCTATACTTGGGACCGTTCGAGACCAGGACGTTCTGCTCGGCCGGCTTTATTCGGAAGTTTCTGTCCTTCCCACCGCTGAACGAAAAATTTTTGAACGTGTATTGAGCACGTTTGAAACCCATCGTTCCCAATCCCGTCGGCAATTACTCGACGCCCTTCGCAACGATCGCTATCTCGATCTCTTAAGCCGCCTCGAACGGGCTGCCCAAACTCCTGCCTTGCGTGACGAGACTGAGAGATCTCTGATGCACCTGGCTGCACAGGAATTCAAACAGTTGAGCAAAGCCCGCAGGCACAGGAAGACAGACCTCTCCGACCACGAACTTCATCAACTGAGAATTCGCACCAAACGTGCTCGATATGCCGCCGAACTCGCCCTTGAAACAATGGGGAAACCCGCGGTACGGTTCGTCCGCCAAATCAAACGAAATCAGGATATCCTGGGGAATCATCAGGATGCCGTCATCACGGAAGACCGACTCCGGCAATGGCTCGAAAGGACCCGAGGAGTGAAAACCGCGTTTGCCATAGGACAGATCGTTGAGAGACTTCGGGCTCGTCGGCGCGAGACAAAAATGATTTTCCCACGAGAATGGGCGAAACTCAAAAAGCGAGGTCGTGAGGTTTTTGCCCTGTGACGTTCCCGACGGTGGCTTCAGACGCGCCTTACGAAATGAGGCACCACGACCGAGGTAAAGGCCATGACCATTCGTTCCACTGAGACCCAATTCCCAACCGCCTCTTCTACGCCAGGCCTTGATGATCCCAGGCTGTATTTGAATCGCGAGCTCAGTTGGCTCCAATTTAACGCTCGCGTGCTCGAGGAAGCGGAAGACACGAAAAACCCTCTCTTGGAACGGGTAAAATTTTTATCGATCTTTTCAAGCAATCTCGATGAATTTTTCATGATTCGGATCTCGGGATTAAGAGAACAATTATCCGGTGGAGTGCGAGAAGGCCCTCCGGACGGCATGACGACTTCGGAGCAATTAGCGGCCGTTCGACAAGAAGTCCTCCGTCAACTGACCCGTTTTTCCGACTGCTACCAGAACGAGATTTTGCCGAAGCTCAAGGCCCAGGACATTGACGTGCTTCGCTACCATCAATTGCAACCGACGCAACAACAATTACTCCGTGAGTATTTTTCCAACGAAATCTTTCCGGCGCTCACCCCTTTAGCTTTTGACCCTTCTCATCCATTCCCCCATATTTCCAACTTAAGTTTGAATTTAGCCGTCGTGGGAAAGGATCCGGAACGAGGAGAATGTTTCGCCCGCGTCAAAATTCCCAATATTTTCCCCCGGCTCGTCCGCATCCCAAGCGAAGACGTGGTCAATGAGTCAGACCAATTCGGCTTAACCAACTCGGCAGCCAACAACTTCGTCTGGATCGAAGAAATCCTGGCAGCCAATCTCGATCTCCTGTTCCCGGGCATCACCATTCTCGCCGCCTACCCCTTTCGGGTGACCCGTGACGCTGATTTCGAAATTGAAGAAGACGAAGCGGCTGACCTGTTGGCTTCGGTTGAAGAACAAGTGGACAATCGTCACTTTGGTTCAGCAATTCGGCTGGAAATCGACCAGGCGACTCCTGATCATATTCGGGACATTCTGATCAGGAATCTCTCCTTGGCTCCCTACCAGGTGTACACGCAGAACCTTCCCCTCGGGTTGTCCAGCCTCATGGAGTTAACTCGCATTGATCGTTCGGATTTAAAATATCTGCCGTTCCTTCCAGAGATCCCTGACGCCCTCAATAAAAAAGAAAACCTGTTCTCGGTTATCCGACGTCATGACGTCGTCCTGTACCATCCCTATGACGGTTTTACCCCGATCATCGACTTCGTACGTGAGGCGGCAAGCGATCCCAACGTGTTGGCCATCAAACAGACCCTCTATCGAGTGGGAGTGAATTCCCCCATCGTCGAGGCGTTAATGGAAGCGAGAGCGAATGGGAAACAAGTGGCGGTGCTGCTCGAACTCAAAGCAAGATTCGATGAAGAAAACAATATCGAATGGGCCAGAAAACTGGAAGATGAAGGAATCCACGTGGTCTATGGGGTCTTGGGGCTTAAAACGCACGCCAAGATGTGCCTGGTCATTCGGCGCGACGAGGACAGCATCCGGCGGTACGTTCATCTGGGAACCGGCAACTATAATCCGGTGACGAGTCGGATGTATACCGATCTCAGTTTCTTTACCTGCGCCCCGTCAATGGGGGCGGACGTTTCCGATCTCTTCAATTCGTTAACCGGTTACTCTCGTAAGAATTCCTATGTCAAACTGCTGGTGGCGCCCCAATTGATGCGCGAGCAGATTTTGGAGCGAATTGAGCGGGAGATCCAACGGCAGGAGGAAAAGGGAGACGGATATCTGGCGTTTAAGATGAACGCCCTCGTGGACCAACAATGTATTCAAGCCCTCTATCGCGCGTCCAAGGCTGGCGTCAAAATCGACCTTCAAGTTCGAGGGGTGTGCGGACTTCGTCCGGGGATTCCCGGAGTCAGTGAAACCATCACCGCAACCTCGGTCGTCGGACGGTTTCTGGAACACGCACGGCTCTATTATTTTCGTAATGGTTGGCAAGAAGAACTGTTTCTCGGAAGCGCCGACCTCATGCCGCGTAATTTGGATCGTCGCGTGGAACTCTTGTTTCCCATCGAGTCTCCTCAACTTCGGAAAGTCCTTGTCGAGGACCTCCTGCAAGTGGCACTTCATGACAACGTCAAAGCCCGCCAGTTGCTGTCGGACGGTCAATATACCCGTCTCCAGCCCGTGCCCGAGCATGCCCCTCTCAATTCCCAAGAATGGTTTCTGGAAAATTGGAAAGGCCGCGGCATGCCCGACACGGACGCGTGGTAACGGGTTGATCCTTTCCTGGAAGCATCTTTTCGAAATTTGGGAAAACCCGATTCAGCGCGTTGCCGCGTCAGCGAAAAGAGAGGGGAAGGACGCTCAAACCACTTCAGGGGGAATGGTAGGTATGGCGAATGATTTTTCCTTCAACCATATACACCACCAGTTCCGCGATGTTCGTCGCGTGATCGGCAATCCGTTCAATGTACTTTGCAATAAAGGAGAGACGAATGGCTCGGCTGATCGCCTTGGGATTTTCGAGCATGAAGGACAACAGTTCCCGGAATAATTGTTCCGTAAGATTGTCGACGAAATCATCATCATGAGTGACTTTTCTGGCCAACGCCGAATCCCTTTTGACAAAAGCGTCCAATGATTCTTTCACCATGACGCGGGCGCGCTCGGCCATATGAGGAATGTCGATATAGGGTTTTAACTGCGGCTCTTCGTTGAGTTCGATCACTCGCTCGCAGATATTTTCCGCCAAATCGCTCATCCGCTCTAATTCAGACGAAATCTTCATGGCGGTGGTCACAAAGCGTAAATCTTTGGCTACCGGCTGATATCGAACCAAACCGTCGAGAGCCATTTCATCGATTTCTACGTCCAACGCATTCACGATTCGATCGTTCTCGACGACCTGACGGGCCAATGCTTCATTGCGTTCAACCAAGGCGGTCAGGGCATTTCTGAGTTGATCTTCGACCAGGGAGCCCATCTCGAGAACTTTGCCTTTGATTTTGTCGAAATCTTCTTCGAAGTGACGTTCCATACGTTCTCATTTTCTCTTATAAACACCCCCCATCATCCAAATCGTCCCGTCACGTAGTCTTCGGTTCGACTGTCCGATGGATTGGTAAAGACTGCTTTGGTCTCAGCGTATTCAATTAATTCTCCCATGAGAAAAAAGCCCGTCAGGTCAGAGATGCGCGAGGCCTGTTGCATATTATGCGTCACGATCACCACGGTGAGCTGTTCTTTCAGGGAATGCAGCAACTCTTCAATTTTGGCGGCTGAAATGGGATCGAGCGCCGAACAAGGCTCATCCATGAGTAAGACTTCAGGTTTGACGGCCAATGCACGAGCAATACATAAGCGTTGTTGCTGCCCCCCTGACAGGCTGAGCGCGCTGTGATGCAGGCGGTCCTTGACTTCTTCCCATAGTCCGGCACCCTGAAGACTGTTTTCGACAAGTTCATCGAGCAGGGAACGGCGCCGCAGGCCCTGCAACTGCGGCCCATATGCCACGTTTTGGTAAATAGACTTGGGAAACGGATTGACTTTCTGGAAGACCATACCGACGTTGGTTCGCAAGTCAGTGACGTCCACTGCAGGATTGTAAATATCCTGGCCGTCAAGACAAATCTTTCCGACGAGGCGTGATCCTTCAACTAAATCGTTTAACCGATTAAAGCACCGTAATAACGTCGACTTTCCGCAACCAGACGGACCGATAAAGGCCGTGACTTGATGTCTCGGGACGGTAAGGTTAACTTTGAAAAGCGCCTGCTTCTCGCCATAAAAGAAGCTGGCGTCCTCGACCGTGATTTTGGGATCGGTTGGCTTGTCTCGATCACGTTCAGAAGAATCCATGTTCATTTCCGTGGCCTGCGTTTCCTGCGTGGCAGTTTGATGGGGTTGTGATACCGTGTCAATAAAAGAACGCATAATAATGAAATCTTTTAACCCTTACACCGCCGACGCTTTGAACTTTTTCCGCATATGATTTCGTATGGCAACGGCGCTGAGATTTAAAATAATAACCACCATCACCAGGATCAGGGTGGTGACGTACACCATCGGCTTCGCAGCCTCCACGTTAGGGGACTGAAACCCCACGTCGAAGATATGGAAGCCTAAATGCATAAATTTGCGTTCAAGGTGCAGAAACGGGAAATGATGATCCAGGGGAAGCGCCGGCGCCAACTTGACCACTCCGGTCAACATCAAGGGAGCCACTTCACCCGTTGCGCGCGCCACCGCTAAAATAAAACCCGTCAAAATGCCCGGCAAGGCGCAGGGAAGGATCACGCGAATCATGCTTTCAAACTTGGTTGCTCCTAATGCCAGGGAGCCTTCACGGTATTCTCGGGGAACGGCTGAAAGTCCTTCTTCCGTCGACACGATCACCACCGGAACCGTCAAGAGGGCCAAGGTGAATGAAGCCCACAGAATTCCGCCTGTTCCAAACGTCGGAGTCGGCAGGGCTTCGGGATAGAACAGATTATCAATGGTCCCGCCGACCGCGTAGACAAAGAACCCCAACCCAAAGACGCCAAACACGATCGAGGGCACTCCAGCCAAATTATTCACGGCAATGCGAATCACCCGAACAATCAGTCCCTGGCGCGCGTACTCCCGCAAATAGAACGCGGCCAGGACGCCAAAGGGCACCACGGCCACGCTCATGATCAACACCATCATGACGGTGCCAAAGATCGCGGGGAAAATGCCCCCTTCGGTGTTGGCCTCCCGTGGTTCTTCGCTCAGAACGGACCAAAAATTGACGAAGTACGCGAGAATTTTTTCAAAGATGCTCATGTTATTGGGACGAATGGCCTTCACGATCTGTCCTACCGCAAGGCGTTTTTCCCGGCCATTGGTCTCGACAAGAACCACGGAGTACTCGTTGAGTTGATCGCTCAATTTCCGAAGAGTCTGAACGTGTTCCTGGTATTGAGCCTCCAGGCGTTTCATGGACGCTTGAAGAGCAGAAACCTCGGGAGCACGGGGTTGCCCCTGTAATTCCAACTTCCTGATTCTCAAACGAAAATCTTCGATTTCATAATTAATGTCGCCAATGAGGTCCCTTTGAAGATATTCAATCTCCTTATGCAACTCACTGGCATGCTCAATCAGTGGCTGTAACGCTTTCCACCCTTCCTGATTGCCCGAGGCCACGACCCGTCCGTCGCGTGTGACTTCGCGAATCCGGCCATAAAAATTTCCCCACTCTCTCCGTTCGAACGCAATCACGTCTTTCGAGCGTTCCACCGACACGATTTGATCCGTGTCCACCCACCTGAAGTCCAAACCATAGAGATCGCGATTCCCGATTTTCAGCCTCACACGAGTTTTCCCTTCGGAGAACTCCGGCGTCTCCGAATAGGGGATGACTTCCTCCCCTTTAAGTTCTCCCAAAACGCGCGTGCCGTCCTGGAGCTTCATTTCCACAAGAGCATGGGGCCAGAAAAATCCAAGTCCATTGACCATGATCAGGAGAAGAAGGCCACTCACCATAAGGAGTGAGGCAGCCACGGCCGTACCGCAAAACCACACGAACAGCGTCCCTGAATTGAGAAATTTTTTAATCCTGGCAGGCATGGAATTCTTAAAATTGGCTATATCGTGCCCGAAGCCGTTGCCGAACAATTTCTGCAAGGGTGTTGACGACGGACGTAAAGACAAACAACAGCAGGCCGGCTAAGAATAACAAACGGTACAGCGTGCCTCCATGCGGGGCTTCAGGCATCTCTACGGCAATATTCGCCGATAACGTTCGGAACCCATTGAAGAGGTTCATATCCAACACCGGCGTATTTCCCGTGGCCATCAGGACGATCATGGTTTCTCCCACAACCCGACCCAGCCCAATCATGAGAGCGGAGAACAACCCGGGGCTCGCCGAGATAATGACCAGTTTTGTCAAGGTCTGCCATGGGGTAGCACCGAGGGCCAATGATCCGGCGATCAGATGGGGCGGCACGTTGCTCAGCGAATCCTCGCTGATGCTGAAAATGGTGGGGATAACGGCAATGCCCATTGCAAAGGCAATGACCAACGCATTTCGCTGGTCATACGCCAGGCCAAACGTCGAAAGCAACGATTGCTTATAGTTCGAATCGAAGAACCAGAGTTCAATCTGATTATTCAACTGGAGACAAAACCACACCGTTCCGACGAGGACCAGCAAGAACGGTACTAATTCCTGAACGCTCCCGGATTGTCCCTTGATGGTTGAAGGAAGAAACTGCCAAACGACGCAGACCAGCAAAACGGCCAGCGGCAACACGATAAACATGGCCAATACGGCCGGAAAGATTTTCTCCAGCAACGGCGCGAACCACAAGCCAGCCAGGAACCCCAGAACCACCGTGGGAAATGCCTCCATGGTCTCCACAACCGGTTTGACCACGGCCCGAACGTTCGGATTCATGAACATCGAGGTATAAATCGCTCCCAGCACGGCAAGGGGCGTGGCCAGCAACATCGCGTAAATCGTCCCTTTCAACGTGCCGAACATGAGCGGCCATATGCCGAATTTCGACTCGAACGCGTCGGACCCACCGGTTGATTGCCAGATATGGAGGGGCTCTTCGTAGCCCTCATAGAGCACGGGAAAGAACAATGACGAGAACGTTGATTCGGGATGTTCATTCTCAACGTCATAGGCGATCAGTCGTCCGGAGTCATCGAGCACCAGGACTCCGTCGGTCTTCGGTGCAAACGTCGCCGCCAAGATCGCGTGGCCGTTCCCTGGGATTTGGATGAGCGTCTGCTCGGAGGTCGAATGATGCACCGCCACCCCACCGGAGACGTCGGCCGTGAGAAATCCTTTATCTCGAAGCGAAGGAGAAATGGCGGTCACGGTCCCGTCATGCTGAGCAAGATCCCGAATTTTTTCAAGACGTGGGTCACCTCCCGTATCAGGGTCGATCACGGACGTCCAAACGGCAACGTTCCCTCCTTCCGTGCCAACCACAAGGGAGCGACCGCCAATGAGATAGGAAAGGGCGGTGATGGAGTTCCCTGCAGAGTAACTCCCCATCAGTCTCGGGCTTTGGATGTCCCGAATGCTCCAGTACATCAATCTGCCGTCTTTTGTACCCCCTAACAGGGTTTCCCCCAAATCATCCAGGAGCAACACCGAGATCGCCTCCACGCCTTCCCCTGTGATTTCAGCCTGAAAGAATTCCAATTCCTTTTCGAACGCAAACAGACCCTCCGCCTCTGATTCTTCAATCTTTGTAAGAAACAACCGCCCTGACTCGGTCAAGGCAGCGGCTATCGTTCCACTATCCGACTCACGGTAGGCCACTCGCGCAACGGGCTCAGCGGTTGGGACCGCCTCAAGCGGCTCCCCTGAGGTCACAACGGGTTCAATTGTTCTTACGTCGTCTTGAAACGTAACTCGAAAAGTGACGTACAGGGGAATGACACGCCCGGTTTCTGTCCCGAGTCCATAGATATGGCTTTTCCCTGGAGAGCGGGCCAAAGCGGTAATTTTCACGTTCTCAAAATTCGGCACGGACTTGAGATTCATCGGGGTCCCGGCGGGAAACGCATAGAACGAAATGTCCCCCTTTCGAAGCACGTATCCCACTTCCCTGTATTCATCGATTCCCACACCGACGATCTCTGGCTTCTGACCGGCTTTATCAAATATGTCGATTTGCACGGAAGTCGATTCGGTCCAGGAAGCGGCATAAAACAACGGAGCAACTTCGACAAACAGATAGGCAAAAATTCCAAAGATGCTGACGATGGTCGCCCATCCTCCAATGGAAATCAAACCCATTGCACCCAGATCGACCCAACGCCGCAACGTCCGTGAGGCAACCTTTGGGAAGAACGACGGCGAAGGAGACGTGGACATCTCGACCTGATTAGCCGTTGGGTCAGCCTGACTCATGGGTTCTCATGGGTGAGAGAGAGCGGGTAAATAACAAAGCCATGTCTGAGAACCTTGGCTGACTAGACATGGCTTTCACAAATTCTCCTTGGGAACAGTAGTCCGCTTTGGCTTTCTCGTCAAGCAGGGACAACCAACTATTGCATTTCACCCAATTTCTTACTGATTAAGCTTGCCGGTAATGGGAAATAGCCGTCCTTGATCACGATATTCTGACCGGCTTTGCTATAGACGTATTTCAAGAACTCTCCGACTAACGGAGGCAACGGTTTCCCAGGGACTTTATTCACGTACAGGTACAGAAACCGCGCTAACGGATACTTGCCGGCAGAAGCATTGGCAAACGTCGGCTTATAGCACGCTTCGCCACTTTTGCTCGACAACGGAATCGCTCGGACTCCTGAAGTTCGATACCCGATACCACTGTACCCAAGACCGCCCCGATCTTCCGTCACGCCCTGAACCACGGAAGCCGAGCCCGGTTGCTCCTTGACTTCATCTTTATAGTCACCTTTCTTCAAAACCTTTTTCTTGAAAAACCCATAGGTCCCAGAGGCTGAATTTCGACCGTACAGACTCACTCGCGTGGCTTGCCACGTCCCATCAAGACCAGCCTTCCCCCACGTGTCAACGTCCACAGAATGCCCGCGCCTCCTGGTTTTTGAAAAGGCGGCGTCGACTTCTTCCATACTAAGACACTTGATAGGATTATCTTTATTGACGTACACGGCCAGTGCATCAACGGCGACAGGAAAATTCGTGGCTTTATAGCCGAATTTCGCCTCAAACTTGTCCATCTCTTTCGCTTTCATTTGTCTCGACATCGGAGCGAGTTGAGCCGTCCCTTCAATTAAAGCCGGAGGAGCCGTGCTGGATCCCTTCCCTTCAATTTGAATCTTCACGTTGGGATATTCTTTTCTGAACCCTTCCGCCCACAGAGTCATAAGATTGTTGAGGGTGTCGGACCCGATGCTGTTCAAATTCCCGGAAACCCCGCTCACCTGGCTGTAGACTTTCCAACCCGGATCCACCATAGAGTCAGATGCCGCCCAACTCTGGACCGCACTGATCGGACCTACTGCCAGGAGCAGAAACCCGAGGGATAAAACTTTCTTGCTGAAGAATCCGATTGACCGGTTTGTGGCGTTTGCCAATGCGAAACGTCTCATGGTGCAGCAACCCTCCTTTCATACGTGCCATACACGTGTTAATCCTCTTTCCACGAAATTGCTTCAATCACCTTGTCATTCGCTGGAACGTGCCCACTCTAAAAGAAAGGCATATCTTTCCCTGGCATAAGAAACAGGATGCGAAATTGTTAAGGCGAAGAAAAATCTCCTGATTGAGTGGGAGTCCCTTGTTCTGGCATTGCCAACGTGCCAAACGGGACTTCGAATTCCCATTACAAGCGACGGTCGTATTATCCGGGGAGCACGTTGCAGTCACGTATAAGGACGGTTACGAGTCCGTTAATTTGTTTTGGAATTTTCTGAAATCGGCTCTCCGGACGGCGGAGCACAGGGAAACCACGAAGGAATCGGAACGCCGGGGCTATATACAACGACGCCAATAATGTCTCATGCCGGCTTATCCCTTACCACCGACCTCAAACGGGCCGCCAGGCGTCTCAGGCCGCCCCGTCCGCGGGCGACGGCTCCGCAGGGCGCGCGCGTCTCATGCGCCCTCGACCGCCATCGCAGGTCGGGTCAGGCATGCCTGCACGTCGTCATGCAGGGCTCAACCCGATACCAATGCAACCCGTACCCGTCGATGATAAAGCCCACGTCCGATCAGGGTGTGGGGTCATGCCTGCACGACGAAGATGATACGGCCTTCTTTATGTGGCCACGTTTAGCAGGCAGGTTGGAGCTGCACGGCCGGAAGCAAAAATTCAATGATCGTGCCTTTGCCGTATTCACTCTCAATGTGAAGCGTCCCGCCGTGCAATTGCACTAAATGTTTCACAATGGCGAGACCGAGGCCGGTACCGCCTTCCACACGGGAACGCGCTTTATCGACTCTGTAGAATCGTTCCGTCACGCGCGGCAAATCATTCGGCGGAATACCTTGTCCCGTGTCCTGGACCGTGATACGGATTTGATGGGTATCCGTCTTCGCGGCCCGAACGTTCACCTGTCCCCCTTTCGACGTATACTTCACCGCGTTGTCGACCAAATTCACAAGAATCTGAAAAACCCGATCTCGATCGGCCTGCACACGGAAATCGGGAGAAACCTGGTTGACGAGACGCACGGCCTTTTTCGCGGCGTCCTTCTCGAAAATCGTCAGGACTTCGTGCACAAAGCCACCAAGACGGATGGGCACAGGCTCCAGAATCACCTTCCCCATCTCAATATCGGAAAGATTCAGAAGGTCATTAATCAAGCGTCCCATCCGTTCCGCGTGGCTGTTCGCAACCTCCAAAAATCGTCGGTGCGTGGTCGATTCCAGCATGGCTTCATCGAGCACGGTCTCTAAATATCCCTTGATGGCCGTCAACGGCGTTCGCAACTCATGTGATACGTTTGCAACGAATTCAGCGCGGACCTTTTCCAACCGTCGGAGTTCGGTGACGTCGTGCAGGACGAGTACAATGCCCTGTCGTTGCGATGAAAAAGACACGAGCATGGCATTGATCGCAATAATTCTCGGAGAAGGTAAATGACGCTCGATTTCTCGCTTCCATGGCTCCGTTGCGTCGAGTGATTGACACGTCGCGACCCAATCAGCCAACCCCCGATCCCTGACGATCTCCAGCAACGTGCAGTCTTTTACGTCGTCCTGATTAACGTCAAGAATCCTTCGCGCGGCGGGATTCACGAGAACCACGTGGCCTTGCCCGTCCAACGCGATCACGCCTTCGGTCATACTGTCGAGAATAGCGGCACCTTTGGCCTGTTCGGACTCCAGGACTTGAACCTGGGCCGGGGAGTAAGCCGTGACGTACGTCAACGCCTTTCTCAGGCCGCTCAATTCGTCCCCGTCGGGTTTCTGCTCTTTCTCCCTCCATTCCTGCAGCAGCCGCTCAAAGCCGGTCTGGATTTCATAGACCGGCGTCAAAAGCCATCGACCCAGCCACGCGACAAAAGGGAAAACCAACGCGGCAATCATCAAGGCACCAAACCAGAGCGTCTTACCAGTGGCCCCGGAAACAGTCATCAGCCACATGCCTCCCATACCCACCATCGTCATGACGCTCAACAACAATCCAACGCGGGAAAGCAAACGGCTTTTCAGCATACAGAGACGTCCTTCATGAATCCTCGGCCTCGAAACGGTACCCCACGCCTTTAACCGTCACGATTCGGCGACTTTCCGCTTTGAGTTTTTCTCGAAGGCGTCTGACGTGTACGTCGATCGTTCTCGATTCAATCTCCACGGCATTGGCGTACCCCCAGACCATTTCCAAAATTTGCTCCCGATTCAACACCCGTCCGTTGGCCTGTATCAGCGCACAGAGCAGAGCAAATTCCTTCGCCGTAAGTTCAACGGAACGGCCTGCAACGCGCACTTGATGTTTCGCCTCGTCAATTCCAAGGTCCCCGATTCGTCTCACGTCGTCAGGTTGAGAATCATGCCGCCGCCGCAACACCGCTTTGATTCGAGCCACCAACTCTCTGGGAGAAAACGGCTTGACGAGGTAGTCATCCGCTCCTATCTCCAATCCCACGACTCGGTCCACTTCTTCCGCTTTGGCCGTCAACATGATAATCACCATATTGGCGGTGGTCCGTTCACGACGAAGCAACCGACAGATTTCCAACCCGTCAACGCCGGGCAACATAAGATCCAGCACGAGCAAATCAGGGGATTCGGTCCGTGCGAGTTGCAACGCCGTTTCTCCTTCATACGCCTCTATGCAACGCAGTCCTTCTTTTTCCAAATGGTGGCGAACGAGATTGACGATCTCCCGTTCGTCGTCCACGATTAAGGCTTTCAGAGCCATGGCACCCGTCTCCTTTGAGAATCCCTTACAACGGAGTTCCGGGAAGCAGGGCGCGCGTCGGCCTTTTGTTCAAACACTCGCTTCACCGCAAACGTGGCAAGACCATCAGCTTCATGATCATTGAAAGAGGGTGACCGTTCTGCTCCCTGCATAGTTGTAACACAAATACCCAACATCATACACCATGACCCCACCTCGCGCGTGGCAACGGCCTCTCCACTCACTGAAACCGACGGGGGAAAAGTCAATGCGCAAGGATAGAAGGAACTCGGCATCGCTCGACCGCGCGTCACAAGAAACAAGGACAAACCATACGCCTTCTTCTTTATCATTGAACATAATTTCCATTAAGGGTATTCTTGTAGTATCACGTTCAACTCGGTCCTACCCATGCGCTCGGACGCCGGCACCTTGGTTCACCACAATCCACCAAGACGAGAAAGTATGAAGGCCATGGTCAGCCTGAAACGGCTGTGCGTACTCGTGCCGGTGCTCATGCTGCTCACCTGTTCGGCTTGTACGGATCCCTCTTCCGACGCGTTCCGGTTTGGTCTGGCCCGTGCGCCCATGAACCTCGACCCGCGTTTTGCAACGGATGCGACTTCAGAACGAATCAACCGTCTGCTCTATGACCGGTTAGTGGACTTCAACGACGCATTCGAACCCGTTCCTTCTTTAGCCGATTGGGCACAATTTTCTCCCACCCATTATCGCTTCCGGCTCAAAACGAAGCATCGCACGTTCCACGACGGCACCGTTCTGACCGCCCACGATGTCAAAGCCACCTACGACTTTATCTTGAATTCACGGAACGCCTCCCCACGTCACGCTTCGTTGGACGTCATTGACCGCGTCACCGTTTACGATGAAACAAATCTCGACTTTTTTCTTCGCCGTCCGGAGCCGCTCTTTCCCTGTTATCTCGTCATTGGCATTGTGCCGGCACGTCTGATCGCCACGCGCCACCCGCTCCACGAGCACCCGATTGGAAGTGGACCGTTTGCATTCTTATCACGACCGGACGAGACGCGACTACACCTTCTCAGGGTTCAGGATCGACAACGCTTCGAGTTCATCACCGTTCCGGACCCCACGGTACGGACGTTAAAACTGATGGCTGGGGAAATCGACATGCTCCAAAATGATCTTTCTCCTGAACTTATCGCCTATTTAGAAAATGACGAGACGTTCCGGGTCCAACGAAAATCCGGCACGAATTTATCCTACCTTGGATTCAGCTTCGAAGATGCCGTGACCCGACAAGAACCCATTCGACGGGCCATTGCCCATGCCATCGATCGTCAGGAGATCATTCGGTACGTGCTGGATGGTGCGGCCAGGCCGGCACACTCGCTGTTGCCACCTGAACATTGGGCAGGTGCTCGAGATCTCGAACCCATGACGCATGATCCGGAAAAAGCCCGGGCATTATTACGACAGGCCGGCTACTCCCTCGACCGTCCACCCCTGATCGTTTATAAAACCTCCAGCGATCCCTTTCGGGTCCGTCTCGCCACCATTCTTCAATATCAACTGCAACAAGTTGGGATTGCCGTGGACCTGCGCAGTTACGATTGGGGCACTTTTTACGGAGATATCAAAGCCGGAAGATTCCAAATGTACGGCTTAGCGTGGGTAGGAATACAAACCCCGGATATTTTCGATTACGTGTTCCATAGTCAATCGGTTCCCCCGCGAGGGGCGAATCGTGGCCGATTTCACAATGCACGCGCCGATGCACTCATCGACCAGGCGCGGGCGGCCCTCGACGTCGACGCCAAACAACGGGCGTACGTTCAACTCCAGCATCATCTTGCCAAAACGCTGCCGTACGTCACCTTGTGGTACGAAGACCATATTTTTATCACCCGTCAGGAGGTCGAAGGCTTTATCATGGCCCGAGACGGCAATTATGACGGTTTGACGCGGATACGCCGCCGTTCATCTCCTCACGCGTTGTAACCGATCATGTTCGTTCGATTTCTCATATCGCGGGTCCTCACGGCCCTTGGCACCGTTCTGGGCGTCGTGTGCCTCGTCTTTTTTCTCCTTCATCTTGTTCCCGGCGACCCCGTGGAAGTGATGTTGGGCGAATCGGCACGCCACGCGGACAAAGCTGCTCTGCAGCAGGCCCTGGGGCTCGATCAGCCTCTCCACGTTCAATTCGGGCAATACCTTACAGGTCTGGTTCAATTCGACCTGGGGACCTCCCTCTATTCCAAACGACCGGTTCGTGAGCTCCTGCTCGAACGGCTGCCGGCCACCGTTGAACTGGGGGTCATGGCGCTGCTGTTTGCTCTGCTGCTCGCCGTTCCTCTGGGAATCCTGGCCGCCGTCAAAAAAGAAACCGCGTGGGACGTTGGTGCCATGGGGATGGCTCTCTTCGGCGTCTCGATTCCCAATTTTTGGATGGGGCCCATGTTGATTCTGGTCGGAGCGTTGTGGCTGGGATGGTTCCCCGTGAGCGGACGAGAAGGGTTTTCCTCTCTTGTCCTGCCGGCCCTCACCCTCGGCACGGCACTGGCAGGCGTTCTCTCCAGGATGATTCGCAGCGCCCTGCTCGAAGTCTTGAAGGAAGATTTCATGCGCACTGCGCGCAGTAAAGGACTCCCCGACTGGGCCGTCACCGTTCGACACGGGCTGCAAAATGCATTGCTTCCCGTCATCACGTTGCTGGGCTTGCAACTCGGGAGCTTATTGAGCGGGACCGTCATTACGGAAACCGTGTTTTCCTGGCCGGGGATCGGCTCTCTCGTCGTCGAGGCCATTTACCGCCGAGACTATCCGGTTGTGCAGGCCACGGTCTTGTGTATCAGCACGTCCTACGTGATACTGAACGTGTTCACGGATCTCGTATACGCCTGGGTGGACCCACGCGTCCGATTGGGAGCCCAACCATGACGCGAGTCTGGATCCCTCTCAGCGTCATTCTTCTCTGGATGCTTTTCGCTCTCCTTGCACCAGTGCTTCCTCTGTCTCCGAACTCCATCGACCTGCCGCACGTTCTCACACCCGGAAGCCCGCACGAATGGTTAGGCTACGATGACCTGGGTCGGTCGATTTTCGATCGCCTGCTGGTGGGCGCAAGCACATCCTTTCTCGTGGCCTTTGCCGTCGTGAGTCTTTCACTGGTTATTGGAAGCCTTCTCGGCACCATAAGCGCGTACGCGGGAGGATGGACCGATCTTTTCCTCGTTCGCGTCATCGATATTTTTCTCGCCTTCCCGGGAATCCTGCTGGCCATTGCGTTGGCCGGCGTGATGGGGGCAGGCATTGCTAACGTCGTCATTGCCTTATCAGTCGTGAGTTGGGTGGGCTACGCGCGATTGGCCCGGGCGCAAGTACTCTCCATGAAAGAACGCGATCACGTGTACGCCGCCGTGGCGATTGGCACCCCACCGCTACAAATCATCACCCGCCACGTCCTCCCGCTCATCAGTGCTCCGCTGATCGTCGAAGCCAGTTTCGGGACGGCGAGTGCGGTCGTCGGTGAGGCCGGGTTGTCGTTTCTTGGATTAGGCGTGCAACCACCGGACTCGTCCTGGGGCAGTATGATTCGGGACGGCACGCGTTACATGCTGGTCGCCCCGCATATGGTCATTGCCCCGGGCCTGGCTCTGATGGGCGTGGTCCTCGCTGTGAATTTACTCGGGGACCGGCTGCGCGATTGGTTGGACGTCAAGAGGCAAGCAAGACTGAACAGTGACTGAAACGGAAGAATGAGCTGGAGAAGAGGAGGGAAATCCGAGTAAGCCCCGCCTCTTGGCAAGAAGACAGGAGGAGGGGAAAACTCTTGAAACGAAAAATCATCGGCTTTCACAAGGACGAACGCGACGACTGGGTTGCCGACCTTGAATGCGGCCACGGACAACACGTCCGCCACGATCCACCATGGATTGAACGGCCATGGGTCGTGACGAAACAAGGGAGAGAGCAGAAGCTGGGGGAAACGCTGTTCTGCAAGAAATGCCAATAAAGAAAAGATTGACGCCCCGCCTGAAGCCGGAGCCATGCAGCCACGCCCATGCTTTCCTTTGGTCCGCTCCTCGGGAGTGAACGAGACTCCGGATGCTTCGAATCAATTCTGACTCGGCTCGGGAGGCCTGTCCACCGGTGGAGGAGACATCGGGTCCCAATACTGTAAGCGTTCAATCAGAGGTTGGGCATCCGAACTGGTGGATTGAGTGGGTTCACTGGGCTCATGCTCCCAGGTCATTTGAGAGTAGCCACGTTCATTCAGTGTGCCGCGGATGATTTCAACAAGAGCGTCCAGGGTGACCTCGTCCCCCTGTCGCAGATCCAAGACGCGTTGGGGTTGCTCCGTTGGCGGAGGCTCGTCATGCAGCAACGCCCAGCAACGATCAAAGACCATTCGGCGAACGTCTTCCGGCACGTTCAAGGTCGGAATTTCTGCCGTACACAGGGCAACCACCATGAGCACGAATTGCAGATCGGGAAGCTCGGAATGATTAATATCGAGGATTTGCATGAGCAACGGTTATCTTAAGGCGGCCCAGGACCTCATGCAAGAGCACTACGCCAGGCGGGCATGACAGACAAAGTCAGGCGACGCAGGTTGGATGAGGGTCGCGTCATCCAACTGTGCCGTACTTTTTTACGTTCATGGCGTGGCGCACTTCCGTTTGGTTTGTCACTGGGGCCGACTTTCAAACCGACCTGCTGCCGACTTATGCGCTTTCTTGACTTACCGGGAAGATTGCCGTAGCTTTCCTTACGTTCTGAAAACATACGTCTTCTCCATTTTCGGTTTCAGGGGACGCACGGGTGAAAAAAACAGGCTGGACTTTATTGGGGTTTATAGTTATCGGTGGTCTGCTGGGCGGAATGTTAGGGGAAATTTTAACCGCCTTTTCGCCCTCCGAACCGGTCCAGATCATTTTTGCACGATCGGTCTCCCCGGGCATCGACCCACCCCTTACCGTCGATTTGGTTTTAATGAAAGTGACCCTGGGCTTTCTCTTCAAAATAAACCTGCTGACGATCTTGGGCATTTTTCTCGGAATCTATCTTTACAAAAATATCTAGCTTGTCGGGTTCTGCCTGGGCGAACCTGATCCGCGAGACTTCCAACGCGCCCCCTTCCGTCTTGCTCACGGTTGATCACCATCGCAGCCGCAGGTTGGACGGCGCGGCGAATTGTCGCGTGGTGGCACGTCCATGGGGTTTAGTGAGAGCCATAAATCCCTTGCGAAGATACCTGACGCCTGCCCAGCCCACAGGGGGATCCGGCAGAGCGTCAGCACGCGGAACGTAACGGGCCTCATCGGAGTGCCTGGTGGCGCAGGGCTCGAATATGATCACGTAATTTCGCGGCCCGTTCAAATTCCAACGTTTTTGCCGCAGCCTTCATTTCCTGTTCCAGGGAAACGATCATTTTTTGTCTGTCAGCTTCGGTTTCATAGACGGCTTCTTCTTCCGCGGCGATCCTCATTTCAATATAATCGGCCTCGGCGACGTGATACTCCAAATCATGAATTCGTTTTTTGATGGTCTCCGGCGTAATCCCGTGCCGACGGTTATACTCGGCCTGGATCTGCCGTCGCCGCGTGGTTTCTTCAATGGTGACTTTCATGGAGTCGGTGATTCTGTCGCCATAGAGAATGACCTTGCCTTCGCTGTTCCTGGCCGCACGCCCGGCGGTTTGAATCAAGGCTCGATGGCCGCGCAAGAATCCTTCTTTGTCCGCGTCCAATACGCCAACGAGTGCGACTTCCGGAAGATCCAGGCCCTCGCGTAACAGATTGATACCGACCAGCACGTCAAAGACTCCCTTCCGAAGATCACGGATGATCTCTGCCCGCTCAAGCGTCTGAACGTCGGAGTGAAGATACCGAACCTTCAATCCCAATTCGTGGTAGTATTCAGTCAGGTCCTCAGCCATGCGCTTCGTCAGGGTCGTCACCAATACCCGAAAGCCTTTGGCAATGATCGCTTTCACTTCCTGCAATAAATCATCCACCTGCCCCTTCGCCGGCTTGACCTTGAGCACGGGCTCCATCAGGCCCGTCGGTCGAATAATTTGTTCCACCACGCGCTTGCCGACGTGCGTCAACTCATACGGCCCGGGCGTGGCCGAGACATAAATCACCTGATTCATGACTTTTTCAAATTCTTTGAATTTCAACGGACGGTTATCCATGGCCGACGGTAACCGAAACCCATAGTCGACCAAAGTTTTCTTACGCGAATGATCACCTTTGTACATCCCGCCAAACTGCGGAACCGTTACATGGGATTCATCGATAATCAATAGATAGTCTTTGGTAAAATAGTCCAGCAGAGTCGGGGGTGGCTCACCCGGTGCCCGGCCACTCAAATGACGCGAGTAATTCTCAATACCGTGGCAATAGCCCATCGCTCGAATCATTTCGAGATCGAACTTTGTCCGCTGCTCCACGCGCTGCGCTTCGAGGAGTTGATTGTTTCGTCGGAAAGAGGCAACGCGTTCTTCCAGTTCTTCTTCGATGCCCTGCAGGGCCAGGTCATATCGATCTGGAGCAATCACATAGTGACTCTTGGGATAAATGGGAATCTTGGGGCGGCGCCCGAGTGACCGGCCGGTCAGCGGGTCGGTTTCGGAAATCGCATCCACGGTGTCGCCGAATAATTCCACGCGGATGGTGTTCGAATCCGAGGCGGC
Organism: Nitrospirales bacterium; assembly: GCA_965215405.1. GTDB lineage: Bacteria > Nitrospirota > Nitrospiria > Nitrospirales > UBA8639 > Bin75. The sequence continues at coordinate 2,346,840 of OZ244060.1, forward strand.
GGGAAAAATTTCGATGACGTCTCCACGCACCCGAAACGTCCCGCGTTGAAGCTCGACGTCATTTCGGGAATACTGAATTTCCACCAGCTTGGCGAGGATGGTTTCCCGTCGAATGCTCATCCCTTCTTCGAGATAGAGCAACATGCCATGATAGACTTCCGGTGACCCCAGGCCATAGATGCAGGAGACCGAGGCTACGATAATAATATCGTTGCGCTCCAACAGTGCCGACGTTGCCGCGTGTCGCATCTGATCGATGGCATCGTTGATCGAGGCGTCTTTGGCAATGTAGGTATCCGTGGAAGGAATATAGGCTTCGGGCTGGTAATAGTCGTAGTAACTGACAAAGTACTCCACGGCATTGCGCGGGAAAAAACAGTTGAACTCCTGGTACAATTGTGCCGCCAACGTCTTATTGTGCACCACGACCAACGTCGGCTTCTGGACCGCGGCAATCACGTTCGCCATGGTAAACGTCTTCCCCGACCCCGTCACGCCAAGCAGAACCTGATGCTGCCTGCCGACGTTCACCCCTTCGGTTAACGCGTCAATCGCCTGACGCTGATCTCCCTTGGGCGAAAATTCCGACTCCAGAATAAATTTGTCCATAGGAATTAAAACAGTCCGGCAATTTCACCGGCGGCATCGAGTCCTATTGTTTCGGCAGTCGGCACTTGCGGCAGGCCGGGCATTGTCATGACGTCACCAGTCAACGCGACGAAGAATTCGGCGCCCAGGGCCAACCGCGTTTCTCGAACGGGAATGGTAAATCCGGTGGGCGCGCCCTTCCTGGCGGGGTCGGTCGAAAAACTGTATTGGGTCTTGGCCATGCAGACGGGGAATCGGCCATATCCCTTGTTTTCCAATTCTTCGAATTGTTTAAGTACGGATGAAGGAATATCCGCGTCATCCGCGCCATATATCTCTCGCGACACGACCCTGACCTTCTCGGCAAGCGGCAGGTCGTCGGCATAGAGAGGATGGAAGTCGGCAGGCTCGTCCTGGATCGTCTTGACGACCAGTTCCGCTAACGCGACTCCTCCTTCTCCGCCTTTGGCCCAATGATCCGCCAGGGCGACTTTGACTCCACAACCCGCGCAGATTTCACGCACCAGGTCTAATTCGGCCATGGTATCGCTCGTGAATCGATTCATGGCCACCACGACGGGTAAACCGAATTTTTTTACATTGTCCAGGTGCCGTACCAGATTCGGCAGGCCGCGTTTGATCGCTTCGAGATTTTCCGCGTTCAGATCTTTGGGATTGGCCCCACCGTGCAGCTTTAACGCTTTAACCGTTGCCACTACCACGACGCAGTGCGGCGTGAATCCGGCTTGTCGGCACTTGATGTTAAAAAACTTCTCCGCTCCCAGGTCGGCTCCAAACCCTGCTTCGGTCACGACGTAATCTGCTAATTTCAGTGCCGCTTTCGTGGCAACGACAGAATTGCACCCATGCGCGATATTGCCAAACGGTCCACCATGCACAAAGGCGGGGTTCCGTTCCAATGTCTGCACCAGGTTTGGATTGAGCGCGTCCTTCAATAACGCGGTCATCGCGCCTTCCGCTTTCACGTCTTTGGCAAAGACAAATTCTTTTTGCGGGGTTCGACCGACTTTGACGTTTCCCAACCGTCGTTGCAGATCGTGTAGATCCGTTGCAAGACACAATACCGCCATGACTTCCGAGGCCGCCGTGATATCGAACGTCCCTTCCCTGGCAAAGCCGTTCGTGACGGCGCCAAGCCCCGTGACGACGTGCCGTAACGATCGATCGTTCATATCCATGACCCGCTGCCAGGTAACGCGCCTGGCGTCCAGGGGTGGTTCATGCCCCCAATACAAATGGTTGTCCACCATCGCCGAGAGCAAATTATGCGCTGAGGTCACGGCGTGGGAATCTCCTGTAAAGTGCAGATTGATGTCGGTCATCGGGACGACCTGGGCGTACCCGCCTCCGCACGCGCCCCCTTTCATGCCGAAACACGGCCCCAGACTCGGTTCCCGCAATGCCACAACAACTTTTTTGCCGATCTTTGCGAGACCGTCGGTTAAGCCGATAGACGTCGTCGTTTTGCCTTCTCCGGCCATGGTGGGCGTCATGGCCGTCATCAGGATCAATTTCCCGTCAGGCTTTTCATTCAAGCCGTTGAGTAATGACAATGGAATTTTGGCTTTGTATTTGCCATAGAGGTCCAAGGCCTCTCGAGCGATTCCTAATTTTTCCTGCGCTACGCGTTCGATGGGTTGCAGGGTCGCTTTCTTGGCGATTTCACTGTTGACGTTTGTCCGGACCATTTTTCACCTCCGTGGGCACTCTTCACGTTTTCGACCACCCGATTATTGAAAAAGCATAACGCGTTGTTTGACGCTGCAACAACCAGTGGCTGAGAAACAAAGCTGCAGATTCGCCCTACCCTTCCTGGCCAGGATTTGGTATGTATGGCACCATGCGTCTTATGCAGGAGATCATGACGCGTGGTGGTTCTTTGGCTCTTTGCCTCCTCGTCGTCGCCACGTTTGGGGTTCTCCACGTCTTTTCTTTGTCCGTGGCCGATGCCTTTGCAGTCGGACCCGACCATGCCTTCACGACGAACGATCCTGACAACGGCCTTTTCTTCCATCATAACGCCACGATCGCTCACGGGAAACAGGCGGCACCCGTGGGACAAGGCGGGATCGGACACGACGCGCGTCCTGACGGCGAAGGGCTGCCTTTCGATGCCGGAGAATCCACACGTCGGGACGTTTTTTTTGTCATGGATCGACCGCCCAACGGACACGAAGAGGCCCATGACCCGGCCTTCCATCAAAGTTCGTCTCAAGAAGAAGCGTTGGTCTGGAAGTCTCCAACGCACTGCAACCGCGTTGTCGAGGACGGCGGTCGTATGGCCCTGTCCAATCCCGGTACGCCTCGGGTCGGGACGTGGAATATCCGATGGTTTCCCTATGGCAGCCCACCCAACCAACCGTCTCGTTCTGCCGCGTCAACCGACTTGGAATGGCTGGCGTGTACGCTCGTGTGGATGCAACCGGATATCCTGATGGTTCAGGAAAGTTTGACGACCCTCAAGGCCCGGCAGGCGTGGGATCGGATTTTGACAACTCTCGAACGAGACACGGGAGATTCCTGGCGGTGGGCGGTTCAACAATGCGGAAAACCTGACAGTCATCACGTAGGAGTCTTGTGGAACGCCAGCAGGGTGACGCTCTCTGGCATTCAGAGCCTCTGGCCCTTTAACAGTAAAGCCAGGTCCGCGCGAAACCCATGCGAGGGCGGACTTCGACCCGGCCACTACGCGCGCGTTCACTTCAAACGCTCACCGGGGATGGACTTTCATTTGATTGGACTTCATCTCAAGTCAGGCCCAACGGTCTCCGCGGTGGAGGCTCGACACAGGGCACTGAACCGTATCGACACTACGGTTGCACGCTTCCTCGAAGAGGATCGGGACGTGATCATTCTTGGCGATTTGAATACCATAGGCGCGGGAGATATTCATTCACGAAAATCCGAATTGAAATACATCAGACGAATGGTCGCGAAAGAAACGCCTGGATTTGACGATCTTGTCCTTGAGCCCCGGTGCTCGCATTATTTTCGCGGGCGGGGCGGTTGGTTGGATCACGCGTTGGTGGCAAAAACCATGGCCGCCGCAAGTACTCCATCGGCGCGCGTCACCGGCTATTGTGCCGTGGCCGGATGCCGGCGAATCACAGGGGACTATCCACTCGCCTATCGACGATTGTCCGACCATTGTCCGGTCATCATCAAAATTGAAAACCCGGAGCGCGACTGACTCGCCCATGCCCTCTTCGTCACCCACCCGATGTTCCTGGGCAACCAATGATCTCCTTATTCAGTACCATGATCACGAATGGGGCGTTCCCCTGCACGATGATCGACGATTGTTTGAATTTCTGATACTCGAAGGCGCTCAAGCAGGGTTGAGTTGGAATACGATTTTACAAAAACGTCAGGCGTTCCGAACGGCTTTTGATGACTTTGACGCAGATTCAATAACCAGGTACGACGCACGAAACGTGCAACGCCTGTTGAGCAACCCCGGTATCATTCGGAATCGGCTCAAAATTCAAGCGGCTGTTTCAAACGCGCAAGCCTTTCTTGTGGTCCAAAAGGAAGTCGGAAGCTTTGATGAATATATCTGGCAATTCGTCAATGGCCGGCCGATCCATAACCGCTGGAAATCAGCCAAAGACGTTCCCTGTCGCACGCCCGTCTCCGATGCCATGAGCCAGGCCCTGAAACGTCGAGGGTTCAAATTCGTCGGCTCGATTATCTGTTACGCCTTTATGCAGGCCACTGGAATGGTCAATGATCATACGACCGATTGCTTCCGCTACCGAGCACTTCGCTAGTCTGTTTTCATTACCCATACTGAAAAATTCCCCAAATCTCATAACACCTCTTGAAAAAATAGAATGTATCAATATATTGTGGAAAATCTTTTTATGCTATACCGTATCTGGTATGGATAAATGGAAATAAACTCGTCACAATTTTCTTATATGGATCTTGAGCGGGAAGCCATTCCGGCATCAGCAGGATCATACTCCCAGGTTCGATGATCCTCGCGTCCAGGAGAGAGGAACATAGCTGTTTCCACGAAAGGAGGCACGTTATGGCAAGTCATGGTCTCATTGAGCAAGAAGTCACGATTTTCAAAAAACACAGCCACAAGGGACAGGCACAATGGTTTGTTCGCGTCACCTGTAACTTTCTCGAACCGCGAGTCTATGGTCCCTTCCCCGATGAGCACGAGGCTGAACGGTTTCGGGATGGTGCCGAGTTTGAGCTCCGAAAATTATTAGACTGTCAACTCCCACGCCTCTCCGGTAACTGTCGTTTCCCTGTACTCCATATCGAATAACGGTCCGCGGAGTCTGTACCGATATTTCATACTCACCATTTACCCTGCCCTGGTTGGAGTATCCACGTTCAAATTCAAGAGATGCAGAGTGGATGATCTCAGCGTCATCCACCTGTTCTGTTTTTCCGTCGTTTGTACGTGTTCCCTCATTCGCTGACGAAAGAGGCATTGTGAACAAATTCATGAACACGTCCGATTCCCGTCGTCCGGAAGCGGAAATCCATTTTTGTCATCGGGCAATCTGACGGGATTCCCGCTTACAACTTCGGAAATGACATCAAAGGTTAGCTTGCATGCCTCCCCCCCTTCTCTCTACTTCCCCTCAACCCTCCTTACAAAGGAGGGGAAAAGAGTCTGCACACCCATGACAAGGGGACAGGGGGGGGGCTGGCCCCTTCTTACAACGGAGGGGAAAGGGAGAAGGTCTAAGCCTCCCCTTTGTAAGGGGAGGGAAGGTGGGGTAGAGCCGCCCGCCCATGGAGCACGGGGGTTGCACCTTCGCAGATTCTACCTCCCCTCACCCCTCCATTCAGGCTGATCCGGCTGGAACACAACACTGGCTTCCTGTTCCCAATCGGCGGGAGTCGATCAAGCTCATTTTCTCTCGTTTCCCCAGTCTTTGGTCCATAACCAGCGTCGATCGTCATCAAAAATATTTTTCTCGGTGATTGCTCACCAACCTTGGGGTAATCCCCTAACCGCTCACAGATATTTATTGTGAATTATGTAAATTGGTGATCATAACCATTTGTTTTTATTTGAAATCAAAAGAGTGAATCCATTCATCGACAAAAACTGGGGAAAACATTGTGGATTAGTTCCGTACGACAAAAAAATGCAAAGTAAAGAAGGAATCTTTATCAATTTGCCTATTTTTTAGGCATAGTGGCTGCATGAGGTACAGCACAAAATCTAGTGGGGGTAAAGACCCTTGAGGGCTGGTACGTAGACGAAGATCTGAGGGACCGTCTATTATGATTTATTGCCGGCTGTCGTTGCTGAATCGGATGATCAACACACCGTCTCTGATAGTCACCAACACTGCCGTTACGCGGGGATCTGCAGCTACGACCCGATTCAAGTCTTGAAGTGCTGCGGTGGCACCATCCGGTGCCGGGTGCTTGAGCACCTCCCCACCCCACAGCACGTTATCAACAAGCATGACGCCTTTGGGAGATAATAACTCCAACCCGCGTTGATAATAATCGACATAGTTGGTTTTATCCGCGTCGACAAAGATGAGATCGAACGTACCTTCAAGCGTTTGCATCGTTTCAAGGGCAGGGCCAAGCCGTGACTCGATCTTTCCACCAACGGGACTTTGGGTCCAATACCGTTTGGCCATCTCGGTTGTTTCGGCGCTGACATCGCAAGTAAGCACGGTTCCATCCTCAGGCAACACCTCGGCAAAGCAAAGGGCGCTATAACCGGTAAAGGTGCCGATTTCCAATACTCGCCTGGCCTCTACCAACCCCGCCGTCATTTTCAAAAACGCCCCTTCCAACGGGCCGACCACCATTTGCGGAAGCTCGACGGAACGATAGGTTTCCTCTCGAAGCCGACGACAGACGTCGGATTCCGGCATCGAATGCACCTCTGCATAGGCTTCAACGTCGGGGGCGACTAAATTTTTCATAAGGTTTCCCCTTTCTCGTGTTTTCTGTCATGACGGCATAAAGCCAAATCCAGAGGCATCCCCCCGTTACCCTTCGGCATTTTCGCACGCCACCTTGCATTCGGATGAGGCTCTTTGTACAGTCTCTCTCGGCGTCACCCGTCGCAAACCTTCGTTGCATACCAAGCGTTCCTGCTTATGTCAAACCCAACGCAAGCCCTGACGACGCTCAAGGCTCGACTCCTGGAAATCCAGCACCTCAAGGATGCCGCGGCCCTGCTGTCCTGGGACCAGGAAACGTACATGCCGGCCGGCGGAGGTCAAGCCCGTGCAGAGCAACTTGCCACGCTTCAGACCCTGGCCCACGCCAAATTCGTCTCCTCGGAGGTCGAAGACCTCTTATTGCACCATATTGATCCAACAACAGGTTTGGCAAACGCCGGGGCCACGGAACTCGATGACGCTTCCAGGGCCCTGCTTCGAGAAATCTGGCGTGACTTCAGCAGAGCTAAAAAGCTCCCTTCCGATTTTGTGAGTCGCCTGGAGCGCGAATGTTCCCTGGCCCAGCAGGTATGGACCGAGGCACGCCGACGCGACGACTTCACGCACTTTTTACCCAACCTTCAAACGATTATCGCCTTGAAATTTGAAGAAATCGACTACATGGGCTACGACGTTTCTCCATATGACGCGCTCCTGGACACCTACGAACCCGGGGCCACCGTGGCCCAACTACAGCCGCTGTTTGCCACTCTTCGTGATGGATTACTTGTGCTTTTGAAACATATTCAAGAAGTCTCTTCGCCGCCGGATGATCGAATCCTTTTTCAAGCCTACGACGAAACGCTGCAAGTCGAGTTTGGAAAACTGGTGCTCCACCGAATGGGGTATGACTTCAACAGAGGGCGCATGGATCTCTCGGCCCACCCCTTTACCACGTCATTTCACCCCACGGACGTCCGCGTGACGACCCGCGTCTCTGAACGGGATTTCCCCTCCTGCCTGTTCAGTTGCATCCATGAGGGAGGCCACGGCCTGTATGACCAGGGCCTGCCACGGGAATGGTACGGGACACCCCTGGGGGAGTCGCTGTCTCTTGGCATTCATGAAAGCCAGTCACGACTGTGGGAGAACAACGTGGGGCGGTCCAGAGCCTTTTGGACATATTTTTTCCCTTTACTTCAACGACGCTTTCCGTCACAACTGGGGACGGTTTCCCTGGACACCTTCTATGCCGCCTTGAATACGGTGAAACCCTCTCTGATTCGAGTGGAGGCGGATGAGGTCACGTACAATCTGCACGTGATGGTGCGTTTTGAAATAGAGTTGGCCTTAATGGAACAACGGGTCAAGGTCGAAGATCTGCCTGCTCTGTGGCGGGAGAAGATGCAGGAATATCTTGGGATTGCCCCCGAACGCGACGCCGAGGGCGTGCTGCAAGACGTCCATTGGTCCCTTGGAGCATTGGGCTACTTTCCCACGTATACCCTGGGCAACCTTTATGCCTCGATGTTTTTTCAGCAGGCCTGCCAGGACGTCCCTGCTCTGGAAACCGAAATCCAACGGGGTCATCTGCTTTCACTCAAAGCCTGGCTTAACCACAATATCCATCAGTGCGGACGTCAGTATTCCTCTGCCGACCTCCTTCACCGAATCACCGGACGTTCGTTAAGCGTTGAGCCGTTCCTGACCTATCTCCGGACCAAAATCGGGGAAATCTACGGCTTCACCATCACTCGATGACCACTATGGCCTTGCGTCCTGAACTCGATTTGCCGGCCCCATTCACCAGGACTTCCTCCATCTCACTCTGAAGATACAACACCGTCTACCCGGGTAGACGGTTCGTTCCGTTTCTCAGAACCCGCCTTACTGTCACTCCGGAATGGGATAAACAAAAAACCCTTATTAATCAAAGGCTTTTCGAATAATTTGTTTTTTCGTCTTCTTGGCACGTTCTTTGCCAATAAAAAGTTATTGACAGCTACTTTTTTCATTCACGTCTTTCAAAGGAGGAACAGCCATGAGACACATTTACCAACCAAGTCGGTCCGGTTTCACGCGCAGCCTGCTCGCGCTGATGCTCATCGTCAGTTTTTCGAGCTTTTCCGGAATGGCTTTCGCGAGCGAGGGCAAGGTGGATCTGAATGCCACGACTCCCAAACAGCTTCAACAATTGCCTGGAATCGGCGAGGAACTGGCTAAGCGGATCCTCGAATACCGAACCACCAACGGGCCGTTCAAAACCGTGGAGGAATTGGTGAAGATCAAGGGTATTGGCAAGAAAACGTTCGCGAAGATGAAGGAGCGCCTCATGATCGGGAGCTCTGCCCCTGTACCCGTGTCGCCGTAACCGGCGCAATTTTTCATCGAGCCAGCGGAGCTGGGTCAACGTGGCCCAGCTCCGCTTTGCCGTCGTCCCCACGGTTTTCAGCGTGGCTTCATCTCTTCCGACCCCAGACCGCTCTCATAAAAAGACTGGCACGGAAACGGCAGGCCCGTCTCCAACGGTTTCAATCGAAAAACGGATTCCCGCCAACGGACGGCAGGCTTGTCAATGGTCACTGATTCGCCGACGGCACGGGGCCTGACTGTCTTCCCCTTCTTTTGCAGCGGCGACGTCCCTGCTCAGAGGCGGGAGACCTGCTTCATGGAGCTTTCCGTTGGCGACACAAGATGCCGCCCGACGCGTGCACCGGATTTCCGAAGAAAACCGGCGAGAGTTAAGAGTGGACACCCGCAGGAACGACGGGAACGGGAGACTCCTATGAGCCAAGTGCCTTATTCAGTAGAGACAGGGTTTCGGGAGGAACGGAGAATTCTCCGGTGACTTCGACGCGGGAAGGGACGAGCACGATAGAATGAAACGGAATATCCCGGACGTGTAATTTTTCTTCGGGTCGATCGATCACGCTGATTTCAACGTCTTCCACGGATTTCGTGATCTCCCCCACTTCTTGAGGTCCATAGGTCTCCACGACTGATCGCAGGACTTCCATACTCCGTTCGTTAGCCTCGATTCCTGAAGTCACCCTTTCCTCCAATAAGGGTATACAGTCTTCTGCCGATCCCACGACGTCAAAATTCTGCAACCGTTCTTTCTTGCGCAGTGCCAGCAAATCATTATCGAGCTCTTTACTGAATGCTCCATAGGGAAACCGCATGAATTCATAATGCAACCCGCGTACTCCTTTTCCGAGCATTTGCAATTCAGCCAGAAACACCAGTTGCTGCACCTTCACGTCGCTGACCATGGAACAGGCTTTTCCCCGGGCCAGGTGCAGCCCATAGACCAGTAACGTCCGATCAATCGTGATTTCCTGAGACGTTCGCATAATGCCTGACTCGGAGTGATCCTAACGAGCCACGAGAGAAATCGTCAACGCGAAGACTCCTGCTTTCTCAAACACTCTCGGGATGGGCCTGTTTGCAACGTTCCTCTTCTTCGCCTCGTTCGATTTGCAGAGTAGAATGGGCAATGCCGAATCGGCTGTGCAGCGTAGACGAGACGTGCTGCAGAATACCGTTGTCGGTGGAGACGCGAGGAACGACCAGGTGAGCCGTCATGGCAACTTCCGTCGTGCTCATTGCCCAGATGTGCAAATCGTGGACTCTGAGCACGTCCGGCAGTCCGATCAGATAGGATTCGACTGCTCCCGGATCAATATTATCCGGCACCGAATCAAGAACGAGGTTGACCGAGTCGCGTAACGTCCCCCAGGTCCCCACGAGAATAAGGGCGCTGATGAGCAGACTGATCGCAGGGTCCAGCCACAACCAGCCCGTGGACATGATGGCGATACCCGCGACCACCACCCCGAGCGATACCCCCGCGTCGGCAACCATGTGCAAATACGCCCCCCGAATGTTGAGATCGTGCGTGCGACCAGACAGAAACGGCAAAGCGGTTGCCACGTTAATCACCACGCCCGTCCCGGCAACGATAAGGATCGTGACGCCGTTGACCGGCAGAGGCGCCTCCAGCCGTCCGATTGCCTCCCAGGCGATGACCCCGAGTGTCATCAGCAACAGGACCGCACTCAGCAGTGAGGCTAAAATCGTCACCCGCCGAAAACCATAGCTCCGCCTGGTTGTGGGTTTACGGGCGGCCAGGACGTGCGCTCCCCAGGCCAGCAGGAGGCTCAACACGTCGCTCAGATTGTGTCCGGCGTCGGCCACCAGCACCAGTGAGTTCGTCACGATGCCGCACCCCGCTTCAATAAAGACAAAGGCGAGATTGAGTGACACCCCGACGGCAAAGGCCCGGTTGTAATCGACAGTCTGGTTGTGACAGGGACGTGACATGACGGCTTTCAAGGTAGCGCAAGAGAGTCAGGGCTGCAAACACGGTCCGGGCGAGAGAACCTCTTGCCGGAAAAGCAGTCATGACCCGCGATGACGTTCACTGTCTGGTTCCGGCTTGACCTTTTGATCATATTACGGTTTAATAGATTCCCTATCCACACGGGAATTCATTTTATGGCAAAGCCCACCCAAGAACTCGAGATTCTCAAGCGACACCTTTCGAAAAACAGCCTTAAACTGACCCGTCAACGTGAGAATATTCTCACGACCTTCTTGAAAATGGAACACGTGACGGCCGAACAGATGTATCGACTGCTCTCCAAGAAGGACACTCACATCGGCCTTGCCACGGTGTACCGGACCCTTAAACTCCTGTGCGAGACCGGCCTGGCCCAAGAGCAACATTTCGGCAATCAGACTCAGTTCGACAACGTGGCCCATAAAGGACACCATGATCACCTTATCTGCACGACCTGCGATAAAATCATAGAATTCGAGAATTGCCAGATCGAAGAGTTGCAGGAAGAAGTCGCGAAAAAAAACGGTTTTACGATTCGCACCCATAAACTGGAGCTGTATGGAAGTCCCATGCAGTTGCCAAATGGTGAGTGCAAAAATTGCGGGCGGGACCTGACCGCTACTGCAAAGACGGTACGACGTTGAGACAACGGATTCGCAACAATCGTCTCGTCACGTTCATTCGACAGGTCTGTTTGTTCTTTGTGGCGGTCCTGGCCCTTCCGTACCTGGGCTATGCCGGGGACACGCTGGTCGTCTACTCCGGCCGAGCCGAACGGCTCATTCAACCGGCACTCGATGCTTTTCAAGCCGAATCGAGCATCGGCATTCAAATGCTGACTGCCGACAGCACGGCGCTGATCAACCGGCTTCGGATGGAAGGGGCTCGGACTCCGGCCGACGTGCTGATCACCAATGACGCCGGAACCCTGGAACGCGCGCGTGAATTACGGCTACTCCAACCCACTGCCATCCCTGACGTCGAGGAAACCATTCCCAGCCGATTCCGGGCACCTGATAATAGTTGGGTCGGCTTATCGGGTCGAATCTGGGTGATCGTTTATCATACCGGCATGGTCCAACCGGACGAGATTTCCTCTATTCTGGATCTCGCCGACCCACGATGGAAAGGTAAAATCGCGATCCCCAGCGCGGGCAGCGTCTATTTGCAGACCGGCGTGTCGGTTATTCGCGCGTTGAAGGGGGACGCGGTAACGACCACGTTCCTCCAGGGCTTGAAAAACAACGCAGGGGCATTCGTCTATGGAAAGAATCGGCAAATCGTAGCAGCCGTGGCACGCGGGGAAGTGGCCGCTGGTCTGGTCAATCATTACTATATTCAACGTCATCTGGCCAAACACCCCGATGCACCGATCGCCCCGCTCCTGACGGATCAAGGGGAGCAGGGCATGGGTCTTATTCTCAATGCCGCTGGGATTGGCGTCACCGCGCGCACCAAACACTTTGCCGACGCTCAGGCCTTGATCCGATTCCTTATCTCTCCCAAAGGGCAACGCACGTTCGCGGACGTGAATAAAGAATACCCCCTGAATCCTCACGTGACGGCTGCACCTGAACTGCCGCCGCTTCAGAGTTTTCAAACGGCCCGCGTTCCTTTAAGCCGTCTCGCGCAACTCCGTGATCCCACGATGATCCTCATTGAAGACGTTGGACTCCGCTAACCCTTTTCTCCCACCGTCATCGCTCCATTTTCGTTTTCCTTCTCCACTTGTCCTGCTCGGGTTTTGCCTGGCCCTTGCCCTCATGGTGCCGTTGCTCTATATCGCCTTTTCGGCCATAACGGCGGACCCTGCAGTGTGGCGAAGACTCTGGACCACGCGGGTTCCGGAATTATTCTTCAACACCTTTTCCTTGTCTCTTGGCGTCGCGGTCGTGGATCTGACCCTGGGAGTCTCACTCGCCTGGATCCTGACTCGTTATACCTTCTTCGGGTCCCGAATATGGGACTGGTTACTGATTTTACCCTTATCCATCCCTTCCTACGTTCTGGCCTATATCTACACGTACCTGTTGAAACGCGGGGGCACGCTGGAACACGTATGGCAAACCATTACGGGGACGGAATCTTTTTCCTTTTCACCTTTCAGTTTCGCGGGTGCCGTTCTCGTTCTTGCGTTGAATACTTTTCCATTTGTGTACCTGTTGGCTCGATCGGCTCTAAAAAATTTCAACGTCTCCTTCGAAGAGGCAGCCCACACAACCGGAGCCAATCGAGTGACGACGTTCTTTCGAGTATCGCTTCCGCTCATTCGCCCGTCACTGATCGCCGGACTTTTCCTGGCGACTCTCTACGTCGCTTCCGATTTTGGCGCGGTCTCGCTGTTGCGCTTTCAAACCTTTACCTATGCGGTGTATCAACAAATGACAGGTCGATTCGACAACGCCGCGGCCGCCTGCCTGAGCCTGGTGTTAGTCGCCTGCGCGTTTGTTTTTCTGTACGGCGAACGTTGGTTCCGACAACGGAGCCGGTTTTACCAAACCACCGGACGGTATCGAACGCCGATTGCTCAACCTTGCCGTCCCCTCACGACTCTGCTTTTTACAGGCTATCTTCTTTTCGTGTTTGGAGCGGCATTCGGCCTGCCGGTGCTTCTACTCATTCAATGGACGGCCCGGGCAGCCTCTGCCGGCGAACTGTCTCATGAGTTCATCGGATACGTATGGAACAGTGTTTCGCTCTCGGGCATTACGGCCACCATTGCCGTCATCTGTGGAATTCCCATCGCCTATCTGGCGTCCCGACGGCAGAACTGGATCAGGACTTTTTGCGTGCAGGGGGCGTATGCCGGATACGTGCTTCCCGGGCCGGTCGCCGCCCTCGCCGTGTTAGTCCTGGTCTCACGCGCCGTCCCACAACTGTATGGCACGATTCTCGTCCTGCTTTTGGCTTATCTGGTCCATTTGCTCCCTGCGGCACTGCAAAGCATGGAAGCCACCCTTCAACAGATCACTCCGAATCTCGAAGAAGCGGCGCGAAGCCTTGGGGCTCGATCCCTGCGAACCTTTTTTCACGTGACCCTGCCGTTAGTGCGAGGGGGTTTTCTGAGTGCGTGGATCCTGGTGTTCGTCCAATGCATGAAGGAATTACCGGCTTCACTCCTGCTGCGGCCCGTGGGATTCGATACACTCGCCGTCAGAATCTGGCTTGAAGCCAGCGAAGAACTCTATCAATTGGCGGCTCCTCCGGCCCTGCTGATCGTGGTCATTACCATTCCGGTCGTGTTACTATGCAGCAAGATCAACGCGTAACCTGATCGCAAGAGGCACAGTCTGCCGTAAAGTCTTTTTTGGCGAACCGGACAGGTACGATTCTTCTTTAAAAAGACATGCTTCAACGACCTTCCAGCAATACGCCCATCGTGCTCGAGATGAAGAACGTCGCCTGCTCGTATGAAGCCGGTTCCCTGGCACTGGAAAATATTTCTTTTTCCGTACGGAAAGGCGACATCATTTGTCTGTTGGGGCCATCCGGATGCGGGAAGACCACGACGCTTCGGGCCGTCGCGGGTTTTGAATCGGTGTCCTGCGGCGAAATCAAGCTGAACGGTGAAACCGTTTCTGCGACTGATCGGCACGTCCCGACCGAACGACGGCGGGTCGGCATGGTTTTTCAGGACTATGCGCTCTTTCCTCACCTGACGATCCAGGACAACGTAGGATTCGGGCTGCCGCGTGTAACGACGACCAACCGTCGGGATCTCATTGACGAAATGTTGTCTCTGACCGGGATTTCAGAACTTGCCGGACGATACCCTCATTCACTGTCAGGCGGCCAGCAACAACGCGCGGCATTGGCGCGAGCTCTTGCCCCCCAACCCGTGCTGCTCCTTCTGGATGAACCGTTCAGCAATCTGGATCCCGAAACGACGCATCGGATGCGCGTGGAACTCCTTCGCCTGCTGAAAAAAACTCAAACCACCGCGGTTCTCGTCACGCATGATCATGAAGAGGCCTTCGCCATGGCTGATCGCGTGGCCGTCTTGAACAACGGGAAACTCGAACAATTCGCCGCACCCGAAACCATGTACCATTTTCCGGCTTCGCCCTTTGTCGCAGAGTTTGTGGGGCAGGCCGACTTCATTCCCGGAACCATTCACGATTCCGTCGTGGAGACTCGACTCGGCGCGTTCCCTGTGCCAAAAGGCTATCAGGGCGGCCCTGAAGTCGTGGTCATGATTCGACCGGGCAATATCCGGATTTATGGAACCGACAATGGAGACGGAACCGTTGAATCCCGTCAGTTTCGAGGCTCCGAGACCATTTATGGAATCCGCCTGGCTTCCGGCGGTCTCGTTCACGGCAGCGAAGCCTCGACCCGATTCTTTCCTCTGGACTCAAAGGTGGAATTGAAAGCCATGCTTACCCACACGGTACTATTCGACAGGAACGCATGGAACACGTGACGCGCGTCTTCTTCCGGCGTCATTCGCAAAAAAGACCATCTTCATAGGGCTCGACTCGCAATTACAGACTTCGGTGTTTTATAATGTCTTATTGTCGTTCCTCAGGGGACACCCCGCGAACGTTGAAAACGTGACACGGACAAACCGTTTATCCTATCGACCAACCGCTCACAAGGAAAGGAAAAACCGAACATGAAGAGCCATGAACCATCTTTCTGCTTTTCACCCGTTTCCCTGTTGACCATTCTCTTCCTGCTGTCCGCCGTTCCGGCTTTTGCCGACCATCCTGGCTCCATGAATGGATATTCGGAGAAGACTCATCCAAACGTCTCGCGTCAAAAGCATTGGGACTCTCATCGGTCCTCCCGTCATGATGGAATGCATAAGAAACGTGGTGAAGGCCATTATTCAATGCATTCGTCGGAACACAAACGACATCACGCCGAAGGACGGCACGGCCACGATCACCATTCTACTCATCACGGCCACCATCAAGACGCGAAAACCTTTATCAAACATATTTTGAAATTCAAAGAGGGGATGAGCTTAACGGAAGATCAGGTGCAGCAGCTCCGGAGTTTGAAGACGCAGTACAAGAAAAACCGGATCAGGATGAAAGCCGAAGTGCAGTTGGCCGGCATCGACCTGCAAGAAGTCTTGAAAGACGAGAAGGCGAGTCTCTCCGACGTCGAAGCAAAAATGAACGCCGTGCACGCCTTGAAGATAAAGCTCCACATGACTTCAATCAAAGCGAAACGGGACGCCAAAGCCGTGTTGTCAGAAGAACAGCGAGCACGGATGAACAAAATTCACGAACGCATCAAGTCCCATGGCGGCAATATGGCGCATGAGGGCGGGTATTCCAAGTATAAGAAAAACAAAGGCCACGAAACCAGTGGTCACATGAAGTAACTCGTTCCGTTGCCGCTCGACACTAAAAAGGGCCGCATCGAGCGGCCCTTTTACTCTCCATCCACAAGCCTGCTTTCTGCTCGTCCTTTTGCATCAATGAAGAGCAAGGGCGTAATCCGCGGTAACATAAGAGTATGGGGCTGACACGCTTCAAACCGGCACGGGCGCAGAGCAGAAAGGCCCAGTCCTCGACGTTCGGGGTCTCACCGCTGACGACTGAGTGGAGGCCTGGAGCCCCGCTGAACGCCGCGGGGACGACGAGACAAAACGGAATGCTTCGACTCGTGCGGCACCGTACCGACGCGTCGTTGATGGTGAAGCAGTGGTCAGACTAGTCTCCCTCTTTCCCCTGCCCGTCTTCACGTGGACTCATCTGCAACCGGCCGCGTAATCCCGAAGAGACGGACACGGTTCCATCCGCACCGACGATCATACCCTCGACTCCGGGCAGGCGTTCGATTAACGCCATTCCCTTTTCCGGGCCCATTACGAAAATTCCGGTATCGAGCCCATCCGCGAGAACGCCCGTCCTGGCGACGATGGTGACGCTCTGAGAAAGACGCGCTGGCTGAAGGGTTCGAGGATCGAGAATGTGGTGATAGCGAATACCGTCTTTTAGAAAATATCGTTGATAATCACCAGCCGTGGAAACCGCCTCGTCTTCGAGTTCCAGTTGCCCAATCATGATCCCATTTTCTTTTCGAGGATGTTGAATGCCGAATACGAAACGTTGGCCGTCCGGCAGGCGTCCGAAGGTTTTAATGTCCCCTGCAATCGCCACCACGCCCGCTGACGCACCGGCTGCCTGCATCACGTCTGCCGCCAAATCCGCGGCATACCCCTTACCGATGCCGCCAATGTCCACCTGCATCCCGGAACGAGCCAGATACACCGTACCGGCGTCCCCGTTGACGTGAATCCTGGAAAGATCCATGAGCGGACGCGCGGCATCCAATGCTTCCTGCGAAGGGATCCGGCCTTCACGACTGATGTTCCATGACTCCACGGCAGGACCAATGGCAACGTTGAATCCCCCGTTGGTCAACCGGGCCGTTTCCAGAGAGTGCGCCAAGACTTCTATGGTTTCCGGACTGACCTCGATGGGGGTTTCCCCTGCCGCGTCGTTGACCCGTGAGAGTTCACTGTCGGGAATCCACGTGCTCAGGAGTTCTTCCAATCGGTGAATTTCGGCGAACCCTTTTTCAATGGCATCATGGGCAAGTCGGTTGTCCGAGGACACGGCCGTGAGAAAGACCAGGGTCCCCATGTGCATTTGGCCACGCTTGACCACGTGGGGGGAAGAAGCGTATCCAGGCTGTCCCCAGACGTGGAGACAGACAAACGCCATGCAGACGAGTTTCAACCAGAAACCCTGTTTCATGGTTTCATACGGCGGTCTATCGACGACGGAAATATTTGACTTTCGGTTGAGGGTCAACCGAAAACACACGAGATTCGAATGTATCGGGTTCCGGCAACGTCGTTTCAATGGGTGTTTGTTCCGACCCGAAATCCGCGGAAAATTTCTTTGAGAACGCCGCGTCCCCTTCGAGGATACGGATCCGCACGAGCCGAACGGTACGCGGAGTTTCCACTTCAAATCGCCACGTGCCCAAATAGGCCAATTTTTTCTCAGGCACGTGAAATTTCAATCGCACGTGGGATTCGCTCATAAACGGGCCTGCGTTAAATTGCACACGGTCAATGGAATACTGTCCCGACGGCAGTCTCATGAAAAACACTCCCGATTCGGAACGTACGTCAATCCGAAATCTTTCTCCGGTCTCTTCATTGGTCAGGGAGAAAAATCTCAGTCTGGTTGGAAACGCGCGCGGATGAGGCCCCCTGGTCTCGACGTGAATATAGCCGAACGCCAATTCACTCGTCATTGAGTCCTGGGAAACAAGCCCTGAAGCGCATCCCGTCACGAGCACAGTCACCATAATCAGAGACAGGTTCGCCAATCCCCAAAAGACTTTTCCGCACATCATGGTCTCCGAGTCGGCCTCACGCCCGAGACTCCGGCCAACTACGACCGGATAGGCTTTCGGAATTCACGCGATCATCCCCATTCTTTCCTGTCCTTCGTGTTCTTTCCTGTCATCCACGTCAAACGCTGACGGAATGAGGGGTTGAGTGTCATCCTCGCGGGTTCTCCGATAACGCACGTCGGGGATGGGGACAGCGGGGGACCCGGGTCTTCCGCTCTCCTCCCTCACCTCCTGCCTTTCCCTCTGTTCCGGTCCCTTATCTTACCAATAACGATCAACGGGTTACAGGTATATTTTCCTTATTACTGAATAGAGTTGACAGGTTACGGAGAATTCTGTATACAGAGAATTCCTTATTTTAACAAACGTTATCGAAATCAATTTAAATAAAAACAAGTATCATTCTTATTTTTGATCGGTGCCTTGGACGTTCGACTGCTTTTTTTGAATTCAATGGATTTTGCTGGAAAAACAGGTTGGTTGGACAAAAAATTCAAGCCTGCAGAAGCGAGATGTGAATGCGGCCAACTGATCGCAAAGATTCGTGGGGATAATCTCGAACTCAAGTGCAAACGCTGTAAACGCATCGTCTCTATTTCCCGTACCAGTCTCAAGGAAACCGACGTCATCCGGGCACCATGCGGACAGTAGCAAAAGGCTCGGAGGCAGGGGGCAGGAGGGTTGCACAACGCGCCCCTTCTGTCGTTCCGAGCCGCGGGAGGGAAGGATTTCGTCGTTGAAGCGTTCAGTTGTCGAAGGAGAGATTTTTTACTTCGTTCAGCCTGGCAAATCAGGCAATTGCCAGACTTGCCGGATTTCCGATTGAAACCGTCGGGAATGACAGAAGGAAAAAATGGCGAGAATGACGGCAGGGAAATGGTCAACGAATGAGTAAACGCGGATACATGACAAATTTTCCGAAGGAGGTTGATAGATCCACTGAACACACATCTACCAGGACATCATGTGAGGGCCACAAGAGCCCCTTGAGTGATCACCCAGAGGACCGGCAGAGTCCCCAACTTTCAAAAGGAGGTCGTCGATGAGACGATTATCGAAATTATTGATTGCGGGGGCAATGATGGGCCTCATGATTGTGCCAACCGTTTGGGCACAGGATACGGAATTTACTCCCGATCAAATGGAGCAAATACGTAAAATGTTCGAAGAGTGGTCAGCTAAACAGCGCGAACAGGCGGCACCCGTGGCGGGCATGCCGGTACAGACCCAACCGCCCCGAATGGGGCCTTCCATACCGACCATGGGCGACACCACAAAACAGTCGATCCGATACGGCCAGGAATTCTCGGGTGGTTCTGGCCTGCAGGGTGGACGAACCATCTACGCCAGACCCTTTGTCAAGGCTCCGAAAACCATCATCGGGGGTTACATCGACTTTACGCTCACGCGATGTGGCAATGGGGGAGCACGGGATTGTGATGCGACGTTGGGATTCGACCAGGAACGCTTCGTGCCGTTCTTCTATTCCCAGGTCACGGACCGGCTCAGCGTGGCCGCCGAACTCGAGGTTGAACACGGCGGCCCCGATGGTAACCAGGGTGACGGAGACATCAAGATGGAGTTCGCCACCATGGACTACAGGTTCAACGACGCGTTCAACCTGCGGGGGGGGATCATCCTGGTGCCCATGGGCCGCTTCAACCTCATCCACGACTCGCCCTTGAACGATTTGCCTCTTCGACCCATGGTGAGCCGTTCGATCCTGCCTTCCACGTTTGCCGAAAGCGGACTGGGCTTTTTCGGCACGGTCTATCCGACCCAGCTTTCCAAGATCGACTACGAATTTTACGTCGTCAACGGCTTTAGAGGCGATAAGGGAGGCAGGATTTCGGAAGGTAGTGGGAACGTGAGAGGTCGTGGAAGTCTTAAAAACGATAATAACGAAAACAAGGCTATCGTCACCCGTGTCTCGTTCAGCCCCAGGTTGGGCATCGAGGTGGCCGGGTCCATGCACCACGGCAAATGGGACAAAGATGACGAGCACGACCTGACCCTGTTGGCCGTCGACGGGAACCTGCAGCGGGGGCCCTTCGAGATCCAGGGTGAAGCCGCCTGGGCCAACTCCGATGGATCAGACCTATACGACGTTAAGAAAGGCGAAATAGTATTCAGGTCGGATCCTGACGACTCAGCAAGGGGCCGAAGTCAGGCAGATGACGATGAAACATATTTCCACCCCAAAAATATGTTCGGATATTATGTGCAGTTGAATTACCATTTTATGCCGGACGCGTTGATGGAGGCTGCTCCCTCTTTCTTCGGCCGGGACTCGACGTTTACGGGAATCGTTCGTTGGGGAGAGGCGGATACCGACACGGATTCCGACTCCAACACGAATGACGAAAAAAGGGTGACCCTGGGGCTCAATTTCCGGCCCGTGGAAGATTCGGTCATCAAGTTCGCCTATACGTGGAATACGAAGGGCAAGACCTTGGGTAATCCAAACAGCACGGATCACGACGGGTTCCAGTTCAACATGTCAACGTACTTCTAACCGAAACCCGACTATGTGTAAGCATTTCGTTCTTTCTGTGTTTCTGGTTGCCTCCACTGTGGGGTGCGCCACGTTTTCAGGCGGACCCCACACCGTGAAGGCGGCCTGTTCCTACGACCAGGCATGGTCCGTGGCCCTCGCGAGCGTGGACGAATTTTCGTTGCGCGAAGTGGATAAAGCCGGCGGAGTGATCGCGACCGAATGGATGGGCTTTGCCTCCAGGCGAAGAGCCGGATTGTTCGGACGCGAGGCCAACGAGGAACGCGCCAGGTTTTTTCTGAACCTCAAGCCAGCGGGGCAGGTCATCGAAATATCCGTGCACCAGACCAGGGAGTTTTTTTCTCCGATGGGCGCGAGGTCACAATCCACGGGTTGGCGACGCATTCCTCCGATCGCAGAGGAAGAACGTCGTCTCGTCCAACGGATTACCAACCAACTGCTGGATAAAGAATGTGCGGTCGTCAGTTGACACGGAGGAAAGACACCGGATTCCCGATCGGCAACGTCGGGAATGACGGCAGGGGAAAAGCCCTGCCCCGAGGTTTGTATCGAGTTTCGGATTCGTTTTGGGGGTTTTTACCATTCATACTCATGCCGAAGACAAAAAGCGCACGGGCATGAAAGCAACATCCGGTACAGCCTTCCTTCCGTCGTTCCCGCAGTGTTTCGCCTTGTCTCCGACCCTCTTGATTGAAAAAGGGAACCGTTCCCCTGTTACAAAGGTCGTGGACGTGGTTGCGGTGATTGTTATCGTTTGCAGTGTCTTGACGGGGTTGCCTGCGTCCCAGGGCTTTGCCCAACAGGGCCCGCCTCAGGAACGAATCTGGGATCATGAGCTGAATCGATGGCTGACGCCGGAGGAACTGGGACATCTGGAAATTTATTTTACCGAGGAAGAAGCCGCAACCGTCATGTTTCCGGATTCCGAAAAGATTCGCAGGGAAACCCTGACGTTAACGGCAGAACAGAAATCTTTCGTTGAACGGGTCATTGGATGGCAATTTCCGGAAACGTCCTTCGACGTCTTTATCGGCGAAACCAGCGGAAACGTCGACGGGTACGCGCTCATCCAGAATACCATCGGCAAGCATCGCCCCATTACGTACATGGTGGCCGTTGATTCAACGGGCGAAGTCACGAACTTCGAAGTGCTGGTCTATCGGGAAGCCCGAGGCAATGAAATCGCCACGAAACGCTTCAATTATCAGTACCAGGGAAAAACCACAGCGGACCCGATACGGATCAATCGCGACATCATCAACATCACCGGAGCGACGATGTCGGTGCGTTCCGCAAGCGCAGGGGTGAAACGCGTGCTGGTCCTGGTCAACGAATTCTATTTGAAGCCTCGCGGACTCGGCAGTACCACCATCGTGGCCGGCAAAACGGAAAAAGGATTTTTCGAAAATCTCTTCGGACTCTAAGCGTGAGATGCGGAATTTCAATACTCGATTTCGACTCCGTGACACGGACCGCCACATACGATTGGTGTACACCTGGTTCCTTCTGCTCATGTTCGTGGGTTTTGTCTTTACCTTTGTATGGGCACACAGCATGACCGACCTGACGCCGAAAGGTATTGCCCAGCATTATCGCGGATCCGACGATAATTTCGGCGAGCCCATGTCGTTCGGCCAATTGGCCGAAACCTCGCACTTTCACCTGTTCACGATGCCCGTCGTGTTTTTGATTATGGTGCACGTGCTGTATCTCACCATGGCCAGCCCTCTCGTGAAAGTCTTGACCACGTGGGGGGGCTTTGTGGGCGTGACGCTGGATCTCGTGTCTCCGTGGTTGATTACCTACGTGTCTCCCCTTTTCGTATTGACCCTGTTGACCGGCGATATTCTCATGATGATTACCTTTTTCATCATGTTTGTGATTCCCATGTACGAAATGTGGATTTTGCATCATCCCCTGATGATGCGAAAAGAGTCTCAATAACGATTCGTCACCAATCCACGTCAATAAGGCCCGAGACCGTTCGTCCAGAGCCCAGGAAAGCATCGTGCATTCTTGGGCTTTTTTGTTGAGCCCTGAGAAGGGAGCAGGGTCATCCCTGCTCCTGCCCTGCGGGGAGGCTCTTTCCTCCTGAAGAGCCTCCCCGCCCCCCCCTGCCAGGCACGGGGAGCGTCGTGAATGAATACGGACGAGAAAAAACGGAAACCTTCTGCCTCAGTCGTTCCTCTTGACAAAGGCCCGTCCTCACCTTCCGGCGTCCACCACGAAGATACCCTCATTCAGGAATTGTTCGAGTATACTGTGAATTGGGCCAAACGCTTTTATCGAATCCGGCAAGACTATGACATGCAGCAAATCGCGAACTTGATATTCAGGACGCTGTTGCCCGATTCCAACGCCCTCGCGTCGCCAAATCCTCCTCCCCTGCCCGACCGACTGCACGAATTCATCGTGACTCATCTTCATCAGGGAATAACCCTCAAGGATTTAGCGGAGCATTTTGGATATTCGGAAAAGTATTGTTCTGAAATTTTTATTTTACACATGGGAGAACCTCTTACTAACTACGTAAAGCGGGTTCGCCTTCAAACGGCCAAACGCCTGATGCACGATCCGCAAAAAACCATTTCGAGCATTGCCGAAGCCCTCGGATTTCAAGATCAATTCTCTTTCAGCCATTTTTTCAAAAAGGAAACCGGAATGTCACCACGGTTCTTTCGAAATGCCCTTCATTCCGGTCCTCGGGTATGAGCTCGCGCGTGCAGGAGACGGGCGGGGACGTCTCTTCCGCTTCGGACAAGGACGTTCCGGATCTGAACGACCTCATCATAGAGAAAGATTCTCCGCCCAGGACAAAAAAAGTCGGGAAAGGTATCGCGTTCGTGGTCGGATCCGTCTTGATTCTTTTCTCCATCGGCTCCTACATGACGAACGTGCCCTCATCGCACCCTCCTCGCGTTCGGGTCACCCAGGTTCAACGTCTCTCGGTTTTACCCGCTCAAGGGCTTTTGACCGCAACGGGATACGTCGTGGCACAGCGACAGGCGTCAGTTGCGTCAAAAGGCACGGGCCGTTTGACGTCCATTCACATCGACGTGGGAGATCGGGTCACCAAAGGAGAAATTATTGCGACACTGGAACAGGCCGACATCAAAGCGAATCTCTTACAGACTCAAGCCAGATTGGACGTCGCCAGGGCTACCCTGGCCAATACACGGCCCGAGTTGCGAGAAGCCACGCTCCACTACCAACGAATCAAGGCCTTATGGGACAAGAGCCTCGTCACGCGGGCGGAACTCGATGCCGCCGTAGCCCGTTTGCGTCGGGCACGGGCGTCGGTGCGGTCGTCACGCTCGGCCGTGAAGCTGGCGCAGGCGGAAATTCAAGCCGTGAAGGTCGACGTTGAAAACACCGTGATTCGCGCTCCTTTTGATGGAACCGTCATGAAAAAGTTCGCTGAAGTCGGAGAAATCGTGGCACCAATGGCCGGCGCGTCTCAGTCCAGAGGCTCAGTCGCCGCTATCGCCGATTTACGCACGTTGCAGGTTGAAGCCGAAGTCTCTGAGCCCTTTCTCAACTCGGTAAGCCTCGACCAACCGGTCCACGTCACCCTGGAAGCAGTTCCGGACCACGTCTATCACGGCCGCGTGAGCCAGATTGTCCCGACGGCTGATCGAACGAAAGCCACCATTCCCGTGAAAATTCGCATTAACGATCTGGACGAAAAGGTCTTCCCTGACATGAGTGCCACGGTGACCTTTTTGGGGCAATCTTCGTCCACTTCTGAAAAAGAAGTATCACGCGACGCCCTGGGGGTTTCCCCCGAAGCCGTCGTGACCCGAAACGGACAAACGATCGTCCTGATGGTAGAGAACAACGTGGTGTCGGAACTACCCGTGGAAACCGGGGCGTCGATTAACGGGCTCATTCCAATTCGAGGGAAAATTGCCCAGGGCAATACCGTCGTCCTGAATCCCTCCGAGGATCTCGTCGCAGGCAGCATCATTCAAGAACGTTCCGAGGAGTGACGACCCATGACCTCATCCATCATCGACCTTCAAGAGATTTCGCATTCCTATTTCCGAAACGACGTCGAAATACCCGTTCTGAAGCACCTGACGCTCACCATCGAACCCGCGAGTTTCGTGGCCCTGCTGGGTCCGTCCGGATCCGGAAAGACCACTGTTTTGAATCTCATGGCCGGCTTCGACCGTCCCATGCGCGGACGCGTGTCCGTCAATCATACCGACGTCAACCGACTTTCCGATCGTCAACTTGCCCGATGGCGGTCCAAAACAATCGGTTTTATCTTTCAGTTCTACAATTTGATTCCAGTTCTGACGGCGGCTGAAAACGTGGAGTTGCCGTTACTGTTGACGCCCCTGTCCCGCGCACAGCGCGCAAAACACGTGGCGACCGCCTTGCGTCTCGTCGGACTGGGCGACCGAATGACGCATTACCCACGCCAACTCTCGGGAGGGCAGGAGCAGCGCGTGGCGATTGCGCGGGCGATCGTGACGGACCCTGCGATCCTCCTGGCGGACGAGCCGACGGGGAACCTGGACAGTGAAGCCGCGGACGAGATCATGACCCTTCTTCAACGACTGAACAGGGACCAGGGCAAGACGATCGTGTTGGTCACCCACGACCTCGAAGCAGCTCAACGCACCACAAACGTCTGCAAGCTGCAGAAAGGGCGATTGGAGTAAGGCACTGATGTTGCTTCGCTACGTCCTCCGCAACCTGGCCCGTCATCCGCTCCGGGCGGCCTTAACCATCCTGGTGATGAGTATTATCATTCTGGCTTTCGGTCTGCTTCGCACAACGATCGAGGCCTGGTACGCGGACGCACTCGGATCGCCGCCGGATCGCTTGAGAACGCGTCACGCCGTTTCTATTTCGTTTCAACTTCCAGTGGCCTATCAACAACGCATTGCCGCGATTCCCGGCGTGAGCGGGGTTTCCTACGCGAACTGGTTTGGTGGACGATGGAAGGACGGCAAAGCGTTTTTCCCTCGATATGCCGTCGAGCCGACCTCGTATCTGGGGCTCCATCCTGAAATCCGATTGCCGTCTCCACAACGGAAAGCCTTTCTTCAGGATCGCCGCGCCTGTATCGTCGGGCGAAAACTTGCCGACAAACTTGGTTGGCGCGTCGGTGACATTGTCCGACTTCAAGGCAGTATCTATCCGGGCAATTGGGAATTCACGATACGAGGAATCTACACGGGGGCGTCTCCCGTCACCGATACCGGCAGCATGTATCTTCACTGGAGCGCAATGGACGAGCGACGGAGACTCGAGGATCCGGATCGGGCAGGGACCGTAGGCTGGTTTGTGGTTCGGATGGCCAACCCCGAGCAGGCAGCACAAATCTCCACGGTGATTGATCGAACCTTTATCAATTCGACGGCGGAAACACGAACGGAAACGGAACAGGCGTTTCAAGCCAACATGGTGGCCATGTCCGGCGCCGTGATTCGCGTGGTCGAAATCATGTCCATCCTCATCCTGAGCATCAGCGTCCTGGTTGTCGCCAATGCCATGGCGATGACCGTTCGAGAACGGCGTCATGAATACGGGGTCTTGAAGACCATGGGGTTTCGAGCTCCTCATCTGGGTGTCTTGATCTTCGGCGAATCCGTGTGCCTCTCGCTCTTCGGCGGAATCCTCGGGATCGCCCTTTTGTATCCCGCGAGCAAATGGTTCGGCATGCTCCTCACCAGCAATTTTGGAGGGTTTTTCCCAATTTTCGAGTTGCCCGCTCATTTACCGATGCTGGCAGCGTTACTCAGCGTGGGCATTGGGTTGGTCGGGGCGATCATCCCGTTTCTTCTCTGCCTTCGGAGCCGAATTCCGGATGAACTCCGGCACATGGGATAGCCGAAGAACAAAGCGACTCAGAGCCATGCGTATCTTTTTCTCATATAATCTCCGTCACCTGTTCGCTCGACGAACCACAAGCCTGTTGACGATCATGGGGATCGCCATGGTCGTGTTCATTTTTGTGGGAGTCCTGATGCTGGCACACGGCGTCGAGCACACCCTGGGCCATACCGGCTCCATGGAAAACGTCATGGTCCTTCGGAAAGGAGCCATCAGCGAGATCGGAAGTGGACTCTACAGGGAGCAGGCTGCCATCTTGCGAACGTTTCCGGAAATTGCTCGACGGAGCGACCACTTGTTGTTCGCGCCTGAAATCGTGGTCCTCATCAATCTGGTGAAACGGGGAACGGACACCGACGGCAACGTGACTCTCCGCGGCGGGTCGGCAGACTCGTTTCGCGTACGGCCCCAGGTGAAGATGGTGAGGGGCCGCACGTGGCGTCCTGGAACGAATGAAGTGGTGACGGGCGAAGAGATTGCTCGACGCTTTCAAAACGCGGACGTCGGCGACGTGCTTCGGTTTGGCGGACAGAACTGGAACGTGGTCGGAACCTTTGAGGCCGATGGAAGCGGGTTTGAATCCGAAACGTGGGGGGACGCCAATCGATTCATGGACGCGTTCGGGCGCACCTATTATTCTTCAGCCGTCTTTCGACTTCGCGACCCCTCACAGTTTACCACGCTCCAATCTCGAATCGATCAGGATCCCCGCCTGCCGATATCCATCACCAGAGAAACGACCTACTATGAATCACGATCCGGCAGTCTCTCGAATTTTATCCGAACCCTGGGACTCATTCTGACGGGGCTCTTCAGCGCGGGAGCGAGCCTCGGCGCCATGATCACCATGTACGGTGCGGTCGCGAATCGCACCACCGAGATCGGCACGCTGCGCGCGCTGGGATTCTCGCGAACGAGGATTTTCAGCCTCTTTGTGCTTGAGTCCGTCTTGATCGGGATCACCGGATCCGGTCTGGGCATCGCACTGGCTTCATTGCTTCAATTCACTTCCCTGTCAACCATTAACTATGCCACCATGTCGGAATTGGCCTATGGGTTTGTCCTGACTCATTCGATTGCCCTGTGGGGCGTCCTCTTTGGCGTCATCATGGCAACGCTGGGCGGATTGCTCCCAGCCGTTCGCGCCATGCGAACAAACGTTTCCCAGGCTCTCAAATTCAGAGGGGCATGACTCTCCTCAC
Organism: Nitrospirales bacterium; assembly: GCA_965215405.1. GTDB lineage: Bacteria > Nitrospirota > Nitrospiria > Nitrospirales > UBA8639 > Bin75. The sequence continues at coordinate 2,374,560 of OZ244060.1, forward strand.
GAGGGCAGGCCCTCTGTCACTCCCCTCGTCCCCCCTCCGTCGTTCCCGAACCGGCGAGAATCCGGAAGCATATCCTGGTCCCCCCGCCGGAAGCTGCGGCGGGAGGACAAAGGGAAAAGGTGCCTGGCCGCAGGAGAGACCCGTCTGCCAGGCAGGCAGGCGGGCGGCCCTGCCTCCGGCATTATCCGGCGATAGAACATATTAATCCGGCAATTCGACATGTTCAAAAGTGTCTGGCCAAGCATATACTAATAGGCCGATTTTGATAATTGTTTTCATAATTAGACTTGCCACCTGATAACCGGTAAGGATCAGGAATGACGTGTTCCGTCCTCTGCACGATCCGAAATCCAGGCTATTGGAAAACCTGGGGATTGTCCGTATGCCTGCATACGATGATGGTCGGCGTTGCCCTGCTCCTTACACAGCAACTCCCCGTTCCACAAAAACCGGAGCGAAAGCCCGTCACCGTTTCCTTCGTCGCCTCTCAGATCACTCAAGCACGCACTCCTCCGACCCAACCGAAACTGGTGCAACCCAAACCAATTTCCAAGGAGATCTCTCAGGTCAGGACGAAGACTCAGACCAAGCAACCAGTATCTCCCAAGACGATTGTTCAACCCTCCATGAAGCCATCTCCCCAACTACTGCCACGCCCCACCAGCGTCACACCAACGTCCACGGTCCGCCCCAAGACGGTTCTGCAGACCCAACCGTCTTTGCAGCCGACGGTCAGGAAGAGCGCAGGCTCTCCTCAGGCCATAGCACAACCCGTCGGCAAGCCCGCTCCTCAACCATTGCCCCACTCCACCAGCATCACACAGCAACATACGGCCGCCAAGGTTCACGCCTCGACTTCCCATAGGGAGCCAATGCACGTAAACGCAACGTCCTACAAGGGTGACCCCGTTGCGCCACGCAACCGGATCAGCCGCGGTCACGTCGCTAACGTTTCTCGATCAGTCGTCACCGCCAGCAGAGGGACCCCCCAACGGCAATCCGTCAACGCCAAACCGTCTCATGCCGGAAAGATAACCCGTGCCCCGGCAATGGAAGTCACGAAACACACACAACCGGAAAATTCCGCCGTGCAGACGCGCGCAAGGGTCAGTTATCCCCGCCAAACGAGAAGACCCGATACTCCGACCATTTCCAGGCCCGTGTCGAAGGGCGGGATTTCTCCCGAACTATTGGCCTTCAGCAGGCTCCTGCGTGAGAAAATCTCCCGAACTCTCAAATACCCGCGCCTCGCCAAACGCCTTGGGTATTCAGGGACGCCTTACGTCGTGCTCGACTTATCAAAGACCGGAATCGTGCAAAGTCTGAAAATCTGGCGAACGTCGGGCCATGACATACTGGACAGGGCAGCCATTGACACGATGGAAAAGGTGCTGCCGACTGTGAAATCGCCTGAATCCATCAAAAATAACCAGATCATAATTCCCATTGCCTTCGATCTGCGGGATAATTGAGTTCCTTCAAGCCACCTTCCCCTCAAAAAGGAGAATGTATCATGACTCGCACCAATTTCTTTGCCGCGCTTCTGGCCCTGACGATCCTGTTGCCCACGTGGGCCCTGGCTCAAAACGGCACCTTTACTGCTCAAACCGTCGATGCCGAAGGCATCGAGATCCTGGTCTCCAATGCCCGGTTATACTGGGAGGAAAAAATTGACGAGACGACGTTTGTCCCACATGAAATCACGCACGTTCCGGTCAAACGCGGAGCAGCCACAATCAACGTCCAATTTGATCGAATCGCGAAAATTCACGTTAAACCCGATCACCCGACGAAAGGGCTTCAGGCTCTGACAATCAAGCTGGTCAATGGAAAATCCGGCGAATTCCCCCTGGCGAAAGAGGTCACGCTTATCGGGGAATCCGACTTTGGCGAGGCCCGTATTCCCATGACGGCTCTTCGCTCTCTTACCTTTTCCAGGAAATCCGGTACTCGACGATAGACACAAGCCCATTCAGGCATGAAACAAAGGAGAACGTGACCGCATGACCAACTTACAGGCCTTCATTGATTATGGAATTATTGGACTCCTGGTGCTGTTGAGCGTCTGGTCCGTGGCCGTGGCCCTCGAACGCTGGCTCTTTTATCGGCGTGCGTCCTTAGCCCAATTCGCAGATTCGCAGCAATTGGAAATTTCATTAACCAAACGACTCGTCGTCATCGGCACCGTAGCCGCAAATGCGCCCTATATCGGGCTCCTCGGGACCGTCCTCGGGATCATGGTGACCTTTCATACCATGGGCACGACCAAGACGATCGAAGTGAGTTCGATCATGGTCGGGTTAAGCCTGGCCCTGAAGGCCACGGCGGTCGGCCTGCTGGTCGCCATTCCCTGCGTCGTCATGAATAATGCGTTACGGCGGCGGGTGGCAGAGTTATTAACGCAGTATAAGGCTCTTCATGAATCATGAACTGAATCAAATCAACGTCATTCCTCTGGTCGACGTGATGTTGGTCCTGCTGGTCATTGTCCTGACGACGGCGACCTTCATTTCAACCGGACAAATTCCCGTGGATCTGGCTAAAGCCAATGAAACGGGCCCCGCGGAGACCGAACCGATTACGATTACGATTACTTCCTCGGAGGGGCTCTTTTTGAACGGCACCCCCCTTCCACAAGAAGACGTGCTCCGTGAATTGCAGCGGTTCCCGCCGGAAACGTTTGTCCTGGTTCGAGCCGACCGCGTGATTCAGCTCGAGCGATTCGTTGAAGTCGTAGACGACGTGAGGGGCGCAGGGTTGACAAAAATCAGCCTTGCCGTGGAACAAAAGGGATGATTGATAGAAGGCGCGTACGGGCGTATCCATTCTTGTGAATTCCACGACATGATCAAATGGCTGTGGATCATTTGCTGGTCCTTTGCAATAGGCACGTTGTCCATCGCCTCAGCTCATGCGACCACGCTTCACGTCACGGTAGAGGGAATCCGGAATCACTCACAACCTGTCCGCGTTCTTCTTTTCAATACGCCGGACTCGTTTCCCGATGAAGAGCAGTGCCTCGAATCGCACACAGCAAAGGCCATAGGAGGGACGGCCGTCGTTGAATTCACAGACCTCAACCCCGGCCTCTACGCGATCATGGCGTACCATGACGAGAACGAAGACAACAGACTCAATCGAGTCATGGGCATGTGGCCGTCGGAAGGGCATGGCCTGAGTCTGAATCCGCTGATCCTGGGGCCGCCAGTCTTTCAAGACGCCGCCTTCAAACTCCCTGCAGGGGGATTATCCCTCACTATTTCTTTGCAATATTAAGGTCGTTCATCGGGAATAGCCTGGGGCGTCTCATCGTGGTTGAACGCAACGACCGTGTCCGCAAGTGTGTCACGCCAACCTTGTTTCCAAAGGTCACAGGCGATTCATAGAAATCCCCGTCCGAGAGGACTCGTGGAAAGAACGTAACCCAGATATCGAAGGATCCATTGGGGCAACGAAGGTGCCTCTCCTGTCTCGGCGTCACGAATCTCCGCGGATATCGCCATTTTCCCCGGTGTCGCCAGCCTCCACGTCCAAAACCCAAATGTGTAGATGGCTGGAAGAATTCAGTTCATGAGAAAGTACACTTTGCTTGAGAGCAATTGCGGTGAGCGCAAAGTATCCACGCCAAAGGCCGTAATGAGCAGGAGAATCATTCCGATGGAAGAAATAATCCCATCGATAAGCGTAGCCTCCACGTGGGACCAAAACCCGACGTATCAGAGTCCTTCATGTGGTTGTTCGGGTTGCATGAGTCTTTACGTACCAAGAGACGATTGAGAACGTTCGTTCACTGGAAAAACGTCCCATCTGCCTGATGCATTACTGGTATACGTTGGCTAATCAACTATTTTCCCCCATTCAGAGATGGTGCTTCATAACGTGAGATTTCGCATTCGGCTCAATCCGCAGGCTTTACATGAACCGTAGGGCTTTTCGCGCACGCCTCCTCGTTGCTCACGCGGGGCGTAAACCAGACAAAATCGAACGGGACCGTTTCTTCGCCAAAGCCTTGTGCGTACCCGGCCACGTCAAGGATGTCATCATCGACTTCGATGAAAGCGAGCGAATGAACCGTGGCATCGGGCGCCATCCGTCGCACGTGCGCCGGAACGCCGTAATCCGTCCGCGTGTGCCAGGACCCGGCAATGAGCACGGCTCCGTCGGTCGCAGGACGGGAAAGCGTCCGGGTGAGGTGCTCGGCCATCACCGCGTCCCGAGCGTGTTGAACTAACACCATCCTTAGCAGTTGCAGGGCAGAAAGCTCCTGACCATGCGTCGGCTTCATGTCCTGCTGCATGGTCGTGAAGAGATCCTCCGTCATGGGGGCGTTCAAGCCCAGCCGCTCTCGTCGGGTCCCGGGAATGGCGAGAAATCCGAACCGCTGAATATTCTTCGTGAGTTCCTGGTCCAAATTACCGGCAATGATCGGCAGACCATGGCGGACCGCCAAATCGGCAAGCGGTTGATACTGCGTCCAGGCCGACCAGCCGCTTGACTCCCAAGCCAGCGCCTTGCCCAGGAACGTGGCATCTTGCGGTTGTTGCTGCTCATAGCGCTCAATGACGGATTGCTGGTCTTCGGTCATCATTTCAAACACCACACCCGGTCGCCGACCGGCCTGAATCACTTGCCCAAGCACCCACGTCTGCAAGGCGTGGTGATCGGGATTGTCATGTTTCTCCCCAAGCAGTATGACGTCGGTCTGCAACAGGGCCTGAATCAATTGGCGTGGCGAAAGGCGCGTAGAACCTGCGGGTTGAACGATGGCGTCCACCAAGGGGTGGTCCAGACCCAAAGCCGCAGAAAGTTTTGGGACTTCCGCGGCCCGCGAAACCTGGGGTAACAAGACCATGAGGACCAAAAAGGCCCCAGACACCCACCCCATGGGAGAGTCCCTACAACACAATGCCTTCTTCTTTCAGCCGTTCATGGACCCGGGTCGCGGCCCGTTGAATAGCCGTCACGCTCCATTGATTGAAGAGCACAAAGACCTTCTCTTGCATCCGGAGGCCAGCTTCCACCGTTTTCTTCCCCAGGTCGGTCTGATAAAAAGCCAGGAGTGCCTGCATCTCCTCCACCGTGAAATATTGGGAATACAGGCCGGCGAGAACGTGTAAGAGATCGGGCTTCTGGCTCAGGAGTTCTTCCGAGAGACAGGTCTTGTATTTTTCCAGACTCTCCGGGTTGATGTTCGGATGTTGGGCGCTGACCACGGCGGCATGGTGGTGAACCATCGTCCCCGCCAGTTTTTCCACGCCGGCATCGGTGCCGTCTGCCTGCATCAAGACGATGGCCAGATCCCTCCTCCGGTCTTGTCCCTGATCTTCGGCAGAGGCACGGGAAGCCATGGGAAACACGAGAAAGATTGAACCAAGCAAGACAGCAAGCGTTTGAACAGAAAACATGATCGTATGCCTCCTTTTTATCAACATATCAATGGTTGATTGAACAGAGCGAGTGATGCAGGCTACCGCTCCCAGTCACGGGTGGGGTCGATGAATTGGAGATGCCCCTTTCTACGCTTGGCACGTCCTAACCCGAAGAAGGAAGCGTCCACGGAGGAGAGGTCATGGGAGGGCGGCAGCGCAATGAGGATTTTCCCCGGGGCCTGCTCGTCGTCACGGGTTTCCCACGTCCCGCGAAAGCGGGCCGGCGACATGTGAATGTTCCCCCAGGACGGGTCCCCAAGCCAGACCGACGACGCACTGATGCCGCGTAACACGGAAAAATGCCCCTCCCCGTGAAAATCCAGATACACAATCGCCGGCATCGTAATCCGTTGTAAATGATCAAAGTCCAGAGCCACGGCCACGGTTTTTAACGCATATTCCTCCATCACTCGGGCCAGGTCCGCAAAGGAGAATTCGTCTTTCAGGCCGATCTTGTCGATGATGGTGGCTTCATCCACCTCCAGTCGATAAAAATGATGCAGGACGGTTGCCACTGCGGCCGCCCCGCACGAATAATCGAATCGCTGCTTGATAATCCCCTGATCCCGAATTTCGGTCCAGGAGGTCACCGGCACGCTTTCCGTAAAGGCCTGATTGAAGAATAGTTCAGCAGCAGAAGCCGGTAGCCCTGGCCATAACAGGGCAATAGAAATGACCCAGTACAAACACGTTCTCGGTAATAGCATCGTCCTGACCAAGCATTCCCAGATGAGTCGTTACCCAAAAACCCCATCAAAGTACTTCCTATGATACAAGAGCAACAACACTGCGCAACTAATGTAAACGAGAAAAAAGAAATGAAGCGGGAATGCCTTTGTGAAGTCTGGCAGTTTTACCCGAAGTTTGCTTCTCAGTATGAGTATTAGAAAAAACCAAGAGAGCACAAGGATCAGAGTACTTGCGCACATGATGGATGCTGTTCGCAATCTATCGGGCATTGCAGCGTTGCCACTAAAGAAAATGGCAAGAAGGTTCGGCAAGAACATCACGAGCCAGAAGAGGGAAAAAATGAGCCAGTTACGACGAAATGCTTGGCTTTCGAGTGGAGATCCCTCTTTCACCAGGACGCAAAACAGGGCAAGCGACAGGACCGGCGGCGCACTCAAGGCCAAAATCCCCAGCAGAATCGTGATGACCACCTCAACGCCTAGATCCATAGAAAGCTCTGTCGGTGGGACGAGCACAACCCCTGCCTCCGCAGGGCCAGGCTTCATCCGCCTCCAGTCGATAAACATGATGCAGGACGGTTGCCACTGCGGCCGCCCCACACGAATAATCGAATCGCTGCTTGATAATCCCCTGATCCCGAATTTCGGTCCAGGAGGTTACGGGCACGCTTTCCGTAAAGGCCTGGTTGAAGAATAGTTCTGCGCCAGAAGCCGGCAGCCCTGGCCATATGAGAGCAAAGGGGACGACCCAATAGAGCCACGTTCTCGGAAAGAGCATCGTCTTGACCCAGCACTGATACCTGACGGAAACGCTTCCCAATATCTTTTCTTCTGTTCTACGTGTGATGAAAAATAGGACCAGGGATTACCTGCCTTACTATAAGTGCCGCCCAGAACACGGCACAATAAAGAGCGAAATACTCATCGCAGTCTGTTTTGAATTCCAAGAGCGGTATTTTTACCAAAAATTTACGTAGTGAAATCATCAGCACAAAAGCACTCACCACCATGAGAACTGAAAAGACATATCCCACAAATAAGTCTTCGAGACCCGCCGCCAGGGAGTTCTCTTGACAGACAGACCATAGAAGGGAATAGATCAAAAGGAAGCTTAACCATACAAAAAAGAATCTCTTACGACGATCGTGAGAGAATTCCTTCTCTTTTTCCTTCTCTCTCTCACGTTTGATAAGTCGATAAAGAAAGGTGAATGACACCGGACCGACTGCTAATGAGACAAGTCCTGCCAGACTGGTCGCAACAAGGCTATACACTACATCACTATACGGGAGGACTCCTATATGATACAGAACGCTTTTCAGCGAGATGAATTTACTTGCCGAAGGAATCTCCACTCCCATAATGAGACCCCAAACAATGGCCTTCCTGTACTGAAAAACCTTCTGCCGCATTTTTTGAACGTTGCTCAATGTCCTCCTTGTGGCTGAACGCTGTGGCACCGACCGCCACACGCATAGCCAACAGTTCCCCCTGCAGCACCTGAGGTTCCGACAGTTGCGAAAAATTCGCCCACCGTCAGAGTGTTAGCTGAATACCCAAAAGCCCACATGCCGGAACCAGCGGCAAGTCCTATGAGTGCTCCTGCAGCAGCTCCGTATGCCACATCGCCACCGCTGAAATATGCATAGGCCGCTCCCGCAGCAGCACCTCCATCTGTCCCAAGAAAAGCGGCAACCCATTTCCCTTTCGTCTCCTTCATTTCCTGCTCGTCTAAATACTTCAGGAAATCCTGTTTCTCCTTCCACGCGCTCTTGGAATTCTGGAACACGAGACCCAGTTCTTCCTGGGAAAGCTGCGGGGCTCGGTCCACGTTAGCGAATGGTACGGCCGGCAACCCGAAGAACAGCATGGCTGTGACGGTGATAAGGCAACAGACTTTTTTCGCGTTCATGGCAGGTTCCCCCTTTCGGATAAGAGAAAAGGTGGAAAAGACGCTTGGGTTTTCATATGTGCTGACTTGTGGGTTTCAGGTTTCGCTCTGTCAATAATTCTTGACTCTTCGATAAAAATATAGGCGTAAAGTACATGGCCATCTTCTTGAAGGGAATGTTCAATTGCCGGACATTCATGTTCCATCACCGGCATTTCTCTCATTTTGTCGAAATCAGCATTGAGTTTTATTATTCTTGTTCAAATTTAAATAGAGTGTTTTTCACGATTTGTCCCATTGAACCATGGGGCAAGAGGCCTTTTTCCGGCACATCGACATAAATTTCCGGTCAATGAACATGTTAGAAAAATCCTGTTTTTGTTATTTTTTACATTGAAAATGAATATGCTTATCACTATTTTGACGACTTATCTTTTGTCGAGTGTCAGCGGGAGACCATATTATGCGTGCTCGTGATTTTAACAAAAAGGAAAAATGTATGACTAAGAAATTTTGTCTCTTGACCTTCATTCTATTCTTCGGGTTTTCCACGGGTTATATCTACGCGCAAGACGTAGAAAACGGCGAAGACAAGAAAGGCAAGTTACGACTCAAACAAGTGACGATCAGTGCGACCAAAACCGAACGGGACCCGTTGACGACTCCGGGCGAAGTCAGCGTCTTGAATCAAGACTATTTTCGGCAACGCCAGGCACAAAGCCTGGACGACGTGTTGCGCTATGAACCAGGCGTTGAATCAGGTGGAGGCCCGCGAGGCATGGCAGAGGGCCCGAACATTCGAGGCCTGTCTGGTGAGCGAGTCCTCACGTTGCTGGACGGCATGCGGCTTACCTTCCAATCCGGGCACAAGGGCCGCCTCTTCATAGACGTGGATCAACTCAAAAAAGTGGAGGTCGTTCGCGGACCGGGCTCGGCCCTGTACGGCAGCCAGTCCGTGGGCGGGGTCGTGGCCATGGAGACCAAGGACCCCTCCGACTTTCTGACTCCGGACACGCGGTACGGCATGCGGCAAAAATTCGGCTACCAATACGCCAACGACGAACTCCTTTCCACTACCACCTTGGCAGCTCGCTTCACCAACCGGTTGTCATTCATGACCAGCGGCACTTTCCGAGCGGGAGAAAACGTTCGCCTCGGCAGCGATTTGGGGCGTTTAACGAACTCCGCGCAGGACACCGCAGCCAATTTGAGCAAGCTCGTGTGGACACCGACTCCGTATGACGAAGCCGAATTTTCCATTCAGGCCACTCGACAAGCCGCGCAGATACCATTCCAGGCGAATTCTACGCCTTCCACGCAGAGTTCCATTGCAAACAGAGTGAACCGTCAAATCACGTATCGCCTGGGATACACGCATGATAATCCGGCGAATCCTTACTTGAATCTTCGAGGGTTCGTCTATCTCACGACGCTGGACGTCACGGAAAGCCGAATTACCAATCCCGGACAACGAGACGATATCAGTTTCGATACAATAGGATATGATCTCAGAAATTCCATGAATTTCGGGAATCCTTCGACGCACCACCACGTTGTGACCTTTGGATCGGAATTCTTCCGGAATACTCAGAAGAGCGAAGGAAGCCGCACCACACTCAAGGAATTTGTTTATGACTGTGTACGAAACCCACTAAATGAAAAGGAATGCCTCCTGGTTGGCGGAAGGCCTACTCCTCCTAAAGACCCCGATAACATTCCAATCCCCCATGGCGTTCCCATTCCTCCCATTGGGGTTCCTATAGGAGCCGAGGGGAATTTCCCTTCTGGAGAGGCGAACTTCTTCGCCCTGTACCTTCAGGACGAGATTACAATCATGGACCGTATCACCCTCATTCCCGCTGCACGATGGGAGAACTGGGAAAATGAAGCGTCCGGCCAACCAGGTAGATCCCTGGGTGTCCTGAACCCGAAAGTCGGTGCCGTGATTCAGGTCACGGATTCTCTCTTCCTCACGGCAAACTATGCCCATGGAGTCCGGCAACCCACGTTCAGTGAGCTCTTTATCTCCGGCACTCATTTTCCCGGCAGCGTTTTCCGACCCAATCCCGACCTGAAACCGGAACGCAGCCGCAATCTCGACGTGGGAATCCGGGCCGACTTGCCAAACGTGCTTTCGAACAACGATCAATTCGTTTTCAAGGGAACCTACTTCAGAAACGAATTCAAGAATTTTATTGACTTTGTCTCCACAGCCGGCCAAGAGAGAATTTGTACTGCGGACGGGGCCAATATTCCAGGTAAGTTCTTCTCTCGTCCGTGCTTTTTTATAGATTCTAGGGAGCGTTTCGTCCGCGGTACGTTCGTCCAGGAAGGACAGGACAGCATCCAAACGTTCAGAAACGTCCCGGACGCCTTGATCCAGGGATGGGAAGCCGAGTTCGAATGGCGGCTGCTTGAAAACGTGACCCTGTACGGAAACTACAGCCAGGTACATGGTACCAATGAAACCAATGAGCGGCCGTTAAACAGCATTCCCCCCAAGCGGGGCGTATTGGGCATCGACTATCGATACCCGCCGTGGGGATTGACGTTAGGCGGCCGATCACAATTTGTAGGTGACCAGGAACGGGTGTGGATCTCGGATGTTCCTGGGGATTTCGCGACCGGAACCCCAACGGGAGGCTATGCGCTCTTCGACGTGTGGGCCATCGTGAAACCCGGCACCGCCCTGCTGCCCGAGCTTCCAAATTCATGGGTTCAGGGATTTCAAGTCACCGCGGGGGTCGATAACCTGACGGATCGGAATTACCGTCGACACTTAGCGGGCCTGCCTGAGGCCGGGATCAATCCCAAGGTGTCGGTGTGGTACTCCATTAACCTTCCCTGACGTCAAAGTCTTCCAACCCGTGATTTCTGCTCCTCCTTCCCCCACCTTTTGCAGAAATCACGGAGAGAGGCCGACCCTCGGTCGGCCTCTCTCTTTTCTCTAAACACCTGGTACGGTAACGCGTGCAATTGCATGGGTTCATTTGCAAAAATCGGTACGTCGTCTTTCGGACCACGTCAAATGAACGTGTGAAAAGTGTCGACCGTCAGCGCGAGAAAAACTTCAGTCTGTCGTCTCCGCGGAACGTGCAGCGGCACCATCTTACGGCACCTGCCGTGGCCGCATGAGGATGCGGTCCTGCACCAGGATTCCCGCTGACCGCCAGTGGGAACGACAGAAAGCGGCCCCTTCGTATGACCACCTTGCCTCTGCTGTTGTACGCTCTTCATTCTTTTGCCGGCATTGCCTATGAGGTCGTGTGGATCAAGCTCCTGACCGCCTCGACCGGCATGACGGTGACCGCCTTCGGAGTCGTATTATCCACGTTCATGGCAGGGACAGGGCTCGGCAGTTACCTGATCGCTCGCTGGAAAGGCACGCCTCAAGACCGTCAGGAACCCGCCGGTCGTACCACCTGTCGCCTCATTGCCATCCTGCAGGCCCTGATGGGTCTCCTGGGTATCCTGTTTCCTCTTTTCCTGCACTGGGGGGACCACGTCTACGTGCTGATTGCACCGGAAATCGAAGGGCTCCGGCATCTTTTAGTGAGAGGTCTCTACGTCGGTGTACTCCTTCTACCCGTCACTACCCTGCACGGGATGAACTTTCCCGTGCTGGCCTCCCTGCTCGCACGATACTTGACCCGTTCGCGCACGACCAAACCCGGTCTGCTTTACGGTGTCGGTCTCCTGGCGTCGGGATTGGGCTCGCTCGCGTCGCTCGCCCTGATTCCCGCGTTGGGATTACAGGGCACCTCCCTGGCACTCGGGACAACGAATCTCGTTCTTGCCCTGGCCGCCTTTCTCGCAAGCTGCCGGGTACCTGGCCGTGCCCACCCAATCCAGGAAGAAGCACTCCCGTCTCGTAAACGTTCAGTCCAGGATTCCGTCGCGCCCACCCCATTGTCTTTATCCGCCCTGCAAACGCTGGGTGCAGTCGTCGGATTTCTCGTGATTTCATTGGAGGTCGTCGGCGCGCAATACGTCTGGCTCATCGTAAACGTTACCGCCTATGCGGAAGGAATCCTCCTGACCACGGTGTTGCTCATGATGGGACTCGGCTCCACAATTTACCTCTGGCTCAGAGAAAGAGTGCGGAACAGGTCCGCGTTGTTTACGTGGGGGCTCTTCGTCACCCTCATCGCTCAACTTACGGTTGTGCCCATTGCGGGCGATATTGCTTCTCTGTTTGATCGAATCTTTCAAGATCTGCGCCCGACCGAGTTGACGATCGTGCCGTTCCTTCTGAGCGACGCGTTGTTAGTCCTGACGATCCTCGGGGGACCCATGTTCGGATTGGGCATGGCCTTTTGCAGCCTGTGCGATCTTGCGACCTCACCCTTACCCAATCAGCCACAGACGACCGTGATTTCTCCCCTGGGACGGCTGTACGCGTGGCATAACTGGGGAGCCGTGATCGGAGCCGTGCTCACGACTTTCGGGCTCCTTGTCCTTTTGGGGCTCACCCATACCTGGCTCTTGCTCTCAACGTGTCTTGTTTGCACGCTTGCGTTTCTGTTGTGGCGTCTTCCCCCGTCATCCGCGTGGGGCAAGCCCGTGCAATACCACGCCAGGGTTACCAATATATGGGGTAAAGCACTCGCCTTCCTTACCCTTCTTGGCGTTTCTGCCTGGCTTGCAATCAACGCAGACCTCACGTTCCGGCACGCTGCTGCAGGGGGCTCCCAACGGGTGCTCTATCATTATGAAGACGCTTTGGGAGTCACGGAGGTCTATGAAGACAGAGAGACCCTGGCCCGTACGCTGCTGACCAGCAGGCTGCGGCAGGAAGGGGGCAGCGCTCCTGAAGAGATCCGCGTTCAGCGTCTTCAAGGCTATTTACCGCTTTTTCTGCATCCCGATCCACAACGGGTGCTCGTGGTGGGATTGGGCACGGGCATTACCCTCTCTCCGACCTTACGGGAGGAAATCGAACGGGTGACGGTGATCGAGATTTCTCGAGGCGTCATTGAAGCGGCGGAACGCTTCTTTGCTGAGGCGAACGTTCGAGTTCTCGAGCATCCCAAAGTCCACGTCGTCGAACAAGACGGACGTAACTTTATCAAGTTGACGCGCAACGCGTACGACCTGATCGTGCAGGAGCTGTTCTTCCCCTATCAAACCGGAGTCGGCAGCCTGTACACCCAGGAACATTATCGGCAGTGTCGCGCCAAATTGGCTTCCGGCGGCCTCATGGCCCAATGGATCACCATCAATCAGTTGAGCACGGACGATTTGCGGACCCTGGTCCGTACCTTCCAATCCGTGTTTCCGGCGACTTCTCTGTGGTTGAATGGCGGATACCTGTTGATTTTGGGGGGACTCGATCCCCTACACGTTGATCTTCAACGCTTCCTGGAACGATACGGGAGCCACGATCCATTGGGCGGCGTGATCGATCTCGATTCCGATCCCTACAATCTGTTGGGCCTGTTCGTCAGCCAAGGGTCGGCAGTTCGGGATTGGACTCGCGGTGCGCCGCTGAACACGGATGATAACCGCTTCATCGAATATTCGACGCCTCTTGCCTTCAACGCTTTGAATACGGTGACCCTGGCCGCAGAGACGCTGGCAAGCCTCCTCCCTCACTTCCGTCCCCTCACCGACGTTGTGCGCGTCGGTCCCTACTCGAACTCGGCGAATGAGATCCGCCGATTCAGCGAACCTGCCGGCTTCGGTCACGTCGACGGGGCTTCAACCGGCAACGCGCTCGAGCGATTGGGTCAAGTCTCCACGGCGGCGCGACTCCTGACCAAAGGCATCGTCGCGCGGGCCCACAATCGCATGGAGGAGGCCATCGAGCTGTATGTGCGATCATGGGAACTGCATCCGTCGAATTATCAAACCCGAACTTTCCTTGAACGGACCTGGGCAGCCAGGGGTCACGCGCTGATTCTCGAAAAACAATACGACGACGCGATCACCTGGCTGCATAAGGCTCTGAAGATCAATACACGGAACCTTAACGTGCGGTTCGACCTTGCCTTCAGCCACTCACGGCAGGGAAACGACCAGACGGCGACGGACTTCTATGAGTCCATCATTCGTCTGAATCCCAAATGGCCCCAGATCCCGTCCGTCTGGTTCAACCTGGGGTTAACCCGCTATCACATGGGTCTCTATCAATCCGCGGCGGCGTTGTTTCGCGAAGTGCTGGTGCACGAACCCGCGTCGATTGGCGCTCGATTCAATTTAGCCAACAGCCTGGCTCAATCAGGGGAATACCGGAAAGCCGTCACGCATTATCAGGATCTCTTGAAAGTCGACCCTGATCATCAAGGGGCCCGGGCGAATCTCAAGGAAATCCTTGTCTGGATTGAACGTGGTGACACGGTCGACCATGAGGCTTCGCCGACACGCCTCCCGTCGGCTGAAAGATCATCCCGCCCTTCCTCACCGGATCGGCGAAGGCCTTGATCAGCCGGTTGAGCCTCGCCGGTTGAGGGGTCCCTCTGACGCGCCATGCATCCGGATTCCCGCTTACAAACCGCGGGAATAACCTGGGCATGGGACTCCGAGCGCAAGGTGACCGCTGCATTCCAGCCGTCCGGTCATTGGACATGTTTTTCCGGTGAATAAACATGTACGCCCATCACTCTCCTCTGGCACCATTCATAAATTGAAACTGATTCCCTATTTCATAAGTGATGGAGGTTGGTGATGAAACGTCTGTGGACTGCCCTGCTTACACTCGCAATCATGAGTATCGGATCCGTCTCTGTTTTTGCAAAGTCTCATCCCGGCTTTCTGGTCGTTGCGCCGGACCGTGGGTTTCTCGGGAATCAGGAAATCAAGAAAATGGTGGAGGAATTTCAACTTGATTATCCTGCTTCTCTGGCTTTGATCGGAAACGATTACGAAAGTGTTGACGCAGCGTACGCGGCCTACGTCAAACAAGCCCTGAACCAATTACGGTCATTAAACGTCACGTCCGTCGTTGCTGTTCCGTTGTTTCTTTCCGACGCTGACCCGCAACTCCGTCCGGTCCGTGAACTCTTGCCTGCCTATGCCCCCGACCTGGATATCGAATGGGCTCCGGCGATGGCCGGAAGCTATCTGATCGGTCAGATCCTTCTCGAGCGGATCGAAAAAATCAGTCAATCTCCTCACACCGAACGACTCGTTTTAGTCGGAATCGGAGCTCGTGACGAAAAAAGCGAACAGGCTATTAAAGACGACTTGAATCAATTGCTTCAGTACGTCCAACGATACAAGTCGTTCCAGGACAGTGAAATCGTCGTCTACTATCACCGTGCAGCGGAAAAATCCCATGAAAAGAATCAAGAGATTACCGCCCACCTCACGGAACGGGCCGCCATGCAGGGGCGCACCTTGATCGTCCCCGCGTTTATTGGCGTCAAATTCGATCACATGATGGCCATGACGTCCTGGTTGCAACGCAGGTTTCAAAAGCTGAACGTGGTGTATGAGCCATCGGAGATCGTTCCTCATCCCAACCTGCTCCTGTGGCTCAAGAAAACAGGGAATCAACACCTGGACGTGCATCCAGCCGAAATCGGGGTCGTCATTATGCCTCACGGTTCCACCCAACCTTACAATGACGCCATTGAAAAGACCATTGCGCCGCTTACGCGCCTCTATCAGATTGAAATGGCGTACGGAATGGGAGATCCGGCCATCATTCAACGCGCCGTGTCTCGTCTTGAACAACGAGGCGTCAAGAAAATCGTGTTTGGAAGGATGTATGGACTCGTCGGTCATATGAAAGCCAAAACGGATTACATCCTCGGTCTTTCTGACGAGTATCTCCATGAATTAAATCATGGTCGCACCCCACCCCCACAGATTCGAAGTGCCGCGATTTTTTCCACTTTCGGGGGATATGAAGAACATGCTCCCATTGCACTGGTGTTGCATGATCGGATCATGGAGATCAGTCAAAATCCTTCAGAGGAGACCGTCATTCTTCTTGCTCATGGGACGCGATCCGACGAAGACAACCAGCGCTGGTTGTCGGTCATCAACGCCAATATCGAGAAGCTCCGACAGGATCCGCATTGCGCAAAGCTGAAGGACATTAAGGCTGCGACCGTACGTGAAGATTGGCCTGAGTTGAGAGAGAAAGCCGTGAAGGAGGTGCGTGAACTCATTCAGGAAGGCAACAAAACCGGAAGGGTACTCGTCATCTCGAATCGTCTTTACGGCCCAGGTCCTTATCCCAAAATGTTGGCCGGCCTTGATTTTGAACTCAATGGAAAAGGATTTCTCTCTCCCGTCATCGCGAACTGGCTTGACCAATCCATTCAGCAAGTCACCGAACGACTGAAAGGACCGAGAAGGACGGCTGAGCAAAGCTAGAAAGAATTAACGAGCCCTGACTGTTCCCGTGATTGAGACCTGTTTTCCACAAAATGCCTGAACAGAGGTTTTAGGCATATGATATCAGTTCACACTGTGATCATTATCAGCCTTCACAAGGAGGAAAACCCATATAACACTTTCACTAACCTTTCGATCGTGTGTGATGCTCAGCCTGCTGACGTTCGTGCTCGTCGCCGGTTTTTCCGGAATGGCCCTGGCTGATGAACAACCACCCGAGGGAAAAGTCCCGGCAGCTAAATAAACTTGAGCAATTGCCGTGGGTCGACTGGAAAAAGGACCGTCTCACGATTGAGACGTCCTGACGGTCCATCAGAACATTTCTCTGACGGAACTGAGGGAACAATCTCAGTTCCGTCTTCTTCTTATGCCCTTTGTCAAAAATATTCGAATGTTGTTGCCGCGGGGAAGACAAACCACAGCCAATTTCCTCCGTATCAGGTGATGATGAGCAAAAACCCATCCCGGCACACGCTATCCGTTGTCTCTGCGGGCAACTGTTTGCAAAGTTAGGGCATCAAGGATTGGAAGTGAAACGTAAGCGCTGTGGACGCATTCACATTTTTTCTTCTTTGTTCGCAAATACTCGGACCACGACGTCCCCTGAAGACAAAAAGTAGCCGCGCTCTCCCTGCTCGGAGCAGGGGCAGTTAAACTCGGAGAGGTCGTGGGGCGGAGTGTCCTATGTACTTCTGATCAGGGGCGTCGAGCCGAAACGCCAGCGGGACTTCTCCGCCACGAACGTCTGATACAGAAAGCCCGTGGCAAAACAGAACACGAGGACCATCAAGAGATGCCACGACGCGGAAGGCTCCTGCTCAGAGGCCTGCACCTGTTCCAACACCTGTCCTTCCACGGTCTGTTGAGCGACCGTCGTTGCCGACTCCGGCTTCAGGGCCCGCGCCAAGTTGATCGGCCCTAGTCCATAACCCATGGCCAGTTTATTGAAATATTCCTTGAATTTTTCGTTCAGGGTAAACAAATCGTTTGTGTCGGTCAGTTCCTTGTACGTTTCGGTGAGTTCCTTAAGCGTGGTTTCATCGGCCGCCCAATATCCTTTACGAACCGCTTCCAACATGCGTTCCACTATCTTCGCCAACGCTTCGGGGTTATGCGTTTCAAACCATTCACGCATGTTCATGTCATATACGTCCTTGACGTAAACGTCATGAAACGTCTGCCATTGATCGTCCCGTACGTTCTGAGGATCCACCACTTGCCAGCCCCAGAAATTATTCACGGTATCCTGGATGGCCAGTGTGCCAGAGTAGCCTTCTTCCTGCATCTCGGCGATCCATTTCGGATGGAAAAACCGACTCCTCAGTTCTTTCGCGATGAATTCCCCCAACGTTCCGATGGTTTCGTGGTCTCGATTCCGCAAATCCGACACGTACATCTCGGGACTTTTTCCGTCCAGGTTCCGCACCGCTAACGAGATTCCGCCGAAGTATTGAAACGGATCATCGCTCGTCATCATGCCGTAAACGTTGGACGACCGGGAAAACAGCGCCACGTCGGTTCCGGAGAGGTTTTTGCCGTAGAGATCAATGCCCGGCAGTTTTTTCCCCCAAGTTTTTTCATCGGGACCGTAGATGTAACCCATGCGATTCAGGTAGAGGTTCGCCAATTTCTCATCGGTTTCCCACGTGTCCGAGGCCAAGCTGGTGGTTTCCAACCCCGAGCCGTATTCCCCCCGTTCGTTGGAAAAAAAGCGGATCGTAGACAACGTTTGGGCTTCTTTCGAGTCAATGCCGGCATCGATCAGGTCCTGCTCGACCAGCGCGGCGTGCCGCGCCACGAAGTTGTCGTCTTCCTGTATTTGTGCGACCCGTTCGATAGCTTTCGAGATCAGCATCATCACGTTTGGGAAGGCGTCACGATACAGGCCGGTCGGCGAGGCGACGACGTCCACGCGTGGGCGTCTCAACTTGCTGAAGGGCACGATTTCCGTGCCAATGACCTTGCCATTGTCATCCCACACGGGTTTGGCCCCGATCGCATGGAGCATCTGGGACTCCAACACCCCAAGATGCCGCATGGTTTCGATGGACCACAAATTGAACGTGACTTTTGTGGGATACCGACCGTGGTTGGAATAGAAATCCGCGATAAGGCTGTCCATCAACTCCTTGCCGGATTCAAACGCCGCTTTAGTCGGAATCTTCGTGGGGTCGAACCCGTAGAGGTTCCGGCCCGTGGGAAGCGACTCGGGGTTGTTGATCGGTCCCCCGCCCGTGGACGTCGGGATGTATTTTCCTTCCAGGGCCATGAGCAGCGATTGGAGTTCCTGCTGGCCCAGAAGGTTGGCGTAATATTCTCCCGCTTTTTCCAGGAATGCCCGTAATTCGGATGGCGTGGTCTCTGCCGGATCGACTCCTTCAATCACGTGCGTCTTGACGAGCCGGTATTCCGGCGTGTGTTCCAATTCGTCGTACCGCATTGGCGTGTTTCCGCCATAAATAAGCGCGTCGCCGTTCTCCGCTGGTAAGTTTAGCGTCCCCGCGACCGCGAGCTTGTTGGTCAGGGTGACGTAGGGATCCCCCAGCATCTGTACCAAGGTCGAGGCGAGGCGTTCATTCGAGGCCACCGTGCCGTACGTGTGCAATCCCAACGGTTGATTTTCTTCGGCCAAGTCGTGCAGGTAGTTGTGGAGTTTCCAGAGGAACTCGGCAAACCGCTCTTCGACCTCCTCACGTTTCCACCCCAAATCGTCGTGAATGTTTTTTTCGACGACGAGATCGATGATCTGGGCCTTGGTTTTATCCTTCACGGGACCCGGGTCGAGTTGACCGTGTTGGTATTCGAGTTCATGAATCTCAGCCAGATCCTTGTACAGACCGGCTCTCCGAAACGGCGGGGTGGCATGGCTGATGACAGTGGCACGCCCTCGTCGTTTGGTTTGCAGGGCTTCGCCGACGTCATCGACGATATACGGGTAGATGATCGGCGTGGAGCCCGCCGTGAGGTTTCCGGGGTCGTACATCGACAGGCCCCGTTCTTTTCCGGGAAGCCATTCGTGCGTTCCGTGGGTGCCGAGATGCACGATGGCATCGGCCTTGAACCGTTCTCTCGTGTAGAGATATCCCGCGAGATAGGTATGGCTGATGGGCATTTTTTGACTGTGATAGATCTGTTTTTCACGGTCGCGATTATTACCACGCGGGGGCTGGGGCAAGATCATCAGGTTGCCGAGCAGCAACCGGGGAACGATAAAATGTCGTTGACCGTCCACTTCGACGACGGTAAAGCTGTCCTGCGGTTTTCCCCATTGGTTCTCGATCTCCGCGCGGATGGGTTCGGGCAGATCGTCGTACCATACCAGGTAATCCTGCAACGGGAGCAACCCGCCCACGTCATGCTCCAGGAGTTCCACATATGAGAGGTTGCGATAGAACGGCTTCAGCATAAGCCCTATTTTTTCCGGAAACGTGTCTTCCTCGAACGGGCTGACCCGATAGCCTGCCTGCTCCAGTGCATGAGAGATTTGAGCCAGGCTTCCGGGAATATCGAGAAAGGAAGCCCCGGCACTTTTCTCCCCGGCTGGGTAATTGTAGAACATGACGGCGACTTTCTTATCGGCATTGGGCGCGTGTCGAAGCGCCGCAAGGTTGAACGCCTTTTCGATGAGGTTCCGGATCTGATACGAGATCGGGGTCTGCCGCTTGGTGTCCGCGTCCACGGCAGACACCACGATCGGATCGATCACCCCCGCGATTTCCGCGAACGTCAGAAAGAAGGGGATGACGTTGGCTGGAATCCCGGCGGCGTCAGATTCCCACTCGGCTTGGTCGCCCGTGGAGTAGGGCAAGGCTTGAATGACGGGAATTTCCAATTTCTCAAGTTCCGTTCGACGGGCCTCAGCCCAGTGCAGGACGCGCATATTGATGATCACGTCCACGATCGTACGCTCGTCAGTCCTGAGCAACGGGAGGTAGTCGGGTGCTCCACGGGGACTCGCGACGAAGTAAAAAGGAAGCGCCACACCGCCCCCGTCTTCGATGGCGTGAACCAAGTGATCAACCAGTTGTGTTTGGTTCGAGGCGATGGCGTCTTTGGTCATGGCGATGCCGATCACGGGTTCCGTCGATGCTACCTGCTTCCAGTCACGGTACTCGGACAAACTTCCGAACACCACCTTGTCGTAATCGGGATGATAAATGCCTGACGGCGGGAAGATGATTGGAGGGCGCGGCGTGGCGTCGCTCACGTGAAAGATCGTGCTTTCCAGGAACGTGAGCATCCGGCGGAAATTTTCGGGCCCTCCGTTGTCGTAATACTCGTACAGCAATTGGGCCTGTTCCGAGGAGACCCCGCTTCTAAGCTCCGATTCCCCGCGAATTTTTATCGGCACGAACGCGACGTCCTCGCTGGCCCTAACCGTATCGACGAACCGGCTATAAGACGTTTTCGCCTCGTGTCCGCTCACGGAATCAAAAATGACGAGGTGATACGGTGCTACAATTTCCTCTAACGAGTCTCCTTCCTCTATGGCCCGCAGGAATTTATAGTCAATCGACAGGTTGGTCTTGGCTCCCAGTTCCCTCAATTCCATCAGCTTGGCTTCGGACACGTGATTAGTCGCCAGAATGAGGAGAGACGGGGACGCGTCTCTCGCGGCTTGTGCGGTTTTCCCGAACCCCGTTGTCACGTGCAGGATCAGAAGAACGAGGAAAATTCCCAGAAGAACGGTACGAACGGTCATCGGCACGGTCTGCAAAAAAGAGGGTCGTTGTTGTTTCATGATGTTTTTCCTTTTCGTCATGCACTGACGCGCGAACAATCACGCGTCCGTTGAAGAAATGAAGGTTAATTGCCCCAGTTCCACGTGAGCCCTCCCATCAGCATTCTCGGTATGCCCGGCACAAAATGGAGATCCTCCACGCCGCCGGATTCTCCCGATACGCGGGATGCGTAGAAAAATTGAGCTTGCCGCCAATCGGTATCCGTCACGTTTCGGACGCTCAGGAACGCATCCACTTGGCCAGAGGCGACGTTGAATGGAAGTCTGTACCGCATCATGACGTCGAACACGGTCAGGGGCTCCAACAACACACTGCGATCTTCGATGGCCGCGCGACTGCCCACGGCGAGCATTTGCACGGTACAGGAAAGGTCACGGGGCAGACGCGTGGTAATGGATGAAAACGCCGTGAATTCGGGAGCCAACGGGACGGACTGACCCGTTCGGCGAAATTCGGCGTCGGTATACGTCACGTCGCCTCGGATAGTGAGCCACTCCCATGGATTCAGACGCATGCTGAGTTCGGTTCCCGTCCTTCGAGACTCTTCACGTATTTCCGTGGTGCCTTCGTCGCCGACAAAAACCAGTTCCGATTCAAGATCCAATAACCACAGCGTTGCAAGGACTTCCGCCCAATCCCAAGGGCGGGTCTTGAATCCGATTTCGTAGCCGACGGCTCTTGGCAAGGTCGTCGCGGAGCGATTGACCACCACGTCACGGGCGTCGTTACTGTGAAATCCCGTCCCGACGTTCAAGAACATTTCCGTATTGGCCCATGGACCAAGGATCATGTTTCCCTTGAAACTACCGACGACGTCGGTGGCGTGGCCTTCGGGTCGAAGGGTGCATGCGCGTCCGCACCGGTCATCGACGTCAAAGGTGAACACGTCCGCGCGCCCACCGCCCACAATACGCCACCAGGGAAACACGTCGAGATCGAGTTTGAAATACGGCGAGTAAGAAGCTTCCCAAATATCGGACTCCTGGGTTATCGCCAAGGCGTTCCGTTTCCGTTGCGTTCCCAAGCGGACGTGAGCGTCGTCGATCCGCGTTTGCAACCCGATCGTCGTCGTGACCTCACGATTCAACATTCGTATCAGTTGTCGATATCCGACGTCGCTGCCGTACACCCATCGGCGATCGTTTTGCTCGATCCCGTCAGCATTGATCGCGTCGTTCAGTAAAAAAGTGAAATTGGTAAACAACGAGAAGTGATAGTATTGGACCCAGACTTTGGCGAACGCCTTGCTGACCGGCGAAAAATCATAATGATAATCGAGACGAGACGTGGTGCGGGCCGTTTCGCCTCCTTCGGACGGGTCTATGGATCCGAAGCGATCCAGATTGCCCGCACGGATTTCCCGTAACGGAATCTGACCGGATCCGTTCCAGCGCCCGTAATGTTGCGTCAGGGTCAGACGCAGTCGGGATTCGGGAGTGAGATCGAACGAGACCTTGGCCAAGCCGTTGTAGCGCGTATTGCGGTTGGCGTGGTTGAACGGGCCGTCAGTATAGTAGAACTCTCCGGCAAACAGGGTCCGAACGTCATCCTGCACGGGCGACGTCATGAACAGGTGTCTCTGAGTGTTGAACTGTCCCACACTCGTCTGCACCATGGTTTCGGGGACCACGTCTCGCGTGACGTAATCCACGGCCCCCGCCGTCGAGAAATCGCCATATTCGACGTGATAGGGGCCTTTCTTCACGACGATTTCCTGAATCGTTTCCGGAATGATGAAGTTCAGGTCGGCATAACCTTGCCCGTGCGCGTGGCTCCGAAGATTGACCGGCATATTGTCGACGTGAAGCGCAAGATCCGTTCCGTGATCGCCGTCGAACCCACGAAGCAGGAATTGATCGGCCTTCCCCGCACCCCCCGAATGCTCCAGGGTAATGAGCCCAGGAGCCAGCCGCAGCAAATCGGCCGGGCGGCCTTGAGGCTGGAGCACGATTTCCTGAGACGGAATAATGCGGTTGGACGACGCCGCCACGGGACGTTCGCCTTTGATGACCACCGCCGGAAGGGTTTGAACGGCCTCCGGGGTATGAGCTTCACCCCACGCCGGCAGAAACAGGCACAAAACAACAAACAGAAACTTCTTCATCGATCCTCCTAACGTGACGCATTACAAACAACTGTGAAGTCGTATCTTGTGATCAGGCGGGTCGACTACGACCCCTCATCACTTTCCGGCACGTAGATTAAGGAGCCATCCTTCAATCTATAGGCAATTCCCGCTCGCACGCCGTCACCCCGTCCGATCTGCCCTGTCGATTTGTGCCGTTCGATTTTCTTCCCTTTTTTGATGATGATTTCCATGTTGTCTTTTCCGGGATTCTTGATGATCGTAAGATCTTCACTGAAAAAAGGGTTCAACGGATTTTGCGCAATCGCAATCAACAGTGCGGCAATCACAACAAGAAACACGTCGACGATATTCGCGACGGAGAGGATCGGATTGGTAGATTCATCTTCTTCAAGAAGTTTCATGGTGCGCTCCTTGCACTCGGAGAATGCCTTGAATGTCCGCGAGTTCGGTTGCCAGCCAGCGCTTTTGGATCGTGGCCAGACAAAACGTAATCGAGGCAGTCACCAGTCCAAAAATCACAGCAGCGAAGGCCACGATCAAATTTTCGCTGATGCCTTGGACGTTTCCATCTGCCAATGATTTGAGTGCGGGTCCCATGGGAATCATGGTTCCGACCAACCCCATCATCGGGGCGACGCGCGTGACAATCCTGGGTTTTTCCAGATCTTTCAACGCCAGGAGATCCAACTCGGCGATTGAGTTGTCGGGATGGTTCCGATAATGATTGAACAGGTGAAAGCCCTTGACGGGGGAGGAGATTGGCAATCCATTCGCCAACGATTCTACGGCGGCTCGATAGCACGAGAAATATCTCCATCGTTGTACCCATTGTCCGATAAACGCGCCCAAGATGAAGAACGCGTACAGGAACAGGACTGCAATGATGGACAGGACTGGAATCAGAAACAGATTTGATACTTGATACATGACTTCTTCGATTTCCACGATTGAATCCTTTCGCAAACGAATGAAACATCCCCCCTTGCTCATGGAGAGGCTCGAATCTTCTTCATCCGAGACCGCGTCGCGTCGTTCTTACTCCATGCCTGAACAAACACGCGCAAGACGCCGACGTGGCGACCCTCAAGAAACGAGGGGTCCGTAAGATAAATCCGTTGGATGCTGAAGTTAGAAAGGTTGCGGAGGGGCTCGAGAATGCAGGGCAAGAGGGAACGTGAACGAATAAAGCTCTTCCGAAAACGAGAGGGTAAAAACGGGTATCCATTGCGGCTGAATAAACGTCACGTATAAGGAACACGCGGCCACGGAATTTATTTGAGAAGCCCATGGACAAGAGCGCCCGGCAGACGGGTCATCAACCGGGGCATGAATCAGGGGACAGACAATGGCAAAAGTGCCAACGACCAGGTACGTGATAATCAGGAGGGAGGAAACGGTAAAAAAGGTCCGTTCCCTAGGCTTTCCCGACCGGTCGAAGAAAGCGTGACGTCGGCTCAGAATGGCTTCCATGATGAAGAAGTTTAGCCGTATGATTGCGCAAAAGGGAATGTTCATTTACCGGAATTTCATGTCCAACGACCTGTTTTTGTAGACGGGCGTAAAGATAGACCCTATGCGCCTTCCTCAAAAACCCCGCAAATCAACGTAGCTTCCCACAAGATCGACGTGAACGGAGATGGGCCGGATCTCTCAGTAAATTGACGGACGCAACCAAAATTCCTGAATGACTTGTTCCGTGTCCCATGGACCCTGCAGGTTCCCCAGAACCGGAAATGTTGCAAACGTGGCTTGACATTTCACTTGATGATAATTATAATGATAAACATATTCATTATCGTTTTGATACGATCCAGGTTCTCCTGACAGTCAGACGAAACCTGTCGGGTCATCGCTTTCACGGAATAGTCGCCTATTTCTCCTACATTAACGACAAGAGGTAAAACCATGGTCAATACGCGCGATGCAAAAAATGCCCATAGCCGCGTTCGGGAAAAGTTGTCTGACTGCAAGACGGTTCAATATCTCGTCGAAGCCTTAAGACGTCACGACCCCGCCTTGATCGAACACGGGATGCGGACTGCGTCATATTCCTTGCTGCTTGGCCGGGTATTGGGTCTGCCCGACAACGACCTGAAGGACCTTTGCCACGCGGCGCTCCTCCACGACCTCGGTAAAATGACTTTACCCAATGAAGTGATTCAGCGGGGCGGCGTCTCCATCATTGGCGATTACCTCATGACGGAATGCACCCCTCGGGCCGGTGCCGACATGCTCCGTCCCTGGCCATCCTTGCAAAACATCGCGACCCTGATTGCGCTGCATCACGAAAGGTGGGACGGGACGGGTCTGCCCTTTGGTTTGCGCGGAAAACTGATCCCTTTGGGTGCCAGAATTCTGTCACTGGCCGACGGGGTTGATCAATTGCTCACCCAGAAATCCGACTCATTCTCCGCTCAAGCCACGGCTGTGGTTCGAATTCTTCGGACCCTCTCCGGGTCCCGATATGACCCGACGTTAGTCGAAATCTTTGTCGAGTGGTTTCAAGACATCTTTTTAGAAACACTGGTGGATTATCCATGGATCGAGGATTCTGCCGAGCCGGACTCCTGCCTGACTTTCGCCGTCGGCAATCTCGACTCCCTGGATAGTCCACAACGCTCATTGCACCACGCAGAAAAAATCATGGCGTGGCCCATCTCGTGACGGACTCATTTCACGAATGAATAAGAAAGGATACGTTTGATGATTGTGCGAACCCTCTTCATCATTGGCAGTGTTCTGGCAGGATTTGCGTTAGGATCAAACCTGGAATCGGGAACGTTTACATACGGCGTCATTGGGGGCCTCTTCATGGCAGTGCTCAGCGTCGGGGTGATCTGGCTTGAACGTCTGGTGTTTCCTCCGCGACCGAGTGAGACGTTAGGCGGTCTCGCCGGTTTTTCGATTGGAGTCTGTTTGAGTGGAACGGCCAGTTTCATCAGCCAGCAGATTTTCCTCCAGCGTCCTGAGATTACCACCTCTGTAACCATCGCCGCCGTGTTCGGGTTCTGCTATATCGGCACAGTTCTGGGAATCCGAATGGGAAAAACGTTCTCGTTGCTTCCCGTCTCATACGGTACCGACTCCGCCTCACAAATCCAGCACCCTAAAATTTTGGACACGAGTGCTATTATTGACGGACGCGTTGCAGACTTATCCCGGACGGGGTTTTTTGAAGGGCCGATCATTGTGCCGCAATTCGTTCTTCGCGAACTCCAACGCATCTCGGATTCCTCTGACAGTCATAGACGCATTCGAGGGAAACGCGGCCTGGACGTCCTGCAAGACCTCATGAATATGGAAACCATTATTGTCCATATTGTCGACGTCGATTTTCCTCAATTTCCCGACGTCGACAGCAAATTGGTGGAATTGGCAAAACTCCAAAAAGCAAAAATCGTGACCACCGACATGAACCTCAGTAAGGTTGCTTCCGTGCAGGGCATACAGATTTTAAACACCCACGAATTGTCGAACGCGATTCGTCCTGCCGTCTTGCCTGGAGAATCCTTAAAAGTTTTCCTGTTGAGAGAAGGGAAAGAAGCGGGACAGGGCGTGGCGCATTTGGATGATGGGACCATGGTTGTCGTCGATCATGCCAGACGGTCGATTGGGAAATACGTCGAGGTGACAGTCACCAGTGTCATTCAAACAAACGCCGGCCGAATGATTTTCTCCAGCCTTCGGGAAGGCACGCCTCGCCTGCAGGCGAGTTACGCTTCATAGCGGGAGCCGGAATCTCCAACCTTAACGATCATGAGACTGCGTTACCCCGCAAAGACACGGGACCACCCTTCATCCTCAACCGCCTCAAGACGATCGACTGGAGTCGGAAAAAAGCACACGCGGTAAAGCCTCGTATCTTACGAATTGTCATATTGCAAAAATCGATCGACCTTCTCTTGCAACTTCGTTTGAATGCATTCACGCGTCCGGCCGTCTTCGACCTTGTTACCGTCCCGTTCCGTCACGTGAAACACGTCCACGACTTGATCGAGCCGCGTCCCGATTTTGGCCGCGTGAATCGAGAGACCGAGGTCATGCAGGGTTTTGGCTATTTCATGCAACAGGCCCTGCTTGTCATCGGCAAACACGTCAATAATGGTAAACTGATCCGACGTGTCATTATCAATTTTGACTTCGGTGCGATGCTGGCGAATCGGCATTTGATTGCGAAATAACACGCGTTGATTCTGTTCCATAAACGCTTCAATCGAGAATTCGCTCTTCAACGCGCCGACAATCGCACTCCCCACTTTTTCTAACCGTGCCGGCGTCGGCGCGTCGCTGAAATCAGGGTCCTTGACCAAAAACGTATCCACTACAATGCCGTCTGGTCTTGTGACAATCTGGGCGTCAAGCACACGCAGGCCTTTTGCCGCCAATACGCCCGTCATCTTCATAAATATCCCGGATGCCGTGAAATCAACGGCAATTAACGAATACTCACACACCTTGAGTTCCTGATTGTAGGTGGATTCGACAATGGGACGTTCGGTGCTCACGGATTGAATCGCAGAAAGATGGGCGGCGATTCGACCCTTGGCGGTTCCGAAAAGATAGCGCACCGGAAAGAGTTCCAACTGGCTCTTGACCCACTCACGGGTCGGAAGAGACCGCTTCTGGGTTGCTGGTCCACGGCCTTCAACGCGTGGAGCCTTCGACTGCCAGACCGCCAAGACCTCGTCAGTAAGCTGCCCGACGTCAAGAGTGGATTCTATCTGTTCACTTTTTCCGGAAACTTCAGGGAGTGCTCGCAAATATAATTCGATCAGCAAAGCTTCTTTCCATCTTGTCAGCGTGTCCGGGCCTACCGCCGCAATGTCTGCGGCAGTCAGGAGCAGGAGTTTTTGTAATCGATGGGAAGTACCCACGGCTCGACAAAACGTCAGAAGCACTTTTTCATCATGGGGGTCCCGTCGAAAGGCCGTATTTGCCATCAGCAGGTGTTCGTGAACCAGAAACTCCAAGGTCTGAGATTCTTGTGCATCGAACCCTAATCTGACGGACACGTCTTGAGCAATCTTTTTGCCGACTTCGCTGTGGTCTTCAGGGAGACCTTTCCCCACGTCATGAAGCAGTACGGCCAGGTGCAGGAGATCCTTCCGTTGAATCTCCTGGTACACCTTTCCCAACATTCCAGACTGCTTCCCTAAAGACTCAACTTGCGTAACGGCCAGAAGACTATGCTCATCCACCGTATATTTGTGGTATTGATTGAATTGCATGAGTCCCCGTACACGGCCAAAGGCCGGGACCAGTTTTTCCAAAACACGAGCCTGGTGCATCAGCATCAGGGGCTCGGCAACGGCCTCGGGTCCCGACAACAATTCTCGAAACCGCCGGCTCACGGCTGGGGAGGCAAATAGATGGTCGGGCACGTTTTCCATATGGCGGTGAATCTCTTCCAGCACCAGTCCGTCGATCGTCACCCTTTGTTTTTGAGCAACCCGAAAGAGACTCAAGATGTGCTCCGGATCATCCAGGACCTGAATGAGTTTCTCCTCACGTATGGACAGCTTCCCATCGGCTGCCTGGAAACAACCGTTGATCAAAGGAGAAGGCCAAAGTCTTTTGAGGCGCGTCCATAGAGACACGGAGCGTACACTCTCCACAAATCGCATTGCACGATGATGAATGCCCGAGGTTAGACGATAATATTGCTGCATGAACTGTTCGACGCCCAGCATATGCGGTTCATCTCGATAGCCAAACTCGCGAGCCACGCGTACCTGTTCGTCGAACGATAATATTTCCTGAGCGCGGCCAGCCTCTAAATGGAGCAAGGCGCGTACCTTGAACAGGAACTCTCTCGCCTCGAGCAACGCCATATAATCCTGGTGCACCAAGACTCCACGATTGGCTAACTCCTGCAACGTGGAAGCCTGATACCTGGCCATACCGACCCATTGAAGCAAATGAACGTCTCTCAACCCGCCTTTGGTTCTCTTGATGTTCGGTTCCAGGAGAAATACGGTCTCGCCAAATTTGGCATAGTCCTGATGCCGCTCTTCAAGCTTTTCACGAATAAAATTCTCTACTCGCCTTCCAAGAACGCGCTTGGCAAAACGTTGCTGAAATTTTTGAAAGATCGCCGGATTCCCGACTAAAAACCTCGACTCCATGAGCGCGGTTTTAGCCGACAAATCCCCCTCTGCGACAATCACGCAGTCGTGAATCGATCGAACGCTGTGCCCCACCTGAAAACCCAAGTCCCACAAATGGTGAAACACCTGTTTTGAAAGATCCTGGACTACCTTTTTGCCGCCGGCGTGATAGAGCATCATGACGTCGATGTCGGAATAGGGGGCAAGTTCGCGTCGCCCATATCCCCCCACCGCCACAAGACAACAATGCTGCATGCCCGCTGAAGCGTTGCTGCCCTGCTGTCTCACCACGTTTCGATAGCGACCGATTAAAACCGCGTCAACGAGAGCGGTAAAGTCCGACACGACGTCCGTCCCGAATGCGCCGTCCCGTAAGCGTTGGCGAATACCTTCGCGTCGCGCTTGGAGTACGGCTTGCGTTGAGGACACACTCGACTGAGACGAGTCGATAGGCGAAGCCCCCAACCGTTCTATAACGTCTTGATTCATAAACGTCCCCCGTGACGTTCTTCTTGCCTTCGGTCACTCATAGGGTTTGGAAGATGCCTTGAACGTTGTTCGTCAACGCTTCACGTATCGATTGGTAATCGGCATGCGTCGATCTTTCCCCAGTGCCTTTTGTGTGATTTTGATCCCGATCGGAGCCTGACGGCGTTTGTATTCACTGCGGTCCACCATGGCCGTCACGCGCTTGACGATTTTCGGGGAAAATCCTTTTTCGACGATTTCCTGAAGGGAAGAGTCTTCTTCAACGTAGGCCTCCAATATGGGATCGAGGACTTCATAGGGTGGCAAGGTGTCTTGATCCGTTTGATCGGGCTTGAGCTCGGCCGAAGGCGGCCGGTCGATAATCCGTTGAGGAATCACGGCGGCGCCGTGGTCGTCAACGGCTTTGAGATTCCGATAGCGAGCCAGGCCATAGACCAGGGTTTTGGACACGTCTTTAATCACGGCAAAGCCGCCGGCCATGTCTCCATACAAGGTGGCATAGCCGACGCTCATTTCACTCTTATTGCCGGTCGTCAAGACTAAATGGCCAAACTTGTTGGACAGAGCCATCACGATGGTTCCTCGGATGCGAGCTTGAAGATTTTCTTCCGTAACGTCAGGAGCGCAGTCTCCGAAGGTCGAAGACAGGGTCCGGGAGTATTGTTTCCAGACACGCGTAATTGGAATTGTCAACAGACGAACGTTGAGTGCCTTCAGCAGGGCTTTGGCGTCAACGCGGCTTTCCCGTGAGGTAAACGGTGAGGGCATGAATACCCCCGTCACCTGCGGCGGTCCAAGGGCATCGGTGGCAATCACTGCCGTCAGGGCTGAATCAATCCCTCCGCTGACGGCAATCAACACCCGCTGGAAATGGTTCTTCCTCACGTAGTCACGCACACCCGTTACCAATGCTTGATAGATTTCTTCCGCGTCGCACAGCGAAGTCGGACGTTTCAACGGCACGGGCTTGCTCGGTTTCCGTTGCGCAACCGGAGAAAGTTGCACTCGCTTGACGGGATACCGCCGCCTGGCCCGTTTCCCTCGAACCGCAGAGCGCGTTTCCCGCGGACCATAAAAAGACAGATCCGCCACAAGAAGCTCTTCTTCAAACGCCCTGGCACGCGTGAGGACCTTCCCCATTCGATCGACGATCATACTGTTTCCATCGAATACGACTTCGTCCTGTCCTCCTACCATGTTGGTGTAACTCACCACCACGTCATTCTCTCTGGCACGTTGCGACAACACGCGTTCCCGCGTTTTTGCCTTTCCTATACGATAGGGAGAGGCATTGATATTCAGAATGAGTTGCGCCCCGCCCAGTGCGACCTGATCGCGAGTAGGTCCATCGGCATACCAAATGTCCTCACAGATATTCACGCCGAACCGCGTTCCCTGGACTTGACAGACTAACGCCTTTTTGCCTGGGGAAAAATACCGGCTTTCGTCAAACACCCCGTAATTCGGCAAGAAGATTTTTTGGCAGGTGGCCACGACTTGCCGGTCATGAATCACCGCCGCTGCATTAAACACGCGTCGGGGGCCCGAAGGAACGACGAAAGGAGTCAAATCCCGCGCCGCCTGCTCTTGAAGATAGCCGACGACTACGGTGAGGCCCCGACACTGCCCGGCCAACCGTTGGAGAGCTTGATTCGTGGCGTGGAGAAAACCTGGTCGTAAGACCAGATCTTCAGGAGGATAGCCGGTGATCGCCAATTCTGGAAAAACGACGATATCCGCTCCGACCTGTCGTGCTTGTTTCACCCATTTGACCGTCGCGCGCACGTTGCCGTCCACGTCCCCCACAACCGGGTTCATTTGAACCATGGCAATTCGGCAAGTCCGCATCACAAAAAAAAGGTCCTCTTCCCTTCAGGGGATGGAGGACGCCTCTGTCCTAACACCTTCCGAGTGCAAACGTGCACGGCAGGACTTTCAGCTTGTATCAGCGCCCCTGACGGCCTGTCAAGGAAGCTGAAGCGCACGTCGCGCGAGAACCATCCATTCGGATTTTCATTACCTCATTGATCCACCTTCCAATTCTCCAGCCAAAATAATGGCCTCGGCTATTTCCCGCATGGATTTTCTCATGTTCATGCTTTGGCGCTGAATCACCCTGAACGCGTCGGCTTCTGATAATTTGCGAGAATGCATGAGATAGCCCTTCGCCCGTTCGACGAGCTTTCTAACGGCTAAGGCTTCCTGCATTTCAAATGACTTTTCAATCAGACGAGTGTGCTCGATCGCCACTGCCGCCTGGTTTGCAATGGTTTGCATGATCTTGATTTCCTTGTCGTCAAACGCATGCAACGTCGAGGTATAGGTGTTGAGCACGCCAATGGCCTTTTCTTTAATCATCATAGGCACTGACAACAACGAACACAATGACTCCCGTTTGGCTAAATCCTGGTAGAAAAACTCTTTCTCCTTCTTCACGTCGGAAACATAAATCGGCCGTTTTTCTTTCACCGCCCGTCCGCTGACGCTCTGGCCAATCTTGAGCGGAGGCTTCTGACGATAGGCTTCGCTCAGGCTCTGAGTCGCCGCAATATGCAACACCTCATGCTCCTCGTCAACCAGCATGAGAGAACAAATTGTCGAATCCATCATCTGAGCCGACGTCATCACGATCAACTGAAGCACGTCATCAATCACGCGATTTGACGCAACGGTTTCCGAAACTTGGGAAAGGGTATCCAGTTGTAACGTTTGCCGTCTCATTTCTTCATACAATCTGGCATTTTCAATGGCACCCCCGACCTGATTCGCGATCGTCGATAACAGCGCAAGTTCGCCACTCTGATAACGTTTCATCCGTTTATGCTGCACGTTAATGACCCCGATGACGTTGCTCTTCGTCACAATAGGGAGTGACACAAACGCTTGGTAGCGGTCCTCCGGTAAATTATGGAAAAATTTAAACCGTGGATCATCACTCGCGTGACGAGGAATGATCACCGGCACCTTTTCTTGTGCCACCCAACCCGTAATCCCCTCTCCCAACCCCACGGAAATTCGGCCAATGAGCTTGGGATGAGGATTCTTGGATGATCGCAACACGAGTTCATCCCGATTCGTGGAAACAAGATACAGCAAACAAGAGTCGGCCTTCGTCACTTCGACAACCACTTCTACGATGTGCTTGAGGACCGATTCCAAATCGAGCGTGCTGCTGATCGATTCACTGATCCGATACAGAACTTCCACTTCGCGCGTTCTTTCGCGAAGGACGTCCTTGACGTCTTGCTTCGGACGCCTAGGGGATTTCTTTGTTGGAGTCATCTCAATAATCGTGGCGAAAAAATCCTCGTTCAACGCGCATCAGAAAACATCCGGCTTATTCGTTTGACGGCTCATGACAGTGTGCGTACCACTGTTTGACCGTGCGTGGTTCCAGGGGCACTACTTGGACTTTCCCTATTGATCGGGGAAGCACACAATGGATGGTTCCTCGTGCCACCTTCTTATCATGACGCATGGCCCCCCATAATTTCAAAAAATTATGGGCCGGCATTTGTACGGGAAGGCCGGTTCGCGTCATCAATGCCCGTTGCCTCTCTACGACGCCTTTTGAGCACAACTTCAAGTGATTGGCAAGGAGAGATTCATACACCATTCCAATTCCCACGGCCTCACCATGAATATATTTTTGGTATCGACCCAAGGCTTCCAAAGCGTGCCCAATTGTATGCCCATAATTCAAGATCCGACGCAGACCGGACTCTCGTTCATCTTTGGCTACCACCCAGGCTTTAATCTCACAACAACGCGTGACGACTTTTCGGATGTCCTCATCCTTCATGTCGAGAATATGTTCCATTCTGTCTTCTAAAAACGCGAAAAACTTTTTATCGGCAATGACCCCATATTTAATCACTTCGGCCAACCCCGCTAGCCACTCTCGCTTGGGGAGAGTCTGTAACGTATTCGTATCGGACACCACGAGGGAAGGCTGGTAAAACGCACCTATCAAATTCTTTCCCGCGGGATGGTTCACCCCGGTTTTCCCACCCACGCTGGAATCCACTTGCGCCACGAGCGTGGTGGATACTTGAACAAATGGGATACCCCGAAGATACATTGACGCGGCGAAACCCGTGATGTCCCCTATCACCCCTCCACCCAACGCCACGAGCGTGGACCGACGTTCAAATCGATGCTTGACCAACTCATCGACGATATACGAGACCCACCGAAACGTTTTGGCTCGCTCACCTTCCGGGATGCTTATCACGTGACAGGTGAACCCCGCTTTCACAATCGCCTTTTTGAGCGATGCCCCATAGAGACGCGCCAACGTTGGATTTGTCACGACTCCGACTTTTCCGGAAAGTCCCAACGATTGTAAATGCTGCCCTATCCGGTGAAGACTGCCGGGACCGATCACGATATCGTGGCTGCGCCTGCCGAGAACAACTTTGACTGTTTGCTGTTTGTTAGAAGGACTCATAATCAGCCCTGTGCTCAGCGGTTCCCGTTGAGCGATTCAATTGGTTCATATTCACTGAAAGAAGGGGTTGAGCAACCAAGGCACTGGGACTCAGAAATTTTTTACATAGTCTTGGTAGGCGTCGAAATTTCGTTTCATTTCCTCCAAACTATCTCCGCTGAACTTTTCCAACATGGCATTGGCCATTTCATAGGCAATGACGGCCTCCCCTACCACGCCAGCGGCAGGAACCGTACAGATGTCAGAACGTTCCACCGTGGCTTCAAATGGTTCTTTCGTTTGAATGTCCACGCTGTTCTTTGGTTGATAGAGGGTGGCAATCGGCTTCATGGCGACCCGCAAGACAACGGGTTGCCCATTTGTAATGCCGCCTTCCAACCCACCGGCACGATTAGTCTTTCGTGCAAATCCCGGTTTGGATTCACTAGGATAAATATCGTCATGCACTTCAGACCCAAATCGACAGGCAGATTCAAACCCCATGCCGATTTCCACTCCTTTCATGGCTTGGATACTCATCGCCGCCATGGCTAACCGTGCACTCAAGCGTCGATCCCACTGCACGTAACTTCCCAACCCAATGGGAGGATTGGTTGCCACGACCTCGAAGACTCCACCTAATGAGTCACCGTTGCGTTTCGCCAATCGGATTTGTTCGATCATCTTTTCATTTGTTTCCGGATCAGGACATCGAACTTGAGACTGCTCCGCGCGTTCATAGGCCGCCAAGGGATCGTCAACCGACTGAATCGCTACTGATCCAATGCGTGTTGTATAACTCACCACCCGCATATTAAATTGCGACAATAAAGCCTTGGCTACGCCACCGAGGGCCACACGGATCGCCGTTTCTCTCGCGCTGGCTTTTTCGAGGACGTTGCGAATGTCCCGATGTCCATATTTAATCGCTCCTACGAGATCGGCGTGACCAGGTCGTGGACGAGTCACTACTCGTTCCGTTGACGGGGGGCCAGGTTCAGCCGCCATGATCTCTTGCCAATTGTCCCAATCCCGATTGCGAACCAGTAATCCCAAAGGATTCCCCAGTGTTTTCCCTTTGCGGATTCCACAGTAAAATTCAATCTGATCCTTTTCGATTCGCATTCTCCCCCCACGGCCATACCCACCCTGTCTTCTCGCCAAGTCCCGATTGATCTCTTCTGCAGTGAGAGGAAGCCCGGCAGGGAGGCCTTCCAACACGGCCATCAACCCCTTGCCATGAGATTCACCGGCATTTAAATATCGTAACATCTTGCTCTTTCAATAGAACCGCAACGTCAATCAGCCGTTATCCCGGGCCGACACTTCTCAACGCTACGCGCAAAGATCGCAAATCCCCTTCTTTCCCTATGCACCGTCATTCATCCGTCAAGGCTTCGAGGAGCAGGAACTCCCTCCGGAAGACGGTTCAAAAAAGTCCCGTTCTTCGTACAACAAATACGTCTCCTCAGGTTGAGATCGTATACTTGTCTTTCCTTGTACCGACGAAAGAGTCACTCCTCGATCCGTGATGCGTTTCACGACTTGGGAATACGCTGAAAGGACTTGCCGTGCCCTGACAATGAGTCGCTTTTCGTCCTCAAGTTCCAAAATAGCCCAACGGCCTTTCGCGGAGGACATTATGCCAACTACCTTCACGCATCGGCCGGTTACGTCTTGCCTCTGCAATGACAAACCGGCATTGTTCCGGAAACCCGATTTCGGCAAAAAAGGATCACGATAGTGATCCGAACGATACCGAAACGCGTGGGAGATCTTGTTCAACCGGACGTTTTTCAACAAATCTCTCTCCGGGTCACCTGGCTCCGCGCGTACCTGAGTCGAGGAGAGCCAGAGCAGATTCCCACATAGCGAAAAAAACAATACGGGGACGAGCTTTAAAACGGTACGCGTCATGAGCTGACTGAATGCTCCCTTAACTCGTGCCCTTCTCTGGACCGTGCCGCCCCTTTACTTCAAACTCCGTCGCCTGGAATCCCAGCAGTTCAAAGGAGGCTTGAATGTGGCTCTCCGGGCCGTCATCGCTTCGTTCCTGGGCTTGAAAATCCATCGACGTCAACGTCAACGCGTTCGGAAGCGTTTGAAGTTCTTCAAGAAAGTGCGCGAGCGCATGATACCGACCCTCTGCATAGAGCCGAAGCGTGACTCGATTCAAATTCGTTTCCGGGATCGGAACAGGCTCTTCGGACTTCCAGGACGTGAGTGTCACGCCAACCGATTGCGCTTTGTCCAAGACGTCCGTGAGCATTTGGTCTATGGGCACCTGAAGCCCCAATACTCTTTTTTGTGCTTCGAGTTGGGGAGTCAGGAGGGCGATTTCATTTTCGAGTGCCTCTAATTGAGGGTCCTGCTCAATCGTTGCAAGCTGATGGTCCAGTGATCGAATGGTTTGCTGAAAGCCCTGGACGCGTTGCCGTTGCGGTTCAACAACGAATTGAAACAAGATGATCGACGTTAACCCCACCGAAAGAAGCAGGATGACGACCTTTTGGGTCATGCGCGCGTCTTCCACCCAATCAAGAATCTTTTCGACCATGATCCGTTGAGTCCATGAATACATTCATCGAAAATTGAAAGAGATTCGACTGACCCACGTGGGGCTGAGTCTCAAAAACATTGACTGGTCCCAACACGTCGGTTTTTTCGAAATCCTTCGAAAGTTTCAAAATATCTTCGAGGGAACGAGCGAAACCGGTCAAGATGATCTTTTCATCTTTTGCCTGAAGGTGCAGCAACCACACGTCCAAAGGGTCAACCACCTGGCTGATTATTGACAACAGGCGAATGGGTTTATCCAGCTCATTTGTCAAAGCCTTGAGCTTGTTGTGCTCAGTTACAATGACTTGTCGTCGTTCCTTCAGCGTCAGAACCTGATGGTGGGTTTTTTTCAGCAAAGCCACACGCGCTTGTTTTTCCTGTATTTCCCGTTCAAGCCATTGCACCATTCGATTCCCATCGACGATCACCCATCCCCAAACCGCACAGACGCCCGTCAGGACGACTGCCCCTGCGAACAGCTCTGACCTGGAACGGCCGCGTACCCGGCGCGCATAGCGTTGTTGGCCCTTCAGTAGATTAATGCTAACCATGGTTGTCCTTATGAAGGGCTAAACCGACAGCCACTCCTCCGAGATGGGCCGCAGCCGACAGGTGGGTCCGATCTTGATGATCGGTCAGATATTCGATTGCGTCAAAAGGATTGAACGGTAGAGTGGGAATTGCCAAAGCATTTTGCAATTCACGTTGCAATCGTGGACTTTTCGATTGTCCTCCACAAAGAAACATCTTTTCCACGCTGAGTCCTGGATGGCGCTCCAAGACGGATTCGAAACAGCTTTTGACCTCCCTTACGACTTCCGCCACGAACCATGACTCGCCCGCGCAACCGATTTCGCCCTGAAGGGGACCGCGCGCGGCACCGTCTTCGACGATGATCTCTGGTGCATCATCGGCTGCTTGACTTGATGAAGTTCCCTCAAAAACGACGTCTCGGACCACGAGAGGATACTCATTATCCACAAATACGATATTCATTCCGCTTGATCCCACGTTTACGATGCCGAACAACTGTCCGCGGAAGGCGGGGCTTTTCCGCATAATTGTCTTCATCAACGCGAGACCATCGACGTCACACACGATCGGATGAACTCCAATTTCTTCCAACAGCGTTTTCCGGCCTTCAACCACCTGTTGCTTGGCGGCCACAAGCAACACGTCCATACCCGTGGAGGCTGGTCCACGTTGAGGGGGAGAAAGAATCCAATAATCAAAGTAAATATCACTCATGGCATAGGGAATGTATTGATGGCCTTCCCACGTTAAATATTCATCAAGAGCATCTTGCTCGACGCCAGACACGTGTATCCGCTTGACCATCACCGATGGTCCGGACAAAGAGATGGCAACGGGACTGCCGAACAACTCCAGTTCTTGAATCAGATCAATGAGTGCGGCTTTAAGCCGATGGGAGTCGTGGCTCGCGGCCTCTTCCACGACTCCTGATTCGAGGCGGCGCAATCCAAATCGTTTGAGACGATACAGGGCGGCACGTTGCTCAAGTTGAATAATCTTGATGGTGGAAGAGCCAATGTCTAACCCGACACGGGTTTGCGGTTGCGAAAATACGCGGGCCCACCTCTGAAGTCGTTTCATCATTGGCCGTCACTTGCAAGGGCGGGTTGACAGGCATATTCGGAAAAGTCGTTTGACGAGCTTCCCTCTTCTTTACATTACGGCATGTAGTCAAAATCCCTGATTTTCCCGCTTAAAAGATTCAACCCTACACTGTTCCGGATTTACCGTCAAACAAAAGCGATTCAGGGTACAGGCCCATGAATTTTCTCACGAAGAGAACCCTGCTGATGAACCGTTTCCTTGTCGCTGTCTGCGCTACGAGTCGGTCGCGTCAGTTCCGCTCAAAAGAGCACGAGGCAAGGAAAAAACCTTAGCCTGGAACGAGGAATAACCGATACGTTACCATTCTGAACGATCCACGTCTCGGTGGATGAGTGCGGCACCGTAACCTAATCCTGCAAACAGGTCCTTCACCTTATTAGCAATCGCGACGGAACGGTGCCGTCCTCCTGTACAGCCGATGGCTATGGTCAAACCACTTCTCTGTTCTCGTTCAAACAGCGGAAGGAGAAATTCAAAAAAACGTTTCATATGCTCAAGAAAATCTCCAGCATCTTTATTTTCGAGAACGTAACGTTGAACGTTTTTCTCATTTCCCGTTAGCGGCCTCAATTCAGGAAGAAAGTGAGGATTTTGCAAAAATCGAACGTCAAACACAAGATCGGCTTCGTAAGGTACGCCAAACTTATACCCGAACGTCATCACGAATACCTTCATCGAGTGCCGATGATCCCCATCGCTGTACCGTTGCACCACCCAATTTTGAAGTTCATGCACGGTCAATTCCGAGGTATCTAACACCCGGTCAGCGCGAGAACGTACTTTGGCAAGGTATTGTCGCTCGAGTCGGACCCCTTCAAGAACGGGCCGCTGAGGCAGGAGGGGGTGGGGACGACGGGATTCAGAAAAGCGACGCGTCAAGACAACGTCATTCGCTTCCAAATACAACAATTCCGCGATGGAGAGACTCGCTTGGAGCCGTTCGAGATTTTCGAAAAAATCAGGGAAAAAATCGCGCTCGCGAATGTCAACACACAAGGCAATCCTTCGAACAGTCTGACTCCGTTGACCACAGAATTCTGCAAAGACGAGGAACAGCGACGGAGGGAGATTATCCACACAGAAGAACCCGATGTCCTCCAGACATTTCAGCACGCGGGTTTTTCCTGATCCGGATAAACCACTGACAATAACGAGATGAAGTGAACGTTCTGATCCATTATCATTCACGGGGCAGCCTCGAGAGAGCGTTTGTCTTTCTCATCGGCAAAAAAGGCACTCCTTTCAAGCAGGGCAAAGACGCAACCACCAAAATCACGGGACGACGCTCAATAGATATGTTTTCGCTGGCTGGCTGGCGCGATATTGAGTTCTGCCCGATACTTGGCGACCGTCCGTCTCGCAATGACAATCCCTCTGGCGCGCAGCCTCGACACAATCTCTTGATCTTTCAACGGTTTACTGTGATTCTCCTGTCCCACCATTTCACGAATCAACTCACGAACGGTGATCGAAGATAAATCTTCAGCCCCAGGCTCCGACCGCTGAATGCCCGCGTTAAAGAAAAACTTCAGTTCCAACATACCTTGGGGGCAATACATGTATTTATTCGTCGTCACCCGACTGATGGTCGACTCGTGCATGCCCACGTCTTCAGCCACTTGCTTAAGCACGAGTGGTTTCAAGTACTGAATGCCTTTTCCCAAAAAGGGTTCTTGAAATTTGATCAGGCTTCTGACCACCTTCAGAATCGTTTTGTTTCTCTGCTCAAGGCTGCGAATGATCCACTGAGCCCCTCGCAATTTACCCTCCAGGTAAACCCTCGTGGCGTCTCCGTCTCCGCCGTTCGTTTCTAACATCCGCGTATAATAAGGATTGATCCGCACATGAGTTATCCCATCGTCATTCAGGGACACCTGCCATTCGCCTTCGTCTTGAAATACGAAGACGTCTGGCACGATGATTTGGTTGTTATCGAAAAAATAGGGCCGTCCAGGTTTTGGTTCCAACCCTTCAATGACGTGTACTGCCTCCAAAATCTCTTCAACGGGCCTCCCGACTTCTCTGGCGACGTTGGAATATCGTTTTTTCTGGAGGTCGCAAAGATGGTTCTTGATAATCAGTTCGAGCAGCGATTCCTGGTAAGCGCCGCCATAAATATATTCTCTTCCAACGGGTTTTTTATGAAGGTGACAAAGTTGAAGCAATAAACATTCTTGAAGATTCCTGGCAGCCACGCCGATGGGATCGAGGGTTTGCACTAAGGATAAAACAGAATCCACCTTTTTGACGGGCACCTGAGCTTCTTCGGCAATTTCCTCGATCGACGCGCGAAGATACCCGTCTTCATCGAGATTGCCAATAATCATATGGCCGATGGCTTTCTCTTCCTCATCCTCGGAAGAAAGCCGTAACTGCCACAGCAAGTGATCTTCCAGTGTGGTCGGTTTCGTCAGCGTTTGGTCATAAGACGGAAAATCTTCATCTGAGAACGCCTGGACGTCACCACTTCTCGGTCGCCAATCACTTTCATAATAATCTTCCCAACCTCCTGGCGAGAGCGGCTCAGAAAATTTATCAGTTTCCCCTGATCCGGCCTTGCCACTGGCGTCACTCTCGCCGGCCACCTCTTCTTTTCTCTCAGGAGCAGTCTCTTCCGGCGTTGCCCCGTCTCCCTCATCCAAATCAGCGCCCAACTCTTCAAGGAGTGGATTTTCCATCAAATATTGAGAGAGCACTTGCTGCAATTCCATTCTGGACAACTGCAATAACTTGATGGCTTGTTGAAGTTGGGGTGTCATCACCAACTTCTGACTCAGCCGAAGATCAAGTTTGAGTTCCATCGCTGTCATCCAGGCAAGGGTGGAACGTTCAGAGTTTGAAGCGTTCGCCTAAGTAGATCTCCCTGACCTTGGGGCTCCTGACAATGGTTTCTGAAGTTCCTGCCTCCAGAATGGTTCCTTCATTAATGATATACGCCCGATCGGTTATGGAAAGCGTTTCCTGCACGTTATGATCCGTCGTGAGAATCCCAATATTTTTTCTTTTCAAAGAGTGAACGATTTTTTGGAGATCGGCAACCGCAATGGGATCAATGCCGGCAAATGGTTCATCCAACAACAAAAATTGCGGAGTAGTGGCCAGGGCCCTCGTGATTTCCAACCGACGACGCTCTCCGCCGGAAAGAGCAAAGGCTCTGCTTTTTCGAATTTTGGTTAACCCGAGCTCGTTCAATAAGCTCTCCAGGCGTTCCTGCCGTTCCTCCCGAGAAAGGTTCAGGGTCTCTAAAACGGCACAAATATTATCTTGAACGGACAATCGACGAAAAACAGAGGCTTCCTGGGGGAGATACCCAATTCCGCGGCGAGCCCTCTGGTACATCGGCAAGGCAGTGATCGGATCTTGATTTAAGAGAATCTGTCCATGATCGGGCACGCAAAGACCAACCACCATGTCGAAAATTGTCGTTTTCCCTGCTCCATTCGGCCCCAATAACCCGACAATTTCTCCTGATTCAACTTCTAACGAGACGCCTCGAACGGCGTCCCGTCCTTTGAAGCTTTTGCGCAGATCCTTGACGGAAAGCCGAGAGTGCTCCATGACGGGCTGTAACGATCAATGATGGTCAACGGCCTTACGGTCTCTACTCTTCGAGAATAAGCACATGGGAGCCCCCCTCGACGATGCTTCGCTCTTCCTTTAAAAACATGGTCATTTTGGCTCCTTCAACTTTTGTACCGTCTTGCCAGGCCACCGGTGACTCAGTCAGTACGAGTTTTTCTTCATCTTTATAATAGAATGCGCGTCCGCACGTAGCCTTCCCATCCGATTTGTCAATGACCACTTTGCCGCTGGCCTCAATTCGGTCAACCTGACTCATGGTCCCCCCTTCCGTTTGCGAATTTCCCTCCTGGGCACCTTTTTTAAACGTCACAATCATATGATCGGATCGCATGACGAAGTCCCCTTTTTTGAAAACCACCGTTCCTTCAAAGATCGTCCGTCTGGATTTCCCCTGGACGGTCATCTTCTGTGAAGTAATCGTCGTTTGCGTTCTTTCTTCAGCAAAACCGAAAGGTATTGTCTGTACCCAGACAAAAACACAAACCAGAATTGCAAGAGGGATTGGATTGCTATATTGAGGAAGGAATCTGGACGTACACATCGTCGAGGACTTCAAACTTTTCTGTTTTCAACTCTGCAATTAAACCAATACCCGTAATGGTCAATCCATGTCCGTCTATGGTCACTGGCCTATTCGTGCTGATTGTCTGCTCCTTCTCTGCCCAGTGAATATGCGAGGTACGGATCGTATATCCATTTTCCAATGCAACCGCTATCAATTCTTCCTGATTTCGAAGATCAAAATCGCCGCTGGCTGTATTCATCGTTCCTTCTTCAGCCTCTAGCTTCATCTCTTGCTCGTGACTGTCCCTGTTAAACAACCGAACTTGAACCTGTTTGAGCAGCAAGTGCTGCTCGGATTCATAGACTTCGGCTTTTTGTGCTTCTACCTCCCACTGGACTTGCCCTTCCTCGGTTTGACGATAGATAAAACCTTCTATGCTGGCATCGGTCGTTTCAAAGACTGGCGATGTAATCACCGGAAGGGGATCATTCGACTGCACTTGCTGCATCAGGATATACCCGAGAAACCCTGCCATGCCAAGGGTGATTCCTTGCAAAACCCACCGAATCCAGGATCCAGGCACACGCGAGTAGGTGAACGGCTTGGAGGCCATCCGTATAAGAATACCATACGCCCTAAACCAAGTAAACCAAACGGCACGGAGAGATTTCTAAAACCAGGTTCGCCTGCGACTGAGAGCAACGGGTTGGGAGCAGAAAGACAAACCACGACACTCCCGAAAGTCCGGCGCACGGGAAGGAGACAATCGTGAGAAGATTATGAGGCCTTCTGTTTCTCTTCGGCCACGGATTCAGGAACGTCAGAGGCAGCCACCGGCCCACGCTCGATCAACTCAATAGCTACCAGTTCTGCAGCGTCCCCAGGTCGTCGTCTCGTGGGAATGATCCGGATGTAGCCCCCGGGCCGACTACGAAATCGTCCTGCAACGTCGCTGAACAATTTGGACACGACGTCTTTTTTTCGAATAAAATTCAGGGCGCGCCGTCGAGCATGAAGAGAGCCCTCTTTTCCCAAGGTAATGATTTTTTCAGTGATACCGCGGATCTCTTTGGCTCTCGCCTCCGTGGTCTCAATACGTTCGTACTCGAGCAACGAGGTCACAAGATTTCGAAACATCGCGTGTCGATGTTTCGAATTTCGCCCTAATTGTCTGCCTTTTTTTCGATGACGCACGATACGGC
This sequence comes from Nitrospirales bacterium, assembly GCA_965215405.1. Classification (GTDB taxonomy): domain Bacteria; phylum Nitrospirota; class Nitrospiria; order Nitrospirales; family UBA8639; genus Bin75. Next base: position 2,418,257 of record OZ244060.1, read on the forward strand.
TCTCTTTCCAAGAATGTCAGTGCGATTGGTTGTTGGTCTGTACCAGACTCTCTCTTCTGAGACCTAAGCTCAACCCTATTTCGGCTAAAACTTCTTTGATCTCATTCAGGGATTTTTTCCCGAAGTTTTTGGTTTTCAGCATCTCTACTTCCGTTTTCTGCACGAGATCTTCAATGGTTTTGATATTCGCATTCTTGAGACAATTCGCCGCACGCACGGAAAGTTCCAGCTCATGCACGCTTCGAGCCAGATGTTTCTGCAGTTCGGCTTGCGTTTCCTCGTGAGCAAGATCATGCTCCACTTCTTTCATTTCTTCACTGGGCATGCAAATAGACAAATGTTCTCGAAGAATAGAGGCCGACAAGGACACTGCCTCTTGCGGTGTAATGCTTCCGTCGGTCCAAACCTCAAGATTCAATTTATCATAATCCGTCACGCGTCCCACACGGGCATTTTCCACGTGAAAGTTTACCCGCTTGATTGGGGAAAAAACCGAATCGACAGGAATAACCCCAATGGGCAACCCTTCTTCTTTATTACGTTCAGCCGGAACGTAGCCTCGTCCCGGCTTCACGATTAACTCCATGTCAATCACACCACCTTTGTCTAACGTGGCGATGTGCAATTCAGGATTTAAAATCGTCACGTCCGCGTCATGCTGAATGTCTGCAGCCCGAGCGTCGCTCGGCCCTTTTTTCTTCAACCGCATCGCTTTCGATTTATCGGTATGGAGTTTGAGACGAAGATTTTTGACGTTCAGAATGATAATGGTCACGTCTTCCATGACGCCAGGAAGTGTGGAAAATTCATGAAACGCGCCTTCTATTTTGACAGAAGTTATGGCGGCACCGGTTAACGAGGACAACAACACGCGTCGCAGAGAGTTCCCGATTGTTGTCCCAAACCCCCGTTCAAATGGCTCTGCCGTAAACTTCCCATAGATGGACGAGGCTGTTTCTTTTTCCAACTCCAGTCGCATAGGCAACTGAAAATCCTTCATCCCTTTACTCATTACTCCCCCTTTCACCTCATCTGACACAGCCTAAATATTGGCCACAACGCGTGATTACCAAGTTTTTCCACTTCTAGCGAGAATATAATTCGACAATAATCTGTTCATTGACCGGAGCTCCGATATCATCCTTCGTCGGCAGTGCCTGAATCGTCCCTTTCAACGCGTCACGGTCACAGTCGATCCAGTTGACCCCTGGCTGGCTCTCGGCAACCTGGGCAGCCGCTTTAATCACGAGCAACTCCATGCTCCGTGGTCTCACTTGAATCACGTCCCCCACGGCGGTCGTATAAGAGGGAACGTCGGTTTTTCTGCCGTTGACCAAAATATGTCCATGATTCACTAATTGGCGAGCTTGCTTGCGCGAAAAAGCCAAGCCAATCCGGTAGACGACATTATCTAATCGTCGCTCAAGCAGAGACAAAAGATTTTCACCCGTCACGCCCTTTTGACGTTCAGCGCGCTCAAAGATTCCACGAAACTGACGCTCTTGAATGACGTACATCCGGCGCAATTTCTGCTTTTCACGAAGCTGCACGCTATAGTCCGTCGCACGGGATCGAGATTGTCCATGTTGACCGGGAGGATAACTGCGACGCTCAATCGCACATTTGTCAGTCATACAACGCGTCCCTTTAAGGAACAGCTTGACTCCCTCCCTTCGACAAATCCTACATACCGGCCCACGATAATTTGCCACGTCTTTAGCCTCTTACTTGCAAGGTTCCAGACCCTGAGTTAGCGTTCCCAGCGTCTGAAAGTTTAATGAATCACCGCTTACACTCGTCGCCTTTTCGGCGGTCGACATCCATTATGGGGAATAGGAGTCACGTCACGAATCAAATTCACCCGTAAGCCAACGGATTGCAGCGCTCGTACCGCCGACTCACGTCCCGACCCCGGTCCGTTGACATAGACATCAATCTGGCGCATACCTTGTTCCATGGCTTTGCGTCCCGCCGCCTCGCCCACGCGTGTCGCGGCAAATGGCGTACTCTTTCTGGCCCCTTTGAAGCCTAAGCCTCCTGCATTCGACCAAGAGACCGTATTGCCGCTCATATCCGTAATGGTCACAAGCGTGTTGTTAAAAGACGCTTGAATATGGGCAATCCCCGTTTGCACGATCTTTTTCTCTTTTTTTCGACCCTTTTTTACGCTCATGCCGTCCTCTGAATGTCTTTTTATTTTTTGGTCCTGCCAATCGAAGCGCGTTTCCCTTTTCGGGTTCGTGAATTCGTTTTGGTCCGTTGTCCACGAACGGGGAGCCCTCTTCGATGACGAAGACCTCGATACGTCCCTGTATCGATCAAGCGTTTAATGCTGAGAGTAACCTCTTTTCGAAGATCCCCCTCCACGGTATAGTCTTGATCGATCGCTTCACGAAGTTTGACAATGTCTTCTTCACGAAGATCTTTGACGCACACGGCACAATCAATGCCGGTTTTTCGTAAAATCTGCCTCGCACTCCACGGCCCGATCCCATAAATATACGTCAAGCCAATATCAATGCGTTTCCCCACGGGCAGATCAACGCCTGCTATCCGAGCCATGTACCCTCCTTCTTCACGTGATGCGCTTTCGGTGACAACTCATTGACGCGGTTCCCCTTTGCGCTCCTATCCTTGTCGCTGTTTGTGACGAGGATTACTACATCTGACCCGAACAATTCTTCGTCGTCTAAACACCACACATTTTGAACAGATGGGTTTGATGGACGATTTGACTTTCATGAAAGCATCCCTCTCCTGACTATTTGAATCGATACGTTATCCGTCCCCTTGTGAGATCATAAGGAGACAACTCCACGGTCACTCTATCGCCTGGGAGAATGCGAATAAAATGCATCCGCATCTTCCCTGAAATATGTGCCAAAATTTTATGTCCACTCTCTAATGTAACTCGGAACATGGCATTGGGCAACGTTTCCATGATCACCCCTTGTACTTCAATCATATCTTCCTTTGCCATCAGCCTAAACCCCGTCAATATCCATTGACGCCAACCCGCTCCTTGACCATCGTCAGAATTGTGGGCGGCCCTTCGGGTTGTATCGCCACGGTATGTTCAAAATGCGCCGACAGGCTGCCGTCTCTCGTGACGGCAGTCCATTGATCGTCTAATACTTTCACCTGAGGCCCACCAACGTTTACCATGGGCTCAATGGCCAGCACCATCCCAAACTGAAGGCGCACGCCATGTCCCGGACGCCCATAATTGGGAACCTGAGGTTGCTCATGAAGTTGCCGACCAATCCCATGTCCCACAAAATCTCTCACGACAGAAAACCCGTGTGCTTCCACGCAGCATTGAATCGTATGGCCAATATCGGACAACCGGTTCCCCACCCGTGCCTGATCAATCCCTCTATGCATCGCTTCTTCCGTCACCTTGAGCAAGGTTTCAGCACGGCCTGAAATGGGTCCAACGGGTACCGTGACGGCCCCATCGCCATAAAATCCCTGAAAAATCGCCCCCAAATCAAGCCCGAGAACGTCTCCCTCTTTCAGTTCCCTGTTGGAGGGAATGCCATGAACCACTTCATGATTCACCGAGGCACACAAGGTATTGGGGAAATTGCGATACCCTTTAAAGGCCGGAATTCCTCCATGGTCACGAATAAACGTTTCAGCGAGTTCGTCCAAATCCAACGTGGTGACACCGGGCCTGACTTCTTGTTGAAGCATCTGATGCGCTTCCGCCACAATCTTCGAAGCTTGTGCCATCAGCGCAATTTCTTCTTCAGTCTTGAGCGCGATCATGAAAGGCTAAGGCCTGGACAACAAAGCGAGCAACCGTACCCGTACGTCTTCTACGGGACCCGTACCGTCTAATTCAGTCAGCACGTTTTTCTCTTTATAATAGGCAATCAATGGAGACGTTTGCGTTTCATACACCGCGAGCCTTGATTCCACCGTTTCCTGTTTGTCGTCACTGCGTTGAACAAGGGCCGCCCCACACTCATCGCAGCGTCCTTCCTGCTTAGACGGAACGTAATCAATATGATACACCGCCGAGCACGTCGAACAACTTCTTCGTCCGCTCAATCGCTTGACTACTTCCTCGTGTGGGATCATGAAATACATGACTCGGTCCAGGTCCACGCCCTGCTTCTGAAGAATTCCCAACAAGGCGTCTGCTTGAAGAATGGTTCGTGGGAACCCATCAAGAATAAATCCTTTTTCACATTCCGGAGAACCAATTTTTTCCGCCACGAGACCGATCACCACGTTGTCAGGCACAAGATCCCCGCGCGCCATATAGTGCTGCGCTTCAAGACCCAACGGAGTCTTATGGGCCACGCCCGTTCGCAATAAATCTCCCGTCGAAATTTTGGGAATCGCAAGTTGGGCTGACACCATTTCAGCCTGCGTTCCCTTGCCCACCCCAGGCGGGCCAAGAAAAACCAATCGCATGTCTCTTGCTATCCGCTCCGTCCTTTCAACCGACCCTTGGCCAAGAATCCTTCATAATTCCGCATCAGCATATGAGACTCGATTTGCTGAGCTGTATCCAACCCTACACCCACGACAATCAACAGCGAAGTACCCCCGAAATAAAATGGAACGTTCAATTTATAAATCAATAATTCAGGAATCACACAGACAATCGCCAGGTAGATGGCTCCGGCAAACGTGATCCGCGTGAGGACTCTGTATATATAATCTGCCGTTCGCTGGCCTGGCCGAATGCCAGGAATAAAACCTCCATATTTCTTCATGTTGTCCGACATGTCGACCGGATTCAACACGACCGCCGTATAGAAAAAACAGAAGAAAATAATAAGACCCACATAGAGCAACGTATAGACGACCGACCCAGGAGCCAGGTGCGTCCCCAACGCCTGGACCCAAGGCACCTGGACAAAAGAGGTAATGGTGGCCGGAAACGCAATAATTGAGGACGCAAAGATTGGCGGGATCACCCCCGCCGTATTAATTTTCAATGGAATATGGGTACTCTGTCCTCCATACATCTTGCGGCCGACGACCCGTTTAGCATATTGAACCGGCACCCTTCGCCTTCCGCTTTCCAAGAACACAATGGCCGTCACCACGGCCATCATGACTATGGCTAACAGGATCAGGAAGAGAAGACTCAACTCCCCAACTCGGTACATTTCAACGGTTTGGGCAACCGCGCTTGGAAGGCGCGCGACAATCCCTGCGAAAATAATAAGCGAGATCCCGTTCCCAACTCCCCGCTCGGTAATTTGTTCACCCAACCACATAAGGAACGCGGTTCCCGCGGTCAGCGTAATGACGGTCATAAACCGAAACGGCCATCCTGGCTCCAACACGTATTGGCCTCCGTTCATGCCTTCAAGCCCAAGGGCAATCCCAAACCCCTGAATAAGGGCAATCCCGATAGTACCGTACCGGGTATATTGAATAATGGTCTTTCTTCCTCGTTCACCCTCCTTGGCCAGCTTCGATAAATGCGGAACGACAACGGTTAATAATTGGAGAATAATCGAAGCACTGATATAGGGCATTATGCCCAGAGCAAAAATAGTTAACCGTGATAACGACCCTCCGGAAAAAATGTCCAGAAACCCGAGGAGGGCTCCGCCTCGATCTAATAAGAATGCCGACAGTTCATCATTATTAAGCCCCGGAGTCGGGATATGAGCCCCAATCCGGTACACAGCCAACATTGCCAGTGTAAAAAGGACACGGCTGCGTAACTCCGGGATTTTGAGGATATTCTGGAAGCTCGTAATGAGCCGTTCAAGCACTGCCGATGACCTTGGCTTGTCCGCCCGCTTGTTCGATTTTCCGAAGAGCCGACTGACTGAATTTATGCGCTTCAATCATCAGGGGCTTGTCCAGATCTCCTACACCCAGAATCTTTATAGGTTTCGACTGCCTCTTGACAATCTTTTTCTCATATAAGACTTGAGGAGTCACATTTGTGGTTTGATCAAGGGCGGAAAGCGTTTTGAGATTGACCACGACAAATTCGGTACGAAAAGGATTATGAAATCCTCGTTTGGGTAACCGTCTGGCGAGCGGCATCTGTCCACCTTCAAAACCCTCGACGTTCGCCCTTCCAGACCGAGCGAGCATTCCTTTATGCCCCTTGCCGGCCGTTTTACCCAACCCTGAACCTGGCCCTCGCCCTAAACGTTTTCTCGATTTCCTGTGACCCGGTGCTGGCTGCAACTGATGGAGTTTCATTGGCAGTTGACCTCAACGAGATGCTTGACCTTCTCAAGTAACCCTATCACCTGCGGCGTCTTGGGACGCTGCACCGTCTGATGAAGCCTTCGCAAACCCAGACACTGCAAATAAAGCCGTTGTTTATAGGGTCGTCCGACGGGACTGTGCTTCAGCGTAATGGAAAGCCGATCATCACGTTGAGATTGAGGCACGACGCCTTTCCCCGCCACGTTAGAGTGAAGCCCCATTCGAGACCCGACGAATCTGCTTGACCTCTTCCGGGCTTTTGAGTTGTGACAATCCGGCCAACGTGGCCTGCACCACGTTATAGGGATTTCCACGGCCTGCCGTTTTCGCAATAATATTATGGGCCCCAAGTACTTCCAAAATAGCACGGACTGCCCCTCCTGCGATGATTCCTGTCCCTTCCTTCGCCGGTTTCATGTATACGCGTTCCCCGCAAAAGCACCCGTGCACGTCATGTGGGATACTGCCATTTTTCAAAGGAACTTGGAGCAGTTGTTTCTTGGCCCGCCCGACGGCTTTGGCAATCGCCGGCGGCACCTCAGTCGCTTTCCCTTTTCCAACGCCAACCCATCCCTGTCCATCTCCGACCACGACCAGCGCGCTAAAGGAAAATCGCTTTCCTCCTTTAACGACTTTCGCTACTCGGTTAATAGAAATTAATTTATCCTTAAGGTTCAATTCTTCTGGATTTACTTGCACCGAATGCCATCCCTTTTTGGTTAAAAGGCAAGCCCCCCTTCACGGGAAGCGTCAGCTAACGCTTTCACGCGCCCATGATATAATCGTCCGTTCCGATCAAACACGACGTTGGTCACGTTCGCGGCCTTTGCTCGCTCTGCCAATAATTGCCCGACGGCCCGTGCTGCCGCCTTCGAAGAACCCGACTTCACGGTTTCACGAAGACTGAGGTCTCTGGAGGACGCAGCAGCCAGGGTTAGACCCGCGACGTCATCAACGACTTGGGCGTAAATATGTGCGTTACTCCGAAACACCGTCAGCCTCGGGCGAACGGGCGTCCCTTGAACTTTTTTTCTGACTCGCGCTTTTCGCCGTTCCAATTGGCGACGTTGTGTCTTTTGATTCATACGCGCACGCTATTTCTTGCCGGCCTTCCCGGCTTTCTTGATTAAGACTTCACCAGCATACTTAATGCCCTTCTGTTTATAGACGTCAGGCGGGCGCACCCGTCGAATATTGGCGGCGGTCTGAGTTACCAGACGCTTATCAATACCTTTCACGGAAATCACGGTTTGCTTCTCGACCGAGGCTTGTACGCCTTGCGGAACGGACAAGAACACAGGATGTGCAAATCCCACGTTTAAGGTCAGCGATTGACCTTGCACTTGTGCCCGATACCCTACGCCCGTCAATTCCAACGTTCGTTGGAACCCCTTGGTTACTCCCTCAACTAAATTCGACAGCTCCACGCGGGTCAGCCCGTGCAAGGCTTTAACGCGAGGAGAATTTCCACGCCTTCCCACGTGGACCATCCCGTCGTTGATTGCGACGTCAATCTCCTCAGCAAGCTTCCACCCTAATTGGCCTAAGGGTCCCTTCACGGAGACAGACCGATTTTCAACCTTCACCTCGACGGTGGAGGCTATGGCAATTGGTTTGATCCCGATCCTAGACATCGCTGACGTGACTTCTTTGTCGAGGCGAACTGGTTCGTCCAGGTTTTACCACACGTGGCACAGGACTTCTCCCCCGATGCTCCGTTGTCTGGCTTGCCGATCCGTCATGACCCCTTTCGAAGTCGAAAGCACCGCCACGCCCAACCCACCTCGCACTCGCGGGATGAATGAGGCTCCCACGTACACCCGCTTGCCTGGTTTGCTGATCCGCTTGATTTGCTCAATCACGGGTTTCTTTTCCCGTCCCTGGACGTACCGCAATTCCACCTGAAGGGCAGGGTGTCCGTCGAATGTCGTGGACGAGAAATTTTGAATAAAGCCTTCAGCTTTAAAGACAGAAAGAATATTGGCCTTCAGCTTGGAGGCCGGAACGTTCACCGTCGCGTGACCCCGCCGAAGGGCGTTCATTATGCGAACAAAAAGATCAGCAATTGGGTCCGTCATACTCATAACGTCATATCCTCATCATCCACAGCGTAAGCTGGCTTACCAACTTGACTTGGTGACTCCAGGAATATTTCCGCGCAGACTGTGCAGCCGGAAACAAATTCGGCACATATGGAAGCGTCGTAAAAAGGCTCTCACTCGACCGCAGAGGGGACACCGATTATACCGTCGGACGGGAAATTTCTGATCCGCCGCGGCCTTGTTCCGTAATGCTTTTCTTGACACAATGGCCTCCGTCTCAATCGCGTCGCGTTACAGTATCAACGAAACGGCATTCCCAAATGAGCCAACAAGGACTTTGCTTCATCATTTCGTTGAGCACTCGTCACAATCGTGACGTCCATCCCATGAATAGCCGCCACGTCATCATATTTGATTTCAGGAAAGGTTAACTGTTCTTTTAACCCGAACGTATAGTTGCCGCGACCATCAAACGCCTTGGGAGACACCCCTCGGAAGTCCCGAATCCGAGGCAAGCCAATATTCAGCAAGCGATCAAGAAACTCATACATGCGGCTTCCGCGAAGCGTGACCTTGGTGCCGATCGGCATACCTTCCCGCACCTTAAAACCGGCTATAGCTTTTTTCGCTCTGGTCACGACGGGCTTTTGACCGGTGATTAACGCCAGCTCAGCCACGCTACTCTCCAACAGTTTGACGTTTTGAATAGCTTCTCCCATGCCAACGTTCAGAACCACTCGCTCCACGCGTGGCACTTGCATCGGATTGGAATACGAAAATTCTTTCATCATCCGAGGAACGACCTCATTCCGATAAAGATCCTTTAACCGCGGAGGAGATCCGGCCCGTGCCGCCTTTTTCCTGTTTGCCGGCTTGCCCGTGGCTTCTTTTTTAGCCATCACACCTTATCCAACACGTCATCCGGATTTTTCTGTAAAACCCTCACCCGACGCCCATCATCCAACGTCTTGATTTTGACCCTCGAGGGTTTTCCCGAGGCCTGGGCGTACACCATGACGTTCGAAATCGCCATGGGCGCCTCACGTTCCAAAATGCCGCCCTGTCTGACTTTTTGAGAGGGTTTCGTATGTCGTTTAATAACGTTGAGTTTTTCCACCGTCACCTGGGCCGTCCGTGCGTTCACGTGCAGGACCTTCCCGACCTTCCCCTTCTCTCGTCCAGCAATCACGATCACCGTGTCACCCTTTCGAATACGGGACTTGGCAACCGTCAGGCCTCCCGTTGCAGTTCGAGTGCCCATACGCGTTATAACACCTCGGGAGCAAGTGAAATAATTTTCATGAACTTCTTTTTTCTCAATTCCCGAGCGACGGGACCGAAGATTCTTGTCCCCACGGGGTCCCCTTGATTATTCACCAACACACAGGCATTACGATCAAATCGAATATAGGAGCCGTCCTCACGACGCCGGCTTTTTTTAGTTCGAACAATCACAGCCTTTACCACGTCGCCTTTTTTGACGGACGCTTTGGGAATAGCCTCTCGAACCGACACCACTACGATGTCGCCAATGCCTCCATACCGTCGACGAGTCCCACCCGGCACGTGAAAGCACCGCACGCTTTTGGCACCGGAATTATCTGCGACGTCGAGATAGCTGTAATTTTGAATCATCGTCTTTCAACGCTGCACGCGCCCACCGAACGCACGAACCCTCTCGTCACCAATTACGGCGACGGGCTCCGCTCGCCACGCTCAATAATTGCCGCCACTCGCCAATGTTTATCCTTACTGAGCGGCCGCGTCTCCACAATCTTCACGCGGTCGCCGACGCGAGATTCATTCGCCTCATCATGGGCTTTAAGCTTGGTAAGCCGTCGCACTACTTTTCCGTACAAAGCATGCGACACCAGTCTCGTGACCGCCACGACGACTGTTTTGTCCATTTTGTCGCTAATCACTAGCCCATACGATGCACGCTGCCGTCTTGGTGTGTCAGTCATGTTTTTCAAAATCTATGGTTAGCTGTTCGCCCTACGGTTAACCCTTCGAATGCTCCAGTACCCGTTTTTCGCGAAGAACGGTCTTGGCCCTGGCCACGTCTCGCCGCGCTTGACGGATTTTCATTGGATTTTCAACGCGTCCAAGGGCATGTTGACATCGAAGGTGAAACAATTCCTGCTTCAACTCATGCACTTTTCCGGCTAACTCTTCCGCTTCCATGCCTTGCAGTTCTTTAACATCCATCAGTGCGCCTCAGACGGAGTATTCCCCTCGGACGACAAATTTCGTCGCCAACGGCAGTTTATGACCGGCCAAACGAAACGCCTCTTCCGCGACACTCCTCGATACATCATCCATTTCATAGAGAATACGGCCGGGCTTCACCACGGCAACCCAAAACTCAGGGTTTCCTTTTCCTTTCCCCATTCGAACCTCCGCCGGCTTTTTGGTAATCGGCTTGTCAGGAAAAATCCGAGTCCAGATTCTTCCCCCACGCTTCACGTGGCGCGTCATCGCAATTCTCGCCGCCTCAATTTGCCTGGCCGTAATTCGACCAGGCTCAAGCACCTTGAGGCCAAATTCTCCGAAAGACACGTCACCCCCACGGTAAGCTTTCCCCCGCATACGGCCTTTTTGTACTTTTCGAAATTTAACTTTTTTCGGAGCTAACATGGTATGGGCACGTCAAAAGTCGTGAGTGAATACAACGGACGCGTTCATGCGTCCGATAAATGTCAACGTCTTTCTAGAGCACGTTCAACGAAGCCTTGTCCTTCTCCGCGTTCGACAACTCGGCATCACCTTTATAAATCCAAGCCTTCACCCCAATAATGCCCATAGTCGTATGGGCCTCCGCAAAACCATAATCCACGTCCGCCCTGAGCGTGTGAAGCGGAACACGGCCTTCCCGATACCATTCCGTTCGGGCGATTTCATTTCCTCCTAGCCTGCCGGCACAAGACACTCGAACGCCTTGGGCGCCCAACCGAAGGGCTGACGCCACGCTTCGTTTCATGGCACGACGAAAGGAAACACGTTTCTCCAATTGCAGGGCAATATTTTCAGAAACAAGCTGCGCGTCCAATTCCGGCTTCTTAATTTCCTTGACCGTCACGTAGACTTCCCGACCATATCGTTGCTCCAGCATAGCCTTTAACTTATCAACCTCCGCACCCTTTCTTCCGATGATAATGCCAGGGCGGGCCGTATGAATGATCACTTTTACCTGATTCCCTGAACGTTCAATTTCTACTCGTGAAATGCCGGCGTGAAATAAACGAGTTTTTACCGTTTGTCGAATTTCCACGTCCTCATGCAATAATTTCACAAAATCTTTCTTGGCATACCATCGAGAATTCCAGGTCCTGGTATATCCTAGCCGAAACCCATATGGATGTGTTTTTTGCCCCATAAACCCCTGTTTGCCTCACTCCATCAACTGAAACGGTTCACGTTCACTTCTCTCTAGGCATCCTTCTTCGTCGGAGAAACCACAATGGTCACATGACTGGTTCGCTTATGGATGGGGGCTGCCCTGCCCATGGCTCTGGGCTGAAATCGCTTTAAAACCGGGCCACCATCCACGTAGGCTTTTGAGATTTTCAAAGATTCAGGGTCCCCCAACTCCCGCTGTCCGGCATTTGCGACGGCGGAATTCAACACCTTTTCCACCACCGGCACGGCGGCTCTGGACAAGTACTTGAGCACCGTCAACGCTTCAGGCACGTCACGTCCGCGAATTAAATCGATTACCATCCGCATTTTTCGTGGCGTCATTCTGACGTAACGCAATACCGCCTTTGCTTCGGCCATGAGGTTCCTTCCCTAGCTTTTCACCCTTTCCACTCTATTTCAACGGAACGGCTTTTTCTGATTTGGCAGCTCCATGGCCCTTAAAAAACCGGGTAGGAGCAAATTCTCCGAGCTTATGCCCGACCATATTTTCCGTCACATAGACGGGAATAAACTTTTTCCCGTTATGCACCGCGAAAGTATGACCTATCATTTCAGGAATAATCGTTGATCGACGCGACCAGGTTTTAATTAACTTCAGGTCACGATACGCGTTCATCCTTTCCACCTTTTCCATGAGGTGAGAATCGACAAACGGCCCTTTACGAATTGAACGCGGCATCGACGTTCATTCTCCTTATTTAGTCCGTCGGGAAATAATGAATTGCGATGACAATTTCTTCTTCCGAGTCTTAAAGCCTTTGGTCGGGACGCCCCAAGGGGAAACGGGATGGGGGTTTCCCTGCCCGGATTTCCCTTCTCCACCGCCATGAGGATGATCAACCGGATTCATCACGACCCCTCGCACGTGAGGTCGTTTACCCATCCACCTCGAACGACCGGCCTTGCCCACCGTGATATTCTCGTGATCGAGATTCCCAATTTGTCCCACGGTCGCCATACACGTTCCAAGAATCCGACGCATCTCACCCGAAACCAGGCGAACCTGAATATACTGCCCCTCTCGACCCATTACCTGACAAGCGGCACCAGCACTCCGTGCCACCTGGGCGCCTTTCCCTGGCCTGAGTTCAATATTATGGATGGTGGTGCCAAGCGGCATCGACGACAAGGGAAGCGCATTTCCGGGACGAATGTCCGAACCATGGCCGGCCTGAATGGAGTCCCCGACCAACAATCCAACGGGAGCAAGGATATACCGCTTTTCTCCATCGGCATACGCAATCAACGCAATGCGAGCCGAACGATTGGGATCGTATTCCACCCTGACGACTCTGCCCGGCACGCCGACTTTATCTCTCTTGAAATCAATGACTCGATATAGGCGCTTATGCCCTCCACCACGAAATCGGGTGGTGATTCGCCCAAAGTTGTTTCGACCTCCAGAGCGAGACAGGGCCATGGTCAAACGTTTTTCAGGCTGCTCTTTCGAAAGTGTCTTGTCCTTGAGCACGGTCATGCCTCGACGCCCCGGCGACGTTGGACGATACGGTTTACTCGGCATAGTCTGCGACCTTCCTCTTCTCCAGCCCCGTCTTTTACAAAAAAACCGTTTTCAAAAGTGCACGCCTAGGCTCTTTCATACAACTCCACTTTTTCTCCTTCATGAAGCGTAACGACAGCCTTCTTCCAATCCGGCCGTTTTCCAAGAAAGCGCCCTTGACGCTTCTTCTTTCCCATGACCTTCATGATATTCACAGACTTCACTTTTACTTTAAGAACCGACTCCACCGCCTGACGAACCTCGATCCGATTCACGTCATTCTGCACAACAAAGGCGATACAGTTGGCAGCCTCCTGAAGCCCCGTGATTTTCTCGGTCAGCAACGGCTTCACCAAGACGTCAAACGGGTCACGCCTCACGCCCACAACTCCTGAACGCTTGACAATTCGTCTTTCAACACCACGAGCATCTCGTATCGAAGTACATCGTAAACCGTGAGTTCCCGTGGGGACACGGCCTTCACTCGAGCCAAATTCCGCGTCGCGCGAAAGACGTTGTGGCTGTCTTTCCCCACCACAAAAAGCACCGTACAGGTCATCCCCAATTGCCTCACCGTTTCTGCCATCAATTTAGTTCTGGGTTCCGGAAGGGAGAGATCGGAAAGAATCACCAGCTCTCCGGCTGCCCTCTTAGATGAAAGGGCACTCTGCATGGCCTTCCGATACATTTTTTTTGACATGGCGGAACCATACTTTCGGGGCCGAGGCCCAAAGACCGTTCCGCCGTGGCGCCACACGGGTGATCGATTCGAACCCACTCGAGCCCTGCCCGTGTGTTTTTGCTTCCACGGCTTTCTCCCTGTCCCACTCACCTCACCGCGGCCCTTCGTACTCGCAGTCCCTTGTCGGAGCGAGGCACGCTGCATCACCACCGCGGAATGTACAAGAACGCCATGAGGCTCAGATCCAAACATGGTCTCGCTTACCTCAACCGCGCCCACGGCCTTGTTGTTTTGGTCTACGACTTCTATTGAGGCCATGCCGACTTGTTATTCCCCCTGCTTCCGGATAAGAACGACGCCTCCTACAGGACCAGGAACGGCTCCTGCGATAAGCACCAGATTCTCCTCCGGTCGAACTTCGATGACGGTTAATCCTTTCACTGTGACCCGTTCATTCCCCATTTGCCCGGGAAGCGCCTGATTCTTCCAAACGCGAGAGGGATACGAACTGCTGCCGATCGACCCCGGCGCACGATGAAACATCGAACCGTGACTGGCGGGACCACCGGCGAAATTGTGCCGTTTCATGACCCCCTGAAACCCTTTTCCCTTTGAGGTCCCCTGCACGTGAACCACTTCACCTTTTTGAAAAAGGTGAACCGTCACGGCGTCCCCTACCTGGCAATCCGACACACAGCGAAACTCCCGTAAATATCTAAAAAGCTTTTCTTGGCCTGACGAACGAAGATGCCCTACCTGAGCTTTGGTGAGCTTCCGTTCCTGAACTTCCGAATAACCAAGTTGGACCGCGTCATAGCCATGATAATCTTTGGTCTTAACGGCCGTGACCCGACAAGGGCCCGCCTCGACAACCGTGACGGGATGAAGACGACGATTTTCATCGTAACACTGCGTCATTCCCAATTTTTTCCCTATTAACCCACTAACCATGAGTACCCTTACAAGCCAATCCTTTACAATGACGTCAAACTACAGCTTGATCTCCACGTCCACCCCTGCAGCCAGATTTAATTTCATGAGGGCATCCATTGTTTCCGGGGTGGGCTCAAGAATATCCAGTAAGCGTTTATGGGTTCGGATTTCAAACTGTTCACGGGATTTCTTGTCGGCATGAGTAGATCGCTGAACGGTAAATTTTTCGATACGAGTGGGAAGTGGAATAGGTCCGGCAACGCGTGCACCCGTTTGCTTGACGGTATCCACGATTTCCCTTGCCGATTGATCAAGGATCCGATAATCAAAGCCCCTCAATCGGATACGAATACGCTGATCCACGCCTACCACCACTGGATTCCTTCCTCAGGCGAGAATTTCGGTGACGACGCCGGCCCCCACCGTTCGCCCGCCTTCCCGCACGGCAAACCGCACCCCCTGCTCCATCGCAATCGGCGCAATCAATTCCCCCGTAAACGTCGTGTTGTCCCCCGGCATCACCATCTCCACTCCCTCCGCCAACCGTACCACCCCCGTGACGTCCGTCGTCCGAAAATAAAACTGCGGCCGATACCCGTTGAAAAACGGCGTGTGCCGGCCCCCCTCCTCCTTCGTCAACACGTACACCTCCGCCTTGAACCGCGTATGCGGCGTGATGCTCTTCGGCTTCGCCAACACCATCCCCCGCTCCACCTCGTCCTTCTTCGTCCCTCTCAATAACGCCCCAATATTATCCCCAGCCTGCCCCTCATCCAATACCTTCCGAAACATCTCCACCCCCGTCACCACCGTGCTCCGCGTCTCCCCTAACCCCACAATCTCAATCTCCGCCCCCACCTTCACTTGCCCCCGCTCCACTCGCCCCGTCACCACCGTCCCCCGGCCACTGATCGTGAACACGTCCTCTATCGGCATCAAAAACGGCTTGTCAATCGCCCGCTCCGGCGTCGGAATGTAGGCGTCCACCTCTTCCAATAACTTCATGATCGCCGGCACCCCCACCTCCCCAGGATCCCCTTCCAGCGCCTTCATCGCCGACCCCACCACAATCGGAATCTCTTCCCCCGGAAACTGATACTTCGCCAGCAACTCCCGCACCTCCAACTCCACCAACTCCAATAATTCCGGGTCCTCCACCTTGTCCGCTTTGTTTAAAAACACCACAATGTACGGCACCCCCACCTGCCTCGCCAGTAAAATATGCTCCCGCGTCTGCGGCATCGGCCCATCCGCCGCCGACACCACCAGAATCGCCCCGTCCATCTGCGCCGCCCCCGTAATCATGTTCTTCACATAATCCGCGTGCCCCGGACAGTCCACGTGCGCGTAATGCCGGTTCGCCGTCTCATACTCCACGTGCGAAATCGCAATCGTCAAAATCTTCGTCGGGTCCCGCCGCCCCTGCGACTCGCTCGCTTTCGCCACCTCGTCATAACTCACAAACGTCGCCATCCCCTGTTGCCCCATCACCTTCGTCAGCGCTGAGGTCAACGTCGTCTTCCCATGGTCCACGTGCCCGATCGTCCCCACGTTGACATGCGGCTTCTTTCGATCAAATTTCGCCTTCGCCATCTGCTCCTCCCTCTTCGATTGCGAATCTTTCGAGGCTATGCGAGAAAGAAACGAACACTGTCATTCGCTTTCCTGCCTTTCCAAAAAACTGCACCGTTATTCTCCACGTTGCTTACTGACAATCTGATCGGCCAGTTGCCTGGGAACCGGTTCATATTGCGCAAATTCCATTGAATAGGTTGCACGCCCCTGCGTCTTCGATCGAAGGGTCGTGGCATACCCGAACATTTCCCCAAGGGGCACCGTGGCATCAACGGCCTGAGAGCCACCCCTCGCCTTTATTCCTTGTACCTTTCCGCGTCTGGAATTCAAATCCCCAATCACGTCACCCATGAAGTCCTGAGGAACGAGAACCTCCACTTTCATCACCGGCTCAAGCAGGACCGGAGTGGCTTTACGACAGGCACCCTCAAAAGCCATCGATGCCGCGATTTTAAAACCCATTTCACTTGAATCGACCTCATGAAAGGAACCATCAAACAACGTCACCCGAACGTCCCGCATGGCATACCCGGCCACCACGCCGGATTCCATTCGCTCCCGCACCCCTTTTTCCACCGCAGGGATATATTCACGGGGGACAGCGCCGCCAACAACCTTATTGACAAACTCCAGCCCCACTCCAGGCTCAGACGGTTCGACACGTAACACCACGTGCCCATACTGCCCTCGCCCACCGGATTGCTTGATATATTTCCCTTCGGCCTCGCCCTTGCCGCGGATCGTTTCGCGATAGGCAACCTCAGGCTTCCCGACGTTCGCTTGAACCTTAAACTCCCTGACCAAACGATCAACAATAATTTCCAGATGCAACTCCCCCATTCCCGAAATGATCGTTTGCGCAGTCTCCTCATCGGTTCGAACATGAAAGGACGGATCTTCCTGAGCCAGTTTTTCCAAAGAAAAGCCGAGCTTCTCGAGGTCCTGCTTGGTCTTTGGTTCAACCGCCATAGAAATCACGGGCTCTGGAAATTTAATAACCTCCAACAATATTCGATGCTTTTCATCCGCCAAGGTGTCACCCGTTCTCACGCCCTTCATCCCGACCGCGGCAGCAATGTCTCCGGCATACACCGCGTCAATATCTTCACGCTTGTTCGCGTGCATTTTGAGTAAACGCCCGATCCGTTCTCGTTTGCCCTGGGTGACGTTATACACGTACGAGCCCGTTCCCAGTCTCCCGGAATAGACGCGAAAATACGTGAGTTGCCCGGCAAAGGGATCGGTCATGATCTTGAAGGCTAACGCCGAAAACGGTTCTTCGTCACTGGCCCGACGCTGCATTTTCGCACTGCTGGCCGGATCGACTCCTTCTACTTCAGGAACGTCTAAAGGCGAAGGCAAAAAATCTACCACGGCATCCAGTAACGGCTGCACCCCTTTATTCTTAAACGCCGAACCACATAAGACCGGCGTGATTTGCATTTGATTGGTCCCAGCGCGCACGGCTCGCTTGATGTCGTCCGGCTTCAGCGAATCGCCATTCAGGTATTGCTCAAGCACCAGCTCATCAAATTCAGCAACGGCCTCTATCATTTTGTCTCGATACGCTTGAGCCATCGGCAGAAGATCCGGCGCGACGTCTTCGACCACAAAATTCGCGCCCAGCGTTTCATCATCAAAGAGGTAGGACTTCATCGAGATCAGGTCGATGATCCCTCGAAAATCAGCTTCTTTTCCGATTGGCAACTGTACCGGAACCGGATTTGCTTCCAAACGATCCACGATACTTTGAATGCTGCCTGAAAAGTCGGCACCCAACCGATCCATTTTATTAAGAAAGGTAATTCGAGGAACTCGATATTTATCAGCCTGACGCCAGACCGTTTCTGACTGCGGCTCGACTCCCTGTACCGAATCAAAAACTGCCACGGCTCCGTCCAGCACGCGAAGGGACCGCTCGACTTCAACCGTAAAGTCCACGTGTCCCGGCGTATCGATAATATTGACGCGATGATCGTTCCAGAAACAGGTGGTCGCCGCAGAAGTAATTGTAATGCCCCGCTCCCGCTCCTGCTCCATCCAATCCATTTGAGACGCGCCTTCATGCACCTCACCCATTCGGTGAGAGACACCGGCATAAAACAGGATGCGCTCGGTCGTCGTTGTTTTCCCTGCGTCAATATGGGCCATGATGCCAATATTCCGAGTGCGTTCTAATGGATATTCCCTGGACACCGTTCCTCCACACACAATCAGACTGTCACAACGCTCCCAAACGCGCCATCCGAACGCGGATTGAGAAAAAAAGAACGCCTACACGTGGAGGGTGGCTCGACTACAGCAACAAGAAACCGTTACCAACGGTAATGGGCAAACGCACGATTAGCCTCGGCCATTCTGTGCGCCTCGTCTCGTTTCTTAACCGCAACCCCTGTATTATTGGCAGCATCAAGCAGCTCGGCAGCAAGCTTGTCTTGCATACTTTTTCCCGTTCGAGACCGGGCACTATATTTAATCCATCGAAAGGCCAAGGCAACCTGCCTGACTGGTCGGATTTCAACGGGAACCTGGTACGATGCACCGCCCACCCGTCTCGATTTCACTTCCACCATTGGCTTGACGTTGCCAAGTGCGGAATGAAATACCTTCAAAGGATCACTACCCGTCTTATTTTGAATGACATCGAACGCCCCATAACACACACGCTGGGCTGTACTCTTTTTCCCTTGTCCCATAAGAATATTGATAAACTTCCCCACAAGGTGATCGCGATATTTGGGATCAGCCAAGGGAGTTCTTATGACGGCACTCTGACTACGAGACATAGTGTTGAATTACCTTCCCCACGGCAAAATACATTGTCCTGATTATTTCAGTCGTTTAGCCCCATATTTGGAACGACCCTGTTTTCGATTGGCCACGCCTACCGCGTCAAGTGTGCCTCGGACCAAATGATAACGCACGCCAGGCAAGTCCTTCACCCTGCCACCCCGCACGAGCACGATAGAATGTTCTTGCAAGTTATGCCCCATGCCCGGGATGTAGGTTGTCACCTCGACGCCCGTGGTCAAACGGACGCGCGCCACTTTCCGCAACGCGGAATTCGGTTTTTTCGGAGTCGTGGTATAGACGCGCAAACATACCCCCCGTCGTTGCGGGCATCGATTAAGCGCAGGGCTTTTACTTTTTGCTTTTGGGGCCTTGCGACCTTTTCTAATGAGCTGATTCACCGTTGGCATATCACGATCTTTCCTTCAATTTCCATCGTGGAACTAACCCTATTGGGAAACCTTTCAATTGTAGTGAGGACATCTCGACGTGTCAAGATAAAAGGCTCCAGGCATTACGTAGACTGCGCCTGCAACTCCTTCTCTTGCGTCACGACTAATCCATCATCGGCCCCATCATGCACGCCGGACTCGATTAACGCTTCATCCGCGGCGGACACAAAGGTTTCACGGTAGTGGGAAAATCCCGTTCCCGCAGGAATCAGGCGTCCCACAATGACGTTTTCCTTGAGCCCTCGCAGGTCATCAACCCGACCATTGATCGCGGCTTCAGTAAGCACTCGCGTCGTCTCTTGGAATGAAGCCCCGGAAATAAAGCTGTCCGTATTCAGTGAAGCCTTGGTAATACCCAACAACACCGGCTTGCCGATAGCGGGCTTCCCGCCCTCGGCAAGGACCCGTTGATTTTCATCGGTGAAAGCAAATTTCCCGACTTGGGCCCCTGGTAAAAAATTGGTATCTCCAGTGTCTTCAATGCGGATCTTCTTCAACATCTGCCTCGCAATAATTTCAATATGCTTGTCATTAATCCACACTCCCTGTAACCGATACACTTCTTGCACCTGATTCACCAGGTATCGCTGAAGTTCTCGGGGACCCAACACGTTCAGAATATCATGGGGATTCGCCGAGCCATCCATGAGCGGTTCCCCTGCGCGCACCCAATCCCCTTCGTGCACGTTGACGTGCTTTCCTCGAGGAATGAAATATTCCTTAATGTCTCCCATCTTGTTGTCGACGACGATCTTCCGCATCCCTTTGACGAATCCCCCAAAGGAGACGTCTCCATCGATTTCACTAATAACCGCTTGCTCCTTGGGCTTTCTCGCCTCAAATAATTCTGCCACCCTTGGCAATCCACCCGTAATGTCTTTGGTCTTCGTCGTTTCTCGAGGAATTTTCGCCAAGACGTCTCCAGGATGCACGATCGATCCTTTTTCCACGAAGATATGCGCGCCCACGGGGAGGAAATAGCGAGCCTGAGCACCAGAACCAGGCAATTTTGCGGTCTTGCCCCCCTCGTCTTTGATCGAAACTCGTGGACGAAGATTGGTGCCCACTTGCTCAATGACCACCTTGCGGGACAGGCCGGTGATTTCATCGACCTCTTCCTTCATGGTGACGCCTTCGGAGATATCTCCATAGGCAATTTTCCCACCCACTTCCGTCAGAATGGGCAACAAATACGGGTCCCATTCCGCAAGTTTCTGCCCCACCGTCACCCGACCACCATCTTTCACGATAATCTTCGCGCCATAGACAACCGGGTACTTTTCCCGTTCTCGACCGGAGTGATCATGAACGGCAATCTTCGCGTTTCGATTGATCACCACCCATTCGCCGTGCTTGTTCTGAACCGCTATGTGACGATTGCGAAAATATGCATTTTTCTTGGCGTCAAAACTGAGGTATTTCAAAATTCCATCGTGTCGAGACTCGTGCACGCTTTGCTCCACGACTTTACTGGCCGTTCCCCCAATGTGGAAAGTCCGCATGGTTAACTGCGTGCCGGGTTCCCCGATAGACTGAGCCGCAATCACCCCCACGGGCTCGCCCAGTTCGACCAACTTTCCTCTGGCTAAATCCCGGCCGTAACACTTCACGCACACGCCCCAGCGGGCCTGACAGGTCAACACGGATCGGATGCGGACGTGTCCGATGCCTGCTTCAACCACGGCCTTTACGCGCGTTTCATCCAGTTCTTCATTCCCCGACACCACGACTTCGCCGGTCAAAGGATCAAGAATGTCTTCCGTTACAATACGGCCTAAAATTCGTTCTTCAATCGGCTGAATCACTTCTCCACCTTCAACCAGGGCGGAGACGTCAATCCCGTCGGCAGTCTTGCAATCTTCTTCGCTCACGATGACGTCCTGCGAAATATCCACCAGCCTCCTCGTGAGGTACCCGGAATTCGCCGTTTTGAGAGCCGTGTCCGCCAACCCTTTGCGCGCCCCGTGTGTCGAGATAAAATATTGGAGTACCGTGAGCCCTTCCCGGAAGTTGGCGGTGATGGGGGTTTCAATAATTTCACCGGACGGCTTCGCCATCAAGCCCCGCATCCCACCCAACTGCCGAATTTGCTGTGAACTCCCTCTCGCGCCGGAATCGGCCATCATAAAAATGGGATTCAAGGTATCCTCCGGTCCTTGCCCGCCGCCGGCCTTAATCTCCTTCATCATCTCATTGGCAACCCGTTCACTCACGTGGGCCCAGATATCAATAACCTTGTTGTAGCGCTCACCATTCGTGATAAGCCCCTCGCTGTATTGACGTTCAACCTCGGACACTTCCTTTCGCGCGTCACCCAGCAGCACCTCTTTTCGGGTCGGGATATGCATATTGTCGATGCAGAGGGAAACCCCTGCTTTGGTGGCATAGTAAAAACCGAGGTCCTTCAGCTTATCGAGCATCCTGACCGTTTCGTGCACTCCCACTTCCCGATAAACCGCGTCGAGCAGTTTCGTCATTTCTTTCTTGGTCATGACTTGATTGATATGTGAAAACTCTATAGAGGCCGGAAGGATTTCCCCAAACAGCACGCGACCGACGGTCGTTTCGACCAAGGCACCATCGATTCGCACTTTGACCTTGGCCTGCTCGTCCAGTTGCCCGGCGTCATAGGCAATTCGTACTTCCTCGGGTGAATACAGCGTCTTCCCTTCACCCGTCGCTCCCGGTCGTTCCTGAGTCAACCAATAGCAACCCAACACCATATCCTGAGAGGGAATGGCCAGTGGGCGGCCATTTGCTGGCGACAGCACGTTATTGATGGACATGATTAACACGCGAGCTTCGATTTGCGCCTCAACCGACAGTGGAACGTGAACCGCCATCTGGTCGCCGTCGAAGTCCGCGTTAAACGCCGCGCACACTAATGGATGCAAGCGAATGGCCTTGCCTTCGACCAGCACGGGATCAAACGCCTGCATACCCAAACGATGAAGCGTGGGGGCTCGATTCAGAATAACCGGGTGCTCTCGAATCACTTCGTCCAACACGTCCCAGACTTCCGGGCGCTCCTTTTCCACAAGGCGTTTCGCACTTTTAATAGTGGTTGCAGCTCCACGTTCTTCCAACTTATGAAAGATAAACGGCTTAAACAATTCCAAAGCCATTTTCTTAGGCAACCCACATTGATTCAATTTCAGTTCCGGCCCGACCACGATCACCGAACGACCCGAGTAGTCAACCCGTTTTCCCAGGAGATTTTGACGAAATCGGCCTTGTTTCCCCTTGAGCATATCGCTGAGGGACTTCAAGGGTCGCTTATTGGCTCCACGAATCGTCCGCCCTCGTCGGCCATTATCAAAAAGCGCGTCCACGGCTTCCTGCAACATCCTCATTTCGTTGCGAACAATCACACCTGGTGCCTTCAATTCCACTAACCGTTTCAACCGGTTATTGCGATTAATCACCCGTCGATAGAGATCGTTCAAATCCGACGTGGCGAACCGCCCACCATCCAACGGCACCAGAGGCCTCAGTTCAGGCGGAAGAACAGGGATAACGTCCAGAATCATCCATTCCGGTTTATTGCCTGACTTATAAAAAGCCTCGATAACTTTCAGGCGTTTCGTGATCTTCTTGTTCAGTGCCGCAGAGGTCGTGGCCCTCACTTTTTCATGGCGCTCAGCCCACAGGGCTTCGATATCGACTTTTCTCAGCAATTCACGAATGGCTTCAGCCCCAATACCGACGCGAAAGGACTGTGGTCCGTACTGATCGACGCATTCACGGTATTTTTCTTCCGTGAGCATCTCTTTTTCCTTAAGCGGGGTCTCCATGGGGTCAATGACGACGTACGCCTCAAAATAGAGAATCTTTTCCAGTTGCTTGAGGCTCATGTCCAAAAGGATCCCAATCCGACTCGGCACCCCTTTTAAAAACCATATGTGCGCAACGGGCGCAGCCAACTCAATGTGCCCCATCCGCTCACGTCGCACTTTAGATTGAATGACCTCGACTCCGCACTTGTCGCAGACGATACCGCGATGCTTCATTCGCTTGTATTTTCCGCAATTACACTCCCAATCTTTGGTCGGTCCAAAAATTTTCGCACAGAACAAGCCATCCTTTTCAGGCTTAAAGGACCGATAATTGATCGTTTCCGGTTTTTTGACTTCTCCATACGACCATGAACGAATTTTCTCCGGCGACGCAATCCGAATACATATGGCGTCGAAGGACATGGCATCGCGCGGTCTTTCAAACAGAGCATAGATGCTTTCCAAGGCTCTACCCCCCCCCCTCTCAGGAAACTGAGAAATATTCACGTATGAGTGGCAATGACTGAATTACTCAGCGGATTTCATCAACTCAACGTCCAACCCCAGGCTTTGTAATTCTTTCACCAACACATTAAACGACTCCGGCAAGCCTGGTTCCAGGAAATTTTCTCCCTTTACAATCGCTTCATACATTCTCGATCGTCCCGGAACGTCATCGGACTTCACGGTTAAAAACTCTTGAAGCGTGGAGGCCGCTCCATAGGCCTGGAGGGCCCATACTTCCATTTCGCCCAAACGCTGCCCGCCGAACTGGGCCTTTCCACCCAGTGGTTGCTGCGTCACCAACGAATACGGGCCAATGGACCGGGCATGGATTTTATCATCGACCAAGTGGTGTAACTTCATCATATAGACGTAGCCAACCGTTACCGGACTTTTAAACGACTCACCCGTCCGACCGTCATATACCACCGATTGACCATTTTCCGGCAATTCCGCTTTCTTTAATAATTCTTTAATCTCCGCCTCCGTCGCTCCGTCAAACACAGGACTGGCGGCATAGATTCCCAAGGCCTTGGCAGACCATCCTAAATGCGTTTCCAAAATCTGTCCGACGTTCATCCGTGACGGAACGCCGAGCGGATTGAGCACAACTTCGATCGGCGTCCCATCAGGCAAATAGGGCATGTCTTCTTCGGGAAGAATCCGAGAGACCACCCCCTTGTTTCCATGACGTCCGGCCATCTTGTCCCCAACGGAAATCTTCCGCTTAATCGCGAGATAGACTTTCACTAACTTGATGACGCCAGGGGGCAACTCATCACCACGCCGAAGTCGACCAACCTTTTCGTCATAGAAGGTTTGCAGACTCTCAATTTGATCCTTGGACGTCCGCTCAATCTCTTCAAGTTTTCGCTGCTCTTCCGCGTCACTCAAAAGGACGCGGCGCACGTCGTCATCAGGAAGTTTTCGCAAAACGTCCGCCGTGATTCTTCCTTTTTTCTTTAAAATGACTTCGCCGCTTTCCGGATCCATCAAGTCACGGCCCACCACTTGCCCGAGCAGAATTTTCCGAATTTTTTTATTCCGCTCATCCTCGATGATGTAGAGTTCATCCTGATAATTCCGTTCAATTTTCACGCGATCCTGGGATTCAATATTCTTCGAACGTTCATCCTTATCAATCCCTTTTCTGGAGAAAATCTTGACATCCACCACAATGCCTTCAATGCCCGGAGGAACCTGAAGGGACGTATCTTTGACGTCACCTGCTTTTTCTCCAAAGATCGCCCGAAGCAACTTTTCCTCTGGGGTTAACTGCGTTTCACCCTTGGGAGTCACTTTTCCAACCAGGATGTCTCCAGCCTTGACCTCAGCCCCAATTCGAACAATCCCGCTTTCATCAAGGTTTCTCAGGGCTTCTTCGCCCAGGTTGGGAATATCGCGGGTAATCTCCTCTTTCCCCAATTTGGTATCACGGGCTTCAACCTCGAACTCTTCAATGTGGATAGAGGTAAAGGTGTCTTCGCGAACCAGTCTCTCACTCAGCAAAATCGCGTCTTCGAAGTTGTACCCGCCCCAGGGCATGAATCCGACCAAGATGTTTTTTCCTAAAGCCAACTCTCCACGATCTATAGCCGGCCCATCCGCCAACACTTGCCCTTTCTTCACCGACTGCCCAACTTTCACGATCGGGGTCTGAGTCACGCACGTATTTTGATTGGTTCGTTGAAACTTCACCAAGTCATACGTGTCCCAAAAGCGTCCGATTTTCCTTTTTCCCTCTTCCGGCTTGCCAAGCTCAGTTCGCACAACGATACGTCTGGCATCCACGCTTTCCACGACCCCGTCTCGTCTGGCTTGTTCAACGTACCCGGAATCACGAGCCACCACGGCTTCCATGCCGGTTCCAACCAAAGGCGCCTCACTCTGCACGAGCGGCACGGCCTGACGCTGCATATTCGACCCCATTAACGCACGGTTTGCGTCGTCATGCTCAAGAAAGGGGATCAACGCGGTTGCGACGCTGACGACTTGCTTCGGGGACACGTCCACGTATTCCACTCGATCCGGCGTCGTGGAAACAAACTCTCCCGCAGACCTTGCCGTCACCGAATCGGACAACAAGCGACCGGCTGCATCCACCTGGGAATTGGCTTGGGCAATGACGTAGTCCTCTCCGTCCAAAGGAGCAAGAAATTCGACGTCCCGCAGGACACGTCCATTTTGGACTCTTCGAAACGGGGCTTCAATGAACCCGAATTCGTTAATCCGCGCATAGGTCGCCAACGAGGTGATAAGCCCGATATTCGGCCCTTCAGGGGTTTCGATGGGACAGATACGGCTATAGTGAGAGGGATGGACGTCGCGAACTTCAAACCCCGCACGTTCACGAGTCAGCCCACCAGGCCCCAAGGCGGACAGTCTTCGTTTATGGGTGATTTCAGCTAAAGGGTTCGTTTGATCCATAAACTGCGACAACTGACTGCCGGCAAAAAATTCTTTGATTGCGGCCACGATGGGTTTGGCATTAATCAAGTCGTGAGGCAGCACCGTCTCCATATCGAGCAGATTCATCCGCTCTTTAATGCTGCGCTCCATTCGGGCTAACCCCAACCGAATCTGATTCTCAAGCAATTCTCCGACGGTGCGAACCCGACGATTACCCAAATGATCAATATCATCCACGTCGCCTTTACCCATTTTTAATTCGACGAGGCAGCGGATCACTTCCACCACGTCTTGCGCGGTGAGCACCCGGTTGAGGAGAGGAAGGTCCAACGAAAAACGCTTGTTCAGCTTCAGCCGTCCGACCGGAGACAGATCATACCGCTTCGGGTTGACGAAAAGGTTCTCAAACAAGAGCTTGGCTGAATCCACGGAAGGCATCTCTCCCGGTCGAAGGCGTTTATAGATTTCCACCCAGGCTTCCTTTTGAGAATTCGTCCGTTCGGCGTCCAGGGTGTCTAAAATGATCGGCGTGGCCGCCGCGCTGTCCAAATAAATCACCTTGAAACCAGAGGGCTTTAATTCAAGAAGCCTTTCAATCATGGGCAAGGTCAACCGTTGATTCTTTTCAACCAGCACCTCTCCTTTTTCCGAGTCCGGAATTTCCGTCAATACCGCTCGCCCAACCAATTCTTCCGGCTTCACGGGGATCTCCTTCACGCCAGCAGCCCGAACTTTTGCCATTAACGACTTGGTGAGGCGCGTCCCTTCTCGAACGATTGGGTCCTTGACGCCCTTCTCGAACACTTCGACCGAGGAACGCAATCCCGCGTGAAGTTCAGGATCCAATTTCCGCATCAGTTTCCCATCTGAAACCCGAATTTCCTCGATTGGATAATACTTCTTCAGTACGTCGTCCGTTGACAAGCCAAATGCCTTCAACAGGATCGTGGCGGGCATTTTGCGTCGACGATCGATGCGGACGTACAAAAGATCCCGAGCGTCAAACTCAAAATCCAACCATGACCCTCGATACGGAATGATGCGCGCGGAAAATAAGACTTTGCCACTGGAATGGGTACGCCCTTTATCATGACTAAACGATGCACCGGGAGAGCGGTGCAACTGACTCACCACTACCCGCTCAGTGCCGTTAATAATGAACGTTCCCCTGTCCGTCATCAGAGGAAGCTCGCCCACGTACACTTCCTGCTCTCGGACGTCGAGCACCTTGCTGTTCTTGACGCCCTTTTCCTGCGGATCGAATACCACCAGCCGGATTCGCAGTTTTAAGGGAGCGGCAAAGGTCATCCCCTGTTCCAGGCACTCGCGCATATCGTACTTGGGCGTTCCCAGCGAATAACTGGAAAATTCAAGAATGGCCGAGCTGTTAAAATCTGCAATGGGAAAGACACTCATGAGCGCGGCTTGAAGCCCTTTTTCCGCACGACGCTCAGGGTCGGTATCTTTTTGCAAAAACCCCTCATATGAGCGTTTTTGAACTTCGACGAGGTCCGGAATGTCAATCGTCGACTGAATTTTCGAAAAATCAGTACGCTTAATGATTCCCGGCAATGTAGATTGAGGCATATTCGACTCCTTCTCCATCTCTGCTTGTAAGGCAACCCGTCCTGAGCAACCAGGAGAATGCTCCCGTGTCAAACCCCGCCCGCTACTTGACTTCGACTGTCCCCCCCACGTCCGTGAGTTTCTTCTTAATCGTTTCCGCCTCCTCTTTTGTCGCACCCTCTTTGACCGGCTTGGGCGCCCCTTCCACTAAATCTTTGGCTTCTTTCAACCCAAGCCCCGTGATCTCGCGCACCACTTTAATGACTTGAATTTTCTTCTCAGCCTGGACACCGGCCAACACCACGTCAAAGGAGTCTTTTTCTTCGGCAGCCTGGACCGCAACGCCCCCCGCAGCCGGAGCAGCCGCCACAACCGGCGCCGCTGCCGTCACGCCAAATTTTTCTTCAAATCCTTTGACCAGTTCAGACAACTCTAAGACCGTCATGCTTTCAACGGCCCCCAGAATGTCATCCTTTGAAAGCTTTGCCTCCGTTGCAGCCATTTCTCCTTCTCCTTTCTTTTTGTCTTGAATCGCAACCAGCACGGCTGCAAATCCTCGTAAAATCCCTTGAAGCACTCCCACCATTCCTCGAAGAGGTCCTTGCACGGCAGACACCAGCATTGACAGCAAGACCTCTTTGGAAGGCAAATCAGCCGTCGCGAGCAGTTGTGCGGGTTCAAGAGCTTTTCCTTCTATTACGCCACCCCGCCAAATAATTTTCTCCTCACATTTTTCGCGCTTCATAAAATCCCGAAGAACTTTGGCAGGCAGAATCGGATCATCGTAGCCGATGACCACCGCAACCTGTCCTTTAAACAACGACGCGACGGACAATAACGAAGTCCCCTCCGCAGCTCTTGTAGCCAGGGAATTCTTCACCACTTTCAACTCTGCCTGAGCTCCACGAAGTTGATGACGCAACTGAGTCACCTGATTAACCGGCATCCCTCCGCATTCCGTAACCACGGCCAACCTGGCCTTGACAAACTTCTCATGCAAATCGGAAACCACCCCCGTCTTCTGTTCCTTTTTCATGCCCGGATCCTTTTCACGCCACGACTAATCAAATTGTCGGGCCAGCGTCGTACATTCCAGGGGAACACCCGGCCCCATGGTGCTCGACATGGTCGCACCCTTAAGATACTTGCCTTTACTCGAGGAGGGCTTTGCCTTAATCACCGACGTAAAAACCGCCTGCGCGTTCTCGGTGATTTGCGATACGGCAAACGAGACTTTGCCGATCGGCACGTGGACGTTCCCTGCCTTATCCACTTTGTACTCGACCCGACCCTTCCGGATTTCCCTGATCGCCTTCCCCACATCAAACGTCACGGTTCCCGTTTTGGGGTTGGGCATAAGACCACGTGGCCCCAACACTTTTCCCAATTTTCCGACGGAAGCCATCAGGTCCGGAGTGGAAACGGCCTGATCGAACCCCAACCATCCCTCTTTAATTTTTTCCAACAAATCATCAGCGCCCACAAAATCGGCACCCGCCTGCCGTGCCTCCTGCTCTTTTTCCCCTTTGGCAAACACCAAAATCCTGACTTTTTTCCCCGTGCCATGAGGTAAAACCGTCGTGCCGCGAACCATTTGGTCCGCGCGTTTTGGATCAACGCCCAACCGAATGGCTAATTCCACGGTCTCATCAAATTTGGCATAGGCTGCCTGCTTTACTAATTCACTGGCCTCCTGAAGACCGTAAAGGCTGGACTCAACTTTTGCTGCAGCACTTCGTAATTGCTTTCCCACGACTCATACTCCCCTTTGAAAACCAACGAACAAGTCAGTCGGTCACCGTGACTCCCATACTCCTTGCAGTGCCTTCTATGATCTTCATTGCTCCTTCGATATTCACCGCGTTCAAATCTTCCATTTTTTGCTTGGAGATTTCCTCTAACTGGGCACGGGAGAGCGTGCCAACTTTGTCCTTCTGCGGGACCCCGGACCCCTTAATAATCCCCACCGCTTTCTTCAAGAGGTCTGCAGCCGGAGGGGTTTTCGTGATAAAGGTAAAACTCCGGTCTCGATAGACGGTAATGACAACGGGGATGACGCTCCCTTCCTGCTTTTGGGTCTTTGCATTAAACTGTTTACAAAAATCCATAATATTCAGACCATGTTGACCCAAGGAGGGACCAACCGGTGGAGCAGGATTGGCCTTTCCTGCGGGAATCTGCAGTTTGATCTGCGTTATGACCTCTTTTGCCATCGCTCTGTCCTTTTTTCTGTCACAAGGTTAACTCACAACCAACTTCGACCATTGTCGACGCTGACACAACCCTTGACGGCGTTCACGACAACCTTATCCCCGCTCGATCTGCGCAAACGCCAATTCGACTGAAGTCGAACGACCTAAGATACCAACCAACACCTTGGCTCGACCATGTTCGTCGTCCACCTCGTCGATTGAGCCGTTAAAGCCCATGAACGGACCGTCAACGATACGCACGGCGTCGCCTTTGGAAAAAAACTCTCTTTCTCGAGGAAAAGAAACGCCTGATTCGATCTGTTTCAGCAGAGAATCCGCTTCTTCTCTCGGAAGGGGTATAGGCTTAGCCTCTCCCCCGCCCACAAACCCCGTGACCTTGGGAGTCTCTTTTATCATCGTCACCGTTTCGTCCTTGATGGGGTCCTGCAACTCTACCAGCACGTACCCGGGGAAAAACTTTCGCTTGGACGCGCGACGTTTTCCATTCTTGATTTCGATAACGTCCTCCGTGGGGACCAGGACCTGCCCGAACTCTTCCTTAAGCCCCATTTGAGTTGCTCGTTCAACCAAGGCCGTTCGCACCCGACCTTCATAGCCCGCGTAGGTGTGAAGCACGTACCAGTTTTTGGCCATAGAGCCCAACCTCAAACTTTCAAAGAATTTGACCAACCAGCCAAACCAAAATGGAATCAGCCATTGACAGGTACAAAGACATGATGAAGCAAAACACGACCACCACCGAGGTGGAGCCAATGGTTTCATCACGCGTCGGAAACGAAACCTTCTTCAACTCCCCTTTGACGTCAGCAAGAAATTCCGTAATTTTCGACCAGAGTTTCTTCATGACACTTTCATTCCGTCTTCCTTACTCGACCACGCTTGTGGCAGGGGCACCAGGACTCGAACCCGGACCTTCGGTTTTGGAGACCGACATGCTAGCCATTGACACCATGCCCCTTCATGACTCTCATCAATGGGAAAACCAATCATTTCACTTCCTTATGAGGAACATGTTTTCGGCAGAACCGGCAATATTTTTTCACTTCCAACCGATCAGGATCATTTTTTTTATTCTTCATCGTCGAATAATTACGCCTCTTACATTCCCCGCAGGCTAAAGAAATAATGACCCGCATAACGTCTCCTCTCTCGTGTCGACCTCAGGCATCGACCTTCCTCAGGCAAGAATTTCGGTGACGACGCCGGCCCCCACCGTTCGCCCGCCTTCCCGCACGGCAAACCGCACCCCCTGCTCCATCGCAATCGGCGCAATCAATTCCCCCGTAAACGTCGTGTTGTCCCCCGGCATCACCATCTCCACTCCCTCCGCCAACCGTACCACCCCCGTGACGTCCGTCGTCCGAAAATAAAACTGCGGCCGATACCCGTTGAAAAACGGCGTGTGCCGGCCCCCCTCCTCCTTCGTCAACACGTACACCTCCGCCTTGAACCGCGTATGCGGCGTGATGCTCTTCGGCTTCGCCAACACCATCCCCCGCTCCACCTCGTCCTTCTTCGTCCCTCTCAATAACGCCCCAATATTATCCCCAGCCTGCCCCTCATCCAATACCTTCCGAAACATCTCCACCCCCGTCACCACCGTGCTCCGCGTCTCCCCTAACCCCACAATCTCAATCTCCGCCCCCACCTTCACTTGCCCCCGCTCCACTCGCCCCGTCACCACCGTCCCCCGGCCACTGATCGTGAACACGTCCTCTATCGGCATCAAAAACGGCTTGTCAATCGCCCGCTCTGGCGTCGGAATGTAGGCGTCCACCTCTTCCAATAACTTCATGATCGCCGGCACCCCCACCTCCCCAGGATCCCCTTCCAG
The DNA here is from genome assembly GCA_965215405.1 of Nitrospirales bacterium. Lineage (GTDB taxonomy): Bacteria > Nitrospirota > Nitrospiria > Nitrospirales > UBA8639 > Bin75. The sequence goes on from OZ244060.1 coordinate 2,450,152, forward strand.
CGCCTTCATCGCCGACCCCACCACAATCGGAATCTCTTCCCCCGGAAACTGATACTTCGCCAGCAACTCCCGCACCTCCAACTCCACCAACTCCAATAATTCCGGGTCCTCCACCTTGTCCGCTTTGTTTAAAAACACCACAATGTACGGCACCCCCACCTGCCTCGCCAGTAAAATATGCTCCCGCGTCTGCGGCATCGGCCCATCCGCCGCCGACACCACCAGAATCGCCCCGTCCATCTGCGCCGCCCCCGTAATCATGTTCTTCACATAATCCGCGTGCCCCGGACAGTCCACGTGCGCGTAATGCCGGTTCGCCGTCTCATACTCCACGTGCGAAATCGCAATCGTCAAAATCTTCGTCGGGTCCCGCCGCCCCTGCGACTCGCTCGCTTTCGCCACCTCGTCATAACTCACAAACGTCGCCATCCCCTGTTGCCCCATCACCTTCGTCAGCGCTGAGGTCAACGTCGTCTTCCCATGGTCCACGTGCCCGATCGTCCCCACGTTGACATGCGGCTTCTTTCGATCAAATTTCGCCTTCGCCATCTGCTCCTCCCCAAAAATTTCGTCTTACGTGGAACCGCGACGTTTCCACGCAAGACGAAACTGTAAAAAGGTCATCCTAAAGGAATAGATTTCAGTGACACCCCGTTGAGATCGTGGAGCCCACGACGCGGATCGAACGCATGACCTCGTCCTTACCAAGGACGTGCTCTGCCAACTGAGCTACGTGGGCCACGATGTTGTGAAATGGGAGACGTAAAACATCGGGAACCTGTCCTGCATCGCTTGTCTCGGTTGCCTCTTCACGCTTCAAACTTTCGTTGGAGCGGGCGACGGGATTTGAACCCGCGACAGCCAGCTTGGAAGGCTGGAACTCTACCACTGAGCTACGCCCGCCACCGTTTCCGAATTCACTGTTTCACCGTTGATCTATAGTCTTGCGTACTCCTTTGACTCAAAAGGCCATTGACTTGAATGAACTTCTCATTTATGACGTGACGATCGACACGACACATTTTCTTTATGGTGGGCAGGCAAGGATTCGAACCTTGGAAGCCGATGGCAGCAGATTTACAGTCTGCCCCCTTTGTCCACTCGGGTACCTGCCCTGTCAACAACTCAATCGTTTGGCAGTCCCCTCCTGCGTCAATAAAATCAAGGGAAAGGGTAAAACACTATGGTTATAGTGGGAGACGATAAAGACAAAAGCCTCTTTTTCCTGCCAAAACAGGCAAAAAAGGCATCTCACGTTTTTCCTTAAAAACCGTTAAGGGCTTAGTCACTAAACTTCACATTCTACATATAGATCAAAGACCAGTCAAGACAGCAAATCAGGGGATCGTGGCTCCGTTTGAATTTCTTTTCTTGTCCGGTCCCCGTTTCTTTGGGGCGTATTTGAACAAGTACGAGGCCGTCATTTCAAACCGAGCCACGACCAATAAGGGAGCCGCGTCATCTCACGACGCCTTCTGCTCCAGTCGGTGGCCGCGGCCGCGTGACCCGAGGAGGCGGCCCGAGGAGGTTTTCTACAAAACACGGTCATTGTCAACTATTCCGGATGCGTCCTGCGAGTCAAACGCACAGACACCGGGGGAACGAAGAATTGCAAAGAGGGCCAGATGGCAATTCCTTGTTGGACGGCTTTTGCCTCTTGACGATTCGACAAGGTCTCGAAAGTGAAGGCGAGTCTGTCCTGACCCCTGGTTGACGGATTTTTGCAAAGGGCTCTAACATGGCCCTCACGGTAAAACCGGAATCATCCTTCCCCATTCCCAAAAAAGGCTGTTTTTGATTCATTTACTCAATCTGCTTGCCTGTTTGATCCTGAGCACGAGCCTCTTTGCGTTCTCCCCACCTCCCACCAGCCAACCATCCGGCTTGGCCACGGTTTCGACGCCTGATGGGTTTACGATTTATTGTGAAGTCGCCGACACGCCGGCAAAAAGAAGCAAAGGGTTGATGTATCGGACGAGAATGGCTCCTGATCAAGGCATGCTCTTTACGTTTCCGGAGCCCGGCTATTGGACATTTTGGATGAAGAACACCAAGATGCCATTGGATATTTTATGGCTGGACCGGAACGGAAACGTCGTTCACGTTGAACCGTACGTCCCGATTTGCGAAAGAACCGACAATCTTTGCCCACGCTATCGACCGAAAACCGCTGCAATCCAGGTTCTGGAACTTCGCGCGGGACAGGCCGCAACGCTGAAGCTCACCCCTGGCACCCAACTCACCGTCGAGATGCCGAACTAGGACGCTCATGAATTTTGCCAACTGCGAACGCGCCTGGCTGAAATGACGCCGTCCACCCGTCTTATGGCTTCGAGAGTTTGTTCAAGATGGAGGGTATTGGAAATTTCAATCACAAAGTCAAGGACGGCCTTTTGATCTTCTTTGGTCGTGATTTCCGCTCGACTGATGTTGGCCTTCGAACCAGAAATGGCTGAGGACACGTTGGCTAACATTCCAGGACGATCAACGGTTAACACGCACGCCTTGACCGCGTGATTCCCTTCGATCTTTGCCTCCCATTCAACCTCGACCAAGCGATCTTTTTCATAGTCCAAGGTCTCAAGATTGGGACATCCCTTCGAATGGATCGTCAGCCCCCGCCCACGCGTGATATAGCCCAATATGGGATCGCCCGGCACGGGGCTGCAACACTTTGACAACTGCATCAGGACGTCCCCTTCCCCCATAACCCGTACGGATTTGACGGGGTTCTGACCCTGTCTCGTCCTGGGCATCGCGTGAACGGCCCCGTCATCTTTCGCTGCGTTCTCGCCAGGCGACACAAGCCAATTGACCAGTTGCACGGCGGACAACCGCCCATACCCCACCATCCGGGTCATATCATCGACGGATTCATAGCCTCTCTCTCTGGCAATGCGGGACAGTCTGTCGGATTTGAATGACTGCGTGGACGGAAGATGATGCCGACGCAACTCACGTTCAAGCAATCGATGCCCCAGTTCCAACCCTTGCTTTTGCTCTTCGCCTTTCAAAAAGTGTTTGATTTTTGCTTTCGCACGGGAGGTCCGAACAAACTTTAACCACTCTTTCTTCGGCACTTGGGTTGGCGAGGTTAGAATTTCTACGGTGTCGCCACTGACGAGTGATCGCCGAAGGGGTGCAATTTTTCCATTCACTTTTGCCCCGACGCAATGATCCCCCACTTGAGTGTGAATCGCATAGGCAAAATCGACCAACGTGGAACCCAGCGGCAGTTCCTTCACTTCTCCCTTCGGCGTAAAAGCAAAGACCACGTCGTGAAAGACGTTCAAATGAAAGAGATCGAGCTTGACGGAATCCATGAACTGGCGATTGTCGGAGAGGTCTTGATGCCATTCCACAAATTGCCGGAGCCAGCTAAAGACCTTTTCGTCACGCTCGTCGACTTTGACCTGTTCTTTGTAGCGCCAATGTGCCGCCACCCCGTATTCCGCAAGGCGGTGCATTTCTTCCGTTCGTATTTGAAATTCCACGTGGTCGCCTTGAGGACCCAGCACCGTGGTATGCAGCGATTGGTAGAGATTGGTACGAGGCGTGGCAATGTAATCCTTAAACCGCCCATGAACGGGTGGCCATAAAGAATGCACGAGGCCGAGAATCGTATAACAATTGATCTTGGTGTCGGTGACGATACGAATGGCCACAAGGTCGTGAACTTCCTCAAACGTAATGCCCTGGCGCTCCATTTTTTGATGAATGGAGTACAAGTGTTTGGGCCGTCCCGCCACGTGACCAGGCAACCCTGCCTTGGCCAACGCGTCGATCGTCGCCTGAATAATCGACTGGACGTACACTTGCCGTTCTTCGTCCCGCTTCGCCACTCGGAGCTTCAATAAGGAATAGGCTTCCGTCTTGAGAGACTGAAAACACAAGTCTTCAAGCTCCTGCTTCATCCAGCTCATGCCCAACCGGTTGGCCAATGGCGCATAAATTTCCAGGGTTTCCTGAGCGATTTGCTTTTGCTTGTCCTCCGACAAATGTCCCAGCGTTCTCATGTTATGAAGACGGTCGGCTAATTTGATAAACACCACTCGAATGTCATCGGCCATCGACAACAGCATCTTCCGAAAATTTTCAGCTTGTTTCTCTTCATACGTCCGAAAAGGAATTTGGCCGATTTTCGTGACCCCTTCAACAAGATGCGCCACCTCGCGTCCAAAATGCGTTTGCAGCTCTTCCTGGGTCGCCACGGTGTCTTCCAGGGTATCATGGAGAAGTCCCGCCACGATGGCGGTCACGTCGAGCTTGAGGAAGGTTAAAATGCCGGCGACGGCCAACGGGTGTTGCAAGTAAGGTTCGCCGGACCGACGAGTCTGCCCTTCATGCGCTTTCGCGGAAAACGCATAGGCCCGCCGAAGCAACGCCTCATCAGCCTCGGGGTGACAACTTCGCACGTGCCGAACCAAGTCATCAATTTCTGTTACACTGGACAGCAACATAAGGTTTCACTCAGTCATGACCCGACTCGCACGTCACACAGCCGAAGTTGAATGCGACTCGATCCCTTCCAATGATTCAACTCCGGACTAAACACCGCGTCAATCCGTCCGTTTCCCGCGTCAAGGGCTTTCGCCAGTTCTCCCATCCGAAACCCGATACCGTCCAGGGGAACGGAGCGGTTCTGACGAACAACCAGTTTCAGATGATTATCCCCTACCACTCTCTTCTCCAGCACCGAAAGTCCACGGCTCACAAAGGTTGGCTCAGGATTGCCCATCCCGAAGGGCTCCAGTTGTTCTAATTCCCGGAGAAGGGGAAATTGAATGTCGGAAAGCGCAACGGCCGCGTCCACGTCCAGAGTGGGAACTCTCAGATCCGTATCCATTAACCCATCGACGACCCCACAAAATCCGTGCCTGAAATCAGAAAAAGCTTCCTGTCTGACCGTGAGACCGGCTGCCATCGGATGCCCACCAAAGGCCACCAGGTCCCGTTGACATTTCTTCAGGGCTCGACACGCGTCGAAGCCGGCAACGCCCCTGACCGATCCTTTGCCTATACCATGCTCGAACGCCACAACGACCGCAGGCCGGTGATATCGTTCCACCAACCGTGCCGCAACAATGCCGATCACTCCACTGTGCCACCCCTCTGCTCCCACCATAATCGCGGGGGACCGTTCACCGGCTTCCACCTGCGTAATCGCCTCTCGGGTCATATCTTCTTCAATCTGTCTCCGCTGGTGGTTCAGTTGCTCCAACCGTTGCGCAAGTTGAAAAGCCAGGGATTCGGAATCCGTGGTGAGCAATCTGACGCCAAGGTCGGCATGGGCTAATCGTCCAGCCGCGTTGAGACGCGGGGCCACACGAAATCCAATCGTACTGGCCGAACACGCCCCGGTCAGACCCAGGCATTGTGTCAGTGCCCGGATCCCACATCGTGTCCCCTGAGACACCTGAGCCAACCCATCCCGTACCAAGACTCGGTTTTCATCCCGGAGCGGAACCAGATCGGCGATGGAAGACAACGCCACCAGATCGCGAAACGTCTCGACCGACACGTCGGCGGCTCCGTACTTTTGGGCGTAGGCCTCAACAACCTTGTAAGCCAGGCCGCCGGAACATAACCCTCGGAAAGGATAGGAGGAATCCTGGCGGTACGGATTGACAAACGCAACCGTCTCCGGCATTCGAGATTGAAGCTGATGATGATCGGTCACAATGACGTCAATGCCCAGGCGACGAGCCACCTCGATTTCCTGATGCGAGGTGGTTCCACAATCCGCCGTGAGCAACAGGGAAACACCCGCATGAGCCAGTTTCCGAATTGCCTCTTCATGAAGGCCGTACCCTTCTTCCTGCCGGTGAGGAATATAGACTTCGGCTTTGGCACCGACGCGTCGCCAAAAAAGGAAGTGAAGACTCGTGGCCGAAATGCCGTCAACGTCATAGTCTCCGTAAAAGCAAATCTGCTCACCTCGTTGAATTGCCAGAGCAAGACGATCAATAGCCCGTTCCATATCAGGGAGCGCAAATGGATCATGGGTCGAGCCCCCGAGTGACGAGAGCCAGGTTTTGGCCTGATCGGGCTCGACGACGCCTCTCCCGCACAAGACCGTCGCCGTAATGAGTGATATGCCCAGATTCCGAACCAGAGCATCGACCTGCTTCTGCTCAACCGGACGCACCAGCCAATTTTTGTGGAGCAGCACCATACGCGGAGACCCGTGTGTATCGCGAAAACGCTGAACAGAAAGGATCATAGGAATTGATCGGAAGAGTGTCAAACCGAAAGGCCCGGCGTGAACCCGGGACACCGGATCCTGACGGCCTGGCTCGAAGGCATACTCTTTTGGTGAAACCCGAAAAGAAGAAAGAAGAGACGGAGATAAAAAAGAGAAGAAAGAGGAGTTACTCCCCCCCTTTTTGCACGTAATTCTTTACAAACTCGGCGGCGTTTTCTTCCAGAACCTCATCGATCTCATCAACTAAATGATCAATGTCTTCTTGAAGCTTCTTGCCTGTTTCAATGACGTTAGGATTTGGCTTGACGTCCTGACCATCGTGGACGGAAGAGGTTTTTGCTGCCTCAGCCTTCCGTTCCTGCCTTTCCATGGGCCTACCTCCTGATTCTCAAGGAGAACAAGACTCGCTCGCCAGCGATGATAGAATAGCTGAGCCTCTTGAACGGGTCAAGATACCGTACTCGTTCAGGACCTTATGAGACAGTCGGGCCAAGACCAACCACGGAGGCACCGTTGTCATCCCCGTATGCGTTCACTCATTCGTTGACAATTTTTGCTGTCTCCTTCTGTTATTCCCGACATTGTCAATCGGAACTCCAGAGCATTGTCCCCGACGCTTGGGAGCCCTGCTGAAAACCGCGAGTATGACAGAAGGGAGCCCGCTGAGGAGGATACTCAGCCCGGATTCTATCAACGAATCAGTAACCGTTTACAGGAGTGGCAAGAAGGACGTGGCCTTCGCCTCGGAACAGGGGGTTTTCAGCAGCCCGTTACTGCACAATAAAGGAAATGATGAGCAGGGACACAATGTTAATGACTTTAATCATCGGGTTAATCGCCGGGCCAGCAGTATCTTTGAAAGGGTCACCGACGGTGTCGCCCGTCACCGCTGCCTTGTGAGGTTCGGTCCCTTTTCGTCCCTGTTCCTCGATGTATTTTTTGGCATTATCCCAGGCTCCGCCTCCACTCGTCATGGTAATGGCCAAAAATAAACCCGTCACAATACTTCCTACCAACACGCCTCCCAAGGCCGCCGGACCCAGGAGCACGCCGACCAGAATAGGAGAAAGAACGGGGATCACTCCAGGAACAAGCATTTTTTGAAGGGCGGCCTGGGTCACAATATCGACACACGTGCCATATTCCGGTTTCCGCGTTCCTTCCATAATACCCGGGATCTCACGGAATTGCCGACGGACTTCTTCCACAACCAGGCCACCGGCTTGACCAACGGCCTTCAAACACAGCGCACTGAAGATAAACGGAAGCATCCCGCCAAGGAACAAACCCACCAGGATACTGGGATCGGCAAGATCAAAGGCAATGCTTTCGTTTCCAGACAGAGCTTCTCGAGCATATTCCGCAAACAACACCAGGGCTGCCAATCCGGCAGAGCCAATAGCATAGCCCTTGGTCACCGCCTTTGTGGTATTGCCGACGGCATCGAGCGCATCCGTGATTTTTCGGACCTCCGGACCCAATTGAGACATTTCCGCAATGCCGCCTGCGTTATCCGTCACCGGACCAAACGCATCAATCGCAACCACGATGCCTGCCATCGACAACATGGCCACCGCTGCAATCGCAACCCCGTACACCCCACCTCCCTCGGCGCCTCCGCAAATACCAAAACTCAAAAGAATCGCCGCGACAATGACGATCACGGGCCATGCGGTCGCCTGCATGCCCACGGCTAAACCGGCGATGATATTTGTCGCGTGTCCGGTTTCACTTGCCTTTACCACTTCTTGAACCGGCGAATAGGAAGTGGCGGTAAAATAATCGGTGATAAACACAAGGGCCAACGTCACCACAAGGCCCAGCAGGGCCGCGATAAAATAACTGATTCCCGATACCCCTCCAACGCCGTCCATCATGCCGGTCGTCACGGGAAAGAAGGCCACGGCAGCAAGACCCCCACTGACAAACAACCCTTTGTACAGGGCCGACATAATGCCTCCCCCCTCACTGACCCTCACGAAGAATATCCCGATAATGGTCGCAAAGACTGTCAACCCGCCAAGGACCAGGGGATACAGCACGGGCGTGACGGTGCCAGGGAAGAGACTCATGGCCAAGACCATCGCGGCGACAATCGTCACGACGTAGGTCTCAAAAAGATCAGCCGCCATCCCGGCACAGTCACCCACGTTGTCACCCACGTTGTCCGCAATCACCGCGGGGTTGCGAGGATCGTCTTCAGGAATACCGGCTTCCACTTTTCCGACGAGGTCGGCTCCCACGTCAGCGGCCTTTGTGTAAATGCCTCCCCCAACGCGGGCGAAGACTGAAATGAGGCTGCCCCCGAACCCAAGGCTGATGAGGGCATGAACGGCTTTTTCCGGCCCCGCAACCGCGGAACCGACGGCATAAAAGCCAGCAAGCGCCACCAGTCCCAACCCGATGAGAAGCAGACCTGTAACCGCTCCACCCTTAAAGGCGACCTGCAGTGCCGGATCCAACCCTGACGATGCAGCCTGCGACGTCCGAACGTTGGCCCGCACCGCAATAATCATGCCGACGTACCCGGCGATTGCAGAGGCTGCAGCTCCCACCACAAACCCCATCGCCGTTAACAAACCAAAATTTTCCGACCACGTCCCGAGAAGCCACAAAATCAGAAACATGACGCCCGCCACAATGCCAACGGTCCGGTATTGTCGATTCAAGTAGGCAGAAGCACCTTCCTGGATCGCCAATGCAATGTTTTGCATTGTCTCGTTTCCGGCGTGTTGCCGAAGGACCCAAAAGGTGAGATACAGCCCATAGGCAATCGCAACGACGCCCGACACTAACGAAAAGATAATCACCGAGCTCTCAGTATCCACAGAACGCTCCCTTCGTCAGAAAAAGCAATGCTCTTCCGAATTCAGTCATAATAACCCGATACGAACCTGCAGGATTGTCACGCACTCACTCCGGAACGCATTAGCAGATCTTCCGCATCACCGTTTTTCCTTAAAATATGGCTAAAAAGCCAGCCATTGTAGCCAGCGCAGGGTGAATGTTCAAGAAAAAATTCCCTTCCTCACCCTCCGGGATCCGGCATAAAGAGAAATAATCAAAAAAACCAGGGGCGTTCACTCACAGCGTTGGGGCCGGACGGCCTCAGACGAAGAACGCAGGCCGGATCGGCTTTTTACGCCTGAACTTTCGCTCAAGCGGGACGGGAGTTGCTCATCTTCAGGTTTTCTGGTAACGTAAAAGGAAATGGCTGAAGTACGACCTCTTGTCCATCTCTGAATATCGAGAACACCGTATGCCCTGGGAACCAAAAGATCCGTGGGGTCAGCAAGGCGGGGCCGACCCTCTTGATGACGTCCTCAATAAAGCCAAAGAGCAATGGCAGCGGATGAAACCGACGCGTGGGATGAAGTCCATCATCCTGGTCGTCGCTGGCATTCTGGTGCTCTCTCAAGCAGTGTTCAAAGTCGAGCCCGATGAAGAAGGGCTCATCAAGCGTTTCGGCGACGTCGTTCGGACCGTCGGACCAGGACCCCACCTCAAATTGCCGTTTATTGAAACCGTCGTCACGCCGAAGGTCGAAAAACTCCACCGTATCGAAGTCGGGTTTCGCACCAATGCCCGTGGAAGGGCTCAAATCGTCCCGCAGGAAGCCCTCATGCTGACCGGAGACATGAACATTCTTTCCGTTGAATTCATCGTCCAATACAAAATCAGCAAAGCCAAGGACTACCTGTTCAACGTGGCAGACATTGAAGGAACCATACAGAAATCGGCAGAGGCCGCCATGCGGGAAATTATCGGCAAAAACAAGATTGACGAGGCGTTGACAGTGGGCAAAGCCACGATCCAGCAGACCGCACAAGACTTACTGCAAACCATCGTTGATGAGTATGAGGGTGGCATCCAGATTGCCACCGTGCAACTGCTTGACGTCAATCCGCCTCAGAAGGTGGCCAAATTCTTTAAAGACGTCGCCAGTGCCAAGGAAGAACGGGAGCAACTTATCAATCAGGCCCATGGATATCGGAACGACGTCATTCCAAAAGCCAAAGGGCAGGCGGCACAAGACATCAATCAAGCCAAAGGATATGCCCAGGCCAGAGTCGCTCGAGCCGAAGGTGAAGCCAATCACTTTTTGCAGACGTTGGCAGAATACAAAAAAGCCAAAAACGTCATTGGGAAGCGGCTGTATATCGAAACCATGGAAGAAGTCCTCTCTCGAGTCGACAAGGTCATTCTCGATTCAACGGCTGCAGGTAACGTATTGCCGTACCTGCCTCTGGATCGATTACCAAAACAGCCAGGCAGAAACTCACAGACGACCCCCTAATGAAACAAAACCTGTTTATCGGCATCATCGTCGTCGTTGTCCTGCTGGTCATGTTGGGCGCCTCTCCGTTCTTCATTCTTGATTTAACCCAAACGGCCATCGTGGTCCAACTCGGCAAACCCAAGCAAACCGTGACGGAGCCTGGCCTCAAATTCAAAATTCCCTTTGTCCAGGAAGTGCGATACTTCGACAAGCGACTGCTGGATTATGACGTTGCCGCTCGAGAAGTCATTACCCAAGACAAAAAAACCATTTTGATCGATAATTTCGCCAAGTGGAAAATCATCGATCCACTGGAAGTCTACAAGGCGTTTCAAACGCAACGGGGCGCGCTTCAACGGTTAGACGACATCATTTATTCCGAACTTCGCGTGGAACTGGGTCGCCACGAGCTTTTGGAAATTGTCTCTGCGAACCGTTTATTGATCATGTCCGAGGTTGCAAAACGCGCCAATCAAAAAGCCTCGAAATACGGCTTGAAAGTCTTAGACGTCAGAATCAAACGCGCGGATCTGCCTGAACAAAATGCCAAGGCCGTGTTTGATCGGATGCAAGCCGAGCGGGAACGGATCGCCAAACAATATAAAGCCGAAGGCGCGGAAGAAGCGCAGAAAATTCGATCGGAAGCCGAAAAGGACAGAGAAATTCTCTTCGCCGAAGCCTACAAGACTTCCCAGGAAATTCGAGGCGAGGGCGACGCGAAAGCCTTCAAGATTTACGCCGATGCATATAGCCAGGACCCTCAATTCTTTGAATTCGTTCGTTCCATGGAAGCCTACCGGAAAACATTTTCCAAAAACACGAGCATGATTCTGAGCCCGGACTCCGAGTTTTTGAAATTCCTCAAGAAACGCTGAGGCACAGTTACTCTCCTCTAAAGAGAGACCGCCGACCTCACACTCTCCCCCCACCGAGCGTGATACCCCCGGCATCCCGCACTCATGGCTAATCAAGACCATCTTGATCTGTTACAACAAGGGCTGGAAGTCTGGAATAAATTCCGACGAACCCAACCAACGGTGCAACCCGACCTCAGAGAAGCGGACCTGTCGGGTTATGATTTCACAAAAATGGATTTTACCAGGTGCAACCTGACCCGGGCAGATTTGTCTGACGCCTACTTATTCCGAGCCAACCTGGAAGAAGCCGATTTAACCGAAGCCAATCTCACGGAAGCAGACGTCATCGAGGCCAATTTGCTCAAGGCCACCCTCACCAACGCGACTCTCGTTATGGTGGACTTCACTGGAACGGGACTCATCCGCGCGGACCTCGCTGGCGCGAATTTAACCAAAGCCAACCTGACGCGAGCTTCAATGCCCTGGGGAAACTTACAGAGGTGCCAGTTCGTGCAAGCCAACTTGAAGATGGCTGACCTGCGAGAAGCCAATCTCACGGAATCCGATTTATCCGAAGCCAACCTGCAGGATGCCTCTCTTACCGGAACCATATTGCAAAGCACCAATTTACAGAGCGCAAAAAACCTCTCCTGGGTTCACCTCGGAAAGGCCAAAACGCTTTTTCAAGCCGTCCTCGATCCTCAGATTCAAGAAGAAATCGAGAAGAACCATCCGCACCTGCTGAGGCAACCCACACAGTAGCCCTGCGCTGTCAACTTCACCGCTCGGGCGCGTCCAGGACAGCCCCCCCCCCCCCCCCCAATTCCTTTACTGCCGGAAGCCGGTCCCATGGCTTCGTCGGATGAGAACAAGACGCCCCAGGAGATGATCAGGAGGGTTCATCGCGGGCTCGATCAAATCCACCCGCGGACCAACGCCTTGAACAAGGCGAAGGCCATCGGAGGTCCGCACAAACCCTTTGGCTCGCAGAGCGTGGCACGATTGAATCCGGCGGATCAGCGTCTCAGGGTCGATCCCCTGCTCAATGACGAATTCTTCCGTCTCAAACGCCTCATGGGTATGTGGGGCACGTGTCGATTTTTGCCTGCCGACTCGTTTGGAAAACTTCCCAGGATCAGGGGGGAACAACACC